>NZ_CP011254.1:0-2400000 GCF_001006005.1 Serratia fonticola | reverse complement strand
ATTATGAGTGAAATAACCTGGCATCTCTATATGCTGCGAATGCCAAGCGGGATGCTGTACACCGGTATCACGACAGACGTCGCCCGACGAGCGGCGCAGCATCAGGCCGGTAAAGGGGCCAAAGCCCTACGTGGCAAAGGGGAGCTGGATCTGGTTTTTCACTGCCAGGTTGGGGATCGCTCAATGGCTTTGCGGCTGGAATATCGGGTGAAACAGTTGAGCAAAAAGCAAAAAGAGGAGCTGATAGTGAATCCGCCCCTCTCATTGGAATACCTGCTACCGGTAGTTAAAAGCGACTAAAGGGCGCCGAATACTCCACCAGCCCATTCACACCGCTCAGTGCATCTTCCGCCAACGGATAAACCTGGAATGCGGCTTCCGTTCCTGGCCAGCGGCAATGCAGATCGAACTGGGCAGCCGTTTTAAAGCCGAAACGCCCGTAGTAAGCCGGTTCGCCCAGCACCACCACGGCAGCATAGCCAAACTCATTCAGCGCATCCAGCCCTTCGTAAACCAGCTTTTCGGCCAGCCCTTGGCGACGCAGGCTTTCCTCTACTGCCAACGGCGCGAGACCAACCCATTGGCGATCCTCGCCCGCAACGTCAACCGGGCTGAATGCAGCATAACCGACCACGCCACCCTCTTCGTCGGTAGCAACGATGCCCAGCGTCAACAACCCGTCTTCACGCAGTTGTTGCACCAGTTCGGCTTCGTCATCACGGCCAAAGGCGTTACGCAGCAGCGCATCAATACCTGCGGCATCCACCGGAATTTCAACGCGGATCAGCATGGCTGCGGCACACGGGAAGTTTGCGCCGTGCCCTCCTGCAAACCTGCTTCCACAAAGTCCGCCAATCTCAGCAGGCCAACGCGTAACGGCGTAGGCATCGCATCCAGATCGATAGCGTCCATCAGATTTTTTACATACAGGCCCAATTCGGTATCTCCTTCAATCTGCAACCGACGCTGGAAAAACAGCGTATCGGGATCTTGCTTACGTGCCGCAATCAAGATCAGATCGTTGGCTTCGCCGCTGAAGCTGACGTCCGCCTCAGCCTGTTGGCTCACCACCAGCCTATCGTTTTCTACCGTCATAAACCATTGCAGTGCCAGATCGCGCACTTCAATCTTCAGCCAGCGCGATTCGAGAAACTCCAGATCCCCCTCAGCCAGCGCCTGACGGAACTGCCAGCTCAGCACCTGTTGCAAAACCTGACGCTGCAGAGCAAACGGCGTGAATTTTAACGGTACGCGCAACAGCGACGGCCCTTGACGCACAATGCGTGCTCGTAGTTTTTCCAACACTGTTATTCACTCCTTTCTACTCAGTCTGAGGTTATTTTGCCACATTGCGGCTACGCGTAACCGGTCTATATCAACAAATGGTGCAATTAACGCTCAACTTGCCCTACAAATTTCAAGTTACCGCTTGAATATCAATACGCCAGAAGCTGCCTCAAATCAAAGCTTGTTAACCTCGGGTTCACTAAAATTGTCTCCCCATTTACATCATTGCCAGGCGAATCGATGGCCCGGCAACGTTTATCACAGCGTATACCTGGCCAGGTGTACGGCTGGAATCAGGATAGATCTATGGAGCTGCTTTGCCCCGCTGGCAACCTGCCGGCCTTGAAAGCCGCGGTAGATAATGGCGCAGACGCCGTTTACATCGGCCTGAAAGACGATACCAATGCGCGCCACTTTGCCGGGCTGAACTTTACCGAGAAGAAGCTGCAGGAAGCGGCTGACTATGTGCACCGGCATGGCCGCAAGCTGCATATCGCCATCAACACCTTTGCTCACCCCGATGGCTACGCCCGCTGGCAGCGCGCCGTGGATATGGCCGCCCAGTTGGGTGCCGACGCGTTGATCCTGGCAGATTTAGCAATGCTGGAGTACGCAGCGGAACGTTATCCGCAGGTTGAGCGCCATGTTTCGGTGCAAGCCTCTGCGACCAACGAAGAAGCCATCCGTTTTTATCAGCGCCACTTCGACGTTGCGCGAGTAGTGCTGCCGCGCGTGCTGTCGATGCACCAGGTGAAGCAATTATCACGCACCAGCCCGGTGCCGTTGGAAGTGTTCGCCTTTGGCAGCCTGTGCATCATGGCCGAAGGGCGGTGTTACCTATCCTCCTATCTGACCGGGGAATCGCCTAATACCGTGGGCGCCTGCTCACCTGCCCGCTTTGTACGCTGGCAACAAACGCCACAAGGGATGGAATCGCGCCTGAATGACGTGCTGATCGACCGCTATCAGGACGGTGAAAACGCCGGTTACCCGACGCTGTGCAAAGGCCGCTATCTGGTGGATAACGTGCTCTATCACCCGCTGGAAGAGCCCACCAGCCTGAATACGCTGGAGCTGCTGCCAGAGCTACTGGCCGCCAATATTGCCTCGGTGAAAATTGAAGGCCGCCAACGCAGCCCTGCCTATGTCAGCCAGGTTGCGCGCGTCTGGCGCCAGGCCATAGATCGCTGTATGGCCAACCCGGCTGGCTATCAAGCCGACGCAGCCTGGATGGAAACGCTCGGCGCAATGTCCGAAGGTACCCAGACCACGCTTGGCGCGTACCACCGCAAATGGCAGTAGGAGAAACCATGAAATATGCATTAGGCCCGGTGCTCTACTACTGGCCAAACAGCGAGATAGAAGTCTTTTATCAGCAAGCAATCAGCAGCAGCGCCGATATCATCTATCTCGGCGAGAGCGTCTGCACCAAACGGCGAGAGATGAAAGTAGGTGACTGGCTGGCGCTGGCACAGGAGATCGCCAAATCGGGTAAGCAGGTGGTGATCTCTACCCTGGCTTTGCTACAGGCACCTTCAGAGCTGAATGAGCTGAAGCGTTATGTGGAGAACGGCGAATTCCTGATCGAAGCCAACGACCTTGGCACGGTGAATATGGCCGCCGATCGCGGTTTGCCGTTTGTCGCCGGGCATGCCCTCAATTGCTACAACGCCTACACTCTGCGCCTGCTGCACAAGCAGGGCATGATGCGCTGGTGCATGCCAGTGGAGCTTTCACGCGACTGGCTGGCCAATTTACTGCAGCAATGTGATGAATTGGGGTTCCGCCAGGGGTTTGAAGTGGAAGTGTTGAGTTACGGCCATTTACCGCTGGCCTATTCGGCGCGCTGTTTCACTGCTCGCTCAGAAAACCGGGGCAAGGATGAATGCGAAACCTGCTGCATCAAATATCCGCAGGGGCGCATCGTCAATTCTCAAGAGAACCAACAGGTGTTTGTGCTCAACGGTATCCAGACCATGAGCGGTTACTGCTACAACCTGGGCAACGAACTGACCAGCATGCAGGGATTGGTGGATATTGTACGTCTATCGCCACAGGGGGTTGAAACACTGGCGATGCTCGACGGCTTCCGGGCTAATGAGCAAGGAAAGCAGCCACTGACGTTAACCGACCATGCCGAATGCAACGGCTACTGGCGGCGCGTAGCCGGATTAGAGTTGGTGCAATAAATCCCCTATCGCAGAACACTACATTTCATTCGGATTGTTGACAAAGCAAAGACGGGCGCAGCATGCAGCGCCCCTACGTAAAATCGGGTTAGGAGTAGCCATAACGTCTTCCTTACACCTGACGTTTACGGAATAGATTACGCAGCCCTACTCGGTTGCGTAGTGCTCCAACGCCAATACCAATCAGCGTATAAATCGCCCCCAATAGCAGCAGCATGGCAACGTCCCCGCCGACATCACGCAGCGATAGCCCCATCTGATTCACACCGGCAATGGCTTTGGTTGCCCAGGTTGAGGGGATCATCGAAGAAATCGCCCTGACCCACTGCGGCATCGCTTGCAGCGGCCAGATGGTGCCAGAAAGGTAAAACACCGGGGTGGTGATAAACGACAGCGTCAGGTAAATCATCTCCACGCTGCGCAAGCATTCGGTCACCAGCTTGCCTAGCCCAAGCACCGCAAGCAGGAACGGGAAGGTCAGCAGCAAGATCTCCGGGATCGTCGCAGTCTGGCGATAGCCCAAGACCCAGGGCCACAGCACAAATAACACAATCGACAAGAACAACCAGATCGGCAGCAGGGCCGACAGCCCCCCCAGATAAACAGGAAGCGACGGCTTGCCGCCCGGCGTTCCTTTCAACACAATGCTGACGCGCACGCAGGCAATCAACAGCGAGTGCTGCAATAACATCACCAACAAACCCGGAAAGATAATCGCCGCAAAGCTGATGCCGGGGTTGAATACGTCCAGCGTTTGGCTCTGGATCGGCATCATGATCACCTGAGCCTGCCGTTCACTGAAACCACTGCGCATTAGCAACGAGGTGTTGTACTGGCCCAGCAACTGCTGATAGGCCGCCACCACGTCCTGTTGGATCTGGCCGTTCGCCAGCCGGTTGGTGGCATCACCGAACACCGGGATCTCGATGTTTTTGCCGTTGAGGATCTTCTTCTCCAGATCCACCGGCATGATGATCACCGCAAACAGTTTGCGCCAACCCAGATCGCGTTTTGCCTCATCCAGGTTGTCGTAGGTTTGAATAGCGATCTTAGGGGTGGCATCCAACTGGCGGATAAGCAGGCGGCTGGCGGTGCTGTGATCCTGATCGATCACTCCCACCGGCAGATCCCACACCGTGCGGTTGGCATAAACCATACTCATGATGCACAGCGACAGGATCAGCATCAGCCACATCGGCCGTTCCAACATGCTCGTCAATACTTTGCGGAAAGTGAGCCAATAGCTTTTCATCCTACCGTCTCCTCTTTTGCCAGCCGCTTCAGCAGCCGGTTACGCACCAACAGTGCAGTCACCAACGGGTAGACCACCAACAGCGCACACACGCTGAGGATAGCGCTGGCGGGCACCTGCCGCAGGAAGACGTCGAACATGGCGTACAGCGCGTGGGTAAGAGGCTCGATATTAGAGATGATGCGCGCCGGTAGCGGCATGGAAAGCTCGGGCACTGCCATGCCAGAGAAAGTCAGTGCAATACTCACCAACATGCCAATCAGGGTGTAGGCAGTAATAGCGCTGCCGGTAAAGGTATACAGCAACAGGCCGATGCTTTGTGCTGCCATCACATAGAAGAAACCAATCATCAGCATAAACAGCGGGTTGCCGCTGACGCGAGCGTCAAAAATGCCCACCAGCGCGGCAATCTCCACCATCAGCAAGGTAGTGAAACACAGGGTGTAGGGAGCCAGTTTCCCCAGCAGCGCCAGGCTAAAGGGCTTGGCTTTCAGCAAGGACTTACTGCGCGCCATCACGTAAATCATGCAGGTCACCACAAACAGCTGCAGCATATGAATGGTGGCGGCAAACTGCTGATAATAGATATAGCTGCCGCTGGCATTGAACAGGCTGCCGTAGTTGAGGGTGACATCCGCCAGCGGTGGCAGCGACTTGCCCATGGCCCCGGCAATGATCGAGCGGTAATTGGCGTTGGCCTCGGTCATCAGGCCACTGAAATCCTGGGTGGAATACAGCCCGGCACCGTAAAACAGCGCGTTGTAATACAGCACCACGCTCGGCTGATTGCCCGCCAGCGCGTCCGCCTCAAAATCGGCCGGGATAGACAGCAAAGCGTAGTCCTGCGCACTACGCAAACGGCGCAACGACTCATCAAGACCGCCGTCATAGGCTTGCACATGGGCATGAGAACCCGCATCCAGCTTACGGATCAGGTTTTTGGATAGCGGGCTGTGATCGTTATCCACCACCGAGACCGGCAGATCGAGCAAGGTCCCTTCCGAGAAGTTACTGCTGATCAGGCCAAACAGGATCAATGGGAAGATCCACCCCAGCCAGTGTACCACCGGCCGGCGAAAAGCGATGCGGCACTCGTTGCTGAACGCGTGGCTGAAGCAGCGCCAACCTGCCCTTACTCTTTCCATTGCCATAAGGTGCTCATCCCTGGGCGCAGGCCATCTATCGGCTGCGACGGATACAAACGAACTTCAAAGGTTTTCAGATCAAAGTCACCGGTGGCTCGCGTGGCCCGCTTGGTGGCGTAATCACCCAGAGGGGCGATATAGCGCACTTCGGCCTCAATCGTTTGGTCTTTCAACGCTGGGACGCGCAGTTGGACCTTATCCCCCTTGCGGACATGCGCCAGAATATCTTCCCGCAGGTTAAACACGAAATAGGCGTCAGGTACGCGGATCAGCGTCATCAATGGGCTGGAGGCGTTGAGCAGCTCACCCACTTCTGCCGGGATTGGCCCCACTTCGCCATCAACCGGAGCTTTAACCAGTAAGTCGTCGGTCTGGGCCTGAATTTCTAGCAAGTCTTGCTCGGAGGCCCTCAAGGCAGCTTCATATTTCTGCCGCAGTTCGATGCGATCGCCATTAATGCCTTCGTCCAAATTGGCTTTGGCGGCCTGCACCTGTTGATAGGCGGTATCACGCGCACGGCGCGAGCTGTCCAATTCAGATTTGGATACGTAGCCTTTGCTGGCGACGCTCAGGTTACGGTCGTAATCGTGTTGGGCATTCTGGTATTGCGCCTCGGCCTGTGCCAGGTTGGCGCGCAAGTTACGGATGCTCTCTTCACGGGTGCCATGCAGCGATTGGTCCAACTGCGCTTGAGCCTCATCCCGCGAAGCCTGCGCTGAACGTAGCTGGGCCATCAGCTCCGGGCTTTCCAGCCGTAGCAGCAGTTGCCCGGTTTTCACATCGTCCCCACGCTCTACCAGGCGCTCTATCACCCGGCCCTTGGCTTTGGAGGCGACGATCACTTCGGGGGCATCCACTTCGCCCTGCAACAACAAATCCTGATTATGCGCGCGGAATAGCACCGCCATGGCGATAGCTATCCCCATCAGCAGCAGGGTAAACAGCGTCTTCTTTTTCATTACTTCAGCCCCTTGAACATCAGCGTGCAAACAAAAACCATCATAGCTGTAAAAAAACCATTATTCTCATAAGGATATTGCGAGCACATATATCCCCTTTTATAACCGTATTTTCGATTATGCTTTTAACACAAAAAGCATAATCGCTTTTTTAGTTGCAGATCCCTGCAATCGCCCTTTAAGCGATCAACCTGATAAGCACAATGGACGATGAAATGACTGAACACACACGGGTGCCGCTTTCGGTACTGGATTTATCCCCGATCCCTCAGGGAGCCAAGGCGCGCGATGCGTTTCACTGCTCGCTGGATTTGGCACAACATGCCGAAAAGTGGGGCTATCAGCGCTACTGGCTAGCGGAACACCACAATATGACCGGCATCGGCAGTGCCGCGACGTCGGTATTACTGGGTTATTTAGCCTCCGGCACCCAGAGCATTCGCCTCGGTTCAGGTGGCGTGATGCTGCCAAACCATGCGCCGCTGGTGATCGCCGAACAGTTCGGCACCTTGGAGTCACTGTATCCGGGGCGTATAGATCTGGGGCTTGGCCGTGCGCCGGGTACCGACCAACGCACTATGATGGCGCTGCGTCGCCACCTCTCTGGCGAAGTGGATAACTTCCCGCGTGACGTGCAGGAACTGCAACATTACTTTGGCGAAGTACAACCGGGGCAAGCAGTGCAGGCCGTACCGGGCCAAGGGTTACAAGTGCCAATCTGGCTGTTGGGTTCCAGCCTCTACAGTGCGCAATTGGCAGCACAGCTCGGCCTGCCGTTTGCCTTCGCCTCGCACTTTGCGCCAGATATGCTGTTCCAGGCACTGAATGTGTACCGTGAGAACTTTAAGCCGTCTGAGCAGTGCCAGCAGCCGCACGCGATGGTGTGTGTCAACGTGGTCGCCGCAGACAGCGACCAAAACGCCCGCTTCCTGTTCACCTCTATGCAGCAGCAGTTTATCAACCTGCGCCGTGGCTCACCAGGCCCACTGCCGCCGCCGGTCGATAATATCCATGCGCTGTGGACCGCAGGTGAGCAGTATGGCGTCGATCAGGCGCTAGGTATGTCGATCGTCGGTAGCGAAAGCACCATCCGCCATGGCCTGCAAAGCCTGCTGCGCGAGACGGATGCGGATGAGATCATGGTTAACGGCCAGATTTTCGATCATCAGGCGCGTTTACGGTCGTTTGAGATTGTTGCCGGGGTGAAAGGCGATTTAGTGAAGGAATAAATGATAAGGGCACCGTAATGGTGCCCTTGTTCTATCAACGTTGGATCAGGTAGCGAATGGTTGGCCCATCCTGCTGAATATCCAGTACCTTGTAGCCATGGTTACGGGCATCGAGCGGGATATTATTGATCGACTGCGGGCAATCGCTGATCACTTCCAGTATTTCGCCCGGCTTCAACTGCGGCATAGCCTCTAACGTGGCCACCGCCGGATAAGGACAAGGCTCTCCCACCATATCCAACCGGTAATCCGGCACGATCTCTGTCTGTTTCATACTTCACTCCTTAAGTTCACCACCTGCGCATCTGGCTTGGCGCGGAAAAAGCGTTTCTCCCACCACAGCATCGCGGCAAAGGCGATGGCCAGCAGCAGATAGGTCACCAGCAGACCGCCGATCGGCCCGAAGGTGTCCAGCAGGTTAATCTTGTCGTAATTGGTCGCCAAGGCTGGTGCCAGATCGTCCCAGTAGTAGGCTAGCAGCGTGGCGCCGATAATGTTGCCCAATCCCACCCACCAGTAATGGACCTGGCCTTCCACCGCACGATACATCCAGCCGGTTTCGCAGCCGCCCGCCAGCACAATACCAAAGCCAAACAGCAGGCCGCCTAGTACCGCGTTGGGCCCGGCCCACATGATCTTCGGCGAGACGCCCAGTTGCACATAGCTGAAGATGCCGATGGCGCTGACCGCCATGCCGATAATAATGGCCTTGGCCATATGCGTACGGCCAGTGATCCACAGATCGCGGAACGCCGAGGTAAAGCAGATCTGTGCCCGTTCAATCAGCAGACCAAAACCGATACCAAACAGCATGGCGATGCCAAGTTTCGGCGCATCAAACAGCGTCCATAATGACCAGGCCACCGTGAGGCAGAAAACCACCATACCCAAACGGAAACGACGGCGTGCCTGCTCAGGTTTTTGCGTCAACGGTGAGGCCGCTTTCACTCTTTGCAGCTTGACCGGAATACGGAACATCGGCAGCAAGGTAAATTTGGCACCGAAGTAAGAACCAGCCGCCGTTGCCAGGGCAAAAAACCAGGCATGTAAAGAGAACTGTGGAATACCGGTAAAGAAGGCCGCCAGGTTACACCCCATCGCCAAACGCGCGCCAAAACCGGCAATAATGCCGCCCAGCAACGCCTGTGCAATGCGGATGCGGTGCTGCGGCATACGTAATTTGATGTTGTTGGCCCACAGCGCGGCGGCGATGCACCCCGCAAACATGCCGATAATCATGCGCCCATCGATACGGTCGAGTGGTGTGCCCTGTAGGCCGATCACCTTAAAATAGCCCCACTGCTCGGGGTGGAAACCCAACCACTGCAAGATATGGCCGCCCCAGCGGGTAAATTCGCCGGTAACCGCCCAGAAGGTGCCGGTCATGCCGAAATAGTAGGTCGAGAGGATCCCGGCGGCAATCACCGCCGGTAGGGGCGCCCAAAAGCGCACCAGGTATTGAGATTTGAATTGTTGCCAGTTCACGGCAGCTCCTGTGCATCCGTAAGATAAACCTTGCGAATGATACGCCCTTTAGCGGTATTAACTGAGATGCCAGGCAAAAAAAAACCAGTCCGAAGACTGGTTTGATCATACTGACAACGTATCAATGTCAGGGCGCTGCATGCGGCGCCCCTACGCTGTTAACCCGTAAGGGGTTGTCAGCAATTATGCATCACCGAAACGGCGACGTGGTGCGGCAGGAGCTGCTGCATCGTCACGGCGTGGTGCTGGCTTGTCACGGTTGAAGTTACCGCCACGGCGTTCGCCACCGGCAGCATTACCGCCTTCACGACGCTCACCGAAAGAACGGCGTGGTGCTGGTGCACCTTCGCGACGCTCGCCGTTGAATGGACGGGCACCGCCACGACGCTCACCACCGTTACCACCGGCAGGACGCTCACGACGTTCATGCGGCTGCGCATCGCCCAGCAATTGCATGTTCATCGGCTTGTTCAGAATGCGAGTGCGAGTAAAGTGATTCAGGATCTCGCCCGGCATGCCTTTTGGCAGCTCGATGGTGGAGTGGGAAGCAAACAGCTTGATGTTACCGATGTAACGGCTGCTGATGTCACCTTCGTTAGCGATCGCGCCAACGATATGACGAACTTCCACGCCGTCATCACGGCCAACTTCAATGCGGTACAGCTGCATTTCACCAACGTCACGACGTTCGCGACGTGGACGCTCAGCGCCGCCATCACGGCTGTCTGGACGTGCATCACGACGACGGTCGTTGCTACGCTCGCCACCGCGATCATCACGGTCGTTGAACTCACGACGTTGACGCGGTTTGAACACTGGATCTGGTGGCAGGATCAGAGGACGTTCGCCCTGCGCCATCTTCAGCAGTGCAGCGGCCAGCGTTTCCATATCCAGATCTTCACCCGGCTGCAGCTTAGCCAGCAGCGCACGGTACATATCCAGATCGCTGCTTTCCAGCTGCTGCTGAACTTTAGCGGCAAACTTGGCCAAGCGGCGCTCACCCAGCAGATCTGCGTTTGGCAGCTCAACTTCAGGGATGGTCAGCTTCATGGTGCGTTCGATGTTGCGCAGCAGGCGGCGTTCGCGGTTTTCTACGAACAGCAGCGCGCGGCCAGCACGACCAGCACGACCGGTACGGCCGATACGGTGAACGTAAGACTCTGAATCCATAGGGATGTCATAGTTTACTACCAGGCTGATACGCTCAACGTCCAGACCACGAGCGGCAACGTCGGTGGCGATCAGAATATCCAGACGGCCACTTTTCAGACGTTCCAGGGTTTGCTCACGCAGCGCCTGGTTCATATCACCGTTCAGTGCGGCGCTGTTGTAACCGCTGCGCTCCAGCGCTTCGGCCACTTCCAGGGTCGCATTTTTGGTACGTACGAAGATGATCGCCGCATCAAAATCTTCAGCTTCCAGGAAACGCACCAGCGCTTCGTTTTTACGCATGCCCTGCACGGTCCAGTAGCTCTGGCTAATGTCCGGGCGAGTGGTGATGCTGGACTGAATGCGCACTTCCTGTGGATCTTTCATGAAGCGACGGGTAATACGACGGATCGCTTCCGGCATGGTCGCAGAGAACAGCGCGGTCTGATGTTCAGCCGGGATCTCCGCCATGATGGTTTCTACGTCTTCGATAAAGCCCATGCGCAGCATTTCGTCGGCTTCGTCCAGAACCAGGCCTTTCAGGCCAGACAGGTTCAGGGTGCCACGTTTCAGGTGGTCCAGCAGACGGCCCGGGGTCCCTACTACGATTTGCGGGCCCTGACGCAGAGCGCGCAGCTGCACGTCATAACGTTGGCCACCGTACAGGGCCACCACGTTAACGCCATGCATGTGCTTGGAGAAATCGGTCATGGCTTCAGCAACCTGAACCGCCAGTTCGCGGGTTGGAGCCAGTACCAGGATTTGTGGTGCTTTCAGGGCTGCATCGAGGTTGTGCAGCAGGGGCAGCGAGAACGCCGCAGTTTTACCACTACCGGTCTGCGCCATGCCCAGCACGTCGCGACCGTTCAACAGGTGAGGAATACACTCAGCCTGGATCGGTGATGGTTTTTCGTAGCCCAGATCGGTCAGGGCAGCAATGATCGGAGCAGACAGCCCCAGGTCAGCAAAAGAGGTTTCAAGCTCAGTAGTCATGTACACGTGCCTCATTAATAATGGCAGCCAGTCTACATAACTCGTCGAGAAAATTTTCAGTCATTTTCATTGAAAAGTGTGAACCGGCTCAAATTAGATTATAAAACAGACAAAAAAGCCCTCGCCCGTTAAGGCGATTACTTTGGTCAAAAAACCAATGTAAATCAGGCTGATAAGTGTCCGTCAGCTATTGCTGGTCCGATTCCGATAGGTCGTCTTGTTCTTGGCCCAACAGCGCCAATTCCAACAATGCATAGCGGTGCTCAACAAAGTTATGAACGTTGTTAGCCACCGTCAGTTTGAACAGCGCCGAAGCGGTGTCCTTGTCCCCCAGACTTAGGTAGTGCTTACCTAAATAGAAGTCAGTTTCACTGAGATGCTCAGCGAGCGAAGTGTTATCCGTTGCATCTGCCTTGAGGCGTTCCATCAGCGTTTTTTCGCTGATTTTGCCCAGGTAGAATTCGACAATATTCCATCCCCATTGCCCTCTGTCCGATTTGTCATAACGCTGCTGGAGCGATACGGTAGCCATCTTGGGATCGATTTCTCTCTCCACCAGATAAAGCCACAGCGAACGGAAGGGATCGTTTGGGTCGTCTTGATAAAACGCCTGCAGATCATCCTGCGCCAACGGGAAGCGGCCGCCATAATACAGTGCGATGCCCCGGTTTAAACGCGCGTAATTGTAAGTTGGATCAAGCTCTAGTACAGAATCAAACGCTTCATAGGCAGCATCAAAATTGCCTGCCTGCGTTAAGTAAATGCCCAGGTAGTTGAAAACTTCTGGCATATCAGGACGTATCGCTAGCGCTTGTGAAAAGTCATTGCGCGCTAGAGCACGTAAACCCAGACTATCATACAGCACACCGCGCTCATATAAAAGCTGTGCTCGCTCATCGTCCGTTAATGCCCGGCTGGCAAGTATTTGTTCCATGCGCGCCAGGATCACTTCCTGCTGCAGCGTGGGCTGCAACGGAATAGCCAGAACTTCGTCTTTACGCCAATCATGGTTGCTGCATCCTGCCAGCAATAGTGCTGTCGCAACGTAACACCAGCGCAAGAAAGGCTTCATTTCCCACTCCCGAAGACAAACATTGGATGAACGTCCTGTCCTCCGCTTGCTAATACGCGAGTATCCTACCCACGTGATAAGAACAGCCCCTGCCCTACGGCAGGGAGCTGTAAAACTGTTGATACAGTTATTCTGCTTCTGGTGCTGGAGCCGCAGCGGATTCTGGCGCTGTAGCTTCTTTGATGCTCAGACGCACACGGCCCTGGCGATCAACTTCCAGTACCTTAACCGGTACTTCCTGACCCATCTGCAGATAGTCGGTCACTTTCTCAACGCGCTTGTCGGCGATTTGAGAGATGTGCACCAGGCCTTCTTTACCGCCGCCGATGGCCACGAAGGCACCAAAATCAACGATACGGGTCACTTTACCCTGATACACACGGCCAACTTCGATCTCAGCGGTGATCTCTTCGATGCGGCGGATAGCGAACTTCGCTTTGTCGCCGTCGGTCGCAGCAATCTTCACTGTACCGTCATCTTCAATTTCGATGGTGGTGCCAGTTTCTTCGGTCAACGCACGGATGACTGAACCACCTTTACCGATCACATCTTTGATCTTGTCTGGATTGATCTTGATGGTGTGAATACGCGGTGCGAACTCGGAGATATCGCCACGTGGCGTGCTGATAGCCTGTTCCATCACGCCCAGAATGTGCAGACGCGCACCCTTGGCCTGGTTCAGAGCCACCTGCATGATTTCGCGGGTGATACCTTCAATTTTAATGTCCATCTGCAGCGCGGTGATACCATCGCGGCTACCGGCCACTTTGAAGTCCATGTCGCCCAGGTGATCTTCGTCACCCAGAATGTCAGACAGTACGACAAAGTTTTCGTCTTCTTTCACCAGGCCCATTGCGATACCTGCAACGGCTGCCTTGATTGGCACACCCGCATCCATCAGTGCCAGAGATGCACCACAGACGGAAGCCATTGAAGAAGAACCGTTGGATTCGGTGATTTCAGACACCACACGCACGGTGTACGGGAAATCTTCTGGTTTAGGCATCATAGCTAAAACGCCACGTTTTGCCAGACGACCATGGCCGATTTCACGACGCTTCGGTGAACCAACCATGCCGGTTTCACCAACAGAGTACGGAGGGAAGTTGTAGTGGAACAGGAAGCTGTCGGTTTTCTCGCCCATCAGCTCATCAATGTTCTGTGCGTCACGCGCGGTACCCAGAGTGGCGGTAACCAGCGCCTGAGTTTCACCACGGGTGAACAGTGCGGAACCGTGGGTACGCGGCAGAACGCCAGTGCGCACGTCCAGACCACGGATCATGTCTTTCTCGCGGCCATCGATACGCGGCTCGCCACGCAGCACACGGCTACGTACGACGTTTTTCTCAACGGTGCCCAGGATGTCCTGAATTTCAGACGCGTCCAGAGTCTCGTCTTGCGCCAGCAGAGTTTCCACTACGCTGTCTTTGATCGCATCAACCTGAGCGTAACGCTCTTGTTTTTCGGTGATGTGGTAAGCATCGCCCAGACGGCTTTCGGCCAGCTCGGTTACGCGCGCATGCAGCGCTTCGTTAACCGCTGGTGCCTGCCAATCCCACTTCGGCTTGCCTGCTTCAGCAACCAGAGCGTTAATGTTTTCGATAACGATTTGCTGTTGGTCATGGCCAAACACGACTGCGCCCAGCATCTGATCTTCGCTCAGCACGTCAGCTTCGGATTCCACCATCAGTACTGCACCAGCGGTACCGGCAACCACCAGATCCAGGCTGCTTTCTTTCAGCTCGTCAGTGGTTGGGTTCAGTACGTACTGATTGTTGATGTAACCCACGCGAGCAGAACCGATTGGGCCATTGAACGGAATACCGGACAGGCTCAGGGCAGCAGAGGCACCGATCATCGCGACGATGTCTGGGTTTACCTGTGGGTTCACGGAAACCACGGTGGCGATCACTTGCACTTCGTTCAGGAAACTATCTGGGAACAGTGGGCGGATCGGGCGGTCAATCAGACGGGAAGTCAGGGTTTCGCCTTCGCTCGGACGGCCTTCACGACGGAAGAAGCTACCCGGGATACGGCCAGCAGCGTAGGTACGCTCCTGATAGTTCACGGTCAGAGGGAAGAAGCTCTGGCCTGGTTTGGCTTTCTTCTGGCCTACTACGGTGACGAATACTGCGGTGTCATCCATGCTCACCATCACGGCAGCAGTGGCTTGACGTGCCATCATACCGGTCTCAAGCGTCACGGTGTGTTGGCCATACTGGAATTTGCGAATAATCGGAGTCAGCAAAATTTAATCCTTAATTGGTGGCGCGCAATCGTTCTTCGACTCGACACGCCTGTGGTTCACTGACCTTCTCACTACATCCTCGCGACTAATGACAATCCTTATCTCTCATGAGATAAAGCCTCTCATTAGCCGCGCGAACCTCTGTAACGGAAGATCCTCAGTAATACATTAACCTGATTTGCTTATGCTTCCTAGAAGAAAGGGGCCACATTTGGCCCCTTTCTACTGAAACTTGCTCGATTAGCGACGCAGACCCAGACGCTCGATCAGGCTGGTGTAACGTGCTACATCTTTACGCTTCAGGTAGTCCAGCAGCTTACGACGCTGAGAAACCATACGCAGCAGACCACGACGGCTGTGGTGATCTTTTTTGTGCTCTGAGAAGTGGCCTTGCAGATGGTTGATCTGCGCAGTCAACAGGGCAACCTGAACTTCGGTAGAACCGCTGTCGTTAGTACCACGACCGAAGTCAGCTACGATTTTAGCTTTAGCTTCAACACTTAGAGACATTGTCATACTCCAAAATTATAGATAATAAATACAGGCGCCGATCTCTAATTCAGCAACCCAATGCATAAGCTGCGCCATTCTACTCTTAGCGCAGGGCGATCGCAAGGCGGGCAGGTCAGTCGAAATATTCGACAACCAGGCGGCGCGGCGCGACTCGGCCATCATCGGCAATCTCGCCAATGCCGATAAATTTACGTTCTTCGCCTTCGGTAATGCGCACCAGACCCGAGGCCGGAGCCCCTGCGGCCTGCACCGGCTGCCCTTGCTTGACGTAACCCGCTACCGCTGGCAGCAGGTTCACTTCAGGGAAGTCTTCGGCCGGGCTGTCCATCGGCATCAGCAACGGATCGAGCAGTTCGCTCGGCGCAATGCTCTGCTCCTGTGCCTGCTCCACTAGCGCATTCAGCTGTTCCAACGTGATCATGCGGGCGATCGGGTACTTCGCCACCTGCAGACGGCGCAGATAAATCACGTGCGCTCCACAGCCCAGTAGTTCACCGAGGTCATCCGTGATGGTACGGATGTAGGTGCCTTTTGAGCAGTGAATTTCCAGCTCAAGTTCATCCCCTTCCCAGCGGATAAACTGCAACTCATACACGGTGATACTACGTGCTTCACGCGGGACTTCGATACCCTGGCGAGCATATTCGTACAGCTTTTTGCCCTGGTATTTCAGTGCGGAATACATCGAAGGCACCTGCTGGATGTTACCCCTGAAGGTGTCCAGCGCGGTATCAAGCTGCGCTTGGGTGAAGTTTACCGGCCGCTCCTGCACGATCTGGCCATCGGCATCCGAGGTGTCCGTTCGCTGGCCCAAACGGGCAATCACGCGGTAACGCTTATCGGAATCGAGCAGGTACTGGGAGAACTTGGTGGCCTCACCCAGACAGATTGGCAGCATACCGGTTGCCAGTGGATCGAGCGCGCCGGTGTGGCCCGCGCGGTTGGCATTGTAGATACGCTTTACTTTTTGCAGGGCATCGTTAGACGACAAGCCCTGCGGTTTGTCCAGCAGCAGTACGCCGTGAATGTCACGGCCGCGACGGCGAGGGCGACTCATTAAGCCTCCTCTTCATCGCCTGATGCATTGCGACGTTCGGCATCGCTCTTCACTACGTTGGTCACCAGGTTGGACATACGCATGCCTTCAACCAGTGAGTTATCGTAGGAGAAGGTCAGTTCCGGCACTACGCGCAGGCGCATCGCTTTGCCCAGCAGCGTACGGATATAGCCAGAGGCATCCTGCAACGCTTTAATGCCGTTGGTCACCAGATCCGGATCGTGGTTTTCGGTCAGCACGTTCAGGAAGGTGACGTAAACTTTGGCGTAAGCCAGATCGCGAGACACTTCAACACCTGAAACGGTAGCCATGCCGACACGCGGATCTTTGACTTCACGCTGCAAGATCATCGCAATCTCTTTTTGCATTTCTTGTGCCACGCGTTGACCGCGGCTGAATTCTTTTGCCATTTGGAAACCCTCCAGACAAATCGGGGGGCACAAGGCCCCCCTAAAAACAGATTTAAGCGTTTTTCGAGGCTTAAGCGATAGTACGCTGGATCTCGATGATTTCGAACACTTCGATCATGTCGCCAACGCGCACGTCGTTGTAGTTCTTAACGCCGATACCACATTCCATACCGTTACGGACTTCGTTAACGTCATCTTTGAAGCGGCGCAGGGATTCCAGCTCGCCTTCATAGATAACCACGTTGTCACGCAGCACGCGGATTGGGTTGTGACGCTTGATGTTGCCTTCGGTCACCATACAGCCGGCAACAGCGCCGAACTTAGGTGATTTGAACACATCACGTACTTCAGCCAGACCGATGATCTGCTGTTTGTACTCAGGCGCCAACATACCGCTCATCGCCTGCTTCACTTCGTCGATCAGGTTATAGATCACGGAGTAGTAACGCAGATCCAGGCTTTCTGACTCGATCACGCGGCGGGCAGAAGCATCCGCACGCACGTTGAAGCCCAGGATGATGGCGTTGGATGCCGCAGCCAGGGTCGCGTCGGTTTCGGTGATACCACCTACGCCAGAACCCACAATCTTCACCTTCACTTCGTCGGTGGAGAGTTTCTGCAGTGAATCGGAAATCGCTTCACAGGTACCCTGTACGTCGGTTTTCAGCACGATGTTCAGTTCAGAAACTTCACCTTCGGTCATGTTCGCGAACATGTTCTCCAGTTTAGATTTCTGCTGGCGAGCCAGTTTAACTTCGCGGAACTTGCCTTGACGGTACAGCGCAACTTCACGCGCTTTCTTCTCGTCACGCACTACGGTCGCTTCGTCACCCGCAGCAGGAACGCTGGACAGGCCCAGGATCTCAACTGGGATAGAAGGACCGGCAGAGGTCACTTCACGGCCCAATTCGTCACGCATCGCACGAACACGGCCATACTCGAAGCCACACAGGACGATATCGCCCTTGTTCAGCGTCCCTTCCTGTACCAGTACGGTAGCCACTGGGCCACGGCCTTTATCCAGGAAGGATTCGATTACCACACCGCTCGCCATGCCGCTACGAACCGCTTTCAGTTCGAGAACTTCGGCCTGCAGCAGGATAGCGTTCAACAGTTCGTCGATACCGGTACCGGCTTTCGCAGATACGTGAACGAACTGAGCTTCACCGCCCCACTCTTCTGGCATAACGCCATACTGAGACAGCTCTTGCTTGACGCGGTCTGGATCGGCTTCTGGCTTGTCAATTTTGTTAACCGCAACCACCAATGGCACTTTAGCCGCCTGAGCATGCTGAATGGCTTCGATGGTTTGTGGCATCACGCCGTCGTCTGCTGCTACCACCAGAACCACGATATCGGTCGCCTGAGCACCACGAGCACGCATTGAGGTAAACGCTGCGTGGCCTGGGGTATCCAGGAAGGTGATCATGCCGTTTTCGGTTTCTACGTGGTAAGCACCGATGTGCTGGGTAATACCACCGGCTTCGCCAACTGCCACCTTGGTGGAGCGGATGTAGTCGAGCAGAGAGGTTTTACCATGGTCAACGTGGCCCATGATGGTCACGACTGGCGCACGAGACTCGGCGCCAGCGCCGGTGTCACGGTCGCTCATCAGCGCTTCTTCCAGCTCGTTCTCACGACGCAGGATAACTTTGTGGCCCATCTCTTCGGCAACCAGCTGTGCGGTTTCCTGGTCGATGACCTGGTTGATGGTGGCCATGGCGCCCAGCTTCATCATCGCTTTGATGACCTGAGAACCTTTTACCGCCATCTTGTTAGCCAGTTCGGCAACGGTGATGGTCTCGCCGATCACCACGTCACGGTTCACTACCTGAGCTGGCTTGTTAAAGCCCTGCTGCAGGGTGCTTGGCTTACGCTTGCCTTTACCGCCACGGGTCATGGTGCGAGCTTCTTCGCGGTCTGCTTTAGACTCAGAGAGCTTGTTGCCTTTCTTCTGTTTGGTCGCTTTGCCACCACGAGTACGGCTACGGCGCTCACCTTCAACTTTGGCGTCGTTTTCGTCTTCGGCAGCACGAGCGTGCTCGGAGGTGGTTACGTGGTAGTCGGCTGTTTCAACCGCAGCGCTTGCTGCTTCGGCTTCGGCCCACTTCTCACCGTTTTCTTCGGCCATACGGCGCGCTTCTTCCGCTACGCGTTTGGCGTCTTCTTCCACCTTGCGGCGTACTTCTTCTTCCGCTTTACGTTTCAGTTCGGCGGCTTCGGCTTCACGGCGTGCTTTTTCTGCCTGAGCTGGCTTGGTCATTTCGTCGGTATGTTGATTGGTCACTTTTTCTTTTTCCGCTGAATTACGCTTAGCAATCTCCGCGGCCTCACGTTTGGCTTGCTCTTCGGCTGCGCGCTTAGCTTCTGCTTCGCGTTTCGCTAGCTCTTCCGCTTCGCGCCTTGCCTGCTCTTCCGCTTCACGCTGTGCCTGCTCAGCCGCTTCAGCCTGTTGGGCTTCCTGCGGATCGCGATTTACATAAGTGCGTTTCTTGCGGACCTCAATTTGCACCGATTTACTCTTACCGCCGGTGCTCGGAATATTCAAGGTGCTGCGCGTTTTGCGCTGCAACGTGAGTTTGCTTGGCGCACTACCGTGTTCACGGTTCAGGTGCGCCAATAAGGTTTCTTTCTCGTGCTGTGTCACAGAGTCGGTCTCAGACTTGTTGATCCCTGCATCAGCAAACTGCTGTACCAGGCGATCAACCGGTGTCTGTATCTCTGCTGCCAGCGATTTTACGGTTACATCTGTCGTCATGCTGTTCCTTCCTGCTACAGTTATTACGCGTTGTCGCCAAACCAACAGATATTACGTGCGGCCATAATCAGCTCGCCGGCTTGCTCATCGCTAAGCCCTTCAATATCAGCCAGATCGTCAACACCCTGCTCGGCAAGATCTTCCAGCGTACAAACCCCACGCGCGGCCAGTTTAAAGGCCATGCTGCGCTCAAGACCCGGAAGGTTGAGCAAATCATCAGCAGGTTTTTGGTCGCCCAGGCTTTCTTCCTGTGCCAGGGCCAGCGTGGTCAATGCAGCTTTGGCGCGATCGCGCAACGCTTCAACCATATCTTCATCCAGACCGTCGATTTCCAGCAGCTCTTTGATTGGCACGTAAGCCAGTTCTTCCAGAGTAGAGAAGCCTTCTTCGACCAGAACGGTGGCGAAATCTTCGTCGATATCAAGATACTTGGTGAAGGTATCAATGGCGGCATGAGCCTCGGCCTGATGCTTGGCCTGCAGATCGTCCGCCGTCATCACGTTCAGTTCCCAGCGATCATCATCACGATGCTGTTTCAACAGTTGGGAAGCTAAACGCACGTTTTGGCCATTACGGCCGATCGCCTGTGCCAGGTTGCTGGCTTCAACGGCGATGTCCATCGTGCACCGATCTTCATCCACCACGATCGAGGCAACATCTGCCGGGGCCATGGCGTTAATGACGAACTGTGCAGGGTTATCATCCCATAGGATGATATCAATACGTTCCCCGCCAAGCTCGCTCGAAACGGCCTGGACGCGGGCACCGCGCATACCGACACAGGCACCGACCGGGTCGATACGCTTGTCGTTGGTTTTCACGGCAATTTTTGCACGGGAGCCAGGATCGCGGGCTGCCGCTTTAATTTCAATCACTTCTTCGCCAATTTCCGGCACTTCGATGCGGAACAGCTCTTTGAGCATATCCGGGCTGGAACGGCTGACGAACAGTTGCGCACCGCGCGCTTCCGGACGAACTGCGTACAGTACACCGCGGATACGGTCACCCGGGCGGAAGTTTTCGCGTGGCAGCATGTCTTCACGGCCAATGACCGCTTCGGCGTTGCTACCCAGATCCAGCGCTATGCTGTCACGGTTAACTTTTTTCACCACACCGGTGACGATCTCACCTTCGTGTTGGCGGAAGGCGTCAACCACCATCGCGCGCTCGGCTTCACGCACTTTCTGTACGATGACCTGCTTCGCGGTCTGAGTGGTGATACGGTCGAAGGTCACAGATTCAATCTGATCTTCGATATAACCGCCCAATTCCATAGACGGATCTTCATACTGTGCAGCTTCCAGCGTGATCTCACGCGTTGGCTGGGTCACTTCATCAACGGCAACCCAACGGCGGAAGGTGTCGAAATCGCCAGTCTTGCGGTCAATGCTGACACGGACCTCGATTTCCTGCTCATATTTTTTCTTGGTGGCGGTGGCTAAAGCGGTTTCCAGGGCTTCGAAAATCTTCTCACGTGGTAGGGATTTTTCATTGGAAACTGCTTCAACAACAGCCAGAATCTCTTTGTTCATCCTAGTTGCCTCATCCAAACTTTAAAAGTGGGGTACCAGGTTCGCTTTCTGAATATTGCTCAGCGCGAACACTTCATCTTTCCCATCCACAGTAACCGTGATCATCTCGCCTTCTACAGACTTGATGATGCCCTGCCATTTGCGGCGGTTTTGTATCGCCATACGCAGAACAACGCTGACTTCGTCACCGAGAAAACGTTGATAGTGTTCCGCGGTAAACATAGGGCGCTCAAGGCCAGGAGAGGAGACTTCCAGGTTGTAAGCGACCGTGATCGGATCTTCGACGTCCAGTACAGCGCTGACCTGGTGGCTGACATCAGCGCAATCATCAACATTGATTCCGTTGTCACTATCAATATAGATGCGTAGTGTCGATTGGCGCGCCCGAATAAATTCGATGCCTACGAGCTCAAAGCCCAACGCCTCTACCGGTGCGGAAAGCATCTCTGTTAATTTTTGCTCTAATGTGGACAAGCCCACCCCCAAGACATAAAAAAAGGGCCTAATAGCCCAGTGATTCTGTTGCCAAATAACAAAAAACCCCGAAAATTCGGGGCTTTATGCAACTGGACCCTGTTTGCCGCAAAGCGGCTTCGGTGCAACTTTCTAGCAAGTGTCATTTTCAAATGTTGATCGAGAAAAGCGGAATTCAATCGAAAAGTGTATTTGAAAATAAACACTTAAAGGAAAGTGGTTGCGGGGGCCGGATTTGAACCGACGACCTTCGGGTTATGAGCCCGACGAGCTACCAGGCTGCTCCACCCCGCGTCCGAAAACGTGGCAAATATTACGCCGATAATTGCAAAAACGCAAGTTATCTCTGGGATTTGGTACCGAGGATGGGACTCGAACCCACAAGCCCGTTAGGGCACTACCACCTCAAGGTAGCGTGTCTACCAATTCCACCACCTCGGTACTGATTTTTACTGCTAACGGCTGTTTCTATTGAGGTCGAAAACAACCGTTTTAAAACTTTTCAGCGGCTTACTGCGGGATATCACTGACCGGCTTAGCTGGTGCTGCCGGAGTGCTAGTCTGCTCAGTTTGCGCTGGCTGACCCAGGTTTTCCCACTCGCTGCCTTTCTTGCCCTGATTGGTGCTCAGGTTGCCCAGGATCAGACTGATGACGAAGAACAGCGTCGCCAGAACAGCCGTCATGCGGGTCATAAAGTTGCCTGAACCGGTCGATCCGAAGAATGTGCCAGAAGCACCTGCTCCGAATGAGGCTCCCATATCAGCGCCTTTACCTTGCTGTAGCATGATCAGAGCGACTAGCCCGATCGATATCAGCAAGAAAATTACCAGAAGAGCTTCGTACATAGTGGTACCTGTATCCTTGCGGGTTCACCGCGTGCCAAATGCTTCTCACCCCAGATGCTTCCAAACTAAAGAAGGCGTGGCGTGTCACTAAAACAGCCCACTGAAGCGGGTGTGAATACTAACCAAAGCCATCAAAGCGCGCAAGGGCAATTTGCAACCGCCGATGCGTTTGCGGAAAAAAACAGCAAAAGCAGGGCTAATCGGGAAATTACGCAGGCACTGACGGCGTACCTGCGTAAAAACAGCGTGTTAACCTGCCAGCTTGACCGCATCGGCGATACGGTGCGCCAACGCGATAACCTGCTGTTCATCTTCGCCTTCCACCATCACGCGGATCAGCGGTTCAGTGCCCGATTTACGCAGCAGTACACGGCCACGACCCGCCAATTCGGCTTCGACCTGCTCAGCGACCTTCAACACCGCCTCTGACTCCAGTGGGTTATGCTCACCGACAAAGCGCACGTTGACCAGGATCTGTGGCAGTAATTTCATACCGCTGCACAGGTCGTGCAGGCTCATGTTATTCCGCACGATTGCCGTCAACACTTGCAGGCCAGCGACGATACCGTCCCCGGTGGTGGTTTTGTCCAGCAGGATCACGTGGCCGGAGTTTTCCGCCCCAATGCGCCAGCCCAGCTCTTGCAGTTTTTCCAGTACGTAACGGTCTCCCACCTTGGCACGGGCAAACGGGATACCGAGCTGCTTCAGTGCCAGCTCCAGGCCCATGTTGCTCATCAGGGTCCCCACAGCACCACCGCGCAGTTGCCCCTGGCGCAGGCCTTCACGAGCGATAATGTAAAGGATCTGATCGCCGTCGACCTTGTTACCCAGGTGATCCACCATCATCACGCGGTCGCCATCGCCATCAAAGGCCAGGCCAACATGTGCCTGTTCTTCCAACACGCGCGCCTGCAGTTGACGCACATCGGTAGCGCCACACTCTTCGTTGATGTTCATGCCATCCGGCTCACAGCCGATAGCGATCACCGTGGCACCCAGCTCACGCAAAACGCTTGGGGCAATGTGATAGGTAGCACCGTTGGCGCAGTCCACCACGATCTTCAGCCCGTTCAGGCTCAGTTCGCTCGGGAAGGTGCCTTTACAGAATTCGATATAGCGCCCTGCGGCATCGACAATGCGGCTGGCTTTACCCAACTCGGCAGATTCGACGCAGGTCAGCGGTTTTTCCATTTCCGCTTCAATCGCTTCCTCCACATCGTCAGGCAGTTTGGCGCCGTCGATGGAGAAGAACTTGATGCCGTTATCGTAAAATGGGTTATGTGAGGCAGAAATCACGATCCCGGCTTCCGCACGGAACGTTCGGGTCAGATAAGCTACCGCTGGGGTTGGCATCGGGCCGGTAAACGAAGCGGACAGCCCCGCCGCCGCCAGCCCGGCTTCCAACGCCGACTCCAGCATATAGCCAGAGATTCGGGTATCTTTACCGATGATGATTTTGCGGGAACCATGGCGCGCCAATACCTTACCGGCCGCCCAACCCAGCTTGAGGACGAACTCAGGGGTTATCGGGCTGTCACCCACCTTGCCACGAATGCCGTCGGTACCAAAGTATTTGCGTTCGCTCATGTCTCTACTATCCCTTAGCTGAAAGTGTTGCCTCGACGACACGCATCGCCTCGACGGTTTCTTTGACATCATGCACTCTGACTATCTGCGCCCCCTGCATCGCGGCAATCACCGCACAGGCCACGCTGCCGATAACCCGCTGTTCGGGTGGGACATTCAATAGCTGCCCAATCATCGATTTACGCGACATCCCCACCAACAGTGGCAAGCCAAAGTGATGAAATTCCGCCAATCGGGCCAGAAGCTGATAATTATGCGCTAAATTCTTACCGAAACCGAAGCCTGGGTCGAGTAACAATTTCTGTTTTGCTATGCCGCCTGCAATACAGCGGTCGATATGCTGCTGGAAAAACGCATTAACGTCCGCCATCAGGTCATCGTAATGTGGTGCCTGTTGCATGGTACGCGGCTCGCCTTGCATGTGCATCAGGCACACTGGCAGACCGCTTTCGGCGGCTGCCTGCAGCGCACCAGGCTCCTGCAATGAGCGAACGTCGTTGATCAGATGCGCGCCAGCTTTGGCGGATTCGCGGATCACGCCGGCTTTTGAGGTATCCACCGAGATAAAAATCTCAAACCGCTGCGCCAAGGCTTCAACTACCGGCACGACGCGCTCAATCTCTTCTTCTTCACTGACTTCGGCAGCACCCGGGCGCGTGGACTCGCCCCCTACATCTATCATCGTTGCACCCGCCGAAATCAGCGCATGCGCATGCAGCAGAGCATCATTCAGCGAATTATGTCGCCCGCCGTCAGAGAAGGAGTCTGGGGTAACGTTGAGGATCCCCATCACTCGAGGATGGTTAAGATCGAGGATTTGGTCGCGCACGGTTAACTGCATGATTAATCTACCTTGGAGTCAATACTACTCTGTTGCCTGGAGTGGATCCCGCCCCTCTCACCCAGGAGAGGTCGCAATTTTCAGCCAGCAATAAAAAACCCCGGCTGGCCGGGGTTTTATTTTACGCTACAGCCGATGTTACTTGTCGAGCTGTTCAGACATGGTGTTGCCTGGGTTTGGCGTACGCGGCTCATCTACCGGCGTTGGCGCTTTTGGTGTGCCACCGTTGTCGGAGTTGTTGCTTTTCGCCACGTCGTCCCAACCTGCTGGCGGACGCACATCTTTACGGTTCATCAGGTCGTCGATTTGTGGTGCATCGATGGTTTCATATTTCATCAGTGCATCTTTCATCGAATGCAGGATGTCCATGTTTTCCATCAGCAACGCACGTGCGCGAATGTAGTTGCGCTCAATCAGGGATTTGACTTCCTGGTCGATGATACGTGCGGTTTCGTCCGACATGTGTTTCGCCTTGGCCACGGAGCGGCCCAGGAACACCTCGCCCTCTTCTTCCGCATACAGCAATGGCCCCAGCTTCTCTGAGAAGCCCCATTGGGTCACCATGTTGCGGGCGATCGAGGTAGCGACTTTAATGTCGTTCGATGCACCGGTAGAGACTTTTTCCGGCCCGTAAATAATTTCTTCTGCCAGACGGCCACCGTACAGGGTGGAAATTTGGCTTTCCAGCTTCTGACGGCTGGCGCTGATCGCATCCCCTTCCGGCAGGAAGAAGGTCACGCCGAGCGCACGGCCACGAGGAATAATCGTGACTTTATGCACCGGGTCATGCTCAGGAACCAGGCGGCCAATGATGGCGTGGCCCGCTTCGTGATAGGCGGTCGATTCTTTCTGTGCTTCCGTCATCACCATGGAGCGACGTTCCGCACCCATCATGATCTTGTCTTTGGCTTTTTCGAATTCCACCATCGACACCACGCGCTTGTTGCCACGTGCTGCGAACAGGGCCGCTTCGTTGACCAGGTTGGCCAAGTCCGCACCGGAGAAGCCCGGAGTACCACGTGCAAGCACAGAAGCATCAACATCTGGCGCCAACGGCACACGACGTGAGTGCACCTTCAGGATTTGCTCACGGCCACGTACGTCTGGCAGCCCAACCACCACTTGGCGGTCGAAACGGCCTGGACGCAGTAACGCAGGGTCCAGTACGTCAGGACGGTTGGTTGCCGCGATGACGATAATGCCTTCGTTGCCTTCAAAGCCGTCCATCTCAACCAGCATCTGGTTCAGCGTTTGCTCACGTTCATCGTGACCGCCGCCCAGACCTGCACCACGTTGGCGACCTACGGCGTCGATTTCATCGATAAAGATGATGCACGGTGCCGCTTTCTTGGCCTGTTCGAACATGTCACGGACGCGGGATGCACCCACACCGACGAACATTTCGACGAAGTCAGAACCGGAAATGGTGAAGAACGGGACTTTCGCCTCTCCGGCAATCGCTTTCGCCAGCAGGGTTTTACCGGTACCCGGAGGGCCAACCATCAGCACGCCTTTCGGGATCTTACCGCCCAGCTTCTGGAAACGGCTCGGTTCGCGCAGGTAGTCTACCAGTTCACTCACTTCTTCTTTTGCTTCGTCACAGCCTGCAACGTCGGCAAAAGTGGTTTTAATCTGGTCTTCCGTCAGCATGCGGGCCTTGCTCTTGCCGAAGGACATCGCGCCCTTGCCGCCGCCGCCCTGCATTTGCCGCATGAAGAAGATCCAGACCCCAATCAACAACAGCATTGGGAACCAGGAAATAAAGATGGAAGCCAGCAAACTTGGCTCTTCCGGTGGCTCACCAACAACTTTCACGTTTTTGGTTAACAACGTATCCAGCAACTTCGGATCGTTGACCGGAATGTAAGTGGTGTACTTGTTGCTGTCTTTACGGACAACGTTGATTTCACGCCCATTAATGCGCGCTTCACGGATCTGATCTTGGGTCAGTTCGGTCATGAAGGTAGAGTAATCTACCCTACGGCCATTAGACTCGCTGGGCCCAAAGCTCTGGAATACCGACATCAAAACGACCGCGATGACTAGCCAGAGAATTAGGTTTTTCGCCATGTCACTCAAGGGATTAACCTCATATTACAACTGTGTTAACAAACAGCGTTAGGGTACTACAGTTTCCGCCCTGTCGCTACAATGTACACTTCACGCGAACGTGCGCGAGAAGCGTCTGGCTTACGAATCTTAACCTTCGTAAACAGGGAGCGAATTTCCCGTAGGTACTCGTCAAAACCATCTCCCTGGAACACCTTCACCAGGAAACTACCGCCTGGTGCGAGAACATCACGACACATTTCCAGTGCTAATTCCACCAGATACATCGATTTTGGGATATCGACCGCCGGGGTGCCGCTCATATTCGGGGCCATGTCAGACATGACTACCTGAACCTTACTATCACCTACACGTTCCAACAGTGCTTTGAGGACCAGTTCATCACGAAAATCGCCCTGAAGGAAATCGACGCCAACGATAGGATCCATTGGCAAAATATCACAGGCAATGATACGCCCGTTACCACCAATCTGGGTTACCACATATTGCGACCAACCGCCCGGTGCAGCCCCCAAATCAACGACCGTCATACCCGGCTTGAACAGTTTGTCACTTTGCTGTATTTCATCAAGTTTAAACCAGGCGCGCGAGCGCAGCCCTTTTTTCTGTGCCTGAAGCACATATTTATCGCTAAAGTGTTCTTGGAGCCAGCGACTGGAACTGGCCGAACGCTTTTTATTTGCCATCGAGTATTCCAACTATCCTAAAAAGAGTCTCATGCCAGGTTCGCTTCTCACGTAAACTCAATTCGGTGCAGACCGATTTGGTGATACACATGAGATGGCGGTAGAATGTACCGTTTTCAATCCCAACTTAAGCAAAAAAGACAATGAATCTGAATAATAAACAAAAACAACACCTGAAAGGCCTGGCACATCCGTTAAAACCGGTGGTCATGCTGGGTAATAACGGTCTCACCGAAGGGGTGTTGGCTGAAATTGAGCTGGCTCTGGAGCATCACGAGCTGATCAAAGTAAAAATTGCTGCCGAAGATCGCGAAACCAAAACCCTGATCGCCGACGCTATTGTGCGTGAAACGGGTGCCTGCAATGTGCAAGTGATCGGCAGTACGCTTATTCTTTACCGCCCGTCGAAAGAGCGCAAGATCACTTTGCCGCGCTAATCCGCAATCTGTTTGCTGAGACGGTGCCATGCGCCGGGCTCAGATAAAAGGCCGCTTGCGGCCTTTTTCCTTTCTTTACAAAACCCTGCTGAACTTTTAACCAACTCGGGCGAAATTAAAGATATTCCACTTTCAGGATTTCGTATTCTACATCACCACCCGGGGTTTTGATGACAACAACATCATCCTGCTCTTTGCCAATCAGGCCACGAGCCATCGGTGAGTTGACAGAGATAAGATTTTTCTTAAAGTCTGCTTCATCATCACCCACGATGCGGTAAGTCACCTGATCTTCGCTATCCAGGTTCATCACCGAGACGGTAGCGCCAAAAATCACGCGGCCAGTCTGAGGCATTTTGGTGATGTCGATCACCTGCGCATTGGACAGTTTGGCCTCGATTTCCTGGATACGCCCTTCACAGAAACCCTGCTGTTCACGAGCGGCATGGTACTCGGCGTTTTCTTTCAGGTCACCGTGTTCGCGTGCGGTGGCGATGTCGGCAATGATTTTCGGGCGACGCACACCTTTCAAATATTCTAGTTCTTCACGCAGCTGTTCTGCGCCAAACAAGGTCATCGGGATCTGTTTCATCGTTAAATACCTCTAAATCTATCCTGTTCAAATATACCCGTGGTGTAGCAAGCATCCCCAGGGCATTAGCGTCATCCTGACGTGTTCGTATGAAATTACGGCAGGCGTTGCGCCTTCCGTCTCCAGGCGATAAACAAAAGAAACCGAGCTCGGAGGTTTGCTCCAAGTCAGCGTCGATTTTGCATTTTGATACGCATTTTAGCCTAGAGTTCCTTAAGGGTCATCGTTTACTTTATCCCTTGATGCACCGTAGTATGACAGCACGTTATCCAGCTGTTACCCCGAGATTATGCGTTTTTCACGAATTGTCAGTGTATTGGCCTGCGCATTTGCTGTTAATGCCCATGCGGCCCCGGTTGAAGATTACACCCAATATTTGCCTGATGGGGCGAACCTGGCCCTGATCGTTCAGAAGATTGGCGCGACCACGCCAACCATCGACTATCACTCACAGCAAATGGCACTCCCGGCCAGCACCCAGAAGGTGCTTACCGCGCTGGCGGCTTTGTTGCAGCTCGGGCCGGATTATCGCTTCACCACGACACTGGAAAGTCAGGGCAACATCACGGATGGCGTGTTGCGTGGCAACCTTATCGCCCGTTTCAGCGGAGATCCCACCTTCAAGCGGCAGAATCTGCGCAATATGGTGGCGGAACTGAAAAAACAGGGAGTGCGCGAAATCAGCGGCGATGTGCTGGTCGATACCTCGGTATTTGCCAGCCATGACAAAGCGCCCGGCTGGCCCTGGAACGATATGACCCAGTGCTTCAGCGCCCCGCCAGCGGCAGCGATTGTCGATCGCAACTGTTTCTCGGTTTCCCTTTACAGCGCCCCTAACCCCGGTGAGATGGCGTTTATTCGCGTGGCTTCATTCTACCCGGTCAATATGTTCAGCCAGGTAAGAACGCTGGCGAAAGGCTCTCCGGATGCCCAATATTGTGAACTGGATGTGGTTCCGGGCGAATTGAACCGCTTTACACTGACGGGATGCCTGACCCAGCGCAGTGAGCCACTGCCGTTGGCATTCGCCATTCAAGACGGGGCCAGCTATGCCGGCGCCATCCTGAAAGATGAGTTGGTCAAGTCAGGGATCCAGATTGGCGGCCATTTGAAGCGCCAAACCCAGCCAGGCATGACGGGCACGGTGATCGCCCAGACGCAGTCTGCACCGTTGCATGACCTGCTGAAAATCATGCTGAAGAAGTCGGACAACATGATTGCCGATACCGTGTTTCGCACCATCGGCCATGAACGCTTTGGCGTACCGGGCACCTGGCGCGCGGGGGCAGATGCAGTACGCCAGGTTCTGCGCCAGAAGGCCGGGGTAGATCTGGGTAACAGCATCGTGGTGGACGGCTCTGGCCTGTCGCGCCACAACCTGCTGGCACCTGCTACCATGATGCAGGCGTTGCAATATATTGCTCAGCACGACAGCGAGCTCAACTTTATCTCGATGCTGCCGCTGTCCGGTTATGATGGCACGCTGCGCTATCGCGGTGGCCTGCACGAAGCCGGGGTCGACGGTAAGGTTTCTGCCAAAACCGGGGCGCTGCAAGGGGTCTATAACCTGGCCGGCTTTATCACTACGGCCAGCGGTCAGCGCCTTGCCTTTGTCCAATATCTCTCTGGATACGCAGTGCCACCAGAAGATCAGAAACAGCGCCGAGCGCCGCTGGTGCGTTTCGAAAGCCGGTTGTATCGGGATATCTATCAGAACAATTGAGGCCCAAGGGCATGAAGTTACTGATTGTTGAGGACGATGAGTTATTGCAGCAAGGCGTGGCGTTGGCAATGTCCAACGAAGGCTACGCCTGTGATTGTGCGGCCACAGGTGCGCAGGCCAATAGCCTGATCGTCACCAGCCAGTACAGTATGGTGATCCTTGACCTCGGCCTGCCAGATATTGACGGTGCCACCCTGCTGCGGCAGTGGCGTCGTCAACACATCAGCATCCCGGTGTTGATCCTCACCGCTCGTGACGCGTTGCAAGACCGTGTCGATGGCCTGGATGCCGGTGCCGATGACTATCTGGTCAAACCCTTTGCGCTGATTGAGCTGCAAGCCCGGGTGCGCGCTTTGATCCGCCGCTATCAGGGCCACAGCGATAACCTGCTGCAACAGGACGATCTGACGCTCAACCTGTCCAGCCAGCAGGTGTATCTGCAACAGCAGGCGATAGACGTCACGCCGAAAGAGTTTGCCATTCTGTCGCGTCTGATGATGCGGGCCGGGCAAACCGTCAACCGTGAGCTGTTGCAACAGGATCTCTATACCTGGAACGACGATCTGGGCTCGAACACCCTCGAAGTGCATATGCACAACTTGCGCCGTAAACTGGGCAAAGATCGTATCCGTACCATACGTGGCATCGGTTACCGTCTGGAGCCCGCATCTTGATCAGCATGCGCCGTCGTTTGCTGCTGATGTTGGCCCTGATCCTGCTGGTCACCCAGCTCATCAGCGCATTTTGGTTATGGCACGAAAGCCAGGAGCAGATCAGTTTCCTGGTAGATGAAACCCTCTCAGCCAAAGTCCGCAACGAGCGGGTCGATACCGAGATTGCCGAAGCGATAGCTTCTCTGCTAGCTCCCTCATTGATCATGATGGTGGTGACCTTGCTGGCCTCCTTCTGGGCCATCAGTTGGATTATCCGGCCGCTGAATCAACTGCAGGACAAGCTCGAGAAACGTTCGGCAGATAATCTGACCCCTTTGCCAGTATCTAACGACAGCCTAGAGGTGGTGGCGGTCACCAAGGCATTGAATCAGTTATTGTCACGGCTTGACCATACCATCCAGCAGGAACGCCTGTTTACGGCCGATGCGGCCCATGAATTACGCACGCCGCTGGCGGGGATCCGTTTGCATCTGGAACTCATGGAGCAACAGGGGATCACGGGTAGTAAGCAACTGATCGCCCGCATTGACCAACTAATGCACGTGGTTGAGCAATTGCTGATGCTATCGCGCGCCGGGCAGGATTTCGCCAGCGGCCATTACCAACAGTTTGACTGGGTGGCCAACGTTATCAAGCCACTGCAAGGTGAGCTGGAGGAGCTTGCCGCTCTACGCGGACAAAAGATTGCCTGGCAACTGCCAGCCAGTGCCCCGACCCATGGCGATCCGGTGCTGCTGCGCCTGATGCTGCGTAATCTGGTTGAAAATGCGCACCGTTATGGCCCTGAGAAGAGTGTCATTCGTGTTCAGCTCACCCCCGAGAATAATGGACAACGCTTACAGGTTCTCGACGAGGGGCCGGGTATCAAACAAGAGATGGCGGGAGAGTTGACTCAGGCCTTCCGCCGGATGGACCAGCGTTATGGTGGCAGCGGGCTGGGATTGAATATCGTGATCCGTATCGTTCAGTTGCACCGTGGCTGTCTACGTCTGGAAAACCGCACCGATACCAACGGCCTGGATGCACAGTGCTGGTTACCCGATAATATTTTGAATCAGTAAACACCAGGGCGCAGCATGCAGCCCCCTACGTAACAGATTTTCAGCCGTCCAAAAAACAACAAGGGCCCGGTTCATCGAACCGAGCCCTTACTTTATTACGCAGAATTACTTCTGGTAGACGATTTCGACGCCTTCGTCGTCATCTTCATCCCAGTCATCATCCCAATCGTCATCCGCTTCAGCTTCCACTTCGGCGATCTGCTCACGGTGGTAATCATCCCACATGAACTCGACTTTTTCTGGCGCGCTTTCTTCGATCGCCATGGCTTTAGGTTGCGTATTGATGAAGTTCATCACGTCCCAGCACAGCGCGTTAACGCCTTCGCGGTTCGCAGCGGAGATCATGTAGTACTTACCTTCCCAACCCATGCCTTCTACGATCGCCTTGGCACGCTCGGCGGCCTCTTCCTCGTCCAGTAGGTCAACTTTGTTGAACACCAGCCAACGTGGCTTGTGCGACAGATTCTCGCTGTACTGGTTGAGCTCGTTGATGATCACCTTGGCATTCTCTACCGGATCGGACTCGTCGATCGGAGCAATGTCCACCAGGTGCAGCAACACGCGGCAGCGCTCCAGGTGTTTCAGGAAACGGATCCCCAGGCCAGCACCTTCATGTGCGCCTTCGATCAGGCCAGGAATGTCCGCCACCACGAAGCTTTGTTCATGGTCCATACGTACCACGCCCAGGCTCGGTACCAGCGTGGTGAACGGGTAGTCCGCCACTTTTGGCTTGGCAGCAGAAACCGCGCGAATGAAGGTCGACTTACCGGCGTTCGGCAGGCCCAACATGCCCACATCCGCCAGCAGCAGCAGCTCCAGCAGGATATCGCGCATCTCGCCCTTGGTACCCAGCGTTTTTTGGCGCGGAGCACGGTTTACCGAGGATTTGAAACGGGTGTTGCCCAGGCCGTGCCAACCGCCTTTCGCCACCATCAGACGCTGCTGATGACGGGTCATATCACCGAGGATCTCACCGGTGCCCTGATCCTGCACACGAGTACCGACCGGTACCTTGATTTCGACATCTTTACCGCGTTTACCGGTACAGTCACGGCTCTGACCATTCTGGCCACGTTCGGCACGGAAAGATTTTTCAAAGCGGTAATCGATCAGGGTATTCAGGTTTTCGTCTGCCACCAGGTAGACGTCACCGCCGTCACCGCCGTCACCGCCATCTGGCCCACCGTTCGGGATGTATTTTTCGCGGCGGAAGCTGACGCAACCATTACCGCCATCACCTGCCACGACCAGGATCGTTGCTTCATCTACAAACTTCATTTACCGTCTCCGTAACTCATTCACCGGGCCGCTTCAAAGAAGCAACCAGGCTGGTTTCTGCCCGTCGCGGCCACCAACGGTGACCAATTGCGGAAAACATGGCACCTGCAACCACCACAAAAGCACCTACATAGCCAACGACATTCAATGCCGGGGCCGTAAATACCTGTGGCCAGGCCAGCGCCAATAAATCTGAAAACAGCAGGGTAAACAGGGGAGTCAGCGTGATTAACGCACTCACCTGGGCCGCCTGCCAGCGCGCCATCGCTTCCGCCAGCGCACCATAACCAATCAGCGTGTTAGCACCACAGAACAGCAGACAGGCCAATTGCCAGCCGCTGAGCTGGAAAATCACCGCTGGCTTCGCAAGCGGGAATAACGCGATCGCACATAAAGTGTACAACAAGACCAGGATCTGCGGTGAGGCCAATCGACGCAGTAATACTTTCTGCGCCACGCCATAGGTCACCCAAACCATGGCTGCACACACGCCCAACAACACACCGAGCGTGTAGTCTGTGAACTGAGTGAAGATCTCGATCAGGCTGACGTTGAAAAACAGCATCAGCCCGCAGATCAGCATCAGAGCGCCAATCACCTGAGTGATACGCATCCTTTCTTTCAGGATCAATACGCTGGCGAACATCATGCCCACCGGCGAGAGTTGGCCGATAACCTGCGAGGCCGTCGGACTCAAATATTGCAGCGAAGAGCTGAAGAAGACAAAGTTGCCCAACAACCCGGCAGTGGCGATCGCCAGCAACAGCAACCAGCGGGGTTGACGGAACATTTTCACCGGGGGTAAACGCCCGCGCACTGCCAGGATCATCCCCAGGCCGATGGCGGCAATCGTAAAGCGATACCAGACGATGGTAAACGGCTCCATCACTTCCAGCACTTCTTTCATTGCGATAGGCAGTGCGCCCCAGCAAACCGCTGTGGTGACCGCCAGAAAAATACCAACGCCAGCCTGCTGTTTTTTTTCCATCTTCTCACTGTCTGTGCGTTGTGCCGCCAAGCACAAGCAATCTATAAATGTAAAAAGCCCCGCAACGAATTGCGGGGCTTAACATCTATTTCGTAAGGCTCGAAAAATTATTCAGCTTCGATGCTGATAAATTTACGATTGCTCGGGCCTTTAACTTCGAATTTGACTTTACCGTCTTTCAAAGCAAACAGAGTGTGGTCTTTGCCGCAACCCACGTTGGTACCAGCGTGGAATTTGGTGCCGCGCTGACGAACGATGATGCTGCCTGCCAGTACTGCTTCGCCGCCAAAGCGTTTTACGCCCAGACGTTTAGCTTCTGAATCGCGACCGTTACGAGTCGAGCCGCCAGCCTTTTTGTGTGCCATTAATCCGCTCTCCTAACTTAAGCGCTGATGCCGGTGATTTTAACATCAGTGAACCACTGACGGTGACCTTGCTGCTTACGATAGTGCTTACGACGACGAAACTTAACAATCTTGATCTTTTCGCCACGACCGTGAGCAACCACTTCAGCTTTGATCTTACCGCCATCGACGAAAGGAACGCCGATTTTGATATCTTCGCCATTAGCGATCATCAGAATCTGGTCAAACTCAACCGCTTCACCAGTTGCGATGTCCAGCTTTTCCAAGCGAACGGTTTGACCTTCGCTTACTCGGTGTTGTTTACCACCACTTTGGAAAACCGCGTACATATAAAACTCCGCTTTCCGCGTGCCCAACTGTTCAGTACAGAGCGCGCTATAAATATTCACAATAGGGCGCGAATTCTACGCAATAATCCTGCATATGACAAGAGCAGATTAGGGCCAGAAGGTGAAAAAAGAAGAAAAAAAACACAGTTTCTCTCACAACGTTTATCTGGGCCGATTTTCAAGTACAATCAACAGGACAGTTACCGCCATGTACCGATGTGAGCAGCGTTCTCATCGCGGTCAACAGAAACACAGCTGAAAAAAATACAATGAACCTAGAACAAATTACTGAGTTAACCGCGCAAGATATGGCGGCCGTGAACGCAACAATTCTCGAACAGTTGAATTCCGATGTCACGCTCATCAATCAACTTGGCTATTACATTATCAGCGGTGGCGGTAAGCGCATTCGCCCGATGATCGCCGTTCTGGCAGCACGGGCCTTGCACTATCAAGGCGATAAACACATTGCCGTTGCTGCCCTGATAGAGTTCATCCATACCGCGACCCTGTTGCATGATGACGTGGTGGATGAGTCCGACATGCGCCGTGGCAAGGCGACCGCCAACGCGGCGTTTGGCAATGCCGCCAGCGTGTTGGTGGGCGATTTCATTTATACGCGTGCTTTCCAGATGATGACCAGCCTGGAATCGCTGCGCGTGCTGGCAGTGATGTCCGAAGCGGTCAACGTGATCGCCGAAGGTGAAGTGCTGCAGTTGATGAACGTCAACGATCCGAATATCAGTGAAGAAAACTATATGCGGGTCATCTACAGCAAAACCGCTCGTCTGTTTGAGGCGGCAGCTCAGTCATCAGCCATCCTCTCAGAGGCTAACCCGGCGGAAGAGCAGGCGCTGCAAGACTATGGCCGCTATCTTGGTACGGCATTCCAACTGATCGACGATCTGCTGGACTACAGTGCAGACGGCGTGACCCTGGGTAAAAATACCGGCGATGACTTGAACGAGGGCAAGCCGACGCTGCCGTTGTTGCATGCGATGCATAATGGCAATGCCGAGCAGTCTGCGATGATCCGTGGCGCGATTGAACAGGGGAATGGCCGCCATCTGCTGGAGCCGGTTCTGGCTACCATGCAGGAGTGTGGTTCACTCACCTATACACGTCAGCGCGCAGAAGAAGAAGCGGACAAGGCGATCGCCGCATTGCAGATTTTGCCCGACTCTCCTTATCGAACCGCACTGGAAGGATTAGCGCATCTGGCGGTTCAACGAGACTTTTAAGAAATTTAAGTTTCTTAATATTCAAATAGGCCTGCAATGCAGGCCTATTTATTTGCCTTGCTAATGAGATCCAGCAACCCCGCAACCCCATTCTCCGCCAGAAAACTCAATAAAACCGCGTATTCGTCAGGTTTCATACCTGCCAGATAGCTCTGCAAACGTGCCCCAGGATCGTCATCACGGAAGACGATATAAGTCGCCGGTTCCTCTGCAGCAAGGGGATATCGCTGGGGATACAACTCATTTTGGGTCGAGAGGGGCAGGCTGCTGATATGATACTCCTTAGTCACCCCCTGCTTGCCAAAACGTCGCTGCCATCGCCAGTTTTGCTCACGTGCTCGCTTATTGATCCCTTGCGGTGAGCTGCCCAATTCGCCTTTCTCTTTCAGTTCGTTGGCGGTAAACCACTCCTGACCCATTCCCCCCTCCTTGATCTCGGCGTTGCCCCTAACTGACTTATCAGACCTTCCAGTTGCATGAACAACTAATGCCAATAAGTTAGTTATAACATTAACCAAGCCGTTGCCAATAACCAAAAATCTGACGAAATACTCAAGAAACACTTACTAAATAAGGAGGGGAAAACAGAGAGGCGACGCAGAAAGGAGCTTGGTGGGAGCACCATATGGCTACTCGGGCGCAGCATGCGGCGCCCCTACAAAGTGCACGTCAGCTGAGGAGATTTACTGTTTGTTCTTTTCGGCAATCCAGGTCAGCAGGCTATCCATACCTTCACGCATCAAAAATGCCATCACTTGACCACGCTCACTGTCTGAAAGGTGGTAATAGTATTCGATCCACACCGCCAGTGGGTCCTGACGTCCGGCCTCATAGATCGCAGGCTCTTCGCGCAATACCAGCAGGTTTTTGACGCCGGTAGGCAAACTGTCGATATGGTATTCCAGCGCCTTGCCTTGCACGCCTTTGCGGCGACGGCTGAGCCAATTTTCGCGCCGGGCCATCAGATTGATTCCCTGTGTAGAGGACGGTAATCCTGCGATGCCTATCAGCTCCTTGGCAGCAAACCACTCGTTTTTCATAGCCATGATCTCGGGACAATTGTGTGGCAAGACAAATTTTTCAGAAACCATAAGGTATTTTTGGGAAACTTGGTGGTATCCTAGTTTCTGAATAAACGCTTCACGTTGTTCAAACGATTAATACTTACCTGTTAGTTATACCACTAACAGAACTTTCTCTAATCAAAAAAGGAATGAAAATATGAATTCACGGGACCCAGATTGGCATCCAGCAGACGTCATCGCGGCTTTGAAGAAGAGAGGTACCACTCTGGCTGCGGTTTCACGGGGGGCAGGGCTAAGTTCATCGACGTTGGCCAACGCGCTGTCACGTCCTTGGCCCAAGGGAGAGTGGTTGATTGCTGATGCACTGAACGTACATCCGGCAGAGATCTGGCCGAGCAGATATTTTGATCCGCTCACCCATCATCTGCGAGATCGGAAAAGTCGAATCAAATCATGATAAACATAAGAAAGCCGCCGGATTCGGCCCGGCGGCTTATCAAAACATCACATACTGAGGGATCAGTTGTTGATAAACTTCTCACCCAGTTCGATATCTTTGTGCAGCACGTCCAACATTTCGCTCAACGCTTTTTGCTCGAAGGCACTCAGGGTACCGATGTCTTTACGATCTTCGATACCGTTTTTACCCAGTAGCAGCGGCTGTGCAAAGAAGCGGGCATATTTGCCATCCCCTTCAACATAGGCACATTCCACTACGCCTTTCTCACCGCTCAGCGCACGTACCAGAGACAGGCCAAAACGTGCAGCAGCCTGGCCCATAGACAGGGTTGCAGAACCGCCACCGGCTTTGGCTTCAACCACTTCGGTACCCGCATTCTGGATACGTTTGGTCAAATCAGCCACTTCCTGATCGCTAAAGCTTACGCCTGGGATCTGCGACAGCAGAGGCAAGATGGTCACGCCTGAGTGGCCGCCAATCACCGGTACGTTCAGCTCTTCCGGTTGTTTGCCTTTCAGTTCCGCGACGAAGGTGTTGGAACGGATGATGTCCAGCGATGTGATACCAAACAGTTTGTTTTTGTCGTACACACCCGCTTTCTTCAACACTTCTGCCGCAATGGCCACCGTGGTATTCACCGGGTTGGTGATGATACCGATGCAGGCTTTCGGGCAGGTTTTAGCCACTTGCTCAATCAGGTTGCGTACGATGCCAGCGTTAACGTTGAACAGATCGGAACGATCCATCCCTGGTTTACGCGCAACGCCAGCAGAAATCAACACCACGTCCGCACCGTGCAGCGCAGGAGTTGCATCTTCGCCACTGAAGCCTTTGATTTTAACTGCGGTTGGGATGTGGCTTAAGTCAACGGCAACGCCTGGGGTAACAGGGGCAATGTCGTAGAGGGAGAGTTCAGAACCTGAAGGAAGCTGGGTCTTGAGTAGAAGGGCGAGGGCCTGGCCAATACCGCCAGCAGCACCGAGAACTGCAACTTTCATCCTATACTCCTTTATTGTCTTAAATATAAAAGCGCCGTGAATTCTTTGGTCACGGACCTTAATTTATCACGCCTTTAAAAACAACCTCTTAACAGTCGGTTTTAGATCTGGCGCAATAAAATGGCCGATGTTGCGAGCATTTTAAAGTAAATAGCTTATGCATTAAGGGCATAGCGCACACTAATCGAAAATAGTGCCAAGCTTTTCACGATCGCGTTAACCGGCGGTTACATTACACCCTTACGTAACATCAGAACAACATCATTTTAATAACATTTTCGTTACCGGAGAGCTGACTCGATTCCCGCACCGAAAGGGCATATTCATGAGCAACGGATTTTGTTAAAATCGCGCTCTTGCCTTTCTGTCTGGGCATTTTTAATTTTCCAGACGGCCCCCATATTGCATAAAAATGCATTTATATGCATAATAATCAGCTCTATTACCAACATTCCACGGTGCAAAATGCGTAATCCCGCAAAGCAGGAAGATCTGATCAAGGCGTTTAAGGCGTTATTGAAAGAAGAAAAATTCAGTTCTCAAGGCGAGATCGTTTTGGCGCTGCAAGAAGAAGGCTTCGAGAACATTAACCAGTCCAAGGTATCACGCATGCTGACCAAGTTCGGGGCGGTACGCACGCGTAATGCAAAAATGGAGATGGTGTACTGCCTCCCGGCCGAACTCGGTGTCCCAACCACCACCAGCCCGCTCAAGAATCTGGTGCTGGACGTGGACCATAACGACGCGGTGGTGGTGATCCATACCAGCCCAGGTGCGGCGCAGCTGATTGCCCGTCTGTTGGACTCACTGGGCAAATCCGAAGGGATCCTGGGTACCATTGCCGGTGACGACACTATTTTTGTCACTCCGGCCAGTTCATTTACCGCACGCCAACTGTTTGAAGCCATTCTCTCCTTGTTCGAACAGGAACTTTGATGCATTCAGCGCAGCCTGCGGCGCTCCGTCGCGGGCTGTGCATCCTTTATTAACCCTTCATTTACTTCTTCCGCACTGCCTACCACGTTTAAAACTGCCAAAAAGCCGACCTGCAGCACATTTCAATGACATTTCTGGGTGACTGGTGATAGTGACTGGAAGCTTCCGCACTTTTAGTCAAAAGCACTTAGCTCATTGAAATTACAAAAATTTAACATCAAAAGTGTATTTTATCGCCGTTTTTTATTCCATTAGGTTATTAAAAGTAACGGCCACCCCAATAAAGTTTCACTAGAAACTGTTAGTCAGCTATTAATTTTTTCCGTTACTAGATGTATACTCATTTTCGTGACGTAAATCACAGTTCATTGGAACTGATAAAAGAATACGAAGAGGATAAATCATGAAAATTAAAACTACCGTAGCAACAATTAGCCTGCTGTCCATGCTGTCTTTCGGTGCATTCGCAGCACAATCCGTTGATGCTTCACAGGCTGAAAAACTGCAGTCTGCCGGTACCATCACCGTGAGCGGCGTCGGTGCAGCACCTTCTGATATCCGTCAGGCACTGTCTGCCAAAGCCGATGCCCAAGGCGCGACTGCTTACCGCGTGATCGAAGCTCGTAACGAAGGCAACTACCACGCTACCGCTGAGATTTACAAGTAAGTACAAGATGTTATGTGAGCATTGCACGACAACTCTCTGGTAAAAAACCAAGTAGATAACCGCCTTCAAGTATAAAAAACGCTGTAAAGCCCTTCCAGGCCGTTATCTCTGAACGATTAAGGATCCAAGTATCATGAACATGAAAACTACTCTCGTTGCACTTAGCCTGCTGTCTGCCGTTTCTTTCGGTGCTTCTGCGGCTAACCTGGTCACTGATGCCCAAGCCAGCAATCTGCAGTCTGTCGGCACCATTACCGCTAGCGGCGTGGGTGGCGCACCTTCTGATATCCGTCAGGCGCTGTCTGATAAAGCGGACCAGCAAGGGGCCAAAGCCTACCGTGTGATCGAAGCCTATGAAAATGGCAACTGGCACGCAACGGCTGAAATCTACAAGTAAAACACCGAGGTCGCGCTTACTGAACTGACTACCCTCGTCACTGCCACTGCCGAGTTCTCAGGTAAACGTTATATCCTCGGAAATTGTCGTCGTCCTATCCGACGAACCCCATTGCCCTCGCACGCGAGGGCTTTTTTATGGGTGTAAAAAAGGCCGCATCAGCGACCTTGGTATTGGAACAAGCGCCGCACGCGACGCCTGTTTAACTAAACGTTAGTAGGTTTCTTTCGGTTCAGCCTTGTTAGCCAGCCCTGCCAGCAATTTGTCATGAATGCCGCCAAACCCGCCGTTGCTCATCACCAGAATATGGTCACCCGGCTGCGCGGTTTTCACGATCATCTCCACCAGCGTATCCAGATCGGCACTCCAGTGCGCGGGCTGGACACAAGCTTCGGCAACTTCTGCTACCTGCCACGGGATGTGGTGAGGCTGGAACAGGAACACTTCGTCGGCACGACCCAGTGAGGGGGCCAGATCGTTTTTGCTGATCCCCATTTTCATGGTGTTTGAGCGAGGCTCCAGCACGGCCAGGATGCGTGCGGTGCCGCCCACTTTGCCACGCAGCGCCGCCAAGGTAGCCAGAATGGCTGTCGGATGATGAGCAAAGTCGTCATACACCGTGACGCCGTTGGCTTCACCACGCAATTCCAGACGGCGGCGGGCATTGATAAAGTCACCCAGCGCCCGGCAGGCATCGGCTGGCTGTACGCCAACATGACGGGTAGCAGCGATTGCCATCAGGCCATTATGCATGTTGTGTTCGCCCACCAGCGCCCAGTTAACTTCCCCTACCTTCTCACCATTGAGGAACACTTCGTAATGGCTGGCATCCGTCGTCAGTTTGTGTGCGCGCCACGCGCCCCCTTCCCCGACCCATTCCTGTTCGCTCCAGCACCCCATCGCCATCACCTGTTTCAGATGGGTGTCGTTTTCCGGCAGGATAATCTTGCCTTGGCCCGGCACCAGGCGTACCAGGTGGTGGAACTGCTTCTGGATCGCTTTCAGATCGTCAAAGATGTCGGCATGATCGAACTCGAGGTTGTTCATGATCAACGTGCGCGGGCAGTAATGAACGAACTTGGAGCGTTTGTCGAAGAAGGCACAGTCATACTCATCGGCTTCGATGACAAAGAACGGGCTACCGCCAAGACGGGCCGAGACATCAAAATTGCCTGGTACACCGCCGATCACAAAGCCCGGCTGATAACCGCAGGCTTCCAGGATCCAGGTCGCCATCCCGGCGGTGGTGGTTTTACCGTGTGTTCCCGCTACCGCCAGCACCCAACGATCGCGCAGGACATAATCATGCAGCCACTGAGGGCCAGACATGTAAGGAATGCTCTGCTCCAGCACCGCTTCTACGCAAGGATTACCACGGCTCATGGCATTGCCGATAATCACCAGATCCGGAGCCGGATCCAACTGGGCAGGATCGTAACCCTGGATCAGATCGATCCCCTGCTTTTCAAGTAAGGTGCTCATAGGAGGATAGACGTTGGCATCTGAACCGGTCACCTCATGCCCCAGTGAACGAGCCAACATGGCTAGCCCACCCATAAAGGTGCCGCAGATCCCAAGAATATGTATGCGCATTAGGTCTCTCATTTTAGTGCAACGATTTACTGCCTATTCTAGCGCTCAGAATCGCTCAGAAGAAATGGATTTGCCTATGAATCGCAAGTTGCTTTGGGCTACACTGCTGACGAAAACGTTGGCGGTATGTTAACAAGCCGCTATCCATCCGTAGATTCAGGGATTGTGTCATGAAAACGTTAGGCGAATTTATCGTCGAGAAACAACACGACTTCTCTCACGCCACCGGTGAGCTGACCTCATTACTTTCTGCCATCAAACTGGGTGCCAAGATCATTCACCGTGATATCAACAAGGCAGGTTTAGTTGATATTTTGGGGACTAACGGCATTTCCAACGTTCAGGGCGAAGTTCAGATGAAGCTGGACCTGTTCGCGAACGAAAAGCTGAAAGCAGCGTTGAAGGCTCGTGGTGAAGTTGCGGGCATCGCGTCGGAAGAAGAAGACGAGATCGTGATTTTCGACGGCGAGCGAGCTGAGAATGGCAAGTATGTGGTGCTAATGGATCCGTTGGACGGCTCGTCCAACATTGATGTGAACGTCTCGGTCGGGACGATCTTCTCTATCTATCGCCGCATCACTCCGATTGGCACGCCAGTCACCGAAGAAGATTTCCTGCAGCCTGGCCATGCACAGGTAGCGGCCGGTTATGTAGTTTATGGCTCTTCCACCATGCTGGTATACACCACCGGTTATGGCGTACATGCCTTCACCTACGATCCGTCTCTGGGGGTGTTCTGTCTCTCCCACGAGAAAGTGCGCTTCCCGGAAAAAGCCAATATGTATTCCATCAACGAAGGTAACTACATCAAGTTCCCGCTCGGGGTGAAGAAATACATCAAATACTGCCAAGAGCAGGATGAAGCCACCCAGCGCCCTTATACCTCACGCTATATCGGTTCACTGGTTGCCGACTTCCACCGTAACCTGCTCAAAGGCGGCATCTATATCTACCCAAGCACCGCCAGCCACCCACAGGGCAAGCTGCGTCTGCTGTATGAATGCAACCCGATGGCGTTCCTGGCTGAACAGGCCGGGGGTAAAGCCAGCGATGGCAAAAACCGCATTCTGGATATCGTGCCGCAACAACTGCACCAGCGTGCGCCATTCTTCGTCGGAACCAAATCGATGGTAGAAGACGCCGAACGCTTTATTGCTGATTTCCCAGACCAGTAACGCTATAAAAGGGGCGGCATACCGCCCCTTCACATCACAGTTTGAACACAGCCATACTCTGTGCCAATAGTTGCGCCTGCTCTTCCAAAGAGCGCGTTGCTGCCGCAGACTCTTCCACCAGCGCCGCATTCTGCTGTGCCACCTGATCCATTTGCACTACCGCCAGGTTAACCTGCTCGATCCCACTGCTTTGTTCGCGAGTGGCCGCCGAGATTTCACGCATCAGCGCCGTGACGCGCCCGACTTCGCCCGTTATTCCGTTCATGGTCTTCGCCGCCGTAGCCGCCATCTGTTCACCTTCCCGCACGCGGTGTTGTGAAACTTCGATCAGCCCTTTGATCTCTTTGGCCGATTGCGCACTACGTTGGGCCAGGCTGCGTACCTCACCGGCCACCACGGCAAAACCACGGCCTTGCTCACCGGCACGTGCCGCCTCTACCGCCGCGTTGAGCGCCAGGATATTGGTCTGGAAGGAGATACCGTCCATCACGCTGATGATGTCGGCGATGCGTCGGGAGCTGTCGGTAATGGCCTGCATCTTGCTCATCACCTGGCTGACCACGTCACTGCCCTGTTCGGCAATATCGGAGACGCTCAGTGCCAACTGGTTGGCCTGTTCGCAGTTTTCAGCATTCATTTTCACCGTAGAGGTCAACTGCTCCATACTGGCGGCGGTTTGCTCCAGCGAAGCGGCCGATTCCTCCGTACGCTGCGCCAGATGAACGTTACCCGCAGCCAACTCACGGGAGCCGGTGTCGATCTGGCTGCTGGCATCGCGGACTTTACTAACCGACATCACCAGCGATTGTTGCATACGCTGCATGGCGCTTACCAGGCGCCCCATTTCGGTATCACCTTCACCGCTAATTTCGTGGGTCAGATCCCCGGCGGCAATATGCTCCAATTGGACGATCGACTCATCTAACGGGCGCAGCAAGATCACACGCATAGCAAACCAGGCCAGCACCGCCAGTAACATGCTGAGCAGCCCAGCCGCAACGATCAGGATAATCTTGGTGCTGGCATTACTTTCTGCCTCACGCGCATGCTGCTGGCCAATATCCATGGCAAACGCGCGGAATTCACTAAGATCGGCTTCAAAAGCAATGCTCAACTTAGAGATATGATTTTCTTGAATGGCGTAATAGTCATCCAACTTCCCCGCCTTTATGGCCGCCGCCATGGGCGCAATGCCTTGCTCCAGATAGGCGCGATAGCTCGCCTGCATCCGCATTGAGAATTGGCGACCGCGTTCGGTCACCGTTCCCACGTCGACAAAGCGCGCCATTTCCTTTTTCGACTGTTCCAGATAGCCATAAATGCGCCCCACCGAGGCGTCAGCAACCTCAATCTGACCAATCTCGCGCTGGCGTACTGCAAGCGAGGCAGCCGTTCTGGCCCGTAGCGCCAGGTTGGAGCTATTGGCCAACGAACCCAGTTCTTCCCCCAGGATCTGGTTCAGAGTCTGTAGCGAACGTGTTCCGTCGTTAATGGCTTTAACCCCGATGATGCTGACAACAATCAACAGCAACGTCATCAGGCTCAACAGGGCAATCAGCCCGGCCTTAACGGTGATCTTCTTTAACATGAGTGTTTCCCGGCTTTAGAAAAAAGTAGCTTCAGATGTAGAGGAGGCAAGAAGGCAGGGTCAGCTAGCTGCTGGACCGTTATTATTTGAGGAAGTTATCGGCAGCCGGGGAGTAAACTTCAATCAATGAGGGATTAATCTGGAAAAGTTGCTGTTATCGGCCAGGCAGCAGCTCAATGATGAAAAGGACGGGAAATCACAAAAGACTCCGCTATAATAGCCGCCACTCCATTTCTGGTTTGATTAAAGGAAACCGACATGAGCTTGAACCTGGTCCCTGCTGGCAAAGACCTGCCAGAAGACATCTACGTAGTTATCGAAATCCCGGCTAACGCCGATCCAATCAAATACGAAATCGACAAGGAAACGGGTTCGCTGTTCGTTGACCGTTTCATGTCCACGGCGATGTTCTACCCGTGCAACTACGGTTACATCAACCACACCCTGTCACTGGATGGTGATCCGGTAGACGTGTTGGTGCCAACCCCATACCCACTGCAACCAGGCTCAGTGATCCGCTGCCGCCCAGTTGGCGTGCTGAAAATGACCGACGAAGCCGGTGAAGATGCGAAACTGGTTGCCGTACCGCACAGCAAACTGACCAAAGAGTACGATCACATTAAAGATGTGAACGACCTGCCAGAACTGCTGAAAGCGCAGATCACCCACTTCTTTGAACACTACAAAGATCTGGAAAAAGGCAAGTGGGTAAAAGTGGATGGTTGGGCAGATGCTGCTGCAGCCAAAGCTGAGATCGTTGCCTCTTTCGAGCGCGCCAAGAAGTAATTCTCGCCCGAACTGATAAAAAAACACCGCCCAGATGAGCGGTGTTTTTTTTACTGCTTTTCGTCAAGACGCTTGAGCCAGTCACCGCTTTCAATCCGCGGGAAACCGTCCACGCTGTGCCTATACAGGTAGATCCACGCACTGCCGTAAGGCGTGCGGATCAGCTCGCGCTTGTAGTCTTTGGTATTGCTTTTCAACTCGTCCAGCTCGGCCAGAATCGATGAGTTAATACGATACACTTCGCAGTGTACCGTGCCCTCTCCAGGGATCGCCGCCGGGTAGTGCCCCAGATTATAAAGCTGGTAGCCTTCTAACTCATGTTCACCCAACCATTGGGCGTTGGTCATCCAATGGCTGTTTCCCTGTTTGCGTCGTAAACTGCCGTAGACAATTATTCGCATAGCTAAAACTCAAACTGATAGAGCACATCCAGTGCCTGGTCTAGACCAGACACCGCTTCCAGATACAACCTAGGCATCAGGCGGTATCGCAACGTCAGCGTGGCCAATGAGTCGAAGATCCCCACCCCATATTTTACTTGTAAGCCAGGGAGGACATAGCCGCTCACCACTACCTGAGAGCTGTCGCCAACTCCCTCGGTATCAAGGGCCAGATTACTTACGCCAAACGCCTCGCCGATTTTACCCACAAGTTGACCACTTTGTGCAACCCCCATACCAATTAACATTGAGGTCATGGCGTTACCATCGGCACCGCCAGCCCCTAATCCCTGGCCGCGCAGCAGGTAAGACAGCGCTTCTTGCTGAGACATGGCCGGATCGGAGAACACCTCAAGCCTTGGCGCATCGGCCATGCCGGTCACGCGGACACCAGCGGTCACGTCATTTTCCGTAGCATCCGGATTACGGATCGCCTCAATATTCAGCAGCGGTTGATCTGGTGGCCCAGAGAATATCAGTTGGCCTTTACGCACGAGCAGATCCTGACCATACGCATGGAAACGCCCCGATGGAATATTAATCTGGCCATGTACTCCCAGACCATTCTGGTCCTGTGCCACACGTAGATCGCCACGCAGTCTGGCTTTCAGGCCAAATGCATCCAGACGCACGTCGTTACCCACGCGGATCGTCAGATTGCTGTTGATTGGGATCCCTGCCGTCGCCGGTTGGATCGGCTTGAGCTGGTTATCCAACATCACTTCATCAGGAGAAACCCCGACTGCGCTTTCTGGCAGCTCCTGCACCGTGATGCGCGCCCAAGGGATACCTACGCTACCATTGAGTGAGAACAGCTGCGGCGTGGCTTCGAACACCACATCCGGTGAAACATCAATACGGACCATTGGCGGCAGGGTCACCCGCAGCCGATCGCCCTTGGCTGCAATACGTGCACGCCAGGCATTGATATCCCGCCAGTCGGCATCCCCGGACAGATTGAGCTGCCCATGCGTGGTCGCCAGCAATCCTTCCAGGGTCGAGGTCATCCCGTTGAAGTTCAGCGCCAGGCGGCCTTCGGTCATATCGAACGGCATCCAGTGGCCAACGATCGCTACCTTATCCAACGCCAGACGGCCAAACACCAGCGGGTTCTGCGCATTGCCGCCTAATTGCAGGTTGGCATTCAGCATCCCCGCGGCTTTCTCGCCCTGCGTCAGTATCGGGTTAAGCAGCGCCAGCGACACATTGGTGATATTGACGTTGCCGCTGATGGTACGACGTACCTGCGGATCGGCGATCTGAACGTTACCGTTAAACTGCCCGTTATTAGTCAGCTTGATCAGCCAGTCTGCCTGTGCCCGGCCATTGTTCAGGCCCGCATTGAGGTTTAGCGTGTCAAAGGCGATCGGCAATGCGGCGCCCTGCACCTGCTGCACCACTTTCACTCCTTTGCCAACCAGTGAAACCTTCGCCTGTGGCAATGCCCCCCCCGGTTGCCAACTTACGTCAGCTCGGCCAGTAAAGACCCCGTTCATGGCGGTATCCGGCCCCAGGAACGGTTTGATCATTGCCAGGTCGAAGCGATTGAGTACCACGCTAGCCTGGCCGCTGGCCCCCGCCTCGATGGTTCTAGGTACGCACAGCTCGGCATTCGGGTTCACCCAGCAATGCGGCCCTACGCTGATTTTCTGTTGCGTATTCAGGTAATCCAACGCGATGGCACGGCTAAGACGCCATTCACCCACCGGTGTATCAAAACGAGTGTTGTTCAGGTTGCCTCGCCAGCGCTGTTGCTGACGATCAAAACTGCCCTCCAGGGCCAACTGCCCGGAGACTGGCTTGCCATCAATGTTCAATTGCAGCCGATGTTGGCGCTCACTGCCTCTGGCATCCAACGTCAACAAATTGACCTGCAGCGCGTCCTGCTTGAGCTGTTCAACCCGTACCGCCAGTTGCCCCTGGATCTGATCGCTGGAACGGACATCACCGTTGACCTTCACCCGATTGATGTGTAGCGCCTGCCATTGCAAGCCTGTCGCGGTCAGGTCTGCCAACAGCTGTGGTGCCTGCAAATTTCCGCGCAGCTTCAACTGCCCGCGGACATTTCCAGCAAGGCCCGGCAAGGCTCCGTCGAGATGCGCCGCATCAACATTGGCATCCAGCACCCAGCTTTTCTCATCCAACTGGCCTTTAACGTTGAGCGTATTGCGCCCCAACGCCAGATCGATACCCGGGATCGTCCACTGCCCGGCCGCATTGCCACGCAGGGAACCGCGCGCCGATACCTTGTTTTGTTTCACATTGCCGTCGAGCTGCAGCACCGGCACCTGTAATTGCCAACTGCCGCCGTGCAGGCTGCCACGGGTGGTGATTTTCCCTTCCAAACGCGCTGGCCATTCCGGCCATTGCTTGGCGGTATTAATGCCTGAAAGCGTCAGCTGTGATGTCCAACTGATCGCTTTGCTCCAGTCCACCAGCGCCGTCAGATCGGTGTTCCCCTCCAGCGCAACCAACCGCAGGCGCTCGAGTCTGAACTGTTCAAGATTACCTTTACCATCCAGCTGTAGCACTGCCGGTGGCAGATCCTGGCCTTTGAAATTGGCGCGGGTAGAGAGCGCATAATCTGCGGCCTTGCCGTTAAAGCGCAGGCGGAAGTCATTGATCTGATACTGTGGCTCGCCGGTCAGCGGCCATTTCAGCTGTTTGCTTTGCAGCGTCAGCGCCAAGGGTAAACCCACCTCTGCCAACTGGGTTTGCACATCCAGCTGCGCACCAACGGGGCCAGACAGGTTAAGCGCCACTTTCAGCTCTTCACGCAGCCCACCAGACACATTCAGCTTCGCCTTCTCGCCTTTCAGCGGATCGATATTCAGCGTGCTGTTGGCCACCATTTCCACCGGCCAACTGCCGGTCAGCGTTGCCTGCCCTTTGGCGGAAAGCATGCCTTGCGGCGATCTCACGTCAAAGCGATCGAGCTGAATGTGCTGATCTTTGGTGCTGGCCTGCAGCTGCAAGCGGGTGATCGACACCTCAGTGTCCCCGGTCAGATGTAGCTGCTCGCCGTTGATTTCCTCAACGGTAATATCCAGCGGCAGGCGAATTTCTGGCAGATCCGGCAGCAGCGGTTTGGCAAACAACGCCTTCAGAGTTTCGCCCAACGGTTGCTCTTCCGCTGGCGGTGGCACCAATGCTGGCGCAACCGTCGTTTTCTCTGCCACCTTGTCTGCCACTTTCTCCGCTGCGGGCTGCAGTGCTTCCGGCAAAGGATTCACCGGCGTTTTTTGCAGCGCGATCAGCAAAGCGCGGACCGTAGTTGGCCTCAACGTCAAAGCACGTTCCTGCCACTGAGCACCAGTACTGAACTCCCCCAGCGAGATCGCCGTATCGTCCACGGTAACCTTGACGTTATTCAACGCCAGCTTACGCAGGGTAATAGGATAAGGCGTGCTGAGATCGCCGATCGGCTCGTTGCTTTCCTCAACCGGCGCAGAAGGCGCCATTTCGGCGGTTTTCACCACCACATCAACATCCTGTGCGGTCAGCGCATTGACGCACAATGAACTGCGTTTAAAACAGGAGAGATCGAGCGAAAGATGGAACTGCCCGGCGTTAACCGCCACGCCTGGCATCTGATACTTCACACCTTTCAAGGTCAGATCGCGCCAACCGCCACTGACCGCCGCAATTTCCAACCCGGGTACCCAGCGGGCAGCCCCGTTGATCACCATATGCAAGCCGGTCGTGGTGCCAAGCAGAAACGCCAACGTGCCAATCAGCAGCAACAGCAGGATCAAAAATCCCAGACAAATCTTTTTTATCAGGCTCATAGTTCAGGCCCCAAACCGATATAAAACTGTAGGCCGTGGGTCTCTTGATCCCCAACCGGCGCGGCGATATCCAGCTTCACCGGCCCTACCGGCGACTGCCAGCGCACGCCAACGCCCGCACCGGTCTTGAAATTGCTGTCTGAGAATTTATTGACCGCCTGCCCGGAATCCACAAACATCGCCCCCCACCAGCGGCCAGTGACGTTATATTGATACTCCAGCGAACCCGTCACCATTTTAGAGGCACCGGTCAGCTTGCCGTCATCCCCACGCGGGGAAATGCCCTGGAATTTATAACCACGGATACTGCGATCGCCACCGGCGAAGAAGCGCAAATCCGGCGGCACTTTGTCAAAATCGTTGGTTTCGATCCAGCCTACCTGGCCACGGACCACAAAGCGGTTTTTCTCCCCCAAGGTGCGGATCCAGACGTTCTGCGCCTGCAGTAACGCAAAATCGACCCCGGAACCCCATGTGGTGTCCGACACGTCAATGGAGTAGCGCTGGCTGTCACCCCACACCGGCATCAGGCCACCGCGTGAACGCGTACGGTTGATGGCCACACCAGGATAAAGCAGCATAGTGGTATTGGTGACGGTACCCTGGGTAAAGTGGTCCAAGCGCCAACTGAGGTTGATCGCACGCTGCCAACCGCTGGAAAGATCCCAGTTACGTGAGGCCACGACCTTGGTACTGTCAGATTGGGTATCGTTCAGATCGGTACGTTTGAAACCGGCCTGCAACAGGTAATACTGCTCTAGCGGGCTACGCAACAACGGGATCTTGTAGGTCAGATCCAACTGCTGTTCTGGCGCGGAAATACTGGCGGTGGTGGTCAAGCTGTGGCCCCGATCGTTCAGCCAGGGCTTGCGCCAGGTTCCACGCACCCTTGGGCCGATATCGGTAGAGAAGCCGCCGCCCAACTCCACAATATTGCTGCTACGCGGGGTTACCAGCGCATCTAACGGCAGGATCTTGCTCTCTTTGGCATCGGTGAAATCAGGGGATACCACCACCGAGTTGAACCAGTTGGTAGCAGACAAGCGGCGGTTCAGCTCAGCCAGATCGTTTGAGCTGTAATAATCGCCCTGATGAAAGGGCACCAGGTTTTGCAGATAGTCTTCGCGGATTTGCGAGCCCTTGAAAATCACTTTGCCGAAGTGATAACGCTCGCCACTGTCGAAATCAATGTCCCAGAACGCTTTATGCAGCTCTTCCGCTACACCCAGTTGGCTCTTTTTCATGTTGGCATCGAAATAGCCTTTACGCAGCGCGATCCCGGTCAGGGAACTTTTAAAGCTATCGTATTGGCCATGATTAAGGATCTCGCCCACGGTTGGCCGGTCGGTTCTGACCAGACGCAGGTAATCCTCATCCGTTCTTGCGCCACCTTCCAGCGTAATATTCGCCCCGGCAATGCGCACTGGCTCACCAGGAGTGACATGAACATGCAACACCGGACGCGAGAGCTTCGGGTTATCGTCAAAGGTGAAGTCAATGGTGGGCTCGTAATAGCCCAGTGGCCGAAGCCCCTGACGGATGGCAGCATCCACCCGAGCGCGGAAACGCCCCTCAGCATTAACCTCTTCCGGCGTGATCGCCGAAAGGCGCACACGAACGTTGCGCTCCAAATCCCCACTCAGGCCGTCAACCTGCAGCCGCACATTCGCCGCTAATACCGACGGCGTAACGAATAGCGCACATAACATGCAAAGGACACGATATCGTGGCACAGGTGCTCCTTAATTGATTTTTCTGTCCTGTCAGTACCTTTGCTCTGGTGCTGGGGCGGTGCTATCAGACTGCCCCCCTTACCTTTAGATCCCAGACGTTGCCCATACGGCATCGACCGTTACCGAAAACAAGACGCATTCTTAGCTTTTGGCGCTCAAAATACTGCGTTAAGCTGATACATAAACCTTAGATAGGGCTTATTGTGGGCAAAGAAGCGGCCAGATACAACTGACACGCGTCCCTATTAGGCTAATTCTCATTATGGCAACAGGAGTGAAACGTGGTGCAATCTTTTGATAAGTCTCAAAACATCGATAAGGCAAGTGCGCTTCCTGGCCGTACAACGCCGATGCCCGTTGCTACGCTTAACGAGGTGACCGGCCATTCCATGACCTTCGTGCCCGAGGGGTTGGCAACGGCTATCTTCGGCATGGGCTGCTTTTGGGGCGTTGAACGCCTGTTTTGGCAGCAGCCGGGGATTTATAGCACTGCAGCAGGTTACAGCGGTGGCTATACGCCAAATCCAACCTATCGCGAGGTATGCAGCGGCCAGACAGGGCATGCCGAAGTGGTACGCGTAGTCTTTGACCCGCAGGTCATCAGCTACCGCCAACTGTTACAGGTCTTCTGGGAAAACCACGATCCTGCGCAGGGCATGCGCCAGGGCGGAGATATCGGTACCCAATACCGCTCTGCTATTTACTACCTGGATGCAGAACAACAGGCCGAAGCGGAGCAAAGCCTGCAGGCATTCCAACAGGCGATGGATAAAGCGGGCGATCAACGCACCATCACCACCGAAATCGCACCGGCACTGCCTTTCTACTATGCAGAAGATGACCACCAGCAATACCTGCATAAGAACCCAGGCGGCTATTGTGGCCTGGGCGGCATTGGGGTTTGCCTGCCTCCACAGGGTTAAACTGTTAATTTTTAACCACTGGCGGCCCTCACGGGGCAACTGCTATACTGTGTTGGGCCGCGTTTGCGGCCCGCTTTTGTGGGCACGTGATATAACGGCCCTTGGATCCACCTTTTTATACGGTATGACCCCTCCGAAAGATCGCCGACATCCCGTCGGTACGAATGGATAGACTATGTTAAACAGTATTTTACTGATTCTTTTTCTGATCGCAGTGAGTGCGTTTTTCTCGCTTTCAGAAATCTCTCTGGCTGCGTCACGCAAGATCAAACTCAAACTGATGGCTGACGAAGGCAACATCAATGCCGCCAGAGTCCTTAAGCTGCAGGAAACCCCGGGTATCTTCTTTACCGTGGTGCAAATCGGCCTCAACGCCGTGGCCATCCTCGGCGGGATCGTCGGCGACGCCGCCTTCTCCCCCAGTTTCAAATTGATTTTCGACCGCTTTCTGTCACCCGAGATTTCCGAGCAGGTAAGCTTTATGTGCTCGTTTGTGATGGTGACCAGCATGTTCATCCTGTTCGCGGATTTAACCCCGAAGCGCATCGGTATGATTGCACCAGAGACGGTTGCCGTCCGGATCATCAACCCGATGCGTTTCTCGATCATGCTGTTCCGCCCGCTGGTCTGGTTCTTTAACGGCATGGCCAACCTGATTTTCCGCATGTTCAAGCTGCCGATGATGCGTAAAGACGACATCACCTCCGAAGATATTTACGCGGTGGTGGAAGCCGGCGCGCTGGCCGGGGTATTGCGCAAACAGGAACATGAGCTGATTGAAAACGTCTTCGAGCTGGAGTCGCGCACCGTGCCCTCTTCGATGACGTCCCGCGAAAGCGTGATTTACTTCGACCTGCGCGAAAGCGAAGACAGTATTAAAGAAAAGATCTCCACTCATCCGCATTCCAAGTTCCTGGTGTGCGACGGCCATATCGATCAGGTCGTTGGCTATGTTGACTCCAAAGACCTGCTGAACCGCGTTTTGGGCAACCAGAGCCTGGTACTGAGCAGCGGCGTGCAGATCCGCTCGGCGCTGATCGTGCCGGATACCCTGACCCTGTCAGAAGCGCTGGAAAGCTTTAAAACCGCCGGTGAAGACTTTGCGGTGATCCTCAATGAATATGCTTTGGTGGTCGGGATTATTACGCTGAACGATGTGATGACCACGCTGATGGGTGACCTGGTCGGCCAAGGTCAGGAAGAGCAGATCGTGACGCGTGATGAGAACTCGTGGCTGATTGAAGGTGGAACGCCAATCGAAGACGTGATGCGTGTACTGCATATCGATGAGTTCCCACAGGCTGGCAACTACGAAACCATCGGCGGCTTCATGATGTACATGCTGCGCAAAATCCCGAAACGCACCGACTTTGTGAAATATGCCGGGTACAAGTTTGAAGTGGTCGATATCGACAGCTACAAAATTGATCAGCTATTGGTCACCAGGCTGGTCGACAAACCGATCACTGTGCTACCAAAAGCCCCCGACGAAACGCCTCAGGCATAAACATTAGCGGCCCCTTGGGGGCCGCAGTTACTTTTCTTTGCAGGTGGCTCTACAATTACCCTAAGAATTTCAAGTCGCAGCTAGGCGACAAGCTTGTTCATCCCCAGGAGCTTACTATTGTAAGTGACTGGGGTTAACAAGTGCAGGTAACAACGCTGCGGCTTGAAAGGCGACGGGTATCGCGCTTTAGCCCATTTCGGCCTGCAGTAACAACACCTGCCGGTTAACTTCTGACATCACGTTGAAGTGGCGCTTGTCACGAACCTTCGGCAACAGGATTTTCCCCTTGTCGAATTCGAACGCCCCCACATCCTTGATGTACAGCCGCCCCCGGAACAGGGTTTTTACATACGTAGCCACTTTCAGTGGGTTATAACGCTGGAAGATTCTCATAGTTGTTACTCTCCTCCCGTTGGATCCATGCGCTCAGCGAGCGGCCAAAGTGGCCACCTCGACATTCGGAGCGCAACTTGATTGCTTTCTAGTAGACTGAGTAAAGCCCATTTCGTTCAACTCTGCCTGGATTTCTATCCTGGATTTACACTTGCTGACAGAATTGTGTATACCTATTTATAACCTTTGCAGTATATCCATTCAAAAATCGCGTGATTGCCCCCAGAAGGAAAAACTGCGATCCGGTTAACAGGACAGACCTCGGATGAGCACCTATGCTTTAATCACCTTGAGTCATATTGAGACTTATTTCCCTCTGCAGGAGAATGCATGAAAAATAGCATGCTGATAATATCGCTGCTGTTGGCCCCGATGTTGGCCTCTGCTCACAACCTTCAACTCCACCAACGGGTGGCACCGATCGGCGTCAGCGATAAGGGCGAGTTGGACTATGTTGATAATAAGTTTAGCTACAAAGGTTGGAATAGCGCGCAGCTTGGTGGAAAAGTGCGAGTGGTGCAGCATATTGCTGGCCGCACTTCGGCCAAAGAGCTCAACGATCCGCTGATTGAAGCCATCAAGACCGCTAAGCTACCGCACGATCGTTACCAAACGACGACCATCGTCAACACCGACGACGCCATCATCGGCACCGCCATCTTTGTGCGTAACAGTATTGAAGACAGCAAGAAAGAATTCCCTTGGTCGCAGTTCATTGTCGACAGTAATGGCAACGTCAAAAAAGCTTGGGATCTGCAACCAAAAGGCTCGGCAATAGTGGTGCTCGATAAAGAAGGCAAGATCCAGTTTGCCAAAGATGGCGCACTGACGCCGCAAGAGGTGCAGCAGGTGATGGAGATGCTGCACCAGTTGCTGAAATAGCGCTTAAACGGCGTCCCGCACGGCGATGAGCGGGGCGCTGCCTAAAACAGAGAAACCCTAAAGCCAGGGTTCAGGAAAGACTCACGCGGGGTGTATAACAGCGGCTTGCCCTGCCAATCGTGGATCTGAGCCCCGGCAGCAACCGCTACCGCGTGCCCTGCCGCCGTATCCCAGATATTGGTTGGCCCAAACCGTGGGTAAAGCTGCGCCCGCCCTTCCGCCACCAGGCAGAACTTCAGTGATGAGCCTACCGAGATGGTTTGGTGTTCGCCCAACTGTTGCAGGTAATCCTGTAATTCCTCATCGCTATGAGAGCGGCTGACCACCACCAACGGTAGCTCGGCATTACTGACGCTAATCTCACGACGTCGGCCCCCTTCTTCCTTCCAGGCTTTGCCGCGTTCAGCCAGATACAGCACGTCCATCGCCGGAGCGTAGACCACTCCCATTACCGCCTCACCCTCTTCGATCAGCGCGATATTGACCGTGAACTCACCGTTACGATTTAAAAACTCTTTGGTACCGTCCAACGGATCGACCAGCCAGTAACGCGTCCAGTTGCGGCGGACTTCCCAGGCAGGAGGGTCTTCCTCTGACAGCAGTGGGATCTCCGGCGTCAGTGCCGCCAGACCCCGTTTGATAATATGGTGCGCGGCCAAATCCGCGGCGGTCACCGGTGAATCATCTTTTTTCTGTGCCACATCAAGCGGTTGTTCACCATGATATACCGCCATGATCGCCGTACCCGCTTCGCGGGACAGCTGGCAAATCTGCTCCAACATAGTGCACCTCAGACATTAAGTTCCATGGGACATTTCCCCTTTCTATAGCTTGCAGCCTAGTTTTTTTTTGGCGGAATATCCATCTCAACTCGCTAAGCTGCGGTATTTATTCAAGTCTTCTCCGTCACAACTTTGCATATCGGTAGGTTACATTCGGCCAATTTATGCCAGACTTCACAGTTTACTGAGAGAGGTAGTGGTAATTACATACCCCCTTGAGATGCCCCTCGAAGAATAATCCAATGGAGATAACCATGATCAAGCGCCCTTTGGGACTATCTGCCCTGGCCCTGCTGGTCTGCGCCTCAACGCAGGCAGCCACGGTTGACCTGCGCGTGCTGGAAACCAGCGACCTACACGGCAATATGATGGACTTCGACTATTACAAGGATAAGCCCACCGATAAATTCGGCCTGGTGCGCACCGCCAGCCTGATCCAACACGCTCGCCAGCAGGTGACCAACAGCGTACTGGTCGATAACGGTGACGTCATCCAGGGCAGCCCAATGGCTGACTATATGGCTGCCAAGGGCTTGAAACCCGGCGACCTGCACCCGGTCTACAAGGCGATGAATACCCTGGATTATGTGGTAGGCAATATCGGTAATCACGAGTTCAACTACGGGCTCGACTATCTGAAGAATGCCCTGGCCGGAGCCAAATTCCCCTACGTCAACGCCAACGTTATTGATGCCACCACGCAAAAACCGTTGTTCACTCCCTATATTATTGTCGATACCCCGGTAAAAGACCGTGATGGCAAAGCTCATACTTTACGTATCGGCTATATCGGCTTTGTGCCGCCGCAGATCCTGGTGTGGGACAAAGCCAACCTGCAGGGGAAAGTGACCGTCAACGACATCACCGAAACCGCCAAACGCTACGTACCGGAAATGCGTCAACAAGGGGCCGATCTGGTCGTCGCGATCCCCCACTCTGGCCTTTCCAGCGACCCCTATAAGGCCATGGCGGAAAACTCGGTGTACTACCTCAGCCAGGTTCCAGGCATCGATGCCATCATGTTCGGCCATGCACACGCAGTGTTCCCCAGCAAGGACTTTGCCAATATCAAAGGCGCGGATATCGATAAAGGTTTGCTGAACGGCGTGCCTGCGGTGATGCCCGGCCAATGGGGCGATCATCTCGGCATCGTGGATCTGCAATTGAATAACGATGGGGGAAATTGGAAGGTTACCGCAGCGAAGGCGCAAGCCAGACCGGTTTATGACAAAGAGAACAAGCGTTCGTTGGCAACGGAAGATCCCGCATTGATCAAGGTGTTAGAGGAAGATCATAACGGAACACGTGAGTTCGTCAGCAAGCCTATCGGCAAGTCCGACGGCAATATGTACAGCTATCTGGCCCTGATCCAGGACGATCCTACCGTGCAGATCGTCAACAATGCGCAAAGAGCCTACGTTGAGCACTATATTCAAGGCGATCCGGATCTGGCCGAACTGCCGGTATTGGCCGCTGCTGCACCGTTCAAAGTAGGTGGCCGCAAGAACGATCCCGCCAGCTTTGTCGAGGTGGAAAAAGGCCAGCTCACCTTCCGCAATGCCGCCGATCTCTATCTTTACCCCAATACCCTGGTGGTGGTTAAAGCCAGCGGTAAGGAAGTGAAAGAGTGGCTGGAGTGCTCCGCCGGGCAGTTCAACCAAATTGACGTTAATAGCAGCAAACCGCAAGGGCTGATCAATTGGGACGGTTTCCGCACCTATAATTTCGACGTGATCGACGGCGTCAATTATCAGATTGACGTCAGCCAACCGGCGCGTTACGACGGAGAGTGCGCGTTGATCAATGACCAGGCAGAACGTATCAAGCAGCTGACCTTCAAAGGCAAGCCGATCGATCCTGACGCCCAGTTCCTGGTTGCGACCAACAACTACCGCGCCTACGGCGGCAAGTTTGCCGGAACGGGCGATAAGCATATCGCCTTTGCTTCACCGGATGAGAACCGCGCGGTATTAGCGGCCTACATCAGCGAAGAAACCCGGAAGCACGGCGCGGTGCATCCGCAGGCGGACAATAACTGGCGTTTGGCGAGCTTCCACAGCCCACAGCCGCTGGATATCCGCTTTGAGACCTCCCCTAGCGAGAAGGCTGCTGCATTTATTAAAGATAACGCGCAGTACCCGATGAAGTCAGTGGGTAACGACAGTATCAGCTTTGAGTTGTATAAGATCGACCTACAAGCCAACTAATTGAGTGTTAGGCGCGTTACGGCGCGCCTTTTTGGTTCTACCCCTTTTTAACCATAGCGCACCCTTTAAATTGCATTTAAAATACATGTTATAGATTTCTTCCTTTAAAGGGGCATCATCATGGATTACCGTAATCAATCCCTAGGCGCACTCGCCATTGCAATCCCACGAGCCAGCAAGCTGTTCCGCGACTACGATTTGGACTTCTGCTGTGGGGGGAAACAAACCCTGGAGCGCGCTGCCAGCCGCAAAGAACTGGATCTGGATAAGTTGGAAAGTGAGCTGGCCGCACTGGCGGCAGACCCGGTGGATACCCGCGATTGGCGCCTGGCCCCGCTGGCTGAGATCATCGATTACATCCTGCCACGCTTCCACCAACGCCACCGCGAACAGCTGTCAGAACTGGTATTGATGGCGGAAAAGGTTGAACGCGTCCACGGCGACAAGCCCACCTGCCCACGCGGGCTGGCCAAGCAGCTAAACCTGATCCGGCTGGATCTGGAAAATCACATGATGAAGGAAGAACAGATCCTGTTCCCGCTGATTAAACAAGGCATGGGGCAACAGGCGGCAGGGCCGATTTCGGTGATGGAACATGAGCATGATGAGGCTGGCGAACAGTTGGAGGTGGTGAAATTCCTCACCAACAACGTCACGCCACCGGAAGGGGCCTGTAATACCTGGCAAGCGCTGTACAACGGTATCAATACGTTTATCAGCGATCTGATGGAGCATATCCATCTGGAGAACAACTTGCTGTTCCCACGCGCACTGAGCGGCAGATAAAACCAGGGCGCCGTGAGGCGCCCTTACTGTAACACTAGAGCCGATTACAGAATTTCGAGCAACTCAACGTCAAACACCAGCGCGCTGAATGGCGGGATGGATGCGCCTGCACCACGCTCGCCATAGGCCAGGTTGTGAGGGATATACAGCTGCCACTTGGAGCCAACCGGCATCAGCGTCAGGGCTTCGATCCAGCCTGGGATCACGCCGCTGACTGGGAACTCGGCAGGTTGACCACGTTCAACTGAGCTGTCGAACACATCACCGTTGATCAGGCGGCCGGTGTAATGCACACGCACGCGATCCTGACGTGATGGGATTGGGCCATTGCCCTGCTCCAGCACGGAGAACTGCAGGCCAGACTCAGTCAGCGTCACTTCGTCACGCTTGGCGTTATCTTCCAGGAACTTCTGGCCTTCAACGGCCATCGCCTGCTGGCGCTCAAGGCGTACAGCATCCGCACGTTCGTGGATTTCGCGCAGCGCACGATGGACCACATCTACCGGAACCGCCGGGGCATTCCCTTCCAGCGCGTCACGCAGGCCAGCCAGCAGAGCTTCTGGTTGTAAACCTTGCAGGCCGGACTCTTGCAGTTGCTGACCGACCTGTAAACCAATCCCGTAACTTGCTTGCGCTTCAACGCTATCAAAAGAAGGGGTTGTCATGGGGTTTTCCTTTAGTCTGTAAAAAGTCGAAAGCGCAGCATAACAGCGCGGCAAAGCCGGGTAAAATCTTGTGTGGAGAATGATGACTTTTGTCGTAGAAAAAGAAACAATAACCTGCTGTTAACGTTTGGTGTCATTATTCTCTCGGCTACCAATCGCTTCAAACAGTTAGCGATATAGACCCGGTATGGCTCAAGGCCGGCACCGAAGTGGCGCAGTACAGAGACTATTCGCCCCTCAAGGTGCACAAGTGCACTGCGGCTTGAAACCATAGGGTATACTGGGGTCAGCGATACACTTTTTGTAAAGTGACAAATTTACGCAGTTGAAGAGAGGTCACCATGGGCAGAATCGCGCCCAGGAGAAGGAAAACCACCCGTGTCTACCAGCCATTGCTGCGCACCTGGCTGAACCTGAGCCAACGCCTGAAGCCTGGCCCGGCACCGGAAACGCCAGCAACCACAGATGAGCCGGACTCACCACCGCCACAGCAGAGCGGCAAGGGGCAAAGGCTCAAAGCGTTGTTGCTGAAAATATGGCACCTGCCGGACAGCCTCCACTGGATGGAACCGCTGCCCTATTTTCACCGCCGTTGGGTGATTATTTTTGGTGCTATCCTGCTACTGTCGCTGCTTTGGCCGTATTCCGACGATAACGCGCGTCCGTTCCCGGTCACCAGCCAGGAAAACCAGATACCGTTGCAGGCTCAGTTACAAAACGATGGCCAACAAACGGCAGGCGAAAGCGATAGCTGGCAGCGATATCAAATCCAGGCTGGCCAAACTCTGGCGCAGCTGTTCCGTGACAACAACCTGCCGGTGAACGAGGTGTTTGCCATGGCGCGAGTTGAAGGCAACGATAAGCCACTCAGCAATCTGAAGGCCGGGCAAGAAGTGCGTATCGAACGCAATGCCAACGGTGTGATCACCGCGCTCTCAGTCACCACCGTGGATAACAGGGAAGCCCTGTTCCGCCGCCAGAACGATGGCAGTTACCTGCGCGTTCGCTAATCTTTAAGCTGGTCCAGCAAAAAATCACGCAGTACAACCCCCTGGTTGTGCTGTGTGTCCTTACTGCCATACAGCAAGGTCAACGGCTCACCTCGCTTTAACAACGCCACCAGCGGCTGCCAGGCCTCATTGGCGACCAACTGTTGGCGATAGAGTGCAACAAACTCATCCCACTGGTCGGTATGCTGATGAAACCACTGGCGTAACGCCGTATCCGGTGCCACCTGCTTAAGCCAGATGACGCCCTGCAATCTCTCCTTACTCACACCGCGCGGCCATAGCCGGTCGGTCAAATAGCAGTGCTCCGGTGCCGGGCCGCTGAAATCGTAGACTCGCTGTAAGATAATTTCTGCCATTTTCGCCTCTCCTTGCCAACAGATGGCCTCAGAGTAGCGCGTTTTACCCGGCGCTGAAAAGCAAAACGCCAGCACTAGGCTGGCGTTTTAACTTGGTGTACTAAAGCCGATTAAGCTTCAGCAACCACAACTACATTCAGCTGTGCGAACACGTCGCTGTGTACCTGGAAGTGCACTTCGTGCTCACCAGTGGTACGCAGAACGCCGTTCGGCAGACGAACTTCGCTCTTGGCAACTTCAACGCCTGCCGCAGTAACTGCGTCAGCGATGTCGCGGGTGCCGATAGAGCCGAACAGTTTACCTTCGTCGCCTGATTTAGACGCGATGGTGACTGAACCCAGTTCGTTGATCTTGGTTGCGCGAGCTTCAGCAGCAGCCAGAACGTCAGCCAGTTTGGCTTCCAGTTCAGCACGGCGTGCTTCGAAGAACTCTACGTTTTTCTTGGTAGCAGGAACAGCTTTGCCCTGTGGTACCAGGAAGTTACGGGCATAACCCGCTTTAACGTTAACCTGATCACCCAGGCTGCCCAGGTTTGCTACTTTATCAAGCAGAATAACTTGCATTACCTTATCCTCTCAAAGTCGTTAATGGACAGTGGCCGATTACTGATGACGATCAGTGTACGGCAACAAAGACAGGTAGCGCGCGCGCTTGATAGCACGGGCCAGCTGGCGCTGATATTTTGCACGAGTACCGGTGATACGGCTCGGGACAATTTTACCACTTTCAGTGATGTAGTTTTTCAGCGTAGCGATGTCTTTATAGTCAATCTCTTGAACGCCTTCCGCGGTGAAACGGCAGAACTTGCGACGACGGAAATAACGTGCCATTTGGCTAGTCTCCAGAATCTATCAATTCAATCTGCTCGGCATGCAGGACCAATTTGTTCAGCCCGTTGCGCCCTTGATGGCAGCTAACGAAGCCTTGAACGGTAACCTGACTGCCGACCGTTAATCTTTGAGTTAAAGCTTGTGACTGTTGTCCGCTGACAACCACGGGCATTCGGCACCATGCTTGCCTGCTGAATCCGGCTTCCATCTGCGACGATCGGTGCTCAAGCACAAATTGGCAGTGGGGTATCCCGGAAGGACTCACTTTTCGCACCGGCGTCTTGCACACTGTGCCAGACAACACCAGACGATTAGCCGTCACGACAGCAATTACTCTTCAGAATCCCCAGCATCTGCATCATCTGCGGTTTCGTTAGCGAAGTCTTCGCGGCGATCGCCACGACGTTCGTCTTTCGCTTTAACCATCGGAGATGCTTCAGTTACCGCGTGCTTAACGCGCATAACCATGCTACGGATAACGGCGTCGTTGAAGCGGAAGTTAGTTTCCAGCTCATCGATCGCTTCCTGCGGAGCTTCAACGTTCAGCAGAACGTAGTGGGCTTTGTGCAGTTTATTGATCGGGTAAGCCAGTTGACGGCGGCCCCAGTCTTCCAGACGGTGAATCTGACCTTGCGCGTTAGTGATGGTAGCACTGTAACGCTCGATCATGCCCGGAACCTGTTCGCTTTGGTCAGGATGGACCATAAAAACGATTTCGTAATGACGCATCGAATTGCTCCTTACGGATTATTCAGCCTCCTGTCAGGGTCAACCGCGGCCCATGGAAGCAAGGAACGTGTGTATGTGTGCGGCTGAAAAATGACGCGTAATCATACCGGCGCAAGGGGGGGAACTCAAGGACTGAGTAGGATTTATTGAGGTTTATGCGTAAGGCCACGAGAAATAGCACGATTTGCTGACAGAAAAAGCGATGTATGCCGATCCATAGGTTTTAAAAATCCTTCAACAAAATCATCAGCCCACTGGAAATCATTATCATTTTTTTTGAACAAGGCCATCAAAATCCCCCCCTTTTTAATCCTGACTATCGGACTAAAGTTAAATTATCCGCCGCAGAAAGCGCAGCGATAAAGGGTTGCAGTTATTCAATATTGATAAATAACTTTTTGCTTAATGAGCAGTATATCGGCGGTGGCCCACGTGACACGCCGCTGTAGCAAAGAGTTAAGAGAGGCACCAATGAAACGTATCACCATCGCTACCGCTATCGCGTTGCTGCTTTCCGCCAACGCCATGGCCGCCACTGAAATCACCGCACGCCAGGCCGCAGAGCGCCAAAGCATTGGCTTCGTCAGCCTGACTCAGGAAGTGGTTTCGCCCGACGACGCGACGTCCCAAATCAACAAGATTGCCGATCAACGCGGCGCCAGCGCTTACCGGATTGTTGCGCTACATGAGCCAGGCAGCACCGCGTCTATCCACGTCAGCGCCGAGCTTTATCGCTAACCGAAAAATGCAGCACCAGGGAACCCTGCCGCACCAAGAGGCGGTCGATCAGTAACAGCCATGCCTTGCCCCCTCCCTCGGGGGCTTTTTACAGTGAACCCTGGAAGAAAGCGGCGGTAGCGTTCAACGCCCCAGGGGTAATACGATGGCGTACTTCCGCTTCAGTGAGGTAGGTCAACCTCCGATCCAGGCCGCGCTGGCGTAACTCACTGGCCAAGCGCTCACTCTCCACCGCTGGCACCACATCATCGGTTTCACCATGCCATAACAGCAACGGCCTCCCGGCAAAACGCTCCCAATGCTGCTCAACCTCATAAGAGACCAAGGGCGCAAGACGTGCCTTGAGCGCGGACTGCTCCAGTGGCTGACCCTGCGCATCCAATGGCGGATACAGCGTCTGCGCCAGTGAGGTAAAGTAGCCCGACCCCATCAGGCTGGCGGCCGCTTTCACCCAAGGATAACGGGTAAAGGCCCCTAAGGTGGTCATGCCCCCCATCGAAGCGCCCGCCACGCCAATGCGATCCCCGGCAATTAGCCCACGCTGCTCAAAGTGCGTTTTGAGCGCAGGTAACTCATCGACGTTACTTTTGAGGATTTCCCAGAAATGCGCCAGCCGCCGTGCTTCATCACCATCAAACCGCTCACCGTGCATCGCACAATCGGGCAGCACCACCCGGAAACCGACCTTGGCCAGCCCATAGGCAAAATAGGCGTACACCTCTTTCGATGAGGTATAGCCGTGATAGAAGAAGATAGTGGGCAACGGCTGCTCATAGCGCCCGGCAGGCACTGCATGGATCACCGCAACGTCACCCACCCGCTCATCATGGATCTCGATCATGTATTCCCCCTGTGCCCAATCTTCTCTATGATGGCAAAAATCGGCCCGAAACCTTAGTTCAACCCATTCTACTCTATGCGAAAGAGTAATGAGGCCAGCATGAATCTTTCCCGTACGTTGATCACCCTATTGCTGTTTGGTTTGTTATCCGGCTGCAGCGTATTTAAAACCACGCCCAAACCCCCACCCCCGCCTACCTCTCAGGCACAAGAGATCACCCGCGCCCAAACCACCGAGTTGGAGAAAATGGGAACGATCAGCGCGCTGGTGCATGGCAGCCCGATGAACGTGGAAGCCGAGATCCAGCGCAAAGCTAACGCCAGCGGGGCACGCTATTACATGATCATCATGAACAGCGAAACCATCGTGCCGGGCCAGTGGTATTCACAGGCGATACTTTATCGGTAGCGCTGGCTCTGAGAGATAAGTAAAAACGGGTGCCTGAATAGGCACCCGTAAAAGAGATTTACGCGATTATTCTTTGATTACCGGCCCAGTTACATCACCGTTATTGGTGTATCTCCCCGTCAGGTTCAGTTTCACCCCCTCCAGGCCGCCGATCACCGCGCCGCGCCGGTTAGTTAAATTCTGGCTGTTGATCGTGGTGACCTTGTCGGACCATAATTGACCGCTGTTGGTCAATGCCCCGTTGACGCGAATATCCAGCCCTTCTCTACCGTGGACCAAGCCGCTGTTGGTAAAGGCTGAAGCCACTTCTACGCTACTGCTACCTGTTGAAGAGATCGTGCCATTGCCGTTATCCAGGCGGTTAGCCAGCAGCGACAGAGAAGTCATACTTGAAAGGGTGCCGCGGTTATTATCCACGTTGCCAGCATACTTCATGTTCAAGTTGCCGCCGCTGGCAGCAATCAGACCCCGACTGTTGTACACCCGGTTACCGGTCATGCTCAGATCGCCCATGCTGATAATGCCCCCCTGAGTGTCCTCCGGCATATCGATATGCACGCCCATCACTCGACCAAAATTCCCACTATTACGGTTATAGAGAGTCGCCGCCTTTATTTCTGCCGTCTTCTCGGCAAAAATCAGCCCCTCGTCATTGCGCAATGTGTCGGTATGCACATGAACTTCCTGCCCCCCCAACAAGCCCGCATTGTTGTTGACCGTGCTGGCATACAGCTCCGTGCTACCCAGCGCGCTTCGGATCACGCCATAGTTGTTATTAAGGACATTGTTGATGCGAACGTCATTGCCCTTGTCCAAGGTTAACCCACCCGTGCGGTTATCCAGGCTGTTTGCTCGCAGCAACAGCTTACCCTCACCGCTAACACTGCCATCCCGGTTGTCCATGGCGTTGATATTGGCGAGCTGGATATCCCCCATTGCAGAGATCTGCCCACTCTCGTTGATCAGGTTACTGCCGTTGGTGTTTACGTTCAGCATCTTGGTCGCTTGCAGACTACCGGTTCTATTGGTCAGTAGCCCACTGTTGATATCCAACGCCCCAGCCGACTCAATCAAGCCGTTGGTGTTATTGAGCGCAGCTTTGTTTGTTGTCAGCTTAAAATCGTCACCTGCACTCATTTTGCCGTTTGCGCTATTGTTCAACGTACTGCTGGTAGACAGATTTACCTGATGTTGAGCCGCTATTTCGCCGCCACGGTTATCAAGCGTGCCGCCAACGGTCATCGACAGATCGGACGACGAAGAACCAAAGGCAAAAATCTGCCCATTACGGTTATCCAGCGCACCGCTGATGATAGTGGAGTTACCACTGGTGGTGATCAGGCCATTGTTATTGTTCAACTGACCCGTTTTCAGGGTCATACCCAAGGTGCTGTAAATACCGGTATCGTTATTGCGGCCAGTATTGGTCAGCAACTGCCCATTGGTATCGATAGTGACCTGTGAACTGGATTGCACCATACCGTTGGTATTGTTCAATTGCCCACTATTGATGCTCACAGAGCCGATAGCGGCTATGTTGCCGTTGGTATTGGTCAGGCGGTTTTTATGGGTATTGATAGTGATACCACCGTTCCCGCCGGTGATTTTCCCCCTGGTATTATTAATAGTGCCTGCGGTGTTCAGTTTGTTGGCGTGTGCGGCGGATAGGGTCCCTGAACGGTTATCCAGCACACCATTAACGTCCATCACCAGGTCTGAGGTGGAAGCCGCGATGGTACCGGCATTACGAACGCCCACTCCGCTTTCTGTACCCACCAGGGTGATCTTGCCGGCATACATCCCCCCCAAAGCAGCAACGTCAATCCCGACGCCAGGTCTGCCCAACGCCGAGGCCAGCGCAGTAGCCTGGGTGTTGTCCGCATTGACGTTATTACGGCCAGTGGTCACTTTCAAATCCTTGGCCCAGACACCGGCATTAATCGCCACCGAGCGGGCAATCAAATCGGTATAATTACTGTCGCCGCTGTTCAGGCCATTGCCATTAATAACAATGCTGCCTTTTTCCGTTTTATATCCCTGTATGGCACCATCGGCAATCTGGGCAGTACCGGTGGTCAGCGTTGCTCTGCCAGCATTAATAAATCCGCAGCCGCTACAGGTAATACCGGCCGGGTTAGCAATTATTACCTGGGCCTGCTGACCTGCAACTTCCACCATGCCATTTAACACGTTGGCCCGATTAGAGTTGACCTCATTAAGGATCACCGAGGCCGCCCCACCGCTTAAATTCGCATTACCCGCAAGACTCCCCGCCAGTTGGCTATTCGCACCATCGACGCTGTTATTCAGCACCACACCGTTTTTATCAACGTTGAACTGGTTGAAGATATTATGCGAAACACCGCCTTTACCCGCAGCGTTGATATTCACCACAGTCGACCCATTCGCCCCGGCATTAACCGCAGGGCTAGACGCCTGCCCGGCATCGGCAACGATAGCCGCATTAGCCACAGAGACGCAGCCAAAAGCCAGCAGCCCGGCAAAGTAGAGTGGCGAAAGATTCATCCGCAGAGATGAATTATTTTTTCCCATACGTGTCGATAAATCGGTAGTGGATGAGTGATTACTATATGTCATGCTGTTAATTCCTTTTACACAAATAGGAAAGCCAGTGGATTGACCAGAACAAGCCGCGATAAAAAAGATTTTCCCGAATAAATAATTGGCACAGATTGGCACTCTCGAGCCGTGCTTAATCTCAATTACATTAAAAATGTAACATACAACCCGTTACCCACTGAGCCAATTAGTTAATCAGAACCCAAAAAAGGGTATATCCCACACATTCACAAGAATCATCCTTAAAGCCACAGCAGAATACATATTGGGTGCTTACACGAAATTAATATCACGCGGGATATTTCTATAATTAATCATTCGAGCTGAAATCAGGCAAAAAATTATACATCCAATGCCATCAGCCTATTATCTGATGGCATTCCCTCTAGGCTATAAGCCCCGAGTTCCTGTTTATCCCCCCATAGCCCGCTGGAGTAGCGTATCGCACACCTCAGCAGGCAGCACTCTATCTCCACGGTAATCCAGAGTTAAATGGCACCAGGCTTCTCCAATTGGCGGGCTGGCATGCTGCAGCAGTTGGGCGGCACAGCACAAATCGAATAACTGCTGGGTTAGCAAACGCCCCATTTCTTCACGCGGTTGGCGCATACGCTGTTGCCATTGCCGCCAGGCGCGATCGAACAACCTGTTCTGCCCGCGCACCGGCAACAGTTCCTGCTGCAGCAACTCTAGCGCACCAGGCAACTTATGCAGACTGCGCATCACGTCCAGGCACATGATGTTGCCCGAACCTTCCCAAATGCTGTTTACCGGTGCCTCTCGATACAAACGCGGCAGCTCGCTGTCTTCGCAATAGCCAATCCCTCCCAGCACTTCCATGGCTTCCCCGATAAATGCCGCGCCTTGATGACAGATACGGTATTTTGCCGCCGGGGTCAGTAAGCGGCTGTAGACCACTTCGCCTTCATCCCCCCGGCTTTCCCAAGCTCGCGCCAAACGGAGCAGCAAAGCGGTATGCCCTTCAAGCCGTAACGCCATACGGGCCAACACCTGCCGCATCAACGGCTGTTCAATAAGGCATTTACCAAACGCCTGCCGTTGCAGAGCATGGTACAGCGCCACCGAAAGGCTGCGGCGCATCAGCCCATGGCTACCCAAAGCGCAATCGAAACGGGTCATCCCCCCCATCTTGAGGATTTGCCTGACGCCATCCCCTTCATCGCCCAATAACCAGGCCGTTGCGTCCTGAAACTCGGCTTCGCTACTGGCATTGGAACGGTTGCCCAGCTTGTCTTTAAGCCTCTCCAGGCGGATGGCATTGCGAGTGCCGTCAGGAAGGAGCCGGGGTAGGAAGAAACAGGAAAGCCCTCCCTCCGCCTGTGCCAATATCAGATGGGCATCGCTTTGCGGCACCGAAAAGAACCATTTATGGCCCACCAGGCGATAGGCCTCCCCATTGCCGCGACTGGCGAGCGGCACAGCGGTGGTGGTATTGCTCAGCACGTCAGAGCCGCCCTGCTTTTCCGTCATCCCCATGCCGATCAACAGCCCGCGCTTTTGTGCTCCGGGCAGCAGATGAGGATCATAACGATCGGAAAGTAACGGGGATAGCCAGGATTGATACTCCTTTGGCAGGGAACGCTGTAGCAGTGGGATAGCGCCAAAGGTCATGGTGATTGGGCAGAGCGTGCCGGCCTCCACCTGAGCGTGCAACACAAAGCGAGCGGCACGGGCCACCAAGGAGCCAATACGGGCATCTTCCTGCCACGGCAGGTTGTGCACCCGGTTAGCGACCAACCCCTGCATCAGGATGTGCCAGGCTGGATGAAAGCGCACGTCGTCCAGGCGTTGCCCGGTGGCGTCATAGCGCAGCAACTCCGGTGGGTTGATATTGGCCAGCCGCCCCAACTCCAGTGACTCCTGCGTGCCTAACTGTTGCCCAAGCGAGGCTAGAACGTCGCTATCCCAACCCGCCAACTCGCGCTGCAACGCTTCACGCAACGGCGTATCGGACAGGAAAAGGTTGCTGTTCCCCAAGGGCTTGGGTTGGTTAAAGACGGTATGCGTAGTCCAGACCATGAGCTTGCTCCCTGATTAACGCTTCAGGGGTAATTATGGTCATTAGCTGGATTTCTGCCGCTGGCGGGATCACAAGATAGGAGATTAGAGGTAGGGGTGACAGGTTTCACCCCTATTAAATCATCAGCTGCGCTGGCGCACCGCTTCAAACAGACAGACACCGGTCGCTACCGAGACGTTCAACGAGGAAACCGTACCGGCCATCGGAATGCTGATCAGTTCGTCGCAATGTTCACGGGTCAAACGACGCATACCTTCACCTTCCGCGCCCATCACCAGCGCCATCGGGCCGGTCATTTTGCTTTGATACAGCGTGTGGTCGGCTTCACCCGCCGTGCCCACGATCCAGATGTTCATCTCTTGCAGCAAACGCAGGGTACGAGCCAAGTTGGTGACGGTGATCAATGGGACATTCTCGGCCGCACCGCAGGCCACTTTCTTCGCCGTCGCATTCAGTTGGGCAGAGCGATCGCGTGGGACGATCACCGCATGGACACCGGCAGCGTCGGCACTACGCAGGCAAGCCCCCAGGTTATGGGGATCGGTAACGCCGTCCAGCACCAGCAGGAATGGCGTTTCAACGCTTTCCAGCAGCCCAGGCAGATCGTTCTCCTGATATTTCCGCCCTTCACGCACCCGCGCAATAATGCCCTGGTGGACGGCCCCTTCGACCTTCTCATCCAGCCATTGGCGGTTAGCCACCTGGATCACAATACCGGTCGCTTCCAGCTCGGCAATCAAAGGCTGTAAGCGGCGATCGTCACGCCCCTTGAGAATAAACACTTCCAGGAAACGTTGTGGATCGTTGTCTAGCAGGGCTTTGACAGCGTGAATACCGTAGATAATTTCGCTCATGATGCTCTTTTAACTGTGCGGCCGGGGGTGACCCGGCCGGGGATAATAACGTGCGGCAGGTTAACCCTGCTCGGCACCTTTCTTCTTGCTGGCACGCTTGGCTTTGGTCGCGGCCGCTATCTTTTTGGTCTTATCAGACGCTTTTTTGGCTTTCGCCTTCGGATCGGTTTTAGCTTTTGCCTTCGGGTCTGCCTTCACCTTGTCTGCGGGTTTGGCCTTGGCCCCCTCTTTTTTACGGAAGGCGCTGTCTGGCTCAAAGTTGGCAGGCGTCTTGCCGCCACGGCGTTTACGTTGAGCCTGACTACGGCCCGCTCCGGCACCGTCGCGCAGCGTGCGGTGGCCGCCATTCTTGGCACGCTCGCGCTCGGTTTTGCCTTCACCACGCGGTTTGCGGGTGCTGGAAACCAGGGCGAAGTCGATCTTGCGTTCGTCCATATGCACGGCCTCAACGCGGATCTCCACCGTATCTCCCAGGCGATAGACCATGCCGGAAGATTCGCCGATCAGACGCTGGCCGATATTATCGTAGCGATAGTAATCGTTATCCAGCGTGGACACGTGTACCAGACCATCGATAAACAGATCGCTCAGGCGGACGAAGAAACCAAAGCCGGTGACGCTGGCAATAACGCCGCTAAACACTTCACCGACGTGATCCTGCATAAAGTCGCACTTCAGCCAGTCCGCCACATTACGCGTAGCTTCATCGGCACGGCGCTCGGTCATCGAGCAGTGCATACCCAGTTGCAGCATCTCTTCCAGATCGCTGTGCCAGCCTCCGGTTGGCGTCCAGCGCTCTTTCTGCTCACCTTGCTCCTTCGCCAACACGTACTTGATGGCGCGGTGCAGTGACAGGTCCGGGTAACGACGGATAGGCGAAGTAAAGTGGCCATAAGAAGCCAACGCCAGGCCGAAGTGGCCACGGTTTTCCGGATCGTAGATCGCCTGTTTCATCGAACGCAGCAGCATGGTTTGCAGCATTTCACGGTCCGGACGTTCCGATACTTCGTCCATCAAAGTGGCGTAATCTTTCGGCTGCGGCTTCAGGCCTCCGCCCAGGGTCAGTCCCAGTTCGCTCAACACGCTGCGCAATGCAGAAATGTGATCGTCGCTTGGGCGATCGTGCACGCGGAACAGCGCAGGTTCGTTATGCTTCTCAACAAAGCGTGCCGCCGCAACGTTCGCCATGATCATGCACTCTTCGATCAGTTTGTGCGCGTCATTACGTACCGTTGGCTCTACGCGCTCAATACGGCGTTCGGCGTTGAAGATAAACTTGGCTTCTTCGGTTTCGAAGGCGATACCACCGCGCTCGGCACGAGCCTGATCCAGCACTTTATACAGCGCATGCAGCTCCTGCAGGTGTTTGACCAACGGATGATACTGCTCGCGCAGTTCCTGATCGCCCTGCAAGATATGCCAGACCTTGGTGTAGGTTAAGCGCGCATGGGAGCTCATTACCGCTTCGTAGAATTTAAACGAAGACAGACGGCCCGATGCGGAGATGGTCATCTCACTCACCATACACAGGCGATCGACCTGCGGGTTGAGCGAGCACAGGCCGTTGGAAAGCACTTCCGGCAGCATTGGCACCACTTCCGACGGGAAGTAGACTGAGGTGCCACGGCTACGGGCTTCGTCATCCAGCGCCGTGCGTGGGCGCACATAGTAGCTAACGTCGGCAATCGCGACCCACAGGCGCCAGCCGCCACCGCGCTTCTTCTCGCAGTACACGGCATCATCGAAATCGCGAGCGTCTTCGCCATCAATGGTGACCAGCGGCAGGTGACGCAGATCCACACGCCCTTTCTTGGCGGCTTCCGGCACCTGCTCACTGAGGTCGGCAACCTGCTTCTCCACCTGAGGTGGCCAGGTATGCGGGATCTCATGGGTACGCAATGCGATATCCACCGCCATGCTGGTGCCCATTTTATCGCCCAGGATCTCGACGATCTTACCCACGGCTTTGGTGCGGCGCGTTGGGCGCTGGGTCAGCTCGACCACCACCATAAAGCCCATCCGCGCCCCGCTGACCGAGTCGGCAGGGATCAGAATATCGAAGCTCAGGCGGCCGTCATCCGGCACCACGAAGCCGGTACCGGCATCGGTGAAGTAGCGGCCAACAATCTGGCTGGTTTTGGGCACCAGCACGCGCACGATACGCGCTTCGCGGCGGCCTTTGCGATCTTCGCCCAGCGGTTGAGCCAACACCACATCGCCGTGGATGGCCATTTTCATTTGCTCGGCGGAGAGATAAAGGTCGTCTTTACGCCCTTCAACCCGCAGGAAGCCGAAGCCATCGCGGTGGCCGATCACCGTGCCACGCAGCAGGTCCAGACGCTCCGGCAGGGCATAGCACTGGCGGCGGGTAAAGACCAACTGGCCATCACGCTCCATCGCACGCAGGCGACGGCGCAAGGCTTCCAGCGCTTCTTCGCCGGATAAGTTCAGTTCATTGCCCAATTCTTCGCGGCTGGCCGGCGTTTCACGTTTCGCCAAATGGGCCAGGATAAATTCGCGGCTAGGAATTGGGGATTCATATTTTTCTGCTTCTCGTTCCAGGAATGGATCTTGTGACATTGAGGTTCCTCCGTTGTCATCAGCAGGGTGTCGCTGAGCCTTGTCTTCTCAGTAACGCTTTATTCGACAAGCAAAAGCTTGTAGAGCGGTGAATTGTCTTCGACCATGTCGGCCAATGTGTGACTATCCAGCTCCTCAAGGAAATTCTTTACCGCCTGCTGGAGCACTTGCTTCAAACGGCAGGCTGGGGTGATATGACAAAAATCGCTGCTGCAGTTAACCAACGAAAGCGGCTCCAGCGCCCGCACCACGTCGCCAATACGGATGCTCTCAGCCGGTTTACCCAAGCGTATACCGCCGTTTTTACCCCGCACGGCGGTCACAAAGCCTTCACGGCTCAGCTGATTGATAATTTTTACCATATGGTTACGGGAAACCCCGTACACCTCCGTAACCTCAGAGATGCTGGTCATTTTGTCCGCAGGCAATGATGCCATATAGATCAATGCCCGTAGGCCATAGTCAGTAAAACTTGTTAACTGCACGTTTACCTCTGGGTATCTGCCGATTTTCGGCGATTTTCTTTACTATCTTATTGGATGATAAACCAGCCGGAGAGTTCGCAGCTAATTATTTAGCGCATAGGTGACTCTCAACCGGAGCAACGAAGGGATTTTGTGAGGTGAAAACGCCATCGGGGAGGATACATGAGGCAAACAAACCGGGACTTGGCCCGGTTTGTTTGATGACAATAGGTAAACAGATTATGCGTCGAACGGATCGCGCAGGATCATGGTTTCGCTACGGTCTGGGCCAGTAGAGATAATGTCTACCGGTACATCAGTCAGCTCTTCGATGCGTTTGATGTAGTTCAGCGCTGCCTGTGGCAGTTTGCTGTAGTCTTTCACACCAAACGTCGTTTCGCTCCAGCCCGGCATGGTTTCGTAGATTGGCTCGATACCTTCCCAACCTTCTGCAGCCAGCGGCGTGGTGGTCATTTCGCGGCCGTCCGGCATGCGATAGCCCACACAGATCTTCACTTCTTTCAGGCCGTCCAGCACGTCCAGCTTGGTCAGGCAGAAGCCAGACAGGGAGTTGATCTGCACGGCACGGCGAACGGCAACCGCATCCAGCCAGCCGGTACGACGGCGACGGCCAGTGGTAGCACCAAACTCATTACCCTGTTTGCACAGGTATTCGCCGGTTTCGTCGAACAGTTCGGTTGGGAACGGGCCTGCACCTACACGGGTAGAATAGGCTTTCACGATGCCCAGCACGTAGTCCACGTAACGTGGGCCAATGCCAGAACCGGTTGCTACGCCACCCGCGGTGGTGTTGGAAGAGGTCACGTACGGATAGGTACCGTGATCGATATCCAGCAGCGTACCCTGTGCACCTTCGAACATGATCAGATCGCCACGCTTGCGCGCACCGTCCAGTAGTTCGGAGACGTCTACTACCATCCCGGTCAGGATATCGGCAATCGACAGCACATAGTCAAGGGTGGTCTGGTAATCAACGGCTTCTACTTTGTAGTAGTTAACCAGTTGGAAGTTGTGGTAATCGATGATGTCTTTCAGCTTGGTAGCGAAGGTGGCTTTATCGAACAGGTCACCAACGCGCAGACCGCGACGGGCAACTTTGTCTTCGTAAGCCGGGCCGATACCACGGCCGGTGGTGCCGATGGCTTTGGCGCCACGCGCTTTCTCACGCGCATTATCCAGGGCGACGTGATAAGGCAGGATCAGCGGGCAGGCTTCAGACAGTAACAGACGTTCGCGTACCGGGATGCCGCGCGCTTCGAGTTCACCCATTTCCTTCATCAATGCGTCTGGCGCCAGAACCACACCGTTGCCGATGACGCTGGTCACGTTTTCACGCAGGATACCTGAAGGAATTAAATGAAGAACGGTTTTTTCACCGTTGATAACCAGAGTGTGGCCAGCGTTATGGCCACCTTGGTAGCGCACAACATATTGAGCCCGTTCAGTCAGCAGGTCTACGACCTTACCCTTACCTTCGTCACCCCATTGGGTGCCCAGTACGACGACGTTCTTACCCATTTTAAAATCACCAGGTTGCTTAAAAATGGATTCTACCACCCTAATTCTTCAGTTTCAGCACTTTTAGCATACGATTGCGTACTTTTTCGGCTAAACTTTAAACCCCCGTGTGTGCACGCAACATGTAGTAGATCACACAGCCTGCAACCACTAATCCCCCACCAAAACGCCGCAGCGTAGCATCGGGTAGTTGCGACATTGTCTGAACCATTTTACGCCAAGCCTGTGGGAACAACATCGGCCCCAGCCCTTCCAGCACCAAAACCAACCCAAGCGCCAGCCAGATTGTCGAATTCATCCTTCCCCCCAAAAAAAGAAAGGCCCGCGTTTAGACGGGCCTTGGTTCTACCCCTGTTCTTTCAAACCATGGCCTGAAAGCTATCGGGGATCGCCATCATGCTGACGTTATCTGTTGCGCGTAGCAACCGGCGACTTCATGTAGCGGAAGAAATCGCTGTCCGGGCTCAGCACCAACACGTCCTGGTTGCCAGGGCCGAAGCTGGTTTCATAAGCACGCAGGCTACGGATGAAAGCATAGAAATCCGGATCCTGGCTGAAGGCATCGGCAAACAGTTTAGCTGCTTCCGCATCGCCCGCACCGCGGGTGATACGTGCCTGACGCTCGGCTTCCGCGATGGTACGGGTCACTTCGTAGTCGGCGGTCGCCTTGAGCTTCTCAGCCTCTTCCTTACCTTGTGAACGGTGACGACGGGCTACCGCTTCACGTTCTGCACGCATACGCTGGAAGATCGCATCGGACACTTCCGCAGGCAGGTTGATCTGCTTGATACGGACGTCCACCACTTCAATACCCAGTGCCGCCATGCTGTTCGGGTTAACCGCTGGCTGTTTGCCATTGGTTTCACGCTCAACACGGGCTGCTGCAGAAGCAATAGCATCATCGGCTTCGGTAGCGGCGGCTTCTTCGCCGTCACCCACGGTACCGGTGTTCAGCGCATCACGCACGTCTGCCATCAGACGACCACGGGAGTCGGTCACGATATCACGCACGTCCAAACGGCCAATCTCGGAACGCAGACGGTCGTTGAACTTGCGTTTCAGCAGCAGTTCCGCCTGAGAAACGTCACCACCACCGGTGGCCAGGTAGTAGCGGCTGAAATCACTGATACGCCATTTCAGGTAGGAGTCGACGATCAGGTCTTTCTTCTCGCTGGTCACGAAGCGATCGGCCTGGTTGTCCATGGTCTGGATACGAGCATCCAGCATTTTCACGGTTTCAATAAACGGGATCTTGAAGTGCAGACCCGGTGCATAAACCAGCGGTTTGTTTTCGCTGTCGCGCAGTACTTTACTGAAACGCAGCACGATGCCGCGCTCGCCTTCCTGAACCACAAACATTGAGGCGTAAAGGGCTACCAACACCACCGCGAGGATAACTATGAAAGACTTACGCATTGATTATTCTCTCCCTACGCGTGTGTTGTCGCTACGCTGCGCATTAGCCCGGCGTTGGTCCATGATGGAACCGCTGCTGGAACTGCTGGTGCTCGCCTCCGATGAAGAAGTCGAGGCTGGCGCAGGGGCGAGAAGGTTCTGTCCGGCATCTTTGCTGCCTTCGCTAGCCGACTTACCGGCACCGCGCAGCATCTGATCCAGTGGCAGCACCATCAGATTGTTATTGCCTTTGTTGTCTGCCACCAACACCTTACGGGTGTGGCTCAGCACTCTTTCCATGGTTTCGATGTACAGACGCTCACGGGTAATTTCCGGTGCGGCTTTGTACTCCGGCAACAGCTTGGCGAAACGAGCAACCTCACCCTGGGCTTCCAGAACGGTCTGGGCCTGGTAGGCGCGCGCATTTTCCAACAGGCGCTGTGCAGCACCGTTGGCACGCGGCTGAACTTCGTTGGCGTAAGCTTCTGCTTCACGAATGGATTGCTGCTCGTTCTCACGTGCGGCGATCGCATCATCAAACGCGGCTTTCACCTCTTCCGGCGGACGTGCAGCCTGGAAGTTGACGTCCAGCAGAGTGATACCCATTTTGTACGGACGGATGGTCTCTTCCAGTACACGCTGAGTGTCGCTACGGACGATGGTACGGCCTTCGGTCAGGATCTTGTCCATGGTGTATTTACCGATAACACCACGCAATGCGCTGTCTGTCGCCTGTCTCAGGCTGTCGTTGGCATCGGTTACGCTGAACAGATAGGCTGCCGGATCGGAAACGCGGTACTGCACGTTCATCTCGACGCGAACCACGTTCTCATCAGACGTCAGCATCACACCGGACGCGGACAGGTCACGGACTGACTCCACGTTAACCGGGCGAACCTGATCGATAAACGTCGGTTTCCAGTTCAGACCTGGCTGCACCAGATGGCTGAATTTACCAAAGCGAGTGACCACACCACGTTCGGCTTCTTTGATGGTATAGAAACCGCTGGCGGCCCAGATCACCACCACTGCAACCGCAGCGATGCCGACAATCTTGCCACTGAAGCCCGGCCCGATTGAACCCGTACCACCGCTGTTATTGCCGTTGGAGCCTTTGCCACCGCCGGTCAGGCTGCTCAATTTCTTGCTCAGCTTGCGGAAGATATCGTCTAAATCCGGTGGCCCTTGATCGCGACCGCCTTTATTGTTACCGCCAGAGTTGCCGCCATTATTATTGCTGCTCCCCCACGGGTCGCGGTCCTGTCCGTTATTACCGGGCTGATTCCACGCCATGTTTTAGCTCCATTATTCTGTGATTGGGTACTTCAGGCTAATGCTTAGCCCACTCTTCTATTGAGCGGGCACACAAATGTAACAGGATATGATCATACGATAAAGTTAATCAGTTCCTGTTCCTGCTTGCAGAGGCGACGCCACTCCACGATCGGCATACGCACCACCACGCCGATACTGCCGTCCTCTTCATTCCACTCTTTTTCGATCGCCTGAAGCTGGTAGAAACGGCTACGAAGACGGCCTGCCTGTGGCGGTAAGCGCAGCTCATAATGCGCGATTTCCCCCGATAAGCGCTCCGTCAACGCCTGAAATAGCAACGGGATACCTTCACCGCTGGCGGCGGACAGCCACACTCGGATCGGTAAATTTTCTTCGTTGCGATCGATACGCGGGACAAAATCGTCCAGCATATCTATTTTGTTCATCACTAACAGTGTAGGGATCTCATCCGACTCAATCTCTGCCAACACGGAGTTCACCGCTTCAATGTTTTCATCCACCCGGGTATCCGCAGCGTCGATCACATGTAACAACAGAGAGGCCTGGCGCGTCTCTTGCAGTGTCGCTTTGAACGCGGCAACAAGATCGTGCGGCAAGTGCCGGATAAAGCCTACGGTATCCGCCAACACGGTATCGCCTACGTCCGCCACGTCAATACGCCGCAGGGTAGGATCCAGGGTGGCAAATAGTTGGTCCGCCACATACACTCCGGCAGACGTAATTCGGTTAAACAGGGTTGATTTGCCGGCGTTGGTGTAACCCACCAGCGATACGGTTGGCACATCGGCACGGGTACGCGCTCGTCGCCCTTGATCGCGCTGCTTCTCTACGCGCTCAAGGCGGCGCAAGATCAGGCTGATGCGATCGCGTAGCAGACGACGGTCAGTTTCTAACTGAGTCTCCCCCGGCCCGCGTAGGCCAATCCCCCCTTTCTGACGTTCAAGGTGAGTCCAACCACGAACCAGACGAGTGGCAATATGACGCAATTGCGCCAACTCTACCTGCAGCTTACCTTCATGGGTACGGGCACGCTGGGCAAAGATGTCGAGAATCAACCCGGTGCGATCGATCACCCGGCATTCACACAGGCGTTCGAGATTTCTCTCCTGCGCTGCGGAAAGGGCGTGATCAAACAGGACAACAGACGCGCCGCTGGCTTTCACCGCATCTGCAATTTCTTCGGCCTTTCCTTCACCGACAAAGTATTTTGGGTGAGGTGCTTTGCGGCTACCAGTAACCACTTGCAAAGCCTCGACGCCCGCAGAGGACACCAGCGATTCGAACTCACTGAGATCTTCTGTATCTTTGTCTTGCGAGAAATAGATATGAACCAGGACGGCCTGCTCACCGGCTTCATAACGGTCAAACAAGCGTGCAACCTCTCAAACGGAACAAAACCGCGAGTTTGGGGGACATAAACAGCACTGCGCTGCTTATGCTCCCCGTCATGGTTGACTCGCAACGCGCTTTATTCAGCGTCATCGCTTTCCTGCTGCGGCTGTTGCGGCGCAGACGGGTTGTTACCATGGTGATAATTGCTGGTGCCGCCGCTGCTCGGGGTGTTGCTGTGGTGCGATACCGGGCGCGATGGAACAACGGTAGAGATAGCGTGCTTATAAACCATCTGGCTCACCGTGTTCTTCAACAGGATGACAAACTGGTCAAAAGACTCAATCTGGCCTTGCAGCTTAATACCATTCACCAAATAAATAGAAACCGGAACACGTTCACGACGCAATGCGTTCAGGAACGGATCTTGCAAAGATTGCCCCTTAGCCATTCTATCTTTTCCTTATTTGTTTGTTGTTTTTAACCAAGAACCTGTCGGCTCAAAATAAACGACCTAAAAAATTTGCGCGCTGAATACTCATCAATTGTACACAATCACTCAACCTATGCACTAACAACCTGTGTTACCGAGTCTAAAGCCTCTCCCGGCTTTTCACTGTCCAACCACCGAACCGACTCCCAACCCCGTAACCAGGTCATCTGGCGTTTGGCCAACTGACGTGTTGCGCAAATACCTCGAAAAACCATCTCATCGTAACTAATCTCGCCAGAAAAATATGACCACATCTGGCGATAACCGACACAGCGAATGGAAGGCAAATCCGTATGCAAATCACCCCGTGCAAAAAGTGCACGCGCTTCCGCCTCAAAACCCGCCGCCAACATCTGATTGAACCGCAGCTCGATACGTTGATGCAACAACTCCCGGCTGACTGGCGCTATCGCAAATTGGTGAACATGATACGGCAACGATTCACCCGAAATTTTAGTCAGTTCAGTTAAAGTTTTACCCGAAATCAAAAAAACTTCCAGTGCTCTGGAGAGTCTCTGTGGATCATTCGGATGAATACGTAAGGCTGCAACCGGGTCTATCGCCTGCAATTGGCGGTGCAAAGCCTCCCAACCAAGCTCCGCCGCCTGCTGCTCAATCTGCTCGCGCACGGCGGGATCGGCAGAGGGTAACGGTGATAAACCTTCCAGCAACGCCTTAAAATAAAGCATTGTGCCCCCCACCAACAGCGGAATACGTCCGGCGGCAGTAATATCGGCCATTTCCCGCAACGCATCGGCACGAAAATCGGCCGCCGAATACGCTTGCGCAGGATCGCGGATATCGATCAAACGGTGTGGTGCCTGGGCAAGCTCTTCCGCCGAGGGTTTGGCGGTGCCGATATCCATACCGCGATAAATCAGGGCGGAATCGACACTGATCAGTTCGACGGGCAAGCGCTCACGCAGCGCCATCGCCAAGGCGGTTTTGCCTGAGGCCGTTGGCCCCATGATAAAAATGGCTGGGGGACGAGGGGTCATTTCAATTTCAGTCATGCTTAAGTGCTGCCAATGCAGCCTGCAAATCAACGGGTTGTAAAAGAGCGGCAGGAGGGGATTTGACCAGTTGCGGGCAAAGTCGTTCAACTTCTGTCAACAATTGTATCGCTTGCGAGCTGTTCCACACTTCGTGTTCGCTGCCTAATTGGCTGGCGATCCAGATGGATAGCACCGTTGGCGACATCTCCTGATGTTCGGCCAGATAGCCTAACAGCTCGGGTATCAACTTTTGTAAATTTTGTTGGCGTAATGGTAAAGGTACTGCGCGCAAAGTCACACGCCCGTGATCGGATTGCAGCTCCAACCCCATTTTGGCCAGCAGCGCCTGGTGTTGCACGCAGGCGGCCGCTTCATTTTTATTCAACGTCAGCTTAATCGGGATCAGCAGCGGCTGTGGCCGTAATCCCTCTTCCGGCGGGCAAAGCTGCGCCTGACGCAGCCAACGTTCGGCCATGGTCAGATTCAGTAACGCCAGCTGCTGACGCTGTTCAACCAGCGCATAGCTCGGCGGGCAGATCATCAGGACACGGCCAAAACTGTGCTGACTACCGGCGAGCGGAGTTTCCTGCACGGCGTTAACCGGCGGGAACAGCGGCTGTTTTACCGTATCTGCTGGCGGCGTAGCCTGCAACAGCTTGCCATACAGCTCGCCTTCACGTTTTTGGTAACCCGCACCTGCCTGATAGGCTGGCTGCGGGGCACGTTCACGGGCAGCGGAGGGTTCAGCAGGCTGACGTTCACGCTGTGGCGCAGGCTGGGAGAAGTGGTTGCCACCGGCAGCAACGCGGTTCTCCGGCTGCCAGACGGGAGCTTCTTGCGCAGCGGACTCTTCAGCCATTGGCAGCACGACATTACCCGCCTGCTGCAGCACCGTGGTAACCGCCTGGTAGATAAAATCATGTACCAGCCGAGCCTGATGAAAACGCACCTCATGCTTGGCCGGATGGACGTTGACATCTACCTGATGCGGATCCACTTCCAGATACAGCACATAGGCAGGCAGTTGATCGTCTTTCAGCTGATCCTGATACGCCTGACGAATGGCATGATTAATTAGCCGATCGCGCATCATCCGGCTGTTGACGTAGCAATATTGCATTTCGCCAAGCTGACGCGCCCCTTGCGGATCGGCCACCCAGCCGCGGATGCTGAGATCGCCATGCTGCCAGGAAATCGCCAACGCATGCTGCAGGAAGGCGGGACCACAAATGCTGGCCAGACGCCGCTCATGCTGGCTTTCTTCTTTTGCCGCGCGATACTGACGCATCAGCTTGCCGTTATGGCTGAGGTTAATCGCCACATCGAAACGCGCCAGCGCAATGCGCCGCACCACTTCGTCGATATGGCCAAATTCGGTTTTTTCGGTGCGCATGAACTTGCGCCGTGCGGGGGTGTTGTAAAACAGATCGAGCACTTCGAGCGTGCTGCCCACCGGATGAGCTGCCGGTTTGACGGTGACCGCCTGATCGCGCCCTTCCGCGTAGGCTTGCCAGGCTTCACTCTGTTCCGCCGTGCGTGAGGTCAACATCAGACGGGACACCGAGCTGATACTGGCCAACGCTTCGCCGCGAAAGCCCAGGCTGACTATGGCCTCCAGATCGTCAAGCGTACTGATTTTACTGGTAGCATGACGTGCCAGGGCCAAGGCCAGATCGGCTTTGGCAATGCCGCAGCCATTATCACGGATGCGGATCAGTTTGGCCCCACCGCGTTCGATATCAATATCAACCCGCGTTGCCCCGGCATCCAGACTATTTTCTACCAGTTCCTTCACTACCGACGCAGGCCGTTCGACCACTTCTCCGGCGGCAATCTGGTTGGCTAGCTGTGGCGGTAACACCTGGATAGGCATGGGGCTCCCTCTGTTGTTGGCATCAAGCCTACGGAATGATCAGCGTCCGATCCAGCGGCGCAACATCCGACTTTAATTTGTTAACCCGTTTAAGATCGCTGACGCTGACACCATATCGCGCGGCGATGGATGACAGCGTATCACCGCGAGTCACCTTATGTTTGCTCGGTTTAGCGCTTTTTGCCTTGGCCTTGGCCTGAACCGGTGCTGCTGCCGTTTTTCCGGCAGGGACCTTCAGACGCTGACCGACCCAGACGCCATCTTTTTTCAGCTTGTTCAGCTCACGTAGCGCCGCCATGCTGGTGCCATAGCTATCGGCAATGCCGGAAAGCGTTTCCGCCCGCTTCACCACATGGATCTGCGTTTTTCCTACGCTGGTGCGACTTCTCGCCGGGCTGGTCACCGGCTCAGGCTGTCTGAGATCGTCTGTTGTGGAGTTAACCGTCGCTGCGACGTCCAGCGAGCGGTTTTCCACCTTTGGGTCGGCTTGTAGCGGATGCGCCAGGAAATAACCGCGCAGGCCGTTGTGGATCGCCCGTGCAATTTTATCCTGATATGCGCTACTGCCCAGCAGTCGCTCCTCCGTGCTATTACTGATAAACCCGGTTTCCACCAGTAAAGATGGAATATCCGGTGAACGAAGCACTCCCAGGCTGGCGTGTTCCGGACGGCGTTTGTGTAATGAACCTACGACCTGTAACTGCTGTAATACCTTGACGGCTACGTCATAACCGACGCGCTGCGAATGACCGAACTGCAGATCCAACACCGCCTGGCTCAGATAAGGGTCGGCCTGGCTGTTGGCCAACAGATCGCCCGCACCACCCAGCAGTTCGGACTGTTTCTCGTGCTGTTCCAACCAACCGGCCATCTCGCTGTTAGCCCGGCGATTGGACAATACCCAAACCGAAGCCCCTTTGGCGCTACGATTCGGCGCAGCATCCGCGTGGATGGACACCAACACGTTGGCCCCTTGCTTACGCGCCACGTCAGAACGGCCCATCACCGAAATAAAGTAATCCCCGTTACGCGTCATCACCGCTTTGAACATCGGATCGGCATCCAACAACGCACGCAGACGATGCGCGATGGCAATGGTGACGTTTTTCTCTTTCAGGCCGTTTGGCCCGATAGCGCCAGGATCTTGTCCACCATGGCCTGCATCGATCGCCACCACTACCCGATCGCCAGAACCGGCGGACACCCGGCTGCTACGTGGGGTAATGCTGGTTGCCGTACCTGATACCGCAGCCGACTTCGGAGTAAATGGATTGGCGTTACTCGACGTAACCGGCGCTTTACGCACTGGCTCACTCACCACTGGCACAGGCACCGGTGCCTTACGAACGGTGTTGGTCGCCGTCTTGGCTTCTGAGGTGATGGTGAAGACAACAATGTAACTGTTACCCTCTTGACGCGTCGACACACGGGTTTTGGCACGTTGGGTTAAATCAAACACCAAGCGTACGGTTTGCGCATTTTTCGGCTGACTGGAACGAATTCTTTTTACCAGGTTTTGGCCGCTGAAGTTCAACGGCAGGCCGCCCACCTTGCCAGTTTGGGTAACGTCCAGCACCACCCGATCCGGACCATGTAACGTGGCGAAGGTATACTCCGGAGGGCCGGTAAAGCTCACCGATACCGTGGCTTCACGCTGAGCATTGGTCACTTTGACGTCGGAGAGGGACGATGCCGCCCAGGCACCGAACGGCCCCAGCAACGCAAGCAAGGCAATCACAACAAATCTTCTTAACCCATACATCATTGCTGCGTCATCCTTGTTGCTCCTGGATACTTTCTAATAATTGTTCGCCATAGGCGGAAACTGCCTGGAGCTTCGCCTGACGCCCTTCGTCATGGTAACTGAGATGCAGTTCCAGATCGGGATCGGGCAGCACGCCGGTACCCTGCTGCGGCCACTCGACCAGGCAAATCGAGTCCTGGGCAAAATAGTCGCGGATACCCATAAATTCGAGTTCTTCCGGGTCGGCCAAGCGATAAAGATCAAAGTGATAGACTGCCAGCGGCTGCAGCGCATAAGGTTCCACCAGCGTATAGGTTGGGCTTTTCACATTGCCCTGATGGCCTAACGCCTGCAAAAAGCCGCGGCTGAAGGTGGTTTTACCGGCACCCAAATCGCCATAAAGATAAATCACGCTGGCACGATCGCACGCCTGGGCCAAGACGGCCCCCAGTGCGACTGTGGCTGCCTCATCCGGCAGCGGTAAAACGAGTTCTTTCATTCGATAATGTCTATTTTGCCAACTCAGGGTTAACGTAATGAGGGATCATCGGCAGCAGATCGGTGGCCAGTAATCCCCTTGTTCCTTGTTTTGCAGCCACATGATCCGCTGCTGCGCCGTGCACTACGCAACCCGCGCAGGCAGCATCATACAGCGGCAGCTTTTGCGCCAGCAAACCGCCAATGATACCCGACAGCACATCTCCCATGCCACCGGATGCCATGCCAGCATTGCCAACGTCGGCGATCGCCATCTGTCCATGCTCATCGGCGATCAAGGTGCCTGCGCCTTTCAGCACCACAACGCCGCCGTATTGCGCGACCAACCTGCGGGTTGCAAGTAAGCGATCACTCTCAATATCAGCGGTGCGGCAGCTCAATAATCGCGCGGCTTCACCAGGATGCGGGGTAATAATGCGATTCTGACGCTTCTCGGGGTGTAATGCCAGTAAGTTAAGCGCATCCGCGTCCCATAATGTTGGTTTATCACTGGCTTGCAGCTGTTGCAACGCATTGCGGCCCCAATCACCCTGGCCAAGCCCCGGGCCAATCACGACCACATCGGCCCAGTCCAGCGCCGGTTGCAGGATATCATCACTCAGACGCTGCACCATCAACTCAGGCCGGGCGGTCAGCAGCGGCCCAATGTTTTCACTGTGAGTAAGCACTCGCACTAGTCCAGCCCCAGCACGCAGTGCGGCTTCCGCAGCCATGCGGATTGCCCCGCCAAAGCCGTGATCGCCCCCCACCAGCAGTAAACGCCCCTGCTCCCCTTTATGAGAACAAGGGCGGCGAGGCTTCAGCCACCTGGCCAAATCGCCAGCCGTAATACGCTCGATCTGAGGAGACTGTGTTGCCAGCCAATCCACCAATCCTAGCGTACTGTAATGAAGTTGCCCCACCCAATCACGAGCCTGCCCGGTCAGCAAGCCTGGTTTGAGTGCAATAAAAGTCAGCGTATGGGCCGCACGGATCGAGGCTCCCGGCACGGCTCCGCTTTCAGCCAGCAGGCCAGAAGGAATATCCAAAGCAACCACTGGCGCATCGGCTCGGTTGGCCGCTTCGATCAGGGCATCATAGGGCGCTCTGGGGGCCGCCCCCAACCCGGTACCTAACAATCCATCAATGATGAGATCGACATCCTCTGGCCAACGGCTGGTCGCTGGCAGGGCTTCTCCGCCACTTGCCAACCAGGCTTGCCGGGCGTTGGCAGCCTCTGGGGGCAATGGACGAACGCCTTCGCAGGCGATGAGCGTCACCTTGATACCCGCCGCACGGGCCAGACGAGCAACCACATAACCATCGCCACCGTTATTGCCATGCCCACACAGCACCAGCCAATGCCTGCTGGCCGGATACCGGTCGCACGCCAGCTCGTAAGCCGCCGCACCGGCACGCTCCATTAACGAATACAAGGAGAGGCCCAGCGTTGCGGCAGCAGCAGGTTCTGCCTGGCGGATCCAGTCTGCAGACCAAACAGAGTGTGGTAAACTGGAACAGTATTGTTTCTCACTATGGCCCGTCATGACACACCCCCTCGATCTCGATCAACTCGCCCAACATATCAAGCAATGGGGGCAATCGCTAGGATTCCAGCAGGTGGGGATCTGCGATACCGATCTCAGCACGGAAGAACCCAGATTGCAGGCGTGGCTGGATAAGCAATACCACGGCGAGATGGAGTGGATGGCACGCCACGGCATGATGCGCGCGCGGCCACATGAATTATTGCCCGGCACACTGCGGGTGATCAGCGTGCGCATGAACTATCTACCCGCGAAAGCCGCGTTCGCCAGTACGTTAAAAAACCCGCAGTTGGGCTACGTTAGCCGTTATGCGCTGGGGCGTGATTATCACAAGCTGCTACGCCAGCGGCTAAAAAAGCTCGGCGATCAAATCCAGGCTTACTGCGGTGAACTGAATTTCCGGCCCTTTGTGGATTCGGCTCCCATCATGGAGCGAGCCTTGGCCTCAAAAGCCGGCATCGGCTGGGTTGGTAAACACTCACTGATCCTTAACCGCGACGCTGGCTCCTGGTTTTTTCTGGGCGAGTTGTTAATCGATTTGCCCCTGCCGGTGGATAAGCCGCAGGAAGAGCAGTGTGGCCGCTGTGTCGCCTGTATCACCACTTGCCCCACCGGTGCGATAGTTGCCCCTTACACCGTCGATGCTCGGCGCTGCATCTCCTACCTGACCATCGAGCTGGAAGGCGCTATTCCAGAAGAATTCCGCCCTCTGATGGGCAATAGAATCTACGGCTGCGACGATTGCCAGCTCATTTGCCCATGGAACCGCTTCTCGCAGTTAACGGATGAAGACGATTTCAGCCCCCGCGCTGCGCTGCATGCCCCGCAACTGATCGAGCTGTTTGGCTGGAATGAGGAGAAGTTTCTACGTATCACCGAAGGCTCTGCCATCCGACGCATCGGCCATTTGCGCTGGTTACGCAATATCGCGGTAGCACTCGGCAACGCCCCTTATCTGGATCAGATCGTTATCAGCTTGCAGACCCGGCAAGGTCAGGATCCGATGCTGGACGAGCACATCAGTTGGGCACTGGCTCAACAGCTTGCACGCCGTGAAGCTCTGGCGGTTGAGGTGCAGACTATGCAGAAAAAACGTTTAATTCGGGCGGTCGAGAAAGGATTACCGAGGGATGCCTAGAAAACCCTCAGACTCTCCTTGTGGATTTGTGCATAAAAATAAAAATGCGTTGTCTTTCAAGCGTCACAAAAAGAGCAAGTGATCGAGACAACGTTTTATAATAAATAAATATTGATGATTATCAATAAGATATAAATTTCATTTGTGAGGCGTTGCAATTTTGCACAGAAGGTATTATGTACAGGATCTGTGGATAACTCTGTTCACAACATATTTTCTGAGTATGTATAACTGAAAGAAAGTCACACCGGAAGCGGTGTAGGATTGAATCTAAACTGGAGATAAATTTGGAGCGGGAAACGAGACTCGAACTCGCGACCCCGACCTTGGCAAGGTCGTGCTCTACCAACTGAGCTATTCCCGCATTGATATGCTTGAAGCATCCGGCCAACAATGAACAACATGGCCTTTGAAATTTTTGGAGCGGGAAACGAGACTCGAACTCGCGACCCCGACCTTGGCAAGGTCGTGCTCTACCAACTGAGCTATTCCCGCGTCGCATGGGTGTTACTTTAACTACTTTTTCTTCATCACGCTACATCAGCAGCATTTTTGAAGTTGGAGCGGGAAACGAGACTCGAACTCGCGACCCCGACCTTGGCAAGGTCGTGCTCTACCAACTGAGCTATTCCCGCCCGGCGTAACGATGGTGTAATGGAACGAAATTCTTCATCGGTACGGGGTGCGCATTATACGAGAAATCCTTTTCGCCGCAAGCCCCTGAAAGCAAAAAAACGCGAATTTTGTCTGATTGCTGCTTTAAGCACCGAAATGGTGAATTTTCGTGCCGGGATAGGCAAAAAACCTGTTTTGCGGGCATCCAAGGTCAGGATTTGGTTCCCCATCACGGTGAACGTCCTATTGAGCCCATCACAACGGCTTACGCTTGGAGAAATAATGGGCGGGAGAATCGCCAAAACACCGTCTGAACATCGCGATAAAGTTGCTGGGGGTCGCGTACCCCAGGGCATCCGCAATACTGCTCACAGACATACCATTAGCCAGCATTTCCAACGCGTGAGACAACCTTGCCTGTTGACGCCATTGTGCAAAGCTGTTGCCCGTCTCGGCCATAAATAAACGTGACAAGGTGCTGGGCGAAAGCCCTCCCCAAGCCGCCCAGGCTTGCAAGGTTCTGGTGTCATCAGGCTCGGCAAGGATCGCATTGGTGATCCGCAATAAGCGCCGGTCGGTAGGCATTCTCAAATGCAGCGGCTGATGAGGCGAACGCCGGATTTCATCCAACAACACCGCAATCATCCGATCCTGTTCAACCTGCAAAGTCTCTTCAAACGACCAGGACACCGCACGGCGTACCAACGCATTCATCAACTCACTGATACCAATCACGCAGGGTTGATCGGGCAACGCTTTGCTCGCATCAGGCGTAATCAACACCGTCCAGCCGCTCATGACGCCGCTGATGCTGACTTTGTGCGGCTCATGTGAGGGTATCCAGCCGGCGCGATTCGGTGGTAACAGCCAGGATCCCTGTCTGGTGCGAACATGCATCAAGCCGCTCTCCACGCAGAATAACTGCCCCCGCAAATGCTGGTGCCAATCGTATTCACGCGTCCCCAGACGAAACTCAAGACCCGGATCGTCTTCACCCCACATCACGATCAGTGAAGGACCATCGGCACGTTCACTGAGGTCGGAGGGATGATTGGCAAGCGCCGCTACCGTCATGACTGCTTCTCATTATTTTTAGCATAAATAACGTTATCCAACTTTTCGCCAGTTGTCCATTATTCATACTTTCTCCGCTCTTTGACCAACCAGAGGCGCCTAATGAACGACGTGAAGACCACTCCCCCCACCCCCGCGAAAAGTAAACGCCCTTGGCTGCTGTATTTACTGGGGGCAGCCTGTCTGCTTGCCGCCATCCTCTGGGCAGGATGGTATGGTGCGTATGGTCGCTGGTATGCCAGCACCGATAACGCCTATGTTCAAGGGGATGTCGTACAGATCACGCCACAGTTTCATGGCACCGTGGTCTCCATCAACGTCGATGACGGCGAATGGGTGTTCGCTGGCGATACGCTGGTTATGCTTGATCCTGACGACAGCCAACTGGCACTGGACAATGCCGAGGCCCATCTGGCCAACGTGGTGCGTAAAGTGCGAGGTTTGTTTAGTGCGGTCAGCGGTGCCAAGGCCGAAATCGCTGCCCGCCAAGCTACGCGGGACAAAGCGCGCGCTGATTACCAACGACGCCGCGCACTAACCGTTTCCGGTGCCATCTCCAAAGAGGAATTAGCCCACGCCAACAACGCTTTTCTGGAAGCACAGAGCGCGCTGGAGGCTATCGAGCAACAGTACCAGCAAAATCTCTCATTAGTGGATAACACCAGCCTGGCTTCACACCCCGAAGTACTGGCAGCGATAGCGGCATTGCGTGTCGCTTTCCTCGATCGCTCACGCACCACCATCGTTGCCCCGGTCACGGGGTATGTCGCCAAACGTAAGGTGCAGTTGGGCCAGCGAGTACAGCCAGGCGAAGCGCTAATGGCCGTCGTACCGCTGGATAAAGTCTGGGTCGAGGCTAATTTCACCGAGGCCCAACTGCGTGATATTCGCATCGGTCAACCAGTAGAGATCTATGCCGATGTCTATGGCAAAACCATTCGCTATAACGGTCAGGTACAGCATCTGGGTATTGGGACCGGTGCTGCGTTTGCGTTGCTGCCCGCACAAAACGCCACTGGGAACTGGATCAAGATCGTTCAACGGGTGCCGGTACGTATTGCCCTCACCCAGCCTGAGCAGCTTATCAGCCACCCGTTGCGCGTTGGCTTGTCCATGCAGGTCAATGTTGATTTGCATGACCGTAGCGGGGCGCTATTAGCTCAGCGCTCGCCAGAGCCCTTGCTGGCTACCGATGTCTACCGCGATCAACTGAGCCAGTCAGACACCTTGATCGAACGGATCGTTAAGGCTAATAGGGGGAATTTATGAGTCCCACGATCCCCGCCCAGGATTTCCGCCCCCCCAGCGTCAACTGGACCACCTTTGGTCTGGCTCTGGCGGTATTTATGTACGTGCTTGATGGCACTATCGCCAATGTCTCCCTGCCGACCATCGCCGGTAATCTGGGAGCCAGCAGTAGCCAAAGCGCCTGGGTGATCACCAGTTTTGCCGCCAGCAATGCGATTGCCTTGCCACTCACGGGTTTTCTGGTACGTCGCATTGGCCAGCTGCGGCTGTTTCTCTGGTCAATGGGATTGTTCACTGCCGCCTCATTAGCGTGCGGAATGGCCATCAATATGGAAATGTTAATTCTCTGCCGTGTGTTACAAGGAGCCGTGGCGGGGCCACTGATCCCGACAACCCAAGCGCTGATGTTGTCGATTTACCCGCCAGAAAAACGAGGGTATGCCCTATCCATGATCGCCATGGTCACCGTGGTCGCTCCAGTTGCGGGCCCCTTGCTCGGTGGGTGGATCACCGATTTTTATTCATGGCGCTGGACCTTCCTGATCAATATCCCGGTCGGCATTTTTGCCTGCACCCTGATTGCCAGCCAAATGCATGGCCGCCCCGAGAGCACCATGCGTGCCAAGGTGGATCGCGTTGGGCTAGTCGCGTTGATCCTGGGGGTGGGCGCACTCCAGATCTTGCTGGATAAAGGCAATGAAGAGGATTGGTTCAACTCTACCCAGATCGTCTTGCTGGCTATCGTTGCCGTGGTCAGCTTGCTGTTTTTTGTTATCTGGGAACTGACCGACTCACAACCGATCGTTAATCTGCAGCTATTTCGTCATCGCAATTTCCGGGTGGGTACGCTTGCGCTGATAGGTGCCTATTCCGCGTTTTACGCCACCAACGTAATCATGCCGCTTTGGCTACAGCGTACCTTGGGCTATACCCCCATCTGGGCAGGGTTAGCCGTTGCCCCCATGGGGATTTTGCCGCTGCTGCTGATGCCCTTTATGGGCAAATATGCGCCGCGTTTCAACATGCGCTGGCTGGTATGCGGGGCTTTCATCCTGCTAGCTACGGCCTCTTACCTGCGCTCAGGCTTTGTCATTGATATTGATTTCCAACATATCGCGCTGATCCAACTGCTGCAGGGGCTCGGGCTGGCACTGTTTATCATGCCGATCAACACCATCTTGCTCTCCGATCTCAAGCCGGACGAGATTGCGGCAGGCTCAGGGCTTGCCACCTTTATGCGTACGTTAGGTGCCAGCCTGGCAGTCTCCATTACGACCTTGATGTGGGATCGCCGTGCGGTTTCCCATCACGCCCAATTAGGCGAATCCCTGACCGTCTACGATCAAGAGACTCGTCAGGCGGTCACAACTTTAGAGCTGGGCCAGGCGCAGTCAGGCTATGAACGGCTGAATAATCTGGTCTCCGAACAGGCCGCACAGATCGCCTTCAATGATATTTCTTATGCGCTGGCTGGCGTGTTTCTGCTAGCCATCGTGCTGGTTTGGTTCGCCAAACCGCCCTTCGTACCTAAAGCCAAACCCTAGATCCCCAATAGAAAAGGGGGCGTGGATTACTCCTCCGCCCCCTTTTATGAACCTGATCCCGGCTACAGCTGAATAAAATGCTCGCGGTAGTACGCCAGTTCCGCAACGGATTCGCGGATATCATCCAACGCCTGGTGAGTGCCCTGCTTTTTGAAGCCTGGCAGGATCTCCGGTTTCCAGCGGCGCGCCAGCTCTTTCAGGGTGCTGACATCCAGATAACGATAATGGAAGTAGGCTTCCAGCAGCGGCATATAGCGGAACAGGAAACGGCGATCCTGGCCAACGCTGTTGCCACAGATAGGTGATTTACCCGCTGGCACCCACGCTTGCAGGAAAGCGATAGTGGCCAGCTCGGCGGCACGATCGTCATGCTTGCTGGCTTTAACGCGCTCCACCAGCCCACTGCCGGTATGCGTGCGCACATTCCAGTCATCCATTCGCGCCAGTTGTTCATCTGATTGATGCACCGCGATCACCGGTCCTTCGGCAAGGATATTCAAATTGGCATCGGTCACCAATGTCGCGATCTCGATAATGCGATCGCGTTCAGGGTCCAACCCGGTCATCTCCAGATCGATCCAAATCAGGTTGTTTTCGTTTCCTGTCATGATTTTTCCTGCGTAAAAGCCGAAAGATAAACAAACCACGGGCAAACCCGCGGCTAATGCCAGCGTGCGTGGCGGTCAAGAACGGTTATTTAATATAAAATAGCGTGTATCATAGCCTTTTTGCTCGCCCCGAGCGATAAATGCCGATTCAAGTGAGGCTCAGTGAGTAAGAACAAACTGTCCAAAGGTCAAGAACGCCGCGTACAGGCCAACCATCAGCGTCGCCTGAAGCGTACTGACAACAAGCCGGAGCTGGATGATTCCCAATTGGGCGAACCGCAAGACGGGATCGTCATCAGCCGCTTTGGCATGCATGCCGACGTGGAAGCCGCAGACGGCGTCCAGCATCGCTGCAACATTCGCCGCACCCTACGTTCGCTGGTTACCGGCGATCGCGTGGTCTGGCGCCCTGGTGTAGGCACTCATGCGGGGGTCAAAGGCATCGTAGAAGCGGTGCATGAACGCACCTCGGTGCTGAACCGCCCTGATTTCTACGACGGCGTTAAACCCATCGCCGCCAATATCGATCAGATCGTCATCGTGTCGGCCATTTTGCCCGAACTTTCACTCAATATGATCGATCGCTACCTGGTCGCCTGCGAAACGCTGCAAGTCGAGCCGCTGATCGTGCTCAACAAGATCGACCTGCTGGACGCCGCAGCGCGTAAGGTGGTCGACGGAATGATGGACATCTATCGCCATATTGGCTACCGCGTTCTCGAAGTGTCCAGCCAGACCCGCGAAGGGATGGAAGCCTTTGAACAGGCGCTGGTCGACCGTATCAGCATCTTTGCCGGGCAGTCCGGTGTGGGCAAATCCAGCCTGTTGAACGCCCTGCTACCGCAGACGGAAAAGCAAATTCTGGTAAATCAGGTTTCCGACGTCTCCGGCCTGGGGCAACATACCACCACGGCGGCGCGCTTGTATCACTTCCAACATGGCGGTGATGTTATCGACTCCCCTGGCGTGCGTGAATTTGGTCTGTGGCATCTGGAGCCAGAGCAAGTCACCCAGGCCTATGTCGAATTCCGCGACTATTTGGGCGGTTGTAAATTCCGCGACTGCCGCCACGACACCGATCCGGGCTGCGCCATTCGCGCCGCGATGGAAAGTGGCGCGATAGCCAAAGAGCGTTTCGACAACTATCACCGCATCCTGGAAAGCATGGCGCAGGTTAAAACCCGCAAAAACTTCCCGGACGCAGATAACTGATCCACAGTGCGGGGGTTGCGCTAATCGACCCCCTCGCCCTTATATCCCCTTTCAAGAGGTTAATGTGCTGGATAGCATCAAGATTAAATTACAGTATTGGCTGCCAAAGCTGGCGTTAACCCGCCTGGCGGGCTGGGGCGCAGATAAAAAGGCCGGCTGGCTGACGAAGCTGGTGGTAAAAGCGTTTGCCCGCTATTACCGCGTGCAGATGCAGGAAGCACAGAACCCGGATTTAGCCTCCTATGCCACATTCAATGAATTCTTCGTTCGTCCATTACGTGATGGCGCACGCCCGATCGTAGCGGAGCCTCACGTGCTGGCACTGCCGGCAGATGGTGCCATCAGCCAGCTCGGTGCGATCCGCGACGATCAGATTTTCCAGGCCAAAGGCCATAATTACACGCTGGAAGCCCTGTTGGCCGGCAACTATCTGTTGGCGGAGCCTTTCCGTAACGGCCTGTTCGCCACCACCTATCTGGCCCCAAGCGACTATCACCGTGTCCATATGCCTTGTGACGGCGTACTGCGCGAAATGATCTACGTGCCGGGCGATCTGTTCTCGGTTAACCCGCTGACCGCCGCCAACGTGCCGAATCTGTTTGCGCGCAATGAGCGTGTGATCTGCGTATTCGATACCGCCTTTGGGCCGATGGTGCAGATCCTGGTCGGTGCGACTATTGTGGGCAGCATCGAAACCGTCTGGGCCGGTACCGTCACGCCACCCCGCGAAGGCATCATCCGCCGCTGGACCTATCCAGCCGAAGGCATGGAAGGCGCGATCCAACTGGTTAAAGGTGAAGAGATGGGCCGCTTCAAACTCGGTTCCACGGTCATCAACCTGTTCACACCTGGCAGCGTACAGTTCGCTCCGCACCTGAACAACGGCACCGTAACCCGGATGGGCCAGGCTTTTGCTGAAGCCGCTGCCGCGCCAGAAGCCACCTTCGAAGGGAATTGATGCTGTGCGCCTGATTATCGCTTTATTGCTCAGCCTGCTACTGATCCAGCCGGTTCTCGCCGCCGCGATCCCCAACGAGTCCCAGTTACGGCAAGAATTGAAGCTGGCCGAGGGCAATAAAAACGCGCCTAATCAGGCGGAAACGGTTGAGGCGCTGCAAAGCGCCATCAACTGGCTCACCGAACGCAAAGAGTCGCAGAACAATTCCCAGCAGTATCAGCGGGTGATCGACGATTTCCCGAAGATGACGCAGGAACTGCGCCGCCAGCTCACTCTCGAAGAAGCCAAAATCCTGCCCAACGGCGAGAACCTGCCCGCCAGCGATCTGGAACAGTTAATTCTGCAAACCAGCAGCCAACTGCTGGAACAGGCCCGCCTGTTGCAACAGGAGCAGGACCGGACACGCGAGATCAGCGACTCTCTCAGCCAACTGCCACAGCAACAAACCGAAGCCCGGCGCGCGTTAACGGAAGTTCAGCGCCGCCTACAGGCTCAGGGCAATAACCAAACCACGCCATTGGCACTGGCGCAGTTTGCCCTGTTACAGGCAGAGGCGGCGGCACGTAAAGCGAAAGTGGATGAGCTGGATCTGGCTCAACTCTCGGCCAATAACCGCCAGGAACTGGCGCGGATGCGTGCCGATGTCTACAAAACGCGGCATGAAAAAATTGATGTTCAGTTACAGGCGCTGCGTAACAACCTCAACAGCCAACGCCAGCGGGAAGCGGAACGGGCGCTGGAAAAAACCGAGCAATTGGCCGAACAGAACGGCGATTTACCCGCCAGCCTACGCAAGCAGCTGCAAATCAACCGTGAACTTTCTGCTGCGCTGAACGATCAGGCGCAACAGATGGATCTGATCTCTTCCCAACAGCGCCAGGCCGCCGCACAAACGCTGCAGGTGCGCCAGGCATTGAGCACCATCATTGAGCAGTCCCAATGGTTGAGCGCCTCTACTGCGCTGGGGGAAACCCTGCGCGCCCAGGTCGCCATCTTGCCAGAAATGCCAAAACCCCGGCAGTTGGACAGCGCCATGGCCGATCTGCGCGTTCAACGCCTGAATTTTGAAAACCAGCTGGAAAGCCTGCCACAGCGCGCCAAAGAGTTTAAACAAGACGACGGTAGCCCCCTGACCAGCGCCCAACAGCGTATCGTCGATGCTCAGCTACGTACCCAGCGTGATCTGTTGAATTCGCTGCTGTCCGGCTGCGATACCCAGATCCTTGAGCTGACCAAGCTGAAGGTGGCCAACACCCAGTTGGTCGATGCGCTGAACGAAATTCAGGATGCAGCGCACCGCTATCTGTTCTGGGTGCCAGACATCAGCCCTATCACCCTGTCGTATCCGCTCAATGTGGCACAGGATCTGACCCGTGTACTGTCACTGGATACCCTGACGCAGCTCAGCGGCGCCTTCGTGATGATGGTCACTAGCCGGGAAACCTTGATCCCGCTGTTTGGTGCGGTGCTGTTGGTGATTTTCAGCATCAGTTCGCGTAAGCATTACCATGCGTTCCTGGCGCGGGCCAGCAGCAGAGTGGGCAAGGTCACGCAAGATGAATTCCTGCTGACGTTGCGTACCGTATTTTGGTCGATCCTGGTGGCCTTGCCGCTGCCGGTATTGTGGGCAGCGTTGGGCTTCGGCTTGCAGAATGCCTGGCCGTATCCGGTTGCTGTCGCAATCGGTGAGGGCGTCACCGCCACGCTGCCAGTGCTGTGGATCTGTATGATCAGCGCCGCCTTCGCCCATCCGCAAGGGTTGTTCATCGTGCATTTCCGCTGGCCGGTGAAACAGGTTTCCCGCGCCATGCGTTATTACCAGATGTCGATCTGGCTGATCGTGCCGTTGATTATGGCGCTGATCACCTTCGACAATCTCAACGATCGCGAATTCGCCAATACCCTTGGCCGCCTGTGCTTCATTCTACTCTGTCTGGCGCTGGCATTGGTCACCAACAGCTTGAAGCGGGCCGGTATTCCACTGTATCTGGATAACAAAGGCTCCGGCGAAAACATGATCAACACCGCGTTGTGGGGGCTGTTGCTTTCCGCACCGCTGATTGCTGCGTTGGCTTCCACCGTCGGCTATCTGACCACCGCACAGAAACTGTTGGCACGCCTGGAGACCTCGGTTGCCATCTGGTTCCTGCTGTTGGTGATTTACCACATTATCCGCCGCTGGATGCTGATCCAACGCCGCCGCATCGCCTTTGACCGTGCCAAGCAACGCCGTGCCGATATCCTGGCGCAGCGTGCCAAAGGCGAAGAAGAATCCACACATACCCCTAACAGCATTGAAGGTGCGATTGAGGTAGATGAAACGGAAATCGATCTGGATGCCATCAGCGCCCAGTCGCTGAGGTTGGTGCGTTCGATCCTGACGATGGTGGCACTGGTCTCGGTGATCGTCCTGTGGTCAGAGATCCACTCGGCCTTCGGCTTCCTGGAAAATATCAAGCTCTGGGATGTCAACTCCACGGTGAATGGCATTGATATTGCTCAGCCGATCACCTTGGGGGCACTGCTGATCGCCATCCTGGTGCTGATCGTCACCATGCAGCTGGTGCGTAACCTGCCAGCATTGCTCGAGTTGGCGGTGTTGCAGCACCTGGATCTGACGCCTGGCACCGGCTACGCCATTACCACCATCACCAAGTATCTGTTGCTGCTGTTCGGGGCGATCCTCAGCTTTTCCTGGATCGGTATCGAGTGGTCGAAACTGCAATGGGTGGTCACCGCGCTCAGCGTGGGCTTGGGCTTTGGTATGCAGGAGATCTTCTCCAACTTTATTTCTGGCCTGATCATTCTGTTTGAAAAACCGATCCGCATCGGCGATACGGTGACGATCCGTAACCTGACGGGCACCGTCACCAAGATCAATACCCGCGCCACTACCATTTCAGACTGGGACCGCAAAGAGATTATCGTGCCTAACAAGGCCTTTATTACCGAGCAGTTTATCAACTGGTCGCTGTCGGACACGCTGACCCGTGTGGTGCTGACCGTACCGGCGCCGGCAGAGGCGAATACGGAAGAAGTGACCAAGATCCTGATCAACTCGGCCGAACGTTGCTCACTGGTGCTGGATAACCCAACACCGGAAGCCTATCTGGTCGATCTGCAACAGGGTATTCAGATCTTCGAACTGCGTATCTACGCCGCCGAAATGGGCCACCGCATGCCGTTACGCCATGAGATCCACCAGTTGATCCTGGCGGGTTACCGAGAACACGGCATCACGCTGCCATACCCACCGTTCCAGGTTCGCACCGAGACGCTGTCGCGCATGACCAGTAATGGCCGTACGCCGCCTTCAACCCCACCGCGCAATACACGCCGCGAGTCGGGCGGGCTATAGAAGCAAAAAGGGTTCGGCAACAAACCGAACCCTTTTTACTGGATAAAAAACGGGCGCAGCATGCAGCGCCCCTACGGTCAAACATGTTCGACCCTACATTGCACGAGGACGCGGTTATGCCCGGCTGACCGGAAACGCGATCACTTCGCTCAGGCTTTCGGCTCCCAACGCCAACATCACCAAACGATCGACGCCCAATGCCACGCCCGCACACTCCGGCATACCATGCTTCAAGGCATCCAGCAGATTGTTATCAATCGGGTGCTCCGGCAAGCCACGCGCCAGGCGTTTACGATTGTCCTGCGTAAAGCGCTGGCGTTGCTCATCGCCGTCGGTCAACTCGCGGAAACCATTCGCCAACTCAAGGCCTTTGAAATAGACCTCGAACCGCTCCGCGACACGGTGATCTTCGGTGCTGATCTCTGCCAGCGAGGCCTGTGAAGCCGGGAAGTGGTAAACGAATGCCGGTTTATCACGGCCGATATGGGGTTCGACGCCCACGGTAAACAGCAGTTGCAGCAAGGTATCGCGGTCTTCTTCCGTATCGGCAATGTTGCTCAGATCGAGCTTGGCCGCAGCCTCGCGCAGCTGTGCCTTCTCTGCCGACAGCGGATCGAGATCCAGATGGCGCAGGAATGCCTGCTGATAGGACAGGGTTTCGGCACTGTCGCAATCCAATACCTGTTGCAGCAGATCGTCCACCTCGTTCATCAGGCGGTACATATCATAGTGCGGGCGATACCATTCCAGCATGGTGAATTCAGGGTTGTGATGCCGCCCCGCTTCTTCATTACGGAAGCTGCGCCCCATCTGATAGATCGGGCCGCTCCCTGCCGCCAGCAGGCGCTTCATGTGGTATTCCGGGCTGGTCATCATGTACAGCGTCAGGCCATCTGCCGCGCCCGGGCCGACGAAACGCGTCTGGAACGGGACCAGGTGGATGTCGGTGACTGTCGCCTGGCTCATGGCCGGGGTCTCAACCTCCAATACGCCACGATCGGCAAAGAAACGCCGGATCTCAGCCAGTATCGCTGCGCGCTTCAACAAATTGGCGATGGGTGCACTTGGCTGCCAGCTTGCCGTTTCGCTCATGGTAATTACTCCGAAATCAAACAGGGGGTGCAGTCTACTCGCATCCTCTCAAGCAAACAAATTCTTGGCTATTGTGTGCGCTGGTCTACATTAAAATCATAAAAAACATATAAGCCATATAAACCACCGACAATCGCGCTAATCAAAGACAAAGGCGAGGCAACACCTTATTTTTGCAGGAATGCCTCTTGCGTAACGGTTAAAAGGCAAAACAATCGATCACATCAAATTTCTACTACTTAACTTTAGGTATAGTGATAACCCTATATTCGGTAGCAGTTATCTATCCTTAGTGTTTAGTTTAAAAAGTCACTGAATTTAGCTTAGCACCCGAAGCACCTTTATAAATATTAAGCATAGATTAATTAAATTGTCGTTTTAACGAGAACATTGGAGGAGTGCAGTGCAAACCTTTAACGCCGACCTAGCCATCATTGGTGCCGGGGGAGCTGGTTTACGGGCCGCTATAGCCGCCGCGGAAGCCAATCCCCAACTGAAAATCGCGCTGATATCTAAAGTATATCCAATGCGTAGCCACACGGTAGCCGCCGAAGGGGGCTCCGCCGCAGTCACTCAGGATCACGACAGCTACGACTATCACTTCCAGGACACCGTAGCCGGTGGCGACTGGCTGTGTGAGCAGGACGTGGTCGACCACTTTGTTCACAGCTGCCCACGTGAAATGGCCCAGTTGGAGCAATGGGGTTGCCCGTGGAGCCGTAAGCCAGACGGTTCGGTCAACGTGCGCCGCTTTGGTGGCATGAAGATTGAACGTACCTGGTTTGCCGCCGATAAAACCGGCTTCCACATGCTGCACACCCTGTTCCAGACTTCGCTGAAGTATCCGCAAATCCAACGTTTCGACGAGCACTTCGTGCTGGACGTACTGGTAGATGATGGCCAGGCGCGCGGCGTGGTTGCCATGAACATGATGGAAGGCACTCGCGTGCAGATCCGTGCCAACGCGGTCATCATGGCCACCGGTGGTGCAGGCCGTGTTTATCGCTATAACACCAACGGCGGCATCGTCACCGGCGACGGTATGGGGATGGCGTTCCACCACGGCGTGCCACTGCGCGACATGGAGTTTGTGCAATATCACCCAACCGGCCTGCCAGGCTCAGGCATCCTGATGACTGAAGGCTGCCGCGGTGAAGGCGGTATTCTGGTTAACAAAGACGGCTACCGCTACCTGCAAGACTACGGTATGGGCCCGGAAACCCCGCTGGGCGAGCCAAGAAACAAATATATGGAGCTGGGCCCGCGTGACAAAGTGTCGCAGGCTTTCTGGCATGAATGGCGTGCTGGCCGCACCATCGCCACCCCGCGCGGCGACGTGGTCTATCTGGATCTGCGCCACCTGGGCGAGAAGAAACTGCTGGAACGTCTGCCGTTCATCTGTGAACTGTCGAAAGCCTACGTGGGTGTCGATCCCGTTAAAGATCCAATCCCGGTCCGCCCAACCGCGCACTACACCATGGGCGGTATCGAAACCGATCAAAACTGTGAAACCCGCATCAAAGGCCTGTTCGCCGTCGGCGAATGTTCCTCGGTTGGTCTGCACGGCGCGAACCGCCTGGGTTCCAACTCGCTGGCTGAGCTGGTGGTGTTTGGGCGTGTGGCAGGTGAACACGCAGCACGCCGCGCGCTGGAAAGTGGCCCGGCCAACGGCAGCGCTTTGGAAGCACAAGGCCGCGACGTGGAAACCCGCCTCAGCAACCTGATGAAGCAGGAAGGTAGCGAGAACTGGTCGAAGATCCGCGATGAAATGGGTCTGTCGATGGAAGAAGGCTGTGGTATCTACCGTACGCCGGAACTGATGCAGAAAACCATCGATAAGCTGGCGGAGCTGAAAGAGCGCTTCAAGCGCGTCAAAATTACCGACAACTCCAGCGTGTTCAACACCGATCTGCTGTACACCATCGAGCTGGGCTATGGCCTGGACGTTGCCGAATGTATGGCGCACTCGGCCTTCAACCGTAAAGAATCTCGCGGCGCACACCAGCGTCTCGACGAAGGTTGCACCGAGCGTGACGACGTGAACTTCCTGAAACATACGCTGGCGTTCCATAACCCGAACGGTGCACCACGCCTGGAGTACAGCGACGTGAAAATTACCAAACTGCCACCGGCCAAGCGTGTTTATGGCGCCGCAGCCGAAGCGCAGGACAAAGAGAGAAAGGATAAGGAGCAGGCGAATGGCTGAGCTGAAAACCCTGAAAATCGAGGTCATGCGCTATAACCCGGAACGCGACGCCGAGCCGCATTTCGAGACCTTCAGCGTACCTTACGATGAGCAGACTTCGCTGCTGGACGCACTGGGTTATATCAAAGATAACCTGGCACCAGACCTGTCCTATCGCTGGTCGTGCCGTATGGCCATCTGTGGCTCTTGCGGCATGATGGTCAACCGCGTGCCTAAGCTGGCCTGTAAAACCTTCCTGCGTGAATATACCGATGGCATGAAGGTTGAGGCGTTGGGCAACTTCCCGATCGAGCGCGATCTGGTGGTGGATATGACCCACTTTATCGAGAGCCTGGAAGCGATTAAGCCTTACATCATCGGCAACGATCGCAAACCGGAAGATGGCCCGAACGTGCAGACCCCGGCGCAAATGGCGAAGTATCACCAGTTCTCCGGCTGCATCAACTGTGGCCTGTGCTATGCCGCTTGCCCACAGTTCGGCCTGAATCAGGAGTTTATCGGCCCGGCAGCGATTACGCTGGCACACCGTTATAACCTGGATAACCGCGACCACGGCAAGAAACAGCGTATGCCGCTGCTTAACGGCCAGAACGGTGTCTGGTCCTGTACGTTTGTTGGCTACTGCTCTGAAGTCTGTCCAAAACACGTCGACCCGGCCGCTGCGATCCAGCAGGGCAAGGTAGAGAGTGCCAAAGACTTCATGATCGCAATGCTGAAACCGCAATAAGGGAGGGAGACAGCAATGACAACACAACGTAAGCCCTATGTGCGTACCATGACGCCAACCTGGTGGCAAAAGCTGGGTTTCTACCGTTTCTACATGCTGCGTGAAGGTACTTCGGTGCTGGCGGTGTGGTTCAGCATCGTGCTGATCTACGGCGTCTTTGCCCTGAAGGGTGGCCCTGAAAGCTGGGCCGGGTTTGTCGGCTTCCTGCAAAACCCGCTGGTGCTGCTGATTAACATCATCGCCCTGCTGGCCGCCGCACTGCATACCAAAACCTGGTTCGATCTGGCACCGAAAGCCGCCAATATCGTCGTCAACAGCGAGAAAATGGGGCCGGAGCCAATCGTTAAGGCGCTGTGGGCAGTGACGATCGTCGTCACCGTGATCATTCTCGCCGTAGCGTTACTGTAATCCGGAGGAAACATGATAAATCAATCACCTAAGCGCTCTGACGAGCCGGTTTTCTGGGGATTATTTGGCGCTGGCGGTATGTGGGGAGCGATCGTTGCTCCGGCTATCGTGCTGCTGGTCGGCATCCTGCTGCCACTAGGCCTGTTCCCCGGCGAAGCTTTAGGTTATGAGCGCGTCTTAGCATTTTGCCAAAGCTGGATCGGCCGCCTGTTCCTGCTGCTGATGATCATTTTGCCATTGTGGTGCGGGCTACACCGTATCCACCATGCCATGCACGATCTGAAAATCCACGTGCCTGCAGGCAAATGGGTGTTCTACGGTCTGGCAGCTATCCTGAGCGTCGTAACCCTGATCGGGGTCGTCACGCTGTAAGACCTCTGGCGGCCAACTCCCGTTGGCCGCCTATTCCGCGACTCCCACTCTTTCGACTACACTGTTTATCTGTAACTGAAAAACAGGAGTCACCCATGCGTTTGTGGTCAAAGCTGTGCGTCATTTTATCCGCCCTCGTTTCCGTTGCCTGTAGCGTGACACCCCCGAAGGACGTCAAGGTCATAGATAACTTCGATAGCAAACGCTATCTGGGCACCTGGTATGAAATCGCGCGTCTGGATCATCGCTTTGAACGAGGCCTGGAGCAGGTTACGGCCAATTACAGCCCGCGCACAGACGGCGGTCTGAAGGTGATTAACCGGGGTTTCGATAGCAAAAAACAGCAATGGCAGGAGAGCGAAGGCAAGGCGTATTTTATCGGCTCGCCGCAAACGGCCTCGCTGAAAGTCTCATTCTTCGGCCCTTTCTATGGCGGCTATAACGTCATCGAACTCGATCCGGAATACCGTTATGCGCTGGTTTGTGGCCCAAACCGCGACTATCTGTGGATATTGTCGCGCACGCCGACGTTGGAAGCCGCCACGCGCGACAGACTGGTGCAGATTGCCAAAGGCTACGGCTTTGATACCGAAGCGTTAATCTGGGTCAATCAGCAGCCCACTCATTGACTGCTGAATTTTAGCCCCAGGATCCCGGCCACGATCAGGCACAGGCTGAGAATACGCATGATGTTGGTCGACTCACCGAGCAGCACCATGCCCATTACCGCCGCGCCCACCGCCCCAATCCCGGTCCACACGGCGTAAGCCGTGCCCGCAGGCAACGTTTTCATGGCGTGTGCCAGCAACACCATACTCACCACCATCGCAGCGACGGTAATCAAACTGGGGGTCAAACGGGTAAAACCGTGGGTGTATTTAAGGCCAATAGCCCAGACGACCTCTAACAGGCCCGCAAAAAGCAAAATGATCCATGCCATGACACTGGCTCCAGAACTGATGGGGTCGTCCCCAGACAACAGAAGCGCAGGCGGGTCGTCCCACTTGGCTGATTGAAGACGTAGATTATAACCAACGAAGGTGGCAAGTCACAAGGCGACGAAATGGCAAGGTTGCTCATATTTGCCGGTGCTGAACATGTTCGACTGTAGGGGCGCTGCACGCTGCGCCCGTTTAGCAACATGCAGTGCCCAATGTGCGGTCTTAATTACTGTGCGCTACGCTGGATCGCCTGACCACCAGCTTCAACATCTTTGCCCACGCCTTCGGTAGTATTACAGCCCACCAGCGATGACAGGATCAACAAGGAAAAAATGGCGAAAATAGTTTTCTTCAGCATAAGATTACCCTTATTCGTTATTAGTGAAAAAGTGTAGCTCTCTAAGCGTAGTAAAAATCAGGAGGGTTGCCGGAATAAACGGATTTTTCTGTATTATCCGATTAATGGCGCTAATTGATTTCAGCCAGCGCTGCGGGAAATCGCGCCGCCGAGGTGTTGAACGTCTTCACCAAAACCACGGAAGGTATTACAGCCGCTGAGAGACATCAGCAACAACAGAGAGACCACGGCCAACAGCGTTTTCTTCATCATGCGGTTCTGCCAACGAGTGACGGAAAGGGATAACACAGAGGAACCTCGGGGGTTCCTCTGTATTGAAACTTATTTAACGCGGGAGACGTATTCGCCAGAGCGGGTGTCAACCTTGATCACTTCGCCAATCTGCACGAACAATGGCACTTTAACTACTGCGCCGGTGCTCAGGGTAGCTGGCTTGCCGCCGGTACCTGCGGTGTCGCCTTTCAGGCCTGGATCGGTATCAGTGATTTCTGCTTCGATAAAGTTCGGTGGCAGCACAGCGATAGGACGGCCATCCCACAGGGTGACGATACATTCCGCGTTGTCCTGCAGCCATTTAGCCACGTCAGAAACGGTTTTCTCTTCAACCTGATGCTGTTCAAAAGTCTCAGGGTGCATGAAGTGGTAGAACTCACCGTCGTTGTACAGGTAGTTCATGTTGGTATCTACCACGTCCGCGCCTTCGCAGGAGTCGGTAGACTTAAAGGTTTTCTCAACGCGGGTGCCAGTCAGCAGGCGACGCATTTTTACACGCGCAAAAGCCTGGCCTTTACCTGGTTTAACGAACTCGCTGGATTCGACAGCGTAAGGTTCGCCTTCGAACATGATTTTAAGACCCGGACGGAAATCGTTGCTAGAATAAGTCGCCATGATGGCCCTCTGAAAATTTAAACTGGTAGCTTAGCCAAAAAAATGGCACACATTATAACCCAAAACACGGCGCATAGAGAAGATTGGTTGCATCAACTCGCCGATGTTATTACCGACCCAGATGAATTACTGCAGCTTCTGTCACTAAATACGCACCCGGAACTGCCACAGGGGCGCGATGCACGCCGCCTGTTTGCGCTACGCGTGCCGCGAGCCTTTGCCGCGCGTATGCAACCCGGTGATGCCAATGACCCGCTGCTGCGCCAGGTACTCACCGCCAGCGCAGAATTCATCGATGCCCCAGGCTTCACCACCGATCCGCTGGATGAACAGCGCAGCGTGGTGCCGGGGTTGCTGCACAAGTATCGCAACCGTGCCCTGCTGTTGGTAAAAGGCGGCTGTGCGGTTAACTGCCGCTACTGTTTCCGCCGTCATTTCCCCTATCAGGAGAACCAGGGCAACAAGGCAAACTGGCTTCAAGCGTTGGAGTATATCCGTCAACACCCGGAACTGGATGAAATTATTTTCTCCGGGGGCGATCCGCTGATGGCCAAAGACCACGAACTGGATTGGCTGATCGGGGAACTGGAGGCTATCCCACACCTCAAACGCCTGCGTATTCATACCCGCTTGCCGGTGGTGATCCCCGCCCGCATCACCGCCACGCTGTGCCAACGCTTCTCGGCATCGCGCCTGCAGGTGCTGATGGTCACCCATATCAATCATGCCAACGAGATTGACCCACCGCTGCGCGCCAGTATGGCACAGTTGCGTAGCGCCGGAGTGACGCTGCTGAACCAAAGCGTGCTGCTACGAGGGATCAATGATAACGCGGATACGCTGGCAACGCTGAGTAACGCCCTGTTTGATGCAGGGATCCTGCCCTATTACCTCCACGTGTTGGATAAAGTGCAGGGCGCGGCCCACTTTATGGTCAGCGACGACGAGGCTCGTGCGATCGTGAAAAGTTTGCTGAGCAAGGTTTCCGGTTATCTGGTACCCCGCCTGACTCGTGAGGTCGGCGGCGAACCCAGCAAAACGCCGTTGGATCTGCGCCTCACGCAAAGCTCGTAGGGGCGCTGCACGCTGCTCCCGTTTAATAACATGCCGCATATGAATGCAAAAAGAGGAATGCCTGGGCATTCCTCTTTTGTTTTATACGGGTGCTTATGCCAGCGTTACGGGCACTTATACACCTGGCCGATCATTTTGCTGTCCAGCGGTGCAAAACTTGAAAGCAGGTTCTGGCTTGGGCTAGTCGCACCGTAAATCACGTTGCCGCCCATTGCTGCTGCCTTGTTGCGCAGATCGTTAGCCGCGCCGCGCATGGAGCTGCCCTCACCACCACTCCCCGACAGCCAGTTGCTCTGAGTGCCGGTGACTTCGCCTACCAACTGGCATTCTGCGGCAGGCTTGGTGTCGGTAAATTTGACCTGTTGACCTGCGGCGGTCAGTTCATTGGTGCTGCTGCACCCTGCCAGCAGCAGCGCTGCCGATAGACCCAGTAAGGCTTTAATCCGCATCTTGTTCCCCATATGATGTTGAGAATTACGCAAAAGCTTATCAGAAAGCGTTGCCATCTCTTAAGCATCCGTTGCCACCGGCCACTGGTGCCTGGTCAACGTCTTGAGCGACAGCTGATGAACTATCAGTTTACACGCTTAATAGATACGGTCTGCAAAAATATCATCAAATTCAGCACTGACGCATCGGTAGCCGCTGACGATGATAAAAACAGACGCAGCAATCAGCCCCCACACGAAGAGGGTAATAAAAAACCCGGCCGAAGCCGGGTTTTGTGGTTAGCTCACAGAGGTGAGGGGAATTACATCATTCCGCCCATACCACCCATGCCGCCCATACCACCAGCGCCACCCATGTCTAACTTGTCTTCTTTCGGCAAGTCAGTGATCATGCACTCCGTGGTGATCATCAGGCCAGCTACAGAGGCCGCGTACTGCAGAGCAGAACGGGTCACTTTAGTTGGATCCAGGATACCCATCGCGATCATGTCGCCGTATTCTTCGGTGTAAGCGTTGTAGCCGAAGCTGCCTTCGCCTGCTTTCACCTTGTTGGCAATCACAGAAGCTTCTTCACCGGCGTTGATCACGATCTGACGCAGTGGAGATTCCATAGCACGCAGGGCAACTTTGATACCCACGTTCTGGTCTTCGTTATCGCCTTTCAGGCCAGAGATTTTGTCTGCTACACGGATCAGCGCTACGCCACCGCCAGCAACCACGCCTTCTTCTACCGCAGCACGGGTAGCGTGCAGGGCATCTTCAACGCGGGCTTTCTTCTCTTTCATTTCAACTTCAGTTGCGGCGCCAACTTTGATAACGGCAACGCCGCCAGCCAGTTTAGCAACACGCTCTTGCAGTTTTTCACGATCGTAGTCAGAGGTCGCTTCTTCGATCTGCTGACGGATCTGGGAGACGCGACCCTGAATGGTGGTTTCGTCGCCCACGCCATCGATGATGATGGTGGTGTCTTTGTTGATTACGATGCGTTTTGCCTGACCCAGATCTTCCAGGGTAGCTTTTTCCAGCTCCAGACCGATCTCTTCAGAGATCACGGTACCGGCAGTCAGGGTAGCGATGTCTTGCAGCATGGCTTTACGACGGTCGCCGAAGCCAGGTGCTTTAACCGCAGCCACTTTCACGATGCCACGCATGGTGTTAACCACCAGGGTCGCCAACGCTTCGCCTTCAACATCTTCAGCAATGATCAGCAGTGGTTTGCCCGCTTTCGCAACGGCTTCCAGCACTGGCAGCATTTCACGGATGTTGGAGATTTTCTTGTCAGCCAGCAGGATGAACGGGCTTTCCAGCTCGATAGAACCGGTTTCTGGCTTGTTGATGAAGTACGGAGACAGGTAGCCGCGATCGAACTGCATACCTTCAACCACGTCCAGCTCGTCTTGCAGGCCGGTGCCTTCTTCAACGGTGATCACGCCTTCTTTGCCCACTTTCTCCATCGCTTCTGCAATCAGTTTACCCACGGTTTCGTCGGAGTTTGCAGAGATGGTGCCTACCTGAGCGATAGCTTTAGAGTCAGAGCAAGGTACAGACAGTTTTTTAAGCTCTTCAACCGCAGCGATAACCGCTTTGTCGATACCGCGCTTCAGATCCATCGGGTTCATGCCGGCAGCCACAGCTTTCAGGCCTTCGGTGATGATGGATTGAGCCAGTACGGTTGCAGTGGTGGTACCGTCGCCCGCAGCGTCGTTCGCTTTAGAGGCAACTTCTTTCACCATTTGTGCACCCATGTTCTCGAACTTGTCTTCCAGTTCGATTTCACGAGCAACAGATACGCCATCTTTGGTGATGGTAGGAGCGCCGAAGGATTTATCCAGCACTACGTTGCGGCCTTTCGGGCCCAGAGTCACTTTTACTGCATCAGCGAGAACATTCACGCCGCGGAGCATCTTCACGCGAGCGTCATTGCCGAATTTTACATCTTTAGCTGCCATTGGTATTTCCCTTCAACTCGTTCAGTTCAGAAGATTTATAAAGCGTTATTACGCTTCAACAATTGCCAGAATGTCGCTTTCGGACATGATCAACACTTCTTCATTGTCGATCTTCTCTGCTTTCACGCCGTAACCGTCGTTGAAAATCACGATGTCGCCTACTTTCACATCCAGCGGCTGGATGTTGCCGCTTTCCAGAACACGTCCTTTACCAACGGCTACCACTTCACCACGAGTAGATTTACCCGCTGCAGAGCCAGTCAGAACGATGCCGCCAGCAGATTTTGATTCAACTTCTTTGCGCTTGACGATAACGCGGTCATGCAATGGACGAATACTCATTGAACGCTCTCCTGTAAGAAGGTTTCTATCAGATTTAGGGTTGTGCGCCAGATTATTGATACCGGCTCCGTGGGATTTGAAATGGGGGCGTTCCATCCCCCTTCAAGGGGCAGCAGCAAAAAAATTTTCGATTTGATGGCCTGCGGTGAACGCCATTAGCAAAAACGCGGCCGATCTCCCCTCACCCCGACCCTCTCCCACTATACGGACCGGATAACACATGGGCACTTGTTTAGGGAGAGGGGGTAGTCCAGAGTCGCGGTCAGGTACCGGGGGCAAATGTAGCACGTTCAGTCCCCTCTCCCTTTGGGAGAGGGTTAGGGTGAGGGGAGATATCAGCGATCGTCACGCTTGTCGCGATCGTCGGGTTGATGATCCAAGGTGTAGCGGTCGTCTTGCTTGCGCTGGAATTCACCGTCGAAGGTATTGCCATTGGCGGCTCCGCCGTTCTGGCCCCAACCGCCTGGGCGATAAACGGCGAGATGCGGCATCAGCTTCAGCGTCAGCGATTTCTGCACCGGCGGCAACAGCAGCAACAGGCCAAGGAAATCGGTGAAAAAGCCCGGTATCACCAGCAGGAAACCCGCCAGCACCAGTGAAACGCTTTTCACCATCTCCGCTGCCGGGCTTTCGCCCGCCGCCAGCTTCTGTTGCATCTGCACAAAGGTCTTCATGCCCTGATTACGCACCAGGGAAACACCGACGCAGGAAGTAAACACCACCAGCAGCAGCGTCATTGCCACACCGAACACGGCGGCAACTTTGATAAACAAGGATATCTCTATGTAAGCCAGTAGAAATATCAGCAGTAACGGTAACCAGCGCACCTGGTTCTCTCCTCTAGGTAGAGTCGGCGTACCCGCCCGATGGCGCATACGTGATAAATGGGGCCGCTAATCGGCCAACCTTCATACAATGGGGGCTTCTCGCCGCCATTTCAACCGGGCGATCTTTTTTATTCTCTTTGCCGCAAACGTGAAGCCCTTCACAGAAACCAAAAGCTGTCATTTGCTGAAGCACCATATAGTGATCTACGTTCATTCATTTATTACCAACCAGCATATGATCTGGGTAGCGACAATAGCTGCGGTCAATACTTCCGCAGTAGACCCGCTCGGCAACATTATTTTGTTATCCTGCACATAATTATATTCGGCAGCAACATAGAGAAGGTTCTCATGTCAAACAACATTCGTATCGAAGAAGACCTATTAGGAACACGTGAAGTCCCAGCAGAAGCCTACTACGGTGTTCATACTCTGCGTGCGATTGAAAACTTCTATATCAGCAACAGTAAAATCAGCGACGTTCCTGAGTTTGTACGCGGCATGGTGATGGTAAAAAAAGCCGCCGCCATGGCAAACAAAGAGCTGCAAACCATCCCACGTAAAATTGCCGACGTCATCATCCAGGCATGTGATGAAGTACTGGATAAAGGCAAATGCATGGACCAATTCCCGGTGGATGTGTTCCAGGGCGGTGCTGGCACCTCGCTGAACATGAACACCAACGAAGTACTGGCAAACATCGGCTTGGAGCTGATGGGCCACCAGAAGGGTGAATACCAATATCTGAACCCTAACGATCACCTCAACAAGTGTCAGTCTACCAACGACGCTTACCCAACCGGGTTCCGCATCGCGGTTTACGCCTCCAACCAGAAACTGATCGATGCTATCAACCAACTGCGTGAAGGGTTTGACCGTAAGGCCAAAGAGTTCGAAACCATCCTGAAAATGGGCCGTACCCAGTTGCAGGACGCGGTGCCAATGACCCTGGGCCAGGAATTCCACGCCTTCAGCGTGTTGCTGAATGAAGAAACCCGTAACCTGCACCGTACCGCAGAGTTGCTGCTGGAAGTGAACCTGGGTGCGACGGCGATCGGTACCGCGCTGAATACTCCGGAAGGTTACCAACACCTGGCTGTTAAGAAACTGGCGGAAGTGAGTGGCCTGCCAGTGGTACCTGCCGAAGACCTGATCGAGGCCACCTCCGACTGCGGTGCCTACGTGATGGTGCACAGTGCGCACAAGCGCCTGGCGGTCAAACTGTCCAAGATCTGTAACGACCTGCGTCTGCTGTCTTCCGGCCCACGCGCTGGCCTGAACGAAATCAACCTGCCTGAACTGCAGGCCGGTTCTTCCATCATGCCGGCCAAAGTGAACCCGGTGATCCCAGAAGTGGTTAACCAGGTTTGCTTTAAGGTGATCGGCAACGACACTTGCGTTACCATGGCCGCCGAAGCAGGCCAGCTGCAGTTGAACGTGATGGAACCGGTAATTGGCCAGGCGATGTTTGAATCAATTCACATCCTGACCAATGCCTGCTATAACCTGCTGGAAAAATGCATTAACGGTATTACCGCCAACAAAGAAGTGTGCGAGTACTACGTATTTAACTCTATCGGTATCGTCACCTATCTGAACCCGTTCATTGGCCACCACAACGGTGACATTGTCGGCAAGATCTGTGCTGAAACCGGCAAGAGCGTACGTGAAGTCGTGCTGGAACGCGGTTTACTGACCGAAGCTGAGCTGGATGACATCTTCTCCGTAGAGAACCTGATGCACCCGGCATATAAGGCGAAACGCTATACAGATGAAAATGAACAATAATAGACTCATCCGGTAGCCTGAAAGGCACGCTAATCCTCTGGATAGCGTGCCTTTTTTCTTTCCGAAAACACAAAGCTGTAACGTTTGGTTTTCATAAAAATCCATTTTAAGGGGTAAACACTATGCTAGTAGTAGAATTGGTGATCGTTCTACTGGCCATCTTTTTGGGGGCCAGGCTGGGCGGTATCGGAATAGGCTTTGCAGGCGGTCTTGGGGTGTTGGTGCTGGCGATGATTGGCGTTAAGCCAGGCAGCATTCCCTTCGACGTTATTTCAATCATTATGGCGGTTATCGCCGCTATCGCCGCTATGCAGGTCGCTGGCGGGATGGACTATCTGGTGCAGCAAACCGAAAAACTGCTGCGTAAAAATCCAAAATACATCACTATTCTGGCCCCCATCGTCACCTATTTCCTGACCATCTTCGCCGGTACCGGTAATATCTCCCTCTCGGCCCTACCGGTCATTGCAGAAGTGGCTAAAGAGCAAGGCATCAAACCTTGCCGCCCTCTGTCGACTGCCGTGGTTTCTGCGCAGATTGCCATTACCGCCTCGCCTATCTCAGCAGCGGTGGTGTACATGTCTTCCGTTATGGAAGGCCACGGCGTGAGTTACCTACACTTGCTGATGGTAGTGATCCCTTCCACCTTCCTGGCTGTGATACTGATGTCGCTGCTGGTCACTTGGTTGTTTGACTCCAAGCTGTCTGACGATCCTGTGTATCAAAAGCGCTTCGAAGAAGGTCTGGTTGCCCTGCGTGGTGAGAACGTCATCGTGATCAAACCGCGTGCGAAAACCTCCGTGCTGCTGTTCCTGGCTGGCGTACTGAGCGTAGTGGCTTATGCCATCATCAACAGCCCAAGCATGGGTCTGGTGACGACGCCGCTGATGAACACCACCAATGCCATCTTGATCATCATGCTGAGCGTGGCCACCCTGACCACCATCCTGTGTCGCATCGAAACCGACCTGATTTTGAACTCCAGCACCTTTAAGGCCGGGATGAGCGCCTGTATCTGTATCCTGGGCGTAGCCTGGTTGGGTGACACCTTTGTGCAGGCCAACCTTGACTGGATCAAAGAGACTGCGGGTACCGTGATCCAATCCCATCCTTGGTTACTGGCGGTGATCTTCTTCTTCTGTTCGGCGCTGCTGTACTCTCAGGCCGCCACTGCCAAGGCGTTGATGCCGATGGCGCTGGCCCTGAACGTCACCCCGCTGACGGCGATCGCTTCCTTTGCTGCCGTTTCTGGCCTGTTTATTCTGCCAACCTACCCTACCCTGGTAGCGGCGGTACAGATGGACGATACCGGGACGACACGCATCGGGCGCTTCGTGTTTAACCACCCGTTCCTGATCCCTGGCACCTTGGGCGTGGCGTTTGCCGTCATCTTCGGCTTCCTGATCGGTAGCGTTATTCTGTGATCCTCAAGCGGGGTTTCGGCCCCGCTTTCTCCTCCTCATTCCCCTGCTGCTGATAATCTAACCTTCTAGCCAACACCGCTTCAGGGTATAGTGCCCTGTTACCAAACCTGGTTGAGAGGGCCGAAGATGTCTGATTGCGAAGCTATCGTCATACTCTGTACCGCACCTGATGAAGCCACAGCGCAAGAGCTGGCGGCACGCGTCCTGGGGGAGAAACTGGCGGCCTGTGCCACGCTGCTGCCTGGGGCAACATCGCTGTATTACTGGGAAGGGAAACTGCAACAGGAATACGAAGTGCAGATGCTGTTTAAAAGCGATCGTCAGCATCAACAAGCGCTACTCACCTACCTGAAACAACATCACCCGTACCAGACACCCGAACTGTTGGTGCTGCCGGTGATGGCTGGAGATAAAGATTACCTGTCATGGATCAACGCCTCATTAAACTGATATTGCTGCTGTGCAGCCTGTTCTTCCTGCCCACTGCGGCTCAGGCTTCACTGTTCGGCCAAAACGCGGGGAACCAGTTCGTACCCGTCGATCAGGCATTTGCCTTTGATTTTAAACAACAGGGCCCCCAACTGACGCTAAGCTGGCAAATCCGCCCTGGTTACTACCTGTATCGCCAGCAAATCAAGCTGGTGCCGCAGCAGGCAACGCTGGGCCAGTTCGAGCTGCCCGCCGGGCTGAAGCATAAAGATGAATTCTTTGGTGAAGTGGCGATATTCAAGGAACCCTTGGCCCTGAGCATTCCCCTGTTGCAGGCGGGTGACAATGCCAGCCTGAGCGTCACCTACCAAGGGTGTGCTGAGGCCGGATTCTGCTATCCACCTGAGACCCGTGTGATCCCGCTGAGCGCAGTGGTACTTGCCGCAGAGCCCGCAGCACCAGTAGCCATAGCACCAGCAGAAACAGCACCGGCCAATCTGCCCTTCTCCCCCCTTTGGGCCTTGTTGATTGGCATCGGTATTGCGTTTACCCCTTGCGTGTTGCCGATGTACCCACTGATTTCCGGCATTATTCTGGGCCGTGAGCGGCCACACAGCAGCGGGCGCATTCTGGTGCTGGCCGTGGTGTATGTGCAAGGCATGGCGCTGACCTATACCCTGCTCGGCCTGGTGGTTGCCGCCGCCGGGTTGCAGTTCCAGGCCGCGCTGCAGCACCCTTACGTGCTGATAGGTCTTTCGGTGCTGTTTGTCGCCCTGGCTCTGTCCATGTTCGGCTGCTACTCCTTGCAGCTCCCCTCTTCACTGCAAACGCGGCTGGCCAACTGGAGCAACACCCAGCAGGGTGGCTCGCTGGTGGGTGTGTTTGTGATGGGCGCTCTGGCAGGCCTGATCTGCTCGCCATGCACCACCGCCCCGCTCAGCGCCATCCTGTTGTACATCGCCCAAAGCGGCAATATGTGGGCCGGTGGCGGCACGCTGTATCTGTATGCATTGGGGATGGGTATCCCGCTGGTGATCGTGACGCTGTTCGGCAACCGCCTGCTGCCACGCAGCGGCCCGTGGATGCAGTACGTCAAGGAAGCCTTTGGCTTTGTGATCCTGGCGCTGCCGGTGTTCCTGCTTGAGCGGGTGATTGGCGACGTCTGGGGGCTGCGCCTGTGGAGCCTGCTCGGTCTGGCGTTCTTCGGCTGGGCATTCGTCCTGAGCCTGAAATCATCCCGTGGCTGGACACGAGCCATCCAGGTGCTGCTGTTGGCGGCGCTGGTGATTTCGGCGCGCCCATTGCAAGACTGGGCATTCGGTAGCACTGCTTCTGAGCAGACGGCCCAGCCGCATCTGAATTTCACCCGTATCAATAACGTTGAGCAGCTTAACCAGGCGCTGCAACAGGCGCAGGGCAAGCCGGTGATGCTGGACCTGTATGCGGACTGGTGTGTCGCCTGCAAAGAGTTTGAGAAATACACCTTCAGCGACCCAGCGGTGCAGACCCAATTGGCCGATACGGTGTTGCTGCAGGCCGACGTAACGGCCAACAATGCCGAGCAGGCAGCCTTGCTCAAGCACTTGCAGGTGCTTGGCCTGCCGACCATTTTGTTCTTTGACCGAGATGGCAAAGAGTTACCCGCAGCCCGCGTGACGGGCTTTATGAACGCAGAAGCCTTCGACGCACATTTGCAGAAAACCACTCGGTAAACGACACTGAGTTTCAGAACATTTTTTGGAGGGAGCACTAGTGCAACGTGAACAGGTTTTAAATACAGCCTTGGAGCTGTTGGAAAAACAGGGCCTGGCGACCACCACCTTGGAAATGCTGGCAGAAAAACTGGGTGTGCCATACAGCGACTTCAAACCGTTTTGGCCGGACCGTGAAGCACTGCTGTATGACTGCCTGCGCTACCACGGCCAGCAGATTGATACCTGGCGCCGCCAGTTGCAGCTTGATGAGACGTTGAGCCCACAGCAAAAGCTGCTGGCGCGTTATGACGTGCTGGCAGAGCATGTGCAGAATGAACGCTACCCTGGCTGCCTGTTTATTGCCGCCTGTAGCTTCTTCCCTGAGAGCGACCACCCGATCCATCAACTGGCCGAGCAGCAGAAGATCACCTCGCTGGACTTCACCCGCGATCTATTGCGTGAGATGGATGCCGACGACGCCGACTCGGTAGCGCAGCAAATGGAACTGGTGCAGGAAGGCTGCCTGAGTAAACTGCTGATAAAACGCCAGTTGCAAGATGTGGCTGTCGCCAAGCGGCTGGCCGAAGATATCTTGCATATTGCCCAGTGCCGTCAGTTTGGTGCGTTAAGCTAAAGCCTCCCTTACCGGGCTTACCACGTAGGGGCGCTGCATGCTGCGCCCGTTGATAACCAATGGGATAAGGCCGTATTCTGCGCGCTTTGCCTGAAAAGCCAGCAATCGGCGCTGTTTTCACGTTTTTCGTCACAAATCCGTTGACGCCGCACGGCCAATACGGTTTAATGCGCCCCGTTGCCCGGATAGCTCAGTCGGTAGAGCAGGGGATTGAAAATCCCCGTGTCCTTGGTTCGATTCCGAGTCCGGGCACCATCATTTAGAAGAACCCGCCTATGGCGGGTTTTTTGCTTTATGCATGCTGCCCTTCCCCGAGCTTCGTACTACTGCGAATTAGACACCTGCAGCCAACGTGTGATGATGCTCCACATGGGCTTCTCCGAATCGGGACACTACACTCTATCCCAAGATGCCCCAGTGAATCGTTGAACGAGTAAAAATACCCTCAGTACCAAGCCGATAGATGGAGGTATTTTGAGATTCATCGATTTGGGAACCTTACTCAGTTCGATAATTACAGAGTCCAACTACCCTGTTATATTCACACAGTATTATCTTCCCCGAACTGGAAATGTTAAGCATACGAACAGAATGTCGAACAGCTAGGAGGAAAGATAGGCCAGTAGTAAACTCTATTTGTGATTTATGCTGAAAAAAGCGCTCAAGGATATGACAGACAGGAGGTGATAAGTTGGAGATATTTTACGATCCTAATTTATATAAAATTTTGATATTAGTCTTCATCTTCTCGGCTGTGGCTGGATTTATTTTCTACATGTTGAATGACATTGACTTAACGTTAAAAAGGCGAAAATATGAAGCGACACTCAAGCAAGCTATCGCTCTTGATAGGCTCCAGAGTGACGATGTTTACCTTCTAGCCACACGCTGGTTTGTCAAAAAAGATCAGATTGCTACAACGCTCAACTTCATTTTGAGTGACTACATTAATGATAAAGATTGTAGCGATGAAAAGCTGGAACGAATCAGGGAACTCATCATCTGCCATCAAGAGAACGATCCTTTTTCTGACTTACCTGATGACATCAAGCTACAGTTACAGCAAATCAAAAAAATGGCTGGCGATGGCCATCAGGATATTCTCAGGCTGTCAAAATCGCTCAGTGAGATATACCTGTCCAATCAACGAAAAGCAAAAAACTCCTGGATACTCTCTTTGTGTAGCTTTCTTATCGGGATAGTGGGCTTGCCGTATGGTTTTTCCAAATAATCCCCAAGGAGATAAAAAATGAAAAAACGCAATATCACCGTGCAGGGAGTCGCCGTCGGCATCACGACCCTCCACGAACAGGATTACATTTCACTAACGGATATGGTGAAGAACTTCGAGGGCGGTAGTGCCCTGATTGAGCAATGGCTTAAGAACAAAGACACCATTCTGTTCCTGGGGGTATGGGAACAGATCAATAACCCGGATTTTAATTCCCCCGAATTCGAGGGAATTAAAAACGAGGCGGGTCGCAACAGCTTCTATCTGTCAGCCAAGAAGTGGAGCGACGCTACAGGAGCTATTGGCCTTTACGCCAAGGCTGGACGCTACGGCGGTACCTATGCCCACCGAGATGTCGCCTTCGAATTCGGCTCCTGGCTCAGCCCTGAATTCAAGCTTTACCTAATCAAAGAGTTTCAACGGCTTAAGGATGAAGAAGCACGCACCGCATCGCTAGAATGGAGTTTTCAACGCACATTGGCGAAAGTCAATTATCGCATCCATACCGACGCGATCAAGGAACGGCTGCTCCCGCCACAGTTGACCAAAGCACAAACGGTAACGGTCTATGCTAGCGAGGCCGATCTACTTAATGTCGCACTGTTCGGCATGACAGCAGCCCAATGGCGGCAAACCAATCCTGAACACCCTGGCAATATGCGAGACTCTGCCACACTTGAGCAATTGGTTGTTCTGTCTAACCTGGAGAGCATCAACGCTGTGCTGATCCACCAAGGATTATCGGCGAAAGAGCGCCTGCCACAGTTGAACAGGATTGCCATCACGCAAATGCGCTCTCTGGTTGGTCTACAGGAAATCAAACAGTTAGGGAGTCTATAAAAGTTGAGCATCACATACGGTTTGTATTTACCTCCAACTGACAACATGTTGGAATCGACAATGACATTCACGCTATTAGTACTGTGAATGTCATTGTATGCCTGAGCATCCCTCATCAACCCAAACCACCAACTGCCGCAGTTCTTCCATCACCACCTGGCGTAACTGAACATTCTCCCGCAGCCCTTGTTCCAGCGCCGCACAGGCCTGAACCGAATTTTGCATCCCCAAGCTGGCGCAGCCACTCTTCAGCTTATGCGCCAAACGCGCCACCAAGTCTTCATCCCCGGCCGCGAACGCCTGTTCAATTTCCGCCACCAGAGGGAAGGCGTGCTCGATAAACAAGTCTTTCCATTCGCCGATTTTCTGTTTGCCAAACACCGCCGCATCCTGTGTTAGCTGGATCGTATCCAGCGAACCAGCGGGCAACTGCGCTTTTTTATCCGCTGTCAGATAATGTTCGATCAACCGGCTAAGTTCCTCACGCGCGATAGGTTTTTGTATCAACCCACGGAATACTTTGGTCGTGCGCTGTCTCAAAGCCTCGTCCGCCACGTGGGCGCTAAAACCGATCAGTGGCAGTTGTGGGCAACAGACCGTGATCTGTAATGAGAGCGTGATGCCATCCATATCAGGCAGGTCCAAATCGACCAGCACGCCACTGAATGTGGAGTCCATAGCCAGTATGCCCAGCGCACTTTGGCCATCGCTGGCCACCTCAACCTCGGCACCACAGGACTGAAGCATTTCCGCCGTGATGCGCTGCGTCACCAGGTTGTCCTCCACGATCAGCAGGCGATAGTTGGCAAGATCGGTGCGCTCTTCGGCACGATGCTGAACTGGCGTGGTCGCAATTTGCAGCGGCAGGCTCAGTGAGAAACAGCTGCCCTGGCCCGGCGTACTGGTGGCGCTTAGCGTGCCCTGCAACGCCTCGGTTAATCCCTGGCTGATGGCCAAACCTAACCCGGTGCCGCCGCGTTTATCCGTCAGTTGCACGAAGGGTTTAAACATTTGTGTGAGCCCTTCGGCGGAAATGCCGCAACCGGTGTCAGCAACATCGATTTGCCAACGCTGGCCATCAACTCGGCAACGTACATCTATCCGGCCCAGCTCGGTAAAGCGCAAAGCGTTGGAGAGCAGGTTAATCACAATCTGGCGAATACGCCGCGGATCGCCATTGAGCCATTGCGGTAGATCATCGGCACAGTTGAGGCTGAGCTGGATATCGCGATGGCGTAACCGCCCAGAGATCAAACGTACGATACTCGCCAACAGTTGGCGCGGATCGAAAGGCTCGTTGCTGACGGTAACGCTGCCTTTGCCCGCCTCCAGCGCCGAATAGTCCAGAATATCGTTGAGGATCGCCAACAGGCTTTCGCCGGAATCATTGATCGCCTGTACATAAGCGAGGCTTTTGGCCGACAACCGTTGCTCGGAGAGTAACTGAGCGGTGCCTAATACACCATGCAACGGCGTGCGGATTTCATGGCTCATCGCCGCCAAAAAGGCCGATTTTGCCCGGTTGGCCTTTTCAGCCTCTGCCCGTGCCTGATGGTGTTCCACCACCAGCGCTTCCAGCTCTGCCGTGCGTAATTCGACCTGTGCCGCCAGATATTGCTGCTGGTTTTGCAAAGCGTCCGCATTGGCGCGAAACGCCTCCATCAATTGCCCCATGGTGTTTAGCTCATGCACCACCGAGGTGGCAGGAAAGGGCGAGTTGAGGTCGCCTTGCAGCAACCTTTGCAGCGCTGCGGTTTGCTTCGCCAAAGGTAAAGTGACCGAACGCCACACTACGCGCCACAGGATCAGAGACAACACCACCAGGGTGAACAGGCTCAAGGTGATCAGCCAGAACTTGCCGGTTTCACGGGCCTGTTTCAACGTTTCCAGCGCCTGAGTATTACGCCGTTCGATGTCGCTGACCTGGCGACTGATTTCGCTACTAAAGCGGGTGAACATATCCAGGTTGTTTTGCGACAACGCCTGTAACTGGGCACGAATGTCCCGTTCGCGCTGATAGAGGGCCGAAAGTTGCTGATAACGCGCCACGATCTGCAATTCACTGCCGATCTTCTCCCGCGTTAGCGGATCTTCGACACGTTCCTGACGGCGCTGGAGGATACGCACATAGTCGCCAATGCGGGAAACCAACTCTGCGGGCGCTCGCTCGGCGACCTCTTTTTCCAGCAGCAGGATCAGGTGCTCGATTTGGATCGCGTTAAGCCGCAGTTCGCTCATCTGGTTTTGATATTCCAGATCGACATCGATCAACCGGTCTAACGCCTGCTCCGCCGCCTGATTGCGATGCTGATCGATAAGATCGTAGATCCCCGCCTGGGTCACGCCCGCCGCTGTAGCCGCGTTGTTTAACTGCCCTTTGGCCAGTTCGGCAATGCGAGATGCCGCCTCCATAATCTCGCGTGACAGCTCGCGCTGCTGCTTGCGCAGCGCCAACCGTTGGCCAACCAGTTCGCCCTGTAAACCCAGGCTGCGGGTGATATCAGATTCCTGTTGCTCGATCGCCGCAGTATCAAACCCCTGCTCGCGCAGGCGCCCCAGCAACCGACTGATGCGCAGGCTTTGCACCGTCAGCATTTTCCCCTGATCGAGCCATTCCGCCTGGGTATTGGCGTTGGTCAGGCTTTGGGCTGAGAACAGTTCGTACGCGCTGGCCTCGCTCAGCTGGCGCGCCATGTTCATGGTGGGGATCACCGACTGAGTATGGGTTTGCTCTACCTCGCCAATAAAGCGAAAGCCAAACCAGCCGATCAGCGAACTGAGCAGCGTTAGGCCAGCCATCAGCAAGAAAGCCAACCAAAGTCGCCGTGTTAACGAAGGGTGCCCCATAAATGTCCTGGTGATGGAATATCGGCCGCGAAGCCTATAGCATAAAGGCATCCGATCTATGAGGCTATTATGCAAACCTCGATTCTGCGTTTTCTGCTGCTGTTCATCTGCGGCCTGTACGCCTTTTCAGCGCTGGCCGTCTCAAAAGCCCCGTTGGTGCGTTGGTTAAACGAGCGCCAGTCTGAGCCGCTTGCCGCCCTGGCCCCACTGCACGCACAACGCAGTTGGAAAATATGTGCGCTCTACCCCAGCCTGAAAGACTCTTACTGGTTATCTATCAATTACGGCATGGTGCGAGAAGCACAGCGTGCTGGTGTGACGTTGAAAATCTTTGAGGCCAGCGGTTACTCGCAGATCGATACCCAGCGTGAACAACTGGCGTTATGCCGCCGTTGGGGAGCTGATGCCATTTTGCTTGGCAGCAGCGTGGCGCAGTTCCCCGATCTGGCCGCCTCCGTTGGCGACACCCCGGTGATTGAGGTAGTCAACGCGTTAGGCTACCCAGCAACCAAAGTGCGCGTGGGAGTGCCTTGGTTCCAAATGGGTTATCAGCCGGGGCGCTATCTGGTTGAACATGCAACCCAGCGCCCACTCAACGTGTTGCTGATGCCGGGGCCAAAAGATGCCGGTGGCAGCCGCGAAATGATCGCCGGTTTTCGCGCCGCCGTTGCAGGCAGTGCGATCAACATCGTCGAGGTGGTGTATGGCGATAATGACGTAGAAATTCAGCGCAATTTACTGCAAGACATGCTGGAGCAACACCCGCAAATCAATCTGGTGGCGGGCAACGCCATTGCCGCTCAGGTGGCGATGGGGGAAAACCGCAATCGGCAGCAGCCGCTGGAGATTGTCTCTTTTTATCTGTCGCACCAGGTTTATCGTGGGCTTAAGCGTGACAAAATCATGGTGGCCGCCAGTGACCAGATGGTGCTACAAGGCGAGTTGGCCATCGATCAGGCGATCCGCGTTTTGCAGCATCAGGCGGTAGCCAATAATGTCAGCCCACCGATCCTGACGCTGACGCCGGGCAATATCAGCACCCAAAAGGTGGCGCTATCACTCTCGCCCCTTGGTTTTCGGCCCGTATATCTGTTGCCGTCAGCTAACGTCGGCGGCTAGGAAGTAGCCTTCACCGTGCTGGGTGACGAACAGTTCGCTGTTCAGTTTGTTCCTCAGCCTGCGTATCAGCACGTCAACGGTGCGCAGATCGGGCTGCTCCACCCGGTGGGACGACAGCATCCGCAACAGGCGTTCGCGGCTCAGCACCGTGCCTGGGTTGGTGACAAATGCCAACAACATTTCATATTCGGCCCGCGTCAGGCGGATCGGCTGCTCTTCAAAAGTCAGAGTATGGCGGGAAGGGTTGAGGCTGTAACCGGCGAACAGGTAGCAGTTGTCCTGCTGCACGTTGCTGGCCGGGGTGTTGGCCAGATCGATCCGCCACAGCAGGTTTTTCACCCGCACCACCAGCTCACGCAGCTCCAGCGGCTTGGTGACGTAGTCATCGGCCCCCATTTCCAACCCGACGATCCGATCGATCTGATCGCTGCGCCCGGTAACCAGAATGATCCCGACGTTAGATCGCTCACGCAACGCACGGGTTAATAACAGGCCATTTTCGTTGGGCAGATTGATATCCAGCAAAATCAGATCCACCGGCTGCAGCAGCATGATCTCCTTCAGCCCCACGCCGCTTTCCGCCACGGACACCTGGTAGCCCTCATGAACAAAATAATCACGTAAGCGTGCCTGCGTAACCGGATCGTCTTCCACAATCACGATGTGATGGCTCATGAGTTAGCACCCGCCCCTAGTCTGTTCATATTCGTTCATATTCTGACTTATTACGTTCATTCCGACCAGTGACCTTATTCACATTTACTCCCTATCCTACTAAAGGAGTATCCATAATAACTAGAAGGTCTATTTTATGAGCAAGCTTTGGCGGAAATTGACGCGGCCCAGCGCCAAATGGTCGGTGCTGGCGTTGGTTGGCATCGGCTGCATTCTCGGGTTAGCGCTCATCATCGTGCCGCACGCCGGCATCAAGATGACCAGCACCACCGAGTTCTGCGTCAGTTGCCACTCTATGCAGCCAGTGTACCAAGAATACAAACAGTCTGTTCACTTCAAGAACGCCTCCGGCGTGCGCGCAGAATGCCATGACTGCCACATTCCGCCGGATTTGCCCGGCATGCTGTGGCGCAAGATGGAAGCGGCCAACGATATTTACCAAACCTTTATCGCCCACTCGATCGATACGCCAGAGAAATTCGAAGCCAAGCGGGCCGAACTGGCCGAGCGCGAATGGAAACGCATGAAAGATAACAACTCTGCCGGTTGTCGCTCCTGCCATAACTATGACGCGATGGAACACACCAAGCAGCATCCGGAAGCCGCTAAGCAGATGAGTATTGCGGCCAAGGACAACCAGTCCTGTGTCGATTGCCATAAGGGGATTGCCCACCAACTGCCAGACATGAGCAGCGGCTTTCGCAAACAGTTTGAAGATCTGCGCCATACAGCCGACGCAAACAGCGATGGCAGCACGCTCTACACCCTGGATATGAAACCCATCTACGCGGCCAAAGGCGATAAAGAGCCTGCCGGTTCTCTGCTGCCAGCCTCTGAAGTCACGGTGTTGAAACGTGATGGCGATTGGCTGGAAGTGCAAATCGTCGGCTGGACGGAAACCACTGGCCGTCAGCGCGTACTGTCACTGCTGCCAGGCAAGCGTATTTTTGTCTCCTCAATCCGTGATGAGGTACAAAAGCAGGCCAAAACGCTGGAGAAAACCACGGTAGCCGGCACCGGCGTGGAATGGAGCAAGCTGCAAACCTCCGCCTGGGTGCAGAAAGGCGATCTGGTCAACGATATCAAGCCAATCTGGGCCTATACCGCCGCCCTGTATAACGGCACCTGTAACCAGTGCCACGGCGCACCGGAGATCGCGCACTTTGATGCCAACGGTTGGATCGGCACCTTGAACGGCATGATTGGCTTTACCAGCCTGGATAAACGTGAAGAACGTACCTTGCTGAAATACTTGCAGATGAATGCGTCCGATACCGGTGGCGCCGAGCAGAAACACTAAGGGAGAATGCACAATGAAAACATCACCAACGATCAGCTTGTCCCGCCGTCGTTTCCTGACTCAACTGGGCGGGTTGACCGCCATTGGCATGATTGGCCCATCACTGCTGATGCCGAAAAACGCACTGGCTCAGGGCAGTGCCGGTAGCGGCCTGCAAGAAGGGCTGTTGACCGGCTCACACTGGGGGGCCATCCGCGCCACGGTGATGGACGGGCGCTTTGTCGCCGCCAAGCCGTTCGAGATGGATAAGTATCCCTCGAAGATGATTGCGGGCCTGCCCGATCACGTTCACGGTACCGCACGTATTCGTTATCCGATGGTGCGGATTGACTGGATGCGCAAGCGCCATTTGAGCGACACCACGCAGCGCGGCGACAACCGTTTCGTGCGCGTCACCTGGGATGAAGCACTTAACCTGTTCTATCAGGAACTCGAGCGGGTACAAAAAACCTACGGCCCTTCGGCCCTGCTCTCTGGCACCGGTTGGCAATCGACCGGCATGCTCCACAATGCCTCCGGTATGCTGGCCCGGGCATTATCCCTGCACGGGGAATCGGTTGGCACCGGCGGCGACTACTCCACGGGCGCGGCCCAGGTGATCCTGCCACGAGTCGTGGGAGCGATGGAAGTCTATGAGCAACAAACCTCATGGCCGCTGGTGCTGCAAAACAGCAAGACCGTCGTGTTCTGGGGCTCGGATCTGGTGAAAAACCAGCAGGCCAACTGGTGGTGCCCGGATCATGACGTTTATGAATACTACGCCGAGCTAAAAGCCAAGGCGGCCAGCGGCGAAATCAAAGTGGTCAGCGTTGACCCAGTGGTCACCTCAACCCACGAGTATTTAGGCCGCGAACACGTGCAGCACATCGCCCTGAATCCACAAACGGATGTGCCGCTGCAGCTTGCCCTGGCGCACACCTTGTATACGGAGAAGTTGCACGATACCCACTTCCTCGGCACCTATTACGTCGGCTTTGAGCAATTCCTCCCTTACCTGTTAGGCACAACCGACGGCCAGCCCAAAGACGCCCAATGGGCCTCGGCGCTGTGCGGTATCGATGCCAACACCATTCAGGAGTTGGCCCGCCAGATGGCGGCTAACCGCACGCAGATTATTGCAGGCTGGTGTGTGCAGCGTATGCAACACGGCGAGCAATGGTCATGGATGACGGTGGTATTGGCCGCTATGCTCGGCCAGATCGGATTACCTGGTGGCGGCTTTGGTTTTGGCTGGCACTATAACGGTGCAGGCACGCCAAGCCGTAAAGGGGTGATCCTGAGCGGATTCTCTGGATCCACTAGCACGCCACCGATCCATGCTAACGGCGACTTCAAGGGCTACAGCAGCACCATCCCTATCGCCCGCTTTATTGATGCCATGCTGGAGCCGGGCAAAGAGATTGATTGGAATGGCAAACGCGTCAAGCTGCCGATGCTGAAGATGTGCGTGTTTGCCGGTACCAACCCGTTCCACCGCCACCAGCAGGTGAACCGCATGATCGCCGGTTGGCAGAAGCTGGAAACCGTGATTTCCATTGATAATCAGTGGACCTCCACCTGCCGCTTTGCCGACATCGTGCTACCTGCCACCACCCAGTTTGAACGTAACGATATCGACCAGTTCGGTAACCACTCCAACCGCGGCATTATGGCGATGAAGCAACTGGTGCCGCCGCAGTTTGAAGCGCGCAATGACTTCGATATCTTCCGCGATCTCTGCAAGCTGTTCGATCGCGAGCGGGAGTTCACCGAAGGCCTGGACGAAATGGGCTGGATCAAGCGTATCTATCAAGACGGTGCCCGCCAGGGGAAAGGGCGCGGTATCGCTCTGCCTGCCTTTGATGAATATTGGAATGGCAGCGGTTACTTCGAATTCAGCCATCCGGAAATGTTTGTGCGCCACCAGGCTTTCCGCCAAGACCCGGATTTAGAGCCGTTAGGCACACCAAGTGGCCTGATCGAGATTTACTCGAAGAGCATTGCCGATCTTAACTATAAAAATTGCCAGGGCCACCCGATGTGGTTTGAGAAGGCAGAACGCTCGCACGGTGGGCCGCTTTCGGCCAGCTATCCGCTGCATCTGCAATCTGCCCACCCGGATTTCCGTTTACACTCGCAGCTGTGTGAATCTGAAACGCTGCGTGCACAATATAGCGTGGCGGGTAAAGAGCCGGTGTTTATCAGCCCGCAGGATGCACGCGAACGCGGCATCAACAATGGCGATGTTGTGCGGGTGTTCAACGCGCGTGGGCAGGTGCTGGCCGGTGCCGTGGTTTCAGATCGCTATGCCCCCGGTGTGATCCGCATCCATGAAGGGGCCTGGTATGATCCTGAACGTGGTGGCGTGGCCGGTTCGCTGTGTAAGTACGGCAACCCTAACGTGCTGACCCTGGATATCGGCTCCTCCGATCTGGCTCAGGCCACCAGCGCACACACCGCACTAGTCGAGATTGAGAAGTTCAAGGGTAAGATCGAGCCGGTGACCGCGTTTAATGGCCCTATCGAGATGGTTGCCCAATATGAATTTGTGCCGATGACGGCAGAAAATGCGGCGCAATAAGGAGTCCCAAACATGGTAAATCAGGGTTCAGCACTTGGCGCACCGCATTATGCCTGCCTCTACGCCTGGCTCTCTGGCTGCTTTGCCCGTGAGCTTGACGATGCGCAGCTTGCCGAGCTTACCAGCCCATCGCTCAGCGCCTGGCTGACGCTGCTGGAGCAGACCCCAACGTTGCAAGCACCGGTCACCCAGTTCAATCAGGCGGTTGCTGCATTGCAGCAGCGGCCTGATGCCCGGCTAGAGCTGGCTGCTGATTTTGCCGGGCTGTTTCTAATGACGGAGAAGTCCGCCGCGCTGCCCTATGCGTCTTGCTATCAGCCGGAATCTTCACGGTTTAAGCAGGAGCAAAGCGCGCAGATGAAGGCGCTATTGGCGCAGACGGGTATGGAGGTCAACGGCTCCTTTAGCGAGCCGGAAGATCATATAGCGGTGATATTAGAGCTGCTGAGCCGCCTGAACTTTGCGTTAACGGAAACCGAGGCACCGAGCCAGAAGTTATTTGAGCTACGCAATGATGTCTTATCCCGAAGCCTGAGCTGGTTGCCGGAGTTTAATCAACGCTGTATTCGCCACGACGGCTTTGGCTTTTATGCCGCGTTGAGTACCTTGCTGCTGGCACTGCTGCGTCTGGATGCCAGCACATCTCCACACTGACAATGCCACCAAGCGGGCATCCTCTGCCCGCTTGAGTACGTCCCTTCAACTTTTCCGGTTAACCACCTGCCCGAATCCCTCACCCTCCAGCTCCACATCTGGCGCAGCAAAGAAATCCAGATTGAAGTAGGTATCGGACGTTAATAACTCAATGCGGTGCCAATATTCAGGCGGGCTGATACCAAACTGCCCGGCCGAAATTATCACTTCAATTTCCGCTTCAGTGGCATGCTCGTGGTTAAAGCCGATATATTTCACCGCCCCCTGCATCACGGAAAGCCGGCCATAAACGCCTTTTTTGGTGTTGTGATGGGTCAGTAAGGCACCCGGAACCGTGTCTCGATCCCAGAACGGTGTTGAACGTGTATGTCGGTAATCAGCTGGTATACGGTATTTCATGACTAACCCCCTGGGGATGAATAGTGTCGCAATATTCTGGCAATGGCCTTCAGGCATTCAGCGCTTTCAACAGGCCAAACGCCTGCTTCATATGATCTTCACTGACGATAAATGCCCGTAGTTGCTGCTGTTGATCCATCCCTTTGGCAATCATGCCTTGGGGATCCACGGTGATCGACCAACTCAAATCCTGACGCTGGGTTTCGCCCGCCATGTGCAGAGGTAGATCAGGCGTTTTCACCTTGACCAACATGGCGGGGAATTTCACTGGCTCGGCCATCCCCAACAGATTTTTGGCCAGAGCCATGGCGCTGAACTGGATGGGTAGCAGGAAAGGCATTAGCTGGCCATCGATCTCTGCACAATCACCGAGCGCATAAACGTCTTTCGCCGACGTCTGCAAGCACCGGTCGACCAAGATGCCCCGGTTAACCTGCAAATTAGCCTGCTGTGCCAAGGCAATATTCGGCTGTAGCCCAATGGCAGAGACCACCGCATCCACCAGCAACTCACGCTGATTGCTCAGCGTGACTCGTAGGCCATTTTCCCGTTGCTCAATAGCTGTTAATTGTTGGTTGAATACCAGCTCGACGCCCATCTGCTGCAAACGCTGCTGTAAGCCACTGCTGGCCTCAACCGGCATCAGCGTCGACATCAAACTACAGGCCTTGTCGACTAGCGTGACCCGCTTGCCCGCCCGGCACATATCCATGGCCAGTTCACAGCCAATAAGTCCACCGCCCAGGATCAACACCTGTTGCGCCTGTAACAACGCCGTTTCCCCGCGGCGGTATTCCTGCTGGCTGTTCAACGTCAGCATATGTTGATGGCCCGGCACTGACGGCACGATTGCCGAGGCACCCACGGCCAGCACCAACTTATCGTAGGGCCAGCACTGCTCATCGCTACTTACCGTTTTTTGCTGGGTATCCACCGCGGTGATGCGGATGTTCGGATGCAGCGTAACGCGGTACTGTTCCGCAAAGCTGCCCGCCGTTTGCCGCGTCAAGGCATCCGCTGATTGATTCTGGCTGACAACGTGGCTCAGTTCCGGTTTGTTGTACTCATCACAGCTGTCCGCAGCAATCAGGCTAATCGGCACGTTAGCGTCTTGCTTGCGCAGGCTTTTAACCAACTGGCGGGCCGCAAATCCGGAGCCAACGATCAGGATACCGTGGTTCATTTGGCCTCCGGCTTCAATGCGTCAAAGACCTCTTTCCCCATCGCACATTTCGGGCAGAGGAAATCGTCCGGCACGTTTTGCCAGGCCGTTCCTGGAGCGACATCCTGCATCGGCTCACCTTGCTGCGGATCGTAAACCCACAGGCATACGCTGCACTGCATGCTTGGCCCCAAATCGGCGCTTTCAGTACTCAGGGGGGCCGGAGTGGTTGAGGCTAATGGAGCTTGAGGTGGGGTATCCGTGGATACCGTCTTACCTGCTGGCAAGGGAGAAATGGCCCATTGGCGGGCGATATCGCGGCCATGCTGGCGGCAAATCTCCAACGTATCGCCATCGGGTCGCCATTTTGCTTTTAGTGCCAAGGTGGTTTCAAAACCGCTGTCCATTAACCGGGTCTGGATGCGATCGACTGCCCCACCATTCCAACCATAGCTGCCAAAGGCCGAGGCTTTTTTGTTACGAAAGCGAAGACCGGTGATCTCTTCCAACAGCCCGGCCACCTTCGGCATCATCACGTTATTCATGGTCGAAGATCCGACCAAAATACCTTTGGAGCGGAAGACGTTAGTCAGGATCTCGTTTTTATCATGGCGCGCCACGTTAAAGATTTTCACCGCGACACGCGCATCAATTTCGTTGATCCCCTGAGCAATGGCATCCGCCATCATGCGCGTATTATTCGACATGGTGTCGTAGAAAATGGTGATGCGGTCTTCCTGATAATCGGCCGCCCATTCCAGATAGCGTTGCACAATTTGCGTGGGGTTATCGCGCCACACCACGCCATGCGAAGTGGCAATCATATCTACCGGCAGATTAAACCCAAGGATTTCAGTGATCTTAGGTGTGACCAAGCGGCTGAAGGGGGTCAGGATATTGGCGTAATAGCGTTGGCACTGCTCAAACAGTTCGTTCTGGTCAACCTCGTCGTTGAACAGATGCTCATCACAATAGTGCTGGCCAAAAGCGTCGTTGCTGAACAGCACCGCATCGCCGGTAATATAGGTCATCATACTGTCTGGCCAGTGCAGCATCGGGGTTTCAACAAAGATAAGCTGTTTGCCGTTACCGATATCCAGGCTATCACCGGTATGTACCACGTGGAAATTCCACTCGGGATGGTGATGATGGCCATTAATGGAATCAATGCCGTTTTCGGTACAGTAAATCGGCGTATTGGGGATCTGTACCATGAGTTCGCTAAGCGCACCGGCATGGTCTTCTTCTGCATGGTTGATAATGATGTAGTCCAGCGTTTGCAGATCGATCTCCGCCGACAGATTTTGTACAAACTCGCGGCTGAATTTGTGATCCACCGTATCGATCAATACCGTTTTTTCCTCACGGATCAGATAGCTGTTATAGCTGCTGCCCTTCAGGGTCTTATATTCCGTACCGTGAAAATCACGCACTTCCCAATCACGCTGTCCGACCCACTGGATGTTGTTTTTTACCTGGATTGCCATGCTCGCTACCTTTTGATTAATCATTACCTTGAGATAATGGTATTGAGCAAAGGGCGTGCCAGTTATTATCTGATTGTTTTTAGTGAATTTTTAAATTATTGATGTCAAATTGACATCAGGATAAGATTGTCTTTATGACAATTCAGTGTCGGAATGACAATCATGTCTCTCTCGATCCAGTCGCTCGCCACCATTGCGATAGACTTACAAAATGGTCTCACACAGCGCGATCGCTTCCATTTTTTAATCAATAGCTTAAGAACGCTGTTGCGTTGCGATGCCTCCGCCTTGCTACGTTTTGAAGGGCAACAGTTCCGCCCTTTGGCCACCGATGGCCTGGCTGCGGATGTCTTGGGTCGTCGTTTCTCCCTTGACGCGCATCCTCGGCTGGAAGCCATCGCTCGTGCCGGTAACGTGGTGCGTTTCCCAGCAGACAGCGATTTGCCCGATCCCTACGACGGCTTGATCCCCGGCCACGGCCAATTGAAAGTGCATGCCTGCATCGGGTTACCCTTGTTCGCAGGGCAGGATTTAATCGGTGCCTTAACCTTCGATAGCATGGATCCGCAGCAATTCGCTCGCTTCAGCGACGAAGAGCTCCGGCTGATTGGCGCATTGGCCGCAGGTGCACTCAATAACGCCCTGCTGGTGGAAATGTTGGAAAAACAGTCGCTGTCACCGTTGGCAGAACACCGCATCAACAGCGCCAAGCACAGCGATGAGATGATTGGGCTTTCGCCGATCGTCCGCCAACTGCAGCAAGAAATCAGTATCGTGGCCAACTCCGATCTCAACGTGTTGATTACGGGTGAAACCGGGGTGGGGAAGGAACTGGTGGCGCAAGCCATTCATCGAAAATCATCGCGCGTCGCCAAGCCAATGGTGTATCTCAACTGCGCCGCACTGCCAGAAAACGTCGCAGAAAGTGAGCTATTCGGCCACGTCAAAGGTGCGTTTACCGGCGCTATCCAACATCGGATCGGTAAGTTTGAGCTGGCGGACGAAGGAACCCTGTTCCTCGATGAGATTGGCGAGCTGTCCCTTTCGCTACAAGCCAAGTTGCTGCGGGTGATCCAATATGGCGACCTGCAACGCGTGGGGGATGACCGGGTGAAACGCGTCAACGTGCGCATTCTGGCAGCGACCAACCGCGACCTTAAACAAGCGGCGGTTGAGGGGGTGTTCCGGGTTGATTTGTATCATCGGCTGAGCGTATTCCCTATCGCCGTGCCCCCCTTGCGAGAGCGCACTGGCGATATAGCCCTGCTTGCTGGTTTCTTCTGTGAGCGTTGCCGTATCAAGCTGGGTCTGGCGCAATTAACTCTGACCTCGGCGGCGTTATCTACGCTGGAGCAGTATCCGTGGCCAGGCAACGTTCGCGAACTGGAGCACGCCATCTACCGGGCTGCAATAGTGGCGCGCGCAACGCAAAACCACGCCGAGCTGGAGCTGCTGCCTACGCACTTTAATTTAAACGTGGAACTCATGGCAGAAAGGATTAATGACAGTCCCTACGAGCCAGTATTAGCAGCCGATCTGGCCACGATGACCCAACAGTTTCAACGCGATGTGATCCAGAAAACGCTGGAAGACTGCGATAGAAATTGGGCGGCCACGGCGCGTAAACTTAGTCTGGACAGTGGGAACCTGCACCGCCTGGCAAAACGGTTAGGGATTAAATAATCCACGCTGTCATCTGACAAGGTTGTCCCCCAACATCTGGGGGCCAACCAACGGACTACTCGGCATAAGCGGGTTGAAAAACAGTGCGCCCGATCTGACGCGCTGCATCGAGGTAAGCCTTTGGCTCCCCCAGTTCTGGCAGCAATAACATTTCGTTAGTCGCCACCTGAGCACCACAATAATCAAAAATACCGTGCGTTATCTGCGCGTTAAAGGCATCGGTAAAGCCGTGACGGTCATAAACGCCCTTGCTTGCCGCACCAAGAGCAACCAAATGCACCGGTAAATGCCCCAGCTTTTTGACCACTGCCCCCTCTGCCGTCTCTTCATAAGCCCAACCATTAGAAAACACGCGGTCTACCCAGCCCTTAAGCAAGGCAGGCATGCTCCACCAGTAGATTGGGAACACCAGAACCAAGGCATCCGCGCTATCGATACGCTTCTGTTCTGCCAGAATATCCGCGGGAATGGAGGCCGTTTTTAAGAACGCAGCGATATCTGTGGCACCGTACACCGGATCGAAACCTTCCTGAGTGAGATCGGCAATTTCAAATGTATTGGCAGGTTCGGCGGCCGTTATCCCTTCGGCAATAGCGGCTGCAACACCATGGGTTAATGACGTATCGAGAGGATGGGAAACAACGATGAGTGCGTGCATTGGGGTGGCTCCTATTGTCAGGGCGAGGTATAAAACGTACTCTATATACCAACAGTAAGTTACCGTCGGTAAGTTACCTTTAGTATATAACGCTGTCAACGGGTAAATATTGCTATGGTCTCCAAACCACATTCGCGAGTTCGGCTATCGAGAGAAGAGCGTTATCAGCAGTTGCTGGCAACTGCGTGGGAAATCATTCATGAAGAAGGTACCGAAGCGCTAACGCTCGGCCACCTGGCTGAACGCTCGGGCGTCACCAAGCCGGTCGTGTATGATCACTTCACCAACCGTTCGGGCCTGTTTGCCGCGCTGTATCAAGAGTTTGATTATCGTCAGACCGCGCGGATGGATGAAGCTATCCAAAATACCCAACCAGAGCTGGCGGCCTTGGCCTCGGTGATTGCCACTTCCTACATTGAGTGCGTGCTGCTGCAAGGCCGTGAGATGCCTAGCGTCATGGCTGCACTAGCCGGTAAGCCCGAGCTTGAGAAAATCAGGAATGATTACGCCGTGGTGTTCATCGAGAAATGCCGCCAGATCTTTGCCCCCTTCTGCTGCGATAACCAGCTTCAGGACGCCGCGCTATGGGGTATGCTCGGCTCTGCGGAAGGGCTATCCTACGCCACCAGCTGTGGCGCGATTACGGCAGCCCAGGCTAAGGAAGAGTTATGCGGCATCATTATTTCGATGGTGCAGCGAAGTGGCGATCGGCCGGATATGGCTATGCCATAATAAGCACAGTGTTACCCCTCATCATGGAAGAGAGTTATGCCAACGATCGTTACCCACGCCGCAGTGCCGTTATGTCTCGGTTTAGGGCTGGGCCAAAAAATCATACCGCCCCGCTTGCTGCTCGCGGGCGTGGTACTGTCTATGCTGCCGGATGCCGACGTGCTGGCGTTTAAATTTGGTGTGGCTTACGGCAATCAGTTCGGCCATCGCGGTTTCACGCATTCACTGCTGTTTGCGTTCCTGATGCCTAGCTTGGCACTGCTGTTCTACCGCTGGTTCAAGGCTAACCCCGTCAAGACCTGGTTGTTCCTGTTTATCTCGCTGTTATCCCACAGTTTGCTGGATTCGGTGACCACCGGAGGCAAAGGCGTCGGCTGGCTGTGGCCATGGAGTGACGAGCGTTTCTTTGCGCCCTGGCAAGTGATCCGTGTAGCACCGTTTAGCCTCGAGAAATACCTGACTCCTGCAGGGCATGCGGTGATCATGTCGGAATTACTGTGGGTTTGGTTGCCAGGAGCCATCTTGATGACCGGCATGATAGCGCTGCGTAAGTTCATGCAGCGCCAGTGAGAAATTGATTAGATAAGCGGGCGCCGCATGCAGCGCCCCGCGGTGAGCCGGTTAAGGTTTGTAAGCGGCTTAACCGACAAAATCAATTCTGGTCAGCATTAACGTGCCTTGTTGTAGAGTAAACTCTACACGCATTCCCCCTTCACAAACTTCTGACAGCCCAGGGATCAGCAGGTTGGAACCAGTGCCGATAAATACGGCAAGTGTTCCGTCCTCAAAATCACCCGAGCCGACCGAATCGCAGGTGCCTTCAATCAGTACTTTCTTCGTCCCATCATGGTAGTAGAACTGCCCGTCCTCCTCGGCTGGGAAGTATTTTCTGGCCTGCTCCAACGGAGTTAATGAGTTCACCCGAAAATCAATCACCTGCTTTTTAGTGAGGTTGACACCCAGCAACGGTATTTCCTTCAAACCATTCCTGATTTGCTGCGCATAGCGGTCAAACAGTGCTGGGGTTATGCTTTGTTGATGTTCATCAGGCGTTCCTGCCAGGAAGGTATCAGCGACGTTCTCAAGCGGGAAGAGAATATGTGCCTTTAAATAGGCCATATCGGCCGTCTTGACCGCCTGTTGGAATAGCTGGAACTGAGAGAGCATCTCAACCTTGAGGCTGTCATCGATCTCCTGAGGAGATGCCGAGAGGAGTGGCTGCTTCACCGCCGCCAACAGCTTTTGTTCGGTGATCGCCGCGGCTGGCCCACTGAAGTTGCACTTCTCCACGGTCTTGCTCTCAACCATCAGCGCCTGCCACTCTGCCTTGGCATCTTTGGCCATAATGGCATCGTAGTAATTCATCCCTTGCCGATCCTGGCCCTCTTCCCCTTCCAGCCGCCCGCAGAAATACGCCATCTTGCCGGTTGTGCACAGGTGAGAAACCACAAATCTGGGTTGGGCAATAGCCCCTTGATAACTGCGTCGGACCGCGTCCAGCAACGGCTTACGCTCCGCATCATAAAGACCGACGTTTTGGCACCCGCTCGCTGCGGGTTCATCTTGAATAGTGCTATAGCATTGGGCCTGCGCCGGTGAATCGACATAAGAGTCAAAATTGCTCACCGTCGTCCAGAAACCTTCCGCTGACAGCTGCAGTTCCCGATCGTAGACCACCGTCTTGCCGTTAATTTTGGCGCTACCGCTACCATCATTAGTTTTGGCGGTGGCGCAGAAATACGCCTGCGAGCCGGAAACGCTCAGCTGTTTAACCACAAACTGGATATCAGTGGGATAGCCGATATTGGCACGCATCTGATCCAGAATGACACGCCGTAGCGGATCGTTGGCATCCAGAGTCTGCCCTTGAACATAGGGGGATAACAACACCAGTAACAGCGCATATCTTTTCATTGGGCAAACCTCATCCTGAGCAGGCCTTACAGAGAGCGCTAGTATTGGAACAATTTGGCCATCATTCAATAAAAAAACCCGCCAACGGCGGGTTTTGAGATAAAGAGATGGAGCGACTTACGCCTGATTGGCAGGGGTCACTTTACTGGCCAGGAACTCCTGCTCGTAGGCCAGCGACTTTTTACGGTCGAACTGATGTTCCCATTTGGCAATCACCAACACCGCCAGCGCATTGCCCACCACGTTCAGAGCCGTACGCGCCATATCGAGGATACGGTCAACGCCGGCGATAAACGCCAAACCTTCCAGCGGAATACCCACGCTGCCCAAGGTCGCCAACAGCACCACAAAGGAGACACCCGGCACGCCGGCAATCCCTTTTGAGGTCACCATCAGCGTCAGCACCAGAATGATCTCTTGCCCCAGCGACAGCTCAATACCGTATAGCTGTGCAATAAAGATGGCAGCAATACTCTGGTACAACGTAGAACCGTCCAGATTGAAAGAGTAGCCGGTAGGCACCACGAAGCTGGTGATGGATTTTGGCGCACCGTAGGCCTCCATCTTTTCGATAATACGCGGCAACACGGTTTCCGAACTGGCCGTTGAGTAAGCCAGGATCAGCTCTTCTTTCAAGATGCGGATCAGCGTCCAGATACGCAGGTTACACAGTCGCGCAACGGCCCCCAGAACCACCAAACCAAAAAAGGCGATGGCGAAGTAAACCAGCACCACCAGCTTGGCCAACGGCAAGAGCGAAGCAAAACCGAAGTTGGCTACCGTTACCGAGATCAAACCAAATACCCCAATCGGGGCGTAACGCATGATCATGTGGGTCACTTTGAACATGCTCTCGGCCACCGCTTTGAACACCTTCAGCAACGGCTCTTTGGTCTCTTTCGGCAAGGAAGACAGCCCCAGCCCAAACAGCACCGAGAAGAAGATGATCGGCAACATGTCGCCTTTGACCATCGACGAGAACACGTTAGAAGGAATTAACGAAAGGATGGTGGCCACCAGGCTATGTGAGCCGCTTTGCACCTGTTCCGTCGTTTTTTCATACTGTGAGATATCGACCGCGGTCAGCGCCGACATGTCAATGCCGTGCCCGGGTTGAAAAACATTAGCCAATGTCACACCCACGATGATGGCGATGGTGGTGATCACTTCAAAATAGATAATGGTTTTCAATCCAATACGGCCCAGCTTTTTGGTATCGCCAATACCGGCAATACCGACGATTAGCGTGGAAATAACAATAGGCACCACGATCATCTTGATCAAACGAATAAAGATATCACCGGCGGGGCTCAATATATTACTGACCATCCACTCACGCGATTCCGTTTGATTATGTAGCACTGCGCCCAGGATAATACCCAATACCAACGCGATCAGGATTTGCCAGGCCAGGCTGATTTTTACATTTTTCATACCCAAAAAGTCCTCAAAGACTCCGTGCCATCGTGTTAAAACACACCTAGGCTCCGGAAGGAATACTTAATCATTTATTACAGGCTTATGTTTGTGAACCTTTGCGCCAACTGCCCTTGGTGTAACGCAGTATGAATCTGTACCATCTGAAGGCGGGCTTCTGCAAGCCTTGTTTCATCTCGATTTTGTCCGTTTCACCAGCAAAAAACCAACAAACAAAAAACGAACCGCAACATAATTACTTGTTCTAAAAAACATAATATTATCTTGGGCGGAACAATAGCCGATTGGATAGGACGATTTTCAATCCAAATAAAAGTGCGTGATTTGTCATTGCATTTGCATATTTAGTCTAAAAATGTGTTTCCATATTGTTAACGAAAAGTTCTAAAAAAGAAAATAAAAACCTCAGGTGAACACCTTTAACCTACTAAGATAAGTCTCAATATGATTCACACAACTAATTAATCACCACAAAACCATTCACCAAACATCTTGTTTGTATTTTCAAAAAAACCAACATAATAAAGGCAGAAAAAAATAACCCGTCGACAGATTGCAGCTAACAATTATGCTGAGTATTTATAGCCGTCATTAATAGAGTCTGATTAGCTGTAAAATATAACTTCGACCTTATTGTTTCCTACACCATCAAGCCAATGCCTCCCGCTTAATATTTTTAGTAATCTAAAAACTTTTTTAACAGAAATACGTCCATTACCGTCTTTTCACCGTCAACCAAACAGTTACACAACACAATTACGACAGTAACTATTACAAATCAACATCTTCGTTGCGTGATCTGCCGCCCAAAAAAGAAACAAACCGTCATGGCAAACTATACTTAACCATCAGTTGACATATCATTAACAATTCTAAGGAGAAAAACCATGAGCCAACTGCACAAACACGCCATTCCTTCTGCAATTGCAGATCGTGCCCTGATCAATCCGGAGCAATACCAGCAATATTATCAACAGTCTGTACAAGACCCAGCGGCATTCTGGGGCGAGCACGGCAAGATCCTCGATTGGATCAAGCCCTATACCTCAGTGAAGAACACCTCTTTCGATCCTGGTCATATCAGCATCCGCTGGTTTGAAGACGGTACCCTTAACCTGGCGGCGAACTGTCTGGACCGCCACTTGGCCGAACGCGGCGACCAAACCGCCATCATCTGGGAAGGTGACGATCCGACCCAATCGGCCAAGGTCACCTACAAGCAGCTGCACCACGATGTCTGCCAGTTCGCCAACGTGCTGAAAAAGCTCGGGGTGAAAAAAGGCGATGTGGTGGCCATCTATATGCCAATGGTGCCTGAGGCCGCCGTCGCCATGCTGGCCTGTGCGCGCATTGGCGCCGTGCACTCGGTGATCTTTGGGGGCTTTTCCCCAGAAGCCGTAGCGGGCCGTATTATCGATTCCAACTCCAAACTGGTGATCACCGCTGATGAAGGGCTGCGTGCTGGCCGCGCGGTACCGCTGAAAAAGAACGTCGATGATGCGCTGAAGAACCCAGGGGTGAAAAGCGTCAACAACGTGGTGGTCTTCCAACGCACCGGCAAGCCGGGCTACTGGCAAGAAGGGCGCGATCTCTGGTGGCATGAGCTGACCGAAGGCGTATCTGCCGACTGCCCACCGGAAGAGATGAACGCGGAAGATCCGCTGTTTATCCTCTATACCTCCGGCTCAACCGGCAAACCGAAAGGCGTGGTACATACCACCGGGGGCTATCTGGTTTACGCCGCGCTGACCTTCAAATACGTCTTTGATTACCACGATGGCGACGTCTATTGGTGCACCGCCGACGTGGGCTGGGTTACTGGCCATAGCTACCTGTTATATGGCCCATTGGCCTGCGGTGCCATTACGCTGATGTTTGAAGGCGTGCCGAACTACCCAGGTGTAAACCGTCTGTCGCAGGTAGTGGATAAGCATCAGGTCAATATCCTGTATACCGCGCCAACGGCAATCCGCGCCCTGATGGCCGAAGGCGACAAAGCAATCGAAGGCACCAAACGCGATTCGCTGCGCATTATGGGTTCCGTGGGTGAGCCAATCAACCCAGAGGCCTGGGAGTGGTATTACAACAAGATTGGTAACGCAAAATGCCCGATCGTTGATACCTGGTGGCAGACCGAAACCGGTGGCTTCATGATCACCCCGCTACCAGGAGCTACCGAGCTGAAGGCTGGCTCCGCCACTCGCCCATTCTTTGGTGTGCAACCGGCATTGGTCGACAATATGGGCACCCCGCAGGAAGGCGCTTGCGAAGGCAACCTGGTGATCACCGATTCTTGGCCAGGCCAGGCTCGAACTCTGTACGGTGACCATGACCGCTTCGAGCAAACCTACTTCTCTACCTTTAAAGGCATGTACTTCAGCGGTGACGGCGCACGTCGTGACGAAGATGGCTATTACTGGATCACCGGCCGTGTCGATGACGTGCTGAACGTTTCCGGCCACCGTCTGGGCACCGCCGAAATTGAATCCGCATTGGTATCCCATCCCAAAATTGCCGAGGCCGCGGTGGTGGGTATTCCGCATAACATCAAGGGTCAGGCGATTTATGCCTATATCACCCTGAATCATGGGGAAGAGCCAACGCCGGAACTGTATGCCGAAGTGCGTAACTGGGTGCGTAAGGAAATCGGGCCGATTGCCACGCCTGACATTCTCCATTGGACCGACTCTTTGCCAAAAACGCGGTCTGGCAAAATCATGCGGCGTATTCTGCGCAAAATTGCCGCCGGTGATACCAGCAACCTGGGGGATACCTCAACGCTGGCGGATCCGGCCGTAGTCGAAAAGCTGTTGGAAGAGAAACAATCAATGAAAGTTCCATCCTAATCCGCGCTGCCTCCGGCCGTTCGTCTGCCATGCGCAGCTGAACGGCCTGTATACCTGAAAGCTTTCAACTGCAGTAAAGCCGATCCCAGACATTTGGCTGGGATGGGTCAAAGCGGCCCGCAGAGCGCCGATTTGCCAGCTGGAAGGGTATCGCGTGGCGTACTTGTTCAATACCTATTGGAGAAACTCGGATGAATGAAGATATTTATCAAAGGATTGAAGAAAACCCGCGCTTTCAGGAGCTGGTGCAAAAGCGCAGCCGTTTCGCCTGGCTCCTGTCACTGATCACACTCGCGCTGTACGTCGGCTTTATCTTACTGATCGCCTTCGATCCTCAGTGGCTGGGGACTCCACTTGGTCCCGGATTAACCATTACCCGTGGGATCCCGGTTGGCGTGGGATTGATCGTGATTTCTTTCGTGTTAACCGGGATCTATGTTTATCGTGCCAACGGTGAATTCGATCGCCTGAATGCTGAAATCCTGCGTGAGGTACAACAATGAAGCGCCTACTTTCAGCTACCGCACTGTTGGCCCTGCCAGGCCTAAGCCATGCCGATGCGATTGGGGGTGCAGTACAGCGCCAACCACTGAACATCCAGGCCATCATCATGTTCCTGCTGTTCGTCGGTGCCACCCTTTACATCACCTACTGGGCTTCCAAACGTACCCGATCTCGTCAGGATTACTATACCGCTGGCGGGCGCATCACCGGGTTGCAAAATGGCTTGGCTATCGCCGGCGACTTTATGTCTGCGGCATCGTTCCTCGGTATCTCCGCGCTGGTTTATACCTCCGGCTATGATGGGCTGATTTATTCCATCGGCTTCCTGATTGGTTGGCCAATTATTTTATTCCTGATTGCCGAGCGGCTGCGCAACCTTGGTCGCTATACTTTCGCCGACGTGGCCTCTTACCGCCTGAAACAGAAGCCGATCCGCTCCCTTTCAGCCTGTGGTTCCCTGGTGGTGGTAGCACTGTATCTGATCGCCCAGATGGTGGGCGCGGGCAAATTGATCCAGCTGCTATTCGGCCTCAATTACCACGTCGCCGTTGTCTTGGTCGGTATATTGATGGTGCTGTATGTCCTGTTCGGTGGCATGCTGGCTACCACCTGGGTGCAAATCATCAAGGCCGTGCTGCTGTTGGCCGGTGCCAGCTTTATGGCGCTGATGGTGATGAAATCCGTCAACTTTGACTTCAATACCCTGTTTGCCGAAGCCGTGAAGGTGCACCCGAAAGGGCTTGCCATCATGAGCCCGGGCGGACTGGTCTCCGACCCTATATCCGCCCTCTCCCTGGGTCTGGCATTGATGTTCGGTACCGCCGGTTTGCCACATATCCTGATGCGTTTCTTCACCGTTAGCGATGCCAAAGAAGCGCGTAAGAGCGTGTTCTATGCCACCGGTTTTATCGGTTACTTCTATATCCTGACCTTTATTATCGGTTTCGGCGCGATCCTGCTGGTCAGTGGCAATCCGGCCTTCAAAGATGCCAGTGGGGCATTGCTGGGCGGAACGAACATGGCGGCGGTGCATCTGGCTAACGCAGTGGGGGGTAACTTCTTCCTTGGATTTATCTCTGCGGTGGCATTTGCCACGATCCTGGCGGTGGTTGCCGGGCTAACGTTGGCAGGTGCTTCGGCGGTGTCTCACGATCTCTATGCCTGCGTCATCAAAAATGGCAAAGCGACCGAGCGTGACGAGCTGAAAGTCTCCAAAATCACCGTGGTATTGCTCGGGGTGGTGGCTATCGCGCTGGGGATCCTGTTTGAGAAGCAGAACATTGCCTTTATGGTGGGGCTGGCATTCTCCATTGCGGCCAGCTGTAACTTCCCAATCATCATTCTTTCCATGTACTGGTCACGTCTGACCACGCGGGGAGCAATGATCGGCGGGTGGCTTGGTCTGTTAACCGCAGTGATCCTGATGATCCTGGGCCCGACTATCTGGGTGCAGATCCTCGGCCATGCCAAACCGATTTATCCTTACGAATATCCAGCGCTGTTCTCTATGCTGGTCGCCTTTATCGGCACCTGGTTCTTCTCTGTGACCGACAATTCGTTGGTTGGGCAGCAAGAACGCGTTAAATTCCGTTCCCAGTTTGTACGTTCACAAACGGGGTTGGGGATTTCGCAGGGGAGTGCACACTAAGGCATTGATTTGGGCTGAGGTTGACTCGGCCCCGCTTTAAAGAGTTAGCCTGCTGGGTCTTCCGGCAGGTTAATTTGTCAGATCGAGTAATGACCCCTCACCCTAACCTTCTCCCACAGGGAGAGGGAACCGATCGAGTCCGCCGATATTCCTGCGCAATACCCCCAACTTTCATCTTACTCATCACTGCCGAAACGGCATGGGTTCATCAAAGGTTCCGACTTGCCGAAGCCGCACAGGCTCACCCACGGAGCCGGACAGCTCCCTCTCCCCCGCACGGGTGTTCAGGATGTTCTCGGTGGGTACTCTGGGAGAGGGCTGGGGTGAGGGGCATTTCCATTTCCGACCCATAGCAAAAAGGCCATCCTTGCGGATGGCCTCTTGGCTTAATTGATGCCTGGCAGTGTCCTACTCTCGCATGGGGAGACCCCACACTACCATCGGCGCTACGGCGTTTCACTTCTGAGTTCGGCATGGGGTCAGGTGGGACCACCGCGCTATTGCCGCCAGGCAAATTCTGTTTCATTCCAACCGCTTCACTCTCGTGTCGCCATTGAAACCAATCTCGGAACTTCGCTGAAAATCTACTTCAATCTCTTCAAAACACCTTGGGTGTTGTAAGGTTAAGCCTCACGGATCATTAGTACTGGTTAGCTCAATGCATCGCTGCACTTACACACCCAGCCTATCAACGTCTTAGTCTTAAACGTTCCTTCAGGGACCTTAAAGGCCCAGGGAAGACTCATCTCGAGGCAAGTTTCGCGCTTAGATGCTTTCAGCGCTTATCTTTTCCGCACTTAGCTACCGGGCAGTGCCATTGGCATGACAACCCGAACACCAGTGGTGCGTTCACTCCGGTCCTCTCGTACTAGGAGCAACCCCTCTCAATCTTCCAACGCCCACGGCAGATAGGGACCGAACTGTCTCACGACGTTCTAAACCCAGCTCGCGTACCACTTTAAATGGCGAACAGCCATACCCTTGGGACCTACTTCAGCCCCAGGATGTGATGAGCCGACATCGAGGTGCCAAACACCGCCGTCGATATGAACTCTTGGGCGGTATCAGCCTGTTATCCCCGGAGTACCTTTTATCCGTTGAGCGATGGCCCTTCCATTCAGAACCACCGGATCACTAAGACCTACTTTCGTACCTGCTCGAGCCGTCACTCTCGCAGTCAAGCTAGCTTATGCCTTTGCACTAACCTCACGATGTCCGACCGTGATTAGCTAACCTTCGTGCTCCTCCGTTACTCTTTGGGAGGAGACCGCCCCAGTCAAACTACCCACCAGACACTGTCCTCACCCCGGATTACGGGGCCGAGTTAGAACATCAAACATTAAAGGGTGGTATTTCAAGGTTGGCTCCATGCAGACTGGCGTCCACACTTCAAAGCCTCCCACCTATCCTACACATCAAGGCTCAATGTTCAGTGTCAAGCTATAGTAAAGGTTCACGGGGTCTTTCCGTCTTGCCGCGGGTACACTGCATCTTCACAGCGAGTTCAATTTCACTGAGTCTCGGGTGGAGACAGCCTGGCCATCATTACGCCATTCGTGCAGGTCGGAACTTACCCGACAAGGAATTTCGCTACCTTAGGACCGTTATAGTTACGGCCGCCGTTTACTGGGGCTTCGATCAAGAGCTTCGCCTTGCGGCTGACCCCATCAATTAACCTTCCAGCACCGGGCAGGCGTCACACCGTATACGTCCACTTTCGTGTTTGCACAGTGCTGTGTTTTTATTAAACAGTTGCAGCCAGCTGGTATCTGCGACTGGCTTCAGCTCCGAGAGCAAGTCTCTTCACCTACGCGCCAGCGTGCCTTCTCCCGAAGTTACGGCACCATTTTGCCTAGTTCCTTCACCCGAGTTCTCTCAAGCGCCTTGGTATTCTCTACCTGACCACCTGTGTCGGTTTGGGGTACGATTTGATGTTACCTGATGCTTAGAGGCTTTTCCTGGAAGCAGGGCATCAACTACTTCTGCACCGTAGTGCATCGTCATCACGCCTCAGGGTTGATAGCGTTCCGGATTTACCAGGAACACCCCCCTACACGCTTAAACCGGGACAACCGTCGCCCGGCTAGCCTAGCCTTCTCCGTCCCCCCTTCGCAGTAACACCGAGTACAGGAATATTAACCTGTTTCCCATCGACTACGCCTTTCGGCCTCGCCTTAGGGGTCGACTCACCCTGCCCCGATTAACGTTGGACAGGAACCCTTGGTCTTCCGGCGAGCGGGTTTTTCACCCGCTTTATCGTTACTTATGTCAGCATTCGCACTTCTGATACCTCCAGCAAACCTCACAGTTCACCTTCAACGGCTTACAGAACGCTCCCCTACCCAACAACGCCTAAGCGTCGCTGCCGCAGCTTCGGTGCATGGTTTAGCCCCGTTACATCTTCCGCGCAGGCCGACTCGACCAGTGAGCTATTACGCTTTCTTTAAATGATGGCTGCTTCTAAGCCAACATCCTGGCTGTCTATGCCTTCCCACATCGTTTCCCACTTAACCATGACTTTGGGACCTTAGCTGGCGGTCTGGGTTGTTTCCCTCTTCACGACGGACGTTAGCACCCGCCGTGTGTCTCCCGTGATAACATTCTTCGGTATTCGGAGTTTGCATCGGTTTGGTAAGCCGGGATGGCCCCCTAGCCGAAACAGTGCTCTACCCCCGAAGATGAGTTCACGAGGCGCTACCTAAATAGCTTTCGGGGAGAACCAGCTATCTCCCGGTTTGATTGGCCTTTCACCCCCAGCCACAAGTCATCCGCTAATTTTTCAACATTAGTCGGTTCGGTCCTCCAGTTAGTGTTACCCAACCTTCAACCTGCCCATGGCTAGATCACCGGGTTTCGGGTCTATACCTTGCAACTATTCGCCCAGTTAAGACTCGGTTTCCCTACGGCTCCCCTATACGGTTAACCTTGCTACAAAATATAAGTCGCTGACCCATTATACAAAAGGTACGCAGTCACACCACGAAGGTGCTCCCACTGCTTGTACGTACACGGTTTCAGGTTCTATTTCACTCCCCTCGCCGGGGTTCTTTTCGCCTTTCCCTCACGGTACTGGTTCACTATCGGTCAGTCAGGAGTATTTAGCCTTGGAGGATGGTCCCCCCATATTCAGACAGGATGTCACGTGTCCCGCCCTACTCATCGAACTCACAGTTAATGCATTTTAGTGTACGGGGCTATCACCCTTTGCTGCGCGACTTTCCAGACGCTTCCACTAACACAAGAACTGATTCAGGTTCTGGGCTGTTCCCCGTTCGCTCGCCGCTACTAGGGGAATCTCGGTTGATTTCTTTTCCTCGGGGTACTTAGATGTTTCAGTTCCCCCGGTTCGCCTCGTATGGCTATGTATTCACCATACGATAGTGTGTCGAAACACACTGGGTTTCCCCATTCGGGTATTGCCGGTTATAACGGTTCATATCACCTTACCGACACTTTTCGCAGATTAGCACGCCCTTCATCGCCTCTGACTGCCTAGGCATCCACCGTGTACGCTTAGTCACTTAACCTCACAACCCGAAGGTGTTTCTGTAAACAGAGAACACTGTCGTGCTGTTTATTTGAGAGACTCTATGACAGGTTAATCCTTACCCCAATAGTTCTACGGAGGGATAAGTTTCAGCTGTCATGTTTCAATTTTCAGCTTGTTCCAGATTGTTAAAGAGCAAAATACTTCGCAGCATACTGTTGCCAGTACACTCTGAAGTATTATCAAGGACCATATGGATATGGTGGAGCTAAGCGGGATCGAACCGCTGACCTCCTGCGTGCAAGGCAGGCGCTCTCCCAGCTGAGCTATAGCCCCATACAGTCACTTGCAGAAACCTTTATTTACCACTCGCTCAGGCAAGGCATGCTCACTGGACGTTTACGGTGTAAACGTATCGCGTGCAACGCAGCACAAGTGCGAATTTGGTAGGCCTGAGTGGACTTGAACCACCGACCTCACCCTTATCAGGGGTGCGCTCTAACCACCTGAGCTACAAGCCTATAAAGGTATTTCTGCTCGTTACTTTTTCATCAGACAATCTGTGTGGACACTGCACTCAACTGCATATCTTTAGGTAAGGAGGTGATCCAACCGCAGGTTCCCCTACGGTTACCTTGTTACGACTTCACCCCAGTCATGAATCACAAAGTGGTAAGCGCCCTCCCGAAGGTTAAGCTACCTACTTCTTTTGCAACCCACTCCCATGGTGTGACGGGCGGTGTGTACAAGGCCCGGGAACGTATTCACCGTAGCATTCTGATCTACGATTACTAGCGATTCCGACTTCACGGAGTCGAGTTGCAGACTCCGATCCGGACTACGACATACTTTATGAGGTCCGCTTGCTCTCGCGAGTTCGCTTCTCTTTGTATATGCCATTGTAGCACGTGTGTAGCCCTACTCGTAAGGGCCATGATGACTTGACGTCATCCCCACCTTCCTCCGGTTTATCACCGGCAGTCTCCTTTGAGTTCCCACCATTACGTGCTGGCAACAAAGGATAAGGGTTGCGCTCGTTGCGGGACTTAACCCAACATTTCACAACACGAGCTGACGACAGCCATGCAGCACCTGTCTCACAGTTCCCGAAGGCACCAATCCATCTCTGGAAAGTTCTGTGGATGTCAAGAGTAGGTAAGGTTCTTCGCGTTGCATCGAATTAAACCACATGCTCCACCGCTTGTGCGGGCCCCCGTCAATTCATTTGAGTTTTAACCTTGCGGCCGTACTCCCCAGGCGGTCGACTTAACGCGTTAGCTCCGGAAGCCACGCCTCAAGGGCACAACCTCCAAGTCGACATCGTTTACAGCGTGGACTACCAGGGTATCTAATCCTGTTTGCTCCCCACGCTTTCGCACCTGAGCGTCAGTCTTTGTCCAGGGGGCCGCCTTCGCCACCGGTATTCCTCCAGATCTCTACGCATTTCACCGCTACACCTGGAATTCTACCCCCCTCTACAAGACTCTAGCTTGCCAGTTTCAAATGCAGTTCCCAAGTTAAGCTCGGGGATTTCACATCTGACTTAACAAACCGCCTGCGTGCGCTTTACGCCCAGTAATTCCGATTAACGCTTGCACCCTCCGTATTACCGCGGCTGCTGGCACGGAGTTAGCCGGTGCTTCTTCTGCGAGTAACGTCAATGAACGGTGCTATTAACACCGAACCCTTCCTCCTCGCTGAAAGTGCTTTACAACCCGAAGGCCTTCTTCACACACGCGGCATGGCTGCATCAGGCTTGCGCCCATTGTGCAATATTCCCCACTGCTGCCTCCCGTAGGAGTCTGGACCGTGTCTCAGTTCCAGTGTGGCTGGTCATCCTCTCAGACCAGCTAGGGATCGTCGCCTAGGTGAGCCATTACCTCACCTACTAGCTAATCCCATCTGGGCACATCCGATGGTGTGAGGCCCGAAGGTCCCCCACTTTGGTCCGAAGACGTTATGCGGTATTAGCTACCGTTTCCAGTAGTTATCCCCCTCCATCGGGCAGTTTCCCAGACATTACTCACCCGTCCGCCGCTCGTCACCCAGGAGCAAGCTCCTTGTGCTACCGCTCGACTTGCATGTGTTAGGCCTGCCGCCAGCGTTCAATCTGAGCCATGATCAAACTCTTCAATTAAAAGCTTGATTTGCTTCAACTCGTGAAGCGATGCTCGAAAATTAACTTTCGTAATAATTCATTCGCATGAATTACTGCTTGGTCACTCTTCAAGACTTGATATTTTTTTGCTACCGAAGTAGCTGGATATCGTCTTGTGAGTGCCCACACAGATTGTCTGATAAATTGTTAAAGAGCAGTGAGTTACGCGCTTTCGCTTGCTAACTCGAGGTGGCGTATATTACGCTTTCCTCTTTCAGAGTCAACCTTAATTTCAGGTTTTTTCTCTGCGACCCCCGGAGACTCTGTGAAGTTGTTCACATGTTCCGTGTCGATGGAGGCGCATTATAGGGAGTTCCACGCAGGCCGCAACAGGTATTTTCAACAAAAATCACCGTTTGCTGCATTCCACAGCAAAACCCGCCCTTATACCCGGTTATGCACTAACTTATCCACAGAACGCATTTGGTCGGAAAATTTACGAGCGCCACGCAAACGTTTTCGCTACAATTCCCCGCGACGAAACAATCCCCGTTTTTATCGGGGCGCTACCTGAATCTGTTCCTGTCCTTCTCTATATAGGAAGAAATCCCCTCTATATAAGAAGCAACAAGGTGGAGATCCACGTAACGCTCTTTTATTGCGACTCAAAGCCAAGGGATAAAACCATGCAACAACCTCGTCCAATCCGCCGGGCCCTGCTCAGCGTGTCCGACAAAGCCGGAATCGTTGAATTCGCCGAAGCCCTCTCCCAGAGAGGCGTCGAATTACTCTCCACCGGTGGCACTGCCCGCCTGCTGGCCGATGCCGGTCTGCCTGTTACCGAAGTTTCCGACTACACCGGCTTCCCGGAGATGATGGACGGACGAGTCAAAACCCTGCACCCGAAAGTGCACGGTGGCATTCTGGGCCGTCGCGGCCAGGACGATGCCATCATGGAACAACATGCGATCCAACCGATCGATATGGTAGTGGTAAACCTGTATCCCTTCGCGCAGACCGTCGCTCGCCCAGATTGCTCGCTGGAAGACGCCGTAGAGAATATCGATATCGGTGGCCCAACCATGGTGCGCTCGGCCGCCAAGAACCATAAAGACGTGGCCATCGTGGTCAAGAGCAGTGACTACGCCGCAGTGATCACCGAGATGGATAACAACAACGGTTCACTGTTGTACCCAACCCGTTTCGACCTGGCGATCAAAGCGTTTGAGCATACCGCCGCCTATGACAGCATGATCGCCAACTACTTTGGTACCCTGGTGCCGCCTTATCACGGTGAAACCGAGCAGCCTTCTGGCCGCTTCCCACGTACGCTGAACCTGAACTACATCAAGAAGCAGGATATGCGTTACGGTGAAAACAGCCACCAGCAAGCCGCCTTCTATATAGAAGAGAATGTGCAGGAGGCCTCCGTGGCCACCGCCGACCAGCTACAGGGTAAAGCACTTTCCTACAACAACATCGCCGATACCGATGCGGCGCTGGAATGTGTGAAAGAATTTGCCGAACCGGCCTGCGTGATCGTCAAGCATGCCAACCCTTGTGGCGTTGCTATCGGTGAGAACCTGTTTGCTGCCTATGAGCGCGCCTACCAAACCGATCCAACCTCGGCCTTTGGCGGCATTATTGCCTTCAACCGTGAACTGGATGCCAAAACGGCACAGGCGATCATCAGCCGTCAGTTTGTTGAAGTCATCATCGCGCCAAGCATCAGTGAAGAAGCCCGCACTCTGCTGGCAGCGAAACAGAACGTACGCGTGCTGGCCTGTGGCCAATGGCAACAGCGCATCGCCGGGCTGGACTTTAAACGCGTCAACGGTGGTCTGTTAGTGCAGGATCGCGATCTGGGTATGGTGATCGAAGCCGATTTGCGCGTGGTATCTGAACGCCAGCCAACCGCTCAGGAGCTGCGTGATGCGCTGTTCTGCTGGAAAGTGGCCAAGTTCGTCAAATCCAACGCCATCGTCTATGCGCGCGACAACATGACCATCGGCATAGGCGCCGGGCAGATGAGCCGCGTTTACTCCGCCAAGATCGCCGGGATCAAAGCCGCTGACGAAGGGCTGGAAGTCAAAGGCTCCGCCATGGCGTCTGACGCCTTCTTCCCGTTCCGTGACGGTATTGATGCGGCTGCAGCGGTGGGTATTACCTGCGTGATCCAGCCGGGTGGTTCGATTCGTGATGATGAAGTGATTGCGGCGGCCAACGAACACGGCATCGCGATGATCTTCACCGACATGCGCCACTTCCGCCATTAATCCCTTTTGCTGCGTGCGCTCAATGCGCACGCCGTTTATGGAGCACCTGATGAATATTTTAATTATTGGCAACGGCGGGCGTGAACATGCGCTGGCCTGGAAAGCGGCCCAATCGCCATTGGCAGATACGGTTTACGTGGCCCCAGGTAATGCGGGTACCGCATTGGAAAGCAATCTGACCAACGTCGATATCGCCCCAACCGATATCCCGGCGCTGGTTGCCTTTGCCAAGGACAACGCCATCGGCCTGACCATCGTAGGCCCGGAAGCGCCGCTGGTGATCGGTGTGGTAGATGCCTTCCAGGCTGCCGGGTTGAAAATCTTTGGCCCGTCGCAGGCCGCAGCACAGCTTGAAGGCTCCAAAGCCTTTACCAAGGATTTCCTGGCTCGCCACGCTATCCCAAGCGCTGCATACCAGAACTTTACCGAAGTGGAACCCGCCTTGGCCTACGTACGCCGCCAAGGTGCACCGATTGTCATCAAGGCAGATGGCCTGGCGGCAGGCAAAGGCGTGATCGTCGCGATGACGTTGCAGGAAGCCGAAGACGCCATTCAGGACATGCTGGCAGGTAATGCATTTGGTGACGCCGGGCATCGCATCGTGGTTGAGGAGTTCCTGACAGGCGAAGAAGCCAGCTTTATCGTCATGGTCGATGGTAAGAATGTGGTGCCAATGGCCACCAGCCAGGATCATAAACGTGTCGGTGACGGCGATACCGGCCCGAATACCGGCGGCATGGGCGCCTACTCGCCAGCGCCAGTGGTGACGGATGAAATCCACCAGCGCGTAATGGACCAGGTGATCTGGCCAACCGTGCGCGGCATGGCGGCGGAAGGCAACACCTATGTCGGCTTCCTGTACGCTGGCCTGATGATTGCTGAGGATGGTCAACCCAAGGTGATCGAATTCAACTGCCGCTTTGGCGACCCGGAAACTCAGCCGATCATGCTGCGCCTGCGCTCCGATCTGGTTGAACTCTGCCTGGCTGGGGCCGAAGGCAAGCTGGATGAGAAAACTTCCGAGTGGGATGAACGCCCTGCTCTCGGCGTGGTGTTGGCGGCTGGCGGCTATCCTGCGGATTATCGCCAAGGGGATGTGATCCACGGCTTGCCTCAGCAAGAAGATGCCAATGGCAAAGTGTTCCATGCCGGAACGCGTATGCAAGGGAATGACGTCGTGACCAACGGCGGGCGTGTACTATGCGTTACGGCCTTGGGCACAACGGTGGCTCAGGCTCAGCAGTTAGCCTATCAGCTAGCGGAAGGTATTCAGTGGCAAGACAGTTTCTGCCGCAAGGATATTGGCTACCGTGCTATCGCACGCGAAAAGTAATAGGTATTGATTATCTAGATGGGCGCAGCATGCAGCGCCCCTACGTGTCGCTCGGTGGCGTTTTAAAAGTCTCAGGCTCTGTTCGCAGGGCCTTTTTTATGCGCTACAGGGTGTCTTTGGTGGGTTCCCAACTGCAGAAATCATTATTTGCCACCAATAACAGCTCACGACCTTCCGGCCCATCCAACCAGGCTACGTTCACTGGCTGACTGCTGTTGGCCGCACGCCGCATGATCCACTCTTCGGCCTGTTGGTCCAAACCTGGCTTCACGACTTCGCCGTTGCACAGTTTCACCGCGCCCTGCTGCCAGTGCCCCTGTAACAGCCGTACACGGCCGGCATTAAGCGCATCGCTCAATTCCAGTATCCGCCGTGCCTGATATTGATAGAGCACGACTTCATCGTTGGAGAGCTTCTGGCGCTGCGTGGCCAGTTGGCGCTGCATAAAGCTGACGGTACCGTTGGCGGTGAAACGCAGTTGAATAGAGTCGCGATCGCCATCGGCATCGGTGCGTTTGATTTGGTACAACACGCCGCGTTGATATTCATACAGCGTTGTGACGGTACCCGGCCCGCGATAAGGGCTGTAGACACTCAACAGCGCCACTGGCCGCTGCTGGCCGTCATCCATCCGCCACACCCGCATTACCCCCTGATCGGCCACAAAGCCGCTGGCGGTAAAGGTTGGCGGGGCAGAACGGAAACTACAAGCACTCAAGGCAGCAACAACCGTCACCGCCATGAGTGCCCGTTGAATAAACAAAAGGGGCGCCAACGCCCCCCTGTTTAAACCTTTCTGCAACACGCGATTAAGACTTAACCGCGTCTTTCAGTGCTTTACCAGAAACGAACGCAGGCACGTTAGCTGCTGCGATTTTGATTTCTTTACCAGTCTGTGGGTTGCGGCCAGTGCGCTCGCTACGATGGTTTACCTTGAAAGTACCGAAACCAACCAATTGTACTGCATCACCTTCTTTCAGGGACTCAGTAATGGCAGCCAGGGTAGATTCCAGAGCCAGCTTAGCTTGAGCCTTGGAAAGGTCAGCCTTCTCTGCGATTACATCAATCAGTTGAGTCTTGTTCATAAGTTATCCTTACAGTGTGTTTATCGTTTGCAAAGCATCGAGTGCGACGGATATGCCGATGGACAGCACTCTCCTGCATACACGCACCGATAGCCACTTTTTTTTCGCCCCCCAAATGTAGACCAGACAGGGTGCGGATGTGAAGCCTTAAGGCACGACAAATCAGACGTTAAATCACGTTTTCTTGCCTTATTGCGTTAAATTTATCCCAATGTTACTCACCGCGGCCTCGCGCAGGTCAGATCGTAACCCTTTGATCAGATCCAGATCACGCTCTTCGCAGGCGGCCAACAGGCGGAAAATCTCCCATTGAATGTCCCATTCTTCCTCAACGGCAGGCAGAATTTTCAGCTCTTCGTCGGTCATTTCTTTGCCAGCTTGGGTCATTTCCAACATCGCCACGGTGCGAATTGAGGTTTCGCTGATGGCAATGGCGTGCTCCAACGTCTCTCCGCTGAGGCGCGAATGGATCAATTCCCCTAATGCAATGCAGGCATCGATCGCTGGGTAAACGCCGTAAAGATCGTAATCTTCTGCCGACGGGATCGCCTCTTCCAACTTTTCCAGCTGGCTGTCAAAGTTGACCTTGGCGTCTTTCACCACCAGCGTTTCCCAGACCAAGTCCAGGATACGGCGATAAACGGCCGGGTCGCCAAACTCCGTCTGCAGACAGAACATCTGGTAATTCGGGTACATACGCTCGCACAGGCAGGCCATAAAGGTCAAATGCTGCCAGCTTTCCAGCTTTTCCAAGCGTAAATGAATCGGGTTACGTAGCATGGTCTACTCTCTTACTCATTATCTGCCGCGCAGTGTACCCGAAATCGCTCATTACGACACCTCTGGATGCTGCTGTAACCAGCGTACAAAGGCCGGGCGGCGTGAGGCAATGGCATCGGCCCACCGCGTGGGCTCCGGCAAACGGTAGCCTGCCATGCAGCGTTGCACCCAGGCCAAGGCGCTGTCGGTGCTCACGCGATGGCCCGTGGCGATAAATAACGGATTACAGCGCTCTTTGCTGCGCCATACCCATCCCAGCTGTTCGCCCTTGTCCTCCAGCGCGGCCAGCGAGCCAACGGTAGCGTCCAACGGGGAAAATTTACCACATAAACGCTTCTTGGCCACGCCAATGGTCGGCACGTTGACCAGCAGGCCAAAGTGGCTGGCAACCCCCAGGCGTCTTGGATGGGAAATACCATGGCCATCGACAAAGATCAGGTCGGGCTTCTGTTGCAATTGCTCCCAGGCGGCGATCAGCGCAGGGTACTCGCGAAACGAGAGAAAGCCGGGGATATAGGGCATGGTGGTGCTGATACGGGCGAGCTGATACTCCACCAGCTCGAGTGAAGGATAGCGCAGGATAGCAATGGCGGCGCGTGTTACCGCGCCTTCTTGTTCAAAACCGACATCCGCACCGGCGATAAACGCCGGTGGGTCTTGCAGAAAATCATCGTGACGAATGACTTCCCCGGCGCGCCGTAGCTGTTCGGCGCGCAGAGCCTGAGTATCGATCACAGCGTCTCCTTGCGGTTTAGCGGTGGTATTTGGCCGACAGCGCATGCACCGCTTCAACGAAGGCCCCGGCATGTTCCGGTGGCACGTCTTGATGAATACCGTGACCAAGGTTGAAGACATGACCTTCGCCCTGGCCAAAACCGGCCAGAATGGTTTCCACTTCCTGGGCGATGCGTTCCGGTGCGGCATACAGCATGGAAGGATCCATATTCCCCTGCAGCGCGACTTTATCGCCCACACGGCGGCGCGCATCGGCAATATCGGTGGTCCAATCCAGGCCCAGCGCATCGCAACCGGTGGCCGCCATCGCTTCCAGCCACTGGCCGCCGCCTTTGGTGAACAGCGTCACCGGCACCCGGCGTCCGTCATTTTCACGCAGCAGGCCATCAACGATTTTATGCATATAGTGCAGTGAGAATTCGCGATAATCACGGCCCGTCAGCACGCCGCCCCAGGTATCGAATACCATTACGGACTGCGCCCCGGCCTTGATCTGGGCATTGAGATACAGGATCACGCTGTCCGCCAGCTTATCCAGCAGCAAATGCAGCGTCTGCGGCTCGGCATACATCATTTTCTTCAGCTTGGTGAATGCCTTGCTGCTGCCGCCTTCGACCATATAGGTCGCCAACGTCCACGGGCTGCCGGAGAAACCGATCAGTGGCACTTCACCCTTCAATTCACGGCGGATGGTGCGCACCGCGTTCATGACATAGCCCAGCTCGTCTTCCGGATCGAATGCAGGCAGCTTCTCTACATCGGCACGGCAGGTGATTGGCGAAGAAAAACGCGGGCCTTCCCCAGTTTCGAAATAGAGCCCAAGCCCCATGGCATCGGGAATGGTGAGGATGTCGGAGAACAGGATGGCGGCGTCCAGTGCATAACGGCGCAGGGGCTGTAATGTCACCTCGCAGGCCAGTTCGGCATTTTTGCACAGCGACATGAAATCCCCGGCCTGAGCACGGGTGGCTTTGTACTCTGGCAAATAACGACCGGCCTGGCGCATCATCCATACAGGGGTGAGATCCACCGGCTGGCGCAGCAGCGCACGCAGGTAGCGATCGTTCTTCAACTCATTCATTTCTTGGGCTCCCTTGATTATCTGCCGCCATTGTACATTATTCTGCCCGACACAGCGCCACGGTGTCCTCAATCAGGCGGCGTGCAACGGTACCAGGTGGTGGCAGCATCGGCAGTTGGTCATAGCGATACCAGCCCGCATTGAGCAACTCCTTCGGATCGTGGCGCAGTTCACCGCCCTGATACTCGGCCATAAACGCCATCATCAGCGAATGAGGGAACGGCCAGGGCTGCGAGGTGACGTAGCGCAGGTTGGTAATGGCGATATTGCTTTCTTCCATCACTTCGCGCGCTACGGCCTGCTCCAGGGTTTCCCCTACTTCAACAAACCCCGCCAGCACGGTATGGATCCCCCCACGGTGGCGCACATGTTGTGCCAACAGGATCTCGTCATTGCGGCGGATAGCGACAATCACGCAAGGGGCAATCTGCGGATAATAACGTTCGCGGCAGTTGTCACACAGGCAGGCGCTTTCGGTACGGCTAAGGTGCATTTCATGGCCGCAGTAGCCACAGAACCGGTGCGAGCGATAAAAGTCGGCCAGCTGTACGCCGCGCCCGGCCAGTTGGAACAGGCCACGATCGAGACTGAGCAACTGCCTCACCGATCCCATCTCTTTCGGCATCGGTTGGCGCACCAGCCAGACCGGGGCTCCCTCCCATTCGCCAATTTGCCGAGCCGGCCGGCCTTGCAAGGAAAATAGTGCGGCGGAACCAAACGGCAATTCACCGTTTGGTAACCAAATTTTGCTTTCATGGCTGACGATCCACCAGCCATTTTCGTTACCCGTTAATGCAAGTTCCATATGTTGTTGCACAACCTCTGCTTCACTGGCAATCTAGGAATGGTCTTTGTTACATTTTATTAACTTACTTTTTCTTTCTCTTACACACGGAGTCAATCATGCTAAACCGATTGGAAAGCCTGACTCAGCGCGTTGGTGGCAGTAATGAATTAGTCGATCAATGGTTGCAGGCACGCAAGCAACTGCTGGTTGCCTACTGCAGTTTAGTCGGCATTAAACCCAACAAAGAAAAGCATACGCCGCTCAATGAAAAAGCGCTGGAGAACTTTTGCCATAATCTGGTGGATTATCTCTCTGCCGGGCATTTTCACATTTATGACAAAATTATCAAACAAGTGGAAGGCTCCGCCAGCCCCAAAATGGCGCTAGCCACCAAGTTCTACCCAAAATTACAGGCCAATACCGAAGCCGTCATGGCGTTCCATGACCGCTACACCGAAGTCGATATCGATCAGGACGTGTGTGAAGAACTCAATCAGGCGTTGTCAGATATCGGCGAAGCCCTGGCATCTCGTTTCGCCTTGGAAGATCAGTTGATCCAGTTGGCGGCAGAAACCTGGCAGCAGGGCCAACCGGGCACTAGCAATACTGAATCGCTATCACACCCAGCCTGATTTTGATCTCTATCCTCCTATAGATTTCAAGCCGTAGCTAGGCAGCCAACAACGCTACGGCTTGAAAGATGACGGGGGAGGGCTTGTGGTTTTTGTTGACCCTCTTATACTGAGGACTCTTGTCGGAGTGCCTAGCGCTGATTTTTCATTAAATTAGCCAGGCTGAGACCGTTAATTCGGGATCCGCGGAACCTGATCGGGTTAATACCCGCGAAGGGAACAAGAGTAATCTATCGCCATAGGCAAGATGCTCCCGCCAGGGGCTGTGCCTGCCTTACCGGCTACCATCATTACTCCCTCCGAGCTCCAGACAAGCAATTTTCCACACATCACTACACTGATAGGAATTTGCTATGTCTACCGTGAACAAACCTCGTGCCCGTAAACAACAGCGTGACCAAGCGCAAGATTTTATCGACTCTCTGCAAGGCGTCACCTTCCCCAACTCACAGCGGATCTATCTCGCGGGTTCGCGCAGCGATATCCAGGTACCGATGCGTGAGATCCAGCTCAGCCCGACGCTGATTGGCGGCAACAAAGACCAGCCCCAATATGAACAGAACGAAGCCATCCCGGTGTATGACACCGCAGGGCCGTATGGCGATCCGCTGGCGGTGCTCGACGTACATCGTGGTTTGGCCAAAGTACGAGCGGGCTGGATCGCCGAACGTGCCGACACCGAAGCGTTAAGCGGCGTCAGTTCCGGCTTCACCCAACAACGACTGGCCGATGTTGGGTTAGACCATCTGCGCTTTGAACACCTTCCGCTGCCCCGTAAAGCCCTGCCGGGTAAATGTGTTACGCAGTTGCATTACGCGCGCGCCGGTATTGTCACCCCAGAGATGGAATTTATCGCCATTCGCGAAAATATGGGCCGTGAGCGCATTCGTGGCGAAGTGCTGCGCCACCAGCATCCCGGCCAAAGTTGGGGCGCAAATCTGCCGGAGAACATCACGCCGGAATTTGTGCGCCAGGAAGTGGCCGCTGGCCGCGCCATCATCCCCGCCAACATCAACCACCCGGAATCCGAGCCGATGATTATTGGTCGTAATTTCCTGGTGAAGGTGAATGCCAATATCGGCAACTCGGCGGTCACCTCTTCGATCGAAGAGGAAGTCGAGAAGCTGGTATGGTCAACCCGCTGGGGCGCTGACACTGTGATGGATCTCTCCACTGGCCGCTATATCCACGAAACCCGTGAATGGATCCTGCGCAACAGCCCGGTGCCGATCGGTACGGTGCCAATCTATCAGGCGTTGGAGAAAGTGAATGGCGTGGCGGAGAACCTGACCTGGGAAATGTTCCGCGATACCTTGCTGGAACAGGCCGAGCAAGGCGTCGATTACTTCACCATCCACGCCGGGGTGTTGCTGCGCTATGTGCCAATGACCGCCAAACGCCTGACCGGCATTGTCTCCCGTGGCGGCTCGATCATGGCGAAGTGGTGCCTGTCGCATCATCAGGAGAACTTCCTCTATCAGCACTTCCGCGAGATCTGCGAAATTTGCGCCGCTTACGATGTCTCGCTGTCACTCGGCGACGGCCTGCGCCCAGGCTCGATCCAGGATGCCAATGACGAAGCGCAATTCGCTGAACTGCATACGCTGGGCGAACTGACCAAGATTGCCTGGGAATATGACGTACAGGTGATGATCGAAGGCCCAGGCCACGTGCCGATGCAGATGATCCGCCGCAACATGACCGAGGAGCTGGAACATTGCCATGAAGCGCCGTTCTATACGCTGGGGCCATTGACCACCGATATCGCTCCAGGTTACGACCATTTCACCTCTGGGATCGGCGCGGCGATGATCGGCTGGTTCGGCTGCGCGATGCTTTGCTACGTGACGCCGAAGGAGCATCTGGGGCTGCCGAACAAGGAGGACGTGAAACAGGGGCTGATCACCTACAAGATCGCAGCTCACGCCGCCGACTTGGCGAAAGGCCATCCGGGCGCGCAAATCCGCGATAACGCCATGTCCAAGGCGCGCTTTGAATTCCGTTGGGAAGATCAGTTCAACCTGGCGCTGGATCCACAAACCGCCCGCGCCTATCACGACGAAACGCTGCCGCAAGAATCCGGCAAGATTGCCCACTTTTGCTCCATGTGTGGGCCGAAGTTCTGCTCGATGAAGATTTCCCAGGAAGTGCGTGACTATGCCGCCGCACAAGAGGCCGCCAAACCGATCGAAGTGCAACTGACCGGGATGGAGAAAATGTCGGCTGAATTCCGCTCACGCGGCAGCGAGCTGTACCACAGTGCGGCCAATTTGCAGGAGGAGATAAATAATGACTAACCTCACCTCTCCCTTCCCTGCTACACCGCACAAGCTGGGTTTATACCCGGTCGTCGACAGCGTTGAATGGATCGCCCGCCTGCTGGAGGCAGGCGTTACCACTATCCAACTACGCATCAAAGATCTGCCAGACGAGCAAGTGGAGGCGGACATTGCCGCCGCTATCGCCCTTGGCAAGCGCTATCAGGCCCGGCTGTTTATCAATGATTATTGGCGGTTGGCGATTAAGCATGATGCCTACGGCGTCCACCTGGGGCAGGAAGATTTGGACACCACCGATCTGGCCGCTATCCATCGTGCAGGATTGCGCTTGGGCGTTTCCACCCATGACGATGCTGAGCTGGCCCGGGCGATCGCCGTCAAACCTTCCTATATCGCACTGGGGCATATCTTCCCAACTCAAACCAAGGAGATGCCCTCTGAGCCACAAGGCTTGGCCGAGTTGCGACGCCACGTCGCCGGATTACAGGAGTATCCCACAGTAGCCATTGGCGGGATCAGCATCGAGCGCGTCCCCGCAGTGCTGGCCTGTGGCGTTGGCAGCGTGGCCGTGGTCAGCGCCATCACCCAGGCACCAGACTGGCGTGCCGCTACGGCAACGCTGCTGCAGCTGATTGAAGGCAAGGAGTCATGCGATGCTCAATGACCAAGAGTTCTTGCGCTACAGCCGGCAACTGCTGCTGGAAGACGTCGGTCCCGAGGGGCAGGAAAAGCTGAAACAAGCCACGGTGCTGATCGTCGGATTAGGAGGATTAGGCTCCCCGGCGGCGCTGTATCTGGCTGCAGCAGGTGTCGGTACACTGCTGCTGGCCGATGATGACCAGCTACACCTCACCAATCTGCAACGGCAAATTCTGTACCGCACCGGTGATATCGCCACCAGCAAGGCTCAGTTGGCAAAGAACCATTTGCAAGCACTGAACCCTCTGGTGGAGTCGATCGCGCTGGAGCAACGCCTGCAAGGGGCAACGCTGAACGATGCCGTCGCCCGTGCCGATCTGGTGCTTGATTGCAGCGACAACATGGCCACCCGTCATGCGGTGAATGCCGCCTGCATCCGAGCCAGCGTGCCGTTGATCAGCGGCAGCGCAGTGGGGTTCAGCGGCCAGTTGCTGGTTATCGAACCGCCCTATGCCCATGGTTGTTATGCCTGCCTCTACCCGGAGCAGACCGAACCGCAGCGTAACTGCCGTACTGCGGGCGTGCTAGGCCCGGTCGTTGGCGTGATCGGCACGCTGCAGGCGCTGGAAGCGATAAAGATGCTGGCTGGGCTGCCCTCCTCCCTTAGCGGCAAGCTACGCCTGTTCGACGGCAAGCAGCAAAGCTGGAGCACCCTGCAACTGAGCAAGGCCAGCACCTGCCCCCTCTGCGGAGAGCCAGCATGAAGATTACGCTCAACGATCAACCACTGGAGCTGGAGCAGCCGTTAAACATCGACGCTTTGCTCGAACGGCTGGAACGCCACCAGCCAGGTAGCGCTTTGGCGATCAACCAGGTCATCATTCCACGCAGCGACTGGGCCACCCGTCAGGTGCAGGACGGTGATGATATCTTGCTGTTTCAAGCGATTGCCGGAGGCTGACATGCTGCAAATCGCCGATACCACCTTTACCTCACGTCTGTTTACCGGCACGGGGAAATTCGCTACGCCCGAGTTGATGCTGGCTGCACTACAAGCCTCCGGCTCGCAACTGGTCACCATGGCGATGAAACGCGTCGACCTGCGCGGTGGGAATGACGCCATTCTGGCACCGCTGCAACGGTTGGGCGTGAAATTACTGCCCAACACTTCCGGGGCAAAAACGGCAGATGAGGCGGTATTTGCCGCCCGGCTGGCGCGCGAAGCGCTGGGGACTCACTGGGTCAAACTGGAAATTCACCCAGAGGTGAAATACCTGCTGCCAGACCCGATCGAAACGCTCAAAGCGGCGGAGATCCTGGTCAAACAGGGCTTTGTGGTGCTGCCTTACTGCGGTGCCGATCCGGTGCTGTGTAAGCGGCTGGAAGAAGCGGGCTGTGCAGCCGTAATGCCACTCGGCGCGCCAATCGGTTCTAACCGTGGCTTACTGACCCGTGATTTCCTTGAGATCATTATTGAACAGGCCAAAGTGCCGGTAGTCATTGATGCCGGGATCGGTGCCCCAAGCCACGCGTTAGAGGCGATGGAACTGGGAGCCGATGCGGTACTGGTCAATACCGCCATCGCCGTGGCGCGGGATCCGGTGCAAATGGCCCAGGCTTTCCGCCTGGCTCTGGAGGCCGGAGAGTTAGCACGCAACTCCGGGCTAGGCAGCCGCCAGTCGATCGCCGCCGCATCCAGTCCGCTGACGGCGTTTCTCAGTCATTCAGAGGAGAAATGCTGATGGCCAGTGATTTTAGCGAGCGCCTGCCAAGTTGGGATTGGGATGACCTGACGCTGCGTATTAACAGCAAAACGGCACGTGACGTTGAGCAGGCGCTGAATAGCGCCAAGCTGACGCGGGAGGATTTTATGGCGCTTATCTCCCCTGCCGCCGCCCCCTATCTGGAGCCCCTGGCGCAACGAGCACAGCAGCTCACCCGCCAGCGTTTCGGTAACGTGGTGAGCTTTTATGTGCCGTTATATCTTTCTAACCTGTGTGCCAACGATTGTACCTACTGCGGTTTTTCGATGAGTAACCACCTCAAGCGCAAAACGCTTGATGCGGCAGAGATCGAACGGGAATGCGCGGCTATCAAGGCATTAGGATTTGAGCACCTGCTGCTGGTGACCGGAGAACATCAGCGCAAAGTCGGCATGGATTATTTCCGCCAGCATATTCCGGCGATCCGCCGCCATTTCAGTTCGCTGATGATGGAGGTGCAGCCTCTGGCACAACAAGACTACGCCGAGCTGAAAGCCCTTGGGCTGGACGGCGTGTTGGTCTATCAGGAAACCTATCATCCCGCGACCTATCAGCAGCACCATCTGCGTGGCCAGAAACAGGATTTTCATTGGCGGCTGAGTACGCCGGATCGTCTGGGGCGCGCCGGGATCGACAAGATCGGGCTAGGAGCGCTGATCGGGCTTTCCAGCAGTTGGCGCACGGACTGCTATCTGCTGGCAGAGCATCTGTTTTATCTGCAACAGACTTACTGGCAGAGCCGTTACTCGATCTCGTTCCCTCGCCTGCGGCCCTGCGCCGGGGGTATTGAGCCGGCCTCGATCATGAGTGAACCGCAACTGGTACAGTTGATCTGTGCTTTCCGGTTATTCGCTCCTGACGTGGAGCTTTCATTATCTACACGAGAGTCGGCCTTCTTCCGCGACCATATGATCCCGGTAGCCATCAACAGCGTCAGTGCCGGTTCCAAAACCCAGCCGGGTGGTTATGCCGACGATGTGCCGCCAGAGCTGGAACAGTTCGAACCGCACGACAACCGAACGCCGCAGCAGGTGGCACAGGCTATCGGTGCCGCCGGGCTACAGCCGGTGTGGAAAGATTGGGATGATTATCTGGGACGCGCTACGCAACTACCTGCAACGGTTGCACCATCGAGCCAATAGGTCTGGAAACACTGCGCAAAGCCGCCAAGGCGAGCTGGCAGGGAGAAATGGCCTCGTTATAGTGGCGGTGTTGGCAAGCGTTCCTAAACCAACCAAGGTTATCTCCCCCTCTTGATAACCTTGCTTACCAAACGCCGGAGCGTGCGGGGACTGGCCGCACGCTTCCGGTTCCTTGGTTGACTTTGCCTATAAAATATAACTTATACATTATTATAACCCATAGGTTATGTTGACTATTCACCTGTGGGGGCTTATATGTATGAATTGCTATTTCACCCAGAGGCTGAGAGAGAAATTTATGAGCTCGAACCTGTTATGCAGGCCAAGGCGCTTAAAGGACTTGAAAAGCTGGAAGCCAAAGGACCGGAACTGAGATATCCGGACACGGACATCATCGAAGGCGGATTGTTTGAGTTACGGGTTGGCCGAAAAGATATCACCAGAACGTTTTTTGCTTATGCGAAAAGACGTAAGATCTACATCTTAAGAACGTTCATAAAGAAATCCCCTAAGACACCGAAAGCTGAAATAGCCTTGGCGAAGTCAAGATGGGAGGAACTGAAAGATGACAGTTAAAGGTATTAAATTTTCAGAAGTTAAAGCTAAATCTCTTGCTAATCCTGAAGTTAGAAAGGCCTATGAGGAAGAAAGCCAGGAAGAGGAACTTCGCGCAGTCCTGATCGAAATGAAGTCTAAATCAGGACTGACAAGCACAGAGATTGCTGTACGAATGGGGGTCAGCCAACCCGCAGTGAGTCGGCTGGAGAGGAATGTTTCAAATGCAAGCCTCTCCACTTTACGACGATATGCAGCGGCCTGTGGAATGCGCATTAAACTGTCCCTTGGTTAAAAACACCCGCTAGCGCTACCTTTCCCTTTGTCGGGGCGCCGTATACTGCGCCCCTATAAACGTTTCAATCCGCCGTCTGGGGTTTCATACGCATACCAACAATGGCCGAAAGCAGGCACCCTAGCGCCAGATAGGCGGCAACCAGATGCCAGGAGCCGTCCATCAACTCCACCAGCAACACGGCAATAAACGGCGTGAAGCCACCGCCGACCACGCTCGCGACCTGATAACCAACTCCGGCTCCGCTATAGCGGTATGCCGTGCCGAACAGCTCGGTAAACATCGGCTGCTGCACGCTGACCAGCATATCGTGCGCCATATTTCCCAGCATGATGGCAAAGAAGATAATCATCACCGTGTTACGGCTTTCCAGCGCCATGAAAAACGGTACCGTGCTGGCAACACCAATCAATGCTCCCGTCACGTAGATCCGCCGTCTGCCAAAGCTATCGGCCAAATAGGCAAAGCAAGGGATCGAGACACAGCTCACCGCCCCGACCAGCAAGCCAATATTCAGGAACAGATCCCGTGACAGGCCAAGATGGGTGGTTGAGTAGTTCATGGCAAAGGCCGTGACGATATACATCGTCAGCAGTTCGCCAAAGCGTAGGGCAATGATCAACAAGAAGGCTTTGGGGTTCTGGCGCAGCGCCTCAAAGATCGGGAACTTGCGGATTTTCTCGGCCCGTTCGTGCAGCGTTTTATTGGCTTCAAACTCCTGTGACTCATCCATGCCGTTACGGATCCACCAGGCAATGGCGACCAGCACCAGGCTGAACAGGAACGGCAAACGCCAGCCCCAGTTGATAAAGTCCTCATTGCTGGTGTAGTGGCTGACCAGGGAAACAGAACCAGTAGCCAACAGCAGCCCGACGCCAAAACCAATCTGTACGCCGCTGCTGTAAAAGGCTTTTCTCTTCTTAGGCGCGCTTTCTACCGCCAGCAAGGCAGCACCACCCCATTCACCACCCACAGCAAACCCTTGCACCGCTCGTAGCAGCACCAGCATGACCGGGGCCCACCAGCCGACCGAATCGAACGAGGGCAGCAGGCCGATCAACGCCGTAGAGATCCCCATCATCCAGACGGTGATCATCAGCATACGCTTACGGCCCAGCTTATCGCCAAAATGCCCGAACACCATGCCACCTAACGGGCGGAACAAGAAACCGACGCCAAAGGTGCCAAAGGCGGCCAGCGTGCCCATCGTTGGGCTGACCTGCGGGAAGAATTCGGTGTTAAAGACTAAAGCGGCAACTATTCCGTACAGTAGGAAGTCGTACCAATCGACTACGGCACCAACAAAGCTTCCCCAGGCGGCGCGTCGCGCGCGGCTTTGAGAATACTGGGTTGATGAGGTTATTTCACTGTTGGCAGCGCTGCTGCCACTGACTGAAGTTGAGGTATCCATGCCTGTCCCGTTATTTTAACTTTACAGCACTGTACAACAAAAAGCCCCGGCTAGGATAGCCAGGGCTTTAGTCATTCACTGCTTAACGTGCAGTCAGGGATGAAGTGACTTATTCGTCACTGCCACCCAGGTTACCGGCGTTGAGCAATTCGGCCAGGTTGGCTGTCGCTTCTTCCGCGCTAACCAGCGGAACAACCGGAGTTTCACCCAGAGCCTTACGGCGCATACGATCCTGGTGATAAGCGTAACCGGTACCGGCTGGGATCAGACGGCCCACGATCACGTTCTCTTTCAGGCCGCGCAGTTCATCACGCTTACCGGCAACGGCCGCTTCGGTGAGAACGCGCGTCGTTTCCTGGAACGATGCAGCAGAGATGAAGGACTCGGTCGCCAAGGAAGCCTTGGTGATACCCAGCAGATCGCGTGAGAAGGTTGCTTCGATCTTGCCTTCAGCAGCAAGTTTACGGTTAGCAATCTTAACACGTGATACTTCAGCCTGTTCGCCTTCCAGGAACTCGGTGCTACCAGCGCTAACGATGGTCCCTTTACGCAACATCTGACGAACGATAACTTCGATGTGTTTATCGTTAATCTTAACGCCTTGCAGACGGTAAACTTCCTGCACTTCGTTGGTGATGTAGCGGGTAACCGCATGCACACCACGCAGACGCAGAATGTCATGTGGAGATTCTGGGCCGTCAGAAACAACGTCACCACGTTCCACAATTTCACCTTCGAACACGTTGAGCTGACGCCATTTAGGGATCATCTCTTCGTAAGCGTCGCTGCCGTCCAGTGGAGAGATTACCAGGCGACGTTTGCCTTTGGTCTCTTTACCGAACGAGATAATCCCGCTGATTTCAGCCAGGATTGCCGGCTCTTTCGGACGACGTGCTTCGAACAGATCAGCAACGCGTGGCAGACCACCGGTAATATCCTTGGTACCGCCGGATTCCTGAGGAATACGCGCCAGGGTATCACCCGCACCGATCTGAATGCCGTCTTCCAGCTGCACAATCGCTTTACCCGGCAGGAAGTATTGAGCAGGCATATCAGTACCTGGGATCAATACGTCGTCGCCTTTGGCATCAACGATTTTCAGTGCCGGACGCAGGTCTTTACCGCTACCGGTACGCTCTGCGCTGTCCAGTACTACCAGAGAAGACAAACCGGTCAGTTCGTCGGTCTGGCGGGTAATGGTCTGGCCGTCAACCATATCGGCGAAGCGAATGAAACCGCTCACCTCGGTCACAACCGGCATGGTGTGTGGATCCCAGTTAGCAACGGTTTCGCCGCCGTTAACTTCTGCACCATCACCTTTGCCCATTACGGCACCGTAAGGCACTTTGTAGCTTTCTTTGGTACGGCCGAATTCGTCGATCAGCTTCAGTTCGGTATTACGCGAGGTAATTACCAGCTTGCCTGCGGCGTTCATAACGAACTTCACATTGCTCAGCTTCAGGTTACCTTTGTTCTTCACCTGGATGCTGGATTCTGCTGCCGCACGAGATGCCGCACCACCGATGTGGAACGTACGCATCGTCAGCTGTGTACCCGGCTCACCGATGGACTGGGCCGCGATAACGCCGATGGCTTCACCTTTGTTGATGATGTGACCACGTGCCAGGTCGCGACCATAGCAGTTGGCGCACACACCAAAGTCGGTTTCACAGCTAACTACGGAACGGACTTTAACGCTGTCGACAGAGTTCTCTTCCAACAGGTCACAAGTCTTCTCGTTCAGCAGGGTGTTACGTGGCACCAGGATGTCAGCCGTACCCGGCTTGATGACATCTTCAGCAGTCACACGACCCAGAACGCGTTCACGCAGTGGCTCTTTAACGTCACCACCTTCGATAACCGGAGTCATCATGATGCCGTTGTGAGTACCACAGTCGTCTTCGGTCACTACCAGATCCTGCGCCACGTCAACCAGACGACGGGTCAGATAACCGGAGTTTGCCGTTTTCAGTGCGGTATCCGCCAAGCCTTTACGAGCACCGTGCGTGGAGATGAAGTACTGGAGTACGTTCAGACCTTCACGGAAGTTCGCAGTGATTGGCGTTTCAATGATGGAGCCATCTGGCTTGGCCATCAGGCCACGCATACCCGCCAACTGACGGATCTGAGCGGCAGAACCACGAGCACCGGAGTCGGCCATCATAAAGATGCTGTTGAAGGAAACTTGTTGTTCCACCACGCCGTCACGGTTAACCACGTCTTCAACCGACAGGTTTTCCATCATCGCTTTAGCAACACGTTCGTTCGCCGCAGCCCAGATATCGATCACTTTGTTGTAGCGTTCGCCCGCGGTAACCAGACCAGATTGGAACTGCTCCTGGATCTCGGCAACTTCGGTTTCCGCTTCTTCGATGATCTCTGCTTTCTTGGCTGGGATAACCATGTCATCGATACCTACAGACGCGCCTGAACGGGCAGCGTAAGCAAAACCGGTGTACATGATCTGGTCAGCGAAGATTACGGTCGGCTTCAGGCCCAGGATGCGGTAACAGGTGTTCAGCATCTTGGAGATCGCTTTCTTGCCCAAAGGCTGGTTGACGATCGAGTACGGCAGACCTTGCGGTACGATCATCCACAGGATGGCGCGACCGATAGTGGTATCAATAATCGAAGTCTGGTGAACAGATTCACCTTCGGTATTCTTGATCTCTTCTGTAATACGCACTTTTACGCGTGCATGCAGAGAGGCCAGACCGGCGCGGTAAACGCGTTCAGCTTCTTTAGGACCCGTCAGAACCATGCCTTCGCCTTTGGCGTTAACACAGTCACGAGTCATATAGTACAGACCCAATACAACGTCCTGAGAAGGAACGATGATTGGCTCGCCGTTCGCTGGTGACAGGATGTTGTTGGTAGACATCATCAACGCACGCGCTTCCAGCTGGGCTTCCAGCGTCAACGGTACGTGAACAGCCATCTGGTCACCATCGAAGTCGGCGTTGTATGCCGCACAAACCAGCGGGTGCAGCTGGATCGCTTTACCTTCGATCAGAACCGGTTCAAACGCCTGAATACCCAAACGGTGCAGGGTTGGTGCACGGTTCAGCAGTACCGGGTGTTCGCGGATCACTTCGTCCAGGATATCCCAAACGACAGCTTCTTCGCGCTCAACCATTTTCTTGGCGGCTTTGATCGTTGTGGCCAGGCCACGCAGTTCCAGCTTGCCGTAGATGAACGGTTTGAACAGCTCCAGTGCCATTTTCTTCGGCAGACCGCACTGATGCAGACGCAGGTATGGACCTACGGTGATTACAGAACGACCAGAGTAGTCAACACGTTTACCCAACAGGTTCTGACGGAAACGACCCTGCTTACCTTTGATCATGTCGGCCAAAGATTTCAGAGGACGCTTGTTGGAACCGGTGATGGCACGACCGCGACGGCCGTTATCCAGCAGGGCATCTACCGCTTCTTGCAGCATACGCTTTTCGTTGCGCACGATGATGTCCGGCGCAGCCAGATCCAGCAGGCGTTTCAGACGGTTGTTACGGTTGATCACGCGGCGGTACAGATCGTTCAGATCTGAAGTCGCGAAACGGCCACCATCCAGTGGAACCAATGGACGCAGATCTGGCGGCAGTACCGGCAGCACGGTCAGGATCATCCACTCTGGTTTGTTACCAGATTGCACGAACGCTTCCAGCAGCTTGATACGCTTGGTCAGCTTCTTACGCTTGGTTTCGGAGTTGGTTTCGTTCAGCTCTTCACGCAGCTGCTCACACTCGGCTTCCAGATCCATGTTTTTCAACAGGGCCTGAATAGCTTCCGCACCCATCTTGGCGTCGAATTCGTCACCAAACTCTTCCAGCGCATCCAGATACTGCTCTTCAGTCAGGATCTGACGACGCTCGAGGTTGGTCATACCGCCTTCGACTACTACGTAGGATTCGAAGTACAGTACACGTTCGATGTCACGCAGCGGCATATCCAGCAGCAAACCGATGCGCGAAGGCAGCGACTTCAGGAACCAGATGTGCGCAGTTGGGGAAGCCAGTTCGATGTGGCCCATACGCTCACGGCGTACTTTGGTCTGGGTCACTTCAACGCCGCACTTCTCACAAATCACGCCGCGGTGTTTCAAGCGCTTGTACTTACCGCACAGGCACTCGTAATCTTTTACCGGCCCAAAGATACGGGCGCAGAAAAGGCCGTCACGCTCAGGTTTGAACGTACGGTAGTTAATGGTTTCCGGCTTTTTAACTTCACCGAACGACCATGAACGGATCATGTCTGGCGATGCCAGAGCAATCTTGATCGCATCAAACTCTTCGGTCTTAGTTTGCGCTTTCAGAAACTTTAATAAGTCTTTCACGGATTGGCTCCTGTCGGAGTTAAACCTGTTGGGCGCACGCTGACAAATCGCGCGCCCGTGTGACCTGAACAACCACCCTCTGGCTCCCTAAGGTCGGGAGCCAGAGCTGGAATAGCGATTAGTCGCCTTCCAGTTCGATGTTGATACCCAGCGAGCGGATTTCTTTCAACAGTACGTTGAAGGACTCCGGCATGCCTGGTTCCATACGGTGATCGCCATCCACGATGTTTTTGTACATCTTGGTACGGCCGTTGACGTCATCCGACTTAACGGTAAGCATTTCCTGCAAGGTGTAAGCTGCGCCGTATGCTTCCAGCGCCCACACTTCCATCTCACCGAAGCGCTGACCACCGAATTGCGCCTTACCACCCAGCGGCTGCTGAGTAACCAAGCTGTAAGAACCGGTAGAACGCGCGTGCATCTTATCGTCAACCAAGTGGTTCAGTTTCAGCATGTACATATAGCCGACGGTTACCTGGCGCTCGAACTGCTCGCCGGTACGGCCATCAAACAGCGTAATCTGACCTGAAGTCGGGATACCGCCCATTTCCAGCAGTTGCTTGATTTCTGACTCTTTCGCACCATCGAAGACTGGGGTTGCGATCGGCATACCTTTTTTCAGGTTCTCTGCCAGACGCAAGACTTCGTCGTCGGTGAAGGTGTTCAGGTCAACTTTCTGGCAAACGCCGTCACCCAGATCGTAAGCCTTCTGGATGAATTCACGCAGCTTGGCCACTTCCTGGTGCTGCTTGAGCATTTGGTTGATCTTCTCACCAATGCCTTTCGCCGCCATACCCAGGTGAGTTTCCAGGATCTGACCGATGTTCATACGCGATGGAACGCCCAGCGGGTTCAGAACGATGTCAACCGGCGTACCGTTTTCATCGTAAGGCATATCTTCGATCGGGTTGATCTTGGAGATAACACCCTTGTTACCGTGGCGGCCTGCCATCTTGTCACCCGGTTGGATCTGACGCTTAACGGCCAGATACACCTTGACGATTTTCAGCACGCCTGGTGCCAGATCGTCGCCTTGGGTGATCTTACGACGCTTGGCATCCAGCTTCTTCTCGAAGTCGGATTTCAGTTCGTCGTACTGCTCTGCCAGCTGCTCCAGCTGGTTTTGCTTGTCTTCGTCGGTCAGGCCCAGTTCCAACCAGCGATCGCGTGGCAGTTTGCTCAGCTTCTCGGCTTCGATACCACCAGAAACCAGTACCGCATGGATACGAGCGAACAGGCCAGCTTCCAGGATCTGCAGTTCTTCAGTCAGGTCTTTCTTCGCCTGCTTCAGCTGCATCTCTTCGATTTCCAACGCACGCTTGTCTTTGTCCACGCCATCGCGGGTAAAGACCTGCACGTCGATAACCGTACCGGAAACGCCGTTTGGTACGCGCAGAGAAGAGTCTTTAACGTCAGACGCTTTCTCACCGAAGATCGCACGCAGCAGCTTCTCTTCTGGCGTCAGCTGGGTTTCACCTTTCGGCGTTACCTTACCAACCAGAATGTCGCCACCGGTCACTTCTGCACCGATATACACGATACCGGATTCATCCAGTTTGGAGAGCGCTGCTTCACCCACGTTAGGGATGTCGGCGGTGATCTCTTCCGGCCCCAGTTTGGTGTCGCGAGACACGCAAGCCAGTTCCTGAATGTGGATGGTGGTGAAGCGATCTTCCTGTACTACACGCTCGGAGACCAAAATGGAGTCTTCGAAGTTGTAGCCGTTCCAAGGCATGAACGCGACGCGCATGTTCTGACCCAATGCCAGTTCACCCAGGTCTGTAGACGGGCCATCTGCCAGCACGTCGCCGCGCTCGATTGGCTCACCCAGATTCACACAAGGCATCTGGTTGATACAGGTGTTCTGGTTAGAACGGGTGTACTTGGTCAGGTTATAAATATCGATACCTGCTTCGCCCGGGTACATCTCGTCTTCGTTAACTTTGATAACGATACGGGAAGCATCCACGTACTGGATCACACCACCACGTTTGGCTACGGCAGTAACACCGGAGTCAACCGCTACGGCACGTTCCATACCGGTACCTACCAGCGGCTTGTCAGCACGCAGGGTTGGCACCGCTTGACGTTGCATGTTCGCACCCATCAATGCACGGTTGGCGTCATCGTGTTCCAGGAATGGGATCAGTGAAGCACCAACAGAAACAACCTGCTGGGTTGATACGTCCATATAGTCAACCTGGTCGCGGCTAAACAGGCTTGATTCGCCTTTGCTACGACAGGTAACCAGGTCTTCTTCGAAGCGGCCTTCTTCATCCAGGTTGGAGTTCGCCTGAGCGATAACGAAGTTGCCTTCTTCAATAGCAGACAGATAGTTGATTTCATCGGTAACCACGCCGTCACGCACGCGGCGGTACGGGGTTTCCAGGAAGCCATACTCGTTGGTCTGTGCGTACACGGACAAGGAGTTGATCAGACCGATGTTTGGACCTTCCGGCGTTTCGATTGGACACACGCGACCGTAGTGAGTCGGGTGTACGTCTCGAACTTCAAAGCCGGCACGTTCACGGGTCAGACCGCCTGGGCCCAATGCAGAGATACGACGTTTGTGCGTGATCTCGGACAACGGGTTGTTCTGGTCCATAAACTGGGACAGCTGGCTTGAACCGAAGAACTCTTTCACCGCCGCCGAAATTGGCTTGGCGTTGATCATGTCCTGAGGCATCAGGGTATCCAGATCGCCCAGGGACAGACGTTCTTTCACCGCACGCTCAACACGTACCAGACCGACACGGAACTGGTTCTCGGCCATTTCGCCAACGGAACGGATACGACGGTTGCCCAAGTGGTCGATATCGTCCACTTCGCCTTTACCGTTACGGATATCGATGAGCTTCTTCATCACTTCGATGATGTCGTCTTTGCTCAGGATGCCCGAACCTTCGATCTCGTCACGCAGCAGAGAACGGTTGAACTTCATCCGGCCAACCGCAGACAGATCGTAGCGGTCTTCAGAGAAGAACAGGTTCTCAAACAGGCTTTCCGCGGCTTCACGCGTTGGTGGCTCACCAGGGCGCATCATGCGGTAGATTTCTACCAGAGCGCTCAGACGATCGCTGGTTGGGTCGACACGTACGGTTTCAGAGATGTACGCACCGTGGTCCAGATCGTTGGTGAACAGCGTTTCGATACGCTTGTGGCCTGACTGGCTCAGCTTGGCCAACAGATCCAGTGACAGCTCCATGTTGGCTGCACAGATCAGTTCGCCGGTATTGGTATCGATATAGTCCTTCGCGACCACTTTGCCCGCGATGTACTCAACCGGTACTTCAATACTGCGAATTTCGTCTTTTTCGAGCTGACGGATATGACGAGCGGTGATACGGCGTGCTTTCTCAACGTAGATCTTACCGTTGGCTTCGATATCGAAGGACGCAGTTTCACCACGCAGACGCTCTGGAACCAGCTCCATCTGCAGCTTGTTATCACGGATCTCGAAAACAACTTTCTCAAAGAACAGGTCAAGGATCTGCTCAGTGGTGTAGCTCAGCGCGCGCAGAATAATGGTCGCAGGCAGTTTACGGCGACGGTCGATACGCACGAACAGGTTGTCTTTCGGGTCAAACTCGAAATCCAGCCATGAGCCACGGTAAGGGATGATACGTGCGTTATACAGCACTTTACCCGAGGAGTGGGTTTTGCCCTTATCGCTGTCGAAGAACACACCAGGACTACGATGCAGCTGGGATACGATAACCCTCTCAGTACCGTTAATGACAAAGGTACCGTTTTCGGTCATGAGCGGAATCTCGCCCATATAGACTTCTTGTTCCTTGATGTCTTTGACCGTACCTTCTGGTGCTTCACGTTCGTAGATGACCAGGCGCAGTTTTACGCGCAGCGGTGCAGAGTACGTCACACCACGGATCTGGCACTCTTTAACGTCAAACACCGGCTCACCAAGACGGTAGCTAACGTATTGCAGCTCCGAATTGCCACTGTAGCTCTGGATCGGGAAAACAGAACGGAATGCGGCTTCTAAGCCGTATTGCCCTTCTGGGTCTTGCTCGATAAATTTCTGGAACGAGTCAAGCTGGATAGAAAGGAGATAAGGTATGTCCAAAACTTGCGGACGCTTACCAAAATCCTTACGAATACGTTTCTTCTCGGTATAGGAGTAAACCATAGGGTTCCTCAGCTCGCTGGAAAGTCGAACCTATTGTCCGTCCGGATAGGGGACGGTTCATGCAACACCGTTTTGTTGACCGGAAAGCGAGAACACTTTCCGCAATACTCGTTTCTATCACGCTTAAATCATTTCATTGCCGTGGCGGCAGATTCGGCTGCGGCGCAGAGGGCAGTATATTAAGTCGTCGATAGAAAGAAATATTGGGGTTAGCCAGTAGTCAAACAGTGTGAAACTCTACTGACGCCCTACAGCGCAAAAAGGCTGGTGACCAAAAAGTCACCAGCCATCAGTCTGTTAGTTAAAACAGACTGCACTCCAAAAGCAGTGGCTTATTTAACTTCAACTTCAGCGCCAGCTTCTTCCAGAGCTTTTTTCAGTGCTTCAGCGTCGTCTTTGCTGATGCCTTCTTTCAGTGCTGCTGGTGCAGACTCAACCAGGTCTTTAGCTTCTTTCAGACCCAGGCCAGTTGCGCCACGTACTGCTTTGATTACTGCAACTTTGTTCGCGCCGATACCTTTCAGTACAACGTCGAATTCAGTTTTTTCTTCAGCAGCTTCAACAGCAGCAGCAGGACCTGCAGCTACAGCAGCAGCAGAAACACCGAACTTCTCTTCCATAGCGGCGATCAGTTCAACGATTTCCATTACAGACAGGGCTGCAACGCCTTCGATAATTTGGTCTTTAGTGATAGACATAACAAAAGTTCCTAAAATTCAGAAATAGTTTAAATACGTAAGCAAAGGCTAAGAAAGAGAGAGGCTTATGCCGCTTCTTTCTGATCGCGTACTGCAGCCAGAGTGCGAACCAATTTGCCAGCAGCGGCTTCTTTCATGGTTGCCATCAGGCGTGCGATTGCTTCATCGTAAGTAGGCAGCGTTGCCAAGCGGTCGATTTGTGCCGCAGGGATCAGCTCACCTTCAAAGGCCGCAGCTTTAACCTCAAATTTTGCATTCGCTTTCGCGAACTCTTTGAACAGACGAGCAGCAGCGCCCGGGTGTTCAGTAGAGAATGCAATCAAGGTAGGACCGACAAACGTGTCTTTCAGGCATTCGAACGGAGTGCCTTCAACTACGCGACGCATCAAGGTGTTACGAACAACACGCATGTAAACGCCAGCTTCACGACCTGCTTTACGCAGTTCAGTCATTTTATCAACGGTAACGCCACGAGAATCCGCAACTACCGCAGACAGCGCGCCTTTGGCTACTTCGTTGACTTCAGCAACAATCGCTTGTTTGTCTTGAAGATTTAATGCCATTAGCTTTTTGCTCCTGGATTTAGCCGGGGAAAATCCCCGGAACTCACTTCACTCAACAGCTTGTGCGAACACGCGCCGTTGAGCGGCTTAACACGGTGAGCAGAATCCAGCAAAGACCATTCTTTTTAAAAAAGAAAAAATTTCTTTAGGCTCTGTCACCGTCTACGCAGGAAGGATTAAGTGCCTTGCGGCACACCTGCGGTCTTGGACGGAGGCCTGGATAGGCCAGGCTCCAACCGAAAAATCTGTTGTTCCGCACGTAGCAGAACCTTGGGGGATAAGATTCTAGATGAATCCCACCCCCAAGTCAAAGCGATTAATCACCAGGTGATTAGTTCGCTACAGCAGTCAAGCCGCTTTGATCGATAGCTACGCCAGCACCCATGGTGGTGGAGAGGCTAACTTTCTTGATGTACACGCCTTTTGCCTGAGATGGTTTGGCTTTTTTCAGCGCAACCAGCAGAGACTCCAGGTTTTCCTTCAGCTTGTCTGTGTCGAAATCAACCTTACCGATAGTGGTATGGATGATACCGTTTTTGTCGTTACGATAACGAACCTGACCTGCTTTAGCGTTCTTCACAGCTTCAGCAACGTTAGGGGTAACGGTACCCACTTTCGGGTTAGGCATCAGACCACGTGGACCCAGAACCTGGCCCAGTTGACCTACAACGCGCATTGCATCCGGGGAAGCAATAACTACGTCGAAGTTCATCTCGCCTTTCTTGATCTGGTCAGCCAGGTCTTCCATACCTACCAGCTCTGCGCCTGCAGCTTTAGCAGCTTCAGCGTTAGGGCCCTGGGCAAATACGGCAACGCGAACGCTGCGACCGGTGCCGTGTGGCAGAACGGTAGCACCACGAACGTTTTGGTCTGATTTACGAGCGTCGATGCCGAGGTTAACGGCAACGTCAACGCTTTCTACGAATTTAGCGGTGGCCAGCTCTTTCAGCAGAGCAACAGCTTCGAGGATGTCATACTGTTTAGTAGCATCAACTTTGTCACGGATCACGCGCATGCGCTTGGTCAGCTTAGCCATTTCTTAATCCTCCACTACCAGGCCCATGGAACGAGCAGTACCTTCGATGGAGCGAATCATCGCTTCAACGTCAGAACCAGTCATGTCCGCAGCTTTGGTTTCTGCGATTTCACGAACCTGTGCACTAGTCACTTTGCCAACTTTTTCTTTGTTTGGCTTGCCGGAACCAGATTTAACACCAGCCGCTTTCTTCAGCAGAACTGCTGCCGGCGGGGTTTTGGTTACGAAAGTGAAGGAGCGATCAGAATAAACTGTAATAACAACCGGGATCGGCAGGCCTTTCTCAACGCTGTCAGTCTTAGCGTTAAATGCCTTACAGAATTCCATGATGTTAACACCTTGCTGACCCAGAGCTGGACCAACTGGTGGACTTGGGTTAGCCATACCGGCTGCAACTTGCAGCTTAACGTAGGCTTGTACTTTCTTGGCCATTGAAATTTCCTCGTTTGGGTAATATCGCCTCCTGAGAGGCTCCCCGTGTTTCGTCTCGCTGCAAGAGCAAGACATCTAAAAACAAAAGGCGCGAAATTATAGTTCAATTTCGCGCCTCTGACAAGCCACAAATCCGCTCGCCTTGCTGATTATTTGATCAGCCTTTTTCTACCTGGCTAAAGTCCAGTTCCACCGGCGTTGCACGGCCAAAGATGGAGACAGACACTTTCAGGCGGCTCTTCTCGTAGTCCACTTCTTCAACGACACCGTTAAAGTCAGCAAATGGACCATCGTTGACGCGCACCAATTCACCCGGCTCGAACATCGTTTTCGGACGTGGCTTATCACCAGCCTGCTGCAGGCGGTTCATAATAGCATCCACTTCTTTATCGCTGATCGGTGCAGGACGATCGGAAGTTCCACCGATGAAGCCCATAACACGAGGAACACTGCGCACCAGGTGCCAGCTGGCGTCATTCATCACCATCTGAACCAGTACATAGCCAGGGAAGAATTTACGCTCACTCTTACGACGCAGACCGCCACGGATCTCCACCACTTCTTCGGTGGGAACCATGACTTCGCCGAACAGCTCTTCCATATCGTGCAGTTTGATATGTTCACGCAGCGATTGCGCTACGCGACCTTCAAAACCGGAAAACGCCTGAACGACGTACCAGCGTTTTTTTGGGGCTTCAGACATTTTAGAACCTCAGGCCAGTAATAAACGATACCAGACGGACCAATATACCATCCAGGCCCCACAGAATCAGTGACATCACGGCGGTTACCGCGGCAACGATCAACGTGGTGTGTAACGTTTCCTGACGAGTTGGCCAGATCACTTTACGTACTTCAGTACGCGCTTCGCGCGCAAACGCAACGGTGGCCTTGCCTTTAGTGGTCATCAATGCCACTGCACCTGCAACGGCAATAACCACGACAACGGCCAACGCACGCAGCGGCAGGCTGAAATCACGGTAGTAATAGTTACCGACGATAGCCACAACCAACAGAACGGCGACGATTGACCACTTGGCCGCTTCAAGGCCGCGCCCGCTCCCTTGAGCCTCGGTATTCGCACTCATAAACCAACCTGTCACTAATGATTCGAACAAACAACTTTGCCTCGCAATGCGAGGCAAACCAAACCGAACAGATGCCGCTTGGCAGCATCTCGGTGTTTTACGCCATGACGTATTTCAGTCAATACCGTTTAAGAGCCCATCTCACCAATGATTATGACTGCAAAATCGCTGATGAGATAGGTTCTAGTTCACAGCGTAGAAAAAGGGCATCAAATGATGCCCTTTTATCGCATGTCGCGTCAAATATTATCCGCGATTAAGCGATAACTTTGGCAACAACGCCCGCGCCAACGGTACGGCCGCCTTCACGGATTGCGAAACGCAAGCCTTGGTCCATAGCGATTGGGTGGATCAGGGTAACAACCATGTTCACGTTATCGCCTGGCATTACCATCTCTACGCCTTCTGGCAGTTCGATGGTACCGGTCACGTCAGTTGTACGGAAGTAGAACTGTGGACGGTAGCCTTTGAAGAATGGAGTATGACGACCACCTTCTTCTTTGCTCAGGATATACACTTCTGAATCGAACTGAGTGTGCGGCTTGATGGAACCTGGTTTAGCCAGTACCTGACCACGTTCGATGTCTTCACGCTTGATACCACGCAGCAGAACACCAACGTTCTCACCAGCACGGCCTTCGTCCAGCAGTTTGCGGAACATTTCAACGCCAGTACAGGTAGACTTAACGGTGTCTTTGATACCAACGATTTCAACTTCTTCGCCAACTTTAACGATACCGCGCTCAACACGACCGGTAACTACGGTACCACGACCGGAGATGGAGAATACGTCTTCGATTGGCAGCAGGAACGGCTGATCGATAGCACGCTCTGGTTCTGGGATGTAGGAATCCAGGTGACCGGCCAGCTCGATGATTTTAGCTTCCCACTCAGCTTCGCCTTCCAGTGCTTTCAGCGCTGAACCACGAACAACCGGCAGGTCATCACCAGGGAAGTCATAAGCAGACAGAAGTTCACGAACTTCCATTTCTACCAGTTCCAGCAGCTCTTCATCATCAACCATGTCGCATTTGTTCATGAATACGATGATGTAAGGAACGCCAACCTGACGACCCAGCAGGATGTGCTCACGAGTCTGAGGCATAGGGCCGTCAGTCGCAGCTACAACCAGGATAGCGCCGTCCATCTGAGCAGCACCGGTGATCATGTTTTTCACGTAGTCGGCGTGCCCTGGGCAGTCAACGTGCGCGTAGTGACGAGTCGGGGTGTCATATTCAACGTGAGAAGTGTTGATGGTGATACCACGAGCTTTTTCTTCTGGCGCGTTATCGATCTGGTCGAAAGCACGTGCAGAACCACCGTAGGTTTTAGCCAGAACGGTAGTGATTGCAGCGGTCAGGGTAGTTTTGCCGTGGTCAACGTGGCCGATAGTACCGACGTTAACGTGCGGTTTTGAACGTTCAAATTTTTCTTTAGACATCGATTGTCCCTCTAAGACACGGATAAATCGGTGGTATCACCACATCAACCAAGCATTTGCTTGTTGAATTCAGGAAACAGAAAGAAAATCAGGGGGCGAGAAATTAAGAAGTGGTGCTGATAGGCAGATTCGAACTGCCGACCTCACCCTTACCAAGGGTGCGCTCTACCAACTGAGCTATATCAGCACATCTTGGAGCGGGCAGTGGGAATCGAACCCACATCATCAGCTTGGAAGGCTGAGGTAATAGCCATTATACGATGCCCGCATCCTGGAACTCGGCTACCTGACTTTTCTGTAGACTTTAAAGGTGGAGAGAAGGATTGTTCGTCGCTTAACTCTTCACCCTTCGTGCCAGCAACTTCCGTTACGCGGCGCGAACTGTTTGAAGGTTTTCACCTTCCCCGCTCGGCGCTTGATTCAGCATGACCGCTCGGTGTGACCATGAACTTCAGGTCTAAAATGGTGGTGGGGGAAGGATTCGAACCTTCGAAGTCTGTGACGGCAGATTTACAGTCTGCTCCCTTTGGCCGCTCGGGAACCCCACCAGATTTTAACTACTTTATACTTGAATGGTGCCGGCTACCGGAATCGAACTGGTGACCTACTGATTACAAGTCAGTTGCTCTACCTACTGAGCTAAGCCGGCATCAAGTGCAGCGCATTCTAGGTAGAGCTGACGGGCTATGCAACAAAAAAATTGCGATCTAAGCCCTATCGCTCATAAATCAGCCGATTTCTGCATCCGGCTCGCAATTTTTTACCGTTGAGGCGCAAAATTTCATCAATTATGGGCATTAATCTAAACTATTTTAGACCTACCCTGCTGAGGCTTTCCCTGAACTTTTCCGTATCGCTCAATCAAAGATAGCCTATCGGTTGAAAGCCGCGATCGGGATGGTGCACCACAAAAAGGACGGTGCTCTCTGATGGTGCTTATATACCGCTTTCGTCCCTGGACTGGCTGCACCCGCACAGGTTAGCCGCATTGGCGCGCTTATTGCTTATCATCATTATCCCTAATAGCCAGGAGGTATGACCGATGAAAATTGTCCTGATCAATGCGGCAACGCTTCCCATTTACCGCGCCGAACTGGCGCAGTTGCTCACCGATGCGGTCACTCACGGGGCTTCAGTAGGTTACGACACGCAAATTCCCCACGAAGATGCCGAGAGCTACTTCCATAGCCTACGCCCTGCTTTGGCCAAAGGAGAGTTGCTATTGTGGATTGCCAGAGATGAAAGCGGCGTCATTGGCACCGTCCAACTAGCCCTGTGTCAAAAGCCGAACGGCCGCAACCGGGCCGAAGTACAAAAACTGCTGGTGCACAGCCGCGCCCGCCGCAATGGCGTTGGGCAAGCGTTGATGAAATCGCTGGAAAAAATGGCGCTTGAGATCCGCCGTGGCCTGCTTTATCTGGACACCCAGGCCGGTTCTGCAGCCGAAGGGCTGTATCGCTCGTTGGGCTATCGTTGCCTCGGGGAGATACCCGATTACGCCGCGGCTCCCGACGGGTATTACCATCCGACGGCGATTTACTACAAGCGGCTGTTTGCCGTTCAACAACCCTCTCGCGCCGCCGTTAGCTGACCTGAAAACGGTATCATTGCCCAGTGATACCGCCTTGCAACAGGCCCTTTCTCAATTGCGTGCCTGTTCGCACTATTGGTAAAAACTGCCACTAATCGACCACAATTGCGAAAAAAGTCTACGCCTAAAAGCCAGCTGTCTATAATATGCAGTTTGATTATTATCTGGAGTTGGCGTCCAGCGCCTTTCCCAACCTGCGTTAACAGGCAGAATTTGGCTTATGATAAAAAGAGATCAATCTTTAGCGACGCCTTACCTTCAGTTCGATCGCAGCCAGTGGGCCGCGTTACGGGATTCGGTGCCGCTGACGTTGTCAGAAGAAGAGATTGTTAAACTCAAAGGGATTAACGAAGATCTCTCCTTGGAAGAAGTCGCACAGATCTACTTGCCGCTCTCACGGTTGCTGAACTTCTATATCAGTTCTAACCTGCGTCGCCAGGCAGTTCTGGAGCAATTCCTTGGCACTGATGGTCAACGCATTCCTTATGTGATCGGCATTGCTGGCAGCGTAGCCGTGGGTAAAAGTACCACAGCGCGTTTATTGCAGGCGTTGTTGAGCCGCTGGCCTGAACATCGTAGCGTGGAGCTGATCACCACAGACGGCTTTCTGCACCCGAACAAGGTGCTGAACGAACGCGGCCTGATGAAGAAAAAAGGATTCCCGCAATCCTACGATATGCATAGCCTGGTGAAATTCGTTTCGGAAGTTAAATCCGGTGCCAAACGTGTTACTGCCCCGGTATACTCTCACCTTATCTATGACGTCGTGCCAGAAGGCAATAAAGTTATCGAACAGCCTGATATTCTGATCCTGGAAGGATTGAATGTTTTGCAAAGCGGTATGGACTATCCACACGATCCTCACCGGGTATTTGTTTCCGACTTTGTTGATTTCTCAATCTATGTTGATGCCCCTGGCGATCTATTGCAAAGCTGGTATATCAACCGCTTCCTGAAATTCCGTCAGGGTGCGTTCTCTAACCCAGACTCCTATTTCCATAGCTATGCGCAGTTGCCGGAAACGGAGGCGATCAACATCGCCACTCAGCTGTGGAATGAGATTAATGGATTGAATTTACAGCAGAATATCTTACCGACTCGCGAAAGAGCCAGCTTGATTATGACTAAGAGTGCCAATCACGCTGTGGAAAGTGTACGGTTACGGAAATAATCGATAGCGTAAGAGAGGCCAATGGCCTCTCTTATTTTAGCTTATTCAGCACTCCGCAAAGATATCTCACCACCAATAAAGGGTTTTATTACCCCTTCCTGCTCAAGCAGCAATGCACCTTGCTGATCAATACCGCGGGCAATACCGAAAATCTGTTGTTCACCAATTAATAGCTTAACCGGGCGATCGATAAAGTTATCTAATTTACGCCAACGTGAAATAAAGGGAGCTAACCCGTCTATTTCAAATTGCCGTAATGAATTGCGTAGCTCATTAAGCAATTTGGCGGCCAATTCATTACGATCGATAGTGATCCCGGCTTCCTGTAGGTTGATCCAGCGCTGATCAATCTGACTGGCGTTGGTTTCGCGCATCGCCATGTTGATACCCGCTCCCAGCACCAACTGGGCTGCATCCCCGGTTTTACCGGTCAGCTCAACCAGAATACCGGCCAACTTGCGATCGTTAAGGTATAAATCATTGGGCCACTTCACACGGACCTGTTCTGCACCGAGACGCTGCAACACTTCTGCCATCACGATGCCAATAACCAGGCTCAACCCCATCGCGGCCGCTGGCCCTTGTTCAAGACGCCAAAACATGGATAAATATAGGTTGGCCCCGAAAGGTGAAACCCACTGCCGCCCACGCCGCCCACGCCCTGCCTGCTGATACTCGGCTATGCAGGCATCACCGGAAGTCAGTTCTGCAAGCCTGTCCAACAGATACTGGTTGGTTGAATCAACCACGGGCAACACTGTGACACGCTTGTCTTCCAGTAAGCCAAGAATACGCTCAGCGTCCAGCAAGTTGATCGCCGCAGGTAGGCTATAGCCTTTCCCCGGAACCGTGAACACATCCAAACCCCACTCCCGAATGGTCTGAATATGCTTGTTAATCGCTGCGCGGCTCATTCCCAATGACTCACCCAAATGTTCGCCAGAGTGGAACTCGCCGTCCGCCAGTAGGGAGATGATCTTAAGTGGAACTGTGGTGTCTCTCATGAAATGACCTCTACGGCATCCAACTCACCAGTGGCCCCCATAAAACGCACCTCCGGTTCTAACCAGACATCGAATTTCTGCGCTACCGTATTGCGCACGTGTCTGGCCAGTGCCACCACATCCTGGCTGCTGGCATTATCGACATTTACCAATACCAAGGCCTGCTGACGGTGCACCGCTGCGCCACCGATCTGATGCCCTTTGAGTGAACACTGATCGATCAGCCAACCGGCAGCCAACTTTTCTTGCCCGTCCGGCTGCGGATAATGTGGCATTGCAGGGTACTGGGCTAATAACGTTTTAGCGGCCTCCCCGCTCACCAGCGGGTTTTTAAAGAAGCTGCCTGCATTGCCGGTAATACGTGGATCTGGCAGCTTGCTGCGCCGCATGGCGCATACCGCGTCAAATACCTGCTGCGGCGTTACCGTCTTGGGATCCAGCTTGGCAAGGTCGCCGTAGTTCAGCAACGGGCTCCACTGTTTGCTAAGCCGTAAACCAACGCCCACAATCACGAAGCCTTGCTTAAGTTCATGCTTAAAAACGCTTTCCCGGTAACCAAACTGGCAGCGTTCAGGATCCATGCGATCGATTTCACCCGTAGTCAGGTTCAGCAGATCGACATACTCACAGACCTGTTTGAGCTCAATACCGTACGCCCCGATATTCTGGATCGGAGCCGAACCGACTAACCCCGGGATCAATGCCAGATTTTCCAGCCCCGGGATACCACGCTCGAGCATCTGGCTAACCAGATGGTGCCAATTCTCTCCAGCGCTGACATGCAGATGCCAGGCGTCCTGCTCTTCCCTGACGGTGATACCTTTTAACTGATTAATCATGACCGTACCGGCAAAATCCTCCAGGAACAGGACGTTGCTCCCTTCACCGAGTACCAGCAGTGGCTCTTGGCGCTTTTGCGCTTGCTGCCAGGCTTTAATCATCATTTCAATTTCTTCAGCAATGACTAAATGCGCTGCGTTGACCGGGAGCGCAAAAGTATTGTGATTTTTTAAAGACGCGCTTTCAGTAGACATGATTTAAATACTCTGACGGAACAAATTATCATCTAGTCTACTCGATCCACCGCGCATGGCTATTATTTGTTTTTATTCACTTGTAATTTCTTGTTAGCTAATAACCGCTGACTTCATAGGATATTAAAAATATCCTTGTAAATCATAACAATATGATAATTCCATTATCTCGATTCAAGCAGAAGTCTGAGTTATATAAAATCTATCGGCATTAATGATATGTATGAATTAGCCAGGCGGGTGTGGAACTAAAAATTTCATGAATATTTCCAGGTGGGAACCCGGTTATATTTAATCGTTTACCGATGCGGAGATAATTCGGGATAGCCGAGTAATGACCCCTCACCCTAACCCTCTCCCACAGGGAGAGGGAACCGATCGAGTCCACTGATATTCCTGCGCAATACCCCATCTTTCTGCTTACTCATCACTGCCGAAACGGCATGGGTTCATCAAAGCTTCCAACTTGCCGAAGCGGCACAGGCTCACCCACGGAGCCGGACAGCTCCCTCTCCCTCGCACGGGTGTTCAGGATGTTCTCGGTGGGTACTCTGGGAGAGGGCTGGGGTGAGGGGCATTTCCATTTCCGACCCATAGCAAAAAGGCCATCCTTGCGGATGGCCTCTTGGCTTAATTGATGCCTGGCAGTGTCCTACTCTCGCATGGGGAGACCCCACACTACCATCGGCGCTACGGCGTTTCACTTCTGAGTTCGGCATGGGGTCAGGTGGGACCACCGCGCTATTGCCGCCAGGCAAATTCTGTTTCATTTCAACCGCTTCACTCTCGTGTCGCCATTGAAACCAATCTCGGAACTTCGCTGAAAATCTACTTCAATCTCTTCAAAACACCTTGGGTGTTGTAAGGTTAAGCCTCACGGATCATTAGTACTGGTTAGCTCAATGCATCGCTGCACTTACACACCCAGCCTATCAACGTCTTAGTCTTAAACGTTCCTTCAGGGGCCTTAAAGGCCCAGGGAAGACTCATCTCGAGGCAAGTTTCGCGCTTAGATGCTTTCAGCGCTTATCTTTTCCGCACTTAGCTACCGGGCAGTGCCATTGGCATGACAACCCGAACACCAGTGGTGCGTTCACTCCGGTCCTCTCGTACTAGGAGCAACCCCTCTCAATCTTCCAACGCCCACGGCAGATAGGGACCGAACTGTCTCACGACGTTCTAAACCCAGCTCGCGTACCACTTTAAATGGCGAACAGCCATACCCTTGGGACCTACTTCAGCCCCAGGATGTGATGAGCCGACATCGAGGTGCCAAACACCGCCGTCGATATGAACTCTTGGGCGGTATCAGCCTGTTATCCCCGGAGTACCTTTTATCCGTTGAGCGATGGCCCTTCCATTCAGAACCACCGGATCACTAAGACCTACTTTCGTACCTGCTCGAGCCGTCACTCTCGCAGTCAAGCTAGCTTATGCCTTTGCACTAACCTCACGATGTCCGACCGTGATTAGCTAACCTTCGTGCTCCTCCGTTACTCTTTGGGAGGAGACCGCCCCAGTCAAACTACCCACCAGACACTGTCCTCACCCCGGATTACGGGGCCGAGTTAGAACATCAAACATTAAAGGGTGGTATTTCAAGGTTGGCTCCATGCAGACTGGCGTCCACACTTCAAAGCCTCCCACCTATCCTACACATCAAGGCTCAATGTTCAGTGTCAAGCTATAGTAAAGGTTCACGGGGTCTTTCCGTCTTGCCGCGGGTACACTGCATCTTCACAGCGAGTTCAATTTCACTGAGTCTCGGGTGGAGACAGCCTGGCCATCATTACGCCATTCGTGCAGGTCGGAACTTACCCGACAAGGAATTTCGCTACCTTAGGACCGTTATAGTTACGGCCGCCGTTTACTGGGGCTTCGATCAAGAGCTTCGCCTTGCGGCTGACCCCATCAATTAACCTTCCAGCACCGGGCAGGCGTCACACCGTATACGTCCACTTTCGTGTTTGCACAGTGCTGTGTTTTTATTAAACAGTTGCAGCCAGCTGGTATCTGCGACTGGCTTCAGCTCCGAGAGCAAGTCTCTTCACCTACGCGCCAGCGTGCCTTCTCCCGAAGTTACGGCACCATTTTGCCTAGTTCCTTCACCCGAGTTCTCTCAAGCGCCTTGGTATTCTCTACCTGACCACCTGTGTCGGTTTGGGGTACGATTTGATGTTACCTGATGCTTAGAGGCTTTTCCTGGAAGCAGGGCATCAACTACTTCTGCACCGTAGTGCATCGTCATCACGCCTCAGGGTTGATAGCGTTCCGGATTTACCAGGAACACCCCCCTACACGCTTAAACCGGGACAACCGTCGCCCGGCTAGCCTAGCCTTCTCCGTCCCCCCTTCGCAGTAACACCGAGTACAGGAATATTAACCTGTTTCCCATCGACTACGCCTTTCGGCCTCGCCTTAGGGGTCGACTCACCCTGCCCCGATTAACGTTGGACAGGAACCCTTGGTCTTCCGGCGAGCGGGTTTTTCACCCGCTTTATCGTTACTTATGTCAGCATTCGCACTTCTGATACCTCCAGCAAACCTCACAGTTCACCTTCAACGGCTTACAGAACGCTCCCCTACCCAACAACGCCTAAGCGTCGCTGCCGCAGCTTCGGTGCATGGTTTAGCCCCGTTACATCTTCCGCGCAGGCCGACTCGACCAGTGAGCTATTACGCTTTCTTTAAATGATGGCTGCTTCTAAGCCAACATCCTGGCTGTCTATGCCTTCCCACATCGTTTCCCACTTAACCATGACTTTGGGACCTTAGCTGGCGGTCTGGGTTGTTTCCCTCTTCACGACGGACGTTAGCACCCGCCGTGTGTCTCCCGTGATAACATTCTTCGGTATTCGGAGTTTGCATCGGTTTGGTAAGCCGGGATGGCCCCCTAGCCGAAACAGTGCTCTACCCCCGAAGATGAGTTCACGAGGCGCTACCTAAATAGCTTTCGGGGAGAACCAGCTATCTCCCGGTTTGATTGGCCTTTCACCCCCAGCCACAAGTCATCCGCTAATTTTTCAACATTAGTCGGTTCGGTCCTCCAGTTAGTGTTACCCAACCTTCAACCTGCCCATGGCTAGATCACCGGGTTTCGGGTCTATACCTTGCAACTATTCGCCCAGTTAAGACTCGGTTTCCCTACGGCTCCCCTATACGGTTAACCTTGCTACAAAATATAAGTCGCTGACCCATTATACAAAAGGTACGCAGTCACACCACGAAGGTGCTCCCACTGCTTGTACGTACACGGTTTCAGGTTCTATTTCACTCCCCTCGCCGGGGTTCTTTTCGCCTTTCCCTCACGGTACTGGTTCACTATCGGTCAGTCAGGAGTATTTAGCCTTGGAGGATGGTCCCCCCATATTCAGACAGGATGTCACGTGTCCCGCCCTACTCATCGAACTCACAGTTAATGCATTTTAGTGTACGGGGCTATCACCCTTTGCTGCGCGACTTTCCAGACGCTTCCACTAACACAAGAACTGATTCAGGTTCTGGGCTGTTCCCCGTTCGCTCGCCGCTACTAGGGGAATCTCGGTTGATTTCTTTTCCTCGGGGTACTTAGATGTTTCAGTTCCCCCGGTTCGCCTCGTATGGCTATGTATTCACCATACGATAGTGTGTCGAAACACACTGGGTTTCCCCATTCGGGTATTGCCGGTTATAACGGTTCATATCACCTTACCGACACTTTTCGCAGATTAGCACGCCCTTCATCGCCTCTGACTGCCTAGGCATCCACCGTGTACGCTTAGTCACTTAACCTCACAACCCGAAGGTGTTTCTGTAAACAGAGACACTGTCGTGCTGTTTATTTGAGAGACTCTATGACAGGTTAATCCTTACCCCAATACATCTACGGAGGGATAAGTTTCAGCTGTCATGTTTCAATTTTCAGCTTGTTCCAGATTGTTAAAGAGCAATATCTTAAACACGACTCGCAAGAGTCATCTTTAAGATAATCAGTCACGAATGACCGGTGATAATGTCTTTCACTCATTATCGGATGGCGTCCCCAAGGGGATTCGAACCCCTGTTACAGCCGTGAAAGGGCAGTGTCCTAGGCCTCTAGACGATGGGGACACAAAATCCGATTAAACCCAGGGTTTAACCGTTTCTCGTATCAGCATGAGTCCAGAAGACTCATTACATCAACAGGTAGCGCTTTGCTCATTACTTTTCATCAGACAATCTGTGTGGACACTGCACTCAACTGCATATCTTTAGGTAAGGAGGTGATCCAACCGCAGGTTCCCCTACGGTTACCTTGTTACGACTTCACCCCAGTCATGAATCACAAAGTGGTAAGCGCCCTCCCGAAGGTTAAGCTACCTACTTCTTTTGCAACCCACTCCCATGGTGTGACGGGCGGTGTGTACAAGGCCCGGGAACGTATTCACCGTAGCATTCTGATCTACGATTACTAGCGATTCCGACTTCACGGAGTCGAGTTGCAGACTCCGATCCGGACTACGACATACTTTATGAGGTCCGCTTGCTCTCGCGAGTTCGCTTCTCTTTGTATATGCCATTGTAGCACGTGTGTAGCCCTACTCGTAAGGGCCATGATGACTTGACGTCATCCCCACCTTCCTCCGGTTTATCACCGGCAGTCTCCTTTGAGTTCCCACCATTACGTGCTGGCAACAAAGGATAAGGGTTGCGCTCGTTGCGGGACTTAACCCAACATTTCACAACACGAGCTGACGACAGCCATGCAGCACCTGTCTCACAGTTCCCGAAGGCACCAATCCATCTCTGGAAAGTTCTGTGGATGTCAAGAGTAGGTAAGGTTCTTCGCGTTGCATCGAATTAAACCACATGCTCCACCGCTTGTGCGGGCCCCCGTCAATTCATTTGAGTTTTAACCTTGCGGCCGTACTCCCCAGGCGGTCGACTTAACGCGTTAGCTCCGGAAGCCACGCCTCAAGGGCACAACCTCCAAGTCGACATCGTTTACAGCGTGGACTACCAGGGTATCTAATCCTGTTTGCTCCCCACGCTTTCGCACCTGAGCGTCAGTCTTTGTCCAGGGGGCCGCCTTCGCCACCGGTATTCCTCCAGATCTCTACGCATTTCACCGCTACACCTGGAATTCTACCCCCCTCTACAAGACTCTAGCTTGCCAGTTTCAAATGCAGTTCCCAAGTTAAGCTCGGGGATTTCACATCTGACTTAACAAACCGCCTGCGTGCGCTTTACGCCCAGTAATTCCGATTAACGCTTGCACCCTCCGTATTACCGCGGCTGCTGGCACGGAGTTAGCCGGTGCTTCTTCTGCGAGTAACGTCAATGAACGGTGCTATTAACACCGAACCCTTCCTCCTCGCTGAAAGTGCTTTACAACCCGAAGGCCTTCTTCACACACGCGGCATGGCTGCATCAGGCTTGCGCCCATTGTGCAATATTCCCCACTGCTGCCTCCCGTAGGAGTCTGGACCGTGTCTCAGTTCCAGTGTGGCTGGTCATCCTCTCAGACCAGCTAGGGATCGTCGCCTAGGTGAGCCATTACCTCACCTACTAGCTAATCCCATCTGGGCACATCCGATGGTGTGAGGCCCGAAGGTCCCCCACTTTGGTCCGAAGACGTTATGCGGTATTAGCTACCGTTTCCAGTAGTTATCCCCCTCCATCGGGCAGTTTCCCAGACATTACTCACCCGTCCGCCGCTCGTCACCCAGGAGCAAGCTCCTTGTGCTACCGCTCGACTTGCATGTGTTAGGCCTGCCGCCAGCGTTCAATCTGAGCCATGATCAAACTCTTCAATTAAAAGCTTGATTTGCTTCAACTCGTGAAGCGATGCTCGAAAATTAACTTTCGTAATAATTCATTCGCATGAATTACTGCTTGGTCACTCTTCAAGACTTGATATTTTTTTGCTACCGAAGTAGCTGGATATCGTCTTGTGAGTGCCCACACAGATTGTCTGATAAATTGTTAAAGAGCGTTCGTTACCGGGATGTTTCTCGGTAACGCGGGAGGTGCATATTACGCTTTCCCGCTGAAGAGTCAACCTTTTTCTCTTACGAGACGCGGTGTTTTCACCGGGTTGCTTCTTCCTGGCTGGGCGACTTGTTCGTCGTTGTTCCCGGTCAGTGGAGGCGCATTATAGGGAGTTCTCAGAAGGGCGCAACCCCTAAATTCAAAAAACTTTTCAAGCGCGGCTTTTTTCGGCAAAACGCTGCACAAGGCAGCATTTCTATCACTTTTCGTACTGGATGCGGCTGAATTCCTGGGAAAAACGGTCCACCTGCTGCCAATCTGTATATTCCACTTCTTTACTGGTATCCGTCTCTCCCCCGGTCATTTTCATAATAAAGCGGATCATGACGCGATCGAACCAGCGATAACGCGGATAACGCAGCGCACCGGCGAACACGGCGCACTGCTTCGGCTGCCAAGGTGATGACAGTAAGAACTTACGGGTGTAGGCATTGGTTTGCGGCGAACGCTTTTCCGGTTTGCGTGCCGTCAGGTTAACCGCGAAGAACGCACTAGGCATCTGATTCAGTTGATCAGCGTGGCGTTTCACAAATCGGTGTAATGCCGTATTGAAATGCCCGTAGCGTATCGAAGCCCCTATAAGTACCTGTTGGTACTGCCCAAGCTCGATATGCTCTGCCTGCTGCAGATCGATAACGTCGCAGTTCAGGGTATCCTGCAACTGGTTAGCTATATAAGCAGCTATAGAGTGCGTTTGTCCGTCACGGCTAGAATAGAGAATCAGTGCCTTCATGGCGTTACTCCTCGTAGATACATTTACTCACGCCAGAAAGTCGGTGTGAAGAGAACCAGCAGCGTAAACACTTCCAAACGGCCAAACAGCATGGTCAAGACCAGTACCCACTTTGCCGGTGGCGGCATGGTGGTAAAGTTATCGGCGACGACGCCGAGGCCCGGCCCCAGGTTATTAAGCGTAGCCGTTACCGCGGCAAAGGCCGAGAACTCGTCCACGCCGGTGGCGATAATGGCCAGCATGCTGACGATGAATACCAATGCATAGGCGGAGAAGAATCCCCACACCGCTTCAAGAATACGCTCCGGCAACGCGCGGTTGCCTAACTTGATGGTGTAAACCGCATTTGGATGCACCAATCGCTTCAACTCACGCGACCCTTGCAGATACAGCAGCAGGATGCGGATCACTTTCAAGCCACCGCCGGTTGAACCCGCGCAGCCACCGATAAAGGCTGAACAGAGCAAGAGCATTGGCAAGAACAGTGGCCATTTGGCGATACTGTCGGTGGTAAACCCTGCAGTGGTTGCCATCGACACGACCTGGAAGAAAGCCTGATTAAGCGTTTCCATGCCGCTTCTATATATACCGTGCCACCACAGCACCACGGTACACACCGCCACCAGCGTGAACTGCACGGCGATAAACATGCGAAATTCCGGATCGCGCCAATACACTTTCAAGCTGCGCCCGCTGAGCAAGGCAAAGTGCAAGCCGTAGTTACAACCGGAGATCAATAGGAACACAGCGATAATGGTGTTGATGGCCGGGCTGGCAAAGTAACCCACACTGGCATCATGCGTGGAAAAGCCCCCGATGGCGATAGTTGCAAAGCTGTGGCCGATAGCATCGAATACCGACATTCCGGCGCCCCATAACGCCAGCGCGCAGGCAATGGTCAGCAGTACGTAAATCAGCCACAAGGTCTTGGCCGTTTCGGCAATACGCGGGCGCATTTTATTGTCTTTCAATGGGCCGGGCATTTCCGCGCGGTATAGCTGCATGCCCCCGACGCCGAGGATAGGCAGTATGGCGACGGCCAGCACGATGATCCCCATCCCCCCCATCCATTGCAGCATCTGGCGATAGAATAAGATGGCTTTAGGCAAGGAGTCTAACCCGACCAGGGTGGTAGCTCCGGTGGTGGTTAAACCCGAGAAGGATTCGAAAAAGGCGTCTGTAAGGGAGAGATTGGGCCGTTCGGAAAACAGGAAAGGTAATGCCCCTACGCTGCCCAGTACGGTCCAGAACAACACCACTATCAGGAAGCCTTCACGAGGCTTTAATTCATGCTTCTGCTTGCGGTTTGGCCACCACAGCATCAAGCCAATGGTCACGGCTACAAAGAAGGTCTGGCTGAATGCCCGCCCCGCTCCGTCGCGGTATATCAATGCCACCAGGCCAGGAATAAACATTGTCCCGGAAAACAGGATAACCAGCAGGCCCACAATACGGGTTATGGCGCGAAAATGCATTTCAGCACGATCCTTAACAATTCAGTTGGTGGGAATTATTGCGATATAGGGACTAATTGCAAACTTCCGCGGCTGAGATCGCGTAATTTATTCCCGAATGCCTCGGTACCCGTGGCCGGTAGCGCCAAATGTAACACCACGGCAGCACCGTAATCCCCATGCACAATCCGCCCTTCACTAAGCTGTAGCAAATTCTCTACCATTGCCAGCTGAGCATAGTCGCACTGCAAAGTATATTCGAGCTGCGGCACTTTATAGCTGACAACCAACTGCTTAAGCGCCTGTTGTACGCCGCTGCCGTATGCCCGCACCAGGCCACCGGTACCCAGTTTGATCCCACCATAGTAGCGAACTACCACCGCGGTTATTTCACCGATCCCACTGCCCATGAGCTGGCTCAGGATGGGCTTGCCCGCCGTGCCGGAGGGTTCACCGTCATCGGAGAACCCCAACTGCTGCGAATCATTCGGTTCCCCGGCAACAAAAGCCCAGCAATGGTGCCGGGCCGTTGGATGCTCGTCACGCACCTGCTGGATAAAGGCTTTGGCCGCCTCGACCCCGCAGGTAGGTGCCAGCAGGGTGATGAAACGGCTTTTCTTTATCTCTTCACTGACGCTGATGACAGCGCCAGGAATGGGGTAAGGCTGCATCAGGCCAGGTTCAGATCGCGCGTCATATTCTCAATACGCTTTTCGTGGATCACGATATTGTCCTCAATGCGGATACCGCCGTAAGGTTTCAACGCGTCGATACGATCCCAGGCAAAGTGTTTACTGAACTCGCCACTACGCCAAGGTGCCAACAGGGACTCAATGAAATACAGGCCCGGCTCAATGGTTAGCACCATGCCTGGTTGCATGACACGAGTGCAGCGCAGGAAGGGATATTTTGCGGGTGCTGCCAGATGAGTACCATTTTCATCCTGCATAAACCCGGCAGCATCATGCACCTGCAAACCAAGCGGGTGACCTAAGCCGTGCGGCAGGAACGGACAGGTGATGCCTTGTTCGACCATCGCTTCTTCGCTGATGCCCGTTACCAGCTTATGATTTTTCAACAGCTTGGCGATACGTTGATGCATCTGTACGTGGTAATCCGTATAGCGAACCCCGGCTTTCATGGTATCTATCAGCGCAAGCTGTTCACTGTTGAGATCTTTCACCAGATGGGCGAACGCATTGTCGCTCTGAGCCGCATAGGTGCGAGTCAGGTCGGCGGCATAGCCGTTGTATTCCGCCCCTGCATCGATCAGGAAGCTGCGGTATTCGGCCGGAGGTTGATGATCCAGCTTGGTGTAATGCAGCACCGCCGCATGCTCATTCAGGGCCACGATATTATCGTAAGGCACGTCCGTATCACGATGGCCAGTGGCGGTCAGGTAGGCCAGGTTGATATCGAACTCGCTCATACCGGACTGGAAGGCTTCATGAGCGGCACGGTGCCCCATCACGGCCGTTTTCTGCGCTTCGCGCATGCAGGCCAGTTCATAGCCGGTTTTGATCGAGCGACGGAAATCGAGGAAATTCAATACCGCTTGCGGGTTGATGTGTTCGGCCGCAATGCCAAGAGAGAGGGCCCGCTGTTGTGCATAGCCGATATAGCCTACACGCTCGCGCTGCTGCGGCAGTTGGCTGGCGATATCATCGGCATTGGTCAGCGGCAACAGTTCAATGGATTTGGTCCAGAAGCTGTTGGGTAACGGTTCAACGCTATGCCAGTAATCCACCGGGGAATAGAACCACAGCTTTGGTTTGTTAACGCCGTCCACCCACAACCAGCAGTTCGGCACCGACGTTACCGGCACCCACGCCTTGAAGTTGGCGTTCACTTTAAACGGGTAGCTATGGTCGTCCAGAAAGACCCGTTGCAGCTCGCCTGAGTGGATCAGCAATGCATCCAGATTGTTGCGCTCTAATACTTCACGAGCTCGTTGTTGCAGTGTTGCCAGGTGGTCGTTATACAAAGAAGCCAGCGTTTCCATCACAGTACCCTTATGCCCTCAGAACGGAATGTGCCATCTTAACACACAGATCCCACGCTCCAACCCCATCTCCTCTTGCATGAGGTGTGCTTCGCAAACCACTGCAAACAGATTACATCCCCGGGTGATATGGCCGCTACCCGCCAAAGTTTCTCGCCCAGGGGTGAAAAATAACTTGATTGTGTATCAAGCAATTAGCCATTCCGCCTGTGATCCGGTTTGCAAATATGCAATCTATTATTTGCAATTTATTAACATAAAAACCACACTCCTCATCATCTGGTCATACCAGATCATCTGCGCTGATTCAGGAGATAGACATGCTCTACCAAGGCGAAACATTACAAGTACACTGGCTCGACAACGGCATCGCCGAGTTGGTGTTCAACGCACCAGGCCCGATCAACAAGCTGGATACCAGCACCGTTGCCAGCCTGGGTGCCGCACTCGAGGTGCTGGAACAGCAAACCGAGTTGAAAGGGCTGCTGCTGCGCTCTGCCAAATCCGCATTCATCGTGGGTGCCGACATCACCGAGTTCCTCTCGCTGTTTGCCGCACCGGCCGAAAAGCTGCATGAATGGCTGGTGTTTGCCAATACCATCTTTAACCGGCTGGAAGATTTGCCGGTGCCAACCCTCTCTGCCATTAACGGTTACGCGTTAGGCGGCGGCTGCGAATGCATCCTGGCGACCGATTTCCGTATCGCCTCTCCAGACGCACGCATCGGCCTGCCGGAAACCAAACTGGGTATCATGCCAGGATTCGGGGGTTCCGTACGTCTGCCACGCCTGCTGGGTAACGACAGCGCGCTGGAAATCATTGCCGCCGGGAAAGATATCGGCGCGAAAGACGCACTGAAAGTCGGCCTGGTCGATGCCGTAGTCGCACCGGAGAAACTGGTGGAAGCCGCGCTGAAAGTGCTGCAACAGGCGATCGACGGCCAACTCGACTGGCGCGCCTACCGTCAGCCGAAGCTGGAGCCACTGAAGCTGAGCCCAATCGAAGCGGCAATGAGCTTCACCACTGCCAAAGGCATGGTGATGCAAACCGCAGGTATTCATTACCCTGCGCCGATGACTGCGGTAAAAACCATCGAAGCCGCCGCCAAGTTTGGCCGTGAAGAAGCGTTGAAACTGGAAACCGCCAGCTTTGTGCCTTTGGCCCGCTCTAACGAAGCGCGCGCCCTGGTGGGCATTTTCCTCAACGATCAGTTCGTGAAAAGCCAGGCGAAAAAACTGGCCAAGAACGTTGAAGCACCGAAACAGGCTGCCGTGCTGGGTGCCGGGATCATGGGGGGCGGCATCGCCTACCAATCCGCGCTGAAAGGCGTGCCGGTGATCATGAAAGACATCAGCGACAAATCCCTGACCCTCGGCATGAATGAAGCGGCCAAACTGCTGAATAAACAGCTGGAGCGCGGCAAACTGGATGGCCTGAAGATGGCACAGGTGCTGTCAACCATCCAGCCAACACTAGACTATGCCGGTATCGAACGCGCCCAACTGATTGTTGAGGCCGTAGTTGAAAATCCTAAGGTAAAAGCGGCGGTGTTGTCTGAAGTGGAAGCCCTGATCGGCGAAGATACCGTATTGGCCTCCAACACCTCAACCATCCCGATCAATCACCTGGCAAAATCGTTGAAGCGCCCGCAAAACTTCTGCGGTATGCATTTCTTCAACCCGGTGCACCGCATGCCGTTGGTTGAGATAATCCGCGGTGAACACACCAGCGACAGCACTATCGCCGCCGTGGTGGCCTACGCCACCCGCATGGGCAAAACGCCGATCGTGGTCAATGATTGCCCTGGGTTCTTCGTTAACCGCGTGCTGTTCCCGTATTTTGCCGGGTTCAGTCAACTACTGCGCGACGGCGCCGATTTCCGTCAGATCGACAAAGTGATGGAGAAACAGTTTGGCTGGCCGATGGGCCCGGCGTATCTGTTGGATGTGGTCGGTATTGATACCGCGCACCATGCCCAGGCGGTGATGGCCAACGGTTTCCCTGAACGCATGAGTAAAAATTACCGCGATGCGATCGACGTGATGTTCGATAACCAACGCTTCGGCCAGAAAAACCAGCTGGGTTTCTACCGCTACAGCCAGGATAGCAAAGGGAAGCCGCGTAAAGATAACGACGAGCAAACCGACACTCTGCTGGCAACCGTGAGCGCATCGGCACAGACCTTCAGCAGTGAAGAGATCATCGCCCGCATGATGATCCCGATGATCAACGAAGTGGTACGCTGCCTGGAAGAAGGCATTGTGGCCAGCCCGGCAGAAGCAGATATGGCATTGGTTTACGGCATCGGCTTCCCGCCGTTCCACGGTGGTGCATTCCGCTATCTGGATACGCTCAGCACCGCCAATTACGTCGAAATGGCCCAGCGTTACGCTAACCTGGGGGCGCTGTATCAAGTGCCAGCCGGTCTGCGTGCCAAGGCGGAACGTAATGAAAGCTACTACCCGGTGGCGACAGCGGCGCTGTCTGATATCACCACTGGCCAACCGGCATGAGGTTATAAAGATGGAAAACGTAGTTATTGTTGATGCCGTACGTACGCCAATGGGCCGCTCAAAAGGCGGCGCTTTCCGCCAGGTTCGCGCGGAAGATCTTTCCGCTCATCTGATGCGTGCCGTGCTGAGCCGTAACCCGGCGCTGAATGCCGCTGAAATTGATGATATTTATTGGGGCTGCGTGCAGCAGACGCTGGAACAAGGCTTCAACATCGCCCGTAACGCCGCGCTGCTGGCCGAGATCCCACATCGTGTGCCAGCGGTAACGGTGAACCGCCTGTGTGGTTCTTCGATGCAGGCCTTGCACGACGCAGCCCGCGCAATCATGGTAGGTGACGCGCAGGTCAGCCTGATTGGCGGTGTGGAACATATGGGCCACGTCCCGATGAACCACGGCGTAGACTTCCATCCAGGCCTGAGCCGCACCGTGGCAAAAGCGGCCGGGATGATGGGCCTGACCGCAGAAATGCTGGCCAAAATGCATAATATCAGCCGCGAAATGCAGGATGAATTTGCAGCCCGCTCCCACCAACGTGCCCATGCCGCTACGTTGGCCGGCTATTTCAAGAACGAAATTATCCCCACCACTGGCCATGACGCCGACGGCGTACTGACTCGTTACGATTATGATGAAGTGATCCGCCCGGAAACCACCGTTGCCAGCCTGGCGGCATTGCGCCCGGCGTTTGACCCGGTCAACGGCACCGTCACCGCAGGTACATCTTCCGCACTGTCTGACGGCGCTTCCGCCATGTTGATCATGAGCGAGTCCCGCGCCAAGTCGCTCGGCCTGAAGGCTCGTGCCCGTATTCGCTCAATGGCGGTCGTGGGATGCGATCCTTCGATCATGGGCTATGGTCCGGTGCCTGCCAGCAAACTCGCGCTTAAACGCGCCGGTCTGAGCGTGCAGGATATCGATCTGTTTGAATTGAATGAGGCCTTTGCCGCCCAGTCGCTGCCCTGCATTAAAGATCTGGGGCTGCTGGAAAGCATGGACGATAAGATCAACCTCAACGGCGGTGCGATTGCCCTGGGTCACCCATTAGGCTGCTCCGGCTCTCGTATCTCCACCACCCTGCTGAATAATATGGAACGCCGTGACGTGCAGTTTGGTCTGGCCACCATGTGTATCGGCCTGGGTCAGGGGATTGCCACGGTATTTGAACGCGTTTAGCTGTGTCTGATTGGATGCCCCAAAAGGGCATCCCAAAGGTTTTGTTGCCGTACTTCCCGCCTGTCAGGGGCGGGTTTTTTGTGCACAGAAAACCTCCAGCTAGGCTGGAGGTTCCGTAAAGCTTTCAGCTTTGAACCAGTTATAAAAACCCCTTTTGATTTGTTAAAACAGTTTGCGGTCTGGCAACTGCAAACGTTCAACAAGAAATCAAAAGGGGGTCCCAATGAGGGACGAAAAGAGCTTAGCGCACACGCGATGGAACTGTAAATATCACATAGTATTTGCGCCGAAGTACCGAAGACAGGTGTTCTACGGGGAAAAACGCAAAGCGATTGGCAGCATCTTAAGAAAGCTGTGCGAATGGAAGAACGTGAATATTGTGGAGGCGGAATGCTGTGTGGATCACATCCATATGCTTCTGGAAATCCCACCCAAGATGAGTGTGTCGGGTTTTATGGGATATCTGAAGGGAAAGAGCAGCCTGATGCTTTATGAGCAGTTTGGCGATTTGAAGTTCAAATATCGTAACAGGGAGTTTTGGTGTCGAGGGTATTACGTTGATACGGTTGGTAAAAATACAACCAGGATACAAGAATACATAAAGCACCAACTGGAAGAGGATAAGATGGGTGAGCAGTTGTCGATCCCCTATCCGGGTAGCCCGTTTACGGGCCGTAAGTAATCCATAGATGCAAATGTCAGATCGCGATGCGCCTGTTAGGGCGCGGCTGGCAAGAGAGCCTTATAGGCGCATATGAAAAACCTCCGGCTATGCCGGAGGATATTTATTTATGCCTGGAATTCGGCACCAATAAAAACGGGGCAGCACCTGGCCACCCCGCTTGTACTAATCGACATTTTATACCCTATGGATTTCAAGCTGCGGCTAGGCGACAAGCTTACTCATCCCCAGGGGCTTACTTTTGGGTAAGTGACTGGGGTGACAAATCTGTCAGGAACAGATTTGAACGCTGTATCCAGCGGCCCCGTAAGGGGTGAGGCCCATGGACGGGTCGAATAACTAAGCGCAGGTAACAACGCTGCAGCTTGAAAGACGACGGGTATATCAGATGAACGCGAAAGCATCGCCAAACATGTGCGCTTCCAGTGCGCCACGCTCGGCACAGAAACGCTCACGGGCAATTTTCGCCATCTCGAAACGCCCTGCGATATAGATATCATGCTCCGCCAGCGAGCCAAAATCCTGTAACACGGCGCTCAGCACCGTGCCGCTGCGGCCACGCCAGTCCTCTTCCGGCTGTTCAACTACCGGGATGACCTTCAGATTTGGGTATTGCAGTGAAATCGCCTCCAGTTCGCTGAGATCATAAAGATGCTTCAGCTCACGGCCACCCCAGTAGATTGAGATATCGCGATTGGGTTGCTGTTCCAGCGCCGTCAGCAAAATCGAGCGCGCGTAAGAGAACCCGGTACCACCGGCAATCAACACCAGCGGGCGCTCGCCCTCTTCACGCAGCCAGGCTTCACCATGCGGAATATCCACGGTGATGGCCTGCTCTTTCAGCACCCGATCCATCACCGCCATGGCATACAGGTTCAGTTCAGAAGCGCCAATATGCAGCTCGATATAATCTTGCTGTGCTGGCGTCGAAGCCACAGAGAACGGGCGTTTATCACGCTCATCCATCACTACCATCAGGTATTGCCCTGCTTTGAACGAAAACGGTGCCTCTGGCACCAAACGTACCCGATAAACGGTATCGGTAATGGCCTCTACGGAGGTCACTTTACAGCTCAGGATTGTCATGCGTTCCTCTGTCGGGTCATCACTGGCGCTTAAAGCGTCGGCTCTAATCACTTAATATGGCGAGCTCATCCCAGATGTCATCGATGCGCGCACGCACCTTCTCATCCATCTTGATCGGACGGCCCCACTCTCGTTGGGTTTCTCCCGGCCATTTATTGGTGGCATCCAGGCCCATCTTCGATCCCAGCCCGGAAATCGGCGAGGCGAAGTCCAGATAATCAATCGGCGTATTCTCCACTAAAACGGTATCCCTTGCCGGATCCATTCGGGTAGTGATCGCCCAAATCACGTCATTCCAGTCACGCGCATTCACGTCGTCATCGCAAACGATGACAAACTTGGTATACATAAATTGGCGTAGGAAAGACCAGACCCCCATCATTACGCGTTTGGCGTGCCCTGCGTACTGTTTTTTGATGGTCACCACCGCCAGGCGATAGGAACACCCTTCCGGCGGCAGGTAGAAATCGACGATTTCCGGGAATTGTTTTTGCAGGATCGGCACGAACACTTCGTTCAGCGCCACTCCCATCACCGCTGGTTCATCCGGCGGGCGACCGGTATAGGTCGAGTGATAAATCGCGTTGCGCCGTTGGGTAATATGGGTCACGGTAAAGACGGGGAAGTGGTCGATCTCGTTATAGTAACCGGTGTGATCGCCATACGGGCCTTCCGGCGCCAGTTCCCCTTGCTCGATATAGCCTTCCAGCACAATTTCCGCGCTGGCGGGAACTTCGAGATCGCAGGACAGACATTTGACCACTTCGGTCTTGTTGCCGCGCAACAGCCCGGCAAAGGCATATTCAGACAGATTATCCGGCACCGGCGTCACCGCGCCCAAAATGGTGGCAGGATCGGCCCCCAGCGCAACGGCAACCGGGAAACGTTCACCAGGATGTTCCTGACACCACTCCTGATAATCCAGTGCGCCGCCACGATGCGAGAGCCAGCGCATAATCAGCTTGTTCTTGCCCAACACCTGCTGGCGATAGATCCCCAGATTCTGTCGTTCTTTATGCGGGCCACGGGTAACCGTCAGCCCCCAGGTGACCAGCGGTGCGGCATCTTCCGGCCAGCAGTGCATCACCGGAATACGGCCAAGATCGACATCTTCCCCTTGCCACACCTGTTCCTGGCACGGGGCAGAGCCCAGCACCTTGGTCGGCATATTCAGCACTTGCTTGAATTTGGGGACCTTGTCGAACAGATCGCGAAAGCCCTTCGGTGGCTCCGGCTCTTTGAGGAACGCCAACAGCTTGCCCACTTCGCGCAGCGCACTGACGTCTTCCTGCCCCATCCCCATCGCCACCCGCTTGGGCGTGCCGAACAGGTTACAGAGCACCGGCATATCGTAGCCTTTCGGGTTTTCGAACAGCAATGCCGGGCCGCCTGCTCGCAGCGTACGATCGGCAATTTCTGTCATTTCCAGATAGGGATCAATCGGCTGGCTGATGCGTTTTAGTTCCCCTCTCTTTTCCAGCAACGAGAGGAAATCGCGTAGGTCACGGTATTTCATGCAAGCCATTACACCATTGATTTATAGAAGATTTAAACGACGAACTCGGAAAATATCAAGGTGGTTCGACGTTTAATTAACTGGCTGATTTTAAGGCGTTTCACAGCAAAGAGATAGATTAACAAATTCTAGCCAATCTGCCCACATTAGCGCTACTGGTTTGGGTTGTCATCACAATGCTGAATCTCTAGGGGCGCCGCATGCTGCGCCCCCTTCGGTTTATCAATGGCAGATGAACGGCACCAACGAGCGCAGCGCCAAAGTATCATGATATTCCTGTATCTCTACTCCGTGGCGGAACACTTTAAAACCCTGCTCCCTGGCGCTGAAGTAGCGCAGATCGTTGCCGCAGACGTGTAGCAGGCTGCCTTCACGCAGTGCGACAACCGACTCGCTTGGGTTCACCGCACAGAACTCTGCCAGGCGCTCATCACGGGTTTCCCCCATGTGGCCGCTGATATGGGCATCGATGTAATGTGGGTTGATCTGTACCGGGAACAGCCCCAGCGCAGGCAACACGACGCTGTTGCGTACCGGCATATCGTTGGTGGTACGGATGCTCGGCGTCGCCACGTTGCAGCCAGCGCTCCAACCCACATAAGGTACTTCGCGCTCACGCACCGCACGTTGGATTGGCACTATCAGGCCATTTTCATGCAGCATCTGGTTCAGCATCCAGGTATTGCCGCCGCTGACCAAAATACACTCGGCCTGTGCGATCGCCTCTGCCGGAGACTCGGCATGGTGGATGCTGGTAACCTTGATACCCAACGTCTGCGACAGTTCCCCCGCACGCTGGTCGTAATCACCGCGGATCATGGCATAAGGAATAAATACGGCTGACGTGATGTTACGGCGTTCAATCATGGCCAACAGCTGGCTCTTGGCATAACCGAGCAGCTCAGCTTCGCCGGAAAGCTTGCCGTTACTTAGCAAAAATAGCTCCATGTCTCTCCCTCAGTGCAAAAATGATTAAAGACGTCACATTGAGCATCAGGCCTCTGTGACAGTCGCAAATTTTGAACCTATGGTTATACCTGAACTGGGTAATCAAGTGTGTGACTTTACGCGGGCTACGGGGGATTGCAGTCACTAATGGCAACAGATGGATACTTGCGTCACTAGGTATCCGCGGTGGCTTTTGGTATGCTTAGCGGCTGACAGAAAGGCATGTGAAACTATGGAATCTTGGTATTTACTTTATTGTAAGCGCGGCCAACTCTTACGGGCCCAGGAACACCTGGTGAGGCAAGCCGTCAACTGCCTGAGCCCAATTATTACGTTGGAGAAAATCGTGCGTGGCAAGCGTACCGCCGTTAGCGAACCGCTATTTCCCAACTACCTGTTTGTTGAATTCGATCCGGAACGTATTCACACCACTACGATCAGTGCAACCCGTGGTGTCAGCCACTTTGTGCGATTTGGAGCCTTACCGACCCAGATACCTTTACAGGTTATCGAAGAACTCCAGACACATAGCGAAGAATTCTATGTGGATCCAGAGACCCCGCAGCCGGGCGATACGGTGTTGATCACCGATGGCGTGTTCGAGGGCCTACATGCGATCTACACCGAACCTGACGGTGAAGCCCGCTCAATGCTGCTGCTGAATCTGATCAACAAGCAGATTAATCAGAGCATCGATAACCGGCAGTTCCAAAAACTTTAATGCAAACAGGCACCCTTGGGTGCCTGTTTTGTCTGCTACCGATTAACGGCGCATCGCATCATCATGCAGCCACTGGGCAACACGCTTGGCGAAGTAGGTCAGCACACCATCAGCCCCGGCACGCTTAAAGCACAGCAAGGATTCCATCACCGCCGGTTGCTCCTGCAGCCAGCCGTTCTGGATCGCCGCCATATGCATCGCATATTCGCCCGATACCTGATAGGCGAAGGTCGGCACCCCGAAGGTATCTTTGACACGACGCACCACGTCCAGATACGGCATCCCCGGCTTCACCATCACCATATCCGCGCCTTCCTGCAGATCCTGAGCAATCTCTTGCAGGGCTTCGTCGCCGTTGGCCGGATCCATCTGATAGGTTTTCTTGTTGCCGCCTTTCAGGTTACCGGTGGAGCCGAGCGCATCACGGAACGGGCCGTAATAGCATGAGGCATATTTGGCGGAATACGCCATGATCTGGGTATTCACCAGGCCTTGCAGCTCGAGTTGATCGCGGATAGCGCCGATGCGGCCATCCATCATATCGCTGGGAGCCACGATTTCGGCACCGGCTTCTGCATGAGATAGCGCCTGGCGAACCAGAATTTCTTTGCTGATGTCGTTGATCACGTAGCCATGCTCGTCGATCACACCGTCCTGCCCATGGGTCGTATACGGGTCGAGCGCCACATCGGTCAGGATCCCCAGTTCCGGCACGGCATCTTTCAACGCACGCACGGTACGCTGCACCAAACCATCCGGGTTGTAGGCTTCCTCGGCATGTAGCGACTTCAGGCCAGACTCAATCACCGGGAACAGAGAGATCACCGGCACGCCGAGCTTGGCAATAGCTTCTGCCTCTTTGATCAGCAGATCGATGCTCATGCGCGATACGCCAGGCATCGAGGAAACGGCTTCCTGGCGGTTGCTGCCTTCCATAACAAAGACCGGGTAGATCAGGTCATTGACCGTTACCTGATTCTCGGCAACCAGACGGCGGCTGAAGTCATGACGGCGCACACGGCGCATACGGCGACCAGGGAAGGTGCCCGGAAATGCATAGCTCATAATTTTCTCCTAACTCAGACCAGCCGGAATAACCGGCGGGCATTCTCATCAGTTTTCTGGCCCAGCCACGCGGGATCTTCTTCGCGCCAGGTCGCAACCTGCCGAATGATATGGGGCAGAAAACAGGGTTCGTTGCGGCGAGATGCAGGTTTCGGGTGTAAATCCCGGGGCAACAAATAGGGGGCATCGGTTTCCAGCAGCAGGCGTTCGGCCGGGATTTGGGGTAACAAGGCACGCAGTTCCAAACCCCGGCGCTCATCACAAACCCAACCGGTGATACCAATCGACAGCCCCAGCGCCAGGCAGTCTTGTAACTCTTCGGCGCTGCCGGTGAAGCAATGCACGACTGCGGCGGGCAGTTTATCCAACCAAGGGGTCAGCAGTGCAACAAAACGTGCGTGTGCGTCGCGACAATGCAGGAATACCGGCATATTGAGCTCGGCGGCCAATGCCAGTTGAGCGTTGAAAGCCAGTTCCTGCTGTGCCGGAGTAGAAAAGTTGCGGTTAAAGTCCAGCCCACATTCGCCAATGGCTGCCACGAAGGGCTGCGATGCCAACCGGTGAATGTGCTGTGCGACCTCATCGTTCCAACTGCTGGCATCATGCGGATGCACGCCAGCCGTAGACCAGCAATAGCCACTATGCGCACGGGCCAGGTGGCTGGCCGCCTCGCTTTGCTGTGCGTTGGTGCCGGTGATCAGCATCCCCGTCACGCCTGCGGTTTTGGCTCGCTCAACCACCTGTGTGGCATCTTTGGCAAATTGGGAGCTGGTAAGGTTGACGCCAATATCAAACATGGTTTTTCCAAAGCAAAAGCCGCCCGATGGGCGGCTTAGGGACAGACGAGTATCAGGAGGCTGGTGGCTCTTCGCCTTCCTCTTCTTCCTCTACCGGCTTGCGCCGCTTCCCGACATAGAAACGGGCGAAGAATACCCCGACCTCAAACAGCAGGTACATCGGGATCGCCAACAGGGTTTGCGAGAACACGTCCGGCGGCGTCAACAGCATGCCGACCACGAAAGCACCAACCAGCACATACGGGCGTTTCTTACGCAGGTCATCTGGCGTAGTAACACCGCTCCAGCACAGCAGAATAATGGCAACCGGCACTTCAAAAGCCACGCCAAACGCCATAAACAGCGCCATGACGAAACTCAGGTAGTTGCTGATATCGGTCGCAATCGTGACGCCGATGGGTGCAGTTTTGGCAAAAAAGCCAAAGGCCAGCGGGAACACGATAAAGTAGGCAAACGCCATCCCCAGATAGAACAACAGGCTGCTGGAGACCAGCAACGGCATCATCAGGCGGCGTTCATGCTGGTACAGCGCAGGAGCGATAAAGGCCCAGACCTGATAGAGAATGAAAGGCGCGGCAACGATCACCGAAACCATCATCGTCAACTTGATCGGAGCAAAGAAGGGTGAAGCCACGTCGGTGGCGATCATGCTCGCCCCAGCAGGCAACTGATCGATCAGCGGTGCAGAAACGATCTGATAAATATCGTTAGCGAAAAACACCAACACAATAAAGATCGCCAGCACGCTGATGATCGAATTCAACAGCCGCTTACGCAGTTCAATCAGATGACTGATAAGCGGTTGGGTATCTTCAACGGCCATGTTTTAACGTTCGCCACTAGGTTGTTGAGACGCAGGGGATTTATCCGCCACAGGCTCTGGGATGGCCTGCTTTGCAGGGATTTGCTGATCCACGACCGTTGCCTGAGCCACGGGGGGCACCACCGGCTCGCTTTGCACGACTGGCGCAGGTTCGGTGGGCTGCGGTGTGGCAACAGGTGCCGAAGCGGTAGTCGCCGCTTCCGCCGGAGTCACGCCGTCGTGAATAGCTTCAGGATCGGTGACCACTGGATTGTGAATGGTATGCGGCGGCTCGTCCTTATCGACGTGATAAGAACGTTTCAGCGACTCAGCCGCCTCTTTCAGCTCATCCATTGAAGCTTTGAGTTCCGGCGTTAAATTCTGCAAGCCCGCTTTCTCTGCCTTCTTCAGGCTTTCCTGCAGTTCTTGCAGCTTCAATTCCTGCGTCAGCTCATTCTGCACCGAAGCTGCCAGAGAGCGCAGCGCTCGGATCCAGCCCGCAACGGTTCTGACCGCCACTGGTAACCGTTCTGGCCCAAGTACCACCAGGCCAATCACCAGTACCAGCAGCAGTTCACCAAACCCAATGTCAAACACGGTTTATACCTGCTCTTTGTTCTTCGACTCTTCCGCAGCTTTCACTTCCGGCTGCTTATCGGTGATAGGCTTGGCCGCAAAGTCTGCATCGTGGTTGGTTTTTTCAGTCGTGTTGGTTGGCGCCGCGCTGTTGTCGTCGCCAATCGCTTTTTTGAAGCCCTTGATTGATGCACCGAGATCGGAACCCAGCGTACGCAGTTTGTTGGTACCAAACAGCAGCACCACGATCACCGCGATGATCAACAATTGCCAAATACTAATACCGCCCATTGTACTTACCTCTGGTTTAAAAAAGGGTCTATACCCGTTGTCTTTCAAGTTGCCGCATTATATACCCTTCATCTTTGTGTTGGATATGCCCCGTTTTTGCAGGGCTGCAGCGACAACGCTTAACCTGATAGTTAATTTATTCAGACGGTGCGTTTCCAACCGACGACCCAGGCCACTACGCCTGCGGCCATCATCCAGGCAGGGAACACCTCTACGCCTCCCAGCAGTAAAATCGTACCACTGACTAACAGTGTAGCGCCAACCCCGAACAAATACCGTGATTGACCTTGCCGAACGCGTTGCGCCTGCATCTGACCGGTCAATTTATCGACGCTTTGTTGCAACAGTTTATGCTGTTGCAGACTGTCATAAAACAATTCAGGTAGCTCTGGCAGTTTCTCGGCCCAAAACGGCGCTTTTTCTTTCAGCGCGCGGATCACCGCCGGAATGCCTACCTGATCCCGCAGCCAGCTTTCCAGGAACGGCTTCGCCGTGGTCCACAGATCCAGTTGCGGATAGAGCTGACGGCCAAGGCCCTCAACGTACAGCAGCGTCTTTTGCAGTAATACCAGCTGCGGCTGCACTTCCATATTGAAGCGGCGTGCGGTGTTGAACAGGTTCAACAGCACGTTGCCGAACGAAATTTCCGCCAGCGGTTTTTCAAAAATCGGCTCACAGACGGTACGGATGGCAAACTCGAAATCTTCCACGTTGGTATCACGCGGTACCCAGCCAGAATCAACGTGCAGCTCCGCCACCTTACGGTAGTCGCGGTTGAAGAAGGCGATAAAGTTTTCCGCCAGATAGCGCTTGTCGTCTTTGTTCAGTGAACCCACGATACCGCAGTCGATGCCGATATAACACGGATCTTCCGGGTGCTCATAGCTAACGAAAATATTGCCTGGATGCATGTCGGCATGGAAGAAGCTGTCACGGAACACCTGGGTAAAGAACACCTGGACGCCACGCTCGGCCAGCAGTTTCATATTGGTGTTCTGCTGTTCCAGAGCCGCAATATCCGACACCGGGATGCCGTAAATCCGCTCCATCACCAACACGCTCTCACGGCAGTAATCGGAGTAAACCTCTGGCACGTAGAGCATCGGGCTACCGTCAAAGTTACGGCGCAGTTGGATGGCGTTGGCCGCTTCACGCAGCAGGTTCAGCTCATCGAGCAGGGTTTTCTCATATTCACGCACCACTTCGCGCGGGCGCAGACGGCGACCGTCCGGCATCAGCTTGGGTACCCAGCCTGCCAGGCGATACATCAGGCGCACATCGGCTTTGATAATCGGCCCAATGTCTGGGCGGATCACCTTCAGCACCACCTCTTGGCCGGTCGTTTTCAACCGGGCGGTATGCACCTGGGCAATCGAAGCCGACGCCAGCGCCTGCTGGTCAAAGTCATCGAACCAGGTTTCCAGCGGGCCGCCCATCGCCAACTCGATATGCTTACGCGCCAGCGCACCATCGAACGGTGCCACTCGGTCCTGCAACAGCGTCAGTTGGTCGGCAATATGGGGTGGGAACAGATCGCGGCGGGTCGACATCATCTGGCCGAACTTGATCCACACCGGACCCAGCTCTTGCAGCGCCAGGCGCAGGCGTTCGCCCAACGGCTGGTTTTTATGGCGGTTCGGCATCCAGAACAGCAGGCGACGGCCAATGCGCAGCGGCAGCGTCAAGCGCATCTTGGGGATCAGTTCATCCAGTCCATAGCTCAGGAAAACGCGCACGATCAAATACAGGCGGCAAATTTCGCCAGGGGTCATCGCTTACCCTCCAACTTGTCAAGACGAGCAATCAGTGCGTCCACACTGCGAACGGTGGCATCAACCTCTTCGTTAAACCACACCACTTCAAGCGGGCCGGGAGCCATACGCCACTCTTCGGTCAGCGTTTCGGCCACGTAGCGTTGCTGGCTCTGCAAACCGGATTTCAGCAGGCCTAAACCTTTACCTACGATCTGACTAACCCCTTGCGCGGCGATGTCGCCCACATAAGGTGCCAGCCATTCCGCCGGATCCCACTCTGCCAGATCGAGCAAACCGACCAGCTGTTGCACTACCTGAATATCGCCTTCGACAATCAGCTCGCCGCTACGCATCAGCGGGGAAAGTTGCTGACGATCGCGCAATTTCAGCAGCACCGGTACGCGGGTTTGCACCGTACAGTCGGCACTATCTTCTGATTGGCCGAGCACATCCACGCGCTGTTCGCTGAACAGCAGAACCAACGGCGAAGAGAGCTCCTGTAGCTCGATACGTAACACTTTACCCGCCAGCCGTTGGCGGGCAGCTTTCATGCTGCGATCGCGAAACAGCAGGCTATTGAGCGAGGTTTCCAGCACGCCGGTCAGTAACGGGGTTAGCAGCATCGGCATTTCCATATCAGAACTTGAAGCCCCGGTGCAGCGCCACGATGCCGCCGGTCAGGTTGAAGTAGTTGACGTTCTCGAAACCGGCCGCAGCCATCATACCCTTCAGGGTTTCCTGATCGGGGTGCATGCGGATCGATTCTGCCAGATAGCGGTAGCTGTCCGGATCTTTCACCACCAGCTCACCAATTTTTGGCAGCACGTGGAAGGAATAGGCGTCGTAAGCCTTGCTCAGCGGCTCCAGCAGCGGCTTGGAAAATTCCAGCACCAACAGGCGACCACCCGGTTTCAGCACGCGGAACATCGAGCGCAGCGCTTTGTCTTTATCGGTGACGTTGCGCAGGCCAAAGGAGATGGTGATGCAGTCAAAATAATTATCTGGGAACGGCAGCGCTTCGGCGTTGGCCTGCACGTAGCTGATATTGCCAACAATACCGTGGTCACGCAGCTTTTCGCGCCCCATCTTGAGCATGGAATCGTTGATATCCGCCAGCACCACCTGCCCCTGCTCACCCACCATGCGGGAGAACTTGGCAGCCAGATCGCCAGTACCACCGGCCAGATCCAGCACACGCTGGCCGCGGCGCACGCCGCTGCAATCGATGGTAAAACGCTTCCAGATACGATGGATACCAAACGACATCAGGTCGTTCATCACGTCATATTTTGCCGCTACCGAGTGAAAAACGTTAGCCACCATGGCCTGCTTCTCGTCTCTTGCTACGGTACGAAAGCCAAAATCGGTGGTTTCCTGCGCTTGATCTGCCATTGTCCTGCCTGCCATTCAGTCAATTTAGTGTCGTGGAGTGTACCAGAAAGCCGCGTAATACCCCACCTTGCAACGGCATCATCCGTGCGATGCGCGATGCGGTTCTTCGTTGCTATCATCGTTCTCTTCCCCCGGTAGCGAGGCGATATCCTCGTCAGGCTCGGAGAGCAGCTCATCATCCTGTTGTTCCGACGCCTGCTGCGCCAAAAGCGGGTTGATGGGACGTTTAATTTCAACCCCAAGCGCGCGGAAGCCCTCAATGCGGCCGATAAGATTACCACGGCCTTCGCTCAGTTTATTCATCGCCTGGTGATAACTGCCCTGCGCCCTATCCAGGCTCTGCCCCAGGGCCGACATATCGTCTACGAACAGGCGCATCTTGTCATACAGCCGGGCGGCGCGATCGGCGATCCGTTGGGCGTTCTGGCTCTGATGCTCATAGCGCCACAGGTTGGTAATGGTACGCAGCGCTACCAGCAAGGTGGTTGGGCTGACCAGCATGATGTTATGTTGCAATGCCTCGCTAATCAGCTCCGGCTCACGATCGATGGCCAACAGGAAGGCCGGTTCCACCGGGATAAACATCAGCACATAATCCAGCGAACGCAGGCCAGGCAGCTGTTGATAATCCTTTCGGCCCAACACGCGAATGTGCCCGCGCAGCGAAGTGATATGTTCGGTCAACGCCGCTTCCCGTTCGAAGTCATCTTCACTGTTGAAATAACGCTCATAGGCCACCAGCGACATTTTGGCGTCGATCACCACGTCTTTACCCTGTGGCAAACGTACGATCACGTCTGGCTGCATACGGCTTTGGCTATCCAGCCGCACATTAACCTGTGTCTCATACTCATGCCCTTCGCGTAGGCCAGAGGCTTCCAACACGCGGCTCAGCACCACCTCGCCCCAGTTGCCCTGGGTTTTGTTATCGCCTTTTAGTGCCTTGGTCAGGTTGAGCGCCTCGCGAGCCATTTGCGCATTCAACTGTTGCAGATTACGGATTTCGTGCGTCAATGTATGGCGTTCGCGTGCTTCCTGGCCAAAACTATCCTGTACTTGACGGCGGAAACCGTCCAACTGCTCGCGTAACGGCAGCAACAGGCGATCCAGGCTTTGCTTATTTTGCTCATCCACCTTGCGGCCGCTGTTTTCGAAAATGCGGTTGGCCAGATTCTCAAACTGGGTGGTCAAACGTTGTTCACTGCTGATCAACAGCCGCTGTTTCTCTTCTGCGGCCATCCGGGTCTCTTCCAGGCGGATCGTTACCTCACGCAGTTCTGCTTCCTGAGCGCTGTTGACTTCCCGCTGCGCTCGTAGCTCCTGGTTCAGCAATTCACATTCATTGCGCCAATGGTTGAGCTGTTGCAGCCTCTCCTGCCCGGCGGCCAGTTGGCTATGCAGGGTGCGCAGTTCCAGATCGTTTTGCCGTAGCAGTTGTTCGTGGCTTTGCAGCGTCTCTTGGCGGGAGGCCGTTTCAAGCTGTGCCTGCTGTAAAGACTGTTCAAGCAGACGCAGGTCGGTTTCATGTTGCGCACCGTGCTGCTGCGCACGCAGGCTGGCGATCAGCCACCCCAGCAGTAAACCTATCGCCACACCACCAATACCGTAAATCAGACTGGTATCCACCCTGCCTCCTGTCATACATGCATGCGCTTGCGGCGCGTATTGCGCCCATTGCCTGTCACGTTAAAGGGAGCCTGTATGGATGTCCAGTCTGTTTTTATGTGGAAGTGAGCACGGTAACCAAGGCATTACCGTGCAGATAAGGCGGGTTAAAACAGTTTGAAGCGATATTCGGCGATAAACTCGCCGGACAGTGAGTGGGAGAGCTGGGAATGCCCATCCACCAGTATCGGCGTTTTATTGCTGTTCTTATAAGACCAGCCCGGCCCGGCCATGGCGAATACCGTCAGGTTTTTCAGCTTGGGATGGGAGGGAGCCCAGCGGCCAAAGACGTTGATCTCACCGGTACGCACCGCGGCACCTTGATAGCTGAACTGGCCCACGTTGCCCGCCAGCCCGGCGGTAAACTCAGGCGTGATGCGGTATTCGGCCATGGTGGCCAGCATGGTTTCGCCATCGCGCATATAGTCTTCACCGGCATAGGCCATGGAGGTAAAGGTACCGCGTGAGTTTTTGGACATATGGCGGGGATAGAAGCCAAGCTGACCGTCCCCCTTCGGTGCTCGCGTATGGGCGATGCCGACCTTGACGCTCCACAGCGGCTCCTGCCATTTGGCATCCAGCGCAAAATGGTTGGCGTTATGATCGAAGTTGCGCTTGCTCAGCGCCATCTGTTTGTACTCGTCCAGCGCCTGAGTGGTGTAAATCTGGCTGCCGAGGCTGAGTTTTTCATTGGCTTTGTAACCCACGCGTAGGATCTGGCGGCGTAAATAGTCCTGAGATTCCCCATAGGCCAGTTGCCCATTGAATTGCTTATTGTCATAGCCCAATTCAGCGCTGGCAAGATGATTGATATAGCGGCCATCGTTGGTCTGCAAACGCAGGCTGTCAGGGGAGTTACGATCCATAGAACGTTCAACATACGCGCCGCGCAAAGAGAGCCCGGCACCGGACACGCCACCGGACCAACCCAGGTAAGTCGTAGGCGACAGGCGAGTGGAGGTGGAAATCACGCCGTAGTTACGCAATACCTGCCAGCCCGCCTGCGCATTCAGCGCCGCGCCGCCCACGTCGCCTTTCAGCTTGATATAGCGTTGGCCCACCTTGCTGTAGCCAGCAGCATTCTCTTTGCTGTTGCCGGGACCGTTGTTATATAGCACCCCACGAGTATTGAAGTAATCACTGGCGCCCAGCTTTACCGCGCTGTAGTAATCGAGATTAACGCCGATAAAGTCAGCCAGATAGCCGGACTGATAGCCCAGTGCCAGCCCTTGCCCCCAGGCGTTATGCACCTCTTTTGGGTTGGCGGCATCTTCCTTGAGGTACTTCCAGTAGTTTTTCAGCGACAGTTCAGCATGGCTGTCGCTGAAAAAGGGCGAATCCAGGACGTCATCAATGCTGGCCTGGGCCGCGGTGGAGAATAGCGAAATAGCGACCAGACAGCTTAAAGCAGAACGTTTCATTATTGTTATCCCCGAAAAAGGTATAGAAAATCCCTGCCGAGGCGATATGCTATCGCCTCAGATAATATCCCCGAGCCAAAAGGGTGAGTTATTTTTATTGGGTAATAATCAAGGTGCTTTATTTAGTAACGCTTTCCCTTTAGCGACATAAGTCATATCGCCAATATCGGTTACGGTATATTTTCCGTCTTTATAAGTCATCTTGACGACTGCCGCATTAGTCAGTGGCTTATTTTTGTTCGGGTTATCGGTCATATCAGAAATCATCATCTGCATCGAGAGCCCGGAAGAGACCGCCAGGATGTTTTTATCCCCATTCTTTACGGCATTCTGCACCATGGTATGCAAGGCTTGTTGCATACGGGTTTTGACCTGCAGCGCGCTTTCCGCCTCTTGCTTATCATCGCTTTGCGTGATGGCATCCACCATCGGGATCAGGCTGATCTTGCCTTCGCCCATTTGCTTGAACATCTCGCCACCAGAGGCCAGGCTCAGCTTCTTGGCAGCAGCGTCGGCCATTTCTGCGTTAGCGCGCCCTTCAAAACCGCCGAAGAACATTTCGCGCAGGTCGGTCAGTTCCGTGACCTTGGCGTCCGACTTACCCATTTCCTTGAGGATCACCTGCATCGTTTCACGCTGGCGGCCAGCGTCGCTGGTGTAGAAGCTATCGAAAGGGATCCCCTTCAACCCGGCACCCAGATAGCGCGCGGTTTCGATCCCGGCCGGTGTCAGCGGTGAGTCAGCCCAGCCCTGCACGCGATCGTAGGTATTGAGCAGAGTTTTACCGTGGCGAGCAAAATAGATATCGACGCTGTCGCTTTGCGCGGCAGTTACGTTGAAGGCCGCAGCAGAGGAAACGGCAAGTACGGAGGCCAGTAACCAGGTTTTAATTTTCATTAATTTTTCCTTAGTGAACAAAATAACGTCTATAGGTTAATTTTTTTAATCATCGGCAGATCATTTGCCAAAATAAGGGCGAAAAAAAACCCAAACCCATGACATTGGTTCGTCAACGGGTTTGGGTTTTGCCTGTTTATTCACAGTAACAATCCACTTATTGGGAAAGTAACACTGTTAAAAAAATAAGGGAATTAAAAAGCGCCAGATAAGGATAAATTCGTGATCGAATTCTCACTGTGACGCTGAATAATTAAAATACGAGGTTATTGCAAGGCACCGGTTCATGCCATCCACTGGGTAAACCATTTGATACCAAAGGCGCCTGGTGCCAGGATGCCGAAGGCCCAGACCATTGCCGAGGCCACATTAGCAATCTGGAATGCGGTTTGCGGCATGGCGCAGATGCCCCCTACCAGCGGCACCACGGCGCGCAACGGCCCGAAGAAGCGCCCAAAGAAGATACCCAGCACGCCCCAGCGCTCAAAAAACGCATGACCACGCACCAACAGTTGTGGATTGCGTGACAGCGGCCACATATGAGCTACACGCCCCTGATAGTGATAACCGACCCAATAGGAGAGCCAGTCACCAAAGAAGGCACCAGCAGCGGCGGCAGCCCAAATCGGCCAGAAGGCAATGCCGCTCTCGCCAATCAACGCCCCCAGCCCTAGCAGAATAACCGTGGCAGGCAACAACAACGAGAGGAAGGCCAGCGACTCGCCAAACGCCAGGAAGAAGACGATCGGGATCGCCCAGGCTTCATGCTGGCGCACTGTTTCGCTAACCCAGTTAATCACGTCATTGAGGTTCATAGCCTGCTCCTTTTGAGAACGGATCCGGCCTCAAGGATACGCAGTACCCTACCTCACTGGCTAAACTCCGGTTAAACATGGCGCCGTTATTCCAGATAGAGCGCCTGCAACGTCTCGAGCTGGCTTTGCCCCAGCCCATATTCGGCCTCCAACCAACGGTTGGTGGAGCCATATTGCTCATGAATGCAACCCAACGCAGTCGCCAGGAACTCTTCACGTGCGCTGAGCACATAGGCAAACTGCGCCACCGAAGCATCGTTCAGGCGGCTAGAGATCTGCTCCAGCATGTGTTCACGGTAGCTAGCCAGCGTGGTTTCCGTCAGCAGATAATCTTCCATTACCGTAGCCTCATCCGCGCCCAGCGCCAGCAGCACCATTGCCGAACCAACGCCGGTACGGTCTTTACCTACCGCACAGTGCTGCACAATCGCACCACCTTCAGGCTGAGCCAGCAGTTGCGCCAGTTGGCGATAGGCGGCGTTATTGAACGGCAGGCGGCGGTACAGCTCCAGCATAAAGACCCGGGCATCAAACTTGGCCAGCGTTTCGTCGGTGAGTTTTTCAAGGTTGGCATTCACTTCGCTGCTGAGCGGATTGGCCGGCACGTGGTAATAGTCGGCTCCCGACCATAGCACGTCAGGTTTGGCCTGCACTTCGTCGAAGTCGCGGTAATCCAGCACCGAACGCATTGGCATCTGAGCCAGGTAGCTGCAGTCGTTTTCGCTCAACCGATCCAGTGCACCGGAACGAAACAGCAGCCCGCGTTTGATGCGGCGGCCATCGGCCACGCTGTTGCCGCCTAAATCGCGGAAGTTGATGCCACCGTCTAACGGCGCAAGTGAAGGATGGAGCAGGATCTGAGCGGTCATAAGACGTCCTTACATTGATTGTCTCGGGATATGCCGCCACATCAGCCGGCAATCGGCAAACACAGACAACAGAAGGCCAGCAGCATGACGCAGAGGGGGATAACCGTAACAGAAGGAGAAACGGGCCGTCAAACGGCCCGCTTTTAACGAGGATTTGGATTACAGCAGACGGCGAGCTGCCTCGACGACGATTTGCACCGCTTGGCTTTCGGTCTTCTTCATGGTTTCCGCATTCGGGATCTCTTGCTGGGTGCGGTTAACGATCACACCGGCAACCATTCCCGCACGCAGGCCCTGGCTGGCGCACATGGTCAGCAGGGTAGCGGATTCCATTTCATAGTTCATCACGCCCATTGACTGCCACTCTTCCATCGAGCCCTTAAAGCGGCTGACTACACGGCCGGAATAGGTGTCGTAACGCTCCTGGCCTGGGTAGAAGGTATCGGAAGAGGCGGTTACGCCGATATGCGTGGTAGCACCGCAGGCCTTGGCGGCTTCAACCAGCGCAGTGGTACAGGCAAAGTCCGCCACTGCCGGGAATTCCATTGGGGCAAAGTGCAAGCTGGCACCGTCGAGGCGCACAGCTGCAGTTGTCACCAGCACGTCGCCCACGTTGATATTGGCCTGAATGGCACCGGTCGTGCCGATACGCAGGAAGGTACGGATGCCCAGCTGAGCCAACTCTTCAACGGCAATAGAGGTAGACGGGCCACCGATACCGGTTGAGCACACGATCACTGCCTTGCCATCCAGCTCTGCACGCCAAGAGGTAAATTCGCGGTGGGAAGCCAGGTGAACCGGGTTTTCCATCAGCTTGGCAATTTTCTCAACACGCTGCGGATCGCCAGGGACGATGGCCAATGTAGCGCCTTGCAGATCGTTTTTAGTGAGACCGAGGTGGAAAACGTCAGACTGAGACATGGGAGACTCCTCATGGATACGGTTTTTGGGAGGAACAAACAGAGATTCTACTGACAATCGTCATTAAATTTCGTGATGATCATCACTTTGAATAAAGAAACAGAAATTCATCTACATTATTTTTGTGATTTAAATCACATAAAGAACCCTAGCACGCTTAATCTCCACTCAGTTTATACCAATTTGCTACCTGAGCAGCCATTGCTATCCTGCGCGAAAATTCGCCATGCGGTGCTAATAAGCGCTAATCTGCCTATAGTTAACTGCCGCGCTTTTTCTCTAACGCATGGAGCCTGCAATCAATGAAAACAGAACAACAAATGACGTTAAAACAGGCCAAAGGGGGATTTACCCCGGCCGTCGCACCGTTGGCCACCTCAACCATTCTGACCGACGATCAGGATATTCATGTGGGGGAAACCACCATCCCTTCGCAGGGGGACGATCTGCCAGCCTATATCGCCAAACCGGCCCATCACCAAGGGCCGTTCCCAATTGTGCTGGTGGTGCAGGAAATCTTTGGCGTGCATGAACATATTCAGGATCTGTGCCGCCGCCTGGCGAAGCAGGGTTATCTGGCCATCGCTCCAGAACTCTATTTCCGCCAGGGCGATGCCAGAGAGTACAGCGAAATCAGCGAGCTGATGCAAAAGTTGGTCAGCAAGGTACCAGACAGCCAAGTCTTGGCGGATCTGGATCACGCTGCGCACTGGGCAACGCGCCACGGCGGCGACGCCAGCAGGTTGGCGATCACCGGTTTCTGCTGGGGCGGCCGCATCACCTGGTTATATGCGGCGCATAATCCGCAGCTGAAAGCGGCAGTGGCCTGGTACGGCAAGCTGGTGGGGGAGAAAACCTTGAATTCGCCGAAGCATCCGGTTGATATCGCGACCGATCTTTCGGCGCCGGTGCTTGGGCTATACGGTGGCCAGGATGGCAGCATTCCGCAGGAAACGGTGGAAACCATGCGCAAGGCGATCCGTGCGGCCAATGCCGATGCGGAAATCGTGGTGTATCCAGAAGCGGGGCACGCTTTCCACGCCGATTACCGGCCAAGCTATAACGCGGAGGCTTCCGCCGACGGTTGGCAGCGCATGTTGGCCTGGTTCAGCCAGCATGGTGTGAAATAGATGGGCGCAGCATGCAGCGCCCCTACATGCCAAGTTGGGTGAGGAATATCAGCAGTTTCAGGGGCAGCGAGTGCCCCTGATGCTTGTCACCAATCTCCCCTCACCCCAACCCTCTCCCAATGTACAAACTGAGGATGTCATGGGCTTTTGTGTAGGGAGAGGGAGCCAGTTCGGTGCTGTGTTCAGGTACAAGAGTTAATCTGTGGCAGGATTGATGTCGAGGACGAATACCCTAATCAAATAGAGGCACTTTCGGTCCCCTCTCCCTGTGGGAGAGGGTTAGGGTGAGGGGCGTCTTATCTTAGCTCAGTGACAAAGTGCCAAACGCACCGTGCCAATCGTGCTCGAACTTTTCTACCGCCGCCTGCACCGCCGGGGCGCTGATAAACTGCTCTGCGACATCAACCGGTAAGGTAATAGCTTCACAACCTGCCAACAGGCACTCCAACGCCTGACGCGGAGTCTTGAAGCTGGCAGCCAGTACCTTGGCCTGCGGAGCGTGCAGTTCTAACAAGTGCTGTAACTCCTGTACGGTAGTAATGCCATTGCCGCCCTGAGCATCCACGCGGTTGACATAAGGTGCCACATACTTCGCCCCTGCCAAGGCAGAAAGCAGCCCCTGTGCCGCCCCATACACCGCCGTCCCTAACGTTGGAATAGCCAAGCCGCTCAGGATTTTGATCGCCGCTAACCCTTCACCAGTCACCGGCACTTTCACCACCAGGCCAGGAACGCGCTGGTGAAGCATGACCGCCTCTTCAACCATCTGCTCGGCCGTGGCCGCCATCACTTGGGCAAACAATTTGCCTTCGCCACCGATGATATCGCGTAAAGCAGGCAGCACTTCCCATAGCGACGTGCGTGACGCAGCCACAATGCTCGGGTTAGTTGTCACCCCTTGCAGCGGCAACACACGTGCCAGGCGTTTCACCGCATTGATGTCGGCAGTATCCAGATAGAGTTCCATAGTTGCTCCTCAAGGCTAAAAATGAAGGGCGCCGCAGCGCCCAAAAATGGATTACAGTTCAAGCTCTTGTTTCAGCAACGCTTCTACCTGTTGGGCAGACACTGCGTTCACCAGTGCGTCACGGAAACCTTCATGCATGATGCGCCGCGCCAGCTTGGAGAAAATACGCATATGCTGGTCCCCGGCGGCATGTTTATTAAGTGTCAGCATAATCACGAACTGCGCCTCTTCATCGCCCCAGACGACCGGCTGCGCCAGCTTGGCCACGCTGATAGTGGACTGTTCAATATGTTCAGATTTGGTATGCGGAATGGCAAAACCGAAGCCCAGCCCGGTGGAGAATACCGCCTCACGCGCCCACAAATCGGCGGCAAGATTACGTGGGTAACGGCAACGCCCGGCCAGCAGCAGGTTATCCGCCATCCCTTTGATAACCTCTTCTTTGCTGCGCCAATCGGCCCCCAGGGCAATGCATTCCGGCGTGATCAGCGGCGCATCACTTTGCTCCATGCGGAACTGGGCCAACAGGTGCTCCACTTCCAGCGACGTACGGCAGGCCATGGCCCGGTTGAGCAGTAAACGGCATTCGCGGCTATCCAACTTGGCCAGGCGGGTTTTGGTGGCGGCAATGGAAGGCGCGCTCATGCTGATTTCATCCAGCCCCATCCCTACCAGCAACGGCAGCACCGAACCTTTCGCCCCCAGCTCTCCACACAGGCCGATCCATTTACCGTGGCGGTGCACTTCCCGCACTGCATGATCCAACCCACGCAGGAACGCCGGGTTCAGGCTGTTGTAGTGTTTGATGACCTTGGCATTATCACGATCCACCGCCAGCAGATACTGCGTCAGATCGTTGCTGCCGATACTGAAGAAGTCGATCTCCTCACAGCACTGGTCGATGATAAACAGCACCGAAGGCACTTCTAGCATGATGCCGAGCGGGATTTTTTCGTCGAACGGGATCTGCCCGGCACGCAGCGATTGCTTCACTTCGGCCAGTTGATCTTTCACCCACAGGACCTCTTCCATCGAGGAGATCATCGGGATCATGATCTTCAGCGGACCGTGTGCCGAAGCGCGCAGGATCGAGCGCAACTGGGTACGAAATAGCGGCAGAAACTCCTGATAGATACGCACCGCCCGGTAACCGAGGAACGGGTTGTTTTCGGCCGGGATATTTAGATAATCCACCGGCTTGTCACCGCCGATATCCATGGTACGCACGATGATCGTCTTGCCTGCTGCGGCTTCCACCGCCTGGCAGTAAATGTTGTAAAGCTCATCTTCGGAAGGTGCTGTCAGGCGATCCATATACAGCATTTCGGTACGGAACAAACCCACTGCCTCTGCACCGTTACTGAAGGCCGCCTCTGCTTCTACCGCGTGGGCGATATTGGCGGCAACTTCCATCCGCACGCCGTCGGCCGTACGCCCCGGTTGATCGAGATAGGCGCTTTGCTGGCTGCGGATCTGCTCGCTCAGCCACTGCTCCTGCTGATAGTAACGACGAACCGGCTCGCTGAGATCACAGGCCACCAGCCCAAGATCGCCGTCGATCTGCACCGATTGATTCAAATACGGCAACATTGAGGCGGCATCGACGCCAACCAGGGTTGGAATGTTAAAGGAGCGCGCCAGGATCACCGTATGCGAGGTACTACCGCCGCTGCCCAGCAGCAGGCCTTTCAAATAACGCTTGTCCAGCTCCAGGAATTGGCTCGGGGTCAGCTCATCGGTGATGCAAATGCTATCTACACTTAGCGCCTGCTGCGCCGGGAAGCACTGCTCGCCATAAATTTGCTGTAATAGTTGGAAGCTGACATCACGAATATCCAGTTCGCGCTCGCGCAGATAGGCACTGGCAGACTGTGCCAGCTGCTGGCTAAAGTGGGCTGAGGTGGCCACAATGGCGGCAGCACAGCTTTCCCCTGCCAGCACGCCATCTAGCAGGTGTTGGCGGAATGCGCCGTCACGTAGCAAGGAGCGATGCGCTTCCAGCACCGCCGTAGTAGTGCCGTTACCGCCCATCAGTTGCAGATCCAGCGCCTTGCCAAAGCGCGTCAACCCTTCGGCCAACTGCTGCTGCTCCTGTTCAACAGATTGCGTAGGTGGCAACGTTAGAGCGTTTAAATCCACCCGCGCCAGATGCACCAATTTCCCATTAGCGGTGCCTTGGTTGACGGAGCGAGCGCGCACCAGCGTTGGGTTCAGGTTAGCCAGAGACTGCGGGATAGGCTCCTGCTCTGCCTGGTCATCCACCTGTGGCAGCGCTTCGTCGCAATGCGGGAATTCATGTTGGATAAACTGGCTCAGGCGCTCAAACGCCGCCTGTTCATCTTCCCCTTCGATGGTGATGCGACACTCATCGCCCAGCAAAGTATCGGTACCAATCAGTGACAACACGCTTTTGCCGTCGCCACGCAGGCCGCTACGCGAGTTGTGCCATTCAAAGCGGGAACGGAAACCGTTGCACAGGGTTTCGATATGGCTGGCTGGGCGGGCATGCATCCCGTTGGGCAGCACGCAGGTAAACGTCACTATTTTCGCCATCACTCTTTCCTCATACCACAAGCAGCGGTGAACAACACCGGTTTGCCACAAGGATAAAAGCGCAGCGCGGCCCAGGGCTATCGGATAAAAATGTCAAACACTGGACAAATGTATCCTGACGGCATAAATGCGATGCCGCTCACAAAGCCCGTTTCCACAAGCCCGGTTTATTCTGTCGCACACTTTGAGTTAGATCGCACTTTTCTCCTGACAATACAAAAATCCAGTAAATGGCAATTTTATCCACTGTTGATAGTACCGCCAGATGCCTATTGTGATAGCCAACAACCTTTATCCATCAGGGGTCATTCCCCGGTGGTTTTATCTCAGAAGCACGCTGGTTGCGGCCAGGGAGTGAACGATGAAAGAGCTACTCAATATTCTAAGAAACACACGCCAGCACTTGATGACCGGCGTCTCCCATATGATCCCGTTTGTGGTCGCCGGCGGCATTTTGCTGGCCATCTCCGTGATGCTGTATGGCAAAGGGGCGGTACCCGACGCGGTGACGGACCCTAACTTGAAAAAACTGTTCGATATCGGCGTGGCCGGATTGACGTTGATGGTGCCTTTCCTGGCGGCCTATATCGGCTACTCCATCTCGGATCGCTCCGCGCTGGCTCCTTCTGCGATTGGGGCCTGGGTGGGCGCATCCTTCGGGGCTGGTTTCTTCGGGGCGATCATCGCTGGCCTGCTGGGCGGCATTATTGTGTTCTATCTCAAGAAGATCCCGGTACCGAAGATCCTGCGCTCGGTGATGCCGATCTTCGTGATCCCAATCATCGGCACCCTGCTTACCGCAGGCATCATGATGTGGGGCCTGGGTGAACCGGTTGGCGCGCTGACCAACGGCCTGACCCACTGGCTGCAAGGTATGCAGCAGGGCAGCATCGTAGTGCTGGCCATCATCATGGGCCTGATGTTGGCGTTTGACATGGGCGGCCCGGTTAACAAGGTGGCCTACGCCTTTATGCTGATCTGCGTCGCTCAGGGCGTGTACTCGGTGGTCGCCATCGCGGCCGTTGCCATCGCCACCCCGCCGCTTGGCCTGGGATTCGCCACGCTGATTGGCCGTAAATACTACACCCTGGAAGAGCGCGAAGCGGGTAAAGCCGCGCTGCTGATGGGCTGCGTCGGCGTTACCGAAGGGGCTATCCCGTTCGCCGCTGCCGATCCACTGCGTGTTATCCCCTCCATCATGATTGGTTCTGCCTGCGCCGCCGTGACCGCCGCATTGGTGGGTGCACAGTGCTACGCCGGTTGGGGTGGACTGATTGTGCTGCCGGTAGTTGAAGGCAAGCTGGGCTACGTTGCTGCGCTACTGGTGGGCATGGTGGTCACCGCCCTGTTGGTTAACCTGCTGAAAAGCTTTGCCGCCAAGAAACAGGCTACTAAAGTCGCCCAGGATGATCTGGACTTGGATTTCGAAATTAACTGAATAAATACGCCTGCAAGCTGCCGCTAATCACAGTGCAACTTGCAAGACACGCATACCATTTTGAGGAGTTTTCCATGACTATGATTATCGCTGTAACCGCTTGCCCATCTGGCGTTGCCCATACCTACATGGCTGCCGAAGCCATCGAACGTTCCGCCAAAGCCCAAGGCTGGCAGTGCAAGGTGGAAACCCAGGGCTCCATCGGCCTGGAAAACGAACTGACGGCCGAAGACGTGGCCGCCGCCGACGTGGTGATCCTGACCAAGGATATCGGCATCAAGTTTGAAGAACGCTTTAAAGGGAAAACCGTGGTACGCGTGGCCATCAGCGACGCGGTAAAACGCGCCGATGCCATCATGGAGAAAATTGCCGCCCACTTAGCGCAAAAGGCCTAACCGCACAGCCAGCCCGGCACGCCGTGCCGGGTTTTCCCGCCCCCATTACCGCACAAAAGGAAAATGTGATGCTCTCCCGGGTCGAACGTCTAAAAGCCGCCTTGTTCTCCGCCCCGCGCGAAATTTCACTCGAACGCGCACTACTCTATACCGCCAGCCACCGGCAGACCGAGGGAGAACCGACCATCATCCGCCGTGCCAAGGCAACCGCCTATATTCTCGATCACGTAGCGATCACCCTGCGGGAAGATGAGCTGATTGCCGGTAACCGTACGGTGAAGCCGCGTGCCGGGATCGTGTCGCCAGAGATGGACCCTTACTGGCTGTTGAAAGAGCTGGATGCTTTCCCTACTCGTCCACAGGATCGCTTTGCCATTTCCGAAGCGGACAAACAGGTGTACCGCGAACAGCTTTACCCCTACTGGGAAAAACGTTCGATGAAGGATTTCATCAACGGCCAGATGTCAGAGGAGGTTAAAACCGCCACCCAGACCCAGATTTTCAGCGTCAACCAGACGGACAAGGGCCAGGGGCATATCATCATCGATTACCCGCGCCTGCTGAATAACGGCCTGGATAATCTGCTAACCGAACTGCAAAGCCATGCCGAGCAGCAGCCAGACAACGCGTTCTACGCCGCAGCATTGTTGCTGTTACAAGCCTCACAGCGCCATATTCTGCGTTATGAATCCCTGGCACGCCAAATGGCGGAGCAATGCAGCGATGAGACTCGCCGCGCCGAGCTGCTGCGCATCGCAGAGATCTCAAGCCACAACGCCCACCACAAGCCGCAGGATTTCTACCAGGCGTGCCAGCTGTTCTGGTATATGAACATCATTTTGCAGTATGAATCCAACGCCAGCTCGCTGTCGCTGGGCCGTTTCGATCAGTACATGCTGCCGTTTTATCAAGCCTCCCTCAATCAGGGGCAGGATCCGGCGTTCCTCAAGGAGCTGCTGGAAAGCCTGTGGGTGAAATGCAACGACATCGTGCTGCTGCGCTCTACTTCCAGCGCCCGCTATTTTGCGGGTTTCCCTACCGGCTACACCATCTTGCTGGGCGGCCTGACGGAAACCGGCCGCAGCGCGGTCAACGTGCTGTCGTTCCTGTGCCTGGATGCCTACCAGAATATCCGCCTGCCACAGCCGAACCTCGGCGTGCGGGTCAATGAGTTTATCGATCGGCCATTCCTGCTGAAAACCGCCGAAACCATCCGCCTCGGCACCGGTATTCCGCAAATCTTTAACGATGAAGTAGTAGTGCCAGCATTCCTGAACCGTGGCGTCTCACTGGAAGATGCACGTGATTATGCCGTGGTGGGCTGTGTTGAACTGTCGATCCCTGGGCGCACCTACGGCCTGCACGACATTGCCATGTTCAACTTGCTGAAAGTGATGGAGCTGACGCTGCTGGATAACGAAGGCAACGCCAGCCTCACCTATCCGCAGTTGCTGGATCACATTCGTGAAAAAATTCGCCATTACGTCCGGCTGATGGCCGAAGGCAGCAACATCTGCGATATCGGCCACCGTGACTGGGCACCGGTGCCGCTGCTATCTTCCTTTATCGATGACTGCCTGCAACACGGCAAAGACATCACCGAAGGCGGCGCACGCTACAACTTCTCCGGGGTACAAGGCATCGGCATTGCCAACCTGAGCGATTCGCTGTTTGCCCTGAAAGGCCTGGTGTTCGATCAACAGCGCCTGAGCTTTGATGAGCTGCTGGCCACGCTGAAGGCCAACTTCGCCACACCGGAAGGGGAAAAGATCCGCGCACGGTTAATCAACCGCTTCGATAAATACGGCAATGATATCGACGAAGTTGACCTGATCAGCGCCGATCTGCTGCGCTTTTACTGCAAAGAGGTGGAACAGTACCGTAACCCGCGCGGCGGCCAATTTACCCCAGGCTCTTATACCGTTTCTGCCCACGTGCCATTGGGTGCGGTGGTGGGAGCCACGCCAGACGGGCGCTATGCGGGGGAACAGCTGGCGGACGGCGGGCTTTCGCCGATGCTCGGCCAGGATGGCCAGGGGCCGACGGCAGTGCTGAAATCGGTGAGCAAGCTGGATAACTACCTGCTCTCCAACGGTACGCTGCTAAACGTGAAGTTCACCCCAAGCACGCTGGAAGGTCAGCAGGGGCTGAACAAGCTGGCTGATTTCCTCGGGGCCTTTACCAAGCTCAAGCTACAGCACGTGCAGTTCAACGTGGTGAATGCCGAAACGCTGAAGGAAGCGCAGGCCAGGCCACAGGACTTCGCCGGGCTGGTGGTGCGTGTTGCAGGCTATAGCGCATTCTTCGTGGAGCTGTCGAAGGAGATCCAGGATGACATCATCCGCCGTACAGCGCATCAACTGTAACCTGATCACGCCCGGGTTTTCCCGGGCGACACCCGCGGAGCCAATGGCCCGGATCTTCAATATTCAGCGTTATTCGCTGAACGACGGCCACGGCATCCGCACTGTGGTGTTTTTCAAAGGCTGCCCACATAGCTGCCCTTGGTGTGCCAACCCGGAGTCGATGTCCGGCAAAATCCATCGCGTACGCCGTGAGGCCAAATGCCTGCGCTGCCAGCCCTGCCTGAACGACGCACAGGAATGCCCAAGCGGAGCGATGGAACTGATCGGGCAAAACATCACGCTGGAGGCGCTGCTGCTGCAAATCCTGAAAGATGAGGTGTTTTATCGCACCTCCGGCGGCGGGGTAACGCTTTCCGGGGGCGAAGTGCTGATGCAGGCCGAGTTTGCCACCCAGCTGTTGCAGCGCTTGCGGGCGTTGGGCATCAATACCGCCGTCGAAACGGCCGGAGATGCCTCACAGGCCCAAGTGCTGGCCCTGGCAGAACACTGCGATCAGATCCTGTTCGATCTGAAAATCATGGATGCCGATTCCGCCAAACATCAGTTGAACATCAACCAGCCACGGGTACTGGCAAACTTTACTGCGCTGGTGCAGCGCGGAGTTAACCTGACCCCGCGTCTGCCGTTAATACCCGGCTACACTTTGAGCACGGAGAACATGGCACAGGTGCTGGCATTCCTGGCACCTTTTGGGCTACAAGAGATCCACCTGTTGCCTTTTCATCAGTATGGCGAGGCGAAATATACCCTGCTGGGGCGCGAATATGCCATGCGCGGGGTAGCGCCCCCAACAGAGCAGCAGATCGCTCCCTTGCAGGCGATGGCGCAACAGGCAGGTTACCGGGTGATCATTGGCGGTTGAACAGAAGATAGAGAGGCAGGTATGACGATAAAACTCGTAGCGGTAACGGCCTGTATCAGCGGGGTCGCCCATACCTACATGGCTGCCGAGCGGCTGGAAAAACTGTGCGCGCAAGAGAAATGGCCGGTCAAAGTAGAAACCCAGGGTGCTCTGGGGATTGAAAACTCGCTGACGGCGGACGATCTGGCGCAAGCCGACGTGGTGCTGTTGATCAGCGACATCCTGCTGGCGGAAAGCGAGCGTTTTGAGCACCACCGCTGCGTGCAGATCGGCATAAACACCTTTCTGCGTACGCCGGAGAAGGCGCTCAGTGCGGTACGCAAGGCCGCCGCATCACCCCAGGAAACGCATATCCGCGTGGTTTAACTGCTGTGTTAGCCCCCCTCACCCTAACCCTCTCCCCAAGGAGAGGGAACCGATCGAGAGTGCTTGAAATTGCAGTGACTCACCTTGGATGAAGGGACGATCGAGTATCTCTGAAATTTTAGTGACTCACCTTGGATGGAGAGGGGCGATCGAGTATCTCTGAAATTTTAGTGATTCACCTTGGATGAGGGGACGATCGCGTTTGCTGCTATGGCCTCTTTACTTGCAAAAGAGCAAGGGCCATCAGCTCCCTCTCCCTGTGGGAGAGGGTTGGGGTGAGGGGCACAGCTCACTGTGGTATTGGCCGCGATACTCCGACGGGGAACGCTCGGTGTTCTTGCGAAACAGGCGGCAGAAATAGTTACTGTCGACAAATCCGCAGGCGTGCGCCACCTCTTTCACCTTCATGTCATAGCGTTTGAGCAGGTGCTTCGCCTGCTCCAGCCGCACGTGATTGAGATATTCGTTAAACCCAACCCCACCGGCCTTCTGGAACAGATGAGAAAGGTAGTTGGGCGAGATATAAAACGCCTGGGCCACCGACTCACGGGTGAGCGGTTCGCGATAATGCTCCTCCAGGTGGCCCCGCACCGCATCAAACAACGCTTGGCTGCGCGAGGCGGTTCTCACCGAGGTGCCAAACAGATCGAGCGCATGGCTCAGCAAGCCCTTTACCAGGAAACGTGCGGTAGGCTGATCGCTCTGATGCCAGGAGAGTTCGTTAAGCGCCTGCAACATGAATGACCCCACGCGCGGGCCACGGCGCGCCACGTTATCCTTACCCAGCGGCAGCGTGTTTTCCCCGTCCCAACCCAGCAGGCTATAGCCCAGTTGCTGCTTGCCAAACAACAGGCTGAGCGTGGTCGTCGGTTGCTGCCAGTGCGGGCTGTTCCAGCCTTGCGCCGGAACAAACAGCACATCCCCCGGCAGCAAAATTTGTTGTTGCCGCGTTCCCTGGCTGCCTTCCCACTCCATTTCCTGTTCCCCGTCTACCACCAGTTCAAGGCGTGGAAAACCTACCTGATAAGCCAGCTCCGGTGCCGGATGTTGGTTACCGGCAAAATAAACCTGCCGGATCCCCTGCCCATCATCGAGCAGCGGAGCCAACACGGCCACCAGCGGGTGTTTCATCGGGAATAATCCTTCAAACCAAGTGAACAACGAGACTTGATAATAACCAATAGCGGCGAGGAAAACGCGGGAGTAGAACAAGAAAAGGGCGCCGAAGCGCCCTTGGTAAACGTGTTTGGATCAGACAACCTGGTCGCGCAGGCGCTGAGCCGCTAACACCATGTTGGCCAACGATTGGCGGGTTTCTGGCCAGCCACGGGTTTTCAGGCCGCAGTCCGGGTTCACCCACAGGCGTTCTGCCGGGATATTCTGTGCCGCTTTACGCAGCAGCGCTTCGATCCATTCTACGCTTGGCACGTTCGGCGAGTGGATGTCGTAAACGCCCGGCCCAATTTCGTTTGGATAGTCGAACTCTTTGAACGCTTCCAGCAGATCCATATCGGAACGTGAGGTTTCGATGGTGATCACGTCAGCATCCAGCGCCGCGATAGAATCCATGATGTCGTTGAACTCGCAATAACACATGTGGGTGTGGATCTGGGTATCGTCCTGCGCCACGGCGGCGTTCAGTTTGAAGGCATCCACCGCCCAGTCGAGGTACGCAGCCCAATCGGACTGGCGCAGCGGCAGGCCTTCGCGCAGTGCAGGCTCGTCGATCTGGATGATACCGATACCGGCCTTCTCCAAGTCTTCCACTTCGTCACGCAGTGCCAACGCAATCTGCTTGGCGATCACTTCACGGGTCACATCTTCACGTGGGAAGGACCAGCAAAGAATGGTCACCGGGCCGGTCAACATGCCTTTTACCGGCTTGTCGGTCAGCGACTGGGCAAATTTGGCCCACTCTACGGTGATGGCTTCCGGGCGGCTGATATCGCCAATAATCACCGGTGGTTTCACGCAGCGGGAACCGTAGCTCTGTACCCAACCGTTTTGGGTGAACACGAAGCCGTCCAGGTTTTCGCCGAAGTATTCCACCATGTCGTTGCGCTCGGCTTCGCCGTGCACCAGCACGTCCAGCCCCAGGCGTTCCTGCTCAGCGATGGCCTGCTTGATATGTTCGCCGATGCTGGTGCGGTAGTTGCTCCCATCCAGGCGGCCCTGCTTGAAGTCCAGGCGCAGGCCGCGAATTTCGGTGGTCTGCGGGAAGGATCCGATGGTGGTCGTTGGCCAGGCAGGCAGGTTGAAGCGATCGCGCTGAGCCTGGGCACGTTGTTCATAAGGGCGCTGACGTTCGCTGTCTTTGGCAGTGATGGCCGCCAGGCGTTGCTCAACCTGCGCATTATGCACACGGCTGGATTGGCGACGGGCGCGGATTGGTGCGCTGTAGGCATCAAGTTTGGCTTGTTTATCTGCCCCTGGCGCATTCAGAGCTGAGCTCAACAACGCCAGCTCGGCACATTTTTGCAGTGCAAAGGCGAACCAGCTTTTCACTTCTTCGTCCAGGCGGCTTTCCACGCTCAGATCGATCGGGCTGTGCAGCAGCGAGCACGAGGTGCCAATCCACAGTGGGCGGCTCCCTACCAGCGGTTGCAAGCGTTCAAACCAGCTGCTCACATCGGCACGCCAGACGTTACGGCCATTGATCACCCCCAGCGACAGCACCCACTCTTTCGGCAATGCGTTGTTCAGGACAGCGGCATCATCTTTGCCTGCGACCAGATCCACATGTAGACCCTGTACCGGCAGTTCACGGATGGTGTCGAGGTTATGGCCAATGCTGTCGAAATAGGTGGTCAACAGCAGTTTGACCTGGCCTTGCAGCGCGGTATAAGCCGGTTTAAAGGCCTCCAACCAGGCCTTAGGCAGTTCCAGCACCAGCGCAGGTTCGTCGATCTGTACCCACTCGATGCCGCGTTTGGCCAGCTCCGCCAGCACTTGCTGGTAGACCGGCAGGATATCGTTCAGCAGCGACAGGCGGTCGAACTGCTCACCCTTCACCTTGCCCAGCCACAGATAGGTTACCGGGCCCAACAGCACCGGCTTGATTTTGTGGCCCAGCGCCAACGCTTCGTCAACTTCATCCAGCAGTTGGGTCCAGCCCAGTTTGAACTGCTGGCCTTTAGTAAACTCAGGCACCATGTAGTGATAGTTGGTGTTAAACCATTTGGTCATTTCCGCCGCCGCCGCAGGTTCACCGGTCGGTGCGCGGCCACGGCCAATACGGAACAGGGTATCGAGATCGATCGAGCCATCTTTATTTTGGTGACGCGCCGGGACGTTGCCCAGCAGCAGGCTGGTGGTCAGCACGTGATCGTACCAGGCGAAATCGCCAACCGGCACCAAATCCACCCCGGCCTGCTGTTGTTGTTGCCAGTGGCGAGCGCGCAGCTCGCGGCCAACCGCCAACAGCTCTTCCTGTGTTGAATTACCTGCCCAGTAACTTTCCTGCGCTTTTTTCAGTTCACGACGCAGACCAACGCGTGGAAAACCCAGTGTGTGATTTAGAATTGTCATCGTCATATTTCCCATTTAGCCGTCCAGATGTTTACACATCCATAATCCGCAGGTACTGTATGATCCACAAGCGCAATATTTTCACTGTCACTGTGAAGGACTCTCATGATCGAACTGAAACACTTACGGACCCTACAGGCTCTGCGTAATACCGGCTCCCTGGCCGCCGCTGCCGCACAGCTTCATCAGACACAGTCTGCCCTTTCGCATCAGTTCAGCGATCTGGAACAGCGTCTGGGCTTTAAGCTGTTTGTTCGTAAAAGCCAGCCGCTGCGCTTTACCGCTCAGGGGGAGATCCTGCTACAGCTGGCAGAGCAGGTATTGCCGCAGATCCAGCAGGCACTGCAGGCCTGCCACGAACCGCATCAAACCACGCTGCGCATCGCCATCGAATGCCACAGCTGTATTCAGTGGCTAACGCCGGCGTTGGACAACTTCCGCTCCTATTTCCCGCAGGTGGTGATGGATTTCAAATCCGGCGTGACGTTCGATCCGCAACCGGCCTTGCAGCAAGGAGAACTGGATCTGGTGCTGACCTCAGACATCCTGCCGCGCAGCGGGCTGCACTACTCGCCGATGTTCGACTTTGAAGTCCGGCTGATCCTGGCCCCCGATCACCCGTTGGCCAATAAGCCGCACATTGAACCGGCAGACCTGAGCGATGAAGTGCTGATGATCTACCCGGTGCAGCGCCAACGGCTGGATATCTGGCGTCATTTCCTGCAACCGGCAGGCGTCAGCCCGGCGCTGAAAAACGTCGATAACACGCTTTTATTGATTCAAATGGTGTCAGCCCGGATGGGGATCGCCGCGTTACCGCACTGGGTGGTGGAGAGTTTTGAACGCCAGGGGCTGGTCGTCACCAAGACGCTTGGGGATGGCCTGTGGAGCCGGTTATATGCCGCCACCCGCGATGGCGAGCAGCGCCAGACTGTCACCGAAGCCTTTATCCGTTCGGCACGTCAGCACGCCTGCGATCACCTGCCGTTTGTGCGTGATGCCGCCAGGCCCAGCGCCAATATTGCAGGGGCCAAATCCTTAACGTCCTTGAGTTAACTGATTGGCGGACGGGGAGTCTAATTTTACACACACTCTGCACCATGCAAATTCGGCAAAAGCGGTTACAGTAATTTCATCGGGAACAATTCCCCCCTAGAAATTATCGGCTTTTCCGAGGCGCTTATGCGAACACTGCGTGGTTGTTATCAATGGTTCCTTCTCCTGGCGCTGTTAGCCAGCACAGCGTTATGGGCGGCCGAAGCGGTTGCTCCCTGGCCACACAGAGTGACCCTTTCCGGCACCTCCATGGAGCTGCACCAGCCGCAGCTCGACAGTTGGCAAGATAACCTGCTGAAAGGCCGCATGGTGGTCGCGGTGAAAACCGGCACCCTGACCGATGCCAAAGGTAAAAAACAGGACAAAATCAGCTACGGCGTCGCCTGGTTCAGCGCCCGCACTAGCACCGACAAGGAACAGCGGCAGGTCACGCTGGATAATCTCAAAGTTGAAAAGGTGAACTTCCCGACAGATAGCGCCAATCAACAGCATTATCTGGACCTATTGCGACAACTTCCGGCAAAAACCTTGCTGGTCAGTCTAGACCAACTGGAGTCCGATCTGGCCATTCAGGATCAGGCCCCACAACAGGGCGTGAAGGTAAACAACGCTCCGCCAAAAATCCTGTTCGCTTTCCAACCCGCCGCGCTGGTGTTACTTGATGGGCAACCCGCCTGGCAGGCTAGCGGGCAATCGGGTGTGGAACGCGCCATCAATACCCGCTCATTGCTGCTGAAAAAAGACGGCACGCTGTATATCTACTTTGCCAATCAATGGTATACCGCACCAGGCCTTGGCGGACCTTGGGCGCAAAAACTCACGGTGCCGGTAGAGCTGACCCAGGCTATGCAGGCCGCAGTGAAAAGTAAGCTGGTCACCACCGGGCCGCAGGAAAAAACGTCGGTCACCAAACCAGCGGAGATCACCGTCTCCACTGAGCCCGCAGAGTTGATCCAGATCGACGGCGATCCGCAGTTTATGCCGATTGACGGCACCCAGCTGTCTTACGTGGTCAATACGCCTTCAGACGTGTTTATCGATGCCCAGCAAAATAACAGCTGGTACGTGCTGGTGTCTGGCCGCTGGTTCCGTGCCGATTCCACCAACGGCCCATGGCAGTATGTTGCCGGTAGCGCTCTGCCCGCAGACTTTAGCAATATCCCTTCCGACAGCCCAAAAAGCGCGGTACTGGCCTCGATCCCAGGAACGCCGGAGGCTCGCGAGGCGCTGATCGCCAACTCGGTACCACAGACCGCCAAAGTGTCACGCAGCAAAGCGGCGCTACAGGTCCGTTATGATGGCGGCAGCGCCAAATTCAGATCGATCGACGGTACGCCGCTGCAATATGCCTGGAACACCGATGTGCCGGTGATCAAGGTAGACGGTAAGAGCTTCTTCGCAGTGAAAAACGGCGTATGGTTTGCCGCCACCGCACCGCAAGGCCCGTGGGTGGTTGCCACCAACGTCCCGGCGGTGATCTACACCATTCCAGCCAATTCTCCTTTGCATTACGTGACCTATGTTCGCGTCTACGGCAGCACCAACGAGGAGGTATACGTCGGTTATACGCCGGGCTATTACGGCACAGTGGCCAGCAATGGCGTAGTGGTGTATGGCACCGGATACCCTTGCAACGCCTGGGTTGGCAACGTCTGGTACAGCTGCCCGGCCACCTACGGTTACGGTAGCAGCTTTGCCTGGGACCCGGCGATCGGCTGGAGCTTTGGCTTTATCAGCGGCTGGATCTGGGGCAGTGCCTGGAGCCAACCTTGGTGGGGCCCCTGGTACGGTTACTACCCGCCCTATCATCCTGGCTACTGGGGTGGCGGCGTGTCGGTGTATAACGTCTATAACCACTGGGGGAACACCGTGGCGCAAGGCGTGCGCGCCGACTGGAGCAATCCGTGGAACGGCCATTACGGCAGCAACGTGCGCGGCAGTTTCTATAATAACGCCACCGGCGGTCACGGAGCCGGTTACGCCTGGCGTGATACCAACGGCAATAACGGCATCACCCACGCCGGTGCAGGCGGCGTACGTTTCAATCCGCAGACCGGCCGAGCGGTGGCAGCCAACGGGGCCGGGGCTTATAACCCGAATACCGGCAACGGCATCGCTGGGGGAGAGCGCAACAGCGTGAACACCAAGACCGGGCGCGTGACCCACAGCCAAAGCATCAGTGGCACCACGCCGCAGGGGGCGGGTAAGGTAGGCAGCTTTACCACCGCCGGGAAAAATGGCGTGGCGCAAGGCTCAGGTTACGTGCATTACAACAAGGAAACCGGCCAGGTGACACATGGTGGCGTGGTTAACGGCCCCGATCACGTCTACGCCGGGCGCGATGGCAATATCTATCAATACAACAACGGCAGTTGGCAACAGATGAACGCCAGCGGCAAATTTGTTAAAAGCCAGCCTCCGGCAGAGGTCAGCAGCGCCCAGCAGGCCCGCCAACGCGGCGATGAACGGCAGACCGAGCGGGCGCAAACCTTACAAACGCAACCGCGCCTGAGTCAGGAACAGCACCAGCAGGTGCAGCAGCGGTTACAACAAAGAACCCCTGCCCAGCAGGCACAACCACGCATTAATCAGCAACAGCATCAGCAGGTACAGCAACGGTTGCAACAAAGAGCGCCGGAACAGCATCATCAGTTCGACCGCAGTAACTATGAACCGCGTTTCCATGGGGGCATGGGGGGAAGAAGGTAGTCGTAGAACTCACAAGGGGCGCTGCATGCAGCGCCCCCTACGATAAGACATCCTGCGTTAATGGGTGCCTTTCGGCGCAACCCAGCGGCGATGGACCCATAGCGAAGCGACAATCACCGAGCCACCGATAATAAAGCTGGCCCAGTGCGGCTGCTGATGCCAAACAGCAAAATTAACCAGCAGGCCCGCGGGCACATGCATATTGTTCATGATGCCCAGCGTACCGGCATCCACCTGTGTCGCCCCGTAATTCCACATAAAGTAGCCCAGCCCGGAAGCCACCACACCCAGCCAGACCAAAATACCCCATTGCAGGTTGGTGGTTGGCAGTTGGTTCGGATTACCCCACAGGAACCAGGCGACCACCGCTACCGCCGCCGCGCCCAGATAGAACCAGGAAAATGCCGTATGCTGCGGCAACGGATGCACTTCCATCAGGCGTTTGTAACCCACCATGCCGATGGCGAAGCTGATATTCGCCGCCTGCACCAGCAGCAACCCCCACCAGAAGTGATCGCTCAATTGGTGGTAGCGGATAATCGCCGCCCCCAGCACGGCCAGCAACGCGCTGAACAGATAGCCCCAACGCAGACGGCGGCCGCTGATCAGATCGTAAATCAGCGTGATATACAGCGGCGTCAGCACCGTAAACAGCAGGAATTCCGACACGGTCAGATAGATAAAGGCACGGAAGCTGATCAGATACATGATGCCAAGCTGGAAGGCACCCACCAGCATATACAGCAGGATCACTTTCAGCTTGATATTGCGCCAGCGCAGGAACGGCAGAAACACCAGCGCCGCCAGCCCAACGCGCATCAGCACCGAGAACCAACTGTCGACATTGCCAGCCAGGTATTCGCCGATCAGGCTAAAAGAAAATGCCCATAAAATGGTGGTAATAACCAGAAGCAGCACGACAAGTTCACCCTAAAAGATCCGAAAGGGCGATTGTAGCGGAAGCAGAACAACAATGTGGCGCAAAGGAGGTTTACATTTGAGTATAAAATAAACTATCGAGCAATTTTGCCTGACTACGTTAGGCTTAAGACTACGGAGAGAACCGGAGGTAGAATATGAGACGTCAACTTATTATGGCCACCCTGCTGTGGCTGCCTTGCCTGGCTACGGCGGAAAACGGCGTCACTACGCTCAGCCAGCAACAGCAGTTTCTTAATCAACGCGACCAGCAGGCACAGCAACAGCGCATGCTGGACAATCAGCAGATGGAGCAGCGCCAGCAGCAGGGTTATCCGCTCAAGGCCAACCAGCCCAAAATGCTGCCCTATAACGGCAATAACAACCCGATGCAGCCGCAGATGACCACTGGCAAGATGCTGCAAAACGGCAATCAGCCGGTTAATCCCTTTAACCAGACTGCTCCGGTAATACCACAGGCGCCGCTCCCGGCTACACCCTTACCCCCATAATGGTGAGGATTAACGGGGTGGTGATCGCCGCCAGCGCGGTGGACATCACCAGACTGGTGGCCGCCGGGCCAGTCAGCACGTTAAATTGGCGTGACATCAGGTAGACGTTTACCCCCACGGCCATTGACCCCAGCAGTACCACCACGCGGGTCTCCATCGGGGGTAAATCCATTGACCAAGCCAGCAACCAGACCACCATCGGCTGGACGATCAGCTTGAGGAAGCAGATGGCGCTGCTCAGTTGCCAGCCTTCGCTGATACGATATTCCGCCAACCCCATGCCGAGCACCACCAGCGACAGCGGAGCCGCCACCTGGCCCAGCATGCTGACCGGTTGATCGACAAACACCGGCAGTGGCAGGCCGGTCAGGCTGAACAACGTGCCAGACAGGATGCCGATAATCAGCGGGTTGGTCAGCACGCTGCGCGCCGTTTTGATAAAGCCTTGCAGCGTGGGGGAGCCATTCCGTGCCCATTCAATGGAGATGGTCACCAGCGTCCACAGAATCAGGCCGTTAAATACCAGCACCAGAGCCACCGATGGGATGGCCTCCTCTCCCAGCATCACCGTGGCGATTGGCAGGCCAAGCATGACGTTATTGGAGAAAATACCGCCCAGAGCAAATACCGAACCCGAAACACCGTCCAGCTTGAAGATCCGCCGTGCGGCAATGCGGCCGATGACGAAGACGATCAGGCAACTGCCGAAGAAGGCGATCAGCAGGCGGGCATCCACCGCAGGACGCTGTGAGAAATCGCACATCATGCGAAACAGCATCGCGGGCAAGGCGAGGGAAAACACGAAACGGGTCATGCCATCGGTGATGGTCGCTGGCCACTTTCCCCAGCGGATAAGGCCATATCCCAGCACGATTAGCACAAATAACGGCAAAGACAGCACTATCTGGTGCCACAGCGAAACAATAAAGGCAGGCATCGTATCCCTTCCGATGGCGCGGCGGCAACGGGCTGACGTCGCTATGTTCTGGTTTAGTCAAAGTGAATGGCCCCTCACCCTAACCCTCTCCCACAGGGAGAGGGGACCGATCGAGCTCGCTGATTTTTCTGCGTAAGACCCTTACTCCCCACTTCCCGAAGCAGCACAACCTCATCAAATACTCCGGACTAGCTCCCTCTCCCTGTGGGAGAGGGTCGGGGTGAGGGGTCATCTTTATCTACTAAATTAACCGTTTAAAAATCCGGGCCGATCAAATCTATCCGGTCGGTGCAAATACAGTCAACGCCCCAATTCAACAATAAGCGCGCCCGCTCCGGCTTATTGACGGTATACACCAGAATACGCAGCCCAGCGTCTTTTAGCGCCGCGACACGCTCTGCGGTCAGTTCTTTATGATTAATATGCAGCGAGACACAGCCCAGACGCTCGGTCAGCTCACGCCAATTGTCATCCCACTTGTCCAGCAACAGGCCGCGCGGCAGTTCTGGGGCGGTCTGCTGTGCCGCTGCCAGGGCTTCCACCGAGAACGAAGAAAGCAGCGGATCGGTTTGCCCCTGCCACAGCATGCTGGCGGCAAACGCCACCACGCGGCCAGTTTCCTCGTCGCTGCCGGTGGTTGGCTTGATTTCAATGTTGGCCATCATGCCATGCTGCTTACAGCGCTCCGCCACATCCGACAGCAGCGGCAAACGCTCCCCTTTAAAGGCCGAGCTATACCAGTCACCGGCATCCAGCTCTACCAGCTTTTCCCATGGCAGTTCACCCGCCACACCCCAACCGTTGCTAGTGCGTTCGAGCGTGTCATCATGCAGCAGGAAGATCTGCCCGTCCTGCGCCAGTTTGGCGTCAAACTCAATCATCTTGTGGCCATGACGCGCGCCGACATCAATCGCCGCCAGGGTATTTTCCGGTGCCAGAGAACCGCCGCCGCGATGAGCGACAATATGGGGATAAGGCCAGGCTGTAGTCATCAATCCATCCGTGTTCCGCTGTGGGTAGCAAAAAAGTGCAGCGCCGACGCAGGCAGCTGTAAATATAGGGTACTGCCCGCAGGTGGCAGGGTTTCATGGCTCAGGCGGACGATCACGCCTGAACTCCCCCATTGGCCATGCGCCAGGTTATCGGCACCGAGCAGTTCCAGCGTTTGCAGTTCTAGCGGAATACCGCCCTGCTCGCGCGTACTCAGTTGAATATGCTCCGGTCGGATACCCAACGTCAACTCCTGTCCGCCCCACTGTGGCCGAGGTTCTGGCAGATCCAGCGCCATGCCACCGGCCAATTGCAGTTGCTTGCCGTCCGCACTCAGCGTGCCAGGCAACAAGTTCATCGCCGGGGAACCGATAAAGCTGGCGACAAACAGCGTCGCCGGGCGTTGATAAACCTCACTTGGCGTACCAATCTGCTCCGCCACGCCTTTATTCATCACGATCACCCGCTGCGCTAGCGTCATCGCTTCAACCTGATCGTGGGTAACATACAGGCTGGTGGTTTTCAGGCGGCGATGCAGCTGCTGCAATTCCAGGCGCATCTGGACACGCAATTTGGCGTCCAGGTTGGAGAGCGGTTCATCAAACAGAAACACCGCCGGTTCGCGCACAATCGCGCGCCCCATCGCCACCCGCTGGCGCTGACCACCGGAAAGCTCACGCGGTTTGCGTTGCAGCAGCGGTTCCAACTCCAGAATACGCGCGGCCTCTTCTACCCGCTGGCGGATGTGCTGTTTGCCAAAGCCACGGATTTTCAGGCCATAGGCCATGTTGTCGTACACGCTCATATGGGGATACAGCGCGTAGTTCTGGAACACCATGGCGATGCCGCGATCTTTCGGTTCCAGATCGGTCACGCGCTGGCTATCGATATAGATATCACCGCTGGTGGTGCGCTCCAGCCCGGCCACCATCCGCAGCAGCGTCGATTTGCCACAGCCGGAGGGGCCAACCATCACAATAAATTCGCCGTCAGCCACGTCGAGATCGATCTGCTTGATCACCGGCGTTTTGCCGTCGTAAGACTTGGTGACCGCCTGTAGTTTTAAACCTGCCATATTCGTTACTTCTCGCTATCAACCAGACCGCGCACAAACCAGCGCTGCATCAGAAGAACCACCGCCAACGGCGGGATCAAAGTCAAAATCATTGCCGCCATCACCTGATTCCACTGGGTTGGCGCGCCGGAGGTAGAGATCATGCTGCGGATCCCCGCTACCGCCGTGCTCATTGAGGCGTCACTGGTGACCAGGATCGGCCACAGGTACTGGTTCCAGCCGTAGATGAAGGTGATGACAAACAGCGCCGCCAGATTGGTTTTCGACAGCGGCAACACAATGTCCCAAAAGAAGCGCATCGGCCCGGCTCCGTCGATGCGTGCAGCCTCTAGCAGCTCATCCGGCAGGGTCATAAAGAACTGACGCAGCAGGAAGGTGGCCGTGGCCGATGCCATCAGGGGCAGCGTGAGGCCGGTGTAGCTATCCAGCAGGTTGAGGTTGGAGATCACTTCCACCGTCGGGAAGATACGCACCTCGACCGGCAGCATCAGCGTCATGAAAATCAGCCAGAAGAACAGGCTACGCAGCGGAAAACGGAAATAGACGATGGCATAGGCGGAAAGCACCGAGACCACGATCTTGCCGCAGGTGATCGCCAGCGCCATGATCACACTGTTGAGCAGCAGCATCGAGAACGGCACCTTGAGGGTACCCACACCGCCCTGCCAGATATGGCGGATGTTGTCCCAAAGGTGGCCTCCGGGTACCAGCGTCATAGGCACCTGGAACACCTGCTGATCGTCCAGCGTGGCGGCCACAAAGGCCACATATAGCGGAAACAGCACCACCAGCACGCCAACAATCAGCATCGTATGGCTGAAGATATCCAGCCCGCGTCGGTTCTCAATCATTGGTAACGCACCTTACGTTCGACAAAGCGGAACTGGATCACCGTCAGGCCAATCACCAGCAGCATCAGCACCACCGACTGCGCCGCTGAACTGGACAGATCCAGACCGGCAAAGCCTTCACGATAGATTTTGTACACCAGCGTGGTGGTCGACTGCACCGGCCCACCGCCGGTAGCGGCGTCGATCACCGGGAAGGTGTCGAAGAAGGCATACACCAGGTTGACCACCAGCAGGAAGAAGCTCACCGGCGTGATCAGCGGCAGCACCAGATTGAAGAAACGCCGCACCGGGCCTGCCCCGTCGATCGCCGCAGCTTCCACTAGGGAGCGCGGGATAGATTGCAACGCGGCCAGGAAAAACAGGAAGTTATAGCTGATCTGCTGCCAAACCGATGCCAGCACCACCAGGAACATCGCCTGCCCGCTGTTTTGCGCATGGTTCCAGTCGTAGCCGAAACCGGCGAGCACATGGGTGATCAGGCCCATGCCGGGGCTGAACAGGAAGATCCACAGCACCGCCGCTACCGCAGGGGCAACCGCATAGGGCAGGATCATCAAGGTCTGATAGAAACGGCTGCCGCGCAGCACATAGTCCACCAGCGCGGCAAAGAACAGCGAGACCAGCAGGCCAACACCGGCCACCAGGAAGCTGAACAACAGCGTGGTGTAGAAAGAGTCCAGGTAATACGGGTCCTGGAACAGCTGTGTGAAGTTGTCCAACCCGACAAACTGGCTGGAAAGGCCAAACGGATCGACGCTTTGTACCGAGTACCACAGCGCCTGACCGGCAGGCCACAGGAAGAAAACGACGGTGATCAGCAGTTGTGGCAGCACCAACACATAGGGCAGCCAGCTACAGCCGAAGCCGGGACGGGATGATGACATAGAGTTAACCGTTAAATGGGGATGAGGATCGGTAGCAGCCCCTCACCCCAGCCCTCTCCCAAAGGGCTGAGGAATCCCCAGAAAAATTGAGACGAGAAATAGGCTGTTTTTTGCCCAAAAACGGACTAAAAAACAGCCTCAAGCAGAAGAGAAGAAGTGGTTCGTCATTCTCTCACTGCCAATTTACGAACAAAATGGAACAGATTGATCGTAAAACACTCGCTCTAATTCTCTGAAACCACTAAGAAAAAATTAGTGGGGATTCCTCAGCCCAAAGGGAGAGGGAGTGGATCGATGTCGTTTGGCAAAAGAACGCCCAATCTGACGCTTACTTGGTGGAGGCCTCAAAGCGGCGCAGCAACACGTCACCGCGCTGTACGGCGGCATCCAGCGCCTGCTGTGGGGTTTTCTTATCGGTCCACACGCTTTCCAGCTCTTCATCCACCACGGTACGGATCTGCGGCATATTGCCCAGACGCAGCCCTTTGGTGAACGCCAACGGTGGTTTGTTCAGCATCTGGCGGGTGGCCACATCGGCCCCTGGGTTTTTGTCGTAGAAGCCCTGCTGCTTGGTCATTTCATAGGCGGCAGTGGTGATCGGCAAGTAGCCGGTCTTTTGATGCCATTCGGCGGCAATCTCAGGCTGGGCCAGATATTGCAGGAACTCCGCCACGCCTTTGTAGGTCGCCGCGTCTTTGCCGTTCATCACCCACAGGCTGGCCCCGCCGATAATGGCGTTCTGCGGTGCATTTTTGGCGTCAGCATCGTAAGGCATCATGCCCACGCCGAAATCAAACTTGGCGTATTTGCGGATACTGGCTAACGAGCCGGAAGAAGCAGTCGCCATGGCGCAGTCGCCGTTGTAGAACTTCTCGGTCGGTTCGTCCTTGCGGCCAAAGTAGGTGAAGTCACCCTTCTTGTTCATGTCTTGCAGGAACTGAATATGTTTAACCTGCAGCGGCTGGTTGAACTCCAGCTTGGCATTGGTGCCACCAAAGCCGTTGTTTTCACTGGCGAACGGCACGCCATGCCAGGCGCTGAAGTTCTCCAGTTGGATCCAACCCAACCAACCGCTGGTGTAGCCGCACTTCATGCCAGCCGCGCGCAATTTGGCGGCATCGGCCGCCAGTTCCTGCCAGGTTTTCGGTGGCTGATCCGGGTTCAAGCCCGCTTTCTTGAAGGCGTCTTTGTTGTAATACAGCACCGGGGTGGAGCTGTTGAAAGGCTGGGACAGCAGATGGCCGCTCTTGTTATCGGTGTAGTAACCGGCCACGGTCGGCACAAACACCGACTCATCGAACTTGATGCCCGACTCCTGGAACACCTGATACACCGGTTTGATCGCCTTGCTCGCCATCATGGTGGCGGTGCCCACTTCGTACACTTGCAGGATCGCCGGTGCCTTGCCGGAACGGTAAGCGGCAATGCCCGCCGCCAGGCTCTGTTCGTAGTTGCCTTTATAAACCGGGACGATCTTCACATCGCTGTGAGTTTGGTTGAAACGGTCTGCCAGAGAGTCGACTTCGGTACCCAATTCCCCTTCCATCGAATGCCAGAATGGGATCTCGGTGGCAGCTATTGCATGGCCGCTGACCGCCAGGGCCAAGGTAACGCACAACGTGGTTTTTTTAATCGCGTGAGCAAACATGCCTAACTCCTGAAAAAGCTGGTGTGATCAAAACGCGTGAGCGAAAAGAAACAGTTTTTGTTCGGATGCTAAACATGCCATGCGCGGATGACAGTAAAATAACTTTGGCGTGACAGCTAGATGACAGCGAGGTGAAGTGCAGATGGCGGTTTGATGTCGGCGGTAGGGAATTCACCCCACCGCCGCAGAGAGATTACAGCGAGCGACGCAGGCGGGCGACGGCCTCTTGCATCTGCTGTTCGGTTGCCGTGGCAAACGACAGACGGAAGGTAGAGCGATCCGGTTTGTCAGAGAAGAAGTATTCTCCCGGCACAAACACCACGCCCTGCTTCAGGGTGGTTTTCAGCCACTCGGTGGCATCGAATTGCTGACGGAAGCGCGCCCACAGGAACATGCCGCCTTTCGGCATATCAAAGCTGATCACATCACCCAGCTCTTTTTCCACCAACCCGGCCAGGATCTCGCCTTTGTGCTTGTAGGCCGCGCGGATCTTTTCGATCTGCGCCGGTAAACGATCCAGCCCCAGGTAACATTCGACGATGCTCTGCGACAGCGCGCTGGCATGCAGATCCGCCGCCTGCTTGATGATCGCCACTTTATGCAGCAGGAATGGCGGCAGGATGGCCCAACCCAGGCGCAGGCCCGGAGCCAGGATCTTCGAGAAGGTGGAGGTATAGATAATGTTTTCGGTATGGCCCAGCACCTGCTGCGAAACCTGATACAGCGTAGCATTACGCTCTTCGGTGAAGCGCAGCTCGCCGTAGGGGTCATCCTCGATAATCAGGAAATTATGCTCTACCGCCAGTTTCACTAACTGCTCACGGCGTGCGGCGCTCAGGGTCAGGCCGCTCGGGTTGCCGAAGTTCGGCACCACGTACACCCCTTTGATCTTCTGGGTTTTCAGCAGTTCAGCCAGTTCATCCACTACCATGCCGTCGCTGTCGGAAGAGACGGACATGACGTTGGCTTCCGCCAGTTCCAGCGTTTGCAGCGCCGCCAGATAGGTCGGGCGCTCTACCACAAACACATCACCAGGGTTAATCACCGCACGCATCACCAGATCTAACGCCTGCTGGGAGCCTGCGGTCACCACGATATCTTCCGGCTTGGCATTAACGCCACGCTGTGCGCATAGGGTACAGATGCCTTCACGCAGCAGTTCGCTGCCTTCGGTCAGCCCATATTGGAAAGCGCTTTTCGGTTGTTCGGTAATAGCCTGCTGGGTAGCAATGCTCAATCCTTCGAAGTCAAACAGCGCATCAGAGGGAATGCCACCCGCCAGCGAAATGACGTTTTCCATTTTGCTGTGCTTGAGCAATTCGCGGATTGCCGAGCTTTTGACCTTTACGATGCGCTGCGCGAGTAGTCCTTCTGTCTTCATTGCTTGTTCTCGTAATCGTTAAAATAGGGGCGCAACACGTTCTGGTACACCCTGATAGGCAGCCGGGTCGAACATGTTCGATCCCTACCGATTCATCCGCCCAAATACGCCGACCGTACTGCTTCGTTTGCTAATAATGCGGCCCCCGTATCTTCCAACACCACGCGCCCGTTTTCCAGCACATAACCACGATCCGCCAGTTTTAGTGCCTGATTGGCGTTTTGTTCCACCAGGAAGATGGTCATCCCCTCTTCGCGCAGCTGTTGGATGATGTCGAAAATCTGCTGGATGATGATGGGGGCCAGCCCGAGTGAAGGCTCGTCCAACAGCAGCAACTTGGGCTGGCTCATCAGCGCACGGCCAATCGCCAGCATCTGCTGCTCACCACCGGACATGGTGCCAGAGCGCTGGCTGCGGCGCTCCAGCAGACGTGGAAACAGGGTAAATACCCGCTCGATACGTTGGTGATACTGCTCGCGATCGGCAAAGAAACCGCCCATCGCCAGGTTCTCTTCCACCGTCATGCGCGAGAACACCCGCCGCCCTTCCGGTACGATCGCCACGGCCTCACGCATGATGCGCGCTGTCTGCCACTGGGTGATGTCCTGATCCATCAAGGTGATGGACCCTTCGCTGGCCCTTGGGTCGCCGCATAGCGTGCCGAGCAGGGTGGTTTTACCGGCACCGTTGGCGCCGATCAGGGTGACAATCTCCCCCTGTTGAATGTTCAGGCTGACCTGGTGCAGCGCCTGAATTTTGCCGTAATGGGCGGAAACCTGATTAAATGACAACATATGCTTATTCGCCCAGATAGGCCCGGATCACGTCCGGGTTATTGCGGATTTCTGCCGGTGTGCCTTGCGCCAACGGCGTTCCCTGATTCACCACGTAGATGCGATCGGAAATCCCCATCACCAGTTTCATATCGTGCTCAATCAACAACACCGACACCTGGTGCTGGTCACGCAGCTCGACGATCAGATGATCCAGCTCATCGGTTTCTTTCGGGTTCAGGCCCGCCGCCGGTTCATCCAGCATCAATAGTTCCGGGCGCGTTACCATGCAGCGGGCAATCTCCAGCCGACGCTGCTGGCCATAGGCCAGATTACCCGCCGAACGGTTGGCCATGTCCAACAGACCCACACGTTCCAGCCACACCGCCGCACGCTCCAGCGCATCGGCCTCTGCACGGCGGAACGCCGGGGTTTTCAGCAAACCGGCAAACACGCCACTTTTCAGATGCTGGTGTTGGGCCACCAGCAGGTTTTCAATCACCGTCATTTCACGGAACAACCGCACGTGCTGGAAGGTACGCACCACGCCCATGCGGGCAATAGTCTGGCCGGAAAGCCCTTCCAGATGGCGATCGCGCAGTTTGATGGTACCACTGGTCGGGCGATAGAACCCGGTCAGGCAGTTGAACACCGTGGTCTTGCCTGCGCCGTTCGGGCCAATCAATGAAACAATCTCACCTTGATGCAGTTCCAGCGCGACGTTGTTTACCGCCAGCAAACCGCCAAAACGCATCGAAAGCCCGGCTACCGCCAGTAAAGGTTGAGTACTCATGCCTGCTCCCCCTTCACGGCTTTGATATCAGCCACTTTCAGCTTCAACTGCGGGCGTTTCATCGGCAGCAGCCCCTGTGGCCGCCAAATCATCATCAATACCATCAGCGCCCCCAGCAGCAACATGCTGTATTCATTCAGATCACGCATCATCTCACGGGACACTACCAGCAGGATCGCCGCTAGGATCACCGCAAACTGTGAGCCCATGCCGCCCAACACCACGATCGCCAGCACAAAGGCCGACTCCACAAAGGTGAAGGATTCCGGGCTGACAAACCCCTGACGTGCGGCAAACAGCGTACCGGCGAAACCGGCAAAGGCGGCACTGATGGTGAAGGCGGTCAGTTTGATTTTGGTCGGGCTCAAGCCCAGTGAACGGCAGGCGATTTCATCTTCGCGCAACGCTTCCCAGGCACGGCCCAGCGGCATGCGTAGCAGGCGGTTAATCACAAACAGCGTCAATATCACCAGCAGCAGCGCTACCAGGTAGAGGAACACGATGCGGTCACTGGGATCGTATTTCAGGCCAAAGAAGTTATGGAAGGTATCCCAGCCGCCATCGCGAGCACTGCGGTTAAACTCCAGACCAAAAAAGGTAGGTTTCGGGATCTGGCTGATGCCGTTCGGCCCGCCGGTAATTTCGGTGTTGTTCAGCAGCAGAATACGGACGATTTCACCAAAGCCGAGCGTGACGATCGCCAGATAGTCTCCCCGCAGGCGTAATACCGGGAAACCAAGCAGGAAGCCGAAGATAGCGGTGACAATCCCCGCCAGCGGCAGGCTTTCCCAGAACCCCAGGCCGTAGTAATGGTTCAGCAATGCGTAGGTATAAGCACCGATGGCGTAAAAGCCGCCGTAACCCAGCACCAACAGGCCGGAAAGGCCGACCACCACGTTCAGGCCCAGCCCCAGCATCACGTAGATCAGCGTCAGGGTGGCAATATCTACCGTGCCGCGCGACACCAGGAACGGCCAGACGACGGCGGCAATGATGATCGCCGCTGCCAGCACCTTCTGGCGCATGGTGGAACCGTCAAAGCTGGGTAATACAAACGACGGGCCGGAGATTTTCTTCATCCCATGCTGCATCAGCGGACGCAGCAGTTGGAAGAAGAACACCACCACACAACCGATACCAATCCACATCCAGCGCACTTCGGCAGCACCGTGCACCACCAGCTTGGTACCGTCGAGGCTCAGTTGCATCCCCATCAGGAAGGAGGCCATGACAAACAGGACGACCGTGGCAATACAGGCGTTAAGCAGACCGAGTTTCATACTTTCTCAACCTCCGGACGCCCAAGGATGCCGGTTGGCATCACCAGCAACACCACAATCAGCAAGGCGAAGGACACCGCGTCTTTGTATTCGGTGCTCAGATAGGCCGAGGTGAGCGCTTCAGCCACGCCCAGCACCAGCCCACCGATCATCGCCCCAGGAATGCTACCAATCCCGCCCAGTACCGCCGCGGTGAAGGCTTTCATCCCGGCCATAAAGCCGATGTAAGGGTTGATCACGCCGTAGAACTGGCCAAGAAGTACGCCCGCCACCGCCGCCATCACCGCGCCGATCACGAAGGTGAGCGAAATCACCCGGTCGGTATTGATGCCCAGCAGGCTGGCCATCTTCAAATCTTCCGCACAGGCACGGCAGGCGCGGCCCATACGCGAATAACGGATAAACATCGTCAGTGCCAGCATCGCCAGGAAGGTGACCACCCAGATGATGAGCTGCATGGTGCTGATGGTCGCGGCAAAGCCGTTGCTCTCACCCAACACCCATTGGCCGGTGACTAGGCTTGGCAACGCCACATCACGCGAACCCTGCGTCAGGCTGACGTAGTTTTGCAGGAATATCGACATCCCGATGGCGGAGATCAGCGCAATCAGGCGCTTAGAGCTGCGCACCGGTTTGTAGGCCACCCGCTCGATGCTCCAGCCATAGGCGCTGGCAATCACGATCGACACCAGGAACGCTGCGCCGATCAGCAGCCAACCCACGTCGATGCCGATCATCATCAGGGCGGCGATCACGATAAAGGAGACATAGCTGCCGATCATATATACCTCGCCGTGGGCGAAGTTGATCATGCCGATAATGCCGTAGACCATGGTGTAACCGATGGCGATCAATGCATAGGTGCTGCCCAGCGTCACGCCGTTGAACATCTGCTGCAGAAAATAGAGAAACTGCTCTGACATACTCTGACCCTTGGCCACGTTTTTATATTGCAGCTTGGAATAAAAAATCAGGAACGATATACCCTATGAATTTCACGTTGCAGCTAGGCGGCAAACTGGTAAATCCCCAGGAGCTTAGTTAACTAAGTGACTGGGGTGCACCCGTGCAGCCAACAACGCTGCAACGTGAAAGGCGACGGGTATATTATTTAATCGGCGTTGATGAGCCGTCGGCATGCCACTCAAACACCCCGAACTCGAAGCCTTTCAGATCGCCTTTATCATCCCAGCTCAGTGGGCCCATGACGGTTGCCACCGGTTGGCCGGTTTTCAGATCTTTGACGATATCTGCCGGTTCCTGGCTACCGCTGCGCTCCATCCCGGTAACCAGCGATTGCAGTGCTGCATAGGTGGTCCAGACAAATGGCCCAGTCGGATCCAGCTTCTTGGCTTTTAATGCATCAACCACCGGCTGGTTGGCTGGCACCTGATCGTAACGTTTTGGCAGCGTCACCAACATACCTTCAGACGCGGCACCGGCGATGTTGGACAGCGAGGAGTTACCCACACCTTCTGGCCCCATGAAGCGAGTAGTCATGCCCGCCTGTTTGGCCTGACGCAGGATCTGCCCCATCTCCGGGTAGTAACCGCCGAAATAGACGAAATCGACGTTTTCTTTCTTCAGACGAGCTACCAAGGTAGAGAAATCTTTATCCCCAGCGGTGATACCTTCAAACAGCACTACGTCGGTACCCTGCTTTTTCAGGCTGTCACGCACTGAACGCGCCAAGCCTTCACCGTATTGCTGCTTGTCGTGGACCACAGCGATGCGCTTGGGCTTGATTTCGTTGAGGATGTAGCTGGCAGCCGTTGGGCCTTGATCGGAATCCAGGCCAGTGGTGCGCAGGATCATCTTGTAACCACGGGTGGTCAGATCGGCGTTGGTCGCCGCCGGGGTGATCATAATCACGCCTTCATCTTCATAGATGTCGGAGGCCGGCTGGGTCGAAGAAGAGCACAGGTGGCCGATCACGTAACGAATACCGTCATTGATGACCTTGTTGGCTACCGCTACCGCCTGTTTCGGGTCACAGGCATCGTCATACTCTACCGCCACCAGCTTATCGCCCTTGATCCCGCCTTTGGCGTTGATATCGGCAATCGCCTGACGCGCACCGGTGAACTCCATATCACCATACTGCGCCACCGGGCCGGACATGGCGCCCACTACGGCAATCTTGATGTCTTTTGCCACAGCGACATGGCCGATAGCCATCGCGATACAACCGGCCAGCAGCGCTTTACCCTTTGTTAATTTCATCCGCATATTCCCCATCTGTCGTTGTGAGTATTTCTGTTGTATTTGTCACACCTAATCATTGTTTCTACCCGGCAGATTGCAAGTAACGGCCAACTGACTGTGGCTTGCAAAACACCGGTAAATCGCTTTTATCTATAAGTAATAATGATTTAGGTAGATTCGCGACAATATTTTCTAATAAGACTTTATTTTTCATGCCATTAAACAGGAGTTTTCTTCTGCAAAGCAACTCACAGCACCAGAAACAAGCGGTGTAAACAGGATAAAATCCGGATTAAATCTGCGCCGTTTAGCGCAAGGAACAGCGCGATGTGCTGGTTAACATGCCATTAACTAACCGTTTACTCGGAAAATGCCCGCAGCAAAAAACATTTCACGCAGACCTCGTATAGAAAAACTTACACAACGCGCTGTGCAAGATCCATTACACTGTCGACATCCCTTATCGGTGCGGAAATCCGGCATGAAACTGACCATTGAACGCTTGACCAGCTTATCCCCACAAGACCTTATCGACCTTGGTAAAATCTGGCCACATCAACAGCCTGAGCAGTGGCTAAGCTGGCTGGAGGAGGGGAAAGCACTGTTTGCCGCCCGTTTTAACGAGCGGCTGCTGGGGGCGGTAAAAATCGAGATAGCGGGCCAGAGCGCCCAATTGCACGATCTGCTGGTGCGCGAAGTGACACGCCGCCGTGGCGTGGGGCTGTATCTGATGGAAGATACCCAACGCCAATTGCCACAGGTGCAACATTGGCAACTGGATACTGCCGGGTTGGCCGCTCGTGAACGAGGCGAGGTCGGCAACTTTATGCGTGCCTGCGGATTCCAGGCTCAGGGCGATTGCTGGCAAAAATGAAACGTTGGATAGCTCTGATCGTCATTATGCTGCTCGCAGTCATGGCCTGGTTTGCAGGGCGCTACCAGGCCATGACTCTTCATCAACCTTGGGATCAGCAGGCCTACGTTTGGCAAAGGGTGTGGACACCTCAACATGCCGAGGCGCTGGCTGCCAGCCGTGACCTGTTTACTACCCTGCGCGTGTTGGGTTTGCAGGTGCATCCCCGTGAGGGTTTCCGGGACATCACGGTCAATACCGCCCTGCTGAAACAGGATGGCCGCCCACTATGGCTGGTAGTGCGGGTAGACGGGCAACTGATGCAGTTGGATGAGGCCGCCATCTACGAACGTCTGCAGCAACAGCTGCAACGCTGGCAGGCGGCCGGTTTACCGGTGATTGGCGTGGAGATCGACCATGACGCCGCTACCGCACGGCTACCCAAATATCAACAATTCCTGCGCCAACTGCGCCAACGGCTTCCCTCTTCATTACAGCTAGGCATCACCGCCCTGCCCGCCTGGCTCGGCTCCCCAGCGCTGCCTGGCGTACTGCAACAGGTAGACAGCTCGGTGCTTCAGGTGCATGCGGTGCTCTCCCCCACACAAGGTTTATTCGACGGCCGGTTGGCGCAGGAGTGGACACGCCAGTACGCGCGCCTTAGCCCTAAACCCTTCCGTATCGCTCTGCCAGCCTACGGCATGGCTCTGCTAGGGTTCGATGCCCAGGGGGCTCTGGTTGAGAGTGAAGTCTCGCAGCGCGTGGCGGGCCAAATCCAGGAGCTGACCGTAGCACCGCAGCAGATTGCCGATTTCTTGCAGCAGCTCGCACAACGCCCACTGCCACATCTGCGCGGCATTATCTGGTTCCGCCTGCCGCTGGAAAACGATCGGCGCGCCTGGTCGATGGCTACGCTACGGGCAGTGATCCAACAGCAGCCATTGCTCGCCAACTGGCAGGTAAAATTTTTGCCGCAGCCTCAGCAAAATGGGCTGTATGATTTGATTATCGAGAATCAGGGACCGGTGGATGCCCCGTTACCGCGTGAGATCCACATTCAGGCCGAAGGTTGCCTGACCGCCGACGCGGTAGGCCATTACCAGTTGGCAACGCCATCGGACCCCCAACGCTTTATCCGCATTAGCGGCGATCAGCTACGAGCAGGGCAATCACGCCCCTTGGGCTGGCTACGCTGCCAACAGATCACGCCAGGAGGCACCCATGTCATACCTTGATTTGCACACAACAGGGCACCGTCGCCGTGCGCTCCCGTTAGCATCACTGATCGCTGCGGCATTGATGGTGCCGCTGAGCGGCCAGGCCTGTGGGCCAGACTTCCCCAATCGCCTGCTGGTTAACCGCAACGGCACCCTGCTGTATATGCCTGAGGGCAACTTCGCTTTCGAAGCCACCCGTCTGGTACCGGTAGACCCGCAGCTGCCACGCTGGCAGGCCCCGGCCCCGGCGACACCGCCAAAACCGATGCCCCTCTCGCCGGAACAGCAAGCCATTGCCCAGATGCGGGCAACCCAGACCGTAGAGGAAGCCGATGCGGTGAATGCGCAAGGGCTATCTAATGCCGCGCGCTTATATACGCTGGGGGCAGTGGCTTTTGCCGCAGAAGATCCCCGGGCGTCGCAATATTTCCAGCAGGTGTTGGCGTTGCCAGCCGCCGAGCAGGAAGCATGGGGGTTACGGGCACAATACTCGCTTGGCCGCCTGCTGATGGGCGATCATGGCACGCCGGAAAACGAATCCGGTAGCGAGCCGGTGGTGAAACATCCGGAGAAAGCGCAGCTTGAGCAGGCCTTGGCCGCCTTCCAACAGGTGATCGACCAGGTGAAAAGTGGCACCGCCGATCCCGATCAACTGGCTCTGAGTAGCCTGGGCCAGCAAGCACGTATTCATTTGTGGCTCGGGGAAATCGCTCCGGCGGCACAGCTATATGCTCAGCAGGCCGCCCAAGGCGATCCCGATGGTGGTCTCTCGCTGCAATATATCTCCACCTATCTGGTCAACCCGCAGCATGTGGAGGCGTTAAAACAGGCCATTCACGATCCGTTGGTGCAGCAGTTGGTCACCATTGAGCTGTTCGCCCGCAGCAGTAATCTGGAGATGTCCGGCATCATTAACGGTGAGACCGGCGTCAAACAGCTTGTCAATCAGACCCTGACGCTGCTGAATGACTCGGTTAAAAGTGGTTTCACCGGTAGCGACCGGCTGGCGGCGCTGGCCTATCGTTCCGGGCAATATGCCATGGCGGCCAACCTGCTGAAAAATGCGGGTGATGGCGGTTTAGCCTGGTGGTTACGTGCCAAAATGGCCTTGCGTGATGGTGATGTGAAAGCCGCCACTGCCGCCTATGCCAAAGCCGCAGCCGCATTCCCTACGGATGAAAGCTGGGGGGAGCAGCGTAACGAAGACTTCGCAGCCGAAATGATCGTGCCGGATTGCCGAGTTGCCGGCGAGCAGGCCATTCTGGCGCTGAACCGTGGTGACTATTTGCAAGCGATGGACCTGATGTATCGCGGTAAAGAAAACTACTGGGCAGACGTGGCGGATATCGCCGAGCGGGTGCTGACGGTCGATGAGCTGAAAGGCTTTGTGGATAAGCATGCACCAGCGCCCACCACGCCGCTCAAGCCGGTCAAACCCGATGAATACAATGGCGAGCGGATCACCCAAGAGGTTCAACTGCGTGAATTGCTGGCACGGCGCATGATGCGCGCTGGCCGCTATGAGGAGGCGGTGAACTACTTTGCCATTCCGAACTACCGCCAAGCGGCGCAGGACTTTGCCAACCTGATGAAAGCGGCGAAGGATAAATCGGCAGATAAGAACGCACGCGCCAAAAGCTACTATCAGGCGGCGGCGCTGTTGCGCTCGCAGGGGTTGGATTTCACCGGTTACGAAATGACGCCGGATTACAATATTTATGGCGCGGGGTATTCCTATCTGGGGGATGCTTTCAACACCAAGGATATCAAAGACAAGAGTTGGATCAGCGCGGCAGAAGCGGCACGGGCCAAGAAATCGTTGCCAGATGCGGATAACCGTTTCCTGCATTACCGCTGGCAGGCGGTGGATCTGGCGCAAAAGGCCGCCGACCTGTTGCCACCGAAAAGCCAGGCCTACGCTGCCGTGCTGTGTAATGCCGCTGGTTGGGTGATAGCCCGCGACGCCAAGACCGGTCGGGCGCTGTATCAGCGGTATATCAAGAACGGCACCCAGTTTGAGTGGGGAACCAAGTTTGGCTACAACTGCCCGGCACCGGAGTTTGATACCACAGCCAACTAGTGAACCGACCCCTCACCCTAACCCTCTCCCACAGGGAGAGGGGACCGCCCGTGCCACAAATTAATCTCTGAGTTTATTCTGCTGCCCCCCTATCGCCCCTTCCCCACAGAAGCAGGTATTAGCGTGCTACAAGTTATCTCCTGCATCTAACTGAGGCTCCGGGCTAGCTCCCTCTCCCCCACACAAGTGTTTATGACGCCCTCGGGCATAGGCTGGGGTGAGGGGTAAAGCCGTGTGACAAAAACAGAAAAGCCCGGCAAGCCGGGCTTTTCGAGCGTTAAGCGCTATCGGTATCAGGCTTCGATCGCCATCTTCAGTTTCTTCATGGCGTTCTTTTCCAGCTGGCGTACACGTTCGGCGGAAACGCCGTACTGATCGGCCAGCTCCTGCAGGGTGGACTTGTTGTCGTCGTCCAACCAGCGGGCGCGAATGATATGCTGGCTACGCTCGTCCAGACCTTCCAGCGCGTAGGCCAGTTTGTCTGCGGCGTTGCTTTCCCAGTTATCTTCTTCGATCCCTTCGGCAAAGTCCGAGCTTTTATCTTGCAGGTAGAGCATCGGGGCCATGGCATGACCGTCACGCCCTTCGTCTTCCGGCGTTGGGTCAAAGGTCATGTCCTGTGCCGCCATGCGCGACTCCATCTCACGCACGTCTTTGCTGGTGACACCCAGCTCGCGCGCGACCAGCTCCACTTCGTCCTGATTGAACCAGCCCAGACGCTGCTTGGTTTTACGCAGGTTGAAGAACAGCTTGCGCTGTGCCTTGGTGGTCGCCACTTTGACGATACGCCAGTTGCGCAGCACGTATTCGTGAATTTCTGCCTTGATCCAATGCACCGCAAAGGACACCAGACGTACGCCAACCTCTGGGTTGAAGCGACGCACGGCCTTCATCAGGCCGATATTACCTTCCTGGATAAGATCTGCCACCGGCAAACCGTACCCTGAATAGTTACGGGCAATATGAGCGACAAAGCGCAGGTGAGACAGGATGAGCTGCTTAGCTGCTTCCAGATCGCCCTGATAATGCAGCCGTTCAGCCAGTTCCCGCTCTTCCTCTGCCGTCAGCATCGGATAGGTGTTGGCTGCCCGCAGGTAGGCTTCCAAGCTGCCCTGTGGGACTAAGGCTAAAGTGCGCATTTCTTTGGTCATTCAAAACCCTCTCTTGATAAAACTGGTCATGCAGGTGATTTCACGGCGGGGAGCTATTGATCTTGCGGCAGTTGCTGTTGCAAAAGCGGGTCCACACGCCGGGCACCTAAACATTTGCTGCAGATTTGGACCGTGCTCAACCCCAAAAGTTCACCGTTTTTCACACACAGTGCACACGACAATACGTCATGCAAGCTCAGGTTGATTGGGAATTTGTGCGTTTGAGAAGAGATCGGAGATGTTGAGGTCTGGCAGCTCTTCTCCCGCAGCACGGCAACCGGGCCGCAGCAGGAGAAGAGTATACCAAAAATTCACTATTGTGGTGTAAATCGGCGTAAATGTTGCACGGTGGCCAACCAGGCGGCAATCCAGCCGATCATCGCCGAAATCAGCAGCAACAACAGCGCCTCATCCCAACCCAGGCCATGCAGGGTAAAGGTGGTGCCAAATACCTTCGCCACGTTGGTCACCACCGACTCCAGCTTCCACACCAGTGCGCCAGATAGAACCAGCGACAACAGCGCGCCGAAGAAGCCGAGCATTGCACCACCGTTGAGGAACGGCCGCAGGATAAAGCCGTCGGTAGCACCGATCAACTTCATCACGTTGATGGTATCGCGACGGCTGAAGATGCTCAGACGCACGCTGTTACCAATCACCAGGAACACCGCCACCACCATCAGTATGCCGATCATCAAGGCCACCTGGCCCACTAACCCGGTCAGCGCCGCCAGGCGGGCAAACCAGCTGTCGTCCATCCTGACTTCATCCACGCCCTGCACCGCCGCTACGCGATCGCGCAGGGTGGTTAGCGTATCGGAACTCTGGAAACTCATCTGCGGAGTGACAATCGCCACGGCTGGCAGCGGGTTTTCTTCCAGCATATCCAGCGCGCCACCAAAGCCAGACCAGTTGCGGAACTCGCCCCGCGCCTCTTCACGCGACAGGTAGTTCACCTTCTCCACCCCGGCCTCGGCCTTGATGGCATCCAGCACTTTGACCGCCGCGTCATCGTCGAGGGATTTATCCAGATACACCGTCAGCTGTGGCGTTGGGTACCACTGTGTCGCCGCGGTACTGACGTTCTTCCAGACGATGTAGCAAACGCTCGGCAGCGTCAGAGAAATGGCGATGACCATCACGGTCAGCAGCGTTGCCAGCGGTTGGCGCAGCATATCGGCAATGGCGTTCATCCAGGCATAGCGCCACTGTTCACGCCAGCCACCGCGCAGTGCCTTGCTCTTGGCGGTTTTTGCATTATTCGCCATGCTGTGCCCCCCCTACCATACGGCCCTGGCTCAGCGTCAGGATGCGGTAATTACGCCGGGCGATCAGCCCGGTGTCGTGGGTTGCCATCAGCACCGTCACCCCAACGCGGTTAAATTCTTCAAACAGGCGCAGGATCCCTTCCGACAGGGCGTCGTCCAGGTTACCGGTCGGTTCGTCCGCCAACAGCACCGCTGGCTTGTTCACCACCGCGCGGGCAATGCCAACGCGTTGCTGCTCACCACCGGAAAGCTGAATGGGGAAGTTCTTCGCTTTATCCAGCAGCCCGACCTTGTCCAGCGCAGCCGAAACGCGGCGACGGATATCTTCGGTACTGGCTCCGGCGATGACCAGCGGCATCGCCACGTTGTCATACACCGTACGATCCAGCAGCAGATGGTGATCCTGGAAAATCATGCCGATCTGGCGGCGCAGGAAAGGCACCTCGCGGTTTTTCAACCGGCTGATGTCATGCCCGCCAAACCAGATATGACCGGCGCTTGGCCGCTCAATCCCACAAATCAGTTTCAGCAGGGTACTTTTCCCCGCGCCGGAATGGCCGGTCAGAAACGCCATCTCCGCCGGACGTAGATGAAAATCTACCCCCTGCAGGGCTTGCCGTCCGCCCAGATAAGCTTTACTGACCTGTTCAAAGCGAATCATCCGTATCAATCCTCTCGGGCAAAAAGTGCCTCAATAAAGTCATCAGCCTTAAACGGCCGCAAATCTTCGATGCCTTCACCAACGCCGATGTAACGGATCGGGATAGTAAACTGATCGGCGATGGAGAAGATCACCCCGCCTTTGGCGGTACCGTCCAGTTTAGTCAGCGTTATGCCGGTCAGGCCCACGGCTTCATTAAATAATTTCGCCTGGTTAACCGCATTTTGTCCGGTGCTGGCATCCAGAGTCAGCATAACCTCATGGGGGGCCTGCTCGTCCAGTTTTTTCATCACCCGCACGATCTTCTTCAGCTCTTCCATCAGGTGCGCCTTGTTCTGCAGGCGACCGGCGGTATCGGCGATCAGCACATCGATATTACGGGCTTTAGCCGCCTGCACCGCGTCGAAGATCACCGAAGCGGAGTCGGCACCGGTATGCTGAGCGATGACCGGAATGCGGTTACGTTCGCCCCAGACCTGCAACTGCTCAACCGCTGCGGCGCGGAAAGTGTCGCCTGCGGCCAGCATCACCGATTTACCTTCGGCCTGGAACTGACGCGCCAGCTTGCCGATGGTGGTGGTTTTACCCACGCCGTTGACGCCAACCATCAGGATCACGAACGGCGTTTTGCCACCGACATCCAGTGGCTGATCCACCTTGGCGAGAATTTCCGCCATCTCTTCTTTCAGTTTGCCATACAGCGATTCGGCGTCTTTCAGCTGCTTACGGCTGGCGTGCAGAGTAAGAGACTCAATGATTTTACGAGTGGTTTCTACACCAACGTCGGCGATTAACAGCTGTTCTTCCAGCTCTTCGAACAGATCGTCGTCGATCTTCTTGCCGCGGAACAGGCCGATAAAACCGGAGCCCAGGTTCTGTTTGGTTTTCAGCAGGCTGCGTTTAAGACGGGCGAAGAAGCCTTCTTTGCTAGGGCGCTCTTGTTCTTGCGTTACCGCCGGAGCCAGCAGCTCAGGCTGTTCAGGTTCCAGTTCTGGCTCGATAACCTCTTCAATCACCTCTGGCTCAGGCTCGATAATTTCGGCAGGCACTTCGATTACCGCTTCAATCACCTCTGGCTCAGGTTCGATAATCTCGGCAGGCGCTTCGATTACCGCTTCAATCACTTCTGGCTCAGGTTCGATAATCTCGGCAGGCGCTTCGATTACCGCTTCAATCACTTCCGGCTCTGGCTCGATAATCTCAGCAGGCACTTCGATAACCGCTTCAATCACTTCCGGCTCTGGCTCGATAATTTCTGCAGGCGCCTCGATAATCGCTTCAATCAGCGCTGGTTCTTCTGCTTGCAGCTCAGGCTGTTGCGCTACGGTAACTTCTTCGATCGCTACCGGCTCAGCGTGGTGTTCATCCAGCGGCAGGATATTTTCGGTGATAGGCTCGCCGCTCAGGCTGCTATCCCACTCCCCTGGGGTATCTTTGGTGGCGGCTGGTGCAGATTCCTGGGGAGGAAGCTTATCGTCCAGTTTGGGGGCAGCCGGGGTTTCTGCGGCCTGCTGTTCCGCCGGTTCTACGGCAGATTCAGGTTGTTGCTGCTCTTCTTCCTTCTGGCCGAAGCCCAGCCAGGAGAAAAACCCACGTTTTTTATCTTTTGCCATGTTCTGACCCTACTCCGTACCAATGGCTTGCAAATGCGAAAATTTAATTCGCCGAGTCTATCACTTTCCCTGGCACAGCAACACGCATCGGCAATGCTTTCATAGAGGTAGTTTTGCTGTCCCCCCGGCCTACACTGCGCCCCATCGCCTACGGGCTGCAACTTATTAACGATTGGGTATAGAATAGCGGTAACTTTTCGTTAACCCCGCAACTGATTAAGACTCTTTATGGCAAAACAACCACCGCGCGGCGCGCTCAAAAAACCGCAGACGGCCTCCGCTGGCCAGATCCGCATCATCGGCGGCCAATGGCGCGGGCGCAAACTGCCGGTGCCAAACAGCGAAGGTCTGCGGCCAACCACCGACCGCGTACGCGAAACCTTGTTCAACTGGTTAGCCCCGGTGATCCGTGGGGCTCGCTGTCTGGACTGCTTCGCAGGTAGCGGTGCGTTGGGGTTGGAAGCCTTGTCGCGCTATGCAGAAAGCGCCACGCTGCTGGAATACGAACGATCAGTAGCCCAACAGCTGGGGAAAAACCTGGCGCTGTTGCAAGGCAATGGCAGCGTCGTGAATACCAATGCTTTGACCTGGCTGGCAGGCAACGGGCAACCTTTTGACGTGGTGTTTCTCGATCCCCCGTTCCGCAAAGGGTTGCTGGCCGATACCGTCACGCTGTTGGAACAACAGGGCTGGTTAGCGAACGAGGCCTGGATTTACGTCGAGGCCGAAGCCGAAAGCGCCGCCACCGATGTTCCTGCGACCTGGACACTACACCGCGAGAAGGTCGCCGGCCAGGTAGCCTACCGCCTTTATCTCCGCACTCTTGAAGAGAAAACCGAACATGCTGATTAATCTGGGCCGTCTGCTGATGCTGTGCGTGTGGGGCTTTCTGCTCACCAACCTGTTTCACCCGTACCCCAAGCCGCTAACCTACTTCATCAACGTAGCCTTGTTCTTTATGGTAGTGATGCACGGCCTACAGCTGGTGTTACTGAAATCCACCCAACCGAAAGATCAGCCCATCAGCCGCTGGCTGGAAACCAAGATCTTTATTTTTGGCGTGTTTGAGCTGTTGGACTGGCAGAAAAAACAGCCGCCGCTGAAGAAAAAATAGCCTTTTAACGGGCGCAGCATGCGGCGCCCCTACGACTTCTGCGCTGGGCGTAAGGACGAATGATGGCATTACTGGGATTCGTTAGTGAACAGGAGTGTCGGCGCTGGCAAGGCGCCACGCCTTACCTTCCCACCTTCAGCTTTTATGAAAAGCATCAGTCCCCTCCCATTGATGCCTCGCCTGAAGCCATTATCCAGGCGGTGCTCGCTCTGGATATGGAAGAAGATCCCTTTATCCGGCGCTTGCTGATGCTGCGTCAATTACCCGGCAGGTTACGCCAACGCTACTTCGGCACCAGACAAACTCCCACGGCACCCTTTGGCTTCGACACTTTTACCCTGCTACAGCAAAATAGCCATGAAGTTTCTTTTGGGCTGGCTGGCCGATTCTGGCGCCCGGAATTGGGCGTGCGCAAGCTGGAAAGTGCCGACGAGTTTCACCATTTTACCGATCCCACGGCCGCCAAGCTGGTGCTGCGCTTTATGGTCGTGCCAGACAACACTGGGCATGCCAGGCTGCGAACGGAAACTTTCGTCTGCTGTCCTACGCCACGGGTCAAAGCGTTATTTGCCTGTTACTGGGCGCTGATTCGCCCCGCTAGCGGCTGGATAAGACGCCGCACCCTGCTCTCTGTGCAACGCAAACTGTCAGCAATCAGCAATTAACGCCCCTACGACTTCTGCGCCGTGAAGGAGATAAAGCGGGTGCCCTGCAGGCTCAGCGTACCCTGAGCGCCTTTATCTATCTGATTATATTGCTGCTGCGGCAACGGTATTTTGATCTCGCTGCCGCCCGTCAACGGACGGAAGTACACTTCGTAACGCATATCTTCCACCACGATATTTTCCCGCTGCCGCGAACGACGATTCGGCGAGGGGAACTCACGCTTGGCGCTGACCTCCACCTGCAATGTACGCACCGGCTGGCGGTCATTATCCGCATCCTGGCGGCGTTTATTGAGGTATTGGCGAGTCGCCAACACCGCAATCAGCGCGATCACGGCAACAAAGAACAACGGTGGCTTACTCATTGACGGTTTTCCTTTTTTTACCCGGCGAATTTCATTCACGCCTAAAACCGCGTAAACATAGCATTCAGAAGAAAGCATTGTCGAACCCACGCGCGCTGCTTACACTGAGAAAGTGACAACCTGGAGTTGGTTATCCCCGCTCCTATCATAAATAAGGAAGACATATGAGTTGGCCGTTCCTTGCCGTATTTTTTTCCGGTTGGTTGTTCGTTGATGCCTCCTACCGCGGCCCGCGCTGGCAGCGCTGGGTGTTTAAACCGGTCACCTTGCTGCTGTTGCTGTTATTGGCCTGGCAGGCTCCGGTATTGGGCCCTGCGGGTTACCTGATCGTTTTGGGCCTGTTGGCAACGCTGGCGGGTGACGCCTTGCTGCTGTTGCCACGTGAGCGGGTGCTTTACGCCATCGGCGCTTTCTTCCTCTCACACCTGCTGTATACCCTGAGCTTTGCCAGCCAGATGACCTTCAGCCTGTTCTGGCCCTTGCCGCTGGTGCTGCTGATAATTGGCGCGCTGCTGCTGGCCATCATCTGGAGCCGGTTGGAAGAGATGCGCTGGCCGATCGCCACGCTGGTCGCCATGACGCTGCTGATGGTGTGGCTGGCGGGGGAACAATATTTCCTACGCAGTACCGACTTTGGCTTCTCATTGCTAGCGGGTACCTCGCTGCTGCTGTTGGCCAATATCGTCTGGCTGCTGAACCGCTACCGCTTTACCTTCCGCGCGGCAGATGCCGTGGTCGCCTTCTGCTACTTCTCCGGGCATTTCCTCATCGTCCGCTCGCTATATCTGTAATGGCAGGCTACGGATTCGGGCAACCGGATCCGTAGCCCCCCTGCAATTAACAATAATTCTCATATCACGCTTGACTCTGGAGTCAGCTCCAAGGTGTAGAGTGCTGGTTGAGATGATATTGGATTGCCTGAAGGGGGCGCTATGCAGACTCATAAACCACATAATCACCAAGAGCATCAGCATCAAGAACATAATCACGATCACGGCTGTGGCTGTAGTCATGACCACGCCAAAACCCAGCATGGTTGTAGCACTGAAAAAACCCCGGTTGGAGCAACTGCTGCCCATGACCATCAAGCGGCCCATGAGCACGGCACCAGTTGTTGCAGTAGCGATGGCCCCGACGACCCGGATGAGGAAAGCGACAGGCTGGCTGCCGTTCCCCCTTCCGGCAGCCAGCGTTTCAGTTGGAAAGTCACCGGCATGGATTGCCCGAGCTGTGCCAAGAAAATCGAAAATGCCGTGACGTCGATCCCCGGCGTCGACAGCGCTCGCGTGCTGTTTGCCACGGAAAAACTGGTGGTGGATGCCCAATCCGACGTCAGCATGCGGATCCAGGACGCGGTAAAACAGGCTGGCTTTACCCTGTTGGGAACTACCCCGGCGGCACAAGGCGATGAACCAAAAACCTCCCGGTTTGGTGAATACGGCCCTCTGATACTGCTCTCCGCGCTGATGGTACTCAGTTGGGTTCTCGACTTCTTCAACCCACGGCTGGGCGAAATTGCCTTCATCGCCACCACCTTGGTCGGCCTGGTGCCGATTGCCAGCAAAGCCTTGCGGCTGATTCGGTCAGGCACTCCGTTCGCCATAGAAACCCTGATGAGCGTTGCCGCCATCGGTGCGCTGTTTATCGGTGCCACCGCCGAAGCGGCCATGGTACTGCTGTTGTTTATGGTGGGGGAACTGCTGGAATCCTACGCGGCCAATCGTGCACGCCGTGGCGTGAAGGCATTGATGGAGTTGGTGCCGGAAGATGCTCTGCTTATCCAGGGCAGCGTACGTAAACGCGTGCCGGTGGCCAGCCTGCGCCCCGGTGACGTGATAGAGATCGCGCCCGGTGGCCGCTTGCCTGCCGATGCCGAATTGCTAAACCCGTTCGCCAGCTTTGACGAGAGCGCTTTAACCGGTGAATCCGTGCCGGTAGAGCGCCAACAGGGTCAGAAAGTGGCCGCTGGCAGCCTGTCCGTCGATCAGGCCGCGCAGATGAAGGTCACTTCCGAGCCGGGCAAAAATGCCATTGACCGTATCCTGCAGCTGATTGAAGAGGCCGAAGAGCGTCGGGCACCGATTGAACGCTTCCTCGATCGCTTCAGCCGTTACTACACCCCGGCGATCATGCTGCTGGCCGTGGCGGTGATCCTGGTGCCACCGCTGCTGTTTGCCGAAGCTTGGGAGATGTGGATCTACCGGGGTCTGACCTTGCTGCTGATCGGTTGTCCGTGTGCCTTGGTGATCTCTACGCCAGCGGCCATTACCTCTGGCCTTGCGGCGGCCACACGCCGAGGTGCGCTGATTAAAGGCGGGGCGGCATTGGAGCAGTTGGGTCAGGTGCAGACCATCGCGTTCGACAAAACCGGTACGCTGACCGAAGGCAAACCGACGGTGACCGACGTGCTGCCGGCAGCCGGCCTCAGCGAGCAGCAACTGCTGGCCATCGCAGCGGCTGTCGAAGCGGGTTCACACCACCCATTGGCACAGGCGATCGTCAACCGCGCAGCGGAAAACGGCGCCGCATTGCCACTGGCCGAAGGCCGCCGTGCGCTGGCGGGTATTGGGGTTGAAGGGAAGGTTGACGGTAAAACTATACTGATCAGCACTCCGGGCAAGTTGACGGAAAGCCAGTTGAGCAGCGAATGGCGCAGCCAGGTAGAGACGCTGGAAACGGCGGGTAAAACCGCAGTGGTGGTGTTAGAGGACGGGCAGCCTATCGGTTTGCTGGCGTTGCGTGACACCTTGCGTAGCGACGCTAAGCAGGCGATTGCCGAGTTGGCCCAGTTAGGCGTTCGTGGCGTGATGCTCACGGGTGATAACCCACGCGCAGCGGCAGCCATTGCCAATGAATTGGGGATCGATTACCGCGCCGGGTTAATGCCGGAAGACAAAGTGAACGCGGTAACTGAGCTGAGCAAGTTGCAACCTACCGCCATGATCGGTGACGGTATCAACGATGCCCCGGCGATGAAGGCCGCCAGCATTGGCATTGCGATGGGGAGCGGCACCGACGTGGCGTTAGAAACGGCTGATGCCGCACTGACGCACAACCGGTTGACCGGCGTTGCCGAAATGATCCGCATCTCCCGCGCCACACACGCCAATATTCGCCAGAACATTACCATTGCGCTTGGGCTGAAAGCGATTTTCCTGGTCACCACCCTGCTGGGGATGACCGGCCTGTGGTTGGCCGTATTGGCAGACTCTGGGGCAACCGCGCTGGTGACCGCCAACGCCTTACGGCTGTTGAAAAAACGTCAGTAAGACCATTCTATCGTCAGGGCGCAACCCACTGTGCCCTGACGTTCTTACCTGAAAAATAGCACGACCAAGACGCACTTAATGCCCCTATAAGCCACAGGACTTTAATATATTCTCCAAGCACCTTTACACTACATACCTATAAATTCTATGAATTTATCAGGGTAATGGTCGAGTTAATGAAACCACTGCATTCTTATAACATCCTGAATCTGATCGTCGTTACCTTCATTCCTTCCCTGGCTCTGGCGCAACAGCCTGATGCCGCCGCTACCGCACAGCTCATTGATGAAGCAAAACGCCCACCCTTCACCCAAGGTGCGGCGATGCCAACCGCCCAACATAACGCACCAACGACAGTGCCCCAGCCAGAACATCGTATGTTGCCAATTTGGGGGGATGAGGCTCGAGCCCGCGGCTATGAGCTGCCAGAGCCGTTCGGTATTGGCGTCAACTACATGAACATACGGCAGAATATCGATGTCGAGAGTATCAATTTTTCCGGACTAGGCCTGGGTTCGCTCGCCATTCCGTCGGATTTGTTCAACATCGGCGTTGGCAAAACCCGCGAACAGAGCAAAACGGAAACCATGCGTCTGGACACCTGGCTGCTCCCGTTCCTCAACGTTTACGGCATTGTTGGCCATACCAAAGGCAGTTCGTTGTCTCAGGTCTCCGTGGACGCCGATCCCAGTAAATACAAAGGACTGGATCGTATCATCGCTTCTGCCGTGCACAGCCTGAACCAAAGCGGGCAACTGCGCGATCTGGACTTCAAGCTCGATTTTAAAGGCACCACTTACGGTGCAGGCGTCACGCTAGCCGGGGGCTATGAGAACTGGTTCACCACGCTCGATACCAACTATACCCGTACCAGCTTCAATATCCTTGACGGCCAAATTTCCGCGCTGACGGTGACACCCCGTGTCGGCTACCGCTTCCAGGTGCCCGGTATCCAAGGCCAAAGCAATCTGAACCTGTGGGTCGGCAGCATGTACCAGGATGTGCAGCAGGAGTTCAGAGGCAGCCTGTCTGATTTGCAGATGCCCGCAGCGCTTCAGCCCCTGATCGCCATCGCCAATCAGAAAGGAGAAGGCCGTTTCGACGTGAAGCAGCATCTGCAATCACCTTGGAATGTGCTGCTGGGTGCACAATATGAGATCACGCAGCATTTCAACCTGTTGACCGAATTTGGCTTTAGCCAACGCAACAGCTTTATGGTCTCAGGTGAATATCGCTTCTGATGGCGATACCGCTCCGCTACCTGACGCTGCCCCTGCTCGCTATGCTGTCCTGCGCCCATGCCGCTTTGCTGTCACGTCAGCAAGTTGATGGGATGCTAGCCCCTCTGGGTTCAGACAATCATTTCGACAGCAGTAAAACCATCGATTGGGGTGTGTTGCCCGGCCCGTTTTATACCCCAGAACTCGGTCTTGGCATCGGCACCGCTGTCGTGGGCATGTACCGGCCAGACAGCCTTGATAGCGTCAGCCAAAATTCAACGCTGGCGCTAAAGGGCTTTTTCAGCAGTACCGGTGCCTTCGGCGTTGGCTTTGAAAACTACAGCTTTTTCGCTAACGACCAATGGCGCTTCTTTGCCAGCGGCTCCCTGAATAATATGCCCACCTATTTCTGGGGCACCGGTTATCAAGCCGGGCGTCACGACGGCAATAAGGAGAAATATACCCAGCAATCTTTCCAGATAGCGCCAGAGCTGCTGTATCGTATTGCCAATGCCACCTACGCGGGAGTTGGCTGGGATTTTTCTTCAACGCACGCCAGCGATCCCGATGGGGGAGAGAGCAGCCTGTTCAAAGCTCAAGCAGCGGGCACCTCATCGATCAGTTCAGGGATCAGTGGCTCGTTAAGCTACGATACGCGTGATTTCGTTTCTAATGCCAGCCGTGGCCAGTTTCTCAGCCTGAGCGACACCTATTTCGCACCAGAATTGGGCGGCGATAGCCGCTTTAATACCCTTGAAGGCCAATACAACGCCTATTACAGTCTGAGTGAGAAGAGCGTATTGGCACTTGATGTCTACAGCCGTCTGACCACTGGCGATGTCCCCTGGGACAGATTATCTGAACTGGGTGACGACAAACGGATGCGAGGCTATTACCAAGGACGTTATCGCGACAGGAATACGTTCAGCGGCCAAGTTGAATATCGCCGCAAATTGAACTGGCGGCACGGTTATGTTCTTTGGGCAGGAGCCGGAACCCTAAGCCGCAAAAGCCGTGATCTAGGCCAAGAGCCTTGGTTGCCGACGGTGGGGGCTGGCTACCGTTTTGAATTCAAACCGCGGATGAACGTACGGCTCGATTTTGGGGTCGGGCGTGAAAGTAGCGGGTTTTATTTTCAGGTAGGAGAAGCTTTTTAATGCGTTTTGTTGCGCTGATATTTTTGCTGCTGCTTAGCCCCATACTGCCGGCCAAGGCTCTGGAAACGCTGATCGCCTCGCAACCAACCCGCCAGAGTCCTCTTGCCTGGCCGGTGACCAAGCCACTCTCGCCACCGGATGGTTTGCGCCCTTGCTGCGCCTTTGGCTATAACCTCAAAGTACAGGCGTTAGGCATCCCGGTGCCGTTTTATCAATTGGGTAACGTCGTAGACGCCGATCGCCTTGGCGCACATCACTATAATGACAGCGCTTTCAATGCCGTCGGCAACTTGATGGGCTTGGGCAGTGAACAATTGGGATTGGTCTACACCTATCGTGGGGGATTTATCGACATCGCTCACGTTCGCGATACCGCCGACAATACCCTGTTCCTGTTCAGCCAGCTGTTGCCTAAGCTGGGCCAGCAATGGACACTCGATCTTGGCCCGGAATTGGCAAAGCGTCGTATACAGCTGAACGCCTTCACCCCACCGCAAGAGGCTGCCCAACGCTATACGTTAGCGGCTTATCTGGCCGGAGAACTCGCTTTCCAGATGGCGGCATGGCATGAAGTGGCGCAGTGGTATGGCTACCAATCGGTGCCCGGATTTCCTGAAGAGATTTCGGCCTTTACGCCAGAGGATTTGTACTCCAACCTGCTAGGGGCAAGGTTGGCGATCGACGCTATCTTGCAAGGGCGCGCGGTATCCGTTGCCAGTTACAACAGCGCAATGGAGACACTGCTACCCGAGGCATTGCACCAGCTTGGCGCCGTTTCGATCACCGAAACCCAGCGGCAGTTTGACGGCATTGACGGCGACTGGTGGGACAGCCACCGCCGAGTACCGGAGAAATTTTTAGTCTTAAAACGGGATTACACCACCAGCAGCAATCGCCTGCCCAATCAGCCCCCCTTCGAGTATGCCGCTCCACAACGCCTGACGTTGCCGCTACAGATTGAAGGATTAACGCTGGCGAAACTGGCGGAGCTGCAACTCTGGCCAGGGGATTCCATGCACAACTTGCCAGCCCCGGTGCATTATTATCGCCCAGAGGATTTTAGTGGGTTGGCGTTACACGCGAGCGCACAGGACGCACGGCAGATACTGCAGAAACGTTAAGCAACCGCTTGTTGATTAACTCTCGAGCCCTTTGCGCAGCAGATAGCGATACGGGGCCTGCTCGGTTTCCTGGGCCACCAGCGTATGTTCCATAAAGCGGCAAAAGCCCGGGATGTCACGGGTGGTGGCCGGATCGTCGGCGATAATCAGCAAGGTTTTACCGTTATCCATATGGCGCACGGTTTTGCGCACCATCATGACCGGTTCCGGACAGCGCAGCCCCAGAGCGTCTAGCGTCTGGTCTGCCTGGGCAAAAATGTCAGTCATACATCTCTCTCGATCTAAAACGATCGGCGAACCCTCGCCGGATCTGATTACCCGCTAGTTTACGCCGGTAGTTTTTCTGCGCAAGATACGTTAACGTTTGCGTTAAATTTAACCATTGCATTGAATGCCCAAACGCGTACCATGTCGCCGCGCAGTTAACAATGGGTTCCCTCACCCCACACTCAAAAAGGCTACATTATGTATTCGTTTACCGATCGACAACGCTTAATCGCGTTGGTTTGGCTATCGCTATTCCACATCGCCATCATAACTTCCAGCAACTACCTGGTGCAGTTGCCGATCAGCATTTTCGGCTTTCACACCACCTGGGGTGCCTTCACTTTTCCGTTTATCTTCCTGGCCACTGACCTGACCGTGCGGATCTTCGGTGCCCCGCTGGCACGCAGGATTATCCTTGCCGTGATGGTCCCGGCGCTGTTTATCTCCTATGTGATCTCCACCGTCACTTTCCAGGGCGAGTGGCAGGGTTTTGCCGCCTTGACCAGCTTCAACCTGTTTGTGGCGCGTATCGCCGCCGCCAGCTTTATGGCCTACGTACTGGGCCAGATCCTGGACGTGCAGGTGTTCAACCGCCTACGCCAACGCAGCGCCTGGTGGGTTGCCCCCGCCGCGGCCATGTTCCTGGGCAATATCAGCGATACCCTGGCCTTCTTCTTTATCGCCTTCTACAAAAGCAGCGATCCCTTTATGGCCGCTAACTGGGTGGAAATCGCGCTGGTGGATTACAGCTTCAAAGTGCTGATCTGCCTGGTGTTCTTCCTGCCGATGTACGGGGTACTGCTCAATATGCTGCTCAAACGCTTGGCAGAACGCCAACCCGCCAACCGGTTTCAACTGAGTTAACCCTGCTTCTCGGTTATTATGGGCAGCTTGATTTTACGGAGGCTGCCCATGCGCTTAACCACTCGCCAAGCTACACTTGAAGAGATCCACTCTCTTTACCTCTGCATTCCAGAATTTGGCAGCCTGCACAGCCTGAGCGATTTGCAGCAACGCATCGGGGATAACCCCTCTCACGGCTTGATTGCCGAAATTGATGGCCAGGCAGCCGGTTTTAAACTCGGCTATCAAACCACGCCTGGGGAGTTCTACAGCTGGCTGGGGGCAGTTTTACCTGCCTTTCGCCGCAAAGGGGTCGCCCAAGCCATGCTGGCGGAGCAGGAGCGTTGGGCGCGTTCGCAAGGCTATCAACAGCTGTGGGTAAAAACCCGCAACCAGTTCCGCGCCATGCTAATAATGCTCATTAGCCACGAATATCAGATTTTCACTCTAGAAAAGAAAGGCGAAGTAGACGAGTATCGTCTATTACTTAAAAAAAACCTGTGACATCTAGCCATACGGTCAACCAACTCTATCTGCAAAGGAATAAGGAACACCAGATGCGTAAAGTAACAAAATTGATGGGTATCGGCCTGTTAGTGCTTGGCCTGGCGGCCTGTGATAGCGCCACCAAAGACACTAATGCCCCCGCAGGCAGCGCAGCAGCCAGCGTCCCAACCGGGCAACAGGTGAGTTTATTGGATGGCAAGCTGACCTTTACCCTGCCAAACGGTTTGGCCGATCAGAGCGATAAGCTGACCAACCAGCCAACTAACGTGCACATCTATGCCGACAGCACCAACCAGCGTGCGGTGATCGTGATCGTTGCCGACAAGGCTGCGGGCGATCTGGACACCCTGGCCAAGCACATGGAAGAGCAGCAACACTCCCGCGATGCCAACCTGCAGGTCATTACCAATAAAGCGGTTGAAATTAACGGCACGCCAATGCGCCAACTGGATACCGTGATCACCGTGGCAGGCCAAAAAGCCTATTCTGGCGTGCTGCTCGCTATGCTGCCAGACGGTAAGCAACTGACCCTGCAAATCACGCTGCCAGCGGATAACCAGCAGCAGTCTCAAAGTGTAGCGGCTGGCGTGTTCAATACGGTGAAGATCAAGCAGTAATCGAAGTGGGCCAGCATGCTGGCCCGTTTAATCAGTTACGCCAATGCCTGTGCTAACAGGGTGATCGGATGTTCACAGCGCTTGCTGGTGGACATCTCGATCTGCCATTTGCAGGTTTCACAGTCGGTGATCACCATATCCACTCCGCTGGCTTCAATCTGGCGAAATAGCGAGGCACCAATGCCTTGCGAGGTTTCATAGTTTTCCGACTTGAAGCCGTAAGTTCCGGCGATACCGCAGCACTGCGAGTCCAGCACCACCAGTTCCAGCCCTGGGATCTGCCGCAATAGCTCCAGCGTATAGGCTGTCCAGCCCATTTTCTCCATATGACACGGCGTGTGGTAAGCCACCCGCAGCGGTGTCTGTTTGAGCGGCAAGGTGCGCCCTTGGCTGATCAGACGATAGAGATAACGCGTAGCCAGCTCAACTCGTTCACGTACCGCCGAGGTGTCCACGTCCAGCAAATGCGGATACTCATCACGCAGGGTGAAGGTGCAGCTCGACGAAGTGGCCACCACCGGTATGCCTTTGGTCAGGACCGCCTCATGCAGTGACTCCGCATTCACTTTGGCCTGCTTCTTCGCCTGCGCAATAAAGCCGTTGGCGATCAGCGGTACACCGCAGCATTTTTCACGTTTAAGCAGTTGCACACCGATATCCATGGCGTTAAACACCTTGATCAGGTCTTTGCCAAGTTGCGGGTGGTTGTAATTAACAAAGCAACCGTGGAAAAACGCCACCTGCTCGGCATAGCGCTGCTGCTGTTCCGCCTGCTGGCGATACCAACGGCGGAAGGTGCCAAACGAGTATTTCGGCAGCTCACGCCGATGGTCGATCTTCAGCGCCTTATCCAACAGCTTGCGCACCGGCTTCAGGCCGGTAGTGGCATTGACGATCGGCGCAAACGGCGTCGATAGGGTGCCCATGATGTCAGTATGGCTTAGGATGGCATCGCGCAGCGTCGGTTTACTTTGGCTGAAGTTGGCCCGGGCGCGTTGGATAATATCGCCGATTTTAACGTCGGAAGGGCAAGCCACCTCACAGCGCTTGCAGTTGGTACAATACTTCAACGCTTCATCATAGAGCGCCGGATCTTTCAGCCGCAGGCGTTCCCCATCTGGCCCGGCCTGTTTTGGCCCCGGATAGAGCGGGTTGGCCTTGGCGACCGGGCAATAGGTGGTGCAGACGGTACATTTGATGCAGCTCTCGAAGCTGTTGTCTGGTAACAGGCTCATGCTGAAACCTCCTGGGCCAGGATCTGTTGGGCTACGTGCAGTGCACCGAGCAGCGAAACCCCGGCACCACATCCCTGCTGCAACGGATCGTAACCGCCAACCACGGCACCGATAGCATACAGATTGGTCATCGCCTCCCCCTGTTTTAACGCCCGCAGCGCGGTATCGGTCTGAACCCCAAATTGCAGGTACGGCTGCGGAGCAAACAGATTGGCATCGCTCCAGTCGGCACGTTCGGTTTTGCTGTACACGTCGAGGCCAAATACCGGCTCACGAATACCGTCAAAAGCGGCCACCAGGCCGTTGCTGAAGAAGCTGCCGCTGGCCAGTATCACCTGCTGTGCCCGCAGCGGAATATCGGTGTGATTGCGGGTATACAGACCGGTGACGCGCTGCCCGTCGAAGCTGGCACGCAACACGCTATCCCCCGGCATAAATATCCCACCCAGCTGCTGCAAGCGCTGGCGCAATGCCTGATGCAGCCGCATGCCGAGCACGGAAGGTGGCAGCGTGGGTAACAGATAAACAGGCTTACCGACCAACCGGCGCAACGTCATCAACGGTTCATCATCCTCTAGCCCCAGGCAGGCTGGCAGCAAGATGGCCTCTGCCTCACCTGCCTGGCGTGTGATCTCTTCCGCCAGCAGGGCCAGATGTTCTGGCAGATCCAGTACGCGGGCGATATTCACCGCGCGGAACTCGCTGGGATTATTACGTAAGCGATCCAACACTGGCAGATGCAAAAATGCCACCTCAGCCTTGAGACCCTGCTCTTGCATCAATGAGCTGGCCGCCATCTGCGGTTGGAAATCCAGAAAACCTTCAATCCCAAGCACGGCGATATTCTGCCACGGCAGCTTGCCGTCCAAGGGAGAAACAGGGATCGCCTGGGGGCTGAGCCAGGTGGCACGGCGGGTCCCAAGCGGGGTCACGCGTAGATGGTTTTGGCTGCTATCACCCTGCATCTGCCACCCGCAACGCTGTAGCAATTGCTCGGCTTGCGTTGCCAGCGCGGCCACCTGTGCGGCCCCCATCAGGCTATACGGATGCTGTGGAGCCTGTTGCGCCAGTTCGGACAAGGCAGACAGAGGCGACGCCACCGGAGAACCATCGGGCAGATGGGCCAGCAGATCGAGCGAGCCGGAAGAAAAATAGAGCGCGCTTTGGCCGGAACTGACCACCGCGCAGCGTTTGCCATGCTCGGCTAAACGGATAGCACAGCTCAACCCGGCCAAGCCACCACCAATCACCACCGCATCAAATTGCATCATCCGCCTCCTGCTTAGGGTCGCCTTGCGCATCTAACCCACATAACCCTTGATATACCCAACTGGTGAATTCGCTCTCCCGCAGGGCATCGCCCCAGGCGATAGGCCGCACGCCTTTCCAGCGTTCATTGAGGAAATGGGACAGTTGGGTGATGGATTGCTGCGGCGTCACCACGTTAAACCGCGTCAACAAGCCTGCGGCACGGCAGGCACACAGCTCACCCTGGCAGGTCCCCATCCCAACGCGGGTGCGGCGGCGCAGATCGACCAGATTGTTGACGGTCAGAGAATCCACTGCATAACGCACCTCACCGGCAGTCACCGCTTCACACTCACACACCAGGCTGTTGTCCAGCCGGTTGCCAGAAGGGACCAGGCTGGCGCGATCGCCGTGGCGATACACCGCCGAACCCCGGATGCTGGCAGGTAGTGAAACCACGCTGCGCACCGTTTCTTCGGCGCTCTGACGGGAACCGGGCAACGCCGCTTCCGCCGTGGTGCAAGGGCTGTCGATGCCCAGTTTGGCGCAGACCAGATCGGTGGCCCATTCGGCCATCAGCCGGTAAGTCATCAGCTTGCCGCCGGTAATGGTGATAAAGCCCTCCAACCCATCGCGTGCCGCATGGTCGAGCAGCACGATGCCGCGGCTGACGTTGCGCCCAGAAGGGTCGTCGTCGCTGGCGACCAGTGGCCGCACGCCCGCATAGGCACGCAGAATGCGCGTTTGCGCCAGTTTCGGGGCCAACAGCGTGCCTTCGCGGATTAATATATCCACTTCCTGTGGCGTCACGACCATGTTGTCGATCTGGTCGTAATCGATGTGGGTAGAGGTGGTGCCAATCAGCGAGATGGTATCGCCAGGCACCAGAATGTCGGCATCCGCTGGTTTGCGGCAGCGGTTAATCACCATGTTATTGATGCGATGACCCAGGATCAGCAACGCCCCTTTAGCAGGGAACATACGGATGCGCAGATCGGCATACTCAGCAATTTGCTGGCCCCAGATCCCGGCGGCATTGACCACCACCTGAGCATGAATATCGTACTGCTGTGCGGCCTTGTGATCGAAAACGCGCACGCCCGTCACGCGATCGCCAGTACGTAACAAACCGGTAACCTGATGATAGGTCAGGATTTGTGCGCCATGTTCACGCGCGTCAAGCATGTTGGCCGCCGTTAAACGGAAAGGATCGACGGTGCCATCCGGCACCCGCACCGCGCCGATCAGGGCGGGGTTAGCCGCAGGCTCCAGGCGTAATGCCAGCGCGGGGTCAATGGCTTCGGCCTCAATGCCAGCGCTGCGACAAGCGGTAATAAACTGCTGCTGAAAGGCTAACGAGTCCTGAGGCAAGGTAATGAACAGGCCGTCGGTACGTTCGATGCAATGGTGGGCAATACGCTTGAGGATGCGGTTTTCTTCAATACATTCGCGTGCCGATTCGCCGTCGGTGACCGAATAGCGCGCTCCGCTGTGCAACAACCCGTGGTTGCGGCCAGTAGCGCCAGTGGCGATGTCATGCCTTTCCAGTAAAACGCAACGCAGACCGCGCCGCGCGCAGTCACGGGCAATCCCCGCGCCGGTAGCGCCGCCGCCAATGATGATCACGTCCGTTTCGGTGATTGGTGAGTTGTTGCTCATCACGCCCCCTGAGCCTGTAGTTATGGATTTATTTAGCCACAGTTAGTAGGGTTTTTGTTTGATAAGGAACAATAACGAACAGAAAACGAAAATAATATGGCCATAAAAAGCCATGAATGTGACCAATATCACGTATTTGTGCTATTTAGTCATTCCAAAATGTTAACCGATCACTCAAAATTCGCCACAGTTTCATAAAAGTGTAACAAATGCGCCATCCATCACGGTGTGACCGGGGGGTTTTCTCTAGCATTGCGCTCGTTATGGAACATTTAACAACACTTCAGGTATCCGCAAGCTCATCTTCAGGACAGCCGTTTCCTGTTGAGGCAATAAACAGATAAAGCCATCGGAGGCGCTCATGTTGAGTATTTTTAAGCCAGCCGCACACATTTCTCGTGTGCCAGTCGACAAGGTAGACCCGCTCTACCGTAAGCTGCGCTGGCAGATTTTTATGGGGATCTTTTTCGGTTACGCCGCCTACTATCTGGTGCGTAAAAACTTCACCCTGGCGATGCCGTATCTGATCGATCAGGGCTTCAGCCGTGGTGACCTGGGCTTTGCGCTGTCAGGGATTTCCATCGCCTACGGTTTCTCCAAGTTCATCATGGGCTCGGTTTCTGACCGTTCCAACCCGCGTGTATTCCTACCCGCTGGCCTGATCCTGGCCGCTGCCGTCATGCTGTTTATGGGCTTTGTGCCTTGGGCTACCTCCAGCATTGCCGTGATGTTCGTGCTGCTGTTCCTGTGTGGTTGGTTCCAGGGTATGGGTTGGCCGCCTTGTGGCCGTACCATGGTGCACTGGTGGTCACAGAAAGAACGTGGCGGTATCGTTTCGGTATGGAACTGTGCGCACAACGTCGGTGGTGGCCTGCCTCCACTGCTGTTCCTGCTGGGTATGGCCTGGTTTAACGACTGGCATGCGGCGCTGTATATGCCTGCCTTCGGTGCGATCCTGGTGGCCCTGATCGCCTTCGCCTTGATGCGTGACACCCCGCAATCTGTTGGTCTGCCACCGATTGAAGAATACAAAAACGACTATCCGGATGATTACAGCGAAGAAGCAGAAGAAGAACTGACAGCCAAGCAGATCTTCATGCAGTACGTGCTGCCAAACAAACTGCTGTGGTACATCGCGATCGCCAACGTGTTCGTGTATCTGCTGCGCTACGGCATCCTGGACTGGTCACCAACCTACCTGAAAGAAGTGAAACACTTCGCGCTGGATAAGTCCTCCTGGGCCTACTTCCTGTACGAATACGCCGGTATCCCAGGCACCCTGCTGTGCGGCTGGATGTCGGACAAGGTGTTTAAAGGCAACCGTGGTGCCACCGGGGTGTTCTTCATGGTTCTGGTGACCATCGCCACCATCGTTTACTGGCTGAACCCGGTGGGTAACCCTGGCATCGATATGGCCTGTATGATCACCATCGGCTTCCTGATCTATGGCCCAGTCATGCTGATCGGCCTGCACGCGCTGGAACTGGCACCGAAGAAAGCGGCAGGTACCGCTGCAGGCTTTACCGGCCTGTTCGGTTACCTGGGCGGTTCGGTCGCAGCCAGCGCCATCGTCGGCTATACCGTTGACTACTTCGGTTGGGACGGCGGCTTTATGGTGATGATCGGCGGCAGCATCGGTGCGGTGATCCTGCTGGTGCTGACCATGATCAGCGAGAAGAAACACCACGCAGAAATCGCGGCCAAACGCGGTTAAAAGCTAAGCGGGCGCAGCATGCAGCGCCCCTACCTACCCTTTCTCGTCAATCTAAGGCCGCGCTGCGGCCTTTTTCTTACCTCTACAACATGGAGCAACACAGAATGCGGACTCAAACCAAAGCCCTGCTGACAGGGATCATTCTTGCCACTTCAATGCTTAGTGCCGCACAGGCTGCGGATAAAGTGGTTATCGCACACCGCGGTGCCAGCGGCTACCTGCCGGAGCATACGTTACCGGCCAAGGCGATGGCCTACGCGCAAGGGGCCGACTTCCTTGAGCAAGATCTGGTGATGACCAAAGATAACGAGCTGGTGGTGTTGCACGACCACTATCTGGATCGCGTCACCGACGTTGCCGAACGTTTCCCGGACCGGGCGCGTAAAGATGGCCGCTACTACGCCATCGACTTTACGCTGCCTGAGATCAAATCGCTGAAGTTCACCGAAGGCTTTGATATCAAAGACGGTAAGCAGGTGCAAAGCTACCTTGGCCGCTTCCCGATGGGCAAATCCGACTTCCGCGTCCACACCTTCCAGGAAGAGATCGAGTTCGTGCAAGGTCTCAATCATTCAACCGGCAAGAACATCGGCCTCTACCCGGAAATCAAGGCCCCCTGGTTCCATCAGCAGGAAGGAAAAGACATCTCCACCAAGGTGCTGGAAGTCCTCAAGCAATACGGCTACACCAGCAAGAGCGACAACGTCTACCTGCAGTGTTTTGATGCCAACGAGCTGAAACGCATCAAGGATCAGCTGGAACCCAAGATGGGGATGGATCTGAAGCTGGTGCAGTTGATTGCCTACACCGATTGGAACGAAACCTACGAGCAGAAGGCCGACGGCAAGTGGGTCAACTATGACTACGACTGGATGTTCAAACCGGGCGCGATGAAAAAGATCGCACAGTATGCCGACGGCATCGGACCGGACTATCACATGCTGATCGTCGAAGAGAAGTCCAAACCGAACCAGATCGTGTTGACCGATATGGTCAAAGACGCTCATGCCAGCAATATGGCGGTGCACCCTTACACCATCCGTGCCGATAAGCTGCCGAAATACGTCACCGACGTGAACCAGCTGTTCGACGCGATTTACAATCAGGCTGGCGTTGACGGCGTGTTTACCGACTTCCCGGACAAGGGCGTCCAGTTCCTGCAAAAGCAGGGGCAGCATAAGTAACAACTCCCCACTCCCCTCCGGGATTGCCCGGCGGGGATCAGAACCAGACCAGCTGTAACAGTAAAGCACTCACATAAATGCCGATGCCAAACGAGGCATGAGCGATCAAACTACGCTGGCGTGCAATATTAGGCTGCGGCGTTCTCGCGGCCGCGAAACCAAAGCCGAAACTGGGCTGCATCAGGAAAAATGGCGCGACTACGCTGATAACCCCCATCGCCAAAGCGGGCAGGAAGGTTGGTTGTTCTAGCCAAGCTGGCCCCATGATGATGAGAAATAACCAGGTAAAAACGATACCGATTATGTAATGCGCCCCCCACCCCATCAAGGCTTCACCTTTGACCGGTAATGCCTGCACAATGGTGTGGTGAACCCACTTCCCCCTTGGCATATGCCCGATCCAGCGCCCAACTAGCCGATAGTTGAGTGAAGGGATATTGAACAGGCGTTTCTGCCCTATTGCCCAGAGATCCATGACCAGGGTCGCAGCGATCCCAATTACGGTAGCGTGTAATAGCATATCCATCAAGCGGCCCTTTTGTGCTGGCTAGCATCAGTCAGTTTTGATATTCTAATATTCAATTAATAAATTGAATGATGATTTAACGAGGACCGCATGTCAACACTCAGTGATGATAGCCAACGCCTGGTGTTTAACGAGTTTGCCGAAATCACCCGCTCACTGGGCAATGTGCATCGCCTGATGCTGCTTGAACATATCGCCCAAGGGGAAAGGCCGGTGGAAAGGCTGGCCGAACTGGCCGGGCTGACGATTGCCAACGCCTCCCAACATCTGCAACACCTCAAACGCGCCGGTTTTGTGCAATCACGCCGGGAAGGAAAGCACGTATACTACCGTTTGGGGAATGGGCCTGTGCAACCTCTGCTGGCCGCTATCCGCCAGTTTATGGAGTTCCGCCATAATGAGATCGGCAGCTTTGTCGCCGACACCCTCAACCAGCGCGAGCGTCTGGAATCCATTTCCCGCACCGAGTTACTGCGCCGACTGCATGAAGGTGATGTCACGCTGCTGGATGTGCGGCCAGCGGAAGAGTTCGCCTCGGGCCATCTGCCCAACGCCATTAACATCCCGGTGGAAGAGTTGGCAAGCCGACTGCCTGAGTTACTCAAACAGCAAGAGGTAGTGGCCTATTGCCGCGGGCCTTACTGTGCGCTGTCTGTTAATGCCATGAAGACGTTACGCGCCAACGGATTTACCGCTCGCTGTCTGGAAGATGGTTTTCCGGAATGGAAAGCAGCCGGATTGGAAGTGCAAAACGACGGATAGGGTTTTGATTTGCCACACGGGCAATAATGAGCCTCCTCCTTGCCTATTACCCGTGGTGATGAAAGGATACGGCCGTCGGCGATTGATAAGGAGAAGAGATCGTGGAACGTTCAGTGTTACTGCATCATATCAAGACATCTTGTTATGCCCTTTCCGCCATAGAGTGCGCAGCGCAGCCGGTGAAGACTGCGCCCCAATCAGTTAAATCGAGTACATTTTACGCAGGTAATGAGGCACCGCGTCGTCAACGTTGGAGCCAATCACTTCCAGCTCCGGCAGCTTGTCTTTCAGACGCTGCTGGGCATCCTGCATGATGCAGCCTTTCCCCGCCATCGACAGCATTTCCAGATCGTTCATGCCGTCGCCAAAGGCGATGCACTCTTTGAGCGAATAGCCGATGATCTTGGCTACTTCTTCCAAAGCATGGCCTTTCGAGACGCCACCGGCCATCACTTCCAGGCAGGTTGGGAACGAGAAGCTGACGTTGACCCGATCGCCCCAGCGCGCATTGATGGCATCTTCCAACGGCAGCAGTTTTTCATGATCGTCGCAGGTGAAATACACCTTGCACACGCCATCGGTTTCCAGCAAGCCCGGCTCAAACAGCTCATATTTAAAGATCGATTCCTGGAAAAACTCTTCCTGCTCCGGACTTTCACGGTTCATGAACCAGTCGTCGTTACGGTAGACGTTGGTCAGGATATCCTGGTTATCGTGCATCATGTTGTACAGATCGCGGGCGATATCCTCATCCAGGTTGTGGCTGAAGATCAGCTCACCGGCGGTGTTATGTACCCGCGCACCGTTGGAGGTGATCATAAAAGCACTGATGCCGAGATTATCGCGGATCTGGGAAACGTCGATATGGTGGCGGCCGGTAGCGAAAACAAAGTGCACGCCCTGCTGCGTCAGCAGCTGCAGCGTTTCTTTGGCGTACGGTGTCAGGGTGTGCTCAGGGGACAGCAGAGTGCCATCTAAATCGGAAGCAACGACGTGATACATAGCGATATGTTCTAACCTCTAGTGGAATTTTCGGCGGCAGCAGTACCGCCTAAGTGCTGAGCAAAGAAACGCAGGATTGCGTTCAGTGCCTCGGCGCGCATCGCGTCCCGTTCGAACAGGATCTCATGGCGAGCGCCTTTGATAACCCACGGTTTTCCCCCTTCACAAGGGTGCCCCGCGTCTGACAGTGCCTGACAAAAAGCGCGCTGGGAACGGTTGTCTACCACCCGATCCTCACCGGCCTGCAATAATAAAATCGGCGTAGTGATGTTAGCAGCCTGGGCAATGATCTGCTGCCCGGCCTGAATACTTTCTTTGACCCAGTGATAGGTTGGCCCACCTACCCGCAGCTCGGGATGATCGGCGTAATAACGCAGGTTGCGGCGATAACGCTCGCGGCTGTGGGTCAGCGTATTGACCACATAGGGCAATGGCCGCCACTGCCCGGTACCAACCGCATAATAGTCACGCAGCCCTGGGCGCTTTTCCGTCCAATTCAAAATACCGTTGGCCATCCAGCCCGGCATCGGCAGATAAATGCCCAACATCGGCGCGCAGAGTGCTACGGCGGCAAACGACTGTGGCTCACGTGCCAAAAACTGCGCCAGTATCGCGCCCCCCATCGAGTGCGCCAGCGCGACGTGCTGCCGGTAACCCAAGGGTTTGACCTGCTGATGGTAAAACTGGGCGAAATCGTCCACGTAGTCGGCAAAGTTTACCACATGCCCCCGGTGAGTATCTGCCAGCATCCGCCCGGACAGCCCCTGACCACGATGATCGATGATCATCACGTCATAGCCGCTGTGAAACAGATCGTACGCCACTTCCGGGTACTTGATATAGCTTTCGATGCGCCCGGGGCTGATCACTACCACCCGCTGGTGCAGCGGAGAAGTAAAGCGTACAAAGCGGATGGGTACGCCCCCGACGCCGGTGAACTCCCCTTCCTCACGTCGCCGCCAAAAATCCAGCAGTGGCCCGGTCGCGAAGGCAGAGAACTGCTTTTCACGGTTTAACCATTCAGCTGGATCAAAGGTGATTGACGACATGGCCTACCTTTTAACGGGATGTTCAGAGAGGTAAATGTGATCTCTAGCACGGGAAATAATACTAGCGTATTGTGGCATATATTAGTGCATTCAGGGAGCATTACGATGACCTTAGACTGGTGGTTAACCTATCTGCTGACAACCCTTATCCTCAGTCTTTCCCCCGGTTCCGGTGCCATCAACACCATGAGTACCGGCATCAGCCACGGCTATCGCGGAGCGGCAGCGTCGATTGCGGGTCTGCAAGTTGGCCTGAGCATCCATATCGTGCTGGTGGGTATTGGCCTCGGCGCGGTGGTTTCCCAGTCGCTGCTGGCCTTTGAACTACTGAAATGGTTTGGTGCGGCCTATCTGGTGTGGCTGGGTATCCAGCAGTGGCGCGCCGCAGGCGCGTTGGATCTGCACACTCTGGCAGGCACCATGCCACGCCGCCGCCTGTTTCGCCGCGCCGTCCTGGTAAATCTGACCAACCCCAAGAGCATCGTGTTTCTGGCAGCTCTGTTCCCGCAGTTCATCATGCCCAACCAGCCCCAGGCCGAGCAGTATGTCATTCTCGGCGTCACCACGGTGGTGATCGATATCCTGGTGATGATTGGTTACGCCACGCTGGCCACGCGCATTGCCGGTTGGTTAAAGACCCCGCGCCAAATGCAGCTGCTGAACCGGATTTTTGGCTCGCTGTTTATTCTGGTGGCGGGATTACTGGCAACGGCAAGAAAGGCATGAGAATGTGATTCTAGGCGTTATTGTCGCAGGCAGTTTGGACACGGCCAGCGCACAGGACCCGCAGCGTACGTTGAAGTACGTGAGGAGTCCGAGCACTGCCCGGGTTCAAAATGGCAAGTAAAATAGCCTAGCGGGTAAAAATCAGGTGCAGACCAAAACCGGTGAATAACACCCCGGCCAAGCCGTCGATCCATTTCGCCATCCGCTGATAGCCCCGGCGCATGGCGGGTAACGCGAAGATGATCGCCACCAGGGTAAACCAGATAAAGGTTTCACCCGTGATCAAAGCAAACAATCCCCAGCGCGCTCCGGCACCTACATCCTCGCCGACAAACAGCGAGAACACGCTACCAAAGTAGATAACGGCCTTGGGATTGGAAAGGTTGGTGAGCAAGCCACGGATAAAGCTGCGGCCCGGCTTGGGTAACGCCACCTTCACCTCTGCTGCCGGAGCAGTTTGCGCATTCTGGCTACGGGCGGAGCGCAGCAGTTGCCAGCCCATCCAGCACAGATACAGGCCACCGCCCACCATGATAATCTGGTGCAGCCAGGCCATCTTTTGCAGGATCAGGTTCAACCCCAGCAGCGCCACACCGGCCCAGACCATTACGCCAAGGGAGATCCCCACCACGCCCATCATCGCCTCGCGACGGGAGCGGCTGGCTGCGGTTTGCGAGACAAAAAAGAAGTCCGGCCCTGGGCTCATCAGCGCAATCAAATGCACCATCGCCACCGTTAAAAACAACATCAGCATGAGTGATTATCCTTATTCGTCGTCACCGTCGAGGTGAGCGCGGATCATCGCCATAAATGGCGCACCAAAACGTTCCAGCTTACGCTGCCCCACCCCGTTGACGCTCAACAACTCGCTGGCTCTGATCGGCATCTGTTCGGCCATCTCCAGCAGGGTTGCGTCGTTGAACACCACGTACGGTGGGATGTTCTCTTCGTCGGCAATCGATTTACGCAGCTTGCGCAGTTTGGCAAACAGCTTGCGATCGTAATTGCCGCCGTAGGATTTCTGGTTGGCGCTGCTACGTACCTTGAAGCTCTGAATACGCGGCACCGCCAGCTGTAACACTACTTCACCACGCAGCACCGGGCGCGCGGCTTCAGTCAGTTGCAATGCCGAATGCATCGCTATGTTCTGGGTGATAAAGCCCAGATGGATCAGTTGGCGCAGCACGCTGGTCCAGTGTTCGGTGGTCTGATCGCGGCCAATGCCGTACACCGGCAGCTTTTCATGACCAAACTCGCGGATACGCTGGTTATTGGAGCCGCGCAGCACCTCCACCACATAGCCAATGCCGAAACGTTGCCCAACGCGGCCAATCGCCGACAGTGCCTTGCGGGCATCCTCCAGGCCGTCATAACGCTTGGGCGGGTCAAGGCAGATATCGCAGTTGCCACAGGCCTGCTGCTTACCTTCACCGAAGTAGTTCAGCAGCACCAGGCGGCGGCAGGTTTGCGCTTCGGCAAATGCCCCCATGGCGTTGAGCTTATGGCGTTCGATATCCAACTGCTGCCCCGCCGGTTTCTCTTCCAGGCAGCGGCGTAACCAGGCCATATCAGCCGGGTCATAGAGCAAGATCGCTTCCGCTGGCAGGCCATCACGCCCTGCTCGGCCAGTCTCCTGATAATAGGACTCTATGTTGCGCGGAATATCGAAGTGCACCACAAAACGCACGTTGGGTTTGTTGATGCCCATGCCGAAGGCCACGGTAGCTACCACCACTTGCAAATCATCACGCTGGAAAGCCTCCTGCACCTGAGAGCGGCGTTCGTTATCCAGTCCGGCGTGATAAGCCCCAACGCTCAGCCCACGGCTTTGCAGACGTGCGGTGGTGTCTTCGACCTTGGCGCGGCTGTTGCAGTAAATAATGCCGCTTTTGCCGCGCTGATCCTGCACGAAGCGCCAAAGTTGGTCGAGCGGCTTAAACTTCTCCACCAGCGTGTAGCGGATATTGGGGCGGTCGAAGCTGCTGATCTGGATCAGCGGCTCGTCTAGCGCCAACAGGCGAACGATATCCCCCCGCGTGGCTTCATCAGCGGTGGCCGTCAATGCCACTACCGGCATGGTCGGGAAACGTTGCTTCAACTGGCCCAGGGCGCGGTATTCCGGGCGGAAATCGTGGCCCCACTGGGAAATACAGTGTGCCTCATCCACCGCCAGCATCACCGGCGGACAGTGATCCAACAGTTCGAGGAAGCTGTCCATCATCAGCCGTTCGGGGGCGATATACAGCATCTTGATCTGGCCGCTGCGACAGCCCGCCATCACCTCCAACTGCTGCTCGCGCGTTTGCGTCGAGTTATAGCAGGCGGCGGAAACGCCATAGGCCAAGAGCTGATCGACCTGATCTTTCATCAAGGAAATCAGTGGGGATACCACCAGCGTCAGTCCATCCATCACCAGCGCCGGGATTTGATAGCACAGCGATTTACCCCCGCCGGTCGGCATCACCACCAGGCAATCCTGGCCGCCGATAATTGCGTTGATAATCGTTTGTTGACCCGGACGGAACTGCTGGTAGCCGAAGGTATCGCGTAATACCTGCTCTGCCAGCAACTCTCTGTTTATCACTGCTGCGGTTGACACACACTTCCCCATTTATCGCTATCACGGTGCCTGACTGACACCGTTATTACCTAAACTACATAATGTCGTTAAGCATGACACCAACACCCAGCCGTGTCTGCTTGAAGTTGTAATCAATCATCGATTCGCCATAGCCGCTGAACACCTGGGTATAGAAACGCACATGGCTGGTAATTGGGTAGCTCCAGCCCACCTGCGCGCCGCCATAACCGCTATTCCAGTTGTATTGGCCTTCGGCACTGAACACGCTTTCCCCCAAGGCATAGCCCACCGTCAGACGGTAATAACCCATATACTTGGTGATATCCGGGTTATCGTCGTTGCTGTCGCTTTCCGAGAAGCGGAACCAGGGTTTGACCTCGACCTGCCAGTCGCCGTTCTGCGCCATCAGGCGTGCATAACCACGGTTCCAGCTGCGTGAGGTAGGATCTTCACGGCCGTTGGACTCATGATTCAGACCCACTTCGATATCACGCAGCGTCCAGCCGGCAAACTTATACGCCGTCGCCCAGCCGACAAAAATTTGCGGTTCGTAGTTGGTTTCACGGAACGGTGAGGATTCATCATGGTTGGAGAGCTGCCACCAGGACCGTTGGGTATAAGATGCCCCCAAGACCGAGTTCTCACCGGCAATACCACGCCAGATCGGGAAGGCCAGGCTGAGCTGGAACTTTACCTCATCCTTGCGGGCATTTTCCGCCCAGCTATAGGATTTGATCGCTTCTTTGTTCAGATCGCTGGTATCGGTATAGATCAGGTAGTTCGTTTCATAAGGATACAGAGTGAACGGATTATCATAGTGTTGCAGCATGTTGCCGATGATGCTGCCACGAACCGCCGGTTTATTCAGATTCTTTTGCTCGGTGGCCTCATTGGCCTGCACCACTACTGGCGCAAACAGCATCGCCATCACAATCCCAGACAGAACGCGCATAATTTTGTTCACTCTCGAAAGATAAGGAAAAACCCGGAAATAAAAGCAGGCTATTTTACACACATTGCTGGTTTTACCGCACTAGTGAATACATTTATCTGCCAGGCCTGGAAAGCAACAAAAGATAAGCATAAAATCCACAAGTCATTAACCTGGACTGACCAGTACATCGGCTGGCCGAACTCAAATGAAGAAAGGAACTATGTCACACACAACTTTGACCCTCGAGGCCGCCCGCCAGAAGATTGGCGAAATCTTCGTCTATCACATGCCATTTAACCGTGAATTGGGGCTGGAGCTACGCCGCTTTGAGGACGACTACGTTGAATTGAGCTTTACCAATCAACCTAAGCTGGTGGGTAATGCCGCCCAAAAAATCCTGCATGGCGGCGTGATCGCTTCCGTACTGGATGTTGCCGCCGGGCTAGCGTGCGTGGGCAGCGTGCTGATGCGTCAGGACCCGCTGATCGAAGAAGAGCTGGCATCCCGTTTATCGCGCATGGGGACAATCGATCTGCGCGTCGACTATCTGCGCCCAGGCCGCGGCGAGCATTTTGTTGCTTCCGCCAGCGTACTACGCAGCGGTAATAAAGTGGCGGTAGCTCGCGTTGAGCTGCACAACCACGATGGCTTACACATCGCCAGCGCCACCGCCACCTACCTGGTGGGCTAAGGGTGCCAGCCGGTTGTGATCCCTAAACCACACAATTGTGGGACACGGCCGGTTATCTTCAGTAAAATCACCGCATCTCCTTTTCCCACCCGGTAACCGTCATGGACGCACAACAAACGCGGCAGGGCATTTTCTTTGCTCTGGCCGCCTATTTTATTTGGGGTATCGCCCCCGCCTATTTCAAGCTGATCCAACAAGTCCCTGCCGATGAAATCCTCACCCACCGGGTGATCTGGTCGTTCTTCTTTATGCTGGGGCTGGTGTCATTGGGCCGCAACTGGCCGCAGGTGCGGGCCGCCTGTAAAAACCGCAAGCGGCTACTGCTGCTGGCCGTCACCGCGCTGTTGGTGGGAGGGAACTGGCTGCTGTTTATCTGGGCGGTGAATAACCACCATATGCTGGAGGCCAGCCTGGGCTATTTCATCAATCCGCTGGTGAACGTGCTGCTGGGGATGCTGTTCCTGGGCGAGCGTTTCCGCCGTATGCAATGGGTGGCCGTAGCCTTGGCCTTTACCGGGGTGTTGGTGCAGCTGTGGCAGTTTGGTTCGCTGCCGATCATCGGGCTTGGCCTGGCTTTCAGCTTTGCCTTCTACGGCCTGTTGCGCAAGAAGATTGCCATTGATGCACAAACCGGCATGTTGATCGAAACCCTGTGGCTGCTGCCGGTGGCCGCCATCTACCTGTTCCTGATTGCCGATAGCCCAACCAGCCATCTGAGCGCCAACCCCTGGTCGCTAAATTTACTGCTGGTTGCCGCCGGGGTGGTCACCACGGTTCCACTGCTGTTCTTTACCGCAGCGGCCACCCGCCTGCGCCTGTCAACGCTCGGGTTCTTCCAATACCTCGGGCCAACGTTGATGTTCCTGCTGGCAGTCACCTTCTACGGTGAGACCATCGGCCAGGATAAGCTGGTGACCTTTGGCTTTATCTGGGCGGCGTTGGTGTTGTTCCTGTTGGATGCCTTATACCAGCAACGAAAGCTACGTTGATTGCACTGGCTGGGCGTGGTTAGAGATGAATCTGGCCATCGCCGGGCCGGTCAGCAAAATAGTAAACAGCCGCAGCGTCTGCATCGCCATCACAAAGGTCATATCGACCCGGCTGCCTGCGGCGATGATCGCCACGGTATCCAATCCGCCGGGGCTGGTGGCCAGATAGGCCGTCAGCAGATCGACCGGCAGGAACTGGGTCAACATCCACCCCAGCCCGCCGCAAAACAGCATCAGCGCAACAATCGATACCACCATCTGCGGCAAGGTGCGCAACGCCAGCAGGAAGATGGCCCGGGTAAAACGCAGCCCGACGCTCCAGCCAATCAACGTGTAGGCCAACGCCAGCAGCCATTCGGGCACCTGTAACGCCATGGTGCCAGTGGAATGTAATGCTGCCCCCGCGATCATTGGCAACATCAGCGCACCGGAAGGAATGCGCAGACGCGGTCCTAACCAGGAGCCGATAACGGCCACGCCCAAGGTGCCAGCAAAGCGCCAGTCGAGGGCGGGGAACCACTCCAGAGCGGCGCTCCCATGCCCAGCTTCATCTCCCAGACCGATACGCGCCACGACCGCTGCCGCCGTCGCGACAAACAGCACGCGCAGATACTGCATAAACGCTACCAGCCGCACATCTGCACCGAAATCTCCCGCCATCGCTACCATCGCCGATGCGCCGCCAGGGGAAGATCCCCAGGCACCGGTAGGGCCGGGCAGACCACTGAAACGCACCAGGCACCAGCCGGAAACGCCGCTCGCCAACAGCGTCGCGATCAGCACCAACAGCACCAGCGGCCAGTCATCCAACAAGGGGGTAAGAATATTGGGCGAAAGGCTCTGGGCGATCATGCAGCCCAGGATCGCCTGTGCCGCAATAAATAAGGGGCCAGGAATGCGCACCGAAGCGCCAAGCAGCCCCATCGCGACGCCGACAATCATCGGCCCCAGCAGCAAGGCGGCAGGAACATGAAAGGCCTGTAGACTAAACCCCAACACTAGCGAAGCCAGCAGCAGGATCAGCCATTGAATGACGCGCGGGAACTTCTCCATTGAGACGCATGCCTTACGAGCCGATAAGCAGTGGGGATATTCTACCCCGGTTTAACGGGCGGAGAAGGGATCATTGAAGATAAAATGGGGCGGTGGTGTAGACCACCACCCGAAGCGTACGAGAGCCGGATTTAAAGCCAGTTCTTGCGTTTGAAGTAGAGATAAGGGGCCAGCCCCGCCACGATCATCAGTGCAATCGCTCCCGGGTAGCCGAACGACCAACGCAGCTCAGGCATAAACTCAAAGTTCATCCCGTAGCTTGAGGCCACCAGCGTCGGCGGCAGGAACACTACCGAGACCACCGAGAAGATCTTGATGATGCGGTTCTGTTCGATGTTGATAAAGCCCATCGCCGCCTGCATCAGGAAGTTGACCTTCTGGAACAGCGATTCGTTATGCGGCAGCAGGGATTCGATATCGCGCAGCACTTCTCGCGCCTGTTCCAACTGGCTGGTTGGCAAACGCGCCTTGCGCACCAGGAAATTCAGCGCGCGTTGGGTATCCATCAGACACAGGCGCACCTTCCAGCCGATATCTTCCAGCTCGGCCAGCGTGGACAGCGCTTCATCATATTCGTCGCCCTGGTGCCCTTCCATAATCACCCGGCTGAGCTTTTCCAGATCGCTGTAGACGTTTTCAATCTCGTCGGCCAACTGCTCAATTTTGGTTTCAAACAGATCCAGCAGCAGCTCGTAGGCGTTGCCGTCCACCATTCTGATACTGCGCGCACGCATCCGGTAAAGCCGGAAAGCGGGCAGTTCGCGTTCACGCAGGGTATACAGGCGGCCATCGCGGATGGTGAATGCCACGGTAGAGTTGCCCGCGTGATCTTCGGCGTCTTCGTAGTAGAAAAAGGAGTGGATATGCAGGCCGTCATCGTCTTCGAAGAAACGGGCCGAGGCTTCGATATCATCCAGTTCGGGGCGTGTCGCCAGGCTTTGGCCCAACTCATTTTGCACGCGCTCGCGTTCGCCCTCCTCCGGCTCGACCAGGTCAACCCACAGCGACGAGGTCAAATCATCTGAATCATCCAACTCCAGACGGGATAAGCGGCTGTTATCTAATTTAAAAGCGCTTAGCATGTGCCAAAACTCCCTAATGGTAACGGGGTAGACAACGCATTGAAGCACAGAAAGCGAGGGAAGTATGCAATACCGGCTCGTTCCAGACCATGAAGAGATCTGACTCGGAGCGACGCTGGGGAGGGTCGCCGACAACCACGAAGGGTATCAGCGCAATGGGATAGCCTTAGAAGTTGTACCTGGTGTCCAGGTCTGTGAGCCAGTATCTACTGGGTGTGTCCAAGGCGTGTGTCCTCATTGATATTCGTGCGCGCATGTTACGCCGAGAAGAAAAAGCCTGTCAACCGGTTAGGGTGGATAATCGCGCAACAATCCAGCACGCTCGCGGCTGGTTTGTAACACTCCCGCAACCTTGACCACGCCTGATGGAAAACCGCGTCGCGATCTCTGACCGCAGCCACGAATCTTGCTAAGATTAGCGCACAGAAATATTGCGGATTAACGACATGAAACAGATTACCGCCCACGACTTGACGACCATGAGCGAACAGGCAGCGACACTGCCACGCCTGCGTGCCCACCGTACCTTACATGAAGAGTTGAGCGATCCGGTGCAACGCCTGGCAATTGCCATGGAACCTGGCACCTATATTCGCCCACACCGCCACCCGCAGACCTGGGAGTTACTCACTCCGCTGCGTGGCCGTTTCGTGGTGCTGCAGTTCAATGACGAAGGCGTGGTCACCCAACGCACCCTGCTAGGCGAAGAAACCAAGGTGCTGGAGATGCCGGCGTTTACCTGGCATGCCGTGCTGTCTGTCGATCCGGGTGGCGTGGTGTTTGAAGTGAAGCAGGGGCCTTATCAGGCGCTCGGCGAAGAAGACTGTATGCATTGGGCTCCACCAGAAGGTGGCGAGGGGATCGAAGCGGTGATGCGCTGGTATGCCACTGCCAAAGTGGGCGATCGTTTCGCACACTGACCCCCTCACCCTAACCCTCTCCCCAAAAAGGAGAGGGAGCTAGTACGGCGCCGTAATTCCGCTACCGTGTGCAGGTAAGTTTCGGCAATTGATAGCTAACTCGATCGGTCCCCTAGCCCTTTGGGAGAGATACCGTCTTGTCGGCTATCCGGCAAGCGGTATTTCCGCATTAAATGTCTTTCCTGATTTCACCACACCATAGGCCAGTTGCAGCAGTTTTCGCATCGCCGCACACACTCTCTCTTTGCCCGATTTCCCACGCAACTTCAGCCTTTCTGTTAAGTCTTTAACCACAACATTGTATTGGCTTGCCACCACCGCGGGCATGTATAACGCGCTTCGTAGCTCACCGTGTCCCACTTTCGATAACCGGCTTTTCCCTTTAAACATCCCCGACTCACATCGCTGTGGATTCAGTCCTGCGTACGCTACCAGGGCCTTGCTGCTGGTGAACCGACGCAGGTTTCCTGCGAAGGCCAGCAGGCTGGAGCTCAGCATCTCTCCCACTCCAGGGATACTTTTTAGCAACTCGCTGTCCCGTTTCAGGTCAGGGTTATCATCGATGTGCTGACTGATTTTCTTCTTCGTTTCTCGTATCAGTTCATCCAACGTGGCGATGTGCTCATTGAGTGAAGGGACGATGACTGCTTCGGCCACCTCCAGGCGATTTTCTTCCATCTGACGCATCTCTTCCAGGTTCTTAAGATGCCTGACCAACGCGGTCAACTGGCGTTCGCTCAACGGGGCTGGGAACCACGGGTCAGGCTGATGCAGTGCGCAGTAGCGGGCTATCATCGCTGCATCGCTTTTGTCCGTTTTGTTCCGGGCCAGTTCTGTATTGCCGAAGGAATGGATACACGCCGGGTTCATCAGACTGACGTGGTAGTTGTTGTCTGCCAGATAAGTGGCCAGTTCCGTACTGTAGCTCCCGGTGGCTTCCATACAGACATGACAGTCGCCAAAGCGGCTCAACCAGGCTGCGAACTCGCGGCATCCAGAAGGGGTATTGGCAAACTTTTTGGTTTTATACTTCTGATTGTCCAGCAGTACGGCGACATCAAATTTGTGTTTGGCGATATCAACGCCGACAGGGGTTCTACGCATTATGGCACTCCATAACCATGTCTGAAATTTATCGCCGGACCATCCTTATATGTGGGTGCTCATAGGCACAGGATACCGTTCGGTCTAGAAGGCGACAGGGAAATAGACAGCCGGGGCACAATCTCTCCCACGGGCTCATAGGCACTAGGGTTAGGGGGAGCTCACCGGCTATCTCCCGATGATCAGTCGGGGATCTTCTCCGCTAAGGCGGAGAAGATCAAGACATAAGGGTTAGGGTGAGGGAGATAGCGACGCTATTTTCACCTGTAAGAGCCCCGTTATACCGTTTCCAGCTTGGCGTAGGCTGCTACCAGCCACTTGATACCTTCACCCTGAAACGCGATCTGCAACCGGCTGTGCTCCCCACTGCCTTCCAGGTTGACGATGGTGCCCTCGCCAAACTTGGCATGGCGCACGCGCTGCCCAAGCTTGTAACCAGTGTCGCTTTCACTGATCGGCGTCCCCATCCGGCGGTGGCTTACCGAGCGGGAGACGCTGGCCCGCAGGCGCACCTCTTCCACACAGTCTTCCGGGATCTCACCGATAAAGCGTGATGGCCGGTGATACACCTCTTTGCCATACAGGCGGCGGGTTTCCGCATAGGTCAGCGTCAATTTTTGCATTGCACGGGTCAGGCCAACATAGGCCAGACGGCGCTCCTCTTCCAGGCGGCCACCTTCGTCCAGCGACATCTGGCTTGGGAACATACCCTCTTCCATACCGACGATAAACACCTGGCGGAACTCCAACCCTTTGGCCGAGTGCAGGGTCATCAGCTGCACCGCGTCCTGATAGGCATCTGCCTGCCCTTCCCCCGCTTCCAACGCGGCATGGGACAGGAAGGCCTGCAACGGCATCAGATCCTGATCTTCATCCTGGTAGCTGTATTGGCGCGTGGCCGTGACCAGTTCCTCAAGGTTTTCGATACGCGCCTGGCCCTTCTCGCCCTTTTCCTGCTCATACATGATAAACAGCCCGGAATCGCGGATCACCCGGTCGGTTTGCACATGCAACGGCATTTCGGCGGTTTCGTGGGCCAGTGAGTCCACCAGCTCCAGAAAACGCTGCAGGGAGGACGCTGCACGGCCCGCCAGCACCTTATCTTGCAGCAGCGCACGGGTAGCCTGCCACAGCGTCAGTTGACGGTCTCGTGCCGCCTGGCGCACTACGTCGAGGGTGCGATCGCCAATGCCGCGCGTTGGGGTATTCACGACACGCTCAAAGGCCGCATCATCGTTACGGTTGGCGATCAGTCGCAGATAGGCCAGAGCATCCTTGATCTCCTGGCGTTCGAAGAAGCGCATGCCGCCGTAAATGCGGTATGGCATGGCAGTTTGCAACAAGGCCTCTTCCAGCACGCGCGATTGGGCGTTGCTGCGATACAGGATGGCGCAGTCGTTCAGCGCGCCGCCGTTGTCCTGCCAGGCCTTGATGCGGTTAACCACAAAGCGGGCTTCATCCAGCTCGTTGAACGCACAGTAAATCGAGATCGGCTCGCCTTCGGCCCCTTCGGTCCACAGGTTTTTGCCCATGCGCCCGTCGTTATTGGCGATCAGGGTGTTGGCGGCCTTCAGGATGGTGCTGGTCGAGCGATAGTTCTGCTCCAGACGCACCGTTTCTGCACCGGGGAAATCCTTCAGGAAACGCTGGATGTTTTCCACCTGCGCACCACGCCAGCCGTAGATCGACTGGTCATCATCCCCCACGATCATCACGTTGGCCTTGCCCCCGGCCAGCATGTGGATCCAGGCGTACTGGATGCGGTTGGTGTCCTGGAATTCGTCCACCAGGATATTGGTGAAGCGCTCACGATAATGATTGAGGATATGCGGCTTGTTCAGCCACAGCTCATGGGCGCGCAACAGCAATTCGGCAAAATCGACCAGCCCTGCACGATCGCAAGCCTCCTGATAAGCCTGATAGATCCGCAGCCAGGTGGCTTCCACCGGGTTGCCATAGCTTTCGATATGCTGCGGGCGTAGGCCATCATCTTTCTTGCCGTTGATGTACCACATCGCCTGGCGCGGCGGCCATTGCTTCTCGTCAATGTTCAGCGCCCGCACGATGCGTTTCAGCAGGCGCAGTTGATCTTCACTATCCAGGATCTGGAAGTCCTGCGGCAGGTTGGCGTCCATATGATGAGCGCGCAGCAGGCGGTGCGCCAAGCCGTGGAAGGTGCCGATCCACATACCGCCCTGGCTGGTGCCAATCAGGTGTTCGATACGGTGGCGCATCTCTGCCGCCGCCTTGTTGGTGAAAGTCACCGCCATGATGGAGTACGGCGAGCAGTTCTCTACCGCCAGTAGCCAGGCAATGCGATGCACCAGCACCCGGGTCTTGCCGCTGCCTGCACCGGCCAGCACCAACAGGTTGCTGCGTGGCGCAGCCACGGCTTCACGTTGTTTATCATTCATGCTGTCGAGCAGGTCGGAAACGTCCATAGGCACCATTGATTGGTAAAGGGAAAACTCGCTTCCACGCGCTTTCCACTGGGAATTTATACAGAGTTCTGCTGGGATTATAACAATGCTGTCAGCGATGCCAACTGCGAAATCTCAATATGAGGTAGCAGGCGGCTGTCAGCTACCTGCATCAGGCTCCGCTGACGGTCGTTGATCCAGCAGGCCTGCAGGCCCGAACGCAGCGCCCCGGCAACGTCTGTGGTCAGGTCATCCCCGACGTGCAGGATTTGTTCTGGCGCCACGCCCAACCTTTCGACCGCCAGTTGATACATATCCTGATACGGCTTGGCGCGGCCATCTGGCCCGGAGCGCAGCACAAACTGGAAGTATTGCTCCAACCCGCACTGGGCCGGATCGGCATTGCCATTGGTGATCGCCACCAGCGGATAACGTTGCCCCAGCGCCCGCAAGGTAGCGTGAGTGGCTGCCGGCACATCGATCCGGCTACGCCACAGGGCAAAGTTCTGCATGGCGGCATCGGCACCGATGGACGCTTCAGCATCGCGCAGCCCCTGACGGCTCAACGCCAGGTGGACTGCCCGCCAGCGCCATTGGGTAACGTCGTGGTAAATCTCCGGATCCTGTTCACGCAATTCCTGCCGCAAACGGTGGAAGTCCGCCGACTGAAAATGGCTCAATCCCGGATGGTAGTTCTGCAAAAAGGCCACCGACTCATGCTCGGTCTGCTTGATCACCGGACGGTTGTCATACAGCGTATCGTCCAGATCGAAAGTCAGCGCGGCCAGTGGGCGTAACGGACGGTAAAAATGCATCAGGATTTCCCTCGTTTGGCGCGTGGATGCGCGGCATCGTACACGTTCGCCAGATGTTGAAAGTCGAGGTGGGTATAAATTTGCGTGGTGGTCAGGTTGGCGTGCCCCAGCAGCTCCTGCACCGCGCGCAGATCGCCGCTCGATTCCAGCATATGGGTGGCAAAGGAGTGGCGCAGCTTGTGCGGGTGGATATGGCTGTTGACGCCCTGCTTGACGCCCCACTCGGCAAAACGTTTTTGTACGTTGCGCGCCGAGATGCGCTTGCCTTGATTGGAGAGGAACATGGCATCATCCTGCGGCGCAAACAGATCGCGCAGCGCCAGCCAGTGTTCCAGCCAGGTGACCGCCGTACGGCCTATCGGCAATTTACGTTCTTTGCTGCCTTTCCCCAGCACCCAGATCTCACCGCCGCCCAGATCGACATGGCGGCAATCCAGCCCCACCAGTTCAGCCAGACGCAGCCCGGCCCCGTACATTACTTCCAGCATCGCACGATCGCGAACCGCCAGCGGATCGTTGAGATCGATGTTCAGCAGTTGGTTCATTTCATCGACGTCGATATTCTTCGGCAAATGACGGCCACTACGCGGTGTGCGAATGCCTTTGGCGGGGTTAGCGCTTATCACGCCCTGGCCGACCAGCCAGTCCAGAAAACTGCGCAATGCAGAGAGGCGCAGCGCCAGGCTGGAAGACTGTAACCCGGCGCGCTTACTGCGGGCTGCCAGCTGACGCACTCTGGCGGCATCCAGCATCGGCCATTCGCTGACGCCCAGCTCGCTTGCCATGGCGATCAACGCCTGCAGCTGGCGCGAATAGCTGATCTGAGTCAGTGGGCTGAGTTGCCGCTCCACCTTTAAATAACGCAGGAAAGCGTCCACCGGCGGTTGCAGGTTGGCCGCTACGCCGGTCATGCGCGTTCTATCCAGCGTTCCAACAGTTTTGGCAACATACGCGCCAATTGGCCGAGCATCACGGTGCCCATCCCCTGTTGATAATGTTGAGTATCGCGGCTGCTGAAGATCACCATGCCGAGATCGCCCTGCTCCCCCAGCAATGACAGCGCCACGGAGCCAACCTGTTTGGCCTGCGGCAGCAACAGCAGCAGCTCGGGGCCATTAAGGTTGCCGAGGTAGTGATAGCGATCGCCCAGGCGTTGAATTCGCAGCGGCTCAAACGCCGAGCGCGTCAGGCCAAGATGGGTGAAATCCGACGGCGCGCCAATATTCCAGCGATCGGCAAACAGGCGGATATTCGCCCCTGCCAGCCCAAACCCGCGCGCCCAACGCTGCAAGCGGTTGAGCATATCCTGCAGGCTGCTGGCGGTGGCCAGGTCGGCCTGTAGATGCAGCAGGCTGCCAAACAGCGATTCGTTGGCACTGGCCTGCTCCATCAGCAAGGTGATCTCTTCTTCCAACTGGATGATTTGGTTACGCTGACGCGCCAGATGCCACTCCACCAACGATACCGTGCCCCGCACCGGGTGAGGCACTCGCATCTGTTCCACCAGCCGTGCATTGCGCATAAAGAAGTCCGGATTCTGCATCAGAAATTGCATCACCGTGTCATCATCAAGCTCAACGCCCGTGGCTATCCGATCGTCAACCTGCTTCATAAGTGAATAAATCCGTCATAAACATGGGTGGCCGGGCCGGTCATAAATAACGGCTCCCCTGGCCCTTTCCAGCGGATATGCAGGCTACCGCCGGGCAGTTCAACATGCACCTCTTCCGCCAGCAGTTCTTGCTGAATGCCCACCGCCACGGCGGCGCAGGCACCACTGCCACAGGCCTGCGTTTCACCGGCACCGCGCTCATAAACCCGCAGTTTGATGTGCTCACGGCTCACCACCTGCATAAAGCCGATGTTGGCGCGTTCCGGGAAGCGATCGTGCCCTTCCAGTACCGGACCCAGCAGCTCCACCTTGGCGGTTTTCACGTCGTCCACCTGCAACACACAGTGTGGGTTACCCATCGAGACCACACCGCACAGCACCGTATGTTCCGCCGCGCGCATAATGTAGGTTTTTTCCGCTTTGGTGGCGCGAAACGGCACGATCTGCGGATCGAAATTCGGTTCACCCATATTGACGCACACCAGGTCATCATCGGTGACGCTCAGGATCATGCGCCCGGTCTGGGTGCTGACGCGGATATCACGTTTGTTGGTCAAGCCTTTCAAGCGCACAAAGCGGGCAAAACAGCGGGCGCCGTTGCCGCACTGGGCCACTTCACTACCGTCAGCATTGAAAATGCGGTAATGGAAATCGAGTTCGGGATCGTACGGCGGTTCTACCACCAGCATCTGGTCAAAACCCACGCCCAAATGCCGGTCGGCCAGGCGGCGGATCAGCTCAGGTGAAAAATAGACGTTCTGTGTAACGGCATCGACCACCATAAAGTCGTTGCCTAAACCGTGCATTTTGGAGAACTGCATATCATACTCCGCTATCTGGACGACGTACCGTCTGATATTTATGGTGGCATCAACCACCATAAAGGCTCATTACTGATTGCTCATCGACGGTTGCTGCTGAGTGCCAGCGGGTTCTTGTTGGTTCTTGCTAACGGTACCAGCACTGGTTACCGGTTGCTCTGCCGGTTTGTCCTTCGGTGGAAAATACAGCGGGCCCTTCAGGCCACAGCCAGAGAGCCCGACCAGCAAAACGGCCATCAGCGCATAGCGTAGTTGTTTTTTCATTTGCATTAATGCCTGTAATTCATGCGTCCAAGCTCACTATAATCGCAGGTGGATCATGAAAAGCAATAGGAATCGATTATGAACGATAGCGAGTTTCACCAGTTGGCCGACCAACTGATGCTGAATATTGAACAGACCCTGGACGATTTTGACGGTGATGCGGATATCGATTACGAAACCAACGGCGGGGTGATGACGCTAAGCTTCGAAAACGGCAGCAAGATTGTGATCAACCGTCAGGAGCCGTTGCACCAGGTGTGGCTGGCCACCAAGGCCGGTGGCTATCACTTTACCTATCGTGACGAGAGCTGGCAGTGCGATCGCAGCGGCCGGGAATTTTATGAGTTGCTGAGCGAAGCGGCCAGCACACAGTCCGGCGAGACGGTCAGCTTTAGCTGAGTTTTGCAGAGGGGCGCAAGCTACCGCGCCCTCAAGCATTAATGCAGCTGGAACTGTTGCTTCAGAGGCTGTGCGGCATTGCCGTCGGCGACCGTGATACACAGGTTCGACAGCGCATTGCTGCGGAATGGGATCACCTGGGTACGGCCATCGATATGCACAATCTGATAGAACTGCGGCAGGTTGAAGTTGATAAAGCTGGAGCCGTAGGTAAAGCGATCGTGTGAGGAGGAATAGAAGCGGCTGACATCGCGCACCAACTCCTCTTTGCTCCCTTCACAATGGTGATACACCTCAACCCGGTTCGACTCATCCAGAATGTAAATGTTGAAGCCTTTATCATCCGTAGTGTCTTCAAAGAAGAACTGGATAATCCCCTCACTGGCAAAACCATCAACCACCGGTGGCAAATGCACCTGATCGGTTTCCACCTTGATCGACAGGCCATGCAGTTTGTTGTTGGAGATCGCCCCGTAGAACTCCACGGCGTTTTCCAGCTTCTGCACCGACACGCTCAGGCGTTCGAAGAACAGGCCCCAGGTTTGCCCGGCCACACGCACCGCTTTAAACCGGCCCGGCTCCAGGCGAGTGCTGGAAAGACGCAGCTCGATACACTCGGAAACCAGCTGTTGAATGCGGGTACGGATCAGGCCACGCAGGTGCTGGCTGTAACAGAACACCTCCACCGATTCCGGCGGTGCAGCATCCTGATGCATCTTGCCCAGAATGGTCTTCAACGCTTCAAGCACCGACTGCTCACCGCTGAAATGCAAGGTGCGCACTTCGTTCCATGAGTTGCGATACAGCAGATCGATACTGCCAACCAGGCATTGTTGCTGCTGGCCAAAGCTGAATACGTCCAGCTTGCGGAAATCGAAATGCACCACCTGATTACGGAAGGCCGCCGTCGGGTCGTTTTCCAGGTTGACGATAATCGCCAGATGGCGGATTTCGCACGGGCTGTAGAGCGCTTTCGGCGTCGGAGCGGCCAAGCGCAGCGGGAAATGGTGCGAAACGTCGGTAACCAGTTCCTGCAGCTTGGCGGTATCGCAGATATTGCCGCTCTTGATATGCAAGCGGGTGCGTGAAGTGAGCAGGCCATTGAAATAGGCCCAGGCCACCAGCTTGTTGAGATAGCGGTTATATTCCAGCGGTTGATGGCTGACGATCGAGCTCATCTCCGGTGCCTGGTTATACAGGTACCAGCCGGTGCGGTTGGCGCGGCCAATCGGCACGTGAATAAAGGTCAGGTCGTTTTCTGACAGGTCTGGTGAAATTTGCGGGTTCACCAGCGTCACCTTACCCGGCAGTGCCTCAAAGGCCGCGTACAGTTTACGGGTCAACACCCCGATATCCTGCGGGCTGGCACTGACGCTGAGATTGTTGCGGCGAGCAAAACGGATCAGGTTGCGATAACTTTGCATCATCGCATCCAGCAGTTCGTTATGGGCTTCGCGCACCCGTTCGATCTTCCAGTTAGCCCGGTTATCGAGGATCTCCAACCGCTCTTCGTCCCAGCCCCACTCGCTGACCAGTTGGCTGAGGATTTCCCGCCGCCAACCGATAGTGGCGTTGTTGGACTGCGACAGCTTCTCGCAGACCTTCAGATAGAAGCAGCGGCGAACCAGGTCAAGGCGGGTGGTATCGTTGATTTCAGTCAGGTAGTGGGTGACGCGCTCCAGCATCATGCAATAGGCATCAAGGCCGAAGCAGACGATCTCCCCCTGGTGCAGACGATGCTTGATCCCCATCGCCAGCAACTGAGTTTTCGGGTACTCCCATGAATAGGCTTCGAGCAGCAGCGTTTTCAGCACCGCCTTGTAGGGCGAATCGATGCTCTTATACAGCTGCCATAGGCTGGCACCGAAGTACTCTTCGGCAGAGAGCGTGCTCAATCCGCCGAGATCCAGCCACTCATTTGGGGTTAATACCCCCTGGGAATAGAGCGAAAGCACATATTCATCGTAATGCGCTTCCTCTTCGCCCGGCACCATGTTCCACAGGATACGTTTCCCTGCCAGGCGCACGGCCGTGCGGTAGAACTCATCAAGCAACAGAATATGTTGGGTTGAGCCGCAGTCTTCACCGCCCAGGCTGCCGCTTTCATTATGGCGGAAGCGGTTTTCGTCGATCAGGAAGAAGCTGACTTCCACCCCCATCGAGGCCGCCCATTTCTCGAGCAGGCTGCATTTTTGCTGCAGGCGGCTGCGTTCTTCGTTGTCTAACCAGGATTGGTGGCAAACCCAGATATCCAGATCCGAGGTGCAGCTCTGGCCGATCGAGGAGGTGCTGCCCATGGAATAAAGCGCCGTAATCGGCAGTTCGCCCGTGGCCATTTTTTCAAACGGGCTGCCCCATTTATCTTCTAAATCATTGAGATAAGCTTGTTGGGTTTCATCAGGCGTGTAGATACAGATGCCATGGGGAACGTTACCGTTGAGGTAGCCCGGCATCAGTGGATGATGGTGGTGCAATAAGGTAGGCAGCAGACTGTAGACCCGTTGGAACGCGGGCTTCATGGCCGCCAGGGCACGATCGACACGTAGTTGGTTGATCGCATCCAGTCTTTGTTTCAGTGTCTCGATGTAGAGGTACAAGACGTCTCGCCTGATTATCCCGATGCTTGAAAAAAACCCGTATTCCCGCTGCGTCTTTAGTTTAGAAGAATTTTTGACGACTTATTGCTGGAAACGTGATCAATCTAACACCTTGCTGATTGACCGTAAAGGAGGTAAAGCGACACACTTATCCTAGCGCTTCTATAAATGATTTACCCGCAGTGTGAACTGCCGCCAACTTCCCCTCACGCCCCTTTGATTCCGTTGTCCTTTCTCCGCCTGTGGCTTCTTGCACTGACAGTTTTGATCCTCAGTGGTAGGATGGACGGCGAATTATAAAAACGGTAACCAGCATGTTAGACAAAATTATTCGAATTGCCACCCGTCAGAGCCCACTTGCCCTATGGCAAGCACACTATGTTCAGCAGCGTCTGATGGCTAGCCATCCGGGCCTGCAGGTGGAACTGGTGCCTATGGTCACGCGCGGCGACATCATTCTGGATACGCCGCTGGCCAAGGTTGGCGGTAAGGGCCTGTTCGTCAAAGAGCTTGAGCTGGCTCTGCTGGAAGGCCGGGCAGACATTGCCGTGCACTCGATGAAAGACGTCCCCGTCGACTTCCCCGCAGGCTTGGGGCTGGTCACCATCTGTGAACGTGACGACCCGCGTGACGCTTTCGTCTCCAATCACTTTGCCTCGCTCGATCAACTGCCGCAAGGCAGCGTGGTCGGCACCTCCAGCCTGCGCCGTCAATGCCAGCTGCGTCGCCGTCGCCCGGATCTGATCGTGCGCGATCTACGAGGCAACGTCGGCACAAGGTTGGGTAAGCTGGATAACGGCGATTACGACGCCATTATTCTGGCCGTGGCCGGGTTAAAACGTCTGGGCCTGGAACAGCGTATCCGCTGCCCGCTGAGCGCCGAAGAATCCTTGCCCGCCGTCGGCCAGGGCGCGGTCGGTATCGAATGCCGCCTTGACGATGACGTCACCCGCGCTTTGCTGGCCCCTCTCAACCATCGCGAAACCGAAATTCGTGTCCGCGCCGAACGGGCGATGAACACCCGGCTGGAAGGGGGCTGCCAGGTTCCCATCGGCAGCTATGCCGAACTGGTAGGTGATGAACTGTGGTTACGTGCGCTGGTAGGTGCCCCCGACGGCAGCCAGATGGTATGCGGTGAACGCCGTGGCCCATCGGCACAAGCTGAGCAAATGGGTGTAGAACTGGCAGAAGAACTGTTGGCTGCCGGTGCCCGTGAGATCCTGCATGACGTTTATCAGGGAAATCCTCCTGCATGACTATTCTGGTAACCCGCCCTTCTCCCGCCGGGGAGCAACTGGTGAGCCGCCTGCGCGCACTTGGCCGGGTTGCCTTTCACGCGCCGCTGATCGACTTCGCCCCCGGTAACGATCTTGTCCGCTTACCTCAGGGGCTGGCAGAGTTGCAGGCGGGCGATCTGGTGTTTGCCCTGTCGCAGCACGCCGTCAGCTATGCCAGTTCGGTCATCAATCGTGCCGGGCTTCAATGGCCTGGCCAGTTGTCCTATTATGCTATTGGCCGCACTACCGCACTGGCAATGCATCGTATCAGCAGCCTGCCGGTAGACTATCCGCGTGAACGGGAAATCAGCGAAATGCTTTTGCTGCTGCCCGCGTTGCAACAGCTCTCCGGTAAACGGGCGTTGATCATGCGGGGCAACGGCGGCCGCGAGCTGCTAGGCGAGACGCTGGCTGAGCGAGGGGCAGCGGTAAGCTATTATGAATGTTATCAACGCAGCCCGGTGCATTATGATGGCAGTGAGCAAAGCGCCCACTGGCAACGTGCCGGTATCAATACGCTGGTAGTGACCAGCGGCGAAATGTTACAACAGCTCTATACTTTAGTTCCTGATTACTATCGCTCTTCGTGGCTGTTACGTTGCCGCCTGATAGTCGTCAGTGAACGTCTTGCTACCCTTGCCCAGGAGCTGGGTTGGAGCACGATTCGGGTAGCTGAAAACGCAGATAATGACGCGCTGATCCGCGCGCTACAATAACCTGACTATGGGATGTGCCACTATGACGGAACAAAACACTCCATCCGCCGCGGTTGAAGAATCAAACCCAGCGGTTGAGAGCCCCCAGCAGCCAGCCGCTGACCACCGGAAAGGTAAGAACACCGGCCCGGTATTGGGTGCGATTGCCATCGTGCTGGTCATCGCTCTGGGTGCTGGCGGCTATTATCACACGCACCAGCAGGCGCAGACCTTGATCGCCGCCAACCAGGCCTTGCAGCAACAGTTGGCAGAACTTAAGCAGAGCCAGCAGCAGGAAAAGAGCGCGCTGGAAGGCTTGCTGCAACAGCAGGGTAAGACGCTGGAGGCCACCGATCGCGAGCAAACCTCGCTGGTGCGTCAGCTCAATGAACTGCAAGATAAGGTTGCCACCATTTCCGGCAGCGATGCCAAAACCTGGCTGCTGGCACAGGCGGACTTCCTGGTGAAAATGGCAGGCCGCAAACTGTGGAGCGATCAGGATGTCACCACCGCGGCTGCGCTGCTGAAAAGCGCCGACGCCAGCCTGGCAGAAATGAACGATCCGAGCCTGATCGATATTCGCCGCGCCATCACCGAAGATGTCGGCACCCTCTCCGCCGTGGCGCAGATAGATTTTGACGGCATCATCCTGAAGGTCAACCAGCTGTCCAATCAGGTCGACGACCTGCGTCTGGCGGATAACAACCGTGACGAACGACCAATGGATGAAGACGACGGCGAGCTATCCAGTTCGTTGAGCGAATGGCGTCAAAACCTGACCAAGAGCTGGCACAACTTTATGGCGGACTTTATTACCATCCGCCGTCGCGATAGCAGTGCCGAACCGCTGCTGGCGCCGAATCAGGATGTCTACCTGCGTGAGAATATCCGTTCGCGCCTGCTGGTTGCCGCACAGGCGATCCCTCGTCATCAGAATGAAGTGTATAAACAGTCGCTGGAAACGGTTTCGACCTGGGTACGCGCCTACTTCGATACCACCGATCCGGCTACCAAGGCGTTCCTGGAAGAGTTGGACAACCTGAGCCAGCAATCGATCTCCATGGACGTACCGGGCCTGCTGAAAAGCCAGCCGATGCTGGAAAAACTGATGCAGACCCGGGTGCGTAATCTGTTGGCCCAGGCCCCTGCCACTCACCAGGAGGGATAAGCCATGTTACGCGTGTTATTCCTGTTTCTGGTGCTGATTGCCAGCCTGGTGCTGGGGCCGATGCTGGCCGGGCACCAAGGCTATGTGCTGATCCAGACCGACAATTACAACGTCGAAACCAGCGTCACCGGTCTGGTGATTATGGCGGTGTTGCTGTTCCTGGCGCTGTTTGTCATCGAATGGATCCTGCGCCGCGTCTTCCGCACTGGCGCGCGCACCCGTGGCTGGTTCCTTGGCCGCAAACGCAGCCGCGCCCGTAAGCAAACCAAAGCGGCGCTGATCAAACTGGCGGAAGGGGATTACAAGCAGGTAGAGAAACTGCTGACCCGCAATGCCGATCATGCCGAGCAACCGGTGGTGAACTACCTGCTGGCGGCGGAAGCTGCGCAACAACGTGGCGATGGCTTCCGCACCAATCAGTATCTGGAGCGTGCCGCAGAGGCTGCCGATACCGATCAGTTGCCGGTAGACATTACCCGCGTGCGTATTCAGTTGGCTCAGGGTGAAGCCCATGCGGCACGGCACGGCGTCGATAGCTTGCTGAACCAGGCACCGCGTCACCCGGAAGTGCTGCGGCTGGCGGAGCAGGCCTATCTGCGCACCGGAGCTTATGCCTCACTGCTGGAAATTCTGCCTTCGATGAGCAAAATCAACCTGCACAGCGAAGAAGAGCTACAGGCTTTACAGCAGCAGGCCTATATCGGCCTGATGAACCAGGCCATGGCCGATGAAGGCAGTGAAGGGTTGAAGCGCTGGTGGAAAGATCAGAGCCGTAAAATCCGCCACGAAATCCCGCTACAGGTAGCGATGGTGGAACATCTTATTGAGTGTAATGACCATGAACTGGCACAAAGCATTGTGCTCGACGGTCTGAAGCGCCAATACGACGAACGGTTGGTGTTGTTGATCCCACGTATCAAGTCTGGCAACCCGGAACAGTTGGAAAAAGCGTTACGCCAACAGATCAAGCAGCATGGCGCGACGCCGTTGCTTAACAGCACGCTGGGTCAGTTACTGATGAAGCACGGTGAATGGCAGCAAGCCAGTGATGCGTTCCATGCAGCACTGCAACAGCGGCCAGATGCCTACGACTACGCCTGGTTGGCAGATGCGTTGGATAAGCTGCACCGCAGCGACGAAGCCACACAGATGCGCCGTGAAGGGCTGATGTTAACGCTCAAGCAAAACGGCGAGTAACCTCCCCGGTTGGCTTGTCAGGGCTCAGCATGCCGTGCTGGGCCCTTTTTTTGCCTGAAACTTTCCTTGGGGCAAAAAAAAACACTTGCCGCGAGACAAGTGTATAAAAGAAGCAATCAGGTCTAGGACAACTGGGGTGGTGCCTCACTCAACGTTTTGCCCGGAGTGTGATGAAGCCGTTGCAAGCAACCCTTTCATCGTTCAGGTGGGCAATAGGCACCCTAAAATCGGCTCTGCATCATTCCTGGGTTTATGAGGCCTAAGGCGAACATAAGAAGTGGAATGAGCATCTACGATAGAGATATTGCACTTGGCGTGCCAACTTTTGACTACTGAGTGCCAACAAGCAAAAAATAAAATCATCATATTGAATTTAAACGATTTAAAATTATCTTCATTAACCCCTCTGATTTTTCCCGCCTGTTCGCTGCTATTTGCCCCTCTACGGATCCTGTCGCCTTAAAACGACGGGTTAATGAGAAGTCTTTTTTATTGATTAAAATCATTAGGTTAAATGTCTCAAACTGACGACAACAGGCATGCCCATAAAGGACAAAAGGAGACAGGTTGAAATTTCGTAGGGTTTGCCAAGATAAAGCCGCTCGATAAAACGACTCACGGCAAAATAAAACGTCGGTTTAATATTTTTGTGAGATGCATCACAAAATACTTGATCGCTTTGCCGGCCAGGTGTAGCCTGTTTGTGTGACGTGAATCACACTATTAATCACTCTCTGGGGACTGCCACTATGAAACTGATCAACAAAATCATCACCGCTTTCAACAACGTAGACTTCTCATTCGGCACCATCAATCTCTGATTGCCGACGTAACGCCTGCCTGAAATAAAACGACTGTTATCTGGGGCAAGAACGGCATGATGCCGATATGCTCCAGAAGTCGTTGCATTGTTTATCCTCCATTTTGCACCCTACCATTTTTCCAGCGCTTATCTCTGCTTCCTTCTGATCATTCCCTTGTAAGGCCAGCTCTAAAGTTGTCTGCTTCCCCTCACCCCAACCCTCTCCCAAAGGGCGAGGGGGCTGCCCTGAGCCCTTGATTAGCTCGTGCGGCTTCGGAAAGTGATGTAAGAAGGAGAAAGGCAAGGTATTCAACGAACTCGATCGTGCGGCTTCGGAAAGTAATGTAAGAAGGAGAAAGGCAAGGTATTCAACGAACTCGATCGTACCGCTTCGGAAAGTGATAAGAAGAAAGTCCGGGTAATACGCAGAGAAATCAACGAGCTCGATCGGTCCCCTCTCCCTGTGGGAGAGGGTTAGGGTGAGGGGCCAGCACGATATCTCAGGTATCGAACGCCCACCCTTTCCGCCAGTATAAAAAGCAAAAAACCCGCTCATTGCTGAACGGGTTGCTGAACGGGCGCGGCATGCAGCGCCCCTATAATAGACGTAAAAAAGCCCGCTTTAAAAGCGGGCTTTCTTGAAATTGGTCGGCGAGAGAGGATTCGAACCTCCGACCCACTGGTCCCAAACCAGTTGCGCTACCAAGCTGCGCTACTCGCCGATTTCTTGTTGCTGATACTACCGAACTTTCCAGCCTATGTCTATGTAAATATTAAATTTATCAGACATTTTGTGTGTGGTGCGAAGAGAGGGACTTGAACCCTCACGTCCGTAAGAACACTAACACCTGAAGCTAGCGCGTCTACCAATTCCGCCACCTTCGCACTGTCACAAAACAGCTTTCAATTCTTTTACTTTACCCTAGGTAAAGTGGGGTGGCTAATGGGGCTCGAACCCACGACAACTGGAATCACAATCCAGGGCTCTACCAACTGAGCTATAGCCACCATAACTACTTTATCTACTGCTTACTTCACGCGGTAATCATACCACCGCAGCTCCTGCGCACAAAATTAATGGCGCGCCCGACAGGATTCGAACCTGAGACCTCTGCCTCCGGAGGGCAGCGCTCTATCCAGCTGAGCTACGGGCGCGTAGCGCCGTTGCGGGTGGGGATACTACGGTTTTATGCCCATCCTGTCTAGTGCTTTTTCTAAGAAATGTTGAGTTCGCTGACCCTTTGCTCACTCTTGCAGCAGAAAGGGCCCGACAAGGCCCTTTTCTTAAGCTTAGCGCTGACTTTCTGTCCGCTTTTCAGGCTGATGATGGACTTTGTGCATACCGAATACAAAGTAGCACAGGCTCACCGCAGCCAGGAAAATCATCCCCACCACCAACGAAATCCGCGTATCCGGATTGATCCCCATGCCAACCAGCACACAAATCAGGAAAGCGATGGTCAGGTAGTTCATGTAAGGGAACATAAATGACTTGAAGCTGTGAGTCTTCATCGCTTCTTTATGGGCACGGCGGAAGTAGATCTGGCTGATCAGCACCACAAACCACGGCATCATGCCCGGCAGCACGCTGGCGCTATAGACATAGACGAACACCTGCTGAGGATTGGGAATAACGTAGTTCAGCGCCGATCCCACCAACAGGCAGATAATGGTAATGGCAATACAGTTGACCGGTACGCCGCTGGCAGAAAGCCTGGTCAATGCCGCAGGCAGTTGGCGGTTCTTGGCCAAGGCATACAGCATGCGGCCGCCACTATACATGCCGCTGTTGCAGCCGGAGAGCGCGGCGGTCAACACCACAAAGTTGATGATACCTGCGGCGGCGACAATACCAATCTTGGCAAAGGTCAGCACAAACGGACTGCCTGCGGTGCCGATACCGTTCCAAGGGAAGATGGTGACAATCACGAAGATGGCACCGACATAGAAAATCAGGATGCGCCACAGGATGTTGTTGATCGCACGTTTGAGCGTTACCTGCGGGTTTTTGGCTTCCCCGGCGGTAATGCCGACCAGTTCAACCCCTTGGTAAGAAGCCACTACGATACACAAGGCAAACAGGAAGCCTTTCCAGCCACCGGCAAAGAAGCCGCCGTGAGCCGTCAGGTTGGCAAAGCCCGTCGGCTGCCCGCCGTTACCGAAGCCGAAGAAGATCACCCCCAAGCCCACCAGGATCATCACGATAATGGTGGTGACCTTAATCATGGCAAACCAGAACTCCAGCTCACCGTACAGGCGCACCGCCGCCAGGTTGGCTAACGCGACCATGGCGACCGCAATTAACGCAGGCAGCCACTGCGGTATCTCTGGGAACCAGAACTGCACATAGACGCCGATAGCCGTGATTTCCGATATTCCCACGGCGAGCCACATAAACCAGTAGCCCCAGGCGGTGAGATAGCCGAAAAAGGGGTTCATGTATTTGTGCGCATAGACGGCGAAAGAGCCCGCCACCGGCTCCAGGAACAGCATCTCCCCCATCGAACGCATGATGAAGAATACAAACAGGCCAGCGATGATATAGGCCAGCAGCACCGAAGGCCCTGCCCATTTCAACGTACTGGCCGATCCCATAAACAGACCTACGCCGATCGTGCCACCCAGGGCGATCAGCTCTATATGTCGCGCTTCTAACCCGCGATGTAAACCCGGTGGCTTTTCTTTGCTTGCCATAAATCCTCAGTCATATTTTTTATGATGTTGTTTGCCTGCCGATCGGTGCCGGTCATTATTGTTTTAGACAAGTTGAGTGTCATTCATCCCCCACCGGGCAAAACGGAACTTAAGCAGTCATCCGCACCATTTAATTGCGGAGAAGTGCCGCTGCGGCCTGGGGAAATTTTCGGGCGCTATGGTTTCGCATTTTGCCGCCATAAGCAAACCGCAAATTAAAACCTTATGGAATAAGTGACGAGGGAATGATTAACCGAGGTTATAGCTTTGACCACGTTATGGCCGATAGGGAGATTATTTGCGCAAGACAGACGCTGGAGCAACGGAGGGGCTGCTCCAGCCGAAGGATCACATCTTGCCGGTATAGTAATAACCGACGAACTTGAGTAGCCGAAGCTGGCGGCGTATACGGCTCGGCTGGCTGAGCAGGCGGTAGAGCCACTCCAGGCCCAGATTCTGCCACACCTTGGGCGCGCGCTTCACATGGCCGGTAAACACGTCATAGGTGCCGCCAACCCCCATATACAGCGCCTGTGGATGCACCTTGCGGCAATCCCGCATCAGGATTTCCTGCTTGGGCGATCCCATTGCCACGGTCACGATAGCCGCGCCGCTGGCACGAATGCGTTCAAACAAGGCATCCCGCTGTTCCGGCTTGAAGTAGCCATCCTGGCTGCCTACCAGATTCACACTCCACTGACTACGCAGCTTCTGCTCGGTCTCTGCCAGCACCGAAGGCTTACCGCCAACCAGAAACACCGGCGTGCCTTCCTGACCCGCGCGCTGCATCATGGCTTCCCACAGATCGGCCCCGGCCACGCGCGACACTTCCGCGCCAGGATACTTGCGGCGGATGGAGCGCACCATGCTGATGCCATCGGCATATTTATACTCAGCCTCATCCAACAGGGCATGCAGCGCCGGATCGGTTTCCGCATTGAGGATTTTCTCGGCGTTCATCGCCACCAGGGTGCCTTGCTTGACCCTGCCACCGTCGAACAGAAAATCCATACACTGCGCCATGTTGCGAAAGCCCCACAGGCTGAAACCGCGCAGCTCATACTTGGGAACCGAAATGTTTGCTTCCATTGTCACTATTACCTTGGCACAAGGGAGTTGGCTACGGGAGCCAACGCGCGCTTGCGCATAATTCGAGTCTTGATAAGCCCGGCAGCATCAAACAGCCAGTACAGTAATTTTGCCAATACCAGGCAGGCACCAAAAATGATGCAGAAGAACACCACGCGTGAGACAAAAGAATCTACCCCCTCACGCGCCAGCACGATGATATTAAACACCGCACCAAAGCAGAACCCTTGCAAAATCGCCGCCTTAAAGCGGTTCTGTTCGCTTTTGCCCAGCTCATACAGCCAGTCGAACCACTTGATGATCAGGCCCACCACAATGGCGCCCAGCGGGATAAACAGCACCCCGCCCATCACCACCAGCGAACCAATCAGCGTTGGGGAAATCGCCAGCCCGGAATGGTTGTCCAGCACTTCCCAGGTAAAGTAGTTGGCGGTATTCAGCACCAGATCCGGCCGCCCCGGCCACAACCAGGCAGGGATAAAGACATAGAAATCACGCACGATCGGGGCCAGCCCCTGGAAATCGATCTTGTCGTAATTTTGCAGCAGCAGCCCCAGGTTCTCCCACGGCGAGAAGGTATCACGGGTCAGATACAGGAAAGTGTAGAACGCTTCCGGGCCGCTGACATCCAGGCTATAGCGCTTCAGCGCCAGCCAGAACATGCCGACAATGCCGAACACCCCGGCGGCCACCAGCATCCACAGCGAGATCCAACCGCGCACAATGCCGATAAACAGGAATAGAGCGAACGCGATGATGATGTTGGCACGGGTACCGCCCACGATCACGTAGGTCAGAATGCCGAACGCAACAGTGGCCGCCAGGAAGAAGAACCAGGCACGCAAATCCTGCTTCAGGAAATAGACCACCAGCATCGCCGGGATGAAGAAGTAGAAGAAGCGCTTGAGCGCCACCCCTGACACATCGCTGGAGAAGATTTGGCTGTAGGAGTTGAGCTTGAACAGCAGGAAGCCGTTCTGCATAAAGAAGATGCCCACGGTGCCGATCGCCACCAGCGCCAGCAATATCCAGGTGATATGCGTCTCTACCCGGTTCATGGTGAACACTGGCTTATGCGGCTGGCTGCTACGCTTACGCAACCGCGTCTTGTAGCTGACGTAGTAAATCGCGTAGAAGGCGGTGGCAGAAAGAATGGCATACAGCAGGAACTCAACCGGCACCACGGCTACGTCAAACTGGAACACCAGCAGGCAGGTCAGCGGGAAGCCAAAGTAAAACGTCAGCAGATAGAGCAAGGAAAAGAAGACGTTAAAGTTGAAGCGGACACGCCGAAACTCCTGATAGGTCAGGGTCAGCACAAACAGCGCCCCGATCAGATAGACGACAAACAGCCCGCCAAACTGTGCCAGCGTCATGGATTTTCTCCCGCCGCCAACGCCAATGCCTGCTGCCAGCCATCCACATAGTTCGGATTGAAAAAGGCGATGGACTGTTTATCCAGCGTTGCCAGTTGGCGCTGTGATTCGCGCACCACGGCTTCATCCAGCGAGTCGCCATAGAACAGCACCGGCAGATGCTGTTCTGCCAGGTCCTGCCAGAACGGGTTCTTGCGGCTGAGGACAAAAGGTACGCCAAACTGAATCAACAGGCACAGCGTACCGATCCCCTGCTGGCGGTCGAAAATGAAGTAGCCGAGATCGCACTCACGCAGGATATTGAGATAATCGTCAAACGCCACCTGCTGTGTCAGCAGTTGCAGGTTCTGCTCGGAGAACAACTTCAGGCCAGCCGCGCGCACCTGGGCAATATAGGCGTCGTTATTGGCTGGATAGCCCATCGGCAAAATCACCCGCACCTTGTCACCAAATTGCTGATGGATCGCCTGCAACGCCTCAATATGGCGGTTGGTGGTATCGCCAGAGTTGCCTACCAGGATGGTCATCGGCCCAGCCAGGTTCTTTTCGACTTCGATACCCGTCAAGGCAGGATCCATCCGCGTAGGGAAATACAGCAGCGAGGCCGGAACGCGTGCGTGCCGCTGCTGGTAGTGGATCAGGTCGCCTCGGGTGGCAAATACGTGGCCAACCCGCCCTTGGGCAATGCGGCGCAGCACGTAGAACAGGCGATATTTCCAACTGGTGGCGTTTTCATACAGATCGGCCCCCCAGATATGCCAGCTCACCTGGCGCGGCTTGATCTTGCCGCTCAGCAAGGCCAGCCACAGCGCCGCGTTAAACTGGCCATGCAGGAACAGGCGGGTGTCACGGTTGGCCTTGGCACGGGCAATCACTGCCTCTGCGAGGCTCTTTTTGCCGGGGAAAGCCTCGATGGTCAGTTTGGGAAAGTGGCCCAACGCGGCCACGTCTTTGGCTGCCACCATGAAGTGACACACTTGTTCTGCGGGCAGGCGTTCGGCCAGCACGTCATTAAAGAAGCGCAGCACCGTCTGATTATGATGCGGGATATCAGATCCCAGTACGTGGATTAGTATGGTCATACTCGTCTACGATAAAGAATAAATACGCAGCTACAGAGCGCAAAATACACGATGTAGGTTGCCATATAGGCCTGTGCCGCCCCTAATGCGCCATGCAGCGGGATCAGCCAGTGCGAGAACAGCGTCAGCAAGGCAAACTGGCTGACCTCTGTCAGAATATAAAAACGGAGCGACGCCTTGGCGATCACCAGGTAACCGAAGACGTAGGCCCCGACTTTCAGCACGTCCCCCACCAGTTGCCAGGCAAACAGATCGCGCATGGCAACGAACTTCTCAGAGAACAGCAGCCAGATGGCGAAGTCACGCAGCAGCCAGACGGTAAAGCTGGCAGCGGCGACCGCAGGCAGCACAAACTTCAGCGAGCGCACGATCTCCCGCGAAATGGCGCTTTTCTCTTGCAGGCGCGACAGCGTTGGCAGCAGATAAACGGTGAAAGAAGCGGTAATAAACTGCAGGTAGGCATCAGAGATACTGCTCACCCCTTGCCAGATCCCCACTTCGTCCCAGCCGTAATGCTCCGCCAGCAGGTTACGCATCATTACATAGGCGACAGGCAAGGTCACGGAGGTGATCAGCGCCATCAGGGTAAACTTACCGAGATGGCTGGCTAGCGCCTTGTCCCAGGCCAACGCCAAATAGCGCAGCGGCATCGCCTTGCGCCGCCACAGCATGAAACCGGCAGGCAGCACCACCAGGGCAGGAACCAGAGCCAGCCCGGCCAACGCGCCTTCATAGCCGCCCAGCTTAAAGCATAGCGTAAAGGCTACCACGCCGATCAGGCTACCGGCGATCACCGCCAGCGCGTTACCCATCGCATCGCGATAACCTTTGAGGATCGCCAGGAACAGGTTGGCGTAGGCAATCCCCATCTGGATAAACGCCACAGCACGCACCACGTTCACATAGTCGCTATGGCCGAACAACCCACGGCTGATCGGCTCGGCAGCAAACAGGAACACCAGCGCCAGCAGGGTTGAGAAACCCAGCACGATGCTGGACGCGGTACCCACCGCCATCCGCAACCGCTGCGGATCCTGATGGTACTCCGCTACATACTTGGTGATACCGTTAAAAATCCCGGCACCCGACAGCACGCCCAACACGGTGATCAACTGGCGGAAGTTACCCGCCTGCCCGACCCCGCTGGGGCCGAAGGCCACCGCCAGCATTTTTACCACCAGCAACCCCACGCCGATCTTGATCAGCGTGGAGCCCGCGGTCCAAATCGATGCTTTTGCCAGAGACATATCAGGCGAGGAAGCTCAGGATGGTATTGATTACCGTACGTTGATTGACGTCTGACATGTTAAAGAACAGCGGCAGACGCACCAGGCGCTCGCTCTCTTTGGTGGTGAAGCGATCTTCGCCGGAGAAACGGCCAAACTTCTCACCCGCCGGGCAGGCGTGCAGTGGGATGTAGTGGAACACCGACATGATTTCGGCTTCTTTCAGGTAGTCGATAAACGCGGTGCGATCCTGCACGTCTTTCAGCTTGATGTAGAACATATGGGCGTTATGCACGCAGTTGGCCGGAATGACCGGCAAGGCGATACGCCCCGCAGCCGCCAACGGTTTCAATGCATCGTAATAGTTCTGCCACAGCTTCAGGCGGCGCTGGTTGATCGTTTCGGCGGCTTCCAGCTGCGCCCACAGATAAGCGGCTTGCAGATCTGACATCAGATAGCTGGAACCAATATCGCGCCAGGTATATTTGTCCACCTGACCACGGAAGAACTGGCTGCGGTTGGTGCCTTTTTCACGGATCACTTCGGCACGATCGATCAGGGCCGGGTCGTTAATCAGCGTCGCGCCACCTTCACCGCCAGCGGTGTAGTTTTTGGTCTCATGGAAGCTGAAGCAGCCGATATGGCCGATGGTCCCCAAGGCTTTGCCTTTATAGGTCGACATCACGCCCTGCGCAGCATCTTCTACCACCATCAGGTTGTACTTCTTCGCCAACGCCATGATGGTGTCCATTTCGCAGGCTACGCCAGCGTAATGCACCGGCACGATGGCACGGGTTTTATCGGTGATCGCCGCTTCAATCTTGGTTTCATCGATGTTCATGGTGTCTGGACGCAGATCGACAAACACCATCACCGCCCCGCGCAGCACAAAGGCGTTAGCGGTGGATACGAAGGTGTAGCTCGGCATGATCACTTCATCACCCGGCTGGATATCCAGCAGGATGGCGGCCATTTCCAGTGACGCGGTGCAAGACGGCGTCAGCAGCACTTTCGGACAGCCGAAATGCTGTTCCATCCACTGCTGGCAGCGACGGGTAAAACCACCGTCACCACAGAGTTTGCCGCTGCTCATCGCAGCCTGCATATAATCGAGTTCCGTGCCAACAACCGGTGGAGCGTTAAATGGGATCATGTAAACCTCTATAGAACCAATACGCGGTGCTTTCTAGGGTGGCACCGTGCCGTTGATAGAGCCGTAACGCGGCAATATTACTTATCTGAGTCGCGATCCGCAGGCGCTGCAGCCGTTGCTGCTGGCACCAGGCGATCGCGGCGGTCATCAGCCGAGAACCGGTCCCTTTACCTTGTACACCTGGGAATGCCGCCAGCAGGCCGATACGCGCCTCTTGCTGGCCGATATCACGCAGGCTGACAAACCCTTCTGGCTCCCCATCGCTGCCCAGCACAAGCAGGCACTGATGGTCAAACGTCCCCTGCACCGCTTTTTCAATCCAGGTGGCGTAAAAACGCCCGCTGTCCTGCGGCTGATACCAAGGCGCGCGAAAACGGCTGGCGGCAAAAACCTTGGCCGCCACCGAGCGCAACAGTGGAATATCTTCAGGCTGGGCGATGCGCATGGCCGGTAAATTCAATGCACAATCTGTGCCAATTGCCAGGGCAAAGTCCACTTCGCCCTCAACCAGCCGAAATCCCTCGCCAGCCAAACCATCGGCCAAGTCCAGCCGCTGGGCCGGGATCTTGGCCTGAACCAGCGCAAACGCATCCAGTTCAGCTACCGTAAGCGCAGGAGCCGCATCGTCAAAATGCAGTTTGGCGCTAGTGAGTTGGAAATACTCGCTTTCCCAGCCCAAAGGCTCAATATTGGCGTGGACGGACATGCAGTAAATCCAGTAAGTATTTGCCATAGCCGGTTTTGGCTAACGCCTGCGCCGAGCGTCTTACGCCGTCATCATCCAGCCAGCCGTTACGCCAGGCGATCTCTTCCAGACAGGCAATCTTGAACCCCTGGCGCTTCTCTACCGTCTGCACAAAGGTACTGGCTTCGATCAGGCTGTCGTGGGTGCCGGTATCGAGCCAGGCAAAACCACGCCCCAGCAGCTCGACGCTCAGTTCGCCACGCTCCAGATACATCTGGTTGATACTGGTGATTTCCAGCTCGCCGCGTTCGGAAGGCTTCACCTGCTTGGCGAAATCCACCACCTGGTTGTCATAGAAATAGAGACCGGTGACCGCCCAGTTGGACTTCGGCTTAAGCGGCTTTTCTTCAATCGACAGCGCGCGGAAGTTATCGTCGAACTCCACTACGCCAAAACGCTCTGGGTCCATGACCTGGTAACCGAATACCGTGGCACCTTTCAGATCCTGAACCACGCTTTTCAGTTTCGGGCTGAAGCCCTGGCCGAAGTAGATATTATCGCCCAGCACCAGGCAGCACGGCTCGCCGCCGATAAACTCTTCGCCGATCAGGAAGGCCTGTGCCAACCCGTCCGGGCTCGGTTGTTCGGCGTAGCTGAGGTTGATGCCAAACTCTTCACCGCTGCCCAGCAAACGGCGAAACGAGGGCAGATCTTCAGGCGTAGAGATAATCAGAATATCGCGGATCCCGGCCAGCATCAGCACCGAGAGCGGATAGTAAATCATCGGTTTATCGTAAATGGGCAGCAACTGCTTGGAGACGCCGCGAGTGATCGGGTGTAAACGCGTCCCCGACCCGCCGGCTAGAATAATACCTTTCATCATGACTCCTGAACTTCCGCTAGCCGCACGGCGCTTATAGCCTTCCGTGCGTTTACCTAGATAGGATTATTGGTTTAGCCCTAAACGCTCGCCTGCATAGGAACCGTCTTGCACGCGGCGCCACCAGGTTTCATTGTTCAGATACCAGGAAACCGTCTTGCGGATGCCGCTTTCAAAGGTTTCCTGTGGGCGCCAACCCAGTTCACGTTCAATTTTGCCCGCATCGATGGCATAGCGCATATCGTGGCCTGGGCGATCTTTGACGTAGGTGATCAGATCGCGATATTTCGCCACGCCCTGCGGTTTGTTCGGTGCCAGCTCTTCCAGCAGATCGCAGATGGTCTGTACCACTTCGATGTTTTTGCGCTCGTTGTGGCCGCCGATGTTATAGGTCTCCCCTATCACACCTTCTGTCACCACCTGATATAACGCCCGCGCATGGTCTTCTACAAACAGCCAGTCACGCACCTGCGCACCGTCGCCGTAGACCGGCAGCGGTTTGCCGGAGATGGCATTAAGGATCACCAGCGGCACCAGCTTCTCTGGGAAGTGGTAAGGGCCGTAGTTGTTGGAGCAGTTGGTCACGACGGTAGGGAAGCCGTAGGTACGCAGCCAGGCGCGCACCAGGTGGTCGCTCGATGCTTTGGAGGCAGAATACGGGCTGCTTGGCGCGTAAGGCGTGGTTTCGGTAAACAGATCGTCGGTGCCGTGCAGGTCGCCATACACTTCATCAGTAGAAATATGATGGAAGCGGAAAGCCTGCTTTTTCTCTGCCTCAAGAGCCTGCCAATAATGGCGGGCAGCCTCCAGCATGGTGTAAGTGCCCACGATGTTGGTTTCGATAAAGGCAGCCGGGCCGTCAATCGAGCGGTCAACGTGGCTTTCTGCTGCCAGGTGCATCACGAAATCCGGCTGGTACTGCGCAAATACGCGGTCCAAAGCGGCACGGTCGCAGATATCAACCTGCTCGAAAGCATAGCGCTCGTTGTCCGCCACGCCCGCCAGCGACTCCAGGTTACCGGCATAGGTGAGCTTATCAACCACCACCACGCTATCGCGGGTCCCCTCGATGATATGTCTTACCACGGCAGAGCCGATAAATCCGGCCCCGCCGGTGACCAAAATACGTTTCAACGCCAGACTCCTTTGGTGTCCACGATCCAGGACTGCTTAATCTCTTCCGGCCTGATGGCCTTGAATTCTTTATGATCGACCAGCATCACGATCACATCCGCCTGCTGTAGGGCTTCAGGCAGTTTTTTCAGCGTAACGTGGCCCGCCAGTGACTTCGGCAATTGCTCAACGTTAGGCTCGACCGCCAGGGTTTCACCTACATGCCAATCGGCAATCAGGTGGGCTACTTCAACCGCCGGGCTCTCACGCAGGTCGTCGATATTAGGTTTGAACGCCAGACCGAAGCAGGCAATTTTCACTTCAGAAGCGCGCTTGTTAGTAGCCGCCAGGCAATCTGCCACAGCTGCCTTGACTTGATCGACCACCCAGAGCGGTTTGCCGTCGTTGACCAGGCGCGCAGTATGGATCAGACGAGCCTGCTGCGGGTTCTGCGCCACGATGAACCAAGGGTCAACGGCGATACAGTGCCCGCCCACGCCAGGACCAGGTTGCAGAATGTTGACGCGCGGATGGCGGTTAGCCAGACGGATCAGTTCCCACACGTTAATACCCTGCTCGGCACAGATCAGCGAAAGCTCGTTGGCAAACGCGATGTTAACGTCGCGGAAGCTATTTTCCGTCAGTTTGCACATCTCGGCGGTGCGCGAGTTGGTGATCACACACTCACCTTCGAGGAAAATCTTGTACAGCGCGCTGGCGCGCTCGGAGCATTTTGGCGTCATCCCGCCAATCACGCGGTCATTCTGGATCAGCTCAACCATCACCTGCCCGGGCAACACGCGCTCAGGACAGTAGGCAATGTTCACGTCGGCCTGCTCACCGGCATCCTGCGGGAAGCTCAGATCGCTACGCGCCTCTGCCAGCCAGAGTGCCATCTGCTCGGTAGCGCCCACCGGTGAAGTAGACTCCAGGATCACCAGGTCGCCCTTTTTCAGTACCGGTGCCAATGACTTGGCAGCGGCTTCAACATAGGCCAGATCGGGTTCGTGATCCCCTTTGAACGGCGTTGGTACGGCGATCAGGAACGCATCGGCCGCCAGCGGTTTCGTCACCGCCTGCAGATAACCGCCTTCTACCGCTTCTTTTACCACGCGATCCAAATCAGGTTCGACGATGTGGATGGCACCGCGGTTAATGGTATCTACCGCGTGCTGGTTAACATCTACGCCCACCACTTTTTTCTTGCGGGAAGCAAACGCCGCCGCCGTTGGCAAACCGATATAACCCAGGCCAATAACTGAAATAGTGTTAAAACTCATAGTGTCACCTGATGATTCTTTAAAGCTTCGAGGATACGTTGGCAGGCATGCCCGTCACCGTATGGGTTATGCGCCCGGCTCATGGCGTGGTATTCGCCTTCGTCTGTCAATAACCGGGTTACCGCATCAACAATTTTAGCTACGTCCGTTCCCACCAGCTGTACCGTACCGGCATCGACCGCTTCTGGCCGCTCGGTGGTATCACGCATCACCAACACCGGTTTACCCAGCGATGGCGCCTCTTCCTGAATGCCGCCCGAGTCGGTCAGGATCAGATAAGATCGCGTCATCAGATAGACAAACGGCAGGTAATCCTGCGGATCGATCAGAATGATGTTATCGATCCCCTTCAAAATACGGTTGACCGGCTCGCTGACGTTCGGATTGAGGTGCACCGGATAGACCACCTGCACTTCAGGATGCTGAAGGGCAATCTCGGCCAAGGCGCTACAGATGCGCTCGAACCCACCGCCGAAGCTTTCGCGGCGGTGCCCAGTCACCAGGATCAGCTTTTTGTTGGCATCCAGGAAAGGATAACGCTGGTCAAGGCTGCTGCGCAGCTCTGGGTTGTGCATGATGCGGTCGCGCACCCACAGCAATGCATCGATCACGGTGTTGCCGGTGACGAAAATATGGTCGTCCCGCAGCGATTCACGTAACAGGTTCTGCCGTGAATTTTCGGTTGGCGAGAAGTGATACATCGCCAAATGCCCCGTCAACTTGCGGTTGGCCTCTTCAGGCCACGGAGAATAGAGATTACCGGTACGCAGACCCGCTTCCACATGCCCCACCGGGATACGCTGATAAAACGCCGCCAGGCTGGTCGCCATGGTGGTCGTTGTGTCACCGTGAACCAACACCACGTCCGGCTTGAAGTCCTCCAGTACGCCTTTGATCCCTTCCAGAATGCGGCAGGTGATTTCACTCAGCCCCTGGCCCGGTTTCATAATATTCAGGTCGTAATCCGGTACGATTTCAAACAAACGCAGTACCTGATCCAGCATCTCGCGATGCTGTGCCGTAACGCAGACTCTTGACTCAAAGGCATCATCCTGAGCCAGAGCATGTACCAGAGGTGCCATTTTGATGGCTTCCGGTCTGGTGCCAAAAACAGTCAACACTTTCACAGCGAATCTCTTTTGGTCGGTGAAGTGCAGGCGAACCTGCAAAGTTGGGCACTCGGTGCCCAACAGCGAAATTATTATATTATTAATTAACTACGTGGCCGGCGTACCAAGGCAACGCCCGCACCAATCAGGCCACCGATTGCGCCCCACATAATCAGCCAGAATACCCGGCGTGGGCTATCACGTTTCACCGGCTCTTCCGGCGTACGTAAATAGCGGTAGGTCTGGAATTTGGCATCCAACGTCGGGCCGACGTTCAAGGTTGCCAGCATGGCCCGGTTCTGATCGTAACTCACATCGTAAGCCGGGCCGGAAGCCTGTAAACCTTCCAGGCGCGCCTGCAGCATGGGTTTACCCAGCAGGAACAGATCGGAGTCTGGCAGTTGTTCGGCTGGCGTATCGGTCTGCGTACGGCTAATCCCCTGCTGCTCGGCGATTTTCAGCGCCTGCTGCACGGTCTTGAGCTCACGCTGATAAACCGCATCGGCCACTGCTTCCTGGCGTTTGACCTGTGCACTCATCGAGGTGGTACGCGCCGACCAGGCTCCCTGGATCTCTTCATTCAGATGCTGCGCCGCACGGTGGCTGGCAAAGGCAACATACTGACGCAGCAGATGGTTGGAGTCTGGCGCAGTCTCGGCGGTCAGTTTCACGCTGTCATTCAGCACTTTTTTGTCGTCACGCGGCGTGAACTGGATATTGTTAATCAGGTCATCAAGCAACGCCGCATCGGCACGGGCATCCCCTTCCTGGCGCTGCTTGTAGTAATCGCTTTGCAGCCAGAAATCACGGCGCGTGTCATAGGCGGCCAACTGCATGATAAATTCATTATAGGCTTCATCGGCGATGCCTGGCTGATCGCTGGCAACCGCAGGCAGCGTCCGCTGATCCAGGTTACGCAGGAACTGCTGCTGAGAGTAATATCCCCCCAGCGCATTCACCGTTGGCTTATCGGTGATCGCCGTGGCGCTCCACTCCTGTTTCACCAGGTAGGAAACGATCAGCGCAACGGCAGCAAACAACACCGCGAAACCGATAATCCATTTTTTGCCGCGCCACAGGGTGCAGCATAGACCGCGGATATCGAGTTCGTTATCGACCACCGGGGTATTCTTGTCAGACGTTGTTTCAGGATTCATCACTGCCCTAAAGCCTCAGGTTAAGGTACTTGCTTATTGTTCGTTGCATTCCGCAGGCGGCGCTTGAGACGTTTGATATAACGCGCGACCCGCCATGCACGTTTAATGCAATAGCCATACAAGAAGAATGCAAGCAAGAATAATGCCAACATAACCCATTCAGGTATGAAAGTCAGACGTTCGCCTATCACGCCAACCGCCGCCAACAGCGCTGCGGCCAAGGTGATGAGCACAAAAGCCTGACGAGGCGTAAAGCCCGCTCGCATAATCAAATGGTGGATGTGTTGACGGTCTGGCGAGAACGGGCTCATGCCCTTACGCAGACGGCGATACATGATGGCAATCATATCCATCAGCGGGATGGCGATAATCCACAGCGCGGTGACCGGTTTGATCGGATGGTTTGGCCCTTGCGAGCTTTGCACCAGCAGCCAGATGGCGGTAAAACCGATCAGCGTACTGCCGGCGTCGCCCATAAAGACCTTATAGCGACGGCCAAGGATGCCGAGGTTGAGCAGAATGTAGGGAACAATGGCCGCCAGCATCGCGAAGCACCAGAAGGCAAGCTCGCTATGGCCGCCTTGATACAGCAGGATCCCCATCGCGCCGAACGACACGCAGGAGAGACCGCCGAGCAGGCCGTCGATACCGTCGACCATGTTAAAGGCGTTAATCGCCGCCCAAACGGCAAACAGCGTCACCAAATAGCCAAACGGCCCCAACTGCATTTCCCAGCCACCAAACACATAGCCGAGGCTGCGCAGATAAAGGCCGGCAAACACCATCATGGCGATGCCGACCAGTGCCTGAATGGTGGCGCGGATCTTGACGCTGATATCAAAGCGATCGTCCAGCGCCCCGACGAATACCAGGACACCGGCGCAGGTGAGATAGAGTTTGCTGTGCGCAATCGTCTGGTCGGTGATCAGGAAGGCAAAGCAGATGCCAGCGTAAACAGAAATCCCACCCACCAACGGGATCAGCCCCTGATGACGTTTGCGGTAATTAGGCTTATCAACCAAACCAATAGGTTTTGCTGCCTTGCGAGCAACAAATAAAAAAGCCAGAGAAAACAGAAAAACAAAAAGAATTTCAGTACTCATAGTGAGTAAGTTCACGGTTAACAAATCTCTGAAGAAGATGAGGCAGCTTAACATGGGTAAAAAACCGCGCCACATGACCAAGCGACCTTTCAGTCATTTCCTATGACATAGACACTTATCAATGCCCAAAACGTGTCTTGCTTCAACGCATTAACGCAAAAAACAGGCGCAAATAAGATAAGTTCTCAATAAGTCACAAGAATAACTTACTTTCCTTTACTGTTACTTATCGTATCCGCCAAAAGCAAAAAACGCCACGACTAGGCGTGGCGTTCCTCGAATATTTTACTTATTTATGAGCGTTTCATCATGTCGAAGAATTCATCGTTGGTTTTGGTCATCGCCAACTTGTTAATGAGGAACTCCATCGCGTCGATCTCGCCCATTGGGTGAATGATCTTGCGCAGGATCCACATCTTCTGCAGTTCTTCAGAGGTGGTGAGCAACTCTTCTTTACGCGTACCGGAACGGTTGTAATCGATAGCTGGGAACACGCGCTTCTCGGCGATTTTACGCGCCAGATGCAGTTCCATGTTACCCGTACCTTTAAACTCTTCGTAGATCACTTCGTCCATCTTCGAACCGGTATCGACCAGTGCGGTAGCGATGATGGTCAGGCTGCCGCCTTCCTCAACGTTACGAGCCGCACCGAAGAAACGCTTCGGACGATGCAGGGCGTTGGCATCCACACCACCGGTCAGCACTTTGCCTGAGGCAGGTACTACGGTGTTGTAGGCACGCGCCAGACGGGTGATGGAGTCCAGCAGGATGATCACGTCTTTTTTGTGTTCGACCAGGCGCTTGGCCTTCTCGATCACCATTTCGGCAACCTGTACGTGGCGGGATGCGGGTTCGTCAAAGGTAGAGGCGATCACTTCGCCTTTTACCAGACGTTGCATCTCGGTCACTTCTTCCGGACGTTCGTCGATCAGCAACACCATCAGCACGCAGTCTGGATGGTTGTATGCGATGCTCTGCGCAATGTTTTGCAGCAGCATGGTTTTACCGGCTTTCGGCGGTGCCACAATCAGGCCACGCTGGCCACGACCGATTGGCGCTGCCAGATCCAGTACGCGAGCCGTCAGATCTTCGGTAGAGCCGTTGCCGCGCTCCATACGCAAACGTGAGTTGGCGTGCAGCGGCGTCAGGTTTTCGAACAGGATCTTGTTACGGGCGTTTTCCGGTTTGTCGTAGTTGACTTCGTTAACTTTCAACAGGGCAAAATAGCGCTCGCCTTCTTTTGGCGGACGAATCTTACCGGAAATGGTGTCACCTGTGCGGAGGTTGAAGCGGCGGATTTGGCTGGGAGAAACGTAGATATCGTCGGGGCCTGCGAGGTAGGAACTGTCTCCGGAACGGAGGAAACCAAATCCATCCTGCAATATCTCCAGCACGCCATCACCGAAGATATCTTCTCCGCTTTTCGCATGTTGCTTGAGTATAGAGAAGATAATGTCCTGTTTGCGCAGGCGGGCCAGGTTTTCCAGCCCCATATTTTCGCCGAGAGTAATCAGCTCAGAAACCGGCGTATTCTTTAATTCGGTAAGATTCATAGTGGGGGTTCTTAAACTCGGGGTGTGTCTCGAACTAGTATCGTGAATGGTATGGCAGCGTGTTATACCCATTACCTTTCAAGCTACAACGTGAAATTCATAGGGTATGCGTGCCTGTTACTGGACGTTCGATCGCCGGGCTGCTGGGCTGCCGCAGTAAGAAATGGCTTAGCTGGGGCGCACACGCTGACGGTTTAAGATCGAAGGTGCCTTAAAACTGATTTTTTTGTAAAACCGCTTGATCGTCAAAACACGGGCTCGGTTCACAGTAAAATGCTAGTGCCGATGGTTCAACGTAGAGTAATGCTTAGATTCAGACTCTTTAGATTTAATACTTATGGCAAGTTCAGAATGCAGTATGGTTAAACTTAACACGCTTCTTGGCAGGCGTCTAGCGGTGAATGAAAATCCCCCTCCAGACGCCCGTCACGGGGCTTCCCGCCCTAATTACAGATTCGCGTCCAGGAACTCTTTGAGCTGGCCCTTGGACAGCGCGCCGACCTTGGTCGCTGCCACTTCACCGTTCTTGAACAACAACAGCGTCGGGATACCGCGGATGCCGTATTTAGGCGCGGTAGCCGGGTTTTGATCGATGTTCAGTTTGGTAATGGTCAGCTTGCCGGCGAACTCTTCGGCAATCTCGTCGAGGATCGGAGCAATCATCTTGCACGGACCACACCATTCAGCCCAGAAATCGACCAGGATTGGCCCTTCGGCTTTCAGCACATCGGAATCGAAGCTGTCGTCAGTCAGGTGAATAATTTTATCGCTCATGTTCTACTCCACAGGATTGGGTCTACCTTGTTGGTGTAGCATCAAACCAACTCAGGTGATTTTATTTCACCGCTTTTATTTCAACGGATATGCTTTCGTAAAGCAATAGTTAGCTGATATTCTACCACACTATGAGCAAAACACACTTGACCGAACAGAAGTTTTCCGACTTCGCCCTGCACCCGTTAGTCCTTGAAGCCCTTGAGAAAAAAGGGTTTCACAACTGCACGCCCATCCAGGCGTTAGCATTGCCGCTCACCCTCAGTGGGCGCGACGTTGCAGGTCAGGCGCAAACCGGTACCGGAAAGACGCTGGCATTTTTAGCGTCTACTTTTCACTATTTGCTGTCCCACCCGGCGAAAGAAGGTCGCCAGACCAACCAGCCGCGCGCCTTGATCATGGCGCCTACGCGTGAACTGGCGGTGCAGATCCATTCCGATGCAGAAGCTCTGTCGCAGTCTACCGGGTTGAAGCTTGGCCTGGCCTACGGCGGCGATGGCTATGACAAACAGCTGAAAGTGCTGGAAAGCGGCGTAGATATTCTGGTGGGGACCACCGGCCGTTTAATCGACTACGCCAAACAAAATTATATCGATCTGGGTGCTATCCAGGTTGTGGTGCTCGATGAAGCCGACCGCATGTACGATCTGGGCTTTATCAAAGATATCCGCTGGCTGTTCCGCCGTATGCCTGCGGTCGATCAACGCCTGAACATGTTGTTCTCTGCCACCCTGTCCTATCGCGTACGCGAGCTGGCCTTTGAGCAAATGAACAATGCCGAATATGTGGAAGTTGAACCGGAACAGAAAACCGGCCACCGCATTCAGGAAGAGCTGTTCTACCCTTCCAACGAAGAAAAAATGCGCCTGCTGCAGACGCTGATCGAGGAAGAGTGGCCGGACCGCTGCATCATCTTCGCCAACACCAAGCACCGCTGTGAAGACATCTGGGGCCATCTGGCTGCCGACGGTCACCGCGTAGGCCTGCTGACCGGCGACGTGGCGCAGAAAAAACGCCTGCGTATTCTGGACGACTTCACCAAGGGTAACCTGGATATCCTGGTCGCCACCGATGTCGCCGCACGCGGCCTGCATATCCCGTTGGTGACTCACGTCTTCAACTACGATCTGCCGGACGACTGCGAAGACTACGTGCACCGCATTGGCCGTACTGGCCGCGCGGGCGAAAGCGGTCACTCCATCAGCCTGGCCTGTGAAGAGTACGCGCTTAACCTGCCCGCCATCGAGACTTATACCGGCCACAGCATTCCTGTGAGCAAGTACAACAGCGATGCGCTGCTGAGCGATCTGCCAGCACCGAAGCGCCTGGTGCGCCCACGTGGCAACAACGGCCCACGCCGTAACTCTTCCGCGCCACGTCGTGGTGGTGCGCCACGTAACAACCGTAAACGTTCGGGCTAATAGACGACTATGCCAGGTTCCAGCACCCTCTATGCCGCCATCGATCTGGGTTCCAACAGTTTCCATATGTTGGTGGTACGTGAGGTGGCTGGCAGTATCCAGACGCTGGCTCGCATCAAGCGCAAAGTGCGCCTGGCGGCCGGGCTGGATCAGCACAATCACCTGTCACAGGAAGCCATGCAGCGCGGCTGGCAATGTCTGCGGCTGTTCTCGGAACGCCTGCAGGATATCCCGCGCGATCAAATTCGGGTCGTCGCCACCGCAACGCTGCGCCTGGCTAATAACGCAGCCGAGTTCCTGCAAACCGCTGAAACTATCCTTGGCTGCCCCGTTCAGGTCATCAGCGGCGAAGAAGAAGCCCGCCTGATTTACCACGGCGTTGCCCATACCACAGGCGGCCCGGATCGGCGTCTGGTGGTCGATATCGGGGGTGGCAGCACGGAGTTGGTCGTAGGTACAGGGGCGCAGGCCGCGCAGCTGTATAGCCTTTCGATGGGCTGTGTCACCTGGCTCGAACGGTTCTTCAGCGATCGTAATCTGGAGCGGGATAACTTCGAAGCCGCCGAACAGGCCGCGCGTGAAATGGTGCGGCCGATCGCCCCACAACTTCGTCAACATGGCTGGCAGATTTGCGTCGGCGCCTCCGGTACCGTGCAAGCGCTACAGGAAATCATGGTGGCGCAGGGGATGGACGAACGTATTACCCTGCCCAAACTGCGGCAGTTGAAACAACGCGCCATTCAGTGTGGCAAGCTGGAAGAGCTGGAAATCGAAGGGCTGACGCTGGAACGTGCCTTGGTGTTCCCAAGCGGCCTGTCGATACTGCTGGCCATTTTCCAGGAGTTAGGCATTGAAAGCATGACGCTGGCCGGTGGCGCTCTGCGCGAAGGGCTGGTGTATGGCATGCTGCATCTGCCGGTCGAGCAGGATATCCGCAGCCGCACGTTACGTAACCTGCAACGCCGTTACCTGCTGGATATCGAGCAGGCCGAACGCGTCAGCCAGTTGGCCGCGAACTTCTGTTTGCAAACCACCAACGAATGGCAATTGGATACGCGATGTCGTGAGCTACTGCATGCGGCCTGCCTGATCCACGAAATCGGCCTGAGCGTCGATTTCAAACAGGCTCCTCAACACGCCGCCTATCTGGTCAGCCATCTTGATTTACCCGGCTTTACCCCGGCGCAGAAAAAACTGTTAGCCACCCTGCTGCAAAACCAGAGCAATGCCCTCGATCTGCCGCTACTGAGCCAACAAAACGCCGTGCCGCCTCGCGTGGCACAGCGCATGTGTCGTCTGTTGCGTCTGGCCATCATCTTTGCCAGCCGCCGCCGTGACGATACCCTGCCCGCGGTACGCCTGCGTGCCAACGATGAAGAGTTGCATGTGATTTTGCCGCACGGCTGGTTAGAGCGACATCCGCTGCGCGCAGAGGCGCTGGATCAGGAAAGTCACTGGCAGAGCTATGCCCACTGGCCGCTGTTTTTGGAAGAGCAGTCTTAAAAACTGCCCCGAACCTCAGCTACCGCCCTTGGCCTTGGCCAACATCGCCTTCACGCTGGCCAAATGGCTTTGGCCTTTCTCCATCCGCTCCTGCGGGCTAACCACCTTGCGTTCCGTCTCCCAAGCCAGATCGTCCTGCGGCAGTTCCAGCAGGAAACGGCTGGGTTCAGGCCGCACCAACTCACCGTATTGGCGACGTTCGCGACACAGGGTGAAAATCAGCTCCTTCTGGGCGCGGGTGATCCCCACATAGGCCAAACGCCGTTCTTCATCGACATTATCCTCGTCAATACTGCTCTGATGCGGCAATAACCCCTCTTCCATCCCCACCAGGAACACATAGGGGAATTCCAGCCCCTTGGAAGCATGCAGAGTCATCAGCTGTACCTGATCCAGCTCTTCATCGCTTTCGCCGCGCTCCATCATGTCACGCAACGTAAAGCGCGTGACCACCTGGGTCAGCGTCATCGGTTCGTCCAGATCGCTGCCTTCCAGCATCTCGGTCATCCAGCCAAACAGCGTGTTGACGTTTTTCATGCGCATTTCGGCCGCTTTCGGGCTGGGCGAGGTTTCAAACAACCAACTTTCATAGTCGATGCCGCGGATCAGATCGCGCACCGCTGCCACCGGCTCACGCTCCACCATCTGGATGATACCTTCCATCCAATGGGTGAAACGCTGTAAAGACTCCAGCCCCCTGCCTGTCAGATACTGGCCCAGTCCAAGATCGAAGCTGGCGTGGAACAGGCTCTTGTTACGCTGGTTGGCCCACTCTCCCAACTTTTGCAGCGTCGCCGGGCCGATTTCCCGCTTCGGTGTATTAACGATACGCAGGAAGGCGCTGTCGTCTTCCTGGTTGGTCAAAACCCGCAGATAGGCCAGCAAATCCTTGATTTCCGGGCGCGAGAAGAACGACGTGCCGCCAGAAATCTTGTACGGAATGCGGTTCTGCATCAGCATTTTTTCAAACACACGCGACTGGTGGTTTCCGCGATAGAGGATCGCATAGTCGCCGTAATTGGTTTTCTTCACAAAGTGATGGGCGATCAGTTCCCCCACCACCCGCTCGGCCTCGTGATCTTCATTGTTGGCCGTGACCACCTTCAACTCTTCGCCGTAGCCCAGTTCGGAGAACAGGCGTTTTTCAAAGACGTGCGGGTTGTTGGCAATCAGGATATTGGCGGCCTTCAGAATACGTTCGCTGGAACGGTAGTTCTGCTCAAGCTTGATCACCTGCAACGCCGGAAAATCTTCCTTTAGCAGTACCAGGTTCTGCGGACGCGCACCGCGCCAGGAGTAGATCGACTGATCGTCATCCCCCACCACGGTAAAGCGTGCGCGGTTACCCACCAGCAGTTTCACCAGTTCGTACTGGCTGGTGTTGGTGTCCTGATATTCATCCACCAGCAGATAGCGGATACGGTTCTGCCAGCGCTCACGCACCTCCTCATTACGCTGTAGCAACAAGGTGGGCAGCAGGATCAGATCGTCAAAATCCAGTACGTTACAGGCTCTCATATGGTCGTGATACAGCCCGTAGCAGTGGGCGAACAGCTTGTCCTTCTCTGAGCGCGCCAGCCCCATTGCCCGCTGCGGATCCACCAGATCGTTCTTCCAGTTGGAAATGGTCGAGATCAGCTGTGCCACCAGAGTCTTGTCGTTTTCCAGCCACTTCTCGGTCAGTTCTTTCAACAACGCGAGCTGGTCTTGATCGTCAAACAGCGAGAAGTTGGACTTCATCCCCAACGCGGCATATTCGCGTTTGATCACTTCCAGCCCCAGCGTATGGAAGGTGGAGATCATCAGGCCACGCGACTCTTTGCGCCCCATGGTTTGCGCCACACGCTCTTTCATCTCACGCGCCGCCTTGTTGGTAAAGGTTACGGCGGCAATATGCCGGGCCTGATAGCCACATTGGTGGATCAGGTGGGCGATTTTATTGGTGATCACACGCGTTTTGCCGGAACCGGCACCGGCCAGTACCAGGCAAGGCCCGGTAACGAATTCGACGGCTTGTTGTTGGCTGGGGTTTAATCGCATGGCGCTTTATTGCTCAATATTGGAGTGCAGGGGAGAAGGATTGTAGCAGAAAGCGCCAAACAGATTTAACAGGTATAATGGCGGCAAATTCTGCACGACTGATTGGATTATTAAGATGGCAAAGACCGCTAGCGCGCTACACATCCTGGTGGATAACGAAACACTAGCCAACGAGCTGTTGGCCAAACTCAAGCGCGGCGTCAGCTTTGATACGCTGGCGCGCAAATACTCGAGCTGCCCGTCCAAACGCAACGGCGGCTCCCTGGGTGAGTTCAACAAGGGGACGATGGTCGCTGCCTTCGATAAGGCAGTGTTCAGCATCCCGTTGCTCAAGCCCTATGGCCCGGTGAAAACCCAGTTCGGCTATCACATCATCAAGGTACTGTATCGCAACTAGGCCCCTCACCCTAACCCTCTCCCACAGGGAGAGGGGACCGATCGAGTTAGGCTGATAATGTCGTGTTCCTTCTGAGCACCGGCTGACTCACCTTGGTTTCGTTGATTTCTCTGCGTAATACCTGCCTTTCTTTTTACTCCCAACTCTCCGAAGCTGCACGGCCTAACTAGGCTCTCCGGGCAGCTCCCTCTCCCTGTGGGAGAAACGGGCTGTGGCATCAGGTACAACTCGGTTAAAGTCTACCCGCCTTTGGATGGGTAATTAAATTAAAGTGTCTTTAAACATACAAGGGGACCGATCGAGTTAGGCTGATAATGTCGTGTTCCTTCTGAGCACCAGCTGACTCACCTTGGTTTCGTTGATTTCTCTGCGTAATACCTGCCTTTCTTTTTACTCCCAACTCTCCGAAGCTGCACGGCCTAACTAGGCTCTCCGGGCAGCTCCCTCTCCCTGTGGGAGAGGGTTGGGGTGAGGGGCAATGATTACTGTGCGCTGGCTTCCGGTGCTGCGGTAGCCGCATCCGCCGGTTTTGGCTCTTCGCTCACCACGGCCGGTGCTGGCGCCATGATGCCGTTATAGGTTTCCTGGAGCTGCTTCATATTCATCTCCGGCTCCCCCTTCGGCTGTAACAGCACCAAGGTGGCATCCTGCGACAGTTGCAGCTTCAGTTCCTGATTAAGCGATTCCAGCGTCAGCGACGACAAGAAGGCCTGACGCAGCTTCTGGTATTGCTCCGGAGCGATATCCACCACGCCACTTTGCTGTGAACGCAGACGCTGGCTCATCAGCACATCGGTGTCGGTGCGGGCATAGGTGGCAAACAGTTTGCTCAACTGATCGGTTTTCTGTGCCAGCAAGGCATTGAACTCATCCTGAGACAGGCCGTTGTTACGCACATTAGCCAATTCGCGGGCAATAAAGGCCAGGCCGTTGTTCAGATTATCATTCGGTGAATTCAGATGGATCGCACACTGGGCGCGTTGATACTGCACCCGGCAGTCGAAGCCCAGCTTGATGTTTTTCTGCTCGCTCTTTTGCAGCACCTGCTGAATGTGCCAGAACAGGGCTTCACGGGCCATATCACTGCGCCAGTAACGGCTCAGGCTTTGCGAATCGCGAATCGGATGCCATGGCGTATCCCACATGATCGACAGCGTATCCTGCTTCACCTGATCGCTGATCAGACTGACCGGCTGCGGCGGCAGTGGAGTCAGAGTTGGCATGGTTGCCGGCGCTTCGCGCTTGCCTTGGAGAGGCGAGAACGCCTTGTTGATCTGTTCGGTCAGGCTACGGCTATCAACTTTACCCACCACGTACAACGTCATGACGTCCGGGGTATACCATTGCTGGTAAAATTTCTGCAGCTGTTCGATATTGACCGGCCGCTTGACCGGTTGGCCCGGATCGTGTGCCAGTAGCGTTGAGCCTTTCAGGCGATAACGCCACCAGCTGTCTTTGGGATCCGGCGGGAAGATACCGATAGGATCCATATTGGAGTTCATCACCGCTTCTACCGTTGGCTCATCGATAGCCAGCTTACCCGTGGTATCCGCCAGCCAGGCCAGCGCCTCTTTCAACAGATCGGGGCGGTTATTGGGCAGGCTCAGATTGTAGATGGTGAAATCATAAGAGCTGATGGCTGGCGGCAATGGCCGTTCACTGTCCACGCTCTGTTGCCACAGCGACTGTAGCTGCGGCTGGGTAAAACTCTCGCTGCGCGTAATCGCAATACGCGGCAGCAAATGGGCAAAACCGATCTGCTGGGCAGATTCCACCAGCGATCCGGTATTGACCATCAACCTTAACTCAACGCGATCGCTCGGGCGCTGTGGTGTATCAAGGATCTGCCAAGAAAAACCGTTATTCAGCTGCCCCTGCTGCCAGGCAGGATCAGGTTGTAGTGCTTCAGCGTGCACGCTACCGTTGGCCGCAACCAACAGCAGCCCACCCACTAAAAGACGAATTCTGGTGCCCTGCATGTGAACCCCTACTTAATGACTAGCCAATTTTTTATGCAAATACGGATATTCCGTTCATTGGAATATAAGGCATCGTCTCGCCACGATGTTGACGAGTACGGCCTGAACTGTGCGTGGCACAGCAACGATCACACCCTGAGTTTCACCGTAGGGCGGAAAGCGCAAAGTGTACCATTCTGTTAGACCGCGCGCCTTGGCGGATGTCACTCATCACAGTGAAAAATAATAGCTGTAGGGTGTTATGGAGAAAAAATGAACAAGAAGCAAGGGGAAATGACATCGGCTGCCATGGCAGCCGATGTTGAAGGCAGGAAAAAACTTAGGCAGAAGGCAGCTGTTTGTCAGTAGAAACCTTATCAGTTCTGTTGTTCAGCACGTCTTGCAGCTGCTTTTCATCCAGTTGGTTACACCATTTGGCCACCACTACCGTCGCCACGCCGTTACCTACCAGGTTGGTCAAGGCGCGGGCTTCGGACATAAAGCGGTCGATACCGAGGATCAGGGCCAGACCGGCCAGCGGTAAATGCCCTACCGCCGAAATGGTCGCTGCCAGTACGATAAAGCCACTGCCGGTCACCCCTGCCGCCCCTTTAGAGGAGAGCAGCAGCACCACCAACAAGGTCACCTGATGCATGATGTCCATATGGGTGTTGGTTGCCTGGGCGATAAACACCGCCGCCATCGTCAGATAGATCGAGGTACCGTCAAGGTTGAACGAGTAGCCCGTCGGGATCACCAGACCCACTACCGATTTCTTGCACCCCAGATTTTCCATTTTATCGAGCATGCGTGGCAGCACCGATTCGGAAGACGAGGTCCCCAGTACGATCAACAGCTCTTCTTTGATATAGCGAATAAATTTAAAGATGCTGAAGCCGTTGTAGCGAGCAATCGAGCCCAACACCACCACCACAAACAGTAAGCAGGTGATATAGAAGCAGACAATCAGTTGGCCCAGTTGCAGCAGGGTGCCCACACCGTATTTACCGATAGTGAACGCCATGGCACCAAAGGCCCCCAGCGGTGCCAGGCGCATGATCATGTTGATGATGCCGAAGATCACGCGGGAGAAGCTGTCGATGACGTTAAAGATCACCTGGCCTTTCTCACCCAGGCGATGCAGGGCAAAACCGAACAGCACCGCAAACAGCAGCACCTGCAAGATGTTGCCGCTGGCAAAGGCACCCACCACGCTTCCCGGGATAATATCCAACAGGAAAGGCACGAGCCCCTGCTCAGAAGCCTTCTCGGCATAGACCGCCACCGCTTTAGCATCCAGCGTTCCCGGATCGACGTTCATCCCGGCACCGGGTTGCACCACGTTCACGATCACCAGGCCGATCAGCAACGCAATGGTACTGACGATTTCAAAGTACAGCAGGGCAATCGCCCCGGTACGGCCCACGGCCTTCATGCTCTCCATGCCCGCGATGCCGGTCACCACGGTACAGAAGATCACCGGAGCGATAATCATTTTGATTAATTTAACAAATCCATCGCCCAGGGGTTTCATCTGGGCACCGAGTTCAGGGTAGAAATGGCCAAGCAGGATCCCCAGCGTAATCGCTGTTAACACCTGAAAATAGAGGCTCTTAAATATAGTTGTTTTCATAAGCACATCCTTTGGGGGGGGACAACGCGGCAGGCGGGCAATCACTCGTCCGTCCTGTTTATCGCTTGCGCGGAAAATAACACCCCCATAACAACATGGAAATAACTTGTTGGTAGGATCCAGGCCTATTGGTGTGAATTTAAGAGCTGAAACGCGTCAGTCAGTGTACAAGTTCCAGCGTTACGGAAGCTTTTCTTTGCATTAACTCAGAATAGGTAGCGGTAGAAACTAGTTTTTGACAGGGAAATAAAGCGAACTCTCCCGCCAGAAAAGTACCAGGCGGGAGGATAAAAACTTAACGCCAGATAAACCAGGCGAACAGGCTCACCACCAGAACACAAACTATGTTCAGCCAGAAACCAACCTTAACCATTTCACTTTGCCGTATTTCACCGGTGCCATAAACGATGGCATTCGGCGGGGTTGCCACCGGCAGCATAAAGGCGCAGGAAGCCCCGATGCCAATCACAATGGTCAGCAATGCCGAAGGCATCCCCAAAGCCTCGGCAACCGTGGCAAACACCGGCACCAGCAGCGCTGCGCTGGCGGTATTGCTGGTGAATTCTGTCAGGAATATGATGAAAGTCGCCACGGCCAGAATGATGATAAACCAGTGGCTGGCACCAAACAGCGTTGCCATACCGTGCGCCATCACGGCGCTAGCTCCTGAATCTTTCAGGATCACACTCAGCGTTAGCCCGCCGCCGAACAGCATCAGCACTCCCCAATCAGTGTTCTGCTGGATCTGTGCCCAACTGGCCACCCCGCTGATACCGATCAATACCGCAGCACCTACCGCCACCACGGTATCAAACTGCTTCAATCCCCCTAGGGCCGCGCTGATATGGCTGCTGAAAATCCAGCACACTACGGTGAGCAGGAAAATACCGAGTGTCACCTGACGCACTGGCGTCCAAGAGAAGCTTTCCAGTGTGATTTCAAAGCGATGACTCAGTCTTGGCCGCAACATGACGTACAGCGTGGCCACCATCAATGGCATCAATACCAGCATCACTGGCACACCAAACTTCATCCATCCGATGAAATCCAGCCCCAGCTGAGCCGCCGCGATAGCATTGGGCGGGCTGCCAACCATGGTACCCAGCCCGCCAATGCTGGCACTGTAGGCGATACCCAATAGCAGAAAGACGTAAGTGTTATGCTCGCGTTGGCGATCCAGATTACTCAGAATACCCATCGCCAATGGCAGCATCATGGCAGCAGTGGCAGTGTTGCTGATCCACATTGAAAGTAGGGCAGTGGCACCAAACAGCATCAGGGCAGCCACCAGCATCCGGCCTTTAGCAAGCAACAGCAGCCGGTTGGCGATCAGCCGATCAATCTTCTGGATATGCAGTGCAGTGGCCAGCGCAAAACCGCCAAAGAACAGGAAAATGGTGGGATTGGCAAAGGAAGCCAGCGCCTTATCCACATTCATCATGCCCATACCTACCGCCATAACGGGAACCAGCAGTGCGGTAATGGTGACATGCACGGCCTCGGTAAGCCATAGAATGCCAATAAACACCAGCAGAGCCAGGCCCATATTCTCCTTGGCACTAAACGGCAGGGTTTGCAGTAGAACTACAAACAGCAACAGGTCTACCACCAGGATACACAGGCCCCGGCGAGTGGCGGGTGATGAGGTGGAAGATTTAAGCGGTATGTCAGCCATAGAGTCGTTCCCTTTTATTGCTAATATCCTGAATTTACGGATAGAGTAAAGGGAATGGCTTTTGCGGTTGAGATAATGATCTGATTTATGTGAACATTAACACATTAGAAACAAATTTCATTGCCGATTTTCCACTGAGGTCACGCTTTGGCAACGGAGGCAAACTGCGCTTCAAACTCCTTGCGGGGTAAAGGCTTGGCAAACAGGAAGCCCTGGCCAGTGCGAATGCCGTGCTGTAACAGCCAGTCTCGCTGCGCCGTGGTTTCCACCCCTTCCGCCATTACCGGCAGATGAAGCACCTCGGAAATCGAGCTGACGATCCGCACCATCGCATCGTCCTCTGGCAGGCCATCAATAAAGCTTTTGTCGATTTTAATCAGATCGATCGGCAGGGATTTCAGACGATTGAGGTAATTCAGGCTGGCATAGCCCATGCCAAAGTCATCCAAGGCAATCGACACACCTAAATCATGCAATTCCCGTAGCAGTTCCAACGCCCCATCAAGGTCGTGGATACGCACCGTCTCAGTGATTTCCAACAGCAGCTTATGCGGGTCGATCTGGTGCTCGTCCAGCAGCCGTTTCAACTGAGGCACAAAGTCTTTATGCTGCAGCTGGATCGGCGAAATATTTACCGCCAACGGCAACGTGATGCCCTGGGATTGCCACGCGGCCAGAATACGGCATGACTCTTCCAGCACCCAGTTACCCAGTGGCACGATCACGTCCAACTCCTCCGCCAGCGGGATCACATCCGCCGGAAGAATAATCTGCCCGTCGGGCAGTTGCCAACGCAGCAGAGCTTCCGCGCCGGTCACCTGATTGGTTTGCATATCCCACTGCGGTTGCAGGAATAGCGCAAACTGACGTTGCTCAATGGCCAGCAGGATCTCGCTTTCCTGCGTCAGACGCTTTTGAGTTTTTTCGGTCAGGCAAGGCTCGAAGAACAGGATCTGATTTTTACCCTCACGATGCGCGGACATCATGGCCGAGGTGGCACTACGCAGCAGTTGCTCCGCGCTTTCCCCCGAATTGGGATAATGGGCAATGCCGATACTGGCGCTTGGCCGCAGCGGCATCTTCTGTTGCAGATTCAGCGGTGCATTGATGGCCGCCATCACTCTTCTGGCCAACTGCATGGCATGAAGGGGCTGCTCGATATTTTTCGCCAGGATGGCAAACTCGGCATTGCTCAGCTGTGCCAGCACGCAGTCCACACCGATAACCTGACGCAGCTTTTTCGCCAACGTCAGCAACAGCGCTTCACGCATGGATGGGTTCAGCGCACCGGAGGCCTCATGCAGGGTTTCGATCCCCACGACCAACAGATTAAAGCGCGGTGGCCGCATACTGGCAGCAATATGCTGTTCAAGCAGCGCGGCAAACAGCACCGGATTGGGTAATTCGGTCATCGAGTTATGGGTACTCAGGCGGCTCATGGCGGTATGCGCCTTGGCCAGCGTTTGCTGATTGCGATTGTAATTGCGCACCAGCAAGCCTAATTCATCGTCCTGATGTTGGGCTGGCAACATCAGTTGGTGGTAAGGGAGATCTTCCTGAGGGACATTTTCCAGTTCGCGCGCCATGGCTCGCAATGGATAAACCAGCAGCCGGTTCATGCACCAGCTCACGGCGATCGACAGGATCAGCGCCAACAGCAGATAGGTCGACAACATGGTCGATAGCGTGCTGAGGATAAACTGATACATGCGGTACGAATCGGCCTGCAACACCAGGTAGGCCAGCGGCTGAGGATTGGCAGGCACCCGTTCAAGCGAATAGAGCGGCACCGAAATCTGTACCGGCAGCTCAAAGATACGCGCCACTAGCGCAGGGACCGGGCGTTCCGGCGGGAAATTGGCATGCAGCGCCTGAAACTCGTTAGGCAGGACGATATCCGCTCGGGTGAGGATCCCCACCGGCTGCAGAGAGTTGAGCACGCGTTTGGTTTCCGGCACATCCATCCGCAGCACGGCTTCTGCCAGCGGCTGACGCACGGCCTGGGCCACATTCTCCAACTGCTGGGCATAGTCATCTCTGCGCTGCTGCACAAAGTGGAATAGCTGGATCACGATGAAGATACAGATCGTCACCAGTGCCACACCAGACACCGCCGCCATCTGCTTAATCGTTAATGAACGCCTGACCCGCAAAAACCTGCACTCCTAGATTAATCAATGACGCCCCTCACCCTAACCCTCTCCCACAGGGTGAAGGGAGTGAATGTGCTAAAACCTAACTCTTGTGCCTGACCGCAGCTCCGTATCAGTTCCTGCAAGGAGGGGCTGGGTAAGGGGAAATATTGCTTGCTGGGTAAGCGGCTTGAGTATACTCGATTGCCCCACGTGTTTACCTTACCAACCGCTTGGTGGCAGCAGGAAAAGCGCGGGTTTCGGTATTATCCTAGCCGGAATAGCCACAGGGTAGCAAAACTACCCTGTGGGCGACACCACGAATCGACCAATTTCACGTTACTTGAAGTCGGCGTACGGCGTCAGCGGCTGCGGTGGCAGATCGAGATCGCCCTGCCAACCGGCGAGCGAATAACGCAGATAAATCAACGCATGGCTCGGGGTATAGTCTTTAGCCTGTTGAATATCAATGCCGGCCCCCAGCGTCCAATGGGAACTGAGGCGGCGTTCGATCAGGGCTCGCAGCGTATAACCTACGCCGGAGGAGGAGCCACCGCTTTCCACCGCGTCCTTGTCTGGCAGAGAATCTGGGATCAGTCCTTGCAGGGGATAGCGTTTTTCATCGTTGGTTTTCGAGTGCGAAATCGACACCGAGCCCCCCACTTCCCACGACCAGTTTTCCGTGCGCTGGCGATAGTTCACCGGCACCGCCAGCGAAACATATTGCTGCGGGCTGTAATAACCCCCCTGCCCAAGAGAGTAACCGCTCAAGTCCTTCTGATAGTGCCAGAGCATGGTGCTCAGCCCAACGGTGGCGCGGCGGTTATCTTCGTTTATCACCTTATAGTAATAACCGGCCATCAAGCGCTGGCGCTGGTTATCCTCGACATTCTGGCCGGTAAGCTGATGAGCACTGAGATCGGCCCACACGCCGTTGGCTTCACCGCGATCGTAGCTGGCGCTCAGGTTGATACCGGTAGCACGCACGCCGCCCCAGGTAGTGCCGGTGTTCGGATCCCGAGTCCCGCCGAAGGCCAACAGCGAGCTGGTAATCGGCCGCCGCGAGGCGCCCAGCGTCCAACCGATATGGTTCCAGTCACCGCTATAGGCCACGCCGCCGACCCAGTCCACCACTTCAAATCCCATCGGGGTGGTGCCGATATCGGTTTGCCAATGGTCGTTGGCCCAACCGGCCGCCACGCTGGTGCCGGTGGTTTTTTGCCGTTCGTCACCGCGGCAACCCTGCGTGTTACAGGTGCCAAAGGTTTCGAAGTACTTGCCGTTATTATCCGTCGAGAAACTGCCCGCGTTCAGTTGGACGGTGTCGGTACGCAGGAACGCCCGGCCGTCATACAGCGGCATATCCACCTGCAACATGGTGTCATGCGCCTGATAATCCGAGATGCCACCGGTGCCGCTCGAACGCCAGTAGTCGTGATCAAGCGTGACTCTGACGTCCTGTTGGCGATAGAGATCGGCGGCATCGGAGCGAATGCCGCGTTTTAGCCAGTCATCCGTCGCGTTATTGCGGGTCAGACGGGTATAACCGTCATTATCCTCAGGTACCGTTGGCGCAATGCCGCTGGCCACCATCGCCTGGCGATAATCCTGCTGCGCCGGTTGCGGTTGCAACTGCTTTTGTTCCAGCCTGGCAGCATCACGATACACCAAGGCTTTGCCCTGCCCCGGCGGCTCTTGCTGGGCGGCCACTTTTAACTGTTTGAAAATATCGGTCGCTTTCTGCGGTTCGCCCACTGCCGTCCAGGCATTGGCAACACGGCGCTGGCCGTTGATCGACTCATCCGGTTGCGCTGGTGCCGTTTGCAGCCGTTGGCGGGCCTCGCTCAGTTGGCCTTGCGCCACATAGGCTTCAATCTCCCCCAAACGCGCATCCGGATTATTCGGCTCACGCGCACGCACCCGCTGATAATCCGCCAACGCCTCGTCATACTCTCCCCGCTCCAGCGCCCAGTCGGCCAAGGTCAGGTCGATGCGCGTTGCCGGGGGCTGCTGGCGCAGATAGGCGATTGCTGCGGGTTCATCACCGGCAGTTCGGAGCCGTTCGGCATGATCGAGCGTGGCCTGCATCTGCAAACGCTGGGCCATCTCACGCATCCCGTCGTTCCACTGCGCTTTGGGCAATGTATTCAATTGGGCCAACGCCTGGTTATCACGATCGCTGCCAGCCAGATACAGCGCATAGGCGTAAACCTGCTGCGGATCGCCGGACTTCTTCGCGGCCAGTTGACGCATCAGCACGTCGGCCTGCTGCGGTTGCCCGGCCTGACGCAACGTTTGCGCATAGTGATAGGTCAGCCAGACGTCATCAGGATCCTTCTGGTGCGCCTGCCGGTACTTTTCCGCCGCCTCTGGCCACTGCTGGCGCTGAGCCAGTTCGTCGGCCTGCTGTTTGAGCATATCCAGTTGCAGCCCGTCGAGGGTGCTGCGTAGCTTGTTCTGTTGCCCACGAGGCAGACCATTAAGGTAGGCCAGCGCTTTTTGTGGCGACTGCCGCTGGTAGATATTCACCAAGCCCCGCATCGCGCTACCGCTGGCCGGATCCAGGCGCAGAGCCTGCTGATAATAGCGCTCGGCGGCGGCATCATCCTTACGGGCTACGGCAACGTCGCCCAGGCCGATCAACGCATCGCTGTCGCCGTTATCAATCTGCCGTGCCTGCTGGTACTGTTGCTGCGCCAACGGCAGGTTATTGGCCTTTAACGCCTTGTCGCCCGCATCGATCGCCAGCCAGTAACGGGTGGTTTTGATCAGGCTCTGCCATTTGCTGCTGTCGTAGTTATCCTTGTCCGCCTTCTGCGCCTGTTGGAACAGGCTCAACGCCTGCTGCCGGTTGCCGGCGCGGGAATAGGCCAGGCCAAGCGCACCCAACACTTCGGCATCATTAGGCGCACTCGATAGCGCTTTTTTCAGTTCCGGGATTGCCGCACGACCGCCGCCTTTATTCACCTGCGCCAGCCCGGTCATGCGCGCGCGATAGGCCGGATCGGCCAACAGCGTCCGCTGGCGGGCCAGTTCCTGCTGCGCGCCAAGCGCCTGCTCACCGCTTTCAAACACGCCGAGGAAGCGGTTCAACGCCGCCACGCTCTGCGGGCTGACCGGCAACGCTTTGACCTGTTCCAACCACAAATCCGCCGCAGAGCTGCGGCCTGCGGGATCGGCCGCCACTTGCTGTAACAGCTCATAGGCCTGAGCGTCGCGATCCTGGCTGAACAGCATCCGCGCCAGCGCCATGCGCAGCGTGATGTTGCCGGGATATTGCCGATCCAGCGCCTGTAGTTGCTGTGTCGCTGCTGATTCCTGGCCGGGTAGCCTGGCCACCAGACGCCAATACTCCACCGCCAGATCGAGCGTTGGCAGATTGCCGTGGAACAGCTCATCGTACTGAGCTTTTGCCTCAGGCAAGCGCCCTGCGGCCGCCATCAGGCGTGCCTGTTGCAGCTTCTGGCGGGTTTCCGGCTGGGTCAGTAGCATGTTCATTTCTGCCTGGCGGAACACCGGCGATTGCGGTGCCACCCCCTTCAGCTTATCCAGCTGTTGCTGCGCCAAAACCTGATTCCCCTGCCGCAGGGCCAGGCGCATACGCGCCGCTATCACGTCAGGGTTATTCGGGTCCATCAGCTCAAGGCGATACAGCGATTGACGCACCAGCTCATCTTTGTTGCTGGCTTCGCCGATGCGCACCTGCTCCAGTAGCCATTGCTCCGGGGCTACGCTCTCGGCACTCTGCGCCTGTGGCAACAGAGCCAGGCTTAAAGGAAGCAGGCTTAGCCAGCCTAATGTGAAGTTGCGCATTGGCTACCCCAGGCGGGTTGAAGTTCACCCTGACGATTGAAACGATAGCGTTGCTGATCCCATCCCTGGCCGAACAGCAGCAAAGAGGCGCTGAAATAAGCATCATTACCCAGAGGGTTATCCTGAATACGTTGGCGTTGCACCGCCAGGGCATCGGGTTGTGCAGCCAGCAGCGGCAACAGCGCGGCGGAGAAGCCTACCGGGCCCGTACCGTTGGTTTTCCCGCTGGCGGTATCGGCCTTCTCCGGCACCGCGCCAAGCTGAGCGGTGAGGCGCACCATCGGTTGGAACTGCTTCACCAGCGCCGCTTTATGGGGATCGTCGTCCGCCAACATCCCAGCCCAAAGATAGACGCGAATGGCGTCATAGCTGCCGATATTGGGTTTGACGGGATCGGGCTGCCAACCTTTGCCCGATTGCCACTCGGCCCAGTCTGGGGAAAATCCTTGCGGAGCCGTTTCCAGCAATAACCGTTGGCTGGTTTTCTGCATCGCTTGCCACGGCCCGTTCAATTGGGCAAAGCGGGCCAGCAACTGCGGCGGTAAATAGCTGGGGTTTAAGCGCCAGCGATCCTCGGCCACAAAACCCATCTTGCCCGGCAGCAGCACCAGACCCAAACCGGGGATATTCGCCACCTCTTCACGGCCAATCCGTTGTAACAACAGCGTGCCCAATGTTTGATAGCGGCGGCTTTGCCACAGCCGCCCCGCCTCTAGCAGGTTGTAAGCGATCCACAGATCCGCATCGGCAGCCGAGTTGCTGTCCAGCACCTTCCAGGCTTTGTTATCGTCCTGCCCCCACAGCCAGGCCGGCAGATGTGCGCTCAGGTCGCCAGAGGCGAGATTGTTCTCCGTCCACGCCAACAGCTTATCGAAGGCAGGCCGATCGTTGGCCACCAGCGCGAAGAACATCCCATAGCTCTGCCCTTCGGACGTGGTGATGCGCTTCGGGCTGCTGGGATCGATCACCCGCCCTTCCTCGCTGAGATAAAACTGTTGGTACTGCTGCCAGGCAGGCCAATCACAGGTTGCCGCCGTGTTGAACGCACACAGCAGCATCAGGCCAGGCAGCAGGCGGCGCAGGCAGATCCCCATCATGGCAATTAATCCCGATCTTCCGGTGACAGACGACGACGGCTAAAGGCCTTCAGACCACGCCGCAGCAACAGGGCCACCATCACCACCACCAGCGCGGCTATCGCCCCCAGCAGCAGCGGATGCGTCGATAACGCATACCAGATACGTTCCCACCACGGCAGGTGGCCGACGTAGTAAACATCCCCCACACGCAGGCTATCGACGCCGGACTCACGGATCACGGCCACCGAACCAAACATCGCCGCACGCTTGCCGCTGTCTAGCTGCGCATTATTCAACAGTTCATAACCCCGCGGGCTGTCCGCCAGCAGGGCCACAATGCTGCGCTGATCATGGAACGGGGACTGCACACCGACCACCGCCGCCATCGCCCCTTCCGAGCTGATGGTGGTTTTGCTGTCTGGTGTAGCGTCATCCTGCTGCACATCCATACTCGGCAGCGGCAGTTGGCGCATCGGCATTTTCACCCAGCTTAGCGTCGCTTCTACCAGCAGGTTGATTTTCTTGTCATCACGCAGCTCCGGTGGGATGGTGCCGATCAACAGGATATCGGCGTCCTTATCCTTGGCCTGTGACCAGTCATCGGACAGCGAGAAAGCCAGCGCCGGATAGCCGGTTTGCGCCCCCATGTTACCCATGGCGTTGAGCAAGGCGCTCACCTGGGCGGGCTGAGGTTGTTTGTTCACCAGCACCAGCGTTTGCGACAGATCCGCCAGGCGGCTGAAAGGGAAACCGGCGTTGGAGAAGGCACGCAGATCGGGCATGGTGATAAAGTGACGATAGCCGGAGAAATCGATGGTGGAGTTGCCGTCGATCACCGCATGGTTCGGCACCAAAGAATAGGTTTCGCAACGCCCTTCGGCACCGCTGGCCAGCAGCGTGGTGTAATCGAAGTCAAAGCGCAGCTGGTTGGTGGCCCCCAATTTCAGCGCCGGGATGTTGACCGCCCTGTCGGAATCAAGCAGTCCCTGAGCCAGCGGCAGACGCAACAGCTGTGCACCCTTCTCATGCTCCGGCACCAGGGCATAGGACTGCACAAACTGATTGTTCAGGCTGATGCTCAGGCGGGAACCATCCTCAATACGCGGCGAGGTGTAGCGGTATTTCAGCTGCATATCGATGCCGGTGCTGTGGATCAGGAACAGATCCGGCGGCAGATTCATCGACAGTGAGATCGGCCCGGGTTCGACGCCGTTAGTCTGCAACTGCTCAGCATATTGCTGGAGTTCGCTGAACTTCATCGCCCGATCGGTGCGCACCCAGTTTGGCGCATCGTACGGCTGGCGAACGGCCAACTGCTCAACCTTATCCACACTCAGATTCTGGCCACGGAACAGGATATTACCCTGCGCGATGCCCTTCACCGCCGTGATCAGGTCGTTATCATCACGGCCCTGCACCAACAACAGCTTCACATAGGGGTTTTCCGGGTGGCTAATCATCTCCACCGTCGGCCCGTTGACCGCCGGGTAATCCTTCAGGAAATCCGGCCGCTGTTTGTTGGTGGCAAACACGATGGCGTGCTGGCTCGGCAAGCGGTTAAACAACGTCGGGAAGGACTGACCACGCCACTGCGCCTGAGTGCCGAACCAGGAGGCCAAAATCCCCGCCGCCCGTTGTTGTTCCAGATCCGGCTGCCCGGCAAACACCATCGGCAGCGTTAATGGCCGATCGTCGCGGCTGTCAAAGAAGGGTTCCGGGAAGTGGGAAAGCTCATTTTTCACCGGCAGAGTCTGGTAACGCAGGCTCAGCGAACTGGATTTGCTGACGTCCAGCCACAGCGTGCTGTTGGCCGGGTTCTCACAGATGTTCTGGTAATGGCCGACAAACACCAAGCGAATGCGGTTAAAATCGGTGATATAGCGCGGATCGATCGGCAACTGGACACGATTAGGCTTACCCAACTGCTCTTTGGTGATGGTGGTGACGCCCATCAACTCATCGTTGAGGTAGATCTTGACGTGCGACTCCACCGGGATCAGCGACGGCGAAGGGGTAAACTCCAGATCCAACAGCGCCTGCGAAACCACCTCGTCACTGCGCACGCCAAACTCGATCTGGCCTTCTGGGCGGGTGCCACGCAGGATAAAGGTGCCAGGCGGTGGAGCCACCTCGGTAAACGGCAGTTTTACATCACGCACCGGCGCATCGGGTGCTTGCGGCACCGCCACTCCCATGGGTACGGTGACCGGAGCGTCGGCCACGGTGCTCGCAGGCGGAGTCACGCCAGCCGCTGGAGTGGGGGCCGTTTCCGCCTGAGATAAGCTACTGATGCCTAAGGCCAGCGCGGTAAACCAGTTTATTTTTCTCGTCATCGTATCATCATCTTTTGGGCCGGTTCGCAGGGCATGCGAACGGGCGGTTGCGACACGCAGCCTATGCCACCGTCTCTGGGGCCGTTGGAGCGCGGCCTCTTCCTACGCCATGCGGAATAAATGACAGGATCCAGGTAGCCAGCGAGGTCAGGCCGACCAGGATCTTGCGCATCGTTGGCGGCGCATAGTCCGCCATGCGCCGGTAGCCGTGAAAACCTAGCATCAGTACGTCCCGCAGGCTGTCCACCGGCCGGTCTTCCGGGAATCCGTCTTGCCACAGTGCCCAGGTATCCGCCCGAGCAAAGGTGCATTGAATAAAGTCGATATGTTGGCGGGTCGAGAGTTTGACCAAACGGACCCCCACCGAGCGGCCATGGGATCGCGTCACCACGCAAGGGAAGCTGAACTCCTGCTGGCCACGTTTAAGCAGCAGTGCTATCTGATCATGCTCTTGCAACTGATCTGGTACGCGCATTTCGATACCCACGCCACCATCGGAGTAATCACGCAGCGTACAGGGGAACAGATGTCCGTCAGCCCGGGCTACCGCCGCAGGCATGGCGATCTCCACGCGATGCGACTGCCGTACCTGCTTGGCCTCCACCGCCACGGCCACCGCTCCACCGAGGATGGTCATGTTGTAGATCACCCAAATCAGGCTGATCACCACCGTCATCATCTCGTCCGCCGGGCCGTAGAAAAAGCGCCACACGCCAAAACCCAGGCCAGCCAGATTGAGTATCACCAACAGCAGGTAAGGCCGGGTGATCACCCAATCGACATGCTCTTGCGTAACCAGCCCGCCTTTGGCGGTGACGTTGAACTTGCCTTTGTGCGGGTTGAACAAAGCCACGGTGGTAGGCCGGGCGATATACCAGGCCAGCACGGTTTCGTAGATTTCACTCCAGAAGGAGTGGCGGTATTTGCCCTGAATACGTGAGTTGGTCAGGCTGGCGTGGATCATGTGGGGCAGCACATACAGCGCAATCGCCAAGGCTGGCGCAAAGATGATGTAAGCATGCATCAACAAAAACGCCAGCGGTGCGGTCAGGAAGATCAGGCGCGGAATACCGGACAGGAAGTGCAGCATGGCGTTGGCATAGCACAGGCGCTGGGCAAACTTCAGCCCTTTGCCCAGTAACGGGTTATCCAACCTGAAGATCTGCACCATGCCGCGCGCCCAACGAATACGCTGGCCGATATGGGCAGACAGGCTTTCCGTTGCCAGCCCGGCGGCCTGCGGAATACGGATATAGGCCGAGGTGTGGCCAAGGCGGTGCAGACGCAGCGAGGTATGGGCATCTTCGGTTACCGTTTCCACCGCGATACCGCCGATCTCATCTAATGCCGTACGGCGTAAGATGGCGCAGGAGCCGCAGAAGAAAGTGGCATCCCACATATCATTGCCGTCCTGCACCAGCCCATAGAACAGGGTGCCTTCGTTCGGCGTCTGACGAAAACGCCCCAGATTGCGCTCAAACGGATCGGGCGAGAAGAAGTGGTGCGGCGTTTGCAGCATCGCCAGCTTCTTGTCTTTGAAGAACCAGCCCATGGTCAGTTGCAGGAAAGAACGCGTGGGGACGTGATCGCAGTCGAAGATGGCAACAAAATCACCGCTAGCATGCTTGAGCGCATGGTTGATATTGCCCGCTTTGGCGTGTTCATGGGTCGGCCGGGCGATGTACTTCACCCCGACCTCTGCGGCAAAGGCTTTAAACTCTGGCCGGTTACCGTCGTCGAGAATGTAGATATTGATTTTATCTTTTGGCCAGTCGATGCCCAGCGCCGCATAGATGGTGGGTTTCACCACGCCCAGATCTTCGTTGTAGGTAGGCACCATCAGATCGACGGTCGGCCAGGTGCTGCTGTCGACAGGCATCGGCACCGGCTGGCGGTTCAACGGCCACACGGTTTGGAAGTAGCCCAGCACCAGCACTACCCAGGCATAGGTTTCCGCCGCCAGCAACAGCAGGCCGCAGGTCAGGCTGAGCGGATCGTCCCAGTTCAGCGTTGAGGTATAGCGCCACCATAAATAACGGCAGGAAACGGTCAGCGACAGCACAATCAGCATCAGGCTGGGTAACCGGCCAGGAATACGCCGCACCACCATGGCAATACACCACAGCAGCAGCACAAAAATAAACTGGGCGGGCAGTTCAAAGGGCTGAGAAATACACAGCAGAGCCAGCGGCCCGGCCAATAGGCCAGCAATAATAAACAGCACCCGCCGTACCCGGTGATTCATCCGGTTGAGGCGCTGTACCGTCTGTTCCTCCATACCGGCCCCTTGTAAACGCTGCGGTAAACTCTGCAACCAGTTGGCATAGCGCAGTTGCAAACGGTGCCAGCCGGCAAAGTAGGAGCGCCCCATCGGGGCCGGGCCGCTGTGGGTCACCAGCAGCCAAAAACCCTGCAACAAATAACGCAGCGTGTCTGCCGGGCGTGGGCGATGGGGGGAAATATGGGGGAACCAATAGCTTTGGCCTGCCTGCACCTTTTGCCAGCTCGGGGACTCAAACCGCAGCAACAGCCAGCCGATGGCCACCATCAGGGTCGTGAGGCCAGCGGTAAATGCCGGAGTTCCCGCACGGCGATAAGCGCGGTAGCGTTGTTTTACCGCCCGGTGAACGGGAGGCACCAGCAGCAGGCTCAATACCCTGCTCATCCCTCGGCTTCCTGCAGATTGAGCAGACACCAGTTGGCCAGAGTCAGCACTTCGTCGGCCGCCAAACTTTCCGGCCGATACTCTCCCAACGGCTGCTTGGCCGCCATCGCTTCCGCCAGCGCTTCATCACGATGGATCACCAGCGGCAACAGGCCTGCCAGCGTTTCCAGCCACAGCTGATGCAGATCTTGTTGCAACGGGCTGGCCGAGGAGTAGTGATTTATCAGCAGGTGGCAGCCCGCAGGCAACGGTTGCTGATGCAGGCGCGCATGGCAATTGGCATCGGGGTTAAGCAGCAGGAAAACCTGGTCGGCCAGCGCCAACTGTTGTTCAATCTGGGGGCCATCACCTGCCGGGATATCCAGCAGGATCCAGCGATACTGTCCTGAAGCACGCAACTGAGCCAGAAAATCATGCCAACGTTGTGGGGTATCACTCTGTTGCTGCCGTATTTTTACCCGTTCGGCCGCGCTTAACCGGCCAAACGGCAGAAAATCGAGTTTTTTGCCGTAACGCATTGCCCCTTGCGGCCAACCGGTGCCATCCAGCTCTGCACGAGCCCAGCCCCGGTTCAGTTCGAAGGGCATATTAAAGTGTAATCGCAGCAGGTTGTCCGGTGACAGGTCAATTACCAGTACCGACTCGCCCAGTTGCTGTAGCGCCCAGGCTAACGCCGCAGTGATTGACGTGGTGCCAATACCGCCCCGAATCCCTTGCAGTGCAATGACCGGCATGACTTAAACACTCCCCGTCTTGTTGGCCAACTCCGCCAACAGCGGCCAGCGGACCATCATCTGTGTGAGCCGTTCCTGGCGTGAAATATCAATGTAGTTTAACTTGGGCAACGAAAAAGCGCGGCTCAAGGCCTGCAGATCGTCCTGAAGTTCTACTGGTGCTTTCTCCCGAAGCCCTCTTAACGCATCATTATTCATCTTGCCGCCTCATAAAATAGGCTAATGTTAAATGACTATAGCAACGTTCGGAAAAAATTGGGCCAATAAGATGAATCTTAACGGGTATTATCCCTCTAATGGCTAGATTTGCTATGCTAACTCTGACATTACGCTTTTAAAGTGACCAGATCGGGTTTGGTCTACGCCACTTTCAACAAAAGTAGAATAAATCTATGGCGAACTCTTTTTCACTAGGTATCCGACGGATTTGGCAAGAATTGTCGGCTATGCAATCCCCAGGTTTTTATTGGGTGAATATCGATCGCCAGAACGATGCCAACCTGTTTTGCCGGCAGATCATCGCCGCACAGGAAGAAAATAGCCAGTTGGCACTGATTTGTAGCGGCAATCAGGTAGACACCTTATTGGCAACGCCTCTTTCCCCTGCGATTAAAAAGTTTCCTTTATATAGCCTGCCAGAAAAAAAGGCGGCGCTGCTGCATTTGGCCGACGATCTGATGCGTGAGCTAAAACCCAGCAACCGCTTACTGATCCTGTTGGCCCACGCCAGCCTGTGGCAAACCTTTACCAGCGATGAATTACGCAACTGGGCCGCTCAACTCGGCCAATGGTTACACCAGCGGCAGTGCACGCTGGTGATACTCAGCCACGGCAGTGGCGTGAGTAAACTCAAAGGCCAGCTAGCCGCCGAGCACCGCATTCTCAACGGCCTGGCCAGCCTGCAGGGGCTGCAAGGCAGTGCCCAGTATCTGGTGCACTGGTGGAGCACGGCAAACGGCATCAATGCCAATCAGTTGTTCACCCTGACCGAAGGCCCCGAAGGCTGGCAAGGGGCGGACGACAGCAACCAACCCTCCCCTACCCCGGAACGCAACGACGAGAGCCTGTGCCTGGCGGAACAACGCATTCTCGAGGGCGCCCCACCGCTGTCGGCCAGTTGGCAACTGTTTGAGAACAATACCAAGTTGATGCAGCGTGGCATGTTGACCATCGCCGCCACGCTGATCTTCGCCCTATATCAAAGTGACGAAATTGACGAGTTGGCCCATCAGATCCATAGCCTGCGCCGCAGCAGGGGCGACGGGCTGAAGATTGTGGTACGCGAGATGAGCGCCAGCCTGCGCTACAGCGACGAACGCCTGCTACTGGCCTGCGGTGCCAATCTGATCGTGCCCCACGTGGCACCGCTTTCCAATTTTTTGACCATGCTGGAAGGTATCCAGGGCCAGCGGCTGTCGCGCCATGTCCCAGAGGATATCGATAACCTGCTCGCCGGGCTGCGGCCACTGCAACTGAAAGGCTACCTGCCGCTGGAGGAATTCAGCCGGGCAGTAACTTCGCTGATGGAAAATACGCTGTTGCCGGAAGATGGCAAAGGGGTGATGGTCGCCCTGCGTCCAGCACCGGGGTTGAGCGCCCGCCAGTCGATGACGCTGTGCCATTTGCGGCGTTTTGGCGACATCATGACCGTGGCGCAGAATCGGCTGTTCCTGTTCCTTTCCACCTGCCGGATTAACGATCTGGATACCGCACTGAAATTCGTCTTCCGCCTGCCCGTTGGCGAGGCGTTCAGTAATCGGGTGGTGTGGCATCAGGATGTGGATATTATCGATAAAATCAGGTTGTTGCGGCAGCATATCGAGTTTTCGCTCCCCACCAGCAAGCTGCCATCGGCCGCTGTCACAACCCACGCCGTAGAAACGGAGCACCAGACCGAACGCCGGGAACCCATTCCCTTCACTCTGATGAGCCTCGGGCAGGAGGAACAGCCATGAACGCACTCGACGATATCGTGCAACTGGTGATCCTGTGCGCCATAGTGTTTATCCCTACGGGATACCTGCTGCATCGCCGTTTCCCCAACTGGCAGCGATCTTGGCAGAATTTGTTGTTATCACCGCGCTATTTAAAGTCGGCAGGGCTATGGGTGCGCACAGGTTCCACCTCTCAAATCAAGCGTAAAAAATAACCATGAGTGACGATAAAAAAACGCAGCCTGACAATACTTTATGGCGATACTGGCGCGGTCTTGGCGGCTGGAACTTCTATTTCCTGGCCAAGTTCGGCCTGCTGTGGTTCGGCTATCTGAACTTCCATGCGCTGCCCAACCTGGTGTTTATGGCCTTTTTACTGATGCCGATCCCGTCGCCGCGCTGGCACCGTTGGCGTCACCTGATCGCCATTCCTATCGGTATCGGTTTGTTCTACCACGACACCTGGCTGCCGGGGATTAACAGCATCCTTAGCCAGGGCTCGCAGCTCACCGGTTTCAGCGCGGATTACCTGCTGGAGTTGATTAACCGCTTTATCAACTGGCAGATGATTGGCGCCGCCTTCGTGCTGCTGATTGCCTACCTGTTCCTGGCCCAATGGATACGCATCACGGTGTTTACCGTGGCGGCATTGGTGTGGTTGAACGTGGTCAATATTGCTGGCCCAGCGGTCTCCTTGCTGCCTGCCACCAACACCGCAGCGGTGACGGATACCCCGTCAACACCGGCCACGGCGACGACACCAGGCGGCAATCTGCCTGCGGCCAATGGCCCACCGACCAACGCCAACCTCACGGCCTACCTGGAACAGTTCTACCAGCAGGAAAAAGCCCGGGCGACCACCTTCCCGGCAGCCTTACCCGCCGATGCCCAGCCGTTTGACGTGCTGATCATCAACATCTGCTCGTTGGCCTGGGCCGATCTGGACGCCGTCAATCTGCGTAACCATCCGCTGTGGGCCAAGATGGACATTATGTTCACCAACTTTAACTCGGCCACCGCGTACAGCGGCCCGGCGGCTATCCGCCTGTTACGCGCCAGCTGCGGCCAGCCTTCGCATCATGATCTGTATCAGCCCGCCAATCAGCAGTGCTACCTGTTTGATAACCTGGCTAAACTAGGCTTCAAAGAGCAGCTGATGCTGGACCACTCCGGCGTGTTTGGTGACTTCCTGAAAGAGCTGCGTGAACAAGGTGATATGCAGGCTCCGCTGATGTCGCAGGCTGGGATCGGCAATGAGCTGGCTTCATTCGACGGTGAACCGATCTACAACGATCTGCAACTGCTCAACCGTTGGCTCGATCTACAGAAAAAAGAAGGTGATGCTCGCACCGCGACCTTCTTTAACCTGATCCCACTGCATGACGGCAACCGCTTTGTGGGTGGCAAAAAGACCGCCGATTACCAGCCCCGGGCACAGCAACTCTTCGATCAGCTGAACACCTTCCTCGATGAGCTACAGAAATCCGGGCGTAAGGTGATGGTGGTGATCGTGCCGGAGCACGGTGCGGCACTGGCGGGCGACAAAATGCAGATGTCTGGCCTGCGGGATATCCCAAGCCTGAACATTACCCATACGCCGGTGGGTATAAAACTGGTTGGTATGCAGGCCCCGCATCAGGGCAGCCCGGTAGACATTAAAACGCCAAGCAGCTATCTGGCGCTGTCCGAGCTAGTCTCGCGGTTGGTGGACGGCAAGGTGTTTACTGCGCCAAGCGTCGACTGGCAAGTGCTGACTCAGAACCTGCCGCAGACTGCAGTGATCTCTGAGAATGACAATGCCATCGTGATGCAGTATCAGGGCAAGGCGTATATTCGGCTTAATGGTGGGGACTGGGTGCCTTATCCCCAGTAACTGGTGAAGGGAGCCTTTATGTTTTGCGACTAGAGGCTCTTCTTTGTTTGGCTAGATTTGCCGTCAATTATCCTCCGCTTTGTGAATGTTCAAAACTTGCTCGTATTTAAGATTTAATCTATCATCACATTATGTAAATCTTAAAAACCTGGGGCGAGGTCATCATGACGACAATGGCCATGAACAAAAGCACTCGTGCTCACCGGTTCAACCCCGAGCACACCGAAAAAGCACTGATCCAGACACGCCTAGAAAACGTCGGCAAAAAATTTGTCGACGCACTCACTAGCGTAGAGGGAGAGAAGCTGCTGTCACTACTCACTCTGTCCGATGGTGAATTTTGGTCAGAACTGAAAATTCTGGCGCTCACCCAGTCGGTGATAAACAACACCAACGTGGAAAAAAACGAGCAGGAAGAATATGCCGAAGCTAGGCTGGCATTTTTAAATAGCCTGGAAAAATACGGCGGTGTCCATAAATCCACGACCGTCAAAGGACTGCTGGGGTTATCGGTTCCCACTATTCATAAATACGGAAAACACAATAAACTCATTGTATTAGAGTGGGGTGCCGAAAAATTGTATCCAGTATTTCAGTTTTCTATCGATGAAAGATTTAGTGATAATGGGATGTTGAAAGGCTTACAGGAGTTACTGGCACGGATAACGCATAATGTAAGCAGCGTACGTAAATGCAACTTCTTCACCCGAAAAATTGAGATGCCCGGTTGCGCAGAAAAGACTACAGTGCTGGATATATTACGGCGGGGCGCTACAGAGCAAGAAATGGCGCATCTGCGCATTCTGGCGGACAACTTCGGAACCAACAACTCGGTTTAATGCGGTGCCAGTCATACTTGGCACTGCTTCCCCTGATTTATCCTGTGATCCGTAAGTTACATTCGGACTTGAGGATCTGCCTGGCGGTTTTTCCCTGGTGTTCATACTTACTCAGTCTAGTCACTGATGTCGTTAACAATATCCCACCCCCATCGAGTTTATCGGACCAAAGTACCACACAGGGCTGCCCATTATGCCGGGACAAATACTCTAGTCCGTCTGCATGATCAGCCAGCGCTTTCGACAGTTTTTGGGTGAAAATGTAGACAGATCTTGGCCCCATCAAATCCCCGACGGAGATCCTCAAATGCGGAGCCAGCCGAGTTTCGTCAAAGACCTTCAGCGGCTTTTGCACCGAGATTTCCACCATACAGTTCGTTGTATAATCCGAACGGTCAATGAATTCCTCATTCTGATAGAACTCACTACATGCGGTATGAGGCGACTCAGCCAGATACATCGGCCATTTAGACTTATCGGGCAATGAGAAACGGTTTTCGCTATTGGGGTTAAAAAAGACACCTTTTCCGCCATAATACTGATCCTGCAATTTGTAATAACCCGCCCCCGCGGCGATAAGTTTCGTTACCCGCAGCTTGCCCTGGTCTTCCAGGTCCATAATTTTTGTTAGGCGATCATGTAAATTACCCTCATATTCGATAATCATCATTACCTACCTTGGTAAACATTGAGCTAGCATGCTTTTGAAATCTGCATTGGGGGATCGTAAACATGGGAACTCTTGTTGGTTCACGCCACTCACACTCAAAGTTATTTCAATATTAATCATATTGTTAGCAATGCCAAGTTCGAAAAATATAGTATTGGTGTTAGCGCGACGACTTACGCGTTAAAAATGAGTGGACCAATAAGAAAAACGCTGTCGCCAATGCCACTCCCCATGTCGCAATATAATAATAATCGTAGGGGAACCATTCATCATTATTATATAAAGCGTTATGACGGTATGAATAAGGGACATAAATGGCGTCGGTTATCTCTAAGATTGAAATAATGGATACACATAAACAATAAAAGGGCGTATTTTTTAAAGTGATCCCACTACGTAACCTGGCAACAATCAACAAAAAACACACAATACCGACAACGAGTAACACAATAATGTCTTTCATGCCATTCACTCCCTGAATTCTGGCGTAACTGCATTGTGCGAAAGAGACTATTATTACCAAACCAACGATAAGTACGCAATGGAAGCAGCATAGCCAACCTCATGTTCTACATAATTATTGGATGTGTCACATCAGATTGATACCAATGGCGGTCGCTCAGGCCTTGCCCGCCAAAACATTTACCGGGTGTTGTCTGCTGAAGGTAATCCGACTATCAAAACACTGACCGAAATTACCCGTGCTGCCGGTGTGCGCTTAACACCACTTCGCGCCTAGAGGTTAACGGGCGCAGCATGCAGCGCCCCTACGCGGTGAGCCTGGAGCACCACAATAAAAAACGCCGGTATCGCTACCGGCGTCTGATTGAAGATAGAGTGGCAATGTTGCTGGATTAGCCGGGGCCGCACATGTTCGACCGTAGGGGCGCTGCATGCTGCGCCCCTATGCCGATCGCTCGGTGAACGTCCTCAAGACCCCGCAGCTTCATCCTGGTCGACGGCAAAACACGCCACCTGCTGATCACCATACTGCTTGAGCTGCGGTTGCAGCTGGGTGCAGGTGCCAAAGGCACAGCGGCAGCGGGCGTTGAATGCACAGCCCGGTGGTGGGTTCATCGGGCTTGGCAGTTCACCGGTCAGCTTGATGCGCTCCCGGCGCATATCCGGGTTCAGGCGCGGCGTAGCGGACAGCAGTGCCTGAGTGTACGGATGGCGCGGGTTATTGAAGATGGCGTCTTTACTGCCCTTCTCCACACAGCGGCCAAGGTACATCACCATCACTTCATCAGCAATGTGCTCCACCACTGACAGATCGTGGGAGATGAACACGTAAGACAGCCCCAGATCCTGTTGCAGATCCATCATCAGGTTCAGCACCTGCGCACGCACGGACACGTCCAGCGCAGAGACTGGCTCATCGGCAATCACCACGTCCGGGTTGAGCATCAGCCCACGCGCAATGGCGATACGTTGCCGCTGGCCACCGGAGAACATATGCGGATAACGGTCGTAATGTTCGGTTTTCAGGCCGACCTTCGCCATCATCTCCAGCGCTTTCTCACGCCGTTCGGCGCTGCTCAACGAGGTGTTGATCAACAGCGGCTCCTCGAGGATCTGCCCCACCTTCTTACGAGGGTTAAGCGATCCGTAAGGATTCTGGAACACGATCTGGATCTTCTGGCGGCGCAGCTTCTCTGCCGTCACGTCCGGCTTAAGCAGATCTTGCCCCTGATAGTACAGCTCACCGCCGGTAGGGATTTCGATCATGGTCAGCAGGCGGCCCAGCGTGGACTTGCCACAGCCAGACTCCCCAACCACTGCCAGGGTTTTACCACGCTCAAGGGTAAAGGAAACCCCGTCCAGCGCCTTCACCAGTCGTTCCGGGGCAAACAGCCCCTTCTTGACCGGGTAGTGTTTTTTCAGGTCAATGGCCTGCAATAAAGGGTGATTCTGGCTCATACGGTCGGCCTCCCCGCATCATCCAGCGGTGTGTGACATTTAACCTGACGGCCGGGAATGCTGCGCAGTTCCGGCTCTTCTTCGCGACAGTGTTGGGTTGCATACGGGCAACGCGGATTCAGCAAGCAGCCTTGTGGCCGATCGTACTTGCCCGGCACCACGCCAGGCAGCGAGGCCAAACGCGCCTTGTCGGTAGCAAACTCCGGCAATGCGCGCAGCAGTGCCTGGGTGTACGGGTGGCGCGGCGAACGGAAAATTTCTACCGCCTTGCCAGATTCCACTACCTGCCCGGCATACATCACGATGATGTGGTGTGCCGCTTCCGCCACCAGCGCCAGATCGTGGGTGATCAGCAGCAGTGCCATATTTTCGCGCTGTTGCAGCTCGAGCAGTAGCTCAATGATCTGGGCCTGAATGGTCACGTCGAGCGCGGTCGTCGGTTCATCCGCAATCAGCAGCTTGGGCCGGCAGGCGATCGCCATGGCGATCATCACACGCTGGCTCATCCCGCCGGAAAGCTGATGAGGGTAAACGTCCAGCCGTGAGGCCGGATCGGGAATGCCTACCTGATTGAGCAGATCGATAGCGCGTTGGCGACGAGTGCGGCGGTTACCGCCCTGATGCACCTTCAGCGCTTCCATAATCTGGAAACCGACGGTATAGCACGGGTTCAGGCTGGTCATCGGATCCTGGAAGATCATCGCGACTTCGGAGCCCACCAGCTGGCGGCGCTCTTTTTCCGAGATTTTCCGCAGATCCTGGCCGTTGAACTCCAGCTTGTCAGCCATCACCTTGCCGGGATAATCGATCAATCCCATGATCGCCAGCGAGCTGACGGATTTACCAGAGCCGGATTCGCCGACGATGCCAACCACCTGCCCCTGTTCTACGCTGTAGCTGATTCGGTCTACCGCGCGGAACGGCGCACCTTCGTCACCGAAGTGCACCGAAAGCTTGTCTACATTTAATAACGCCATTCTCTCTTCCTCTGTTACTGCTTGAGTTTGGGGTCGAGAGCATCACGCAAGCCGTCCCCCATCAGGTTAAAGGCCAAAACCGTCAGCAGAATGGCCACCCCTGGGAAGGTCACAACCCACCAGGCACTTTGCGCGAACTGCAGTACGTCGGAGAGCATGGTGCCCCACTCCGGCGTTGGCGGTTGCGCACCCATACCCAGGAAGCCGAGAGCGGCCATATCCAGAATGGCGTTCGAGAAACCGAGAGAAGCCTGCACGATCAGTGGTGCCAGGCAGTTTGGCAGGATATTGACGAACATCTGACGCGCCGCCCCAGCCCCCGCCACGCGGGAAGCCGTCACGTAATCGCGGTTCACTTCCACCAGTACCGCAGCGCGGGTCAAGCGGACATAGTGCGGCAAAGCAACGAAGGTCAGCGCCAGCGAGGCGTTAACGATCGAGGGCCCAAACACCGCCACCAGCACCAACGCCAAAAGCAGGCTTGGCAGTGCCAGCATGATATCGACCACGCGCATGATAATGGCATCGACTACGCCGCCGAAATAACCGGCCAACAGGCCGAATACCACGCCCATCACCAGCGAAAGCACCACCACCAGGCAGCCGACCAACAGCGAGAGCCTGGCACCGTACATCAGACGCGACAGCACATCACGGCCGACATCGTCGGTACCCAGAATAAACTTCCAGCTGCCACCCGTCTCCCAGACCGGCGGCCTAAGCAGGGCATCACGGAACTGTTCGGCAGGCGCATGTGGAGCCAGGAACCCGGCCCCCACTGCAACCACCAGCATGATAACGATATAAACCAGGCCAACCACGGCCCCTTTGTTGCGCTTGAAATAGTGCCAAAACTCCTGGAACGGGGTCATTGGCTTCGGCGCACCTTTCACTACAGACTCGGTAATTTGAGACATCAGAGCGCCCCTTATTTCTTGTGGCGAATACGCGGGTTGACCACGCCGTAGAGCACGTCTACCAGCAGGTTAACCAGAATAATCATACAGGCGACCAGCAATACGCCGCCCTGAACAACCGGGTAATCACGGCGTTGCAACGCATCCATCAGCCAGCGGCCAAGCCCCGGCCAGGAGAAGATGGTTTCGGTCAGGATCGCCCCGGCCAGCATGGTGCCAACTTGTAGGCCGATCACCGTCACCACCGGCAGCAAGGCGTTACGCAATGCGTGTACCACGATCACCCGCATACGGCTCACACCCTTGGCGCGCGCGGTACGGATATAGTCTTCACCCAGCACTTCCAGCATGGAGGAGCGGGTCATACGCACGATAACCGCCAGCGGGATGGTGCCCAATACGATGGCGGGCAGGATCATATGCATCACGGCGTCGATGAAATCACCCGGCTCACCCCAGATCAGGGTGTCGATCAGCATAAAGCCGGTCAGCGGCAGGCTGTCATCGAGGAAGACCGTATCGCTTATTCGCCCCGATACGGGCGTGAGGTTGAGCTGTACCGAAACCAGCATGATCAGCATCATGCCCCACCAGAAGATCGGCATGGAATAACCGGTCAGGGAGATACCCACGGCGGTATGGTCAAACACCGAACCTCGCCTGACGGCCGCCAGCACCCCCACCGGGATACCGACAATCACCGCGAAGAGCATCGCGCACAGGCCCAGTTCCAGGGTGGCCTTAAAGCGCGGCACAAACTCTTCCCACACGGAGATACGGCTCTTGAGGGACGTCCCCAAATCGCCATGCAGCACGTTGGTGACGTAATTGAAGTATTGTTGATAGAGCGGTTTATCCAGCCCCATCTCTGCCATGAGTTGGGCATGGCGCTCTGCGGAGATCCCGCGTTCCCCGGCCATAATGGTCACCGGATCGCCGGGGATCATATGGACGAATGCAAAAGTCAGCAACGTTATGCCGATAAACGTTGGGATAACTAACCCCAAACGTCGGAGTATGAACTGCAACATATCCCGAACTCTCTGTATAAAGTGCCCGGCAGCTCATCGTCCGCCAGGCTTATTAAAACTCACACGCTTCACGACATTCTTCTGGGGACGGGAATGCAGGGGCGCAACGTATTGCGCCCCTGCAGATTAAGTATCCCTGTCCTTCAACCCGCCTTGGTAGGCTTAGTCCAGAGAAACGTTCTCAAAGTGATGTTTACCAAGCGGATCGACCACATAGCCCTTCACTTCTTTACGCACTGGCTCATAAACGGTGGAGTGGGCAACAATCAATGCCGGAGCCTGATCGTGCATCACTACCTGAGCCTGCTTGTAGAGTTCTACGCGTTTGTCGTGGTTCGCTTCAGAACGGGCCGGTTGGATCAGATCCTCAAACGGCTTGTAGCACCAACGGGAATAGTTGGAACCATCTTTGGCGGCCGCACAGCTAAACAGCGTGGCGAAGAAGTTGTCTGGATCCCCATTGTCACCGGTCCAACCCATCATCACCGTCTGATGCTCACCGTCTTTGGCACGCTTGAGGTACTCGCCCCACTCGTAGGTAACGATCTTGGCATTGACGCCAATTTTCGCCCAGTCGGACTGGATCATCTCAGCCATACGACGTGCGTTCGGGTTATACGGACGCTGTACCGGCATCGCCCACAGATCGATGGAGAAGCCATCTGGCATGCCCGCTTCTTTCAGCAGCTCTTTGGCCTTGACCGGATCGTAAGCGTAATCTTTGATCTCGTCGTTATAGCCCCACATGGTTGGTGGGATCAGGTTCTTGGCAGGTTGACCCGCCCCCTGATACACCGCATCCACGATGGCCTGCTTGTTCACCGCCATGGTCAGTGCCTGACGCACCTTCACGTTATCCAGCGGCTTCTTCTCGGTGTTGAACGACAGGTAGCCGACGTTCAGGCCAGGCTGTTCCATCAGGTTGATGGTTTTGTCCTGCTTCATACGAGCGATGTCTGCCGGGTTCGGGTACGGCATGACCTGGCACTCGTTTTTCTGCAGTTTGGCGTAACGCACAGAGGCGTCTGGCGTGATGGAGAACACCAGGCGATCGATCTTCGGCTTGGTACCCCAGAAGCCGTCAAAGGCCTTGTAGAGGATTTTGGAGTCTTTCTGGTACTGCAACAGTTGGAACGGCCCGGTACCCACTGGGTTCAGGTCCACTTTCTCTGGCGTACCGGCTTTCATCATCTTGTCGGCATATTCTGCAGACAGGATGGAAGCGAAGTCCATGCCCAGGTCAGCCAGGAATGGCGCTTCTGGACGGGTCAGCGTGAAGCGTACGGTGTTGTCGTCCACTTTCTCGACTTTGCTGATCAGGTCCTGCATGCCCATACCCTGGAAGTATTCATAGCTGCCGCCAGAAACCTTGTGGTAAGGGTGGTTTGCATCGAGCTGACGCATGAAGGAGTACACCACGTCGTCGGCATTGAAATCACGGGTAGGTTTGAAATTTTTGCTGTCCTGCCACTTCACGCCTTTGCGCAGGTGGAAGGTATAGGTTTTACCGTCTTCGCTGACGTCCCACTTCTCTGCCAGGCCGGGTTCCAGTTCGGTGGTACCCAGTTTGAACTCAACCAGACGGTTATAGATTGGCACTGAGCTGGCATCATAGGTGGTGCCGGAGGTGAACAACTGCGGGTTGAACCCTTCAGGAGAACCTTCAGAACAGTAAACCAGCGTCTTTGCCTGCACGCTGGCCGCAACGGTCAGCGCAATCAGGCCGATACCGAATTTCAGAATCCCTGATTTGCCCAAGGAACTTGTCATCGCTAGTGCTCCGTATGTGATGTGGTGTGTGTGTATTACCGCCAGAGCCTAATATTTTTTGTTACGCGGCCTGTGCGGTCAGTGCCCGAAGGCAGGAGGAATAAAAGCGCGAGAATGCCGGATGGAACGCATCACGGCAGGGCGTTTGAGCGAGTGAATTCCACTCATACACCTCTCACTCTTATCCCTGAGGGTACCAAATTGCCAACTGTTTGGGGTGCCGTCAATATAACCAGTAGGGATTTACATAGACTGTGAGAAACAGCAAGCAAACATAAAAAAAACCTTTCAGCAACATTTACAGCATTAAAACTTGTGCTACGGGTTAAATCTTGGCGTCATGAACCAGCGTTAACGACCTAGCCAGCATTAACCTCCAATAAAAAACCAAAAAAGATTATTGCTGAATGATGAATATCTGAGCGGTTATTTTTGTGATCCCGGTAAAAGACAGGAGGAAATGCTGGGGCACTACCCGAAAGAGTGAGCTGGGTGGAGGGGTTGTACGTGGGGGATTGACCAGCAGGTTATCCCCCTCAAACGCCACTGTTACCGGTTTGAGTTATCGTCAAAAGAGAGTCCGCGGGTTAAATTCCAGGCCGCCATTGCGTAGCCAGTGATACAATTCACTGTTACGTCTGAAACCCAGCTTGCGCATCGCCGTGAGTTTATGGGTGCTGACGGTCTTGACGCTAAGTGACAGTTTGTTCGCGATCTTGTTGGGCGTTAATTCCCATGAGATCCCTTGCAGAACCTCGCGCTCGCGCGGAGTCAGCTTCAAACTGCGATATGCTCTTTCCGTTTTGGCTGCCAAAGACGACTGGCTTGCCTGGTCAAACATTTCCTCGACCATATGCAACACGGCATCGGGCCGTGCCTTGCGGCTTAATACCGCAGGCCCATGCTGGTGCCGGATATTTTCAAGAATCGTATCCCATATGACTATCGTCCCTAGCCGCTGGTCCCCCGGGTTTTCCCGTTGAGAATTGAGCCGCGTCGACCAGCCAAAGGGTTTGACACAAACCATCAGGTCGATCGCTATCTCAGACGTCACCGAGACAAAACGCCACGTATAGCCTTTGGCTTGCAAATAGTCCTGCAAAATATGCTGGATACCCTGTGCAAAATAACGGTTGCTATCCTGGATAGCGATAACAATACGTGGCTTCATTTTACTTCCTTATAATTTGAACCAGAAACAGGTGTTATTTCAGGTGTCGGGTTAGGCTGCGCCGGATTAATACTCCCCAACACCTAACAGCAATAAACGTCAAGCAGCGGTAATAATGACGCCTCGGCACGATAAAACCTCAACCAAACCAGCAATAGGAATAAAGCGGCAGAGACAATAACAGCTGTATTAATAGATAATCCAAAACTACGTGAACCGCTGAGCGTAAACATATTAACCACACAAATTCCCGCAGATACTAATAATACTGAGGTTAAAGACATGCAGCGGCACCGCATGGCAGGCCAACGCATCGTGTCGGTCATTTCCTGTAGTTCAGTAGAGAAATGTCAGAAAGCGAAACGTTCATGTACAGGTAATAATGACCTGTCGTGTGACCGATACGCCATTATTGCTGCGTCACAATAAGTGTGGTGGACGCGGTAAAAGCACCGGTCGCGATATTCGAAGGGTCTGAGCCTGCCCCGCGCACAGGTGTGAACGTCAGGTTAGCACTTGAACTCCCATTCACCGCCATATTCATCGTTGTACCGTTTGTGATGGCTCGCCCGTTAAAAGTGGTAGCGATCCCAACATTCTTATTACTCGACTGAATTGCGTTGTTATTCCAGCTTGCAGGTGTCGACTGCATACGTATAGAGAAATTTTGAACGCCATTACCCTGACAGGAGATCGTCAGGTTTTTAGTTTGTACCAAACTCCCCTCGGGGCCGGTCCCAATATCATTTCTATCAACGTTACCAAAATTAACGTTAATGTCCTGCCCTCCGTTGATAGTGCATGTAGATGGTGTTGGTGTTGTGGGTATAGATGAGCTGCATGTGTCTAAGATCCTCCCGGCCCTCATGGCATGAAACACCTTAAGCCCTCCGATTAAGCAGTACTTTACAGGGAAATTACAACCATAGCTCGTTATACGCCACGAAGCCGAGCCTGTAGCTTGACCTTTATGAATAAATCTAGCGGTGGAGGAGTCGTATACCCCCGGACGAGCTGGTGTAGCTACTGGTAGCGGGCCATTATACATCGAATAAGGCGTTGGCGACTGGAACACTCTATCGCCGCACACCGCCGTTATTGCTATCACCCCGATGTCGGACGGTAACGTTGTGCTTCCGGTTAGATCCCAAGATACATTCACGGTTGAACCTAATGCCATACTCCCCGTATCCGACGAGAAGTTGATTTGAAAGCCAATAGCATTATGTATTTGAAGTGATAGTAATGCTGACATACACACGACATAGGGAGCCAGGTGCTGGAAAATACGTGGTATTATATTCTTTAACATTATCATACGTCTCCATGCCCACACTGCTGCAATCTCTCAAAAAATCCGCAGGCCCGAGCAGTTATATTTGTACAAATTTTTTTGTTAAAAAAAGCTGACGGCTTGCCCGTATAAAAGCCTACCTGCCCGCTATTTCTGAAATTCTGATTCGTTTTTTGAGCCCTATCTTGCGTGCTCAGTGCCCTGTCACTGTAGGTACAGTGAGTGCTGCTGTTCAACGTTGAGGCACCGACGGCTCCGATTTTCTGTACAGACGTGATCCAGGTCCGTTGCTACACCAGTATCCCAGCAAGATAAACGGATGCCAGCCAGTTCCCAGTTGAGTATTGTTCTACACGATAGTGAAGCCGGGCCGTATCAGATGGACCATGATCCAAGTTTTATTGTCCGCCAGATGGCCGCCATCATCCTCCGTTTCCCCGCTTTGTTAGACTTTCTTCTTACGGATAATCCATTTCGAACGTCGCCACCGCAGTGAAGTTGCCCCGGCCGATACTGTGATTCTGTATCGCCGTCGGCTCTCCTTGCACATATCCCTGGAATGTCAGACTCGTGGTACCCGCATTCAACGACTGCTTTGGAGTCGCCCGGTTCAATGGTAAAGGCGTACCGTCCGGCAACTCCATCCCAATAGCTATTCCGGATGCAAGGCCAGCACTCATGGCGAGCAGTCCTGGGAGTTCGCGACTCTCTGCTCCTTTAAAAGTCATCACCACCTCCTTTCCCAGTGAGATGTCACACTCAATCAGGTTGATAGCGAACGGCTGGCTGTGGGTACGGGTGTTCAAGTACAGGTACTTGTCAATCACCGTCCCAAAGTCCAGAGTAATGTCCGTCGTGTTCGGATCCAGCTCGCATGGTTCGGCGACCAGAGTGCCATCAAAGTGCAAGTTGTTGTTCTTCGCTTGCAGTTCGCCCATACTGACCATCAGCGACACCGCCATGGCTACGCTACTCAGTACCAGCCGTCGGCGTCGACCCAGAACATGACACCGTTGCCGTTCTCTTTCTCGTTGCACCGGGTGTACTCTCATCGCACGTGTCCTCACTGATATTCCGCCAATAGCGTCGCTGTAACACTGAAGTTCTGCTTCGGCAGTTTTACTCCACCCTGCTTCACTGGCACTGCCTGCAGGGTTGGCGGGTTGCTGTAGTTGATGGTTAGTGCCTTGTTGATGTCGAGCGGTGTGCCGTTTTGCAGGATTTGTATCCCCAATCCGTTCGCGTTGGTCTTCAGGGCCGACGAATCAAAGCTGCTCTGGGTCCCCATTACGTACAGCAGCAACGTCAAGGACGGGTCCGGCTCCTCACAGGTCAGGGTGTAAGGTATCGGCTGTATATAGTGCTGTCCGTCCACCTTGTTAATCCCTACATTGCCAAAGTGCACATAGATGTCCCCATCATTGTCGATATGGCAGGGCTTCCTCTTCAGCGTACCGTGAAATTTCACGGTGACACTGCCTCCAACCTGATCCGCCTGGGCCACTTCTATTGACAACCCTATCACCATCAGGGCACATAGCAGCGCAACTATCCCCGCCTGGGCAGATCGCCTGTATGTATGTCGTTCCATTCAGCTTATCCTCAGTTGTACGCCACTTTCAGGGTGGCCGAGGCGTTAAATTCCTGACCATTGGTAAAACTAGCACCATTCTGTTTCACCAATACCCCTTCCAGGGTCGGAGGACTTGAGGGATTAAGGTCATACCACTGGCCCAATATCATCTGACTGTTATTTCGCAAGATTTTAATCCCTAATCCCTGGGCATCCGTTCTTAGCAAGGTACCGTCAAACCCTGCACCGGAACCCGAAAACTGCAGTTGAATAGTTTTTCCGCTTGCATCGCCGCTGCAAAAAACGCTGTAGTGCATCCTCTTTTTGTACGCATCTCCTGCAATATCACTGATATATACATCACCGTACTCCATAGTAATCGGACTGTTCTGCCCGAAATTGCAACGGGCATTGGCCACGATAGTGCCGGTGATGTTGACTTTCACATTACTGACCTCCCCTGTTGCTGCTCGGGTGAGCGAGGCGTTCAGTAACAGTGAACCCACCAGCATCCGTGCCAAGCAACTTCCCACCGCTCGTCGGATACTGTCCTGAGACGAATTTTTTGCAACTTTCTGTTCTGTGTCAGCCATAGCTCAACCTCAGTCATAACTTAGCTGAAAATCCACCACCGCCCGGTAACTGCCTGCCACCAGAGCGGCTGGCGTACGTTCAGGGGCAACGGTATAGCTCAGACTGTCCTGTCCCGGCGTCAGCAGCAGCGGCTTGCCCCGGCTGCCCAACCGCACATCCTGACCCTGGCCGTTTTCCAGCCGCAACCCAAGGCCAGAAACGCCCTGTACCTGCACCAATTGCGGGTTATCCGCATCACGCGGCGCAGTAAAACTCACCGTCACCGCCGGTTGATTGTCCGCCCAGGTCAGGTCGCCAGTACGCATGTCCCGGCTGCCCGCCGAACTGCGCAGGCAATCCACTAGGCGCAGTTCGAACCGTACCGGTTCACCACGGGTGCCAATCGCCTGCAGACGTCCCGTACCGGTTTCACCCAGCGCGATATCCTGGTAAGCGCTGGTCATTTCCAGCCGGCAGGCGCTTTCAGTCAACGCGCCATGCACATACAATGTGCCGTTAGCGCCTTCGACATCCCAATTGTCCACCGCCGCCTGCGCTGACGGCAGCAGCCATAACATAGCGCCCAATGTTAATGGCACTACAAGGACCTGCCTGCCCAGTGCGGCGTAATATTTCAATCCAACCGGCCTGCCCCCGCATTGCGGCGTGTTGCCCATCTCGTTCATCATTCCCATGCCTTCTCTACCTTGCCCGGCCTCACCGGTTGCTCTGTTATGCTTTCTTTTCCGGCATCACAGTGCAGGTGCTGCCGTTGCAACTGAAACTCAGCTGCGGCCGGCCACCGTAGTCGTTGATATAAGTCAGCACCGGGTTACCGCCCACGCTGGCCGCGCTCACCGTCAGCGGCAGGCTGCCTTTCGGTGGCACCATCATCGGTTCAAAACCTTTTACCCCGGCCCCGTCTTTTTTGCTGCTGACATCCACAATGGTCACGTAATACGGCGTCGGGTTGTTGACCAAGTACTTGTCACCCTGCTTGCTCAACGTCATCTGCTCCTGCGGCGGCGTGGCATTTTTATCCATCGCTATGCCCGCCGGGCGATAGAACAGCTTGATGCGCGTCTGTAACGCGATTTGCAGTGTGTTCGCCTTGGTGCTCTTCGGCGGGATTTCCCGTAGGTTGAAGTAGTACACAGTCTCACGATCCTGCTTGAGCAGTTTCGCCGCCGGCAGCGCCTGGATTTTTACCTGGCTCGGCTTGCCCGGCTCGATGCGCTGCACCGGCGGCAGTACGGTGAGTGGGCTCTGGATTTTGTTGCCCTGCTCATCCTCAATCCAGCCCTGCGCCAGATACGGCAGTTGCTTGTTCTGGTTGCTGACGCTCAAGCTCACCGACTTCTGGCTGCCGTCAAAAATCACCCGCGTGCGGTCCAGAGCAATCGCGGCCTGCACCTGCTGAGCAGCCATTGCGCTCAACAGAGCGACCGTCAGTAACGTTGGCACTCGTGTGCCAGGCGGTAAAGGGTTGTTCGTTTTCAACATAGTGTTCTGCATCATTTCTTTCCCGGCCTTTGGGCCTCTGAATGTGGTTGATTAAAACCGTATGCCTTTCTCGTCATTCTGCGGCGAAGGCTTTGCCGCCAGGTCGTCGGATGACGCCGCCGTCGGTTTATCACCGGCAGACGCTTGCACGCTCACCGGATGGCACGGCAGCAGCAAGGTATTCATTAGCATGTCCGCCGGCAGTGGCGTCGGCATGCGCACTTCGCACTGGGCGCTGCCGTTCCACTGCACCGTCATGGTTGCATCCGCTTTAATGCCGCTCAGATAGACGCTGCCACCATCATTGACAATGCCGGTTTCCTGTTTGCGGGCATTGAGTACCGTGGCGCCAAACGGTGGTTCACTGCCATCGGCCAGCTTAATCACCGCCATCGCCTTCTCACCGGCAATCACATCAAACTGGCGATAGCCAATGGCCCCTTCCGTCAGCGTGGCCTGCACCACCGATTTGGTGGCTTCCGCGCTATCCCCTAGTTGATTCAGGTCGATGCTCGCATTGTTGCGGTAGTAGCTGTTTACATCGCTAATCACCGCCTTGCCCCAGACGTTGGTTCGGCTAGTGCTGCCATAGCCGCGCACCGGCACATCTGGCACCCCTTTGGTGTCAATCAGCATCCGGGTACCGCCCGGCATCCCATTGCGGTGCGCAGCACCGCCCTCAGCGGTCATAGTCATCCCGCCCTGCAGCGACATGCCGAAAGCGCTGTAGTTATTCTGCTGATAACTTGCGTTGGCACTCATGCGGGCAATATCCCCCTCATGGTTGTAATAGCCACTCAGGTTGACCCCGCTGCGCGAGCTCCCGACATTGAGCTGATAGTTATTGTGTTCATCTACCCGGGCGAAGTACCCCACCCGGTGGGTGGTGTCTTTGCGGTTCACCGTAGTGTCATAGCTGACCGTTGACTTATTGCCCCACGGCAGCGACAGCGACAGGTAAGCACCATCATCTTTGGTGCCGTTATATTGGTTGCGGTACGCCGACAGCGACAGGCTCAGGTTACGCAACCGCCCCACGTCGAAATAGCGCGACAGCGTCAGGTTATAACGGTCATTGGCCGGGCGATCCCAGTAGGTCTCATGGCTGTAGTTGACATAACTGCTCAGCCCCCAATCGCGGAAATGTTTATTAAAGGTGATGGTGTACATCTCCTTACCATTACCGGTCCGGGTGCCGTAATAGCGCGCATCCAGGTACTCGCTCATGCTCATAAAGTTCCGCTCAGAGAAGCGGTAGCCGGCAAAGGTCACCTGGCTGTCGTACTCATCGAAGTTCTTCGAATAGCTCAGGCGGTATGAGCCGCCGCTAAACGTGCCACTTCCCTGTGGCAATCGCGCCCGTGACTCGGTAGCGTCAAAGGACAGCGCCCCTAGCACCATCAGATCACGTCCAAGGCCAATCGACAGCGCGTTATAATCCCCGCCTGCCAGTGCGCCGCCATACAGCGACCAGCCGTTGCTCACCCCCCAGGAGAACTCCCCGGTACCAAATAGCGGGCCACGCGAATGGTGTTGCCAGTCCGAGGGTTTACCCACTGCCAATTTAAAGCGCACCGACCCTGGGCGTGTCAGATACGGGATGCTGGCGGTGTTCACCGTGAACGTCTGTACGCTGCCATCTTGTTCTTCTACCCGCACCTCCAGCTCGCCGCTGACCGCATCGTTGATGTCCTGAATACGGAATGGCCCTGAAGCGACCGTCGTCTCATGCAGTACCCGCCCCTGTTGACTGATCACCACCTTGGCGTTGGTCTTCGCTACGCCGACCACTTCCGGGGCGTAGCCGCGCAGATTCGGCGGCAGCATATTGTCATCCGACACCAGGCTCACCCCGCTAAAACGGAAGCTGTCGAACATGCCGGAGTCCAGGTAGTTCTCCCCCATCGTCAGCTTCGAGCGTAATGCCGGAATGGCGCGGTAGGCGTAATAACGGCTCCACTCCAACTGCTTGTCCGTTGGTCGCCCCGACCCGGTCTGATGGTTGATATTGGCCTGCCAGTCTGCCCGCAGACGCCAGGACCCCAGATTGGCTCCAGCGGTGCCGTTGCCACTGAGGTTGTAGCTGCTCGCCCCCTGCTTCAACTGCTTTTGCGTCCGCGTATTGAGGTTATAATCCAGTAACAGCCCGGGGATCCCGTCATCCCAGCGCGACGGAGGATCCCAGTTGTCCGCTGTGTACTCAAGATAGGCCTGGGGAATATTCAGGTACAGCGCCGAGGAGGATAAATCTCCGCGCACTTCCATCCCCTTCAGGCTGTTTTCATCCAAGCACTCGCCCTGATGCCACCAGCGGAGATCCTGCATAATCCCCTCTTTCAACCCCAACTGCGCTACCACAGCTCTGCTCACACAGGCACGACTGTCGTTCGGTGCGTCTTCCGGCACATAAAACGGGATCTGCTGTTCTGGCAGGTCATTCTTGTTGATATGCACCACCATGCCGTAAGTGCCTGGCATGATATAGCCACCACGGGAGAACTGGCTCAAATCGATATTCTGCCGATCGTTCACATCCAGCACGTCGGTGTTAAATTGAATTTCCTCGGCAGCAAACACCACCATTGATGGTGTGCCCAGCGCAAGGGAAATACACAGCCCCAAGACTTGCAGACGGGCCAACTTCCCTGCAGGTGATAACTCCATATCCCTAACCTTTTTATTAATGCTTTCTGATTATGGCGATGTATTTACAGCGCTTAGAAGTAATCCAATTTAAAACGGACAGATGAAAAATAACTCCCTGCTTTCAATGCATGGTTATTCGCCACCAGTTTCATGGTGTAGTTAAGCTGCATAGCGCCAGGCGTTATATTACTTAATGACAAAGGACTTCCAGGGATGGCTACGTGGCCGCCAGACTCATTAATTTGTAGCGCTACGCCTGATACGTCCCCTTGCACACCAAATAATGCCCCTTCGGCATCACCATCAAAAATCACCTGAAAATTCTTCCAGCTAGGGAATTTATTACCATTACGTTCTAAATCACAATTCACCAGTTCAATGGTGAAGGGTTTACTGCGACCATGGCCGTCACGAATAATATCTGCAACAGGCACAATCCCCAGATCAATAGTCTGATCGCGACTCTCTACGGCAATCGCACAGGCAGTATCAATAATGGCTCCTTGCATATTGACCCGTCCCCACCCCTGCGCAATATTTACCGACTGAGAAGTAAAGGGAGTAATGAGAAATATGAAAGAAAACACTACCGTGATATTTTTTATGCCCTGCATGGCCCAATCCTTATTCCACTTATCTCCTAGGAAAAGCATGCGGATTTCTCCGCATGCAAAACGCGTTACTCAAACAAGGGAGTAATACTTACTGGTAGGCCAGCGTGAAATCGGCAACCGTCTGGAATTCACCTTCGGTCACGGCGGCAGAGGCACCATCACCCTGCATATAAGCGGCAAAGCTCAGGGTGTTATTACCATTTTGTAGCAGTTGCGCCTTGGTTGCCTTACCCAGTTCAATCACTTTACCGGTACCATCGGTGATCGCGACGCTGGCGCCTTTTGCCGTACCGGTAATCCCCAGCAGGCCATTGGTAGCCATAGATTCCATACCGGTGAAGGTCACGGTAACTTTATTATTGTTATCCTTACCCACTTCGCAGTTTTCCAAATCGATGGAAAAATTACGTGGGGTAGATTTACCGCCATCTTTCAGCGCTACTTTAGAAATTTGGCCCAGTTCAATCGTCTGATCGATGCTATCAGGCGTGATAGAACAAGGTGCATCAATGATAGAACCGGTAAAGGTCACTTTACCGTGTCCCTGGTCTTTCACCGCGGCGTGTGCCACGGAAGATACGCCCAAAGCGATTACCGCTGCCATCATGATTTTGTTCAGTTTCATGCAAAAATCCTTAAGATAAAAATTCCGTAAGTCTCAATTTCGATGGATGCGTGATCCACGTGCTTTATCGTCAGCCCCCTGAACAGCTTCCTTCGTGTCTTTGGCAAGGCCAGTAAAACACAAGCAGCCTCAAGTCTGCCGATGTGGATAAATCTATCATCAAAACAAAAATTAGGTATTTGTATTAAAAAATTGTAATTATTTAGATTTTTATTCCAGTCAACGGGATTTATTCAAGCTTAATTATCAAAAAAACAAGGGTTAATAAACATTACCAGAATTAAGTATCCCCTCTATAAATATGGAGTATTCTTAATAGTTTGACTGACGTGGGAATTACCTATAAAAAAACCTTTCTCACACACTTAATGAGTATTTCTTATGCTTTACATCATCAATGGGGTGATTCTATATTCACCAAAATTAAAAGAGCTATCACTGGTTCAAGAGGAGCAAAACTCATTGGTTTTGTCTAATCAAGCCTCACGGTTATTAATGGAACTGATAAAAAACGCAGGTAATGACTTAACCCGTGATTACTTGCTGAAACATACTTGGGAGGATTTTGGACTCACACCATCAAACAACAACCTTTATAGCGCGGTGAGTGAGTTAAGGAAAGCCATATCCAGCCTTGGCATCACAGAGAAATTTATCATCACCATCCCAAAGGTAGGGTTCAAATTTAATTGCAGTATTGATTTTTTACCCACAGTAACAAATGCAACAAAAAAGGAAAGCGAGGAAATAAAAAAGACATCATTCAAAGACAATAAATTGGTCAATTTGTTTTTTGCATTCTGCATGACTGCATTTGTAATTCTTTATTATTCAATTGTAGAGTTGAAGGAGATAGAAATTAAAAAATCCACGCCTTCTTTAGTGGAGGTTTTTGAGAAATGCCATATTTACTCATTGGATAATCCATTACTACATATTAGAGATAAGATATTGCATAATATCCTTGAGCGAGCAAACTTCAAGGAAGAGTGTAAAACGAAGGGCTACAATATATATTATAGCGATTTAAAATCAATAGATGATTATGTTTTTATTGGCGCATGTCTTAGATCCCCGAATAACAAAAATACAAAATGCTTCAACATCAGGTATGATTAACATGAAAAAAAACATCCTATTAATAGTCACAATAATATTAACTCTAGCAATTTCTATTTATAGCTATGCGAAAAAAACAAAGTCTAGAGAATTATTATTCACGTGTAATTACAGCATGCAATTACATTTAAGATCAGTAAACACCAATATATCTCAAAAGGTTAACGTTTTCTTTTATGATGATAACTCAGGATTTCAAAGCGCTTTTGGAAAAATGGAGATAGAGGGGAAAAAACACACCATCGATAATGATAACTTTTTCATTTATAATGAAACCGACAAAAATGGAACCTATACGGTCGAGTATAATAAAACAGTAAAAAGATACGATGACAACACGCCGGATAACTCATGGGGTGACCTTCGGAATAGAACGTCTGTCTATTACATGACTTTCTATAAGCTCGATGACGATGTTTTTCTAATCAGAGGGCGCGGATTCCCAATGTTTCTTTGCACCAATAACTAATTTATCCCCGCCGCCCTCCAAAGCCCTAGGTGGCGGGGAACTATTCACTACATTCTCTCGTTGCTAGCCCCGACTTTGCGAGAGAACTCGCACCATCAAACTAGCCCTCTTGCCAGGCTCTGCTGGCCCTAACACTATTGATACCTAGCTAGATATGGACAACATCTTTGTCATATTCCCAAGTGTTGTCATCGTTGACAACACTTGAGTGTGTTGTTATTTTGAACAACAGGAGGGAGATGAAATTGCCTTCTCAACTCATCTTTCAAGACAGGATCGCGCTGACGGAAACCGAGTTTGTACAGATGGTTATTGGCGCAGTTTCTTCGATGAGATTGCGCAGCTAAGAGGAGACTAAAGTTGAATACAGTCACCATCCGAGTCGCTTCTCTTGAGGAAGCGCAACGCTCTATGGAAGCCGCCTTGGAAGGCGATAAACAGTACCAGGGGAGTTACATTACTTTTCTGGATTGGGATTCGTTATGGAAGACACTCTCGCCCAAAAAAATGCATATCTTGCACTGCATGACCGGGGCCGGAGAACTCTCAATCAGAGAGGTCGCTCGTCGCGTTGAGCGGGATGTTAAAGCTGTGCATACGGATCTTCAGGCGTTGTTGGCTTGCGGCATCGTTGATAAGGGTACAGCCGGGGTGATATTCCCCTACGACCAAATCCATTTCGATTTTGTCATTGGCAAGGCAGCCTAAAAAACTACTGACAAATCTCCACCGCCTCCCCATGTAGGGGCGCTGCATGTGAACTGAACCCCAAATGTTGGACAAACATCTGACATTTGGAGGTGCAGTTCTGATGAAGTATTCACTTCAGTTCAAACTTGACGCGGTCCGGCACTATCTTGCCGGACTCGGCAGTCAAAAACAGACCGCCAAGACGTTCTCTATTGCCCATGTTCAACTTCGCAGATGGATTGCCGCTTATCAGCATCATGGGGAACAAGGGCTGCGGGTAGGACGCAAGCCACATTACACGCCTGACTTCAGGCTCTCTGTCGTTGAATTCGCGCTTTCAAATCCACTCTCTTCAGCGACGGTCGCCGCCAAATTCGATATTCCCTGTTACCTTACTGTGGAGCGTTGGATTAAACTCTATCGGGAGAATGGGGCTGAAGCCCTCAACCTGAATAAGCGAAGTCGCCAAATGCGTCAGCACCCCAAAACCCCCCATGCCGATAAATCGCCTGATGAGTTGACACCCGAAGAGATGCGGGAGGAAATCGAGTTTTTACGTGCACAGAATGCTTACATAAAAAAGTTGAGAGCCTTGATGCAACAGAAAGAAGCCCAGACTCGTCGAAAAGGGCAAAAATAATCAGTGCATTGAGGTCAGAACACCGTTTGGATGCTTTGCTGTGGGCCGGAAAACTGCCGCGCAGTACGTATTACTATTGTTGTAAAAGCCATCAAGCACCGGATAAGTATGGTGAAACCAAGCAGCAAATAATGGCTGTTTTTAACGAGCATAAAGGCCGTTACGGCTATCGCCGGGTGACCAGTGTTCTTCGAAAGATGGGGGCTGTCCTAAATCATAAAACCGTGCAAAAACTGATGGTTGAGCTGCAATTGAAATCGCCCGTTCGCCGTAAAAAGTACCGTTCGTACAAGGGACATGTCGGTAAAGTGGCCCCGAATACCTTGCAGCGCGATTTTACCGCTCTGGAGCCTAACCAAAAGTGGGTGACCGATATCACGGAGTTCCGGGTGGCGGATAAAAAGCTGTATTTATCGTCGGTACTCGACTTGTTTAACGGTGAAATCATCGCCTATGAGATGTCCCGTAAACCGGTGTTCAGCCTGGTAAAAACGATGCTGGATAAGGCGCTGAGTACGCTAAAAACGGAAGAAAAGCCGTTGCTGCACAGTGACCAAGGTTGGCACTATCAGATGGCGGCTTATCAGCATCAGTTGCAGGAAAATGGGATAGAACAGAGCATGTCTCGCAAGGGTAACTGCCTGGATAATGCGGTAATGGAAAACTTCTTTGGCCATCTGAAAGCTGAACTGTATTATTTACAACGCTTTGAGAGTGTGGAACAGCTGTCTGAAGAGATAGACATGTACATAGATTACTACAATAACCGACGTATCAAGCAGAAGCTCAAAGGCCTGAGCCCTGTGGAGTACAGAACGCAGGCCTTGATGGTTGCTTAATTTTAAACCGTCCAACTTCTTGGGGTCAGTTCACATGCTGCGCCCGCTCTCATCCTCATAAACACCAGACGTAAAAAAGCCCGCTTAAAAAAGCGGGTTTTCTTGAATGTGGTCGGCGAGAGAGGATTCACTCGTATCGTCCATGATACTCGCCCCTACGGGGTATCGCTGACGCGATATGCAAATCTGTTCCCGACAGATTTGTCGACCTCCTTCGGAGGTTCTCATCCTCATAAACTTCAGACGTAAAAAAACCTGCTTAAAAAAGCAGGTTTCTTTGAAATTGGTCGGCGAGAGAGGATTCGAACCTCCGACCCACTGGTCCCAAACCAGTTGCGCTACCAAGCTGCGCTACTCGCCGATGCGGGGCGCATCTTACTGCTGGGCCGTATACGCGTCAATCTCTTTTTCACCCCCGCAGACCAAGTGGCGCTAAAAGCGCCAAACAGGCCAGTATCTGAGCGGATACGGCCTTTCTGGCTCGGTTTACAGCGCCTTGGCGTCCGCTTTACTCTGCGGAAGGTGACACCAGTTATTGCTCTCAACAATACCGCCATCCGGCGAGGTATAACCCAGGCAGCCGAGGATAGAGTCAAACAGCTCTACGTGACGGTGCGGCTGGCCAACCCGCTGTTGGGTCTGTAACTGCTCAAACGCACTCTTATGCTGCGGGTCTTCGAGGTATTTATCGGAAGCCCAGACGATCATCGGCACACGGAACTGCTCCGGCGGGGCCATTTCACGCGGCGTACCATGCAGATGCGAGTTTTCACCAATGGATTCGCCATGGTCGGCCGCGTAAAACACGATAGCCTTCTTATCGCGCACCTGGTCGATCACGCTGTCGATAAAGGTATCGGTGTACAGCACCGAGTTGTCATAGGCGTTAATCAAGCGCTCTTTGGAGCAGAACTCATCCACGCCCATGCATTCCGGCTGATAACGAGCAAAGCTGCGCGGGTAGCGCTGTGAATAGAGGTAATGCGACCCTTTGGTATGCAGGATCACCAGATGCTTGCCGTCGGGATGGCGAGCCAGCGACTCTTTCATCTCATCCACTAACAGCATATCGTCCACCGATTTACCGTCGTTACGCTTCTCTGAGGCGATCATTTCACGGAATGAGTAGTTATCCACATCGGTATTATTGTAGAACCACACCTCGCTCTGCATCGCGAACAGCTCGGAACTGAAGCCCAGCTCTTTCAGAACGGCAAAGATATTCTGCTCTTTCAGGGTTCGCTGCGGGTTATCCGAGGTGCCATGCTCACGCACAAACATACAGCGTAACGAAAGCTTGGTGGAGGTATCACAAGATTCACCCCGGAACGCCACCAGGTTTTTCTCCTGCGACAGCTTAGGCGTGGTATCACGCTCATAGCCCAGAATGCCCATATGATCCCAGCGGGTGGTTTCACCGATGATAAACACCACGTAGGTGTCATCGATGCCCTCTGGGGCAACATAGGTAAAGTTCTTGCTGGGATCGAACATGTTGGCTGCGTCCGAGCTTTCATCATAACGGGTGTAGGCAAACAGCCCCAGCGCCGAAAGCCAGTTGGAAGGCAGATAAGAGTGCGCAACCACCCCACCATAGCTCGGCAGATCGATATTGGTGATCTTTTCCTGGGCGCTTTGCTCTTTATCCAGGGTACGCAACGGCAGCCACACCAGCGCAACCACCGCCAACATGATCAGCAGTGGCTTAATCCGCTGCCCTGGCGTTTTCATTTGTTCGATCAGGGTGTCGCGCAGGTTATTGCTCCAGATGCACAGCAGCGGTAAAGCGCTGACTACAATCATCCACAGCACAAAATTCAGCCCGACCACCTCTTTGGAGAGATCGATATCGGTGGTCATCACCGAAACGATAATCCCATAGCCAATCACCACGTTGAAGAACGTCATGTAGTAACTGGCAGCGACGGAGATCAATACCAGCAAAGAGGCGACGATGCGGTAAAACAGCCGTCCTCCCAGGGATACCAACCGCATGATAAAGAAGGTGAACAGGACAATGGCGATGACTTCCGTCAGCGCAGAAACCACCTTGATCCCCTGAATGCCGTGCGCAAAGGAATCAAAACGACGATAGAAAACGGAAAGGTTTAAAAAGATGCCGATATAGATCGCTAACAATAACGATAAATTCTGCTGTGATAGCGATTTAACTTTGTTCATGTAACGCAGTGGCTCCGGGCTTCAAGTTCTGAAACCATCAGACAGTCGATATGCCCTCAGGTTCAGCCGATGGGCAATAAGCATCATTCTGCAGAACAGAATCAAGAAAAATCGCACCAAACGAGCATTTTTTGCCAATTTTGTGAGAAAAATAGCGGGGAGACAAGACTTGTGAATGGGGGAGCATTGTCCCCCTCTTTCACCGGTTTTTAGCAGGAAACATTATTTAATATTAAGGGTTACATCGATATTGCCGCGCGTGGCATTGGAATAGGGGCAGACCACATGGGCTTTCTTCACCAAGTCTTCCGCGACGCTACGCTCAACGCCCGGCAGGCTGATATCCAGCTGAACCTCAATGCCAAAACCGTTGGGGATCTCACCGATACCGACGGTGCCCTCGATGGAGGCTTCAGCAGGGATTTTCACTTTTTCTTTCGAAGCGACAAACTTCAGTGCCCCAAGGAAACAGGCCGAATAGCCCGCGGCAAACAGTTGCTCAGGGTTGGTAACCTCCCCACCGGCTCCGCCCATCTCTTTCGGCACGCCTAATTTCACGTCCAACACGCCGTCGGATGAGGTTGCACGGCCGTCTCGGCCACCGGTTGCCTTGGCATGGGCGCGATAAACCACTTTCTCAATAGACATAGATCGTTCCTTTTCGGGTTGGTGACCCGATCCAGTGTAGACCATTCTGCGCGGAGCCCAGGCTCGCACAACTGACGTTAAGCACGGTATGCTAAGTTCTATCTATCGGATGCCGCAGGGAAATCAAAGCATGACTGACACATTGGCCGAACGCGCCCGCCGCTATGCCACCAAAGCGCATGGAGCGATCGATCAGCGCCGCAAATATACGAACGACCCGTATATTGTGCATCCACAGGCAGTAATGGAGATTGTCAGCAGCGTGCCGCACAGCGAAGAGATGCTGGCTGCGGCCTGGCTGCATGACACCGTGGAAGATACCCCCTCTACGCTGGCCGATATCGAAAGCCATTTTGGCCCACAGGTTGCCAGCCTGGTCGCTATGCTGACCAACGTCAGCATCGGCAGCGCGGAAAATCGCTATCAACGCAAGAACCGCGATCGTCGCCACAGCGCCAATGCCTCCCCACAGGCCAAAACCATCAAGCTGGCCGATTTGATCGACAACACCCGTTCCCTGCTGCAATACGATAGCCACTTCGCCAAAACCTACCTGGTGGAAAAACAGCGCCTGCTGGAAGTGCTGACCGAAGGCGATCCACAGCTGTGGAAGCAGGCTAGCTATATCATCGAACAAGGTTTACAGGCGCTGCAGCTGCCACCGCATAACGTCCCTGCCCGTTGGTTTGACCATGCCCGGCAGCGATATCAGGCAAACGAGGTGGCGTAAGCTTGAGATAGGAGGGAGACATAAGCACTGTGATGGCCCCTCACCCTAGCCCTCTCCCACAGGGAGAGGGGACCGATCGAGCTAGCTATCAGTTACAGAAATTACCTGGCCATTGCACCCAATCAGCTCCCTTTTAGGCAGGACAAAGCGACCACAGCACCCGACCGCAACACCGGGGCAGCTCCCTTTTAGGCAGGACAAAGCGATCGCAGTACCCGACCGCAACACCGTGGCAGCTCCCTCTCCCTGTGGGAGTGTACAGACCGGGGACATCATGAACACTTGTTCGGGGACATGGTAGACACTTACAACATAGGTATGAGTACTTCTGAGTGGAGCTGCTTATGCCGTGGAATGAGAGATCTGCCATGTCATTACGTACCGAGTTTGTGCTTTTCGCCTCGCAAGAAGGCGCTAATATCCGTGCGCTATGCCGTCAGTTCGGCATAGCGCCTGCTACCGCATACAAGTGGTTACATCGCTGGCAGTCTGATGGGCGGGCCGGTCTGAACGAACGTTCTCGAGTGCCACACCATTCCCCTTCCAGAACACCCGATATCGTTGTCCAACACCTCCGCGCTGCGCATCTGGCCCATCCGATGTGGGGGGCGCGCAAGCTCAAGCGGTGGCTTGAGATGCAGGGGCATACGTTACCTGCCGCCAGCACCGTGCATAACCTGATGCGCCGCCATGACCTGCTACCGGGTGGCCCATCACCAGCGCCCACTGTTGGACGCTTTGAACATGATGCACCGAACCAGCTCTGGCAGATGGACTTTAAAGGCCACTTCCCCTTCGCCGAAGGGCGTTGCCATCCGCTGACCCTGCTGGATGACCATTCACGCTTCTCGCTCTGTCTGGCGCACTGCCCAGACGAACGACGCGTCACCGTGCAGTCTCAGTTGGTAGCGGTGTTCGAACGTTATGGCTTGCCGGAGAGAATGACCATGGATAACGGTGCGCCCTGGGGCGACACGACGGGCAGTTGGACCGCACTGGAACTGTGGCTGATGCGTCAGGGTATCCGGGTGGGTCACTCGCGGCCTTATCATCCTCAGACTCAGGGTAAGCTGGAGCGCTTCCACCGCAGCCTGAAGGCAGAGCTCCTGCAGGGGCGGTGGTTTACCCATGCCACGCAGTTGCAGGAGGTGTTCGACGCCTGGCGAGAAATCTACAACCTAGAACGTCCACATGAAGCCCTGTCAATGGCGGTACCGGCGTCCCGTTATCAGCCTTCATCGCGACAGTACAATGGTAATCCAGCGGCAGCCGAGTATGACGAGGGGGTCTTGGTCAGGAAAGTGGATGTCAGTGGAAAACTGAGTCTGAAAGGGATGAGCCTGAAAGTGGGCAAGGCCTTTATCGGTGAATATGTCGGACTGAAGGAAAGTGAGAGGGAGGGGTACTACGAGGTATGGTGGTACAGCACGAAAGTGGGGACGATCGACCTGAGAAATAGGTCGATCATCATGGGTAAAGGATGTTAAAAAGTGTTCACCATGTCCTTGAACACCTGTTCACCATGTCCCCGGTCTGTACAGGGAGAGGGTTGGGGTGAGGGGCCTATTTCCCTGAGTAATTACTTGATCTTCAAGCTGCTGCCGTTGCTATGGATCACATCGCGGTACCAGTAGAAACTCTTCTTGCGGCGGCGCTCCAGACTGCCGTTACCTGCGTCATCGCGATCGACATAAATAAAGCCGTAGCGCTTCGCCATCTCCGCTTTGGAAGCGCTGACCAGATCGATCGGCCCCCAACTGGTATAACCCATAACCTCAACCCCATCGTCGATCGCTTCCGCAACCTGCACCAGATGGTCGTTGATATAGTCAATGCGGTAATCGTCGTTGATGCTGCCGTCGGCCTCGATGCGGTCTTTCGCCCCCAGGCCGTTCTCGACGATAAACAGCGGTTTCTGATAGCGGTCATACAGCACGTTGAGCAGATAGCGCAGCCCCACCGGGTCTATCTGCCAGCCCCATTCCGAGCTTGCCAGATGCGGGTTAGGCACCATGTTGAGGATATTGGCCCGGGCGGTCTGGTTCTTTTCTTCGTCGGTGGTCACGCAGCCACTCATATAGTAACTGAACGAGATGAAATCGACGGTTTCGCGCAGCGCCTGCTTATCTTCCTCGGTGATCGTTACCTGAATGTCGTTCTCACGGAAGAAGCGCTTCATATAGGCCGGGTACGCACCGCGCACCTGTACATCACCGAAGAACATCCAGTCGCGGTTCTGGCGCTGGGTTTCCAACAGGTCTTCCGGCTTGCAGCTCAGCGGATAAAGAATACCGCCCAGCAACATATTGCCGATCTTACCGTCCGGCACGATCTCATGGCAGGCTTTTACCGCCTTGGCGCTGGCTACCAGCTGATGGTGGATCGCCTGGTAAATCTCGCTTTTGCTGCTGTCTTCCGGCAGACCCACGCCGGTGAACGGCGCATGCAGCGACATGTTGATCTCATTGAAGGTCAGCCAGTGTTTGACCTTGTGCTTGTAACGCTCGAACACCGTGCGGGCGTAACGCTCGAAGAACTCAATAAGTTGGCGATTGCCCCAACCGCCATACTTTTGCGTCAATGCATAGGGCATTTCGTAATGCGACAAGGTGATCAACGGCTGAATGCCGTATTTGGCCATCTCATCGAACAACCGATCGTAAAATGCCAGCCCGGCTTCATTCGGCACTTCTTCGTCCCCTTGCGGGAAGATACGCGTCCAGGCGATCGAGGTACGCAGGCACTTGAAGCCCATCTCGGCAAACAACGCGATATCTTCAGGGTAACGGTGGTAGAAATCGATCGCCACATCCTTGATACCGCTGTCCCCGGCAACGCGCGGCGTCAGCCCGCCAAAGATCCCTTGGGGTTGCAGATCTGACGTCGAAAGGCCTTTGCCATCTTCCAGATACGCGCCTTCTACCTGATTTGCCGCGACCGCGCCGCCCCATAGAAAATGCTGTGGAAATTTGCAACTCATCGCTTTCTCCTCAATAAACCTGATTAACGTAATAGTGTCAGCAACGGTGCCTGTTCCTGCACCGGGCTTTGGCCGCTGGTAAGCACATCGACATAGTCGTCGCTATTGCTGATGATGATCGGTGTGGTGGTATCAAAGCCCGCGGCACGGATCGCCTCTTGGTCAAACTCGATCAGCAGATCGCCCTGTTTAACGCGATCGCCCTCTTTGATGTGGGCGGTAAAATGCAGGCCGTTAAGCTTGACGGTATCGATACCCACGTGGATGAGCACCTCGGCGCCCTCATCCGATTCAATGCCGATGGCGTGCTTGGTTTTGAACAGCGATACCACACAGCCATTGACTGGGGCCACCACACGGCCCTGGTGCGGCATAATGGCCACGCCTTTACCCAGCAGGCCGCTGGCAAAGGTGGCATCCTGAACCTGTTCCAACGGGATGATGTCGCCAGCAATCGGGCTGGTCACCTGCTGCTTACGGTTGAGCGATGCCTGTGGAGCTGGGGCTGGTGCCGCTTCAGCCGGTTGTTCCGCTGGCGGTACGATGCCGAACAGATAGCTGGCAATGGCCGCAAACACAAACGACACCAAGGTACCGGCAATCGCCCCCAGGACCGTCGCATCAAAGCCGCCCGCCGGAATGATCTGGGCAAAGGTGAAAATACTGACCAAACCAAACGAGTAGGTTGCCGTGTGGAAGTAACCGATCACCGCACCACCCAACGCCCCGCCGATACAGCCGAAAATAAATGGCCGTTTGTTTGGCAGCGTGACCCCGTACACCGCAGGCTCGGTAATACCGAAGATACCGGCGGTAACGGCAGAACCCGCCATCACCCGCAGCTTGGCATCGCGGGTACGCAGCATCACACCCAACGTGGCCCCCACTTGCCCCATCACCGCAGGCAGCAGCAGTGGAGACAGGGTGTCGCGCCCAAATACGCTCATATTGTTGAGCATCAGCGGTATCAGCCCCCAATGCAGGCCGAAGATGACACAGACCTGCCAGGCCGCGCCCATAAAGGCACCGGCCACGATCGGGTTAAAGGCATAGATGGCCTGATAGCCGTTGGCCAGCATCAGACTCAGCCAGGTAGCCGCCGGGCCAATCAGCAGGAAGGTGAGCGGCACGGTGATCACCAGGCACAGCAACGGCGTCACGAAATTACGCAATGCACTGTGCAACACGCGGTTAAATAGCGGCTCCAGGCGGCAGGACACCCAGGCGGCAAAAATGATCGGAATAACCGACGAGCTGTAGTTGATAAAGGTGATAGGGATACCGAGGAAATACTCCGGCTGGGCACCCGGAAGCTGAGCCGCCTCAAAAGCCCCCATCATCAACGGATGCGTCAACGCCCCACCAATAGCCATGGTGACAAAAACGTTGCCGCCAAATTTCTTACCAGCGGTGTAACCCAGCATGATCGGTAAGAAATAGAACAGCGCGTCACTCGACGCAAACAGCAGCTTGTAGGTGCCACTACTCTCCAACAGCCAACCACAGGCCAAGCTCAACGCCAGAAAGCCTTTGAGGATCCCCGAAGCCGCCATCACCCCGAGCAACGGAGTAAAAATGCCGGAAACCACGTCGATAAAGCGGCTGAGCAGATTTTCCTTTTTTTCTTCTTGTGCGTTGGCAGGCGTTTCCTCACCCGCGCCAAGCTGCGCATTCAAGGCGTTATAAACCTCCCCGACGTGGTTACCTACCACCACCTGAAACTGGCCACCGCTTTCCACGACCATGATGACGCCCGGGTTTTTCTTCAGCGCCTCCGCATCCGCCTTACCGTGTTCTTGCAGTTTAAAACGCAGACGGGTGGCGCAATGCACCAGGCTTTTCACATTGTCGCGGCCACCGACGCCGGCCAAGATCTCACTGGCTAATTCCTGATATTTCATGGTTGCATCCTTAACGCTTAACCTTGCTGCTCCCCAGCCACGGCGATGGCCAATCGTCGTGGAGGAATTCAGCGCAAAAAAAAACCTAAACCTCGTGGCCTCTGATCCCAACGTGGGGAAACAGAAACTCGAGGTTTAGGTTTTGCCTGCCAAAGCAGTGACAACCCTAAATCGGTTGAGCTATGACGGTAACATTCTGTTTTTCAGTGCGGCAAGGCTTTCCGCCACAAAGTTGCCGAAGTGTGATCCAGTAGACAAAATTCCCTGCCGCGCTCCAACGTTTTTGTGTTGGTAACAAGCCCCAAAAAACATTATAAATATTTACCTATTTCTGTAATGTAATTTACAGTAAAGGTATGTTCTGATACGCAAACAAACATAACCAATCAAGACTAAAATCATTAAATAACATTGAATTACGATTTTATTTCGACCTGTTTATTTCACTGAATTTATGATTGCACTCCTTTTTGAGTAGTGAAAAACCCTCCTTAAAACCCCGCAAAATGCCAAGCATAATCTTAGCTTAGCCAAAAAATACATCAGGAAAATTAACTAAAAGATGGACAAAAATAGTTCAGAGTATTATTACTAGTCTCCAGAAAATTTGTTTTAGGGAAAGCAGTAGCCATGGCATTACGTACAGAACTTGGGCGGGTGTTAATTACCGGTGCCGGTGGCCGAGTGGCGACCGCGTTCAGGCAGTTTTCTGGCCACCGTTACGATTTTCGTCTGGCGGAAAAAGAAGCTGGCCTGATCTCTCATTTGCGGCCCAATGACGAGGTACTGACATTCGATATCACCGATATCGAGGCTTGCCGGGCAGCCTGCGCCAACATCGATACCGTGCTGCATTTGGCCGCCGATCCTTCTGCTGATGCCGATTTTTGTTCTTCACTGATGAACAACAACATCCTTGGTACATTCAACATCTTCCGCGCGGCGAAAGACGCAGGCTGCCAACGCGTGGTGTTTGCCAGCAGTGCACAAGCGGTAGAAGGTTATCCGTTGGATTACCAGGTGCGCTCGGACGATGCGCCGAAGCCAAAGAATATGTACGGGGCCAGCAAGGCATTTGGCGAAGGGATCGCCGCCTATTTTGCCCATCAGGAGGGGCTTTCTGCACTGTCGGTACGGATTGCCAACTTCACGACGTTGGAAGCGGGCCAGCAGATCAGCGCGCGGGATATGAGCGCCTTCCTGAGCCACCGGGATGCCGCCGATCTGCTCGATCGCTGCATCCGCGTTACCCACGTGCAGCATGCGGTGGTGCATGGCATCTCTAACAACCGCTATAAGCGACTGTCGTTAGAGGAGACCACGCGACTGCTGGATTACTACCCCGAGGACGATGCGTTTACCCTGCTCGGGTTTAGCTGAGCGGGCGCAGCACGCTGCGCCCCTACGCTACCAGCCCCGTGAGGGAAGGTCTGCCGTTCACCACATTACGGCTTTTCAGCAATCTTGCGCAGATACTCGTTATTTTTGAAGGCGATGATCACCATTTCAAAACCGACACGGGTAAAGACACCGCCAATGATGATACCCAGCAAACCACGGAAAAACTCGCCATAGAACATCGACCCGATCCCACCGACCAGGATGCCCAGCAGGCAAAGCCAATAAACGCCGGTAATGATTTTCGGCGTTAGCATCGCATCAAAAAAGAAAATATTTTTCATGGTGTATCCCTTCATTTGTTAAGGTTGACCGTTCCTGAGCGGCAAAGCGCCCTCAAGCTGGAATTAAGTATACTGGCCAAAGATGACAAAAGGTAAGAAGATATGATGGATTGTTGTTCTTACGTTTAAGGGAGCTATCGATGGGATCAGGCTTTAGCGGTTCAGTATTACGCTGCATTATTTAACGTAGCTAAGCTTTAGTACAAACTAGAAGGATAGGATTTATCGGCCCAGAGATAACAAAGTCATCTTTATTTAATTGACTAAATTTAAACTTGGCAGTTTCCCATTGCAGAAAGAATGGCAAAAAATCTGGTGCCTTACCCCCGAACTTTTTTATTGAATAGAAGTTATTCTGCTTTTCATATGAAAAGTCAAAAGCCGTATTTATTTTTTCATAGACACCATTACTGATATAGGTTCCTTCAACAACAACATACCCGGTATTATTACCATCAAACAAAAAGAATATATCGTAAAGTGCTTTTGTCGATTGATTGCTTTCCGTAATGTCGGTATTTAATTTTGCGACGCATGAAAATTGCTTATCTGTATGACTCATAAAAAAATAAATCATTGCCAAAACGGGTACAAAGACCAGTAAAAAAATCGTTAAGAGAATTTTCTTTTTCATATCTTATGTTCCGAATAATAAAAGTTCTCGCAATAATAGTGTGGTGCATCCGGGCAATAAGACAGTGTATCTTGCCTTACCCGTCCTCCGGCTATATCTCTCTTCCTCGTTTTAGAATAATAGATCTTCGCATATTGGGAGCAATTTATATTATTTTCAGTAATTATTCGCTCAGCGGCTGCGATCAAATCCTCTCTGCGAGTCGCCAATGTGTTCTCATTAATCACAAAAGCCTGACACAACCCAAAATCCTTTATCTTGGTAACCGCGAAATCATTCGATGTTAAATGAAAACCAATGCAAAAAACGCGAAACAGTATCAAAGAAATAATGATAGCGATGAAGATGACAATCAGCATCTTGATAAGCGTTATTTTTAGCAAAACAGGGTGAAAAATGCTGTAGCGAACGGAGGCAGAATGCTCTGCAACCACTGTTGATTCTTTCGCCTTTTCTGGGTCACTGACTTCATCATTCGGTAAATGAACGTCCTCATGATTAGTCGTCACATCTTCGTTACTTCCTGTTTCATACTGTTTAACAGCATCATCAGATTGCAGAGTTTCACAGGCGATTTTTTCGATAGAGTCAGCGGTAAAGCTGAAGCCGTATTTGGGTATGGTAATGATCAGGTTATCTCCACCGAGCAGGGATAGTTTCCTGCGTAGTATAGAGACATAGTTGTTGAGATTATTATTGGAGCCATTCAACGCACGCGCTTCCCACACCTCTGTGAGCATGAAGTCGCGCGAAAGTGCTTTATCATTATTGGCAAGAAAGAGCGCCAGGATCTCACTGGAGAATCGAGGGATAATAATCTGATTAACCTCATCACTCCATACCCTATTTTCAGTATAGTTAAAATAAATTCTATTATTAATGACATAGATCATGATATTCAATCCCTTTCGTACCACAAAATGTTGAGAATGCAAACAACCACAATAGGAACAATCCTATAAAATTAAACACTTAGCATTTATTTTAATAAAAAATCACAACAAAATCATGTGCTTCATAATGGAAATTTTAATTTCAATACTATTGTCAATTAAACATCAGGTCAATACGTTTTTCTGTAAAGAAACCAAAATCGTAGCTTAGACAGTCACCTTCAATTGTTAACAACCAGCATCTTTAAAATAACCATTTAAGGCTCTACCACTAAATCAGAGTATATATTGTTATATTAATGTTTATTTTTTGAGACAATTAATGCTATTGGTGTGGATAAAAAATCTATAAAAACAATACCCGGCAGACTAAAAATCTATAGATTAGAATTTATAACTATATTATACCACTTTGGCGATTTTTACCTAAAATAGCCCTTAGAAATGCTTGAGCAATATTCAAAGCACAGCCAGAGGCTCTGATTAAAGTGTTTCTGTTATGCATTCGGGAGAATGGAATACAAAAAACTTCGCTTCTTTATAGTGGGAATGCGAAAAGGAAAATTGGAAACTAAGGATATCTATATGAAACTGAATCAACTGGTTATGGCATTAGGTTTAGGCGTAGTAATGGTTGCTGGCGGTGCAAATGCAGCCGATCAAGGTCACGGTTCTGTCACCTTCAAAGGTTCAATCATTGATGCACCATGCTCAATCGACCCTGAAACCATCGACCAAACGGTTAACTTAGGCCAGGTATCGAACGTAGCATTGCAGGCTGATAATAACACCGGCACTTCTATTCCTAAGAACTTCCAGATCCGCCTGGAAGGTTGCAACCTGTCAACGGCCAAAACCGTGTTGACCACGTTTAGCGGCGCAGAAGGTGCCAACGGTCTGTTGGGGATTACCGGTACGGCGAAAGGTGCCAGCATTGCGATTACCGACGGTACCGGCAAACTGATTGAACTGGGTCAAGCTTCTAAACCTCAGGGTATCCAAGATGGTTCTAACACCTTGGTATTCTCTGCCTATCTGCAGGGTGACGGCGCTTCCGCAACCATCGTCCCTGGCGACTTCAGCAGCGTAGCCGATTTCACCCTCGCCTACCAGTAACATACGGCTTGCGATCAATGCATGCGGGCAACCGCATGCATTATTTTCCACGGTGATACTGGAGTCTAACCATGAATGTTAATGCCTATAAGACTCTGGCCTGCTGCTTATTGTTCTCAGCCGCCTGTCCGTTAGCCTATTCAGCTCCAGTAGAGGCATGGGGACGGGTAAATATGCACGGAGCCATTATAGAAACGGCTTGCGCTATTGATACATTGAGTCGCGATCAAACCATTGAGATGGGAACATTACCGCTCAACCAAATAGCTCGTGATGGTCGCGGTTTACCTCAACTGTTTGCTGTTCAATTAGTCCGTTGCTCGCTAATACGCCATAACGCGTCATTGAGTAACTGGCGACATTTCAAAATTACTTTTGACGGCAGGAATGATGCAGGTTTATTTGCCGTTGATGGACAAGCTAAAGGAGTGGCACTTGAAATTATCGACGATAAAGGCAATGTTGCCTTACCCGGCAGCCCACTCCCGGCCAGCAGGATCCTGGCTGGAGATATGCGGCTGAACTATTCATTACGGTTGGTCAGCAATCAACAGGTTTTACACCCAGGAAATTATACGTCTGCATTACGTTTTAAAATGGATTATTACTGAAGCCAGTATGTGATAAGCCGGTAATCAATCGCTCTCCATTTATTTTTGGCTAAGAACAAAATTTAAAACCACAAAGCCAAGTATGGGTGGTAATTAAAAGGTCCAAGGATGATGACTTTGTCTTATTTGAGATTATTACCTTCACGCCCGAGTGTGCTAGGCGTCTTGATTACCTTCATTTTAAGTGGTGGTATTATCCGTGCGCATGCAGATGATATCCAGTTCAATACCGACATATTAGATGTGAAAGAGCGCGAAAATATTGATTTGGGGCGATTTTCCCGCAGTGGTTTTATTATGCCGGGGAATTACACCATGTTAGTCAAGATCAATATGCAGGAACTACCGGAGCAGACGGTCAGGTTTACGCCTCCGGATAACGACCCAAACGGCAGTGAGGTTTGTATTAGCCCCGAGTTGGTTGAACAGTTCGGATTAAAACCGACAGCCCAGGCCGACCTCACCTGGTGGGATCAGGGACAATGCCTGGTACTCAGCAGCCTGCCGGGAATGACGGCTCAGGGCGATCTTGGCACATCGACGATGTCTATCAACCTGCCGCAGGTGTATCTGGAATATACCTCGGCGGACTGGGATCCGCCATCACGCTGGGAAGAAGGTATCCCAGGGTTACTGGTGGATTACAACGTCAATGCACAAACGCAACGCCAGTTGAAGGATCACAACCAAGGCTACAGCGTGAATGGTAATGGTACCCTCGGCGCTAATCTGGGTGCTTGGCGCTTACGGGCCGACTGGCAAACCCAGTATGCCCATCAAGGTAAAAGCCCAACGCGGACTAACTGGGACTGGAGCCGTTATTACGCCTATCGGGCGATTCCGCGCTTGAGAGCCAAGCTGACAATGGGGGAGGATTACCTGACCTCCGACATTTTTGACAGCTTCCGCTTCGCCGGGCTCAGCCTGGTGAGTGATGACAATATGTTACCCCCCAACCTGCGGGGTTACGCTCCTGAGATCAACGGGGTAGCACGCACCAATGCCAAAGTTGTCATTAGCCAACAAGGGCGCGTGTTGCAGGAAACCTATGTGGCTACCGGACCCTTCCGTATCCAGGATATCAACGATGCGGTATCCGGGCGTTTGGATATCCGTATTGAGGAACAGGACGGCAGCGTTCGGGAATTCCAAATGGAGACAGCCAGTATTCCGTATCTGACCCGGCCAGGATCAGTGCGTTATAAAGTCGCCGCGGGGCGGCCATCTGACTTCCAACATCATATTAACGGCCCATTATTTACCACCGGAGAATTCTCCTGGGGGGTCAGTAATGGCTGGTCAATGTATGGTGGCGGCGTGGTAGGGGGAGATTATAACGCCCTCGCAGTCGGGATCGGTCGTGACTTAATGCTGCTGGGTGCACTGTCGTTTGATATGACGCAATCACGAGCCAGTTTACCGCACGAAAAAGCGACACTGAGCGGCAGTTCCTACCGTCTGAGCTATTCCAAGCGCTTTGATGATTATGACAGCCAGGTGACCTTTGCCGGCTATCGCTTCTCTGAGCGCAATTATATGACCATGAGTGAATATCTGGATGCGCGAACTTACGGCGTCCGTTCACACAGTAGTAAAGAGATGTACACCATAACCTTTAACCAGCAGTTACGCGATCTGGGGCTGAGCGCTTACCTGAACTACAACCACCAGACCTATTGGGATCGGCCAGCTAGCGATAACTACAGCCTGACGTTATCCCGCTATTTTGATCTGGGCCAGTTTAAGAATATGAGCCTGTCGCTGACCGGTTACCGCAACAAGAATAACAATAGCAATGATGACGGTATGTATATCTCCCTGACCATGCCATTTGGCCATAGCGGATCGCTAAGTTATTACAGCTCACTGAGCAGTAATGATAATACCCATCAGTTGAGTTATTACGACAATATTAATGACCATGACTTCTATCAGATCAACTCGGGGACTTCCCGCAACGGGGTGATGGCCAGTGGCTACTACAGCCATCAAGGGGATGCGGCGCAAATAGGGGCTAATGCCGGTTACCAGGAGGGGCGTTATACCTCGCTGGGGCTATCACTACAAGGTGGGGCAACCGCCACGGCGAAAGGCGCGGCATTACACCGCTCGGGCACTCTGGGCGGTACGCGTATTTTAGTGGATACCGACGGCGTGGCGGGTATCCCGATCCGGGGTTATGGCTCCACAGCTCGCACTAACCGCTTTGGTAATGCCGTGGTGTCAGACGTCAATAGCTATTACCGCAATAAGGTCAGCATTGATTTGGATAGGTTGCCGGATAACGCCGAAGCCACTCGCTCTGTTGTGCAGGCTACGTTAACCGAAGGGGCAATTGGCTATCGGCGCTTTGATGTAGTGGCGGGGGAAAAAGCGATGGCGGTGATCCGCCTGGCGGACGGCTCTCACCCACCGTTTGGAGCTTCCATTCTCAACCGCAAGCAACAGGAAGTGGGCATTGTTAACGACGGCGGGAGTGTTTATCTGAGCGGCATTAATGCCGGTGAAAAAATGAGGGTGCACTGGGCGGGCGCGACCAAATGCGTCATTGACCTGCCGCCTGCGCTGCCTAAACGTGCCGTGAGTAATTTGCCGGATCTGTTGCTGCTGTGTCGTCAACCGACCAATGCAGGCAACGAACCGGAGCGATAACTTTTGCCATTAAATTTTAACGAGATAGATATGACCAAACTAACCCTAAAAACAGTACCGATCGTCAGCGCTCTATTGTGCATTTTGGCTGTGCCTGCGGCGCAGGCCGCGATCGCCCTTGATCGTACCCGGGTCATTTATGACGGTAGCCAGAAGTCAGTAAGCCTGAACATCAGCAATGAAAATAAGCAGCTACCGTATTTGGCGCAGGGTTGGATTGAAGATGCCAAGGGCAACAAAATCACTAGTCCGTTAACCGTATTGCCACCCGTACAACGTATTGAGCCAGGCGCTAAAAGCCAGGTGAAAGTACAAGGACTGCCAGCAGCCAACGCGCTCCCTCAGGATCGTGAATCGCTGTTTTATTTTAACCTGCGTGAAATCCCACCGCGTAGCGATAAACCGAACACGCTGCAAATCGCGCTGCAAACGCGTATCAAACTGTTTTATCGGCCAAAGACCTTAATGCAGACCACCACCGAGATGGCCTCCCCGTATCAGGAGAAAATCACCCTGAGCAAACAGGGGGCTCAGTATCAGGTGAAAAACCCAACGCCGTATTTTGTGACCATTGTCGACGCTAGCAATAGCGTGAAAGGTCAATCGGCAGCAGGGTTTGAACCGCTGATGGTCGAACCCAAAGGGTCAGCGCTACTCAAAGCCAGCGGCTTGGGAAATAGCCCGGTACTCACTTACATCAATGACTATGGTGGCCGTCCGCAGCTCAAATTCAGCTGCAGCAACGGCAGTTGCCAAGCCACGCCAGTGAAAGAGTGATAGCCGAGCGGGATCCTGTGCAAAGGAGCGACACATGCAAATAAAACAATGGATTACTGGCTATTCCTGGTCTTTATACCGTCCCCGGCAATCTCTGCTAATCCGATTTGCTGCACTTATCATGTTGCCATTGGTATTCGGCAATACGCTACAAGCGGCGGACCACTGGGAGGTTGAGGGGGCCAATGGTGTGCTGCGTGTTCAGGGTTCCCTGACCGAAAGCGCCTGCCGTCTGGAGATGGTTTCCGCTTGGCAGGAGATTGCGTTAGGAGAGATAGGGACCGGGCGGCTACGCCATCTGGGCGCACGCGGCACACCGATTGCTGTACATCTGAAACTGCAAGACTGTCTGCCTGGCCCGGCCGATAACCGTGACCATCGAACCGGTAACCGGCTGTGGAGCCCCAATCAACCCGCAGTCTCGGTAAGCTTTGTTGCGCCAGCAGATGCGGATAATCCGCAGTTGGTAAAGGTGCAAGGTGCTGAAGGATTAGCGCTGCGCCTGACGGACTCGCTGGGGCGGGATGTGCGTTTGGGTAGCCGTGGCGCTCCACTATGGTTAACACCGGGGCAAAACATACTGACCTACACCGTGACCCCTGAGCGAACATCCGCCCCCTTAGTGGCCGGGGCTTTCTGGGCTCAGGTGAACTTTAGGCTTCATTATGACTAGGGGGGATAAAGTGCAGCGCTATTTACTGACGGTACTTCTGGGGGCAACGCTGCTGCTGACAGGCCCCCTGGCTATTGCCTTTACTACCGTGACGGTAAAAGCAACGGTGCTCAACCCGCCAAGCTGTGTCATTAACGGCAATCAGCCCATTGAGGTCAATTTTGGCGATGAGGTCATGACCAATAAAGTCGACGGTAAGAACTACATGCAGCCAGTGAAATACTCACTGCAATGCACTGGGGGCAATACTAACGCGTTGCGGCTACAGATACAGGGCGAACCGACAGGATTTAATCCTGCGGCACTGGCTACCGCGCAGCAGAGCGATTTGGGCATTGAACTTTGGGCGAATAACGCTCGTTTTCCGGTGAATAGCTGGCTTAACTTCACCTATCCATCCGCCCCGGTAGTGCAGGCTGTTCCCGTGAAAAAGACAGGAACCACATTAGCGGCGGGCAAGTTTTCCGCAGTAGCCACCCTGAAGATTGATGTGCAGTGAAGAGGAGAACGCGGATGAATGTATATGGAACTGTGATGCTATTTTTGGCTGGCGTCGGGGCCAGTACGTTAGCGCAAGCTGCTGATAATATGAATTTTCATGGCACCCTGATCGCTCCACCGCCCTGCACCATTAACAACGGTATCAAAATTGATGTGGATTTTGGTGAACGCATTGGCGTCAACAAAGTGGACGGCATCAACTACCGGCAAACGGTAGATTATCCTATTCACTGTGAAGACGGTGCAGGGAAATGGGATATGACCTTGCTGTTAACAGGTACACCTACCGGGTTTGATGATGCCGCGGTACAGACTCAAGAGAAGGTTGATTTAGGCATCCGTCTGTACCAAAACGGCCAGCCGTTTATTTTAAACAAGGCGCTGCCGGTTGACCCGAATAACCTGCCAGTGTTGGAGGCGGTTCCGGTGAAAGCTCCCGGTAGCACGTTGACGGAGGGCGCATTTGAGGCCACAGCAACACTACGGGCGGAGTATCAATGATGACCAAACCAAAAACCCGTCGTTGTCATCTCCCCTTACGCTATGTGGGCCTGTTGATGTCGTGCCTATTGTTGAGCCATCAGGCACACAGTGAGGTCAACATGCGTTTTCACGGTGCACTAGTAGCCGAACCCTGCGTGATCCCACCGGGAGAGGAAAACGTGGCGTTGGATTTTGGTACGGTGATCGATAAATACCTGTATCTGAACCAACGTACCACCGGCAAGGCGTTTGTTATTAATCTGACTCAGTGCGATCTCAGCCTGGGTAATGTGGTGACTTTCGCCTTTAGTGGGATAGAAAACCCGCATCTAACCGGGATGTTGGCATTGGCAGCCGGTAGCCAGGCTTCCGGCGTTGCCATCGGTATGGAAACACCAGAGGGTAAGTTTTTACCGCTCAATAAAAGTGGAAAAGCCTACCCGCTAGTGCCGGGAAGCAATGCCATTACCGTCCATGCTTATTTGCAGGGTGAGCCAGAAGCTATCGCTAACGAGAGCATTGAGCGCGGGCCGTTTAGTGCAGTAGCTACATTCAATCTGGAATATCAGTGAAATAAATCCCCGTGAATAACTTCACTGTTTGTCACTATCAATATGCATAGGGTAGCGGCCGGATGATTAAAAATCACCGCTGCTAATGACGATATCATTGACGTATTACGCTGTATTGGGAAAGTAAAAATGTCAAAAAAAATAATGTGGTTGTTTTTTTTAGGGGGCATTAACGTCCATCCACTCTATGCTAGCCAGTATCCTATGGTTACCGATATTAGTGTGGAGGTTGTTAATGATAACCAAGCAAAATATAACTTCAGCCAAATGCTTGTCGAGATAGGTCCCAGCGCCGACACTTTACCCAATCGAAAATATATTTGCTTTGGGCATCGCCATGCCGACCTGGATGGCAATGATTATGCAGGTTGTGCCGGGGTAAGTGCCCCGATAAGGAAGAACGAAACAATAGGGCAAGCAGCACGCCGTTTACACGCAGGAGTCGCAGGTAGTAAAACCAGTGAGTTCCACCAAGGGCGACTCAATGTAACGGAATGTATTGGTTATTTCGCAGCAGACAGTAATCAGCCAAAACCCTACTGGAGCTCATGGGCATCAGCAGTCTATCCGGCAGGAAGTTGTGTTTATGTACCCCCGGCTAACAATTGGTGCAAACTGATCTCCCCTACGCTGGTCCTTGACCACGGTACCATTAGCCTTAAGGAGGCCGAGGGCCATTCGGCCGAAGACTCGCTTAACGTTCAATGCTCCAGTGGTACCACAATGCGCCTTAAATTAATTGGCGATCTGGACTACATTCCCTTAACACCAGAGGGGAAATCCTATTTAACTATTGATGGAAAAGCACCAGGTTCACTGTTTGCTTTGCCTGGGGGTAGCTCAACGTTAGCCGTTAAAGATAAGCTCTCTAATTTGACGTTGGGTGGCGTCTATTATGGCTCAAGCATACTGGTTATTGAACCTTTTTAAGGCATTGATAATAAACCCCTGACTTAAATAGGCTGTATAAATATGAATAACACCCGTACTCACGGTAATAGTTGATTTTTAAATGATGCTTTTCAAATTTCGCCATCTAGCTCTGGCAACGCTTTTGCTTGCCTCGGTGTGCTATTGGCCAAACCGGGGGGGCAGCGGATTTTTTCTGCCTGTTAATATGGTCATTGCCGCATGGATGAGCCTGATGGTGATAGCCAGTTTGGTTCAATGCCGTTCGGCGTTAATGTACTCATCTTGCTCGCGATGGCTGCTGGCAGGCGGCGTGATATTAACGGGATTGCCCTGGTTGAACAGCGGTACGGGCGAGTTCAACGTCATTGCCTCTCGGATGATGGGATTAGGCCTGGGGCTGGCATTCTATTTTGCCCTATTACAATACCGCTTTACCCGGGCAATGCGCACATGGGTTATGCAGGGCTGTTTATTACTCACGGTGGCTCAGGCCGGATTGGGTATTGCTCAGTATTACCTGTTCATCGCGGATAACTTTATGGGCTACAACACGCTGCTGAACCGCCCTTATGGCATTTTTCAGCAGTGGAACGTCATGGCCAGCTTTATGGCGACCGGACTCGCGCTGGCACTCTATCTATGGATGCCAAAAATTGGCATGCGACGATCGCATTGGGTGCAATGGGCCGCGGCAATGATGCTGGTGATGGCACCGCTGCTATTGGTGCTGATCGGATCGCGCATTGGGCTACTAGCCGCACTGTTGGTCACGCCGTTACAACTGTGGGTCCTATGGCGGCTAGATCGCCATCGGTGCGTTTTGGCAATCGGTCTGATCGGTTTGGGGGTGATATTTGCCTTGCTCAGCCAGTGGCATGATGGCGCAGCACGCGATGTGACGCAGGGCTCTACCCTCAGTTACCGTTTACAGGTTTGGCAAATCTGCCTGGCGATGATCGCGGATAAGCCTTGGCTTGGCTGGGGTTATGGCTTGTTTTCAGCGGAGTTTATCCACTACGCCCACCGTATACTGCCAGCTACGCAGGAAAGCTTTCAGATGGCACACCCACATAACGAATTACTCTTCTGGGGAGTTGAAGGTGGGCTGGTTGGGCTGGCGGCGGTGGGGTTAATCGTGGTTGGCGTGATTCGGTTATACGTCAGGCGGACCCGGTTCAGACATGGCTGGCTGGGGCGGTTAAGTCGGTCCCCTTGGCTATTAATGGTCCCGATTGTGCTGCATACGCAAGTCGAGTTGCCACTTTATCAGTCGGCCCTGCACGGCATCATGCTGTTATTGATCCTGAGGGTATGCGACGTACGGCGTTCAGCGCTTACCCCAAGACACGCCGTTCAAGGTTTGCGCTGGGGGCTGGTGAGCGTGGCGCTGTTTTGCCTGATCTATCTGCTCAATGGGCTGTATGTCAGCCAGGTGATTACCGCCGTAGAGCGTGAGGGGCTAAAAAATATCGCCCGCTACCAACGTCTTATTCACCCTCACCCATGGCAACAACGGCAAAGATATGATGAAAAACTGGCTGGTTTGATGAATTACGCTCAGAGCCAGCAAGTGCAGGTACTGCACGATTATCTTGTTTGGGGCGAAAGCTATCTCTGCCATACGCCAGATGTGAACGTTTATATCAATCTAAGCGTCGTTAACCAGCTTTTGGGTAATACCATCCGAGCAGAACAACTGCATGCTGAGGCCCGCCGCCTCTATCCGCAAGAGAAACGATTATAAACAACGAGTTAATTTGGTAAGAATTCTGCCATGCCTATCTTCGTAGCCAATAATATTATCGTTTATTTTGCATTCCATTTTTAACACCAAAAGAGGAATCAATAATGGGCCGCAAAAACATTATTATTCAACACCCTTGTTATTTTACGCGCTTAGGGATGGAAAAAATACTGGCAAAACACCTACCCAATAATCTTTCGCGTGTTTTTAATCACCTTAGCCATCTTGACGATTATTATCGACATTTGCGTAAACGACATCGGGTAGATATTGCAGTCATCAATCTACTGAGTGGTAATCATCTGCAGAGAGAGTTGCTAAACTGGGTTGTAAGGCAGCTACGCCTCAATAATCCTGATTGCCAGATAATTTTCATTATGGACACCAAGAATTCGATACTGCTAGTCAATCATATGCACGAATTGCAGCATATTCAGGTAGTGCTGGAGCCCAAGGAGTCGCTGAGTACCATAACAGACCGCCTATCGTTGATATTTAGCGACCAACCTCAGGATAGGCCTACGCCAGGTCTAAAGATGCCTCGACTTTCACAGCGCGAGTTAAGTGTGCTGCGTTTCTTGTTGAAAGGAAAATCGATAACCCGCATCGCATTACGGCTAGGGCTGAACTACAAAACGGTCAGCCATCATAAGCGCTCCGCATTGGTGAAGCTTGGGGTCAACTCATTACAGCCTCTGCTACTTAACGAGCATGATTGCAACCTGGTCGGCCAGTGGTTGAACATGAATACCCGGCATACCCTGAGCGTATCTTATAAATCTAGCGGGGTGTGAAGTAACCCGGGAATCAACCCCGGGCGCTTATTACATCGGAGGCTTACCCCTTCTGAATGCTGATCTGCCAGCGGGCATCACCGGTCTGCTGGAAATCCGTCACGCTGTGCCCTGCTTCAACCGCCCAGCGCGGCAGGTTTTCCGTGGCCTGGGCGCAGTCATATTCAATCACCAGCAGGTCGCCAGAACCCAATTGCTCAATGTGCTTTTTGGCTTCCATCAGCGGGAACGGGCAAAGTTTACCGGTGGTATCCAGAGTGATCGTTTTCATAGTCCTCAAGCCTCTTTTGTTTTAATCGATTGATTCGGAAGAATAATGGTGAAATAGCTGACCAGCCAGCTGCCCAACAGGATGCACGGAATAAACAGCCAGCCTTGCCAGGAGAACCAGGCGGTGTTGACGATGGTATTGCCCAGCATACAGCCGCCAGCCAGCCCGCTGCCGATCCCCATCAGCCCTCCCCCAAACAGACTTTTGACCATGGTCGGGAGGCCGGGCGAACGCAGCCGCAACTCCTGGCTACCCCAGGCAGCCACCAGCGCACCGGCAAAAATCCCGATCAGCAAGTAGCCCGCCCAGCCGAAGAAGCCGGTTTTACCCTCGGTGATTAACGAGAACAGCTGCGCACTGGGGCCGCTGATGCCTAAACCGCCAACCCGACCCGATTCCAAGCTGGAAGGCCATGCCAGCAGCGCGATCACGCCGATCAACACCGCGCTGACGAAGGGGTGCCAGCGTGCTTCGAACAGCCAGTGGGCAATGCCCTGTTTGCGCGGTTTGGGTTGCGGAACGGGAAAGGATTTACGTTTCAGGTAGCGCCAGACCAGCACGACCGTCAGCACGGTTAACAGCGCTACAGCAGGCCAGGGAGACATGCCGAATGTCTGCATCAGCGAAGCATCCGGTAAGGCAGGGGCGCTGATGGGAGCAAACAGCTGTTTGCCGCCCGGCTGGCGAATATACCAACTGGCAACAACAAAACCGACAACAGCAATCATACTTCCAGCCAGCCCCTCGGCGGCTCGGTAGTAAGCACCGGTGGAGCAGGAACCTGCCAGCCCCATGCCGATACCGAAGGTAACGCCACCGACCAGCGTCGCCAGCCAGCGGAAATCCCCACCGGGGAGCTTGGCCCAGCCGAGGGCAACGAAGGCGAACAAACCGATGCTTTGCAGGGTGATGATAATGAGGATAGCGAGGGTCATGCGCCCATCGCGGAACAGATAGAGGTCTCTCAGACCGCCGGCCATACAAAAGCGCCCGCGTTGCATGATAAATCCAAGAAGGAACCCCAGAAACAGACCTGTCATTTGGGAAGACTCCTTTTTATGGCTATGCCATATCCAGATTGTAAACAACTTGCCCTGAGTAGGGCGCAGGCATTTTACTCGCTAGAAACGGAGAAGTCATACAAACAGGAGGGATATTGCGGGCGTGATCGGTTTTTTAAGCGGTATACCCACTCGGCACCCAGCACGTTACTGAAATTCAATCCGTGAAGGCATTATCCGCCAGCGCAACATCACGACGTAAACGCAAAAAAAGATCGGCGTCATTATCTACCCCTAGCTTACGCATGCTGTTGCATTTATGCGCGCTGATGGTTTTGATACTGCGGTGATACAACGCCGCAATATCGGCCATGCTTAACCCGGCGAACAGGTGGGACAACACCTTGCGCTCGGTATTGGTCAAGGCTTTAGCCCCCGACGGCTCGGGCAGGTTTATCCGCTCAAAATAGTGCCTGATACTGGGGCTGCACACTCTGCCACCGGCCAACGCCATCACTATATCCTGGCGTATTTGTGTCGAAGTCTCATACTGCGCTACCAGGCTGAACTGTTTTTGCGACTGTAAGGGAGCCAAAATGGCAAGGTCACGGCATGCGCTGTAGACCACGATTTTTAGCCTTGGCGACTGCTCCACCAATATCTGAAGATGCCGGATCGTTTGGGCCATTTCGTCTGGCGAGCCGCTGAGTTCCGCCACCAACATCTTGATAGCAGCCCTGCCCGCTTTCTCATACAGGGAGAAAAAGGACGAGGCGATCAGATCGCTACGATAACCGAGCTGCAAATCCTGAATAAACTGTGCGATCCCCAAACGGATCAGTGGGCTGCTGGCGACAATAGCCAGGTTTATCGTTGCTGTTTGATCTTTCAAGTTAAGTGCCTCTCATTATGCCGACAATCCTTTCTGGGACAACCCGATCCCCCAGCTATACAGCTCGCTGTCGTTATCAAATCCTAATTTGCTCATGGCATTACGTTTATGGGAGCTGACGGTGCGGATGTCACGATCTAGCACCAACGCCGTCGTCGTGACACTTTTGCCGGTAAACAAACACCTCAATACCTCTATTTCGCGATAGGTCAGCATAGGCGGCGGTGAGCGACTGAAACCACGATCGACCAGTACCGCGGCCTGAGGGCTGTAGCTGTATTTATCATCCATGACCTTGCGTACACACTGGATCAAGGTCGATAACGGATCCTGCTTGAGATAAATGCCATGAACCCCCATCGCTACCAGCTGTTTTAACAGCCGATCATCCGTTAATGCGGTGCAGACGATCAGGGAGGCCGATGGCCAGTTGGCCAAATACTGATTAATGATTTTCAAACCATCCAGTATTGACTCACCTTCACCGCTTAACTCCATGATCACCAGATCGGCCTCATGCCGCTTAATTATGTGCGGAATATCAACCACCATAGAAACTTCCAGCCAATGCTTAATCTGAAAATAGGGCTGAGCAAGCAAATGACGGATCCCTGCCAGCACCATCGGGCAGGTTTCCATGATTAATACCGTTTCAATATGCCACACCTTGGGTACGGCATTTGAAATCGGCTCTATTCCCTCTGTTGAGAGCGTCATAATATGTCTTCCATTGGTAATGACTTAAGATGGGCTACGCTAATATAAAAAGTTCATATTTATTCTTTAAAGAGAATAGCCGTTGTTTATTTTGCTAAATAACCTGCTACTTTCTTCTTACAGGGGAAATATTACTGATAGGTAAAGTTCATCTGTACTATGCTGTTGATCGTGCCTGGCCCTGCATTCCCCATAGGGCTATTCATCCGCCCAACCAGTGCATAGGTCGCGTTACGCTGCGCGTCGACGTTCACCGTCATGCCGCCACCGTTGGGCAACAGATTGCTGCGGTTGGCATCCTCCGCAATCTGCACGGCCACATTCTTCGCGGTGCCCGCATTGGCAAACAACGTTACATCTCCGCTGACCGGGTTTCCCGATAAGGTTACCGTCACCTTGCTGGTTGATTGCGGGCAACTATTCAGCTTGACCTTAAAAGGCTGCCAGTCGCTGCTGCTACCCGCCGTTTTGAGATCGATGTTGCGCAATTGGCGAAAATCTACCTCTTGGCTCACCGAGCCAGTATCGACGATGCAGGGGCTGGCTACCACGATACCATTGATATTGAGATTGGCAGCCTGAACGGCAGTAGTCATCATCCCTGCCAGCACTGCCAACACTATACGTTTCATCAGTTTGTTCACGCAGACCTCTGTTTTAAAAACGATGGCTTTAGTTATAGGTAAAGTCAGCCTGTATCCCAGCGTAAATGAGACCCGGGGTCACGTTACCGGTTGCGGTAACGGCACGGACACTCAACGCATAGGTCACAGTTCTGTCTGCCTGAACCACCTGAGTCAGAGAACTGCCATTACCCAGAATGGTGCCAGTCTCTTGCTGAGAAAGTTCGATCGCCAGAGGTGTCGCTATCCCGGAATTCAGGTACATGTTGGCTTGGGGAGCCGCAGCGGCGGTACCGGTAAACGTCACTTTGACATTTTTGGTTCCCGCAGGACAGCCAGTCAACGACAGGTTGAACGTCTTTGGCGTGGTTCCTGCCCCTGCGGTTTGCAGTGTCGCAGCCTGGATCGCCTCCCCCAAATTGACTGAAAGATCGCCGTTATTATTATTGATGATACAGGGTGAAGCGACAACTCTACCGACGATCACAATGTCGACCGGGCCAGCTGTGGCAACGTTGTAACCGGCAGCTATAATCACCAAAGCCATTACGGCACGTTTAATATGCTTATTCATGATATTTCCTTTTATTACTTTCGGCATAAATACCACGCTATCTCTTTCCAGAGGGCGCAATTACTTTTGATAAAAAATAGGTACATTGCTTACTGATAAGTTAAGTTCAGCGTTGCAGTAGCATTAGCTGACCCCGAGGTCACCGAGTTCTTAGTCTGATAATACTGTGCAGTAAATGGGAGCATTTCCTGCCCACCTACGGAGGTTTTCAAGACAATATTATTATTCAATGCCATTGGTGCATTGTTATAAAGAATTTGAATGCCGACACCCGTTGCCACCCCCTCAGAGCCCGCATTGGTAAGTTGTAATACCCCATCGGCACTATTGTCGGTGTTTTGGACGCCAGTCAGCATGGCATTAACCCGGGCGCCTGCGTTACAATCCAAACCGACATTAAATGCTTTTGGTTTGGCCGTGCTACCCATTGAGGTTAAGCTGCCGGCCAAGACATCTTCTAAAGGTACGTTAACTTTAGGTGTGCTAATTGAGCACGCCGCACTGACAATAGTAACTGCCGAAATAGAGCTTTGTACTGTTATGACTTTATCATCACCATAAATATTTCCAACGACCCCTGGCGCCAAGACCCCTGGTGTTATATCTCCCGTTTTAACCAGGTGGAGCGTATTATCACCTATACCAAAAATACCAGCATAATCAACACTCCTAAAAGACGCTGGCGAGCTGAAAAAAAAAGCACCATCGTTATTATAATTTACCAATGATATTCCTACGCCAGGAACATTGGTACGATACACGCCAGGCGTACTGGTGGCATTAGCACCATTGTAAACCATTGCGAAATTCATATGGCCAAGGCCATTGGTACATAAAGCATGGTGGGGAACTTTAATTATGCTAGTAGCAATTTTACTACCTATTGGTGCATCTCTTTGCACAATAACATCACTAAAACTAAAGGATAAATTAACCTGGGAAGACTCATAGCTAGTACAGGCAGCCCAAACAGATAACGGGATCGCCTGTAAAAATAACAGCATAATCATTCCAGCAAACACTTTCATTATTGGCTTTCCTAGAGGCACTGCCCATTCAAAGTCTGAATGCCAGTGTTAATTGTTGTCTGTTTCGTCAGGGAGTAACTCACCTGACACTGTTGGTCAACACCCGTGCCCCATTTCACCTGGAGCGTTCCGCTTTCCGCCATCCCGGTCAGATAAACCTGACCGCCGTCGCCGACGATAAAGCCTTGTGCTGTCTGCTGAGCCGGATCGCTCACCGTGGCACCGAATGGTACTGGAGCACCGCCCTGGCGTAACAGGGTCATCAATACACGTTGACCCACATTGGTCTGGTAACTTGCCTTGACCACCGCACCACGTGTCGGGATAACGGTCTGGTGGGTCAATGCCAGATCGACATTGTCCGGCAAGGTCTCGGTATTCAGCTGTATCTGGCTTTTGCGGTATGGTGCGGCATACGGCACGATGGCATATCCCCGCCAGTCGGTCTTCACCCCCGTCTGGCCGCTAACACCTACCCCATTGGCCCCTGGCGCTTGCACCAATGCAATGGTCTCTCCCATTGACTGGCCGAAAGTCACTCCATCACCATGAGCGATAATCCCGCCTTGCAGCCCATAGTTCAGGCGCTGGCTGTTGCTATCGTAGGCATAACCACTAGAGACTTCCGCATAGGTACCGCGATAATTGGCGTTCAGGTTGCCGCTGTTGCCCACACCCTGGCTACCATAGCCTTGCTGCGCACTCCAGTTCAGGTTGTTGCCCGCCAACGCTGAGCCATTGACCCCTACGGTATTGGTCGTACCGCCTTTCTGGCTGGTATTCAGGTTGTAGCTGGCATAGGTGTTACCCAACCAACGGCTCAACGGCACGCTGACGTTGAAGGCCAACACCTGATCCCGGTCGTATACCCGCCCGCTGGCACCACCGTTGACCGTCGAGTTTTCGTTGTAGCTGTAATTCAGCCCGTAGCTGATACCATTCCAGCTATTGTTGTAACCCGCCCCAATCGAACGCAGGGTACGGTCGCTATTCCAGTAATCCTCACTGACCCAACTCAGCGACAGCGAACCTGCGCCTTCCCATAAGTTCTGGCTCATAGTCACTTCAGAGCGGTTACGCCTGCGTTCTACCAGCGTCTGACTGTTCTGGTCACGGTAAGTGTCCAGCACTTCCTGCAGGCTGTAGTAACCATCGGTCGAGTAGCGATAACCGGCGATGGCAAAGTTGGTCCCGGTCTGCACAATGTTCTTGCTGTAGCGCAGACGCCACGATTGGCCATCCTGTTCTGTCCGATCCTGCATGGTGGACCACGCCTGGGTCACATCCGCGGAAAACGCGCCAAAATCACCGAGGTTCTTACCTACCCCCAACGCCAGAGACCGGTATGGGTTGGCAAACTGGCTACCACCGTAGGCCGTAAAGCCGTGAGGCAAGCCATAAATCGCGCTGCCCTGGCCGAACGTGGTAGCGTCGACACTGCTGTCATAAGAACGGTATTGCCCACCGGTGACGGCGTATTTCAAACGACCTTCGCGTTGTAATACCGGCAATGAAGCAAACGGCACCACCAGTTGCTGTTCACTACCGTCAGCTTCTTTAATGGTGACCAGTAAATCGCCGCTGCCCCCAGTCGGGTACATATCGTTGATTTCAAATGCCCCTGGAGCCACAAAGCTCTGGTAAATCACGTAGCCGTTCTGACGGATCGTCACCTGCGCATTGGTTCGTGCAATGCCGCGTACTACCGGTGCATAGCCTTTCAGACTGTCCGGGATCATGTCGTCGTCAGAAGCCAGTTGGGCTCCACGAAACGGCACGCTGTCGAACACATCCGAGGGTGAGCTGCTGTCACCCAGTACCAGTTGGCTTTTAAGTGAAGTAATATCACGGGCCAAATAGGTATAAATCGTATTCCACTTATCCTGCCCATGGCTGTCACGGTTCCAGGTGGTGTAGTTGCGCAACCGCCAAGGGCCAACGTTAATGCCTGGACGCAGGTTGGCGAATTGGTTGTTGCTATTGCTGCTATCCCCATTGCGCGCATAAGTATTGGCGCCGCTCAGGCTGTAGTTCAGCAACAAGGCCGGGATACCGTTATCCCACTGGCTTTCCGGTACGTAACCGCGCGCCTGTTGCACCATCGCCGCCTGCGGAATGCTCAGCAGCAATTGCTGTGCGCTGAAGCGGAATTCGGTGCTGGCCTGAGGAATAGCGCTCAGGTCGGCACATTTAGCCTCGTCATCTCCCAGCCCAGGGAATAAATCGGTTTTGACGCCCATCGCGTTGAGCTGTGCGACGCTCAGGCAGGGTTGCAGGCTATCGGCCCCGTCTTCCCCTTTCTGCATGCGAAACTCGATATCATGAGTTTCGAACTGTTGGTTATTAACGTAGATGTCGACTCGATAAGTCCCCGGGGCCTGAGTTGCGCCATCTTCAAACACCGTCAGGTCAGTCTTGCCCTGCTGCGGGTTATCCAGTTCCAGCAATGCGGGATTAAAATAATCACGAGCCTGTGCGCTGAAAGATACCCCGCCCAGCAGCGTGAGCTGTGCTGCAATAAAATACGCCAACCGACTGACGCGTGGCGAAGGCCTTTGCCTGGCCTGGACTCTCTGTTTCATCCGTATTGCTCCATGTAACTGCAGGGCGACCCAACAACCCTGGATCCCTATTCACACTGATAATGCTGTTTTTATGTTTTGGTCTTATCGCCAGTAATCTCTACAGTGTTCCGGTGTGCGCTTGCCCTATCCCGCCGTAATCACTAATGAGCTTCCAGCTCACACTGCCGCCATTCACACCAGATGGCAGCGTAAAGCTCGCCGTACCACCAGGGGCTACATAGGTCGCATCTTTCACTTCTTGACCTGCCACCTTCACTTCCTGGAAGTTCATGTAAAACGGTGTCGGGTTGGTGACTTGCAGGCTATTGCCGCTGCGCTGCCAAGTGAGCTTATCGGTCACCTCTTCCGGTACCCCTTTCAATCCCTGCGGGCGATAAATCAGCTTGATGCGCGTCTTCACCGCGATTTGCAGGGTGTTTTGATTGGCATCCTTCTGCGCCGACGGGATGGATTTGATGTTCATCCAGTACAACGATTCTTTATCCTCAGGCAGGTTGCCGCCCGCACGGACCACGCGCAGTACGTTCTCCTGACCACCGTCCAGACGGAACAGCGGTGGTGTCACCATAAAGGGGGCTTTCTCAGCGCCACCACCGGTGGTCTCTACCCAGGTCTGGATGAGATAAGGCACTTTGTCCGGGTTGTTGACGCTCAGTGAAGACTCCTTCTTCGCACCGTCGTAAATCAGGCGCGTGCCGCCAACAACAACCCCTGCCTGGGCGGCAGTGGCGCTGACCAGCGTAGCGACCAATAGTGTTGTGGGAATAAATTTCATAACTTGACTCCATCGTGGGATAAATAGGCCAACAAAGGTTCTGCTGGCCGGTCACACATCCTGCCGACCCCAGGCTGAGGGGCCGGCAGACGTTGATTAGTTGTAGTTAATGCTGAAGTTGGCGGTAGCGTTGGCCGGGCCCGGGGTTACAGCAGCAGCGGTAGAGATATAACGCGCTACGAAATCCAGGTTGTTGGTCACGCTGCCTGCCTGCAGGGAATAGGATTTAGATTCGGTGAACAGTGGCAGTACGGTATTGCTGTCGTCAGACAGTTGGATACCCACGCCGGTCGCCACGCCAGCACCCTGAGTCAACGCCAGAATGCTGTTGTCACCGTTGACTGAAGTACCATCAAACTTCACGGTAGCAGTGCTGACAGTATCCGGGCAGTCGCTCAGTTGCAGAGTAAACTTGGTCGCGGCACTCTTGTCGCCAGCTTGAGTAAAGGAGCTTTTAGCCACTTTACCCAACTGTACGTCCAGCGGGCTGGCCACGGTGTTAGCTACTTTGCAAGCTGCATCGGTGATTTCACCGGTGAATTTAACCTGGCCATCAGCAGCAAAAGCAGAAACAGAGGTCAGAGCAACAGCGGCCAGAGTTGCAGCGATAATATTCTTTTTCATGTGAGACATTTCCTTGTGGATGCGGTTAATCCGCATCGTTCTTTAATTTGATGCCGAAGCATCGTTCCATGTATTACTATTGGCGCGACCGAAGTATTCGCTCATCCAATAGCTTGCCATCAACATGCTGGTGAATTACATTCACCAACAGGATGTTCTTTTAATTAACCAACTTAAAATTTTCACACAGTAATACCCACTCACTTCCTTAAGAGCCAAGCTGATAAAGAGATGAGGTATTTGTTACTGTTTATCTAGCCAACAAACATGGGGGCTACATTATGACCATCCAGAAAGTATCCAACACCATGAGCGTTAGAGATAAAACTTTCCGAAATACCTATCGAGGCCAATTTATTTCTCAACACCTTGATTAAATACCATAATTTCTGGTTCGATGGGAATGTGTCGCTCTTTTCCCAAACGTTATCCAAGATGTCATTCTTTAACACGACGGCACCTGGCTCACTGCCCAACAACAGCAGTAACAGCCTTAATTGCACATCATTCAGCGTGACGACTTTAAAGAACATCGCGTCTTCGGAGGTCTCAGCCCGGTAACAAACCAGCCTTTTATTGGCAATATCGAGCTGAATATCATCATCGAGTAAAAAACCAAAAAGTCTATTGTCCATATGCGTCTCGGATTTTTCGTTTCGCCTTAAGCAAAAAAACACCAAGCCTCCTTTATTTGCGCATTATAGAATGATCCCTACAGCGGTTGGCAATACATGCGAAATTGATGCAACTCGATGAACACCCTCAGCAAGTCAGATTTTTATCCTTAGATTTAACAAAAACCCAGTGAATAACACCAGCACACAGAGGCCTGGCAGATATAGGAAGAATCTCATCAAGGCATTTACACTGAAAGCCAAATCATAGTTAATAATATTGAAAACCAACAATAAGTAGACAATATAACTACATGTTTAAATTTGTTGTTTCCCATCAGTAACATAAATTACATCCATCACCATAAATTTATCCTTTATAACCTAGCGGAGACCCACTTCAACATTCATCACCCAGTCCTGCTGTAGTCATGCTGCCCGTCTCGCTGTTGATGAAAATAATAGGGTGAAGGCAGGAATATTCCGAGTGAATTTGCTTTATTCATTGATTTTATGATAGATACAGCGTTATCCCTGCTGTTATCGGGGGTGATTAAGCTATCTGGGTGAGTTGTGAGCCCGCTAGACACTACGGTAAACAGCGAGTTGATAAATTCACGTAATGTATTGATTTTAATGATTAATAATCAATTCACAGCCCGGAATTAAGATTTTTTTAGCTAGCAACGCCAGTTAAGGAATCCTTCTATCTCCTTGATTAAAAAAGAAAATTCATAAATCATGGCGATGAGTGAAATTTTGATGTTAACGACGTTTAGGGAACCGCGAGATGGAGCTTGATGAGCGCAGAAAGGTAACTGAGAGTGAAAGAAAAATTTATCATCAATGACTTGGTGGTGTTCCATCCCGAGCAGCATCGGCTAATCCCGATGGGGAACAGAGGAAAAGAAACGGCGTTAAACGTTCCCGCCAGCCGTTGCCTGTTGTTGATGCTGCAACAACCCGGCATCAAAATTAATAAAACTGAATTTTTCAGTGAGGTATGGGAAAACAATGGCCAATACGTTACCGCCAATACCTTCCATCAGAACATCAGCCTGCTGAGAAAAGGCCTACGCAATGCGGGCATAAGAACGCCAGTGATCCAAACCATTCCTAAATATGGCGTAAGATTTACCGGGATCGTGCAGGCGATTGAGGAAGAAGAGCAGGATATTGTCCTTAAAGAGACCAGCACCAATGAGATCTCAACGGAGATAGTGACCAAGTGCGAACCTCCCCCGAGGGCAACACCGAGTAGTCTCTTTCTCAATAAACTGAAAAAAATCAAATTCCTCATGTTCGTTATCACCTGCGTGTTATTGCTATTTACTATCCGCTCGCAAAATAGCCAATACGTTTCGACACGTAATAAAATTGCTGACATAAACCAGTGCTCGGTTTATGTCAGCAAGAATGACTCCACGGAAAACTACAGCCAATATATTAATTATTTGACCGCGCAAGATGTGGCCTGCAGCCCGGGTGAATTCATCTATGTGGTAAACCAACTGCTATCCGATGAAGCGCTGTTTAATTTGTGTGAAAGCGATAGGTCAGGCGATCTCAACTGTTCCGTACGGTTTAAACTTTCCACCGTCAGGGCAAGGCTTAATCACCAATAATGGATAGGGGATTGGCATGCCAGGTTGGCAAAAATTCAACCTGCGTGGGAGTTCTGCTATCATCCACCAGATTGGGAAAACGCCCGGTATTGCACAGTAGAGGTATGATTTAAAGATGGATACAGAGGCAAGTCGTACAACGCAAGTTTTGTCGGTTTTTGATTTTGACGGAACGCTGACTCACCACGACAGTTTTATCCCATTTCTGCGTTTCGCTTTTGGGCGGCGTGTCTTTGCACGGCGCTTGTTGCAGCTGGCACAGCCTGCGTTTAAGCATATGCGCAAAAAACTCACCCGCGACGAGCTAAAAGAAACCCTGATTAAGGTTTTCCTGACCGGGGTAGATGAGCACTGGTTCCGTCAGCAGGCGGAAGCTTTTTGTTCGGCCTATTGGACCAAGCTGATGCGCCCTTCCGGGCTGATTGCGGTTGCCATGGAGGTCAGCTCCGGCGCTGAAGTGACGATTTGTTCCGCTTCACCGGCCCTGGTGCTACAGCCGTTTGCCGATCGTTTGGGCATCAAGCTGATTGGTACTCAGTTGGAAGTGGTCGACGGGAAGCTCACCGGGCGCATCACCGGCCATAACTGCCGCTGTGGGCAGAAGGTTGAACGCCTGGAAAGTATTTATGGCCCGATGGGGAACTATCATCTCAGAGCCTGGGGCGATACCCGCGGGGACTACGAACTGTTGGCGGCGGCCCAGGATGCTCACTGGCGGCATTTCCATCCGGCCTGGTCAAAGCGCCGCTCTGCGGTCAAAAGGCTGCGCGTGGCGGAGCCAAACGTTATCAGCAAGACCGATCAGTAAGCGTAAGAATTCCCAGCTCCAGCGATCCCTATTTGCCCCTCACCCCAACCCTCTCCCACGGGGAGAGGGAGCTGTCCTGCATCGTTGGTAGGCTTGTGCTACTTCGTAAAATTGGGTGTAGGAAAGGAAAGACAAGGAATGACACAGAGAAATCAGCGAACTCGATCGGTCCCCTTGGGAGAGGGAGCTGGTTATGAGCAACAGTCAGGTACCGTTATCGACCTACTCTCTACGCAAAAAAATAGCTGGTACGGTGACGTGATCGATAAAAGAGAGCTGATTCAGTGCGGTGGTCAGGTAGGTTTCTGCAACCGAAATCGAACTCGATCGGTTCCCTCTCCCTGTGGGAGAGGGTTAGGGTGAGGGGTCATCACCGTACGCTAGTCTTTTGCTTAACTAACTAGAATTACCAAGTTAAACAATAATCCGGTCCGCCTTGGCCGCGTCATACCAGTCTTTAAACTCTTCCAGCAGCAGATCGTACAAACGGTCTTCTTTCATCGTGGCAAAATCATCAATCGCAAAGAAGTTGGTGTTATCCACCCGGCGATCGGTGAAGGTATCCAGCTTTTCCAGCACGCCGTAGTTCGAGCCACCCAGGCCGACAAACTTCCAGAAAATCGGATAGTTGGCCGAGCGCTTGATCGCCTCTTTGATCTGGCGCGTTTTGCTGATGCCACCGTCGGTAATAAACACCACGTATACCGGCATATCGCTATGCTTAAACGTATCGATCAGCTCCTCCATCACCGGCGGCTCATTATTGGTGCCGCCCAGCTTTGGCAGGATCTCCCACATTGAGCGCTTGCCGCTGCCCTGGATCGCCTTGATATAGCCATCAAGATTATCCAGCGTCACATCGGGATATTTGGCGTGTTTTTCGGCAAAGCCCCAGACGTCCATCGAGCCGTCATCATCAAACTGCACGGCCAGCACGGCGATGCGATCCAGTACCGCCTGCACATTGCCCTTTTTGAACTGCCCGGTCATCGATCCTGAAGCATCCAGCACGAACGCAACCTTGGCCTTTACCGACTGCAGATTGAATTTAGCCAGGCTGACGGTGACGTTCTTCGCCAGGCTCACCAAATGCGGTGCTTTGTCCTGCAGTTTTTTCTCCAGGCTGACGGTCGGCGGCAGAGTAGCAGGCGCGGCTGGCTGAGCCACATCAACACCATAGTTTAACGCCAGCGGCTCCAGGCCACCGTTAAACCCTTGCCCCAACGCGCGCAGCTTCCAATTACCGGCATGGCGATAAATTTCGGCGACAATCAGCGCCTTCTCCTGACGACCTGGGGTTTCTACGCTGTATTGGGCAACGTTCTGCGCATCCATTTTCAAGTGTTGCAGCCCAGAGATCGCGTCCAAACCATCAATCACCAAAGTGATGGCAATCTTGCTGACATCGGAGTCAATTTTACTGAGATCTAACGAGAGAGAGCTGCTTTGGTGGGTGGTTTGTAAAACGACGCTGCGGTTGGGTGTAGCGGTTTGATTGAAGAAGATAAAATCGGCATCGCCACGGACTTTGCCCTCGGCATTCAGCAGGAATACCGCGGTGTCAGGCTCACTCTTAAAACCAGGGTTGGCGGGGTACTGCAGGGTCAGGTTGAGCTGGGTGCCATTGACCACCAGATTCTGGCCGGACTGTAAAATCATCAGGATAACCTCCTGTTAAAATAGCTTTTCCATAACGGGGAGCCCCTCACCCCAACCCTCTCCCAAAGGGAGAGGGAGCTGAAAGCCCCTGCTCTGCTGGAAGAATAAAGATCATCTCAGCAAAACTTGAGCGCCCCCTCATCCAAAGTGACGCACGCGCCAGGAGAGGGAGCTAATTCAGTGTCTTAGATATTCACGCCATGCTGTGAAGCCAGAGCGGACAGGCCACCGGCAAAGCCTTGACCTACTGCCTTGAACTTCCACTCAGCGCCGTTGCGATACAGCTCGCCGAATACCATCGCGGTTTCGGTAGAAGCATCCTCAGACAGGTCAAAGCGGGCGATTTCGGTGCCGTTATCGTTGTTGAAGATACGCATGTAGCTGTTGCTGACCATGCCGAAATTCTGTTTACGCGCTTCGGCATCATAGATGGTGACGGCGAAAACCAGTTTCTTGACTTCAGCAGGCACTTTGCTCAGCTCAATTTTGACCTGCTCATCGTCGCCATCGCCTTCACCGGTGCGGTTGTCGCCCTGGTGCTCAACGGAACCACAGGCACTCTTCTTGTTGTTGAAGAAGATAAAGCTGCTGTCGCCCAGCACTTTACCGTCATCACCAACCATAAATACGGAGGCGTCCAGGTCAAACCCTTGGCCATCGGTGACACGGGCATCCCAACCTAAGCCAGCCATGGCAATGTTCATGGTTGGTGCTTCTTTGGTCAGGGATACGTTACCGCCTTTTACGAGAGAAACTGCCATTTTAAAGCTCCTGCTTTGTAGGGGATGATACGGGCAGTGGTGTACTGCCCGTCATATTAACTAGCTTGTCGATCAGGATGCGTTGATGCCGTACTGAGCACACACGGAAGCCAAGCCACCGGCATAACCCTGACCTACCGCGCGGAATTTCCACTCGGCGTTGTTACGATACAGCTCACCAAACAGCATAGCGGTTTCGGTGGACGCATCTTCTGTCAGGTCGTAACGGGCCACTTCAGTCTGGTTGTCATCGTTCACCAAACGGATAAAGGCACCGGATACCTGGCCAAAGCTCTGACGACGAGCCTGCGCATCGTGGATAGTGACCACAAACACGATTTTGTCGACATCAGCTGGGATCATATCCAGTTTGATTTTCAGAGATTCGTCATCGCCGTCGCCTTCACCCGTACGGTTGTCACCGGTATGAGTAACGGAACCGTCAGAGGAAGTCAGGTTGTTATAAAAAATGAAGTCAGCATCACCGCGCACTTTCCCGTTTGCGGCCAGCAGGAATGCAGAGGCATCCAGGTCAAAGTCTTGACCATCGGTGGAGCGTGCGTCCCAACCCAGACCAATCAACACATTCTTCATGGTTGGGGCTGCTTTACTCAGGGAAACATTACCGCCTTTAGATAAAGAAACACTCATTGTTCTAACCTCTCAAAAAATTAAACTCATGCGAATTGATTTCAGCTGGATAGGAGATCAGCTCTCCTTTTTCTCCTCGGCGTCGGGTTTGCCTGGGAACATAACGCTCGCGATAATACCCACCGCAAGAACGCCCAGCACGACAAACAGGCTCGCCGTTGCTGAAATGCTGTACCCATGATGCCAGATGTGGTCGGTGGCATTAAGACCCAGTTTCACCGCAATGAAGAACAGCAACACAATAACGGCTTTTTCCAGATGCGTCAGGTACTGCTTCAGGGCTTCCAGCACAAAATACAACGTACGCAGGCCGAGGATGGCAAACATCATGGCGCTGTAAACAATCAGCGGCTCACGGCTCACGGCGATGATGGCCGGTACGGAGTCAAACGCAAACATCACGTCGGACAGCTCAACCACGGCCACACACAGCATCAGCGGTGTCGCATAGCGCCAGGCTTTGGCACCACGGCCAATGGTCACATCCTTGTTTTCCGGCTTAGCCAACTCTTCATCAACTTCTTTCTGGCTTAACAGGAAAGCGTGGCCCCGCAGTTTTGGCCAAATCGGGAAGAACCGTTTAACCATGCGGTACGCCAGGTGTTGCGAGTAGTCTTCGATCTCATCACCGTCATCGCCGCTGCGCAACATCATCACCGCCGTCCAGGCCACGATCAGTGCAAAGACAATTTCAACGTATGGCCCGAGGCTGAGCAAACCGGTACCGATGGCAACGAAGATGCCGCGGAACACGATAGCCCCGATAATGCCCCAGTAGAGCACGCGGTGACGATAGCGATCCGGCACGGCGAACCAAGAGAAGATTGCCATCATGACAAACAGGTTATCAACCGACAGCACTTTCTCTAAGGCATAACCGGTGACAAACAGGCTGGCCACTTCGGCGCCGTGGTGGATATACAGGAAACCGGCAAAGGCCATCGCAATGGCAACCCAGAACACAGACCATAGGGCTGCGCTCTTCAGCGAAATAGGCTTGTCATCGCGGTGCATAAACAAGTCGATAAAAATGGCCCCGACAGCCAATACAATGAAAACAATGACGGTTTCGGTCGGGAAGCCGATGTGCGTGGATACCATATTAACCTTCTGAAGATATTACATTAAAGACCGAATTCGGCCGCATCAAAGCCCAGAGCAGCCACGATTTCACGTACCGCTTTTTGCTCATCCTGGTCGAAGTCACCGTCGCTTTTGGCTACGGCGATACCCACACGGATGGCCAGTTGGGCCGCTTCCGGCTGATCTTTCAGCGCCAGGATATACTTCATGGTTTCGCCTTTGCCGATTTCGACATCGAACTCAAAGCTGGCGATCAGTTTGTTAAAGAATTCGATGACTTCAGAAGTCTCGAACACTTTCAGCTCATCAGATGCCTGGAGGAACCCAATCATCTTCTGTTTTTCTTCAGCGCTGACACCGCCGCTGGCCACGGAGATACGGGCGCACACAGCCACGGTACCCTGCATGAACTTTTTGTTCTTGAAACGGCTAACCTGCTTGGTCAGTTCGTCGCGGCTGGCACTGAATGCCCCTTTAACCTTGTTGAAAAAACTCATGGTGGAATCCTCTGTGAAATTGATTACTTTGACCCTGCTCTCCAGCTGAAACCCCAGCCGAAAGCCTGATCCATGTCACTGTGACCGTTAAAGAAGCGGTTAACACGCTCAACCTTGATGCTACCGTTCTCGTTAACCAGGCGCGCAATGGCACACATGTTGCGGTTGTTCTGGCCTTCCGACATGCGGGTTTCAATCGGTGGCTGGTCTGGCACGTGCAACGTCACCACGCCGTCCGTTTTATCCCAGCTCGCGACCCCTTCGTAGATAAAGGCATAAACCAGCACTTCGCGGATATGTTTCCATTCGCGCCCGTTGATATGCAGCCATTCGCCATCCGAGATATCACCGGTGCGGTCATCGCCTTGCAGTTGGACAAACGGCTCGCGGTTGTAGTCACCAAAACGCTTACCGAGCGCCTGGATCACCGTTTTTTCCCCGTTGGCCATTTCAACAAACGCCCCGAGATCGAGATCGACGCCCTTGTTCGAACTGAACATCGCCCGTAAACCCGTCGGGCCGCTGCCGCGATGCCAGTTCAGGTTGATACGGATTTCCCCAAAGTTATCCCGCTTGGTCAGGCTGATAGCCGGTTTTTCTTTGGTTAACGACACTTTGCTCAGGCTGATTTTGGCTGGCTCCGGCGTTGGGGCCGGTGCAGACGTTGGCGCAGGAGCCGCTGCCGGGGCAGGAGCATCAGACACATCCACACCAAAATGCTCAGCCAGCGGTTTCAGCCCGCCGTTGAAGCCCTGAGCGATAAAGCGGAACTTCCATTCGCTGTTGCGACGATAGAGCTCACCCAGGATCAAGGCGGCTTCCTGGCGGCCATTCAGCTCAACGGTACCCACCAGCAGCACTTCGTTATCCGCTTCAATCTGGACCAGCAAACGTTGCAGGCCAGCGACGGTTTGAGCCCCTTCACAGGTCACCGTAAAGGCGACTTTCTGCACGTCTGGGTGCAAGCGGCTGACGTCTACCGCGAAGTTGGAGTTATGACCTTCTTGGGTCAGGGCAACCGTGGCGTCATCGCTCTTGGGCTGACCATAAAAGATCATGTCCGCGTCGCCCTTCACTTTGCCATCGGCATACAGACGGAAAGCGGAGGCATCGACCGATGCGCCGGACAGCACGCGCACCGTTAATAATTTAGATGGAACTGGGGCATTGGCCCCCGGAGTCATATTCATTAGCGCACCACGGTAGCGACGATGTCTGCATGCATGTCATCAATGGTTCTGCCGCTGCAGGCTTTGCCATGCGCGGTAAAATCCCATTGGCCATTGTTACGACGAAGTGAAGCAATCACGATGCCGGTATGCGCGCCCTGCTCTTTCAGCTCATAACGCGCCAGTTCCTTTTTGGCCTGATCGACCACGCGGCAAAACGCGTTTTCCACATCGTTGAACGACTGCCCACGGAAGCTGTTGACGGTAAAGGCCAGGTATTCCACCTGAGCAGGCAGTTTTGCCAGCTCGACCAGGATGACTTCGTCATCGCCATCGCCTTCACCGGTCAGGTTGTCGCCGCTGTGCACCACTGCGCCGCAGCGAGACTTAAGCTGGCGGAACCAGATGGTGTCGAGGGTATTGCCATCTTTGTCCAACAATACGCAGCCAGCATCGAGATCGATGGCATCACTGCCGCCGCCGAACATTTTGCTCAGCAGACCGCCTTTCTTCTTGATCGGATCCCACCCCAGGCCGAAGTGCAGCTGGTTGATGGCAGATGACTGCTTGCTGAGCGAAACGGTCTGGTTCTTGGTTAATGACACCATGGTTTAAGTTCCTTCAAGTTGGTATTGAAAACAGTGATTTTTTTACACCAAATTCCATGAGTAGAAAATCATATCATGATGGTGTTCACGCACAACCCCATTTTTGCTGATCATCGAGCTTACTTTAGTTAAGCCTATATTTTTAATGAATTTATTTTTTATCACACAGGGTAACTTTTTGGCTACAAAATTCATTTTACGCCACTTTTCAACGTATCTTTTCACTTCTAGACTGACATCATGTTATGATTGACATCGCCATCGGGTGGCCTCAACCCACAGCGATCCTTTTAACCATCAAGCCTTGAACGGTAAAAATCAAAAAATGACACTCAAAATGTGGCTTATGGAAGGTTTATCTTCCCAGCGGGATATTATTCAGGGCATCGTTTCATTGGTGAAAGCCAAGCAAACTGCCGTGACGGTGGTTGCCTCACACCGTAATGAACGTAACGAGATCCTCTCCCAGGCAGACGTCGCCTTGTTCGAACCGAAAGAGGACGAACAGCGGCTACCCTTTATTCTGTCTACGGTGGAAAAGTGCGGCATCAATGCCATCCATACGGGCCGTAACACGCAGTGGTTCGAAGCTCATCGCCAACAGATCGAGGCTGCCGGTGTCACACTGACCACCGGTGCCACCAGCCAGGCCATGTTTGAGCTGGCCGACGACAAAGTGGCATTTGCCCAGGCCATGGAGCGGCATGGGTTGCCGGTCGTCCCCTCTCTGCGCATTGAGTCGGTGGCCGAGCTGCGCGATCTGATTAGCCGTTCCCCTTTCTCTGGCGCGCAGCTGTGCGTCAAACCGGTGAAGGGTATTTATGGCATGGGATTTTGGCGTTTTGATGAAAGCGTGGGCCCGATGGCCGCCTTTACCCATCCGGAAAACCGCAAAGTGAATCCACAGCGCTACCTCAGTGCTTTGGCGGACGCTGGCGAGTTTGAACCACTGGTGCTGATGCCTTACCTGCCTGGCCCTGAATACTCCGTCGACATGTTGGTTGATCGGGGCACCGTGCTGGCTGCCGTCGCACGTAAAAAAGAAGGGGCGCTGCAATATCTGGAAAACCACGGCGAGGCGTTTGAACTGGCTATTGCCTGTGCCACCGCGATGCAGGCCGATGGCCTGGTCAACGTGCAAACCCGCAACGACACCAGCGGGCGTCCGGTGCTGCTGGAAATCAACCTGCGCCCGTCTGGCGGTATCGGCTATACCCGTTTCAGCGGCGTCAATCTGCCGGGCCTGTTTGCCCTGTATAAGCTTGGCGTAATGAGCCAGCAGGAAGTGATTGATGAGGCTAAATCTGCATTCTCCCCAGCGATCGTCCGTTCTATTACCGATGTCGTCAGATATCACCCCGAGCTCGACAACCTGCTGGTGAAGGACTAACCCATGCTAAATACCTATTCCCGCACGCTGTCCTGCGGCACGCTGAAAGTAACCCCAACGGGCGGCACGATCGCGCTGGATGATCTGTTTGACGTAGCCGAAAGGCGCAACCCGAAACGCGCGTTTCTGTTCGTCAGCAAGGTGCTGGGCCGCCATATTCCGGTGAAGCCGAGCGTCATGCGCGCCGTCTATCAGCAATTGGCCGCGCTGTTCCCGGCCTGTGATCAAGGCCCGGTGCTGTTTATCGGCATGGCGGAAACCGCCGTCGGCTTCGGTGCTGGCGTGTTTGACGAAGTCCGGGGCAGCGTTAGCGACCCGGTATACCTCACCTCCACCCGTCACCCGGTAGAAGGGGGCGAGCTGCTGTGCGAATTCAAAGAAAACCACAGCCACGCCACGGACCATCTGCTTTATCTGCCCCAGGATGCCGAGCTGCGCCGACGCGTACTGGAAGCTAAAACCGTCGTGCTGATCGACGATGAGGCCACCACCGGCAACACCTTCATCAACCTGCTCCAGGCTTTACAGCAGGATGCCGGGTTACACAACATTGCCCGCGCCATCACCGTTACGCTGACCGACTGGAGCGGCGACGCCCTCGCCCAACGCAGCCCAATCCCTATCCAGTATGTGTCACTGGTTCAGGGTGACTGGCACTGGGAAAAAAATCCCGATGCTCCGGTGCCGGTGATGCCAGCCGTCAACGTTACCGCTACCGGCAGCGTGCCGATCACCGGTAAACAAAGCTGGGGCCGTTTGGGCATCTCATCGCCAAGTGCGGATCTGGGGCGCGATATTCAGACGCATCCAGGGGAGAAATTGCTGGTGCTGGGCAGCAGCGAGTTTGTCTGGGAGCCCTTCCTGCTGGCTGAACGCCTGGAAAAACAGGGGGCCGAGGTTAAATTCAGCTCCACCACCCGTTCGCCGATTGCCACCGGATTCGCTATCCAGTCCGCCATCGCCTTTGGCGATAACTATGGGCTGGGCATCCCCAACTTTGTCTACAACGTGGCCCACCAGCAGTTTGACCGGATCCTGTTGTGCATCGAAACCCCCGCGGCAAGCGTTGATCCCGCGTTAATTGAGGCGTTAAAACAGGTCGCCCCTAGCGTTGAGGTCGTAAGCTATGAATAAGCCGGTCATTTTCTCCGATCTGGACGACACCCTGTTCCAGACACGCCGCAAGATGGTCGATGAACTCGACCTGGCCCCGTATCGCACCGGCGCCTTGGATCGTAGCCTTGAGCCACGCAGCTTTATGACCGAAGAGCAGTCGATGCTGGTGGACTGGATGCTGGAGCATGCGGAGCTAATCCCGGTAACCGCACGTGGCACCGAAGAGATTGCCCGGGTGAGTATCCCGTTCAAGTCATGGGCGGTTACCACGCACGGTGCGGTGATCCTCAACCCACAAGGACAAGCGGACGCGGCATGGCAAGCGTTGATGCTGGAAAAACTGCAACCTTATGCTGCTAACCTGCTGGCGATGCAACGCAAGATCACCGAGCTGATGGCCGAACGCAACATCAATGGCTGGGCGCGTATCAACTATGAATACGGCGACACGCCGGTCTATCTGGTGATGAAACACCGCGATAGCACCCGCCTGGACGAGCTTTACGCCATCGCCGATGAGATTGAGCAGCTATTCCCCACTGAAGGCTATTACGTCCACCGTAACAGCAACAACGTTGCCTGGTTGCCGACCGTGGTAGAGAAGGGGCTGGCCGTGACCTTCCTGCTGGAAAAACTGCGCCTTGAGCGCGGCGTGTTCCCGGTTATCGGGTTGGGCGACAGCCTCAGCGATCATCGTTTTATGAAGCTTTGCACCTGGTTTGGCCTGCCGCGCCAGAGCCAGTTCGCCGAAGCGATCTCCCGCCATATTTTCGGAGAGCAGTAATATGTCTGATTTTGTGCCCTTTTCCGGCTCATACCTGCCCGAGGACGTTCACTTTCTGCTGCAACCGGTAGAAATGGAAATGACGCCGGTCGATCAGAAAGAACAGCTGATCCAGTCCGGTGCCCGTCACTACTCGGAGATGTTGAGCCAGGAACCGGAGCCGACCCCTTCACACCTCGACCTGTTTGCCCGCGCACTCGATCAGGGAGCAGGACGCCTGGCAAAAGAAGTCTCGATGCTGGCCCTTGCGCTGATTGAACGGTTCGGCGATACGCCGATAGTTCTGGCCAGCCTGGTGCGTGCCGGTGTTCCTCTAGGGGTGATGCTCCAGCAAACGCTGCGAGCCATGGGTAAAGAGTCGTATCACTACGGCATCAGTATCATCCGCGACCGGGGCATCGACTCGGTGGCACTCGACTGGATCGAGGCGCGCCACGGTACCGAAGGGATAGTCTTTGTCGATGGCTGGACGGGCAAGGGAGCCATTACCGGCGAACTGATCCGCTCCCTCAACAACCGGCCTGGCTATCCTGCCCAGCCCCGCCTGGTAGTGCTTGCCGATCCCTGTGGGTGTTCGTGGCTGGCAGCCAGCGACGACGACTGGCTGATCCCGTTTGGCATTATGGGCGCGCCGGTTTCCGGCATGATCTCACGCTCCATCTGGTCAAATGAAGGCCTGCACGGCTGTGTACAATGCGATCATCTCGCCCAGTTTGAATGCAGCCGTCTGCTGGTGGATACCGTGGCACAGTATCGCGCTACGCTAGACACAGCGGCGCTTGAGCCCTGCACACAGGATGCAGAGAGAAAGGCTTACCTGAAACAACAAAGTGAGCAGGTGGTTAACCACCTCGCCGAAAAATATCAGGTTGCCAGCATTAACCGAATTAAACCAGGGATCGCAGAGGCTACGCGCGCTGTGCTACGCAGAGTACCGGATCACGTCTTGGTCCGTGCGGTAGACGATCCCGACGTCGCGCTGCTGGTCTATCTGGCACGTGAAAAGGGGCTGACCATTACCGAAGTCGGTGATGAGATCGGGCAGTACCGTGCGGTAACCATTATCAAGAAGGTGCTCTAATGAACCAACGACTTTCCCCTTGGCGGCTGGGTGCTTCACTCTATATGCCCGCCACCAGAACCGATATCGCCGATACGATCCTCAATAACAAGATCGCCGGTTTACGCTCGCTGATCGTCTGCCTGGAAGACGCGGTCAGCGACGAAGATATTCCCCAGGCGCTGGACAACCTGCGCGAACTCACCCAGACGTTGGCCCAGGCCAAGGCCGCGGAGGGCAATGACCACTGGCCGCTGGTGTTCGTACGGCCTCGCCATAAAGAAATGGGTAAACAACTGCTGGCGAGCATGGATTTCAGCGCGGTGGACGGCTTTGTGCTGCCCAAATTCACACTGGCTTCGCTGCCTTACTGGTGGAACATGATGCAGGACTCGCACCTGTGTATGATGCCCACGCTCGAGACAGAAGAAGTGTTTGATGTGGTGCAAATGCGTGAGTTAGCCAACACCCTGCATCACCATCCGTGCTATCGGCGCATCATCGCCCTGCGTATCGGTGGCAACGATCTGATGAACGTGGTGGCACTCAGAAGGCCGCGCAACCTGACGCTGTATGACGGCCCGATGGGCTATGTGATCAAAATGCTGGTCGCCGTGTTTTCCCCGCGTGATTTCGCCCTGACGGCACCGGTTTGCGAGCATATTGACGATCATCAGATTATGGATAAGGAATTGGCGCTCGATATCGCCCATGGCCTGGTCGGCAAGACGGCGATCCATCCGAATCAGATCGGCAAGATCGAAAAGGCGTTGATGGTGCAGGCCAACGATCATACCGATGCGCTGAGGATCCTTAACTCCTCACAGGCGGTGTTTAAATCGCAGGGAACCATGTGCGAGCCCGCAACCCATCGCCGCTGGGCGTCAGAAATCCTGGCGCGCGCTCAGGTATATGGAATTGCCAACGAGTCATCTCAGGAAAGCCACCGGTTTAGCATCAACGCAGGCAGTCATTAATCATGCAACTCAATACGCGACAGGCACGGATCTATAAGCTGGCCATTTTACTCAGTGCGGGTAAACCCGTATCCGCAGACAAGATCATCACTGAGTTAGACTGCTCGGGGCCAACCCTGACACGCGTGCTTAAGGAATTGAGGGAATCCTACGAGGCGGAGATCAAATACCGCAAGGCCACTCACTCCTATCAGTTGACTGCATCTGGGCATTTAGACAAGAAGACGTTTCGCCGTATGCAAGATGCGCTGGCGGCTAACTCGGAGCTGAAGACCAGCGAAACCGTCAGCCGGGTCTATCTGGATAAAGAGAAGAAGAAAGCCGTGTCGCTGTCATTGAAAATGTCGGTGCTACGCAAAATCGATCGCTTATCCAGAGTGACGGAAACGACCCGCAGCGAAGCGGTGGATATGGTTGTTGAGCGCTGTATCGATGACCTGGTGCGCAGCATTCAGGCCAGCAAGCAGAAGCCGTAATACCGTCCCCTCACCCTAACCCTTATGTCTTGATCTTCTCCGCCTTAGCGGAGAAGATCCCCGACTGATCATCGGGAGATAGCCGGTGAGCTCCCCCTAACCCTAGTGCCTATGAGCCCGTGGGAGAGATTGTGCCCCGGCTGTCTATTTCCCTGTCGCCTTCTAGACCGAACGGTATCCTGTGCCTATGAGCACCCACATATAAGGATGGTCCGGCGATAAATTTCAGACATGGTTATGGAGTGCCATAATGCGTAGAACCCCTGTCGGCGTTGATATCGCCAAACACAAATTTGATGTCGCCGTACTGCTGGACAATCAGAAGTATAAAACCAAAAAGTTTGCCAATACCCCTTCTGGATGCCGCGAGTTCGCAGCCTGGTTGAGCCGCTTTGGCGACTGTCATGTCTGTATGGAAGCCACCGGGAGCTACAGTACGGAACTGGCCACTTATCTGGCAGACAACAACTACCACGTCAGTCTGATGAACCCGGCGTGTATCCATTCCTTCGGCAATACAGAACTGGCCCGGAACAAAACGGACAAAAGCGATGCAGCGATGATAGCCCGCTACTGCGCACTGCATCAGCCTGACCCGTGGTTCCCAGCCCCGTTGAGCGAACGCCAGTTGACCGCGTTGGTCAGGCATCTTAAGAACCTGGAAGAGATGCGTCAGATGGAAGAAAATCGCCTGGAGGTGGCCGAAGCAGTCATCGTCCCTTCACTCAATGAGCACATCGCCACGTTGGATGAACTGATACGAGAAACGAAGAAGAAAATCAGTCAGCACATCGATGATAACCCTGACCTGAAACGGGACAGCGAGTTGCTAAAAAGTATCCCTGGAGTGGGAGAGATGCTGAGCTCCAGCCTGCTGGCCTTCGCAGGAAACCTGCGTCGGTTCACCAGCAGCAAGGCCCTGGTAGCGTACGCAGGACTGAATCCACAGCGATGTGAGTCGGGGATGTTTAAAGGGAAAAGCCGGTTATCGAAAGTGGGACACGGTGAGCTACGAAGCGCGTTATACATGCCCGCGGTGGTGGCAAGCCAATACAATGTTGTGGTTAAAGACTTAACAGAAAGGCTGAAGTTGCGTGGGAAATCGGGCAAAGAGAGAGTGTGTGCGGCGATGCGAAAACTGCTGCAACTGGCCTATGGTGTGGTGAAATCAGGAAAGACATTTAATGCGGAAATACCGCTTGCCGGATAGCCGACAAGACGGTATCTCTCCCACAGGGAGAGGGGACCGATCGAGTAGATCTGAAAGCTCGGTAACGCACCTTGGATAAGGGGACCGATCGAATTTCCTCTTTACTTCCAAGTTAAAGATCAACTCCCGCCCCCGACCACAACTCCGCGCGGGCTCCCTCTCCCTATGGGAGAGGGTCGGGGTGAGGGGATAAAGCGATCGCAAAATCAACAAATCCACTCCTGCAAACGTGGGTATTTCTGTTGAGATAACGACCAGAACACTTATTATGTAAACTCGGCACTCAATAAGGGAATACGATGAGAAGACTTCCGGTCTATCTGTTACTTGATACTTCGGGCTCCATGACGGGCGAACCCATTGAAGCGGTCAAAAATGGGGTGCAAACGCTGCTCTCCACCCTGCGACAAGATCCCTACGCCCTTGAAACCGCCTATGTTTCCGTGATCACCTTCGATTCTTCCGCACGCCAGGCAGTGCCCCTCACCGATCTGCTGAGCTTCAAGCTGCCAGAACTGGTGGCCAGCGGCACCACTGCGCTGGGTGAGGCCCTCTCACTGGTCGCCACCAGCATCAGCAACGAAGTGCAGAAAACCACCGCCGAGACCAAAGGTGATTGGCGCCCGCTGGTGTTCATCATGACCGATGGCTCGCCAACGGATGACTGGCGCAAAGGCGTCAGCGACTTTAAAGCCGCCAGAACCGGCGTGGTCGTTGCCTGTGCCGCTGGCCACAGTGCCGAAACCAAAGTACTACAAGAAATCACCGAGATCGTGCTCCAGCTGGATACGGCGGACTCCACCTCGATCAAAGCCTTCTTTAAATGGGTGTCGGCCAGCATTTCCGTCGGCAGCCAGAAAGTCGAGTCAGGTAAAAAGGAAGTTATTGGCCTGGACGATTTACCGCCACCACCACCCGAAGTTAACGTTGTTCTATAAAACATTTTCAAGGAGATTTTATGTCAGTCAGTTTGCGTAAAGGACAAAGCGTCAGCCTGCGTAAAAACGAACACGACCTTTCCTCAGTCACCATTGGGCTCGGCTGGGATATCAATGAAGAGAAGAAAGGTTTGCTGGGTGGTCTGTTTGGCAAGAAAGAGCCGGAGTATGATCTCGACGTCATCGCCTTCCTGTGTAATGCCCAAGGCAAAGTCGCCGATCTGGGTGATGTGGAGAACGGCCGACCTTCACTGGTTAACGGGGACATCATTTTCTTCAACAGCCTGCGCCATAAGTCTGGCCACATCTGGCTGACCGGCGATAACCGTACCGGTGCGGGCGATGGTGATGACGAGCAGATTATCGCCCAGTTGAACTCCCTCGATCCCAAGTACGAAAAAATCGTTTTCATCGTGCAGATTTATAACGGCCAGGAGCTGAAGCAGCACTTCGGCAAGGTGCAAAACGCCTTTATCCGTGCGGTGGATGCCAAAAACGTGGAAATGGCGCGTTTCGATCTTTCGGGCGGGGCCGCCTTTGATGGCCAGCGTTCCATGCTGTTTGCCGAGCTGGTGCGTGAAAGCACGGGCTGGAAGTTGAACGCCATTGGCGAACCTTCCGAGTCCGACTCCTTCGTGTCCCACTTGAAGAACTACCTGCAATGAGAAGATTACCCGTTTACCTGTTGATTGATACCTCCGGGTCGATGCGCGGGGAATCTATCCATGCCGTTAACGTGGGCATTCAGTCAATGATGAGCGCGCTGCGCCAGGATCCGTATGCGCTGGAAAGCGTGCATATCTCCATCATCACCTTTGATAACGAAGCCCGGGAGTTTATCCCGCTAACCTCATTGGAAGAGTTCCAGTTCAGCGACATTGTCGTCCCCAGCGCGGGTGGCACCTTCACCGGGGCCGCGCTTGAGTGCCTGATCAAATGTGTCGATCGGGATATCCACCGCTCCGATGGCGACCAGAAAGGCGACTGGCGGCCACTGGTCTTCCTGATGACCGATGGCACCCCGTCAGACAGCTATGCCTATGGCGAGGCGATCAAAGAAGTCAAAAAACGTTCCTTCGGCTCCATTATCGCCTGTGCGGTCGGGCCGAAGGCCAAACATGAACACCTCAAGCAACTGACCTCTCAGGTTGTGGCTCTCGAAACTCTGGATTCAACGGCATTTTCCGGCTTCTTCAAATGGGTGTCGGCCAGCGTCGCGTCAGGCAGTTCCAGTGCGGGTGTTAACGCCGGGCAGGATAACCTCCCACCACCACCACCGGAAATACAGCTGGTTCTGTAGCCAACAGGCAAAGCTTGAGACTGCGGTCACTGGACTCACAACGTAGGGGCGCTGCATGCTGCGCCCGTTTGGATAATCAATGAGTTAGCAAAGGTCACACAGCGCAACTCCTACAAATTCAGCAACGTTGCCAGTTTGTCATCAATCTGAGACAAAGCCTCTACCCGGAGCTTTGCCTGTTTTTTCATTGCCCCATGACGCGCATTGCAAGACGCATCCGCCTGACGAGGTTTTTAACCATGAGAAGACTGCCCATCTTCCTGGTCTTGGACTGCTCAGAGTCCATGATCGGGGAAAGCCTGAAGAAAATGAATGATGGCCTGCAAAGGATCGTCAGCGACCTGAAAAAGGATCCCCACGCGCTTGAGACCGCCTGGATATCGGTGATTGCCTTCGCCGGGGTGGCAAAAACCATCGTACCGCTGGTGGAGGTGGTGTCGTTTTATCCCCCTCGCCTGCCGATCGGCGGCGGTACCAACCTGGGCGCGGCATTGCGGGAACTCACCCGTCAGTTGGATCAACAGGTCAGAAAAACCACCCAGGAACGCAAAGGCGACTGGAAACCGGTGGTGTACTTACTCACCGATGGTCGCCCAACGGACGATACCGCCCCCGAAATCAGGCGCTGGAAAGAAAACTACGCCAATAAGGTCAACCTGATCGCCATCGGCCTTGGCCCTTCGGCGGATATGAACATCCTGCGGCAACTGACCGACAACGTCCTACTGTTCACCGACAGTCAGGAAGGGGATTTCGCCCAGTTCATTAAGTGGATCACCGCGTCTGTCTCTGCGCACAGCCGCAGCGTGGGGGAAGATGCACCTCCGCTGCTCACCCACACCGACCACATTGTGCGGCTGGCCAAAGACGATATTGCCAGAGCCTACGACGAAAACTGCGTCACCCTGACGGGCCGTTGCAGCAAATCACGCCGCCCTTATCTGATGAAATACGAACGCCCGGCCATCAACCTCTCCTCGCTGGATTTCAAGCTCAATATCAACGGCTTCAACCTCAACGGCTGCTTCCCGATCGATGAGGATTATTTTGCCTGGAGCGACGAATCGGCATCCGCCATTCAGGTCAATACCAGCGAACTGCACGGCGTGCCGGGTTGCCCGTACTGCGGCAATGCCAGCGCCTTTGCAATGTGTACCTGCGGCAAGCTGTTGTGCGTCAACGGGCCCGATGACGTTATCTGCCCGTGGTGCGATAAGGGGCTGACGTTCAGGGAAAACGGCGGCGACTCTGATTTTGACGTGACGCGAGGGAAAGGCTGATGCAAGACGTGGAGAAACTGCGCCAGAACGTACTCATGCTGATCCTGGCAGAAACGGGCGCAACGACGGATGACGCCCAGCTTGCCAGCCTGCAAGCCGATGATGAGATCGGCACCTTGCTGACCAACCTCATCACCAAAGTGACGGCCAAGACCCCCGCAACGGTTGAGACAACAGAAGCTCCGCCGTTGGTTGCCAATGACGATACCTTGGCCGACGAACCTAAAGTGGTCCTCACCAAGAGCGATGACATCCCCGTTGCCGCCCCAGAAACCGCAGATCTGCCAACACCAGTCGACTGGCAGAAAGCACCGTTTGAGCCGCTGGAAGTGCAAGGAGATGCCACATTGCCTGAAGAAACCGCCAAAGAAAACCTGAAGCCAGGCCAGATCCCGTCCGGCACCGCTACCCCGATTAGCACGCCGCAGAACATTCAGCCGCAGGCAAAAATCAACGTGGCCAATGCCCGTACCGGCGTCCCCTTCCACTCTGAAATCGATATCGTGCTGGATGATGGTACGACTGCCGAAGTGCTGGCCGTCGCGTTCTCCAAAGATATCGGCATCACCTTTGATCCGGCGACCTCTTCACTGGCAGGAACTGCCACCGAAAGCGGCGATTTTGACATCACGGTCACCTGGTCTTGCCCCACTGCACCGCAATGCTCCACCCAAGTCCCCTTTATCGTTAACCCCGACCCGCGCAGCCTGTGGAAAATCCTCGAGCCGCCTGCCGATTCACGCTATTTCAAACCGCATGTCGCCCATCAGCAGATCCTGGAGCCTGGCGTGAACATCGTGGCAGCCAGCCGCAGGGGGCGTTCCCATGAGCATGCGGGCACCTTCCGGGATGATGACTTTTACATCGCCAGCAATAGCAACACCGGTTGGAATATACTGCTGGTAGCCGACGGAGCCGGTAGCGCTAAAAACTCGCGCGAGGGCTCGCGTATCGCGACTCAAACCGTGGGCGACTACCTGACTACCCTGTTGAATAGCGACAAAGGGCTGGAACTCAAAGCCTGCGTTGAAAACTGGGGAACTGACGATCAACGGATAGTCTGGGAAGCGTTTAATCGCCTGTTCCGCCAGGCCGCGATCATGGCCGTCAACAATATCAGCAATGAATCCATCCGGGCCGAAGAGAGCGCCAAATCCTATTCCACCACGCTGCTGGTCACCGTTTCCTTCCGTACCGGGGCCGAGCTGTTCGCCGCCTCATTCTGGTTGGGCGACGGTGCCATTGCGGCCTACGGGCCAGTGGGCAAAGTGCGCGTACTGGGCACGCCAGACAGCGGTGAGTATGCGGGCCAAACGCGTTTCCTGGATGCCGATGCGGTGAACGATACGAACTTCAGTAAGCGCATCAGCATCGGTAAATGGACCGAGGTCTCTCATCTGGTGCTGATGACCGACGGCGTCTCCGATCCCCGGTTTGAAACAGATAACGGCCTGCAAAATAGCCAGAAGTGGGATGACCTGATCGCGGAGCTGACGCCCTGCCTGAGCGATCCCTCGCAACCCGCAGAGCGGCTGGCCGAATGGCTGAACTTCTTCTCCCCGGGCAATCACGACGATCGGACCCTTATCGTGGCGTGGTGAATGGATTGGACTACATAGCGGGTGAGTAAAATGGCAAATATCGTTACCTGTACCACCAGGGATGGCGAAACCATCCAGTATGTCGATGAGATCATCGGCTCCGGCTCCATGAAGGACGTCTACTTTTCGCCGGATAAGTCATACGTAGTGGCGTTCTATAAAAAGCCGCAGAACGAGCAGGCGAAAGAACGCATCGAGATGATCACTGGCCGCTACCGGCAGAACATCTTTGAGCAAGCCGGTGGCGATTACTGGCAAGGGCTGTTTTGTTGGCCCACCAGCATAGTGGAACACGACGGCAAGATCGGCATCGTGGTGCCCACCTACCAGAGCCACTTCTTCTTTAAGTACGGCTCCAAGAATAACGACTTCCTGGGGATTAAAGGCCGCGAGAAGGAAGGTAAATGGTTTGCCAGCGCCAATAACCAGAACAAGTTCCTGGATCCGCGCGAACGCGGCAACACCCTGAATTACCTGAAGGTCTGCTTGCTGCTGACCCGGGCAGTCCGGCGTATGCACGCCGCGGGCCTGTGCCACAGCGATCTGAGCTATAAAAACGTGCTGATCGACCCCGAGCAGGGCCACGCCTGTATCATCGACGTCGACGGGCTGGTGGTACCAGGTAAATACCCCCCAGACGTGGTCGGCACGCCGGACTTTATTGCCCCGGAAGTGGTGAAAACCAGCCATCTGCCGAAAGAAGATCCGCAGCGCATACTACCAAGCATTGCCACCGACAGGCACGCATTATCCGTGCTGATCTACATGTACCTGTTCTTCCGCCACCCGCTGCGCGGCGGCAAGATCCATGACATGGACGACGAGATGCGCGATGAATCGTTGGCCATGGGTGAACGGGCGCTGTTTATTGAACACCCGACCGATCACAGCAACGCGGTCAAACTCAACCAGGTCAGCCCTTCTTCGCTACCTTGGGCCGATCCGCAGAAAGTGCCCTACACCATTATGGGCCCCTACCTGACGCCGCTGTTTGAAAGGGCGTTTATTGAAGGCCTGCACGAGCCCACAAGACGGCCAACTGCCGACGAGTGGGAAACGGCGCTGGTGAAAACGGTCGATCTGATCCAGCCGTGTCAAAACACTGCCTGCGAGCAGAAATGGTATGTGTTCTCCGGTAAAAATCGCCCGGCCTGCCCGTATTGCGGTACACCGTTCAAGGGTAAGCTGCCGATCCTGAACCTTTACTCCTCGCGTAAAGCCGGGAGCTTCCGCCCCGACGATCATCGCCTGATGGTATGGAGCGGCCAGTCGATTTATGCCTGGCACGTTAACCGCCTGATCGCCCCCAACGAACGTACGCCAGACGCGCAGAAAAAACGCGTGGGCTATTTCGTGTTCCATAACGATCAGTGGTGGCTGGTGAATGAAGGCATCAGCGGGCTGCTCTCCTTGCCGGATAAGACCCCGGTGGCGATCGGTGACAAGCTGGCACTGAACGATGGGGTTCAGTTTGTGCTTTCCACCGAAGAAGGCGGCAGGCTGGTGGTGGTGCAGTTGGTGGAGAACTAGCTGCACAGGCCCCTCACCCTAACCCTCTCCCACAGGGAGAGGGAACCGATCGAGTTCGCTGATCAGTCTGCGTAATACCTTATCTTTTTGTTCCTCCTCACTACATTCCGAAGCCGCGAGAACTCATCAAAAACTCCGGGTAGCTCCCTCACATCGTCTCGCCATTGGGACAGTCAAACCCATCTTCCAATCTAGTGGTAAAGATAGCCCCCTGCTAAATTCAAATCTCTTCACCGACAGTAATAATTTCACTTATTCCACAACCTACTGGAGAACGATCATGGCTGAACTCAAGGCGCGTGAGGACGACACTTTGTTGACTCCTGATAACCATGCCCTGTTACTGATTGACCATCAATATCTGCAGCTTCTTGCTGTTCGCTCCCATCCTGCCGACACGGTGGTCAACAATGCTGTCTTGTTGGCAAAATCCGCAAAAATCTTCAAAGTGCCAACCTTACTGACAACTGCCTTTGCAGAACGCCAGGCATTATTTCAGGAGGTTCAGGCTGTCTATCCCGAACAAAAGCCCATCGATCGTACGGGATTAAACGCCTGGGATGATGAACGGGTGCGTCACTGGGTACAAAATACGGGTAAAACCAAACTGGTCATTGCCGGCCTATGGACAGAGGTCTGTCTGAATCTCGCCGTGCAGAGCACTTTGGCTGCCGGATACGACGTCTACATTGTTACCGATGCTTCCGGCGGCGGTAGTGAAGAAGGCCATGAGCGTGGCGTGCAGCGTATGATCCAATCCGGTGCCAAACCGATCACCGCAGCAGTGTACCTAAGCGAGCTTCAACGAGATTGGTCAAGAGAAGAAACAGCGGCTGATGTGGCTAACCTGTTTGCGGAACTTGGCGGCGGTTTTGGCCAAGGATTACGTTGGGAATGGCAATTGCTCGGCCTGAAAGAGGGTACACGTTAGCTGCCTCTGCCAGGGCTTGTTTATGAGTACCAATCAAGCTTTGGTGAGTGCGGGGTGTGGTGCCCCCGCACTAAGTTATAGGGGAAAGGAAGGCCCACACCTGTACCCCTTAAAAAAACAACCATTAGTGCTTTCTCACCCTTAGGTAGCATCATCCCTCTCCCACTGTGCTCCTCGATATGTCCGGGCTGCCTTGCCACAGCCAATGGTACAGATCGTGACTGCGCTGGAATCCCAATTTTCGCATGGATGCCTGCTTATGGGCGCTGACGGTCTTGGTGCTAATCTGCAACTTTCTGGCGATCTGTGTAGGCGATAAGCCTGCTGCTATCGCCTGCAAGACTTCTCGCTCTCGCCGAGTGATCTTTTCGTAGTCAGGTACGCAGGGGGCATTATTATTGAGCTGCACGTCGAACAGCCTATCCAGCAGTTGCATCACCGCCTCGGGTTTATCATTCAGGCCGATTTCTCCCTGTTGATAGGTGACCCCTTCTGTATTTTTTTTCCGTATTAGGAAGATTTGGTAGCGTTGATACCCATCTCCCCTCCAGCTGGCATTGCTCCTGACAATCAGATCCGCAACTTTCAGATGAATAATATCATTGCAATTTGCATGAACAAATAGAGGGGATACTCCCCGGAGATAAAAATACCGTTCAAAAAGGTGGCGAATACCTTGTAAGAAATAGAGATTTTTGCCCCACAGGGCAATAACGATGCGTGAGTTCATATTGACACCTTAACTGCCTGATTCTTTTTAAATGACACCGTTGATGATGTGATACATCATTGGGATATATCCCCACCCCGGGTAGGTGTTGCAATACACCAGCGTAAGCTCTTTTGGTCTGGCACCGATGAGACATGCGCCTTCTTTTTCTTTACCAGTTTCATCAGGTAGTAGCGGGACACATAAATGTTGGTATCACAGTAATCGGCAATATCCCGGGTCTTGGGCCATTTATCTCTAGGTGGCAATGTATCGGGAGGGCAGCAATCAACACGGCTCAACACCTGCAACGCCGTCATAACCTTGTCGAAGGCTGCATTATGTTTCTTATATTTCATTAGGTTAAACCTTTTCTCTTACGAGCTTTCGTGATGAATAAGCCCGTGTTACAGGCCAAAGCCCACTGATCAAAGCGGCAAACGGCATGCAGGTCCTGTTTGCTTGGCTTTCTGAGTGTATTTAATACCACATCGGATGAAATCATTCATAAACGGCACAATAACGAGTTTTAAATCTGACTAAATTAAATTTGCGATATAATACACCGGAAACATAATGATACATACGATAATAACTCGCAATTTAGCCATAAAAACCACCTGCCAAGGCAATTATTGCAAAATCTCTTTATTCATCAAAAAAAACTTTTAAAAAATAAGGTTGACCGTAATAATTCCGGCTTCAATGAGCGGCCGGGAATCATCCTAAAAATATAGCATTACTACTGAGGGATTAATCTGAATGAAAAATCAATATGAAAGATTTTGTTTTCGATTTAGATAATTATAGAGTGCGGAAAACCCTCCATTTCCAGCTCAGCCAAACTGTGTATCCCGTGATGGAAAGACAGCAGCACAACAAGTCTTTCATTCTTGATGGATAGCCAACCTCTCTCAATCCATTAGGGCATAGTCTTGGCTTAAAAAACGCATGGAAATAGCATCAGGATGCTTTGCTCACTTCTTAAAAAACTGACGGTATCAGTAGTGATGATCTTATTGAAGGTGCTTTGTCTGCTCGGACTGTTCAGATAAATGATGGCTCGTGGCTAATAATCCGCTACGAAATGATTTTATTCACTTTTTTAATACGTAAATAAGGAATTCATTATGCGTAAGTCTATTTTTACTCTGGCCCCGGTTGTTGCAGCTTTGTTGGCTGGATCTGGCGTGGCTCAGGCCGCATCTAACGCCCAGATGACCATTACCGCCAACGTTGTCGCAGCGACCTGTGACGTTTCTCTCTCCAACGCTAGCCTGGACCTGGGTAACTACTCCAAAACCGCAATCACCGCAGTCGCCACCCCGGTGACCCAGAGTATAAAAACCTTCACCGTAGGCCTGAGCAACTGTGAAACCCCGGCGGCAGCAGGCGATCAGGCAAGCCTGATCGTCACCGGCCAGACACTAGGGGGCAACCCGAACATCTTTAACAGCACCGGCACCAATACCGGCATCATGTTAAGTGAAGTGACTTCACCAACCACCTACATTACCGCCGGCCAAAAATTATCGGTAGCCAAAGCAGGTGAGACCCCGGAAGCGGGCGATTTCAACACGAAATCCTTGAGCCTGCAGGCTGGTTTGGCCTCTTCGTCTCTCACGCCAGATATCGGTATGGTTAGCGCCCCAATCCTGTTCAGCTTTGCCTACAACTGATGTGTTCCAGCGGGCCGATGGCCCGCCTTTTCAGGATCCGCAATATGACGCGCTTTATCTCCCTGTTTTCGCTGCTAGTGGCCCTGCTGGGTGCACCGTTGGCAGGCTGGTCCGCCGGGTTTGGCATTAATGCCACCCGTCTGATTTATCCTGAAGGGGCCAGCAGTATCAACGTCGCGGTACGCAACACCCTTAACCACGAACCGTATCTGGTACAAACGGCTATCAGCGGTAAACAGGATGCACAGACCACGGCCCCGTTCACCGTGACGCCGCCGCTGTTCCGTCTGGAACCTCAAAGCACCAATCAGTTACGTATCGCCTTTACCGGCCAGCCGCTACCTGACGATCGAGAGTCGGTGTTTTATTTGCATGCCACAGCGATCCCGGCCAGTACGCAAAGGGATCCGGCTCAACAACGTAATGACGTGCAGGCCCAGCTGCGTTTCGGCGTGGGCAACATTATCAAGCTGTTCTACCGGCCTGCGAGCCTGAGCGGCTCCTCTGCCGCCGCCCAAAAAGAGTTGCAGTTCTCCCGCGTGGCTGGCGGGCTGAAGGTGACCAATCCCTCTCCCTATTTTGTCAGCCTGGCCGACTTGAAGGTGGGGGGGCAACAACTGGCCTTGGACACGCCGGCTGCACTAATGCTCCCCCCTTTCGGCAACCATATCTGGCCGGTTAAAACTCCGTTAGCAACCGGCAAACGGGTGCAGTGGCAGACCATTAATGATACCGGGGGCACCGATGCGTTCAGCGCAACGTTACCTTAAGGCCGCGCTGGCTGTAATGCTGGCCGGTGGTGGAGCGGTATCCGCCCCGGTGCAGGCCGTGACGCTGGATTTCTCCGCCGTGCTGACCAATGGCACCTGCACGCTCAGCCTGGATAAAAGCACACTGCCTTTGGGTGTCATCGCTAAATCCCAGCTGCGCCCAAACCAGCTGGTTGCTCCACAGCCCTTTACCCTGTCCGTGCAGGATTGCACCGGCTCTGCAGGCGGCAGCCTCAAGCCTGTAGTGACTATCGCCGGCACCGGCACCACCCAAGACAGCAAATGGCTGTTTCGCAATGCCGGATCGGCGGCGAATACCGGGATCTTGGTCATCCAGAGTGCCACCGTGCCGGACTACAGCCAGCCCGAAGTCAAAAACAACAGCGTGATTTCACTGGCGAACCCCGGACAGATACCCGTCAACCAGACGTTCACCTTTTATGCCGGTGCCAGTTGTGGCGGCAGCACCGGGTGTGCCACGGTCGCGACCGGTGACGTGACGGCCACGCTGATGTTTACGTTTCTCTATCAGTGAGGGCCCGATGACACAGCGATTTCATCAGGTGCTAGCAAGCCTGCTGCTCACTTTCAGCCTGTCTACACAGGCCGGGAGCGGCGGCATCAGCCTGGGGCAGACACGCGTTATTTTTTCTTCAGCGGATAAAGCGCAAACCCTCACCGTCAGCAATAGCGGGCAACAGGCTTATCTGGTCCAGGCCCGAGTGCAAAACGGCCTGGACGATACAACCCCCGCGCCGTTTATCGTTACGCCACCGCTGTTCTCGCTGCAAGGCGATAGCCGCCAACTGCTACGGCTATTGCCGCAGGGTGCCACGCTGCCCACCGACCAGGAATCCCTGTTTTATCTCTCTATCTCGGCCATGCCTGCACAGGCTGAGCCCGTAACGGCGGCCGATCGGCTGTCGGTAGGGGTACGTTTCGTGATCAAGCTGTTTTATCGCCCGCAAGGGTTGGCGTTACCCGCGGACAACACCCCTTGCCGACTGACGTTCAAGCGTGAAGCGCACGGCGTGCGGGCCATCAATCCCACCGGCTATTTTCAGACCCTGGGGATGCTGGCCGTTGACGGGCATACCGTGGCGTTAGACCAACAACCGGCGATGGTGCCTCCGCACAGCAGTATCACCCTGGCCGTTGACGGGCCGCTGAATAAGGTGGCCTGGCAGACGCTCACCGACTATGGCGGACTCTCCCAGTCCTGCCAGCAGACAGGCTCAGCCTCCACGGAGACCACACCATGAAATACCCGATTTATCTTCTGATGGGCCTATGCCTGTTGGTCAACAAAATGGGCCTGGCACAGGCTCAGGACAACGCCTCGCCGGGGATTTCTTTTTACGTACTGCGGGTGATTTACCCGGCGGGCGAAAAGCAGGGCGTAACGTTGACCGCCTACAACAAAAGCCCGGCGCCGTACCTGATGCAGTCATGGATCCGGCCGGTCGATCCGGCCACCGGAGACGTCGATCTGAACTGGCATGGCACCCCGGTGATGCCGTTTATTGTCACGCCGCCGCTGGCTCGCCTGGAAGCGAACGGTGAACTGGCGCTGCGTATCCGGCGCAACGATATGCCGCTGCCTAACGACCGCGAATCGGTGTTTTTTATCTCCATGAAGGCGCTGCCCACCCAACAGCCCGACGCTGAGCAGATGGTGATGACGGTCGTGAGCAATATCAAACTGTTTTACCGCCCGGCGGGATTGGTGAAACGCGCCGTGGCAGACATGGCCCCGAAGCTGACCTTCAGCCGGGCAGGCGACCAATTGACAGCAACCAACCCGACCCCCTACTGGCTCACCTTCTCCCGCCTGGCGGTGGGGAATGTGGCGTTGGACAAACCGGCTCTGCGCCTGATGGTGCCGCCTTTCGGCAAGCAGTCTTACACCCTGCCCGCCACCGCGAGCGGGAAAGTCAGCTGGCAGCTGATTGATGAAGATGGCTGGGATACCCCGGTTGCCCAACAGGATTGACGATTTCTCCCTTCCTGGCGCGTTACGGGGAGCCACGTTCTTTCAGACGGATAGGATAACCATGAAAATTCACCCTCTTGCCCTTGCTCTTTCCCCACTCCTGGTGGGCAGCGCATTGATTGCAGGCACGTCTCCAGCCTGGGGCCGCGACTACTTTGACCCAGCGCTGTTGTCGCTGGGTGGTGGCCTGGAAGCCGTCACCGACCTGAGTGCGTTTGAAAGCGCCGGACAGACCCCTCCGGGAACTTATCTGGTAACGGTGCTGGTCAACCGTAGCGAACGTGGCCAATACCGCGTCGTGTTCACCCCGGGTGACAAGGGCCAGGTCAGCCCGGAATTGACTCCGGCCTTTCTGGCGGAGATGGGGATCAATACCTCCGCATTGCCCGCTTTTGGCGGGTTGCCGGTCGACAAGCCAGTCAGTGACCTGACCACCCTGATCCCTGATGCCCGGGTGCACTTTGATTTTCAGCAACAGCGCCTGGAACTCAGCATTCCCCAGGTAGCGATGAAGCCGGACGCCAGCAGCGTGGTTAACCCTGCGCTATGGGACCAGGGCATGAGCGCGTTTTTACTCAACTATACCCTCAACGGCGGGCGCAGCCGCCAAGACGGACAATCGGGCCAATCCACCAGCGAACAGTCCAACTTGTTCCTTGGGCTGCACAGCGGATTGAACTGGCAGGCCTGGCGCCTGCGCAGTGACATGACCTACACCTACAATAACAGCCGCACTGGCTATGGCGACACGCAACGCAACCAGCAAACCCGTTTCTCAAATACCTATCTGCAACGCGATATCCAGGCCTGGCGTTCGGATGTGCTGGCTGGGGAGAACAACACCGGCAATGACGTTTTCGACAGTATTCCGTTTCGCGGAGTGAAATTGAGCTCCAGCGAAGACATGCTGCCGCTCAGCCTGCGGGGATTTGCCCCGGTGATCAGCGGCATTGCGCAGAGCAACGCACGGGTTACCGTCAGCCAGAACGGTAACGTGGTGTACCAGGCGTATGTCGCCCCGGGGCCGTTTCGGATTAATGACCTGTACCAGACCGGGCAAGGGGGAGACCTGACGGTCACGGTGACCGAAGCGGATGGCAGCGTACGTACCTGGACCCAGGCCTTCTCTGCTCTGCCGGTGATGCAACGTCCGGGTGGGTTGAAGTATGAACTGACCGCCGGGCGCTACAACGGCGGCATCACCACCGGCTCCAGAGAGGCCCATTTTGCGTTGGGTACCCTGATTTACGGGCTGCCCCATGACATCACGTTGTACGGCGGCGGGCTGATAGCGGAGAAATACGCCTCGGCGGTGGCGGGCAGCGGGATTTCGCTGGGGGATTTCGGCGCCATGTCGGCAGACGTGACCCTCTCATCGGCCCGCATGTATGACGAAAGACAGAGCGGCCAGTCATACCGGGTACGTTATGCCAAAAGCCTGCTCAGCACGGGCACCTCAGTGGATCTGACGGCTTATCGTTACTCCACCCGGTACTATTACAACTTTGCCGACTTCAACAACAGCGGTTATCAGCTCAGTGAAGGCCAGGTGCCCTGGGCACTGGCCCGACAGCGTTCGGATTTCCAGGTGCGGGTAACCCAGCAACTGGGGGATTTTGGATCGCTGTACCTGTCGGGGGCGCGCAGTGATTACTGGGGCGATGAGCAGGTGAACAACACCCTGTCGGCGGGTTACACCGGCAGTTGGCACGGCGTGAGCTATGGCCTGGCCTACAGCGTTGACCGGATAAAATCCGACGGGGATTGGCCACAGAACCGCCAGTTGGCGTTCAATATGCAGGTACCGTTCAGCCTGTTCAGCGCGCAGCCTGCCCTCAATCGCAGCTACGCCAGCTACCAGATGACGCATGACAGTGAAGGCCGTGTGCGGCAACAGGTGGGGGTGAGCGGCTCGGCGGCGGAAGACCGCCTTTCCTACAGCCTGATGCAGGGGTGGAGTAACAACAACCAGAGTGGCAACGGGGGTAGCACCAGCAACCTGAATCTGGGTTGGCAGGGGAGCCAGGGCATGGTCAGCGCCGGGTACAGCCACAGCAGCCGCTATAACTCGCTGAATGTGAGTGGTAACGGGGGGCTGGTAGTCCACCCCAACGGGGTGACGCTGAGCCAGCAACTGGGCACCTCGGTGGCAGTGGTTCGCGCACCGGGCGCTGCCGGGGTGAGCGTAATGAACGGCGGCGTCCGTACCGACAGCCGCGGGTATGCGGTGGTGCCGTACCTGTCGCCTTACCAGAACAACACGGTGAGCCTGAACCCGTCGACGCTGCCGGAAGATGTCGACCTGCCGCAGAGCAGCACCAATGTCTACCCCACCAAAGGGGCGGTGGTAGCGGCCACGTTTACGCCTCGCACCGGCTATCAGGCGCTGATAACCCTGACCCAGGCTGGCATACCGGCACCCTTCGGCACGCTGGTGACACTGGACGGAGAAGGAGCGGAGATCAACAGCGGCATCGTGGGTGATGCCGGCCAGGTGTACCTGAGCGGGTTGCCGGAACAGGGAAAATTGCGCGCGGTGTGGGGCCGTGGGGCTGCACAGCAGTGCCTGGCCCACTTCAACCTGAGCAAGGCAGCAGTATCAGCAAACAATCCGGTGCGCATGCTGAATGTGCAATGTGAGGAAGGACAGTGATAAAACAACGTTTAATAAAGACCGCATCATGCGGTATCGCCAGCATAGCCTTAATCATGCCCCTTGCGGCCCCCGTTCTGGCGGAAACCATCACCATCGGCAAGGGTACGGGGATCCTATGGGAGGGCATGCCGTTTAACGCGACATTGAGTGGCCCTCTCGATCATCCACAACTGAATCCCATATACGGACTCTTGTCAGTCTCTAGGTCATCGACCCGGTGTATGGCCTCAAATGAATTGAAAAACATTGGTGGCTATTTGGCCTTCCCACTGACCGGGGTACCTGGAGTCGGATTGATGCCTCGGGCCTCGGGTAGCGCCACTTATACCCTAAGTAACAATTCTCAGGGGAAGTTGACTGGCACCATTGGCCAGCCGGAAACCAGAGGCTCCTCAACGTCACAAGGGAATATTACCTCGCCACCAAACTATACATGGTGCCTGCCCCCTGCCATGTCGATAAATACGGCATTTTACTCGAGTTCGGGCTCTCGTACGGCAACGCTCTCAGGTTCCTGGGTACTGGTGGCGGACGGTACCCAACGAGCTGGTGAGGGCTCGATTCCACCGATGTATTTTGGCAGCTTTTCTACCACTCCCTCGGGGGATAGAACCGTCTCTATACTGCCCACCAATATTTCCCTGCGCATCTCTACGCTGGAATGTAGCGTGAATACCCCGACAGCCATTAACTTTGGATCGGTCATTCGCAATACCCAGGCCAATGCAGAACTGGCGGTGAAGCCAGTACAACTGGTTGCCACCTGCGGGCAGCCTACTGACCAGATAAATGCCAATATCAATCTGCAGTTCCGCGCCATCAGCGGCCTGTACAACAGTGCACCCTCACGGCTGGCATTAAACCAGGGGGGAGGCTATATCACCGGGGAAATTGATAACGGGGTGACAGGCAGTGGCGACTGCAAGGCCACAACCGGCCTACGCTTTGATAACGCCCTCATAAAACTGGGCAGTATCACCAGTGCGGAAAGCAGCAAAACCTTGACCAATCAGCTCACCTGGCGACTGTGCTCGGGAGGCAGTAACGTGCCAATCGGTGCGGTCACGGCCTCTACGGAAATGCTGGTGACGTTTAACTGAGCCGCATTTGGCGCTGCAGACGGTTGGGTAGTTTTCCAGCCGTCCAGCGTATTGAGGCTGACGTCTACCTACCCTGCACCTTGCTCAATCCTCTGTGCAGATCATCAGCGTTTGATTGGGCAAAGAAAGGAGATAGTCCCAGGTATTCACTCTGCTGATTTTCAATTTGATGTTATCGTATTTTAACACCTTGAAAATATTGATAAGTTCAGGATTCCGTTCTCCCATATGGATAGCGTAATAACCTGCCTCTTTTTTCCGGCTAGTTGAATGTTGGTCCAGCCCGCCTTCCATGCCGAAGCCTCATGACACCAATAACGTTTATAACGACAAATCCCCTGGATTCTGCGAGAGAGTTCACAATTCAATCGCTAGCCCACAGCGCGCCCATTGTCATCATTGCGGACTGAGAGTAACGTTGCCTGCAATCTGGTTTAAACCAAATGGGTTAATTCATGGAAAACACCTCAACCGTAGAACTGGCGAAGCACCGGCTCAATGAGTGGCTGAGCCAAGGGGTTGTCGCCCCAGGGAGCAAGCTGCCTTCTGAGCGCGAACTGGAAGAGCTGCTGGGGATTAAGCGCATGACGTTGCGCCAGGCGCTACTGTTTCTGGAAGGCGAATCGAAGATCTTTCGTAAGGATCGTCGCGGCTGGTTTGTTGCGTTGCCGCGCTTTAATTACAGCCCTAATAGCTCCACCAGCTTCAAACAGGCCGCAATGGAACAAGGGCGTTTGCCTTCCTGGGGCTATCTGGCAAAAGAGTGCGTTCGCACTGCGCCAGCGGAGATTTTGTCCCTGCTTGAAGTTGAAGAAGGCGCTGAGCTTTACAAGATCTGCGGCTGGGGAGCATTGGATAGCCACAAGGTGTTCTACCACGAAACCTATATCAATACGCAGGTTGCACCTGGTTTTATCGATGAACTGGGTGAGCGCTCGTTTGCGGAAGTCTGGGCGACAACCTTTGCCAAAAAAACGCACACCCGGCATCTGGAATTTAAACCTACCCGCCTTTCGGGCGGAGCCAGCCAAGGGATGGGCGGTACTGTGGGTACCCCTTCCATACGGGTTAAAAAATATCGCGCCGATGAACAAAACCGCATCGTGCAGATCGATATCGAGCATTGGCGTTTTGAGTCCGTGGAATTTTTTATCGACCTATAGGGAACATCATGGATCGTTTACAAGCGAACAAGATTTTGCAGCGTGTAGCGGATATTCCACTGTATCTGCATGCCTACGCATTCCATCTGAATATGAGAATGGAAAAGATATTACCTGAGGATCTGTTGGATATTGCCAGCCAGCAACGGTTGAAGGGCGTGAAGATCCACGTGCTTGACGGTGAGAGCCAATCTTTAGGCTGCGCGAGCGATGAGCAGTTGAGCCGTTTTGGTGACAAGGCACGCCAGCTAGGGCTGGATGTGCATATCGAAACCAGCGCCTCCGATGCCAAAACCCTCGATCAGGCGGTGGCTATTGCCCTCAAATCCGGCGCTTCATCCGTCCGATTCTATCCACGTTATGAAGGGCATCTGGATGACGTGATGGTGAAAATTGCACAAGATATTCAGTATATTAAACAAAACTACCAGCATAGCGGCCTCAGCTTTACGCTCGAACAGCATGAAGATTTGAAAAGCCACGAGTTGATGAGCCTGCTGGCCAAAGCGGACTTCCCCCAGCTTTCGTTACTGTTTGATTTCGCCAATATGATCAACGCCAACGAAGAGCCTCTCCCTGCCTTAGCCGCGATGGCCAGCCAAATCACGCAGGTGCATATTAAAGATGCGGTGATCACCCACGAAGTTAACGGGTTAGGCCATAAAGCCTGTATCTCAGGGCAAGGGGATTTGCCATTCAAGGAGTTGCTGTTGCAGCTTATTTGCCTGGGTGAAAACCAACCGCAGGTTATGGCTTATGGCCTGGAGGAAGAAGTGGACTACTATGCGCCACCGTTCCGCTTTGACGGTGAAGATCACAATCCGTGGATACCTTGGCGAGAAATGAGCGAAACCCCGCTTCCCGAGCAAGATATAGACCTAAGACTGGATAAAGAGCTAAGCGACGCATTACAGCAAATAAATTACGTCCGTGAAATCCTCAGTGAATTAAAACAGGATGCATTAGCCGTATTGAAATAATTTTAATTTTACCAACCCAGGGCGAAGCATCTCATTTGAGATGGGATGACGCTATCTACAACTGTCAATAACACCACGATATCCAGTGGTGAGGTGGAACTATGCTAACAAAAAAGAAGTGGACTATATTTAGTCTGTTAGTTCTATGCGGTGGGACCATTTATAAACTGCCTTCATTAAAAGATGCCTTTTATGTTCCGATGCAAGAGTACTTCCATCTTACCAATGGTGAAATTGGTAATGCGATGTCGGTTAACTCCATCGTCACTACCATAGGTTTCTTTTTATCTATCTATATTTCCGATCGTTTACCCCGCCGGTTTACCATGTCTTTCTCATTGATTGCGACAGGGTTATTGGGCGTTTATTTATCTACCATGCCGGGCTACTGGGGCATACTGTTTGTCTGGGCGCTGTTTGGTGTCACCTGCGATATGCTCAACTGGCCGGTGTTGTTGAAGTCGGTCAGTTTGCTGGGTGACAATACTCAGCAAGGGAGGCTGTTTGGCTTCTTCGAAACCGGGCGCGGCATTGTCGATACGGTGATTGCCTTCAGTGCGCTGGCCGTTTTCGCCTGGTTCGGTGGCGGCTACTTAGGATTTAAGGCGGGTATTCTGTTTTACTCCTCCATTGCCATTCTGGTAGGCGTTATCCTTTTCTTTGCAATGAAAGGCAACGCGGAGGAACCCGTGACAAAAGATGAGCAGGACAAAACGGAAAAAGCCGGCTTCGGCAGTATATTAAAGAATAAAACGGTGTGGCTCATCGCCTTTAGCGTGTTCTGTGTTTACGCCGTGTATTGTGGCCTCACCTTCTTTATTCCGTTCTTAAGTAATATCTATGCATTGCCTATCGCGCTGGTTGGCGCTTATGGGATCATTAATCAATACTGCCTGAAAATGGTGGGTGGGCCGATCGGCGGTTTAATTGCCGACAAGGTTTTGCAATCGCCGAGTAAATATCTGTTTTATACCTTTATTATCAGCGCGATTTTCCTGCTGGTGCTGATTGTCCTGCCCCATGAGCAGATGCCAGTTTATTTAGGCATGATGTGTACCTTGGTGTTCGGTGCAGTGATATTTACTCAGCGGGCGGTGTTCTTTGCCCCCATTGGTGAAGCAGGGATCAGTGAGAAAAACACCGGTGCAGCGATGGCGCTGGGTAGCTTCATTGGTTACGCGCCAGCCATGTTTTGCTACAGCCTGTATGGCCACGTGTTGGACGCCAACCCGGGGATCGTGGGCTACCAGATTGTCTTTGGTTTAATGGCGGTGTTTGCCTGTGCCGGGATTTGCGTTTCGGCCCTGCTGATCAAGAATATTCGTCAAAAACGCCAGCCTGAAGCGTTGCCATCTGCGTAACTTATCAATTTTAAATCAATTGGTTGCGCAATAAGTACTTCCCCTCACCCCAACCCTCTCCCAAAAGGAGAGGGAGCCGTCCTGCATTGTGTTGAGGTACAGACAAAATGTAGCTTGTTCTGGATAGTTTGAAAAAACTGCGAGGTCTCTTTGAGTGAGGGCTGGTAGTCGGCGGCTAGCGCAAAGATCTCCCGCACCCGCAAATAAACCCGGCGCTCGCTGGCGCGGATATCGCGGATGCGTTCCAGCATCTCGTCGAAATAGTCAGGTACAGCCGATGTGCCAACGGGCGGATTTTTCAGCCGCTCGTCATCCATCACGAAGCCTTTGATCAGGTATTCCTGGAGGGTTTGGGTGGCCCACTGGCGGAATTGGGTGCCTCTGGCTGATCGGACGCGGTAGCCAACAGCGAGTATGGCCTCAAGGTTGTAGTGTTCGATCTCCCTGGAGACCTGGAGAGTTCCCTCCTGACGAACTATCCGGAATTTCCGGATGGTTGCATTTTGCTCAAACTCGCCTTCTTTGTAGATATTGATGAGGTGTTCATTGATGGTTCGAACGTCTTTGTCATACAGCTCGGCCATCGACGCTTGGGATAGCCAGAGCGTTTCCGCTTCAAACCGACATTCAACCCGGGTACTCCCATCTGCGCTTTTAAACAGCAGAAATTCCCCGGCAGGAGCCTGAGGTAAATATTCATTTGTCATGCAGCCTCCGTTTTTATCTGACTGACATTACGGCCATTCGCTTAGTATGCCAGAGATAGCTGTTAGAGCTCATTACACGAATGGCGTTTATTTTGCATGCAGCCACGCAGAAACAACTGCTGACCTCGTCCTGGCTAAGGTCATGCAATGGTCGCTTTATCAATGCCTCCAGATTGATGCTAAAAGATCTCCCTTTATCCCTATGCGGCTCACAGATTCATTACTCGCCGTTATATTTCGACTTCTTTCAAATGTATACATCCTGTAATCTATTAAGAAAATACTAACTATGGTGGGCGTATGGCAGGGAAAGCCGTGATTTTACAAGGCGACAAAACCTCTCATGGTGGAGTCGTGTTACAGGGATCGTCAGTGATGCAGTTCTGCGGAACAAACGTAGCGCTGGTGGGACACTTGGTTTCCTGCCCGCTATGCAAAGGGGTTTTTCCCATTGTCACTGGCGCAGAAACCGCACTGGTCGGTGGGGTGCCTGTGGCGCTGGAAGGCATGAAAACCGCCTGCGGGGCCGCCCTTATTGCTTCACAACATGAATGTAATGCCTGACGGCAACGTCGTTCAGCGCTAATCACTCCGCCAGAAGCGGCAGAGTCGCAAAATAATGGACAAGACTCTTTACCAGGGAGCAAGGATGCCGTGGCTACGTTAGATACGCTACAGACCGATTCAGACATTTCCCCACCGCGCACCTCACTCGCCGCTGGGCTACTTGCAACGCTGCATGGCAGTGAATATGCGGTGAGCCACGCGGATATCGCATTGTTGCTGCGCGCCCTGCCGGAACAAGGCCGTGGCGTCACCCTCAACATTCTGCTGATTGATCGCCTGCTGCGGGAACTGGATCGGCGCCTGAGTGCCCAGATGGATGCCATCCTGCATGCTCCGGCGTTTCAGCGCCTGGAATCGACCTGGCGCGGGCTGGCCCTGCTGGTCGATAACATTCCGTTTCACGAGAACATTCAGCTGACGCTGCTCCATGCCACTCAGGAAGAGCTGCTGGCGGATTTCGAATTCTCCCCAGACATTACTTCCTCGGGCTATTACCAGCATGTCTATTCGGCAGGCTACGGCCAGTTTGGTGGGGTGCCGGTAGCAGCGGTGATTGGCTGCTATGATTTCACCCCCGGTGCCGCCGATATCAAACTGCTGCACTACCTCAGCGTGGTCAGCGCCATGGCGCACGCGCCGTTTCTTTCGGCGGCAGACGCCACCTTCTTCGGCGTTGATTCATTGGCCGACCTGCCCGCCATTCTTGATTTGGATGCGGTCATGGCTGCACCGACACATCTGCGCTGGCAGGCACTCAGAGCTACTCCGGATGCCCGCTATTTGGGGCTGACCGTGTGCCGTTTCTTGCAGCGTGAGCCTTATACCCCGGCGTCACAGCAGGTCCGGCAATTTGTCTATCAGGAACAGATTGCAACACATCAGCACCTGCTGTGGGGCAACAGCGCCTTTTTACTGGCGCTCTGCCTGGCGGGCAGCTTTGCCCGTTATCGCTGGTGCCCGAATATTATCGGGGCGGAGAGCGGCGGAGCGTTCCGTAACCTGCCCGCTCGCTACTATGCGGCGCTGGGGCGTTGGCAAGAGAAGATCCCAACCGAGACGCTGCTATCGGACCAGTGGCAGTACCGCTTGTCGATGGCCGGGTTTATTCCGCTTGGGGTGCGCAAGCAAGGGCAGGACGTGGTGTTTTATTCGGCCAACTCAATCCAGTCGCCGCAATATACCGACCTTACGCCTGAAGGGATGAACGCCCGAGTCAATGACCAACTGGGGGCGCAACTGCCTTACCTGTTTATCATCACCCGGCTGGCGCACACCATCAAAGTGCTGCAGCGTGAACGGCTGGGTAGCTGGCGCAATCGGGGAGACCTGCAGCATCAGCTCAACAACTGGTTAAAACGCTTTGTCTCCGATCAGGAGAACCCACCAGCCAGCGTACGCAGCCGCCGCCCGTTACGCGCTGCACGCATTGAGGTGCAGGAAGTCGCGAATGATCCCGGCTGGTATCTGACACAGCTGCATGTGCAGCCGCATTTCAAACACATGGGCTCCAACTTCGTCCTCGCCTTGACCGGGCGCCTGGATAAATAATCTCCAAGACAGGATGTCTTCAGCATGAACCGGGATAAACATCGGCCATTCCCTCCAGCCCGTCGGCGCAAAGCGCTACACCAGGCTGCCGAGGTGCTGCAACAAACACATGCCCCGCTGGTTTCCTTCCTGACCGCACCCAACCACGACCCCGATGTGGAGCGGCAATTGGAGGGCATGGCCTGGATGACCGGGCAGTTAGAGGGGCAGTTGGCAGACCAGCTACCGAACCTCACCCACCATATGCTGGCCCTGCTGTGGCCCTATTTTCTGCGGCCCACCCCGAGCATGACCGTGCTGGAATGGCAGCAGGATTACCTGTCGGATCCCGCGCAGGCTTGCCCCCAGATCGCCAAGGGGGCCACGGTGGTCAGTATCCCGCTGCCGGTGACAACCGGTAAGGAAACGCTGCGGTGCCATTTTCGCACCTGCCGTGATACCCGGCTGTGGCCGTTACAGGTGCAGGCGGTAAGCCGCGAGCAACGGCACGGCCATGATAGCCTGTGCCTGCAACTGGTCACCACGGCGGATCCGCCGCTGGATCTCACTAGCCTGAACGGCCTGCGGCTGTATCTGGGGGAAGACCTGCACACCGGGCAACAGCTGCATTTGTGGCTGAGTGAATACCTGAGCCACGCCACGCTGGAAGTGGGGGGAAAGACATGGCCGCTGCCTGAGCTGGCGCTCACCCCGGTCGGTTTCAACGACGAAGAGGCGCTGTTGCCGTGGCCACAGAATGCCGACCCCGGCTATCGCCTGCTGCAGGAGCACGCCTGTTTCCCCAACGCCTTTTTATTTATGGACGTGACGGGCTTCCCTAGCCTACCTCCGCTATCGGCCTCTCACGGCTTTACCCTGCGGTTCACCTTCTCCCGGCCTTTACCGTCCGCCCTGGTTATCAACCGCCAGACGGTGCGCCTGCATTGCACGCCCGCCATCAACCTGTTTAGCCACTACGCTGACGGGGTCAGCCTCGATGGCACGCAGTCAGAGCTGCCGTTATTCCCCAGCGTGCGCCATCCCGAGGATTACGACGTGTTCTCGGTAGATGAAGTGACCGGCGTATCAGCCCTGAGTGATACCCCCCGCCACTATGCGCCGTTTGAGCGTTTCAGCCAGCAACAAGACGCGGGGTATTACCACGTGCGGGTCACATCGTCGCCCGTGGGGGGCTTGAACCATCACCTGGCGTTGATCCGCCACGGTGAAAACCTGGACAACCTACCGCTGGAATCGGTGTCCGTACGGCTGACGTGCAGCCACCGCCGCTTGCCGTTGCACCTGAAAGTAGGAGAACTCCGTCAACCGGCCACCGGCTGCCCACCGGGGGTTCGTGTGCACAATATCACCCGCCCGTCGGTCCCCCTTAGTCCGAGGTTGGATGCCACCTTGCAGGCGGCCCTGCTGCGCAATCTCTCATTGAACAGCCGCTCGTTGCTGACGCTGACGGCGCTGCGGCAGGTGTTGAGCGCCTGCGATCTGCCCGCCTGGCACAGTGAACTGGCGGCAGGCGTCTCCCGGCGGCGCATGGCGGGGTTACTCAGCCTGACCGTACGCCCGGCTGAACGCCATATCGACGGAGTGCCGATCGATGGCCTGGCCTCGGTGCTTACGGTGCGGCTCCAAGGGGCGTTTGACTCGGAAGGCGAGCTCTATCTGTATGGCCGGGTACTGGCACGGTTCCTGGCCCAGCGTGCCAGCGTCAACCATTTCCATACCCTTACCGTGGTTAACCAAGATAATCAGGAGTCTTACCGCTTTCTATGATCCCTAGTGCAGAGCAGGAGCAGCAGCTCCAGGTTATCGCCGATAACGTTAGCCAGTATGACTTCTACCGCCTGGTGGAAGGGCTGAACCGTCTGGCGGGCATCGATCCGGCCCGCACGCTCGGCCTGCCGCCGAACCGGGAAGCGTTGCGCTTTACCGCCGCTGCCGGATTGGGCTTTGCCGCCAGTGATGTGGTGGCGTTACAACATGAACCAGGTGGGCCGCTGCGCCTGGAGGTGAGCTTTCTGGGCCTGCAAGGCAGCCAGTCGCCCTTGCCCTATTACTATCTGGATGACATTGCCGGGAGCACGGCGCAGGGAGAAACGCGGCTCAACGATTTTCTGGCGGTGTTCAACCATCGGCCCCTATCGTTGGCGCACCAGATTTGGCGCAAATACCGCTATGAGATCACCTTTAAACCGGGGGGCCGCGATGCCACCTCGGGGCGTATTTTTGCCCTGATAGGCCTGGGCCATCCGCAGACGCGAGAGCAGTTGGGTATCAACGCCGAAGCCATGCTGGCCTACGCCGGTCTGCTGGCCTCACCGGGCCGTTCGCCGGAGGTGATCGCTCGCCTGGTCGGCCACTTCTTTTCACTCCCGGACGTGACGGTGCAGTCTTGCATGCCCCACGTCATGACGTTGAGTGACGAGCAGCAAAATCGCCTGGGGCAGGTCACCGCCGTACGCGGGCAACGCCATCAACCCCGTTCGCTACTGGGGGGCAACTTTGTGATCGGTAGCCGGATGCGCGATCGCAGCGTCAAATTTCAGCTGTCGATCAATGAGCTCACGCAAGAACAGTACCTGTCGTTTTTGCCTGACGGTAAGCAGCACCGCCTGCTGGTCAATTTTGTCGAGTACATCCTGCGCGAACCGCTGGTCTGGGATCTGCGCCTGACGCTGGCACGGCATCAGGCCGGGGGGCTGAAGCTCGGCGACGCACAACGGACCCAGTTGGGGTGGACCACCTTTGTGGGGCAACCCGAAGAGAAACCCTACACCCTGTTGCCTGTGCGCAGGTAGCCAACGTCAAGGATTGATATGAACTTTACCGATCATCTCAGAGAGGAACATGCCTACCTGCGTGCGCTGGCGGACAAGGTGGGGCAGGAAACGCCTTCACTGGCCGCGCAACTGGGCCGCCATGCGGGCGATCCGGATGTGGAATGCCTGATCCAGGGGGCGGCAATGCTGAATGCCGGGCTGCGTCAACGCCTGGAGGACGGCTTCCCCGAAGTCACGCAGGGGCATCTTGCGCGTACCTGGCCCTTCCCCCTGCGGCCTATTCCGGCCTGTGGCGTGGTGAACGTCAGCGCCAAAGCCAGCACGCTGGATGCGCCGTTAACCTTGCCCGCCGGAGAATCGCTCTCCCTGTTGTCCGACGGACGTACGCAGGTGTTCCAGACCTGCCATGCCTTGACGCTGCAACCGCTGGCCCTGATTGACCGGCAGTTGCTGGTCACCAACTCCCACAGCGAGATCCGCCTGACGTTTCAGTACCAGGGGCCGGGTGACACTTGGCCAACCCAGCCGCTGTCGCTGTTTCTGGGCGACGATCCACAAGTGGCTGCGACGCTGACCCTGTGGTGTGAACAACATCAGGACCGGCCCGTGCTACAGGTGGAAGGACGACAATGGGTGCTGGAGACGGTGTTTTCCTCCCCACGACCCACTGCGGATAACCGCATTCTGCCCCACGAGGGGGAAACCACCTGGGCGCTGCAGAGCCTGGCCGAATACCTGTACCTGCCCCATGTGAATGATTTCCTGACGCTGGATTTTGGCCCGATGCACTCAGGGCTGACGTTGGGGAACAGCCGCACCTTTACCGTCATTCTTACGTTCAACGGGGAGATCCCGCTCACCCAGGCCCAACTGGCGTCGGCTTTTATGCTGCACTGCGTCCCGGTGATCAGCCTGGCGGCACAGAAAAGCGCCCCCATACGGCTGCTACCCGGGCAGAGCGTTTACCCGCTGCCGTATGCCGACGATCGCTGGGTGTATGCCATCACCGGCGTCAGCATGCTGGAAGAGCCGGATACCCTGCGGCGGGGCCGACGGGTGCAATTCCAGCCCGACAGCGAACTGACGCCGGAATCGCGTTATGCACCCGACGCCGGGTTGGCGCTGTTTTACACCGTCCGGGTCAGCGGTGATGTCCTGGGGCGGATGCAGCATGAACTGGTGCTGTGCAACAGTGCCGGGGAGCCGCTGACCGAGCCCCCTTGCCGGGCCGTGGTCTGCGATTTGCTCACCACCTCGGCGCACTCGCCCACGTTACCGCTTGGCTCCCCTTTCCTGCTTGGCATGGCGGTGACCGACACCTTGGACGTCACTACCGTCACCCGCTTTTCGACCCCGTACCCGGCGGTGGTGGACAGCCATCACCATTGGCGGCTGATGGCCTGCCTGTCGTTCAGCCCCGCGCTCCTCAACCACCGGGAAACGGTGCAGCGGGCGATCGACGATTTTTGCCTGCACGCCCGACATAACCTACCCCAGGTCCGGCACATTCGCCGGGCGGTGGAGGGCATCACCGCCGTCAAGACCGAACCGGTGAATACCCTGATGGGGGAACGGCTGCGGCGCGGTTTGCAGATGACCCTGACGCTCGATGACCAGGCGTTCGACAGCCCCGGCGAAGCCTACACCTTTGCGGCGGCGCTGAGCGTCTTCTTTACCCATTGCCTGACCACCAACAGCTTCCTGCTGCTGGATGTGATAACCGAACCTTCACAGCGGCGCTGGGCATTGCCCCTGACGCGCGGCCAACGAGCCATGATGTGAGACACCACAAGGAGTGAACGATGGACAGCGGATTATTTTTCAGCAGCCAACTCGGTGAACTGCCTCCGGGCACCTTTGACGTGGCCGGTTTTACCCTGGAAGAAGGGTTGTCAACCCTGTTTACCCTGACGGTGAACCTGGTCAGCACCCGGTCAGACATCGAACTGGAAGCACAGTTGCTGCAGCCGGGGGCGTTGACCGTCACCGTCAGTGGCAAGGAACAGCGCACGATCCCAGGGCTGATCGCCAGCCTGACTCAGGGAGAAAGCGGTTTTCGCCGCACCTACTATCAGGCGGTGATCCGCCCGGATGTCTGGGTACTGAGCCTGAAACAGGACAGCCGGATCTTCCATTTCCTGTCGGTGCCGGACATCGTCAATCAGGTATTGGACGAACACCGCATCCCTTACCAGAGCCATATCCAGCAGACCTATCCACCGCGTGAGTACGTGACCCAGAAGCGCGAAAGCGACCTGGACTTCATCCTGCGGCTGATGGCCGAGGTGGGGATCAGCTTCTGGTTTGAAGATAACGAACTTGTGTATGGCGATTCGCATCTGAGCATGACGGAAGGTATCCCGCTGACCTTCAACCCGCATATCCAATCGCCAACTCAGGGCGACATCGCCCATCGGCTGACCCTGGGAGCGTTCATGCAGTCACGGGAAAGCGTGCTGAAAGATCGCGAACACCGGCGGCCAGACCATCCTCTGCAGTTTAAGCAGAGCGACCCTGCATTGGGCGGTGAAGCCACCCAGTACTCGGTATTTGAGAGCTATGGCCGTTATCAGGATGACCAGACCGGGCCGCAGCTCAGCGCCGTGCGACTGGAGGCCATGCAAGCGGGCACCCAACAGGGCGCAGCAGAAACCAACAGCATCCGGCTGATGCCGGGCACAATTTTTACCTTGCAGGGCCACCCGGTGCAGGCGCGTAACGATCGCTGGCAGGTGATCACCGTCAGCCACCGTGGGGAGCAGCCTGCCGCGCTGGAAGAAGAAAGTAACGGCAGCGGCACCACCTTCACCAACTCGCTGACCTTTGCGCCGGGGAATATCGACTGGCGGCCAAGCTACCGTTACAAACCGTTGGCCGACGGGGACGAGGTGGCCACGATCGTCGGGCCAAAGGGCGAAGAGCTGTACGTCAACGAACTGGGCTGGGTGCGGGTGCATTTCCACTGGAACCGTTACGATCCGGCGGATGAAAAAGCCTCCTGCTGGGTGCCGGTCTCCAACCAGTGGGCGGGGGACGGTTTTGGCTCGGTGACGCTGCCAAGGATTGGCCAGGAAGTGCTGATCAGCTACCTGAACGGCGATATCGATCGGCCGGTGGTGAGCGGGCGTTACTACAACGGCCTGAACAAACCGCCCTACCCGCTGCCCGCCAACAAGACCAAATCGGTCTGGCGCACCAAATCGCACAAGGCCGAGGGCTTTAACGAACTGTCGTTTGAGGATGAGGCGGGCAGCGAGGAGATTTACCTGCATGCGCAGAAAGACCTCAAGGCCCTGGTCAACAACGATGCGCACTGGGACATTCGCGCCAACCAGAGCAGCAAGATTGGCGGCAACAGCCTGAGCGAAATCGAGGGTAACCGGGAAAGCCGCATCAAGGGCGAACTCACGCTCCACACCAGCGGCAAAAAGTCTGAACTGGCCGACGGCGAATCCCATTTGCAGGTTGGCAGCGCCTATGTGGTGAAGGCTGGGCAGGAAGTGTCGGTAGAAGCCGGGGCCAAAATCACCCTCTCGGCGGGCAGTGAGCTAACGCTCAAGGCCGGGGGCAGCTTTATCAAACTGGCACCGGGGGCCATTTTCACGTCGTCGTCATTGCAGGTGGGTAGTGGCTCTGCGGGCAGCGGACAAGGCGTCAACCTGAAAATGCCGGGTGTGGTGCCGTTGTTGGCCGCACCCACGCTGATCCAGCAGGGTGTGCTTAGTAGTGATGCCCCTTATTGCGAAGAGTGTGAGAAATGTAAAGCCGGAGGTTGCCCGATAGATGAGGCCCCTGCCAAGCCGAGTGCCCAAGGTGCAAGCAGCGGCTTTGTACAGCAATCCGGTGGAGCGATGCCGGCAACGGCCAGTGTCTCTCAAGGGATGCCCGGCAGTGGCTGGGCCTCGGCAGGCGGTGTTTCTCAAGCGTTGCCTAACGTTGGCTCGCTGCCTATCAGCGGGCTGACCTCAATGGTTAACGCAGGCAACCTGTCCGGTGCCACGGGTAAAGACTATTTGAATATGCTCGGCGATCGGCTCAAAAGTTCGCAATCTGCTGATGTAGAAGAGCTATTCAAAAAGATGGGCAAAAAGTCATGAGCAAAAGATCCGTTTTTTTGTTCTCGGGAGGAATGGATATCGTCCTCTTCGGCACGCTAGCTGACCTGGCGCAGCCAGTTTAAGGCCGTTCTTTAATCAAGGAGAAGATGACCATGTCAAATCGTGTACAGGACTGGGTAAGAAACACGGCGGGTACACCGCTGTATGCCATCCTGGCCAATACCCATGGTGCGCAAGGCATCAAAGCCTATTACCGTGAGGACGGTAGCCGCACGCCGCACGGGCTTTACGCCAATACGCCCTATGCCAACTGGTTTGAAGTGATGCCGGTGCTGGTGCAACTTAACGAAGGCAGCCCATTCTTACGCTGGGTGGCAGAAACCCCTTTACGCAACTGGGGCTGGCTGGCACGTTCGCCGTTGCCGCAGGCTGCCCTGGCGACCCACCTTGCCGGTTTGACGCAGGTGATCATGCCCAGCGGCAAAGCGGTGTTTTTCCGCTATTGGGATGGGCGTTATCTGCCAGCTTACCTGCGCTACTTTGGCGATGAGTGGCGCACTATCCTGCCGGTGTTCTCCGATTACTGGGTGAACGGCGAGGGTTTTACCTGCCCAGTGGATCCTTCTGCGCAGGCCCAGATTAGCCCCTGGTGGCTGGTGCCCCAAGGGATGGTAGATGCATTGCTGGATGAAGATCCAGAACCGCTGATCGCCAACCAGCTGACCTGGCTGCGCGAGAATGAGTTTGAACTCTATCAAGCCGTGCCAGAACCGGTACTGCGCCAGATAGCGCTGCGGCTTTACCCGCAGGTCTGGCAACAGACGCCAGATCCGAAGAAGCGAACCGCACGGCTATCCCAGGCCCTGGTAGATGCGCTGAGCTGCCGTACCAATCCGTTTGAGGTGATCACCTTCAACGTTTCCTCTTTTCGACCGTGAGTAATGGACTATGACGACCGAATATATTGCGAGTATTGACAATGCCTTGCTGGGCTTCAAAAACAAGACCCTGATCACCCAAGAGTATCGGCAGATCGTCAAGGAGTGGGCCACGGCCAGCAGCATTTCAGGGCGATTAGGTGGGCCGACGCTGGAGATGGAAAAAACCCTGCGGCTCAACGACAGCAAGACCGTGGTCTCGGAAAACGATCGCAGCTTTGAGAGTAGCGTAGTGACCTGCCCGAAGAGTGGCGAGATCAAGGTTGCCCTCGCCTACGAGTCTACGCTCGAACTCCCCATCCCCGATGTGACCATTGAGATCTATGAAGATGTCAGTTTTGGTTTTGACTCGAAGGTGGCTACCCAGCAGACCGATGAGCAAGGCATAGCCCGTTTCCCTGGTCTGACTGCGGGCAAGAAATATTACGTTAAAGCCACCGATCCCCAGCTTGAGCAGCACAATGTCCAGATGCTGCAAGCCTATGACGGCCTGATGCTAGAGATGTACGACACCTTGTCAACGCAATGGCAGACCTACAGGCCTCAGTGGCAGCTGAGCCCAATCAATGCAGGCCTGTTGACCGCGCTGGGCGCTGGGCTGTACGACGGCATGTTCGGGCTGTGGGACGACGTAAAACTGGCCTACGACGTGATCACCGACCCCGCAAAGTACGGGCAGAAAATCTATGCGGAAGCGGGTAAGTATAAGGATCTCATCACCCAGTTAGATGAACAGAAACTGAAGTCCCTGCTGGAAGGCAGCAAGCAGATGGCCCGCGAGCTGTTGGCGCTGTTCAATGATGAAGCTGCGTTGTACCTGTTTATGCGTTCGGTGGAACTGCAAGTGCGTATGTACCCCTGGGGTGCACTACTGGAACCGATGGTAAAAATAGGGGGTTCCATTATCAGCGATGCGTTGGTCGGCATTGTCTTCGGGGCGCTGCTGACCCTGGTGACCGCCGGGTTGGGCGTGGCGTTTCTGATCTATAAGGTAGGCAGCTTGCTCAAGAAACTGGGCAGCGCATTGCAGTCTGTCTGGCAGGGACTGAAGACGATTCTGTTTGCCACCCTGGAACTGGTCAAACGGTTCTTTGAGAAGACTCGCCAAATGAACCTCAAGCGCCAGGCCAATGCCAAGTTGAAACAGGATCGGAAAAACCAGCTGGGTTCGTCAAACCAAACTGGTCTGGTGGATAACTCAGGCACGGTGAAAAACAGCCCTGCGACAAATGCGGCTGACCAGCCCACGGTGAACTCGCAGTGCACCCCCGGCACCGGCTGCCCGGTCTCGCTGATCAACGGCGAAGAGTTGCTTACTCTGGACGATGGGCAACTGATTGGCCTGACGCCCTTTATCTTCCAGCGTCAGTACCGCACCACCGCGGTCGAACGCACATCGGTGTTTGGTTTTGGCTGGAGCCACAGCCTGCAACATCAGGTGGAGTTTATCGGTGATGAACTGCACTGGACCGATCACCAGACCCTCACCACCATTCTGCCGTTACCTACCGAAGTTTCCCCAAGTGGGCTTAACTATGTAGCCGGGGCCGCCGCCTATCTGGACGAGGAGCCCAATAGCTACTGCCTGATGGCCGGTAGCATGGAAGGCTGGGTGTTGCATGTGCATCGGGTTACGGGGCAAACGACCGGGCGCATCACCGGCCTTTCACACCGCCAGTTGCGGTTGACCCTGCATTATCACGATGGCTTACCTGTTCGGCTGGAACATCCGGCTGGTGCAGCCTTGCAGTTCAGCTATCAGGAGCTACCTCAAGGCTGGCGCCTGACGCAGCTGAGCCTGACCCCTGAATCGGGTCGGGAAGAGGCTCTCCATCCGCTGATGACCTATGAGTACGATGAGCGGGGGCAACTGAGTGCCGCTATCAATGCGGCCGGGGAAGCCGAGCGCTATCAGTACCGTGATGACTATGTGTTCAGCCTGCGGCAGTTGGCTGGCGGAGCTGAGTTTTACTGGGAGTGGCAAGGGGAAGGCAAACAGGCCCGTGCGGTGCACCACTGGAGCAACCTGCCGAACTTTGACCAACGTTTTCTGTGGGATGAGCAACCCGGGGCCGTCACCCTGGTCCATCAGGACGGCTCACGGGAGACCTGGCAACATGACACCCGCTTTCGTCGCCTGATAAAGAAGGTCGACCCGGACGGCGCGACCCACCTCAATGAATACGGTGAACGCGGTGAGCTGCTGAGTGAAACCGATCCATTGGGCAACCGCACCGAATATGGTTATAACGGTGAACTGCAGTGCACCTGGGTGCGCACTCCTGACGGACAAGAGACCCAATACCGTTATTCGCGGGGCCGGGTCGTAGAGAAAACCACCTGGAGCCTCGATCAGGAGGACAAGATCCGTGAACGGTATCGCTACGACACGCAGGGCAACCTGACGGAAGAAACCGATGCGTTGGGCAATACCTGCCACTACCTGTGGTCTGCGCAAGGGGCACTCAACGAGGTGCAATACCCGGATGGCAGCCGCGAGCGCTTTGTCCGCGATGCCTTTGGCCAGGTGCTGGAACACCATCAGCGCAACGGGCTGACCCACTATTATCGTTACAACCTGCTGGGGCAGGTGATCCGGCACAGCGATAGCCCACTGGACGAGGCAGGGGTCAACGGTACCCGTTATACCTGGAATGCCGCCAACCGGCTGGAGGCTATTCACGCGCCTGACGGCACAGTACGCCACTACCGGTACAACGCCTACGGCAAGGTGACCAGCGAACGTGATGAAAAAGGGCTGACCACCCAATACGAATACCATCCAAACTCCCATTTGGTGAGCCGAGTCATTTACCCCGACCTCAGCCAGGTGGAATACCGCTATGACAACCCGAAGAACTTCGTCAGCGACATCATCAACCAGAACGGCGAACATCATCGGCTGGCCTATTACCCTAACGGGTTGGTGAGTGAAGAACACACCGTTGACGGACGCCACTTCCTCTATGACTACGACCTGAACGGGCACCTGACCCAGCGCACCGAGTACGGCACTAGCCAGAGTGAACAGACCGCGCTGGTGACCCGCTACGAGCGGGATGCTGCCGGGAGGCTAGTTCGCAAAGTGTTGCCGGACGGCAAGGAAGTCTGTTACGCCTACGATAGTTTTAACCGCCTGCGCCTGGTGGATGACGGGCATTGGCCATTGGCGTACGGCTATGATGAGGTTGGTCGCCTGACGGAGGAGTATCAGGGCTTTGCCAGCCTGTTTTACGGCTATGACAACGCGGGCAACCTGACGCGCCAACGCCTGCCCGATGGCAACCTGCTGGCTTACCACTACCAACAGGGGCAAGTCTCACGCATTGACCTGAATGGCCGCATACTGAGTGAACACCAGTATCGCGGCGAGCGGGAAACCCGGCGCATCACCGGTGAGGTGGTAAGCGAGTTTGATTATGACGCGCAGCAACGCCTGCGCCATCAACGTGCTACTGCCCTGGTACAGGCAGAACTGGAGGGTGACGCCCCAGACGTAACACCGGTGATGCAGCGCCGTTACGAGTACGACCCGGCAGGCAACCTGACGCAGATCCTCGACCCGCACAAAGGCAACCGGGAATACCGCTACGATAAGCAACATCGCCTGACCGAAGCGCTGCACCACCCGATAGCCTACCCCGAAGCCTTGCCGCAGGCGCTGCGCTGGAGGGGTATCAGTGAACAGTTTACGCACGATGCAGCGGGTAACGTATTGGGGAACGATGCTGCCTCCCGTGGAACACAAGTGCGTGGCAACCTGCTGAAGCAGAAAGGCGATGTGCGGTTCGAGTATGACGAGTTTGGCAACCTGACACGTGAAGTGCGCAGCACCAAGCCACTGTGGGTGCGGGAGTTCCGTTATGACTGCCAGCATCGGCTGGTGGAATTTATTGAACAACGCCAGGGGCAGAAAACCCATTTTGCCTATACCTATGATGCCTTTGGTCGACGCATCCAAAAGCAGGACCTGCTAGCCCAACGGCCTAATGCCCTAACCCGGTTCTTCTGGCAGGGTGAGCGGATGGTGGCAGAATGCGCCGACGATGATAATATCTTCACAGCGGATGACCCAAAACCGGCGCACCTGGCGACCTATAAAAGCTACCTGTACAGCCCCGGCAGCTTTGTGCCGTTGGCGCAGTTACTGGGCAAAGGACGCAAGTCGGAGATTTACTACTACCTGAATGACCATCTGGGCACCCCGCAGGAACTGGTCAACGGCAAAGGACAGATTGCCTGGAGCGCGGCGTACCGCGCCTACGGCAATCTGGCGGTAGCGTTCGTTGAATCTGTGCCGCAACCACTGCGTTTTCAAGGGCAGTACTTCGATGCTGAAAGCGGATTACACTATAACCGGTATCGTTATTACTCGCCGGAGACCGCAAGGTTTATCACCCCTGACCCTATTGGGCTGGCCGGTGGCCTAAACCAGACGCAGTATGTACCTAACCCTACTGGGTGGGTGGATCCGCTGGGGTTAGCGAATGCGTTGGGAGATTGTCCGCCATCAATTAAATTCATAAATCCTAAAACTATCCAGTACTCTCAAGATAGTATTAATCCACATTTTAGTGACGGTAATAAAATTAATGATTTAATATTTAGATTGAAAAATGATCCTTCATATATCAATCAAGTTGAGCCAATAAGAAGAGTGAGGATGGTGGATCTCCCTGTTGAAGTCCAAGAAAAACTATTGTCACAAGGAGCGCACAAACATTCAGTATTTTCTTTAGACAATAGAAGGTTATATGCAGCTAAGGAGGCTGGAATATCCCAAATTCCAACACGATGGGCAACACCGGATGATTTGAAAGGGATTAATTTAGTTGACAGGTTCTCCACTAAAACAGGTGGGAAAAATATAAGGGTGAGGAATTAAAAATGGAAAACAGAGCAATTAAAACTCAGTACGGGACAATACATGGAAGAGATGCGCTAATATTAAAGAATGTCAAGTTAGATATGTACCCCATGAGCATTGAGGTGAATGCTTTACTTGATCTGTCTTTTTGTCAGCCGCCCACAGAAAGTAATATTGAAGCTCTAGTTTGTTTTAAATTCAAAAACATAAAGAGCTTAAAAATAACAATGATTGATGAATCAGACTATCAGTTGATAAAGAAGTCTTGTTTTGATTTGATTGTTTCAGGAGGAAATAACAATTACATTTTAAGTACTTATGATCATGTCTTTGATGTGATAGGTCAGTGCGAAGTTGTATATGCTTAAGTGATTAGAAAGGCCGGAGGTTATGATTGTTTCGGCCTTATATCTTTTTTGTTATATAAGTATATTCCTTTGCCACACCGAATCACCTTGTCGGACATCATGCTTGCAGTCCCACCAGATTGATATTCTGGCTCTGCCATAACGTCATTGCTATATAACTTAACACATCTCAAAAAAATTATAAAGTTGCAAAAAATGACCTCAATAGAACGGATATGCAGAGATCTTGGCTTACCTTGCGGGGATGAGTTTACTCAAGATTGGACATATGAATTACCTGAGGAATTTCGTACTGAGGAATATCTGAACAAATATATCTTAACTTACTCAAATGATAATTATTCAGAATCAGAGAGAGATTTGCTGATGCAATTGATACTCGATGTTACTAATGATTGTTTAAGTATGGGAATGGATACTAATAATGAAGTTATCGTTAAAGCATTAGATTTGCTTTCAAATAATCACCAGAAGCATTTTCAGTTAATTGAATACTGGGCGTTAGATGGAGAACCACTGGAGGATTGTTTTGCTTTGACTTATAAAGCAAGGGAAATAAAAAACAATATTAGATAAATGCTATCCCACTGCTCTCATGATAACTTGATGTAATTCATTAGTTATGTTGTAGATGATAATGCTGGAACTTCTGATAGTTCCGGCTTTTTACATCACTTATCTTTCCAGTCACCGGATACAGTCCGGTTTATCAAGCAGTAATACATAAAAAGTGCCGCGAAAGCTGGGCAAGCTAAAGTCCCCTAGAGCTCCGAAACGATATTTAAGCCAACGAGATCAGCTTAACTCTATTTATCACGCCAAATTGATATTGAAATAAAGAGGTGACAACAGTCTTTCAAAAAGGCCTCAACATATGGGGAAAGATATTGATGATAATGACAGTCCATTAACCAGCCATCCTAAACGGGGACAATAAAAGTGAAGTTAAATAAAAAGAAAAGGCTGAAAGCGATGGGGTTTTTAGGGGGGGTGTTAAGCCCCTTCAACTCAAATGTCACTACTGTAGAGGAGGTCGAGGATATATTTAAATACAATTTATCCGATAAGCTGAGTGTTTTTAAATTATTTGATAAATATATAAAGGGTGATCTCACATCATCCCCACTCGGATGTTTTTTAACTATTGCCGTGCTTGAGAGGTATCTTTTAAATGCTGACGAGTCTTTTGCGGATGCTTTGCATGAGTTAGTATTTGGTGACATCTTAGAAGATCCCCACCATTTTATGAAATTACTTCTTGAGTATGCAATTGAAATCTCAATCAATCAAAAAATAGATGATAATAAAAAAGGAATTTATAATTATAAAGTGAATGAAATGCTGTAAAGGTAGCTCAGAAAGGTCGATATGAAAATATCGACCTGAACAATCTGAATGACTACCTAGGCCCCCCGCAAGAACTGGTCAACGGCAAAGGACAGATTGCCTGGGCCCCGGAATACCGATCCTGCGGCAAGGTCGATAAGAGGATTTCAATAATGTCAGCTGAGTTTAGAATACACTTCTAAGACACATATTGGTTCATTAGCAATATTGATGAAATAAGAATGATGATTACTTCGCTAAGGACATTTGTTGATGATAAGTCAAACTGCGAGTATTGGTTGCTAGGATTGGAAAGTAAAGCGCAGGCGGAGCATTGGAATTACGATGTTAGGCTTTTTATTGAACCGGAATCAATATCCTTAGAAATTAGCTCCCATCCAAAAAGCATTGAGGATGACCTGATGGGGTTATTTTCTGCTATAAGGGGGACGGTGAATATCCTTATACTAGACGAGGATGGTGAGCTATCAAATTGGTAACTAAATGTCATTAAATGATGGCCCTACATGTAAGTAGATGTCGTTTGAGCTGATAGTTAACGCGGGGCAACTATCAGTGGCACTTCGGTAGGGATTTTCTTCGGGGTGTGGTTAGCCTGAGTGAACTCAGACAGAAAGAAAAAATGGCTAATTTAACTGTTTTATTGGAATCACATACCTATGGGTCTTCAGCCCCGGCAGCTTCGTGCCGTTGGCGTAGTTGCTGGGCAAAGGACGCAAGTCGGAGATTTACTACTACCAGAATGACCACCTTGGCACACCGCACAGCCTGACGGACAGCCAGGGCAACACCGTATGGCGGAGATAGTACAGCGCCTATGGGCAACTGACGGATGAATGGACACCGCCAGATGCACGGGACGAACACCCACAACCGAAGGTGAACAACCCACTGCGTTTTCAGGGGCAGTACGAAGATGCGGAAAGCGGGCTGTATTACAACCTGAACCGGTATTATGACCCGGGTGTTGGGCGGTATTTGACGGCGGATCCGGTAAAACTCGATGGCGGGTTGAACTCTTATCAATATGTTGATGGGAACCCGGTTGGCTGGGTAGATCCGTTGGGGCTTAAAGGGATGCCTGGGGCTGATAATCAGCCTACAGGAAATAGAAGCCCAGAACCTGAAATACTTAGGCCACAAGAAAATATTTATATACAGAGACCAAAATGGAAACCCTATTGAATTAGCTAAGCAACGTGTTAACGGTCAGGATATACCTCTCCCTCATCCCGATTCTGAAGGAAGAGCGCACACGGTTCTAGGAGGTAAGGTAAGCTCGGAGGGTGGTGGAGTGTATGGACAGTCAGCTGAATTCCCAGAAAATACATGGCCTTTAGCTAATGGGCAACCCGTACCTAGAAGCGAAGTTCACTGGGGGGATCATGATAAACCTCATCATCATCCAAACCCTCACCAGCACCCTTTTATATTTGACGGGAAAATTTGGTTAAGAACGAAAGGCAACCAAATGCTTCCATTTAACACAGCAGCGCAAGGGAAATAGTATGGATATCTATATAGATTTATTTTTACCGAAGGGTAATGATGTTTGTAATTTGAAAGAAGACCTAATATCATGGGGAGAGGAGAGTTTCTCCCAATTCCCCAAAAAATATTCTTGGATGGATACACTGAAATTAGCCTCCCCCGACCACTTTCCATCATACGAAATTTTATTACCTCAAAATGTAGAGCTAGATAATTACTCAATATATTCAATTGACGATAATTCGATATATGAGTGGGAGCAGGATGTTAATAAACATCAAGTATCTAATAACTGTTTAAAAAAATTCATTACCGATGAGTTACCTAATGTAGACTCATGGATAGTTGCTATTTCATTTGATGAAGACATTATTGACAACATAAAGAAAGTGATTTTCATCAATAATGTTAACAAACTAATAGAAGAGATAGAGAAAGCAATGAACTGGAATGATACCAATGGTTTCATTGCTTATAAAATATAACTTAATTTTATAGTTTATCCTTTAATAAACAATTAGGATCTACCAAGGGATGAACTGCTGTATTAAGAGTATATGATAGAACGAAGGTGAGGGGTTATTCAGCTTCCAGAAGGTAAACTGGCTTGCAGGAGATAGCCCCTCCTCTTAGAGGATAATCTCATAACGAAGGAAATGTCTCTGGTATTAGTCCATATACTTCTTGGCCGCTAGACCCTGCTATAGTTCGTTCCTATACTCAGACTGATGGTATAATTTTGAGGGTTAAAGCTAAAGCGCAAAAGGGCAATGAAAATGGCGCCAGGATTTTTCTGATGACAAGTATTTTGAACAAGAAGTTCTTATGCAAGAGATTCGTGATAGCGGCATTGAGGTATTTAAACCATGATGACCATTAATTAGTTGATAAGCAGACTCAGATGTTTTGATAATAAACCATTGTCTAAAGAGACAGTTGATTTACTTTCGACCTCGATAAAACTGATCGAGGTCGAATATGATAAAAGTATAGCTACCAATGAATTTAAAATACACAAGAAACCTCTTGATAAGGCTGGCGTTAAATACTCTGGAATTAATGAGTTGATAGATATGCTGATGAAAACCCCAGATGAGAGAATATTAATTCTAAATTGCCACAATGAAAATCATGTATTAAAAGTTTTTATGGACCTAAATCATAATGTTATTGGCGTGGTTGGATTTGAAAAACGTAAAAGAACTCCAGAAGAGATTGAAAGGGAAATGCATAATTTAAAAAGAACGTAGATTTTTGGCTATACCTAAAATACCATCATCATCAATGGATGATTTGTTGGCGACTGGAAATATTCGTGGTGAAAAAATGAGTGCGAGGAGGTTGTTAACTATGTTACATGGGCTAACCGAAGACGACCGTGGTGTCATTGGGTTTGTTTGTTATTAGAAAGGTTCCGCTTCTCAAAAAAGCTTTGTACGGCATAACATTAAGATCTGGGAGAGGAATGTACCCCTAAAGCTGCATTGCAAGAATTTGAAAAATACCCTGAGATTGAGCAGCGTTTCAGGGATACTTTCCCGTAAATGATTTTTAAATTACCTCTCCCCTGTTCTTATTAATTCTAATATGGGGGGCTTGGGGCTGAGTTTTACGGGGAATGACAGAAGGAAGGCAAACAGGCCCGCACGGTGCGCCACTGGAGGAACCAACCTGCCGAACCTTGACCAGCATTTTCTGTGGGATGAGCGACCCGGGCTGTCACCGTGGTCTATCAAGACGGTTCACGGGAGACCTGGCAACATGACACCCACTTCCGCTGCCGGGTGAAAAAGGTCAACCTGGACGGGGCGCTCCACCGCACCGATTTGCGGCTGGGCCTGATACTAAATCCGAACATGCCGATTTTGCTTCCTGCTAGTTTCGGCTGGAACCCGGAAATGTGTCAGGCGCTGTGCGCCACCTCAATACCAACAACAAATTGGCTTCCGATTATCGTAGACCGTTGATAAAGTGACCGACGGGTAGGCGAAGGGAAACCAGCATGGTCGAACGTATTGATTACCAGATTGAAAAATATAGCTTCGCGGAAGTTAATGAAACGCCGCGTATTGCGCAGCAATGGGCTGAAGTCCTCAAAGAATGCCGTCAGGTACGGGCTGGAAGTATCGAGCGTCTGCGCATCGCATTGCTGAATGTGGATTATGTCACCAGCTTTGAACTGCCTTTTCGTTTGCTGTTGGTGCGTGCCCCACAACTGATTGCCGAGCTGCGTGATGAACTGCAACTCAGTCAGAAAAGCGCCGTGTTCAACGGCAAGCGTTTTGGCTGTGTTTACAGCGTGAAGTCTGATTTGAGTAAGGTACCGGATGAATTTCAATACCGTCTGTCAACCCGCATTCGCCGGGAAGTATCGTCAGGCGAAACCGCAGAGCCTTACCGGGAAATTGCCAGGGAAATAAAAATGCCGCTCGAGCGGCTTAAAAAGGCGCTTGAGAACGGACTCGCGGTAACGGCACTGGATGGTCTATTTTGGTTCGGTATGCAGCGAATCGCAGCCGACGTGGCGGTACTCAGAAAAAAGGGGATGCGTATTGCGACCTCAGAGGTTCAGGCATGGGACAGTCTCACCGCGACCCTCCGCCCCATACCGGTATACCGCGGCGTCTGATGCGCTCATTGCCATTGTTGTTATCTTTTCCTAAGGTGCTTTTTCGGATCACAGGAGTCGCATTTGATAGCTAGTGCTATTGAATTTACTTAGTTTTATCGTGTTGGATTTTGGTTGGTGCCCCCTATTGTGCCCCCAAATGATTTTGCTTGTGGGGAGTGGGGGCATGAAGGTCACTTGTTGGTGTCAGTTTTCCACTGTAGCAAACTGGCGATATCTGAACTTGATTTGCATCCGGACTAACTGTGCTTTCCTGAGATAAAATATTCTCTCTGCTAAAGCAACCGGATCTAAGAGATCAAAATCAGAGCCTGTCAAAAATGGACCCTTTACCCGGAACGAAGATCTTTTCATACAGACGAGTGGCATAATCGTCAGTCATACCTGCAACATAGTCGCTGATGACTCGCATTTTTTGATCCTCGCCTTTTTCAGCTTCTTTTATATAAGTGTTACGGGTCTCTAACGGAAGAAAACGCTCGGGATCGCTTGCCAGCACATTAAATAGCTCCACAATCAGCTTTTGCCCTTTGAATTCCAGTAGTTGAACATTTTCATGCCGAATGACTTTATCCTCGACCAGTTCAAAGATCGCCTTGCGCAAGATATCTACCTCTTCAGGCAGTACCGCTTTGTAGCGAAGCATGCCACATTTGAAATCATGGTGCTGCACCTGGATTGTGACACTGGTGATCATCAGGTGGACCAGTGTCCCGATACACTCCTTGCGAAGATAACTCTTACCGAACAGTCTGTCAGCCACAGCATCAGCAGTCAGATCAAATGAGCTACGATGACAGGCCTCGAATAGACATTCCTTGTCCCTGAAATGGTCCATCCACATGTTTCTGTCAATCATTCTCAGTGAAATCGCATCTTCAAGATCATGTAGTGAATACGAAATTTCATCTGCTAGGTCCATGATCGTAGTATCCAGCGCCTTGTACTTCGTTTTGCTGTGTTTGTCCGGGCTCACATTTTCATTACCGGATTTAAACAACGCTGTATCTTCGTCATCAAAGGGCAAGAGTGCAAATTCGACGATGTCAATTTCGGAGTCGAGATAGCATTTGGGCGGCTTAAACCGGGATGATTTGAACAGCCATTCATGGCTTCCCGCCTGTGGCTGGCCATAAGCACTCTCGTTAACCACCTCAGAGTAGCTTCCCGGGTATTTCAACACGCCCAATATCAGTCTGCGGGTGGGATCCAGCCCGTTTGATTCAGTATATTTATCAAGCCGGGTGAGAATTCGTAGCGTCTGCCCGTTACCTTCGAATCCGCCATGCGCCCTCATACAGTAGTTCAGCGCAACTTCACCTCCGTGTCCGAAGGGCGGATGGCCGATATCGTGTGCAAGGCAGATAGCCTGCATCAGGCTCTGTTCGGGCAGAAATTCGGCCTCATCTGATTTACCACTTTCATAGCGTTTATTTAACTGCGACAAGATCCCGGTACCAATCTGGGCGACCTCCATCGAATGAGTCAGCCGCGTCCGGTAGAAGTCACTCTCACCAAGCCCCAATACCTGCGTCTTCGACTGCAAACGCCTGAAGGCAGAGGAATGGATCAGCCGAGAAAGGTCGCGTTCGTATTCAGATCTTATTTCATCTGGGCGCCTGTTATTGTTGCCCTGGCGTTCAGACCAGATCCTTTTGGTGCAGTGCTTCATAGTGTCTCCTTGTGGGCAAGTATGGCTTTTTCATATCGCTTGCGGACGGACGCTTGAACACCATGATCTCACCAAGCATCTCTCCGAAAAACTGCTCAATACATTTATGCATTCTCGCATGCATCATGAAGGTGTGTATCCATTATCTATCGCATCCATTCCCATAACGAGGCAAGCCTTTTTATTCTAGAAAGTCATCATGTTGCCATGTAGGTAAAGCGTATATGCTGTAATTGTGCTATTAAACGCAAACTACCAGCCGATTTTTTACGTGATTTGAAATAAGTTCTAGTGTATTCGGGCATCGATTTAAATTGACATCATCGTCATTTCTGACGATGATGTGTATATGAGATATCCCGGAGGTAAAGGCAAGTGCTATCAGCGACTCATCAATCTGATGCCAAAGCACGATACATATATTGAAACCCATCTTGGCGGGGGGGCAGTAATGCGCAACAAGCTGCCCGCAGACCGTAATATTGGCATAGATCTAGACCAGCAGGTTATTGACCTCTGGCATGGCATTGATGACGTTTCCTGCGAACTTGTCCGGGGTGACGCAATCGCTTATCTCAGCACATACTCTTACCAAGGCAATGAGCTGGTTTACGCCGATCCACCCTACGTTCAAAGCACACGCAAACGCAGCAAGATTTATCGTCATGAATATACAGATGACGATCATCGCCAGTTACTGCAAGTACTTCTCACGCTGCCCTGCATGGTCATGGTATCTGGTTACAGAAATCCAATCTATGACGAAATGCTCAGCGGCTGGCGCTGCGAGCGGTTCAACGCGAAGACACATACCGATGTTCGCGAAGAGTGTGTCTGGATGAATTTTTATGTACCTGACAGGTTGCATGACACCCGCTACATGGGCAGCAATTACCGAGAAAGGCAGACCCGTATCCGTCGCCGCACCCGGCTTTATGAACGCATCGAACGGATGGAACCCACAGAGCGCAACGAACTGATCCATTGGCTGAATGCCAGATATGGCCTGGAGGCAGTATGACACAAAGTGGAGCGGTCTTCATTGGACCAGCAGTTATTAATCTGGACTTTCCAGCTCCAGAGCAGAATATTCTGCCGGGCGTTCCGTGGGGCAAAATTGAGGCGTTCCCATCCCCGGCCTACTGGGCCTATCAGGTGCTGGCCCGGCGTCTAGAGGTTAATGCTGTCAATTACAAACTCGGACGAACGCTCAAAGAAGAAGTGGGTGCATGTCTGCTAGGTGGGCATGGCATACCGGCAGCGGTAGGTCTAGCGGCGTTCAATAAGCTAAAAGATTGTGGCGCGTTTAATGCTGAGCCGCCGCCAGAAGACCTTATTTATGAATGGCTTTCACAACCAATTGAAACCGGCAGTAAATCAGTGCATTACCGCTTTGCCAGACAGAAGTCCCGCTATCTCGCAGCAGCGCTGAACAAACTCAATGCGGAGGTACCTCCAACGGATTCAGGGCGCGTGCTTCGAGATTGGTTGCTCTCAATACCCGGCATCGGACATAAAACGGCTTCATGGGTGGCGCGCAACTGGCTCAGCGCAGATGATGTAGCCATTCTGGACATCCATATACTGCGAGCAGGACTACTGGCCGGATTCTTCCCAGGCGACCTGACTGTTGAACGTGATTACCTGAAGCTGGAGCAGCTATTCCTTGAGTTCAGTAAAGCAATGGGCGTCAAAGCGTCAGAGCTGGATGCGTTGATCTGGTATGAAATGCAGGCCTCTTCCAGCACAGTGTTCAGTCTGATAGAAAACCTGCGCAATCAGCCTCTTGCTAAACTGCGCCCACGTTCAGCGCGAACCAAAAACCGCCAGTCCGGTACCCGCCAGACGACCTTCCAGTTTTAATCTGGCGCACCAGTCATGTCCTGTAATGCCCATAGGGCAGAAATTACAGGCCAGAGCTTCGGCAACAAGTGCCATCTGGCCAACCAAGGCACCAGCATCACGCCAGATCAAGCTATCAGCATTTACATATTTCGCCGACGTTTTTCCAGGCTCGGCGATAAACCTGACAGCAATACCGTTCTGGATATCAATAACCGGTGACAACTCGTCACGAATCTCAGACCGGGTCTGTTCCGAAATAAGCAACGGTGTCAACGCGTGCATGTCAGGTAGGTAAAGTTGCCAGCCATCTTGGTCAGACAGGGAAAGAACTATATGAATCGGATGTATAGCTCCCGCAGAAGGCACAGGACGTTGCGTAAGCGGAAACCCATATTCTGAATGCCCCACCGCCATGACCCTACCTGTCAGCCAGAGCCATTGAGAAAGTTGGGTCAAGCTGACATGGCCGAAACTGCGTTGTGTTCTGCGACCTTCGATCACGCCACTCAATGCGGGTAGCACTGCATTCTCATGGGGGGGCGTCAAGAAAAACGGCTCTCCGGCAGGCCAATTGAAGGGCTGATAACTATGCGCCTTCTCCCGGGGAACGGGACTACCGGGATCGGTCCAAATCATATCCGACATCATCCAGAACCTGAAAATATTTATTGCACCCCCGACAACTGCCGCACGGGATGTTTGCCTTATGACAGCTGTGCGCCCAGGCGAGGCCTCCCGGCGTGACATCTGAAATCCTGATCAGCTCAGATGTTGATAGCTCAATTGCAGGGGCTTCTATGACCATGCCGCCTTCCTGGAATACCATAAGATCGCTAATTCTGCTGACAAAACCCGAGGTACCGTCCAGATGAGTTCCATCCGATTTTACAGTGCCTATCCACAGATGGGTGACGCCAAGAGCTATAGCTTTCATGGCTGCCAGCGAGATAAGCATCTGGTTACGGTACGGCCACCAGTCGCTGGATGGCGCATTCGGATCCGCTTCGGTACCGGCCATATCTCCTGACCCCAGTGAACGGCAGTCAATACGGATGATGTGATGCTCAATCCCTAGCGTCTGGCAGGTGATAGAAGCGGCTTTGATTTCAGCCTCAGCAGCATGCTGGCCATAGTCAAGTGTCAGAGCGATATCCGGGCGTTTCCACCATGCAATGGCAATGGAGTCCATCCCACCTGAAAGCAAGAGTGCGGTTTTCATTCTTTAGCTGCCACCCAAAGTGTTTTATAGATTGCCGTGACATAATCAGCGCTGAGAATACAGCCCGACCCCTCCATCATTTTCAGGTCTTCTTCCGATTCGTTCTCAGCATAAAACACCACTGGAATGTCCCTTGCCCGGGCATAACCAACCTCGTAGATTGTGCCAGAGTCCAGCCCATCACCTATTGCAAAAACAATGTCAGCCTGCCTTATCGCGTCGAGATCCTTTTCAACTACTTCTTCCGCAGTTCCATGTCCAATCTTATGATAGGGGGAAAAAACGTCCAGTCCCAGATCGCTCAAATTGCGTTGTGCCTGCTCAACAAGCCACAGTTGTGCAAGTGTAAAAAAGGGGCCAGCCAAATAGACCTTTCTGTTGCCACCTTCGATAAATTTTTGTGAGAGTCTGATGGGATTGGGATTGAAAGCAGCCAGTCCCCCAGATGACGGGAAAAGACCACTTTCGCAGTAGCAGGCGGTGGCAAGTGAGGCCTGGTTTGCAGCGTCATGGGCCGTTTTTTTATTCAGCATCCACTCATAGGCAAAATAAGCAACGAACGCATCACCCGAGCCAATCTTGTGCACAAAGTTAGTCTCATATGCAGGAACATAGGAGATGTTACCCTTATCACAAATGAGTGCTCCGGCTGGCCCCTGTTTAATGATGATAACTTCAGCATAACCGTTATTATAAAGAAACTCCGCCTGTTGTCGGTCGGATAATCCGTTTTGGCAACTGAGCATTCTTGCTTCATAACGATTCAGTATCAGTGCCAGATGCTTTGCTTTGGATCCATTAGCTGTGAATGGCTCTGGGTTGGTCACATTCTGGGGGTCATATACTGCGTAGTCAGCATCGACGATGGAGGAGCCTTCAAGCATTCCATAACGTAGAACGCAGGGAGCTGTTACTGTCATTGTCGGGTAAGGAGTGTCCGGGTAGTTGAATATGCGTGGTTCAGCCAAGCCATGTTCGTAGTGAAACATGACGGACTCTCGTATCGGATGTGCATTTAACTTAAATTTTTCAAAATGAGCGCGATCCCGTAGTACCGAACTAACAACATCATCAGCGTAGGTGTGAAGATCGACGTTTACACTGAGCATTGCCAGTGCTGACGCGGCTCTTCCGGCAGAACCGTAAACCTGGTGATTTCCTGGATGAAGGCAGACTTCATGATAAGCCCCCCCAACAATCGTAATGGAGTTCTCAGTTAGCATTTTATCGTTACTCATATCGCGTACACACTGACCCTAACCTGGCCACCATTGATGGCTGTGACTCTAGCAACGTAGGTTGTTCCGCTGTTCATGCAGTAGCGCAGACGCTGAATATAGGGTGACGCAAGACCACCAACTTGCATACCGTTATATATAGCAACCGTAAGCTGAGAACCCTGAGAGTTAATTTGAGCAATTCCCAGGATGTCACCGACTGTCAACTGGGCCACAACCTGTGGGACAGGCGAACTTAGTTGAGTATCAATCCTAAGTTTTTCACAGCTAACTTCAAAATCAGCCTGACCAAACTGGCCGCCATAACTACCCCCACCTGAGCCTGACATAGATACCTCACGTTGCAGTTATTAATATATTGTTTGTATATCAATTAACTTTGCTGATGTATAGAAATAAATGCCAGGATCGCATCAATATTATTTATTTTTTGATTTAAAATAATTAATTGAAATTATTATCAAAAGGATGAAAGCATCGTAGGTTTAATTAAATCAAAATTTATATCATTTCTGTGACCTACTCCTTATTTATTAGCATACAGCGCTATTCGTTACATCTGTTTCTGCCACTGAGCACACTGTCAGTGCCAGATCAGCTCAAGAACCGTCCCCATCGCAAAGCAGTCGTTCGCACAGTGCTCTGCCAACCTGTTAAAAACCAGCAAGATCTTTGAAATCATCACATGTTAAAGCATGAAGCACTAACCGTTTCAACCTCGACTGAATACAAGCATTATCGTCATGCCATCCTCCTTTGTTTATGCTTTCATCGTAGAAAATATGCGCTACTCAGCCTATCTTGCGATTACCATCCTTGGTTAATGTTTCATGACAATATCATTCACCCCACCAATGAATTACAGTTTGCTGAATACGATATGCGCCGACCCTTTCATGAAGTACCGGATACTCAGGTAGTCATCTTGGTTATCCTTAGCCACCAGCCTATTTGCACAGATATGCTCATATAACCGGCTGGTGATATCCCCTCGGTTGTTCGACTTGAGCTGGGTTTGTGTTAGTTATAGTTTTCTTAATATTATTGTAGGTTTTCATCGGGAAAGAGCTCAAAAAATAATGGGATACGGGGAATATCAGGAAGAGGTTACAAATTGAATGTCTGAAAGCTAGGCAGCTAATCACCAAGAGCATCAATGTGGATCATTTATATACAATGCCATTTTAGTTGAGCCACGATGAGGAGCCTGGCTGCTCTGCACTTAAGCCTCAGCACCGGGTGGAACAAGGTCCTCAGGTTGGTGAGGTAGCCTGAGACAGTGAAATGTATCCATTTCCCAGGTCGTCATTCCATGCGGTCATGTGACAAAGCATAGAGCAATGTATTGCCGTCTTCGGTGATATGAGCGCTACTGCACAATAGGTAACGGAATATTGGTGGTAATATTTCAGCAGAGCGCATCGTTAACTCCTTTAGTTAAACAGCGGGTAATATGGCGAAAATACGAATTTGGCCAAAAGATGCGGGGGTTTTCTCAAGAATACTGACAACGACCAAAAGTCGATTAAGCAACAATGCTCACATGAAAATGAGCCTCAAAAGCCTAGGAGGAAAAGGAATTGGACCACGTAATGGATAAACAGGTGGGTGAGTTGACAAGGTTTCTCAGTCATATCTCAGTATGGGATACGCTTAATCGCCAAGCAAAAGAGCACTATCAGAGCAGACTTGCACCAAATTTTCGTCTGTTTGACTTATTTCGATGTAACGAAATGACTCTCTCCCGCTGTTTGGCCTTTTTGCTTGATCCAAAAGAAGCTCATGGCCAAGGTGAATTATTTCTCTCAAAATTTCTTCAAATCTTGCCTGAAAACCTGAGATTTCCTAGCTCAGGGGAAGCAACGATTTTTACCGAATACACAATGCCTGATTCGCGGCGATTGGATCTGTTGTTGACCCGTTCAAACAGTGCTATTGGCATCGAAAACAAACCCTGGGCTGAAGATCAACTATTACAACTTTACGACTATGCCAAGTGGATGAATGAGCGATATATCCAAAACCATTGGTTACTCATCTATCTATGCAATAACGAAATAGGTGAAAAAACCCTACCAAATGGCAGTAATCCCAATCTAAAAGATGGTGTATTTCCTTTCACTTTCTACCGTTTTGTCGAATGGTTGGAGGAGTGTGCCCTGCATGTCACAGCCCTGCAAGTACGCATATTTATCAATGAGCTTGCCCAATTCATTCGTGAGAATATAAATGGAGAAAGTAATATGGATGAGCAGAATGAATTAACTCAGTTAATACTCAGCAGCCCTGAAAATATCCGCGCCACCTTCTTGGCTGCACGCAGTTTAAGAAATATCAAGTCTCAGATGTGGCAAGATTTTTCAGATAATTTACTAAATCAACTCATACCACTTGAAGTTAGCATTGAGTACGATACTAGTTTACTTTATGGTAAAAAAGAATCAGGATTTTATGTTATCTTCCACCCAAGTGACCAGTTTTTCCTGAAATGGCAATTTGAGTATTCAAACCATAAAGGTTTGTGTTTTGGTATTGCCAGAAATGATGAAGCAGAACAGGGTAAGGATCCTGTACGGTACTTACAAATTCGCAATGCAATGAATCAGTGCTTTTCTTATGTCAGTGAAGAGGGGACAGATTCGTGGCCATGGTGGTGTTGGGCTGAGTCAAGCATGGATGTCCCGGGTAATTGGGAAATGAACCCAGAAGCATGGCTTCTCTTGCTGAATAGTGATGAGAATAGCTTGGCGAAAAGAGTTATACAAATAGTCCAACATATGAAAGACAGATTCGATCTTAAACTACTCAGAGGCTAGCATCCTGCTAAAGTTCAGGATTATCAATTGGGTAACTCATGACTAACATCGAGAGGCTTTTGCCTCTCGATGTAGTTAATCCATCTCAAAGCCAGCCGCGTTCGGCATATGACATCGATTCGCTACGGCCCAGCACGATAAGATCGCTGGTTCTCACTTCGACCAGCGACAAAGCATCCTGCAGATACTGAGTGATGCGGTTCACCATACTGGGTAAGGGGTGGTTTTTCTCCAAAGCAACAGACGCGCCATTATGACTCAACGCAGTTTTCATGATTTCACGTGTATATACCGGAGCCTGATTTATCGTAACGATGGATACCGTCTCACAAGCGATCAGCCTGTACTGGTTATCTAGGAACAGCACCATGAACGCTTCATGGCCCAACCTTCAAAGACTCGATTTTATTAATTAGTAATTCAATATCATCATAGCTGAATTTAGAAGAGAATATCCTTCTAGGATAATTTTTAAATTCTGCATGAGCCACGCTCTCAACTGAAGATGATATTTCCCACAAGATATTACCTTCACCCGTTTCCCCCTTGAAAGAAAAAACAGTAAAATCATCAAGTAGAGTACCAAACTTTACAGAGTAACTTCTCGCCAACTCACTTAAATCGTTCTTTTCATCGTCATAAAAATCATCATCGGATATACACAGCGCTTCATTTAACTTACAAAATGCTTCCTCTTGAGAAGCACCCCAAAATATAGGCTGCAATTTTTCCTTTCTCATTATATCCACAAGACCACCAACTAGGTAACCATCAAAATATATCAACTCTGACAATGCACCTAAACTATTTCCCTCAAACCATAATCTGGCATACCCCATAAATAATCTTGAATCAGAAATATCATATTCAATTCCAACTGTCAATTTTGTTCCTATCATATTAGGCATGCTCAACATTCCTTCATATTTCTTGCGTACTTAGGTACGTTTTTATGATCTATGGCACGAGGGTTTACGCTCATATCTATACTATCGTTCCGATCAACTTTAATGAATTTATTTTTGATATTTCTTTTAAATGGTAACGCATTTTTTATTAAGCTTACGTTCGAATAATGTAGCCAGCTCATCAAATATTTTCATCCAGTGTTGGATATATTCTGAATTGTAAATTTCCACAGTGAAGTCAGATACATTCTTATTTATCATTCCAACTCCTTTTCCTTTCCTAAAAGATAACACCATTACATCTTCTTTCACTTCATAATCTATGTAAAAATCAGAACCTTGCTCACAAAACCATATTGTCTCTTTCTTTATAGAAGATAATTTTGCAGCATTTATAGAGTCGACGATGTCATCCAAACACACTGAGAAATCAGAAAACAAGTCTAAAGTTATTTTATCGTCATCATTGAATACAATGTCAATGTAACCATTGACATACTGTGATAGCTCTATAAGTGAAAAGTGAAACGGCGACAATTCCATTTCCTCCTCATCCAAAAACTCATCTAACTCAACATTTTTTTCATTTACCGTTAACTTTATCTGCATTTTTTTAATCAACAAATACATAAGGATAGACTGTAACCGGCCCTTTGGATTCACCATGGCCCAAAACGATATGGCCAAGAGTTCTCACTTCTAGCAGTAACAACGCATCCTGCAGATGCTTAGTGATATGGTGGCCAACCACGCTGGGCTTTGCCACGTCTGAGGGATAGTTATGTGACACAGCGACAGCGACTACATTATAAATAAGCGCCGTTTTCACGATTTACCGCGTATCGGCTTTTTAAAGAGGTGAAGATAAAACCTATATTTTTATTTACCTCAACTCACTTAAAAATCAAGACAATGCACTTACAAACTCCTTCATAGTGGTCTTCCATTCTTTTGTGTTTATTTTTTTAAAATACAGCTCAAGACCCAAGCTTTCTTCTTCAACATAAAGAATATCAGATAAATTTGTTGTTCGCCTTCCTAAATAATCAAACAAGCAGAATCTTAACAATCTCTTTTTCTCTTTATTTTCATTTAGCAAGGTCCATTCAACCGCTTCATCTTCCACATAAAAAAAATCACCTTTACTATTTTCTGTAGAAACTTTCCAGCCAGCATCTTCAAGAGCATCTTTTAACTCAATCATTCTAGCTCTAGTCATTATAAACTCTCCCAAAAACCCTTTGGAGGCGATATGCCACTAGACTCCAATCCATTCATAACACGAGATTTAGTCATTGGCTTTGCCCCATCCTTCCAAGTATCAATAGAAACAATTTGCCCTTTTTTATCTGTAATAGTTAGGCTATAAGAATCATCCCCTACTTTACGGACATAGTATTTTGAATCTGGGGATCTTCCACCTCCCTTCAGTTCTATACCATCCGCTATATTTTTCTGCCCTCTTTTTAAATATTGTTCAGGCGTCAAATTTGAGTGTCTCCGAGCATGATCCTTAAGCCCAGAATCCCCATCTTTAAATACCCGTCTTTGTTTCCATTTTGGCCCACAACTCAACCCGAGGGGATCAATCCACCCTAGCGGATTTGGTGCGTACTGATAAAGGTTCAACCCTCCCGCTAAACCGAGAGGATCTGGCGTCGTGAATCTGCCTACTTCCGGCGCATAATACCGGTGAGTATTATAGTGTAGTCCGGTCTCTTCATCCAGATATTGCCCGGCATAACGCAGTGGTTGGCGGAATCGGCCCAACGGCTGGCTGAAATTGCGCCACATCGCATCGGTCTGCCGTGCCACCTGACCAAAAACCCCATACTGCCCCGACCAAACCATATCACCCTGCGCGTTGGTCACTTCCTGTGGTGAACCATTCAAGTCGGTGTGATACCAGTAAAGCTTGTCCCCACTGTAATGCCGTTCAATGCAGGCTAGCGGCGTGTAGGCTTCGTTCGGGTCATAGCAGTAGGTTTGCTGGTGATCGTCAGTACGGCTTTGCAGCAACCGCAATCCTTGCCACAAGAAATGGGTCTCACGCCGTTCCTGACGGAGGGTCACCACCTTACTGGACCGGCGACCCAGCGCATCATAGTGGTACTGCGCTTCAAACAGTCCCTTCGGCCCGTCACCTTTCGCCCCCACCAGACGGTTATCTGCATCATAGCGATAGTGCTGGCTGCCGGGACCTTTCTGCCTGACCGACATATTGCCGAAGGCATCATACTGATACTGCCATTCTTCCCAGCGGGTCAACCGGTTATCACTATAAGGCTGGCTGCCACGGACATACGGTGAACTTTCCGGAGTCAATAATGGCAGTAGCAAGGCGTTATCAGCCTGGTCATAATGCACAGAGGTCTGATCGCTTTGTGCCGAATAGACGCTACGTAACCGACCCTCAACATCATAACCATAGCTCAGCATGCCCCGATTACTGTCTTCCACAGCAGCCAGTTCATGCAGATCGTCATAATGATAAGCTCGCCACAGAATCCCTTGCTCTGGGGACGTAAGTGCGTCGGTGAGGCGATTGCTGATACTGCTCTGCCACTGGCGACGACCCAGGCGGTCATATTGCCGGTGCTGCGTCAAAGCCCCCTGAGTACGGCTTGTCTCACGGTGCAGTGCATCACGTTCAAACTCGCTGATGATCTGGTCATTGAAACGGATGGCAGTGACGTGCCCAGAACCGTAATGCAGCCACTGGAACTGGTCATCGTTCGGCAGGCCGAGTGTAGTCAGGTTACCCAGCGCATCATACTGATAGCTCAGTGCTTCTACGCCGTTATGCTCTCGAGTCACCCGACCTAACGCATCCCGTTCAAAACTCACGGTATTGGGCTGGATACCCAGCTTCTCACCGTGCTCGGTCGGAATTCGGCTGGCACTGAGCAGGCTGCCCAATACATCCCACTGGTATATGACCTGCTCGGTCTGCGTTTGGCGCGCAATAACCTGGCCTGCCGCATCGTAGGCTAGTTGGCTGACTTTCTCTGGGTGGTGCCCTTCGTCGTCTGCAGTACCACGCTGTACGACTTCGGCAACCTGCCCATCGGCATTAAAACGGTAACCGTAGCGGGTATCGTCCGGGCGGTGCTCTTCTTGCAGGCGACCTTCCGCATCACGGGTAAAGCGATAGATACCGCCGTTGGCGTTATCCAGGCTGAGCAAGTGGCCTTCCACGTCATAATCGTAACGCAGGGTGCGGTTCAGGCGGTCGGTAGCGCTCAGGGTTTGCCCGCGTGCGTTGTAATGCCAGTGGCGCGGCAGGTTTTGCCCCTGCTGATGGCTGAGCAGCAGCCCCGCATCAGACCAGTCAAACTGCTCCGTTGAACCATCCGGCAGGGTCAGTGTGACCAGTTGGCCTGCGTCGTTATACTGGTAGTGAGTTTCCTGCTGCAATGCATCGCGGCGGGAGACCATCTGCCCCAGCGTATCATAGCGCCAGGCAGTGGGCTGGCCGGAACAGTCAGTGTAGCCTGTCAGTTGCCCCTGGCTATTCCAGCTTAACTGGCTTTCGCCACCCCGCGCATCGGTGACGCGGTCTGGCAGCAGCGTATGGATGTGTGGATAGTGATAGTGCGTCGATTGCAACAACCGGTCGGTTTCCTGCACCACCCGGCCCTGTTCATCCCAGACGGTACGTTCTGCAATGCCATCTGGCCAGAATACAAAGGTCTGTCGATCGCTGTTGCGTTGGTACTGCCAACGCGTAGTGGCTCCGTTGGCATCGGTGACGGACACCAGCCTGCCCAGTTCATCCCACTGGCATTGGCGCAGATGGCCCAGCGGCGAGCGGTAACCGGCGGGGAGACCGGTTTCATCCCACAGCATCTGATGCTGGTTGCCGGTACGGTCGGTGTAACGGCTGACGCGACGGTGTTCGTCCAGTTCCCACACCGCCTGACTGCCATCCTGGTAGGTCGCGGTGCGTAGATTGCGTTCTTCTTCATAGGCCAGCCGATAGCCATCACCCTCGCTGGTGTGGTGTTCGGTGACACACCAGATATCTTCCATTTCCTGCCACTGGTAATCGCAGCGAAACCCGGTGGCATTCTCATGCCATAGCAGCAAACCATTCTGCTCATCCCAGCCAAAGCGACGCATCACTGCGTCACCCCGGTGTTGCACCGCGACCAGTTGACCCGCTTCGTTATATTGATAACGGACACGCTGCACCTCACCCGCCAGAGTTTGCTGCCACACGGCAGTCAGACGGTTGAGTTCGGAGTGATATTCACAACGCAGGGCCTGGCCACCGGTACGGGTGATGATGTCCATCTGCCGTTGTTCGTTGTAGTGGAATGACTGCTGGTTGCCGACGTTGTCGCTGATGGCACTCAGGGGAGCTCGGCCCTCGGCGTCGAAGGCCGGATAGTGATAACGCAGTTCACCGGCATCGCTGATACACCACGTGCCATCTTCCTTATGCGTAAGCCAGCACTGCTGATCGGGGCAGAAGGTACGATGGCCAACGGGTACCTCAGGGAACGGGATAAAATCCCCATAGGTGTTACGCCACAAGATGCCCTCTTCCACCTGCCGCAGTTCGCTTTCCCAGAACAGGCTCCAGCCCAGCCCCAGTACGCTCTCCGCTGCATGGCTGCTGAGATAACTACGTTGCCAGAACAACGGCAATTCACCATCGAGGGTGAAGTCCAGGTCATCGTCGTCATTGAGGAATTTTTGCCCGCTAGTCACATCTACCGGGTTGGCCAGAATACCGATCACTGGAACGACTATCGCCAGCGGCCCCAGCCAACAGAGCACTTTGGCTACCTTGCTGGCCCCCGGAATTTTGCTCATCAGACGCTCTACAGCACCAGGCCCACGCCCCGCAGCCCCTTTCGCACTGACCAGACCGGCTATAAGCATCGTCAGGTCTGAAACGGTGTAGGCCCATTCAGGGATTTCCGGGCTGATGTTTTCCGTGGTGGTTGTGCCACCGCCGATAAACACGTTGGAGGAACCGGCCAGGATGGTCGCATCGCAGGTAGTTTTATCGCCCTTGCGGGCGGCTGGCTGGCCGTTGATGAACACCGAGGAAGAGCCCTGCGCCACCTGCTGCACCTTGTCCTTGTCACAAGCGACGGTGCTCAGGGTAGCTACGGCAGCAGCCTTGCCATTGATAAAAACATTGCCCGAGCCGGTGATAATCGTCCCGCTGGGGCTCATCGAGCTGGCTCCGGCCTCGATACATGCATCCCGCGCCTTTTCCCCCAGGGCATTGGCAGCCATGCCAACCGCGATCCCGGCACCAATCAGCAAAAAGCCCACGCCAAGACAGGCAGACGCACACCCTGCACCAATCAACATGCCGCCCAGGATACCCCCAGCCACGTTGATCAGGCCACCTAGGATCGTGCCGCCAATCAACCCGGCGAGAGCCCCCGAATGGCCGATGGCATCACCGACGCGTGCAGCTTCCAGCATGGTATTCGCTCCTGTCCTTGGTCGAAATGTGGGGTGTTACGGGTGTTGGTAACTGCTAAGACAGGCTGAGAAGAAAGCTTCATCCTGCTCGGTCAAGGCCTGAGAGCTCGCCAGCGTGAAAATCAACACGTTAGAAGCCGTAACAGGGAATACCGCCTGACGTTGGTGCAGGGTCTGGCCCTTTTGCGGATGATAGCGGGAAAGCAGCGTAATGCCGTGGAACAGGTCATCACCCAATACGGCGGGCTGTTCGTCGAGAGCCTGGTACTTGCGCAAGCCTTTTTGCAACACCTCTCGCTGGCGGGCCAGGTAGGCGGTAAAGTCTTCGTCGGGGCGCAATTGGTCACGGGAGATGTTAAGCGATGGCCCGGATGGCGCGATCAGAATATTGACGGTCTGCTCACGGTATCCAGCAGGCAAGGTAATGCTACCTTCAGTGAAAACACAGCGGGGTTCTGAAACCTGGGTCATCCTTGTACTCCATGGCTAAATCCTGATTTAATGACCCATACATTTATCACAATGCGAGTGGTAAGTGATAGTCAAACGAGGAAAAAACGTAAGAAAACCTTTAGGTTTCACTTGATGTCCGATGTACAAAATGTATGACAAACGACACATTTTTAGCACACCTGTTTGCGGTATATTGTTTTTTCACATACGAGGGATAGGTGTGGAATGAAAAATAAAACTGTTGGATTCATGGTTATTCTTTTTTTCTTTTGGCTTTTTGCGAAAAATGATAAAACACAAACAAGCAATGCCACCCCACTCTCAAAACCTAATCCGCCGTCAACTCTTACCACCCAAAATTCATTATCAAATATACTTACTGATGATAAATCGAAAACATATTACATTAATACCGACACCTTGAAAGTGCGTAATGCTCCTAACGGGAATACGATTCAATCTCTAAAGCGAGGAGCCCAAGTAAAAGTGTATGAACAGGTTTCTTCATGGAGCAGGATAAGCAAAGATCAAAAGGAAGAGCGTTGGGTATCTACTAGTTATTTATGTGAAACCTCAGAATGTTACATAAAAAGAGCTCCATACCAACCTACGCCTATTCCAAAGCAACAACGAATTGAACAGCCAAAAACCCCTCGGAGTCAGCAGATCCATTATAGTCCCTCTTGTTCTTGTTCATCAGGCAACGTATGTATAGGACCCAGAGGAGGACGTTACTGTATTACATCTGGTGGGAATAAACGCTATGGTGTTTGAAGTGTAACTTGATATGCTAATCCTCTAGCAACAAATTTTACAGAGGCTATTTATGGATACTAAAAACCAAATTGATATGGAAAAAGTCAGGAAGGAAGCAACTAAAAAAGTGGGATTCCTTATGAAGGGGCTCAATAAAAAACCTCCCTGGTATAACCGAAGGTTCTGCTGCTGGGGCAGGAGCTGCCAACAGCAACCTACTGGCGGCTATGAGCGAAGAGCGGAAGTTCACAATTCTTATCCCCGTTGATGAAGAAATTACTACCATTGCCATGTATTAATCAGCGAGGAGCAGGTCACTTTTCTGCAAAATCCTCTTCGCGTTTATGCTTAAGTTTATCGAGTCGCCCTGCAAGCAGGTGTGTTATCACGCCGCCCGTGAAGCTCGCCCCTGGGCATTCACCGCGACAGCACCTTCACCAAGGCTAAAAATCCCTCCACACTGTCAACCATTATCATTATCTCATTAATGTTGTTTGACTCAGGGAGCAGGACACAAAAGATCATAGGGGTTTTAATCATCTAGCTTACATTTTGACAATTACTAGCCATAAAAAATGCTAATTACTGAAAGTCATAAACTAACAATGAGATACTCACTTACATGGAAAATGAAGAGGCCCTGAATGCCTCTTCACTACTTGTGAAGAGAAAACCTCCAGCTAGGCTGGAGGTTCCGTAAAGCTTTCAGCTTTGAGCCAGTTATAAAAACCCCTTTTGATTTGTTAAAACAGTTTGCGGTCTGGCAACTGCAAACGTTCAACAAGAAATCAAAAGGGGGTCCCTATGAGGGACGAAAAGAGCTTAGCGCACACGAGATGGAACTGTAAATATCACATAGTATTTGCGCCGAAGTACCGAAGACAGGTGTTCTACGGGGAAAAGCGCAAAGCGATTGGCAGTATCTCAAGAAAGCTGTGCGAATGGAAGAACGTGAATATTCTGGAGGCGGAATGCTGTGTGGATCATATCCATATGCTTCTGGAAATCCCACTCAAGATGAGTGTGTCGGGTTTTATGGGATATCTGAAGGGGAAGAGCAGCCTGATGCTTTATGAGCAGTTTGGCGATTTGAAGTTCAAATACCGTAACAGGGAGTTTTGGTGTCGAGGGTAGCCCGTTTACGGGCCGTAAGTAATCCATAGATGCAAATGTCAGATCGCGATGCGCCTGGCAAGAGAGCCTTATAGGCGCATATGAAAAACCTCCGGCTATGCCGGAGGATATTTATTTTATTCGATAAATCAAATACTCAAATAATTTTTTATAAAATCAATTGCTACAGATGCACTGGTGTATGAAGAATACTTTTGAACATCATCAGATTTTTTAGTATTACCAAAATCACAAACTGATTTTATCACTACGCATGGAATATCATAAGCATGTGATGCCGCCATCACACCATACGATTCCATTTCGATAGCAGTAAGCTTTCTATGATCTTCATTTATTTCATCAACAGCAAGTTGAGTAGATATTACCGACGAGCCGCAGGCCATTGGCGCAATTTTCAGAGAAGGAATTTTTGTGATATCATTACCTGACCAGTTTAAAGGTAAAGATTTCATAAACTGAACATCTTTTGATATCAATTTAAACCCTTCCTTCAATTTTCTGTTAAGTGGTAACTGGTGAGGATCAGGAAGAAATATTTTCTCACCTGATTTTTCAGACAGCTTTCCAGCCCCCCAATCCCAAACTGGATCACCTACAATAATATCGCCCAAATCTGTCCTCCCATCAACTCCAGCACAAATACCAGTCATGAGGATATATTTAGGGCTAAACTTGTTTATTATACGTGTAGTTAATGAGGCCGACCATGAGAGGCCCATTCGTTCAGCAGAAGCACAAACTATGCTTATTTTTTTATTAGATTTATTTTTAATCGAAAACCTATAATAGGAGTGACCTTCAAGAACAAATTTTATTGGTTCTTGTACCAACTTAAGTAGTTCGTCAAGCTCTGGATCTTCCAAGGCTGTGATAATGGCGACATCTGGGTGATAATAATTATTATTATCATTAGCTGACTCGATTTTATTAATCAGTATGGTTTGCCAAGCGCTTGTATCGCGGTTTAGGTCAAATAAATACCACCCATGTTTAGCAAATGCAGATTGATGCTCAGAAGCATCGGAAGAATTAGAAGTCAATCCAAATATATACCTAGGGACAATAATATCACTGAAATTTTCAATTTGGTGTAATAATTCAACTCCTCCAGATGTATTGATATCTCCACCATCAACATCTGGAATTTGAATATCAATAATAATTAAATCATAGGTATTTTTATTCAATTCTTCAATAGCGCTCTGAACAGAAATAACCTTTTTTAATGAAAAGTTATCATAATCTCTAGTTATCTTATGAATAAGATTCAACTTTTCATAATTATCTTCCACTAATAAAGCTCTCATTTCAAAACCTCTTCAATTTTAATTTTAAGATTAGTCTTCCATTCATTCGAGGTAGAGCGGAAGTAGATCGCTCCAAAATATATATCTGAATGTTTTTCTAGAAGCCTTTTATCGAGTGATTCTAATGAAAAAGAATCATCCCCTTCATCAAACTTATCAAATTGCGTTACCACAATAACGGGCACATCAATATCAAGTATCGTCATTTGAGCTAAAAAATCTTCACCAGCATAGCTTTCTGGTATACCTCCGGCAGGATCTTTATCAGAAACATCATAACTGGGCATGCTCATATCTAACAAAATGAGATTATATCCAGTATTATCTAATAGCTCAAAGGTACCACTCGATAGTGACTCTTTCCATACCACATTTGCTATGTGTAATCCCTCAGAAAGGAAATTGCAAATTGCATTAGCCTTGTAGGAATCATCTTCAATTAAAAGAATTTTCATTATAGGTTATCCCTTTTGCATTTTTAAAAGATACAGATGCTGAAAATTTATCTTGAGATAAGTAATTTAAATTAACAAATTCTCTAGTTTCCAATTCATATCTAATCGCGCTTTTAATTTTAGCTATTCCAGTATTCCCTTCCTTTTGGATAAGTTCTTTTAATTGTTCAGCGGTAAGGTTTTTACTGTACCGTTTTAAATCTTCATTATGAGATAAAAAACCCTCTTCTACTTGGCAAGTGTTTATAACTTCCAAGACTAAAGAGCCATTTTCTTTGTTTACATAACAATCAATTTTTATATCAACTTCACTAAGATGAAGTTTTGAATATTTTATAGCATTATTAACAAGATTAAAAAATACATCAACAACTGATGAGAGTACATGATAGCTTATTTTAATATTTGCTTGATCATCTAAAGATAAATTTTCAATTTGCACCATATTTTCAATTATACCCACAACCACTTCAAGATCATAACTTTCTTCATGAAAATCCTGCTTCAAAGCAAACCAACCAATTATGACATCCAATTGGTTAAAAGTATGTTGTTTTGAATTGGTTATTAATCTTGAAAACTCATAAGGTATTTTCACTCCCATCTCTGTTTCAAGTAAAAAAACATCATTCTCGAAATTATCAAACAAAAGCTCCAATCTTTTTTTTGTATTACTTTCTAACAAGTTAGATATCTCCTCGCATGATTTGAGAAGTTTATCCTCAACATAATCGTCTAGGACTGAACAGCACTCTAAAAATGATTGAGCATCTTCAATTTTGCGCGTTACCTCCTTTAAATCATCCAACGTTATGCTAAAATCAAATCTTTTCCCTTGTTTTTCATTGTGATCATTGGTGATTTGAATCCATACATTTACTATTTCATTAAAAATCAAATTAAGCTCTTTCTTGAAGTGAAGTCTTTTAGATATTATTTTATTTATTACTTCATCCTCTAGACCTTTAACTAAATTGTAGAATACATGGTCATTATCACTATCGTCTGTGGGAAGAAATCCATTGCTAACTAAATTACTTGTAACCGTTGAATATAACGTGCCGTGTCTGATCCTTGTGCTTAGGTAAGTATTCAAGCCTTTGACACCAAAACAGTATTCCTCAATGTAATTTTTTAACATTTGGAAAACAGCTTTACTTCTATAGTCTTTGCCTAATGAAGCATATTGTAATATATGAGAAGGTACGATTTTCAAACCAAGAGAAGATACAGTTGTATTCTTTTTATCAGACAAATCGACTTTAGTTAAAGCATCTTCAATTTGATTATCTAAAAAAGAGGTCATTTCAGTATGTTGATTAAGGAAATCGTTATACCACGAACTAAGGCTATCCCATGAGTTATTTAAAATATAATCCTTGTCAGCATAAATTTTTGAGCTATTAACTTGTTTTTCAGCAACCTCTAAAACTTTGCGTTTAGAAAGTGCCTTTGATTCGTTTATAAGTTTATCTAAATTCCCCAACTTGTTACTAACAAGTACGTTACATATTTTAATTCTTTCATCATATGCATCTGTTTGGCTACGGTATAATAATGATTTTGTGAGCATTTCCTTCGAACATACATCCGATAAAAAATACACACTTTTCCAGTCACTCTCCTCAAAAATAATTTCTGATGGATGATTAAGATTGAGGGCCCTTATTGTTTTGCCAATCGAAACCCCTGTTGCGCTTTGATTCATCTTTTTATCTACAAAACTATCCTTACATAGGTAAAGACAAATAGGTATGTTAATACTCGTGGAGTTCTTAGCTGATTTTTCAAGTTTTTTGTAGAATTCTTTTGTTATGAAGTAATTTATGGCAGATGGATACTTCTCAAAATTAATTAAAAATTGATCGCAAGCCAAATTTAATTGATTATCCTTAGCTTTAACTTTTATATACAATTGAGAAAGTTCTTTATCCTGAATCGTTTTAACCTCATCAAGCAAAGAAGACGCACCTGAGAAATCACCATTATTTATCAAGTCTATAACTCTATATTTTATATGCCTTTCAGAAATTGGGCAGAACTGATTACCAGCAATCATGTTGAAAAGGCTATTAGTGGAACCATAGTCTTCAATTAAATTTTCGTCAACAGAAATATTATTGAGATATTTTATCTTTAGAGGAGTCGGTTCCTTAGAGAAAATAACTTCAGCTTGGTTTACATAGCCCTCTTTTTCGCTGTAAAAACCTTTAGTTTCTACTTTCAATTTATGCTTTACAATCAATAGTGGAAGAATCCCTCTGAATGCCAAATTAATATTACTAAGAACTGATACTGATTGACTGAAGTTAACATCTTTCTCATAAACGTTAGCCATCAGATTTGCTAGCTTATCAAATAAATCCTTCTCTTCTAACCTATTATCTGAGTAAGATAAAGACTTTGATAGAATATTAAACTTTGATATATCGAATTCTTTATCCTTTTTCATCTCATTTATTACAAAATCATATTTACCATCAGTGTATTTATCATATAAATTCATATTACTTGAATCACATTTTACATTTGAAGCATTAATTAGAAGATAATGCTCTATTTTTTTTGTAAATTCGAGTGAGCTATTGGCATAAGGTTCAAAAGCCAAGTCATATTTTAAAATTGAAAGATAGCAAAATAATTCGAATGCTTTATAAAGATCAATTAGTGTTGATGAAATCTCGTATCGTATAACATCAAAAAGGTCAAATGTTGTAGAGCTACTATCAAAACCATAGACTCGATAGTTAAACAAACTAAAAATACTATCCTTTTTATATTCTGCATCAATATCTTTATACTCTATCACATAGCCACAGTCGATATCGACAATATTGTTAACATGCATTTTAAGAAACACATTATCAATTGTATTATATTTATCTAATGGAATGACACATTCTTCATTATTCAACGTTTGGATATTATACTTCTGACTTGTACTCCAATAGCTCTCCCCAAACTCTAACTCTATTTCATTTATCACATTTAAAGCATCAACTTTATTTTTAAAGAGGAGGTGGTTAAGAAACCTTTCTTCAAATTTAAGAAATGTTTTTATTTCACTTAGGTTAGATAATAGGAGACCTTCTGCATAACCGATAAGCTTATCACTTTCAACTTCTTTTAAATATGCTGGTAAATAAGTTTTGCAATCGCTTAAGGAGCGGTTTATAAGAGCGAGTTTTCCTATAAAAGGAAATTTTCCTTGAGTTGTCGAAGCAAAGGTTTTGATATTTGAAGCAGACAAATCATTAAATGCTTTCTCTATAATTTTATCTTTATCGTTTGAACTTCTCAGAATTCGGTCAACAACGCTAAGTTTTTTTTTCACAAAATATCCTTAAATGTTTTAGCGGAGGTGGGTATCGTAAGTTGCCCAATAGCAGGAATTTTAACTTTTATAAGTTCTGGGCATGAGCCCGCTGGGGACAGAGACCAACGGGTAATGCCTGGCTGTTCATCTATCCAATGCAACTGCTGATGAGCAAAGAGCACAAATGAGTTCTGATGTAGCGCAAGCTCTGAGAATTGCTTTGATAGCTTAATATTCATGGCGTTAGCCAAACGACTAAGGATAGTTGCGCTGGGACTGGAGGTGCCTCGTTCAACCTTGCTAATCATGGCCTGACTGACACCTAATCTTTGAGCAAGTTCTGTTTCACCCAAGTTGCGAGCCTTTCTGTGTTTAAGCAATAAACGTGCGATTTCACTATTTACCACTTGATTTTTATAGGTTTTATCCATTCTCTCCCTCACTTTCGCCAGCCTGATTATGCCATTACATAAATTAGGCTGAAATAAATGATTTTGTAAGTCTAAAAAATTCAGTCTTTCTATGAGTAGATCATCGCCTCTACGTACTTACGGCATCATTAGAGCAAGATTTTGCAACCATAACGTCCGCTTCTGGCACAAGGCTGCTGTTGCAGCCGTGACAATCTTAGACTTCAATCGACCCAGAGATTTCTAATGCATCATCGACTTCAATGCCCAGATGACCCACATGTATCGGCCATCAGAACGCCTAATACTCCGCCCGGCTGCCAAGTTTGATGTTTACACGTAAACACTGCATAACAATATCACTCGCATTACACAATATCCTTGCTGGTCCTCCCATCATCCACGATGATAGCTATCAGTGAGTTAACGTTAAATGAGAGGACATCGGGAATGCTCGAAGTTGAATTTCGGGAATGGCTGGAGATCAGAGGAGCCAAAACACAAGCGAGCCTCAACTCTCGTATTTATGCGGTCAAAACTATCGAAAAAAATCTCGCCGCGCTGGGTTCCCCTCATGCAAATTTGGATGCAGCCTACAAGGCGGATGGATTTACGCAATTGCGTCAACGGATCAAACAGATTCGCCGCGATGCTAAAGACAACGGCGACGACTATCGACTGCTGATGCCCGACTCAGAACAGCCGTTTAACCGATTGTCCAACTGGAACAGCTGGCTCGGACAATATGGACGCTTCCTTGGCGGCGATGACTCTCAGGCCGACGATATCCGGGATTATGTCCTGGAAAATTACATCACCCCGGCCCGCGAACGCGGTGATGCGAGTGTGACCGTGGTAGTTGGCCCTCTGAATAATGAAATGGGTCTCAACATGGCATGGCCGAACATCTGTCAGGCCCTTGATGGACAAAAATTTCAGGAGCTGGCTGACGTTCCCCCTCCAGTGACGGAAGGGCCTAAAAAGAGCACAACCCGGAAATACACATTCATACTTACGGAAGGAGGCAATCTGGTGGTCCAAACTAAACCAACGCCGACTAACCTTATTTTTTACGGCCCTCCCGGTACCGGTAAAACCTATCACACGGCAAGGGAAGCCGTAGCGCTCTGCGATGGAGAAGCCGCTTATCCGGAGTCAAAGGATGCGCGCGCAGCCCTGATGGCGCGTTATAACGAACTGATGGCAGAAAAGAGGATCTCTTTCGTCACCTTCCACCAGAGCTATGACTACGAAACCTTCGTTGAGGGCCTTCGTCCGGAAATCGGTGAAGATGAGTCTTCGTCGGCAGGATTCAGACTCGCGCCCACACCGGGGCTCTTCAGGGAAATTTGCGCCCTTGCCGATCAGGCCAGAACTCAGACCCGTGTGCAGACGGACGCCTCGGCACTCCAGCTATCTCAAAGACGCTTCTGGAAAATGGGGCAAGGGGCTATTGGCACAGAAGACGATGTCTATGAAGAGGCGCGGGCCAACGGCTATATCGCTCTGGGTTGGGGTGGGAACATCGACTGGAGCGCAGATAAATTTTCATCGTTAAGCGCGATTCATGATGAATGGATCAAGCAAAATCCGGGGAACCAGACGCCAAGTAACTGGACGCAAACCTATCCCTTCCGTTGCGAAATGAAACCTGCCGATATCGTGATTGTCCCTTACGGAAACACCGCGTTTCGTGCTATCGCTGAAATCACAGGCGATTACTATTTCGTATCTGAAGCCGAAGGCTACTATGCCCACCGCCGCCCTGTACGCTGGCTACTGACTCTCGATGAACCACTCCCGCTCGATACTATTGTTGATGGTAACTTCACGATGCGGACGCTCTATTCGCTCCCCACCAGTCGTGTGAATCTCCCGGCATTGGGCAGGCTGCTCTCGAATACAGAAAATCAGGCTAACGATCCCGATGTTGAAGGGCAGCCAGAGCAGTTCGTCCTCATTATTGATGAGATCAACCGGGCGAATATCTCGAAAGTGTTCGGCGAGCTGATTACGTTAATCGAACCGGACAAACGCCTCGGCATGCCTGATGCGCTCACCGTGACGCTGCCGTATTCGAAAAAGAAAGACTTTGGCATTCCCGCCAACCTTCATATCATCGGCACAATGAATACTGCCGATCGCTCTATCGCCTTGCTCGATACGGCATTACGGCGACGATTCAACTTCCGGGAAATGGCTCCCGATGCAAGTCTGCTAAGTGAAGTAGACGGTATCGATCTCACCGCTGTCCTGACCACCATCAACCAGCGAATCGAATATCTTATCGGCCGGGAATATCGCATTGGACACGCCTTCTTTATCAATTGTGAAACCAGGGAACAGGTTGAAGATGCTGTGCGCAATAAGGTCATTCCACTGTTACAGGAGTATTTCTTCGAGGACTGGAGCCGAATCGCGACAGTGCTGGGCGATGGGTTCATGCAGGAATATCAGATCTTACCGCCGCCAGGAATTGAGGGGGAGCCGTTATCAAGCTGGTCGGTATGTGCACCGTTCAAAGATGACGCCTTTGGCCAACTGGTAGATAAAACCAGAGCGCTTAACGCTACCGCTCTCAAGAGGGCCGGTGAAGCGGAAAAATGACGCACCTCACGGTTCACGAATGGGGTGGTGTCTGCGTGGGCACGGAAAGCAGTACAAACGCCCCTCATGCTTTTACCCGCACTCAGGCTAACGCGTTACTTGCGGCGGCGCGTACGCATCCGCTGGCAAATCGTCACGGTACCAATATCTTAATCGATCACCATAACAAAATAATTGCCGGGCAAATGGTTGGGGTCATTGCCGCTCCGGGGTGTAGCCTTGAGATCCTGCCCAAGATCGACGACGAAAACGCCACAACCCGCCACCGCCTGATACGCATGCTCGATGTCGCCTTCGAGCTTAAACTCGGCAATGGACAAGCCGCAACAATGGCGCGACAAGCTGAAAGCTTGCTTGACATACTTATCCGCCTGTTCGCCGAGCGACTCTTAGCCGAAGTACTGCGGGGGTTGCCGCGCGCCTATCTGGCGCAGGAAAACGATTTACCCGCATTGCGCGGAAGGCTCAATATCAAGCGGCAATTCACTACGCTTGCCGTACGCCCTGACCGCCTCGCCTGTCGTTACGACGTGCTGTCAGCCGATACCGCCCTGCTCCGTATTATGAAGGCGTGCGTAGTCCTGCTTCGCCACTATGCCCGAGCGGCGGATACGCTCCGTCGGCTGAACGAGCTGCGCAGCCTGCTGGTAGAGGTTAGCGACGTCCCCTTAAGTCACCTTCCGTGGTCACAGGTGCGGATCGACAGAACCAATAACCGCTGGGAAACACTCTACAATCTGGCGCGCCTCCTCCTGAAACGCAATTGGCAGGCAACACACCACGAGAGCCTGGCACAGCATGGGATCACACTGCTTTTCCCAATGAACGACCTGTTCGAGGCCTATATTGCGGCACTAGCGAAGCGTGCTGTACGCGGTACGAAATGGACGGTCCGTGCCCAGGCTGGCGGATTGTATTGTCTGAGTGAGGACGGAAAAGAGGGCAAACCGCGCTTCCAGACCCGGCCGGATCTGCTTATCGAGCGGGACCGCCAGACTGTGATGATCATAGACACTAAATGGAAGCGTATTGGGCTTCATCCCGAAGATACCAGGAGTGGCGTATCGCAGGCCGATGTCTACCAGATGATGGCCTATGCTCGACTTTATCACTGCCCGCAAGTCATGCTCCTCTATCCGCATCATGCAGGTCTGGGAGCCAAGATACTGAACGCAGGCTATAGGATTTTAGCGGGCGAAGAACGATTACAGGTGGCGAGTGTCGATCTGGTTCCCGATGAGGCCGCCATTGTTGAGCAGTTAATTCACCTTATCGCCATCAACACGCATAGGGGAGATGGGATTGGCGCACCTTGAGACCTGGCACTCTTAATAAATCTAACCCATGAGCCAAGCTTACGTTTACATTACCACTTAAATGCGCCCCAATAGTTCGGATTTTCGCCCCAAACAAAAAGAGGACAAGCCGAGGAGATAAGATATCTGCTTTGAGCGAGAAGCGGAAGTTCGCATTTGTCATAACCGCCGGGATGTAGGACTAACATTGGCGTGTGATAATCAACCGGGAGCTGGTCAGTACTCTTCGTGAACGCCGTTAAAGGTATCTCAGCACTACAACTATCCAGAGATTTAGGTGTACAGTACCGAACCGCTTTTGTACTCGCTCACAAGCTTAGAGAAGCTCTCAGTTCTAAAAAAATACTTCACTACTGCAAGGTGAAGTACATATTGATGGTGCATACATGCATACTCCTTTACGTCCTAAAAACAATAAAGAAGATCGTATTGATAGACGCTTACTAATAAACCAACCAAAAGATAAATGCTGTATCCTCGTAATTAGACAAAAGACACAACAAACTCGTACTTTTGTTATTAAATCAGCAGCTGAAGTACTCAAATTAGTAAAAGAAAACGTAGATCCTTCAGCTACCATCTATGCTGATGAAAATAGTGCCTATAACATCTTACACGGACACTATAATGTAAAACGTGTAAACCATTCCAAAGAATACCGTTCAGATGATAGTACTACTAACAACTACGCCGAAAGTTACTTCTCAAGATTTAGAAGAATTCAAATCGGACAAGTACATAAAATTTTCAACAAATACTTTAACGAATACGCTAACGAAATTGCTTACCGTGAAGATATGAGAACTACTCCTAACGGTATTGTTGTTAAAGATATTCTTTCTAAATACCTTAATACTAAAACTGACAAACATTGGTGCGGGTACCTAATTTACTTCTAAAGAGTATTGGTTTATAGTGTTAGTAATATTGAAAAACAAAATAATAAAAAACCTTAAGTATTTTTTAAATTAAATTACCAATTAAAACAATGTGTTATAATATTATAATTGACACATTACAATGCGAGTTGCTAGAGTGAGGATGGATACATGGAAGTATCCAGAGCCTCTTCCTCTTTTTACTGAGTAACGCTCTTTTCGTTTCGTTTATAGGAGAAAAAAATGAAACATATTATACAGGCCGATTTTGAAGTTGGCAAAATTGCAAATAAAATTGCAAAATGTAAGGAAAAAAATCTTCATATACTTGTCGAAGCATTCCAATCAGTTCGTTTTATCTGGCTTGCCGTTAACCGTATTATGAAGGATAGTAATAATGATAAACAAAGAAAACTTCTTTCTAAGTTAATTGAAGATCTGAAACATCTTTATTTAATCATAAGAAAAAGAATTTCTTATATATATTGTTTAAGTAACCATTATTACTACGTGTTGTAAATTTTTTAAATAGTCAATACCCTACCCCCGTAGGGTATTGCTATTTATGCTCCAGCAATATTGTACTTCCCATCTGCCTTCTCCCCCTTCACTAAAGAAGCTAACGCAACTTTCAGTACCTTGTTTAATACCTTTACTTCATTATCAGATATGGATTTTATTGTTACTATCTCTTGTAATAATTCAGTGTAATCCATAGTCTTAATTCGTACAGCATCTAATACCAGTTTACTTAACTCCCCATGTGAAAATAATTTATTGTTTTTATATACCCGTTTACCTCCTAACTTCCGTAAGTCAATATCATTGACGATAATCTTTAACGTTACATCCAACGCTGATACCTGCCCTTCAAATAACTTGATCTCTTTCTACTTTAATTCAATAATACCTACCAACTCACTACGCTTACCCAATATCCCAGAGACTACATGACTCATACTGGTTTCCTTCTATTCGATAATATCTCAGTATTATACAGGAATAGGGTAGGGAATTATTGTGCTACTGATGCATAATGCCGGATTTGCACAGATATGTTCATTTATTCGCAGTACAAACAGGTGAAAAACGTGCTGATGGGCGATCGAGCCTGAAAGCATTGCGAAAAGCAGAAGATACCCACATCAGGCGACACCGAAAAATCAAGGTGGAAGCCAACCCGTTTGCTCCGCAATGGGAGGTGTATTTTGAAAAGCGTGCAAGTTTCAGAATGCAGCAATCGTTAAAAGGCAGGAAGAAACTGACCAATTTATGGCTGGCCCAAGGGCGATGTTGTCCATTATGCCATCAATTGATTACTCTTGAAACAAAGTGGCATATTCATCACATCATCCGGCGTGTTGACGGGGGAACGGATGAAAATGCCAATCTTGTTATGGTGCATCCGATATACCACAGTCAAATTCATGCCACTGGTTTTAAAGTAGTGAAACCGGTTCGCAATAGCGGGCTTTGAAAGGCTGAGCGGAGTGCGGTGAAAGTCGCACGCTCCGTTCTTAGGGGAGGATGGGCCAGTAATGGCCTGCCCTTACCCGACAGCATTCCCGAACGGTTCATCAGGTCTTGCCATAGTCTGCGATCGATCTGCCGAGTGATGGCAGCCAGACCTTTATCTTGCTCCAGAGTAAGGTGGTATCCGTAACGGTGGCCAAGTTGCATTGCCCAATCCTCCAATTTAGCGCCACCGATGCTGAATATCAGATTGCCGATCTCCTGCAGTTGAACCATCAGCACTTCAATCTTTTTCAATGCAACCTTACGACCTGTTACCAGACGTTCGATGTCAGTCGAACAGATGAGCTCGGTGTGGCCGGTAAGAACATCAGGGGCTTCACTAGCCGTATTTAACGAATGAGACATAATCGGGATCCTCAAAAACAAAAATGCCCGCACCTTCGCGGGCTAGGGAAAGTAGATATAGGATGTTCCATCCCTGTCAGGGCTGGTTATCACTCTGCAACGGGTGGCCGCGCTGCTTGATAGACTGCGATATACACATAACCAAAACTGCCCAGCGTATCGGCTTCATAGATAAAACCAGCATGCTGAACAGCGACACAATGTTGTCGCCGTGGGTCGAGTTCACCTAACCGTAATAATCTCTCCAGCCGTTCAACTAACACCGGAAACGCCAGTTCAAGAGCCTGTGGGACTTCAGGGTCAAAGATGCCGATACAGCCAGCGCGGTCTCCTAGAAAATGTAAACGAGCACCTTGTTGTATTAGGCGGGCTCCTAAGCGCGGCGTGATGTCATACTGCAGGCCCCAGTATGGTATCGGGTCAGGAATACTGCTCGAGGTCTTGGGATCGGAGATTTTCACCATTATATTTTCCTTAAAATGCTCACCCCGGTTGCAAGGCAGGCGTGTCAGTGAATTTACGTAATGCACGTAGATGGCTAAACGAGGCGGGAATTAACAGGAGTTCGTAACCCCAGTGCGCTTCGAGCTCGCAACATGTCGCTTCCACTCAGAGTAGGATCCTGAGCCAACATGCTGAAGCCGGGGCGGTCAACGCGTACCAAGTCGAATTTTTGGACCAGCTCGTTGACGGTTTCACGTACGGTCATCCCGTATTCAATCTGTCGGGCGATAGCCAATTGATCGTGATATGGCGTATCGTTGAGCGTGAGTCCGTAACAGTGGTCCAGTAACCAGGCGAGCAGTTGCTGGTATTCAATCAAGGCAGGGCTGACGTTCAATGCGGTATGAGTTACTTCGTTGGTGGTCTTCATTTCGATGAACCTCAAAGCGGGGAGACAGGCAACAGGCAGTGGTGAGTCAGCCAGTGGGCGACTGAGCGCCACTGTTTTAGTGGTACATCGGATTCCATCGTCCAGGTTTTCGGACAGTAAGTATTCGCCAGTAACAGCGTTATCATCACCAAATACTGGTAAGGATAACCCCGTGTATCACAGCGAATTGGCGCATGGAGTGTTTGACCCCGGTATAGCAAAAACGGATCTCCCGCCTGGTGGGTAACGCGTTCACCATTGAAACCGAGCATTCTTAACCCAATCACACTGTCGTCATGACGCAACGGGCGGCAACCAGTGTATTCACAGATAGCCGGGGCAGTGGTCAGGCCCAGTGTTTCGGGATGCTCACACAGCTTCAGGTAAGCTTTGGTTATGGCTTGGCACAATGCCTGCCATTCTTGCAATGAAACAGTACGGTGCTGGATAAAATGGAATACGCCAGCGGCAGGTGTAGAAGATATTTCAGTTGCTTGCATAGCTAACTCCTTGGGTTAAAGATCACAACCAGCCCCGCTCGGCAAATGACACCGACTCGCCATGGCCTAGAACGATATGATCGAGAGTTCTCACTTCTACCAGCGACAGTGCGTCCTGCAGATGCTTAGTGATATGACGGTCAGCCACGCTGGGCTCTGCCACGCCAGAGGGATGGTTATGTGCCACGACGACAGCCGCTGCATTATGGCTAAGCGCCGTTTTCACGATTTCCCGTGGGTACACCGGAGTCTGGTTTATCGTGCCGATAGATACCGTCTCACAGGCGATCAGCCGGTGCTGGTTGTCCAGGAACAGCACCATGAACGCCTCATGCTCCAATCTTTCCAGTTGCAGTCGTAAATAGTTTTTGGTGCTTTCAGCAGAGGTAAAACTGAATGGCCTGGTTTTCAACTTCTTTTCTAGAAGCCGTATTGCCATGGCAATAATACGTTGCTCTGTCGTATCTCTTTTCACTGAGTTGTTCCTTATAAGCAGCATAAAGCTCAACTCCCCGATGAAAGGGAGTTGAGTTGAAGTTGATTTATTTTTTACACAAATGTCGTAATACTATGGATAACAAACCGAAAGGGGGAAACCATAAAAGGAAGGGGGTTTATGAAGTGTATTAATACGTTAGTATTAATACATCCTCTTGTGTTAAAGAGTAAGTAATTAACAACACAGGAAGGTTCAAGCCTTCCTGATGGTAAGTGGTATTAATAACACCAGTAACATCAGGCCCGATGGCAATAGCCTACGGGCCGAGAGAGTCAGAAATCCAGCCCTGTCTTGCAATCAAACTCGGAGGATCCCCAGGCTGGTAATGCAGTGGCTACCCCTTTCGTGGGCAGGTCAACCGTTTGGCCATCCGTAGTATTGGCCTGCAGTCGGGTTGCCTTTCTCAAGGTATCCCAAGCGTAGGTAAAGTTATTACTGCCTACTCGTGAATCTGTATCATACGGCGTTTGAACCTCGGTGCCATTGATAATCAAATCAAAGCCCTGCTGGCTGTATGTACCGTATTTTTTCCCTTTGAGGCTCAGGGTCATGCTGACCGATTGGTCTTCACTGCAGGCGATATACAGCGAATCGCCGCTTTGCGTGACGACCGTATATTCTGATACCCCTTGCCCCCAACCACTAGACCATTGCCCAGACTCACCAAAGGCATAGACACGCGTAGCTATCCAGAAAAGCAATAATAGAACGATGATTTTCTTCATCATATAACTCCTGTAAAAGGTACACTAATTAACAGTACTCACCTGAAAAAACCTAAGAAAAAGAGTGGAGAGACTCACTGACTGAATATATACAGAGTCTCTTTGGAGTAAAAGCGATCCATCGGCAGTGTATTGTTATCCACTTCAAATAATTGAGCTGTCGGATACAATAGTTTGTAGCTAATATCGTCAATGACTTTATTGACATTTGGCGTATTACTCACTTCAGTAATCACTTTATTTTTGGTGTTATATACGATGTACTCCACCGTTCCAGTTACAGTACGGGTGTTCGCCATACGTCTGGCGGAGGTATTTACATTATCTATGAATAGGCGGCTCGAATCGTAATTTGACATACCTTTCGCCCTATCTTCGATTACACCCATAATACGTTTCATTCTGGCTTTTCTTTGTCCGAATACACCACGGTGAGTTGCGCCTTACAGGTTAGTGAATTGACTGATGGGTTACTGTCCGTGGCATGAATGTTATCCAGTCTCAAAGCTAGCGAGTCCGGCGTCAGTCCCACGCTACCGAATTTCTTGTAGGTACTGAGGTTCATCTTGTTCAACGCATTGCTGATCACTATCTCATTGATAGCGCGAATTGACTCAGGGTTATCACAGGAAAAAGCATCACCGCAACCGGATAGCGCTGCAGAAGCCATGATTACTACCGCTATTTTTCTTACATTCATTTCTTTTCTCCATAATCAAGATGAACAGCCTCCTTCCCGCCGAGACGGGAATGAGTTGTTAGTGCATGTGGTAAATAAAATGTGGTGACTAAAATCACCGGATTATCGAATGGTGGTTACGGTGCTATCACCTCATCAGCCATTGAATTTATGTCACGCCCGATAAAGGTCTCTCGGGCAATATTGCCGATGATGTTGGTGGAAATACTATCGAAAGTTCCGCCGACAATACCCCCTGCCAACGGCACCAATTTCACCAGATTGATACCGCCTTTCTGTCCAAACTTGGTCAGCAGTCGGAAGCCAACGGCCCGGTTGATGGTCTTGATGACTTCACCCGATACGCTCTTGATTGCGCTTCGGGTAAGCTGCATACCGATTTTGACACCAGCTTCCTTGAGGATGTCTTTCGCTGCATTACCACACAGGCAGAGATACACAAAAGCGCGCACATTGTCGTCTTTCAGGTCATAGCCACCGATATGGGCAATTGCCGCAATCATCCTGATCTGGATGTACATCACACTGGTGATATTGGCCGGAATTGCTACCGGCAGCGTGATAGCTCCGCCAAGCCCGGTAACAAAACCACTGGTACCTGCTTTGGTGTTTTGCCAGCGGATAAGTGCGTTAACACAATCCACCTGGTTTCCACCCTTCTTCATATAGGACTCGGCAATGTCTTGCGCCGAGTCCAGCCCCGTGACACCGTTTACTGCCTTGTCGTAAGCCCAATCCAATACCTTCTGAACTTTGCCTGCCGTGAGTGCCTTATCCTGTTCCATCTACGCCTTTCCCCCTTATTGAAAGCCCGTTATTCCTACGATAGCGGGCTGTATTTCCCTGTATGTCGGCGTGCCAAAACGTAACTGATTGATGGGTTGCAAGATGAAGAAAAACCGAACGGCACCCAGGCCGATCTTATCGACGGATGAACGGCAAAGATAATCGGTTGTGTAGATCAATAACGAGAAACCGATCGTTGAAAACGATCAACTTTTTACAAATGACGGGGTATTACGCGAATGCGTTACTTGTTGAATTTAAGCATATTTTCAGCCAACACCCACAAGGCACGGTTAAGCTTGATATCACCTTCAATGCCTTTCACTGAGCGGGTTCTAGCCTGTCTGCCACGGGCGTTGCGACCATTTAGCCCACCTTTGAGCATGTTTTCCTGCACACGCTGGTAGGTACTCCACAGGTCGCTTTGGCGGTCTTCCCAACGGCGTGGTATCAAGATTTGCTCTTCGGTAACTGGCTGGTGGTCTTCACCGTAGCGGTAACTCAAGGCTGCGTTGACAAAGGCCCGTTGTGCCGGTAGCGTCAGAGAAGTGGTCAACATGGCTTCGCGTGAGGCTTCCACCTTGTCGAAAATCCCCAGCACTTCATAAGCGCCTTCGATAACCTGACCAACGACATCACCTTTATGCGGCACACGCACTTCGCCAAAGCTGTTGCCGCATACCAAGCCGTTGGCACACACAAAGCGAAACAGGCCCGGGATCATCTGGTAACTGCTGGAACCATCGTGACTGTTGAGCAGGATAATCTCTGGCACTTCCTTACCAACTATCTGATTCTCACGGCGTAGACGCAGCATGTGTTTGGTATGCTCACGCTTATCCAGGTCACGCACCCGGGTCTGGCAGGCGAAGAAGGGTTGGAAGCCTTCTTTACGCAGGTTATCCAATAAAGCAATGGTGGGAATGTAGGTGTAGCGATCGCTACGGGAAGCGTGTTTCTCTTCCGAGAATATGCTTGGTACATGGCGGGCCAATTCATCATTGGTTAATGGGCGGTCACGGCGAATGGTATTCACCGCACCAAAGCGGGAGGCTAGACGAGTCATAATTACTACTCCTGAATAAGGCATAAAAGCAGACAGGCCTACCGGAAAATCGGCGGCCTGAAGTATGGTGGTATGGAAAGTATTTCTCTGGTGTTAACGCAAAAAGGCGTCAACAGATGGGTACCATCAGCGCCAGCCATCGGGACAACGGCGGAAGAGATGCGGTCTCATCATGCAAGTGGAAAACATACGCCACAGCTAATCCTGTAGCGTAATTCCCTTCAGTGATATAGGTATGAAAATATGTTGATTCAGAGTGGGGTATTTATACCGTGGGGTAAAAAAGCAGGAAATACACTCTCCTCAAAAGCAGAAAGTATCCTTGCCAAGCACTAACGCACTGCCACGTTCAGCAGCTTCGATAACATCAGCATAAGCCTGTAGTAATTGACCTCGATCTGAGAGTACCTGCGTATCAATCTGAGTTAGGGCGGCACCTTGCTCTGTCAGTATTTTTCTCATCATGAGGGAAAAGCTGCGCACAGAGATTTTGTTGCCATATCCAATGTCTACCAGCACCTTTTCAAGGCTGGCCTCACTGGCCGGATGCTGCGGTGCTGTACGGGAGGGAAATAGAAACATACCGAATCCAGTGAGTTTTTTAAGTTCTTCAATGAGATCTCGTGCTTGTGTGGAGAGGGGAATATATTGTACCTCCCCGGTATTTGACCTTTCTGCAGGCATTATCCAGAGGCCTTCATCGAAATCAAACTCGGTCCAGGCTGCGGCACGTAGTTCACCCACCGTCACACCGGTCATTATCAATAGCCTGATCGCCAGCAACTTCTCTTCCGAACCTTGATAACCCAACAATGCAGTAAAAAAGCCGACAAGATCAAATTGCGCCAGAGTAGGCATATTGACCTTATTGTTTTCCGGTTTCGCCAGAGGAGAAACAGGCATCAATTCCATATGAGCATCACCCTTGATGATGACGGCACGAATGACGTCGGCACAGAAGTTTCGAATGATCTGCGTTTCGGGGGTAGAGCCAGAAATCTGTTCTTTTCTCAACAAGACAGTAATCAGCTCGACTGGCGTGATTTCCAGCACTGGACGCGCACCGATATAAGGAAAAACATCACGTTCCAGTCTCGCCATCAACGTTGAAAATTGCTCCTTATTCCCAGGTACATCCTGTACGCGCTGTTGATAAAGGACTGATGCTGCTTGCTGAAACGTTATCTTCTTTCGTACCATTTTCGCCAGTTTGGCAATTTTTCTGGATTGATTCGGGTCGATACCATTCACCACTTGTGAGTGGGCTTCAGCATGCCTCTCTCGGGCCTGTGCCAATGAAACTGCAGGATAAGTCCCCAAGGTGAGTAATTTATCCTCACCTCCCAACGTATATTTATAGCGCCAATAGCGTGCGCCACTCTTCATTACATGGATGAAGAGACCACCCCCATCAAATTTCTTGTATGAGCGTATTTCGGTCTGAAGTTGATTGATTGCCTGTTCAGTGAGCCGCATCGATAGCCTTTAAAAGATAACGTGAGTACCCCAATATTACCCTTTTATCTGCCCGCCTTATAGAAATCAGTACCCCAAAATCACCCTTTAGTCTACCCACATCATGGTAATCAGTACCCCAAAATCACCCTTTTCAACCCTTATTCAATCCCCTGGAAATCCCGGTTTTTTCTCCAGGTGTCACCATTCATCCATTCAGGTATCTCACAGTAATCACGGGTATTTCTCTGAAATTCAATAAGAAAGATAGATTGAGGTACTTCTTGGGGCATCTTCTAATAGTGCTGAAAACATCCTGCCGCACGCGGCAAAACCAAGGAGAACGCACCATGCCATATCAGTCAATATTGCCACCAAGCACATACTTCGCTCCTCCCACGCCAGATCCCATTCCGTATGAACAACTGCCAGCCATCATCCGCGATGCCATCTGGGCTGTCAGCAATAAAACCAAGGCACCACTCCCACTGGTCACCGCGGCTGCGCTGGCACCGGTTGGCTTTGTTTGCCAGAGTGCTATCAATGTCAGCCCAGAAGCCGGTCGGGTGTCTCCTGTAACTTGCAATTTCTTGACTGTGGCAGAATCGGGTGAGCGCAAAACAACCGTCGACAACTATTTCATGGCATCAATATACGACTATGAACGCCAGGCTGCCGAAAAGCATCGCGTGGCAGAACAGCAATATGTTCGGGAAAGTGAAAGCTGGAAAGTGGAATCTAAGGCACTGAAGAGTCTGTTGTCGAAGTTGACGAAAAAATCTCAATCGACAGAGGAAGTTAAAGTTCGCTTGATGGCTCATCTGCAAAACGAGCCATCCCCCCCCATGAAACTGCAGATGCTGGCCAGTGACATCACGCCCGCAGCCCTGCAGTATCAACTCCATCGTGGTGGAGGTTCATTACTCCTTCACTCGGCAGAAGGTGATATCATTCTGAGTGGTCAGGCTATCCAAAATCTAGGTATGCAGAATGATGCGTGGGATGGAAAGCCCATATCAGTAATACGCCGCCATTCAGAAAGCTACACCATTTACGATGCACGCCTTTCCGTCTCTATCATGGTGCAACCTGCCCCATGGCAAAAATATCTGAAGAACCATCTGGAACAGGCACGTGGAAGTGGATTCTTGGCCCGTTTTTTCCTCGCCCAACCCTCTTCAACCATCGGTTTCCGTGTTGGGCATACCATGGAAAATCATCACCCCTGGATTGAGCCTTATACCCTACGTTTACAACAGTTATTGATGCGCTATGTTGATAAGTTGCACAACTGTGATAACAGCAGGAAGACATTGACCTTCAGCCCTGAAGCTCAGCGCTACTGGGGCAATTTGTGTGAGCTTATCGAACGCCGAATGGCACCCGGTGGCATATACTTCCCGATCCGTGACTTTGCCAGCAAGGAAGGCAACAAGATAGCGCGTCTCGCCGCGTTGTTTCATGACTTCAGCGGTGAGGACGGTGATGTTATCTCAGTACAAACGGTAGAAAGCGCCAACCTTGTATGCAACTGGTATCTGAATGAGGCGCTACGTCTCTTTACACCTCCACCGGTAATACCGCAATTCATACTGGACGCAGATCAACTCTGGTTACGATTGCAAGAGCAATTTCAGGATAATAATGGTCAGCGATTGTCGAAAACCTGGTTGCGCCAGCGCTGCCCAAACAAGCTTCGTCAGCCAGGGCTATTTGATATGGCACTTAACCACTTGTGTGTTACCAACCGGGTAACTGTGTTTCGCGAGGGTAATACCACTTATGTAGCGCCCTGGGTGCCAATATACTCACCACAACAGGGTTAACCTGCCTTCAGCTTTCGCGCTGTGCTCATGACCGGGCACCGCGTTAATGAGATGGTCCCCCCCACCCTGTGAGCGATATGCTTGCAGGGTGTTTTTTATGCCGTCCGACTCTCCGCGGGATGCGTCCCCCCCAGAGATTGACAGCCTTGGCTGAGACACTTTTCCCAACAAAATGGCTTTTTTCAAACATCCCCTCCGACTGCTACGGCTATTTCTGCTATCTGTAGCAAAAATAGCTGCCAAATGTCAGATAACCTGATGTTAAATAACATGGATGAATAACACACTGTTTGATTACGACTAAGGGGGGAGTATGAGCATAAAAGATCAGGCATCAAAGGCTAGGCAACAAGCGGAACTGAAAGTAGATCCTGTTCCTTCCAAGTACCTTTATCTTCAATGTTTACAGAATGCTGGTTCATTTGAAAAAGAAGCAGTCCCTAAAGATGTCGAATGGTTCAACATTCGACACTATGATCTTGTTCAGCATATGCCACTGGGAGAGTTATTAACCGAATTAACGGATCGTAAGGGGCTGATAGACACCCATACATTACGCCATGCACCTGCCGACCACGTGTTTAGTCATATGTACAGGGACATCGTCACTGGGCATGTGCTGGTGAGTCACTACCTGAACAAGGAGCCAGCGAAATTTGCTGCGCCTTCTTTAAATATTTGGGATGCCGATAACAAGAAAAAACGGAGAATGGAGCAAGAAGCCTGGGAGTCAGGTCGCCAGCCGAATATGGATAAAGAAGGCAGCTCGGTAGTAAGACCACTCATAGTCAGTGACGTCACAGAGTTCAACCATCGACTAACTGAAGCAAGAGACGGCTATTCACATCACAAGTTGTTTATGCAACCAAAACGCATAGATATTTGTGATGCCTTGGCAGATCACTTGTGGCCACATGCTCCTACCCTTTACTTTGCGGTCACCCCACGAAACGTAACCGATGATGTACTCATTCAGTCTTTCAAGAAGGCATTGCGCGACGCACGCAAACGTTACGATATCAGTGATGGTAACCTTGGCAAAATCAAACCGATGACCGTCCTGAGGATTATAAAACTGTTTGAGTTAAACATATTGCCACTGGTTGACCTTCTACTTTGGCAATTGAAGGAAGGTTGCCATCTGCCGCTTGTATGGCTCTACAACACACTAAAGCGCCCTGACAGTAAAACCCCCTTCGATTCTTCAAACTTCAAGAGAATTTACCTGGGTTATTTTGAGCAAATCTTCTTCTACGACGGATTGGACAGTTTGCGACTGGCTATTGCAGAGAATCCGATTTTGGGTAGAACAGCGGTAGCACAAATAAAAGCCAAACCCGAGAAATACAAGAATAAACAATCGTAACGCAATGAAAAATAACATAGTAATTTTATATTAATCACTTTGTACCGCCTTAATGAAGCATTTTGCCCTTACTCTTATTTCACACACAAGGGGTAAATTACCCCACAACAAAGAGGGCAATACCATGAAGAACCAACTCATCCAAAATGACCAGGCCAGTCGCCTGGTCGACATGAAGTTCATGTGTGCACAATCTGGCCTGTCAAAGGCTTATTTCTACAAACTTGTCGCGGCTGGGCTGTTGCCAAAGCCGATCAAGTTTGGTCGCGCCAGCCGCTGGCCGTACAGCGATTATCAGGGGCTTGTGGCCAAGCTGGAAGCCAACCGCACCTCCGTTGCTGACCAGACAGATTAATGGCTGATGCCTGAACTGTCGGTGAGTTCTTTCACCTGATGTGCACTAACTTGCCACAACGGTATTAACCCGGGGATACCGTCCATGGCAGGGAAATCGCTCAATCGTTCCAACACGCTGTCATGCCATAGACCCCATATGGAAAATGGTGAGTTCAGGAGCTTATATTATTGATATTAATAGTTAATCAATCATAACCAGATGTACTTAGTTGAAAGATAACACTGACTGGTCAATCCATTATGAGTGAGTTGCTGTCACTCTGACATTACGCGTTAGAGAGCCTGTTCAGGCTGGCAAGTGTGAATCATTAAAGAGTTACCCATTTAACTGCAGTCTCTCCCCTGTTGTGGCAACACCACAACGGTAGGCGTTCTGCACCCGTAAATCACGGTTCCCTTTATTGACCATCACTAATAAAGGGCACTCTAAGGAATGAAACATAATGAATGACGATGATTTGGCACTGCTGGAATCAACCAGCATGCACCACCCTTACAGTGATACCAAGTTACTGGTAACACCAGATTGGGATCTGCTGAAAATACAACTGCGTGTATTGTTTTTGCTGCATAAGCTGATGGTTTCTGAACAAGCCATCTTCAATCTCCGGGGAAAACTGACGCTGGCAGGGCGTTACCTGCAAGAATTGTTGCAAATAATGCCCAGCCTAATCGCTGCTGTCGGTGAATACCAGCGGTTGCATCCAACCATCGAAGCTTTCCGCCAAGGAATGGAACACTGCGGTTTTGTATTGCCTCTCACTCTGCTTGCAGGCACTCGGCAAGACATTGCGCTGTTAGAACATTTCCTGAACGAGTTTCGTACCACCGCCAATTCAGTCAAGCATCAACGCCAGTTGCGTAACTTCCAGCGTGCAGCCAATAAGAACCTGCGTGGCGCACTGGCCTATGTCGATGGCTTATTCGAACGCCGTAGCCGTTTATCCGTGGTGCGGCTGGATCTCTCTTATGAGAAAACCGTAGCGAAATCCATCACAGCAACCCTCACGCGGTTGCATCGCAAACGCCTGTTTAAACGCGTGCAATCTCACCCGCTATTCAAACACTGTGACGGTTACCTGTGGAAACTGGAACGTGGCCTGCGCAAAGGCTTTCATTACCACGCCTGCTTTTTATTTGATGGCAGCCGAATCCGCAGTGACATCTTGCTGGCGCGCCGCATTGGTGAGTACTGGAAGCAGAATATCACGGGTGGCACGGGGCTCTATTTCAACTGCAATGCCATCCAGCATACCTATACGCATTCTGGCATTGGTGATGTTCATTACCTCGATCAGACCAAACGAGCCGCATTGCGGAAGGCGATTACCTATATAACCAAAGTCGACACTGCCGTCCGCCTGGTTCTACCGGGGAATGCACGCACATTCGGGCGCGGAGAACGCTTTGTACAGCTTGGGGCCAAGCGTGGCAGACGCCGCCAGCCTCCACACCAATGACCACGACCGCTGTACGACCAGCGTAATAACTCACATTTATCATTTTTAAGGTATTTGATATGAATAATCACAACACACTGATTTCCAATAAATTAGATAGCCATGTAGCCCACTTGATACTGTCGACGAGCAAGAATGCAGAAAACGCACCGACTAACACTCGATGGCTGACAGAAGATTATGATCGCCTGACTGGACCTATTTTTCTTTTGAATCTGATAGCTCGTGCCGATGCAAAAGCGTTACTGAAGATCTACAGACGTTTACAGCTTTTGATGAATACCTGGAAAGGGCTGCGTATTTTCCCCCCAACGCTATCGCGTCTTGCTGAACTGGCAGCACAGGCAGAACAAAGTATCCCTGTTGATAGTGATGTTGATTCTGAGTTGCTCCAAAGCATGGCAACAATATCCGATTCACTGCGGTCTGATGAACATAAACGGCGGGTGGCCGAGTGGTTATGGGCAAAAGACAGAAATCTGCGCATTGGGCTTGCGGCACAATCGGTGATCAACACCAGCTACCCCTCTTTTGTCGCTGTTGGCGTTGAGCTGGCCTACGCTGATGCAGATACTCCACTGGAACGAGTGGTGCAGGATCGCCAACAACTCTTGAGCGAATTGCGCAACATACTGGAATTTGAGCATTGCGCAGGGGCATACTGGTATCTGGATTATGGCCAACAAAAAGGCTATTACCTGCATAGCACGTTTTTCTTCCCCACTGAGGAACCGAGGATCGGGCCTATACTGGCGAAACGCATCGGCGAACACTGGCAAACCACGGTGACAAAAGGTGATGGCTGTTACCATGCCAATACCCATGTGCAAACCGAGTATCAGTATCCTGGCTGCCTTTTCGTACAACAAGGCGATAGCGATATGCTTAAGCAGTTAGAATGGTGGTTGATATGCATGACCTGTGTGGATGAATTCTTCCCATTGGCGTTGCCTGAAGGGCAACACGCATTCGACACACAAGCCTATGTCTATTATTTACGCTCACAGAGTGACTGGACGGAAACATCCCTCTACGAAGCCGAAATGATGAACGAGTGGGTCGAGAAATTACGCAAAAAAGCGTAGCGCGTTAGCGGGTGAACTGTACCACTACGGTAAGAATGCTTGTGGAAATGTGGTGCAGTTCACAATTAATGTGAAAAATCTGTTAAATAAGGTCTACGAGCATTTTCAGCTGCATACAGTACAAAAAATTTTGTTAGCAGTGCCTTTACCAAACTCAGGGAGACTAGAGTTTGGCCTTCGCCTCACCCTACCAATCTGGAAAGCTGTGGATCGTTGCGCAGGCGAACACACCATTTCGCCACTGCTGAAAGCTCAGTCTCAGGCTTGGTGAGACAGAGTATGTCACGTGCCGCAGTCTTCACTTGCTCACGGGCAGCCGCAGAGGTTCGTGCCTTCGTGAGTGCTTGAAGGTATTTATTAATCAGCTTTGTGGTGTTTTGCCACACCTTCCGTCGCTCCTCAGCTAAAGCTTGGTGTTCAGAGAGTTTTAAGCGATCTACAGTACGCCACACTCGTACATAATCCCAGCGTGGAATACCAGGAGCAGGAACGGCCTTCCCCTCCTCATCGAAAGCAAGCAGAGTCACGTCGTGGGCATTAGTCGGGTCAAGAAAGTGTGGAATTTCATCTCCTTCACAACGAGACACATAGGTTGAACACGGTGAGCCATGGCGAAGAGGGAACCATGCGCCTTTCTTTCGATTAGGTACTGTGCCAGCAATTCGAAAGTTCATGTAGTCGAAGGCCAACCACCAATACCCATCTCGTTCTGGTCCCTTGGCGTTGCGAGCAGCTTTCTTCGGACGAAAATGTTCCACATCTAAATGTGATGCAATATCACGTGCTTCGGTAAACCAACATTTTCCGCCTGACAGAGCAAGAAGCCACGGCTTCAGCTTTCCCCAGTGCCCGCTGTGCTTATCGATCAATTCATTACGTTCTTTGAGCTTGCCTGCAGTATTGAGTTTGGCAAGTTCGCTTATCAGACGTTCGGATTCTATCAGCCAAGCTTCCCAATCAGCTTTTTTCCAACGAATATCAGGAGGTAAATCAGCATCAGTTGGCAGCTTGTTTTCTAAGTCGATGAAGATCACTGGTTATCCTCCTCACGTAAGATTTCATCGATAATAGCGTCGGCTATTATATCCTGCTCTATCTGTTCCTCAGGCGTAAGAATTGGTTTGTGGAACCTAGTGTGTTTGGCCATTCGTCGTACAAACTTGGCATAGAACGGATCTTTGAAATCCGCATTTGAAAAACCTAAGTCTGCCAACTCCGCACTCAAACGGCGTAATTCATCATCTTGCTCAGGGATTCTTTCATCGAGTGCAAACAGTTCATTGCGCCGAAACAAGCGGCGCTCGGTTTCGATATCCAGTGTGGACGACAAACCAAATAATTCGCTCTTGAGTAACCCCGTTACGCCCATCCCTTGCGGATGCTCGTCAGGTGTATCGACCAGCGTGCGATTACCATCGCGACGTAGTATGTGTACCTGTTCACGCTTCAGACTGCCCACCATCATGGGGTCATGGGTAGTGATGATTATCTGCGACTCGCTTTGTACCAGCGCTGCATCATCGGAACTCAGCACACCTTCAATATCGTCGAAGTAGCGCAGCTTCCAGATCGGGTTCAGGTGGGTGTCGGGTTCATCAAGCAGGAACAGGCATTGGTCGTCACGGGTGATGCGCATCAGGCCCAACACGGTGAGCATTTGCAGCTCGCCTTCTGACAGATGGGTGAAGCTTACCTTGCCGCCGTGTTCATCGCGCTTCTTCACCGTGATGCGCACTTCTTCGATCAGGTCACCAATGTAAGCCCCCTCGGCGTAGCGGAAAAAACTGTCGGTACTGCCGACCAGTTCGCCAAGTAGTTTAAGCTTCTCCTGACTTGGCACGAAAAGGTACAGCTGCTTCTGTTTTTCGGTGCGACCACGGAAGTCGATCTGTTTGGTCGCCTCTTGCTCAATCGGAGCCCAAGCCACTTGCCACAGCTTGTCGAGGAACTCGCTCACCACATTGCCACGCGCATACCAGAAGCGCGGGTCGCCTTCGTTCAGTTCCTGTTCGTCAAACTTGCCACCGCGGCGCTTTTCTCGCAGGCGATGCGGTTCTTTCAGCACGAACAGTGCGGACTCCAGCGACTCAATGTGCAGGTTCTTCAGCACCTTCTGAAACACTGGGTCGTCAGACAGTAGGCAGGCCAGCAGCACCAGTTGGCTATGGCCACCACGACAGTAAAACAGGCGGCGCAGGCGGTCGTCACCTGCTTGTTTCAGCCGCGACTCGCGGCGGTGTTTGGCTTCTTCGACAGCGCGAATATCTGCCTCGGAGCCGGTAAATTTTTCCAGCAGTTGCTCAGACAGCACTTCATCTGTAGTGATTTCCTGGCGCTGGTTGAAGCGGCGCTGGTGTTCTTGAAACAAGGTTTCGATACGCTCGTTGCGGCCCGAGTAATAGGCAAAAATATGCGCAGGCAGCAGCTCACGGTTTTTCAGCAAATAGCCCTGTGATTCGGCTTTACCGTCCACCCACACATAGGGGCGCTTCTGCTTGGCGGTATCGGCCTCAATGCGCACAACATGACCACGAATGCTATATTCCAGCGTGTAATCGAACGCCGATTCGCGGTCCAGATCCACATCGCGAAAGAGGGTGATCAGCGCCTCGATCAGGTTGGACTTGCCGGTGCCGTTTTGACCAATCAGGGCGTGGCTACGGATGGGCTTGAGCGGTGCATCTGTTGTACTCGCCGTTGGCTGTAAGTGCGTTGCGAAAGCGATGTCGAGATCGCGCAGATTGCGAAAAGTTGGGATGAGGATGCGCAGCAATTGCATATCAGGCGCTCACCTTGTCGGTTGGTTTTTCACGCACTTCAGCAGGGGCCGGTTCCAGAATCCAACCGTGCACCACTTCTGTTTTCAATTGCGCGTAGAAGGCATCAATCTCACCGCCAAAGCGCTGCCATAAATCCTTGGCACTCATCTCGCCATGGTGACGAGCCAGAATGGTAGCCAACGGCGCTTGGGCTTTGATGTCGGGTGCTGTTCCCAAGCGTAGTGGGGCGATCAGCTCGGTTTGAGGGGCTTTCATGGGTTCCTCTTCTTGTTCGATGGCAATGCCGGTGAGGCTGGAAACAGACGCGGCTGCAGCCTGTTCTGCCAATCTGTTTTTTTTAAACAGACGCTCGCTATAGCTGTCGATAATCTTCATTATTAGTTCAATCTTTTCTAGTATTCGCCGTTGCTCTTCGATTGGTGGTAACGGAATGGTGATTGAGCGGAGCTTGTCTTGGGAAATGTTCATCTGGCTTTCCGCCATACCAGATTTCAGTCGTTCTACAGTGCGGCCGGGTTCACCCGCCGACAAGCAAACTGCAACAAAGCGTGGATTGATGAGATCGTCAACGATATGAAAGCGAATCAACTTATCCGAGATCATCAACCTCGCAGGGGCCGTATCAGCAACACAGCAAATACCTACACGGTTTCTGGGACCAGCTCGTGTGATCAGAATATCCCCAACCTCGATTTGATACTGGGGACGAGGGTCAAGCGATGCAGGTAATTCTTTATGCTCGTGTGGAAGGAAACGTAGAACCTGTACAGCCGTTGTTTTCAACACAGCCCACTTATTTTCATCATCACGAGGATTGGGGAGACAGGCTGGACTCCAACCCGCATCGATAGTGGAAATGGCCTCATCTAATGTAATGCATTCCCAGTGGGCTGGTAGCATCGTTTCTTCGAGTTTTTCTGGCTTGACGTGTTTCTTTCGGGAGAAAGAGCCGTCTGCAATTCCTCGCTCCTTAGCGGTCAGAATCTTTGCTTTTAAGGTGGAAGACTGCTCATCAAGTTGATTTGGATTGCTCAGATAGCCTGATACGGCCAGATCAAGCACTGCCTTTCGCAACTCATCCACATCCTCTGGCGTATGAAACAGCCGCCCGAAGTTGTTAGCCAAGCGCGTCCAGGTGGTTTGCAGTTCATGCGGGCTAGTGCCGCTGGCGACGGCTTGCAGGATGGACTGGCGCAGTGCGTTTTGTAGTTTGCGGCGGGCTTGCTGCTGCGCCTCCAGCTTGTCGCACAAAGCCATCAGCTCATCGACTTTGTCGACTATGCGGAATTGTTCAGCCGTAGGTGGTAATGGCATGGCGCAAAGCGCGAAGTAATCTGTGGGTAAGCGTTTTTGCCCTGCTGTACCAGTCATACTGGCTTCCCCCTTTACCCGAAACAAAGGTGAGCGCAAGAACAGGTACACATAACCAGGGTAAATAAACTGGCTAATTGAGCGAAAAACATGGAATTCTGTGGAGCCAGCACCGATATCATGTTCGAGGCCGGAAACAACAGCTGCTTTACCGTTTTCAAAACAGGGAGTGATTTTTGCCAAAAGAACATCGCCGTTGGAAAAATGGGTATACCCTTTGTGTATTTTTGACCAAGGTTTTATTTCACCTGATATTTCTTTTGAATGTTTTTCAGAAACTCCAGACATGGGAACGAATGTGGCCATGGCCGCTTCTTCGGCTTGGTTGCGTGGATTGATTTCACCAAGATCTAGTAATCGACTCCAGCGCCAATTGAGGGGAAGATCAATGGCTGGTGGAACAAGATTTGATGACTCCAATTTTGGTGAGCGCTTATATTTTTTTCCGGCAATAAGTTGCTGACGGATGCGGGCAACGTTGTTGAGAACATCGTCCGCATCGCTATCTTTTTCATCTTGGCTGGTTAGTCTACCCGTTACTGCAAGTTGATAAATCAATTCTCGCAGCCGTGCAATCCCTTCCGGCGCATGAGCCACATGTCCAAATTCAGCCAAAAATTGTTTCGCGTCCATCAAGCATCCTCACCAGAAAAGTGGTGAGCTAGGGCTGCGGCTAACTCGCTTTTGAGCTGATTTTCGGTTTCCTCAATCTCTCCCAGCAACTTTTTGTATTTGATCAAAAGTTCTTCGGGATCAAGACCTTCTTCTTCTGGAGCATTGGGGTTTTTTAGGTCAAGATTGAAAATCGGCCAATAATGGCGATCACCCGCCGCTTGGGCATCACGTGCTTTTAAGCGTAGGCCCTCACTTTCATAGCGCAAAATTTCAATTTCATCATCAACAGCTTGGCGCTGGGTTTTATCACTGACACCTTTAATGGAATCGCGCATATCACGGATGCGGTTATCCAATACGCTGGCTTTGTTGTTGAGCGCTTCGGCGACATGCCAGTGCGGTTGCGCAACAGCTTCGGCCTGTTCGCGCTTAGTTTTGAAATCCACCTTCCAAGCGAATTCGTTTTCTACGCGGTCGGCAAAGTCGTTTTCCTCCGAGCCCCACCAGTCTCGTTCGGGTTCGAATTCTTCTAGCCGGATGGGTTTAGTTTTGGAGTAGCTCTTGTAGCCCGTTGGGTAGGGGTGTTCGTAAAACCAGATGGTGTCGGTGTGGAAGTATTCGGTGCCATCGTCCATCGAGCTGCCCTTGGTGAAGAACAGCAGGTTGGTCTTGATGGTGGTGTACGGCGCAAAAACGCCTTTGGGTAAGCGGATGATGGTGTGCAATTTGCAGTCGCGCAGCAGCAGTTTTTTCAGCGTGCCTTTGATGCCATCGCCAAACAGAAAACCATCGGGTAACACCACGGCGGCGCGCCCCTTTTCCTTCAACAGTTTCTTGATGATGAGCGCCATGAACATGTCAGCGGTTTCGCGGGTGCGCAGGTCAGCCGGATAGTCGCTGCCCACGCCATCGTCTTCATACCCTCCGAATGGGGGGTTGGTGATAATGCAGTCAACCTTGTCGCTGGCCTTCCACTCGTTCCAGCCGATGCCTAGGGTATTTTTGTGCTCGATCTGGCTGGGAACGTCAATTCCATGCAGTAGCATGTTGGTGGTGCAGAGCAGGTGCGGCAACTGCTTCTTTTCGATGCCGTGGATCAGCTTTTCAATGGCTCCCTTGTCTTCAGGACGCGGTGATTTCATTGCCGCGAGTTGGTTGCGGAAATGCTCTATGGCGGCAGTCAAGAAACCGCCTGTTCCACAGGCGGGATCCATTACTGTCTCACGCTTATCTAGACGAGGATTGACTCTATCAACCATAAAAGCTGTGATGGCGCGCGGGGTGTAGAATTCCCCTGCATTACCTGCGCCTCGCAAATCGTTGAGTAATTGCTCGTACACATCGCCAATATTGGCGCGGATGGTAAAATCGTGGAAATTGATAGCGTCTTCCAGCTTCTCGATCACGGCCAGCATCTGCGGGCCGGATTTCATGTAGTTATTCGCATCTTCAAAGACACTACGGATGACTTTGTGCTGGGAGCTCTTGTTAGCATCAATCTCTTTGAGCGTTGGGAATAACTCGTTGTTGACGAAGCTAATCAATTCACTACCAGCAATTTGTGGTTTCTTTTTACCATCATCACCCGCTATATAAGCTGCCCAGTTACGCCAGCGGTACTTTCCGGGCAAGGGAGAGGTATACGCCGGGTTATCATCCGCCCATTCCTCCTCACGTTGGTCAAACACCTTGAGGAACAACATCCATGTGAGTTGGCCGAGACGCTGTGCATCACCGTCGACGCCGTCATCTTTGCGCATGATGTCTTGAATGGATTTGATGGTACTGCTGAGATTCATCTTTCTATTCGCTTGTTGAGGGCTCGTTGTTTAATCAGGCCTGTTTTTGTTCGGATATGTTGTAGAGAGCCAGTTCCAGCTCCTTCACAGCTTGGGTGTATTGCTCTACTCAACCAAAAATACCCCGCCGGATTTGTGTTTTGCTGCCAAATTGGTCAAATGGTGGTAATTCCAGTACGTTGGCATCCTCTATGTCTTGTACACCATGATCGGCACATTTTTCGAGTAACGCTTCCAGTACCGCCTTGGCTTGCTCACCATATTTGCCGAACACATCACACTTTTTCACGTTGTTGGCTCGTTCACGCCGAGTGAGTGGCTTCTGGTCAAAGGCGACATGGGTGACCAGATCAAAAGCATCCAGTTCGCTGCCGTTAGCGACAGCCTGTTGCAGGATCTCGAATGGTAAGCTCCTTCAACGTTCCGGTGTGTGTGCCTTAGGTGCTATGAATAAGCATCAAATGTTCAAGTTTGACAGAGTACGCATATGAATGGATATTAATCATCCACAGACCTAAATCCGACAAATAAAATGCCCTCCAAAATGCAAGTTTCATGATACAACACATCTGTTTCATCGGCTCGCTGATCTTCCTGTAGGCTTACAGCCAAGAGCCAGTGCATAGACTCTATGTCCCAGTAGCCCGTACTGCTTCCATGGCCTTTTCAGATGTTAACTTACTGTAACTAATATAATAACGTTGTTCTACTTCCGCCGGTCTCCCCCTTCTTTGACCGGTAGTTTTAAACCGACAGAAACACTGTTCTCGAACAGCTTTTGCTTGAAAAACCATTCATGATGCTCTCATACATACTCGCTGATCTCAGTCCAGCCGCGAGCACCAGCGATGACAGCTCAAAGAGAGCAAAACAGGATATCAACGTAGGTAATCAACTTTTGCGCTCTGACGCACATCACGAATGATGCCTAATGCTCCGTCTTAAAAAATAAGTCCCGCGAAAACTAACAGCACTAGCATCATTGCCAGCGCTGTTGGCCTTCTTCAGAAAATACCACTATCAACTAAGCACGACCCCCAAACTCCCCATGCACCACATTCCCATCACGCTCCAAGTTATCCATATAGTCGGCATACCACTGCAGCATCTCACGTCGCCCATCCAGATACTTCGCATGGTTGTATGTACCACGGATGCTGTTCTTATCCACATGGGCAAGCTGCGTCTCAATCCAAGCCGAGTTATAGCCTTGCTCATGCAGGATGGTACTCATGGTGTGACGGAAACCATGGCCAGTCAGACGTCCCTTGTAACCCAACAACTCGATAACCTGATTGATGCTTTCCTTGCTGATTGGCTTACGCTGATCGTTTCGGCCAATGAACACCAAGGGATAGCCACCAGTCATTGGCTTGAGAGAGCTGAACAGTTCGATAACCTGCGTTGATAATGGAACGACATGGGGCCGCTTCATTTTCATCACTTCAACCGGTATGTTCCACAAGCCCTTATCGAAGTCGATATCCTGCCAACGCGCAAATCTCAACTCCTGGGTTCTTACGCCCGTCAGCATGATGATCTTGGTTGCCGTTTTAGTGATGACACTGCCAGTGTAGCCAGATAGGTCTTTGAGGAAATATGGCAGTTCTTGAGCCGTCAGGAAGGGGAAGTGCTCTTTCTTCGGCGTTGCCAAAGCGCTGGCGAGATCGGGTGCAGGGTTGTAGTTAGCTCTGCCAGTGATAATGGCAAAACGAAAAACCTCTCCGCAGCGTTGGCGAACCTTACGCATCTTCTCCAGCGCCCCGCGCTTCTCCATTTTGCGCAGCGCTTCCAGCAACTCCATCGGCTTGAGATCGGCAATAGGCCGCTTGCCGATATAAGGGAAGATGTCTTTCTCGAAGGTATCAATGATTTCATCACGGTAGCGCAGTGACCAGCGGTCGGCCTTAGTCTGATGCCACTCGCGGGCGATGGCTTCAAAGGTGTTCTCCGCATTCAGCTTCTGAGCGAGTTTCTCGGCCTTTTTGGTTTCACTAGGGTCACCGCCTGCCGCCAGGATCTTTTTGGCTGCATCGCGCTTTTCACGAGCATCTGCCAGTGAAACATCGGGATAAACGCCAAAGGCAAGACGCTTCTCTTTACCGGCAACCCGGTATTTCATGCGCCAGTAACGCGATCCATTCGTTGCCACTTCAACGTATAGCCCCCCGGCGTCACCTAAGCGGTACGGCTTATCTCTTGGCTTTAATGCCCGAACTTTTGCATCAGTTAATGGCATCGTTGTTTCCTCCTGAAAGCAAGAATGCTTTGACGGCCTGAGTTTGCTCTGGCGTAAGCGATAGGGTTTGCTTAGTTGTTTTGATGATCAACCCACCGGGTTCGGTGAGCGAAAGTTGGAAAGCTTGCTTGGTACGTTCCTGGCGGCGTTGTTCCCTCTCCAGAGTTTTATCAATCGCGGGATCATAACCATCTTTGATCTTCGCTCTGGCTTCTTCCCTTAACATGATGGCTTCGCTAATCGTGACAGCAGGGTATGTCCCGAATGCCAGGCTCTTCTCCTTCCCGTCTATGCGGTACTTCAGACGCCAGTATTTTGAGCCTGTAGGCACTACCAGCAGATAGAGCCCCCTACCGATAGAAAACTTGTAGGGTTTGCTACGGGTATCAAGTGACGCTATTGTTTGATTATTAATGGTTTTTATCTGTTTTGGTGGCATGTGATTTTACCCACAGTGGTCGGTTTGCCCAATAGTGCCCCCAGGGGCATATTGATACCAGTAGACTCCTGTTGACTTCGGAATACAAGGAAGGCTTGATACACAAGGGTTTAAAGGGGGTTTAGTTGACGTTGGGAGAGCTCAGAAGAGGTCGAATGGCGGAAGATCACAGGAGTCGAACCTGCCCAGGACCGCTGGCGGCCCCAACTGGATTTGAAGTCCAGCCGCCCCACCGGGGACGAGGATCTTCCTCTAGAACTAGGAAGCAAGTCGCAGATTATAGCGCGAATCCCCCTAGCTGCTAAGAGGGAATTCAAGTTTCCGCGATCCCCTTCGTACACTTGCTCTCCCGCACAAAACTCCCGCCTTTTATCTGCTACCCTAGCCGAGCCCGGGTTATTAACCCGTACATTGCTGGAGATGCTATGACCAAGAAAGTTGCCGTCCTGCTGAGCGAAGGATTTGAAGAGGCCGAGGCGGTTATCGTGATCGACGTGTTACGTCGTATGGAGATAGAGGTAGAGCTGCTGTCCTGCCAGGATAGGCTGGAGCTGCGCAGCTATCACCAGATACGTATGTTTGCCGATGCTCTGTTGGAACGCCGCATGGACCAACTGTACGATGCCGTGGTGATCCCCGGTGGGCCGCAGGCTACTGCCGCAATGGCGGAAAACGAGCTGGTCGTGGAGTTTATCCGCCGCCACGATCGTGCTGCCAAGCTGATCTGCCCGCTGTGTTCTGCCGCCGCTCGCGTGCTGGCTACCAACAAACTGCTGCAAGGCCGCCGTTATGTCTGTTCTGGCGATCTGCATCAGGAGATCGAAGATGGTACCTACGTGGCTGAAAGGGTTGTGGAAGATGGCAATCTGATCAGTGGCCAAGGGTTGGGGGCCGCGTTTGATTTTGCCTTCACCGTGGCCTACCGCCTGACCGGCGATCGCACTACCACGCAAGAGCAAGCCGTACATATCTATCACGAAAACTGGCAAGCCCCACAGGCAGTGCATTAATCGCTACTGCTGCTAACTAGGCGCGGCACAGTTTGCGTTTTCCGGCTCCGATGCCGAAAGCGAAAATTGTTACCGCGCTTTCTGTTTTTTACGGCTACTCCTCGCTATCCAGGTACAACATTTTGATCCCGCTTTTGCTACATTTAGCGGCAACCAACGCATAACAATGACCTGTAACTGTTTTACCAGATTAGCCGAAGCCGTGGTCAGTAATACCACGATCATCTGCACGCCGGTAAAAATCCCCTCTAACCGGCCCATCATTTTTTAACCACGAAAAAGAAATGCGGGAATGAGCTTCACCTTTGGCGAAAATTATTCAGGTTGATGACGATGCGGGTGTTTTTCTGAATTTTTCGGGGCAAATATATTCGACCGTAGGGTCGAAGTCGGTTGAAGAAAACGTGACGTCTCTAATACTTATTCACCTGTAGTGGTCGGTGGTGCATAATTACATCATGTAATGCCTTCACGGGATCTATGCTAAAAAAGAGAGGGAATTCTTTATGGGTATGCCACAAACAAAATCTGAATTAATTTCATATCTTAATAAAAACATCGGTGAATTAATAAATGTCCTGAATACAGGTTCGCCGGAGTTTGCCTCAGATAAATCAATGGAGGGATATGCGAAAAATAATAACGTCAGCTTAAAATCAGTATCGGAGTGAAATGATTATGATGAAAAAGAAAAACAACACGCCAACGCCCCACGATGCCACATGCAGACAGTTCCTGACCCAGCCAGAGGTTGCCCGTGATTTCATGGAACTACACCTCCCGGCAGAGCTGCGTGCCATCTGCGACCTTAACACCCTGAAACTGGAATCAGGCTCCTTTGTGGAAGATAACCTCCGCCAGTACTTCAGCGACGTGCTCTACAGCCTGAAAACCACTGCTGGGGATGACGGTTATGTCCACGTGCTCATCGAACACCAGTCCACCCCGGATCAGCACATGGCTTTCAGGCTCATCAGGTACGCAGTAGCGGCCATGCAGCGCCATCTTGAGGCGGGCCACAAAAAGCTGCCTCTGGTAATACCGATGCTATTCTATACCGGTAAGCGCAGCCCATATCCCTATTCCACCCGGTGGCTGGATGAGTTTGCTAACCCAGAGCTGGCCGGTAAACTTTACAGCGCTGCTTTTCCGCTTGTCGATGTCACCGTCATCCCTGATGACGAAATCGCAGGCCATCGCAGCATGGCGGCTCTGACACTACTGCAGAAGCACATTCATCATCGGGATCTGGCAGAACTGGTGGATAGGCTCGCTCCCATCCTACTGGCCGGATATCTCTCTTCATCCCAGGTAGTATCGCTGGTACACTATATTGTACAGGCGGGCGAAACGTCAGACGCCGAAGCCTTTGTACGCCAACTGGCACAGCGAGTGCCGCAACATGGGGACACACTGATGACCATCGCACAACAGCTTGAACAGAAGGGCATTGAGAAGGGTATCGAGAAGGGTATTCAGCTTGGTCGGCAGGAAGGGCATTCAGAAGGCGAGCGCGATGCTACGCTGAAAATTGCCCGTACCATGCTGCAGAACGGTCTCGATCGCAACACTGTCATGAAAATGACCGGTCTGACTGAAGACGAGCTGGCACAGATCCGCCACTAATCTTATTAGAACAATGTTCTAGCCTTACTGTCGGACCTTGCCAGTAGTCTGAATAGTCGCAAAGGGACTATTTTATGGTGGGACTATTACCTGATGATATAGCAAGGTTTGACAAATAACGGTGGTATGAAGAATTGCCGTGTAGTCTCACCGCCAGATATTACACAAAATTGAACGTAACGCGTTTAATTAAAATGAAAAACTAATACTGGCAGGGTCTTATATCTCCCGAAAAGGGGTGATTCGCTGTATTTTATTTGTCACCGTCATAAAAAGCCTCCCCACCAAGGAGAAGGCTTTGAGATAAAAGAGCCATTCACTGTTGCAGTAATGCCTTCATTGTTACCGCGCTTTCTGTTATTACGGCTACTCCTCGCTATCCAGGTACAACGTTTTGATCCCGTTTTTGCTGCGTTTTGCGGCAACCAGTGCATATAGCGGGATGGTGAGCATCATCATCAATACCCCCCAGAACATGGCATTGCCTCCCGATCCGAACAGGGCAAACAGACTGTAGAGAATGCCAATCACCGCCAATGTGCAGTAGAAAATGAAGCCCCCGCCCTTATTCAAGGATTTGGCCACCATGATGATCGGTAGCGCGACCAGCGCATAGATATAGGGCAGTAAAGAGGCGAACACCGACATCAGCACAATCACCTGAAACTGTTTTGCCAGATTAGGCGAAGCCGTGAACAGTAATACCGCAGTCATCAGCACGCCAGTGAAAATCAGCCCCTTCATCGGTACATCGTTTTTGTTCACCACGGCAAAGAATTTCGGGAATAGCCCCTGCTTCGCGCCAGCTTTTGGGGCTTCAGACTGCAAGATCAGCCAGCCAGAGATCGAGCCAAAACAGGCGATAATGCTCAGTGCGGAAACCACTTCCCCAGCAAATTCACCAAACATATAACGGGCGGCATCGGCAAAGGGGGCGGCGGAATTCACCAATTCACTATGCGGTACTAACCCCATAATCACCGAACAGCTGGTGACATAGCACACGGCGGCAATCAGCAACCCCAATACCGTCGCCTTGGGCACGGTGGATTCGGGGTTTTCCACCTGTCCGCTGGACACCACTGCGGATTCCACACCCAGAAAGCCCCACAAAGCCAAAGACGCGGCGGAGAGGATTGCCGAAGCATCGCTACCCTTGGTGCCATTATAAACTTCGGTGAACAACGCGGGTTTGAACCAGAACCAGCCAATAAAACCGATGCCCAATACCACCACCAGCATGCAGCAGGCGGTGAATGATTGGGAGCGCCCGGCCACCCTTGCCCCCAAAGAAGCCAGAGCGATAAACCCCCAGAGGATAACAATGGCAGTGATCGAGCTGACAAGCGGATCTTTGAGAATGGGGAAGAAATAACTCAGGTAACCCACACCCGCCACCAGCAGCGCCACGTTACCCACCCAGGCGCTGATCCAGTAACAGATGGTGGTCTGAAAGCCAATAAATGGCCCGAACGCGTCGCTGGCATAGGCAATAATGCCACCATCGCGCGGTGTCACCATGCTGTTCTTGGCAAACACCAGCGCCAGGGCAATCACGCCGACAATGGTAATCACCCAGCCAAATAAAGAGATAGACCCGATGCCCGCCAGATTGGTTGGCAGCATAAAGACCCCGGATCCCATCATGTTAGAGGCGGTCACCAACGTCAGGGCGACCAACCCCATTTTTTTCACGGAGGCAGTATTAACAGAAGCCATGATATTTCCCATCATTATTGCGTTGATACACATCTTGAAGAGGGTGCGGATCGCACCCATGGGGATAAAGCGCAGGCCGATTAACGTATGGAAGCGCTGGCAGGCGTTTCTTTTATGCACCGCACCCAATAAGTGCCGTTCTCATCCACTTCCACACCCTGCAGTTCATGTTCAAAGCCGGGGAAGCGCTGGCCGAAGGTCTGCAAGGCCACCAGGTAATCGACGATGGCCCGTGATTCTGATGTCACCTTTTCACCCGGCATGATGAGCGGAATGCCGGGTGGATAAGGGGTTATCATCACGCCCAGCGTGCGGTTGCTTATGTCGGCAGCCTTGACCTGCTCAGTTTGGTCGGAGATCAGGCATTGGTAGGCCTGGGAGGGGGTAAGAACGGGGATGGCCTCTGCAGAACAGGCCAGCTCCAATAGCTCGGCAATTTTCAGTTCGATATTGGCCTGATGGATCGACCGGCATAAATCGCCGATGCCCATGCTGCGATAGGCTGGGGAGCTGGCCGCAACCTGCGGAAGCACCGAGGTCAGCGGGGTATTCTCGTCATAGTGATGTTTAAATATCATCAGCATGTCGATCAGGGTATTCCATTTGCCCTGGGTAGAACCCAATGCAAATAACACCAGAATGGTGTAGTCACCGTTGCGGGCCGGGATAATACGCTGGGTATCCAGGAATTTTGCCACTACCGGCGCGGGGATACCGAAAACATTCATCTTTCCTTGCGCGTTCAGCCCAGGGCAGGTAATGGTGACCTTGATGGGATCCAACATCGCATAACCCTCCGGCAAGTCGCCGAAGCCGTGCCATGCCTCTCCCGCTCGTAGCTGCCAGCAGGTGGGATCGTTGGCTAGCACCTCGTCGGCAACCTGGGTGAAGGGAACCTTTTTGCCCTCCTGCAGCAACGTGCTCGGCTGCCAGACATCGAAGAACCAGCCCTTGTCACTTTTTTCCGCTTTGAGCTTGTCTGCGACGGTCACCAGCGTCTTGCGGAAGCTGATAGCGTCGTGAATAGCTTCATCGACCAATGTCTTACCGGCTTGCCCCTCCATCATGGCGGTCGCCACATCCATCGAGGCAATGATCGGATAGAACGGTGACGTGGTGCCGTGCATCATAAAAGCCTGATTGAAAATGTCGTAATCCACCGGGGCACGTTTGGAATTACGGATATGTATCATCGAGGCTGAAGAAAAGGCCGCCAGCATCTTGTGTGTCGATTGCACGGCATACAGCGTTGGGCCATTGTCTTTATCCTCGGGGACATCCATGGCGAACCGCCCCTGATACAGGGGGTGGAATTTCGCATAGGCATACCAGGCTTCATCAAATTTGATCCGGGGTACCGACTTGGCCAGCTTTTGGGTGACGGCGGTGACGTCATAAATCAGACCGTCGTAAGTGCAGTTAGTGATGATGGCATAAGCGGGGCAGCGGTCTTCTGCCTGATAAGCCAGCACGCTGTCATCGATTTTTTGCTGGATCGCGCTGGCCTCAAACTGATCGGGAGAGATCAAGCCAATAATGCCGAGCCCATTACGCGCAGGCTGGAAATAGACGGGTTTAGCCTGGGTGATGGTCAGCTCATGGTTGACGGACTTGTGGCAATTGCGGTCAACCAGGATGATTTTATCTTTTAAATCAATTGAGTGACCCACTATCTGGTTAGACTGGGATGAGCCCCCTGTCACATAGAAGGTTTTGTCCGCGCCAAACAGTTTGGCAGCTCGCGTTTCCGATTCGCCCGGCGCTCCCTTATGTTCAAGCCAGTCCCCCATTTCTGGCGTAGAGATGCCGATGTCTGCCCGCATCAGGTTTTCACCAAAGTAATTGATAAACTCACGGCCTACCGGGTGCTTAAGATAGGCAACCCCTCCTTGATGCCCCGGGCAATCCCAATAGTAAGGGCTGTCTAACGCGTAACTTTTTAGCGCGGCGAAGTAAGGCGGCAGCAGGTTCTCAATATACTGGCGTATAGCCAGATGAATGCGGCCAGCAATAAACTTGGGTGTATCTTCGCTGATATTGATGTACTCATGGATCTCTTGAATCACCTCCGTCGATAAACGCCCTAACAAAGGCACACTTGACGAAAAGAAGATGGGCACCCGGCTGTTTTTAGCGCGGATCACACGAATAATCTCCTTGATAATGGGAGACCCCTCACCCAGGTTAGCCCCATCACACTCATTAATAATGATACAACCGATACCCGCTTCTTTTCTGGCCATCGCCAGAGCCGTTTCATTGGTTTCAGCGTGGATAAAATGGTAGTTATTTAATGCCAGCACCTCCTTAATCGCATGATAGCTATCATCGACCTGTATTTTATTATCGCGTACAGAAACAATTAATATGGGAAAATCAAGATTGCTTGCATAACTCATTGTATGACCTCTTCTCATCCATGTCATTGAGATATCAACTGGGATGCCAGATGATGAAAGCGAGCATACTCTTGAAGTGCAAACAATAAACTGTACCAAAGGTACAGTTTTAGCAAGATGATTAGCGGATGATATAACAGGGTTTAGAAAATAATGGTGGAATATAGAATTGCCACTGCTTCTTTCTGGCAAAAAATATAAATTCTCTGGTGGTTTCACAATGGACTTTCGCCAGAATGTTACTTTTATGGAACTTTACCGTTCTCAACGTTCTGTTGAGAATATTGGCAATCTCTTTCTCCGCCATGCCTTGTAACAACAGAAAAGCCACGACCCACTCCTTAGCGGATAAAATCTCGGAGGGACAAGCAACGGTTAACTTACCGATGCCATCACCTGAGATAAAAAAACGCGGCGTGATGGAGTGCAGGGGTTTGATATGGCTGATAATACCGGAGCAGTGAGCCTGTTTGTCGTAGTAGGGCATGCGTTCACAATAAAACACGCTGAATATGCGTTTGCTGTCGATAGGGAGGATCCCTACTGCCTCAATCTTCCTCATCTCATCAATAACGCGTTGGTCATGGATGGAGATAAAGGGCTTAAAAGGGGCTAGTGCAGAAGGTCTCCCATTTCCTTCCGGTTTTAGCAATAGGCCATATCTGGCATTGGCATACACAGGCTTTTTATGCACGTCCTTTAAACACCAGGCCTCATCACTAGACTCCCACGCAATCAAAATCTCCAAAGGAATAGCAATAGCTAACGAATTCAATTTCGCAATAATACTTTCGGTACTGACACGAGACATTTTCCCACCTTCAATCCTTGGTGCCATTATTCGCAATGCAAATGGCGACATAGTGTAAAACGCCCAGAGCAGACTACCAGAAAGCCAACCTGAAGCGGCAAGATTGAAAGTAACGTTTTATTAATATGCTTACCTGAAAATGACCGTGTCCTATATCTACTATGCTCCTCAAAAAGCGGGGTCGCTTAACGTATTTCTTCATCATCGGAATAAAAAAGCCCCCACCCAATTAGGAGAAGGCTTGGCGATAAAGGAGAATTTTACGGCTGTAGTAGGGCTTTAACATCCAACAAAATAAATTCGTTATCGTCTGCCACGTTGGGTTCGCGGCTGGAAGAGAACGGGAAGTTATTGTCGTTCCCCACGATAATATGGCTGCCATCCACCACATCGACATTCTCGATAGTGAAGAACGGGAAGGTCAGCACGCCGTTATTCAGCGGTTTACGCGCCAGCTTCTGCGGATCCTGAATGTTCAGCAAATCGATATACGCCAGTTTTTCTACCGGTTTGCCGACGTTGGCATCGGAAAACGCTATTTTGTAGACCCGTTTGAATTTGGCGATCTGGCTGAAGCAGTTATCCGTTGGCGCGCCTGCCGCACAGGCTTTATCGGCGATGCCTTCACCATTATCACGTTCGATCACCAGCCCATGATTGGCGTCGATCATATTGAAATCACCGATGGCGTTCTGATTATCTTCCAAAACGTACTGCCAGCTGCGGCCAGTCCATGCCTGCTGTTTGACGTCAAACTCCAGCACCCGCAGGTAGCGTTTGCCCGCCACGTTCTCAAACTGTTCGCCGTCCCACAGCGCCCCCTCCAGCAGGGGATATAGCTTGCTGCCATCCGGTGATACCGCCATTCCTTCAAAGCCCTTGGAGCGCGCGACCTGGAAGTTCTGCTTGCCGTCCGGCGCACCTGGCAGCGTCAGCGTCGGGTTATCCGGCGATTTCACTACCTTGCCGTCAACCTGGGTATCAAACACCGCCAGCACCTTGCCGTTCAGATCCGCTTTAATCAGGTAAGGGCCAAATTCATCGCCGATCCATAGGGCATCGTCGGCAAACTGGAAGCTTTCCGGGTCGAAATCGCTGCCGGTCAGGTAACGCTTGTCGGTGCTTTCATTGACGATATGGAACGGGACCTTTTTATCGGGATCGTGCAGGAACAGCGTTTTTAGCGGCGTTACCGTGCCTTCCTTGAAATCGATACGGTAATGGTTGAGATACAGCATGGCGTCCTGCGAGTTGGCTTTACTGCCAAAGCCGTTATCGGTCAGCACCCAGTAGGTGCCATCCGGCATGTGTTTGATGCCGGAATGCCCCTGCAACGGCTGGCCATTGATGGGTAGCCCGATGCCGGTCAGCCGATCGGCAGATTTTCCCGCTACGCTGCCCAGTTCGGTGATGCGTTTGCCGCTGGTGTATTTACCGCTCTGTTGCAGATCGGTTGGCGCATCCTGGGGAGCCGTGACGCTGGACTTCACCGGTAATACGGCGTGCCCGGCCAGCACGGCGGGAACTTCCTGAGCCTGCGCCCATAGCGTGGTGCTAAATGCCAAGCAACTGGCCAACAGTGCCAGGCGGGACGGTAATTTATGCATATTATGAATTCCCTGGTGATGGTTTTGCCCAAAGGTAAAAAGCAACGCCACTATAGGGAGCCGTAATGACAGAAATATTATGTGCCGCGTGACACCTTGTCAGCCCCTCCCTAATACCAGGTGGGCGCAGCATGCAGCGCCCCTACGTTTTGAGCCAGCGGGACGTTCAATAGCCGACCTCCCCAAAACGATCGCGGCACTCTTTGGGCGTCATGTCATAGCCTTTCTTGAACACCGAATAGAAGTATTGCAACGATGGGTAGCCACACATCTGGGAAATTTCGTTGATGGGTAACGAAGTCGCGGTGAGTAAATTGCGGGCGCGATCGAGCTTCTCTTGGTGGATGGCGTTATGGATCGTCTGGCCGGTTTCATCCTTGAAGCGTTTTTCCAGATTGGAACGGGACATTCCCACCGCATCCAGTACCTGCTCCACCTTGATCCCCTTGCAGGCATGGTAACGGATATAGTGCATGGCCTGGATCACCGCTGGGTCGCGCAGTGAACGGAAATCGGTGGACCGCCGTTCAATCACCTTCACCGGCGGCACCAGAATACGCTGTAGCGGCAGTTCGCGCTGATCAAGCAGTTGATGCAACAGCTTGGCGGCACGATAGCCCATCTGGCGTGTCCCCTGCACCACCGACGACAACGCCACGCGTGAGAGGTAACGCGTCAACTCTTCGTTATCGATGCCAATCACACAGAGCTTTTCCGGCACTGGAATATCCAGGTGCTCGCACACCTGTAACAGGTGGCGCGCCCGCGCATCGGTAACGGCTATAATCCCGGTCTGCTGGGGCAAGGTCTGCACCCAGTCAGCCAGGCGGTTCTGGGCGTATTGCCAGTTCTCCGGCGCGGTTTCCATCCCTTGATACACCACCCCTTGATACTGTTCCGCCGCCACCAACTGGCGGAAAGCCTGTTCACGCTCCTGCGCCCAGCGCTTACCCCCCTCCACCGGCAGGCCATAGAACGCAAAGCGGTTCAGCCCTTTTTCTTTCAGGTGCATAAACGCTGCTTCCACCAGCGCATGGTTATCGGTGGCGATGTAATGCACTGGCGGGTAATCCGCCTCCCGATGATAAGAGCCCCCGACGCCAACCAGCGGCACCTGGACGTTGCGCAACAGCTGCTCAATATTCCGATCGTCGAAATCGGCGATCACGCCGTCCCCCAGCCAGTCCTTGATATTATCGATTCGGCAGCGAAAATCCTCTTCGATAAAGATATCCCAATCGCTTTGCGACGCCTGTAAATACTCCCCAACGCCCTCCACTACCTGGCGGTCATACACTTTATTGGCGTTGAACAGCAGCGTAATACGGTAGCGCTTCTTAAACATGGGGGCTCCCCAGTAATAAATACGGTCACAGCTACAAGTGTGAAGCCGCGCCTAGACACGGCGTTTGGTCGCGGAATCCATCCACACCGCCAGCAGCAGGATCGCGCCTTTGACGATATATTGCCAGAACGTCGGCACGTCCAACATACTCATGCCGTTATCCAATGAGGCCATGATAAACGCCCCCATCACCGCTCCCGCCACGCTACCGATCCCCCCCGCCAGGCTGGTGCCACCGATCACGCAGGCGGCGATAGCATCCAGCTCGGCAATGTTACCGGCAGAAGGCGAACCGGCCCCCAGGCGCGAACTGAGGATCAGCCCGGCAATCGCCACCATCAGGCCGTTGATGGCAAACACCGCCAGCTTGGTACGCTCAACGTTAACCCCGGAAAGCCGCGCGGCATCGATATTACCGCCGATGGCATAAATGCGACGGCCAAAGGCGGTACGCGACGCCATAAAGATCCCAGCCAGCATCAATGCGGTCAGGATCAGCACCGGCGTTGGCACCCCACGATAGTCGTTCAGCAGGTATATTGCCCCTAATACCAGGATTGCCATAATGCTCTGCCGGGTGACATCGCCGCTCGCTGCCGCCACCGGCAAGCCCAGTTGCGTACGTCTACTACGCCGCCGCCACTGCCAGGCCACAAACAGCATCAGGCCGATAGCGCCAATGCTAAACCCCACTCCGTTGGGCAGGTAGCTCTGGCCAATCTGTGACATGGCATTGCTGGTAGGTGACACGGTGGTGCCATTGGTAATGCCGATCAGAATGCCGCGAAACGCCAACATCCCCGCCAGAGTGACGATAAACGAAGGGACTTTACGATAGGCTACCCACCAGCCATTCCACGCCCCCAGTAACAGCCCCGCCAACAGCGTGACCGCAATGGTCAACGGCAGCGGCCAGCCGAACCAGACGTCAAATATCGCCGCCACGCCCCCCAACAGCCCCATCATTGAGCCAACGGAAAGGTCGATCTCCGCCGAAATAATCACGAACACCATGCCCACCGCCAGAATGCCGGTGATCGCCGTCTGGCGCAGCAGGTTGGAGATATTACGGGCGCTGAGATAGGCCCCTTCGGTGGTAAAGGTAAAGAACAGCATGATGACGGCGATCGCCGCCAGCATCACGAACACCTGCAGGTTGACGGTTTTCAGCCCGAACGGCGGCTTTTTCGCCCCCACTGGCGGCAGGCTGGCTTCAGATTGCGTGCTTTTCAACATGTGTTTCACTCCTTAAGGCCGCTTCCATTACCTGTTCCTGGGTCAGATCGCGGTTCACCAGATCGGCTTTAATCTGCCCCTGGTGCATCACCAATACCCGATCGCTTAACCCCAGCACCTCCGGCAATTCGGAGGACACCACAATCACCGCGAGCCCCCGCTGTGCCAATTGATTGATTAATTTGTAAATCTCTTGCTTGGCACCGATATCAATGCCGCGCGTTGGCTCATCCAGAATGAGGATTTGCGGGTTCAGCAACAGGCACTTCGCCAGGATGGCTTTCTGCTGGTTACCCCCGCTGAGACGGGCAATAGCCAGCTCCGCAGAAGACGTTTTTACCCGTAACCGTGCCAGCGATTGTTGGATAGTCGCCTGCTCCTGCGCATCATCTAGCACCGTCAATGCGCCACTGAAATCCCCCAACGCCGCCAACGTGATGTTGGCCCCCACGCCCATCACCGGCACGATGCCGTCGCGCTTGCGGTCTTCTGGCACCATGGCGATGCCATATCGCATTGCCTCGCGGCAGTTGGTGATGGTGGCGGCCTGCCCTGCGATGGTGATATTGCCCTGCCAACGCCCCGCATAGGCGCCAAACAGGCACTGCATGGTTTCGGTACGCCCGGAGCCAACCAGCCCGGCCACGCCGAGGATCTCCCCACGCCGCAAAGTAAAAGACACATTATCGGCCCGGCGGATATGCCGGTTGACCGGGTGCCAGGCAGTGAGGTTTTCCACCTGCAGGACCACCTCACCGATGGTATGGGGTTCCTGCGGATACAGCTCGGTCAGTTCACGGCCAACCATCATGGCGATGATATCGTCCTCACTCATCTCCGCCGCAGGCCGGGTGCCAATGTGCTTGCCATCGCGGATCACGCAGATAAAGTCCGAGATCGCTTTCACCTCGTTGAGCTTGTGCGAAATATAGATACAGGCGATCCCGTGATCGCGCAGATCCGCAATGATCGCCAGCAACGTGGCGGTTTCACTTTCGGTCAATGAGGCGGTGGGCTCATCGAGTACCAGCAGGCGCACCTGTTTGTTCAAGGCCTTGGCGATCTCTACCAGTTGCTGTTGGCCCAACCCCAGTTCACCCACGCGGGTATTGGGGTCAACCTCCAGCTTGACCTGCGCCAGCATGCGCTGGCAGCGCAGGTACATGTTGTCGTAATCCATCACCCCATAGCGGCCCCACTCGTTGCCGAGAAACAGGTTCTCCAGCACCGTCATCTGCTTCACCAGGGCCAATTCCTGGTGAATGATGGCGATGCCTTTCTGCTCGGTGTCGCGAATGGTTTTCGCCGTAACGATCTCGCCCGAAAAATAAATATCGCCCTGATAACTGCCGTGCGGATATATTCCGCACAGCACTTTCATCAAGGTGGATTTTCCTGAGCCATTTTCACCGCACAAGGATAATACCTGCCCTGCCTCCAAGTGCAGGCTGACATTATCCACGGCTTTCACTGCGCCGAATTGTTTAGTGATATTTCGCATTTCTAACAGGCAGGGCATTATTCATTCCCCCCAGATGGCATGGTCATTAATTAAGGTCCGATTGCTTATGGAAACCATCGGCAATAATCGTACTCTCGATATTCGTTTTATCCACCTGTACCGGGGTTAATAGCCAGGCCGAAACCTCTTTACTGCCATTATTTAATTTGGCGTTGGACTTGGGTTGTTCCCCTTTGCCCAGCTGCACGGCGATATCCGCCGCTTCGTCGGCCAGTTTGCTGATCGGTTTATAGACCGTCATGGTCTGGGTGCCCGCTACGATGCGTTTTACCGCTGCCAGATCGGCGTCCTGGCCAGAGATCGCCACCTTGCCCGCCAGCCCTTGCGCAGCGAGTGCCTGAATGGCTCCACCGGCGGTAGCATCGTTGGAGGCCACGACCGCATCGATATGGTTATTGTTGGCCGTCAGAGCGTTTTCCATAATCTTCAGCGCGTTTTCCGGCAGCCAGCCGTCGGCCCACTGATCGCCCACCACTTTGATCTTGCCGCTGTCGATCAGCGGTTGCAGCACGGTCATCTGCCCCTTGCGGAACAGCTTGGCGTTATTATCCACCGGCGAGCCGCCCATCAGAAAGTAGTTGCCCTGCGGCACGCGCTGCACCAGGCTTTCCGCCTGCATCTCACCCACTTTCTCATTATCAAACGAGATGTAGAAATCGATATCGGCATTGTTGATCATGCGGTCATAGGCCAGGACCTTGATGCCTTCACGTTTCGCCTCGCGGATCACGTTGCTCAGCACCTGGCCGTTATAAGGGATGATCACCAGGACATCGACGCCACGATTGATCATATTCTCGATCTGCGCCATTTGGGTTTCTTCATTGCCGTTGGCCGACTGAACAAACACATCGGCCCCCAGGGCGTTGGCTTTCTTGACAAAAATATCGCGGTCTTTTTGCCAACGCTCCAGACGCAGGTCGTCGATGGCCATCCCGATTTTAATCTGTTGGCTGTAGCCCGGTTGGCTGGCCAGTAGCAGCAGTGCGCAAGCAGAAAGCAAGAGTGGTTTGAATTTCATTTTATAACCCTTGAGTTGTGTAGGGAAATAGTTATCCGTACGCTTTCAAACGGCAAAATTGAAAGGTGACGAGATAAAACACGAAACTTCCAGTGGATTGTTGTCGCTTATGCGGTGTTCAGCAATTACAGATTTTCACCAGTGAATTACGGTTTTTGGTTTAATGTTGATTTTATGATGGCGGTCATGTTTTAAACCTGTGAAATAACCCGCGGCCAGTAAAACCGGCCCTTCGTTGAATAATGAGATCCCGCGCACATTTAATAATTCTGTGAATTTAAGAGTGAAATAACGTAATTGAGCATTCCACCACTTACTCCGAAGATGAGCGCATCCCGCATCCTTTTCGCCGGGCACCGCTACCAAGGAGTCACTCATGCAATCCTATTTTGATCAGCTTGAACAGGTTCGTTACGAAGGCACCAGCAGCAATAACCCGTTGGCTTTCCGCCACTACAACCCCGATGAAATCATCCTCGGCAAGCGTATGGCCGATCACCTGCGCTTCGCCGCCTGCTACTGGCACACCTTCTGCTGGAACGGGGCAGACATGTTCGGCATTGGGGCCTTCGATCGCCCTTGGCAACAGCCGGGCGAAGCGCTGGAGCTGGCTAAACGCAAGGCCGATGTAGCATTCGAGTTTTTCCATAAGCTGAACGTGCCTTATTACTGCTTCCACGATATCGACGTATCACCGGAAGGGGCCACGCTAAAAGAGTATCTGAACAACTTCGCAATCATGACCGACGTGCTGGCAGAGAAGCAGCAAAGCAGCGGCGTGAAGCTGCTGTGGGGCACCGCCAACTGCTTCACCCATCCACGTTACGGTGCCGGGGCAGCGACCAACCCGGATCCGGAAGTTTTCAGTTGGGCAGCAACTCAGGTGTTCACGGCCATGAATGCCACCCACAAACTGGGCGGTGAAAACTATGTGCTGTGGGGCGGGCGTGAAGGCTATGAAACCCTGCTCAATACCGATCTGCGTCAGGAGCGTGAACAGATTGGCCGCTTTATGCAGATGGTGGTTGAACACAAACATAAGATCGGCTTCCAGGGAACGCTGCTGATCGAGCCAAAACCCCAGGAGCCGACCAAACATCAGTACGATTACGACGTCGCCACCGTTTACGGTTTCCTTAAACAGTTCGGCCTGGAAAAAGAGATCAAGGTGAACATCGAGGCCAACCACGCTACGCTGGCCGGGCATTCGTTCCACCACGAGATCGCCACCGCCATCGCGCTAGGGATTTTCGGCTCGGTCGATGCCAACCGGGGCGATCCACAGCTAGGTTGGGATACCGATCAGTTCCCGAACAGCGTGGAAGAAAACGCGCTGGTGATGTTCGAAATCCTCAAGGCTGGCGGCTTCACTACCGGCGGGCTGAACTTCGATTCCAAGGTGCGCCGCCAAAGTACCGACAAATATGATCTGTTCTACGGCCATATCGGCGCTATGGACACCATGGCGCTGGCGCTGAAAGTGGCCGCCCGCATGATCGAGGATGGCCAGCTACATCAGCAGGTTGCCAAACGCTATGCCGGTTGGAACGGCGAGCTGGGCCAACAGATCCTGCAAGGGAAACTGTCGCTCGAAGCGCTGGCACAGCACGCCGAGCAACAGGTGCTGGCCCCACAACATGCCAGCGGGCATCAGGAAAAGCTGGAGAATCTGGTTAACCGCTACCTGTTCGGCTAACTCTCTACGGCGCGGTGGGTCCGCTCAGCGCGCTTCAAAGGATCCGTGCTCATGTACATTGGAATCGATCTCGGTACTTCCGGCGTGAAAGTCATCCTGCTAGGCGAGCAAGGCCAACTGCTGGCCAGCCAGAGTGAACCACTGCCCATCTCACGCCCCCATCCCCTATGGTCTGAACAAGACCCGCAAGATTGGTGGCAAGCCACCGACCGTGCCATGTTGTCATTGGCCAAACAGCATAGTCTGCAACAGGTCAAAGCCATTGGCCTGACCGGGCAAATGCATGGCGCAACCTTATTGGATAAACAGCAGCGGGTATTACGCCCGGCCATCCTGTGGAACGATGGCCGCAGCTTTGCACAATGCCAGGCACTAGAACAAACCGTACCCAACTCACGTGAAATCACCGGCAACCTGATGATGCCCGGCTTCACCGCCCCCAAACTATTGTGGGTCAAGGAGCACGAGCCACAGATTTTCCAGCAGATCGATAAGGTGTTATTGCCGAAGGATTACCTGCGCTGGTGCATCACCGGCGAGTTTGCCAGCGATATGTCCGATGCCGCAGGGACAATGTGGCTGAACGTCGCCAAACGTGACTGGAGCGATGCCATGCTTGATGCCTGCGAGCTGACGCGTGAGCAGATGCCTGCGCTGTTTGAGGGTAACCAGATCACCGGGCAAGTGCATAGCGAACTGGCCCAACGTTGGGGGATGGCACCGGTGCCGGTGGTGGCCGGTGGGGGTGACAATGCCGCCGGGGCGATCGGCGTCGGGCTGTATCAGGCCGGGCAGGCGATGCTGTCACTGGGTACCTCTGGCGTCTACTTCGCCGTCAGCGACGGTTTCCTCAGTAACCCGGCCAGCGCGGTGCACAGCTTCTGCCATGCGCTGCCGCAGACCTGGCACCTGATGTCGGTGATGCTCAGCGCGGCGTCCTGCCTGGACTGGGCCTGCCAGTTAACCAATGTCGACAGTGTTGCCACCCTGCTGCGTAACGTTGAGCAGGCTGCTCCTGCTGAAACGCCGCTGTGGTTCTTGCCCTATCTTTCCGGCGAACGTACGCCGCACAACAACCCGAATGCCAAAGGGGCCTTCTGGGGCTTCACTCATCAACATGGGCCGAACGATCTCGCACGAGCGGTGTTGGAAGGGGTGGGCTTTGCACTGGCGGATGGCATGGACGTGCTGCATGCCAGCGGCCTGCAACCCACGGCTATCACCTTAATTGGCGGTGGTGCACGCAGCCCGTTCTGGCGTCAGATGCTGGCAGATATTAGCGGCCAGCGGCTGGAATACCGCACCGGCGGCGACGTTGGCCCGGCATTGGGTGCCGCGCGTCTGGCGCAGATTGCGCTGAACCCTGGGGTACCTTTGAGCACCCTACTGCCTGAATTGCCGTTAGAGCAGGTGCATGAGCCGGATGCAGAACGACATCAATATTATGTCGCTCAGCGCCACACCTTCCGCGAACTTTACCGCTGCCTGCAGCCGCTGATGTAATCCCCTCCCTAACCACATATAACCCCTCTCAATCGATGAGGGGTTTACCACCCCTCAACGCTGGTCCGCTATTGCCATAATGATGGCCGTTTTTGGCCTTCTTTCTGGACTACCGCAAGCGCAGTATGGTCTTACACCAAATTGAGGAGGGCCGAAAATGTCACGTAGCGCACTATTGATCATCGATGTTCAACAATCCTTTCAGCATCGTCCGTTCTGGCAGGAAGACGACCTGCCGGTGTTTCAACAGGCGCTGACGCGCCTGATCACAGGTTGCCAGCAGCAAGGGGTGCCGCTGGTCGACGTGTTCCATGTCTCGCCTGAGGGGCCGTTCTCTTTGGCGTCTGGGTATGTGAAACGCCTGCCGTTTCTGAGCCATCAGGCTGACGTAACGGTGCAAAAGCGAGTGCACAATGCGCTGACTGAATCTGGCCTGGATGCCTGGCTGCGCGAACGCCAGGTCGACCATCTGATTATCAGCGGCATTCGCACCGAGCAATGCTGTGAAACCACCACCCGCGTCGCCTCGGATCTGGGCTATAAAGTGACGTTTGTGACCGAAGCCACGCTCACTTTCCCGATGCATCATCCGGACGGCAGCCTCTTTACCCCCGAGCAGTTAAAGCGGCATACTGAAACCGTGCTGGTCGACCGCTTTGCCACCATTGCCAGCGTCGATGAAGCATTGGCGCAACTTTTACATGCTCAAAGCTAATGCCCGAACCTGTTGCTGATTTTTTTGGGGCTAGCGTTTTGTCAGTCATCCGGCCACTGTGTTTTCCCCTCACCCCAACCCTCTCCCACAGGGAGAGGGAGCTGGTACGGTGTTGTATTCAGGTACGGGAGCTAACCTGTAGCCCGTTAAATTTCTCGGAGTAGAAGTCAGGAGCGGGAGTAAAGTTGTGGCACGTTCGGTCCCCTCTCCCTACGGGAGAGGGTTAGGGTGAGGGGCGATCACTGAACCAAAGCCATACCTCACACCATACACATGACTACGCATTTCTTTGCCTAACAGGATGGTGTTATGCCCAAGGCCGTTTACTTTCTGATGCTCCCCAACGTGCTGTTACTGGATGTCAGCGGCCCGGCAGAGGTATTGCGGCTTGCCGGACAGTTCCAACTGCACTATGTCAGCCCAGTGCCGCAAGTGACCTGTTCTATCGGCATGACGATCGGCCAGCTAGCTCCCTTACCGCAACGATGGAACGAAGGGGATATTCTGGTGATACCGGGGGTGGCGGACTCTACGCATTACTTTGCTACTGAGGAAGCGGCTCTGGCGCGCAATTGGCTCCGGGCATTGCGCCCGGCTTTGGCCCAGCGGCAGATTAACCTGGTTTGCGTCTGTTCCGGCGCGCTGTTAGCCGCCCAGGCAGGCTTGCTCGACGGCTATCATTGCACCACTCACCACGCCGTAATCGACCGTCTGCGCCAGCAGGCACCGGCCGCGCTGGTGAAGGAAAACCGCATTTTTGTTGAGGATCGTGGGGTGTTTACCAGCGCGGGCATTACCGCCGGTATCGATCTGGCGCTGCACCTGGTCAATCAATACTGTGGGGCTGACCGTGCGCTGGAGGTTGCCCGTGAGATGGTGGTTTATTTCCGCCGCTCTGGCGACGATCCGCAGCTTTCCCCGTGGTTACGCTATCGCAATCATCTGCATCCTGCCGTGCATCGGGCTCAGGATGTCATGGCCGCTGAGCCGGAGGCCGAGTGGTCGGTCCCCCAGGTGGCGGAGAAAGCCCACGTCAGCAGCCGCCATCTGGCCCGGCTGTTCCGTCTGCATATCGGCCTCAGCGTGCGGGAATATCATGAACAACTGCGGCTGGCGGTCGCACAGCAACGGCTGCAGCAGGGCTACGGCCTGGAAAAAGCCGCGCTAACCGCGGGCTTCTCCTCTGGCCGCCAACTGCGGCGGGCACAGCAGCGCTGGCAGGCTTAAGACACCAGCCGCCGGGTATCCACTTTCTGTAACCCCATCGACAGCAGCAGGCTCACGCCAAGCGCCATGCCAAACACCCAGAAGATATCCAGCAGCGGGTAGGCCGGAAACTCCCAGTGGCGGTTACGCATCACGTTAACGATCAGGGCGTGAAAACCGTAGATCGCCAGCGAATGACGGGAGATCACGCCTAACCAGCCGATTGGGTTCGGCAGGCAGTTTTTACACCACACCAGCAGCGAGACCGCCGCCACAAATACCAAGGGGCCGGTGTACATATAAAACGTATCGGCAAAGCTGCCGTTGATAAACATCTGGCTTTTGGTGCCACGGATAATCAGGACCACGCTAGCGACAAAGCACAGCACCGCCAACAGGCTCATACCGCGCCGTTGGGTCGCCATCATGCCAATTGCTCGCCCTGCCAAGGCATACAGCAGGTAATAGAAGGTATCGCCATAGATGTACAGGTTCACCGGCAGTAGCTGGACATTATCCAGGGTCAGCTTGCTGGTATTAGGGTTGGCGATAATCGCCAGAATGACAATCACCCCGGCCAGATAGCGGCCAGAGACCGGTTTGACGCTGATCAGCGGCGAAAGCAGGTAGACCACCGCAATGGCGTAAAAGAACCACAGGTGATAAAACACCGGCTTTTGCAGGATGGCGCGCAACGAGGGCCAAAAGCCGATACGGGTAAAGCAGGCAATATAAATCAGGGCAATGGCGCTGTAGAACAAAATACAGCAGGTAATGCGGATAAAGTGTTTTTGGTTGGCACTGCGCTCACCAAAAAACAGAAAGCCGGAAATCATAAAGAACAGCGGCACCGAAGCCCGTGAAATCGAGTTCAATACGTTAGCCATATCCCAGTTATGTTCGCCCACTGCCACACCGTTGGCGACGTAGTAGGTGGTAGCGTGGATCATCACCACCATCATGCACGCCAGCGCACGCAAGTTATCTATCCAACCAATTTTATTGCTCATTGCTGCCCGTCAGTTGCCTATAATTCTGTCATATACCCTATGGATTTCGAGCTGCAGCTAGGCGCCCAGCTATCTCATCCCCAGGAGCTTACTTTAGTAAGTGACTGGGGTGAGATAGTGCAGGTAACAACGCTGCAGTTTGAAAGACGACGGGTATAGAGAAATGTTAATCAGAGGTTATAGCTCAGGGGGTCGCAGCACAACGCTTAAACGCGCTATTAAGAATGAGCCTAAAATCACCTTATGATTGCCAAGGTGAACAATTGGCGGCAAAATAGCCGCCACAACTCGCTCAGTTTGCGCATCCCCGCCCTGACAGTTCCTTATTTCTTCTTTGCTATCAGTAATATAAAAATGAAAACATCATTACCCCCTGCGGCACTTTTAGGCCGACAGGCGCTTTTATTCCCACTTTGTCTGGTGCTATTCGAATTCGCGACCTATATCGCTAACGATATGATCCAGCCCGGTATGCTGGCGGTCGTGGCCGATTTCAATGCCGGCGTGGAGTGGGTGCCCACCTCAATGACCGCCTATCTGGCTGGCGGTATTTTCCTGCAGTGGCTGCTTGGCCCGCTGTCAGATCGCCGTGGCCGCCGCCCGGTGATGCTGGCCGGGGTGCTGTTCTTTATCGTCACCTGCCTGGCCATTCTGCTGGTCACCAATATCGAACAGTTTATCGTGATGCGCTTCCTGCAAGGGATTGGCCTGTGCTTTATCGGTGCGGTGGGCTACGCCACCATTCAGGAGTCCTTTGAAGAGGCGACATGTATCAAGATCACTGCGCTGATGGCTAACGTGGCGTTGATCGCCCCGCTGCTGGGGCCGTTGGCCGGGGCCGCCTGGGTTCACGTTGCCTCCTGGCAGAGCATGTTTGTGTTGTTTGCCGCCCTGGCCGCGATTGCCTTTGTTGGCCTGTGGAAAGCCATGCCTGAAACCGCCACGCTGCAAGGGGAAGCCTTCTCGGCGGCCAACCTGTGGCGCGACTATCGTCAGGTATTGGTCAATCGGCGCTTTATCTGTGGCTCATTGGCTATCGGCTTTGCCAGCCTGCCGCTGTTGGCCTGGATTGCCCAGTCTCCGGTGATCCTGATTAAGGGTGAGTCGCTCTCGGCGCTGGACTATGGCCTGTTGCAGATCCCGGTATTTGGCGCGCTGATCCTCGGCAACCTGACGCTGGCTCGCATCACCGGCAAACTCAGTATTGAGCGCCCGATCAAGCTGGGCGCATGGCCGATGCTGCTGGGCCTGCTGCTCGCCGCGCTGGCCACGGTATTTTCCGCCCACGCCTACCTGTGGATGACCGCCGGGTTGAGCCTCTATGCTTACGGCATTGGTTTGGCGAACGCCGGTCTGTATCGCCTGACGCTGTTTTCCAGCAACGTGAGCAAAGGTGCCGTTTCGGCCGTGATGGGCATGCTAAGCATGTCGGTGTTTACCATCGGGATCGAGCTGGCCAAGGTGGCCTACGTTTGGGGCGGTAACGGATTATTCAGCCTGTTCAATCTGGTCAGTGGCCTGTGCTGGCTGACGCTGACGGCGATGTTCCTCAGCAAACACCGTGGTGGTGCCACTCTCGCTACGTAGGGGCGCCGCATGCTGCGCCCACTTAACTTACTGATTAAACTTAAATAATTAACGTATTCGTCCAGAGCTAATCCTTTGATTATCTGAACGGGCGCAGCATGCAGCGCCCCAACGTTTCAAGCTGGTTGACGTTAGTCAGGCGGGTCAGAACAGCCCCATCGGTTTCTCGGAGTAGCTCACCAGCAGGCATTTGGTCTGCTGATAGTGCTCCAACATCATCTTATGGGTTTCCCGCCCGATCCCCGACTGTTTGTAGCCGCCGAATGCCGCATGTGCCGGGTAGGCATGGTAGCAGTTGGTCCAGACGCGGCCCGCCTGAATGTTGCGCCCCATCTGGTAGGCAATGTTGCCGTTGCGGCTCCACACCCCGGCCCCCAGGCCAAAATCGGTATCATTGGCCAGCGCCAGCGCTTCATCCATATCCTTGAAAGTGGTCACCGCTAGCACCGGGCCAAAAATCTCTTCCTGGAATACCCGCATGCTGTTCTTACCGAACAGAATGGTGGGTTCCATGTAGTACCCTTGCGCCAAGCCGCCATCCAGCGCCTTGCGGCGTCCACCGGTCAGCACCTTGGCACCTTCCTGCTTGCCGATTTCGATGTAGTTAAGGATGGTCTTCATCTGCCCTTCGGAAACCTGCGCCCCCATTTGGGTGCTGGCGTCCAGCGGGTTGCCGCTACGGATGCTCTCCACCCGTTTGATGGCCCGCTCCATAAAGCGCTCGTAGATCGATTCCTGCACCAGCGCCCGGCTCGGACAGGTACAGACTTCCCCCTGGTTGAAGGCAAACAGCGCAAAGCCTTCCAGCGCCTTGTCGAAGAACGAGTCCTCTTTGTCCATCACGTCGGCAAAGAAGATGTTGGGTGACTTGCCGCCCAGCTCCAGCGTCACCGGAATGATGTTCTGGGTGGCGTAGCCCATGATTTGGCGGCCCACTTCGGTCGAACCGGTAAAGGCCACTTTGGCGATACGCTTGGAGGTGGCCAGATATTCCCCGATTTCACCGCCTGCGCCGTTGACCACGTTGATCACCCCTGGCGGCAGGATGTCCTGGAGCAGTTCCATCAACACCAGCACCGATAGCGGCGTCAGCTTGGCCGGTTTCAGCACGATGCAGTTACCCGCTGCCAGCGCTGGCGCCATCTTCCAGCACGCCATCAGCAGCGGGAAGTTCCACGGAATGATTTGTGCCACCACGCCCAGCGGTTCGTGGAAGTGATAGGCCACCGTTTCTGAGTCGATCTCACTAATCCCGCCCTCTTGCGCTCGTACGCAGGCAGCAAAGTAGCGGAAATGGTCGATAGCTAACGGAACGTCGGCATTGACGGTTTCGCGGATCGGCTTGCCGTTATCCCAGGTTTCTGCCGCCGCCAGCAGATCGATATTCTGCTCCATGCGATCGGCGACCCGGTTAAGCAGGTTGGCGCGCGCCTGCACCGACATTTTCCCCCAAGCCCCTTTGGCATCGTGGGCAGCATCCAGCGCCAACTCGATATCCTGTGAGGAGGAGCTGGCCACTTCGCACAGCGTCTGGCCGGTGATCGGCGTCAGGTTGGTGTAATACTCGCCCTGTACCGGTGCTACCCAGGCACCCCCGATAAAGTTGTCGTAACGTTTTTTCAGCTTGAGAGGAAACCCGGTGTTTTCAGGCGTGAGGTGATTTGCCGTAGTGGTATTCGCCATTTGTATCTCCTTTTAACGTGGCTGCAACCTTACCGCCCGTAGACGGTAAGCAGGTTCACGGCACCATGGCCGCAGATCCAGTGATCAAACTTAAGAAGCGGTGAACTATCTGTAGCCGGAATGATAGGGGTTTATGAGGAGAAATGGCGAAACAATGCTCAAACGCATGAGGGGTGTCACAATCTTTTAAACTGGGCGCAACAATATGCACCCATAATTTCAACCGCCAAACAGCCCGCGATCCCGCAACAGGTGCTGGTTCCCCTTACGCCGGGTAAAGCCGCTGCGATCGAAGAATTCCAATACCTGGATCGCCAGCTTGCGGCCAACCCCCAGCCGATCGCGGAAGTCACCGGCATTGGTGCTGCCTTGCGTGGCGTCCAGCTCGCGGATCATCGCGGCAAACTGTTCGATACGCTGGCTGAGGTAGTAGCGATCGACCACCACGGCGGTGACGTAGCCAAGCTGTGCCGCCTTGCGCAACGCGGCGCGAACGCTGTTTTCCTCTTCGCCCAACGAGGCGGCCAGATCGCGCACCCACCAGGGCTCTTCACCAAACAGCGGCTCAATGCGGCTCCATAGTGCCTGTTGCTCGCTGCTGAATGCCAAACCGTGGTCCGGCAGGTGCAGCCAGCCGCGCGTATTGCGCAGCAAACCCGCCGCCAGCAGCCGATCGATCATCATAAATACCAACGGCTCATGCAGCGCCGGTAACGCCATACGGCGCAGACGAGCGCGCCCCAGGCCTAGCTGATCGGCATGTTGCTGATGATATTCGGCCAACACCTGCAACAGACGCTGCTCATGCGCTTGCACGTTGGCTGGGGCCAACGCCATCTCGCCGGAGATCATCAGGGCATAACCTGCCAGCAGTTCCTGTAGGCCCTCATCCGTCAGCTGTCGTGCCCAGGCAAACGCGGCCAAATCCAGTGCGCCACCCGGCAAACGCAAATCCAGCACCTGCCCATCGCTGGATGCCTTAGCCAGCGCTGCCAGCCAGGCCAGATACTCCGGCTGACGCTTGCCCCGTTTCGGCGAGGAGAGCCCCAGCACGCGTGCAGCGCCCAGTGTTTGGCGCGCGCTGATATCACGCAACACTAGCCGATCGTTTTCCACCAGCCACAGCGGACGATCGAGGATCAGCTCCGCCAGGTTGTCCGCCAGCAGCGCAATGCGCCCGGTGATATGGCTGGCGGCATGGTGAATATGTAGCGACTGCCAGTGCTGGATCGGCGCATCGGCCTCTATCGCCACCAGAATACGCTCTGCCGCCGCTGGCGGTTGTTGCGCCAACAGCCAGTCGCCGCGCGTTAGCTGGTCTTTGCTGACGTCACCGCTGATATTCAGCGCAATGCGCTGCCCGGCAACCGCCTGTTCTGCCACCTGATTCTGCGCATGCAAGCCGCGCACCCGCACCGGCACATCCGCACCGGTCAGCCACAGCGTATCGCCTACCGCGACGCTGCCGCCCAGCGCCGTCCCGGTCACTACAAGCCCGGCACCTTTGACGCTGAAAGCGCGATCCACCGCCAGCCGAAAACGACGGGATAGTAAGTGCTCACCGGGTTGCAGCGCCAACAGATGCTGGCGCAGCTCATCAATACCTTCTCCCAGGGCCGCCGCAGTAACAAACACCGGCACATCATGCCAGCCCTGCTGCGCCAATTCGGCCAACACCTGGGTTTGCACTTCAGCGACTCGCGCAGGATCCACACGGTCGGCTTTGGTTAACGCCACCGTCAACTGCGCTCTGCCGCTCAGGCGCAGGATCGCCAGGTGCTCGCGGGTTTGTGCCATTACGCCATCGTCGCAGGCCACCACCAGCAGCGCATGATCGATGCCGCCAATGCCTGCCAGCATGTTAGCGAGGAATTTTTCATGGCCGGGAACGTCGATAAACCCCAGCACGCGGCCATCGGGCTGCGGCCAATAGGCATAACCAAGATCGATGGTCATGCCACGGCGTTGCTCCTCCGGCAGGCGATCGGCATTGATGCCGGTGATCGCCTGTAGCAGGGTGGTTTTGCCGTGGTCGACATGGCCAGCGGTGGCGATAATCATGCGCTCAGCGCCTCAACCAGTGCGCCCTCCTGTTCAAGGCAACGCAGATCGAGCCACAGTTTGCCGTCGTTGATACGGCCAATGACCGGCTGCGGCAAGCTACGCCACTGCTGGGCCAAGCCTTCTAACGTTGCGCCCCGGCCATCGAGTGGGGTAAAGGTCAACGCGTAGCTCGGCAGGCGATCTACCGGCAACGAACCGCTGCCAATCTGTGACCAGCACGGCTCACTGCGCAGCTCGAAGCGGCCAGCAAACCGCGGAGCCAACTGGCTCTGCAAACCTTCGGCGGTTTGCTGCATCTGTTGCTGTGGGCGGGTCAGTAAGCGCAAGGTAGGTAAATGTTCTGCCAGTAACTCCGGCTGTTGATACAACCGCAGCGTGGCTTCCAGCGCCGCCAGCGTGATTTTGCCGACGCGCAGGGCGCGCTTGAGTGGGTGCTGCTGCAAACGGGCAATGAGATCTTTTTTACCGACGATAATCCCGGCCTGCGGCCCGCCCAGCAGTTTATCACCAGAGAAGGTCACCAGATCGACACCGGCGGCAATCAGGTGTTGCGGCATTGGTTCGGCTGGCAAGCCGTATTGCGCCATGTCGATCAGCGAGCCACTGCCCAAATCGGTCGCCACAGGAATGCCCTGTTCGTGGCCCAACACCGCCAGTTCGCTTTCATCAACCGCAGCGGTAAACCCTTGAATGCTGTAATTACTGGTATGCACCTTCATCAACAGGCCGGTTTGCTCGTTGATGGCGGCACGATAATCTTTCAGATGTGTACGGTTGGTGGTGCCAACCTCCACCAGTTGGCAGCCCGCCTGGCGCATGACGTCCGGGATGCGGAACGCGCCACCAATCTCCACCAGTTCGCCACGTGATACCACCACCTGCTGGCCCGGTGCCACTGCCGCCAGCATCAATAGCACCGCTGCCGCGTTATTGTTGACGATGCAGGCATCTTCCGCCCCGGTGAGCTGGCAGAGCAAATCCGCGATGGCCCGATCGCGATGCCCACGGCCTGCGCCATCCAAATCGTATTCCAACGTCACGGCACTGCTCATGGCACTGACCACCGCATCCACTGCCGGTTGCGCCAACAGCGCTCGCCCCAGATTGGTGTGCAGCACGGTACCGCTGAGGTTAAACACGGGTTGCAACGCCGGGCGCTGCTGTTGTTCCAGGCGTGCCTGTAGCGCCTGCGGCCAGTCCTGACACCAGGCAGGCAGTTGTTGCTGCGTCTTGATAGCTTCACGCGCCTGCGCCTGCATCTGGCGCAGCAGTTCGCTGATAAGCGTCTGGCCGTGTTTGGCGACGGCGGGTTCAACCGCAGGATCGCGCAGCAGGCGGTCGATGGCAGGTAACTGGCTGTATAGGTGCTGGGATTCAGTGCTCATGGTCACTCGATTTTTCAGTGTCCGGTTATCGGCAAACTGGCTTGTTGGCGTGCCGAGCTAAACCAGTCAGGTTATTTAACCTGCATGGTATCAATAATTCGCTGTACCAGGGCATGATGTAGATCCGGTGTTTTAGCTGGCGTTAACAGCTGCAACGTCACGACCCGTTTATTGAACACCGTCAACACGATGGTGGAAACCAGTTTTTGCCCGTTGACCGTCTGTTCGGTATCCAGACGATGGAACTTCTGCTTACCGACGTTGAAATTCTCTTCTTTGGTTTTCTTGATGTTCTGATAACGGTCAGACAGCTCGGTAATGATGCTTTGCGTCAGCTCTTTGAGCATCGCATCACTGGTATTGATCTTCATGTCTGCCGGCGGGATCACTTCCGAAGCGACGGTGCGCTGGCGTGATTTGCTGTCGAGGAACAGCTGAATAGTCGATTTATTGTCGTTGATGATGCCGCTCAGCTTGGTCTGATCGCTGAAGCCCGGCGGCAGTTCAAAGGTGATTTGGCCTTTTTGCAGCGAAACGTTCAGGCCTGGGGCGGGTTTGGGTTCTTCCACCGGCGGAGCTGGCGTTACGGGTTGTGTCACGACCGGTTTTGGCTCGGGTGCGGGGACTTCCGGCTTTTTGCTGTCCTGGTTATCGCAGGCTACCAGCCCGGTAAGCAGCACGGCTAGCGCCGCGCCTTTGGCAAGGGTCTTCAACATCATGTCTTCCTTTCGCGTTACGCGTCTTGACGTAACGGTAGCAACTCGCCTCCCGGTTTGCCAGATGTCTAATCCGAAAGTCGCTGCGGCCCCCTCACCCCAACCCTCTCCCACAGGGAGAGGGGGCTGCAAAAGTGATGGAGTTGAGTTGGGCAATTACAGTGGCAAGGGGCGAACGAAAAAACCAACTGTCATCATTCCCCAGGGAACAGGAACGGGTTGATACTGCTGCGCGCAAAGCCTTCCTCTTCCATCTTGGCATCGAGGATAAGCGAAGCCAGATCGTCGGCCACCGCCTCGACCTTCGGGTCCTTCTCCTGATAGAGGATCTTCAGGTAGGTGCCGCAGTCGCCACAGCTTTCCGCTTTCACCGCGGCCTGCTCACTTTCCAGTGACCAGTAGTTGAGATCGCCGGTTTGTTCGCAGTTGCTGCATTTCACCCGCACCACGTGCCATTCGCTCTCGCACAGGTTGCAGTGCAGATAGCGCAGGCCGTTCACGGTACCAAGATGCACCACGCTGGAAACCGGAATACTGCCGCAAACCGGGCAGAACTGGCGATGTTCGCCGTACTCGGCCCATGCCTTGCCAGGGATCTGGCTGGCCATCTGCGTCCAGTACAACGACAGCGCCGCCCAAAGGAACGGGGCTTTGTCGCTGCCTACTTTGGCAAACTCGCCTTTCAGCAGGGCGCTGGCCAACAGCTCCAGCTCATGGGACGAGGATTTCTCCAGGTTATCCAACACCGCCAGCACGTGTTCCGGTGCCTGCGGGCGCAGTTCTGCGATCAGCGATGCCAGCAGCTTGTGCCAGTGTTCGCTGCGTGGATAGACGCTGATGTCCAACGGCGGCTTGCCGCTGGCGGCGCTCTGGGTCAGCGTTTCGCCGAGATCCAGCTCCAGCGGATTATCGTGGCAGGCGTTGTGCTGCGCTTGCGCAATGCTGGCGGCAAAATTGAGATAGTCACCCAGCGGATGGTCTGCGGCCAGTTGCTGCAGACGTTCGGCTCGGCGGGTATAAAGGCTCTTCAAGTTGGCGAAAAGTAACGGCGGAATAGTTTCCGCCGTTGAAGACTTTTCACGCTGTGCCCCTAACTGCTCTTTAGGAACGATGCGGATACTCATCTGGGTTTGTCTTCCTGTTGTTTCTCGCGGACCTCACGGTACCAGCGCGGGTGATGCTTCTTGGCCCAGGCAGCCGGCACCCAACCTTCCACCATCGCGGTAATGGTGCCTTTTACCCACAACGCGGCGTAAATGTGCACCATAATCACGATGATCAACCCCACCGCTGCCAACGAATGCACCACCAACGCGATGCGGATCAGCGGAATGGAGAAGGATGGGGCAAAGTATGGCCGCCAGATAACGATACCACTGGCCAGCAACAGCACCAGACTGATGATCGCCGCCCAGAATACGCACTTCTGACCGAAATTATAACGCCCAGTGTCACCCACTTCCTCATTCATGGCGATTTTGTGGATGTTTTTCGCCCAGACGATATCTTCCCGGTTGATCAGGTTGTGCTTCCAGTAGCGCAGGAACATCAGCAGGAACGCGACGAACATCAACACCCCGGTGAAGGGGTGAAGGATGCGTGCCAGCTGTGGCGTACCAAAGATATTCATCAGCCAGTTAAAGGACGGGAACAGGAACCCCAGCCCGCTGATGGCGGCAAAAATAAAGCAGAACGCCACAATCCAGTGGTTAATCCGCTCCGGCGCGCTGTAGCGCTGAATTGGCTTTTCCTTCCTCATTTGCGCGTCTCCTCATCATGATGCTCGTCCTTCGGATCCTGCTCTTCCTCTTCTTCAACGCGGTTTGGCCCCACGCCAACGTAGTGGAAAATACTGGCCGCGAAGGTGGCAGCAAACCCGATGGCGGCCAACGGTTTCCAGACCCCTTTCCAGAAGGTCACCGCCGGGCTGATGGTCGGGTTATCCGGTAAACCGTGATACAGCTGCGGTTTATCGGCGTGATGCAGTACGTACATCACGTGAGTGCCGCCCACGCCAGCCGGATCGTACAGACCGGCATTCTGGTAGCCACGGGTTTTCAGTTCATCGACACGTTCCGCCGCGACATTTTTCATCGCTTCTTTGGTGCCGAAGTGGATCGCCCCAGTCGGACAGGTTTTCACACAGGCCGGTTCCTGGCCAACGCCAACGCGATCGACGCACAGGGTACATTTGTACACCCGATTGTCTTCCGCGTTCATGCGTGGCACGTCGAACGGGCAACCAGCGATGCAGTAGCCACAGCCGATGCAATGTTCGGACTGGAAATCGACGATGCCGTTGGCGTACTGGATGATGGCCCCTTCCGCCGGACAAGCCTTCAGGCAGCCCGGATCGGCACAGTGCATGCAGCCATCCTTGCGGATCAGCCACTCCAGCTTGCCGTGCTCCTCAACTTCCGAGAAGCGCATCACCGTCCACGATTTGGCGGTCAGATCGGCGGGGTTATCGTAAACCCCGACGTTGTGCCCCACTTCATCGCGGATATCGTTCCATTCAGAACAGGCTACCTGGCAGGCTTTGCAGCCGATACAGGTAGTGACATCGATCAGCTTGGCCACTTCTTCCTGGTGATCGCGCGCGCGCGGTGCCGGGGTGAAGCCATTGGTGGCGGATTTACGAATGATGTCTTGAGATTGCATTGCCATAATTCGTCTCCGTTACACCTTTTCCACGTTAACCAGGAACGCCTTGAACTCTGGCGTTTGCGTATTGGCATCGCCGACAAACGGCGTCAGCGTGTTGGCGATAAAGCCTTTCTTCGCCACCCCTTCGTAACCCCAGTGGATCGGGATGCCGATGGTGTCCACGTCCTGGCCGTTCACCTGCAGAGTACGAATACGTTTGGTCACCACCGCCTTGGCCTTGATATAGCCACGGTTGGAGCTGACTTTAACCGTATCACCCTGCTTGATGCCTTTCTTCTCGGCCAGCTTCTCGCCAATTTCGATGAACTGCTCTGGCTGAGCGATGGCGTTGATCAACGCATGCTTGGTCCAGTAGTGGAAATGTTCGGTCAGACGATAGGTGGTACCGACATACGGGAACTTGTCGGATTTGCCCATCGCGGCCAGATCGTCTTTGAACACGCGCGCCGCCGGGTTGGACACCACGTTCGGGTGCAACGGGTTGGTGCCGAGCGGCGTTTCAAACGGCTCGTAGTGTTCAGGGAACGGCCCTTCCGCCAGTTTGTCGAGGGCAAACAGGCGGCCCATGCCTTCCGGCTGCATGATAAACGGCCCGACGTCGCTGCCCGGTGCGGCGGCGCTGTAGTCCGGGATATCCACCCCGCCCCACTTGGCACCATCCCACTCCAGCAACTGGCGTTTGGCATCCCACGGTTTACCCGCTGGATCCGCAGACGCACGGTTATACAGGATGCGGCGGTTCAGCGGCCAGGCCCAGGCCCAGCCCAGCGTGTTGCCAAGGCCAGAAGGATCGGCGTTATCACGGCGCGCCATCTGGTTGCCCGCTTGCGTCCAACTGCCTGCGAAGATCCAGCAACCACTTGCCGTGGTGCCATCATCACGCAGGTGCGCAAAGGTACTGAGCAGTTCGCCTTTCTTCGCCAACACTTTGCCGTCTGGATCGAGGACATCCGCCAGCGCCCGGCCGTTGCTCTCCATCGCCACTTCTTCTGGCTTCGGATTTTCCGGGGTCAGGTAATCCCAGGACATGTTCAGCAACTGCTCAGGGACCGCACCGCCGTCACGGGTGTACATTTCGCGCAGACGCGTCAGCAGCCCCGCCAGAATTTCACCGTCGTTCAGCGCTTCCCCTGGGGCATCGGCCCCTTTCCAGTGCCATTGCAGCCAGCGGCCGGAGTTAACGATTGAACCGTTCTCTTCGGCAAAGCAGGTGGACGGCAGGCGGAACACTTCGGTCTGGATCTTCGATGGGTCAACGTCGTTGAACTCATCGTGGTTCTGCCAGAAGTTGGCGGTTTCGGTGTTCAGCGGATCAATGGTCACCAGGAACTTCAGCTTGGCCAGTGAGGCCACCACTTTGTTCTTGTTCGGGAACGACGCAACCGGGTTAAAGCCCTGGCAGATATAGCCATTCACTTTCCCCTGCGACATCATCTCGAAATACTGCAGCACGTCGTAGCCTTTGTCCCACTTCGGCAACCAGTCAAAGCCCCAGCTGTTATCTTTCTGCGCTTTGTCGCCGTAGAAGCTCTTCATCATGCTGACGAAGAATTTCGGGTAGTTGCTCCAGTAGTTGACCTGGCCCGGCAGCAGCGCCTTCGGCGTGTTGGCTTTCAGGTAGGTCTCCAGATCGGCCTGCTTCTCGGAAGGCAGCGTCATGTAGCCCGGCAGGCTTTGTGACAGCAGACCCAGATCGGTCAGACCCTGGATATTGGAGTGGCCACGCAGGGCGTTCACGCCACCACCCGCCATACCCATGTTGCCAAGCAGCAACTGGATCATCGCCATGGTGCGGATGTTCTGCGCACCGACCGAGTGCTGTGTCCAGCCCAGGGCGTAGAGGAACGAGGCCGTCTTGTCGTTGGCGCTGGTTTCGGCGATATATTCGCACACCTTGAGGAAGTCTTCGGTTGGCGTGCCGCAGATGTTGGTTACCACCTCTGGCGTATAACGGCTGATGTGCTTTTTCAGCAGGTTCCACACGCAGTTCGGATCCTGTAGCGTAGTATCACGCTTGGCGAAGCCGTTCTCGTCGAGCTGGTAGTTCCAGGTGGTTTTATCGTATTTGCGATTTTCCGCGTCGTAGCCGCTGAACAGGCCGTCGTCGAAGGTGAAGTCTTCCCGCACCAGCAGGCTGGCGTTGGTGTAGGCGTCCACGTATTCGCGGTTAATCTTGTTATTGGTGATCAGGTACAGCAAGACGCCCGACAGGAAGGCAATGTCGGTACCTGAACGGATAGGCGTGTAGAAATCCGCCACGGATGCAGTACGGGTAAAGCGCGGATCGATGACGATCAGCTTGGCTTTATTATGAATTTTGGCTTCCATCGCCCAGCGGAATCCCACTGGATGCGCTTCTGCCGCATTACCACCCATGACAATAACTAAGTCGGCGTTCTTGATATCAACCCAGTGGTTGGTCATCGCACCGCGACCAAATGTTGGAGCAAGACTTGCTACCGTTGGTCCGTGTCAGACACGCGCCTGGTTATCTACGGCAAGCATGCCGAGAGCGCGACTAAATTTTTGGGTCAGCATACCGGTTTCGTTGCTGGAGGCCGAAGCACACAGCATCCCGGTAGAGAGCCAACGGTTTACCGTTACGCCAGCGGCGTTGGTCGCTTCGAAGTTGGCATCGCGGTCTTCTTTCATCAGTTTGGCGATGCGGGTGAAGGCGTCGTCCCAGCTGATGCGTTGCCACTTGTCTGAGCCTGGAGCGCGATATTCAGGGTATTGGAGACGGCTTTCGCTGTGGATGAAATCCACCAGACCTGCCCCTTTCGGGCACAGTGCACCACGGTTTACCGGATGGTCTGGATCCCCTTCGATATGGAAGATGCTCTCTTTGGCGTTTTTGGCGCCATCACCAAGGCTGTACATCAACAGCCCACAGCCGACGGAACAATACGTGCAGGTATTACGGGTTTCACGGGCGCGCAGCAACTTGTACTGCCGGGTTTCCGCCAATGCCACCGCCGGGCTAAAGCCCAGTGCAGCTACCGTGGTTCCTGCCATACCGCCAGCGCAGATCTTAAAGAACTGCCTTCTGCTGACCTGCATGGGGGGTCTCCTTTCTCTCTCGTGTTGTCACATTGTTTCAAATGACGCTTTCCCCCTCAAAGCGGGAAGCGCTAAAATCACTATTCTTATGTGGGTATTGGCCAAATGGGCCGCAACGGCGCCGCAATAATACCATAGCAGGCGTAGGGTTGTTACAAACAGGTGCCAGGAAAGTGAACAAAATTAACCAAGAGCAGCCCACAAATGTGAACGAGCTCACGGGCCTGATCCAGGCTCCGGTGTACCAGCGCGGGCAACTGACCACCAAAGAGCAAGATTGGCTCGCCGAAGAGGTGCCGGTCGCGCTGGTGTATAACGGCATTTCTCACGTGGTGATGATGTGTACGCCAAAGGATCTGGAGGCGTTCGCCCTCGGTTTTTCCCTCTCGGAAGGGATTATCGACTCGCCACGGGATATCTTCAGTATAGAGGTTAATCCCACCTGCAACGGCATGGAAGTACAAATCGAGCTTTCCAGCCGCCGCTTTGCCGGGCTGAAGGAGCGCCGCCGGGCGATGGCAGGCCGCACAGGCTGCGGCGTTTGTGGCATTGAACAGTTGGCGGATATCTTCCGGCCAGTCACACCATTGCCCTTTACCCAGACCTTCTCTTTGGCCAATCTCGATCGCGCCCTCAGCCAGTTGCGCCAGTTGCAGAACGTCGGCCAGTTGACGGGTTGCACCCACGCTGCAGGTTGGATCTCACCACAAGGTGAACTGCTGGGGGGCTGCGAGGACGTTGGCCGCCATGTGGCGCTAGACAAGATGATCGGCATACGCGCCAAACAGGGCTGGCAGCAAGGGGCAATCCTGGTTTCCAGCCGGGCCAGCTACGAGATGGTGCAAAAATCCGCCATGTGTGGTGCCGAGATCCTGTTCGTGGTTTCTGCCGCTACCTCACTGGCAGTGGAAATCGCCGAGCGCAGCAACCTGACATTGGTTGGCTTTAGCAAGCCAGGCCGGGCAACCGTGTTTACTCATCCGCAGCGTATTACCGATTAACCCCTAAACCACACAGTCTGTAGGGCATTGATAATCATTTTCAATATCATTTAATTAATTATAATGCATCATACTGCTTACGCGGTGCTCACATTTTGCGCCGCCCTACACTACTGGAGATGATGATCATGAGTTATTCACTGCCATCCCTGCCTTACGCATACGACGCACTAGAACCGCATTTCGACAAGCAGACGATGGAAATCCATCACACCAAACACCACCAGACCTACGTCAACAACGCCAACACCGTGCTGGAAGCGTACCCTGAGCTGGCTTCGCTGAGCGTAGAAGAGCTGATCCAGGATCTGGATAAAGTCCCTGCAGACAAGCGCACCTTTATGCGCAACAACGCAGGCGGCCACGCTAACCACAGCCTGTTCTGGAAAGGTCTGAAAACCGGCACCACGCTGGGTGGCGATCTGAAAGCCGCTATCGAGCGCGATTTCGGCAGCGTAGAGAAATTCCAGGAAGAGTTCGAGAAAGCCGCCGCCACCCGTTTCGGTTCTGGCTGGGCTTGGCTGGTGCTGAAAGGCGACAAACTGGCCGTGGTGTCTACCGCTAACCAGGACAGCCCGCTGATGGGCGAAGCCGTCTCCGGCGCTTCAGGCTTGCCAATCGTTGGCCTGGACGTGTGGGAACACGCTTACTACCTGAAATTCCAGAACCGTCGCCCTGACTACATCAAGGCATTCTGGAACGTAGTGAACTGGGACGAAGCGGCCAAACGCTTCGCCGAAGCCAAGAAATAATTTGGCGTTCCCCTATGGATTTCGAGTTGCAGCTAGGCGACAAGCTTACTCATCCCCAGGAGCTTACTTTTAGTAAGTGACTGGGGTGAGTAAGTGCAGGTAACAACGCTGCAGCTTGAAAGACGACGGGGATATCTCCGATGATGCCCGCTGATGCGGGTATCTTTTTGCACGTTGCCCGCTAAAGTTTAACCGCTCCTTGCCGATGCTTTGTTCAATTGACTAACGCCTAAAGAGGGATAAATCATGGCGGCATTGAAAGCTTTGGCAGGAAAAATCGTTCATCTCACCGTAGGTAAAAAACTCGGACTCGGATTCTCTCTGATGTTGATACTGGCGATCGTTATCGCTGGCACCGGGATAACCTACCTCAATCTTATCGAATCACGCAGCGACCGCATCGATTTCAGCTATCAGTTAACGGGCGAAATCAGTCAGGCTAAATACACCCGTGCCATGTTTAGCCAAAGTTACAATACCGACTACCTTGAACGTAACCGCAAACATATCGAGAACGCGTTGCAGCTGGCCAGCCACGCGCAAAACCTGAATTGGGATGAGCAAAGCCGCAAGGATCTGGAGCTCTTGGTGGTGTTGCTGGGTAACTATGAGCAACAACAGAAAATGTTTGCCAAAGCCGTGGGGGATAAAGACGCGGTGCGGGCCAGTTGGAACATGTCTGAAGTGCAAGATAGCCTGAGCCAGGTTGAACGCCAACTGGGTGCTACCGATCTGCAACTGGCATTTACCCAGTTGAACCTGAAGCTGACCCAGATCCGCTACTATGCCCGTGGCCTGGTGCTGCAACCCAATCGCGATGCTGAAACCCCATTGCTCAGCGCTATCGATGACGCCCGCAATGCCGCCAACACGCTCAGCCAACGCCTGAACGAGTCACAGCGCCCGTTGCTCCAACCTCTGTTGAGCGTGCTTGACGAGTATAAAGACCACATCGCGGCCTACCTGCCCGCCGTTGAGAATGAGATCAAGATCAGTAAACAGCTCGGCGGCTACGCTGACGAGATCGGTACGCTGGTTAACAATTTCATGAAGGATGAGTTGACGCAGACCCATAACAATATCAATACCGCACAGTGGCAGATGGGGATCACCACGGCGATCGCCATTCTTGCTGGCCTGCTGATATCATGGCGTATCACGTTACAAATCACCCGCCCGCTGCACAGCACATTGATGCTGGCAGAACGCATTGCCAAAGGTGATCTACGCCAAGCGCAAACCAGCACTCGCCGCGATGAGCTGGGCCAGTTGCTTAACGCCGTCGCCGCCATGAGCCAGAACCTGCGCGATATGATTGAGAAAATCCAGATGGGGGTCAGCCAGGTCTCCACCGCCGCCGGGGAAATCGCTGCGGGCAATACCGATCTCTCTTCACGTACCGAACAGCAGGCTGCCGCGGTGGAAGAAACCGCTGCCAGTATGGAACAGCTCACCGCTACGGTGAAGCAGAATGCCGACAACGCCCATCACGCCAACCAGCTGGCGACCGATGCCTCACAAACCGCACAGCAGGGCGGCAAACTGGTTAACAACGTCGTTAGTACCATGCGGGATATTTCCAACAGTTCGCAGCGGATCGCTGAAATTACTACCCTGATCAACGGCATTGCCTTCCAGACCAATATCCTGGCCCTGAACGCCGCCGTAGAGGCCGCCAGGGCAGGCGAGCAAGGGCGTGGTTTCTCGGTTGTCGCCAGCGAGGTGCGTAATCTGGCTCAGCGTAGTGCCCAGGCAGCGAAAGAAATTGAAGGGCTGATCACCGAGTCTGTCAACCGAGTGCAGAGCGGTACCGCACTAGTGGAAGACACCGGCAACACCATGGAGCAAATCGTCCGCTCGGTCACTCACGTGCGCGATATCATGGCGGAAATAGCCGCCGCCTCCGATGAACAGACCAGAGGCATCGCGCAGATTGGCCAGGCTATCGTGGAAATGGATCACACCACGCAGCAAAACGCCGCGCTGGTGGAAGAGTCTGCCGCCGCTGCCGATTCGCTGGAAGAGCAGGCTGAGATGCTGCTGCAAAGCGTCTCGGTATTCCGCCTGGCGGATAAGGCTGCGCCAGTGGAGGCGAAAGCCACCCAGCTCAAATCGCCATCGATGGCTAAACCGAGCACCAGCGCCGAAGACAACTGGACGACCTTCTAACCCCTCCGCCCGCCCGGCGATCTCCGGGCGGGTTATTCTGTTCCTCCCCCTCGACTCAGGCTATGCTAGACGGCATTAACGAGCGTGAATGGAGGCTAGCATGCACCACCCAGACGTCTATCTCGGTTCGATTCAACCTTATGAAGGTGGCCGCCCCAGCGCTATCGCCAAACGCCTGGTGGAGGGCACGCTGAAGCTTACCCCCTTGGGTCTGGCAGGCGATGAGCAGGCAGAAAAAAGCTACCATGGCGGGCCTGACCGCGCCCTTTGCCACTACCCGCGCGAGCATTACGACCACTGGCGTGAACAGTTCCCCACTCAAGCTGAACAGTTCTGCGCGCCCGCCTTTGGTGAGAATATTTCTACTCTCGGCCTGACCGAACATAACGTGTTTATGGGGGATATTTTCCGCTGGGGCGAAGCGCTGATCCAGGTGACCCAACCGCGCTCTCCGTGTTTCAAGCTCAACTACCATTTCGCTATCGACGATATTTCGGTGCTGATGCAGCAAACCGGCCGCTGTGGCTGGCTGTACCGCGTGGTGTCGGCCGGAGCGGTCAGTGGCGACCAACCGCTGGAACTGGTGACCCGTAATAGCGATGTTTCCGTCGCACAAGCGATCGGCATCGCCTGGCACATGCCGTTCGATGAAGAACAATACCGCCGTTTACTGTCGGTCGCGGGTCTGTCGGCCAGCTGGAGCAAAACCATGCTGACGCGCATCACCAGCGGCAAAATCGAAGACCTCAACCGCCGTCTGCTTGGCCGTTAACCGGCGCCAGGCAGAAGACATCCATCGACCTGGATTAGGGAGTTGCGCTATGGCTACATCACCTCATTCCATTCATCACGCGGCTGCGGCTGGTTATCAGGCCAATGCGGACCGCTACGTTTTAGGCCGCCCGGATTATCCGGCGGAGATCGCCGATTGGCTGCGTGAGGTACTCGAGCTACAGCCCGGTAAGACCGTTATCGATCTGGGTGCAGGCACCGGCAAGTTCACTCCGCGCCTGCTGGAGACCGGTGCCAACGTCATCGCCGTTGAACCGGTGGCGCAGATGCTGGAAAAACTGGCGGCAGCATTTCCTCAGGTGAAAACGCTGGCAGGTACCGCCGAATCTCTCCCGTTGCCGGATGAATCGGTGGATGCCGTGGTGTGCGCGCAGTCCTTTCACTGGTTTGCTACGCGTCAGGCTTTGGCGGAAATTCAGCGCGTGCTGAAACCCGGCGGCAAGCTTGGCCTGGTGTGGAATATGCGCGATGTGCGGGTTGGCTGGGTACGCAAACTCAATCAGATAGTCGATCGCCACGAAGGGGATGCGCCGCGTTTTTATACCGGTGAATGGCGCAGGCTGTTCCCTTACCCGGGTTTTGCCCAGCTACAGGAGCAGGTGTTTATGCTGGGGCATAGCGGAGCGCCGGAGGATGTGATTTATAACCGCGTGCGATCCACCAGCTTTATCGCCGCGTTGCCGCAACGGCAGCAGGAACAGGTGATCGAACAGATCCGCCAGTTGGTGGCAGAGGAAGAGGAGCTGCGGGGGAAGGAAACGCTCACGGTGCCTTACCAGACCTGCGCGTTCTCTACGACCAAGGCCTGAACATGCCCCTCACCCTAACCCTCTCCCACAGGGAGAGGGGACCGATCGAGTTAGGCTGAAAGTATCGTAACTCTTCATCAGCACCGGCTGATTCACCTTGGTTGAGGGGGCGATCGCGGTTGCTGAGATTACCACCGCTCTCTCAACAGAGCAGGGGCTATCCGCTCCCTCTCCCACAGGGAAAGGGGACCGATCGAGTTAGGCTGAAAGTATCGTGACTCTTCATCAGCACCGGCTGATTCACCTTGGTTGAGGAGGCGCTCGCGGTTGCTGAGATTACCACCGCTCTCTCAACAGAGCAGGGGCTATCCGCTCCCAAGGTGAGGGGACCGATCGAGTTCGTTAATTGCTTTGCGTAATACCTTGCCTTTCTTGTTTTGCCCCCTACTTTCCGAAGTTACGCGGACTAACTACGCACTCGGGACAGCTCCCTCTCCCTGTGGGAGAGGGTTGGGGTGAGGGGATAATCAGAACGCTTTTTTGGCGTAACCGGTAACCACTTTCAGGCCCATCTCGCGGCCAAGAGCGGTCATTGGATGCACCACGATCAGGCCACGGGCGCTTTTCTTCAGCGTGCCCATATCCGCCTGCTCTTTCTTGGTGATCTCACGGCTGAACGGCAGCTGGCTCAACTTTTGCGCTTCCGCACTCAGTTTTTCCACGCGCACGTTTTTCAGGCGCTCAATCTCGGTCTTCAGCTTCTCTTTTTCTTTGAGATGTTGCGCAATCAGGTCGGTGTTACCCTGCTGGATCACCACGGTGTCTTTGTGGTTCAGTGCGTCCAGCAAATCGCTCAGGCGCTTAATCTCGGCTTTTTCTTTCTCTTTCATCGTCTCTGGCCTGTTTTGTTCTATGGCGTAAAAAATATTTCGCTAGTGTAGCAAAATGCACGGCAGGTTACTCCTCACCTTGCGCAATTCCCGCTGGCAGGCCGCTCATCTCACAGGCTTTTGCCCCCACCCGCGCCAGCGCCTGGGTATAACGGGCGTTAAATGGATAGCAGCATGAGAGCCGCAGCCCATTATGATAACGCCCACTTGGAGAATATAGCGTACCCGGCGTCAGACAGATCTGCTCATCCAGCAACTGATGGAACAGCGCCACCGTGTCCACCCCTGTTGGGAACTCCACCCAGAATACAAACCCACCGGCAGGCTGGGTGGCTCTTGTCCCGCGCGGGAAATGGCGGGCAATCAGCGCCCTGGCCTCTTCCACCTGCGCCGCATAGCGTTTGCGCAAATTGCGCAGATGATGATCGTATCCCCCCGCCTCCAGGAACATCGCCAGCGTTTCCGACAGCAAGTGCGACTCCGACATCGAAGACACCGCCTTCAGCTTGCGCAGCGCCTCACTGAACCGCCCGCCGACCACCCAGCCGATGCGGAAATCCGGTGCCAGCGTTTTGGTGAAGCTGGAGCAAAACAGCACCCAGCCGTCGCTATCGAACGCCTTCACCGCCGGGCTGAGCGCGCTGCCAAATTGCAGCTCGGCATACAGCCCATCCTCGATCAGTGGCACTTGATGATCGTTCATCAGGCGTGCCAGCCGTTTTTTCGACGCCAGCGGCATGGTGCAGCCCAGCGGATTCTGTATCGTCGGCATGGCGATGACCGCATTCAGCCGTTTCTCCTGCAGCAGCAACTCCAGCGCATCCAGCGACAGGCCATGCTGCGGGTCGGTGGGGATCTCCAACGCTTTCAGCCCCAGGCTGGCAAGCAGCGGCAACAGGTAAAAATAGGTCGGCGACTCCAACCCCACGCAGTCGCCCGGCTTGGTGGTCACCCTGAGCGCCAGCTGTAAGGCTTCCATGCAACCGTGTGTCAGCGTGATGTCACTCGGCTCCAACAACATGCCCAACGTCATCGAGCGCCGGGCGATCTGCTGGCGCAACCGCAGGCTACCCGGCGGCAAGGCGTATTGGCCAATCAGGTTAGGCTGGCGGCGTAACTGTGATGACAACATCCGCCCCAGCTTGCCACCGGGATAAAAATCCACGGTTTGCGGGCAAGCGAGCGACAAATTGGTGAAGGCCGGGTTCTGTTGGGCGGCGAAAACCGTATCGATCAGGGCCAGCACATCATCCGCTGGTTGTTCAACCCGGTTGCTGGGTGCCGACGCCGTTTTCAACGCAGGCAAGGTCGCCCGCACGTAAAAGCCAGACTGTGGCCGTGCCTCGATCAGCCCCCGGTCTTCCAACTGGCGATAGGCTGCCACCACGGTATTGATGCTGACGCTGTGGCTCTGTGCGCAGCTGCGTACCGAAGGCAGGCGGCTACCGGGCGGTAAAGTGCCACGGTGGATAGCGGCCGCCAATGTCTCCGCCAGTTGCAGGTAGCGGGTTTCCGGGATCTCGTCGAGCAGGGTCACAATTTCTCTCCAGGCAATGGGTACAGTTAGAAATTAGCGCAACTGTAACCATGACAATAACTGATTTCTGGTTCTGTCACCATCACCCCCACAGCCCTTATGCTGGTGATCACCCCCAATCATGTATGGAAAACCTCATGCTGGACTCTGCTTTTATCAGTTACGTGACAGTGATGTCGATTACACCTGGCCCCAATAACCTGCTGCTGGCCTCGTCCGGCGTCAATTTCGGCCTGCGGCGTACCCTGCCGATGGTGTTTGGTATCAGCCTGGGCTGCGCAACACAGTTAGCCCTCACCACGCTATTGCTGGCGCTGATCCTGAACTGGGCCGATACCATCCGCTTTCCGCTGGCGGTAATGGGCTGTGCGTACCTGCTGTGGCTATCGTGGAAACTGTATAAGGCGGCCTCACCGGATGCTAAACAGCAGGCGCGGCCAATGCACTTTATCGGCGGAGCCTTATTCCAGGCGGTGAACCCGAAAGCCTGGCTGATGGCCATCAACGTGGCAATCCTGTTCACGCCTCATGAGGGAGCGTCGCTGCATCAAACGCTGTTAACCATCGCAGGCTTCACCGCGGTGAATATCCCCTGCATCTTGATCTGGGCATTGATGGGCGATCGGCTACGCCACGCTCTGCGTGTGACCTGGAAACTGCGGTTATTTAACGGTGTGATGGCGGGCTTAATGGCAGCAACCGCGTTATGGCTGCTGTTTGACGAGTGGCGGACGCTGATGGCTTAAGGCTTTTGAGCACCGAGCGGGGAGAGCCGGGAGGGCTGCTTGGCGCCGATTTCCGCCAGCAGCTCGGTAATCGACAGCACCATGGTGGAACGCACCATCTGCTGGTAACGCTGGTGTTGCATGGCGATCAACGATTCATCCGCCTCGCCGGGCTGTAGAAAAGTGGGGACCGGCGGCAAAGCGCTGACGCAGTGGAGCTCCCCGAAGGGGCCGAGTATCTCATCATCAATAAAGCGATATTCCGAACCGTCGTGGTTCAGCTCTTCACGCATAGCCATCAGCAGTTCGGCATCTTCGTATTCGTGGCGGGAAATCACCCCCAGCCCGTACATCAGCTTCAGACGAACCGAAAGTTCACCAAGCGGCCCGGCACCGGACAACAGAGGTTCGACGGCATATTTCACCGCATAATCATCTTTACGGAAAACCTGCACCACCAGGACGTTCAGCGCTTCTGCCAGCAGCTCGACCGCTGCGATCAGAAAACTGCGCACCGTCTTGCCAGCGTTCAGCTTTTCCAGAACCTTGTTTTCGAATGCCTGTGTCTCGATCATCTTCGCTTTTCGAATCGCGTGGGTGGTGTGGTCACTCGGGCGCTCCCCGTTAACCGCAGGGAGTGAGCCCGAATGGGGGGCAAAGACGCCTTGCCCCCTCACCCTACCCCTTATCCGTGGGGAAAGGGAATGGGTTTGCTTACACTGGTTTGATATCACAGCGTTTACTGCAAGGCGTTATACACAGCAACCGCCTCTTCCACAACCTTGCTGTCGGCCGGTAAACCGGAAATTTGCGCCAGCGCGGCTTTTGGACCCAGTTTTGTCAGCAAGTCTACCAGTTCTTGTGCCTGTGGATCCTGCTCGCTGCGGTAGCTCATGGCGGCGGCGATCCCCTTGATCAGGTTGGCGTGCGGCAAGCCGTATTCCAACGTGCCCAACAGCGGCTTGATCAGGCGATCGCCCGCGCTCAGTTTGCGCAGCGGCTGACGGCCCACACGCTCTACGTCATCATGCAGATACGGGTTTTCGAAGCGGGACAGGATTTTGTTGATATAGGCAGCATGCTTGTCGGCGTCAAAACCGTAGCGCTTGATCAGCACCGCACCACTCTCTTCCATCGCCCCTTTGACCACTTGGCGGATGACCGGATCGAGGATAGCATCACGAATGGTCAACAGCTTGGCGCGCTGGCCCAGGTAGGCGGTGATCGCATGGCCGGTATTGAGGGTAAACAGCTTACGTTCAACAAATGCCATCAGGTTGTCGGTCAGTTCCATGCCGGCGATGGCTGGCGGTTGGCCCTTGAATTGGGTCTGATCGACGATCCACTCGCTGAAGGTTTCTACCGTCACTTCCAGCGGATCGTTGCTGCCCGCCTCGGCTGGCGGCACGATACGGTCTACGGCGGAATCGACAAAGCCGATATGCTGCTCAACCCAGGCCTGTTCATCCTGTGGCAGCGCGTCGAACACGTGCTGTTTGAGCTGGCTGGTACCACGCACCATGTTTTCACAGGCGATGATATTCAGCGGTTGAGCATTGCCTTGCTGATGGCGCAGGATCAGGCCTTTGGCGATAGTCCCGGCAATTCTGGCGAGGATCTGCGGACCAACGGCGGTCGTGACGATATCGGCCTGGGCAATCAGGGCCACCGCCTCTTCGCTACCGCTGTTAACGGCACTGACGTTATTCACCTCTTCAACGCGCGCCTGCTCACCCACCACATGTACCTGGTAGCTTTTGCGTTGGTTCAACGCGTCCAGCACCGTCTGGTTAACGTCAGCAAAAGTCAGTTCGGCGTGCGCGTCGGCAAGCAGTTTGCCAATAAAGCCACGGCCAATATTGCCGGCTCCGAAGTGTAATGCTTTCATATTCCACCCTTTCTTAATGTAGAAAGGTGCAGCAAGCTGCACCCTTTAAAATAATTCTGTTATCAGGCCTTCTTGCCGCCCAGCAAATCCAACACTTCCTGGACGCTGGTGGTATTCGCCAGCCGCTCGATGACGGTTTCATCATCCAACGCATTGGTCAGGCTGGTGATCACCTGGATATGCTCGTTGTTACGCGCCGCGATACCGATAACCAGACGCGCCACCTCATCCTCTTCGTCACCGAAACGTACGCCCTGCGGATACTGGCAGAACACCACGCCGGTACGCAGCACGCGGTCTTTGGCTTCAATGGTGCCATGCGGCACGGCAATGGATTCGCCCAGGTAGGTAGAAGTCAGCTTTTCACGTTCCAACATGGCCGGAACATACTCTGGCTCGACATAGCCGCCCTTCACCAGTTGCTCACCGGCAAAGCGAATGGCCTGCTCTTTATCAATGGCCTGCAAGCCGAGGAACACGTTGCTTTCACCTAGTTTGAACAGGTTCTGTTCGCTGGCGTCAAAGCTGTCATCCAGGGTGGAGATAACCTTCTGCTGGGTTTCGCTGGTCTTGTTAGCGGCCACCAGGCGAGCGGTCAGATCGCTGTACAGATGGCTGTCCAGGAAGTTGGTCAGCGAGATGTGCTGGGCCTGCGGCGCATGGCGCATCGCACGCTCGGTCAGATCGCGGTGAGTGATCACCAGATCCACATCTTCCGGCAGGCTGTTGATCGCGCTGTTAGTTACGGAGATATTCTTCAGCCCCGCGTCCGCCACTTTCTTGCGTAGCACGCCAGCACCCATGGCGCTGGAACCCATACCCGCATCGCAAGCCACGATGATTTTACGCACGGTGCTCAGATCGCCGTCTACGGCTGCGTTTACCGCGGCACCGCCTTTAGACTGGGCTTTCATGTCCTGGATACGGCGGGTCGCTTCTTCCAGGTCGTCTTCCTCTTTCACTTTTGAGGTTTTCAACAGGAAGGCTGAAACCACGAAGGAGACCACGAACGCCGCAAATACCGCCGCCAGGTTAGCGAAGTAGGCGCCTTTTGGCGTCATCGCCAGCACCGCCAGGATAGAGCCAGGGGAAGCAGGAGACACCAAGCCACCGTTCAGCAGGGTCAGGGTGAATACGCCGGTCATACCGCCCAGAATAACCGCCAGGATCAGGCGTGGATTCATCAGCACGTATGGGAAGTAGATTTCGTGGATACCACCCAGGAAGTGGATGATCGCCGCACCGCCAGCAGACTGCTTGGCACTACCACGGCCGAAGAACATATAGGCCATCAGCACGCCCAAACCTGGGCCTGGGTTGGCTTCGATCAGGAAGAAGATCGATTTACCGGTTTCCGTCGCCTGCTGGATGCCCAGCGGTGAGAAGATACCGTGGTTGATGGCGTTGTTCAGGAACAGGATTTTCGCCGGTTCAACGAAGATCGAGGTCAATGGCAGCAGGTTGTTGACCACCATGATATGCACGCCAGCCGCCAGCACTTTAGATATCGCTTCGACCAATGGCCCGATACCCATAAAGGCCAGGATTGCCAGCAGCATACCGATGATGCCTGCGGAGAAGTTGTTGACCAACATCTCGAAGCCGCTTTTGATCTTGCCGTCGACCCAACGGTCAAAATGCTTGATCGCCCAGCCGCCCAACGGGCCTGCAATCATGGAGCCCAGGAACATCGGCATGTCCGCACCGACGATCACGCCCATGGTGGTGATGGCACCGACCACGCCGCCACGCTCGCCGCCCACCAGTTTACCGCCGGTATAACCGATCAATAGTGGCAACAGGTAGGTGATCATTGGCCCAACCAGCTTAGCTAACGTCTCGTTTGGCAGCCAGCCGGTAGGAATGAATAGCGCAGTGATGATACCCCAGGCGATGAATGCGCCAATGTTGGGCATCACCATATTACTCAGGAAACGGCCAAAGTTTTGCACTTTAACCTTGATGTCTGGTGAAAACATAAACACACCCCTATTGTTACGCGCTGACAATAAGAGCGCGCGATAATTGTTGTAACGTTCTAGCCCTGTTGATGCTGTTTGCGAAACGGACTCTACCACGCTCTTTTTACTACGCGAACTTCACGGAATTTTTGTGATCACCATCACTAACATTGCCCCTATACCCTGGTGTATTTAGTGATATACATCACACTTGTGCGGTGTAAAAAAAATACAACGAGAAGATATACCGGCAAAATGCACCAAAAACGTGACCATCGTCACACTTTAAACCTTGCTGTTTGTTTTTAAAATGTGACAAGAATCACAATTTATTTTACATCCGACCACCGGGCCGTGGCCTGAAATGACATCTTCCCTGTGAGCATCCACTCCGTCGGGAAATAACCATGGCTTGGATGAAAGAAAACTACATTAAGAGATGTGATGAATAAGTGAAGTGTAGTACAGAAGTGCGTGGGAGTATTTTGGTGAGCGTTCAAGGCAGTTGCTCCGCCAAACAATGCCGGGCCAGTGAACGCATCCACCGCCCGGCAGAAATAACCCTACCGGCATGGCGGTAGAGGTCAAGCGGCAACCAAACGCTTTAGCTGCGAAGTATTGACTGCTTTTTTGGCGATCCACAGGCTGTAATTATCCTGCAGGTTTAGCCAGAATTCAGGGGAACTGCCCAGCACTATGGACAACTTCACCGCCATCTCAGGGCTAACAGCCGCATTCCCTGCGACCAAGCGCTGTGCGGTGGAGGGTGCCACCATCAACGCCCTGGCAAATACGCGGATACCAACACCCAGTTCTTCCAGCGTTTCAGCGATGATCTCGCCCGGATGCGGGGGGTTATGCATAGCCATTAGTGATAATCCTCATAGTTGACGATATAGGCATCACCGTCGATAAATTCAAACGTGATGCGCCAGTTGCCTGTTACGGTTATTGACCACTGCCCGGCACGGTCACCCGACAATGGGTGAAGTTGATAGCCAGGGCGGTTGATATCACTGATGTCCTTTGCTGCATCAATTACACCAAGCCTCAGACGAATTTTACCGATCTGTTGAGTATTGATGCCAGCCGTAGAGCCTTTCTCAAAAAACTGTCGCAATCCCTTGTGCTTAAAACTCTTAATCATAAGAATGCTCCATCACCCTCGTTGCGCAACACGAAACATTATACAACCTGTTTCGTATTACGCAACATCCAAATATCCGTGAAGAGGTGGGATCGCAGCGCCAGACAGCATGCATGAAGCTTGGTATTCGGTTAATACACTTGAGGAAAGATTAAACCATCGAGAGGTGAGGCGATAAATATATTATATATCAGTAAATTAAAAAGGGCCGAACAAGTTCGACCCCCTACAGTTCCAGCAACATTGCCAATCTGAATATTGCTTAACGCTACTGCATTACCGCCAGCACGGTTTTCTGTGCGTTCAGCAAGTCCTGCTGCTTGGCCACCAGATTGGACATCATGGTGTTGTACTGCGTCGCCTGCTGCTGGGTACGGAACTGCACGCCGCCGTTGTTGAAGCTGACCTGATTGCCCTGGGCCTGCAGGAAATCCCCTACCTGTACCAGATCTTGGACAAAACCGGCGGTGGTTGGGATCGCTGGCATCAGCGCATTGGCCGGTGCGGTAACAATCTTGTCATACACCTGGTTGTATACCGCTTTCAGATCGTCCGGCTGTTTCAGCGCCACACGAGCAGTATCCGCCTGCGCCTTGGCAGTCTGGATCTGCTGGCCCAGCAGGTTTAACGCGCCGATCGACTGTTGCAGGCTATCGCGCTTGCTCATGTAGTCCTGTGCGGTGCGGATCTGATTAACCTGCTCCAGCGCCGGGGTCAGGCTGGCGTCCACCGACTTCGTCAACTGCTGGGAAAAGCCCACCAGAATGGCGTAATCGCCGGTATAAGCACCGAATTTCTGTTTCTGATCTTCGCTCAACGTCGGGATATGTACGCCACTGCGCATGACCGTATTCTGTAAGTAATCAACGAATGCCTTGCGCTGCTCCGGCTCTTTATCGCCGCAGGCGGTCAGTTGCATAACCACCAACAATGCCAACACCGGTGCCAGCCAACGCGCGAAACTTCTGCTCTGGATCCCTACAGCCATGTGACATAACTCCTGTTATAAACGTGTCTTTTATCAGATTCCATGCCGTCTGCCGCCCTCCGTGCGTCTAAAGAATAGATCAACTGCCAGCGATACGAAATGTGATTGTGCGAGGCTCGCAGAATAACTCACCGTTGCGCGGCCGCCATCAGAGAAGAAAAAGCGCCCGCAGGCGCTTTTTCTTGGGCTTTACACCATTATTGCAGTACGGAGATATCCGCGACCTGCAGGAACAGTTCACGCAGCTTGCTCAGCAGCGTCAGGCGGTTCACACGCACCGCTTCATCTTCGGCCATCACCATCACGCCGTCGAAGAACGCATCCACGGTTTCACGCAGTGCGGCCAGTTCTACCAGCGCTTCCTGGTAGCGGCCTTCGGCGAAGAACGGCTCCAGCTTATCGCGCAGCACCACCAAGTGGGTTGCCAACTTCAGCTCGGCCGGTTCTTTCAATACCGAAGCGTGGACGTGGTCCAGCAGCGTATCGTTGGATTTGGCCAGGATATTGGAAACACGCTTGTTGGCAGCCGCCAATGCCGCTGCAGCTTCCAGCGTACGGAAATGCGTCACCGCTTTTACCCGCGCATCGAAGTCGGCTGGCTTGGTTGGGCGACGTGCCAATACGGCCTGGATGGTATCCACCGCATGGCCTTCTTCCTGATACCAGGCACGGAAACGGCCCAGCATAAAGTCGACAACCTCATCCACCACCTTGGCGTTGGTCAGCTTGTCACCATACAGGCGGACGGCCTCTTCGGTGAGGGTTTGCAGATCCAGCGGCAGGTTTTTCTCAACGATAATACGCAGCACGCCCAGCGCAGCACGGCGCAGCGCGAACGGGTCTTTATCGCCTTTTGGATGTTGCCCGATGCCGAAGATCCCGGCCAGGGTGTCCATCTTGTCGGCAATCGCCAACGAGCAGGCCACCAACGATTGCGGCAGTTCATCACCGGCAAAACGTGGTTGGTACTGTTCGTTCAACGCCACCGCCACGTCTTCAGCTTCACCGTCGTGGCGCGCATAGTGCATACCCATGACACCTTGGGTGTCGGTGAATTCGAACACCATGTTGGTCATCAGATCGCACTTCGACAGTAGCCCCGCACGCGTAGCGTGGTTGACGTCTGCCCCGATCTGGCCAGCGATCCAGCCCGCCATGGCCTGGATACGGTCGGTCTTGGCGCGCAGGGTGCCCAGTTGCTGTTGGAACAGCACGGTTTCCAGACGCGGCAGGTTGTCTTCCAGGCGTTGCTTGCGGTCGGTATTGAAGAAGAATTCGGCATCTGCCAGACGCGGGCGCACCACCTTCTCGTTACCGGAGATGATTTGCTGCGGATCTTTCGACTCGATATTGGCGACGAAGATAAAGTTCGGCAGCAGTTTGCCCGCGGCGTCATACACCGGGAAATACTTCTGATCGCCCTTCATGGTGTACACCAGCGCTTCCGCTGGCACCGCCAGGAACTTCTCTTCGAACTTGGCGGTCAGCACTACTGGCCATTCGACCAACGAGGTAACCTCTTCCAGCAGGCTCTCGCTCAGATCGGCTTTACCGCCAATCTGCTGTGCAGCCAGCTCGGCATCACGCTTGATCAAAGATTTACGGGTTTGATAATCCGCCACTACTTTGCCGCGTTCCAACAGGATCTGCGGGTATTGATCGGCGTTATCGATGGTGAATTCGGCTTCACCCATAAAGCGGTGGCCGCGAATAGTGCGGGCAGAGTCGATACCCAGCACGGTGCCAGGGATCAGTTCTGCACCCAGCAGCAGGGTCACGGTATGCACAGGGCGGACGAACTGGGTTTCTTTATCGCCCCAGCGCATCAGTTTCGGAATTGGCAGCTTGGACAGCGCGGTGCTCACCATACCGGCCAGCAGTTGCTGGGCAGATTGGCCTGGCACATGGGCGCGATACAGCAGCCATTCGCCTTTATCGGTCACCAGGCGCTCGGCCTGATCGACGGTAATACCACAGCCACGCGCCCAACCTTCGGCCGCTTTGCTTGGTTTGCCTTCGGCATCGAACGCCTGGGCAATGGCTGGGCCGCGTTTTTCAACTTCACGATCGGCCTGCGCAGCACTCAGATCCGCCACTTTCAACGCCAGGCGGCGCGGAGCGGCAAACCACTTCACTTCGCCATGTTCCAGGCCAGCGTTGTCCAGCTCAGCGGTAAAGTTGGCAGCAAAGGCTTCTGCCAGTGAGCGAAGAGCCTTCGGCGGCAGCTCTTCCGTGCCGATTTCCACCAGGAAAGTCTGTTGTGTCATAGCTGCCTCTACTTCTTGTTACACATTGGGAAGCCCAGCGCTTCGCGGGAAGCGTAGTAGGCCTCGGCAACGGCTTTGGTCAGCGTGCGAATTCGCAGAATATAGCGCTGACGCTCGGTAACCGAGATCGCCTTGCGTGCATCCAACAGGTTGAAGGTATGAGCAGCCTTGAGGATACGTTCATAAGCCGGCAGCGGCAGCGGTTTCTCCAATGCCAGCAGCGTTTGTGCTTCCTTCTCATACTGCTCGAAGCAGGAGAACAGGAAATCGACATCGGCGTATTCGAAGTTGTAGGTGGACTGCTCCACTTCGTTCTGATGGAACACGTCGCCGTAGGTGGTAACGCCCAACGGGCCGTTGCTCCACACCAGATCGTAGACGCTGTCCACGCCCTGGATATACATCGCCAGGCGTTCCAGACCGTAGGTGATCTCACCGGTGACCGGTTTGCACTCCATACCGCCAACCTGCTGGAAATAGGTAAACTGCGTGACTTCCATGCCGTTTAACCACACTTCCCAACCCAGACCCCAGGCGCCGAGCGTCGGGTTTTCCCAGTTGTCTTCCACAAAGCGGATATCGTGGATGGTCGGATCCAGACCCAGTTCCTTCAAGGAACCCAGGTAGAGTTCCTGAATGTTTTCTGGCGATGGCTTAATCACCACCTGGAATTGGTAGTAATGCTGCAGGCGGTTCGGGTTTTCCCCGTAACGGCCGTCGGTTGGGCGACGTGAAGGTTGCACATAGGCGGTGGCCATTGGCTCCGGGCCCAGTGCACGCAGGCAGGTCATCGGGTGGGATGTCCCCGCGCCAACTTCCATGTCCAGCGGTTGCACGATGGTGCAGCCCTGGCGCGCCCAATAGTCCTGTAGTGTCAGGATCAGACCCTGAAAGGTCTTGGTATCAAACTTTTGCATGTTGATTTCGCACGCGATACAAGTGGATTTAACAGAATGGGCCAGTATACCCGTTGACCGTAAGATATACAGCCAGAATCCCGCAGCAAGTGTCAATCTTCGTGAAAAAATCGCGTTTCGCGGCCAGTTAGGAAGGGATCGAGTCGATAGTTGTTGCCTGAACGAGATTTAGCCCGGCGATAAGCCTCAATGAATAGGGTCGGCCTAAGCAGTGATGTTTAATACCGCTACACCATCCGACATTGATCATCGATACGTTAAAGCCGGAGGCTCTTGGTCACTCTCATTCCCGCTCGGAAAGCACCGGCCTGATGAGCTTCAGCTCAACGCCAAGCCTGATGGCATGTTTGGCATTGGTAACGCCTAATTTTTTGACCACATTGCCGATATGATATTTTACGGTGGTGAGCTTGATCCCCAAAATCAGTGCGATTTCCTGATAGGATTTCCCCATGCTGGCCCAGTAAATCACCTCATTCTCGCGTTTGGAGAATAGCTCTTTTTGGTTGATTTGATCATCATCGCTGGTGTTATTCAGTTCGTGATAAAGTGCGGTTAATTTATCATGCACGGTGATTAACAGCATTTGCAGTTTATGTTGGTTCTCTTTGATAATCTCTTCTATATTTTCGTCACAGGCATCATCCATAATAAGAGACAGCACCACTAGATTATTATTGTGATCGTGCAACACAAACGTATAGCCATTGATGACATTATAGTTCTTGGCCATATCAAAAATATTGGGGTGTTTTAACCCAGAGCCGTTCTTAATATTTTCATCCCAGACGAAAGGTGTCACTCGGCGGGATGTGGAAATCAACACCGGATCGATAAACTGGTAGTTATTTGCGGTATAAAACTCAAACCATTCTGTTTTGTTGGAAATGATGGTGAAATTAGCAGGGTTTATTTTGCTCATGATCGCATAAGCGTACTTTATGCTGTTATACTCTCGTAAGTTCGCTTCCAAATAACTCTTTATGACTGAGTTAATAAATTCATTATTAAAGAATAAACTCGACACGCAAAGTCTCCTTATTGAAATTCCCGTTACAAATTTCAGAGCACAGCATAGAAGTAATATTTTATCATAAAAAAAACAGAAAACTAATAGTGAGTAAAAAAATTCCGCGAGCTTTTTAATCAATAACACCGTGATGATTTTACTGTTTGATATATTTAATGAAATAACTGTGATTTTTTAACCACACTCACCCCAAGACATCAAAGCCTGATTTTTCACTGCGTTAATAACGGTTTTACAACAGTCTGCGTGATAAATTTTTAGTTGCTGAAGTGTTTTCAATTGGGTGTTTTTTTGCCAAAAATGTTAACATTCGGCAAAAAACACCACATCATATCTGATAATAACTAACTTTTTGATTGTTGATACCGCGTTGAAGCTAAAAAACTAATGATAGGGGTTGAGATTGATACGTTTTTTATATATTTCAGGCACGCAAAAGCGCTCCCACTCGTTGATTAGTGAGCGAGAGAACAATTGACAGACAACCTGTTATTTATAATAATGACAACAAAATTTCCCTGGTGTTGGCCGAATTGGCTCCTGATCCTTTAAACGGGATCAGTTTTTTTTATTTAAATCTTTTGCTCTTATGCCGTAACGATAAAGTCTTTTAGGGGCAAATGATAGTTATACTAAAGTACAGTCAGACACTGTACTTTTCAGGTGAAGGGCTCGGGCAAGGCAATGGCGCACAGGCCTAACAGCCCCGCATATCAGGCACTGTCCCGTAATAATGGTAAGCGCTGCTCTCCCCTGTTCTTCCCGGCACCAAACCGTCTGGCACCGGGCAATTAAGATTAAATCCATTCTTCAAAAACGCGCACTGACCCCCACGTTGTACATAAATTGCTCGCCACTGCTCAAACCGCTGGTTTGCGAAACCGTCGCAAACGCCGCCACCCGATCGCTCAATGGCATATTCGCCCCCAAGGTGATATCCATCCAGTTTTTATCCTGGCTGGCGCTGTCGCGGGTGAATGAGGTCTGGGTCGATTTCAATCCACCGCCTGCCCGGTAAACGCCATCACCGAACTGGTGCTGATAGCTCACCTCCGCGTACGGATTAACTACCCCGAGCTGACTATCCAATCGCCATCCTACAGCGCCGATCTGCGAATGATAGGTCTGATCGTTGAAACGCATGGCCGTACTGTTGTCGCCATTCTCGCTATAACCGGAGACATTGCTGTAATCCCAGGCAAACTGGGCCATCGGCCCGGTGGTGAGGTACGAAGCGATCGGGAAGTCATACCCCGCAGTAACGCGTGCGCCCCACTGCTTACCATCGGTATCACCGGTTTCTGTACGGGTTAGCGAACCCAGCTGCATACTGCGGTTAATGTCGTCGTAATTCACGCTGGCATAGTGCAAATCAGCATTGACCCATCCTTGCTCAAACAGCGTCAGGGAGCTGAAGGCCGACAGCAGCACGCCACGCGCCTTATAATCGTAACGGCTGGAAGGCTGTTGATTATCGTTAGAACCCGAGATCAGCGCCCCTATCAGCCACTCATCCGTCAGTTGATAATCCACGCCCAGCGTTAGGTTATGCGTGGTGGCGTCACCATCTCCGGCAACCATGTTGGCTGAATAATCATAACGTTGCCCAGCATAGCCGCCGAATACGCCCAACGACCCCTGTGGATTGCTGTTGGTGCGTAACTGCTGAAAACGGCTGTCCAGGGTAGCACGGCTATCACGCGCGAAAGCGGCGGTTGCCTGGTTGAGTGCCACTGCCTGCGCCGGGCCATCCAATACCGCCTGAATATAATCGGCGATCAGTTGGTGAGCCTGCGGGCTAGGGTGGAAATGATCGGCAAACAGATAAGCCTGCTCGCTGTTAAAGCCTGGCATGGAGGAACTGCATACCGCCGAAGAAACTCCCGCTGGGCAGGCCATACCGGCAGTGTTGGTAAAACCAAACTGGCCCGGATTGGCGATCGCCTCGCTGAACAGTTTGTTGACGTCAACGCGCACGATATTACCGCCGCCCTGAGCCAACAGGCGATCTTCGCTCTGGTTATAAAAATCGGTAAGCTGGGCCGCCTGGGCGCTGAAACTGTCAAAAGTCGCGCTCAGTTGGGCAGCAATGGCCTGCTGCACCAGCGGATTGCTGCTGGCCTGCTGTGCAGCGGCACCTAAAGCCTGATGGATCGCCTGCTGGCGCGAAGCGTTATCCGGCGTGGCGAGAGTATTAAGCTTGCCGTACGCCGCCAGTATGGCCGCGCCCTGCACCGGCCCCAGCGCCTGCTGGATAATCAGCTCCATCAATTGCGGGGTTGAGCCGATATTCGGTACCGTTGGCACTATCACCGTCCCGGCACCGGCGTTCAGTAAAGCGTGCACCTGCGTCGCCGCAGCCAAGGCGCTGGTATAGGCCACCTCCGGTGCAGTTGCCACATTCATCGCCGCGGCGGCCAGATCGTTGCCGCCAATCCAGTGAATATACAAACCGTCGCCGTCGGCCCTGCCGTTAACCCTCGCAAGATAGCTTTGTAGCTGATCCTCGGTGTTGTCCGCCGGGTTTAGCGCCGGAACGGCCACACCACCACCGGCAGCATAGTTGTAGCCACCGTTATCGGATGCCACCAGCGCGGCACCGATGCGCTGGCCCAGTATTTCGTCATACAGCTGATGTTGGTTACTGTCATAAGTGAAGCGGCCGTTATTGCCGGTATCACTCAGGCTGTCGCCAAACACGTAAAGTTGATCGTAAGCCTGTGCCGTAGCACTGAGGCAAAAAGCTAACGCCACAGCAAGCACCGTTGGGGTTTGCTTGCCCTGTCTTTTCAGAGGCATAAATAGACTCCTGAGAGTCAAAATAGTAAACCGGGCGCAGCATGCAGCGCCCCTACGGTCGAACCTATGTGACTCATATCCAATTCTTATTGTTAGCCTTTATCACCAAGGCTATGTAGTAAATATTGCGTGGATTCACATAACGTCAAGCTTACCGACGATAAATCGCTCAAAGGGTTGCCAAGCAGGCCGCTTGCGGCGATGATTACCTGTAAATAAATACAGCATAAGGAATCCTCGTATGGCCAACGAACGTTGCGGTTGGGTTACCGCCGATCCGCTATATCTTGAGTATCATGACCAGGAATGGGGCGTACCCACCACCGACGCACGCGAGCTGTTCGAAATGCTGTGCCTGGAAGGCCAGCAGGCGGGTCTTTCCTGGATCACTGTGCTGAAAAAACGTGAAAACTACCGCCGTGCCTTCCACAATTTCGATCCGCAGCGCATCGCAGCCATGACCGAACAAGACGTGGCAACGCTAATGCAAGACAGCGGCATCATCCGCCATCGCGGCAAGATTGAGGCGATTATCAACAATGCCAAGGCCTATCTGGCGATGGAAACCGCCGGAGAGGATTTTGTCACCTTTATCTGGCAGTTCGTCACCGGCAAGCCTCTGCTCAATCACTGGCAGGCGCTTGGCGAAGTCCCCGCCAAAACCGAACAGTCCGATGCCCTGTCCAAGGCGTTGAAAAAGCGCGGCTTTAAGTTTATTGGCTCCACTACCTGCTATGCCTTTATGCAGGCCAGCGGCCTGGTGAACGATCATCTTACCGGTTGCTTCTGCCACCCAAAGCAGCGCCAGGCATGATCCGCACTGCCGTTCCGGCCGATATCGAGCCGCTGATGACGCTGTGGCTGGCAAGCACCACCCAGGCCCATCCGTTTATCGCGGCCGATTATTGGCAGCAAACCGCCCAGTTGGTGCGTGAAAGCTATCTGCCGCGCGCCAAAACCTGGGTTTATCTGCACCACCAGCAGATCGCCGGTTTTATCAGCGTGCTGGATGAACGCTTTGTAGGCGCGCTGTTTGTCGATGAACGCTTCCACGGCCAAGGCGTCGGAGCCGCACTGATGGAACACGTGCAGCAACAGCACGGCTGGCTGAGCCTGGAGGTATACGAGCAGAATCTGCGGGCCTGCGCCTTTTACCGCAAGCTTGGGTTCAGTGAAGTACAACGCCAGTTCAACCAGGAGACCCAGGCCCATACGCTGATCATGAACTGGGCCGCCGCCGAACTGCGCTACCCCTGAAGAAGTGGCGGGCGGGCTTTGTCATCCCTGCCCGCTTCTGGTACTTTGGCAGCCAACCTTGTCAACGGGATCCAGCATGTTTACCCATATCGCCTTATCCAAGCTCAACGGTCTTGAATTGATGGTGTACAACTACGTCATCAAAAATAAGGACAAGGTTATGTATATGACTATTCGCGAGCTGGCGGACGGTGCCAAGGTCTCCACCACCACGGTATTACGCTTTTGTAAGAAAATGAATTTCAGCGGCTATTCGGAATTCCGCATTCGCTTTAAACTCTATCTGGAACAGGAAGACAAACTGCTGCTAACCTCCGGCGTCAGTGAAATTGTCAGCTTCTTCAAGAGTATTAACAATGAAGAGTTTGAACAGTTAATTACGGATGCGGCAGCACACATTGCCAACGCGGAACGGATCATCTTTGTCGGAGCAGGCACATCCGGCACGTTAGGTAAGTACGGCGCTCGTTTTTTCTCTAACGTCGGTAAATTCAGTAATTATATCGATGACCCTTATTATCCCATCAGCAGTGATATGTATAAAAACGCGGTAGCCATTATTTTATCTGTTTCCGGAGAAACGCCGGAAATGCTTAAACTGGCGAGCCAATTTAGCCTGCATAACTGTAAGATCGTCAGCATTACCAATAGCGAAACCTCTTCGCTGGCGCGCATGGCGGACTTTAACCTCTCTTACCACATGCCGCAAATCCGCATTGCCAGCGAATACGATATCACTACCCAGGTACCGGTGATGTATATGTTGGAAGCGATAGGGAAAAAGCTGGCTAAAAGTCTCGACCATTAATTTTATTAGTTAAAGCACGTTAAATAACACCCTGTTTTTTGCATGTAACAAGTCACTATTCTGCAATTTTGTTATATCGTGACATTCTCTTGCCGTTTGCTACTATCCATTTAGAAATCACCTTCGACCGATAATAAAGCCCGATATTTCTGTACCCCACAGATGGAGTTACGTTGATGGCAATTAATTATGCTGACTCGGCAAAAGAGATCGTACGCCTGATTGGCGGCGATAATAATGTGATTAATGTCACACATTGCGCCACACGTTTGCGATTTATTTTAAAAGATACTAGCCAGGCCGATAAAGACACGCTGAAACGCGTCAAAGGCGTTATTACCGTTATCGAATCCAGTGGGCAATTGCAGGTGGTGATTGGCAACCACGTCGGCGATGCCTATCGGGAAGTGCTCAAACTGGTCAATATGGATGAGAACGTGGCGGTCAGCGCGCCGAACGTCGGCATCGTCAGCCGCCTGATGGACATAATCTCCAGCATCTTCGCCCCCTTCCTGTATCCGCTGGCAGCCTGCGGGGTGTTGCAGGGGCTCATTTCGCTGTTTGCTGCCTTGGGCTGGATGGATCCGGCCAGCGGCACCTATCGTATTCTGAACTTCGTTTCCTGGACCGGTTTCACCTTCCTGCCGGTGATGGTAGCCTTCACCGCCGCGAAAAAATTCAACGTCAATCCGTTCACTGCGGTGATCGCGGCCTGTGCACTGGTCTCTCCAGACTATATGAACATGCTCACCGCCAATAAAATCCTGTTGGTGAACTCTGCCGATCCGGCCATGCAGGCTTTGATGCAGGAAGCCGTCAATAACCCACAGATTGCCAGGGTGCTGGCCGAGGTGGCCGGTATCCCGATTAATGCCGATCCCCTCACCTTCCTGGGCATGCCGGTGCAGTATCTCAGCTACACCGCCTCGGTGATCCCGATCATCCTGATGGTCTGGATCATGTCTTATGTGCAGCGTTTCTTTGAACGCATCCTACCGCTGGTGATCCGCAACCTGTTCACGCCGATGTTCTGTATCGCGATCATGGTGCCGCTGACGCTGCTGGCCTTTGGCCCGATCGGTAACATGATTGGCGGGGCCATCGGTGGCGTCTATAACACGCTGTATCACCTCAGCCCTTCCATTGCCGGAGCGGTGGTAGGCGCACTGTGGATGCCGTTGGTCACGCTGGGCGTACACTGGGGGATCACGCCGGTCACCGTGGGGAACTATGCCACACTGGGTTATGACACCTTTACCGGCCTGCAAGCCTCGCCGGTGTTTGCCATGGCGGGTGCGGTGCTGGGCGTCTATTTGAAATCCAAAGACCCGGAGATGAAGCGCGTTTCGCTGTCTGCGGGCATGACCGCCCTGTTTGGCATCACGGAACCCGCCATCTACGGCGTAGCGTTGCGTCTGAAACGCCCAATGATTTGCGGCTGTGTCGCCGGTGCGGTCGGCGGTTCCATTGCCGGAGCCTTCAACGCGGTATCATGGAGCTATTGCCTGCCGGGGATTGCCGTGCTGCCGGTGTTCTTTAAAGAAGGCCATATGCCGCAGTTCCTTGGCTTCCTGTTGTCCATCTGCGTGGCATTTGTGCTCGGTGCGGTACTAACCTATATCGTCGGCTTCAAAGAAGAACAGCCTGCGCCAACTGCACCGCTCAACAAGCCTGAAATGGCCTAAATTTATCTACCAAGAGAAGCAATATTATGAAAAAACAGTTACCGGATGATTTCCTGTGGGGCGGCGCGGTCGCGGCGCATCAGGTTGAAGGCGGCTGGGATCAGGGCGGTAAAGGCCCAAGCATCGTCGATGTGCTGTCCAGCGGTGCCCACGGCGTCGATCGCGTGATCACCGACGGCATTGAACCAGGCTACCTCTACGCCAACCACGACGCAGTGGACTTCTATCACCGTTATCAAGGCGATATCGCGCTGTTTGCCGAAATGGGCTTCAAGTGCTTCCGCACCTCAATTGCCTGGTCGCGCATCTTCCCGCTAGGGGATGAGCTGGAGCCGAACGAGGAAGGATTACAGTTCTACGACAACCTGTTTGACGAGTTGCTGAAATACGGCATTGAGCCGGTGATCACCCTTTCCCATTTCGAGATGCCATGGCATCTGGTGAAAGAATATGGCGGCTGGAAAAACCGCAAGGTCGTCGATTTCTTTGTGCGCTTTAGCCAGGTGGTCATCTCCCGTTACCAGCACAAAGTGAAGTACTGGATGACCTTCAACGAGATCAACAACCAGCGCAACTGGAAGACCCCACTGTTCGGCTACTGCTGTTCAGGGGTGATTTTCACCCAGGAACCGAACCCGGAAGAGTGCATGTACCAGGTGCTGCACCATCAGTTTGTCGCCAGCGCGCAGGTGGTCAAACTGGGGCATGCCATCAACCCGGCCCTGCAGATTGGCTGCATGATCGCCATGGTACCGCTGTATCCGTTCTCGTGTAATCCGGATGATGTGATGTATACGCAAGAGGCGATGCGTGAACGCTTCCTGTTTGGCGATGTGCATATGCGCGGCTATTACCCGTCCTACATTCTGCATGAATGGGAGCGCAAGGGTTACCATATCCAGATGCAGCCGGAAGATGAGCAGATCCTGCGTGAAGGTTGTGCAGACTATATCGGCCTGAGCTACTACATGAGTAACGCGGTGCAGGCGGACTCCATCGGCACGGGCACGGCGCTGGCCGGTTTTGAAGGCAGCGTGCCGAATCCTTATGTGAAAGCATCCGACTGGGGCTGGCAGATCGATCCGGTAGGGCTGCGCTATACGCTCAACATCCTCTATGAACGCTACCAGAAGCCGCTGTTCATCGTCGAAAACGGCTTCGGTGCGCTGGATAAGCCCGAGGCCGATGGCCAGATCCACGACGATTACCGCATCGCCTATCTGCGTTCGCACATCGAGCAGATGAAAAAAGCGGTGATCGACGACGGCGTTGAGCTAATGGGCTTCACCCCCTGGGGCTGTATCGACTGCGTGTCCTTCACCACCGGGCAATACAGTAAGCGCTACGGCTTTATCTACGTAGATAAGCACGACGACGGCAGCGGCACCTTTGCCCGCTCGAAGAAACAGAGCTTCGACTGGTATCGCCGCGTGATCGCCAGCAATGGCGAAACGTTAGCCTAACGGCATCTTATCGGGGCGAAACTCTTCGCCCCTTTGTCCTAAAGATCAACCAATCTTGCATTAATTCAGTTTGTTCTGGTTCCCAAGCGGCGATTTGGCGGCTACCTTCCTGCCTGGCTTACAGGTTTATAATTTGTCACGATTTTTATCGGAACTGCTGGCCAAAAGGTACGTCATAGTTGCGCGGCCCGTTTGGGGCTCGCGGCTGAATGCCGACGATTTAGCGCCTCCAGTTTGGAGTAGCGCACGCAGATATCCCTGCTTTTAAAGGAACTAACAATGAAAAAACGCATTGCGATAATTGCTGGTGCGGTAGCCGTTGCCATGACGCTATCGGCTTGTACCACCAACCCTTACACCGGGGAGTCAGAAGCCGGCAAGTCCGGTATTGGCGCTGGCGTTGGCGCAGCCCTGGGTGCCGGTATCGGCATGATCTCTTCATCGAAAAAAGACCGTGGTAAAGGCGCGCTGATCGGCGCCGCAGCCGGTGCCGCATTGGGCGGTGGCGCCGGATACTACATGGACGTGCAGGAAGCCAAACTGCGCGACAAAATGAAAGGCACCGGCGTTAGCGTTACCCGTCAGGGCGATAATATCGTGCTGAACATGCCAAACAACGTGACCTTCGATACCGACAGCAGCACGCTGAAACCGGCGGGTGCCAACACCCTGACCGGCGTGGCGATGGTGCTGAAAGAGTATGAAAAAACCGCCGTCAACGTGGTGGGTTACACCGACAGCACCGGGGCTCGCGCGCATAATATGACGCTGTCCCAGCAACGTGCAGACGGTGTGGCCAGCGCGCTAATCACCCAAGGGGTCGCCGCCAACCGCATCCGTTCAACCGGTGCCGGCCCGGATAACCCAATTGCCTCCAACAGCACCACCGCAGGCAAAGCGCAAAACCGCCGCGTTGAGATCACCCTCAGCCCGCTGCAGTAATCCCGTGCGGGGCTTTGGCCCCGCCAGTTCGCATTTCCTGCCCTCACCTCTCCCTCCGGTTCCTCTGCCTGTGTTACTCTCGCCCGGCATCCCAACACCTTCTGTAGAGTGAAATATGTCCCTGAAAGCGATTGCCAAAGCATTGGATCTCTCCGTTACCACCGTGAGTCGCGCCCTGAATGGCTACGGCGACGTGGCCCAAGATACGCGCCAACGGGTAGAGGCTGAGGCAGAGCGTTTGGGTTATCGCCCCAATACCCTGGCACGCCGTTTGAAAATGGGCAAAATCGACGCCGTTGGGCTGGTTTTCCCCTTCAATAACTACACGTTAAGTAACTCTACCTTGATGGAGATGATCGGTTGTATCAGCAATGAGTTGGTGCGCCACGAGATCGATCTGCTGCTGGTGGCAGATGATGCGCCCCATCATGCCTTTACTCGTCTGATTGCCAGCAAACGTGTTGATGCGCTGATCGTTGCCCATACGCTAGACAACGATCCGCGTCTGCATGAATTACAGCGGCTTAACTTCCCGTTTCTGGCGCTCGGCCGCAGCCAGTTGGTGAAAGATTACGCCTGGTTTGATTTTGATAACCGCGCTGGCAGCCAGATGGCCGTGGACTATCTGGTGGCGCTCGGCCACCGGAAAATTGCCTATCTGGGCGAAAATAACCAGCAGTCATTTATCAGCCAGCGCCGCCAAGGTTATCTGGATGGATTGGCCAGCCACCAACTGCCACAACGTGATGATTATCTGTGCAGTATCACGCCAAGCCGTCGTGCGGGTTATCTGACTACCCAAGCGTTATTGGCGTTGGCCGATCCACCGACGGCAATCATTACCGACTGCAACGGTCACGGCGAAGGGGCAGCAATGGCGCTGCGTGATGCCGATAAACTCGGCCCCGGTGGGGTTTCTCTGGTGGTGTATGACGGATTACCCGCGGAAAGCCTGCTCGATCTTCCTGTAGCCTCCATCGTCCAAGCCACCCGCGCGGAAGTCGGCCAACAAATCGCACAAATGACCCTTGGCCTGATCCGTGGTGAACCGCTGCAAAAATTACAGGTACTGTGGCAACCGGTGTTAAAACCCAATCCTGACGAACTCCCCCTGACCTCCTGATCGTTTAAAACAACGACGTTTTTTGCCCGACCAGATCACAGATCCGAAACGTTTAGGTTTTAATCCGAAACGTTTCGGATCAATGATGACGCCACTGAGTTGAGCCAAAGATCGTAAAGGAGTCAAAACATGGAACCCACCATTGTGCGGTTAACCAGCCCCACGACCGACGTCATCGTTCGTTGCCAGCCGTTTGCCGAAATTCTCTATTGGGGCCCCCACTTAAGCGGGTTTATGCCGGAAGATATCCTGACGCTGAGCCGGGCGGTGCCCAACGGCAGGCTGGATGTCGATACGCCGCTGACGCTGGCGGCAGAATCTGGACGCGGTCTGTTTGGCTCGCCGGGAGTGGAAGGCCATCGCGACGGCTACGATTGGTCCCCCGTGTTCACCACCAGCGAAATCACGCATCAGGACAATCAGTTACTGATCCTGGCAGAAGACCCACAGGCTGGGCTGCAACTACGCAGCGAACTGCAATTGGACAGCGCCAGCGGCGTGCTAAAGATGCGCCATACGTTGATCAATCACCATGCTGCTCGTTACTGGGTTAACCGCTTGGCGTTGACACTGCCATTGCCAGAGCGTGCTGGTGAAGTGATGGCGTTCCATGGCCGCTGGATCCGCGAGTTCCAACCGCACCGCGTCACCCTGGAGCATGGTGGGTACCTGCAGGAAAACCGTCGAGGGCGCAGCTCTCATGAATACTTCCCTGGCATGATGGTAGGTAGCCGTGGCTTCAGCGAGCAACAGGGGGAGGTCTGGGGTATCCATCTCGGCTGGAGCGGCAACCATCGTCTGCGTGCTGATGTAAAAACCGATGGCCGCCGCCTGTTGCAGGCAGAGGCCCTGTATCTGCCAGGCGAGCAGGAGCTGGAAGGCGGGGCCAGTCTAAGTACGCCTTGGCTGTATGCTGCCAGCTCTCGCACGGGTCTGAATGCGCTCAGCCAGCAGTTTCACCGTTATGTCCGCCAGAATATCCTGCACTTCCCTGAACACAAGCCACGTCCCGTGCATCTCAATACCTGGGAGGGCATCTATTTCGACCACCAGCCCGAATACATCATGCAGATGGCCACCAAGTCGGCCGGACTTGGCGTAGAACGCTTTATCATTGATGACGGTTGGTTCCGTGGCCGCGACCACGATCGCGCGGCACTTGGCGACTGGTATCTGGACGAGAAAAAATACCCGAACGGGCTGGCTCCGGTGATCGAGCATGTTAAACAACTAGGCATGGAATTCGGTATCTGGGTGGAGCCAGAGATGATCAATCCAGATTCCGATCTGTTTCGGGCTCACCCCGACTGGGTGTTAGGTTTACCGGGCTATCAGCAACCTACCGGGCGTTTTCAGTACGTGCTCGATTTGTGCAACCCACAGGTCTTCGAATACCTGCTGGAGCGTATGAACTGGCTACTGAGCAATCATGATATCGACTACATCAAGTGGGACATGAACCGCGAGATCGTGCAACCCGCACACCTTGGCCGCGCCTCGCTGACAGCCCAGACCGAGCAATTCTATCGCCTGTTGGATAGCTTGAGGGAACGCTTCCCGCAGGTGGAATTTGAATCCTGTGCCTCCGGTGGGGGTCGTATCGATTATGAGGTCCTGCAACGCTGCCACCGCTTCTGGGCCTCCGACAACAACGACGCGCTGGAACGTCAAACCATTCAGCGTGGCATGAGCTATTTCTTCCCACCGGAAGTGATGGGCTCACACATCGGCAACCGACAGTGTCACGCCACCGAACGTCAGCACAGCATCGGTTTTCGCGGCCTGACGGCGCTGTTCGGTCACATGGGTATCGAACTCGACCCGGTCAAAGAAGGTGACGCCGAACAGCTTGGCTTCGTCCGCTATGTGGCGTTGCACAAATCTCTCCGGCCACTGCTACATAGCGGCGATGTTATCCGTATCGATCATCACGACCCAAGCACCCAGATTAATGGCGTGGTTGCCCCAGGACAAGAGCAAGCCGTCATTCTGGTCAGCCAGTTGGCGATGCCGGATCACCAGTTGCCGGGTAATTTGCGCATTCCAGGGTTGAGGCCGGATGCACGTTATCGGATCACCCTGCTGGATACCCCGCCGCTGATTCACCAACAGCAGGGCGGCCATACCATGCGCCAGTTACCCGCCTGGATGAAACAGCCCTGCGACGTTAGCGGGGAATGGCTGGCACAGGTTGGCCTGGCGTTACCGGTACTGGATCCGGAAAGCGCCATGCTGATCGACCTGGAACAGCTCTGAGCTATCCCATAGATTTGCAGGTGCAGCGCTCACCCCGGCGAGCCGCTGCACACCCAAAGCTCGTCGTGGAAGGACAATCACCATGAACGCCACCGTCTGTACCTATAAAAATAACCGTAACTTCTGGATATTTGGCGCTTTCTTTTTCCTCTACTTTTTCATTATGGCCACCTGCTTTCCGTTTCTGCCGATCTGGCTGTCTGAGGTTATCGGGCTGAATAAAACCGAAACTGGCCTGGTATTTTCCTGTCTGTCTCTGTTTGCCATTCTATTCCAACCCATTTTCGGCATTATTTCCGATAAGCTCGGGCTGAAAAAACATCTGCTTTGGGTGATTACCCTGTTGCTGTTTTTCTTTGCCCCCTTCTTCCTCTACGTCTTTGCGCCGTTGTTGAAAATGAACGTCTTGCTCGGAGCCATGGTGGGCGGGGCCTATATCGGATTTGCTTTTTCAGGGGGCGCAGGAGCCGTTGAGGCTTATATCGAACGAGTCAGCCGCAAAAGTGCCTTCGAATACGGCAAGGCGCGGATGTTTGGCTGTTTCGGCTGGGGGATCTGTGCGTCTACCGCCGGGGTGTTATTCAATATCAATCCGGATATCGTCTTCTGGATGGGATCTGGGGCCGCAGTATTACTGATGCTACTGCTGATACTGGCCAACCCACGCGAAAATCCTAACGCCATTGTCATGGGCAAGCTGGGTGCCAACCAGAGCCAGTTCAATCTGAGGATGGTGGCAGAGCTGTTCAGGATGCCGAAGATGTGGATGTTCATCCTGTATGTGGTCGGCGTCGCCTGCGTCTATGACGTGTTCGATCAACAGTTTGCCAACTTCTTCAAAACCTTCTTCAGCTCGCCACAGCGCGGTACCGAAGTCTTCGGTTATGCGACCACCGCCGGAGAATTGGCCAATGCGCTGATCATGTTCTGCTCGCCGTGGATTATTAACCGCATCGGGGCGAAAAATACGCTGCTGCTGGCCGGTACCATCATGTCCATACGCATCATTGGCTCCGCCTTTGCCACAACGGCACTGGAAGTCATCATGCTGAAAATGCTGCACGCGCTGGAGGTGCCTTTCCTGCTGGTCGGTTCCTTCAAGTACATCACCGCCAACTTTGATACCCGCCTTTCCGCCACGATCTATCTGATTGGTTTCCAGTTTGCCAAACAGGGGGCCGCCATCTTCCTCTCTGCCTTTGCAGGTAGCCTGTATGACCGTATGGGGTTCGCCGATACTTACCTGATCCTCGGCTGCCTGGCCTTGGGTGTCACGCTGATTTCTGTCTTCACCCTCAGCAGTCCCGACAAGAAAATCCAGCCGCAGGCCAAAGCGCAGGAGGTTACCTCCTGACATGGGTCATTCCCGGCGTGATGCCGGGTGTGTTAGTCTCCTTGGCATTGAACCGCAGGGGAGATTGGCTGTGAGCAGTGATAAAGCAACGCGTGCCTCAGGGCGCGCCACCATCAGTGATGTGGCAAAACACGCCCAAACCGGCAAAACCAGCGTGTCGCGCTATCTCAATGGTGAACAGCACCTGCTCTCCGACGCCCTCAAGCAACGTATCGACATCGCGATCCAGCAGCTCGACTATCGCCCAAGCCAGATGGCACGAAGCCTGAAGGGTGGGCAAACGCGGCTGATCGGCCTGATCATCGCCGATATCACCAATCCCTATTCCGTCGACGTGATGCGCGGTATCGAAGCGGCCTGCCGCCAGCATGGCTTTACCCTGCTGGTCTGTAACACCAATAACGAGATCAATCAGGAACAACACTATCTACAGTTGCTGAGCAGCTACCGGGTGGAAGGGATTGTGGTGAACGCCGTAGGGATGCGTGAAGACGCGCTCTCCATGCTGCAACAGTCGATGCTGCCGATGGTGCTGATCGACCGTAAAATTCCCGATTTCGCCTGCGATGTGGTGGGCCTGAATAACCACGAGGCCACCGCCACCGCGACGGAGCATCTGTTACAACAGGGGTTTGAGGCGATCCTGTTCCTCAGTGAGCCAATTGGCACCGTGAATACCCGGCTTGAACGTCTGCACGCCTTTCGCCAGACCATGGCCAAACATCCCGATTTGTCCGCCGAACAGGCCGAAACTCCGCTCAACGACGCCGACAAGCTGGCAACGGTATTACAGACCTTTAATACCCGCCATCGCGGCATGCGCAAAGCGGTGATCTCGGCCAACGGTGCCCTAACGCTGCAAGTTGCGCGCGCTATGCGCCACCTGGGCATGCAGTGGGGCAACGATATTGGCCTGCTGGGGTTTGACGAACTGGATTGGGCCGAACTGGCCGGGGTGGGGATAACTACCCTGAAACAGCCCACCTACCAGATAGGACATGCCGCGTTGGAGTTGCTGGTGCAGCGTATCCAGGGCCTCGATGCCCCCGTTAGCGAGCAGCTATTCTCCGGTGAGCTGATCGTTCGTGGTTCCACCCAGCGTTAGGCCATACTCGAACCATCAGTCCTCAAGCGACTATTTTTCAGCCAACTCCGTGATTGCGATCATAGTTCTGCATGCTGCTGCTTTTCAATGGAACCGGTTCCATTTACCGTTGCAACAACAGTAGCGGTGGTGATAGGTCACCTCAGGAGCCAAAAGATGAAGCAACAGATTATTGTAGTAACCAGCGCCTACGGCAACGACAAGGTACAGCAGCTAGGTGGCCAGGCGGCGTTGTTACCCCTGATCGCCCAAGCAGGCGCAGACGGCGTGGAAATCCGCCGTGAACTGCTTTCCCCACAGGAACTGGACGCTTTACCCACCCTGGCAAAAGCCCTACAGCAACACCAACTGGCTGCCGTCTATTCCGCTCCTGAGTCACTGTTTACGCCACAACACACCCTGAACCCGAACTTGCCTGCCTTTTTGGCGGAGGCGAAGATCCTGCAAGCCAGTCGTCTCAAGCTGGCCTTAGGCCACTACCAGCCAGGCTTTGACTTTACCGAGTTAAAAATCGCGCTGGGGCAATCCGCAACCCAACTGGTGGTCGAGAACGATCAAACGCCAGACTGCGGCATCCTGTCATTGATGAACGCCTTTTTCCATGCGGTGGAAGCGAGCCAGCTGCCGGTCGGTATGACGTTCGACATGGCCAACTGGCATTGGGTGGGGCAAGACACCCTGGCCGCCGCCAATCTCCTGGCCGCACACGTTGGCTATATTCATGTTAAAGCCGCAACCCTTGGCCCACGCGGCTGGCGCGCCATCGCCCTGGATGACACCGACGGTAGCTGGCGTGAAGTGCTGGCCCGCTTGCCGCAGGACGTGCCACGCGGCATCGAGTTCCCGCTACAGGGCAGCGATCTGGAGGCGGTAACCCGTCATTACGTGGATATGTTACGCGGGGAGCAGGCATGATGAGCACGCAAAATTCTTTAGATGTCGTCACGCTGGGTGAAGCCATGGCGATGTTTGTCGCCGCGCAAACTGGCGATCTGGCCGAGGTTGAAAGCTTTACCAAACGCATCGCCGGTGCCGAACTGAACGTGGCTATCGGGCTGGCCCGCCTGGGTCTGAACGTCGGCTGGGTCAGCCGGATAGGTAACGACTCGTTTGGCCGCTTTACCCTGCAACAGTTGGCGAAAGAAGGAGTTAATGCCCAGCGGGTCACCGTTGATGGCCGCTATCCAACCGGTTTTCAGCTGAAATCTAAAAATACCGATGGAACCGATCCCAGTGTGGAGTATTTCCGCAAAGGCTCCGCCGCCAGCCATCTTTCCACCGCCGACTTTGACCGCGACTATTTCGCCGGGGCCCGCCACCTGCACCTGAGCGGGGTGGCCGCCGCCCTGTCTGCCGAGTCGTTGGAGCTGTGCCAGTTCGCCGCTGCCGAGATGCGTGCCCTGGGCAAAACCATCTCCTTCGACCCCAACCTGCGCCCGGTGCTGTGGTCTAGCCGGGAGCTGATGATCGAACAGCTCAACAAGCTGGCCTGCGCGGCCGACTGGGTGCTGCCGGGGTTAAAAGAGGGCCAGATCCTGACCGGGCAATCCACCGCAGAAGGCATCGCCGATTTCTATCTGGAGCGCGGCGTACAGGCCGTGATCATCAAAACCGGGCCAGAAGGTGCCTGGTTTAAAACTGCCGCAGGCGACCAGGCTGCGGTACCCGCGGTCAAAGTCACCAACGTGGTAGATACCGTCGGTGCCGGAGACGGTTTCGCGGTAGGGACGCTGAGCGCCCTGCTGGAAGGCAAAACGCTGCTCCAGGCGGTACAACGCGGCAACAAGATCGGTTCGCTGGCCATCCAGGCCATCGGCGACAGCGAAGGGCTGCCAACCCGCGCCGCACTGGCGGAATAATCATTTGCTCCAATGAGCGTCCACCTCTGTCCCTACAACCGAGGCACGCCGGGAGAGCACAAGCCCCAGCGGATAGCTGCAAGCCACCGCTGGTGAGAAGACTCCACTGAAGGGTTCTGCACATGACTAAAGCAACTATTGCGGCCAAACGCTGGTGGTACATCATGCCCATCGTGTTTATCACCTACAGCCTGGCTTATCTGGATCGTGCCAACTTTAGCTTTGCCTCTGCCGCCGGGATTAATGACGATCTTGGCATCACCAAAGGGATGTCATCCCTGCTGGGTGCCCTGTTTTTCCTCGGTTATTTCTTCTTCCAAATCCCCGGCGCCATCTACGCCGAACGCCGCAGCGTCAAGAAGCTGATTTTCTGGTGTTTGATCCTGTGGGGTGGCTGCGCCTCGCTGACCGGCATGGTCAGCAATATCCCGATGCTGGCAGCGATCCGCTTTATCCTTGGTGTGGTGGAGGCGGCGGTGATGCCCGCGATGCTGATTTACATCAGCAACTGGTTTACCAAGTCTGAACGCTCCCGCGCCAACACCTTCCTGATCCTCGGCAACCCGGTCACGGTACTGTGGATGTCGGTAGTTTCCGGCTACCTGATCCACGCCTTTGGCTGGCGTGAAATGTTTATCATCGAAGGGGTTCCTGCGGTCATCTGGGCATTCTGCTGGTGGGTGCTGGTCAAAGACAAACCCTCACAGGTCGGCTGGCTGAGCGATCAGGAAAAGCTGGCGTTGCAACAACAACTAGCCGAGGAGCAGAAAGGCATCAAGGCGGTACGCAACTACGGCGAAGCCTTCCGCTCGCGCAACGTGATCCTGCTGTGCATGCAATATTTTGCCTGGAGCATCGGCGTGTATGGCTTTGTGCTGTGGCTGCCTTCGATCCTGCGCAGTGGTATGCAGATGGGGATGGTTGAAGCGGGCTGGCTGTCATCGGTACCTTATCTGGCCGCCACCATTGCGATGATCGTGGTTTCCTGGGCGTCGGACAAGATGCAGAACCGCAAGCTGTTTGTCTGGCCGCTGTTGCTGATCGGCGCGCTGGCCTTCTTCGCCTCCTACGCCATTGGCCCGAACCACTTCTGGATCTCCTATGGCCTGCTGGTGGTCGCCGGTGCGGCCATGTATGCGCCTTACGGCCCGTTTTTCGCCATCATTCCGGAGATGCTGCCAAGAAACGTCGCCGGGGGTGCCATGGCGCTGATTAACAGCATGGGTGCACTGGGCTCCTTCTTCGGTTCCTGGTTTGTCGGCTACCTCAACGGGGCGACCGGCAGCCCGGCAGCCTCTTATATGTTTATGGCTATCGCGCTGCTGGCCTCGGTGGGGCTGACGCTGATCGTCAAGCCTGCACGTAATGAAGCTCAGCCACAGGTGGCCTAATCTTGCGAGTGAGGGGCTCAGCCCTTCACTTTCCTGCAATATGTTATGTTGAACATCTCGTTCGCCAGATGGAGTTATTTGATGAAGCCTGCAATCGTGTTGTACAAAAGTATTCCTGCCGACCTGCGTGCCAAGCTGGACCAGCACTTTACCGTTCATGCCTTTGACGGTCTGCAACTGGACAACGCCGCCTTCGATCAGGCGCTACAACAGGCCGAAGGCATCCTCGGTTCCGGCGGCAAGATTGACGAAGCCTTTTTACAACGCGCCCCCAAACTGCGTGCGGCGTCCACCGTCTCCGTCGGTTACGACAACTTTGACGTTGAAGCACTCAACGCCCACCGGGTGCTGTTGATGCATACCCCAACCGTCCTGACCGAAACCGTGGCCGATACCATCATGAGCCTGGTGTTGGCCACCGCACGCCGGGTGGTCGAGGTGGCCGAGCGGGTCAAGGCAGGGGAATGGCAGGGCAGCATCGGGCCTGACTGGTACGGCGTTGACGTGCATCATAAAACCATCGGCATCCTCGGCATGGGCCGCATCGGCCTGGCGCTGGCGCAGCGTGCGCACTTCGGCTTTGGCATGCCGGTGCTGTACAACGCACGCCGCACCCATGAAGAAGCAGAGCAACGCTTCAATGCCCGCCGTTGCGATCTTGATACGCTGCTGGCCGAGTCGGACTTCCTGTGCATTACGCTGCCGCTCACCGAGCAAACCTTCCATCTGATTGGCCGCGAACAGCTGGCGAAGATGAAGCAGAGCGGAATTTTGATCAACGCGGGGCGTGGCCCGGTGGTAGATGAGCAAGCGCTGATTGAAGCCTTACAAGACGGCACCATTCACGCCGCTGGGTTGGATGTGTTCGAACAAGAGCCGGTCGCGGTCGATTCGCCGCTGCTGAAAATGGCCAACGTGGTCGCTTTGCCGCATATCGGTTCCGCCACCCATGAGACTCGCTACGGCATGGCCGAGTGCGCCGTGGATAACCTGATTGCCGCCTTGACCGGTACGGTCACAGAAAATTGCGTTAACCCGCAGTTGCTGAACAAGTAATCCTGATTAGATGCCAGCGTTTACCAACTGGCATCTAATCAAGCTGATCCATATTCTCCATGTCATCACTAACTATCGCCCCCATCCTGCTAAAACGAGCAGTCATCTCAACTTCAGATATGAAATCACCCTTTTCTGCCTCATTAATAGCCTTTTGAATTTCTATAAGTTGTTCGTCGAAACGTTGGACTGATGCAATACGCATAGGCTTACCTCATTGGTTAATGTACACCTCGCAGTGCAGATTAAAAAACCAACAGCGCATAGTCAAACCTCTCCCCCTTCCCCCTCCGCCCCCAAATTCTTACCCTGGGAGGAGGCGATTTTTTCTCCATACAGCACACTAGGCTACCCTACGATAAAAACGCTTCCTGCCACGAGTAAGGAGAGCCATGAAACGCCTGACCCTTCCCCTGCTGATGCTGCTTTCACCCGCAGCGCTGGCCAACTGGACGCTGCAAAGCTTCCCGGCCTTCAGCGAATCCACCAGCGGTTTATTTACCAGCCAGGCAACCCTGGCCAAAGGCCAACTGCCGCTGCGGCTTTATCAGAACCAACAGTGCTGGCAGCCCAGCGACACGGTTAAGCTGAACCAGACGTTGTCGCTGCAACCTTGTAGCGATAGCGAGCCGGTCAGTTGGCGGCTATTTCGCGATGGCGATTATCAGGTGCGGATCGACACCCGCAGCGGCACACCCACCTTGCAGCTCAGCCTGAAGGCCGAACCGGAAAAAACCGTCGCCGCCGTGGCCCGCACCTGCCAACGCTGGGATGGCCAGCCGATCACGATCGCGGTGAAGGACACCTTTGCCGAAGGCGAAACGGTGCGCGATTTTTACTCGGGCCAGACCGCCACGGTGGTTCAGGGCCAGGTCACCCTGCAACCGGCAGCCAACAGCGGGGGTCTGCTATTGCTGGAGTCAGCCAATACGCCGCCACAGGCGGCTTTCAACTGGCACAACGCCACGGTCTATTTTGTGCTGACCGATCGCTTTGAAAACGGCAACCCGGCCAACGATCACAGCTATGGCCGCCACGGCGATGGCATGCAGGAGATCGGCACCTTCCACGGCGGCGACCTCGCCGGGTTGACGAAAAAACTGGATTATCTGCAACAGCTGGGGGTCAACGCCCTGTGGATCAGTTCCCCGCTAGAGCAGATCCACGGCTGGGTCGGCGGCGGTACCAAAGGGGATTTCCCACATTATGCCTATCACGGTTACTATCACCAGGACTGGACCAAGCTCGATGCCAATATGGGCAACGAGCAGGATCTGCGTAATCTGGTGGAGCAAGCGCATCAGCGCGGGATCCGTATCCTGTTTGACGTGGTGGTCAATCACGTCGGCTATGCCACGCTGGCCGATATGCAGCAGTTCCAGTTCGGCTCGCTGTACCTGAAGGGAGATGAAGCCGCAAAAACCCTCGGCAAAAACTGGGGCGATTGGCAACCGGGGCCAGGCCAGAGCTGGCACAGCTTTAACGACTACATCAACTTCAGCGATAAAGCAGGCTGGAGCCAATGGTGGGGGAAAAACTGGATCCGCACCGATATCGGCGATTACGACTCACCGGGCTTTGACGATCTGACCATGTCACTGGCTTTCCTTCCGGACATCAAAACTGAAGCGCCTGGAGCCAGCGGCCTACCGCTGTTCTTCCGCCATAAACCTGATACCGCCGCGCGCGAAATCCCAGGAGCCACCACCCGCGATTATCTAACGGTCTGGCTCAGCCAATGGGTGCGCGACTACGGCATTGACGGTTTCCGCGTTGATACCGCCAAGCACGTCGATAAACCCACGCTGGACCTGCTAAAGCAGCGTGCCACCGAGGCGCTGGCAGAGTGGAAAGCGGCTAATCCCAAGCAGGCGCTGGATAACGCGCCGTTCTGGATGACCGGTGAAGCCTGGGGCCATGGGGTGATGAAAAGCGACTATTACCAGCACGGCTTCGATGCGATGATCAACTTCGATTTTCAGGATCAGGCCTCGCAGGCACTGGGTTGCTTCTCCAATATCGATGCCACCTATCAGCAGATGGCGGACAAGCTGCAAGGCTTCAACGTGCTGAGCTATATTTCCTCGCACGACACTCGCCTGTTCTTCGCCAGCGATGCCAAAGGTTCGTTACCTTTGCAGCAGCGAGCAGCAGACCTGCTGTTATTGGCTCCGGGCGCGGTACAAATTTATTACGGTGATGAGAGCGGCCGTCCGTTTGGCCCTACCGGTTCCGATCCTTTACAAGGCACGCGCTCGGATATGAACTGGGGTGAACTGCAAGGAGCCAAAGCGCCGTTGTTGGCACATTGGCAGCGGCTAGGCCAGTTCCGCGAGCGCCACCCGGCAATCGGTGCCGGTAAGCAGCAATCCCAGCAAACGCCTCATTACTATGCCTTTAGTCGCCAATATGGGGGCGATAAGGTGATGGTGGTGTGGGCTGGCGATCGGTCACAATAATTCAGCGCGTTATGCTGTAAAAAGCCCGCTGAGCAACATCTATGCCCGGCGGGCAAGATATCAGCCGCATTGCACCCGCTTTTATCTGGCGGTATGGTGGGCGTCTACCCGCTTACAACTATATTGCAGCAGCTATGAATTTTTCACTTTTCGGCGACAAATTTACCCGTTACGCGGGCATCACCCGCTTGATGGACGATCTGAATGAAGGCCTGCGCACGCCAGGTGCCATCATGCTTGGCGGCGGTAACCCGGCGCAAATCCCAGAGATGGCCAGCTACTTCAAACAGCTGTGCCAGGAGATGCTCGATCAGGGCAAGCTGACCGAAGCACTGTGCAACTACGACGGCCCACAAGGCAAAGACGCCCTGCTGAAAGCGCTGGCTACCATGCTGCAAGAAGAGCTTGGCTGGCAGATCGAACCACAGAATATTGCACTGACAAATGGCAGCCAGAGCGCGTTTTTCTACTTGTTTAACCTGTTCGCTGGCCGCTACGCCGACGGCACCCGCCGCCGCGTGCTGTTCCCGCTGGCGCCAGAATATATTGGCTATGCCGATTCCGGACTGGATGAAGGGCTGTTTGTCTCTGCCAAACCCAACATCGAATTGCTGCCAGATGGCCAGTTCAAGTATCACGTCGATTTTGAGCATCTGAACATCGGTGACGACATCGGCATGATCTGCGTATCGCGCCCTACCAATCCGACCGGCAACGTGATCACCGACGAAGAGCTGATGAAGCTCGATCTGTTGGCGCAGCAGCGTGATATCCCACTGGTGATCGATAACGCTTACGGCGTGCCGTTCCCCGGCATTATCTTCAGCGAAGCCACGCCGCTGTGGAACCCGAACATCATCCTGTGCATGAGCCTGTCCAAGCTGGGCCTGCCTGGCTCACGCTGTGGCATCGTGATTGCCGACGAGAAGGTCATCAGCGCGCTGACCAATATGAACGGCATTATCAGCCTGTCCCCGGGCAGCATTGGCCCGGCGCTGGCCACGGAGATGATTGAGCGTGGCGATCTGCTGCGTTTATCCAACGAGGTTATCCACCCGTTCTACAAGCAGCGGGTCGAGCAGACCATCGGCATTATTCGCCGTTACCTGTCGCCAGAGCGCTGCCTGATCCATAAGCCGGAAGGGGCTATCTTCCTCTGGCTGTGGTTCAAGGATCTGCCCATCACCACCGAGCTGCTGTATCAACGGCTGAAAAAGCGTGGCGTCTTGATGGTACCTGGCCACTACTTCTTCCCGGGGCTGGAGCATGAATGGCCGCATACACACCAATGTATGCGCATGAACTATGTGCCTAATCCGGAAGATATTGAGCGTGGCGTGATGATCCTGGCCGAAGAAGTTGAGCGCGCGCACCAGGAAGAATAGCTAAGGGTTGGGATCACACATGATCGACCGTAGGGGCGCTGCATGCTGCGCCCGTTGGAATTTACAGGAATCGAACACTCCCACCTAACTCATTGATTAAAAAGATGGGCGCAGCATGCTGCGCCCCTACGTTGTGAGCCCTGTGAGGTTTCTACATCGCCCAGAACAGCACCGCCAACAGCTGCGGTGACATGATGCGCAGGAACATTGCCAACGGGTAGACCGTGGCATAAGAGAGCGCTGCAGCGCCGCTGGTAGGGTGCAGGCCGTTGGCAAAGGCCAGCGCCGGTGGATCGGTCATTGAACCAGCCAGCATGCCGGAGAGCGTTAGGTAGTTCATCTTACCCACCACCCTCGCCAGAATACCCACGCTGATCAGCGGGATCGAGGTGATTAACGCACCGTAACCGACCCACGCCAGCCCATCGCCATGCAGCAGGGTATCAATAAAGTTCCCACCAGACTTCAGGCCAACCACGGCCAGGAACAGTACGATCCCCAGTTCACGCAGCGCCAGGTTGGCACTGGGCGGCATAAACCAGTACAGCTTGCCGATGCTGCCGATACGCCCCAGGATCAGGGCCACCACCAGCGGACCACCGGCCAGCCCCAACCGCAACGCCGCCGGGAAACCGGGGATAAACAGCGGGATAGATCCTAGCAACACTCCAAGACCAATACCGATAAATACCGGCAGCATCTGCACCTGTTGCAGCTTTTGCTGGGCGTTACCGACAATCGCCGCCACCGCCTCGATAGATTCTGGCCGCCCCACCAGGTTGAGGATATCCCCGAACTGCAGCGTAACATTGCTGCCTGCCACCAGCTCGACCCCAGCACGGTTGAGACGCGAAACTACCACTTCATATTTTTGCTTCAGTTCCAGATCGCGGATTTTTTTCCCCAACACCTTTTCGTTGGTCACTACCGCACGAACCACTTGCAGTGAAGTCCCGCGGGTGGAGAGCGAAACGTCGACTTCCTCTCCAATCACCAACCGGGCGTTTTCCAACTTTTCGCGCTTGCCGACCAGGTGCAAGAAATCTCCCAGTTCCAGCGTTTCGTGCGGGGCGGGCACCATCAGTAAATCGCCGCGCTTGAGGCGCGAGCAGATGATGTCGTCATTGTTGAGCAGCGGCACATTCTTGATGGCCATGCCTTGCAGATTGGGGTTACGTACCGCCACGTTCATGGTCTGCAGCAGTTCGCGGTTACTCCCCAGGCTATCCTCAAACTCCTGCGCTTCCTTATCGATATTGATGCGGAAGAACAGCCGGATCAGCCACATCACCAGCAGAATGCCGCAGATACCGAATGGGTAAGCCATTGCATAGCCCATCCCCATGCGGTTAACCAGCTCCGGATCGGAACCCAGATCGGTGAGTATCTGCTGCCCGGCACCAAGCGCCGGGGTGTTGGTCACCGCGCCGGAGAACACGCCGAGAATGATTGGCAGCGGCACGGCAAACAGCTTATGGACAATCGCCGCCACCACGCCGCCCACCAGCACCAGCAGAATGGCGAAGCCATTGAGCTTGAGGCCGGAAACGCGCAGGGACGAGAAGAAACCAGGGCCAACCTGAATACCGATGGTGTACACAAACAGGATCAGACCGAACTCCTGAATAAAGTGCAGCATGTCGCCGTTGAGAGTGATCTGGTAAGTCTGTGCAAAGTGCCCGACGATGATGCCACCGAACAAGACGCCGCCTATCCCTAAACCCACGCCATACACTTTCCAGTTGCCAATCCATAACCCGAGAATAGCCACCAACGCCAACATGCTGACGGTCAGGGCGATATCACTCATACGTCACATCCTTACCCAAAGTTTAACAATCTCTATGCGATTAAATGCCTGCAATTAATAGGGATTCTGACATAAGGTGCGGGGGGGTAATGTGGGGTATGCCACAGAATGCAACGGGGGAGGCCCGAATGGACCTCCCCCGCAAGTTTTTGTTTTTTTTCAGCCGCTTATTTGGCTTCCAGCTCCGGAGTGCTACCGATGCTGATGCGTTGTGGCTGCAAGGCTTCCGGCACGTGGCGTACCAGATCGATGTGCAGCAGGCCGTTTTCAAATTTGGCTTCGGCCACCTGCAGGTGCTCTGCCAGGGTAAAGGTCAGGCTGAACTCTTTGCATACCAGCCCCTGATGCAGATACTCCACCTGTTTTTCCGGCGGTGTGGGGTTGCCACGCACGGTCAGGCGTGGGCCTTCCACTTCAATATCCAGTTCGCTCTGTTTGAACCCGGCTAACGCCAGGGAAATGCGATAGTGGTTGTCGTCGCTTTTCTCAATGTTATATGGGGGGAACCCTTGTGGCTCCTGGCCTCCCATTGAGCTGGCCAGTTTGTCAAAACCGATCCATTGACGCAGAAGTGGGGATAAATCGTAGTTACGCATAGTATAAACTCCTTCCAAGAAGCGAGATTCAAAGTTTGCCCCCTAACGGCAGGCACGGTGATACAACAACAATTACTTAATTTCGATCCGACGCGGCTTTAACGTTTCCGGCACGATACGTTCCAGATCGATATACAGCAGGCCGTTTTCCAGTTTGGCGCCTCTAATTTGAATATGCTCGGCCAGCTGGAATTTGCGTTCAAAGTTACGCTCGGCAATGCCTTGATATAAATAGGTTCTCTCAGCAGGCTCGTGGGTGTGAGCCCCGCGCACAATCAACAGATTGTCTTGCGTGGTGATCTCCAGTTCCTGCTCGGCAAACCCGGCTACCGCGATGGCAATGCGGTAATGATTTTCATCAACCAGCTCAACGTTGTACGGCGGATAGCCACCGTTACCCTGGCTTTGGCCAGCCTCAAGGGCGTTGAACAGGCGATCAAAACCGATCGCGGAACGGTACAGCGGGGAAAGATCAAAGTTGCGCATAAAACAGCCTCCTAAGGCACTTCAGCGAGGTTGATAATGAAGCCTTCCATTATGGACAGGCTCTAAGGCTTGAATTCCCTTACGGCGAATTCCTAATTTGGCCTTGTAAAGAAGATGGGGTTTGCTTTCCACATTTCAACTGGTGATGATTAAATAATTGCCAATGGAAACGGCGAAAATTTGTTTATCACATACACTCAAAGTGAGATAGCCGCCACAGTGCGGAATGTTGCGTCTTTCAATGCTTTGGCTGGATGTTATACACCCTATGGATTTCAAGCTGCAGCTAGGCGACAAGCTTACTCATCCCCAGGAGCTTACTTTTCGTAAGTGACTGGGGTGAGTAAGTGCAGGTAACAACGCTGCAGCTTGAAAGACGACGGGTATAAATCAGCAAATTTCAGGGGATGTGTACCCCCCTCAGGATGGACGAATGAAACCAATTAAAAAAATGATAGCGACCGGTTGCCTGCTGTTGACCACTAACGGTTGCTCCAGCGTAGCCAGCCACACCGGGGCCGACCAGGGTTATTACTCCGGTACGCGCGCCAATGTCGATATGATGAAGAGCGAAGATACCAGTTGGGCCATGATGCCCCTGCTGGCGATCGACCTGCCCCTGTCGGCGGCGATGGACACCATTTTGCTGCCTTACGACTACCTGCGTTCTGGCAGCGATAAAGCGGCAGCCTCACCCAAAGCCCGTATCCAGCATGATGAAGAGCAAAACCTGGCTGCCAGTGGCAATCCAGGCCAGGGCATGGCAACTTCACCAGCACCGGCCGGGCTGTAGTTAAACCGCCGCCACAAAAATCTGGTTAAATCCGGCGACTTCACGCATAAAGGCCACCTGTTTGCCGTCCGGTGAGAACACCACGGCGTCCCCCAGTGGTGGCTGCGCAGTCCGTTTGGTCAGGCGCTGCATATTGCCGTTGGCGATATCGCACAGCATCACGCTGTTATCACACACCAGTGCAATCTTGCCCCCCTGCGGATGCCAACTGAAGGCCGACTGGATGCTGTGATCCGCTTGTGTCACCTGATTCGCCTCCCCGCCATTTGGGGAAACAGTCCACAGTTGCACTATGCCCCGATCGTCTTGCATCAGGAAGGCGATGGCACTGCCGTCTGGCGAACTCCGCAACCAATGGCGTGGCGTGGTGGCAACCCCAGGATAGTTGCGGTGGCCGGTATAGGTTAACCGCCGTTGTTGAACCCCCAACGGAGGGGCCGGTAAGGTTGTTGCCGTTCCCTGCAAGGGAGCCTCCCCGGCTTTGGCATAGTCGGCATCGTTTTCCGGCAAATCCACCACAAACACTTCCGGCAGCTTTTCCCCCTGCGGCGAGAGGGTATCGCCGATAAACGCCAACGCCCAACGCTGGCGGCTGCCATCAGGTTTGCCGTAACCTTGCTCACCCACCCAGCCCTCTTCGTAAGCCCGATTGATTTGATCGCTGCCCGGCTGCGGGGTTGGCGTGGTTGCGCTGACCAGTACACAGTAATGGCTACCGTCATATTCACGCGGGTGCTGCTTGGGCGGATTCACCCCTTGCAGCGGCACCGCTACACCAACGTTACGCAAATCCAGTGCCGGATCGAGTTCGTGCATCACATGGTCGTTATAGGTGAAGCTCAGGCGGCTGGCATCTGGGCTAAAGACATGCACGTGGGTGCCACCACGCAGCGCGCCTGGGGTATAGGGGGCGGTAATGTCCAATGCGTCTAGGGTGATCGCCAATTCACGATCCGGCTCGCTGACAATCACGCCACGGCGATGGTGGAAGTCATAATGCCAGAAGCTGTCTGGGTGTTCAGGCCCATGGATAAACGCGTAACGCGCTGGCGCATCCGGGCTCACCGTTACCACGCCAACATGGGCACCATGCTGCGCCCGATAAACCACTTCTACCTGACCGCTGGCAACGTTCACCCGCTCAATGCTCAGCCCGGTAAAGGACGCACCGCTTGGCCGTACGTCATACGCCAGCCATTGGCTGCACGGTGTCCAGACGTTAATGTTGGTGAGCTGATGACCTCGCGGATCAAAAGTCAGCTGTCGTTCCTGATGGCTCATGGCGGCTCCTGTATACCGGCTGGCATAGAACCGCCATAGTACCCGATCGGCTTGGCTGTTTCACACCACCCAGGTTTAAGGCGCTTTTGCTAATCGCAGGTATTCAGCCTTGGCTTTTTGTAACTGGTCGACAAACGCTGGCTCGGCGTGTAAACGTGCCACAATGGCCGCCCCCACCAGGCGCCCGGCGGTAACGTCACTCTGCCAATGATAACCGCAGATCACGCGGCTTTGCCCCATCTCATAGCCCCGCTTGAGGATCTCCCCTTGGCGCACAGGATTGATCTCCGCCAGCACGAGTGCGGTAGCCCAACCGATACTCGTATGGCCAGAAGGGTAAGAACCGTTGGTTGATAGCACACTTTCTTCTTCCGGGCGGCAGGTCGCCTGATGATAAAATGCAAAAGGCCGGGTCCGCATATAATGCTCCTTGGCGCTGCGGGTCGCCAAATCACCGGTATCCTCACGCATTTTCGTTACCAGGCGATATAACTCTGGCGTTTTCTTCCGTGTTATTTCCATGCCGAAGGCGCTGAAAAATGCCAGTGGTATACCATCGCCGTAAATCTGCGCATCGTTATAAGCTTGCTTGCCTCTTGGCGTATCCCTCAGTAACTTACCGGCGTCATACTGAGCCTTGTCATTGAGAAAATCGATGCTATCAACGGCCGGTGGCTGGGGCAATAAGGAGAGGCTATCAATAGACTGCGCTTCCTTAAGATAGTAGAAATCCGGTGTCGTCGTCACGTCTCTGGCGGCAAAGGATATTTGCGTCAAGGCAAAATAAGCCAATGATGAAATTATAATTTTTTTCATATTATCTCCTAACGAACTTTATTAGTTGTTTTACAATATAGTGAACAAGCTAAAATGAAACATGAAGTGATAAATAGCTATTTCGTCATTTAAAATACAATAAAAAATACAGATCGCAAAAATAATTTTTATTTATACCATTTGAATTAATGCAATTAATTAACGAGAACATTTATATTAATAAAACATGATCGCACTAGAAATATTCTTTTAGGAGCGACTTAGTTATTTCAGTAAAGAAATAACACCCGCAGGCCGTCAACCATGAGGCGTTAATACCTGATTTACCAGGCAGCATCTTAAGCCCCCAGGGAAGGGGGCTGGCAGGCATTAAACGTTCAGCACAAACTTCTCAATTGCCAGTGCGACGCCGTCTTCGGTATTGGTGCCGGTCACGTGCTGGGCAATTTCCTTTAATTCTGTAATAGCATTGCCCATCGCTACGCCCATCCCAGCATACTCGATCATCGCAATATCATTAGCCTGATCGCCTAACGCCATCACGTTTTCCTGCTTGATGCCCAAATGTTCGGCCAGCATTCTGACGCCCGCGCCCTTATCAACATTCTTATGCAGGATCTCCAGGAAGTAAGGGGCGCTTTTCATAATGGTGTAGCGATCCCAGGCTTCTGCGGGCAAGCGGGCTATCGCGGTGTCCAGCAAGGCAGGCTCATCAATCATCATCACCTTCGGGAAGCGTATGGTGCGATCCATCTCTTCCACGCTGCGGTATTTCAGTGGGATACCGGTCATTTGGGATTCATGGACGGTATATTTGCCAATGTCTTTATTCGGTGTGTAGAGGGTTTCGAAATCAAACGCCTGATAATGAACGCCAAGCTCCCGTGCCAACTGCTCAAAATAGAGGTAATCGTCAAAACCGAGCGTTTCTTGCAGCACGCAGGTCCCGTCCGTCGCCTTCAGCACCAGGGCACCGTTATAGGTGATGCAGAAATCGCCCTCACCCTGAATATCCAACTGACGCAGGTAGTCCTGCACGCCAACATAAGGCCGCCCGGTAGCCAGCACCACATGCACGCCTTTAGCGCGCGCGGCGGTCAGCGCCTGTTTTACCGCTGGCGTAATCTGGTGCTGCGGATTGAGCAGCGTGCCGTCCATATCAATTGCAATCAGTTCAATAGCCATTCGAGCGTCTCCCAGTGGTTTTTTCTCATGCTAACGCGTTTCAGCTTGCCTTGTTAGTGCTAAAAACGGCATAAAAAAATCCGCGCGGGCGAACCGGCGCGGATTTTTAATAGCCAAATAAGGCGTTAGATATCGATATTCGCCGCTTTCAGGGCGTTTTCTTCGATAAAGGCACGGCGTGGTTCAACCGCATCGCCCATCAGGGTGGTGAACAGCTGATCGGCCGCAATAGCGTCTTTCACCGCTACGCGCAGCATACGCCGCTGATCGGGATCCATAGTGGTTTCCCACAGCTGGTCCGGGTTCATTTCGCCCAGCCCTTTATAGCGCTGGATCGACAGGCCACGGCGCGACTCTTTCACCAGCCACTCCAACGCCTGTTCGAAGCTGTCTACCGGCTGGCGACGTTCGCCACGTTCGATATAGGCATCTTCTTCCAGCAGGCCGCGCAGTTTTTCGCCCAGCGCACAGATCCTGCGGTATTCACCACCGCGGATAAATTCAAAGTCCAGCGGATAGTCAGTATCAACACCATGGGTACGGATACGCAGCACCGGTTCGAACATCTGGCGTTCACGGTTTTCAACCAGCACAGAACTGTAGCTGCTACCGTGCTGCTCGTTATCGTTGAGCAATTTCACCAGCGATTCGATCCAGCTTTCCACCTTGGCACGGTCGCCCAGATCGTCTTCGTTCAAGGTTGGCTGGTAGATCAGGTTGTTCAGCAACGCACGCGGGTAACGGCGTTCCATCCGGCCAATCTGCTTCTGCACGGCGTAATGTTCAGCCACCAGCTTCTCTAACGGCTCACCCGCCAAGGCTGGTGCAGAACCGTTGGTGTGCAGGGTCGCGCCGTCGAGGGCGATGGAGATCTGATACTGATCCATCGCTTCGTCGTCTTTGATGTACTGCTCCTGCTTGCCTTTTTTCACCTTGTACAGCGGCGGCTGGGCAATATACACATGGCCACGCTCGATGATTTCCGGCATCTGACGATAGAAGAAGGTCAACAGCAGCGTACGGATGTGCGAGCCGTCGACGTCGGCATCGGTCATGATAATGATGCTGTGATAACGCAGTTTGTCCGGGTTGTATTCGTCACGGCCAATGCCGCAGCCCAGCGCGGTGATCAGCGTGGCAACTTCCTGTGAGGACAACATCTTGTCGAAACGGGCTTTCTCAACGTTGAGGATTTTCCCTTTCAGCGGCAAGATCGCCTGGTTCTTACGGTTACGGCCCTGCTTGGCTGAGCCGCCCGCGGAGTCCCCTTCCACCAGGTAGAGTTCGGACAACGCCGGGTCACGTTCCTGACAGTCCGCCAGTTTGCCTGGCAAGCCAGCCAAATCCAGCGCGCCTTTACGGCGGGTCATTTCACGCGCTTTACGCGCCGCTTCACGAGCACGGGCCGCATCGATGATTTTGCCAACCACGATCTTGGCGTCCGCTGGGTTTTCCATCAGGTAATCCACCAGCTTCTCGTTCATCAGCGATTCGACCGCCGTTTTCACTTCCGAAGACACCAGCTTGTCTTTGGTCTGGGAAGAGAATTTAGGGTCGGGCACTTTCACCGAAACCACGGCAATCAGACCTTCACGCGCATCGTCACCGGTGGCGCTAATTTTGGACTTCTTGCTGTAGCCTTCTTTATCCATGTAGGTGTTCAGGGTACGGGTCATCGCGGCACGGAAGCCGGCCAAGTGAGTCCCCCCATCACGCTGCGGGATGTTGTTGGTGAAGCAGTAGATGTTTTCCTGGAAACCATCGTTCCACTGCAGCGCTACTTCAACACCGATATCGTCTTTCACGGTTGAGAAGTAGAACACCGTTGGGTGGATCGGCGTTTTGTTCTTGTTCAGGTATTCCACAAACGCACGGATACCGCCTTCGTAATGGAAGTGGTCTTCTCTGTCGTTGCGCTTGTCTTTCAGGCGAATAGAAACGCCCGAGTTGAGGAACGACAGTTCACGCAGGCGCTTGGCCAGGATGTCGTACTCAAACTCGATGTTATTGGTAAAGGTCTGGAAGCTCGGCCAGAAGCGCAGGGTGGTACCGGTCTGATCGGTTTCACCGACGACTTTCAGCGGGGCCTGTGGTTCGCCATGCTTGTAGGTTTGCTCATGGACCTTGCCTTCGCGGCGGATCACCAGCTCCAGCTTTTCTGACAGGGCGTTGACAACCGAAACGCCTACGCCGTGCAGACCGCCGGAAACCTTATAGGAGTTGTCGTCAAACTTACCGCCAGCGTGCAGTACGGTCATGATGACCTGTGCCGCAGACACCCCTTCCTCTTCGTGGATACCGGTTGGGATACCACGGCCATCATCCTGCACCGAGACGGAGTTGTCGGCGTGGATCGTCACCTGAATGTCGCTACAGTGGCCAGCGAGTGCTTCGTCGATAGCGTTGTCCACGACCTCGAATACCATGTGGTGCAGACCGGTGCCGTCATCAGTATCACCGATATACATGCCCGGACGCTTACGTACCGCATCCAGCCCTTTTAATACCTTGATACTTGAGGAGTCATAAGAATTCGACATCAACGTTTCTCGCTCATTTTAGTCCTGTGGTTGAACCTCTATTTTACCTTGTTCCACGCGGAACATCTTGCCCTTTTCACCCATCATGTCGGTTACTTGTTCAGCGCTTACCGCACTGACAAAAACCTGAGCCTGGGTGGCTTTCAGGCGATCGGCCAGCAACCGGCGACGGCCGGTGTCCAGCTCGGAGGCAAAATCATCAATCAGATACAGGCAACGCCGCCCGCTCTGACGGGTGAGAAACTCACCCTGCGCCAAGCGCAATGCGCACATCAGCAGTTTAAGCTGACCGCGCGATAACAAATCCTCTACCGGCGTGCCTTCGGCACGAATGCGGAAGTCCGCTTTATGCGGCCCCACCGCGGTATAGGTTAACGCCCTGTCGCGCTCAAACTGGCGCTCCAGCAGCTCTCCGTAGTCGCTCTCTTTGTCCCAGCCGCGCTGGAAAGAGAAACTCAGGGCAAATTCGGGCAAAAACTGCGCGCAGGTCGCGGTGATATCCGCGGCAATTGCGTCGCTGTAAGCTGCCCGCCACTCGCTGATACGCTCGGCCAACGGGATCAGTTCCTGATCCCAGGCGCGGATCTGCGCATAGCGACTGACCTGGCGCAGCGCGGCATTGCGCTGCTTCAGTAACCTTTTCAGGTTGCTCCAGGCGGTGAAAAAACCGGGTTCGTTGTGAAAACAACCCCAGTCCAGGAAGGCACGCCGATACTTCGGCCCGCCATTAAGCAGGGTAAAACCTTCGGGGGTGATCAACTGCATGGGCAGTAGCTGTGCCAGCTCTGCCACTTTATGGCCATCACTGCCATCGATGCGCACTTTGCTGTCACCCTGACGGCTCTTACTCAATCCTACCGATAATTCGCGCCCGCTGCCTTCGATCCGGCCATGCAACACAAACTCCGGCTGATCGTGACGGATCACTCGCCCGGCCTGCAAGCTGCGAAACGCGCGCCCATGACCAAGGGTATAAACCGCCTCCAGTACGCTGGTCTTGCCGCTGCCGTTGGCCCCCACCAGGAAGTTAAACCCCGGCGCAGGCGCCAGATCGGCAGCTTCGATATTGCGGAAATCTTTAATCAGTAAGCGCGTCAGAGCCATACTGTAGTTGTCTTAATCATCTAACAATCCAGGGCGTTATCGTCGCAGGTCATTTGCGTGCGGCCAGCGCACAGCAACCGCAGCGTACTTAAAGTACGTGAGGATTGCGAGCACTGCCCAATCGCAAAGGGGCAAGTAAGATAGCCCGATAATTTCTACAGTCGCATTGGCATGACGACGTAGGCGGCAGACTTACTGGCACCGTCCTCGATCTGCACGCTGGAGACGGAATCGGTCAGCAGCAGGCGCACATCTTCACACTTGAGCGCGTTCAGCACGTCCAGCACATAGCTGACGTTGAAACCAATTTCCATCTCGGTGCCATCATAGCTGACATCGAGGATCTCTTCCGCCTCTTCCTGCTCCGGGTTGTTGGCGGTGATCTTGAGCTGGTTCTGGCTGACGTACAGGCGCACGCCGCGGAACTTTTCGTTCGACAGAATGGCCGCACGGGCAAACGCCTGCTTGAGCAGGTCGCAGCCCGCTTCCAGCGTTTTGTCCGGGTTCTTCGGCAATACGCGGCGATAATCAGGGAAACGGCCGTCAACCAGCTTGGAAGTGAAGATAAAGTCACCGACGTGGGCGCGGATGTTGTTGCTACCAATCTGCACCCGTAGCGGCGTATCACCACCGTCCAGCAAGCGGACCAGTTCCATCACCCCTTTACGCGGCACGATCACCGAATGGGTAGGCAACTGTTGGCCAATCGGCATTGAACACACCGCCAGGCGGTGGCCGTCGGTGGCCACGGTACGCAGCTCTTCCCCTTCGGTTTCAAACAGCATACCGTTCAGGTAATAGCGCACATCCTGATGAGCCATCGAAAACTGGGTGGCTTCAATCAGGCGCTTTAGCGTCGCCTGCGGCAAGGTGAACTCCACCTCGCTCTGCCAATCATCCAGATTCGGGAAGTCTATCGCCGGCAGCGTGGACAGCGAGAAGCGGCTGCGGCCAGAACGCACCAGCATACGGTCGCCTTCGAGGATCACCGTAATCTCCGCCCCTTCCGGCAGGCCACGGCAGATATCAAAGAATTTACGCGCGGGGACGGTCGTCGCGCCCGCTTCATGGGGCTGAGACAGGGCAACGCGGGCCACCATCTCCATCTCCAGATCGGTACCTGTCAGCAACAGGGAACCTTCCGTCACCTGCAGCAGCAGGTTACCCAGAATTGGCAGCGTCGGGCGGCCACCCAGTGGGCTGCTCACCTGTTGCAGCGGTTTTAGCAGATGCTCACGTTCAACGATAAATTTCATATGGGCTATGACGACAATGTTCTGATTAAATTGGAGAAATCTTCTTTGATGTCGTGACTTTCCTCACGCAGCTGCTCGATCTTCCGGCAGGCGTGCAACACCGTAGTATGGTCGCGGCCACCAAACGCATCGCCGATTTCTGGCAGGCTGTGGTTGGTGAGCTCTTTTGCCAATGCCATCGCCATCTGGCGCGGGCGGGCAACCGAGCGCGAACGCCGTTTAGACAGCAGGTCCGCGATTTTGATTTTGTAGTACTCGGCCACCGTCTTCTGGATATTGTCGATGGTGACCAGCTTTTCCTGCAACGCCAGCAGATCCCGCAGCGCTTCACGCACGAAATCGATGGTGATGGCGCGGCCAGTAAAGTTGGCGTTGGCGATCACCCGGTTCAGCGCCCCTTCGAGCTCACGCACGTTGGAACGCAGGCGTTTGGCGATAAAGAACGCCACTTCGCCCGGCAGACGGATATCGTTCTCGTCGGCCTTTTTCATCAGGATCGCTACGCGGGTTTCCAGCTCCGGCGGCTCGATCGCCACCGTCAGGCCCCAGCCGAAGCGGGATTTCAAACGATCTTCCACCCCGTTGATCTCTTTTGGATAGCGATCCGAGGTCAGGATGATCTGTTGATTACCTTCCAACAGGGCGTTAAAGGTATGGAAGAACTCTTCCTGTGAACGCTCTTTGTTGGCAAAGAATTGAATATCATCGATCAGCAACGCATCCACCGAGCGGTAGTAGCGTTTGAATTCTTCAATGGCGTTATTTTGCAGCGCCTTGACCATGTCCTGCACAAAGCGTTCCGAGTGCATATAGACCACTTTGGCATTGGCCTTACGCGCCATGATGCCGTTGCCTACCGCATGCAACAGGTGCGTTTTACCCAGGCCGGTACCGCCATACAGGAACAGTGGGTTATAAGCGCCCCCCGGATTGTCTGCCACCTGCCGCGCCGCAGCACGAGCCAGCTGGTTAGACTTACCCTCAACGAAGTTATCGAAGGTGTGCTTGGGGTTGACGTTGGAACGATAGGACAGCTCAGGCGGCGGTGCCGCGTTGTCCCAGCTTGGGCGGGACGGCGCAGCCGTGCGCACCACCGGGGCTACCGGAGCGCTGTTGACGCTGGCCATCACGGGCTGGCTGAGGGTTTGTGTCAGTGGCTTGCTGCCCACCTCAAAACGCAACAGCGGCGCATCCGTACCGCAGAAATCATTCAACAGGCCATTGATATTGTTTAAGTACTTATCGCGAACCCAATCCAGCACAAAGCGATTGGGCGCATACAGCGCCAGGGTATTGTCACTCAGTTCCGCCTGCAATGGGCGTATCCACATACTAAATTCTGTGGCAGGTAACTCATCCTGCAATCGGGCAAGACACTGCTGCCAAAGCGAAAGTGACACGGCGGACTCCACTCGAACAAGATCAATAAAAAGAAAAGAATCAGGCTACTTTTTTATAACTCATGATTTTTGACACACGCCCGGTATTGGCTGAAAAACCTGTAGGGTATGCGAACCGCCTTTCACGGTTTATGCCCTTAACGATCCGGTTTTGGGATCGCGATCGGAATGACGGATCATAGCGCAATCTGCGCAAGAGATCCTCCCCTTCATCACAGATTAGATCCATTTTATCCACAGCCCGTGAAGAGTGGCCAGTTTTTAATCAGTGCGGGATCGACACCGATGAGATCTGAGCCTGCGGGGTCGGGTTTTAGCGCCTTTCACAGGTTATACCTGGTTATCCACGCGGATCCTTGCAGAAAACACGCAGGATCGTACGGAGATCCTTGTGATTTACCCCCGAGTCCGTATAATCTTCGCCCACGTGTGATACCTGGTTCCTTAATGGTGAGTCATTTAGCCAAGACAGGATTCTGCGGTGACCACGGGCCAACACCGGATTTTACTCCGAATTGGCAGACAACCAGGTAGGCTAGCGCGATGTGAATTGACTCAGGACTGTACAATTATTACAATCCCGCCTCTTTATGTATTGCGATTGAGGCGTCGGTCATCTTCACGCCGAGTAGCCAAACGCATTTGACTTATCAGTATTTCATTTAAGTTTAGGTAGAAATCGCTATGAAACGCACTTTCCAACCGTCCGTACTGAAGCGTAACCGTAGCCACGGTTTCCGTGCTCGTATGGCCACCAAGAATGGTCGTCAAGTTCTGGCCCGCCGTCGTGCGAAAGGCCGTACTCGTCTGACTGTTTCTAAGTAATAAAAGCTAACCCGCTGAGTGGTTAAGCTCGCTTTTCCTAGGGAGTTACGTTTGTTAACTCCCACTCATTTCACTTTCGTCTTCCAGCAGCCACAACGGGCTGGCACGCCGCAAATCACCATCCTCGGCCGCCTGAACCAGCTGGGGCATCCCCGCATCGGTCTTACCGTCGCCAAAAAACACGTCAAACGCGCGCATGAACGCAACCGGATCAAACGCCTAACCCGCGAAAGCTTCCGTTTACGTCAGCACGAGTTACCGGCGATGGATTTTGTGGTGGTGGCCAAAAAAGGGATAGCGGATTTGGATAATCGTGCACTGACGGAAGCTTTGGAAAAATTATGGCGTCGCCACTGTCGCCAGGCTCCCGCATCCTGATCGGGCTGGTTCGGGCGTATCAGCTCGTACTCAGCCCGCTGCTTGGGCCACGTTGTCGCTTCCAGCCGACATGTTCTCATTACGCAATTGAGGCATTACGCAGGTTTGGCATGTTAAAAGGCAGTTGGTTGACATTGAAACGCGTATTAAAATGCCACCCTTTGAACCCAGGTGGCGATGATCCCGTGCCGCCGAAAACCGACGATAACAGAGAACACTAACGATGGATTCGCAACGCAATCTTCTCCTCATCGCTCTGCTGTTCGTGTCTTTCATGATCTGGCAGGCCTGGCAAGTGGACAACGCTCCGCAACCAGTAGCCACCCAGACCACGCAACAGACTGCGAACCCAGCAACCGGTGATGCCGCAAGTTCAGCTGTACCAGGCAGTGGCCAGGGTAAACTGATCACCGTTAACACTGACGTGCTGTCGCTGACCATCAATACCCGTGGTGGCGATATCGAGCAGGCTAAACTGTTGGCCTACCCGGATACCCTGGGTTCATCGACTCCATTTACGCTGCTGGAATCCACCCCGTCATTCGTCTACCAGGCACAAAGCGGCCTGACAGGCAGAGACGGCCCGGATAACCCGGCAAACGGCGAGCGTCCTCTGTTTGAGGCGGCGCAGGATACCTTCACGCTGGCTGATGGCCAGGATGAACTGCGTATTCCGCTGACCTTTACCGGCAAAGACGGTTCGGTCTTCACCAAGACCTTTGTGCTCAAGCGTAACCATTATGCCGTTGGCGTGGACTACTCCATCGTCAACAAAAGCGCGACTCCGCTGGAGCTGACCCTGTTTGGCCAGTTGAAGCAGACCACCGACTTGCCTAAGCATCGTGACACCGGCAGCAACAACTTTGCACTGCACACCTTCCGTGGTGCGGCTTACTCTTCCAGTGAAGACAAATACCAAAAGTATGCGTTCGACAAGGATGAGAATCTGAACGTCACCACCCAAGGCGGCTGGATTGCGATGTTGCAACAGTACTTCGCCACCGCGTGGGTGCCGCAGACTCAGGGCGTCAACACTTTCTATACCTCCAAGCCAGGTACCAACCTGTCTGCCATCGGCTTTAAAGCTGAGCCAGTGATTGTGCAACCAGGCGCTGAGAAGCAGCTGAATGCAACCCTGTGGGTTGGCCCGGAGCTGCAAGATCAGATGGCCCAACTGGCACCGCATCTGGATCTGACCGTCGATTACGGCTGGCTGTGGTTCATCTCCCAACCGCTGTTCAAACTACTGAAGTTCATTCACAGTTTCATCGGCAACTGGGGCTTCTCGATCATCATCATCACCTTCATCGTGCGCGGCATCATGTACCCGCTGACCAAAGCGCAGTACACCTCGATGGCCAAAATGCGCATGCTGCAGCCAAAACTGCAGGCGATGCGTGAACGTATCGGTGATGACAAGCAGCGTATGAGCCAGGAAATGATGGCGCTGTACAAAGCTGAGAAGGTGAACCCGTTAGGGGGTTGCTTGCCACTGGTTATCCAGATGCCAATCTTCCTGGCCTTGTACTACATGCTGATGGGCTCGGTTGAGCTGCGTCATGCGCCGTTCATCTGGTGGATCCATGACCTGTCGGCGCAAGACCCGTATTACATCCTGCCAGTGCTGATGGGTGTGACCATGTACTTCATCCAGAAGATGTCACCAACCACCGTGACTGACCCGATGCAGCAGAAAATCATGACCTTTATGCCGGTGATCTTCACAGTGTTCTTCCTGTGGTTCCCGTCTGGTCTGGTGCTGTACTATATCGTCAGTAACCTGGTGACCATCGTCCAGCAGCAGCTGATTTACCGCGGGCTGGAAAAACGTGGTCTGCACAGCCGCGACAAGAAGAAAGTCTAGTATTGAGTTAGGCAACACCCGTAGGGGCTTATGCCCCTACGACATCAGTCACGTTGCCAGTAGAGGCGGTCATTAGACCGCCTTTTTGCATATTGTCAGAGAGATAAACCGCTATGAACACCACCGATACCATCGCTGCTCTTGCTACTCCGCCCGGACGCGGCGGTGTCGGCATCCTGCGCATTTCAGGCCGCGGAGCCAAGGACGTTGCCCTGGCGGTACTCGGTAAACTGCCTAAGCCACGTTATGCCGATTATCTGCCGTTCCGTGACACCGAAGGCAGCACGCTGGATCAGGGGATCGCACTGTGGTTCCCAGGCCCCAATTCCTTTACCGGTGAGGACGTGCTGGAACTGCAGGGCCACGGTGGGCCAGTGATCCTCGATCTGCTGCTCAAACGCGTGTTGGCGCTGCCAGACGTGCGGATTGCCCGCCCAGGGGAGTTCTCGGAGCGCGCTTTCCTCAATGACAAGCTGGATCTGGCCCAGGCCGAAGCCATTGCCGATCTGATCGATGCCAGTTCCGAACAGGCAGCCCGTTCAGCCATGAACTCGTTGCAAGGTGCTTTTTCCCTCCGTATCCATCAGCTTGTGGAAGCGCTCACTCACCTGCGCATCTATGTAGAAGCGGCGATCGACTTCCCGGATGAGGAGATCGACTTCCTTTCGGATGGCAAAATCGAAGCCCAACTGAACGGCGTGATGGACGATCTGGACGGCGTGCGGGCCGAGGCGCGTCAAGGCAGCCTGCTGCGTGAAGGGATGAAGGTAGTGATCGCCGGGCGGCCCAACGCCGGGAAATCCAGCCTGCTCAATGAGCTGGCAGGGCGTGAAGCGGCCATCGTCACCGACATTGCAGGCACCACGCGCGATGTATTGCGCGAACATATTCATATCGATGGCATGCCACTGCACATCATCGATACCGCCGGGCTGCGGGAAGCCAGCGACGAAGTTGAGCGTATCGGCATCGAACGTGCCTGGAATGAGATCGAACAGGCGGATCGCGTGCTGTTTATGGTGGATGGCACCACCACCGCCGCCACCGAACCCGCCGAGATCTGGCCAGAGTTTATGGCACGCCTGCCAAGTACCTTGCCGATCACCGTCGTGCGCAACAAAGCCGACATTACCGGCGAGACATTGGGCCTGAGCGAAGTAAATGGTCACTCACTTATTCGCCTGTCGGCGCGTACCGGTGAGGGGATCGACCTGCTGCGCGAACATCTGAAGCAGAGCATGGGCTTCACCAGCAATATGGAAGGCGGCTTCCTGGCCCGCCGCCGCCACTTGCAAGCACTGGAGCAGGCGGCACAGCATCTGGTGCAGGGTAAAGAACAGTTAGTGAGCGCTTACGCGGGGGAACTGCTGGCCGAAGAACTGCGGTTGGCACAGCAGGCATTGAGCGAAATCACCGGGGAGTTTACCTCCGATGACCTGCTCGGGCGCATCTTCTCCAGCTTCTGTATTGGTAAGTAATTGATTTTTATTCTTACTGGTTGCTTTATCTGATGTTGTTTCATGAGAATTTCCCCCCGAGTGTCCCCCGAAGTAAGCGCTCGGGGGACACTCATGAAGATCAGCATCAAAATCCTCGCCGTTTACGGCGGGGGGAGTCACTTAAAAATTACACGCTATGGCAGGTAGTAACAAAGATACACGCTATACCGTGTATCAAAAGTTTAACCCCCTATAGCGTGTAAACTCTAATTTACCTGCTATAGCGTGTAAAATTGATTTACCTGCTTAAGCGTGTAAAGTAGAGCCATCTGGTTAACAGGATATGTGACATGAAGATCACCAATGCCAAGCAGCTCAGCATCTACTTGCGAGATGTCCGCCTCGCAGAAAATCTTTCACAAGAAAAAGTAGCCAGTAGGGTTGGGATCCGTCAAGACACCGTGTCCAACTTTGAACTCCAGCCGGGAACGACCAAATTAGAGACTTTCTTCAAAATCCTGTCTGCGCTGAATCTGGAGCTGGAAGTAAAACCCAGAGGTAGCCAGAGCTGCGAAACCAAAAGTACCGATGGTTGGAAAGAGGAGTGGTAATGGCTGACCTAAATGCCTACATGAATGGTTATAAGGTAGGGATTTTCAGCCGTGAGGGCACTGGCGCCCATATGTTCCAATACGTGGACACTTGGCTTAACCAACCTGGAAGCCGTCCTATATCGCTCTCCATGCCCTTGAGGCGACGGCCTTACAAAGGGGCAGAAGTCTACAACTTCTTCGATAACCTGCTGCCGGACAACCCTGAGATCCGGGACAGGATCCTAGCGCGCTACAGTGCTGACTCGACTCAACCCTTCGACCTTTTGGCACGTATCGGTGCTGACACCATTGGTGCCCTGCAACTCTTGCCACAAAATGCAGACCCGGGGGACATTCGCACCATAAACTATAAAGCGCTATCCAACCAAGAACTGGCAAGCATACTTACAGGCTACAAAGCTGGTGCCCCTCTGGGCATGATTGAGGATGTTGAAGATTTCCGAATTTCCCTGGCCGGGGCCCAAGAAAAGACGGCTCTCCTCTATCTCGAAAACCGTTGGTGTTTACCGATCGCAGCCACACCAACCACCCATATCATTAAGCTACCCATCGGAAAAATAGAAAGCCACTCATACAGTATCGACTTGTCAGACAGTGTCGAAAACGAGTATCTCTGCGCTCTACTGGCCAAGGAATTTGGATTATCAGTCCCCCATTGCTTCATTATGCAAGTGGGTGACATAAAAGCCTTAGCAGTGGAACGCTTTGACCGCCGGTATGCCTCAGACGGCAGTTGGATCATGCGACTGCCCCAAGAAGATTTCTGCCAGGTTTTAAATGTTCCCTCGGCACGTAAATACGAAAATCAGGGGGGACCAGGGATAAGCGAGATCATGGAATATCTGCTTGGCTCGGTGACAGCGGAAAAGGATCGCTATAATTTCATGAAGGCACAGGTATTGTTCTGGTTGCTAGCCGCAACCGATGGACATGCAAAGAACTTCTCGGTGTTCATTGAAGCTGATGGGCGTTTTCGTTTAACCCCCTTGTACGACATTCTATCTGTCTACCCGGTGTTTGGTGGCAGAGGCCTTCATCCGAAAGATGCCAAGCTCGCTATGGGCCTAAAAGGAAGCAAGGGAAAGAAGTACGCCATTGAGCAAATATTCCCACGCCACTTCTTCCAAACAGCCAAAACAGTAGGATTTGAGCGCGCCGCCATGGAGGGGATCCTGACGGAAATGGCTGGATCCGTTGATACCGTTATCGAGCGGGTAACACAGCAGTTGCCAGCAGGCTTTCCTCCCGCCATCAGTAACGCTATTTTAAAGGGCCTAAAAGCCCGTTCCGCAAGGCTGACAGTGGGCTGGGATTAGGCAACAGTGTTATTGCTGCTGCACGGTTGGCAGTGGACTATATGGGGATCTGGCACGATAAGAGAAGCGATGGTGATCAACCATCCAAAGTGCTAGTTTCGCTAGCTTTACCCAGCCCTGCCCCGCACCGAACTCCTGCCACTCCGCTGCTTTTTCATTCAACAGAAGAATAATTAAGAAAAAGATCATGCGAATTCTTAATGAAAAATCTTAACGTAATGCTTACTCTAACCCCCCAGTTTTTTTATGAGCCTCGGTCATGGAGTGAACAATGGCTTGTCATTTTATCCGATGGGATGCGGTTGCAGAGCGTTTAGATACCCATCGGCTCCCTGAAGACCTGATCGAAAGAACTGCCCGCTTCTCCGTCAAGCGCCGTCGGCGTTTTTTGCAAGGCCGGATCCTGTTGGCCGAAATGATATTTTATTTGTATGGTATCCCGGTACTTCCCCCCATTGCTACGGCACCGACCGGGCGCCCGTGCTTTGCCGATCACCATCTACCTGACTTCAGCCTCGCCTATGCTGGCAATACCGTAGGCGTGCTACTGAGCCTGGAGGGCAAGGTCGGGTTGGATATTGAGGTGATGCGCGCACGGAGCCACAACCTGCTTCATCAATACTCCAGCACCACGGAGAACGCGTGGATTGCGGCGCAGAACGACCGCTTGGAAGCCGAAACCCAGCTGTGGAGCATCCGCCAATGCGTGCTGAAACTGGCCGGCTTGGGTAACAGCGGCCAAAGTTTGCTGAATTTGCACCCTTTTTCCGGCCAATTACGCTGCAACACCTTGCCCAACGTGAACGTCATGAGTGATGCAGGGGAGTATCTCAGCTGGGCCTGCGCCCATCAGCCTGGCTTGGATAGGCTGATCTGCTGGCAATATGACGAAAGCCAGGGTTTACAGAAATGCGACGAAATTTCATCAAGTAACCCACCTCCCTCCACACACTTTTTGAAATTGACCAGCCTCGCTTCTGTTACACGTTGAAAGCACCGATTTAACGTCTGTCTTCGGGGGAATATACAAAACAAAACTTTTCTTAACGCATGATTTACTGCTTTGAATTGTAAAAACAGATAAAGACTTAGACTCTGCCTAGGATACATCACCTATTTGCCCTATTATCTGCTGGTTGTTCTAAGCTGAGTCTGTTCATCAGAAAAGGGAGAATCAAAATGTCAGAGCAAGCACTAAAGATCGTCACGCTACTGGGGAGCCTACGTAAAGGCTCTTATAACGCCATAGTTGCACGCGCTTTACCTCAGTTAGCTCCTCAGGGTGTCACTATCGAAGCCCTTCCCTCCATCCGCGATATCCCACTGTACGATGCAGACCACCAGCAAGAAGAGGGTTTCCCGGCCACGGTAGAAGCCATTGCCGAACAAATCCGCCAGGCTGACGGCGTGATCATCGTAACGCCAGAATATAACTACTCCGTGCCAGGTGGCCTGAAAAACGCCATCGACTGGCTGTCCCGTTTGCCTAACCAACCGCTGGCCGGCAAACCGGTGGCGATCCAGACCAGCTCAATGGGGCCGATTGGCGGCGCACGTTGCCAATATCACCTACGCCAGATCCTGGTGTTCCTGGATGCCATGGTGATCAACAAACCTGAGTTTATGGGGGGAGTGATACAGAATAAGGTTGATGAGCAGGCGGGTGAACTGGTAGACCAAGGCACGCGGGATTTCCTGACCGGCCAGTTGTCCGCATTCAGCGACTATATCCGCCGCGTAAAATAAGCTGCCAGGCGGCGCCCAGAGATAACACTGTCGAAGGCGCCGTTTTTAATCGTTTTCTCATTAATATTATTGAAAAACAAAGTCATAAAATCATGCCTTTTTTTATTTTAGCCATCTTTTTGGCTTTTGCCACCAGTCCATTGTTTGCTGCACCCATGCTCTATCCTGAGGGAGAAGAGCCGCTAGAACTGCCTATCCATAGCCCGCTGAGTAAACCATTACCTCGCTCTTCCTACAATCAGGAGGATAAAAAAGCCGGCGCTACGTCGTTATACCTGACGCTGATGCGCGAAGATGGCCGTAATATCTGGGCCCCCTTTCAACTGGCTGCCTCCTCGGCCGAACAGGGCCAGACCGAGCTAGCCGAACGTTATCTGCAACTTAGCGCCAAGCGAGGGTTGTGGTATTACTACAATCTGCTGGAAGACGACTCGTTCAGCAGTATTCAGCAAAGTGACACCTACCGTTCAATTCTGGCAACCACCAAAGCGCGCTATCAGCAACACGCCGCAAAGTTTGAAGGTAAACCTCACTATGCCGTGCCGAGTGGCGAGCCCCCGGCAGGAGGCTGGCCAACCATCGTCTACCTTCATCCCTACGGGAAAGCCGCCACTATCATCCCAGAGGATCGGTTGCTGTTTGCCGAGGCCGGGGTGGCCTATATTGAGCTAAACGGCACGCAGATGCTGGAGGAAGGGAGCTTTCGCTGGTCTAACTACAGCTCTACCAGTACCCAGAACGCCATTCAACGCACCCTGGAAAACCTGGGCCCCAAGCTGAAGCTTAATCTCCAACAGGTTTACCTGACCGCCCGTGGGCAGGGTGCGCTACACGCGGCTAATCTGATGGCCAATTACCCGCAGTTTTATTCTGGAGCGCTGCTGATTGCCCCGAAAGGCCGCCTCCTCCCAGCGAAGCATTCACTGGCAGAAAACAAACGCATCATGATTGCCTATTACGATCGGCAGAATTTCAACGATCGGGCGCTGGCTCTTGATTTTGCTGACTTGTTCAGAGGAAAAAATGAGGTCGAGATCGCCAATTTTGCCGAGGGGGAAGATAATATCGGTGGCTGGCAGACGCGGTATAACCGGCCTTTACGCTGGGTAATGGGTAGAGAGCAGGATGCCTCACCGGGCGCATAACGTAGGGGTGCGACCATATCCGAGATGCGCTTCGGCGCTATCGGAAAAAAGGCCTCCCTGCGCCACGCGCAACTGGTTGACGCATTCTGCGCCCGCCTGGATGCCGTCATAGCCTGGGACCGGGCGGCGGTGGACGCCACTACGGAAGTTGAGGCGGCACTGTCTGCAGCCGGGACCCCCATCGGTCCCAACGACACGGCGATTGCCGGGCATGCCATTGCGGCAGACGCCATACTGGTGACGAATAATACGCGGGAATTTGCTCGGGTACCGGACCTGAAGCTGGAGGACTGGGTGAAGTAAGCGGATGGTTTCAGCGATCACCACGCATTACGCCCGGTAGGTTATTTCAGCGTGCCGAATATTTTTTTAAGGGTGTAAAGCCTGCCAAATTCCGCATAAGCCTCCCCCGTTTCGGCTGCATGCCGAAGCTTTGCTCCTACGACAATCAACGATTAAATAGACAGCGCCTATGACCGACGCACGCTGTCTGATCATTTATAACATTTCGGACGACTGCAGAGTTGTTAACAAATAGCCGTCAGGCAGGGAGGCCGGTATGTCCTTCGATTTTCTGATCACTGACGTTGCAGAACCCAATGACGTGCAACTGGCCCGCTATTTTCATCTTGAGGAGTGCGACCCTGCTTTCATTATCCTACGACGGGGAAAGCATATCCGTCTGGTAATGGCGCGTCAGCTCACAACAGCCCGTTTTCTGGTACCTTTTTTGACGGATTAAACCCAGATCCTGCCAGGTGTTGAGCGATTTGTCGCCGAGCAACCCAAACCACCGCTTGTAAATACTCTCTCGCCATGCTGAACGGGACACTACCCGAAGAGGGCATACCGCATTAATTAAAGAACATTATGGCCGTCATTAATTTGGCGATTTCCCTTGGTCTTTCCGTCCGTTACGTCGGATGTACATACCTTACCACTGCCCCCTCCCACCCACGAGTGACACCCGGGTCCAGCGATGGGACTCACGTGAGTGTTCGGCCACTCCCAGTACCACATCTTATGGTAGACGGGGAGGTCGGTGATGTTCAGTACGGCGAGACGATAATCACTGTCGACGCACTGTGATCCCCGATTGCCCCGCCTTGCGTGACGAGGTCAGAGGTTATTTGGATCTGATCCGGCCCAATCGAACGGGCAGTGAGGACGGTTGTCACCCCAGGCGCAAGGTTCAGTCGACCACCACCAAGGATCCCGATGCGGGGGTTGTCCCCACATGAAACCTGCCCACTAACGCTGATAGAGCTACTAGAATCAGGACCGACGGTACCGTGGTCGATCGTAGCGGGTAGCAAGACGTCACAGGTCACTGAGGGCGGCAACGGTTTTTGACAGAACAAGCTCCCACTATTAGCAATCTGTTCAGCTGTGACAATACCGTAGATGGTGTGTAACGTCCCTGTGACAAGGTCGGCGGTTGACTGGACGAAGACAACACATTCGCCGCCGGGGCCGGCCCCACTGTGAGGACCCCAAGTCGTAGTGAGACCACAGGTTGAGTCCGGTGTAAGGTCCCACTCCCATACCGACACAAGGCGACAGTTTGACAGCACGGGAGAATGGAAGTCCCCCCCCCGGAAGTTGCATTCAGTAAACGGCTGTCGGGGGTCAGAAGGGTGGGTGGTCCCCTTATTACAATGCACAGTATAAGCTCGGAGGGTAGTGCCATTCCACCGATTAGGGCGGTCTACGGGTACAATATCGACGAGAGCCGTGCCGTCAGCCGCGTAAAACACATCCCCACCACAAGTAATCCACGGACCACCAGCCGAAAAATCTATACAACGCGTTATTCGGGGATTGGTCAAGACAGGAAACAACACACTCAGGCATTGTTGAGAGACGCCAAGCAGGATCAGCGCAAGTAGTATGGATTTCATATCGTACCGTTCTTTTTTGATGTTTCATATAGCAGGCAATCACCCTCCGTTTCGCAAAAGGTGCTTTGCCCATGTCATCCACCGAGCCTCATATTCCCGCACACGCAGCTCGGTCTCTGCCGTCGACAGTTTCCGCCTGTGTGCCCGCTCATAAAGCCGCGCAATATGTGCCCGATGGTTCTCTATGGCCCTCGGCGCTATCCGGGGCCCTTCGGGGGCATACCAGAGCCCCAGCCAGTCAAAGCCATGTTCAATTCTCCCCAATTGCGTTTTATCCGGGTGTGTTTCAAATCCACCCAAATCAAAAAATTCATGCAGTCGCTTGATTGCCTTGCGTAAATGCCAACGCGTTTTCGTGAAAAAAATAAAGTCATCCCTATATCGGGCATAAAATATCTCCTCACGCGTCGCAAAATAACTGTCAACATGTCGTAATAAACTGCCGCCAATCAGCGATAGGCCGTCTCCCAGTCACGGACCGCGCTTTCTTCTGTGTTCGTGTCTGTCACTGCCTGTCTGGTTTCTCTTACTCATAGTCCAGATGGAAGGTCGCCACCGCACTGAACGGCCCGCGTTTGATACTCTGCTCCCTCAGCGCATCCGGTTCGCCCTGCACATAGGCCTTCAGCGCAATACTCGTGCTCCCTGCCTGCAGCTGCACTTTATCGCTCGCCTGGTTGAGCGGCAGCGCTTGGGCCGACAGCGTCTCTAGCCCGATGGCAATCCCCGTGGCCCCACTGCTGCCGTCCAGAGCCAGCAGGCCCGGCAAGACACTGCTCTCCGTGCCGGTAAAGCTCACGCTCACCGTCTTGCCCAGCGTCAGGTCGCAATCCTCCAGATGTATCTCGAAGGCCTGGCCCAACGTACGCGTGTTCAGGTACAGGTACTTGTCAATGATGGTGCCAAAATCCAGCGTGATTTCTTCATCGCCCGACGGTATCACACAGGGCTCTGCCACCAGGGCGCCATGCAGGTGCACGTTATTGTCATCCGCGGCCTGGGTTACCGGCGGCACGACAATCAGCGCCAACAGCAGGGCGGCAGCCCCGGAACGGGGATGTACTGTACGCTGACGTTTGCCCAATTTCCTTTTCATCTCGTGCACCTTATTCATAGTCGGCACGCAACGTGGCCCAGGCCTCAAAGGCCCCTTCGGTCAGCGTGGCACCCGCTTGTTTTATCGGCACCGCCTCAAGACGGGGCGGGCTGTCCAGGTTTATCTTCAGCGTGCTGTTCGGGGTGAAGGGCGTGTCGTTCTGGTACACCCGTATGCCGAGGCTGGTCTTGTCTGTCAGCAAGGCGTCACTGTCGAACACGGCCACACTGCCGCTCAAGCTGAGCGTCAGCGCCCAGGTGCCGCCGATGGCCTTGTCGCAGGTGATTTGGTAATTCAACGGCTGACGGTAGTTCTCGCCGTCCACCTTGTTGATGCCCACCCGGTCACCGAAGTTGACCTCCACCTGGTTACCGTCATTGATGGTGCAAGGTGGCGGCTCTATCAGGGTGCCGCGAAACGTCATGTCCGCTTCACCGTCCTTGGCCTGTACCGGGGTGATACCCGCTATCAGGCCGCAGGTCAGCAACAGGACATTTATTATTCTGGTCATATTTTGCTCCCGTTACTGGTAATCCACGGCCATTGTGGCCCCTGCGCTAAACTCGCCCCCCGTCAGGGTTGCACCACGTTGTTTCACCGGCACCGCCCACAGTTCTGGCTTGTTCGGATAGGTGAAGTTCAGCCAGTCGTTGACGGCCAGCTTGCTGTCGCCCTGGCGCAGTTCAATGCCCAGCCCAGTCTGGTTGGTCTGCAGCACCGTGGCGTCAAACGCCGCCCCCGTACCTTTCACCTGCAGCTTCATCGCATTGGTCGTGCCACCGGTGCACGACAGCGTGTAATTGACCGGCATCTTGTAGTTGTCACCGTCCACCCGGGTGGTCATCACGTCACCGAATTCCACGTCAATCGGCCGGTCATCGTTTATCACGCAAGGCGGCGGTGCCACCACGGTGACCTTGACCGTGACCGTGGCCGAGGGTGCGGCCCATGCCAGCAGCGGCAGGGCGGCCAGCAAGGCGGCCAGTGTCTGCCAGGCCTGTCGCTGCCGTATCAGGGTGTCCTTCATCGTCCTGCCCACCTCAGTCATAACTCAGATGAAAATCCACCACGGCCCGATAGCTGCCGGCCATCAGGGGGGCGGGGGTGCGTTCCGGGGTCACGGTGTAGCTCAGCGTATTCTGTCCCGGCGTCAGCAGCAGCGGCTTGCCCCGGCTGCCCAGGCGCACGTCTTCGCCCTGCGCATTCTCCATGCGCAACCCGAGGCCGGAGACACCCCGCGCCTTCAGCAACTGCGGGTTATCGGCGTCACGGGGGGCGTTAAAGCTCACCGTCACCGCCGGCTGATTGTCTGCCCAGGTCAGACCGCCGGTCCGTACGTCGATACTGCCCGCCGGGCTGCGCAGGCAATCCGCCAAGCGCAGTTCGACCCGCACTGGTTCACCGCGGGCGCCAATTGTCCGCAGGCGTCCCGTTCCTACCTCGCCCAAGGCAACATCCTGATGGGCACTGGTCATGTCCAGCCGACAGGCGCTTTCTGTCAGCGAACCGTGCACATACAGGGTGCCGTTGGCGCCGTCGACGTCCCAGTTATCCACCGTCGCCTGCGCGCCCGGCAACAGCCACAGCATAATGCCCAGCGTCAACGGCACCATCAGCGCCAACCCGCCCAGCGTGGCGTAATACTTCTGTTCGGTCGACCCACGCGGGTCCTGCCGGGATCTTCCTGTCTCGTGTGTCATGCCCATATCCTCTATCCCTTCGCTTCGCCTGTGCCCGCCACCATCCGATACTACGGTTCTGCTACGCCTTCTTCGCCGGTATCACCGTGCAGGTGCTGCCGTTGCAGCTGAAGCTCAGTTGCGGTCGGCCGCCATAGTCGTTGACGTAGGTCAGCACCGGGCTGTTGCCCACCGCTGCCGCACTTACCGTCAGCGGAAGATGGCTCTTGGGCGGCACCATCATTGGCTCGAAGTTTTTGATGCCCGGGCCGTCTTTCTTGTTGCTCGCGTCAACCAGGGTGACGTAATACGGCGTCGGATTGTTCACCACATACTTGTCGCCCTGCTTGCTCAGTGTCAGTTGCTCCTGTGGCGGCGGCGCGTTCTTGTCCATCGCAATGGATACCGGGCGGTAGAACAGCTTGATACGCGACTGCAGCGCGATTTGCAGCGTGTTCGGCTTGGTGCTCTTCGGCGGGATCTCCCGCAGATTGAAGTAATAAATTGTCTCACGGTCTTGTTTAAGCAACTTCGCCGCCGGTAACGCCTGGATTTTCACCTGGCTCGGCTTGCCGGGCTCGATGCGCTGCACCGGGGGCAGCACCGTGAGGGGGTTCTGAATTTTGTTGCCCTGGTCGTCTTCTATCCAGCCCTGTGCCAGGTACGGCAACTGCTTGTTCTGGTTGCTGACGTTCAGGCTCACCGACGTCTGGCTGCCGTCAAAAATCACCCGGGTCCGGTCCAGGGCTATCGCTGCCTGCGCCTGCGGGGCCACCATACTGCCCAGCAGGGCGACGGTCAGCAGCGCGGTCGTGCCGGCGCTGCGGCGTAAAAGCATGGTGGTTTTCAATAAGTCGTTTCGCATTGTCTCTTTCCCGGCCTCAGGGCCTGTGAAATGGGTTAGGTAAAATCGCATGCCGCTCTCGTCACTCAGCGACACAGGCTTGTGTTGTCACGCCGTGGGTTTATCTCCGTCAGGCTCGGCGCCGCCGGCACTCACCGGATGGCACGGCAACAGCAACGTATTCATCAGCATGTCCGCCGGTAGCAGGGTTGGCATCCGCACCTCGCACTGCGCCGCCCCGCTCCAGTGCACCGTCATGGCATCGCCGGCGTTGATGCCGCTCAGGTAGATGCTGCCACCGTCGTTGACGATACCGGTTTCCTGCTTGCGGGCATTCATCACCGTCGCACCAAACGGTGGCTCACTGCCGTCGGCCAGTTTGATGACCGCCATCGCCTTGGCGCCGGCAATCACATCAAACTTCCGATAGCCTATGGCCCCTTCGGTCAGCGTGGCTTGCACCACCGATTTCGTCGCTTCGGCGTTATCACCCAGCTTGTTCACATCGATGCTCGCCTTGTTGCGGTAGTAGCTGCTCACATCACCAATGACCGCCTTGCCCCAGGCATTGGTCCGGCTGCTCCGGCCATAACCGCGCACCGGCACGTCCGGTACGCCCTGTGTATCGATCAGCATCCGGGTACCGCCCGCCATCCCGGCACGGTGCATCGCGCCGCCCTCGGCGGTCATCGTCATTCCCCCCTGCAGCGACATGCCGACGGCGCTATAACGGTTCTCTTGATAGCTGGCATTCGCACTCATGCGCGCCTTGTCGCCTTCATGATTGTAATACCCGTTTATGTTCGCCCCACTGCGTGAGCTCCCGGCGCGCAGTTGGTAGGTATTGTGCTCGTCAATCCGGTCGGAGTACCCGACCTGATGGGTAGTGTCGTTGCGGTTCACCGTGGTGTTGTAACTCACCGTCGAGTTGGCGCCCCATGGCATCGACAGCGAGAGGTAAGCCCCGTCGTCTTTGGCCCCGCTATAGTTATTACGGTACGCCGACAGCGACAGGCTCAGGTTGTGGAACCTTCCCGCGTCGAAATAGTGCGACACCGTCAGGTTGTAACGGTCGTTGGCCGGCCGGTCCCAGTAGGTCTGATGGCTGTAGTTGATGTAGCTGCTCAGTCCCCAGTCCCGGAAGTGCTTGTTGAAGGTGACGGTGTACATCTCCTTGCCGTTGCCTGTCCGGGTGCCGTAATAACGCGCGTCCAGATACTCGCTCATGCTCATGAAGTCCTGTTCCGAGAAGCGGTAGCCAGCAAACGTGACTTGACTGTCGTACTCGTCAAAGTTCTTCGAGTAACTCAGACGATAAGAGCCGCCACTGAGCGTACCGCCTTCCTGCGGCAACCGCGCCCGGGACTGCGTGGCATCGAACGACAACGCCCCCAACAGCATCAGGTCACGCCCGATACCCAGTGACAACGCGTTATAATCCCCGCCCGCCAGCGCGCCCCCGTACAGAGACCAGCCGTTGCTGACCCCCCAGGAAAATTCACCGGTGCCGAATATCGGGCCGCGCGAGTGATGTTCCCAGTCCGAGGGTTTGCCAGCCGCCAACTTGAAGCGCACCGACCCCGGCCGCGTCAGGTACGGAATGCTCGCAGTGTTCACCACAAACTGCTGCACGCTGCCGTCCTGTTCCTCTACCCGCACGTTCAGCTCACCGCTGACTGAATCGTTGATGTCCTGAATGCGGAACGGCCCTGAAGCCACGGTGGTTTCATACAGTACCCGCCCCTGCTGGCTGATGACCACCTTGGCGTTGGTCTTCGCCACCCCAACCACTTCCGGCGCATACCCGCGCAGGTTGGGCGGCAGCATGTTGTCGTCTGATATCAGACTCACCCCGGTAAAACGGAAACTGTCGAACATGCCCGAATCCAGATAGTCCTCCCCGACCGTCAGCTTCGAGCGTAGCGACGGCACCGCCCGGTAGGCGTAATACCGACTCCAGTCCAACTGCTGACGAGACGACTGACCGCTACCGGTCTGGCGCTCGAGGTTGGCCTGCCAGTCTGCTCGCAGGCGCCAGGACCCCAGGTTAGCCCCGGCCGTGCCGTTACCGCTCAGGGTCTGTGTATTACTGCCGTCTCGCTGCTGACGCTGACTACGGCCGTTAAGGTTATAGTCCAACAGCAACCCGGGAATGCCTTCGTCCCAACGTGACGGCGGATCCCAATTCTCATCGCTGTACTCCAGAAAAGCCTGCGGGATATTCAGGTAGAGTGCACTGGTAGCCAAGTCGCCCCGCACCTCCATCCCCTGCACCCCCCGCTCTTCCAGACACTCGCCGTCATGCCACCAGGTCAGTTCCTTGAGCACGTCCTCCTTGAATCCCAGATCATTAGCCAATGCCTTACTGATACAGGCCCGGCTGCCGTTCGGATCCTCCTTCGGCGCATAAAACGGGATTTGCTGCTCCGGCAGGTCATTTTTGTTGATGTGCACCACCATGCCGTAGGTACCCGGCATGATGTAACCACCACGGGAAAACTGGCTCAGGTCAATATTTTTTCGGTCGTTGACGTCCAGCACATCGGTATTAAACTGAATGTCATCTGCCGCGTAGACCACTGTCATCGGTGTGCCCAGTGCCAGCGAGACGCACAGCCCCACCGCCTGGAGTCGAACCAGTTTTCCTGTTGGTGACAGTCCCATAATCCTTTACCTTATATTTTAAATAATCGTTTCCGGCTCAATCCGCAGGACATTCAGAAGTAATCCAGCTTGAAACGAATTGACGAAAAATAATCGCCAGACTTAACAGCGTGATGATTAGCTACCAGTTTTAGGGAGTAATTCAATTGTCGATTACCAAGAGTAATATCGGAAAACGGCAATGCCTTTCCGGGTGAGGCTATGTTGCCCAGATCATCAGCTATTTGCAGACCGACTCCGGACGCCCGTCCGCGAATACCAAACAACTCGCCTTCCGTATCACCATCGAAGGTCACTTGGAAGTGTTTCCACCCCTCTTTCCCCGGACGTTCAAGCACACAATTAACCAGTTCAATAGAAAAAGCCTGACTGCGTCCCTGGCCATCACGAATAATATCGGCCATAGGAATAACACCCATATCAATATTTTGCTCACGGTCATCCACCGCAATAGCGCAGGCTGTATCAATAATACTGCCCTGCATATTGACCGTCCCCCAACCAGCTAAACCACTGGCATGTGTAGAAAACAGCACCTGAGATAATAGGCAGGAAAATACGATTAATACATTATTATTAATGTGCACCTTCCATCATTCCTTTGGATAAATCACCTAAAAAAGGCATGCGGGAAACCCGCATGCACAGACACGCCAATATTTAAAAAATAAAGGGGAAAAGAACGGGCTTAGTTATACGCCAGGGTAAAGTCAGTCACAGCCTGGAAGTCACCTTCAACAATAGTGGCAGCCGCGCCATCACCCTGCATGTACGCAGCGAAGGTCAAGGTGTTGTTATCACCCTGCAATACATGCTCTTTAGTTGGTTTACCTAGCTCAATCACTGTACCCGCGCCATCAGTGATGGCTACGCTGGCCCCCTTGGCGCCACCCGTAATACCTAGCAGACCGTTCCCTGCTACAGACTCAATGCCGGCGAAAGTCACAGCAACCTTGTTCTTAGCCGCAGGGGTACCGAATGAGCAACCATCCAGTTTAATATCAAAGCTCTTTGGTTTGGACATACCACCGTCTTGCAGCGCTACATTAGAAATCTGGCCCAATTCAACAGTCTGATCGCTAGATTCCGGTGCGATAGAGCACGGTGCATCGATAATAGATCCGGTGAAGGTGACTTTACCGTGACCCTGGTCAGCGGCGTGAGCCAAGGAAGACATACCGAAGATAACGGCAACAGCCAGCAGGGTCTTATTCATTGTCATAGACATTAACTATATTTCCTTTATGATTTCTATTTAATTTACAACATGGGTTTACTACTTCAGGTTTAACTACTATCTAGCGACAATAGTTAAACTTGAAGTATTCATTTCACCTATAATGAATGGTTTATCCCAAGCCACAATAGTGGCTCTAAAAAATGACAAGCTCCTTTCCACTCCCGTTTAATTTTTTGAAATGGGTGTTTATAAATTTATACAGACCTATTTTATTATCGCAGCCAATCTTGCGAATTATGCTATTCCTATACCCGCTAACGGTTTTCTCATGAATCCCAAGATTCATCCCAATGAACTTGGAAGAAAATCCTTTAGCTATGTAATGACATATTCTCTTTTCCTTATTTGTCAGTGAACACAACTTCATCTGCATCGTCGTAACATAATGATGGTTAACTAAACGCATGATGTAAGCTCGATCTGAAACGCTCTCTATAAAATCATATTTACAGCGCTCCACATCGATAAACAGATGGCTTTTTGTCTCGACATTTAAAAAAACAGCACCTAACATATCACTGTCTGCCACAACAATAAGAGTCCGATTTCCTTTTTCCTCACTCAATGTGTCAGATATCACACGAACACCTTTTAGAGTGCAGTCTGTGGTCTTATATTCAAAAATTGAACCATGCTTTTCTTCCTGAATTTCAAGAAGGGCTATGAACCCGGCAATAAAGTAATTATTTTCGGATGCAATATAGAAAGATAGTTTTTTACCACTTTCTTGTTGTTGACCGCACAACATATCACTCACCTTCGATATTTCCATATATATGCATTAACAGCACCCTGCTTTTCTGGGGAGAATTATCCACGCAATAGGTGACAACTAAAAATTAAATCAACTTAATTAATAGGATTTACGAAGTCATAGATTATTCTTAAACGAACCTGATTGTTTTTTAACATAATTAAAACACAAATTAAATCTTAAACACACCCAAAAAACACACCTAAATCAATGATATTTATATGGTAACCATAACCTATCAATTAACCATCAACAAAAATGTAAATATGATGTTAAAAAATAAACCATTCAATATTCATACAGTAAGATTAGTCTTAGCTTGATTTTATGGGTGTCTGTGGTTACATTAGCATCAACTTATTATGATTTTGTAAAATTACGAGAGGGCGTATGAGCTCTGAAGGTGAAGTTGTGTATCTTATTGAAGGGGTCATTAAGTTTAACCCTCAAGATAATTCTTTGATTTCAATAGAAACAGGAGAAAGGAGAACTCTACTTGCGGCTGCAGCGAGTTGCTTACATTTATTATTACAATATCAAGGTAATCTTGTTACCAAGAAAGCGCTGTTTGAGGCTGGATGGGAAAATGATGGACTCTATGTCACAGACAATACATTTTATCAGAATATTCTCATACTAAGACGCTCCTTTATTTCACTTGGTTTTGAGAAGACCCTAATCATAACGCTAACTCGCAAAGGGCTGATGATACCTGCCGATATCGATGTCCAAAAACTCTCAGAACCGTCATTTAGAAACGAGGTAGAAGAGGTTCAAATTGACATCAACGTAACTGAGGCGGCCTCGATTGACAACAAAGTTAAAGGCGAAGTCGCAGTTAATGGCAATGGCAATGGCAATGGCAATGGCAATAGCAATAGCAATGGCAATGGCAATGGCAATGGCAATCCTCACAAGAAGGGCCATGTTCCCGTAATACCCTTTGTATTTTTCAGAAGACTTTCAAGTTTGCTAGTAGCCGTCGGGATCACTATTGCAGTTTTCCATATCATATTTTTTTCTTCTGTCGAGAAAAATTATTTTGCAGACTATAAATTACTCGGTAATATTGATGGATGTACCATCTTTATCAACAATCAGCAGGAAAGTTTAAAGGATTATGCTCGCTTCACGGAGAAGAACCCTTTAACATGTGGCGACAAAAAATACATTTACCTGACGTTTCTCCCTTTTATGAGGCGCGTATCGGCTATCCGATGTTTAAAACCGTTGTTAAATCATCCGACAATGCAGTGTAGCTCTGATTATTACCTTGAAAAGGATGAAGTTTTGCAATGAAAAGTCTACTTTCAGCCAAAATGGGAATTATCGCAATAACCGTTGTTATTCTGGTCATAATCGGGATTAGAGTGGGTAATAAATATTATCATGAGCGTTATTTTAATTGTGAAGCGAATCTTATCGTACATGCTAAAGACGCCAGACTAGATATGTCACTGGCATTTTATCTACAGGGAGATAGTGGTATGGCGATATTAAAAGGAACGATTACCAAGGACAATAGAGTCACCAGTATCAGCAGAAAAAATTATTTTAAAATTAATCGTAATAGTGCTGGCTACTTGAACTTAGTGACTACCCAAGCAATATCATCGCCGTCTGATGAAGCATTGACCACCGATATCAACCATTACCTGCCCGACTTCTACTCTATGAAAGATGCTAGCATGGACTACTTCGTCCATAAGCAGGGTGATGCATTCGTATTTTCAACAGGCTATCTGCCTTCCTTTTATTGCGTAAAGAATTGATAAGAACTGATGTAAGCCCATCGAAAAACAGGCCTAAATAAGGGTTGGGGATGTTAAATTTAATAAAGCCAGGGTTAAATTAACGTTAAAAACACGATAAACATAGAGTTTGGACTGGGCGTGGCGCCCATCTAATATATAGATCCCTCTTAAATCATTAACAAAAAATATGAATACTTCTTTTTAAATTGCGGTGAGATATTAATTTATAGCATTTATTACGTCATTTAAATTCAGATAAAAGGTTTAATTTTCAGATTAGGTCATATTTCAAGTGTTTTAACCTAGCGCACCTACGGTGCGAGCACGACAGCGCTGCGGCCTCAACCTAATCCATGAGGTTGAGCGCTAGCATAGCTTAGAAAGCTTAATTTTAAACCGTCCAACGTCTTGGGGCCAATTCACATGCTGCGCCCGTTTAACCTTTATCATCGATCTGAAAGGGGCTGAACGCCCCTTTTAATTACCGAAGATGATTAATGCCCGTCAACGAACGCAATTTTCAGCACGAACAGCAGCGCCACCACGATCACGCAGGGGCTGATTTCACGCCAGCGGCCGGTGCCCAGCTTCATGATGCAGTAAGAGATAAAGCCCAGGGCAATCCCTTCGGTGATCGAGAAGCTGAAAGGCATCATGGCGGCGGTCACAAAGGCCGGAACCGCTTCGGTCATATCTTCCCACTTCACCCGCGCCAGGCTGGAGGTCATCAGCACCCCCACATAAATCAGCGCGCCCGCAGCAGCATAGGTTGGCACCATTCCCGCCAGCGGTGACAGGAAAATCACCAGCAGGAAGAGAATGCCTACCACCACGGCGGTCAGGCCAGTACGCCCACCAACAGCCACCCCAGAGGAGCTTTCAATATAGGCGGTGACCGAAGAGGTACCCGCAAAAGCACCGGCGACCGAGGTGATGCTGTCCACGTAAAGCGCCTGCTTCATACGCGGGAACTTGCCGCTTTCATCCGTCAGGCCAGCCTTGTCGGTCACACCGATCAGCGTACCCGAGGAGTCAAACAGGTTAACCAGCATAAAGGAGAAGATCACACCTGCCAGGCCAATATTCAGCGCCCCGGCGATATCCACCTGGCCGACCACGGAGGTGACGTCCGGCGGTAGGGAAAATACGCCGCCATACTTCACGTCGCCCAACGCCCAGCCGATCAGCGTAGTCACCACGATGGAAACCAGTACCGCCGCATGGATATTACGCGAAGCCAGCACCGCGATAATAAAGAAGCCCAAGGCTCCCAGCAGTACGCTGTGGGAGGTCAGATTGCCTACCGCTACCAACGTATCCGGGTTGGCAACCACGATACCGGCGTTTTTCAGCCCCATCATGGCAATAAACAGGCCGATACCGCTGGTGATGCCCACCCGCAGGCTCAGCGGGATATTGGCAATCATCCAATAGCGGATACGGAAAATGGTCAGCAGCAGGAAACCGATTGCGCCCCAGAAAATAGCACCCATGCCAACCTGCCATGAAATACCCATCGCACCGACCACCACAAACGCGAAGAATGCGTTGAGGCCCATCGCCGGAGCCAGCGCCACCGGCAGGTTAGCCAGCAAGCCCATCAGGATACTGCCCAACGCGGCAACCAGGCAGGTGGTGACAAACACCGCCTGAGTGTCCATGCCCGCCGCGCCCAGGATCTGCGGGTTAACGAACACGATATACACCATGGTTAAAAAGGTGGTGATGCCGGCAATCGTTTCCGTACGTACCGTGGTGCCGTGCTGCTTGAGTTTAAACACGCGCTCAAGCAAGCCCTGATTGGCATCAAGGCTGAGGTCTTGTTTGCTCATTATAGAATTCCGAAGAGGGATTAGGACTGTCGCTGGCTATCCTATAACAAAAAGCCCGGGTTTTGACCTCGCTCACAGGTTTTTTTCGCCATCTTTACGGCTAAAACGGCCAACAAGTTGTATTTATTGAGATTGATTGCCAAAGAGGGACAACCCGCTGCGATCCGGTTAAAGTAACAGCAGTCATGACTTAACCGAGGGCGCTTACCCCAATGAATCAGGTTGAATGTGTTTTATTTGATTGCGATGGCACACTGGTAGACAGCGAAGTGCTGTGCAGCAAGGCCTATGTGCATATGTTTGCCCACTACGGCATCGAGCTGGCGCTGGAAGAGGTCTTTAAAAAGTATAAAGGGATCAAGCTCTACGAGATCATTGAATTGGTTAACGCCGAGCACGGGGTCAATTTACCCGCCAGCGATCTGGAGCCGATTTTTCGCCAGGAAGTGGCCCGTCTGTTTGATGCCGAGCTCCAGCCGATTGCCGGTGCACGGGAGTTGCTGGCACAAATGAATGCCCCGATGTGCACCGTTTCTAACGGCCCGGTGAGCAAAATGCAGCATTCGCTGGGGTTAACCGACATGCTGTCCTATTTTGATGACCGGTTGTTCAGCGGCTACGATATTCAACGCTGGAAACCCGATCCGGCCATCGTATTCCATGCCGCCCAACAGATGCAGGTGCCCGTAGAGCGCTGTATTCTGGTGGATGATTCCGTTGCCGGTGCCCAGGCGGGGATCGCGGCTGGCATCCCGGTGTTCTACTTCTGCGCCGATCCTCATAATCAACCGATCGATCACCCATTGGTGACAACGTTTGACGATCTGGCACAGCTGCCTGCGCTGTGGCAGCAACGGGGCTGGCAGCTTACCCGTTAAACCACCTTGATATTCAGCGGGGAGAATACCCCGCTGAACTTTAGCGATTAACGATAAGATCCCAGCGGGACTTCGGCGTCAGGCTCATGAGTAATTCTGTTACGTAAGTCCCGACGAACTATCTCAATCACCCAAAACCAAAATATATGCCCCAAAATTTCAGAAAGGTACTCATCAAATGGCAGCATTGAAAGTGGGGGAGTCAAACCAAGCAGAGGGAAACTAATGCCATGCACGGCAACGGTGGCAATGATACCCGCCAACACCCCCTGCCAAAGTTTGATCTTTGGAAAAACTTCGGCAACCAAGCAGTAACCGATAGCAAAGACCAGCGAAAATATGACGTGCGTAACCATAACCGGATTAATAATATGCTCAGAAAAGGTATATACCGTACCGGTTGGATCTATCCCAAGATAATCTCTTAAAAAAAGATAAGGCGGGTTAAATTCAGCCCGACCATCACTCAGGGTTCTTGGCGGTAGCGGAACCTCTGCCCCCCACTTGACAAAAGCAGAGAGGATCCCGCCAATAATGCCAACAAACAAGGCAACGCCATACCGCCGCCGACTTGGTTCCGTTCTAATAAATAACGCACTAATTTTCATAATGATAACCATCCAATGGAAATATATAAATCACTCTTATTTATACTCTAAATCACTCGAGCTGCATGACAAAAACGTAATACATTGATCACAATCATAAATTTAACGTAAAGCGATAAGAAATCATTAGTAACCATAAGACATCAAGCCCCCACACCATGCTAATTAATTAGCCAGAGTATAGATAGGGGCAACCATTCCTACTGTAACCTGATTAACTAGCCGGTAGCGGCGGGCGATTACGCCACCAGCGCCAGCTGCGTTTTAGCGCTTTGGTCTGCGGGCTAAGGCGTTTGTTCAGCCCGTTCGCCAGCACGTCCAGCGTGAGGCAGAAGATGAAATAGACCAGTGCCACAAACAGGAACACCTCCATCGGGTAAACCATACTGCGGTTATTGACCTGAGTAGCCAGGAAGGTCAGCTCACCCACGCCGACGATGTACGCCAGCGAAGTGTCTTTAATCAGCGAGATCCACTGGTTGATAAACGAAGGCACCATCATGCGCAGCGCCTGCGGCAAGACGATCATCCGCAGCACCTGCCAACGGTTTAAACCGAGCGATAACCCCGCCTGCCATTGCCCTGCACCGATAGCCACGATGCCCGCTTTTACCGCATGGGCCAGATAGGCCGAGGCGATCAGCGCCAGCGCGCACACCACGGTGGTAATTTCCGGGATATCGACGCCAAACACGATTGGCAGCAGGAAGTAAGTCCAGAAAATCAACATGATCACCGGGATGGCGCGGAAAAAACCGAGCACCATCGCCAATACCCCAGCCAGCACCCCACGCGACATCGCCAGCGCGACACCCAGCAGCGTACCCAGAATTGCCGACGCCAGCCCGGCCATCAGGCTGATCGCCAACGTCAACGCAGCACCGCCCAAAGACCCATCCGGGAAGGTGCCCCACAGCAGGTAACCCAGGTTTTCCTGGATAACGGTAAAGTCCATCTTAGTGCCCCCCCAGCGGTTTACGCTGTTGACGCCACATGCCCCAGCCTTCCAGCAGGGCAATGATGGCGATATACAACACCGTTGCCACGCCAAACGCCTGGAAGGTCCGCAGAGTTTCGGTTTCCACCTGGCGCGAAGCGTAAGACAGCTCAGCCAGGCCGATCGCCATGGTCAGCGATGAGTTCTTAATCACGTTCATGTACTGCCCCAGCAGCGGCGGGAAAGCGATTTTCAGCGCCTGGGGCAACACCACATAACGCATCGATTGCCAGCCGGTCAGCCCTAGCGCGTAGGCTGCATACTTTTGTCCACTGGCGACGCCACGGATACCGGAGCGGATCTCTTCGGCAATAAACGCGGTGGAATAAAGCGTCAGGCCGAAGAAGCCCGCCAGGAATTCAAAAGAGGGCCAGTCGAGAAAGCCTAACTGATGGGGGGTATTCAGCCATTGCATGGCGAAGGAAGGCAGGATCTGCCCTGCGGCGAAATACCAGAAGAACAGTTGCACCAGCAGAGGAGTATTGCGAAATAGCGCGCTGTAGGCCACCGCCAGCCAGCTTAACGGGCGCAGGCTGCTGTCCCGCATCGCCGCCAGGCCAAAACCCAGCAGCGTTGCCGCCAGCCCGGCACAGGCCGACAGCCATAAGGTCATCAAGAAGCCATTCCATAGCCAGCTCAGATACTGCGGCGCCAACAGCCAGTCTGAGAGTTGTTGCAGATTCATGCGAGGTACTTCCCCTCACCCCAACCCTCTCCGTCACGGTTCAAAACCGGGGAGAGGGAGAAGGGAGATTAGGCTTTAGGTTGCTGATCCAACGGGCCGATCTTGAAATCGCCACGCGGTTGGGCGGTTTTGGTTTCCGGGCCGAACCAGCGATCGTAAATCTTCACCGCATCGCCGTCTTTTTCCAGTTTGATCAAGGTATCGTTAACGGTAGCCGTGAGGCGATCTTCGCCTTTCGGGATACCAACGCCCTGATATTCTTTGGTGATGCTGAACGGAGAGATTTCAAAGTCGGCTTTTTGCGCAGCGGGCAGGTTGCCCAGCAGGCCAACCAGCTTGGCATCGTCCTGGGTGATGGCCTGAACGTTACCGTTACGTAGGGCAACAAACGCCAGTGGGGTATCGTCGTAAGAGATCACCTTGGCCGTTGGGTAGTGCTCACGCAGGGTAATTTCCTGCACCGTGCCTTTATCCGCGCCGATGCGCAGTTTTTTGATATCTTCAGGAGTTTTCAGCACGCCCTTATGGGCAATGAATTTCTGGCCGGTAGCAAAATACGGCACGCTGAAATTCACCTCTTTGGCACGCTCGTCGGTGATGGTGAAGTTGGCCGCGATCAGATCAACCTTTTTGGATACCAGCAAAGGAATGCGGTTAGCCGGGTTGGTGGCGCGCAGTTCAACCTTGACGCCCAGCGCCTTACCGATGGCTTCGGCCACGTCCACGTCATAACCCACCAGTTTTTTGCTCTGCGGATCGACATAACCAAACGGTGGGTTGCTATCGAATACCGCAATACGCACCACGCCAGCTTTTTGAATATCATCGAGTTTATCGGCATGTGCCACACCGGTGGCAAGGCTGGTCAGGCTGGCTAACAGAGATAAGGCTAAGACGCGCTGTTTCATGAAAGGCTCCCAAGTGATTGATGTCCCGCTGGCTGATAAGCTAGCAAGCCTCACTTAGGTCAGGAAATAATATTAAACGCTATAGTTATAACCTTTTTAACTTTACGGTTTTTAAATGGCATAAAGGCGCCATTTTCAGCGCCTTCAGGGATAAATCACTGGTTGAATTACGCTTTTTTCTCGTCTTTACCGTCTGACAACAGCTTGTCCAGCGCATCGCCACCGATATGGCGGAAATCCTGGCCTTTGACGAAGTAGAAGATAAATTCGCAAATATTCTGGCAGCGATCGCCGATACGCTCGATAGAGCGGGCACAGAACAGCGCCGTCAGCACGCTCGGAATGGTGCGCGTATCTTCCATCATATAGGTCATCAACTGACGCACGATGCCTTCATATTCCTGATCGACCTTCTTGTCTTCGCGGTAAATCCGGATCGCTTCATCCAGATCCATACGCGCAAAGGCATCCAACACGTCATGCAGCATCTGCACGGTGTGGCGGCCCAGTGACTCCAGGCTGACCAGCAATGGCTGATGCTGGTGCGAGAATTTCTCCAGGGCGGTGCGACAGATCTTGTCCGCTACGTCGCCGATGCGTTCCAGCTCGGAAATGGTCTTGATGATCGCCATCACCAGGCGCAGGTCGCTGGCGGTCGGCTGGCGTTTGGCAATGATGCGCACGCAGGCCTCGTCGATCGCCACTTCCATCATATTGACCTTGGCATCACCCTCGATCACCCGTTTGGCCAGTTCACCGTCCTGGTTATGCATCGCGGTAATGGCGTCGGTCAGTTGTTGCTCCACCAGCCCGCCCATGGTCAGCACCTGGGTGCGGATGTGCTCAAGTTCAGCGTTGAACTGGCCGGAAATGTGTTTGTTTAAATTCAGGTTATCCATGATGCATCCTAATCAACCATAGCGGCCAGTAATGTAGTCTTCGGTCTGCTTTTTCTGTGGCGCGGTAAACAGAGTGTCAGTATCGCTGAACTCGATCAACTCACCCAGATACATAAATGCGGTGGAGTCGGAACAACGCGCCGCCTGCTGCATATTGTGGGTCACGATCACCACGGTGTAGTCAGACTTCAGCTCGCTGATCAGCTCTTCAATCTTGCCGGTGGAAATAGGATCCAGCGCCGAGCAAGGCTCATCCAGCAACAGCACTTCCGGGCGAATGGCAATGCCGCGCGCAATGCACAGGCGTTGCTGCTGGCCACCGGACAGGCTGTAACCGCTTTGGTGCAGTTTGTCCTTGGTCTCGTTCCACAGTGCCGCCTTGGTCAGCGCCCATTGGACACGCTCGTCCATATCCGCACGGGACAATTTCTCGAACAGGCGCACGCCGAAGGCAATGTTGTCGTAAATCGACATCGGGAACGGCGTTGGCTTTTGGAACACCATGCCCACCTTGGCACGCAGCAGCGCGATGTCCTGGTTATCCGTCAGGATATTTTGCCCATCCAGCAGGATATCGCCTTCGGCACGCTGCTCGGGGTAGAGCTGGTACATCTTGTTGAAGGTCCGCAGCAGCGTCGATTTACCGCAGCCAGACGGGCCAATAAACGCGGTCACCTTGTTCTTGGCGATATCCAGCGTGATGTTTTTCAGCGCATGGAATTTGCCGTAGTAAAAGTTCAGATCGCGTACCTGAATTTTGCTGCTGGAAGTAGAGTCAACCATACTCATCAAGACTTCTCTCTTTTCACGGTATCGCCTGAGCGGCACCTAAATTTTTATGAATGCTTTTTCTTGGCGAAAATCACACGCGCCAGGATATTCAGTAACAGTACGCACAGGGTGATCAACAACACCCCGGCCCAGGCCAGCTGTTGCCATTCGGCAAACGGGCTCATGGCAAATTTGAAAATGGTGACCGGCAGGTTGGCGATCGGCTGCATCAGGTCGGTGCTCCAGAACTGATTCGACAGCGAGGTAAACAGCAACGGGGCGGTTTCCCCGGCGATACGCGCAATCGCCAGCAGCACGCCGGTGATAATGCCGGAGACCGACGCCTTCAGCGTAATGGCGGAAATCATGCGCCACTTCGGTGTCCCCAACGCATAGGCCGCTTCACGCAGCGTGTCCGGTACCAGCTTGAGCATGTTTTCGGTGGTGCGGATCACGATCGGGATCTGCAACAGGGCCAGTGCAATAATCCCGGCCCAACCGGAGAAGTGTTCCATCTTCGCTACCACCACGGTGTACACGAACAGGCCCACGACGATCGACGGTGCGGATAACAGAATATCGTTGATAAAGCGGATCACTTCCGCCAGCCAGGATTTACGGCCGTATTCCGCCAGATAGATCCCCGCCATGATCCCCAGTGGGGTGCCGAAGATGGTCGCCCACAGGATCAACAAGCCGCTACCGGCGATGGCGTTAGCCAGACCACCACCCGCGGTATTCGGCGGCGGCGTCATTTCGGTAAACAGTGCCAGCGACATGCCGTCGATGCCCTTGGTGATGGTCGAGAACAGTATCCACACCAGCCAGAACAGGCCAAAGACCATAGTCGCCATCGACAGGAACAGCGCCAGACGGTTTTTCTGCCGACGCCAGGCCTGCATTTTACGGCGGCTTTCCGCCAGTGCTACCGGGTTTTGCATATCCATCGTTGCCATGTTAGCGGCCCTCACGCTTGGCCAGGCGCATCACCATCAACTTCGACAGCGCCAGGACGATAAAGGTGATCACAAACAGGATCAGCCCAAGCTGCATCAACGCAGAGGTATGTAGCCCGGATTCCGCTTCGGCGAATTCGTTAGCCAGCGCCGAGGTGATGCTGTTGCCCGGCATAAACAGCGAGAAGCTGTCGAGCTGGTAGGTGTTACCGATAATAAAGGTCACCGCCATGGTTTCCCCCAGGGCGCGCCCCAGGCCAAGCATCACACCGCCGATCACGCCGTTTTTGGTGAACGGCAGCACAATGCGCCAGATCACTTCCCAGGTAGTGCAGCCGATACCATAGGCCGACTCTTTCATCATCACCGGGGTTTGTTCGAACACATCGCGCATTACCGCCGCAATGTAAGGAATAATCATGATGGCCAGGATCACCCCGGCAGCCAGGATACCGATACCAAATGCCGGGCCGGAGAACAGCTCGCCGACGATCGGGATCCCGGATAACACTTCCCCCACGGGGGTCTGGAAATATTGGGCGAACAACGGGGCAAATACGAACAGGCCCCACATGCCGTAAACGATGCTCGGGATCGCCGCTAACAGCTCTATCGCGATCCCCAATGGGCGCTTGAGCCAGTTAGGGGCCAACTCGGTCAGGAACAGGGCAATACCAAAACTGACCGGCACGGCGATAATCAATGCAATCACCGAGGTGACGACCGTGCCGTAGATCGGTACCAGCGCACCAAACTGTTCGGCTGGCGCATCCCACTCCTTGGTCCACAGGAAGGCAAAACCAAACTTCTGCATGCTTGGCCAGGAGGCGATAATCAGCGAAACGATGATGCCACCCAGCAACAATAGGGTAATCAGCGCCGCCAGTCTGACCAGCGCGCTGAAGATGATGTCACCGTTTTTACCCGGTGCTTTCATGGTCGGCTTGTACTCAGCCATAGATTACTCTTCTGTTTAAAGCTTGAAGGGCCCGGAGTGCCGGGCCCCGACAGTCAGGTTGAGGCGCGGTCTGCCGCACCCCCTGCGTTGTTAGAACAAGGCCTTACCGGAGCTGTCTTTGATGTTGGTCTTCCAGGCAGCACGGATTTGCTCAACCACTTCGGCAGGCAAGGCGGCATAATCCAGATCGCTGGCCTGTGCGGCACCGGTCTTGTAAGCCCAGTCAAAGAACTTCAGCACTTCTGCGCCCTGCTCAGGCTTCTTCTGCTCTTTGTGCACCAGGATGAAGGTGGTGGAGGTGATTGGCCAGACGTTGTCGCCTTTCTGGTTGGTCAGGTCCTGCGCGAAGGTTTTGCTCCAATCCACACCTTTGGCTGCGGCGCTGAAGCTCTCTTCGGTTGGGCTAACCGCTTTGCCATCGGCAGACACTAATTTAGTGTAGGCCAGGTTGTTCTGCTTGGCGTAAGCGTATTCAACATAGCCGATAGAGCCTGGCAGACGCTGAACGAACGCGGCGATGCCGTCATTGCCCTTGCCACCCAGGCCGGTTGGCCAGTTAACGGTTGAGCCTGCACCAATTTTCTCTTTCCACTGCACGTTAGCCTTGGCCAGATAGCTGGTGAAGACGAAAGAAGTCCCGGAACCATCAGCACGACGTACCACGGCGATAGCCTGATCCGGCAGCTTGACGCCCGGGTTCAGTTTAACGATCGCCGGGTCATTCCATTTTTTGATGTTGCCCAGGTAGATATCACCCAGGGTTTGACCATCCAGAGTCAGCTCACCGGATTTGATGCCCGGAATATTCACCGCCAGTACCACGCCACCGATCACGGTAGGGAACTGGAACAGGCCGTCCGCAGCCAGTTTTTCATCGGACAGCGGGGCATCAGAAGCACCAAAGTCAACGGTGTTGGCGATGATTTGCTTCACACCACCAGAGGAGCCGATCCCCTGATAGTTAACCTTGTTGCCGGTTTCTTTCTGATAAGAATCTGCCCACTTGGCATACACCGGAGCGGGGAATGTCGCACCTGCACCGGTCAGGCTAGCAGCAGCGAAGGCGGACACAGAGGCCAAAGAGAAAGTCGCTGCCACAATACTGGCGACGGTGGTACGCATCAGTTTCATAATCCCTCCTAATGGGATATTCAAAATCGACCTTGGGTCGTTTTCATCAGAGTAAGTATTGCTGCAGGAGGGAAAATAGGACAGTTTGGTGACAGTTAAATGTACGAAATATGACAGTTATATTACAGTGGAGGGTGATTGATATTTAGTTGATTAAAATCAGTGAGATGACGGCGCTTTTAGACAAAAAACAATCTACAAAAATCTGCCTGTTGCTGCACTATCTCTCTGAATATGAGCGGTTTTCGCTGTTTTTTACACGCTTGTCATATTGCCAATCGCTGGCGCACTATCCCCAAGTTGCAGGCCACTATCTTGGTAACGTTCATAACTGATAGCGCTTCAATAACGGCTGATAGACCTTGAGGGAAAGCCAGGAAATCAGCGCCCACACGCCACGCTGATAAACGTTCAGGTGCCGGACATAAACCATGCTGTATTCAATCACCGGTTGGCAACCGCGAACCCGCTTAAAATCTGGCGCGCCAGAACTCAAATTGAGGAACAGCTTATGTTCCATAGCGTAGCGTAACGCAAAGGCGATCAGACGACGATATAAGGCCAATGATGCGGGTAATTCCGTCCGATAGCCGACGATCGGCACCGTTACCGTCTGTTCCAACTGAACCATTCCCAACACCCCCACCATTTGCTGCTGGTGGAACAAACCGTACAGTTGCAACACGCCAAGCTGCGAGGCCTGAGATAAATAACCGGTGGTAAACTGCACATTCTGGCGGCTGTATTTTTCCAGGTAGAGCTGGTTATAGAGGCGTTCGGCACACTGCATCTGCTCGGGATCATCGGCCGACAGCCGTTTGAACTCCCATCCCACCTGATGCAGCAGTTTGTCATCCCGGCGCGCGTTGATTTTACCCCACCAGCGTATAGGATCGTCCAGGCAATAAACCTGACGGCTGACGATAGGCAGCCAACCTTGCTGGGAGAGCTGCGCCAACAGCTCGGGGGTCTGCTGATCATTGAGCGAACGGATCATCAAAGTATGCTGGGGATAACGCTGTAATGCCTGTTGCCGCAACGCATCGGTATCCAGGGTTTGCCAGTGGCTGCTGGTCATATTGGTGGAAAGACACTGATTATTCAGCACCTGGAGCCGATCGACGTATGCCAGCACTAAGGGCCATTTCAGCAACAGCGTCAGCCCGTTGCACAGCGCCCGCAACGCACCGTTATCGATTTTGATAATTTCATCCCGCGCGTAATCAACGATCAGAGCCAGCGGGGAAACCACATAGCAATTACCGGGCACGTAATCATTGACCGTCGCCGGTATCCAGAAGCCATCCTGTTGATACTCGGTCATCGACGTCTGGAGATTGGCGATCATGCCTGGCTGTTGCAACAGGGTCACTTGCAGGCGCTGCCACTGATTAACCTGCTCCATGCTAACCGTCCCACTCGATGTCGAAAGTGCTGGCATCGGTGAGGGGCCGCCGATAGCGCAAGCTGCGGTACCCCATTTCCAACAACGCGCACCACTGTGCTCCGGCACTTATCGGCCAACGGGGATCGTTGAGCAGATTAGGCGCTTGGCGAAAATCCTGCCATAGCGTCGCCAACTGCTTATCGCGCCAAGCCTGCCAGGCAAAAAATAACAGTACGATCACGCCCACATGTCCTGCCTTGGGCGGCGCTGGCAGATATTGCAATTGCCCATCGGCAGCGATGGACATCTGAGCCCCCAGCAAATGCAGGCCGCTGGTGGCCCTGGGATTACACTCAATAACAAAAATCACCCCGTCCTGTTCGATAAAATCGAACGCCACCTGGCCATGAAAGCCGGTTTTTTCCCCAAACTGACGGACAAAATCGTCCAGCCGCCGATCCTGATAGGGAACAAAGTAGCTGCCTGCAGCCTGATTGAAGCAGTATTTGGGTTGATAAGCCTGATGCACGATTAGCCTGCCGTGCTCAAAAACGGCATAGTTACACAACGCCACGCCGTCTAATTTCTGCTGCTGCACCCAGGGGATATGCTCGTTGAGCTGTCGATCGTTCAATACACCCGGTTTCGGCGTGCGGATCACTTGGCGACCAAAGCGTGAATAAACCGGTTTCAAAATGGTCAGGGGATCGTCGGCAATTTGCGAGCAGGAGGTCAGTAATCGGGTCGCAGGAGTCCGCACCTCACCCAATCCCGTTAACAGGCTCAGGCTTTGGTACTTATGATGCAGTTCAAATAGCAACCGCCGTTCAGGTATCAGCCACTCGGTAGGCCCGATATACGCAGCAAACGCTTGGGAGAGGTAGAAGATCTCTTCACAGGTGGGGATCAGCAGCTCAATAGCATGTTGGTCGAGATAGCCTTGCAGCTGCCGTTGATAACCGGCAAGATCCTGGCGCGGGGAGGGAAGCCGTAGATAACCTTCAATCCCTTGCAAAAAGCGGCCCAGCGGCCACTTCAGGCTATCCGCCAACCAGACGCGGTGCCCGCTGCGCAACGCAATACGCGCCCACTCTATCGCCACCGGAGCCCGTGCCCCTGTAATCAAAATATTCATTATCTACGCATTCCCTTCCCTGTAGCATCACCCGCCAATCATAGCGTTAATGGTAAAACCGGGGCTAAAAAAATACCGTGTTGAGTAACCCAACACGGTATTCATAGCAGGAAGGTTAACGATTATTCCACGGTAACGGACTTCGCCAGGTTACGTGGCTGATCCACATCGGTGCCTTTGATCAGGGCAACGTAGTAAGACAGCAACTGCAACGGCACGGTGTAGAAGATCGGTGCGACGATATCCTCCACGTGCGGCAGTGGGATGATGGTCATCCCTTCGCTGCTGACGAAGCCGGCATCCTGATCGGCGAACACATACAGCTGACCACCACGGGCACGCACCTCTTCGATATTGGATTTAAGCTTCTCCAACAGCTCGTTGTTAGGCGCAACCACGATCACCGGCATGTCGGCATCGATCAACGCCAGCGGGCCGTGCTTAAGCTCACCGGCTGCGTACGCCTCTGCGTGGATATAGGAAATCTCTTTGAGCTTCAGCGCCCCTTCCATAGCGATCGGGTATTGATCGCCACGGCCAAGGAACAGTGCGTGATGCTTGTCAGAGAAACCTTCCGCCAGCGCTTCGATGCTCTTATCCAGTGACAGCATCTGCTCGATACGCGCAGGCAGGGCTTGCAGACCATGCACAATGTCATGCTCTACGCTTTCCGCCATCCCTTTCAGCCGGCCAAGACGCGCCACCAGCATCAACAGCACAGCAAGCTGTGTGGTAAAGGCTTTTGTGGAGGCAACGCCGATTTCGGTACCGGCCTTGGTCATCAGCGCCAGATCGGATTCACGCACCAGCGAAGAACCCGCCACGTTGCACACGGCCAGAGAACCTAAGTACCCTAGCTCTTTGGACAAGCGCAGTGCTGCCAGCGTATCGGCGGTCTCACCAGATTGAGACAGGGTGATGATCAGGCTGCCTGGACGTACCGCTGACTTGCGATAACGGAATTCGGAGGCAATCTCTACGTCACAAGGCACACCGGCCAGCGACTCGAACCAGTAACGAGCCACCATCCCCGAGTGGTAAGAAGTCCCACAGGCGATGATCTGCACGTGCTGCACTTTTGACAGCAGTTCGTCAGCGTGCGGGCCAAGCTCACTCAGGTCGATCTTGCCATGGCTGAAACGCCCCTCAAGGGTGTTTTTCAGCGCCATTGGCTGCTCAAAAATCTCTTTTTGCATGTAATGACGGTATGCGCCTTTGTCACCGGCGTCGTATTGCACCTGAGATTCGATCTCTGGGCGCTCAATCGCATTACCCTGCTTGTCAAAAATGCTGACGGTGCGGCGGGTCACTTCTACCACATCGCCTTCTTCCAGGAAGATAAAGCGGCGGGTTACCGGCAGCAGAGCCAGTTGGTCGGAAGCAATGAAGTTCTCGCCCACGCCACGGCCAATCACCAGCGGGCTACCTGAACGGGCAGCCACCAATACGCTCGGATCGCGGCTGTCCATCACCACGGTGCCATAAGCGCCACGCAGTTGCGGGATCACACGCTGAACCACTTCCAGCAGCGTACCGCCCTGTTTCTGTTCCCAATGCACCAGGTGAGCAATCACCTCGGTATCGGTTTCAGAACTGAAGTGATAACCACGCGCAATCAGCTGTTCGCGCAGCGGCTCGTAGTTTTCGATAATGCCGTTATGCACTACCGCGATGTAATCTGAAACATGAGGATGCGCGTTCGCCTCTGAAGGTTCACCGTGCGTCGCCCAACGGGTATGGGCAATCCCGGTACCACCATGCAGATCCTGTTGCTCTGCCGCTTCAGCCAGTTTTTGTACCTTGCCGACACGACGTAAACGGCTGACGTTACCTTCGTTATCCACCACGGCAAGACCCGCTGAGTCATAGCCCCGGTATTCCAGGCGACGTAAACCTTCCAGCAGGATCTCGGCGATATCACGTTGCGCTACTGCACCTACAATTCCACACATCTGTTGTATTCCTAATTAAACGCCTTGCGGGCGCTTTCGATGTCTCGACCTGATTTTTGCCGGTTTTACCGTGCTTCCCCGAGCCTGTAGAGAATGGGGATTATTATGTTTTGCTCTGTACTCTTTAGTGAAAGTACAGAGCAAAACACTAGTTAAAACGGGCGCAGCATGCAGCGCCCCTACGCAGGACCACAGATTAATTTCTGAACCCGCCCACAACACCGAAATAGCTCCCTCTCCCTGTGGGAGAGGGTTGGGGTGAGGGGACCTACTTCTTCTTGGTTGGACGCTGCCAGCCTTGAATGTGCACCTGCTTGACCCGGCTCAACACCAGCTCATTATCCGCAATATCACGGGTCACCGTGGTACCGGCAGCTATCGTCACCCCTTTGCCTACGGTGACCGGAGCTACCAGCTGAGTGTCCGAGCCGACAAACACGCCGTCGCCGATAATGGTTTTGTGCTTGTTGGCACCGTCGTAGTTGCAGGTGATGGTACCGGCACCGATATTCACATCGTCGCCAATCTCGGCGTCGCCCAGATAGCTCAGATGGCCAGCCTTGGAGCCTTTGCCCAGGCGGGCCTTCTTGATTTCCACGAAGTTGCCAACGTGGGCACCTTCCGCCAGTTCGGCACCAGGGCGCAGACGGGCAAATGGGCCAACGGTACAGGCCGCCTCCAGCTGCGCATCTTCCAGCACGCTGTATGGGCTGATCTCGCAGTCGTCGCCAATCACGCAATCTCTCAGTATGCAGCCAGCACCGATCTTCACGCGGTTACCCAGCTTGACCATGCCTTCGATAATCACGTTGGCATCGATGGAGATGTCACGGCCATGTTCCAGCACGCCACGCAGATCGAAACGTGCCGGATCCAGCAGCATCACGCCAGCCAGCAGCAGTTTCTCTGCCTGCTCGGCCTGATACACGCGTTCAAGCTGCGACAGTTGCAGGCGATTATTCACGCCTTCAACTTCGCTCAGGCGCGCCGGGTGAACCGCCTCAATCTTGTTACCCTCAGCATGCGCCAGGGCAATGATGTCGGTGATATAGAATTCACCTTGGGCATTATTATTGTTCAGCTTGCCCAGCCAGCGCTTCAGATCGCGGCCGTTGGCCACCAGAATGCCGGTGTTGATCTCATTAATCTGGCGCTGCTGATCGCTGGCATCTTTATGTTCGACAATGCCCACCACGGTGCCGTTTTCACGTACGATGCGGCCATAACCGCTCGGGTCTTGCAGCTTCACCGTCAGCAGACCAATACCACCCTGAGGCTTGGCTGCCAGCAGGCGGGTCAGCGTTTCAACGGCGATCAATGGCACATCGCCATACAGCATCAGCACGTCTTCATCATCGGCAAAATGCGGTGCTGCCTGCTGCATCGCATGGCCGGTTCCCAACTGCTCGGCCTGCAACACCCAGTTTAGTGCATCATTGTGCAGGGTGCTTTTCAGCAGCTCGCCGCCGTGGCCGTAAACCAGATGGACGTTTTTGGCCCCCAGCTTCATGGCAGCATCAATGACGTGCTGCACCATTGGTTTACCCGCCAGCGGATGTAACACCTTGGGAAGGTCGGAATACATGCGTGTTCCCTTGCCCGCGGCGAGGATAACCACGCTCATTGCGCTGTTAGACATAAGCAACCTGATAACTCCATTTTGATGGACGAAAGTAAAACCGTTTGATGGCGGAATTACTACATATTTCTCTACACGAATCCGGCGCAGGCCGCATGGCTCCTAGCCTGCAGCCAATGGTTGCAATCCAACCGTACAGTGAAAAAACTGTCGGCGATCGGCGACGCTTCACGGCGGCGTCAGCGCTAATACAGCACAATGCCTGGCCGGTTGAAACGCTTATTTTAAAACAAAAAAAAAGCGACCCACAGGGGCCGCTTTCTTATTTCCACACGCTGCAGGCAACGTGGGAATTTACATCGCTTTTCTGGTGAGCTCGATAACGCGCAGTTTCGCGATCGCTTTCGCCAGTTCAGCAGATGCCTGAGCATAGTCGACATCGCCATGAGAGCTACGGATGTGCTCTTCAGCTTTACGCTTAGCTTCCAGCGCTCTCGCTTCGTCGAGGTCCGTTCCACGGATGGCAGTGTCCGCCAGCACGGTTACCACGCTCGGCTGTACCTCAAGGATACCGCCGGACAGGTAGATGAACTCTTCTTCACCGTGCTGTTTAACAATACGCACCATGCCAGGCTTGATGGCAGTCAGCAGCGGCGCATGGCCAGGGAAGATCCCCAGTTCGCCTTCGCTGCCTGTCACCTGGATCTTCTGCACCAGGCCGGAAAACATCTGTTTTTCCGCGCTGACGACATCCAGATGGTAAGTCATAGCCATATCACCCTCCTCTCAAGGCGTTACAGTTTCTTGGCTTTTTCCACTGCTTCTTCAATGGTGCCAACCATGTAGAACGCCTGCTCCGGCAGGTGGTCATAGTCGCCGTCCATAATGCCTTTGAAACCACGGATGGTGTCTTTCAGCGATACGAACTTGCCCGGAGAACCGGTAAAGACTTCTGCCACGAAGAACGGCTGAGACAGGAAACGTTGGATTTTACGCGCACGGGATACAACCAGCTTGTCATCTTCTGACAGCTCGTCCATACCCAGGATGGCGATGATATCTTTCAGTTCCTGGTAGCGTTGCAGAATAGACTGCACGCCACGCGCTACGTCGTAGTGCTCCTGGCCAACTACCAGCGGATCCAGCTGACGGCTGGTGGAATCCAGCGGGTCAACGGCCGGGTAGATACCCAGAGAAGCGATGTTACGGCTCAGTACCACGGTTGCATCCAAGTGAGCAAAGGTGGTGGCTGGTGATGGGTCAGTCAAGTCATCCGCAGGAACGTAAACGGCCTGCACAGAGGTGATTGAACCAGTCTTGGTAGAGGTGATACGTTCTTGCAGAACACCCATCTCTTCCGCCAGCGTTGGCTGATAACCTACCGCCGATGGCATACGGCCCAGAAGTGCGGACACTTCGGTACCGGCCAGGGTATAACGGTAGATGTTATCGACGAACAGCAGTACGTCACGACCTTCGTCACGGAACTTCTCAGCCATGGTCAGGCCGGTCAGCGCAACGCGCAGACGGTTACCTGGTGGCTCGTTCATCTGGCCGTAAACCAGGGAAACTTTGTCCAGTACGTTGGAATCGGTCATTTCGTGGTAGAAGTCGTTACCCTCACGAGTACGTTCACCCACGCCCGCAAACACAGAATAACCGGAGTGCTCGATCGCGATGTTACGGATCAGCTCCATCATGTTTACGGTTTTACCTACACCAGCACCACCGAACAGACCAACTTTACCACCCTTGGCGAACGGGCAGATCAGGTCCATTACCTTGATACCGGTTTCCAGCAGATCCTGGGAGCTGGACAGCTCTTCGTAGCTTGGCGCAGGGCGGTGAATAGCCCAACGTTCTTCTTCGCCGATGTCGCCCTTCATGTCGATTGGTTCACCCAATACGTTCATGATACGGCCCAGGGTAGCTTTACCTACCGGTACTTCAATTGGGTGCTGCAGGTCGGTTACGGCCAGACCACGACGCAGACCGTCTGAGGTCCCCATTGCGATACAGCGAACCACGCCGCCACCCAGCTGTTGCTGAACTTCCAGCACCAATTTCTCGGTGCCGTTTGCAACCTCAAGAGCGTTGTACACTTTCGGTACGGCATCCTGAGGGAACTCGACGTCCACCACGGCGCCGATTACCTGGATAATCTTTCCAGTAGCCATCTTGAATCCTCTACGTAATTCGTAAACCTAGCTTAAACCGCGGAGGCTCCCGAAACGATCTCGGTGAGTTCCTGAGTGATGCTGGCCTGACGCGCCTTGTTGTATACCAACTGCAGCTCTTTGATCAGGCTACCGCCGTTATCGGTTGCGGCTTTCATCGCGACCATTCGTGCGGCCTGCTCGCTGGCCAGGTTTTCCACGACGCCCTGATAAACTTGCGATTCCACATAACGGCGCAGCAAGGTATCAAGCAGCACTTTTGGATCGGGCTCATACAGGTAATCCCAGGATTTTTTCTTCAGTTCACTGTCATCAGAAGGTGGCAATGGCAGAAGTTGCAGTAACTGCGGTTCCTGGGACATCGTATTAACAAATTTGTTGCTGACAACGTACAGCTTGTCTAAACGACCTTCGTCGTAGGCTTGCAACATCACTTTCACTGGACCGATCAGATCCGACAGGGAAGGGTTATCCCCCATGCCGGTCACCTGGGCAACCACGTTGCCGCCCACGGAACCAAAGAAAGAGGCCGCTTTTGAGCCAATCAGCGCTAAATCAGCTTCAACGCCTTTTTCAGACCAGCCTTTCATCTCTGCCAACAGCTTCTTGAACAGGTTGATGTTCAAGCCGCCACAGAGACCACGGTCAGTAGACACCACCAGATACCCGACGCGCTTAACGTCACGCTCATCCAGGTACGGGTGCTTATATTCCAGATTCCCTAAAGCCAGGTGACCAATCACCTCGCGCATGGTCTCTGCATAAGGACGGCTGGCCGCCATGCGTTCCTGCGATTTACGCATTTTGGAGGCGGCGACCATTTCCATCGCTTTAGTGATCTTCTGCGTGTTTTGCACGCTGGCGATCTTACTACGTATCTCTTTTGCGCCGGCCATCTCTGCTTCTCCTCATTGCCAGCGGCCTGCCGTCTTGCAACGGCAGGCCGCTATGCGTTACCAGGACTGGGTTGCCTTGAAGGTATCGAGGATGCCTTTCAGCTTGCCTTCGATCTCATCGTTATAAGCACCAGTTTGGTTGATGTGGTTCAGCAGTTCGGCATGCTCGCGGTCCGCAAAAGCAACCAGAGCGGCTTCGAAGCTGACGACTTTCGCCACTTCTACGTCGTTCAGGTAGCCACGCTCGGCGGCAAACAGCACCAGAGACTGTTGTGCGACGGACATCGGCGCATACTGTTTCTGTTTCAGCAGCTCGGTCACTTTCTGACCGTGGCTCAGCTGTTTACGCGTTGCATCGTCCAGATCGGAAGCGAACTGAGAGAACGCAGCCAGTTCACGATACTGTGCCAGAGCGGTACGAATACCACCGGACAGTTTTTTCATGATCTTGGTCTGTGCTGCACCACCCACACGGGATACGGAAATACCCGGGTTAACCGCCGGACGAATACCGGAGTTAAACAGGTTGGATTCCAGGAAGATCTGACCATCGGTAATCGAGATTACGTTGGTCGGAACGAACGCGGAAACGTCACCCGCCTGGGTTTCAATGATCGGCAGAGCGGTCAGTGAACCGGTTTGGCCTTTGACTTCACCTTTGGTGAAGGCTTCAACGTAGTCGGCGTTAACACGCGCAGCACGCTCCAGCAAACGGGAGTGGAGGTAGAATACGTCGCCTGGGTAAGCTTCACGACCTGGTGGACGGCGAAGCAGCAGGGAGATCTGACGGTAAGCAACGGCCTGTTTGGACAGGTCATCGTATACGATCAGCGCATCTTCACCACGGTCACGGAAGTATTCGCCCATTGCGCAACCGGCATATGGCGCCAGGTATTGCAGTGCAGCGGATTCTGACGCGGTAGCCACAACCACGATAGTGTTGGCCAGTGCGCCGTGCTCTTCCAGCTTGCGCACCACGTTAGCGATGGTGGACGCTTTCTGGCCGATAGCCACGTAAACGCATTTGATACCGGAATCGCGCTGGTTGATGATCGCATCGATCGCCAGGGCGGTTTTACCGGTTTGACGGTCGCCGATCACCAGCTCACGCTGGCCACGACCGATTGGGATCATGGCGTCGACCGATTTGTAGCCGGTCTGTACTGGCTGATCAACAGACTGACGTTCGATAACGCCAGGTGCGATAGTTTCAACCGGAGAGAAACCGTCGTTGTCAACCGGGCCTTTACCATCAATAGGTGCGCCCAGAGTGTTGACTACGCGGCCCAGCAGGCCACGGCCAACCGGAACTTCCAGAATACGGCCGGTACATTTTACCTTCATGCCTTCGGCCAGATCCGAATACGGACCCATGACCACGGCACCTACAGAGTCACGCTCCAGGTTCAATGCAATTGCGTAACGGTTGCCTGGCAGTGCGATCATTTCGCCCTGCATAACCTCGGCCAAACCGTGTACGCGGATGATCCCGTCGCTGACGGAAACGATGGTACCTTCATTGTGAGCTTCGCTCACTACATTGAACTGAGCAATGCGCTGCTTGATCAGTTCGCTGATTTCGGTGGAATTCAGTTGCATGCTCCAGTCCCCTTAAGACTGCAAGACGTCTGCCAGGCGCTCGAGACGGCCACGTACGCTGCCATCGATCACCAGATCACCGGCACGGATAATGACACCGGCCAGTACAGACTTGTCAATTTTGCAATTCAGCTTAACTTTGCGTGACAGACGTTTTTCCATCGCAGCGACAATCTTGGCTTGCTGTGTGTCGTTCAGTGCGCTCGATGAGAGCACCTCGACTTCGACGGTGGATTCCAGCGCGGCGCGCAGTTCGATGAACTGTTGCAGCACCGCAGGAAGGACCAGTAAACGCCCATTTTCGGCCATTACACGGATAAAGTTCTGGCCATGTTCGTCGAGCTCATCGCCACAAACCGCAATAAACGTGTTGGACAAGGTTTCAGGTGCGACAGCACCGGAAAGCAGTTCCGCCATCTGTTCATTACGCGTGACAACAGCAGTAAACGCCAGCATTTGCTGCCAGCGTTCTACGCTTTGGTTCTCAACGGCAAAGTCAAAAGCTGCTTTGGCGTAGGGGCGAGCTACGGTGATAAATTCAGACATCAGCCCCTCCCTCCTTACAGTTCAGCGACCAGTTTATCAACGATGTCGCTGTTAGCAGCTTCATCCACGGAACGTTCGATGATCTTCTCGGCACCGGCAATTGCCAGCATCGCGACTTGCTTACGCAACTCTTCACGAGCGCGCTTACGTTCGGCTTCGATCTCAGCCTGAGCCTGCGCGACGATTTTGTTACGCTCCTGCTCGGCTTCTGCTTTCGCTTCGTCCACGATCTGAGCTTTGCGTTTGTTTGCTTGCTCAATAATCGCCTGGGCTTCCGCTTTGGCAGTTTTCAGCTGGTCGGTCGCAGTGGCCTGCGCTAAGTCCAAATCTTTTTTGCCACGTTCTGCAGAAGCGAGGCCATCAGCAATTTCTTTCTGACGCTTCTCGATGGCTGCCATAATCGGCGGCCATACATACTTCATGCAGAACCAGACAAACAGGATGAACGCGATAGCCTGGCCGAGGATTGTTGCGTTAATATTCACAGCACAATGCCTCTTTAAAAGTTAATTAATGGTTGTTTGTAGAGGGTTACCCCTACTTACGCGACAGCAAACATCACGTAAAGACCCAGACCAACAGCGATCATCGGGATGGCGTCAACCAGGCCCATAACGATAAAGAACTGTGTACGCAACAGAGGGATCAGATCAGGTTGACGTGCAGCGCCTTCCAAGAATTTACCACCCAGGATGCCGATACCGATCGCAGCACCGATTGCCGCTAACCCCATCATAATAGCGGCAGCCATGTACAGCAGATCCATATTCAGGTTTTCCATGACAGTCTCCAGTTTGTTTCAGTTTAATAGTGCAAGTGTTTTAAGAAAATCAGTGCTCTTCAGACGCCATCGACAGATAGACGATCGTCAGAACCATGAAAATAAAGGCTTGAAGCGTAATGATCAGGATGTGGAAGATTGCCCAAGGCAAACTCAGCATCCATTGTGACCACCACGGCAACAGACCAGCAATCAGGATGAAGATCAACTCACCCGCATACATGTTGCCGAACAGTCGCAGACCCAGTGAAACAGGTTTGGACAGCAGGCTGACACCTTCAAGGATCAGGTTAATGGGAATAAATACCGGGTGGTTGAACGGCTGCATGGTTAACTCTTTGACGAACCCACCAATGCCTTTCATTTTAATGCTATAGAACAGGATCAGGACAAATACGGCCAACGCCATCGACAACGTGATGTTCACGTCGGCGGTAGGCACCGCACGCAGTGCTGGCAGACCGAGATAATTCTCAGCGATAAACGGCAGGAAGTCGACCGGGATCAGGTCCATCAGGTTCATCAGGAACACCCAGACGAATACCGTCAGCGCCAGCGGAGCAATCACCTTGCTCTTGCCGTGGTACATATCTTTAACGCTGTTATCGACAAAGCCAACGATCAGCTCAACGGCGGTTTGCAACTTTCCGGGCACGCCGCTGGTGGCGTTTTTGGCTACCTTGCGGAAAACCGCCAGAAAGACCACCCCGAGGACAATGGAGAAAAACATCGAGTCGACGTTAACCGACCAGAACCCCGTCCCGACCTGAAGCTGCGTCAGGTGGTGACCGATATACTCCTGTGGAGTCAAGACTTCTCCTGCAGACATGATGCCTCTTACCCTTATTTAGTTAAGTTCGGTAACTGTTAATCACGGCTGGTGCCACTATCTGCACAATCAACACCGCTAAATAGGTCAGGCCAAGCGGTACAAACGCCGCTTTGAACACCCCAAGCGCCACGATCAGCAAAACGATGGTGATCACGACCTTTAGCCCTTCACCAATGGCGAACGACCAGGCAACCCGTCCGGGTGCCGGCGTCTGTGCCTGATGACGCAAGGCAAACAGCATAAACATGGCATTGGGTAACCAGGCAGCCAGGCCACCTGCCAGTGCCGAACCGCTCCACTCCAGACTTTTCAGGCCGAAAGCAGCGCTGATCAAAACAAAAGTCATTAACTGCAGCAACAGCAACTTGCGTGCAACTTTTCCGCTGTACAGGGACACAGACATGACGTTTGTTCTCTCCGTACCCCTGAGGGGGTATGCCGACGTATAAAACTGCCTTTGCGGTTCTGAGTCAAGCAGCAAAAAACGTGCAAATTATACGGGCCACTCCAACGAATTCAATCGATAAGTAGCGAAAAGGTGAACAATTATTTAAATTTCCCCTTTTCGGGCTATTTTCACAAGAAAATGGCCGGAATAATCGCTCGCATTTATTTGTCTGACTATTCCACGGTTGCGGTAAGAAACGTGCAACCGATCACAATACTGACTATTAATGAGTTATAGCCCAGGTTCACGACCTAGGTCTTTAGCTTTTTGGGCGATCAAAAAATATTATAAATCAAATCATTACAACGTAACCGTTCAAAAACAATCCTTATACCCCGTAAAAACCTTTTATTGACATTCACAGGAATAATAAAGCAACACTCAATTAACACTGACAGCAAATCGGAATCTTTCACACATTGTTGCTAACGTGACTATCACCCACTGGAATGATGCATTTTTGACATCACAATGTTAATTAAAGGTAAACAAACGAAGAGGAGGACCTATCTGATTAGCCTGCTTGCTATTTACCTTCTGTACCCTACACCAATCGCTGATTATTTGATGCTAAACAATTCTGATTTGGCTTTAGTGGGCTTTCAGGACGATCAAATGGCGCTCGCCATCCAGCTCAGGTACCTGCAAACGCACCACCGACTCCAGAGAAACCCCTTCTGGCAACTGGGCCAACTCGTCTTGCGGGCAAACTCCTTTCAGCGCATAAAAACGCCCCTGCCCTTTGGCTGGCAGATGGTGACACCAAGCCAACATGTCTTGCAGTGAAGCAAAAGCCCGGCTGATCACACCATCAAACGGCGGTTCTGCCACAAACTCTTCTACGCGGCTCTGTACCGGTTCGATATTGTTCAGCCCCAACTCATGCTGTACCTGGCGAAGGAAGCGTACACGCTTGCCCAGGCTGTCTAACAGGGTGAAATGGGCATCGGGCCGCACTATAGCCAACGGAATGCCTGGCAAACCAGGGCCGGTGCCAACGTCAATAAAGCGTGAACCCGTCAAATGAGCATTCACCACGATGCTGTCCATGATATGACGCACCAGCATTTGCTGAGGATCGCGCACAGAAGTGAGGTTGTAAGCCTTGTTCCACTTGTCGAGCATAGCGACATAACCCAACAATTGCTGCTTTTGTTGATCGGGAAGCGAAATTCCAGCCGCTGCAAGCAACGAATCCAATTTTTTTTGCACAACAGAGTCCTCTGACAGGCTTGGAACAGCAGGCCAATCTGCAACTGCTCACTAAGGCAGTCTATGATAATTCAGGCTTGAGGTGATGTCAGCGGCCGTTTGCTCAGCAGATAGGCAAACGGCCACTCGGTGAACGGATTTTATGCGCTGCGGCGCAGCAAGCCCTGCTTTTTCAGCCAGATCAGCAAAATGGAGATCGCTGCAGGTGTGATACCGGAAATGCGCGAAGCCTGGCCGATCGAGTTAGGCTTGTGATCGTTCAGTTTGGCGATCACCTCGTTGGACAATCCGGAGACCTGACGATAATCGAGATCCAGCGGCAGCACGGTGTTCTCGTTGCGCTGTTGCTTGTCGATCTCATCCTGCTGGCGAGCGATGTAGCCTTCGTATTTCACCTGAATTTCCACTTGCTCAGCGGCTTCGGTGTCTGCCAGTGCAGGAGCAAAAGCGGCCACCGCTGTCAGTTGAGCATAATCCATTTCCGGACGGCGCAGCAGTTCTTCGCCGTTGGCTTCACGTGACAGAGGCGCTTTCAGCAAGACGTTAACCTGCTCGACGTTCTCTGAATGCGGATGTACCCAGATATCACGCAGACGCTGGCGTTCCTGTTCGATGTGCTCGAGCTTTTCGCAGTAGCGCTGCCAGCGTTCATCGTCAACGAGCCCCAATTCGCGGCCTTTTTCCGTCAGGCGCAGATCGGCATTGTCTTCGCGCAGCATCAAACGGTATTCGGCACGTGAGGTAAACATGCGGTACGGTTCTTTGGTGCCCAGCGTACTGAGATCGTCCACCAGCACCCCCAGATAAGCCTGATCGCGGCGTGGTGACCAGCCTTCGTCTTCAACGGCATAACGCCCGGCATTCAATCCTGCCAACAGGCCTTGTGCAGCAGCTTCTTCGTAACCGGTGGTGCCGTTGATCTGGCCTGCGAAGAACAGCCCTTGAATAAATTTGCTTTCCAGCGTTGGTTTTAAATCGCGTGGATCGAAGAAATCGTACTCGATGGCATAGCCAGGGCGAACGATGCGGGCATTTTGCATCCCTTCCATCGAACGCACGATCTGCATCTGTACGTCAAACGGCAAACTGGTGGAAATCCCGTTCGGGTAGATCTCGTTGCTGGTTAACCCTTCAGGTTCCAGGAAGATCTGGTGCGCATTACGATCGGCAAAGCGCATCACTTTGTCTTCGATCGATGGGCAGTAGCGTGGGCCGATCCCTTCGATGATCCCGGCATACATCGGGCTACGATCGAGGTTATTGCGGATCACGTCATGGGTTTTTTCATTGGTGTGCGTGATGTAGCACGGCACCTGTTGCGGATGCTGGCTGGCGTTGCCCAGGAAAGAAAACACTGGAATTGGCGTATCGCCATGTTGCTCAGCCAGAACGCTGAAATCGATAGTGCGTGCATCGATACGGGGAGGTGTACCCGTTTTCAGGCGATTGACACGCAGAGGCAGTTCACGCAGACGCTGTGACAAAGAGATCGACGGAGGATCCCCAGCACGGCCACCGCTGTAGTTTTCCAGGCCGATGTGGATCTTGCCATCCAGGAAGGTGCCTACGGTCAGTACTACCGCTTTGGCACGGAATTTCAGCCCCATCTGGGTCACCGCACCCACTACTCGATCGTTCTCGACGATCAGATCCTCAACCGGTTGTTGGAAGATCATCAGGTTGGGCTGGTTCTCCAATGCGGTGCGAACGGCTTGGCGATACAGGACGCGATCTGCCTGAGCTCGAGTGGCTCGCACTGCTGGGCCTTTGCTGGCGTTTAGTATCCTAAACTGGATGCCCGCATGGTCGATCGCCTTGGCCATCAGCCCGCCGAGTGCATCGATTTCCTTGACCAGATGCCCTTTCCCGATACCACCGATCGCCGGATTACAGGACATTTGTCCCAGCGTGTCGATATTGTGGGTCAGTAATAAAGTCTGACGTCCCATACGTGCCGCAGCCATGGCGGCTTCGGTTCCGGCATGGCCACCACCGATGATAATGACGTCAAATTGCTCTGGATAAAACATGGAACAGCACCTCGGAGTACTTGCGAACGATCGTTGTTTGCCCTGGGGGGAGGATTCTACTCAAGTTTAGTCGATCGACCAAGCGGTCAGGATCTTAGGTAATTAAAAGAAGATCTTTTTTATTTAAAGATCTCTTTATTAGATCTCTTATTAGGATCGCGATCCTCTGTGGATAAGTGATTATTCCAGATAAAGATCAGCCGATTAAGCAGGATCGTTTGCTGTGAATGATCGGTGATCCTGGCCAGTATAAGCTGGGATCTAAATGGCATGTTATCCACAGGACAGAAAGCGTACGACGGTTGTTATTGGGATAACTACCGCTTATACCCTGCTTTCAAGCATAGTTATACACAATCGTTCGCGCGATCTTTAACCGAATTAGAGTAAAATAATCCAATTCTTCAGCCATTCTTCGGCAGGATCCTCGGGAATTTCATGTTGGGTCACGTCGATCTCAAGACGATCGCCGATCCTTTTCGCTCCACGAGCCTGGAAAAGATCGTCGATCTGTTTGATCGCACCACAGAAGGTATCGTACTCAGAACTGCCCAAACCGACGGCACCGAACTGCACCTGCGATAAATCAGGTTGCTGCTCTGCCAGTTGTTCCAACAGCGGCTGCAAGTTATCTGGTAAATCACCGGCACCGTGAGTGGAGGAAACCACCAGCCAGCGGCCTGACAGTGTCAATTCATCCAATTCAGGGCCATGCAGCATTTCCGTTGAGAAACCTGCTTCTTCGAGTTTCTCGGCCAAATGTTCAGCCACGTATTCTGCGCTGCCAAGCGTGCTGCCACTGATCAGAGTGATGTCTGCCATGAATGAATGATCCCAACCTTAAACTCAAGAGGCCGTATTGTACTCTGTGAATCAGCTGGGATCTACCTGTGGATAATATGGGTATAACGATCTAGGTAACCTGGATCCACCAACAGCATCAACGGTTCATCAGACACAATAATGGCGCTATTTTTCATAATTGATTGATTTAAATAGCTAGAAAATCATTGGGTGGGGTCTGAAGTAATCTTGCCAACCTTGCCGTGGTTGTTCCTGTATGAGGATAAGTTTTATTTTTCAGCTGGTGGATAAGATGGAGGGTGGGGCGAAAGCCCTATGCATGAGCGCAGAAGCAGGCGTTACTGGCGGTATGATGACATGATTAACCGCGGCTATGGTTAACCATGTCACCAATTCCTTAAACACTGGCTCTTTCAATAAAGCCTAAGGTCTTCAAATCGCAGCTTTGCTCCCCTAGCTTCTCCCGGGCTAGGGGGCAAAAGATCGGTTATAGCGTGATGCGCCCCATCATTAGCAACCAGATGACGATGGCATCAAGCAGCAACAGGATAGCCAGATAAAAAATTTCTTTATTCTGGAACAGCGGCTGATTGTCGCCCTTCTCTTTACGAGACCATATGAACACCGGTAGCCCGCAGGTAAGCAGAATGGGAACCAGCGCTACATACTGGATTTGGCTGGCATAAAGGATAAACAGGCAGAATATGACGCCAAGAATGCCGCTGACAAGGGCAAATTTACGCCCCTTTTTGGCATACTGATCGTACTCACGATTGAGGCAAATTTTCGCCATATACAAGGTCGTAGTGATATATGCAGGCACCACCATCAACGCACTGATGTTGTACATCGTGTTCCACGCGTCATTAGAAAAATAGACTAATAACATCGCGGCCTGCATCACAAAACTGCTGACCCAAAGGGAAACATTGGCGGCCTGTTTGCTATTGGTGCGCGCAAAAGCCCGTGGGAAAGCGCCTTTTTGCCCGGCAACCATGGGAATTTCAGCACAGAGCATCGTCCAGGCTAGCCAGCCTGCCAGTACTGAAATAATCAGTCCTACGTTCATTAACCAACCGCCCCAGTGACCGACTACTTTCGCCAGGACGCCTGCAGTTGAAGGATTACTGGCCTGAGCGAGTTCTGCCTGCGGCATAACGCCAAACGGTAATATCGACATCAGTATGTAGATGATCAGCGCCAACAAAAAGCCCAGCAGCGTGGCCTTACCAACATCTTTCTTGTTTTTGGCGCGTCCAGAAAGAACGACGGCGCCCTCTACGCCAATAAATGCCCATAGTGTTACCGTCATAGGGGCAAGAATTTGCGACATCAGTGATACGGGTTTAGCGTGGTTGCCGACCCCTTCAACGATTTGTGGTGCAGTTCCCCAAAAGTTGCTGAACAGCTGAGAATAATTGATTAAGAAGCCCAGTATGACAACAAACAGCACCAGTGGTACAAGTTTGGCGATGGTACCGAGAGTGTTCACAAAACCCGCAACTTTCGTCCCGGATAACACCAGGAAGTTGTAACCCCAAATCAAAACCGAACCGCAGATAATTGAATTCAGGTTATTGCCATCGGTGAATACACCGGGGAAAAACTGGTTTAACGCGTCCATCAAGATTACGGCGAAGGCGACGTTGCCAAAGGCAGTCATCAGCCAGTATCCCCAGGCGACGTTGAAAGCAATAAATGACCCGAAGCCTTCCTGGGCATACATATAGACGCCCGCCTGTAGGTCGGGGCGCAGGTCGGACAACAGGCGGAATGAGTTTGCGATAAAGTAGATACCAATACCTGCGATAAGCCACGCGATTATGATCGGCCCTACTGCCGAGGTAGCAGCTGTGTTTTGGGGAAGGCTAAATACACCACCGCCAAGCATAGATCCTACAACAATGGCGATTAATGCAATTAGCCCGAGCTTGTGCTCGCCGTCTGTCTTTGCTGTGTCAGTAGCACTCGTTGATGATGTTGAAGATTGATTTGACATAAATAAAACCCTTGCATCGGAATAGATATCACCCCGGCCCTGGCTGGTCGGAGCGATGAGATAACCAGCTGATTATTGGCGACCTTTTTTAATTGTTGGAGAAACCCGGCGTTTAAAACGGAGCTGTTCCGGCCGCTTTACAGCTTTGCGTTCATCTTCAATGATGGCTCTTACCCAAAAGTCACCATTTTCATCAACGTTGATACCCTGGATCTCATGTTCAAAACCTGGGAAGTGTTTATCAAAGTCCTGTAAAGCTCGCAGATAGCCCATAATGCCTTTGTCGCCAACTGGCAGACGTTCACCTGGCATTAGGACCGGGATACCTGGTGGGTAAGGAACCAACATGCTGGCGGCAATACGGCCAGAAAAATCATCCAGGCGGATGTGTTCTGCCTTATAGCGCAGCACTTTCTGATAGGCCGCAGCCGGAGTCATCACCGGTTCAGGGTCGGTATTAACCGCCTCATTAATGTGGTTCATCAGGTCCAGCTCGCACATTTTTTCATGCATCTGCTGGCAGAGTTGTTTCAGGGTCAAGTTATCGTAATGCGGTGATTGGCCTTTCAAAGACGCAATAGCATCAACGGCAAGCGCATCGGAGTCATAGAGTTTTTTAAAGGTCAGCAGGTTTTCAATTAACGTGCCCCATTTTCCTTTGGTGATACCAACAGAAAACAAAATGAGGATCGTGTAATCGCCGGTGCGGGCAATTTCAATCCTTTTGTCATCGAGGAATTTGGTGATCAAATAGCCAGGTATACCCTGTTCTTGGTAACTACCATCCAGGTTAATGCCTGGGCAGGTAATGGTGACTTTTACCGGATCAAGCATGCTATTGGTATCAACCAGATCTTCATCGTGAAAGCCGTGCCAGCTATCGCCCGCAGATAATTCCCAACATTCAGGACCCTGGTTGAGTAGCTCAAGCGGAGCCTCTTCAAAGCTGTACTGTTTACCCGTTGCCTTATCATGAACCTCCGCTGGCTGTAGAACGTCAAAAAACCAGGCTGATTCGCCCTCTTGTTCGCGAATCTGGCGTTTAACGGAAACGACGGCTTTACGGAACGCAATGGCTTCATCGATCGACTCCTGTACCAAGGAACGACCGGAATCTCCCTGCATCATACTTACCGCTACATCAATTGAAGCAATGATCGGGTAAAAGGGAGATGTGGTGCCGTGCATCATGAATGAATCGTTAAAATCATCAAAATCCAACGGAGCACGGTGGCTTTTTTTCACATGGATCATTGAGGCCATTGATAGAGAAGGCAGCATTTTATGGGTCGACTGCACAGCAAAAATGGTCGGGCGATCGGGAGTGTCTTCAACGTCCATTGCGAAACGGTTCTTATACATCGGATGGAAACGGGCATACGCATACCAGGCTTCGTCAAAATGAATGCGTGGTACGCTGGCTCCCAGATATTTCACCACGTCATTAACGTTGTAACAGAAACCATCATAGGTACAGTTAGTGACAACCGCATAAGTGGGCGATGTGTCTACCGCATCTGAAGTCAGCGGGCTTTTGGCGATCAACTCATCAATACTTTCTTTTTTCAGGCGTTGAGTCGGTATTGGGCCAATCAACCCATAGGCATTACGCGTGGGCTTAAGGTAGACCGGGCGTGCCTGGGAAAGCGTTAGACCATGATTTAGCGATTTATGGCAGTTACGGTCGACAATGGCAATTTCATCCGCTGCGACCGCCCCTTGAGCCACGATACGATTGGAGCCGGATGAGCCGGAAACGCCATAGAACGTCCAATCAGCGCCAAAAAGTTCAGCGGCGATGTCTTCTGATTTTTTGGACGGCCCTGCATGGATGAGGTAATCCCCCATTTCAGCTGTAGCGACTCCGATATCGGCCCGCATCATGTTTTCGCCGAAGAAGTTGATAAACTCAGTACCGACAGGATGCTTTAAATAGGCCATACCACCCATGTGCCCTGGGCAGTCCCAGTAATAGTCGCCGTCTTCGGTAAAGTTTTTTAGCGTTTTAAAGTAAGGCGGCAGCAGGTTTTCAGCATATCGGTGAATAAGCGTATAAATACGATTGGCAGTGAAGGTCGGGGTTTCGGAAAATAAATAAATATACTCATTTACTTCTTTGAGTATAGCAAGGGATACCCTGTCAGTGACATTGTCTTCAGATAATAAGAAAAGAGGCGCAGTGGCATTTCGTTTACGAAAAATATCAATGAACTCCTGACATTCAATATCTATTTTAGGATTGCTTGGGTCCCAGTAAATCCCTACCGCACTGTATTTTTGGCTTTCATTAATAACCTTCACTGCATCGCTAATCTGATCCACAATGAAGGTGGTAAATCCTCTGGCTTTAACCGCCGCGTTGAGCTCTTCGAGAGCTTGTATCGCGGGGGGATCTTGTTTTAATCCTCGAGAGGATACAAACAAAATATTGTGATTAAACTTCATAATTAATTACCTTTTTTGAATAAATAAATTAGTAGCCACCGATTAATCGGCGACAAAAAATGACGTCTAAAAATTGGTTATAACTTTATCGTACCGTTGATAAAGAGAAACCCTGTAAATGCATCAAGAGCGATTAATGATAAGAAAACTTTCATTTCATTACCTTTAAATATTTTTTTCATACCTCCCTCATGAATTCTCGCCCAAAAGAATAACGGTAGGCCCAGCGTTAATAGCATTGGCACCATGGCAAGATATTTCGGTTCGCTGGCGTAAAACATAAACAAGCAAAATAACAGCCCTATCACACCACTGATTAGTGCACTAATACGGCCATTACGAGCATAATTATTATATTCACCATTGATACATAACTTGCATAAGTAAGCGGTGGACAGCAGATAGACAGGTAAAACTGTCAAGGCTGAAATCGAGAGCATGGCTATCCAGGCGTTACTTGAAAAGTAAACCATCAAAACCACAAGCTGCATTAAAGCGCTGCTGACCCATAGCGAAACCGATGCCGCTCCTTGATGGTTTCGTTTAGCAAATTTTTCTGGGAAGGCTGAATTTTGAGCTGCAACCATAGGAATTTCTGCACAAATCATGGTCCAGGCTAACCAACTGGTTAACACCGAGATCAGCACACCAATATTAATCAGTCTTTCGCCCCACTCGCCGACAACAATCTTCAGGATCCCTGCCGTTGACGGTGTGGCGATCACGCTCAGTTCTTTTTGCGTCAAGACCCCGAAAGGCAGGATAGAAATCAAGATACATATGATAAGTGAAATGATAAAACCAATTAAGGTTGCCCTGCCGACATCTTTTTTGTTTTTTACTCTTCCAGACAATGCAACGGCGCCCTCAACACCAATAAAACACCATAGTGCAACATCAAGTGGCGACTTTATCTGGGAGAATACCGAGCCTAGATACTCCTTAGGAAATAAAGGATTGTTTGCCCAGATGTTACTGGTGAGTTCGTTAACGTTAAGGAAATAAACTAGAACGAATACAAATATAACTAGCGGTATTAGTTTTGCTAACGTCCCTATAATATTTACCGCACCTGCCAGTCTTGTTCCAGACAACACTAAAAAATTGAATCCCCAGATAAGAATAGATATGCCAATAATTGAAGGGATATTGTTTCCGCCGCTAAACCCTCCCGGGATAAAATAATTCAGGGTATCCATCACCATGATACCAAAGGCGACGTTGCTGAAAATAGTCATCAGCCAATAGCCCCATACGACAATAAATGCGCAGAAGGTACCAAAACCTTCCTGAGCATACATGTAGATGCCAGCCTGTAGGTCTGGACGAATATCCGAAAGAATAATGAATGTACGAGAAATGAAAAACATTCCGAAGCCGCAGATTAACCAAGCTATAGCCACAGAACCCACAGCTGAACTGGCGGACATATTCTGTGGTAGCCCATCAACGCCACTGCCAATCATCGAACTGACTACGATAGCAACTAATGCCAATAGTCCTAATTTTTGATTGCTATCTTTTGCTGCTAAGCCTGTAGGCATAATTTATCTTCCTATTATAAAAAACAACAGTATGGATTGTTATTTTTTAGCGAAAATCCTTCTGCCTTTTAAAGTAAAATCCCCTAAATCCCAACTGAGAGTCTTATCTTATTTTGAGGGAGTGTTGGGTGAGGTTAATTCTTGTTATACAGATAAAGTCAGTTATCGTAGATAGCTGACTTTATCTGATGGTATTATTTGATTTCGTTAATCCACTGCTTAAATTCTTCCAGCTTGCTTTCAGGTTTTTGCTTGCAGGCTTTGATGACCTGCGGAACATAGATGGTTTCTACTTCATTCCAGTCAACATAGTCACCTTGCTGATAAACATTATCTTTATTGACCACCCAGAATGCTACGGGGGTCATCGCCTTAGGGTTAAGATCAATGAATTCTTTGCAAGTCATATCCTGTGGGGTTGTTTTACCCGTAGTTTCTGCGTTGGCTACATTAATACTAGCCACAATCAAAGCTGAAGCGATAAGGATCTTTTTCGTAAATTTAGTCATGATAACTATCTCCTGATTAATATTGTATATATTGAAAAATGTATCGAGATTAAGCAACGGAGTGTCTGTCTTTATGTTGGTTAAAACCATAGTTAAGAATGAACAAAAACCATGAAGTTAATACCATTTCAAGACCGATTAACATTACGGTTAATAGGTATGATGTGTCTTCACCAGCACTCAGCCAGATGAATGCAATAGCAAAATCCAGGATACCGATAAAAATACACCAGTAACGCCCAATCATTTCGCTATTGTTAAACGCGGTAGTCAGGCGACTCATACCCCCTAACAAAAATAGAATACAAATGAGCATTGAAAGAATATTCATTCCGACCATTGGGCTTGATAAAAAGCTAACGCCTAGAAAAATATAGATAATGCAAAATAGACACAATGAAATGAAACTCGAAGTGTTTTTTCTGAAAGCCAATGCGCTGACGAAGGAGTATATCCCTGAAATAACAAACAAGCTTCCTAAAAGATAGCTCAAAGCAATACCAGAATAGACAGGAACGAGTAGACATAAAGTACCGCACAGTAAAAGCAGTACGGCTAAAAATAAAACAATTTTTTTATATTTACTCAGTGCCCGGAGACTGAGTTTGTTAATGGTATCACTGTCAATATAAACCATCATCTCTCCCTTGCTTGCCACGCCTGCTATCAGTGCATGATCAAAGTGTAGTTTTATAAAGTGAGAGAATAATATTTTAAACGACTCTTCAGGTATATAAGAGCAGATAACTACAGATGTCGTATGATTCCTACATATGTAAGACTTGCATTTATAATGATTAACAGATTAGTGATATTGACGTGTATGACCCAATAATTTAACAAATGCCTCACATTCTTCAGGAACACCCTATTGATGCAAACGTGACCTCCGTAGACCCGATTTTCAATCTTTTTTAAACGTTCTATCTTTTCCTTTCTGGCAAAGTGATTTTACTCAATCAGGTTTGGGCTGCCTTACACAGCACCACGGGCCTATCATAGAGGCTTGTGGGCTGTGAAAAATCGCTTATTAAGGCGTAATGGTACGCATGATAGGATTCTGCAACGAGATCAGCGTCTCCGTTGACTGGATCTCGTCGATGGTCTGGATTTTGTTGATCAGTACCTGTTGCAGCGCATCGATCGAGCGGCACATCACCTTGATAAACACGCTGTAGTGGCCGGTGGTGTAATAGGCTTCCACCACTTCATCCAGGCTTTCGAGCTTTTTCAGCGCCGAAGGGTAGTCCTTGGCACTCTTCAATATGATGCCGATAAAGCAGCAGACGTCGTAGCCCAGCTGTTTTGGGTTCACATCAACCCGCGTTCCGGTGATGATCCCGGCCTGCTTCATCTTCTCCACCCGCACATGAATGGTGCCGGGGCTGACGGCAAAATTCTTCGCCAGTTCGGCGTAAGGCATGCGGGCATTCTCCATTAATGCGTTGAGGATGCCGCGATCGAGATTATCGATCTGATAAATTTCTGCCATTAAATGCCCCTTTAATTGCTGATTGTTGAATTATCACCGCTTAAAAATGACCGATTAAAAGCGAAAAGACAATATTGATTGATGGATATTGAATTTAGGTGCCATTCTGTTGCTTAATCATTGGCAACTAGACAGATTATTCAAGAGATACGGCAATGAAAAAGCAGTTTATCCAAAAACAACAACAAATCAGCTTCGTAAAATCCTTCTTCTCCCGCCAGTTGGAACAGCAGCTTGGCCTGATTGAAGTGCAGGCCCCGATCCTCAGCCGACTGGGCGATGGTACTCAAGATAACCTTTCTGGCAGCGAAAAAGCCGTTCAGGTGAAAGTCAAAAGCCTGCCGGACGCGACGTTTGAAGTCGTGCACTCGCTGGCTAAATGGAAGCGTAAAACCCTGGGTGAGCACGATTTCAGCGCGGGTGAAGGTGTGTATACCCATATGAAAGCGCTGCGCCCGGATGAAGATCGCCTGACGCCGATCCACTCGGTGTATGTCGATCAGTGGGATTGGGAACGTGTAATGGGAGATGGCGAACGTAGCCCGGCTTACCTGCAAGATACCGTTAAGCGGATCTATGCCTCTATAAAAGAAACGGAAGCTGCGGTGAGCCGTGAATTTGGTCTGGCACCGTTCCTGCCAGAACAGATCCACTTTGTTCACAGCGAAACATTGCTGCAACGTTACCCTGAGCTGGATGCCAAAGGCCGTGAACGTGCGATCGCCAAAGAATTGGGAGCAGTATTCCTGATTGGTATTGGTGGCAAACTGTCACATGGTAAATCCCATGACGTGCGTGCACCGGATTATGATGACTGGACCACGCCAGGTATCGAAGGGCTGAAAGGGTTGAACGGTGACATCGTGGTGTGGAACCCGGTGTTGCAGGATGCGTTTGAACTTTCCTCGATGGGAATCCGTGTTGATGCGGCAGCGTTGCAACATCAGCTGACGTTAACCGACGATCTGGATCGCCTGAAGCTGGAATGGCACCAGTCCCTGCTGCGTGGTGAAATGCCTCAGACCATTGGTGGTGGTATTGGTCAATCACGCCTGGTGATGCTGTTGCTGCAACTGTCGCATATTGGGCAGGTACAGTGTGGCGTGTGGGGACCAGAAGTACGCGAGAGCGTTGAAGGGCTGCTGTAACAGCTAGCGACTCCAGCGCCGCAGTAAACGGCTTTTTAACCCGGTATCAAAGCGCCAGATATGATCGAAGATGCGCATGATGCCGGGTTTGCCATAGGCTGACATGGCCACCGCGTGAAAGCGTTGCTGGTGGCTGTGCTGCTGTGACTTCACTTTCTTGATCACCTCTTCCGGCAGCCGCTGGGCAATAAAATCGGAAATAATCACCGCATCGGCGTCAAACCAGTCGCTTTCCGCCATTTTGCTGACGGTGGCATTCAGGCAGGCGGCCAAATCCGTCCCGCCACGAAAATGCTGGCCCAAGAAACGCACCGCCTGTTCGATACCGCTGGCGGCCGTCAGTTCATAGTGCACAATCTGGCTGGCAAACAGCATGATGTAGCAGCGGCGATTATCTGCCAGTGCGACACGCAGCAGTGCCAGGCAAAAGGCCTTGGCGCATTGTTCATTAAAGCCGCCCATTGAGCCGGAGGTATCTACGCAGACAATAAACGGCCCGCGTGGCTGCCGGTCCTGCTGCTGATGGGTGACCTGGTGCATCATGATCTGTTCCTGCCAGGCATCCCCTTGCAGGCGATAGGTCAGCAAGCGTTTTTCCAGCAGCCGCCGGTAAAATTCAAACTCCAACTCTTCAATGCCCAACGCCGCCAGTTCGGGAGGCAGTAGCCGCAGGATGTCGTCACTTTGGTGTATACCGCTGACCTCTTCCGGCTGAATGGCGGGTACCTGCACCATCACCCGGTACGGTTCCGGCTGCGCGTCTTGTTGCTGCACCGCCTTGGCTTCATAGCTGCGGCCCAGTTGCTGCGCCAGCTTTTGTAGCTCTGGCTGTTGTTGCAGGAAGTCTCCGTACTCCACCAGCCGTTGGTAGTCACCGCGTTGTAACTGGCCTTTGCTCATATCCCACAATCGGCCTGCGGCCGTGTCGTTCTCTGCCAGCACCGGCTCCAGTGCGCCGCTCAGCGCCAACCGTTCTTGCAGCTCGGCCATCAGTTGTTCACGCTCCTGCTCCAGTAACTTATGGTGCAGCATCGTGGCCTGCAGAGTCAGGCTAATGCGCCAGCGTTGCAGAAACAGGGTCTGGAAACTGCCATCGAGCGGATGAGAGGGGAGATCGGCGGCGTCCACCATGCTCCGTGCCTGGGCGTAAAACGGCGACGCGCATTGGCGTAACAGATCGAGCGTCTCGTTAAGGTTTTGCGAGAACTGGCCGTGGCTTTCCAACTGGCACTGCTGGTAGCGGTAAAACTCTTGCGCCAGCACCGGCGGCACCACGGCTTGCTGAATGCGATCTTTCAGTTGCAGCTTCCATTGAGGCAGATCGCGGTTGATCGCCCGGCGTATCGCCGGGAATTTATTGAAAAATACCGCCAACTGCGGCGTGGCCAACAGGCCAATGATCAGTTCTTCGATCAGCTCGCCTTCGGAGATCGACAACAGCATATCGAGCGTTTCGAGGCTCAGCATGGTTACTGGCCGCGCATTTGCTGGGACAGCTGTTTGATCTGCTCAGCCACCTGCAACAGGCTGGCTTCAATTTTCGCCAACCCGGCGGCTGGGGTAAACAGGCAGGGTTGATGCTGGCTGAATAGCCGCCGCTGCTCTGCCTGGCGCTGGCTTAATGTTTCTATTTCGTCCAGGAATTCTGGCGGGGTTCCCCCAGTCGGCTTACCCGGCATGGCCAGCAGGGAGGGCTGGCGGCTGACGTCTAACACGGTCAGGTGCAGTTGCTCATCGACTTCCAGATCGATCTGCTGGGCAAAACCAATACCGTTGAGCTTGGCGCGCACGTCACCGCCTTTTTGCAGCCAGTTTTCCAGCATGCTGCTTTCGATACTCAGGTGGTTAACCTGAATGTCGTGCAGCTGTAATGGCTTTTGCAGCAGCAGCGTCAAAGTGGTGCCAGTGAGCTGATGCTCCAGCACGTATTGTGGCTTGCGGCTGAACATGCCGCCTTTTTTCACCAGTTGGATGGCTTGGCGATGACTCTGTTGCTGTTGATGCTGCATCCAACGGGTGTGGATCTGCTGTAGCTGGATCAACAAGGTTTGCTGCTGATAGGCTTGTTCGGTCAGCAACTGATCGATTTGTTGCTGTAACAACTTTAATGATGTCCGATCGTGCCACAGGCAATCCTTCAACAGCATTAAATCCAACGGCACAATGGTGTCGCGGCCGCTGAAAAAGGCGCAGGCCTGCAGTAAGCGCAGGGATTTCTTCCAACGCCGGTCGGAAACATAAGGCGCCTGTTCCAAGGCGTCTAACCGTTGGCGCAGCAGGAAAATCAGTTCAAAGCAGTTTTCCGGCAGTTTGACCTTATCGATCAGTGGTTGCCATTGGTGGAACTCTTCATCGCTGATGCTCAGCGCTTCGGGCACCGGGTTGTCGCTTTCATTCTGGCGGGCCACCAACAGCGAGCGGAAATTCTGCTTATCCTGCACCTTATCAAGCCACAGCCGGATCAGCATACGGTCATACAACGCTTCAAGGCTGCTATCGGCCTCGGGTAATTCATTGGAGGCGGTGACCAGCAGGCGCAGCGGAATGGGCTCTTCACTATTGCCGTTACGGAAGCGGCGCTCGTTGATCGCGGTAAGCAAGGTATTGAGGATTGCCGGGCCAGCCTTCCAGATTTCATCAAGAAACACGATCTCTGCTTCAGGCAGATAACCCGCAGTCAGGCGCTGATAGCGGCCTTCATCTTTCAGAGCCTGGATCGACAGTGGGCCAAACACCTCTTCCGGTGTGGAAAAGCGCGTCATCAGGTATTCAAATGAACGAGCGCTGCGGAAGGCAAATTTCAGCCGGCGGGCGATCAGACTCTTGGCGATCCCCGGCGGGCCGAGCAAGAACACACTTTCGCCGCACAAGGCCGCCAGCAAGCACAGCCTGATAGCCTCTTGCCGTTCATAAAGACCGCTCTCCAGCGCACTGCTGAGGCGGGAGATCCGTTCTGCCAGAAGTGTTGATGACGCCATAAAATAGCTCGCGTTGTCCGGAGGTTAGAGCCTGCCACCCAGGCCGACAGCCAATCTTGCTAGAGAATCCGATGATAAACCATCATTATTTTTAGCCCTATAGCTGGTTGATTAGTAAAATTTTTCTATGCTCAACAAGGGGGCTGATTCACATTTTGTTTATTTTTGGGACCCGATATAAGAGTAGGCAAGTAGTATAAATGATGCATACTGTGCGCCTTTTACCGGGTGTAACGGATCTTAGAGCCCATATCTTAAGCCTGATGCGGATGCGTCGGTTGACGGATGATCTAGCAAAAGAAGCAAACTATGAGCACAGAACATAAACAGTCTTTATCGGCGGTTACCCTGGCGGCTATTGGGGTCGTTTACGGTGATATCGGCACCAGCCCGCTCTATACCTTGCGAGAATGTTTTTCCGGCCATTACGGTTTTGACGTCCGGCCCGATGTGGTGTTTGGCTTCCTTTCCTTAATCTTCTGGATGTTGATCGTCATCGTTTCCCTGAAGTATCTCACCTACGTTATGCGTGCGGATAACGCCGGTGAAGGCGGGATACTGACGTTGATGTCTTTGGCAGGGCGCCATACCTCGGCGCGGACCACGTCTTTTCTGGTGATCCTGGGCCTGATTGGTGGCAGCTTCTTCTATGGCGAGGTGGTGATCACCCCGGCGATCTCGGTGATGTCGGCGATCGAAGGGCTGGAGATTGCCGCCCCGTCGCTGGATCCCTATATCGTCCCGCTCTCCATTCTGGTACTGACCTTACTGTTTGCAATCCAAAAACACGGCACTGGCAGCGTGGGCAAGCTGTTTGCCCCGGTGATGCTACTGTGGTTTATCGTGTTGGCAGTCCTGGGAGCGCGCAGCATTATCTCCAACCCGGAAGTATTGCAGGCGCTGAACCCGAAATGGGCCCTCAACTTCTTTGTTGAATATAAGAAGGTGTCGTTCTTCGCGCTCGGTGCGGTGGTGCTGTCGATTACCGGTGTGGAAGCGCTGTATGCCGATATGGGCCACTTTGGCAAATTCCCGATCCGCCTGGCCTGGTTCACCGTAGTGCTGCCTTCGCTGGTGCTTAACTACTTCGGCCAAGGGGCATTGCTGCTGAAAAATCCGGAGGCGATCAAGAACCCGTTCTTCCTGTTGGCCCCCGACTGGGCGCTGATCCCGCTGCTGATATTGGCCACGCTGGCCACGGTGATCGCCTCGCAGGCGGTCATTTCCGGCGTCTTCTCGTTGACCCGCCAGGCCGTTCGTCTGGGCTATCTGTCACCGATGCGTATCATTCATACCTCGGAAATGGAGTCCGGCCAGATCTATATCCCGGTGATCAACTGGACCCTGTATATCGCCGTGGTGTTGGTGATTGTGGGCTTCGAACACTCCAGCAACCTGGCCGCAGCCTATGGCATCGCGGTGACTGGCACCATGGTATTGACCAGCATCCTGATCACCTCCGTTGCCATCAAGAACTGGCATTGGAATCGCTTCCTGGTGGGGGGCATTCTGGCGATCCTGCTGATTATCGATGTGCCGATGTTCTCGGCTAACGCCCTGAAGCTGTTCTCTGGTGGTTGGTTGCCGCTGACGTTGGCCCTGGTGATGTTCCTGATCATGATCACCTGGAAGAGCGAACGCTTCCGCCTGCTGCGCCGGATGCATGAGCACGGCAACTCCCTTGAAGCGCTGATTGCCTCACTGGAAAAATCACCGCCGGTTCGCGTGCCAGGCACTGCAGTGTTTATGTCCCGCGCCATTAACGTGATCCCGTTTGCCCTGCTGCATAACCTCAAGCACAACAAAGTGTTGCATGAGCGAGTGGTGCTGCTGACCTTGCGTACCGAAGATGCCCCTTATGTGCATAACGTCCGGCGGGTGACGATTGAACAACTGTCGCCGACCTTCTGGCGGGTAGTGGCCAGCTATGGCTGGCGTGAAACGCCGAACGTTGAGGAAGTCTTCCACCGCTGTGGGTTGGAAGGGCTGCCATGCCGGATGATGGAGACGTCGTTCTTTATGTCCCATGAATCGCTGATCCTCACCAAACGGCCGTGGTATCTGTTCCTGCGCGGCAAGCTGTTTATCGCCCTGAGCCGCAATGCGCTGCGGGCTGCCGACCAGTTTGAGATCCCGCCTAACCGGGTCATCGAACTGGGAACCCAGGTCGAAATCTAAATCAGGGGCTCAGCATTTGCTGGGCCCTTCTTTTTTAGCTACGCTTTGTCGAACGTGAGCGAAACGTTTCGATGACGATCACATTTCCGCTATTACAGGGTTGTCTTCCCCTGCTGATTTTCTACACTGACTCAATAGCGAAACGTTTCGCTGCTGGAGTTTACTCATGAAAAAAGGCGTACTACTGAATTCTGATGTTTCTGCGGTGGTCTCTCGTCTCGGCCACACCGATCAAATCGCGATTTGCGATGCGGGCTTGCCGATCCCGGCCGTGACGCCGCGTATCGATCTGGCGCTGACCCAAGGGGTGCCGACGTTCTTGCAGGTTGTCGGTGTTGTGACGCAGGAAATGCAGGTAGAGAGCGCCATCTTGGCGGAAGAGATCGTCAAGCATAACCCGTCGCTCCATGAAGCGTTGCTGGCCCAACTGACGCAGCTTGGCCAACACCAGGGCAATACCATCAGCATCAGCTATATCAGCCACAGTGCGTTTAAAGCGCAAACCGAACACAGCCGGGCCGTGATCCGCAGCGGAGAATGTTCGCCCTACGCGAACGTGATCCTGTGCTCCGGCGTAACTTTCTGAGGCGCCTATGCAACCTTTACTGCAACTGAAAGGGATCGATAAGGCCTTTCCCGGCGTGAAGGCGCTTTCTGGCGCCGCCCTGAGCGTTTATCCCGGCAGGGTGATGGCGCTGGTGGGGGAAAACGGTGCCGGCAAGTCCACCATGATGAAAGTGCTGACCGGTATCTACAACAAAGATGCGGGCAGCCAATATTTCCTCGGCAAAGAGGTGGCCTTCAACGGGCCGAAGGATTCGCAGGAAGCGGGTATCGGCATCATCCACCAGGAACTGAACCTGATCCCGCAGCTGACCATTGCCGAGAACATCTTTCTTGGCCGCGAGTTCGTTAACCGCTTTGGCCGCATCGACTGGAAACGCATGTATGCCGAAGCGGACAAACTGCTGGCGCGTTTGAACCTGCGTTACAGCAGCCACCGGCTGGTGGGGGAATTGTCGATTGGCGATCAGCAAATGGTGGAAATCGCCAAGGTGCTGAGCTTTGAATCCAAAGTGATCATCATGGATGAGCCGACCGATGCCCTGACCGATACCGAAACCGCCTCGCTGTTTAAAGTGATCAACGAGCTGAAAGCCGAAGGCCGCGGCATTGTTTATATCTCCCACCGCCTGAAAGAGATCTTCGAAATCTGCGACGATGTGACCGTATTCCGTGACGGGCAATTTATTGCTGAGCGGCCGGTTGCCGAACTGAATGAAGATTCGCTGATCGAAATGATGGTGGGCCGCAAGCTGGAAGAGCAGTATCCACGCCTGAACCTGCCGCGTGGTGAAAAACGCCTGCAGGTGAGCCACGTTTCCGGCCCTGGCGTGCATGACGTCAGCTTTACTTTATACCGTGGTGAGATTTTGGGTGTGGCTGGCCTGATGGGGGCTGGGCGTACCGAGCTGATGAAGATCCTGTACGGTGCGGCGCCACGTAAAAGCGGCACCGTGAACCTGGATGGCCATGAAGTGGTCACTCGTACTCCTCAGGACGGTCTGGCCAACGGTATCGTCTATATCTCCGAAGACCGTAAACGTGATGGTCTGGTGCTGGGGATGTCGGTGAAGGAAAACATGTCGCTGACCGCGCTGCGCTACTTCAGCCGTGCAGGTGGTGGACTGAAACATGCCGACGAGCAGATCGCCGTCAGCGATTTTATCCGCCTGTTCAATATTAAAACGCCGTCGATGGAGCAACCGATTGGCCTGCTTTCCGGCGGCAACCAGCAAAAAGTGGCGATTGCCCGTGGCTTGATGACCCGGCCAAAGGTGCTGATCCTCGACGAACCGACCCGCGGCGTCGACGTCGGGGCCAAAAAAGAGATCTACCAGTTAATCAACCAGTTCAAGCAGGAAGGGCTGAGCATCATTCTGGTGTCTTCGGAAATGCCGGAGGTGCTGGGCATGAGTGACCGCATCCTGGTGATGCACGAAGGCCACCTCAGCGGCGAATTCCCGATTGAACAGGCCACCCAGGAAGTGCTGATGGCAGCAGCCGTCGGCAAGCAATACGGCGTAAAGCAGGAGTAATCAGATATGAGTTCACAAAGTGTCGCAGCTAAGCGCTGGTTCAGTAAAGAGTGGCTGTTGGAGCAGAAATCGCTGATTGCCCTGCTGGTGCTGATTGCCGTGGTGTCTTCAATGAGCCCGAATTTCTTCACCGTTAATAACCTGTTCAATATTCTGCAGCAAACCTCGGTGAACGCCATCATGGCGGTCGGTATGACGTTGGTGATCCTGACTTCCGGCATCGATTTGTCGGTCGGATCGCTGTTGGCGCTGACCGGGGCGGTAGCGGCTTCGATTGTCGGATTTGAAGTCAATGCGGTAGTGGCTGTGGCAGCTGCGCTGGCATTGGGGGCTGCCGTAGGGGCCTGTACCGGGATTATCGTTGCCAAAGGCAAGGTTCAGGCGTTTATCGCCACCCTGGTGATGATGCTGTTACTGCGCGGCGTGACCATGGTGTACACCAACGGTAGCCCGGTCAATACCGGCTTTACTGACGTTGCCGACACCTTCGGCTGGTTTGGGATTGGCCGCCCGTTGGGCGTTCCTACCCCGATCTGGATCATGGCCATCGTGTTTATCGCCGCCTGGTATATGCTGCATCACACCCGTCTTGGCCGCTATATTTATGCGCTGGGCGGCAACGAAGCGGCTACCCGCCTTTCCGGTATCAGCGTCGATAGGGTTAAAATCATCGTTTACTCCCTGTGCGGCCTGCTGGCGGCACTGGCTGGGGTTATTGAAGTGGCGCGCTTGTCCTCTGCGCAACCTACCGCGGGTACCGGCTATGAGCTGGATGCTATCGCTGCGGTGGTGCTGGGTGGTACCAGCCTGGCTGGGGGTAAAGGGCGCATCGTCGGTACCCTGATCGGGGCGCTGATCCTTGGCTTCCTGAACAACGGTTTGAATTTACTGGGTGTTTCTTCCTACTACCAAATGATCGTGAAAGCAGCCGTTATTCTGCTGGCGGTTCTGGTAGACAACAAAAGTAACAAGTAACCTCTCCCCTACAGGAATCACGACCATGAAAATGAAAAAACTGGCAACCTTAGTTTCGGCCATCGCGTTAACCGCCACCCTGAGTGCTAACGCCCTGGCAAAAGACACCATCGCGCTGGTGGTTTCTACGCTCAACAACCCGTTCTTTGTTTCGATGAAAGAGGGGGCGCAGTTGGAAGCCAACAAACTGGGTTACAACCTGGTGGTGCTGGATTCCCAGAACAACCCGGCGAAAGAGTTGGCCAACGTGCAGGATCTGATGGTGCAGAACCCGAAACTGCTGCTGATTAACCCAACCGACTCTGACGCGGTAGGTAACGCCATCAAGATGGCCAACCAGGCCAAGATCCCAGTCATTACGCTCGACCGTATGGCAGCGAAAGGCGAAGTGGTTAGCCATATCGCTTCCGACAACCGCGTGGGCGGTAAAATGGCCGGTGACTTTATTGCCCAGAAAGCCGGTGCTGACGCTAAAGTGATCCAGCTGGAAGGCATTGCCGGGACATCTGCTGCCCGTGAACGTGGTGAAGGCTTCCAACAGTCACTGGAGCAGAACAAGTTTAAACTGCTGGCCAGCCAGCCGGCGGACTTCGATCGTACCAAGGGTCTGAACGTTATGCAGAACCTGCTGACCGCGCATCCAGACGTGCAAGCCGTGTTTGCACAGAACGATGAAATGGCTCTGGGCGCGCTGCGTGCATTGCAAACAGCCGGTAAAACAGATGTCATCGTGGTTGGCTTTGACGGCACCGCAGACGGCGTGAAAGCGGTTGAAGGCGGTAAACTGGCTGCCACCGTGGCACAGCGTCCGGATCAGATCGGTGTGATTGGCGTAGAAACGGCTGATAAGATCTTGAAAGGCGAGAAAGTACCGGCGACTATTCCGGTTGATTTGAAACTGGTTACCAAGTAAGTCATCTCCAGCGCCATCGGAACGGGGCGTGACGATGGCGCGCAATTTAAGGGATCCCTGTGATGGAAACAGCAAAGCTGGTGGTTTTGGGCAGCATCAATGCCGACCATATCCTCAATATCAACCAGTTTCCCCAGCCGGGCGAAACGGTGATCGGCCAGCAGTATAAGGTCGCCTTTGGTGGCAAAGGGGCTAACCAGGCGGTGGCTGCCGGGCGCAGCGGTGCGGATATCGCCTTTATTGCCTGCGTAGGCGCAGACGATATTGGTGAACGTATTCGCCAACAGCTGGCAACCGATCGCATTGATACCCAACCGATTGAAGCTATCGCCGACAGCACCACCGGCGTGGCGCTGATTTTCGTCAATGCCGAAGGCGAGAACGTGATTGGTATCGATGCCGGTGCCAACGCGGCGGTCACTCCCGATTATCTCAACCGCTATCGGCAACGGGTGATCGATGCCGATGCGTTATTGATGCAGCTTGAGTCACCGCTGGAAACGGTGATTGCCGCCGCCAAACTGGCCAAGCAGCACCAAACCCAGGTGATCCTCAACCCGGCTCCGGCCTGTGAGCTGCCTGACGAACTGTTAGCCATGATCGACATGATCACCCCGAACGAAACCGAAGCCCAGCGGCTGACCGGTATCGCGGTGAATAATGACGCTGACGCCGAGCGTGCCGCCAACATCCTGCATGATAAAGGCATCGGCTGCGTGATTATCACCCTCGGTAGCCGCGGCGTGTGGTTGAGTGAAAACGGCAAGGGCAAACTGGTACCGGGCTTTAAGGTCAAGGCGGTAGATACCATCGCGGCCGGTGATACGTTCAACGGTGCCTTGGTTACGGCCTTGCTTGAAGGAAAAGTGATGAGTGATGCGGTGCGTTTCGCCCATGCGGCGGCGGCCATTGCCGTTACCCGGCCCGGTGCACAGCCTTCTGTGCCATGGCGTGAAGAGATTGACGCCTTCTTGCAGCAACAGGGATAACGCTTTGGCTACCATGAAAGATGTCGCCCGCCTGGCGGGTGTTTCAACCTCGACGGTTTCGCACGTGATCAATAACAATCGCTTTGTCAGCGACAGCGTGCGTGACAAAGTCATGGTGGCCGTGGAACAGCTTAACTATGCGCCTTCCGCTCTGGCGCGTAGCCTGAAACTCAATACGACGCGTACCATTGGTATGCTGGTGACCTCCAGCAATAACCCGTTTTATGCCGAAGTGGTGCGCGGCGTGGAACGCAGCTGCTACGAGCGTGGCTACAGCCTGATCCTGTGCAACACAGAGGAAGATGTGGCGCGTATGAATAGCAGCATGGAAACGCTGCTGCAAAAGCGGGTGGATGGCCTGCTGGTGATGTGTACCGAAAACCACCGCCCTTCGCAGGATGCACTGAGCCGCTACCCCTCTTTGCCGATCGTGATGATGGACTGGTCGCCGTTCGAAGGGGCCAACGATATCATTCAGGATAACTCGTTGCTGGGGGGGGAAATGGCTACCGATCATCTGATCGCTCGCGGCTATCGCCAAATAGCCTGTATCGCCGGGCCGCTGGATAAAACCACCGCGCGCCATCGTTTGGAAGGCTATCGCCGCGCCATGAAGCGTGCCGGTCTTGAAATCCTGCCGGGCTATGAGGTGTATTGCGACTTTGAGTTTGAAGGGGGCGTGCACGCCATGAAGCAACTTCTGGCGTTAGCCGAGCCACCTCATGCGGTGTTTGCCGGCAACGATGCCGTCGCCGTCGGCGTTTATCAGGCGCTTTATCAGGCCGGGCTGGTGGTGCCAAAGGATATGGCTGTGATGGGTTACGACGATATCGAACTGGCCAAATATCTGGCCCCACCGCTCAGCACCATTCATCAGCCCAAAGATTCATTGGGGGAGCTGGCGATCGATGCGCTCATCAACCGCCTGCAAAACCCCGAACGTGATGCCCAGATCCTGGTACTGACGCCAGAGCTGGTGGAGAGAGACTCCGTCGGTTACCGCTAACGGGTCGCCTTCGCTTCTTTGCGTGGTTTCTCTTTGCCGGTGATCAGGTTATTGCCGTCTTTTCTTCTTAACAGCATAAAGACGAAGGCCGAAGCAACGGTCACTATCCCCATGGTAATAAAGGTGTAGTGGAACTGATCGATCATGGTGCCGATCTCCATCGAGCCATAGAAGCGCAACACGGCGGCGCTGATCGCCACGCCAAAGCTGATAGACAACTGCTGCGTTACTGCCAGTACGCTATTGCCGGAACTGGCGTTGCCATCGTTCAGATCTGCCAGGCTGATGGTATTCATGGCAGTAAACTGCGTCGACATCGCCATCCCTAGAACAAACAGCGGCAAAATCATCAGCCACAGCGGCATGCCTGGGCTTTGCAGTGAGAACTGCGCAATCAACACGCCGATAATGATAGTGATACCCACCAACGTCTTGCGATAGCCGAACCAGCGCAACACCTGGGTAACGGTCGACTTGGCCATCAGAGAACCCACCGCCGTCGGGGCCATCATGCAACCGGCGACGATCGCCGAATAGCCAAAGGCCACCTGCAGCATCAACGGCATCAGGAAGGGAACGCAGCCGGTCCCCAGCCGTGAGGCCACGTTACCGGCAATGCCGACGGAAAAGGTGCGGGTCTTGAACAAATCCAGCCCAATCAGCGGCTGAGCGTGGCGGCGGGCGTGAATGATATAGCCAAACAGCATCACAAAGCCGCTCAGGAACACCCCCAGAGAAATGTAATTGGCCAGCACCTGCTCGCCAAACAGCTCCAGGCCGGTGGAGATGAGTACCAGGCTAAGGCCAAACAGCATAAAACCGATGAAATCAAACGGCCGCTTCGGCGTGGTGAAGTCTGGCATATATTTACGGGCGTAGACGATGCCGAGCAAGCCTATCGGGATGTTAATCAGGAAGATCCAATGCCAGGTGGCGTAAGTAACCAGCCAGCCGCCAAGCAGTGGCCCCATTATTGGTCCAACCAGGCCAGGCATGGTGACAAAGTTCAGTACCGGCAACAGCTCACTACGCGGATAGGCCCGCAACAGGGCAAGGCGTGCTACCGGCATCATCATCGCGCCGCCAATCCCCTGCAAAATACGTGAGGCGACCAGGAAACTCAACGTTGGGGACAAGGCACACAATAGCGAGCCAAAGGTAAACAGGGATACGGCGATAATAAACACCCGCCGGGTACCGAAGCGATCGGCCAGCCAGCCACTCACCGGGATTAGCATCGCAACCGTCAGGGTGTAACTGATCACCGCCGACTGCATCGCCAAGGGGGAACGGTCGAGGCTGTGGGCTATCGCCGGTAAGGCGGTATTGAGAATAGTGGCATCCAACGCCTGCATAAAGAACGCCATCGCGGCGATCCAAGGCAACCCTGCCATGCTGCGTGCAGATTTTGTCATCGTGATCCCATTTTCCTTCTATATATAGCTGCGGAGTTTACGCATTTCCCTGCAACAATGTTTGGCATGCTGTGAGGGCTGCGGTGCTGTCACTGGCGACTATGGCATCCACAATGGCCTGATGGTGTTGCAGTTTGATCACTTCATTACCGGTGATCGCCCGGAAATAGCTTTGATACACCGAGCTGAACAGGTTGGCGAACGAGGTGAGAAACGGATTGGCGCTGGCTTCATAGATCAGCTGGTGATACTGGGTATCGACTTCAATCCAGCGTTCGCGGTCAAAATCCACGTGTAGCGCCTGCATTTCTGCCATCAGCGTGACCAATCGCGTCTTTTGCTCCGAGGTGGCGTTGATGGCTGCCAATGAACAGGCCTGAGGTTCCAGGGACGTGCGTAGGATAAGGAAGTGCTGCATGACCTGGTCGAAGTTCTCCCTGGTCATCCACCAGGTCAGCAGATCCTGATCGAGGAAGTTCCATTGGCTTTGGGGCATGACCCTGGTGCCGATGCGGGGGCGCGGTAGCAGCATGCCTTTGGCCGCCAGCATTTTTACCGCTTCACGTACCGCAGTGCGGCTGACGCCAAACTGTTCTGCCAAATCCATCTCGCCTGGCAGGATGCTGCCGGCTTGATATTCACCGGCCAGGATCTGTTGGCCGAGCTTTTCTGCCAGCAGATAAGAAAGATTACGCTGTGCGGCCTGTTGTTGAGCATCGAATTGCATGGCTGCGGTTCCTTTAACTGCATTGTTATCTTTCATTTTACGCCAGGGAGCGCCAGCTTTTACGGCTGTTTTCGGGAAAAAGTGGCAAAAACGACGAACAAGACAGCGTTTTGCCGAAAAAAGCCGCGCTTGAAAAGTTTTTTTAATTTAGGGGTTGCGCCCTTCTGAGAACTCCCTATAATGCGCCTCCACTGACCGGGAACAACGACTCCTCTAACGAGAACCAAGTCACCCAGCCAGGAAGACCAACCCGGTGAAAACACCGAAATAAAGGTTGACTCTTCAGGGGAATCGCGTAGTATACGCCTCCTCGAGTTAGCAAGCGAAAGCGCGTAACTCACTGCTCTTTAACAATTTATCAGACAATCTGTGTGGGCACTCACAAGACGATATCCAGCTACTTCGGTAGCAAAAAATATCAAGTCTTGAAGAGTGACCAAGCAGTAATTCATGCGAATGAATTATTACGAAAGTTAATTTTCGAGCATCGCTTCACGAGTTGAAGCAAATCAAGCTTTTAATTGAAGAGTTTGATCATGGCTCAGATTGAACGCTGGCGGCAGGCCTAACACATGCAAGTCGAGCGGTAGCACAAGGAGCTTGCTCCTGGGTGACGAGCGGCGGACGGGTGAGTAATGTCTGGGAAACTGCCCGATGGAGGGGGATAACTACTGGAAACGGTAGCTAATACCGCATAACGTCTTCGGACCAAAGTGGGGGACCTTCGGGCCTCACACCATCGGATGTGCCCAGATGGGATTAGCTAGTAGGTGAGGTAATGGCTCACCTAGGCGACGATCCCTAGCTGGTCTGAGAGGATGACCAGCCACACTGGAACTGAGACACGGTCCAGACTCCTACGGGAGGCAGCAGTGGGGAATATTGCACAATGGGCGCAAGCCTGATGCAGCCATGCCGCGTGTGTGAAGAAGGCCTTCGGGTTGTAAAGCACTTTCAGCGAGGAGGAAGGGTTCGGTGTTAATAGCACTGTTCATTGACGTTACTCGCAGAAGAAGCACCGGCTAACTCCGTGCCAGCAGCCGCGGTAATACGGAGGGTGCAAGCGTTAATCGGAATTACTGGGCGTAAAGCGCACGCAGGCGGTTTGTTAAGTCAGATGTGAAATCCCCGAGCTTAACTTGGGAACTGCATTTGAAACTGGCAAGCTAGAGTCTTGTAGAGGGGGGTAGAATTCCAGGTGTAGCGGTGAAATGCGTAGAGATCTGGAGGAATACCGGTGGCGAAGGCGGCCCCCTGGACAAAGACTGACGCTCAGGTGCGAAAGCGTGGGGAGCAAACAGGATTAGATACCCTGGTAGTCCACGCTGTAAACGATGTCGACTTGGAGGTTGTGCCCTTGAGGCGTGGCTTCCGGAGCTAACGCGTTAAGTCGACCGCCTGGGGAGTACGGCCGCAAGGTTAAAACTCAAATGAATTGACGGGGGCCCGCACAAGCGGTGGAGCATGTGGTTTAATTCGATGCAACGCGAAGAACCTTACCTACTCTTGACATCCACAGAACTTTCCAGAGATGGATTGGTGCCTTCGGGAACTGTGAGACAGGTGCTGCATGGCTGTCGTCAGCTCGTGTTGTGAAATGTTGGGTTAAGTCCCGCAACGAGCGCAACCCTTATCCTTTGTTGCCAGCACGTAATGGTGGGAACTCAAAGGAGACTGCCGGTGATAAACCGGAGGAAGGTGGGGATGACGTCAAGTCATCATGGCCCTTACGAGTAGGGCTACACACGTGCTACAATGGCATATACAAAGAGAAGCGAACTCGCGAGAGCAAGCGGACCTCATAAAGTATGTCGTAGTCCGGATCGGAGTCTGCAACTCGACTCCGTGAAGTCGGAATCGCTAGTAATCGTAGATCAGAATGCTACGGTGAATACGTTCCCGGGCCTTGTACACACCGCCCGTCACACCATGGGAGTGGGTTGCAAAAGAAGTAGGTAGCTTAACCTTCGGGAGGGCGCTTACCACTTTGTGATTCATGACTGGGGTGAAGTCGTAACAAGGTAACCGTAGGGGAACCTGCGGTTGGATCACCTCCTTACCTAAAGATATGCAGTTAAGTGCAGTGTCCACACAGATTGTCTGATGAAAAGTAATGAGCAAAGCGCTACCTGTTGATGTAATGAGTCTTCTGGACTCATGCTGATACGAACCGATTAAGAAGTTTTATTTAATCGGATTTTCGTGTCCCCATCGTCTAGAGGCCTAGGACACTGCCCTTTCACGGCTGTAACAGGGGTTCGAATCCCCTTGGGGACGCCATCCGATAATGAGTGAAAGACATTATCACCGGTCATTCGTGACTGATTATCTTAAAGATGACTCTTGCGAGTCGTGTTTAAGATATTGCTCTTTAACAATCTGGAACAAGCTGAAAATTGAAACATGACAGCTGAAACTTATCCCTCCGTAGATGTATTGGGGTAAGGATTAACCTGTCATAGAGTCTCTCAAATAAACAGCACGACAGTGTCTCTGTTTACAGAAACACCTTCGGGTTGTGAGGTTAAGTGACTAAGCGTACACGGTGGATGCCTAGGCAGTCAGAGGCGATGAAGGGCGTGCTAATCTGCGAAAAGTGTCGGTAAGGTGATATGAACCGTTATAACCGGCAATACCCGAATGGGGAAACCCAGTGTGTTTCGACACACTATCGTATGGTGAATACATAGCCATACGAGGCGAACCGGGGGAACTGAAACATCTAAGTACCCCGAGGAAAAGAAATCAACCGAGATTCCCCTAGTAGCGGCGAGCGAACGGGGAACAGCCCAGAACCTGAATCAGTTCTTGTGTTAGTGGAAGCGTCTGGAAAGTCGCGCAGCAAAGGGTGATAGCCCCGTACACTAAAATGCATTAACTGTGAGTTCGATGAGTAGGGCGGGACACGTGACATCCTGTCTGAATATGGGGGGACCATCCTCCAAGGCTAAATACTCCTGACTGACCGATAGTGAACCAGTACCGTGAGGGAAAGGCGAAAAGAACCCCGGCGAGGGGAGTGAAATAGAACCTGAAACCGTGTACGTACAAGCAGTGGGAGCACCTTCGTGGTGTGACTGCGTACCTTTTGTATAATGGGTCAGCGACTTATATTTTGTAGCAAGGTTAACCGTATAGGGGAGCCGTAGGGAAACCGAGTCTTAACTGGGCGAATAGTTGCAAGGTATAGACCCGAAACCCGGTGATCTAGCCATGGGCAGGTTGAAGGTTGGGTAACACTAACTGGAGGACCGAACCGACTAATGTTGAAAAATTAGCGGATGACTTGTGGCTGGGGGTGAAAGGCCAATCAAACCGGGAGATAGCTGGTTCTCCCCGAAAGCTATTTAGGTAGCGCCTCGTGAACTCATCTTCGGGGGTAGAGCACTGTTTCGGCTAGGGGGCCATCCCGGCTTACCAAACCGATGCAAACTCCGAATACCGAAGAATGTTATCACGGGAGACACACGGCGGGTGCTAACGTCCGTCGTGAAGAGGGAAACAACCCAGACCGCCAGCTAAGGTCCCAAAGTCATGGTTAAGTGGGAAACGATGTGGGAAGGCATAGACAGCCAGGATGTTGGCTTAGAAGCAGCCATCATTTAAAGAAAGCGTAATAGCTCACTGGTCGAGTCGGCCTGCGCGGAAGATGTAACGGGGCTAAACCATGCACCGAAGCTGCGGCAGCGACGCTTAGGCGTTGTTGGGTAGGGGAGCGTTCTGTAAGCCGTTGAAGGTGAACTGTGAGGTTTGCTGGAGGTATCAGAAGTGCGAATGCTGACATAAGTAACGATAAAGCGGGTGAAAAACCCGCTCGCCGGAAGACCAAGGGTTCCTGTCCAACGTTAATCGGGGCAGGGTGAGTCGACCCCTAAGGCGAGGCCGAAAGGCGTAGTCGATGGGAAACAGGTTAATATTCCTGTACTCGGTGTTACTGCGAAGGGGGGACGGAGAAGGCTAGGCTAGCCGGGCGACGGTTGTCCCGGTTTAAGCGTGTAGGGGGGTGTTCCTGGTAAATCCGGAACGCTATCAACCCTGAGGCGTGATGACGATGCACTACGGTGCAGAAGTAGTTGATGCCCTGCTTCCAGGAAAAGCCTCTAAGCATCAGGTAACATCAAATCGTACCCCAAACCGACACAGGTGGTCAGGTAGAGAATACCAAGGCGCTTGAGAGAACTCGGGTGAAGGAACTAGGCAAAATGGTGCCGTAACTTCGGGAGAAGGCACGCTGGCGCGTAGGTGAAGAGACTTGCTCTCGGAGCTGAAGCCAGTCGCAGATACCAGCTGGCTGCAACTGTTTAATAAAAACACAGCACTGTGCAAACACGAAAGTGGACGTATACGGTGTGACGCCTGCCCGGTGCTGGAAGGTTAATTGATGGGGTCAGCCGCAAGGCGAAGCTCTTGATCGAAGCCCCAGTAAACGGCGGCCGTAACTATAACGGTCCTAAGGTAGCGAAATTCCTTGTCGGGTAAGTTCCGACCTGCACGAATGGCGTAATGATGGCCAGGCTGTCTCCACCCGAGACTCAGTGAAATTGAACTCGCTGTGAAGATGCAGTGTACCCGCGGCAAGACGGAAAGACCCCGTGAACCTTTACTATAGCTTGACACTGAACATTGAGCCTTGATGTGTAGGATAGGTGGGAGGCTTTGAAGTGTGGACGCCAGTCTGCATGGAGCCAACCTTGAAATACCACCCTTTAATGTTTGATGTTCTAACTCGGCCCCATAATCTGGGGTGAGGACAGTGTCTGGTGGGTAGTTTGACTGGGGCGGTCTCCTCCCAAAGAGTAACGGAGGAGCACGAAGGTTAGCTAATCACGGTCGGACATCGTGAGGTTAGTGCAAAGGCATAAGCTAGCTTGACTGCGAGAGTGACGGCTCGAGCAGGTACGAAAGTAGGTCTTAGTGATCCGGTGGTTCTGAATGGAAGGGCCATCGCTCAACGGATAAAAGGTACTCCGGGGATAACAGGCTGATACCGCCCAAGAGTTCATATCGACGGCGGTGTTTGGCACCTCGATGTCGGCTCATCACATCCTGGGGCTGAAGTAGGTCCCAAGGGTATGGCTGTTCGCCATTTAAAGTGGTACGCGAGCTGGGTTTAGAACGTCGTGAGACAGTTCGGTCCCTATCTGCCGTGGGCGTTGGAAGATTGAGAGGGGTTGCTCCTAGTACGAGAGGACCGGAGTGAACGCACCACTGGTGTTCGGGTTGTCATGCCAATGGCACTGCCCGGTAGCTAAGTGCGGAAAAGATAAGCGCTGAAAGCATCTAAGCGCGAAACTTGCCTCGAGATGAGTCTTCCCTGGGCCTTTAAGGCCCCTGAAGGAACGTTTAAGACTAAGACGTTGATAGGCTGGGTGTGTAAGTGCAGCGATGCATTGAGCTAACCAGTACTAATGATCCGTGAGGCTTAACCTTACAACACCCAAGGTGTTTTAGAGAGATTGAAGTAGATTTTCAGCGAAGTTCCGAGATTGGTTTCGATGGCGACACGAAAGTGAAGCGGTTGGAATGAAACAGAATTTGCCTGGCGGCAATAGCGCGGTGGTCCCACCTGACCCCATGCCGAACTCAGAAGTGAAACGCCGTAGCGCCGATGGTAGTGTGGGGTCTCCCCATGCGAGAGTAGGACACTGCCAGGCATCAATTAAGCCAAGAGGCCATCCACAAGGATGGCCTTTTTGCTATGCGCAGAAAACAGGAAATAACAGTGAAAACCCCTCACCCCAGCCCTCTCCCAGAGTACCCACCGAGAACACCCTGAACACTTGTGTAGGGGGAGAGGGAGCTGTCCGGTTTCGTGGATAAGCCCGTGCAGATTCGACAGTGGTGAGTAATAAGAAATTTGAAGTATTACACAGAGAAACCAGCGGACTCGATCGGTTCCCTCTCCCTGTGGGAGAGGGTTAGGGTGAGGGGACTATGCCTTTGTCTGCTTTAGCCACTGAACGATAAACCCAGCGATCGTTTCAGGCTGGTTGATATCCAGTAACGGCGCAACACCTTCTATCTTCTTATCGCTGGCCACGGCAATAACGTGCTGATCCAACATGTCTGCAAGCGGTTTACCGACTTCCTCGCGATAGAGAACAATTTTGCTGATCGGCTCATGCTTGAACCCTTCCACCAGGATCAAATCCACCTTACTGTGATCGAATATGCTGGCTAGATACTGGAGATCTAAAGGCTGTTGCTCCGGTGTTTCGCTCATTAATGCCCAGCGCCGATCGCTGGCAACCAGCGTCTGGTCTGCACCGGCTTTGCGCAGTTCATAGCTGTCCTTACCCGGCGTATCTACATCCATATCATGATGGGTATGCTTGATCAGGCCAACGCGCACCTGCTGCTGTTTTAATAGCGGGATCAATTGCTTAAGCAGCGTGGTTTTACCTGTGCCGCTATAGGCGGCGATAGCCAGCAAGGGTGGCAATAACTCCGTCATTGATCGCCCCCCTTTTCCTGCTGCCACTGTTGGCAATCTTCCGGGGTATTCAAATTACGGAAGGCGTCTTGCTGCCCACTGAACACCACCTGTTGTGCACCGACAGCCGCCATGAACAGCATCAATTTGCGTTCCCCCCGGGCTAGATAACGGGTGAGTTCCTCTGCCAGACTGGTATGCAGTAAAGCGAAGGTAGGATGTTCACGCTCACCGTCGCTGGCATAGGAGGCCAAGGCATTGCCCTTATGCAGCCAAAGCTGTTCTACCAGGTTGAGAGGGAAGTCGGGTACGTCGCAGGGTGCGCAGACAATCCATGGTGTGCGGGCATAAGTGAGGCCTGCCAATATGCCGGCTAAAGGGCCGGGGTAATCTGCGGTCAGATCGCCGACGACCTCTAAACCGCTTTGCTGATAACATTGCTGATTGCGATTGGCACTGATGATCACCTGGCTCACTTGCGGTGTTAATCGGCCCAGTACGTGCTGGTACAGGGTTTTATCCCCCACTTGCACCAATCCTTTATCTTTCCCTCCCATGCGGGTAGAGCGCCCACCGGCCAGAATAACGCCGGTTATATTTGCATGCATAGTCATCATCCAACCCCTCTCCAATGTCCTGATTGTAGCGCTAAACCTGCTCAGACATCATGATTTACCTTTATTGACACGCTGGTTCTTTCACTACGTAGTCAAGCCTGATACTTTGTGGGTTTATCACTTCACTGGATGATATTTTGATATGAAAACGCATCGCGTAAACGAACTGATTGAGCTTTTGCAGCCGGCCTGGCAGCAGGATCCCGATCTCAACCTGATTCAGTTTCTGCAAAAGCTGGCGCAGGAAGCGGGTTTTCAGGGTGAGTTAGGCGATCTGAGCGATGACATCTTGATCTATCACCTGAAAATGCGCGGCAGTGCGGGCACAGAACAGATCCCAGGCTTGAAGAAAGACTACGAAGACGATTTTAAAACGGCGCTGCTGCGTGCCCGTGGCGTGATAAAAGATTAGCATTCATACGGTGCGGTCATCAGTGGCGGTGATTAGTGCTACTCATTCTTATTCTTGGCACGCTGTTGTCATCTGGCGAACTGAACGGTTGTTATGAACAACTCTGCATTTAATTTTGAAACCCTTTCTCCCGATCTGATTATGGATGCGCTGGAAGGGATAGGTTTGCGTGTTGATTCTGGGCTGACGGCGCTCAACAGCTATGAAAACCGCGTTTACCAGTTTATGGATGAAGATCGTCAGCGTTACGTGGTGAAATTTTATCGCCCAGAACGCTGGAGTGCAGAGCAAATCGGTGAAGAGCATCGGTTCGCGCTGGATTTATCGCACAACGAAATCCCGGCGGTCGCGCCACTGGTATTACAGGGAAATACGCTGCACACCCATGCAGGCTTTTTCTTTACCGTATTTCCGAGCGTCGGTGGCCGCCAGTATGAGATCGATAATCTGGAACAGCTGGAGTGGGTCGGGCGTTTTCTTGGCCGTATCCACCAGGTGGGTAGCGAAAGCCTGTTTACCGAGCGGCCGACCATTGGCATTGAAGAGTATCTCACGGAGCCACGGCAGGTTCTGGCCAGCTGTGATTTAGTCCCCAAGGCCCAGCGCGAGATTTTCCTGCGGGCTACGGATACGCTGATTGACGCTATCAAACCGCACTGGCAGCTGGATTGGCAACCGCTGCGTTTGCATGGCGACTGCCACCCAGGCAATATCTTGTGGCGTGATGGTCCGCTGTTCGTCGATCTTGACGATGCACGCAACGGGCCAGCAATACAGGATTTGTGGATGTTGTTACATGGCGAACGTCGCGATCGGCTGATGCAGCTGGATATCCTGCTGGAGGCCTATGGCGAATTTGCCGAATTTGATCAGCGCGAGCTGGCGTTGATCGAACCCTTGCGGGCCATGCGCATGGTGTATTACCTGGCATGGGTAGCACGCCGTTGGCAGGATCCCGCGTTTCCAAAAAGTTTCCCGTGGATGGCGGAGTCTGATTTCTGGTTATCTCAGACTGCGGCATTTACTGAACAGGTTAAGCTGTTGCAGGAACCTCCTCTGCAGCTCATGCCAATGTATTGAAGCGTTAACATAATGGAGAGTTTAGTGTTATGAAAAAAATTTGGTTGGCACTCGTTGGTATGGTGATGGCATTCAGTGCCTCCGCTGCGCAATTCAGTGACGGTACGCAATACATCACTTTGGATAAGCCGGTAACTGGCGAACCACAGGTGCTGGAATTCTTCTCTTTCTACTGCCCGCACTGCTACCAGTTTGAAGAGACTTACCATATCTCTGATGCGGTAAAAAAAGCGCTGCCTGAAGGCACCAAGATGACCAAGTACCATGTGGAATTCCTGGGGCCATTGGGTAAGCAATTAACTCAAGCTTGGGCAGTTGCCATGGCTCTGGGTGTAGAAGACAAAATTACTCAGCCAATGTTTGAAGCGATTCAGAAAACTCAAACCGTGCAAACGCCTGACGATATCCGCAAGGTATTCGTCAATGCTGGCGTAGCAGGTGAAGACTATGACGCGGCTTTAAACAGCTTCGTGGTGAAATCTCTGGTGGCTCAGCAAGAGAAAGCAGCAGAAGATTTGCAACTGCGTGGTGTGCCAGCGGTATTTGTTAACGGCAAATACATGGTGAAAAATGATGGCCTGGATACCAGCAGCATGGACGTTTACGTCAAGCAATTTGCTGATGTCGTTAAGTTCCTGACCGAACAAAAGTAACCCGTAGCAAGAAATCAACGCCGGTTAACCCGGCGTTTTTTTTAACTTATTAACGCTTGAGCCTGTCAAGCAAACCATCTTTTTCCTGCCACAACGTATTCAGCCAAATCTGGAATTTACGTTTAAACAGTTTGTCATTGAAGTAATCCCCATGCAGCGATCCATCAATCGGCAGGCATTCAATCCTGACGACAACCCTTTGCAAACGGCCACACAACATATCCCTAAAGGGATGTTCACGGTTATCCGGATAGCATAAGGTGACATTCAGGATCTTATCAAATTGCTGACCAAGCGCGCTAAGCGTAAAGGCGATCCCGGCAGCTTTGGGGGCGAGCAAATTGCGATAGGGTGAGCGGCTTTTAATTTTCTTGGCCTCGGTGAAACGAGAGCCCTCAACGAAATTGACGATGGTGGTCGGGCGCAGGCGAAACTTCTCGCAGGAACGCCGTGTGGTTTCGATATCCTGCCCGCTTTTCTCCGGATGTCTGTGCAGGTAGGCCCGCGAGTAGCGCTTCATAAAGGGCATATCCAGCGCCCAGCAGGCAAGGCCGACGAAGGGGATCCAGGCCAGTTGCTGTTTCAGGAAGTACTTATTCATAGGTATATGGTGACGGAATAACACACACAGCACCACAATGTCCGACCAACTTTCATGGTTGCTGATCAGCAAATACCAATTCTTTTTCTCCAGCCCGTGCAGCCCTTGAATATCCCATTGCAAGCGGGGGTTAATTCGTAACAATACCGCCAGGCATTGGCACCAGCACCACATCATCAGGTCAGCAAAGGCTGAAATGTATCGCCAAACCGCGGGTATGGGGATCAAAAGCTTAATGATACCGGCCAAAACAATGGGAATGGAGCACAGCATCGTTACGCCAATGGCAAGCAGCGCAGAAAAGATAAAAATAACAGGGGCTAGCAACTTTGGCATGGGTTTAGTGCTGACGGTTGAAGGAAACATAGTTAGATACGTCAGTACGTACCAACAAAAAAATATTTTAACAGAATCCCGGCCAAGAATATGCGGCTAAAAGTAAGCGATCTTAACCGGGTAGAAATTGCCAGTTGTTTGCCGTTGGCGTGCAGATTTTCAATCTTGTGCTATGGTCATTGAGGTGCCTAAATTGATTAAACGTGCGATTAAACTCCGGCCCCAGTTATATCCACAAATTACCGAAAACACGATAAATAGTAAAATCGCCCACTCCCTCTTTCAACAGTGTGATTTATCTAGGAATTTTATTTCCCATTATAACGATATTATCTTCGTTATAATTCAGTTGCTAAACTATGCACAAAGTTATCCACAGGCAGGATCTTGCGGATCGCTTCACAGGATCTCATCTAATTTGGCCATATTGCACGCTAAGGTTCGTCACCAGCGGCTAGCTATGGCATGCTTACCCCAGTCCTTTTCACGAAAAAGAAACGTTATGGCCCAGATTGCAGAAAACCCATTAATCCTGGTGGATGGTTCCTCTTACCTTTACCGCGCCTACCATGCCTTCCCACCGCTGACAAACTCGGTCGGTGAGCCGACGGGAGCGATGTACGGTGTGCTGAACATGCTGCGCAGCCTGCTGCTGCAGTATACTCCCAGCCATGTGGCGGTGGTGTTTGATGCCAAAGGGAAGACCTTCCGTGACGAGCTGTTTGCCGAATATAAATCACATCGGCCACCGATGCCGGACGATTTGCGAGCGCAGATCGAACCGCTGCATCAGATGGTTAAAGCCATGGGCTTACCGCTGCTGGTTACACCCGGCGTAGAGGCTGATGACGTGATCGGCACCCTGGCGCTAGAGGCAGAAAAAGCGGGTCATGCCGTTTTGATCAGCACCGGCGACAAAGACATGGCTCAGTTGGTGACGCCGAATGTCACCCTGATCAATACCATGAACAACACCATTCTCGGCCCGCAGGAGGTCTGTGATAAATACGGCATCCCTCCTGAACTGATCATCGATTTCCTGGCGCTGATGGGGGATTCCTCAGATAACATCCCTGGCGTACCTGGGGTGGGTGAGAAAACGGCCCAGGCGCTGTTGCAAGGGTTAGGGGGCCTGGATCAGCTCTATGCCAATCTGGATAGCATTGCCACGCTAAGTTTCCGCGGTGCCAAGACCATGGCGGCCAAGCTGGAGCAGAATAAAGAGGTGGCCTACCTCTCTTACAAACTGGCGACGATCAAAACCGATGTTGAACTGGATCTGAAATGCAGTGAGCTGGAAGTGACCCCACCGGATGTCGATCAACTGCAGTCACTGTTTAAGCGCTACGAGTTCAAACGCTGGATGGCCGATGTTGAAGCGGGGACCTGGTTAGAAAACAAAGGGTCAGGCCGTAAGGCCAGCGCGGCGGCCAAGCCAGCCGCAACGGCAGAAGCACCAAGAGCTGCTGCAGAGCCTACCCTGTCGCAGGAAGGCTATGTCACCATTCTGGATGAGGAAACCTTCGCCGATTGGATGCAGCGCCTGAAACAGGCCGAAGTTTTCGCCTTCGATACCGAAACTGACGGCCTGGATACCCTGACGGCCAACCTGATCGGCCTGTCCTTCGCCATTGAGCCAGGCGTGGCGGCGTATCTGCCGGTTGCACACGATTATCTGGATGCTCCCCCACAGCTGGATCGTAACCACGTGCTGGCCACCCTGAAGCCGCTGCTGGAAGACGAGAAGGCGTTGAAGGTGGGGCAGAACCTGAAGTTTGATAAGAGCCTGCTGGCGCGCTATGACATCGATCTACGCGGTATCGCCTACGACACCATGCTGGAGTCCTACGTGCTCGACAGCGTCAGTGGCCGTCACGATATGGATAGCCTGGCCGATCGCTACCTGGGCCATAAAACCATTACCTTCGAAGAGATCGCGGGCAAAGGCAAAAAACAGTTAACCTTCAACCAGATCGCTCTTGAAGAGGCGGGCCCTTATGCGGCAGAAGATGCCGACGTTACGCTACAGCTGCATTTGGCGATGTGGCCGCAGTTGAAAGAGAGTGAAGGCCTGCTGACGGTATTCAATGAGATTGAAATGCCGCTGTTACCGGTGCTTTCCCATATCGAACGCACCGGGGTGCTGATCGATCCTAACATCCTCGCTGCTCACTCCATTGAGTTGACCAAGCGCCTTGGCGAGCTTGAAGTGCAGGCCCATGAACTGGCAGAAGAGCCGTTTAATCTGGCCTCGACCAAGCAATTGCAGGCCATTTTGTATGAAAAGCAAAAGCTGCCGGTGCTGAAAAAGACCCCTGGCGGTGCTCCTTCAACCAATGAGGAAGTGCTGGCCGAGTTGGCGCTGGATTATCCGTTGCCGAAAGTGATCCTGGAATACCGTGGCCTGGCGAAGCTGAAAACCACCTATACCGACAAACTGCCGTTGATGATCAACCCGGTAAGCGGGCGGGTGCATACTTCTTATCACCAGGCGGTCACCGCCACTGGTCGCCTGTCATCCAGCGATCCAAACCTGCAAAACATCCCGGTACGTAACGATGAAGGGCGCCGTATCCGTCAGGCATTTATTGCGCCTGAGGGCTACCGTATTGTCGCTGCGGACTATTCGCAGATTGAACTGCGCATCATGGCCCATTTATCGCAGGACGAAGGCTTGCTCAAGGCGTTTGCTGAAGGTAAGGACATACACCGGGCAACGGCGGCAGAAGTCTTTGGTCTGGCGTTGGAGAAGGTCACCAACGAACAGCGTCGCAGTGCCAAGGCGATTAACTTTGGCCTGATCTATGGCATGAGCGCATTCGGTTTGGCTCGCCAGTTGGGGATCCCGCGCGGCGAAGCGCAGCGTTATATGGATCTGTACTTCGAGCGCTACCCTGGCGTGTTGGAGTATATGGAACGCACCCGTCAGCAGGCTGCCGAGCAGGGCTACGTCAGCACGCTGGATGGCCGCCGGTTGTATCTGCCGGACGTTCGCTCCAGTAACGGTATGCGTCGCAAGGCGGCCGAGAGAGCGGCGATTAACGCCCCTATGCAGGGCACTGCTGCGGATATCATCAAACGTGCGATGATTGAGGTGGATGCCTGGCTGCAAGGGCCTGAGAAGCCTCTGGTGCGCATGATCATGCAGGTACACGATGAACTGGTGTTTGAAATCCACGAGTCGGCCATCGAAGAGGCCAGCCTGCGCATTCATGAGTTGATGGAAAACAGCATGCAGTTGGCTGTTCCGCTGCGGGTGGATATCGGCGTAGGTAAAAACTGGGATGAGGCTCACTGATTACCCTGGGTGATGTGTTATGGCTAGTTTTCGCTAACTGGCGAAAACCTAAGCATTTTTGGTAACTGAGCAACATCCTTCGGCGATTGTTTCGACTAAATTGGCGTTGTTAGTGCCCGGATCGTGTAAGTAAACTACAAAAAATTCTTTTGCAGCGTGAAAAAATGATGTAGAGTTACAGGCGTAGGGTACAGAGGTAAGATGTTCTATCTTTCAGACCTTTTACTTCACGTAATCGGATTTGGCTGAATATTTAGCCGCCCCAGTCAGTATTGACTGGGGCGTTTTTTATTGTAAAAACAACGTCAAAACCATCGATTTTAGTTATCCTCACCTTTCTCTCTCCCGCCGTTCCCTTGGCTGATTTATCTGCATTTATCTCCTGACAGCGCAACATCTGCCATAAGTTTTTGTGATGGTTTTTAGTCAAAATTGTAATTAGATAACGAAATGTGGCCTCGTGCGGTGTGATATCGGGCGTAAAAAAGCCGATGTCTCAGCATCGGCTCATTGGGCGTAGCATGCGGCGCCCCTACGAAATACCCGCAGCGGGTATCATTCCCCGCCGATATCGTCTTCCGGCAGCACTTCCGGTGGGATCTCGTTAAACCAGGTATTCAACTTCTGGCTCAGTTTATCGACACCGATCTTTTTCGGTGACGAGAAGGCTTCTACCTGAATGTCACCCATAAATGGCAGCACGGCCTCACGCACCATATTGAGCTGCGCCTTGCGAGCACCAGAGGCCAGCTTATCGGCCTTGGTCAGCAGGACCAGCACTGGCGTGCCAACGTCGACGGCCCACTGGATCATCTGTTGGTCCAGGTCTTTAAGCGGATGACGGATATCCATCAGCACCACCAGGCCTTTCAGGCAGTTACGCATTTGCAGGTATTCACCCAGCGCTCGCTGCCATTTCTTCTTCATCTCTTCCGGCACTTCGGCATAGCCATAGCCTGGCAGGTCAACCAGGCGAATGCCTTCTTCGACCTCGAACAGGTTAATCAGCTGGGTACGCCCCGGCGTTTTACTGGTACGTGCCAGGCCTTTCTGATTGGTCAGGGTATTCAGTGCGCTGGACTTCCCGGCGTTGGAGCGGCCGGCGAACGCAACTTCAATACCTTCATCCCCCGGCAGGTGGCGAATATCGGGCGCACTGGTGACGAAATGGGTCACATGGTAATTGTAGTTCTTGCTGGTCAAAATTTTTCGTCTCCGTGAGGATGGCTATCTGGTGGGCGATTATAACTGCATCAGCGCTAAAAGGGTGTGTTTCTCGGTTTTTAAGCGTTTTAACCACAGAGTCTTTGTGGCAAAAGGTCGCCTGCCGTGTGAGACATTGACCATTCGAATTGGGGGTAATGTCGCTTTATTCGAAAGCTGTAAATATTTTATTTGTTATAAAACAGTATGTTGTAATTTCGTTAAGTAAAAGATCGCCGTAAGCCGCCTGTAGGTATCTTGAGCACATCCCATAAAAGCGTAAAGTAGGTTGCAAGGCAGGAGGCCAAGGAAACAGGAACATCCAGGAAGGGTGAAAAATCTCAGGGAATGCACAGGCAGTGTAATGAGTACCAGGATGATGGCAGATGGAATTGAAACTATTGGTGCCGGAGCGCACGAATAGTACACGGATGATGAAGTGACTGCAATCAGGACGCCCGCGGGAAGCGCACTCAGGAAGAGTGGAAGCGAACGGATCGCAGCACGGATGATTTTTTCTTTCAGGATGAAAGACGTAGTAGCAGGGAGCGCGGTTATCGCAGATGGAAAAACCGGGATGTTGAGTGTGCGCATGGAGCGCGGAGCAGGAATATCCTTCGAGTGAAGGTGCGAAATAGGCGGCAGGTTTTAACCTGCCGCCTTTTTTCTTTGTCTGCTTTCTGCTAGATTCCGCCGCAACCGTATAGCAATTCTATACTGGATCTACATACCTAAGAGTAAAAGCCATGAACCAGCCATCAAAAGCACCTCGCGGCCCACGCAGCAGCGCGGCGACGTCAAAAAGTAAAAAGAAAAGTCGTGTGGAGCTCGATCAGGAAGCGCGCGAGCGCAAGCGTCTGAAAAAGCGCCGTGGCCTGGCTTCCGGTTCACGTACCCAGGTTGAGTCTGCCAACCAGAAAAATAAAACCGGTGCGCAACCCAAAGATCCTCGTCTCGGCAGTAAAGTGCCGGTTGCGCTGGTGGTTGACGCTAAAGTGAAGGCGACCAAGCCGCAGCCAAAACCGAAGGCAGAAAAACCGCGCCTCACGCCAGAAGAAGAACTGACCAAGCTGGAAAACGATGAGCGTCTGGATGCCTTGCTGGATCGCCTGGATGAGGGCGCCAAGCTGAGCGCGGAAGATCAGGCTTACGTCGATCAAACCCTGGATCGTATCGATGCGCTGATGGAGCAGTTAGGCATCGAACTGGGTGATGAAGACGACGAAGAGCCGGAAGAGAAGCAGGAAGACATTCTGAAACTGCTGAAAGGCGGTAACCCGAAAGACGTATTTTAAGCGGTTATGTGGCTGATCCCGGCAATAGCCCTACTGTTGACATGTTATCTACTGTGGTTATTCGGTAAACTGTGGCGGCTGTCGAAGCGCAAAACGCGTTTTCGCAGCGCTTCCGCGGCCAGACAGCGTAGACAACTGCCCATTTCCCGGCCCGGTAGGAAAAAATATCGGAAGGAGTGAGCAAGCATGTCAGAACAGACCATTGTCTGGGATTTGGCCCTGATCCAAAAATATAACTATTCAGGCCCGCGTTATACTTCATACCCCACCGCGCTGGAGTTTAACCAGGGCTACGACGAAGCTGCGTTCCAACGCGCGGCTACGCGCTACCCTGAGCGCCCACTGTCGCTGTATGTCCATATTCCCTTCTGTCATAAGCTCTGCTATTTCTGCGGCTGCAATAAGCTGGTCACACGCCAGACTCACAAGGCCGATGAATACCTGGCCGTGCTGGAGCGTGAAATCATCGCTCGTGCCCCCTTGTTTGCCGGCCGTAAGGTCAGCCAACTGCATTGGGGCGGCGGTACGCCAACCTATCTCGATAAGCAGCAAATCAGCCGCTTGGTCGCCATGCTACGCCAGCACTTTGATTTCCAGCCAGAAATGGAGATGTCGATCGAAGTTGACCCGCGTGAAATCGAGCTGGACGTGCTGGACCACCTGCGTGCCGAAGGCTTCAACCGCCTTAGCATGGGGGTGCAGGACTTCAATAAAGAAGTGCAGCGTCTGGTTAACCGCGAGCAGGATGAAGAGTTCATTTTTGCCCTGATCGCCCGGGCTAAAGCGCTAGGCTTCAACTCGACCAATATCGATCTGATTTACGGCCTGCCGAAGCAGACGCCAGAAAGTTTTGCCTTCACGCTGCAGCGGGTGGCGGAGCTGAATCCGGATCGCCTGAGCGTATTTAACTACGCTCATATGCCGAACCTGTTTGCTGCCCAACGTAAAATCAAGGACGCCGATCTACCTAGCGCCCAGCAGAAACTCGATATTCTGCAGCAAACCATCGCTTCGCTGACGGAGTCGGGCTATCAGTTTATCGGCATGGACCATTTTGCCCGGCCGAACGATGAGCTGGCCATTGCCCAGCGCGAAGGCAAGTTGCACCGCAATTTCCAGGGGTATACCACCCAAGGGGACAGCGATCTGCTGGGCCTAGGGGTTTCCGCCATCAGCATGCTGGGTGACAGCTACGCGCAGAACCAGAAAGAGCTGAAGGTGTATTACGCTAATGTGGAAGAGCAGGGGAACGCCCTGTGGCGTGGCCTGGCGATGACGGAAGATGACTGCCTGCGCCGTGATGTGATCAAGACGCTGATCTGTAATTTCCAGCTGGCTTATCAACCGATTGAGCAGCAATACGGTATTGCATTTGCGGATTACTTTGCCGCCGATCTGGAATTGCTGGCACCGTTCGAACGTGACGGGCTGGTGGAGCGCGATGAGCAAGGCATCCGCGTCACGCCTCGTGGGCGCTTGCTGATCCGCAATATCTGCATGTGCTTCGATATCTACCTGCGTAAACAGGCCCGCGCCCAACAGTTCTCCCGGGTTATCTGACGCGCAACACCACGGCGGATGTGTAGAGGCGCAGCGTGCTGTGCCCTGTTAACTGAAGAAATTTATCAGTGCGGCGCACAACACCGTGGCAACGGCCGCCTGCGGTGAATGGCTGACGGCAGAGCCGACGTCTGCGCCTTGGGTAAGAAAGACGATGAGTGTATCCAGCATCAAAAGCCTCCTGAGTTTGCGTTTCGATCATACTGCTGCCGCATATCCGGTAAAAGCCTTAAATCGCTGGTTTTTTGTGCGCTGGATTGTATTTTTAATCATCAATTTCCCCTTACCCCAACCCTCTCCCACAGGGAGAGGGAGCTGGTACGGAGTTGATATCAGGTATGGAGTTATTCTGTGGCACTTCTCAAGAACAATGTAGCAGTTGAGCGCAGGGGTAATTTGTAGCACGTTCGGTCCCCTCTCCCTTTGGGAGAGGGTTAGGGTGAGGGGTATTACTTACTCCATCCCTAATTCTTTCAGCTTACGGGTTAGGGTATTCCGGCCCCATCCCAGCAGCCGGGCAGCTTCCTGCTTGTGCCCCTGGGTATGCCGTAGCGCGGTAGTGAGCAAGGTGCGCTCCATTTCCGGCTGAGCTTCGGACAACAGGTTTTGATGACCGGAACGTAACGCGCGGTCGGCCCACTGTGCCAACAACGTGGCCCAACTGTCCGGTAAGCCGTGGCTACTGGCTTGCGGCGCGGCAGTTTCAAACAGTTCCGAGGGCAGATCCTGGATCAGCACTTCTTGTCCGGCGGCCATCACGGTCAGCCAGCGGCAGGTGTTTTCCAACTGGCGTACGTTGCCCGGCCACGGCAGGCGAGTGAGGGCGGTTTCGGTTTCCGGATGCAGGTTCTTCGCCTCCACACCCAACTCTTTCGCGGCCACCTGTAGGAAATAGCGCGCCAGGCGTGGAATATCCTCACGGCGTTCGCGCAGCGGCGGCAGATGTACGCGGATCACGTTCAGGCGGTGGAACAGATCCTCACGGAATTTGCCCTCCTGGACGCGCAACTCCAGGTTCTGGTGGGTAGCGGCAATGATACGCACGTCTACCTTCACCGGCGCATAGCCTCCCACGCGATAGAACTGGCCGTCCGCCAACACCCGCAGCAAGCGGGTTTGCACATCCAGCGGCATATCCCCGATTTCATCCAGGAACAGCGTGCCACCGTCGGCCTGTTCAAAACGGCCCTGGCGGATCTGATTAGCGCCGGTAAACGCCCCTTTCTCATGGCCGAACAGTTCAGATTCGATCAGGTCTTTGGGGATCGCGGCCATGTTCAGGGCGATAAATGGTGATTTGACGCGCGGGCTGTGGCGATGCAGCGCATGGGCAACCAGCTCTTTCCCTGTTCCCGACTCCCCGTTGATCAGCACGCTGATGGAGGAACGCGACAGGCGCCCAATAATGCGGAATACATCCTGCATCGCCGGGGCCTCACCAATAATATCGGCGACGGGATCGTTGGCGGGTTGGTTGCGAGCGGGTTGCTGCTGCTCTTGATAGTGGCTGATGGCACGCTCTACCAACGCGACGGCCTCATCAATATCAAAGGGTTTTGGCAGGTAATCGAACGCCCCTTGTTGATAGGCGCTAACCGCCGCGTCCAGATCCGAATGCGCCGTCATTATGATGACCGGGAGCATCGGGTGACGCTGTTTGATCTGCTTGAGCAGCGCCAGGCCATCCATACCCGGCATGCGGATATCTGACAGCAGCACGTCGGGAGTTTGCGTGGCCAATGCTTCCAACACGGCATTGCCGCTGTCGAAGGTGACGCTGTTCACCCCAGCTCCGGTGAGCGCACGTTCGAGCACCCAGCGGATGGAGCTATCGTCATCGACGATCCAGACTATCCCTCGTTGCATAGCACAAACCTCACTGGCGAATAGGCAGGAAAACCGAGAATTCGGTGTGACCTGGCCAACTGTTGAATTCAATTTTTCCGCAATGCTGATCGATTAGATTACGGGCGATGGATAACCCCAGGCCGGTACCGCCTTCGCGGCCGCTGACCATCGGGTAGAACAGAGTGTCTTGTAACAGGGCCGGTACGCCCGGGCCGTCATCCTCAACATCGATCCGTGCCGCCAGCCGGTAGCGGGTACCGTGCAGGGTGATCTGAAACGCGGTACGCGTGCGCAGCGTGATGGTGCCACCGGTTTCGCTCAGCGCCTGCAGCGCGTTGCGGGTGATATTGAGCAACACCTGCTCGATTTGATCGGGATCGTGCGCCAGTTCCGGCAGGCTAGGATCGTAATCACGCACCAGCGTGACGTTATCGGGTTTCTCCAACGACACCAGTTGGAAGACCCGTTCCGCTACCTGATGGATACTCTGGGTAATATGTTGGCCGGGGCGCTGTGGCCCTAGCAGGCGATCTACCAGATTACGCAGCCGATCGGCCTGTTCGATGATCACCTTGGTGTATTCCGTCAGCGAAGGGTCTGGCAAGGCTTTGGCCAGCAACTGCGCGGCACCCCGCAAACCGCCGAGCGGATTTTTGATTTCATGGGCCAAGCCACGCACCAGATCGCGAGCCGCAACCTGTTGGGCGTGCTGTAACTGCTCCTGGCTGAGGCGACGCTGATTGTCCATTGGGGCCAGCTCAAGCAGAATAAAGCCTTCTGGCAGCGCCTGAGCGGTCAGGGAGAGGATATGGGCACGGCTGTCGACTACCAGGGTAACTTCATTATCGGTAAAGCCCTGGCCGGCATGCAGGCTTTCGCGCATCAGATCGATATTCAGCGAAAAATAACCGAGTAAATCGGGCAGCGGTGTACCGAAAAGTTTACGAGAACTCTGTGCCAGCAGCTGTTGTGCCGCCGGGTTGGCGTAGTGGATCGCCAGTGTGTCATCCAACAGCAAAATGCTGTTGATGAGAGAATTGAGGATCTGCCCAGCATCGGGCAGCTTGCCGGTTGCCATACAGCAGTCTCCTGCACCTTTTTAGTGCATCCATCCTACTCCATCCGCAACCATCACGGTATGAAATAGTTTTGCAGAACATACGGTGGAGAAAAAAGCCCATCCGAAGATGGGCTAAAAGTTTCCACGGCAACAAAAAAACGGCTTAGATAAATAGCGAGCGATGCGCCATCCGCAGACAGCGCGGGTATGGCTTAAACGCTATGACTTAAACGCTATAGTACAGTTCGAACTCAACCGGGTGTGGCGTCATGCGCACGCGATCCATCTCTTCTTTACGCAGTTCGATGTAGGCATCGATCGCGTCGTCGGTGAATACGCCACCGCGGGTCAGGAATTCACGGTCTTCGTTCAGTGCGGCCATTGCTTCATCCAGTGAGCCAGCCACTTTTGGAATCTCAGCTTCTTCTTCCGGCGGCAGGTCATACAGGTTTTTATCCATGGCATCGCCAGGGTGGATCTTGTTGATCACGCCATCCAGGCCAGCCATCAGCAGCGCGGCGAAGCACAGGTATGGGTTAGCCGCTGGGTCCGGGAAGCGAGCTTCGATACGGCGCGCTTTCGGGCTGGCAACCACTGGGATACGGATAGACGCAGAGCGGTTACGGGCAGAGTAAGCCAGCATAACCGGCGCTTCGTAGCCTGGGACCAGACGCTTGTATGAGTTGGTAGTCGGGTTGGCCAGGGCGTTGATTGCTTTAGCGTGTTTGATGATGCCGCCAATGTAGAACAGCGCCATTTCAGACAGGCCGCCGTACTTGTCGCCAGCGAACAGGTTGGTACCGTTCTTGGACAGTGACATGTGGCAGTGCATACCTGAGCCGTTATCGCCGAACATCGGTTTTGGCATGAAGGTCGCGGTTTTGCCAAATGCGTGAGCCACGTTGTGAACCACGTATTTGTAGATTTGGATTTCGTCGGCTTTCTTGGTCATGGTGTTGAAGCGGGTAGCCACTTCGTTCTGACCTGCGGTAGCCACTTCGTGGTGGTGAGCTTCAACTACCAGACCCATTTCTTCCATGGTCAGACACATGGTAGAACGGATGTCCTGTGAAGAGTCGACCGGTGGCACTGGGAAGTAACCGCCTTTGACCGCTGGACGGTGGCCTTTGTTGCCGCCTTCGAGTTTGGTGCTGGAGTTCCATGCGCCTTCGATATCATCAATAGCTACCATAGAGCCACGGATGCTGCTACCGAAACGAATGTCGTCAAACAGGAAGAATTCTGGTTCTGGCCCGAACAGCACGGTATCGGCGATGCCGGAAGAGCGCAGGAAGTCTTCAGCACGCTTGGAGATTGAGCGTGGGTCACGATCGTAGCCCTGCATGGTGCCTGGCTCGAGGATGTCACAACGAATGATCAGGGTAGATTCTTCGAAGAACGGATCCAGAACCGCCGTGCTGGCGTCTGGCATCAGGACCATGTCAGATTCGTTGATGCCCTTCCAACCACCGATTGAGGAGCCGTCAAACATTTTACCTTCTTCGAAGAAGTCGGCATTTACCTGATGAGCAGGGATGGTGACGTGTTGCTCTTTACCCTTGGTGTCAGTGAAACGCAGGTCTACGAATTTCACTTCATGCTCATTCAGCATCGTCAAAACGTGTTCAGCGGACATACTTAACTCTCCCGGATTTATCGTTGTCATCGTCGTGGAACGAATCTGTGTGATGGCCTGTTTTTGCCCTGTGTAGACTAAAGCGAAAACTGTGCCAACTTTATAAAAGCGAAAAAATCGCCGGTTTGTGCGGGTTTTGCTCTTTGCCAGTATGCACCATTAGCGATGCAATGCACTATGGTGGTGCAAATAACCTGGGGTAGGGCACTGGAATGGTGCAAAACATCATCGATTGCTGCTTTTTGCACCGTGAAAGGGATCACAAACTAGCCTGTACACAGTTGTTTATAAGAGAGTGTTGTGATCTTGTTTAGTACCTCGCTTAATACGTGTACAATAGCGCGCTATTTCTAATGCCTGAGGCAAAGCTGTGATCGAAAATTTGCGTAACATCGCCATTATTGCCCACGTTGACCATGGTAAGACCACCCTGGTTGACAAGTTGCTGCAACAATCCGGTACTTTCGGAGAGCGTTCAGAAGCGACAGAACGCGTAATGGACTCCAACGATTTGGAGAAAGAGCGTGGGATTACCATCCTCGCAAAAAACACCGCCATTAATTGGAAAGACTACCGCATCAACATCGTAGACACCCCAGGACACGCCGACTTCGGCGGCGAGGTAGAGCGTGTGATGTCAATGGTCGACTCGGTGCTGCTGGTTGTGGATGCAATGGATGGCCCAATGCCGCAAACCCGTTTCGTGACCAAGAAGGCGTTTGCCAATGGTCTGAAACCGATCGTGGTAATCAACAAGGTTGACCGCCCTGGTGCGCGTCCTGACTGGGTTGTGGATCAGGTCTTCGACCTGTTCGTTAACCTGGACGCTACCGACGAACAGCTCGACTTCCCAATCATCTATGCATCCGCATTGATGGGTATCGCGGGTCTTGACCATAACGATATGTCCGAAGACATGACTCCGCTGTACCAGGCGATTGTCGATCACGTCTCTGCGCCGCAGGTTGAGCTGGAAGCACCTTTCCAGATGCAGATCTCGCAGCTGGACTACAACAACTACGTGGGCGTTATCGGCATCGGCCGTATCAAGCGTGGTAAAGTCAAGCCTAACCAGCAGATCACCCTGATCGACAGCGAAGGCAAAACCCGTAACGGTAAAATCGGTAAAGTGCTGACCCATATGGGTCTGGAACGTATCGAAGCCACCGTTGCCGAAGCGGGCGACATCGTTGCCATCACCGGTCTGGGCGAGCTGAACATCTCTGACACCATTTGTGATGTGAACGCGGTTGAAGCGTTGCCAGCACTGTCGGTTGATGAACCTACCGTAAGCATGTTCTTTAACGTCAATACCTCACCGTTCTGTGGTAAAGAAGGCAAGTTCGTGACTTCACGCCAAATCCTTGAGCGTCTGAACAAGGAACTGGTACACAACGTGGCGTTGCGCGTTGAAGAAACCGAAGATGCTGATGCATTCCGTGTTTCAGGCCGTGGTGAGCTTCACCTGTCGGTTCTGATCGAAAACATGCGTCGTGAAGGTTTTGAACTGGCGGTTTCCCGTCCGAAAGTTATCTTCCGCGAAATCGATGGTCGCAAGCAAGAGCCGTTCGAGAACGTGACGCTGGACATCGAAGAACAGCACCAGGGTTCTGTGATGCAGGCGATGGGTGAGCGTAAAGCTGACCTGAAAAACATGGATCCAGATGGCAAGGGCCGTGTGCGTCTTGACTACGTGATCCCAAGCCGTGGCCTGATCGGTTTCCGTAACGAATTCATGACCATGACCTCTGGTACCGGTCTGCTGTACTCCACCTTCAGCCACTACGACGATGTACGTCAGGGCGAAGTGGGCCAGCGTCAGAACGGCGTGCTGATCTCTAACGGCCAGGGCAAAGCGGTAGCGTTCGCTCTGTACGGTCTGCAAGATCGCGGTAAGCTGTTCCTGGGCCACGGTGCTGAAGTGTATGAAGGCCAGATCATCGGTATCCACTCACGTTCTAACGACCTGACCGTGAACTGCCTGACCGGTAAGAAACTGACCAACATGCGCGCATCGGGTACCGATGAAGCGACTACCCTGGTTCCGGCCATCAAAATGTCTCTGGAGCAAGCTCTGGAATTCATCGATGATGACGAACTGGTAGAAGTGACGCCAATCTCGATCCGTATCCGTAAGCGTCACCTGACGGAAAACGATCGTAAGCGTGCCAACCGCGGTCCTAAAGAAGCTTAATTCGCCGATTTAATCCGCAATACTTAGGGCGTGTCACAGCGCCCTGAGTTTTTTCCTCTGTCTTTCCCCCTTTCTGCGGCGCGCCATGCGCTTTTCACACTGCTCCCTGTTCAGCCTTAACTTTTCCCGTTACAGTAAAATCTCACTGGCCCATGGGAGAGGACTATGCTGTATATCTTTGATTTAGGTAATGTGATTGTCGATATCGATTTCAAACGTGTACTGGGCGTGTGGAGCAACCTGAGCGGCACACCGCTGGCGACGTTGTCCGAACGTTTTAGCATGGGTGAAGTATTCCAACAGCACGAGCGCGGCGAGATTAGCGACGAAGACTTTGCGGCCAAACTTTGTGAGGAGATGGGGATAGCGCTCAGCTTCGAGCAGTTTGCCACCGGCTGGCAGGCGGTGTTTGTCGCCCTGCGCCCTGAAGTGATCGAGATTATGCATCGCCTGCGCAACGAAGGGCATCGCGTGGTGGTGTTATCGAATACCAACCGCCTGCACTGTAATTATTGGCCTCAGCACTACCCACAGGTCGCTGAAGCTGCCGATCACATGTATCTGTCGCAGGATCTTGGCATGCGTAAACCCGATGCCAACATCTATCAGCACGTACTGAAGGCAGAAAACACCCCGGCGGATCAGGCGGTATTCTTTGACGATGTGGCGGCGAACGTAGAAGCGGCCGCGGCACTGGGGATCAAGGCGGTACACGTCATCGATCGCCAGGTTGTGCCGGCTTATTTTGCTCAATGATCACCGTACGTTAAGCTTAAGGCGCCCAGACTGACATTTAGGATGAAGCTATGTCGTTTTTCCGCCGCAAAAAGCTGCCATCGTCGATAAAACCCGGAATAACCTTCGGGCGGCTGCTGTTTAAACGTATTGATGAGGATGGCCTGACCATGTTGGCGGGCCATCTGGCCTATGTCTCGCTACTTTCCCTGGTGCCGCTGATCACCGTGGTGTTTGCGCTGTTTGCCGTTTTCCCGATGTTTGCGGATATCAGCGTGCAGCTAAAAAGCTTTATTTTCTCCAACTTTATGCCTGCCGCCGGTAATGTGCTGCAACGTTACCTGGAGCAGTTTGTTGCCAACTCCAGCAAGATGACCGCCGTGGGGATCTGCGGCCTGATTGTCACCGCGCTGCTGCTGATCTATTCGGTGGATAGCGTGTTGAACACCATCTGGCGCAGTAAGAACCAACGGCCGATTGTGGTTTCCTTTGCCGTTTACTGGATGGTGCTGACCCTCGGCCCGCTGTTGGTGGGGGCCAGTATGGCGATCAGCTCCTATCTGTTGTCGCTAAACTGGTTAGCGCAAAGCGGCGTTAACAGCCTGGTGGATGAGGTGCTGCGCATCTTCCCGCTGATCCTGTCCTGGATCTCTTTCTGGTTGTTATACAGCGTGGTGCCCACGGTACGCGTGCCTGCGAAAGATGCGTTGATCGGGGCGCTGGTGGCCGGGGTGTTGTTCGAGCTGGGTAAGAAAGCTTTTGCGCTATATGTCACCATGTTCCCTTCCTACCAGCTGATCTACGGCGTGCTGGCGGTGATCCCGATTTTATTTTTATGGGTCTACTGGAGCTGGTGTATCGTGTTATTGGGTGCCGAAATCACCGTTACGCTGGGTGAGCACCGCCTTTACCAGCAGCAGAAAGCAGAACAACAGCAAAAACAGGAGCAGGAAGGATCGTTATGATTGCGTTAATTCAACGGGTATTAAACGCCAGCGTTACGGTAGAAGGTGAGACAGTAGGCAAGATTGGCCCCGGTTTGTTAGTGTTATTGGGTGTCGAGCAGGACGATAACGAGCAAAAAGCCCAACGCCTGTGTGAGCGGGTGCTGGGGTATCGCATCTTCGGCGACGAGGATGACAAGATGAATCTCAACGTTCAGCAGGCTGGCGGTAGCCTGTTGGTGGTGTCGCAGTTCACCCTGGTAGCCGATACCCAGAAAGGCATGCGACCAAGTTTTTCGCGCGGTGCGGTGCCGCAGGAGGCCGATCGGCTATACCGCTATTTTGTTGGGCAGTGCCAGGAACGTGGTATTGAAACCCAGACCGGTGAGTTTGCCGCCGATATGCAGGTGGCATTGGTGAACGATGGCCCGGTGACGTTCTGGCTGCAGGTTTAAAGATCACAAGAGAAGGCGTCTATGTATCACCTACGAGTACCCGTTACAGAACAAGAACTGAAAGACTATTACCAGTTTCGCTGGGAGATGCTGCGTAAGCCATTACACCAGCCGGTGGGTTCGGAAAAGGATGCCTACGACGCCATGGCGCACCATCAGATGGTGGTGGATGAGAACGGCCGGATAGTGGCCATTGGCCGCCTGTATATCAATGCCGATAACGAAGCCGCTATCCGCTTCCTGGCGGTTGATCCCACAGTGCAGGACAAAGGTCTGGGAACTCTGGTGGCGATGACCCTGGAGTCCGTAGCGCGCCAGGAAGGGGTGAAGCGGGTGGTGTGTAGCGCCCGTGAGGATGCGGTAGACTTCTTTGCCAAGCTGGGCTTTATCAACCAGGGCGAAATCACTGCGCCGCAAACTACGCCGATCCGCCATTACCTGATGATCAAACCCGTAGCCACGCTGGACGATATTCTTCATCGCCCCGACTGGTGCGGGCAGCTACAACAAGCCTGGTATGAACATATCCCGCTCAGTGAAAAAATGGGGGTGCGCATCAGCCAATATACCGGCCAGCGTTTTGTTACCACCATGCCGGAGGTGGGTAATCAGAATCCACACCATACGCTGTTTGCCGGTAGCCTGTTCTCCTTGGCAACGCTGACCGCCTGGGGGTTGATCTGGCTGCTGCTGCGTGAGCGCCACCTGGGGGGCACGATTATTCTGGCAGACGCCCATATTCGCTACAGCAAACCGATCACCGGCAGGCCGAGAGCCGTTGCCGACCTGAGCTCATTGAGTGGCGATCTGGCTCGTTTGGCGCGTGGTCGCCGGGCGCGGGTGCAGGCAGAAGTGCATTTATTCGGTGACGATGATAAAGGGGCAGTATTTGAGGGCACTTATATGGTGCTGCCAGCCGAACCGGAAGAGCCGTTGGACAAGGGCGGTTCAGAGCCAATAGCGAGCTGAGCATCAAGCTCAGAATAGATTCTGTGACCTAACTTATTCTGGTGGGCGCTGCATGCTGCGCCCACTTAACGGGTTGGGCTTAATTGATGACTTAATCTGTCGTATAAATTGGGCACGGCTGCCGATTATTTTTTTAATCAGAAAAGTCCGCCTCTATTTAGCATAATTGACTGTTTAATTTGCATACATCAAATAAAGTGCAGGCATTAAAACAATTTCAGAATATTTACCCCGCCTCACTCTGAGATTTATGCCAATTACGATGCCTCGAAGTCCCGCAGAGTCACGATCTCTTGCTTGTCTGATGCCGAATTATGTCGTTAGAATGCCGCAAAATCATTAAGGCGGTTTATCTGAATGGACTCAGTAGCTCAGCGGTTGGCAGTATCATTGTTATTTCTTTCTCTCAGTTCGGCTGTTGGCGCCAATATGCTCAGCCCGGCGGATCGAGATACTATCCAACAGCAACAACGTGAATTGTTGCAGCAAAACCAACAACAACGTCAGGAATTGCAACGCAGCCTGACGCCGGTGCTGCCACAAACGCCAGCAGCCACAGCCCCCGGCGGGCCGTGCTTCACCATTACGACCATTCACCTTGATGGTGCCAGCCATCTGCCCGCCCGTGCGCGGCAAGCCTTGACGCAACCCTATCTGCAACGCTGCCTGAATCTGGCCCAGATCAACACCCTGGTGCAGCAGGTTTCCGATTGGTATATCGAACGGGGCTATATCACCAGCCGCGCTTTCCTGACCGAGCAAGACCTGTCCCATGGGGAATTGAAACTGCTGGTGCTGGAAGGGCAGTTGGAAAAGCTCTTGCTGGACCAACGGGATGACCGAATGCTGAAGATGGCGTTCCCCGGCCTGGTGGGTAACATCCTTAACCTGCGCGATATCGAACAAGGCATGGAGCAGATCAACCGCCTGCGCCAGCAACCGGTGCAGATTGAAATCCTGCCCGGCAGCCAACCGGGCTATTCGGTGGTCAACCTGACCGCCAAGCCAGAGTTCCCGGTGATGCTGGGGCTGGGTTTTGACAACAGTGGGCAAAAAAGTACCGGCACCGGGCAGATCAACGGCTCATTGACCGGCAATAACCTGCTGGGGCTGGCGGATCAGTGGTTTGTGACCGGCGCGCGCAGCAGCGATTTTGCCAACGACCACGATGCCCGCAGCGTCCAGGCTGGTGTCAGCTTGCCTTACGGCTACTGGCTGATGGATTACAACTACTCCTACAGCGACTATCTCTCGACGATCGACAATCAGGGTTTTGACTGGCGATCCACCGGCGACAGCCAGACCCATCGCTTCAACGTTTCGCGCGTATTGTTCCGTAACAGTGACATGAAAACCGGCCTGGCACTGGGCCTGACCCACCGTATCAACCGCAACTATCTTAATGACACCCGGCTGGACAGCAGCAGCCGTAAATTGACCAGCGTATCTCTGGGCGTGAGCCATAGCCAAAAACTGTGGGGCGGCTTTGCCACGCTCAACCCCTCCTACAGCCGTGGCGTTCCCTGGTTAGGCGCGGAAGATGACAGCGGTAAGGCCAGTGAAGCCCCTAAGGCGGAGTTTAATAAATACACTCTCTCCGGCAGCTATTACTTGCCGTTGGCGCAGAACTGGAACTACCTCACCAGCCTGTATGGCCAGTGGACGCCTGATCGCCTTTACGGCAGTGAGCGCCTGACCCTCGGTGGTGAAAGTTCGGTGCGTGGCTTCAAGGAACAGTATCTCTCCGGCGACAAAGGCGGCTACTGGCGTAACGAGGTCAACTGGTCGCCGTTCAGCCTGCCGTATCTGGGCGATATTTCCGTATTGGCTGCCGTAGATGGCGGTTATCTGCGCCACGACTCCGTGGACGCCTACGCTTCCGGCACGTTGTGGGGCGGCGCGGTGGGGCTGGGCAGCCGTAACCGCTATTTCAGCAGCCAATTTACCGTGGGCTGGCCGCTGGCGCATCCGAGCTGGTTAGAGCCGGATCGGGTGTCGATTTACTACCGTATTAACATCGTTCTTTAATTGACAGGGAAAGGTTTCAAGGATGACGCAAAAAGACGATCGGCCCATTCATGCCAGCCAGCGTTGGTTGAGCTATACCCTGTGCAGCCTGTTAGCTTGGCAGCCGTTGCTGCCTGCCTTGGCGAACGGTGTTAACGTTGCTGAAGGGAATACCCGGCTCGATCAGGCTGGTAATGGCGTGCCGGTGGTCAATATTGCTACGCCTAATCAGGCGGGCATTTCCCATAATAAATACAATGAATTCAACGTGGGCAAAGAGGGGTTGATCCTCAACAACGCCACCGGGCAGCTCAATCAGACCCAGCTTGGCGGCCTGATCCAGAACAACCCCAATCTGAAGGCCGGGCAGGAAGCCCAAGGCATCATCAACGAGGTTGTCGCCCCGAACCGCTCCCAGCTGCAAGGCTATCTGGAGGTGGCGGGCAAGCAGGCCAACGTGATGGTTGCCAACCCTTACGGCATCACCTGCGACGGCTGCGGCTTCATCAACACCCCGAATGCGACGCTGACGACCGGTAAACCGGTGTTAGGGCCCGACGGCAAACTGCAGGCGCTGGAAGTCACGCAAGGAGCCATCAGCATTCAGGGCAAAGGGCTGGATGCTAGCCAGAGCGGGAAATTTGCCCTGATTGCCCGTGCCACCGAGATCAACGCCCAGCTGTATGCCCAGGATGCCACCATTACACTGGGTGCCAACCGTGTGGATGCACAGGGTAATGTGACCCCGATTGCGGGCCAGGGCGAAGCGCCAAAAGTGGCGGTCGATACCGGTGCGCTGGGCGGCATGTATGCTAACCGTATCCATCTGGTTTCCAGCGACAAAGGCGTCGGCGTTAACCTCGGTAACCTCAATGCCCGTGCCGGGGATATCACCTTGGATGCCAACGGCAAATTGACGCTCAATAATTCGCTGGCGCAAGGCGGTGCATTAACGGCGACAGGGCAAAGTATCAGCATGTTGGGTGACCACAAGGCCACCCAGTCCATCACGTTAAACAGCCAGGGGGACCTCTCCCAGCAGGGCGGCACGCTGGTCAGTGACCAGAATATCGCTCTCACCAGCGGCGGTACGTTGCAGATGAGCAGCGGCAAGTTGACCGCTGGCAACGATGTCACCCTGCGGGCACGTGACGCGCGGGTGGACAGTTCCAGCCAGATTGATGCAGCCCGCCATGTCGACATGACGTTGTTCAATAGCGGCATGACGCAAGGGCAAGTGACCGCCGGGCAAAACCTGACCCTCAGCGGTGCCAGCTTGGTCAACAGCGGCACGCTGGCGGCCAATGGGGCGATACAAAGCACCCTCTCCCATCTGGGGAATAGTGGAACCGTTCAGAGCCAGGGTAACCTGTCGCTGAGCGGTCAGTCGCTTACCAACAGCGGCAAGATACTGAGTGGGGGAGCGCTGGCCCTTACCAGCCAGACGTTGGATCAAGACGGCACCTTGAGTGCCAAAGGCAAAGCCGATCTTACCGTCAGCGATACGTTGCGAAATGGCCGCTACGGCGAGTTGCTGAGCGACGACAGCCTGACGCTGTGGGCTGGAACGCTGCAACAGAACGGCCTGCTCTCCGGCGCGACGGGGTTAACCCTCAACAGCGATACGCTGACCACGGCGGCAGATTCCCTCACCACTAGCCAAGGCAAGATCACGGTTAACGCGGGTAACGCCACGTTAGGCGGGGAATGGAATGCGGGTGGCGATCTGGCCTGGTATGGCAGGACGTTGAACACGCAGCCGGGTGCCCAAATACAAAGCGGGGGCAATCTCACCCTCCAGGCACAACAAGCCACGCTGGCGGGTACCCAAACGGCGAAAGGGGCATTAACGGTAGAGGCTGGCTCACTGCTGCACAGTGGTAAAAGCCATGCCGCAACCCTGGCCCTGAAGGCGGACACCCTGACTAACCAGGGCACACTGGTCGCTCCCGTCTTGAAGATTAACAGCCAGACGCTGACCAACAGCGGCTTGTTACAAGGCAGCCAGACCCTGGAGCTTATTGCCCGCCTGATGGACAACCAGAAGGGCGGCACCGTGTATACGGCCAACGCCCTGTCGCTGACCATCCCGACGCTGAAAAACGCCGGACTGATCACCACCGATCGGGATTTGGTGCTCAGTGGCGATCAACTGCTCAACAGCGGTGAAATCAATGCTGTGAAGCTGACGGCCAAAACCCAGCGGGTCGATAACCAGCAGAGTGGTTTGCTGCTGGCGAAAGATAAGCTTTCACTGAACGGTATGGCGTTGTCCAATGCCGGGCAACTGGCTGCCGATCAACTGATCCTGAATACTAACAGCATCGCCAATAGCGGCACGTTGCAGGGCGATAGCGCCCTTGCTATCAAGGCTACGGAAGTCACCAACCGTGGGCGTGTACTCACCGGTGGTTCGCTAAACCTGATTGCAGACACCTTGACCAATGCCGGGACGATGCAGGCGGTCCTGATGGTCTTGTCACTGGCCAAACAGTTCAGCAACCAGCAAAACGGCACCGTCAACGCGAGCGGATCCCTGGCGCTGGCCACCCCTCAGCTCAGTAATGATGGCCTGCTGGCCGCAACGACGCTGGCCTTGGATACCACGGCCCTGTTCAATACGGGGACTCTGCAAGGCAGCCGTCAGCTCAATATCGGCACCTCCACGTTAGGCAACCAGCTCGGGGGTGTTTTACTCAGTGGCGGAGCACTGACATTACGGGCAGATTCGCTGACCAATAGCGGATTGCTTCAGGGCCAGACACTGGATCTGTCCACCCAAGAATGGCTTAACAACGGCAATGCGCTGAGTGAACAAACGGCGAGCCTGACAGTCGCCAATACGTTGACCAACCAAGGGAAGATCCTCGGCCAGCAAGGGATGACTGTCTCTGCGGGCTCAGTGGACAACGCGGGATGGCTGGCGGCCACCGTGCTCTCTGTCGTGGGCGACGTTATCAACAAGGGGCTGATGCAGGGTAGCCAATCCCTGCAACTTTCCGGCACTCATCTCAATAACGCAGCCACAGGCCAGATGTTATCGATCGGGACGTTGCACCTTGAAGGCCAGCAGTTGGTCAACCAGGGCGCTCTGCAGGGGCAACAACTGGCGGTGAAAGCCCAGACCTGGCAGAACAGTGGTAGTGCCCAGGCGCAAGATCGCCTGACGGCAGACCTGACCGGGGACATGCTCAACAGTGGCCTGTTACTGAGCCAGGATCGGTTTGATCTCACGGCGGCCCATATTCTCAATCAGGGCACCCTGGCGGCAGACAAGGTGGTATTGACCGCGCCAGAGCTAACCAACTGTGGTTTGCTACAGGGCAACAGCCATCTGCAACTGGCTATCCCCAATATCAGTAACCTTGCCAGCGGGAAGCTGGTCAGCGGCGGTGCGCTGGAGCTGGCGCTCGATCAACTGGACAACGCTGGCCTATTGCAGGTGAACGGTGATTTGTCTCTCACCGGCCTGCAATTCACCAACCAGGGCAGCATCCTGGCGAACAACCTGAACCTGGATGTGCAGGGTGGCTTGGTAAACCAGCAAGGCGGCCAACTAGTGGCCCGTGAAAATGCCACCTTCCGCAGCCAATCGGTGAACAATGCCGGAGTCTTGGCGGGTAATACGCTGGCGGTGGATAGTGGCACCGTGACTCACAGCGGCATCATGCAGGGCAATAGCGGGCTGACTCTGAACAGCACCGCGCTGAACGTGCTGGCCGGTGCACAACTGTTGAGCGATGGTGAGCTGGCAGTCAACGGTGGCGCAGTTACCAACGCCGGATCCTGGCAGGGGAATAGCCTGACCTTTGGCGTTGATAGTCTGGATAACAGCGGATCGATAAACGCGGTTGCGGGCCTGACAGGCACGGTGCTCAATACGCTGCAAAACAGCGGGCAGATGGGCAGCCTGGGGACGCTGAACCTGAGCGGCGACTATCTGACCAACAGCGGCAAGCTGGTGGCCAACCGGTTGACGCTGGATGCCGCTACGCTGAATAACACGGGATTATGGCAAGGTAGCGAGTGGCTGAATGCCCACGGTGATGCGCTGACGCTGGGTGCGTCAAGCCGCACGTTGGCCGGAGGCGCATTGTCGCTGAATGCTGGGCAACTTACCTCAGAAGGGTTGGTTCAGGGTGGACAAACCCACGTCACTGCCACTAGCTGGTTGAACAGTGGCAGCCTGCTGGGGAGCGATTCTCTGGCCGTCAACGTCACCGATGAACTGGTGAATGAAGGGTCACTGCTTAGCCAGGGTAACAGCGAAATACAGGCGCAGACGCTGACCAATGACGGTGCCGTCCTGAGCGACGGAAGTCTGTCTTTGGCGGGCGCTACGTTGAACAACCAAGGTGCCGTACAGGGAAACATCCTCAACCTGACGCAGAACTTGGTGAATAACGCAGGTACGCTGATCGGCTTGCAGTCGTTGACGTTAGGCATTCAGGCATTCTCCGTCCCGTTGTTGACGCTGGTGAACCACAGCCAGGGCTCACTCCTGACGCAGGGGACGCTTTCTGTTAATGGCAGTACGGTGACCAATGACGGTCGCTGGCAGGGGCAACAGATCCTGCTGAATGCTCAGACGTTGAATAACAGTGGCGCAATCCAGAGTGCGGATGCGTTGCAAATGGTTCTGTCTGGGGCATTGAATTCGACGGCTGGCAGCAAAATTACCGCCAATGGTGCAGCTGCATTACAGGCACAGTCATTGACCAATGCCGGACAGTGGCTGGCAAAAAATCTCACCCTACGCGCTGACACCCTGAATAATCAGGGAGAAATCAGTGGCGTTGACGGCCTGACGGTCGCGCTGAGCGGAGATTTCACCCAACAGCAAGATAAAACCCTGCTGACGGCGGGTGACCTGAAACTGGATGCGGCCTCGGTCACCAACCTTGGGCGTATCCAGGGGAACGGCGTGTGGGTTAACAGCGGTACGCTAACCAACAACGGTCGTGTGCAAGGTGAAACAGGTCTAACGCTGAACTTTACCGGTGGGTTGACCAATAACGCTACGGGTACCCTTCTCAGCCAGAACGCACTCACCATTACCTCGCCGTACTGGGTCAACAGCGGCCTGATGCAAAGCGGTGCTGACACCCGGTTCGAAGGGACTATATCAGGGCGTAATGACGGTAGCCTGCTTGCTGGTTCCGATCTGTCACTCCATGGCTCGCAATTTACCAACACCGGTTGGCTACAGGCAGGCTCCCTGTTACTGAATGCGGATGCGTTGGACAACAGCGGTACCTTGCTGGCAGAACTGCAGGGAACGTTGACCGCAGGTAGCCTGAACAATCAGGGCACGATCCAGGGAAGCAACCTGGCGTTGAATACCCAGCAACTGACCAACGGTGGCACGCTGCTTGGCACCTCCGGGCTTGGCATCAATGCCAGTCAGGTGGCGCTTCAAGAGACAGGGAAAATATTCAGCGGAGGCGATTTACTGCTGAGCAGTGGCGATTTTGACCAACGTGGCCAGGTCGTGGCGTTGGGCAACCTGACGCTGCAACTGGTGAACGCCTTTACCAGCCAGAATGTGATTGCCGCAGGCCAGAGCCTGAACCTTAACAGCCAGGGGGCGTTGACCAACCAGGGCACTCTGCAGGGGCAGAGCGTCAACCTCACGGCGTACGGCATCTTGACCAACAACGGGCAAATCACCGGCGGAAGTGGGGCCAGCACCCTCAGTGGCAGCGCCATTGCCATGAATGCGGCCGGAACCCTGCAATCAGGGGGCGACGTAACCCTGAACAGCCAGAGCGATATCACCGTTGACGGGTTTACCGGCACGCTGGGCTCGATGACGCTGAATGCGGCTGGCAGCCTGATTAACACCGCCTTGCTGTATGCCGGTAACAACCTGTACTTGCTGGCCAACAGCATCAAAAACCTGCGCGGTGACATCCTGGCGGGCAACAGCCTGTGGATGCAGCGTGATATGGCGGGCAATGCCAACGCTGAAGTGGTGAACAGTTCCGGCACCATCGAGACACAAAATGGTGATATCACCATTAACACCGCCCATTTGCTGAATCAGCGCGATGGGCTGAGTGTGACCCAAACCAACAAGGATCTGACCAGCGAATACCCTTGGTTAAACGGTGCCTTGGTGAAGGTTCCGTTGGATTTCTTCGAGAAAGGTGAACTGGGTTACTACACCATAAGGGTGACCACTCAGCTAGCGGGAGATGCCGGCCGCGAAGTCACTCATATCTACACATACGCCGCGCCTTTTGAGAAAACCAAAGACCTGGCGTTATCCGTTTCCAGTATTGAGGTTAGCAGCAACGGTGGTGCAGGTCGTATTGCTTCTGGCAGAGATCTCTATCTTTCCGCGCAAGCGCTTGATAACCAGGCAAGCAATATTCTTGCTAACGGCAATGCCTACCTGACGGGTAATACGCTGAATAATCGGTCTTGGCTGGCGGGTACCGAAACGCGTTATCAAACCTATCGCACCGATGAATTACCGAAGTCCAGGCCTCAGTACGTGGTGTCCAAGTTACAACCGATGACTGACTATGCGCTTAGCAAGATCGACGATCGTTATGTGACCTATACCTCCAACGGGGAGGTACGTACTGAGCGCACAGAAGGTGAGATCTACCGTTCCGTTATTCAGGCGGGCGGTAACGTCGTGGCCAACTTTGCCAACGATCTGAGTAATACCACCACCTCACCCAACGCAGGTGGTGTAAGTCACACTATCAATGCCCCAACGCTCAATACCCTGAGCCAACAGACAATCGGTAATGCCGTAGAGAAACAGGCGTTGTCAGCCGGTGATAAGGCGGCGGTCAATTCGCCTGAATGGCAAGACAGCCTGCAAAATGCCCTGCAACAGATTAACGGAGGCAGTGGCCTGGATAACGTCACGCCTGAGCTCACCGGGTTAGGAAAATATAGCGACGCTGGCCAGAGCAGCGCCAATCTGGGGGATGGAACCGCGTTACAAAACACCGCCACCGATGGCAAGGACCTGATCGGCACGGATGGTAAGGCCTTAAACCAGTATCAAGGCAAAACGGTCGATACCAGTGCGTATCCTCTGCCTACGGGCGAGAACGGTTATTTTGTGGCGTCTACCGATCCGGACAGCCCGTATCTGATCACCACCAACCCGAAACTTAACGGGCTGGGGCAACTCGATCCGAGCCTGTTTGGCGATCTCTACGCGCTGTTGGGGATCACCCCAGGCCAGAGCCCGCGTGAAACCAACGAACAGTTCACGGTAGAAGACAAATTTATCGGCTCTTCCTATTTCCTTGACCGCCTGAACCTCCACCCGGATTACGACTACCGTTTCCTGGGGGATGCGGCCTTTGACACCCGTTACGTCAGCAATGCCATGCTGAATCAGACGGGCAGCCGTTATCTGAACGGGATAGGTTCAGACCTGGAGCAGATGCAAACCCTGATGGATAACGCCGCCAGGGCGCAACAGTCTCTTGGGCTGAAGTTTGGGGTTTCGTTGACGGCGCAGCAGATCGCCTCTTTGGATCACAGCATCTTGTGGTGGGAAGCGACCAGCATCAATGGCCAGACGGTGATGGTGCCGAAGCTCTACCTGTCACCAAAAGATGTGACGATCAATAACGGCAGCGTGATTTCAGGGAAAAATGTCTCGCTCACCGCCGGTAATATCACCAACAGTGGCAGCACGCTGACCGCACAGAACGCGCTGACGCTTGATAGCCAGAACAGCATCAGCAACCTCAATGCGGGCTTGCTCAATGCGGGCGGCAATCTGCAACTGAGCGCGATTGGCGATATCAACAATATCGGCTCAATCATCAGCGGCAAAACGGTGCAGTTGGAAAGCCTTGATGGCAACATCATCAACCAGACGCTGACGAATCAGTGGAATACCCAGGGTTCCCTGGGTGGCTGGATGCCACAAAGCCTGTCGCTGTCACGCACGGAAATCGGCGATATCGGCACCATACAGGCCTTGGACAGCTTGAGCCTGAGCGCTGGTAACAACATCGATATCCTGGGGGCCAAATTGACTTCCGGTGGTGCGATGGACCTGCTGGCGGGGGGCGATATCAACGTCCTGGCCAACACCACCTACAGCGCCGATAAATATCAGAGCTGGCGGAACGTAAGAGAGAGCGAAACTCACAGCAGCCAGGGCAGCGAAATTAGTGCTGGTGGGCCGCTGACGGCCGATGCAGGCCGTGATGTCAATGTGAAGGCCAGCCAGGTTGGCAGCCAGAGTGATACTACCCTGATGGCAGGGCGCGATATCAACCTGCAAACGCAGGAAGCGAGCACCAGGCAGAAAGATAACGGTACCGAACAGCGCAGTAACGATGCCACGCGCACCACCCTCACCAGCGGTGGCGATTTAACGCTGGATGCAGGCCGGGATGTGAACTCTCAGGCCGCAGCGATGGTGGCGGACAACAACGTCAACCTGAACGCCGGGCGTGACGTGAACCTCAACACCCAGCAAACCAGCGAATACCGCGAGAGCAAGGAAGGTAAACGCCAGCAGGTGGATGAGTCCATTCGCCAGCAAGGAACGGAGATCGCCAGCGGGGGCAACACCACCATTCGCGCCGATCGAGATGCCACCTTGAATGCGGCACAGGTGCAGGCCAGCGGTGATGTTGCGGTAAGCGCCGGACGCGATCTGACGCTCAACAGCGCCACCGAAAGCGACTACTCCTTCTTCGAAGAAACCAAGACCAAGAAAGGGTTCCTGTCGAAGACCACCACCCACACGGTGCGGGAAGATTACGCCACGCAGGAAAAAGGCACGCTGCTGAGCGGCGACAACGTGTCTCTGTCTGCGGGTAACGATCTGACGGTGAAGGGGTCTTCGGTTGTGGGTGACGGCAAAGTTAACCTGCAAGCAGGCAACAACGTCGAGATCGTGGCGGCGACGGAAGAGCAGTCCAGCTATCGGTTGGATGAGAAGAAAAAGAGCGGGCTGATGGGCACCGGCGGTATCGGGGTGACGATTGGTAGCTCCAGCTCTCGCCATCAGGTGAACGAAGACGGTACGACGCAGAGCCAGAGTGTCAGCACTATCGGCTCGACCGGCGGCGATGTGAATATCGTTGCGGGCGGCAAGGCACACATTGGCGGCGCAGATCTGATTGCGAACAAGAACCTGTCGGTGACGGGGGACAGCGTGCAGATCGATCCGGGGCAGGATATTTACCGCCGGGATGAAACCTTCGAGCAGAAGCAAAGTGGTCTTACTGTGGCGTTGTCCGGCCCGGTCGGTAGCGCGGTCAACACTGCCGTCACCACGGCGCAGCAGGCACAAAAAGAGACCGATGGTCGCCTGGCCGCCTTGCAGGGGACTAAAGCGGCCTTGTCGGGTGCTCAGGCCGTGCAGGCGGGGCAGTTGGTGCAGGCACAAGGGGGCGATGCGAAGAGCATGGTGGGCATCAGTGCGTCACTAGGCTCACAAAAATCATCTTCGCAGCAGCATCAGGAACAGAAATCCGTCAGCGGTTCGACGCTGAATGCGGGCAACAACCTGACGCTCAGTGCGACCGGCAAGGGGCATTCCGCCGACAGCGGCGATATCCTGATCGCAGGTAGCCAGTTAAAAGCGGGTGGCGATACCACGCTGGATGCGGCCCGTGATTTACAATTGCTTGGTGCGGCCAACACGCAAAAAACCGACGGCAGTAACAGCAGCAGCGGTGGCAGTATTGGAGTCAGCCTGGGTGTGAGTGGGCCGAGCAGTGGCTTGAGCGTGTTTGCCAATGGCAACAAGAGCCAGGGCAACGAGCACGGCGACGGCACGTTCTGGAGCGAAACCACTGTCGACAGCGGTGGCACACTTTCGATGCACAGTGGTCGGGACACCACATTGGCCGGTGCGCAGGCGAGCGGCGAAACGGTAAAAGTGGATGCAGGGCGTAACCTGACGCTGCAAAGCCAGCAGGACAGCGATAACTACGACGCGAAGCAGACCAGTATCAGCGGTGGCGTCAGCGTCGCGGTTATCGGCAGTGGCGGGTCTGCTAACCTGAGCATGAGCCGTGACAAACTGCACAGTAATTACGACAGCGTGCAGGAGCAAACCGGCCTCTATGCTGGTAAGGGCGGTTTCGATGTTAAGGTGGGTGAGCATACCCAGCTTGATGGCGCGGTGATTGCCAGTACGGCAGATGCTGATAAAAATCGGCTGGATACCGGCACGCTGGGCTTTAACGATATCCACAATCAGGCGGATTTCAAGGCCGAGCATCAAGGCGGAAGCCTGAGCAGCGGTGGCCCAGTAGGTTCAGACCTGCTGACCAATTTGGGCGGTATCGCGCTGTCTGGTCTGGGTAATAAAGGGCATGCAGAAGGCACCACCCAGGCGGCGGTGTCGGGCGGTAGCGTGGTGATTCGTGACCAGGCCAACCAGCAGCAGAATATCGCCGACCTGAGCCGGGATACGGACAATGCCAACGGCAGCATCGGGCCGATCTTCGATAAGGAGAAGGAGCAGAACCGGCTTAAAGAAGCGCAGCTGATTGGTGAGATTGGCGGGCAGGTAGCGGATATCGCGCGTACGCAGGGGCAGATTGCTGCGACCAAGGCGGCGAACGAGAAGATGAAGGATGTTAAGCCTGAAGAGCTCGCCGCCGCAGAAGCCCAATGGAAGAAAGCCAACCCGGGCAAGGAGCCGACCTCTGAGGATATCAGTAAGCAGGTTTACCAGACTGCTTATGATAAAGCGTTCAATGAATCGGGATTTGGTACGGGCGGTCAGGTACAACGTGCGATACAGGCGGCCACGGCAGCGGTTCAAGGATTAGCTGGCGGAGATATGGCGGCCGCACTGGCTAACGGTGCCGCACCGTATATCACTAAACTGATCGCAGATTCGTTGCCGAATGATCCAACAGCCCGCACTCTGGCTCATGCCGCAGTTAATGCGGCTCTAGCGGCAGCACAGGAGAACAACGCGTTGGTTGGCGCGGGTGGTGCTGTGACCGGGGAATTGCTCGGCATGATCGCGGTGAATGCCTATGGCAAGCCAGTTAGTGAACTGAGTGAGTCGGAAAAACAGACCGTCTCAGCGTTGGCTACGTTGGCAGCAGGGCTGGCTGGTGGTCTGATAGGTGACAGCACAGCTGATGTTGTAGCTGGGGCTCAGACCGGTAAGACAGTAGTGGAGAATAACTTCTTGAGTAGCACAGAAGCCAGAGCACTTGATAAAGAGCTATCCGACTGCAAAGCATCGGGTGGTGACTGCAAGTCCGTTGTTGAGAAATATATCGAAATCAGCAACAAAAACAGCAAAGAACTGGTTGATGCCTGTTCCGGTGGTGGCGTTCGCTGTGTTACATGGGAAGAGCTTATTCAAGGAGCGACCAATGTAGCCAATGATGCGCATCCGTCACAAATTCGGCTGGATGAAAAGCTGAAAGATCCGGATGCGGCGGCGTTGGTGAATTACCTGAATGGTACAGATCTTAAGTTCCTGAAGGACAATATCACTACAGGCGATCGTCTGTTGTCTGTTATCAGTGATCCTACGTCATGGCCTGTTGTGGTGATGGGTGGGAAAGCAATAGTTACCAATACTGTAACCAATGGAAAAGAACTGTTGATCGCAGCGGGGGCATCGGCGGCCGGGAGTGCGGCTATCCAATATGGTGCATCTGGTGAAGTAAAACTGTCGGATGTAATCGGTGCGGGGGTTATTGGGGCGATTACTGCGGGTAAAGGCTATAATCCAACGGTAACATGGAATGCAGCAGGTGGATATTACCAAGCAGAACTCAAAGGTGATGATCCGTTCTTGGGTGCGATACTGAGTAAGGCAGGAGCATCGGCTGGCTATGCGGCGGGTAATATACTTAAGGTTCAAGCTGATAAGGTATTTAATCCGATCTCGAAACAGTATGAATGGGTTCCTACTGGCGTTTGGACTATAACAAAGCCTGCACCACAAAGTTCGATACCTTCAATAGTAGGTAATGTGAGTAACTCCGCCACTTCGGGAACATTTACAGAGGGAATAAATGAAGCTTTGAAAAGCAAAGAGGTGGGGCAATGATGAATAGTAGAAATAGATCTTTCATTGTGTTGCTTTATCTATGCTTAGCTCTTTTTATTATGTTGTTCATTATCGCAATGTCATTCAGTTTGCTTGGTTACTGGATTGGTGGCGGAGATGGCATTCTTTTGTTTTTTATAGGAAAGTTATTTTCTTATTTTAAAGTGGCTCTTGCTGGGGTATTGATAGGTTTTATTCTGTGGTTTTTTTACTATCGGAATATTTAAGTTGAAGTTAAGGCAAATCCCGCCCTCAGCAGCGGGATTTTGCTTTTTACCGTACCTCTAGCCCACTTGCCTGGCCACCGTCACCAAACCCCGAAAAGCGGTAATGGCAGGGACGAAAAGCGCTGCTATGATGCTGCGTTGGTTGCTCTTTAACAGCGTTGGGGAAAATGGCGTAACGGGCTGAAAAAACGCGTCTGGGCAAAAAGTTGCCTGGGCCAGAATGCACAGGGAAAAAGTAGTTGTAACCTGCTGAGTGTACAATGAAAAATGCTGTTCGATGACGGGCTCCGCACTGGATAAAGTTGTTGTGGAGAATAATGCGCTGGGCAAATGTACCCCGCTGACGTGTAAGGCGATAGTTGACCCGTTAGAAGGTGGCGGCGGCATTATCGGCGGCGGGGGCCTTAGTGGTGGCGTTGGGAAACCCAAAGATAAACAGATATGATCGGAAACCAAGAAAAAAGAGCCAGTTTCTAATGCTTATGGCCACTGGGATAAGCATAAAAAAGAGTTTCCTGAATATCAAAATTCAAAGCAATACGTGGATGCGGCGCATAATTTTGTTAATAACCCACCATCGGGAACACTGACTAAAGTCCGTCCTAATGGTGAAACCGTATTTTACAACCCAACTACGAATACATTTGCAGTACAAAGAGCTGATGGTGTGCCTAGAACTATGTTCAGGCCCGATCCAGCGGATCACGGGTTTAAGACAAATTTGGACTATTTCAATGCACAATAAGAATGATTTTTATATATGTCGAGTTTGTGGGGCAGAGCAGTTAGATGCCCCATGGGGAGAGGACGGAAAAAATGCAACCTTCGATATATGTGATTGTTGTGGCGTCGAATTTGGATACGAAGATGCAACCCTAGAGGGGATCCGGCGCTATAGAGAGAAATGGATGTCAAATGGTGCAAAATGGAATGTAGTAAAATCTAAGCCTGAAAATTGGTCGTTAGGTGAACAGATAAAAAATGTTCCTAAAGAGTATGTCTAGAAGTATTCGTTAAGAGCAAAGATCCCGGCCTTGTGCCGGGATCTTTGCTTATACGCTTGAAATCCCCCATCTTCCCGCCGCTGCAACCGGATCACACCGGGTGCGGCGGTGATCTCCAGTTGTTCCGCATCGGTGATCCCAGACTCGCTCAACCAATTCCCGCCAATGATCAGCTCGCTGTTCTGCCGTACCCAGTCCGCCCCCAAAGTTATGTTTATGATCCTAGAGTTTCCTTGAATCCTATTCTGAAAGGTGATTGGGAAAAGCACATTAAAGCGATTAATCCAGATGGAATAACTATCTCTGATAAACTACAGGGGTTAAAATGATACCAGAAGAAGGAAAGTAACTGTTTACGGTCATTGAAAAGCTAGGGGATCTAGAATGGCAACGCTGCCATTCTAGATATCCAGTATTTAAATTCAAAGGTCAAGATGAGTTTATGGAGGATAGATCTGCGAGACCACCTGCCACGAGTTTCAGATTCAAGAGTGAAGATCCAAATATCATTGAGCTTTTACAGAAAGCTATTGATTCTTATAAAGGAAAGCTTCAGTGGGTGATGGATGGTCAGAAGAAAGAATATGGCCATGGCATAAATAGGGTTATTTATCCTAAACATGTTCACGAAATGAAAAATAAAGCGATAAAGGTTTACAAACTACCTGTTGAAAAATACATGGCTGAATATGAACCAGAATTTGGCCCATTAGCTTATGACGATCTTAAACATTTAACACAACATGTTATATCAGTTTTAAAAGATGCAGGTATTGATGTTTGAGCTATTATTGTTTTGTCTAGGTAAGATTAATAAATTGCTGGTTACTATTTGGGATACTTCTTAGGTAGCCGACTATGGAGAATAACACTCTGAGTGTATCTGAAAAAGGCAGAGATTGAGTGGGTGAAACAGTCAGAACCCAGAAGAGGGCGAGTAGGTCGAACCTGAACTGGTTGAGCCCCTTCCGAGAAAAGCGTAAAGTGGAAGGGAAATCCTAAAATGAAAAAAGATCGCGTCAAACAGTTGACCATTCTTATTATCAAGCTAAGCTTCAGCAAATTGAATAAATACCTCAAATATCCAATCAAGAGTTATGTCTTAGCTAATTCACTCAAAAACTGAATTGGCAGTTTTATGTATAAAATCAAGCAATTTTTTAGCGTCCTCCTTTGTCATCAGCCAATCACGCTCAAGCTTCATGCCAAAATATGGAACCCTCGCGGAATACATGAGAACCGGCTTGTTATGATACTTTTCATCATTATTCACCGGGCCTTTATTAATATAAGAGTAATTAACAAACCCAGAGGTGATGGCAATATCACTTTTGGAGTTTGAACTATTATTGAAGGCAGTCGCTTTTGATAATCTTTCCTGTTCAGGTAATTCTGACCAAGAAATAAAGTCATTCAAGAAGTTAGTTAGGGGGATGACATCTTTCTGTTCTACGGTATATACCGTAAAGTATCCTGTGCTATCCAGTGATGAAAATTGCACATTAAAATAGTTTTTTCTTGATGATATTCCCAATAATACATCACTACCGAAGAGGCATGTCTGACTGCGTGAAGGGTAAAGATTATCTTTCATGTCATAATAGCATGCTATTTCTTTTAAATCAGTTTTATAGTAATCCCCTATGAATAAAGGGTGCTTGCTTATGGAACATCCCATAAGTAGAAAAGATAGCGTTACAATCTCAAGTAATTTATTTTTTTTAATGTTCCATTTCATTCTCATTATTTCCATTTGTGAGATAAATTTCATAGATATTAAAGCTATTCTTATACTGCCTGAATTATCAGGTCAATATTTATGCATACTATAAAGCCATAACCATTAATTTACTACATAGGTGATGGCTATTGTTCAATCCCTTCCTATCACGGTACCTGCTGCTCCAGTGTCTGCCCATCCTTGCTGGTAGCCTGCAACTGGCCCCGCAAAGACGCCTTAAACGGCCCGTCACTATTGAGTAATCCCTTCAGCTGTAACTGCAGATTTCCATCACCCTCCAGCGGCACATGCTGCCAACCCCATTGTTGCAAGGTATTCACAGGCACCGAGCGCCCGTTAAGGGATAGGGTGAACGGTTTACCAGGCAGTTGGCTGACGTTGGCCTTGGCATCCAACAGGCCATCGGGCATAAAGGCGCTCAGCTCGGTAACGTTGATCTGCTGTGCATCCGCATCCAACGCCAGCGAAGGGCGGCGCACGTCGATCTTGTTAAAGGTGGCACCACCGGCATTGAGTTTCAGCGAGCCGGACCAAATCCCCCACTGATGGTCACTCGCCAACAGCAGATTGCTGCCGTTACCATCCAGCGAGGTGAGCTGGAAGGGGAAATCTGGGTTGATATCGATGATCAGGTTACGGTTGGTGTTCATCTTGGCGACGTACACCTCCGCCAGCCAGCTTGGCAGCGGCTGTAACCAGAGTTCACGCCAGTTGCTAGGCAAGGTGTACTCCAGCGCAGAGACTGCCACCTCGTCAAGTTGCAGGCGCTTATTGGCGCGCAGCCAGTTGCCGGTGGTACGCAGCAATCCACCTTCCCAGCGGGTGCTGAACTGGCCAATGGCAATACCCGCTGGCGAGAGCTGCATATCCATAATTGGGTCGATGAGATGGAAGTTGCCATTGATCAGGTCGTCGGCGGTGAAGTTGATCGCGCCATCCTGACTGCTCCAATCCCCTTGCTGGAAGGTGATATTTTGCATCGACAGATCGAGATCGTTCGCCGCCCAAGCGTTACCTTCCAGGCGGGCGTTAATCAGATCAAAGCGTTTCAACGTAATGGGTGGCAACGTCGTGAAGCGGTCCCAGAACTGTTCTAGCGTCATTGGTACTTGCAGGCGGACGTTGCTTAGCCGCAACCGTTCAACCAACCAACTGCCATCGGCAGCTCGGCTGGCTACACCGGTGAGATCGCCCTGTGCCAGATCGGCACCAAAGTCGCTCAATACCAGCTGGTTTTGTTTGATTTCGCCCTGGATCAACACCTGCGAGGCCGGAATACCGTTGACCACCATCGAACCGGCGCTGAACTGGAACTGATTGTTATCCCCGAGTAAATGGCCTGCCGTTGGCTGCCACGGGTTGATCCCGGCATTGACCTTCTGCGCGTTAAGCTGCCAGCTCTCATCATTAGATTGCAGTGCCATATTGCTCAGTTGCAGCACATCGGCCTGTATTGGCAGCGGTGCGCCCTGCAAAGGCTGAACGTTTAAGGTGCCGTCGCGTAGCGTGATGCTATCGAAATAGCGTGGCTCGGTAATTTGCCGCAGGCTGAAAGCCATATCGACCTGCTTGGCCGCCAAGAGTTGCGGTTGGTTGGCTCGGGCGAGGGTTACGCCCTCTAGGCTGAGCTGCCCTGGTTTGCTCCACGAATGCGTTATTTTTTCTACCGACAGTTGGTAATCACCACGATCGCTGATCCAGTGACTCAACCAGCCTGCGGCCCAGCGGGTTTGCCCCACTACGTAGAGCAGCACAATGGCCAGCACTATCAGCAGCAGCAACGTGATCAATATTTTTCCGATAAATTTCATCGTGTGGATCCGTAGCGGACAGAAAAGATACCCTGTTTATGCCGCAATTAGCCCGCCAGCTCAAGGGCAATGGCCTGAAAGACAATAAAAAAACGGCCAGTAGCGGTTTGCCAATGGCCGTTGGTTTGCTGCGGGAAGTGCTTATTTTTCTTCTGGTGGGAACAGCAGGTTCAGCACAATGGCGGTGATACCACCGGCGGCGATACCGGAAGAAAGCAGGGTTTTCAGCCAGTCCGGTGCAAACTGCAAGATCAGCGGCTGTTGGGAAACCCCCATACCGACGGCCAGCGACAGCGCCATAATCATGATGGCGCGGCGGTTTAACTTCTCACGGGAAACGATACGCACGCCGGAGGCTGCAATGGTACCAAACATCACGATGGTCGCGCCGCCCAACACCGGTTCAGGAATATGCTGCACAAAACCGGCAACGGCCGGGAACAGCCCCAGCAGGATCAGCATCAGTGCCACCACAAAACCGACGTAGCGGCTGGCAACGCCGGTCAGCTGGATCACCCCGTTGTTCTGACCAAAGCAGGAGTTCGGGAAGGTGTTGAACACCGCCGACAGCATCGAGTTCAGGCCGTTGGCCAGCACACCGCCTTTCAGGCGCTTCATATATAGCGGGCCACTGACCGGCTGTTCAGAAACGTCGGAGGTGGCGGTGATATCACCGATGGTTTCCAGCGACGTGACCATAAAGATCAGCATCAGCGGCAGCAACAGGTTCCAGTCAAAGCCCAGGCCGTAATACAGCGGGGTAGGAACGGTGATCAAGGTCGTTTGGGTGGCCGGTTCGGTTTCCGGCAACATGCCCATGGCCCAGGCCAGCAGATAACCCACGGCCATGGCGATCACCAACGAAGCGACGCGTAGGTAAGGGTTACGCTGGCGGTTAAGCAGAATAATCACTACCAGCACCGCGCCTGCCAGCAGCAGATTCTTGGGCGCGCCGAAGGTGTGATCGCCCATCGCCGCATAGCCGCCACCGATAGAGGTCAGCCCGACCTGAATCAGCGACAGGCCGATAATCATCACCACAATGCCGGAGACCAGCGGGGTAATGATGCGTCGTGCCAGATGCAGTACGCGCGACAGCAGGATTTCGGTACAAGAGGCGACCATCAAGGTGCCAAACAACGCAGCCATCATGGTGGGCACGTCTGCGCCGCCGTTTTTCAGCGCCAGCCCGCCCATAATCAGCGGTGAGACAAAGTTAAAGCTGGTGCCTTGAATGGACAGCAGGCCAGACCCCACCGGGCCCCAGGTTTTGATTTGCAGTATCGAGGCCAAACCGGAAGCGAACAGCGACATGCTGATGATGTGCTGCGTATCCTGCGCTGGCAGGCCTAGCGCCTGGCAGATCAACAGGGCCGGGGTGATCACGGCAACAAACATCGCTAGCAAATGCTGACTGGCGGCAAACAGCGTTTGCGGCAGCGGCGGGCGGTCTTCCAGGCGGTAAATCAGTTCACTATTGTGTGAAACGGGGGCTGATGCTTTTTGCGCGGCATCAAGCTCGGCGGTTTGGCTGGACATGGTGTGGCTTTCCCAAAGGCGGCAAAGAAGGCATTTTAATGATCTGCTTCACAAAAGCAAACGGTTGCGCATTAATATTTTTCGCGATGCTGAACCCCTTAATGTCGCATTTTCGTTCATTTTTTCTTGTGTTATTAGCCGTTTTTACTTTTAATCCCCCCTTCATCAAGTTAAAAAACTGAGTAAATTTTATAACTTATTAATTTATTGGATTTAATTACTACACGGAGTAGCTAGATGTTTCATCTCGATACTTACGGCACGTTAGTTGCCGCCACGCTGGTCCTGTTGCTTGGGGGCAAATGCGTGCGCTCCATTCCTCTGCTGAGAAAATATACTATTCCTGCTCCCGTTGCCGGTGGTTTACTGGTGGCGGTCCTGCTCTTGGTTTTGAAGAAAACGGTGAACTGGGAAATCGGCTTTGATATGTCGCTGAAAGACCCATTGATGCTGGCCTTCTTCGCCACTATCGGCCTGAATGCCAACCTGGCGCGTCTGCGGGCAGGGGGCAAGGCATTGGTCGTGTTCCTGTTTGTGGTTCTGGGTCTGCTGTTGGTACAGAATGCCATCGGTATCGGCATGGCGAAAATGCTGGGGCTGGATCCGTTAATGGGGCTGATTGCGGGCTCGATTACGCTTTCTGGTGGGCATGGCACCGGGGCAGCTTGGAGCAAGGTGTTCATCGAGCGCTATGGGTTTGAGAATGCCACCGAAGTGGCCATGGCCTGCGCCACCTTTGGTCTGGTGCTGGGCGGCCTGATTGGTGGCCCAGTGGCTCGCTATCTGGTGAAACACTCTTCAACGCCGGAAGGCACACCGGATGATAGTGTGCAGCCGAGTGGCTTTGAAAAGCCGGAAAGTGGCCGCCTGATCACCTCGCTGGTGATGGTAGAAACCATCGCCATGATTGCCATCTGTCTGAGCCTCGGTAACTTTATTGCCGGGTTATTGAATGGTACCGCCTTCGAACTGCCGACTTTTGTCTGCGTGCTGTTTGTCGGCGTGATCCTCAGTAACACCCTGTCGGCAACGGGCTTCTACCAGGTGTTTGAGCGTGCGGTTTCCGTACTGGGTAACGTGAGCCTGTCGCTGTTCCTGGCGATGGCGTTGATGAGCCTGCGCCTGTGGGAGTTGGCTTCGCTAGCCTTGCCAATGCTGGCGATCCTGGCGGTGCAGACGCTGGTCATGGCACTGTATGCCATCTTCGTGACCTACCGCGTGATGGGTAAAAACTACGATGCTGCCGTGCTGGCTGCGGGGCACTGTGGTTTTGGCATGGGGGCGACGCCAACGGCCATTGCCAACATGCAGGCGATCACCGATCGTTTCGGCCCTTCGCATCTGGCATTTTTGGTGGTGCCGATGGTGGGCGCGTTCTTTATCGATATCGCTAACGCCATCGTGATTAAGCTGTACCTGATGCTGCCGGTGTTCGGTTAAGTGATGATAACCCCTCTTGGCGACAAGAGGGGTTAATTGATTAGGCGTTGGAGTAGCGAGCGGTTTCCGGCAGCCAGCGCTCAATTAAGGCATGTGCATGCTGTGGATACTGCTGGTGAATATGGCGCGCAACGCGCTGAACTTCGGGGATCATGGCCTGATCGCGCAACAAATCGGCCACTTTAAACTCTGCACTTCCAGTTTGGCGCGTCCCCAATAGCTCACCTGGTCCACGGATTTCCAAATCTTGCTGGGCAATCACAAAGCCATCGTTACTGTCGCGCAGCACCTGCAGGCGTTTTTGGGCGGTTTTGCTGAGTGGGGTTTTATACAGCAGCACGCAGTGAGAGGCTACCGCACCACGGCCAACCCGGCCACGCAGCTGGTGCAACTGGGCCAAACCAAGTCGCTCCGGGTTTTCTATGATCATCAGGCTGGCGTTTGGTACGTCCACCCCCACCTCAATCACCGTGGTGGCTACCAGCAATTGCAGTTCGCCCTGCTTGAAGGCCTGCATCACGGCCTGTTTCTCCGCTGACTTCATGCGGCCATGCACCAGCGCTACCTTCAGTTCCGGCAGCGCAATCTTCAATTCTTCCCAGGTTGCTTCTGCGGCTTGGGCTTCCAGCAAATCAGACTCTTCGATCAGCGTGCAGACCCAATACGCCTGACGGCCTTCTTCGATACAGGCGCTTTTCACCCGCTGGATAATATCGGCCCGGCGCGTATCGGGGATCGCCACCGTTGTCACCGGCGTACGGCCCGGTGGCAATTCATCGATCACCGAGGTGTCCAGATCGGCGTAGGCGGTCATCGCCAGCGTGCGCGGGATTGGCGTGGCGGTCATGATCAATTGGTGAGCATGGAACCCTTGTTCTTCGCCTTTCTCCCACAGCGCTAGCCGCTGATGCACACCAAAGCGGTGTTGTTCATCGATAATCACCAGGGCCAGGCCATTGAACTGCACCTGCTCCTGGAAAATGGCATGCGTCCCTACCACCATCGACACCTGGCCGCTGGCAATAGCTTCCTGCTGGGCGAGGCGTGCCTTGCCTTTTTGCTTGCCGGCCAACCAACCCACCTCAATCCCCAAGGGTTCAAACCACTGGCGGAAGTTATTGGCATGTTGTTCGGCGAGCAATTCGGTGGGAGCCATCAGCGCCACCTGTTTACCGTGAGCAATGACGCGTAGTGCGGCCAGGGCAGCAACCAGGGTTTTACCTGAGCCGACGTCGCCCTGCACCAGGCGCATCATCGGGAAACCTTTTTGCAGATCGGCTTCAATATCTGCCACAACCCGCGTTTGTGCACCGGTAGGCGAGAAGGGGAGCAGGGCCAGGAAGCGGTTTTTCAGCCGATCGTCAGGCGTTAGCGATAATGCCCGGTAGCTTTGCGCTCCGGCGCGGACGGCCAACATGCTTAAGTTATGTGCCAGCAGCTCTTCAAGGATCAGGCGTTTTTGTGCCGGGTGCTTGCCCTGTTCCAAATCAGCCAGTTGGATATCCGGCGGTGGACGGTGCAGCATATGCAGCGCCTGTGGCAGGCTCATCAAACCGCCACTTAATTCCGGTGGCAGCAGCTCGGCAATCGCACAGGTATCCAGCAACTCCAGCGCCTGATCGGTCAACTTGCGCAGCGTGGCTTGGCGGATCCCTTCGGTGGTGGGATACACCGGCGTCAGGGCTTCTTGCAGCTCGACCTCGCTGTTTTCCCCCTGGACACGGTATTCCGGATGGATGATTTCTGCGCCGTGGGTGCCGCGTTTGACTTCGCCATAGGCCGTTACGTGGCGGCCGGTTGCCAGGCTGTTCTTCATCGCCGCGTTGAAGTTGAAGAAGCGCATAGTCAGGATGCCGGTGCCGTCGCTGATCTGGCAGGTGAGCATGCGGCGGCGGCCAAAGCTGATATCGCTGCGCAGCACTTCCCCTTCCACCGTGGCAAAAATGCCCGGCAGCAGATCGTTGATTGGGTAGAGGCGGGTGCGGTCTTCGTAACGTAACGGGAGGTGTAGCAGCAGATCCTGGATGGTATTCAGGCCGATTTTGGCCAGTTTCCCCGCCTGGCTGGCTCCAACCCCGGAAAGCGTAGTGAGTGGGACGGCATCCAGCAGGCGGCCTTTCATCGGCGTACCGTCGTTGCCTGCATGGCTGCCCACCATTCGGCGTCGGCAACCACTTGGCCTTGATCGTCAATCTGCGGGCGCGGCAGCTTTTTGCGCTTGGCCACGTTGGCTAACACCGGGTAACCGCCTTCAAACAGCAGGCGTTGCTGTTCCTGCTCATCTAACGCGCTGAGATCGCGGCGATACATACCGGCGTTTTGCCGCTGGCGTTGGGCCTCATACAGGATCAGAGCCGCAGCGACAGAGACGTTCAGCGACTGCACCATACCGATCATCGGAATGATAATGTCCTGATCGGCCAGGGCTAGTGCCTCTTCGGTGATGCCGGTTTTTTCCTGCCCCAGCAGTATGCAGGTGGGGCGGGTATAGTCTATTTCGCGAAAATCGACGGCGCGGGCAGAAAGGTGAGTTGCCAGGATCTGCATCCCTTGGCCTTTCAGATGCGTGACCGCATCGGCGATGGTGGGGTGGGTTTTTACGCTCACCCAGCTATTGCTGCCCGCAGCGGAGGAGACCAGGGTACGCATCCGTGGAGTAGGCCACACGGCATGCACCTGATGTACACCGACGGCATCGGCGGTACGGATAATCGCGGAGACGTTATGCGGTTTGTGAACCTGCTCCAGGCAGACCGTCAGATCGGGCTGCCGGGTAGCCAGCATTTCACAAATCCGCGCATAGCGTTCGGGGCTCATAGGCGCTAGTTTCGGTTACGGTTAACTTTAATCACATCCGGCATGATACGGATCTTACGCATAATATTTGCCAGGTGGATGCGATCGCGGGTGGTCAGGCGGATAAAGGCGCTGTAGACCCGGCCATCTTTCTCTTCGGTATTCAGACTCTGAATATTCGATTCGGCCGCGTTGATCGCCGCCGTGAGGTTGGCCAACGCACCCTGATGGTTGAACATGTCCACCTTGATTTCCGCAATGAACTCCTGCTCGGTTTCCATATCCCACTCGACCGCCATGAATTTCTCTGGCTCTTTCTGGTAGCCGCGGATATTACGACAGGATTCATGGTGAACCACCAGGCCCTTGCCCGGGCTGACATGGGCAATAATCGGGTCGCCTGGAATTGGGCGGCAGCACTTGGCAAAGGTGATCAGGACGCCATCGGCGCCTTTGATGGCCAGGTTGCGCACGCCGTTCGAGGAGCCCAGGCTGGACTGATCGCCCTGCAGGTTCTTCGCGACTACCACGCTCATGGCGTTACCGAGGCCGATTTCTGCCAGCAGATCGTCCAGCGTGGCCAGCTTCATGCGATCCAGCTCATGCTGGATATTCTCTGGCGGCACTTCCGAAAGTTTGCGGCTGCCCCCGAGCGCATGGTTGAGCAAACGGCGGCCGAGACTGACGGAATCATCGCGCTTGAGGTTTTTCAACATCTGGCGGATCTTGGCGCGGGCTTTGGAGCTCACCACAAAGTTCAGCCAGGCGGCATTTGGCCGGGCACCCGGAGCGGTGATGATCTCTACCGTTTGACCACTGGCTAAAGCTTGTGACAACGGATGCGGCTGGCGATCGACCCGTGCACCAACGCAGGCGTGGCCGATGTCGGTATGCACGGCGTAGGCAAAGTCGACCGGTGTGGCACCTGCAGGCAGCTCGACAATGCGCCCTTCCGGGGTGAAAACGTAAATCTCATCGGGGAACAGATCGGATTTTACGCTTTCAATAAATTCAAACGAGCTACCGGCGCTTTGTTGCAGCTCCAGCAGGCTCTGCATCCAGCGCTGGGCGCGGATCTGTGCGGTAGTGCCGCCGGTTTCGCCCTGTTCCTTTTCTTTATAGGCCCAGTGCGCGGCGACCCCCATTTCGGCCATCTGATCCATATCTTCGGTACGGATCTGTACCTCAACCGGCACGCCGTGCGGGCCGATCAGTGAGGTATGCAGCGATTGATAGCCGTTAGCCTTGGGAATGGCGATATAGTCTTTTACCCGGCCCGGGCGCGGCTTATACAGGCTGTGTGCCTGGCCCAGCACCCGGTAGCAGGTATCCACTTCCTTGACGATCACCCGGAACGCGTAAATATCCATGATGGAATGGAAGCGCTGTTCTTTCAGGTGCATCTTGCAGTAGATGGAGTAGAGGTGCTTTTCCCGCCCGCTGACGCGGCAAGGGATACCGGCTTCGGTCAAACGCCCTTCGATCTCGGAGAGGATTTTCTGGATCATCTCCTTACGATTACCGCGCGCGGCTTTCACCACTTCTTTGATGACGCGGTAGCGGTTCGGGTAAAGCGCTTCAAAACCCAGCTCTTCCAGCTCGGTTTTCAGATGATGAATACCCAGGCGGTGGGCCAGTGGGCTATAGATTTCCAGGGTTTCACGGGCGATACGCCGCCGTTTGTCCGGGCGCAGCGAGCCAAGCGTTCGCATGTTGTGGGTGCGGTCTGCCAGCTTGATCAGTACGACGCGGATATCCTGCACCATCGCCATGATCATCTTGCGGAAGTTCTCCGCCTGCGCTTCTTTCTTATCCTGGAATTTTAACTTGTCTAGCTTGGATACGCCCTCAACCAGTTCGGCAACGCTTTTGCCAAACAGTTGTTCCATATCCTGATAGGTGGCCGGGGTGTCTTCGATGACGTCGTGCAGCAGGGCTGCCATCAGCGTCTCATGATCGAGACGCATTTCCGCCAGAATACAGGCCACGGCAACCGGGTGAGTAATGTAGGGCTCACCACTGGAGCGTGTCTGTCCCTCGTGAGCATCACGTGCGACGAGGTATGCCTGTTTGAGGCGCTTAATCTGCTCCTCAGGCAAGTAACGTTGAATCAGCAGATTCAGGCTTTCAAACAGGTACAAGGCAGACTCACAGTCTAATTAACGACGACCTTCAGCAATCGCGGTAACCGCCTGGATCTCTGCGGCTTCCTGCTCTTGCTGCTCCTGGCGCTCACGAACATCGAGGATCTGGCTGTTGATCAGGCCTTCTTCGATTTCGCGCAGAGCGATAACGGTGTACTTATCATTCTCTTCAGGTACCAGTGCATCCTTACCACCGGTCTGGATTTGACGTGCCCGACGAGCAGCGACCAACACCAGGTCAAAACGGTTACCAATTTTCTCTACAGCGTCTTGAACAGTTACGCGTGCCATATTTGTGCTACTCCACAGGTGACGAAAAGACTGGGCATAATACTGAAACTGTCTTCAGTCTGCCAATAGTTTGCTGATTAAAGCATCATGCCGCAGCATTTGACGGCCCAAACGCAAGCGTTCGGCGCGAATAATGGTCTTCAGATCGGACAGGGCCAGATCGAAATCGTCATTCACGATTAAATAATCATACTCCGCGAAATGCGTCATCTCCGCGACGGCCTGCGCCATGCGCTTGGCGATCACGTCATCCGCATCTTGCCCACGGCCACGCAGGCGGCGGCCAAGCTCTTCCTTCGACGGCGGCAGAATAAAGATGCTGCGCGCCTGGGGCATTTTGGCACGGATCTGCTGTGCGCCCTGCCAGTCGATATCCAGGAAGACGTCAACGCCGGTCGACAGTACCTGCTCGATGGCCGCGCGGGACGTGCCGTAATAGTTGCCGAACACTTCTGCGTGCTCAAGAAACGCATCCTGCTCAATCATCCGGCGGAATTCGTCTTTGGAGACGAAAAAGTAGTGCTCGCCGTGATTTTCACCCGGGCGGCTATCGCGCGTGGTGTGTGAAACCGAAACCTGCGTATCGTACAGCGGTTGCGTCTTTAACAAAGCCTGAATCAGACTTGATTTCCCTGCGCCACTTGGGGCAGAGACAATATAAAGCGTGCCTTGAGCCATGATGATGTTCGTTGCTAGCGGTTGATGAGTCAGTTACAGCGGATGTGTAAATTCTCCGCACAGTATACACGGCTAACGGGCGGTATGCAGCGTTAGCTCGCATTTTGGCCGTCGCTTTCTGCTAAAAACAGCGTGAAAAAGTCAATTTGCGCGGCGGATCTGGGAATTTTTGCCGTTTTCAGCAAATGCGCATTCGTTTTGGAAAGCGTTTCGCACCTCCGGTTTTTGGCGTTAGCCAGTAAAGGCGATTGAGTATTTACTGTCGGGAAGCAAGGAGGTGCTCAATGTGGAGAGGTATTTACCGGGCGCTAGTGTTGGTTGGAATGCTGTGTAGCTCGGCATGGGCTGGAGACTGTCCAGCGTGGTCGCCAGAGCGCTTACAGGCGGAAATTACGGCGCTGGATGATCAACTGGGGCGATGGGATGAGGCTTATTATCGCTTGGGCAACAGCCCAATCGACGACGAGCTCTACGACAGCCTGTTGCAGCAACTGCAAGATTGGCGGCGTTGTGTCGGTGCCGTGGAAGAGGATACGCGGCCATTGCCAGCGGGCAAAGTACCGCATCCGGTGGCCCACACCGGATTGCGTAAACTGCGCAACTCGCGTGCCGTAGAACAATGGATGCAGGGCCGTCACGATCTGTGGGTGCAACCCAAGGTTGATGGTGTGGCGGTCACTTTGGTTTACCGGCAAGGCGTATTGGTGAACGCCATTAGCCGGGGGGATGGGCAGAAGGGTGAAAACTGGCTGCAAAAGGTCAAGGCGATCCCCGCTATCCCCAACGTTTTACCGGAGGTTACGGCCAATTTGGTACTGCAAGGGGAGCTGTTCCTGATGGTGAACGATCATCACCAGCAAGCTCAAGGGGGCATCAACGCCCGCTCCAAGGTTGCCGGGATGCTGATGCGTAATCCGCGCACTGCGCAACTTGAGCAGCTTGGCCTGTTCGTCTGGGCGTGGCCCGATGGCCCGCCAACCATGGCCGAACGCTTGCAACAGCTTGCCGCCATGGGTTTTACGCTGCCGCAGCAATATTCACAGCCGGTCGCCACGTTGGCGGAAGTGGAGCAGTGGCGGGCAGCTTGGTACAGCGGCCCTTTGCCGTTTGTCACCGATGGCGTGGTGATCCACCAAGGGCAAGAACCTCAGGGGCGCTATTGGAAGGCCAAGCCTAATGACTGGGCGGCTGCCTGGAAATATCCCCCGGTCCAGCAAGTGGCCAGAGTCACGGATGTTGAATTTGCCATTGGCCGCACCGGCAAAATTGCCGTGATGCTACGCCTGGATCCGGTGCGTATGGACGATAAATGGATCCGGCGGGTTAACGTGGGCTCGCTGGCCCTGTGGCAAAAATGGGATATCGTACCCGGCGATCATATTGCGATTAGCCTGATGGGGCATGGCATCCCGCATTTGAAACAGGTGGTCTGGCGTGAGGTTGCCAGGGCAACACCCATTGCGCCAAAACCGGAGAATTATCATGCGCTGAGCTGCTTTACCTTGCAGCCCGGATGCCGCCAGCAGTTTCTGGCGCGGCTGGTTTGGTTGAGCAGTGCCAATGGGCTGAACATCAACGGGTTGAATAAAGCTGGCTGGCAGGTGCTGGTCGATCAGGGATTGGTGAATAACCTGCTGGATTGGTTGGAGTTAACCCCGGAACAGCTCAGCGCGGTGCCCAGCTTGGGAGCAAAGCGTGCACAGGCCCTTTATCGCCAATTTCGTCAGGCGCGGCGGCAGCCTTTTGAACGTTGGCCGATCGCTCTCGGCGTGCCAATTTCGCCATTGCAGTCGGCCACCCTGCAAAATTGGTCACAGCTACAGCAGATGACGTTGGCACAGTGGCAGGAACTTGCTGGCATGGGTGAGCAAAAGGCCAGAAAAGTGCAGGAATTTTTGCAATATCCCGCCTTTCTGGCACTGGTTCAAACTTTGCAGCAGCACCATATCAGCGGCTTCGATGCGGTTCCCGATGGTGTCGAACCGCTTGGCGATGCGTTCGCTAATTAATGATCGGGATGCTGATAGTTAAATACTGGCAAGCCAAGGCGAAAGCGCAGTGCGATCAGGCGAGCACTGAGGCCAGCAACCAGGGTAATAATTATCACCATGTTATGCGGCAAGTTAAGGTATTGCAGGCCGATATACAGCCAGGCAGCGGCAAAGGCGATGCCCGCATAGATTTCTTTCTGGAAAACCAGCGGGATACGGTTGCAGAACATATCGCGCAGCACGCCGCCGAAAACGCCGGTGATCACGGCGGCAATCGCTGCGATCAGTGGGGCATGGCCCATATCCAAAGCCACCTGCGCGCCGATGATCGAGAATACGATCAGCCCAACGGCGTCCAACACCAGGAACAGATGGCGCAGGTGGCGCATCAGGGGAGCCATCCAGGTGGTGATAATTGCCGCTATGGCTATGATAACAATATACTCAGGGTGTTTTACCCAGCTCAGCGGGAAGTGCCCAAGCAGCATATCACGCACCGAGCCCCCGCCAATGGCGGTAGCGGAAGCGATAAAAATCACGCCAAACAAATCCATTTGGCGGCGGCCTGCGGCTAACGCGCCGGTCATGGCTTCTGCGGTGATACCGATGATATAAAGAATGCTCAGTAACATAGGGGGATTCACAAGGTCGGAGGGTAAAAGTGTCAACACCGGAGGGTAACGAGCCTGGTGGCAACGCACCACTGAGTTTTTTTGTTGGTGTCGCTTTCGAATTAGTTTACCTAATGCTAAATAGGTGATTTTTGCTTATTACTAGTCTCTAGTGATACTTGCGATTTTTATAACGCATTAGAAATTTATCGTTAGTGTCTGTTGATGATTATTTAAGGAATATGAAAGCGAGATGAAAAACACCCCGATATTGGCAGCCGCCGTCGCCATAACTTTGCTGTTGAGCGGCTGCGTAGCGCCTGTACAAAAGGCATCACCGTCAAAACCGGCAGCAACGTGTAGCACCGGCGAGCCGATGACCCAAACCACGCTCTATTTTGGCTTGAATCGCCCGGCAGGGCCGGTAATTACGGCGGTTGAATGGCAGACCTTTGTCGATCAACAGGTAACCCCACGTTTTAAAGATGGGTTATCGGTGTTTGATGCCAAAGGGCAATGGCTCGGGAACGATGGCAAGCTGGTGCGGGAAAACAGCAAGGCGTTGATGTTGATCCATAGCCCTGATGCGGCCAGTGAGCAAAATATTGAGGCGCTGCGCACCCGCTATAAGCAACAATTTGCCCAAGACTCGGTGATGCGTGTCGATGCGCCGGTGTGCGTCGCGTTTTAATGAATTCCCGGCTTGCTGCAAAAGCTTCAAGCCGGGTTAGCGGTTTTACAGCACCAGCCCGGCAACCGCCGCCGAAAGCAGGCTGACCAGCGTTGAGCCGTAAACCAACTTCAGGCCGAAGCGGGAAACCACGTTGCCCTGGCGTTCGTTTAGCCCCTTGATGGCCCCGGCAACAATGCCGATGGAAGCAAAGTTGGCAAAGGACACCAGGAACACCGAGAGAATCCCCAAACCACGTGGGGACAGCTCTGCCGCGATTTTTTTCAGTTCAATCATCGCCACAAACTCATTGGCGACCAGCTTGGTAGCCATGATGCTGCCAGCGCGCAGCGCATCAGGTGCCGGAATGCCGATTAGCCAGGCTAGCGGATAGAACACGTAACCCAGGATCTGCTGGAAACTGATGCCAAAAATGGCGGCAAAAATGGCGTTCACCGCGGCGATCAGGGCGATAAAGCCGATCAGCATGGCGGCAATGATCATCGCAATTTTGAAACCCGCGAGAATATATTCCCCCAACATTTCAAAGAAGCTCTGCTCTTCATGCAGTTTATTCAGCTTGAGTTCCGGCTCGTCGTCCACCTGATAAGGGTTGATGATCGAGAGAATGATAAAGGTGCTGAACATATTGAGGATTAACGCGGCTACTACGTATTGTGCGTCGATCATCGCCATATAGGCACCCACGATCGACATCGAAACCGTCGACATCGCGGTGGCTGCCATGGTGTACATCCGGCGTGGGGAGATATCCGCAATGATGCCCTTATAGGCAATAAAGTTTTCCGACTGGCCCAGCACCAGCGTGCTGACGGCGTTGAAGGACTCCAGCTTGCCCATACCGTTCACTTTTGAAAGCAAGGTGCCCACGACGCGGATCACCAACGGCAAGATGCGGAAGTGCTGCAAAATACCGATCAGCGCAGAAATAAAGATAATCGGGCACAACACGCCGAGGAAGATAAAGGCCAGCCCCTGGTTGCTCATGCCACCGAAAACAAAGTCGGAGCCTTGTGCGGCAAAGGCCAGCAGGATGGCAAAGAAATCGGCCACGTGCTTGATAACGCCCAGACCGCTGGCTGAATGCAGGAAGAAATAGGCCAGTGCGGCTTCAATCACCAGCAACTGAATAATATAACGTGGGCGGATTTTCCTGCGGTCATTACTGACCAATAATGCGAGAACGACAATCACCACCAAGGCTAAAATAAATTGCAAAATTTGCGACATAAACAATCCGAACGGCATACAGGCTAGGAAAGCGCTATTTAGCCACAGCCCGTGGTGCCTTTCATTACCCTGCATGACGATTAGAACAAAATACTTTGGGCGAGAGTTATGCGTTCAGATTATTGCTGGCCATCGGCGGCCAGCAGCGTTTGATCGTGAAATTACCCCTATATCAATAGTGGGTTAAGCTTTATTTCGCCTGGGCCAGCACGTTACCTTCCCAGCCCTGTTGGGCATAGTCGTTAAGATGGGCGATCTTACGTACCGGCTGCCCTTGGCTGAAGTTGATGTCATGCAGCGGAACCCAAACCTGCGAGGCCGCAAAGGCAGACTTGAAGTGATACTCCGCATGGCTCAGATCCGAAATCGCCGTCCAGTAAGTCCCGATGCCTTTGTTCTGGTCCGGGCGCTTGCTGTATTTGGCATACATGTCGGTGACCTTTTGTTCGCTTGGCTCTGCCGGTGAGCCAAGCGGGTAAGCCACATTATTAAGCACCGATAAGATGAAGCCCTGCGCCTGGTTTTTATTGTCCGGCTGCGGCAGATTTTTCAAATCATAGCTGGCGCGCACCAGGCGCTCATCCGCTTCCAAACCACCAGGGATCTCGCTGCGCTTGGCATTCTGATACTTGGCCAGGTTCTGCAGTTGTTTATCGTAAGAAGGGGGATTGGTCATCACCCGATAATTTTTGTCGTGATAGATATTCACTTTGCCGTTATCGATCTCGATGATGGCCGAATCGCCGCTAACGTCCTCGATCGCGATGTGTTTGGTATCCGAAGCGTAATCGATAGGCATATGGGCGGCGGCCAGGCGAACGTCGCTGCGGATGGCTTTAACCGCTTCATCAACGGTGGCGTAATTATCCAGGATGTAACTCAACCAGGCGCGGCTTTCGATCACCGGTTTGTCCTGATTGTCCTGCTGCACTTGGCTGCCATTCATATAAAACAGCGTATGGCCCGCCAGCCCCTTTTCATTCATACCGTCCATTGGGAACACACCATCGGCGTATACCACGACGCTGCCGTAGTGGGTTTGCCACTGGGCGGCGTTCTTCGCATCCCCGCCGTTATGCGCAATACCGCGTGGTGTGATCACCAGTGAGGGATCTACCGGCCCGAAGAAATCCAGATTGCGTGCGCTGACCATATAGCCCGGGTACATATTCATAAAGGCACGGGTGCAGGCTTGCGCCCCGGTTGCCAGGCTGGCGCTGAGTGCGGCACCCACCAGTAGGGCTGATACGCTGTGTGTGAACTTTTTCATGGTTATTTTCCTTACCTGAATGAGGTGAACAAAATAATGGTAAGCCCGCGAACTAATATCGTAGAGTGGATGAACGGGGGGAAATCCCCCGCAATTTTGTGGAGGAGAGATGGGGAAGATAGGTTTTTCGTTGGCGCAGATTGAAGCTTTCGCCAGCGTTTGCGAGACCGGCAATCTCACCCAGGCCGCCAAGCGGTTGGGGAAGGATCGCACCACTGTCAGTGAACTGATCGAAAATCTGGAATTGGATCTAGGCTATTCACTGTGCGATCGCCGTACCCGCCCATTGCAACTGACCGAGGCGGGCCAACGCCTTTACCGGCAAGCTCGGCTGTTTTTGCAGGAGGCAGAGGCCCTTAGCCTGCTGGCTCAGCATATTCCGCAGCAGGTGCGGCAAAAACTGACGCTGTGCTATGACCCGTTTACTCCGCGCGCATTTTTAACGGAACTGGCGATGTTTCTGAGTCAGCGCGGCATTCAGCTTGATTTGCTGATGATGGAGCGTGGTGAGGGTGAGCAGGCGTTGGCAGACGATGTGGCGGATATTGGCGTTTATCAGGCGATCAACCGTTCGATTGGCGAAAAGTTTAGGTGGCGAGCCTTGGGGGCCATTGAGTTGGCCGTCTACGCTCGCGAGGGATTTTTCCCCGTAGGCAGCCCGGTCACCTTACTGTCGCTAGCATCCAGTACCCAACTTATTCCCTTTAATGACCTACCCGAACCGATGGCGAAGCGCCTGCAAATCGCCGATCGCATTCAGGTCGTCAATGAACCGGCTTTGCTGCAAACGTTGTTAACCGCCGGGCTGGGATGGGCATTCCTGCCCACTCATCTGAAAATGCAGCACTTGCCACAGGTTGAGCGGCTCGATACGGAATTGGGGAAACAGGGGTTGATGCACCCGATGGTGGCACTGTGGAAGCCTGGGGCCAATAGCGAGTTGCTGAGCCTGATCGAAAGCATGCAGCAGATCTTTGATGGTTCAGTGGTCGTTTGAGGAGATTGTCGCCCCCTCATGCGAAGGGGCGAATTTCAACGGTTTACTGCTCGTCTTTCTGCTCTTCAGCCTCGACCTTACGGTACCAGCGTGGGTGATGCTTCTTCGCCCAGCGGCGGCTGACCTTGCCTTCAATCATGCCTTTGATCGAGCCTTTCACCCAGAATGCCATATACATATGGATCAGAATGGCGTGGATCAGCACGATCGCCGACGCGGCGTGGATCAACAGTGCATAGCGGATCACCGGGATCGGGAAGTTGTGGGCGAAGTAAGGGCGCCAAATGATAATACCGGTGATCAACAGCACGAAAATCATGCTCATGATGCTCCAGAACATCATCTTCTGGCCGGCATTATATTTGCCGACGTCAGCGACCTTATGCTCATTGCCCTTCAACACTTCCACGATGCCCTTGACCCACGGCAAGTCCTCTTTCTCGGGGATGTTATGCTTCACAAAGCGGAAGAACATAAACATCAGAGCGATAAAGATCAGCACGCCAAAGAAGGGATGCAGGATGCGGCCCATCTGCGGCGTACCAAAGGTCTCGGTCAGCCATTGCAGCGTAGGGAAGAACAGCGCAATACCGGACAGCGACACCAGGAAGAAGCAGATGACCACCGTCCAGTGACAGGCCCGGTCGATAAACTTGGTGCGAACGATCATTTTACTTTTGCTCATGATGGTCCTCCTCGTCTTCATCATCCACTTCCTTGTTCGGGCCAATGCCGATGTAGTGGTAAATCAAACCGGCAAAGGTGGCGATGAAGCCCGCCACGGATAAGGGTTTGAGCACGCTTTTCCACAGCCCGATCGACAGATCGATATGCGGGTCTTTTGGCAGATTGTGGTACAGCTCGGGGTTATCGGCATGGTGCAGTACGTACATCACATGGGTGCCGCCAACGCCTTGCGGGTTATACACGCCTGCCTGGTCAAAGCCGCGTTTCTTCAGCTTTTCGACCCGCTCCTGTGCCACGTCCAGCATTTCTGCCTTGGTGCCAAAGTGGATAGCGCCCGTCGGGCAAGTCTTCACACAGGCCGGTTCCTGGCCCACGCTGACGCGGTCAACGCACAGGGTACATTTGTACGCCCGGTTATCTTGCGGGTTCAGCCGTGGAATGTTGAACGGGCAGCCGCTGATGCAGTAACCACAGCCGATGCAGTGCTCGGACTGAAAATCCACGATGCCGTTGGCATATTGGATAATCGCCCCGGCAGACGGGCAGGCCTTCAGGCAACCCGGATCTGCGCAGTGCATACAGCCATCCTTGCGGATCAGCCATTCCAGCTTGCCGTTCTGCTCCACTTCCGAGAAACGCATCAGCGTCCAGGATTTGGCACTCAGATCGGCGGGGTTGTCATAAACCCCGACGCAGTGGCCCACTTCGTCGCGAATGTCGTTCCACTCGGAACAGGCCACCTGACAGGCCTTGCAACCGATGCAGGTGGAAACGTCAATCAGCTTGGCGACCTCGACCTTGTAATCACGCGCTTGCGGAGGCGGTGTCAGGGTGTTGGTGGCCGAACGTTTGATAATGTCTTGGGATTGCATGGACATAAATTCGGCTCCTTACACCTTTTCCACGTTAACCAGAAACGCCTTGTATTCCGGCGTTTGCGAGTTGGCATCGCCGACAAACGGCGTCAGGGTGTTAGCCAGATAGCCTTTGCGGGCTGCCCCTTCAAAACCCCAATGCAGTGGAATACCGATGGTGTCGACATCCTGCCCGTTAACCTTCAGGGTTTGCAGACGGCGGGTCACCACGGCTTTCGCCTTGATAAAGCCCCGCTTGCTGCTGACCTTGACGGTATCGCCTTGCTCAATCCCTTTCTCTTTCGCCAGACGTTCACTGATTTCCACGAACTGCTCCGGCTGCATGATCGCGTTAAGGCGCGCGTGCTTGGTCCAGGTGTGGAAATGCTCGGTCAGACGATAGGTGGTACCGACGTAAGGGAACTCGGATTTATCACCCATGCGCTTGGCGTCGGACGGATAGAGACGGGCCGCCGGGTTAGAGATCACGTTTGGATGCAGTGGGTTGGTGCCCAACGGCGTTTCAAACGGCTCGTAGTGTTCCGGGAACGGCCCTTCCGCCATTTTGTCGAGGGCAAACAGCCTGCCAAGCCCTTCCGGTTGCATGATGAACGGCCCAACGCCGCTGCCCGGTGCTGCGGTGTTGTAGTCTGGAATATCATTCCCGACCCACTTGCTGCCGTTCCATTCAATCAGCATGCGTTGCGGATCCCAAGGTTTACCCATTGGGTCGGCGGAGGCGCGGTTGTAGATAATGCGGCGGTTCAGCGGCCATGCCCAGGCCCAGCCCAGCGTGTTGCCCAACCCGGACGGATCGCTGTTATCACGGTTGGCCATCTGGTTGCCCTTGCTGGTCCAACTGCCGGTATAGATCCAACAGGCTGAAGCCGTGCTGCCGTCATCGCGCAGCATCGCGAAGGAATCCAGCAACTGGCCTTTTTTCGCCAGCAAGTTGCCGTTGGCGTCATACAGATCTTCCAGCGCGTAGCCGTTGCTGTCTTTGGCCACTTCCTCGGATTCAGGGTGATCTGGCCGTTCATAGTGCCAGCCCATTTTCAGTAACGGCTCGACACCTTTACCGCCTTCGCTGCCGTACATCTGGCGCAGACGATGGTACAGACCGGCCAGGATCTCGCCGTCGGTAATCGCTTCACCTGGGGCATCGCCGCCTTTCCAGTGCCATTGCAGCCAGCGGCCGGAGTTGGCGATCGAGCCGTCTTCTTCGGCAAAGCAGGTGGATGGCAGCCGGAACACTTCGGTTTGGATCGACGCGGTATCGACATCGTTCATCTCGCCGTGGTTCTGCCAGAAATTGGAGGTTTCCGTGACCAGCGGGTCGATGATCACCAGATACTTCAGCTTGGCCAGTGAGGCGACCACCTGATTCTTATCCGGGAAGGAGGCGACCGGGTTAAAGCCCTGGCAGATATAGCCGTTGACCTTATTCTGATCCATCATCTGGAAGTACTTCATGACGTCGTAGGACTGATCCCACTTCGGCAACCAATCAAAGCCCCAGTTATTCTCTTTCTGAGCAGCGTCGCCGTAGAAGCTCTTCATCAGGCTGACGAAGAATTTCGGGTAATTGCTCCAGTAGTTAACCTGGCCAGGCAAGGTGGCCTTTGGCGTATTGGCGGCCAGATAGGTAGCCAGATCGGTCTGTTTATCCGAAGGCAGCGTCAGGTAACCCGGCAGGCTGGTGGACAGCAGGCCAATATCGGTCAACCCCTGAATGTTGGAGTGACCGCGCAGGGCGTTGATGCCACCACCCGCCATGCCCATGTTGCCGAGCAGCAACTGGATCATCGCCATGGTACGGATGTTTTGCGCGCCGACCGTGTGCTGGGTCCAGCCCAAGGCGTACAGGAAGGTGGTGGTTCGGTCTGCTGCGCTGGTGGAAGCCAGGACTTCACATACCTTCAGGAAATCTTCCTTCGGGGTGCCGCAGATATTTTCCACCACTTCTGGCGTGTAGCGGCTGACGTGTGCTTTCAGCAGGTTCCAGACGCAACGCGGATGCTGGAGCGTATCATCACGCAAGGCATAGCCATCTTCACCAAACTGGTAGTTCCAGGTGGTTTTGTCGTACTGACGTTTGTTGTCGTCATAACCGCTGAACAACCCATCTTCAAACGTAAAGTCATCCCGGACCAACAGGTTGGCGTTGGTGTAATGCTTGACGTATTCAGCGTTGATCTTGTTGTTGGAAATCAGGTACAGCAATACGCCCGACAGGAAGGTAATGTCGGTGCCGGAGCGGATCGGCGCGTAGATATCGGCGACCGATGCGGTACGGGTAAAGCGGGGATCGACGACGATTAACGTGGCGTCGTTGTTGTTTTTGGCTTCCATCGCCCAGCGGAATCCCACCGGATGCGCTTCAGCGGCGTTGCCGCCCATCACCATAACAACGTTGGCGTTTTTGATATCAACCCAGTGGTTGGTCATCGCACCGCGACCAAATGTTGGAGCAAGACTTGCTACCGTTGGTCCGTGTCAGACACGCGCTTGGTTATCAACTGCCAGCATGCCCAGCGATCGGACAAACTTTTGTGTCAGCATGCCGGTTTCGTTACTGGCCGCAGAGGCGCATAACATCCCGGTGGAGAGCCAACGGTTTACCGTCACGCCAGCGGCGTTGGTGGCTTCGAAGTTGGCATCCCGGTCATTTTTCATCAGCCTGGCAATGCGGTCAAAGGCATCATTCCAGCTGATACGCTGCCATTTATCTGAACCAGGCGCGCGATACTCTGGGTAACGCAGGCGGCTATCGCTGTGGATATAGTCCAGCAGGCCGGCGCCTTTCGGGCACAGTGCCCCGCGGTTTACCGGGTGATCCGCGTCGCCTTCGATATGGAAAATCGTCGATTTGGCGTTTTTTGCCCCATCGCCCAGGCTATACATCAATAAACCGCAGCCTACGGAACAGTAGGTACAGGTGTTGCGGGTTTCTTTGGCGCGCAATAATTTGTAGTTGCGCGTTTCCGCTAACGCAGCCTTGGGCGCGAAGCCTAATGCTGCCACCGTGGTCCCAGCCATCCCGCCAGCGCAGATTTTAAAAAACTGTCTGCGATTGACGTCCATTGCTTTCCCTAATGCTTATCAGTGGTTTTTTAGTCATGGCAAACTAACAGCAATAACCCAAGCGTTATTGAGGGAAATCAAAATAAGGGAGAGTTAGCGGGAAAATACTCCTTAATAAGTATCCAGCGGCACGGCGAGTAATCCTTAATTTATCGCGATCGGTCTAAATTCGGTAAGTGGTTAATTTACCTTATTAATTTCAAGTGAAAACTTTATCTGAATATTGTAGATAAACCTGTTTCACCGATTGCCGGGAGAATTATCGACGGTATTTTGTTACTCATTTCCGAATGGGTATTGTTTTTAAGTGGTTATTTTCTTGCGAAAAATGGCGTTAATTTGGAATTTGCTTCGCAAAGTTGACACGCGATCCAATCGAATTGTTGAGTAGTTCGTTTTATGAGCAAAAATAGGTAGGGAACTAGCCGCGTGAATGACGGTTAGATTTTTTAAGGACGGAAACCATGATGCAGACCTACCTGACGTTACGTGCGTTAGCGAGGGGGATTAACCCGGAAACGGGGGAGTTTTTAAATCACACCTCGCTGGTTCATTCCCCAGAGACGATCCGGATGCTGTTTGCCCTGGCGGATGAGTTTTACGCCGAGCGAGAACGAGTGAAAAAGGCAAAGTTATCACCCGAGGAGCGGCGGCAGAAAAATATTGCCGAAGGCAGGCCAGCCAACTTCAATTTCCCCTGGTCGGAAGAAGACAGGAAGCTATTGGAGGAAGGTTACAGCGCTGGCAAAACGATAGAGGCGTTAAGCGTGGAGTTTGGGCGCTCCCTGCGCGGCATTGCGGTTCAGCTTGAAAAAATGGAGTTGATCACCGAAGAGCAGGCCGCTGCTTATAACTGACCGGGTTAAGCCTCCCTTCTGGAGGCCACTTGTCAGCAAGCTTCAATCCACCGGCGAGGTGGGTAGGCGAACGATGTCCTGATTGTCGTTACCCATCCAATAGACACCTTCTTTTGCCCAGAATGGGCCTTCGACAAAGTCGAGCAGGTCGGAATACTCTTCGTAGAACTGCTTGTCGTTTCGGTCATAAACCCGCATGTAGCCGGAGTAATGCCCGCCATCGCCAGGCATGGTGAAGCGCGGAATAAACTCGAAGGTTTTATAATAGCGCACCACATACTGCTGGTTGGGGCTCCACTCTTCGTATCGCAGTGTCCCTTGTTTCCACCACAGGTAGCAGCCAACAATGGCCGCCACCAGGATTGCTACCGCTACCCAGCGCTTACGCTCGCGTACCAGAGTTTCTTGGCTTTTTATTTTTGGCATCAGTGTTCTTTCAGACCCATTCCAATTTAGCTTTTGGCCAGCATACCAGCACCGCCGCTTTTACTGACCTATGTCACATACATAGGCCGCATCAATCTTTATCATGCTGCATAACGTCCGAGGTTCGGAGTTATTTGGAGTCACATCCCTCATGCAGCATCCTACCTTCCCGACGCCATTTCCCTATTTTCCGTATCACAAAACCCACTGGGGTAAAGGATCTTAGCGTGGAGACATCAACGCCGTCTACGGCACAGTTTTATGCCTTGCGTCTGTTACCGCAACAAGACCTGCTGGTTGCACTACGTGATTTTATCCGGCAGCAGAATTTGCGTGCCGCCTGGATCAGCGGCTGTGTCGGCAGCTTGAGCGAAGTGGCTTTGCGTTATGCCGGCTGCGAAGGCACCATGTTATTGAGCGGAAAATTTGAAGTGGTCTCACTGATTGGCACGTTGGAGGCCGGAGGCGAACATCTGCATCTGGCAGTGGCCGATGAGCATGGCCATATGACCGGCGGCCATGTGATGGCAGGCTGCACCGTGCGCACCACGCTCGAATTGGTGATTGGGGAATTGAACGATGTCGTATTTAGCCGACAACCTTGCGCGCTTTCAGGCTATGACGAATTAAACGTCGAGCAACGCTAATTTTCCTACTAGTTGAGTGAGGTTGTTATGGCACGTAATGGGTTATCGAGTCAGGCGTTGGTGTTGATGGTGATTTCAATAGCCATCAACATGATCGGCGGGCAGTTGGTATCGATGTTGAAGCTGCCTATTTTCCTTGATTCTATCGGTACCTTGCTGAGTGCAATTCTCGCCGGGCCGATTATCGGCATGTTGACCGGTTTATTGACCAACTTGATCTGGGGCCTGCTCACCGGCCCGATTGCGGCGGCGTTCGCACCGGTGGCAATGGTGATTGGTTTGGTGGCTGGCTTATTGGCTAGCATCGGCTGGTTCCGGACGTTACCAAAAGTGATCCTGAGTGGCGTGGTGATCACCTTGGCCGTGACGATAGTTGCCGTACCGATCCGTACTTATCTGTTTGCCGGGGTCACTGGCAGTGGCGCAGACTTCTTTGTCGCCTATGTGCATTCGATGGGCAGCAACCTGATCGAATCCGTCGCAATGACCGTGCTGGGGATCAATCTGATAGATAAAGTGCTGGTTGCCATTATCGTCTGGCTATTGGTGCGCAATATGTCGCAGCGAACACTGCGTAATTTCCCTGCAATGGCCGCCGTGCGTTAATGCACCCGTTTACCTCGCTGGCTCTTTGGCTGGTGCTGGGTACCAGCAGCTTGCTGATGCCGTTTGGCTATCCGTTGCTAGCCTATAGCCTGGTGAGCTTTCTGTTGCTGATCTTGATGAAAAGCACCCGGCATCGCTGGCGCTACGTGGCGTGGATCATGTTACCCATGGCGGGCGGTTTATGGCTGGTGCATAGCGGTTGGCTGGCGTGGTGGTTACGGGGGGAGGCGCGTGATGATAGCGAAATGCTCAACGCCGCCGCGCTCTGGCTACGCTTGTTGGCGTTGTTAAGTTTTGGGCAAATCTGGCTGCAATACGTGCCGCCACAGCGCGTTATTCGCGCTCTGTTTGCCAGCCGTTTGCCGCTCGGGCTGGCCTACCTGTTGGCGGGGCCGTTGCTGGTTGCCGAACAGCTGCGAGCGCAACTGGCCGCGATTTACCAGGCACAGCTGGCGCGAGGCGTGCCGCTAGACGGTTATTGGTATCAACGATTGCGCTACATTCCGGCATTGGTTATCCCGTTAACCCACAGTGCGTTGAATGATTTAACCGCGCGCAGCACGGCGTTGGATATGCGTGCTTTTCGGCTGCATCCCAGACGCACAACGCTATGGGCTCCGAGCGACAGCCCGCTGCAACGTAGCGTGCGCTATGGCTTGCTGTTGGTGGCGGCATTGGAAATAGGAGCCTGGCTGTGGTTGTGGCACTGAATGCGCTGAGCTTTATTCCTCAAGGTAGTCGCTGGCAGTTGGAAAGCATCGATCTACATTGCGAGGTTCCAGGTTTATATGGCATTAGCGGTGGGAATGGCAGCGGAAAAACCACGCTTGCCCAGCTGCTGGCAGGCTGTTTCCCCGACTTCTTACCCGGCACATTACAGGGATCGGGACTGGTCCTCGGTGAGGAAATAGGTTCGCGCCCGCTGGTTGAAATGGCGCAGCAGGTGCAGCTCATTCAACAGGCACCCCAGCTGCAACTTTCCGGCTGTACCTTCACGGTCGAAGAAGAGATCGCCTTCGGGCCGGAGAATCTGTGCCTGGATGAAGCCGAGATCTTGGCGCGTATCGAACAGGCGCTGACGTTTACCGATTGCCACGCTTTACGCCATCGTCACCCGGCCACGCTCTCTGGCGGCGAGGCGCAACGGGTGGTGATGGCCTGTGCGTTGGCGATGCGTCCTCGGCTACTATTGCTGGATGAAGCCTTTAGCCGCCTGACCCCCGATGCTACCACCAAGCTGTTACAACAGCTGGCCACCTACGCTAACCAGCAGCAGTGCGTGATTTTGCTCTTTGAACGGTCGCTCACCAAGGTTGCCGCTTATTGCCTGCAAACTTGGGCGTTGGAGCAAGGCAGGCTCTCATTATGCTGACGATTGAATCGCTGGAATATCAGTGGCCAGGGGTGAGCGAACCCATCATTAGCGGTTTGGATTTGACCATTGAGGCGGGGGAATGGGTGGCCCTGATCGGGGATAATGGCGCAGGGAAATCCACGTTATTACGCCTGATTGCCGGGTTGCTAAAACCGACCGGCGGCAAGGTTCTCTTGCAGGGGCAGAATATTGCCACCCTAAAAGCGGCACAGCGTGCTCCGTTGCTGGGGGTATTATTTCAGGAAGCGGAACGGCAGATATTTCGTAACCGGGTACGCGATGAGATCGCTTTTGGCTTACGCCATCAGGGTGTGCGTGGCGATAGTCTGGAGCAGCGAGTTGCCCAAACTCTGGCGCTTTGTGAGCTAACGGATGTTGCGGATGCTCACCCATTGGATTTACACGCCGGACAGCGGCGTATGGTTGCGGTAGCCAGCCTCGCAGCTGTAGCACCGCCTCTGATACTGCTGGATGAGCCCAGTCGTGACTTTGATAGCTATTGGTTGGGGGTATTTACCCGCTGGTTAGCGGTTTGCCGTTCGCAAGGCACCACCGTGCTGGCCATCAGCCATGATTATGCTTTTGTTAAAACGCACTTTCCTCGCGTGATCCGCTTGGCCGATGGGGTTATAGCGGAGGATGGCGATGCGGGTCGGATAGTGGGTTAGCCTTCAACTCCATCATCGTTTTATCCCATTCTTGACGCATATCGAGTGATGATTTTCCCTGGTTTTTTCTTACCGTATCAATGGCTGCCTGGGCATATTTGGACATAGGAAAACCTCGATGGGTGGTGATATTAAAAAGCCCGCTGTTATGCGGGCTCTCTGTTCAATGATGGCACTTAAAACTTACTCGATATTCTGAATTTGCTCACGCATCTGCTCAATCAGCACCTTCAGCTCGATAGCTGAAGTAGTCACTTCGGCATTGATCGACTTGGATGCCAGCGTATTCGATTCGCGGTTGAATTCCTGCATCATAAAGTCGAGGCGACGGCCAACGGCTTCTTTCTTCTTCAGGATATTGTGCGTCTCTTTGACGTGCGCTTCCAGGCGGTCCAGCTCTTCGGCGACGTCGATACGCTGTGCCATCAGCACCAGTTCCTGCTCCAGGCGAGTGTTTTCCAACTGTACCTGGGCTTCTTCCAGCTTGCTGACCAAACGTTCGCGCTGCCATTGCAGGATATTAGGCATCTGGGCGCGTACTTTGATCACTTCGGCGCTCACGCCGTCGAGGCGTTGCTCGATCAGGGCTTTCAGCGCGGTACCTTCGCTTTCGCGAGCCACGATGAAATCATCCAGTGCGCCTTCCAGCGCCTGCATCAGCTCGTTGCTGATGAGGTCCAGATCCTGTTCCTGAGCGGACATCACGCCCGGCCAGCGCAGGACGTCGATTGGATCGATTTCCCCTTCGTCGCTCTGCATTTTGACCCAGTTGGCGGCTTCAACCAGCTGCTTGGCCAGTTTTTCGTTCAGGATCATCGAGCTTTGCGCGCTTGGGTCGAGCTCAAAGCGCAGGTTGCACTCCACTTTGCCACGTGTCAGGCGGCCACGGATACGCTCGCGGATCACTGGCTCGAGGCTGCGGAACTGCTCAGGCAGGCGGATGTAGGTTTCTAAGTAGCGTTGGTTAACGGAACGCAGCTCCCAAGCTGCGCTGCCCCATTCACCCTTGATTTCACGCCGGGCGTAGGCGGTCATGCTGCGGATCATTGTGCGTACCCGTAAATAGGAAAAGATGGAACGATTATAGCGTTGCACCTGCGGGCAGGATAGGCATAACGTCACGAAGCCCGTATAATGCGCAGCCAAACGTTAATAAGAAGCCGGAGAGAGCCCATGCGTCCTGCAGGCAGAGCACCACAACAAGTTCGCCCCCTGACACTGACCCGTCACTACACGAAACACGCTGAAGGTTCAGTGCTGGTTGAGTTTGGCGATACCAAAGTTTTGTGCACCGCCACGGTAGAAGAGGGCGTTCCGCGCTTTTTGAAAGGCCAGGGGCAAGGGTGGATCACCGCAGAATACGGCATGTTGCCGCGTTCGACCCACAGCCGTAATGCCCGCGAAGCGGCCAAAGGCAAGCAGGGTGGCCGTACGTTGGAGATCCAGCGTCTGATTGCTCGTTCACTGCGTGCCGCAGTGGATCTGAAAAAGCTCGGTGAGTTCACCATCACCCTGGACTGCGATGTGCTGCAAGCCGATGGCGGCACCCGTACCGCTTCCATCTCCGGTGCCTGTGTGGCGCTGGCCGATGCGCTGAATGCGCTGGTTGCCGCCGGTAAACTGAAAGCCAACCCGATGAAAGGGATGGTTGCCGCAGTTTCTGTCGGTATCGTTGGCGGCGAAGCGCTGTGCGATCTGGAGTATGTGGAAGATTCCGCCGCAGAAACCGATATGAACGTGGTGATGATGGAAGATGGCCGCATGATCGAGGTGCAAGGCACCGCCGAGGGTGAGCCGTTCAGCCACGATGAGCTATTGGCGCTACTGGCGCTGGCCCGAGGGGGCATCGAAACCATCTTCCAGGCGCAGAAAGCGGCGCTGGCAGACTGATTTTTAAAGGCGACCAAGCAGTCGCCTTTTTTATGCCCGGAAAATAGAACCAAAGTTACCGACCAAATTAGGAGAAGCAGTAATGAAAGCCTACCAGCGCCAGTTTATCGAGTTTGCGCTCCGCAAGCAGGTATTAAAATTCGGCGAGTTCACCCTGAAATCCGGCCGTACCAGCCCCTATTTCTTCAATGCCGGCCTGTTTAATACCGGGCGTGATCTGGCGCTGTTAGGGCGTTTTTATGCCGAAGCGCTGGTGGATTCCGGCATCGAGTTCGATCTGCTGTTTGGCCCAGCCTACAAAGGTATCCCGATCGCGACCACCACCGCAGTGGCATTGGCAGAACATCACAATCTCGATGTGCCTTATTGCTTCAACCGCAAAGAAGCCAAGGAACATGGCGAAGGTGGCACGCTGGTAGGCAGCCCGTTGCAGGGCCGTGTGATGCTGGTGGATGACGTGATCACCGCCGGGACGGCCATCCGTGAATCGATGGAAATTATCAGTGCCCATAACGCCAGCCTGGCCGGTGTGCTGATTTCTCTCGATCGTCAGGAGCGTGGCCGTGCCGACATTTCTGCGATCCAGGAAGTGGAGCGTGATTATCACTGTAAAGTGATCTCGATTATTACGCTCAAGGAGTTGATTGCTTACCTGGAAGAGCAGCCGGAAATGGCCGAAAGCCTGGTCGCTGTGCGGGCCTATCGCGAGCAGTACGGGGTTTAAAATAATAGCGCCGGGTTGAACCCGGTTATACCCGTCGTCTTTCAAGCTGCAGCGTTGTTACCTGCACTTACTCACCCCAGTCACTTACGAAAAGTAAGCTCCTGGGGATGAGTAAGTTTGTCGCCTAGCTGTGATGTACATGGATGTACAAATGCCGCGAGCGCAGGGATGCGCAAGAGCGGCCAACTCAAAATCCATAGGGTATAAACGGCTATGGAGTACTACCGATTCAATCCTTTATTATTGCAGTTGCGCCGCTAACAGCGGCCAGCGGGCATCGAAATCCTGCGTTGGGCGGTAGCGGAATTCAGAGCGAATATAGCGCGACAGCATCCCTTCACAGAAGGCCAGGATCTGGCTGGCCAGCAAGGTCTCATCGACGATAAAGCCCTTTCCTTCCCGGAGTTTACGTTCCTTCAACACCTGACGCAGTTGTGCTTCAATCCGCTCGAACAACTGGTTGATCCTGCCCTGCAGGCGATCTTGCTCAAACATCAGCGCGTGGCCGGTCATGATCCTGGTCAGGCCTGGGTTGCGCTCTGCAAACCCCAGTACCAACAACACAATTAGGCGTAGGCGGTTGAACGTCTCTTTTTCATCCTGCAAGATCAGGTTGATGCGCGTTATCAGGCTATCTTCAATAAACTCGATCAGGCTATCAAACATCCGCGTCTTGCTGGGGAAATGCCGATAAAGGGCAGCCTCAGAGACACCAACGTTTGCGGCAAGCTTGGCTGTGGTAATGCGCTGGCTGCCGTCGCTGGATTCCAGCATCTGGGCTAACGCCTGCAATATCTCCTCACGCCGATTCCTTTTGGTATTTTCTTTTTCTGCCATGTTTGATTAGACCCTTGCTAAAACGGCTTATCCCCTCAATCTCTTCGGGTATAGATTTGCGAAAACCCGCGCACCGGCCGTTGCAGAGTAAACTCTGTGCGGCTTATAAGATCGCTGTTGTACGGTGTAATGGCTAACAGGTCTTTTCAGACCCTTATTCTCCGTGCGTTACTCTCAATTGCCAGACCAACCGTGCCGCATTGCTAGCGGCGCGGTTGCAGGCGCCATCCCTGTAAATCATTCGGTTACGGGCAGGTTCTATTGGCGACCAGAGTGGCCAAAACCACCGGTACCCCGTTCGCTGCTATCGAACTCTTCCACCAGATTAAACTCGGCTTGCACTACCGGCACAAATACCATCTGTGCGATGCGTTCACCTGGCTCGATAGTGAAGGATTTCTGGCCACGGTTCCATACGGACACCATCAGCTGGCCCTGATAATCGGAGTCGATCAGGCCAACCAGGTTACCCAGCACGATGCCGTGCTTATGGCCCAGACCGGAGCGCGGCAGGATCACTGCAGCTAGACCGGTATCGGCGATGTGGATAGCCAGGCCGGTAGGCAGCAGGGTGGTTTCGCCTGGTGCCAACTCAACCGCGCTGTCCAGACAGGCGCGCAGATCAAGCCCGGCAGAGCCTGGGGTGGCATAGGTCGGCAGTGGGAAATCTTGACCGATACGTGGGTCAAGGATCTTAACGTCGATTTTTTTCATCATAACGGCTGACTATCTCGTCTAGTAAACGTTGGCCAAGGAGTGCCTTGTCGCTATGCGGCAGGCGCTTGTCTCCATCCTGCCAAAAAAGATGCAGGGCATTGGTATCACTGTTAAAACCGTGCTCTGCAAGCGATACATCGTTGGCGCAGATTAAATCCAGTTTTTTACGCAGTAGTTTTTGTCGCGCATATTCTTCCACATTCTGGGTTTCAGCCGCAAACCCGACGACAAAGGGACGATTTTTGCTCATCGCGGCAACGCCCGCGACAATATCCGGATTCTTGATCATCTTGAGGATGATTTCATCACCCTGCTTTTTGATTTTCTCATCGGCAATCTGTTCTGCCCGGTAATCCGCCACGGCAGCGCAGGAGATAAAGATGTTCTGCTGCGCGGCGTGTTGTTGTACCGCTTGCTCCATTTCCAGCGCGCTGACGACATCCACACGGGTTACCCAAGGCGGTGTAGGCAGGCTGACCGGCCCGGCGACCAACGTGACTTGCGCACCGCGAGCGGCGGCGGCCTTGGCGATAGCAAAACCCATTTTGCCGGAGCTGTGGTTGCTGACGAAACGCACCGGATCCAGTGCCTCACGGGTGGGGCCCGCGGTGATCATAATCTTTAAATGTTGCAGATCCTGCGGTGCAGAGAAATGAGCGTTAGCCAGCTCCACTATCGCCAACGGATCCAGCATGCGGCCAGGCCCGATATCACCACAGGCCTGGCTACCGCTGTCTGGTCCCCACAGCAGCACACCACGCCCTTGTAGGGTCTGTAGATTGGCCTGGGTGGCAGCAGCACGGTACATCTGTTGGTTCATGGCCGGTGCTGCCGCGATCGGGGCAGCGGTAGCCAGGCAGACCGTGGTTAGCAGATCGTTGGCCATGCCGGCAGCAACGCGGGCCAGCAGATCGGCGGTGGCCGGGGCCAGGATCACCAGATCGGCCCATTTGCCCAATTCAATATGGCCCATGGCGGCTTCTGCTGCGGGATCCAGCAGATCGTCGAAAACCGGATAGCCGGAAACGGCCTGCAGCGTCAGTGGGGTAATGAAGGCTTTGGCAGCGCTGGTCATTACCACTCTTACCTCGGCGCCTCTGTCGCGCAGGCGGCGCACCAGCTCAGGGCATTTGTAAGCGGCAATACCGCCACTGATGCCAAGCACAATATGTTTGCCGGAAAGTCCCGTCATCATGATTGTCCGATTGAAATCCGAAAGAGGCGGACATTTTAGCATAACCGCCGCCAGGTGGAGCGATTCTGCTGTGTATGCAGCCAGTTACATGCGGGTTTTCGTAACACTTCGCAATATTATCAATCACCTGTCGCACGATGAAATTCCCCGTGACATGCTGCTGTAGCAGGCAGGGAGGTGGCAATGAGCAATCAGGATATGTCGTTATGGTCTGGGGCTTTGGCGCCCAGGGAAAAATTGATGCGTGATGGCGCAGCGGCGCTCTCCGATATGGAGCTGTTGGCAATTTTCTTGCGAACCGGGCTACCTGGGGTTCACGTCTCACAGCGCGCCGAACAGTTGCTGGCGCACTTTGGTTCGCTGTATCACCTGGTTTCGGCGGACTACGAACAATTTCATAGTCAGAAAGGGTTGGGGATTGCCACCTATGCACAGCTGCAGGCAATTTCTGAATTAGCTTTCAGGCTGTTTTCCGGCCCCCATTTGCTGGAAAACGCGCTGCTGAATCCGAAAATTACCCAGCATTACCTGCACAGTTTGCTGGCTCACCATGAGCGAGAGGTGTTTTTAGTGTTGTTTTTAGACAATCAGCACCGGGTTATTCGCCATCAGGAGATGTTTGCTGGTACCATCAACAGCGTCGTTGTCCACCCAAGAGAAATTGTGCGTGCGGCTTTGAAGGCTAATGCAGCAGCCCTCATTCTGGCGCATAATCATCCTTCGGGTAAGGCTGAACCCAGTCACGCCGACCGTTTGATAACCGAGCAAGTGGTAAATGCTTGCCAGTTATTGGAGATCCGAGTGCTCGATCATTTGGTGATAGGCCGGGGTGAATGCGTCTCTTTTGCCGAGCGCGGATGGCTATAAACAACTTTTTCGCGATCCTTGAGGGATCTTTAGCTGTTCGGGACTTGAGCACTTACGCTTCAGAGCGTATACTACGCCACCTTTGAGAATCTTGGGTTTGGCGTTAAGAGCCTATCTCAGCAGGTTTCCAACCTGATGTGAGGTTTCTGACCTGATGACGAGAGTCTCCTCAGTATGAAGTTTGCTGAGATGGGCTCTAAAAGCCTGACGAGGCGGCCATACCCTATACGAAGCTCGAGCTGATTTGATTTTTGGAGAATAAGACATGTCACGAGTCTGCCAAGTTACTGGCAAGCGCCCGGTGAGCGGTAACAACCGTTCCCACGCAATGAACGCGACCAAACGCCGTTTTCTGCCTAACCTGCACTCACACCGTTTTTGGGTTGAGGCTGAGAAGCGCTTTGTAACTCTGCGTGTATCTGCTAAAGGTATGCGTGTTATCGATAAGAAGGGTATTGAGACGGTCTTGGCCGATCTGCGTGCCCGTGGTGAGAAGTATTAAGGAACTGCATCATGGCTAAAGGTGTTCGCGAGAAGATCAAGCTGGTTTCTTCTGCTGGTACTGGTCACTTCTATACCACCACGAAGAACAAGCGTACTAAGCCGGAAAAATTGGAACTGAAGAAATTCGATCCAGTTGTCCGTCAACACGTGATCTACAAAGAAGCTAAAATTAAATAATTTTAGTGGATTAATGAAAACCCGGCCTCGGCCGGGTTTTTTCATTTATAAAGGGTAGAAAAACGCAGAGAGGGAGCCAGTCATGCCTGAATTACCAGAAGTCGAAACCAGCCGCCGTGGCATTGAGCCTTACCTGGTTGGCCACAACATCCAGTATGCGGTGGTGCGTAACGCTCGCCTGCGTTGGCCGGTCTCCGAGCAGATCCTGGCGCTGAGCGATCGGCCGGTGCGCAGCGTACAGCGCCGTGCCAAGTATCTGCTGATCGAGTTGGACCACGGCTGGATTATCGTGCATCTGGGGATGTCTGGCAGCTTACGTATGCTGGCAGAGGAAACCGAGCCAGGTAAGCATGACCACGTCGATCTGGTGATGAGCAACGGTTTTATCCTGCGCTACACCGACCCGCGCCGCTTTGGTGCCTGGCTATGGTGTGACGATCTGGCCGCCAGCAACGTATTGGCTCATCTTGGCCCAGAACCGCTGGGTGAAGAGTTCAATGGCACCTACCTGTACGAGAAATCCCGTAATAAGCGTACGCTGATCAAGCCTTGGTTGATGGATAACAAGCTGGTGGTTGGCGTGGGGAATATCTATGCCAGCGAATCGCTGTTTACCGCCGGGATCCTGCCGGATCGTCAGGCGGGATCCTTGACCAAGGCGCAGGCGGATCTGTTGGCCGAAACGATCAAGGCGGTGTTGCTGCGTTCAATTGAACAAGGGGGAACAACGCTGCGTGACTTCCTGCAGTCGGACGGTAAGCCGGGGTATTTTGCGCAGGAACTGCAGGTCTATGGCCGGGCAGGTGAACCCTGCCGTGCCTGTGGCACATCGATTGAGAGCGCCAAACACGGGCAGCGCAGCACCTTCTTCTGCCGCCGCTGCCAGCATTGATTACTGCGCGGCGAGCTTTTCCATCAGCGCTTTGGTGACGACATCCGGCAAGAACGGTGCGATGTCGCCGCCATGACGTGCCACTTCCTTCACCAAGGAAGAAGAGATAAATGACCACTGCTCGGAAGGCATCAGAAACACGCTTTCCAACGTTGGCATCAGATGGCGGTTCATGTTCGCCAGCTGCAATTCATATTCAAAGTCGGACACCGCACGCAGGCCGCGTATCAGAATATTGGCGTTCTGATGGGCGGCGAAGTGCGCCATCAACTCGCTGAACCCCAGCACCTCGACGTTATCCAGATGAGAGGTCACCTGCGTGGCCAAGGTAACGCGTTCTTCCAGCGAAAACAGCGGTTTTTTGCTCGAGCTGGCGGCAATGGCCAGGATCACGTGATCAAACATCAGTGAGGCGCGGGTGACCAGATCCAGATGGCCGTTGGTCAGTGGATCGAAGGTACCTGGGTAGATGGCTTTGCTGCTCATGGTTTACTTCTCTGAATAGTTGCGGCCCAATGCCCACAGTGCGGCATATTTATTGAAGGTATATTGCGCGTTGACCACGGCTAACAGCAAGCCCTGTTTGCCGTCGAGGAAACCGGCCCGCAGCAGCCAGGTTTTGCAGAACGCCCCTAGCGTGTGGGTGAGGATCGACAGATAACCGCAACGCTTACCGGCCTGGTGGCGTTGGATTGCCCATTGCTCGGCGTAGTGCAGCTGTTTGCGCTGGAAGGCAAAAAAGTCACGGCAGGTCAGGTGCAGCAGATCGCCTTGCAGCGGTACGACTTTTGCACCGCCGGTGTTGAGGGATTCATGGACCAGGTCGTCGTTATAGCGATAGCGCTGATTGGCATACAGCCGGTTGACCCGATCGGGATACCAGCCGCTGTGGCGCATAAAGCGGCCAAGAAACAGGTTACGGCGGCCCAGGCTGTAGACGACGTTATCGTCGGCGTTGGCTAATACCTGCTCGATGGAGTGGCGCAATTCTGGCGTGACGCGCTCGTCGGCGTCGATCATCAGCACGTAATCCTGGGTAGCGTAGCTTTGCGCCTTCTGCCGCTGCTTGCCGAAGCCTTGCCAGTCGGTATGGGTAAACACCTTGGCACCCAGACTTTCCGCCAAAGCGATGGAACCGTCGGTACTGCCGGAATCTAGCACGATGATTTCATCAGCCCAGGCGACCGATTGCAGGCACTCGCTCAGCAACTCGGCTTCGTTTTTGGCGATCATCACTACCGAAAGGCTGTTACGGTGGCTCATTCAGTGGCTCCGTGGCGGCAGGTGTGGCTCCAACAGCTGCAGCAGGCGTTGCAACGCCCCTTGGTTCTGATACAGCACTTCAACCGCGTGGCGGCCGTAATAGCGGCGATAATCTTCATCGGTCAGCAGCGTTTCTATTTCTTTCACCAAGGAGTCGACATCACTGATGGTGATCATCCCGCCTGCTTCGGAGAGTTTGGCGCAGATATCTTTGAAGTTGAAGGTATGTGGGCCCATCAGCACCGGAATGGCATGGGCTGCCGCTTCCAGGGGGTTATGCCCCCCGCGTTCAACCAGGCTGCCACCAACGAAGGCCAGATCGGCAATGCCGTACAGCAGCATCAGTTCGCCCATGGTATCGCCAATCACGACCTGCGTGCTGCCGGAAGGGATTTCGCCGCTGCTGCGGGTGGTGTAGCTGAAGCCCGCTTTTTGCGTCAGCTCTTTGGCGGTTGGGAAGCGCTCCGGGTGGCGCGGCACCAGGATAAGTAATAGGTCGGGGTGCTTTTCCAGCAACCGGCGGTGGGCTTCCAGCAGAATGGTTTCTTCACCTTCGTGAGTGCTGGTGGCAATCCACACCGGGCGGCGTGGTGCCCATTGGCGGCGTAGCGTAATGGCTCTGGCCGCCAGCTCTGGCGTTACGGAGATATCGAACTTCAGGCTGCCGGTGACGGTCAGCTGTGAACGCTTCAGGCCCAGTTCGATAAAGCGCTCGCCGTCTTCCTGATTTTGTGCAGCGATCAGGGTGATGCGGCGCAGGATATCACGGATAAAACCGCCGATTTTCTTGTAGCCAGCTGCTGAACGGGCGGAAAGGCGCGCGTTGGCGATCACCAGCGGGATTTGGCGCTGATGCAGGGCGTTAATCAGGTTGGGCCACAGCTCGGTTTCCATGATGATCACCAGCTTGGGATCCACCTGGTCGAGGAAACGGCGCATCGAACCCGGCAGATCGTAAGGCAGGTAGACATGATGCACATCTTTACCGAAAGCGGACTGCACCCGTTCGGAACCCGTTGGCGTCATTGTGGTCACAGTAATCGGCAGGTAAGGGTAACGATGGCGCAGGGCGCGAACCAGAGGGATCGCCGCCAGGGTTTCGCCAACGGAAACGGAATGCAGCATAATGCCGCCCGATACTACTTTCCCGGCGCAGAAACCATAGCGTTCCGCCCAGCGTTTACGGTAGGCTGGTGCTTTGCGGCTGCGCAGCAGTAAGCGGAGCCAGATCAGGGGTTGGATAAGGTAGAGTAGTACCTGATATAAACGGAGCAGCATTCTATCAATTTCATTTATATGGGTTATCCAGAATAGTACCATAACCGGAAGGGAAAGGCGCTAACTTGGTGGCTCGGTGTCAGGTTGGGACAACAGGCGAGAGATGTCGCCGATAGGTTTGTAATGAAGAATATTTTAATTATCCGCCGCGACAATATTGGCGATCTCGTGTGTACCACCCCGCTGATTGAAGGGGTGAAAACCGCTTACCCTGACGCCAACCTCTATCTGCTTATCAATAAAGTCAGCCAGGATGTGGTGAAAAATAACCCGCATCTCACCAAGGTGTTTGTTTATAAGAAGGCCAAACACAAGGCCAAGAATGAGACCACCCTTGGGGTATATTTTGAGCGGCTGATGATATTTTTACAGCTGAGAAAAATAAAGTTTGATGCGGCTATTCTGGCTAACCCGGTGCCGTGCAAATATAGCCTGCGTTTGGCAAAAATGGCCGGGGTTAAAAATATTATCGGCGCAGATCTTGGTTCCAGTGAAATTCATCACCCTTTCCGCGCGGCAGATTTTCACGGCAAGCATCAGGTGGAACACACGTTCAGCTACCTGTCCGCCATCACCGATCGCTCCATTGCCATTCCTCCGGTGAAGGTTTTCCTCACTGCGGAAGAACAGCAGCAAGCGCAGCAACGTTTGCAGAGCCTGTTGCCCCCGGTTGAGCGGGTGTTTGCCGTGCATATCAGCAGCCGCAGCCCGAAACGGCGCTGGCCCATTGAGCGCTATGCCGAAATCATCAACCGTCTGGTTGCCGATCCTACCACCGGCGTGCTGATCTTCTGGTCACCGCAGGGGACGCTGACGCCTGATGATATCGGCGATCAAAAGCGAGCGGAGCAGCTATTGGCTGGCTGCCAGAATGAAAGAGTAGCGCTTTACCCAACGGCATCGGTACGCGAACTGTTGGCCGGTTTCGAGCTATGCGACAGGGTGCTGTGCAGCGACGGTGGCCAGATGCATCTGGCCGCGGCACTGAATAAAAGCATGGTGGTATTCTTTGGCGATACCAATCAGGAGCTTTGGCATCCGTGGTCTGGAAAGTACCATATATTGCAGACAACGAGTGGCGACTGTATTGATGTCTCGGTTGATGATGTATGGGAAAAAATAAAAATATTGGACCGGTAATATTATTTGTCTGCCGACATATCATGTCGGCAGGTTACTGATTTTTATTATTAAATAAGTGAAATATATTTATCTAAAATATTATCTCTATCGAATTTACGGTACGTTTCTGCAGTAATAATCGGTGGCTTGTTCCATGCAAGTCGTAATTTTTCTGCCAAAGAGTCAGGGTTCATTTCAGCCATATAGGCCGCCAATTCCCCTGTCATAATTTCGGCTACGCCGCCTGGGCAACGTGTACTGACGATTGGGGTGTGGCAGATCAAAGCTTCAATCAACACCGTGGGCAAACCTTCACTATCAGAACTGAGAGCAACTATGCGTGCCTCTTTGATGATTGGCAATGGGTTCTGGTAGAACCCTGCCAGGATTACCTTGTCTTGGAGATTTAGCGTGGTAATTTTTTGCTGGATCGCCATCTTAATCTCTTCCTCCCCTTGGCCGACTAGCACCAGCTTGCAGGGGAGTTTGGCGATGGCAAAGGCTTCTAGCAAGCGATCGTGGCGTTTCACTTGATGGAAACGTCCTACGTGCAGTATATAATCTTCACCTGCAAACGGATTATCTTTATTGGCGTGCTGCACGATTTCAGAAATATCGAACGGGTTATAAATGGTGACCAGTTGTGCAGGCTTAATCCCAAGTTTCCGCACCAAATCGCTACCTACCGCATCTGAGACAGCTATTATTTGACGGTTTTTGTACACCCGTTGCATTTTCCGCTGTTTTATGAAACGACGCAGACCTGTCTTGTTACCCAAATAAGAGCGCGAGAGCATGCCATGGACGCAATGCCACACATTGCACGACTGCAGCATTTTAGATCGCACCACAATGCGATCGGTTTTATGCAAGTTGGAGATGACCAAAATAGGGAGGCCCGCCTTGGTAAATAGGATAGATAACTGCTGGTCAAGCGAAGCGGCGCGCCGGCTCAACTCAGTAAACTTACGCAGTGGTCCCTGATTATTATCATGATCAACAACATAGTCGATCCCGACTGGAATTTCATAATCTCGCCGTTTGCTTAAGGAGAATAGCGTTACGTGATAGCCACGTTTGCTAATCCCTTTGGCCAGCGCTAATGTGACGTTTTCTGCACCACCGCCGGGCAGGCCGTCGATAATGAACAGGATGTGTTGTTTCATTCCGGCAGTAACCTCTGGTAGAGATCGATCAATTGTTGAGACAGATGGGCTGGAGTGTGAGGTAAAATATATCGGCGCGCCGCCTCTCCCATGCTCGAACCCAAGGCTTGCCGTGGCAGTGCAACGATAGCATCGGTGAGGGCACTGACGTCCAGCGCATCACAGACAAAGCCGTTTTGCCCAGGAGTGATGAACTCAGCGCCACCGCAAGTGGTGCTGGTGATCACCGGGAGTCCGCATGACATGGCTTCCAAAATCACATTGGGGAACGGATCGTACAAGGTTGGCAGCAACAGGGCGTCGGCGGCCTGATAGAACGGCAACGTCTGTTTCTGCACGCCCATGAAACGCACCCGATCGCCACAACCCAGCTTTTGCGCCAGTGAGCGGTAACGCTTTTCTGCTTTATCTTTACCCACTACCAACAGGTAGCTGTCGGTGGCGGCTACGGCGCGAATTGCGGCTGCCAGCCCTTTACGTTCAAAGCCCGAACCGACAAAGATCAGGCAGTGCGCCTGCTGCGGGAGCTGATATTGCGCCCGCAATTGCTGCCGCTGTTGCTCATTCGCCGGTAAAAATTTCTGATTGTCGATGGCATTGTAGATCACCGTGATTTTATCGGCCGGCACGCCGAAATCGGCGATGATTTCCCGTTTGATCATCTCGGCGTTGCAGATCACCGCTTTCAGCTCTGGCGCGGCATACATGGCGCGTTCGGCACACATCACATAGCGGTGATAGCGGTTGGAGAACAGCCATTTGCGCCGCCACTCCGGCAACAGGCGTGCCCGTTGCAGCAGCCAGCGGCGATGGACGCCGTCACCGGCGCGATAGATATCACAGCCGGGGATGCGTTCATGGCTTTGTACCAGATCGAAGCTCTCTTTCTGCCACAGGGCTCGAGCTGCTTCGGCAAAACCGCGTTCGCGGCTGATGCGCCCGAACTTCATCGGGTTGCACAGGTGGATGTGCCAGTTCGGGTTAACGTCCCCCTGCCATTCGCGGGTGATGACGTTCAGATCCAGATCTTGTTGTTCCAGCGCCTCCAGGGCACGGGAAACGAAACGTTCTGCCCCGCCGTCCGGGCGGTATTTTTGGCGGACAATCGCCAGGCGAAATGCTTTCATGCAAGCGTGCTCCGCGCGGCTGCAATCACCACGTCTGTAGGAATAAGGTCCAGGTAGCGCTCATCGGTGCCGGTATTGATGGCATCCGGGTCCGGCAGGCTGCCGTAGTCCCCGGCCCAAATCACCTGGCCGATAACCTGCCAGGGGCGCCAGAATACCAGCTTGGATGGCCCGAACAGCGCCACGCAGGGCGTCTGTAATGCCGCCGCCATATGCATGGGGACTGAATCTACCCCGATAAACAGTTTGGCATGGTCGATCAACGCCGCCAGCTGACGTAGGGTCAACTGCCCGGCCAGAGAAACCACCCCTTGTTGTGGGCACTGTTTCAGTATTTGCGCCACCATGTCCTGCTCTTTGGCATCTGGCCCTGAGGTGATCACCAACTGGTGCCCTTCGGCCTGCAATGCGCTGATGGTGGCCGCCATTTTTTCTTCGCTCCAGCATTTAAAGAACCAGCGCGAAGTGGGTTGTACCACGATATAGCTACCGGTGACGCCATTTTGTTGCAAAAGCTGGTGGCTGGCCTGCCAATCTTGTGGGCTGTAGCTCATGGTGACCTGCTGGTTTTGCTCAGGTAAACCCAGCGGTTGCAGCAGCGAGAGGTTTTGTTCAACGGTATGCAGATGCTCGTGCCCGGCTACCGGCACCAACTGAGTGTGGCAATAGCGCCACAGGAAGCCACGGCGCTTGGGGAAATCGAACCCCAGACGAATGCGCGCACCGGTGAGGCGAGTAATCAACGCGCTGCGCCACTGATCGGCCAGGTTGACCACCAGATCGTAGCGTTGTGCCTGCAACTGACGGATCAGATGCAGTTCGTGGCCCAAGTGTGCCTTGGTGCCCTGTTTTTTCCACTGGCGATCGATGACAAAGATTTGTGACAGCGCCGGGTTGCTCGCCAACATCTCCTGCGTTTCTTTGTACAGCAGGATGTCGATTTGAGCATCGGGATAGCTCTGCCGCAGCGTATTGATGACCGGAGTGGTCAGCAGCATATCGCCATGATGGCGCAGCTTGACGATCAGAATACGCTGTATGGGCGTGGCAGAAACAGGGGCTGGCGCGTCGTTCATAGTCAGTCGCTTTCAGGGAAACCAATCTTTGATTCTAAATGACCCGACTGCATGTGGCTACTGTTGCTCGGTTTTCTTGCCTGTGCAGAAAAAAATAGTGGCATAGGGTGACAATTACGGCTCAATGTTGTCCAAACGAGGCGATAAAGTCGTTTGCCCTGAGGAATGGGGCTGCGTAACATAATGTAAATCTGTGACTATCAGGTTCCCAATGTATGACTAAACCGGCGTTTCTTATCACGATTGATACCGAAGGCGATAATCTGTGGCAAAACCACGACCGCATTTCGACCGAGAACACGCGTTTTTTGCCGCGCTTTCAGGCGCTGTGTGAAAAATATGCCTGCAAGCCGGTTTATCTGACCAACTATGAAATGGCGGTGGATACACAGTACGTTGAATTTGCCCGCGACGTGATAGCACGCGGCACCGGCGAAGTGGGAATGCACCTGCACGCCTGGAACAGCCCACCGCTGACGCCGCTCACCGATGATGACTGGCGACATAAACCCTATCTGATCGAATACCCGGCCGACCAAATTCGCGCCAAGGTCGATCATATGACCAAGCTGCTGGAAGATACCTTCCAGACCAAGATGCTCAGCCACCGTGCCGGGCGCTGGGCGTTTAATGAGTTTTATGCCTCATTGCTGCTGGAATATGGCTATCAGGTCGATTGTTCCGTCACTCCGCGCGTTAACTGGCAATATTCGCCCGGCAATCCGCAGGGCAACGGCGGGACCGACTATCGCCATTTCCCCTCGCAGGCCTATTTTATCGATCCGGCCAATATCGCCCAACCCGGTAATTCCACGCTGTTGGAAGTGCCAATGAGCATTCAGTATAAACATTCGGCGCTGATGAATGCGGTGAAGCAGGGCTATGACAGCCTGAGGGGTAAAAAGCGTTCTCCCTCGGTGCATTGGCTGCGTCCCTCCGGTAACAATCTGGACAAGATGAAGCTGGTGGTCGAACGCTCTCTGGCACAGGGGCACGATTACGTCGAATTTATGCTGCACTCCTCCGAGTTTATGCCGGGAGGCAGTCCAACATTTAAGACGCAACAAGATATTGAGGGGTTATACCGTGAGTTGGAGCAACTGTTTGATTGGCTGCACAGCCTGACCGTAGGTAAAACTCTGGCTGAATATTATCAGGATAAAATCAATATAAAATGAGAGAGAAAAAGAAATTTAAAATAGGGTTGTGTGATTTTATTCTCAGCTTGTTTTTCCGCCGGGCAAAAAGCACGCAAGAAAAAAAGCAAGCCTTGGCTACGGAGGAGTTTGACAGCATTTTGGTTTATTCTACGACGGCTCTTGGCGATTATATGTTCAACTCGCCGGCGCTTCGGGCCATTCGTCAGCGTTATCCCCAGGCGCGGATTACCTTGGTGGCACATCCGAAATATAAGCATTTGCTGACCACACGTGATTTCTATGATGATGTGCTGTTTTGGGGGAACAAAGTCAATGACATGCTCACTTTGGTGAAACAGGCCAAACAGCGTAAACCCCAGTTGGCGGTCTTGCTACACTCCCATTTGCCCTATGATATCGTCAGTGCCGCTATGGCGGGGTGTCAATATATTGTGCGTGATAACTACGCTAAACCTGTTGGCAAAATGGCCCGCTGGCTGGCGTTCGGATTGGATTTCTTTGATGAGCACGTTATTGCGCGCAAAATGAAGTTGGTGGAGGCTCTGGGGGCACAGACTGATAATACTGCAATGGCGTTGCCTTGCAGTTATGAACGGCACCCTAAGCAGGCAGGAAAGATACGCGTGGGGTTCCAGTTAGGGGCTTCAACACGGGTACGTTGTTGGCCACCGGAGTACTATGCTGCACTCGCGCAGAAATTACTGGCCAAAGACGACAGGATTGAAATTGTGTTGATTGGTTCAGAACCGGAAATTCCATTGGCTGCTGCGTTAATGCAAAGAGTGAGTGGTGCTTGTGTGGGGAGGATCACTAGCTTTGTCGGGCAAACCACGTTGCCGAAATTATTGGGTGTAATAGCTTCAATGGATTTATTGGTGACTGGCGATACCGGGCCATTCCATTTGGCTATTTCAATGCGCGTGCCGACATTAAGCCTGTTTGTCACAGAAGATCCACGTCGCAGCGGGCCCTATCAGGATCGTGACTTGCATGAATACATCTATTTGCCGTTAAGCGATCCGAGGATTACCGATAGGGAAGCACCGTTGAAGGCTATTACTGTCGCTGAGGTTTATGACCGAGTGATATGTATGCTTGCTGTCTGACACTTAACAAAAGAGCGTGCATGCACGCTCTCTCTCTTTTAAGCCCAGCATCTACTGTGTGTAACCTTGTGGGTTATTTTTCTGCCAGTTCCACGCATCTCTCATAATTTCTTCCAAGCCGCGTTGTGCTTTCCAACCCAGCTTTTTTTCAGCCAGTGAGGCATCCGCCCAGCATTCAGCAATATCACCAGGGCGGCGTGGTGTCACCTGATAAGCTACCTGACGACCAGAGGCCTGTTCAAAGGCATGCAGCATCTGCAGTACCGAATAACCTACCCCGGTTCCCAGATTGTAAACTACCACTCCTTTGCTATCAGTGATGTGGTCGAGTGCTTTGAGGTGACCTTCAGCCAGATCCATGACGTGGATGTAGTCGCGTACACCGGTGCCGTCGGGCGTTGGGTAGTCATCACCAAACACGGCTAATTTTTCTAGTTTGCCGATGGCGACCTGTGCCACGTAGGGCATCAGGTTGTTGGGGATCCCGTTGGGGTCTTCGCCGATCAAACCTGATTCATGTGCCCCAACCGGGTTAAAATAACGCAGGATAGTGATCGAGAACGTTGGCTCGGCCTTGGCAAAGTCCTGGAGGATCTGCTCTACCATCAATTTGGATGTGCCATAAGGGTTGGTGGTGCCACCGATGCGTGAAGTTTCACGTAACGGTACCTGCTCCGGCGTGCCATAAACTGTTGCGGATGAACTGAAAATAAACTGGTGTACCCCGGCCTGACGCATTTCGTCTAGCAGAACCAGCGTGCCGCTGAGGTTGTTCAGATAATATTCCAGCGGTTTGACGGAGGATTCACCCACTGACTTCAGGCCGGCAAAATGGATCACCGAAGTGATGTTGTGCTCGGCAAAAATGTGTTTCAGTGCCGCTCGATCCATGACGTCATTGGGATAAAAGGTTGCCTGCTTTCCTGTGATCTCGGCCACGCGCTGCAGTGAAACCGCAGAGGCGTTAACCAGATTATCCAGCACCACAACTTCTTCGTTGCGTTCCAGCAAGGTAAGTACAGTATGCGAACCAATGTATCCGGCGCCGCCGGTCACTAAAATAGCCATTCATTCCCCTTTTTCAGATTCGGTTATTCCACATTTGAACACGTATTCTTATTGGCCGGAGGTGGCAGGCAGAGGTAGATGGCCAGTAGCAGCGTGAGACTGGTGACATACCGGTGATCGATAAACAAGGTATCGACCAATCCAATAACAAAAGTGGGTAGTAGAACCAATAACAAAATCGGTCTGGCTGCAACACTTGTTAGGCAGGCATATAGGCTCAGAGTGAAAAATAGTAACAGTGCCGCCATACCACCAATGCCCTGCAGCGAACCGGCTTCAATCATATCATTGTGTAGATGGAACACCAGATTGCGTAGTGCCTCAGGATTGCCACCTTCATGCTGGTTGATAAAACGGGTAGTGCCAATCAGGCGCGTATCGGCACTTTGGCCTGCCGGGTAATGCTTGATAGCATCAACCCCCGCTTTCCACATACTAATGCGCGATCCTACGGACGAATTTCCGTCACCTTTCTGGTAGTTGTTAAGCTCGGTAGCGGTTCCGATCAGGCGATCGGTTGTGCTTTCAAAAAAATGGAAGGCAGCAGCAGTTAGTACAACAATACCACACGAGATAGCTATCATTTTTATCGAGAAATGGTGCCTGCGGCAAAATACCAGCAGCAAAATTATTGGGTAGAACAAGAGAGAGGAGCGTGTCTCGGTCAGCATGAGGATCCACAACGTCACCAAAATGACCAACGAGATCGCCTGCGATTTATAACGCAGGTTGAGCGATGTAATTACATACATTGTCAACAAAGACTGCAACACGTAAATATAGGCTGTCATAGTGGAAACAGTTTTGATTTGCAACCGCAGATCGGGGGCTTGGGCATGGTAATACAACCCCATCGCGGAGGTGTAAAAGAAGCCGAAAACGATCAGACCTTTGATTAGGCTGACGGTCTTAGAACCCCAACTGTTGCGTAGGGAACCCATGGCGAAAATCAGTACCGATCCACTTATCAGGCGCAACGCAGTGGTCAAATATTCTTCATCGGCTTCGAGTGGCCCAAAAGAGGGAAAACGCCAGAGCCACAAGGCCTGGCTAAGACCAATAACAAAGATTCCTGAGGCGATGAGTATGACTTCTCGGGGTATATTACGTGGTCGGCTGATAAGCAGTGTTATAGCGGCAATCAGCGTCGCCAGATAAAACGCATTGCGGTTTAGTGTACTGTCGGTCAACGAGGTTGAGACTGCCATGGCTGCCAAAATAAATGCAAGCGTCATGGCATTGATGGCCTTTATTTTACGAAGCATGCAAAACTCCGCTCCAGCGTTTGAACAAACTGAGCGTAATCAAAATGGCTATGGGCGTGTTGTAAGGCATTTTGGCTCAGAGTCAGATAATGTCGCTGTGCCAGTATGTCGGCAATCTGTTGGGCACATAACTCGGGTGAGAGCACTAAAGGATCCATCATTTGCTGCGTCACGGTATTGAATACCTGATGCGGAAAGTCGATCTCGATGCCAGTCAGGGCTTGGTATTGTGCGAAAGTTAGAGTGGGGGTAATGCCGATGCCGCACTCACCATTGATGATTACTTCCGGCTGGCCGTCAATGAGTGGGAAGATTACCGGCACGCCATGGTACAAGGCTTCCATACAGGAAAGTCCGAAAGGTTCGGTGACCGGTGAACTGATATAGAAATCAATTTTGCTGAAGAAAGCAGTTAAATCCTGTTGAAAGCCCAGGAAATGAACCTGTTGTTGTAAACCAAGTCGAGCCACTAACTCCTGCAATGCATTCTCATCCGGCCCTTTTCCGGCAATATAGAGCTCGGTGGTGATATTCATCTGCAAAAGTGCCTGAAGGGTCAGGATAGAAATCCCGATTCCCTTGAGTGACACCAAGCGTGAGGCGGTGCCCAGTTGTATGCATTGGGTAGGTTCGGCAGTCTTTGCAATGACTGTCGCTGGTGGTGGCACACAGTTGCTGACGATCTCAATTGGGCAGGTTAACTTGAAACGTTCTTCCATCACTCGCTTGGAAGCATGACTGACGGCAATGCAGCCGTCCACTTTTTCGAAAAATCCTAGTGTTTTGCGATTTAATGGAAAGCGCCACGAGCAACCATGATCATAATAAATTGTTTTACTACCACAGATCTTACGTGCCAGATTAGGGACGAAGTCCCAGAAAATGACCAAATCGGCTCGTTGCCGCTCAATTTTGCGTAGCAGCGCGGCTTTACGCAAAAAAACTGGATATTTCAGTTTGCTGTTAGGGATGATCCGATTGGCGAAAGTTAACGGAGTGTTTCCCAGTTCACGAGCAATTTCTGGCCCAATTTTGTTACTAATACAAAGGACGCTATCGCTGCCTGAAGTGGCATTGGTGAGGAATTGAAGAAAGATCTTTTCGGCTCCACCCATTTTTTCCAGATTGATGACGTGTAACCGTTTCATCGATTTTGCTCCTGCAGCAAAGAAAATACCTCATCAGCTGAAATGGAAGCCATCTTATGGTCAGTCGATATAATTGAGTGCTGATTCTGCCCGTAACCCCCAATCAGCCCCGGATCGGTCGGGCCGAACAGGGTGATATTCGGGCGATCGAGCGCAGCGGTCAGGTGGCTTAACCCGGTATCGACCGACACCACGGCTTTGGCTCCAGCCAGCACTTCTGCGACCTGTTGCAGGCTGAGCTTGGGCAACACCTCAACATGTTCAAACCCTTCTGCCAGCCGTAAAGCGCGTTGGCGTTCGTGCTCAGCCCCCCAAGGTAGCTTGATCTTTAGGCCGCTCGGAGCGATCAGCGCGAGCAATTCGCGCCAGTTTGCCTCCGGCCAGTGTTTCTCATCCCGCGTAGTGGCGTGCAGGAACACCAGATATTGCCCGGCATCGGCGGGTGGTTGGCTCAGAAAACGAGCGGCAATGGCGTAATCACCCGTGCTCTGCGGCTTTGCATACCCCAGGCTCTTGGCGAACAGCTCGCGAATGCGTTCCACCGCATGCTGCTGCTTGTCGACCTCATGGCGATGATTATAGAACCAGCTGGCAAAAGGCTCACGGACGCTTTTGCAGTCCAGACCGTGTTTGCTGCCGTGCGCGATGCGTGTCACCAACGCTGCACTCTTGATCAGGCCCTGGGCGTCGATCACGAGGTCATAGTTGCGCTCCTGTACCTGGCGCTTGAAATCGCAGCGCTGTTGGCGCGTTTCACTACCAAACCAATTTTTACGCCAGCGGCGAATGGCTACCGGGATCACGCGATCCACCGCCGGATGCCAGGTAGGGATCTGGCTGAACCCCTCTTCCACCACCCAATCGAAGCGGATACCGGGGATGGCATGCATCGCGTCGGTCAAGGCCGGCAGCGTATGGAGCACATCCCCCATCGAAGAGGTCTTTACTATCAGCACCTGCATGATTATTCCTCGCTGGCGGCTAGTAACGGCGTCAGCGCGTCTAACACCTGCTGTGGCTGGATGTCGATCAGGCTCTGGTGATAACCCTGGTCGGCATCGCCTTTGCGTACCTTGTGATAACCACTGATCAGGCGGATCACTTTGGCCTGATGAGATAACGGCGGGGTGAAGTCCGGGCTGCTTGGGCCGTACAAGGCTATCAGAGGTTTATTCAACGCTGCTGCAACGTGCATCAGGCCGGAATCGTTACTGACTACGGCCCGGCAGGAGGCCAACAGGATCACTGCCTGTTCGAGCTGGGTTTCCCCGGCCAGGTTGAAGCAGAAATCGCGAGATTTTTCCGCCAAGGCGGCACGGATCTGCTCACCGGCCTCGTGGTCTTTGGCTGAGCCAAACAGGGCGATTTGATAGCCTGCATCGATCAGCATCTGCGCCAGCGTGGCGTAGTGGTAATGCGGCCAGCGCTTGGCCGGGCCGAATTCGGCGCCTGGGCAAAAACCGATAATGGGCCGGTGATCGGTGAGATTAAACGCCGAAGTGGTTTCGGCAATCTCTTCGTCACTGACCTGCAACTGCGGCCAGAGTATCGGCTGCGGCAGATCTTCGGCGCGCTGTATCCGCTGCTTGTCATAGGCCAGTGCGACATAGCGCTGCACCATCAGTGGAAATGCCGCTTTATCCAGCACGCGGAGATCGTTGAGCAGGCCGTAGCGCATCTCGCCGCGCCAGCCGGTACGCTGAGGCACGTTGGCAAAGAAGGGCACCAGGGCAGACTTGAATGAGTTGGGCAGCACATAGGCGCGGTCATAACCATTAGCGCGTAGCGCATGGCCAAGACGGCGGCGTTCGCCCAATGCCAGGGCACCGTGGCCCAGCGGCATTGCCAACGCCTGGTTGACTTCGGGCATCCGCGCCAGCAGAGGACGGCACCAGGCAGGTGCCATCACATCGATTTCTGCCGACGGGTACTCGGCCTTCAGGGTGCGGTAGAGACTTTGCGACATCATCATATCGCCAACCCACGAAGGGCCAATGACCAGTATTTTCATACCGTGAGTAACTTCCTTCAGCGCTTAAGCGGGACGATTCAACCAGGCCATGTATTCTTTCACGCCTTCGGCCACGGTTTTGAACGGTGCGTTATAACCGGCAGCGCGCAACTTGGTTTGATCGGCCTGAGTGTAAGCCTGGTAGCGGCCTTTCAGCTTTTCCGGGAACTCAATGTATTCCACGGCACCGGACTGATGATATTCCACCACTGCATCGGCCACCGCCTGGAAGGTTTCCGCACGACCGGTACCGCAGTTGAAGATGCCGGATACACCGTTCTTCCAGAACCACAGGTTGACTGCCGCCACGTCGCCGACGTAGATGAAGTCACGCTTGAAGTTTTCGCTGCCGGCGAACAGTTTTGGATTTTCGCCGCGGTTGATCTGGTTGTTCAGGTGGAACGCTACGCTGGCCATGCTGCCTTTATGGCCTTCACGCGGGCCGTAAACGTTGAAGTAACGGAAGCCACACACCTGCGAATCCGCTTCTGGCAGGATCTCGCGCACGTATTGGTCGAACAGGAATTTGGAGTAGCCGTAAACGTTCAGCGGCTGCTCAAACTGACGCTCTTCGATAAAGTTATCGGTGCGGCCGCCGTAGGTGGCAGCAGAAGAGGCATACAGGAACGGGATCTGACGATCCAGGCAGTAATGCAGGATGTCTTTGGAATACTGATAGTTGTTATCCATCATGTATTTGCCATCCCACTCGGTGGTGGAGGAGCAGGCACCTTCATGGAAAATGGCGTCAATTTCGCCCAAATCGTCACCGGCCATGATGCTGGCGATAAAGTCTTCTTTATCGACATAGTCAGCGATATCAAGGTCGACCAGGTTAACGAATTTGGTGCCATCTTTCAGGTTATCCACCACCAGGATATCGCGATATCCGTTTTCATTCAGTGCCTTGATGATGTTGCTGCCAATCATGCCAGCGCCGCCAGTGACGATAATCATTGGGTTTACCCCTGTGTTCTTCCCGGTGGTGCACAATGCTCCACCCTATATGCTGCCTATAATAGCATTTCATGCCATTGGGAACATCGGTACGGCTCTTAATATCCCGTGCCGTTACACGATGTGCCGGTTTGCCGTGATATCTGCTGCAATTTTCAGATTCTCTGTGGCGGAATGTCGTCAGTTTAGTAACAAAGCAGTAAAATATGCCGAAAATGCCCCTATCCTGGAGATGACCGAATGTCTGCGTCTTTTTACCAGCAGCTGGAACAGCAGCTTGCTACCACTCGCGCCGAAGGGCTGTTTAAACAAGAGCGCATTATCACGTCGGCCCAACAGGCCGATATCTCGGTGGCCGATGGTCGCCAGGTGATCAACTTCTGCGCCAATAACTATCTCGGGCTGGCTAACCACCCGGCGCTGATCGCGGCGGCAAAGGCTGGGATGGACAGCCATGGCTTCGGCATGGCGTCAGTGCGTTTTATCTGTGGTACACAGGATAGCCATAAGCAGTTGGAACAAAAGTTGGCCGATTTCCTGGGAATGGAAGATGCGATCCTCTACTCCTCTTGTTTTGACGCCAACGGTGGCCTGTTTGAAACCCTGCTGGGCCCGGAAGACGCCATTATTTCCGACGCGCTGAACCATGCTTCGATCATCGACGGCGTGCGCCTGTGCAAGGCCAAGCGCTATCGCTATGCCAATAACGACATGAGTGAACTGGCCGAGCAGCTGAAGCAGGCCAAGGCAGACGGTGCGCGCCACATCATGATCGCCACCGACGGGGTGTTCTCTATGGACGGTGTGATCGCCAACCTGAAGGGCGTGTGCGATCTGGCGGACCAATACGATGCGCTGGTGATGGTCGATGACTCCCACGCGGTGGGGTTTGTCGGCGCCAACGGGCGTGGGACGCACGAATACTGCGAAGTGATGGACCGCGTCGATATTATCACCGGCACCTTGGGTAAGGCGCTGGGCGGAGCTTCCGGCGGCTATACCGCTGGCAAGAAAGAGGTTGTTGAGTGGCTGCGTCAGCGTTCACGTCCTTATCTGTTCTCCAACTCGCTGGCGCCGGCCATTGTTGCAGCCTCGATCAAGGTGTTGGAACTGCTCGAAGACGGGGACGCCCTGCGCGATCGTCTGTGGGCCAATGCCAGCCTGTTCCGCGAAAAAATGACCGCAGCGGGCTTTACGCTTGCCGGGGCCGATCACGCCATCATCCCAGTGATGTTGGGTGAAGCAAAACTGGCGCAGGATTTCGCCAACGCACTGCTTAAGGAAGGCATCTACGTTACTGGTTTCTTCTACCCGGTGGTGCCAAAAGGTCAGGCACGTATCCGCACCCAGATGTCAGCCGATCACTCACCGGAGCAGATTGAACGTGCCGTTGAGGCGTTTATCCGCATCGGTAAGACGCTTGGCGTTATTGCATAAGGTAATTCGATGAAAGCGTTAGCAAAACTGAAAGCGGAAGAAGGTATTTGGATGACCGATGTGCCTCAGCCTGAGCTGGGCCACAACGATGTCATGATTAAGATCCGCAAAACCGCTATCTGCGGTACTGATGTGCATATCTATAACTGGGACGAATGGTCGCAGAAAACCATTCCGGTACCGATGGTCGTCGGCCACGAATATCTGGGTGAAGTGGTCGCCATCGGCCAGGAGGTCAAAGGCTTCAGCATCGGCGATCGCGTTTCTGGCGAAGGGCACATCACCTGTGGCCACTGCCGTAATTGCCGCGGTGGCCGTACGCACCTGTGCCGCAACACCACTGGCGTGGGCGTAAACCGCCCGGGTTCATTTGCCGAATATCTGGTGATCCCGGCGTTCAACGCCTTCAAAATCCCGGACAATATCTCGGACGAGCTGGCCTCGATCTTCGACCCGTTTGGCAACGCCGTGCATACCGCACTCTCCTTCGACCTGGTTGGGGAAGACGTGCTGGTGTCTGGCGCAGGCCCAATCGGCATTATGGCCGCTGCGGTATGTAAACACGTTGGTGCACGCCACGTGGTGATCACCGACGTGAACGAATATCGCCTGGAGCTGGCGCGCAAGATGGGTGTGACCCGTGCGGTAAACGTCAGCAAAGAAAACCTGACGGACGTGATGGCCGAGTTGGGCATGACCGAAGGGTTTGACGTGGGCCTGGAGATGTCCGGTGCGCCACCGGCGTTCCGTTCGTTGCTCAATGCCATGAACCACGGCGGCCGTATTGCGATGCTGGGGATCCCACCTTCGGATATGTCGATTGACTGGACCCAGGTGATCTTCAAGGGGCTGTTTATCAAAGGGATCTACGGCCGCGAAATGTTCGAAACCTGGTACAAGATGGCGGCACTGATCCAATCCGGTCTGGATCTGACGCCGATCATCACCCACCGTTTCTCGATTGACGAGTTCCAGCAGGGCTTTGACGCCATGCGTTCCGGGCAGTCTGGGAAAGTGGTACTGAGCTGGGATTGATGTGATTGGCTAAGCGGGCGCTGCATGCGGCGCCCCTTGGCTACTTGGTCATTAATGAAAGGCGGAGCGTAAGCCCCGCCTTTTATCTTATGGTTTGGTCGACTCTGAACCCATCCAGTGCTGCCAATGGCGTTTGATCACCACCACGACCGGCGATTGCGCCACGCTTTCTGCAATGATGCCCAGCGCATGGCTGGCATTCACGCCTTCCTGCGGTAATTTAACTTTGCACTGCTTGATGCCACCGGTGAACGGATTTTTCGGCTGCGGTTTGTGTGGCTTGGATGGCGGCACATAGCCGCTTCCGCTCTGCTGCGGTTCATTGAGCAGTGAGCTGGGTTTCACCAGCACAATGTCTGAAGGCAGCGTAGCCAGCATCTGTTGCAGCACTTTTACCGTTGCCGGGCGCGGGTGGCCGATGGCGATGGCCGATCCGTTGCGGCGCGCCAGTTCGACGGCACGATTAAACTGGCGGCGGATATCGTCAGGGTTGGCCGTATCGTCAAGGAACACCCTGCGTTTGATCACCTTCACGCCGGTGCCCGCCGCCGCATGTGTGGCCTGGCTGTTGCCGATGGTCATGCTGTCGAGAAAATAGAGATGGTAGCTTTCCAGCGCCTGCATGACCTTTTGCATGCCCGGCAGGCTGGAGGTCATGGCGCTGCCCATATGGTTATTCATGCCCACCGCAAAAGGCACGTTATTCACCGCGTTACGGATGATACGCTGCACTTCTTCACTGCTCATGGAGGGTTGTAAGGTATCGCGCTCCAGCGGCTGTTTGCTGAGCGGAGCCATGGGCATGTGGATCAGCACTTCACGGCCTTGGCTATGGGCTTTGGTGGCCATCAGATGGGCGTGAGGCGCATTGGGCAGCACGGCAACCGAGATCGCCGTCGGCATTTGCAGTACGGCATTTTCTTCATGTGGGCGATAGCCCACGTCATCGATCACGATAGAGAGCTTGCCTGCCTGTGCTGCGCTAACGAACAGCAGCGCACTCAGCAACAGGGCAGTACGCGTTTTGCTATAGTACAAATCTATCTTCCCAACCACGGCTGTGGGTTAACGGCCTGACCCTGGCGACGGATTTCGAAATAGAGCGATGGCGTTCCCTGACCACCGCTGGTACCGACAAGGGCGATAGGCTGACCGGCACGCACCTGCGCCCCGACGCTAACCAAAGCGCTCTGGTTGTAGCCATACAGGCTCATATCGCCCTTACCGTGTTCGACCACGACCACCAGGCCATAGCCTTGCAGCCAGTCGGCCAGCAGCACGCGGCCATCGGCAATGGCTTTCACTTCGCTGCCTTCGGCTGCGGAGATCACCATGCCTTTCCAGCGTAACTCGCCTTGCAGTTGCTCGCCAAAGCGATGTTCGATGCGGCCACGCACTGGCCATACGGCTTGCCCCCCAGGCTTGCCTAAACCGCCGGTTCGCGCCATCAGTGAACGCTCACCTTCGCTCGGCTTATAGCTGGTGCCGGTTTTCTTCGCCTGCTGCTCTTTGACTTTGACCTGCTCACGCACCTTGGCCGCTTCACGCGCTTCGCGTTCGGCTCGGGCGCGGGCTTCACGTTCGGCACGGGCGATCTGATCGCGAAGACGGGTTTCGTTCTGGCGCAGTTCCACCAGCCGCTGCTGATCTTTTTCCAACGAGGCTTCTAACGCGGTCAGGGTTTTTTTACGGGCGATGCGTGCCTGTTCCAGCTTTTGCTGCTGGGTTTGTTGCTCGCCAAGCAAGGATTTCTGCTGACCCTGTTTGGCCACCAGCGAGCTCTTTTGCTCTGCCAATTGCTTACGGGTCTGCTTGAGCTGTTCAATGGACTGCTGGCGCGCTTCGTTCAGATAGCCAAAATAGGCCAGCATGCGTTCACTGCGCTGGGTTTCTTCACCGCTGAGCACCAACTGCAAGGCGCTGTGTTGCCCTTGGCGGAAGGCGGCATCGAGCTGTTTGGCGAGGATTTCCTGCTGAGTGGACTGCTGTTTTTGTAGCTTGGCGATGGAGGTGTTCAGCCCGGAAATGTCTTTGCCCAGTATGTCGAGCGTACCTTGGGTATCACGCAGCGAACGGCTGGCTTGCGCGATGGTCTTTTCCTGGAGTTTGAGCTGATTTTGCAGCGAACTGCGCTGTTGTTGCTGCAGTTTAACCGCTTTTTCTTTTTCGGCGATGCTCTGCTGAATGTCTTTGAGCTGGGATTTGTTATCTTCCGCGGCGTTGCCGGTGAATGGCAACAGCAATGCGCCAGCGAAAAACACGCTGGCGCAGAGTGTGGTTAACTTCCGTGGCGCGGAGCGTTCAGGCAGCGGTTGGCTGCCTGAGTTTGCGCTTCGGGTTACCCTTGATAGTGCAAAATTCGCCTTCTCCCTCATGGGGAAGGATTATTCCACGATGAACAGCGGCTTACCAGTCATCTCTTGCGGGATTTCCATTCCCATCAGTGACAGCATGGTTGGAGCGATGTCGGACAGTTTGCCACCTTCCACCGCTTTGGCGGCTTTACCGATGTAGATCAACGGTACTGGCAGGCTGGTATGGGCAGTGTGCGCCTGGCCGGTAGCCGGATCGCGCATTTGCTCGGCGTTACCGTGATCGGCTGTAACCAAGAGTTGGCCGTCAACGGCTTTCACCGCTTCAACGACTTGCGCAATACAGTTATCCAGGGTTTCTACCGCTTTGACGGCTGCATCATAGACACCGGTGTGGCCAACCATGTCGCCGTTCGGGTAGTTACAGATGATGGCGTCATATTTACCGCTGTGGATGGCTGCCAGCAGCTTTTCGGTCAGCTCGGCGGAGCTCATCTCTGGCTGTAAATCGTAGGTGGCCACTTTTGGCGAGTTGATCAGAATACGGTCTTCACCTTTGAACGGTTCTTCGACACCGCCGTTATAGAAGAAGGTGACGTGGGCGTATTTTTCGGTTTCCGAGATGCGCAGCTGGGTTTTGTCGTGCTTCATCAGCCACTCACCGAAGGTGTTGGCCAGCGAGGCTGGTGGATAGGCACAGGCGGTTTTGATGTCGGCGGCGTATTCGGTCAGCATGACAAAATCACCAAACTTGACCACTTTGCTACGTGGGAAGCCGTCGAAATCGGCATTGACGAAGGCGCGGGTGATCTGGCGCGCACGGTCGGCACGGAAGTTCATGAAGATTAACGCGTCACCGTCGTTCATTTCGGCGCTGGCTTCGCCCGCTGCCTGGATCACGGTCGGTTTAACGAACTCGTCGTTTTCGCCGCGGGCATAGGCAGCCTGCAGCGCGGCCACGGCGTTGTCGGCGGTGAATTCGCCTTTGGCCTGGGTCATCAGATCGTAGGCCAGCTGTACGCGGTCCCAACGATTATCACGATCCATCGCGTAGTAACGGCCGATCACCGTGGCGATACGCCCGGCACCCAGCGTGGCAAATTCGTCACTGAAACGTTTCAGTGAATTTTCAGCACTGCGCGGTGGAGTGTCGCGTCCATCCAGGAAGGCATGCAGGTAAACCGCTTTGGCTCCGCGCTGTGCGGCCAGTTTGATCATCGCCAGGATATGTTCTTCATGGCTGTGGACGCCACCAGGGGACATCAGGCCCATGATGTGTACCGCTTTGCCTGCCTTCACGGCCTTGTCGACGGCGCTGGTCAGCGTTGCGTTGGTGAAGAAGTCACCGTCTTTGATCTCTTTATCCAGACGGGTCAGGTCCTGATACACGATGCGGCCGGCGCCGAGGTTCACGTGACCGACTTCCGAGTTACCCATCTGGCCATCAGGCAGGCCGACATCCAGACCGGAAGCGGCAATCAGGGTATGGGGCTGTTGTTGCCACAGACGGTCCATGACCGGCGTTTTGGCGTTCAGGATCGCGTTGTCCTGTTGCTCTTCCCGGTGGCCGTAACCGTCCAGGATCACCAGTACCATGGGCTTTTTCTTGCTCGACATTGCAGTAACCTCTTTATGATCGTTTTAAGTTGTGAATAGCCATCAGCCCATTGGCGCTGGAATGATGGCTATTCACCCTCTGGAACCTGATGATACTACAATGTGGCCGACTAAAAAGAGCCCAAAGAGATCAAAGATGCGGTGAACAGCCTCGACTTTCTCAACGTCATGACGGTAATTTTCCAGTGTACTCCGCAGTTTCTGCATTCCCGTTTGCTTATTGGCTGTATTTGACGCATTCGGCAGGTATACTCTGAAACCTTGACTTATTTTTCCCTTAACTGACGGGAGTTGTTACACCCCATGCTGCAAGAAATTATGCAATTTGTTAGCCGGCACCCCATACTTAGTCTGGCCTGGGTCGGTCTGCTGGCTGCCGTGATCGTCATGACCTTCAAGAGCCGTTTCTCCAAGGTTAAAGAGATCGCCCGCGGTGAAGCTACTCGCTTGATTAATAAAGAAGACGCGGTAGTGGTAGATACCCGTACCCGTGATGATTTCCGCAGAGGCCATATCGCCAACGCGATCAACCTGACGGCGAGCGAGATCAAAACCGGCAGCTTCGGCGAACTGGACAAACACAAGGCCCAGCCGGTCATCGTGGTCTGTGCCAATGGCACCGCCTCACGCGAACCCGCAGAAAACCTGAGCAAAGCCGGGTTTGAACAGGTCTATACCCTGAAAGACGGCATTGCCGGCTGGAGTGGAGAAAACCTGCCGTTGGCGCGTGGCAAGTAAATTTTAGTGTGATTGAAGGGGTTTCCATGGCTAACATTGAGATCTACACCAAGGCAACCTGCCCGTTCTGTCATCGCGCCAAGGCGCTGCTGAACAGCAAGGGAGCTGCGTTTAGCGAGATTGCCATCGATGGTGATAACGTCAAGCGCGAAGCAATGATTGCGCGCAGTGGGCGAACCACCGTGCCTCAGATTTTCATCGATGGCCAACATATTGGCGGCTGTGATGATTTACATGCACTTGATGCTCGCGGTGGGCTGGATCCGCTGCTGTAAACCAGCGGCGTCCCACTGCCAAGATGTGGGTATTGCAACCACTGAGTGTCTATAAGGATATTTAACCAAGGGTATTACACACATGTCAGAACAAAACAGCACAGAGATGGCTTTCCAGATCCAACGCATTTACACCAAGGATATCTCATTCGAAGCGCCAAACGCTCCGCAGGTATTCCAGCAAGAATGGCAGCCAGAAGTTAAGCTCGATCTGGATACGGCTTCCAGCCACCTGGCAGACGACGTCTACGAAGTGGTACTGCGCGTTACCGTTACCGCCTCTCTGGGTGAAGAAACCGCATTCTTGTGTGAAGTTCAGCAGGCAGGTATCTTCTCCATCTCCGGTATCGAAGGCACGCAACTGGCACATTGCCTGGGTGCATACTGCCCGAACATTCTGTTCCCGTATGCGCGTGAGTGCATCACCAGCCTGGTTTCTCGCGGTACCTTCCCGCAGTTGAACCTGGCACCGGTAAACTTTGACGCGCTGTTCATGAGCTATTTGCAGCAGCAGGCGGAAGGCGAAAGCGCTGAACCTCATCAGGATGCCTGATGAATACCGTCAATGCTTCAATGACTGTAATCGGTGCCGGCTCGTACGGCACCGCTTTAGCCATTACGCTGGCGCGTAACGGCCACCCGGTAGTGCTGTGGGGGCATAACCCCGAGCAGATCCAGATTATGCAGCGCGATCGCTGCAATCAGGCATTCCTTCCCGGCGTCCCTTTCCCCGATACCCTGTTGCTCGAAACCGATCTTGCTCGTGCATTAGCGGCCAGCCGTGATGTGCTGGTGGTGGTGCCTAGCCACGTGTTTGGTGACGTATTGCGTCAGCTAAAACCTCATCTGCGCCCGGATGCCCGCATCGTATGGGCGACCAAAGGTCTGGAAGCGGAAACGGGGCGGCTGTTGCAAGACGTGGCTCGTGAAGCACTGGGGGATACCATCCCACTGGCGGTCGTTTCTGGGCCAACGTTTGCCAAAGAGCTGGCGGCCGGGTTGCCAACGGCGATCGCCCTCGCCGCCACCGACGAGCAGTTTGCCGAAGATTTACAGCAGCTGCTGCACTGTGGCAAAAGCTTCCGCGTCTACAGCAACCCGGATTTCATCGGGGTACAGCTGGGTGGGGCGGTGAAAAACGTGATTGCCATCGGTGCCGGTATGTCTGACGGTATTGGTTTTGGTGCCAACGCGCGTACCGCATTGATCACTCGTGGCCTGGCGGAAATGAGCCGTCTCGGCTCGGCATTGGGTGCCGATCCTTCCACCTTTATGGGCATGGCTGGGTTGGGCGATCTGGTGTTGACCTGTACGGATAATCAATCGCGTAACCGTCGTTTCGGTATTATGCTGGGGCAAGGCAAGGGCGTGCAGGAAGCGCAGGATAGCATCGGCCAGGTGGTTGAAGGCTATCGCAATACCAAAGAGGTATTGGCGCTGGCGCAGCGCTTTGGCGTGGAAATGCCGATCACCGAACAGATCTATCAGGTGCTGTACTGTGATAAAAATGCCCGCGAGGCAGCGTTGACTCTGCTTGGGCGCACCAAGAAAGACGAAAAGCACAGTGCTTGACCTTGGCTGCGGTGCAGCAATGTATCGCGCCGCGACAATTTGACTAGGTTACCCTGCCGGGATCAGGCGGGGTAGTCTGTTTTGGCAGAGAGGAAGCGATGTCGTCAGAAGAGTTAGAACAGGTCTGGAGCAGCATTAAATCAGAGGCGAGAGCACTGGCAGATTGTGAACCGATGCTGGCTAGCTTTTTCCACGCGACCTTGCTCAAGCATGAAAATCTGGGCAGTGCGCTCAGCTATATTCTGGCGAACAAACTGGCTAATCCGATCATGCCGGCGATTGCCGTGCGTGAGGTGGTGGAAGATGCCTATCGTTCCGACGCTCAAATGATCGTCTCAGCGGCCCGCGATATTCTGGCGGTGCGGCTGCGCGACCCCGCAGTAGATAAATATTCAACGCCGCTGCTGTACCTGAAAGGTTTCCATGCCTTGCAGGCGTACCGCATCGGCCATTGGTTGTGGATGCAGGGCCGCCAGGCATTGGCGATCTACCTGCAGAATCAAATCTCGGTCGCCTTTGGGGTGGATATTCACCCGGCGGCCACCATCGGCTGTGGCATCATGCTCGACCACGCCACCGGCATTGTGATCGGTGAAACCGCCGTGGTAGAGAATAACGTCTCTATCCTGCAGTCGGTAACCCTGGGCGGGACAGGTAAAACCAGCGGCGATCGCCACCCTAAAATTCGCGAAGGCGTGATGATTGGCGCGGGGGCTAAAATCCTCGGTAATATCGAAGTGGGAAAAGGGGCCAAGATCGGTGCCGGTTCCGTGGTGCTGCAACCCGTGCCACCACATACCACCGCCGCAGGCGTGCCCGCGCGTATTGTTGGCCGCCCGGAAAGCGATACGCCATCGATGGATATGAACCAGTACTTCAACGGTGCCAATCACGGGTTTGAGTATGGCGACGGTATCTGAATAGCTTTTCAGTCGTTATTGCTAATTATCTCTAATACCCACTAAACCCCTTGTAAACCGGCATGTGGAAACAAAATCACATACCGGTTTATCCCTGTGTGCCCCCTGAAGAAAGACATGAAAATTGCACTACAATGCAAGTTGCATTATAGTGCAATAGTGGCAAAGACACAGGGATGGAAAGATGTTTACAGTAATCTATCACTACGAAGCGGAAAAGGAATTGAAGGCGTTGCCCCCGACCGTTGCGGCAAAACTGTCCCGGATTATCAGCAAGCTTGAAAGTGATCCCCGACAACTGAGAGAACCAGATACAAAGCCCCTAGGTAATGGACTCTATGAGATCCGTTCCATGGGCAAAGATATCGCACGTGGCATGTGGGTTTATCAGAAGGGTGAGAGGATCTTTATGCTCAGAATTTTTATTAAAAAGACGCCAAAAACACCAAGAAATGAGATAGATCTGGCCATGCAGCGACTGGAGGAAATGATCAATGACAAAGTATAAAACACATTCGCAAGTTCAGGCTGAGATGATGGAAAACAGCGAGTTTAAGGCTGCGATTGAGGATGAAATGCGCAAAGAGCGTTTGCAGGCAACCTTGGCAGAGTGGCGAAATATCGCAGGACTTACTAGTGCACAAGTCGCAAAGGCAATGGGTGTGAATGCTTCAACAGTCAGCAGAATGGAAAACAACGTAACGAAATCGAGCGTTGAAACCATTGCTCGCTATGCAAAAGCTTGCGGTATTGATCATGTGACGATTTCCTTCTGATTAACGACAGCGTTAATTTCTCTCTCCGTGGAGCTGCGCCTTGAACCGCCTGACCGAAAAGCAGCTCCAGACTCTCTTGCTGCAAAAAAACCTCGCCAAGCAAACAGTCCCCGAAGTTTCATTAACTACGGCTCTGGCCGCTGCTTTCAAGACGATGATCCAGCAGGGCGACTTCATCACCGGCCAACGTTTACCGGCCAGCCGTGCGTTGGCAGCCTCATTGCAGTTATCCCGAGGGACCATCGAGAACTGTTATACGGCGCTGGAAACCGAGGGATACGTCTGCAGAGAGGTGGGGCGGGGAAGCTTTGTCGCGCAAAGACAGCAACCTTTGCTGGGCCTGACTAGCGAGCACTCAGCGGCACCCTCTGGCGGCCAGCTCACATTGAGCCGGAGATCGTCACAGCATGCCAGGCCTGAACCAGGCAACCTGCTCCAGCAGCGGGCATTTAGCCCGGGCATGCCTGAAACCCGTAATTTCCCGATCCATACTTGGCTCAGGCTATATCAGCAAACCGTCAAAGAAGAGGGGCTGTCTATCTCGGCTGGCAGCAACTTGCAGGGTAATATTCACCTGCGGGAGGCGATTTGCGATTTCCTGCTGGCCGAGCGGGGCGTGAAGGCGCAGGCCGATCGAATTCTGATTGTGAGCAGTACGCAGCAGTCGCTGTCTTTATGTGCGCAGGTCCTGGCGGATGCTGACGATAGCGTCTTTATCGAAAATCCGGGGTATACCGGTGCGATTAAGGCCTTTCGGGCGGCCCAGCTAACGCCTATCCCGATTACCGTGGATGAGCAGGGGATCTGTACCGACGAAATCATTCGCTCTCAGGTTAACGGCAAATTTGTCTATGTCACCCCTTCCAACCAATATCCGACCGGTCGAGCACTTTCGCTGGCCAGGCGGTTGGCATTAATTGAGGCGGCTAAAGCTCGGGATATGTGGATCATCGAAGATGACTACGACAGTGAGTTCCACTACCAAGGCATTGCGACGGCCTGTTTGCAGGGGTTAGACCCCCATCAGCGCACCATTTATATGGGCACCTTCAGTAAAACCCTGTTCCCGGATCTGCATGTGGCTTATATGGTGCTGCCAGAGGCGCTGGTAAAACCCATGACCACCGCACGAGCGAATACGGACAGCCAGGTTTCGGGGATCGCTCAGCGCACGCTGGCAAAATTCATTATGCAGGGACATTATCGCGAACATGTCCTGATGATGAAGAAAATATATTCATCCCGTGCGGCGCTGTTTATTAACGAGATCAACAAGCACTGCGGCTTAAAGGTGAAGGTTATAGTGCCTAACTGCGGTTTGCAAATACTCTGCCTGGTGGAAAGTAAACAGCTTGAGCAAGCTGTTGCCCATCATGCTTCTGAGTATAATTTAACGCTGAGAAGCGTTTCCGAGTTTTGTACTGCAGATATTCCCTTATCTGGCTGGTTGCTGGGCTTCGCGGCTCTGGACCCTATTGAGATAGCCTATAACGTCGAGCAGTTTTCCCAGTTGCTAACGCGCTGTTTAAACGAGATGGATAATTAGCCGCTGAAATGGTCCGGTGTCTATAGCGGATTGGTCCATTAACCCCGCCCTATGGCATCGCCTATACTTGCGCCACTTTGAACATGCAGGGGTAGGACTATGTTGATGACTAAAAATGGCGTTACCATCAGGGACATAATCGCTTCAGATAGAGCGGATTGGGAACATCTGTGGCAGCAGTATCTGCACTTTTATCGTGCCGATGTCAGTGCCGAAATCACCGAAAAAACCTTTATCCGCCTGTGCCAAAAACAGGATTTGGTCGGCCTGGTCGCCGTTAACGATCAGGGTCAGATCCTCGGCTTTATGCATTTGGTTTATCACGCCTCGACCTGGAGTGATAAAAACTATTGTTATATTGAGGATCTGTTCGTTGATAAAAGCGCGCGGGGACAAAACGTGGCGGAGAGCTTATTTAATGAAGCTTATCAACAGGCGGAAGTGAGAGAGTCAAGCCGCGTTTACTGGATGACCCAGGAGTTCAATTCCTCAGCCCGTTCGCTGTACGATAAAATCGGCCAAAGAACCTCGTTTATTATTTATAGTAAAAAATAGTACGGCGTTAAAAAATAAGGCGACGGGGTTTAACCGTCGCCTGTTGATTATTCTAGATAAAACACTTCACGCAGCGGTGAGCTGACCGGGCTATGATCGGGATTGCTCGGCATCACATCGCCCATATGCTGCCACCAGCGCTGGCAGACGGCGGTGTTGGCCACTGCATCCCAACGTTCTTCAGATTCAATCTCCACATAGCCAAACAGCAGGTTGCGTGCTTCGTCCAGGAAGATGGAATAGTGGTGTGCACCGTGCTCCTTCAGCACCTGTTCCAGCTCTGGCCAGATCGGGTTGTGGCGCTGCTGGTATTCGGCGTGCGCATCCGGGTTTACCTGCATCACAAAAGCTTTACGGATCATAGGTTTTCCTTAAGGGTCACAGCGCGGCTAAATACAGCGCACGAACCTGTTCGCGATCTGCCGTGCGTGGGTTGCAAGGGGCACATGGGTCAGCCAGCGCTTTATCCAACCAGCCTTCGATATCGGCTTCCTTGATACCCAGGGCCGAGAAACCTGCCGGAATACCCACGCGCAACGAAAGCGCGCGAATGGCGGTAATTGCCTGATGGCTAGCCTGTTCTTCGTTCATGCCTTGCGTGTCCGCCCCCATTGCCTGCGCAATACGGGCAAAGCGAGCCACGGCATTCGGGCGGTTAAACTCTTCGATTACCGGCAGCAGGATGGCATTGCAGACGCCGTGCGGCAGATTGTGGGTTGCACCCGGCTGGTGAGCCAATGCGTGCACCAAGCCAAGCCCGGCGCTGTTGAACGCCATCCCTGCCAGGTATTGCCCATAGGCCATCATTTCCCGTGCCTGCAGGTTTTTGCCGTCATCTACAGCGGCAGGTAGCCAGGTGCTAATCAGGCGGATGGCTTCCAGCGCCGAGTGATCGGTCAGCGGGTGAGCGCCTACGGAAACATAGGCTTCCACCGCGTGGGTCAGTGCGTCCATACCGGTGGCGGCGGTGACGCTAGCGGGAATATCCAACATCACCTGCGGGTCGTCCACGGCGATGTCAGGGATGATGTTGGTGTCGATGATCACTTCTTTGACGTGGCGCAGGCTGTCGATGATCACCGCGTTGCTGGTCATCTCGGCTGCGGTGCCCGCAGTGGTATTGATGGCCACCAAGGCGACGCCTGGATGTTTGACTTTGCCAACGCCAGAATAGGCGGTAGAGGGGGCAGGGTTGCCGGTCAGGATTTTGATCGCCTTGGCGGTATCGATTGGGCTGCCGCCACCGAAGGCAATCAGATAGTCGCACTGCTGCTGTTTGAACGCTTGCCAGCCCTGTTGCACCAGTTCTTCAGTGGGGTTGGGAAAGACTTCATTGAACATGGCATAAGGCAGCGCATGCTGCTGCATGGCGTTAAATAGGCCTTCCAGCAGGCCGAGCTCAACCAGTTGACCGTCGGTGACGATCAGCGCCTTACCCCATTGCTTCTGCGCCAGCAGCTTGACCATATCTTCAATGGCGCCGCAGCCGTGCAAACTGATTTTCGGTAATGCCAGCATGAAACTCATGATATTGCTCCTGAAATGAGAAACCGTTGTGATGCGCCCGCCGTAGCGGACGCAGGGCACCGATGTCTCAATCCTTGAGCGCGGCGGCCAGTGGCGTTACGCCGAAACGCTTGGCCAGTGCCGTCAGTTGGCTACCGGAAATGGTTTGCTTCTTGCCCCCCATCGACAGCACTTTCACCATGATCTCGGCCGATTTTTCTGCGGTGTCGATCAGGCCGAAAGCGTCGTCCAACGTTGGCCCAGAACCGAAAATGCCGTGGAATGGCCATAGTACCAGGCTGTGTTCCTGCATCTGTTCGGCGGTCTGGGTGCCGATACCGTCAGTACCTGGCACCATCCAGGGCACGATGCCGATGCCGTCTGGGAACACCACCAGGCACTCTGTGCTGCCTTCCCACAGCAGGCGGGTGAAGCTGGCGTTGTCCAGTTCCTGCACAAAGCTCAGAGCGATCAGGTTGGTGGCATGGCAGTGCATGATGACGCGATCACGGCCAGAGGTGACGTTCATACGCACGATGTGCGACTGGAAATGAGCCGCCAGTTCCGAGGTAGGAAAACCTCCCTGCGAAAGCCCCCAGTGGATGTGGTAGGCGGTGCCGTTGTGGTTCAGTTGTAACAGCACCAGATTCTCTTGCGGTGCCAACTGCACGTTGCGGAAGAACTTGCCTGAACCGGTGACCAGGAACCAGCAGTTGGCCAGCTCGGTTGCCGGTTGCGTCAGCTCTACGCAGCGCGGCTCGGCCACGAAGTCGCTACGGAAAGGTTCAACATCTTCCGCCAAAAGCCGCAGGCTGACGTTGCCGCCGTTGCGCTCATCCCAGCCTTTGAGCCACATGTCGCTGGTGGCTTTGATCATGCCCTGGACGAACCAGGAAGAAACTATCTGTTGCATTGCGCTACCCTTAACGTTGGCTGAGGATCTGTTGTTCGTAGTTGCGTACGTTGTTGAGCCAGCTGGCATCAGCCGGGACATCGTTACGCTGGCAGTAGGTTTCCCACACGGCTTGCCATGGCAGGCATTTTTGCTCTTCCAGCAAGGCCAGGCGGGCAGTGTAATCGCCGCTCTCTTCGATCTTGCGCAGCATCTCGGTCGGCTCCAGCAGCGCACGCAGCAGGGCTTTCTTCATGTTGCGGGTGCCGATCACCCAGGCGGCGATGCGGTTGATGGAGGCGTCGAAGAAGTCCAGGCCGATGTGTACGCGGTTGAACAGGTTGTTGCGCACGATCTCACCGGCGATGGCTTGTGTTTCGTCGTCCAGCAGCACTACGTGGTCACTGTCCCAGCGTACCGGGCGGCTAACGTGCAGCAGCAGGCGTGGTACATACAGCATGGCGCTGGAGATCTTGTCGGAGATCACTTCGGTTGGATGGAAGTGGCCCGCATCCAGACAGAGTGCGGTCTGGCGGCTGGTGGCATAGCCGAGATAAAACTCATTGGAACCCACGGTGTAGCTCTCTGCGCCAATCCCGAACAGCTTGCTTTCCACCGCGTCGATATGGTGTGCCGGGTCGAGTTTTTCGCTAATCACTTCGTCCAGCGCGCTTAATAGACGCTGGCGCGGTGCCAGGCGATCGATCGGCGTATCTTTCATACCGTCCGGGATCCAGATGTTCATCACCGAAGGCGTACCGAGCTGTTCGCCAAAATAGGCCGAGACGCGGCGGCTGGCCTGGCAATGTTCAATCCAGAACTGACGGATTTCCGGGTTGGCATGTGACAGCGTAAAACCGTCGGCGCTCAGCGGGTGCGAGAAGCATGACGGGTTGAAATCCAGCCCCAACTGGTGCTGTTTGGCCCACTCCACCCAGTTTTTAAAATGGCGTGGTTCAATTTTGTTACGGGCGACTGGCGTATCAGACTCCAGATAGATCGCGTGCAGGTTCAGGCGTTTTGGGCCAGGGATCAGCGCCAGAGCCTGTTCCAGATCGGCCCGCAGCTCTTTGGCGTTGCGTGCTTTGCCCGGGTAGTTGCCGGTGGCCTGAATGCCGCCGGTCAGGGAGCCTTCCGGATTTTCGAACCCGGCCACGTCATCTCCTTGCCAGCAGTGCATCGACACTGGCAGGGTTTCCATTGCGCTAATCGCGGCTTCAACGTCCACGCCAACGGCAGCAAAGCGCTGTTTTGCCAGTTCCCAAGCTTGATCGATCGAGCTTTTCATATGCAAAGTTCCTTAGGTAATTGACTCAACGACTGAAATTGCGACCAGTGGGCGGCAAAGTCTGGATTGTCGCGAGGGGTAAAGTGTTGTAGTGGGAAGTTCTGTGCCACGATGCGGCGGAATTGCCCAATGTCGCTGACGGCGTCCAAGGCCATCAACTGGCAGCCGACGTTGCCCAGGGTTGAGGCTTCGATTGGCCCGGCGCTGATGGCCAGCCCGCAGGCATCGGCACACAGCTGATTAAGAAAATGGTTCTGGCTACCGCCGCCGACGATATGCAGATGGCTGAGCGGGCGGCCGTGCATCGTCGCCAACTCCTGTGCGACCTGGCGGTAGAGCATGGCGAGGCTGTCGAAGATGCAACGCACCAGTTGGGCTGCGGTTTCCGGCACCGGCATCCCGCGTTCGCGGCAGCTGTCCTGAATGGTTTGGCACATGTTGGCCGGGTTGATAAAGCGATCGTCATTGGGGTTAACCAATGAACGGCAGGCTGGCTGTTGGGCCGCCTGAGCGATCAGGGCAGGCAGATCGCTGATGTTCAATTCCTGAGTGGCGCGTTGCAGCAGCCACAGGCCCATGATGTTTTTCAGCACCCGATAGCCCGTTGCGCCGCCCTCATTGGTGATATTGGCCGCTAATGATGCCGGGTGAACCACCGGGATTGGGCTTTCGATGCCCATCAGCGACCAGGTGCCGGAGCTGAGATAGGCGGCATTGGCATCTTGCAATGGCGTAGCAAGAACTGCGCTGGCGGTGTCGTGCGTTGCCACGGCAATCACCGGGATCTGCTGACCACTGGCGCTGGTCCAATAGCCCACACGGTTGCCTGGAGGTGTCGGTTTGCCAAACCAGCTGGCAGGTACCCCGGCCCAGGCCAACAGTTCCTCATCCCATTGATCGCTTTCAATATTCAGCAGCTGGGTAGTGCTGGCATTGGTGTATTCCCAGTTCAGCTCCCCCGTCAGGCGAAAGTGCAGGTAATCCGGGATCAGCAGCAGGTGAGCCACGCGATCTACCAGTTCTGGCTGCTGTTCGCGCAGGGCACGCAGTTGGTACAACGTATTGAAAGGCAGGAATTGAATGCCGGTGCGTTGATAGATATTGCTGCGGCCCAAATCCTGCTGGGCGGTTGCCATCAGCCCCTGGGTGCGGGCATCACGGTAGGAAACGGCCTGGCCGACCCGCTCACCTTGGGCATCCAACAGCACAAAATCCACGCCCCAGGTATCGATGCCGATGCTATCGAGGCGAATGCCTTCTGCATCAAGCTGCGCCAGCGCCTGACGGATGTTGCCTTCCAGCGCATCCAGATCCCAGCAGTCTTGCCCTGCCCGGTGCTGCAAACGGTTGGTGAAGCGGCTGACTTCACGCAGCTTGAGTTGTTGCTGCTCTGGTTGATAGCTCGCCAGCATCACACGTCCACTGGAGGCTCCAAGGTCGATGGCGACAGTATTGCGAATAGTCATGAGAGAAAGCCCGTGATTGCTTGATGCGAGCAGTGTAGGAAGTTGCCGCTGCCCGGGCCTTCTCGCCACTGCCAACGCCAGAGGGGGATTGGCAAAATGGCAAAGGTAAAGGTGAAGTAGCTCACAGTTTACGACTCGGGCCGGTTTTCGCCCGGTTGTGACCTTGTACGCATTTCTCAACATTGCTACGGCTTTCTTAAAAAACGCGCAGCTTTAGCGTGCTTTTCGGTCAAAACCTTAAGGTTTGTTACCGGACGCTTCTCTTACTATCGATTACCGACGTTGCGCGGTAATCCCGCCGCGCCAAAGCTCCGGGGGGCAAGATGAACCTATTGCACAGTAGTGATTTTTTCCCTTCCTGCAGCGCGCCCGTGGTGATCGAACCCCGCGAGCCGCAGCAGGCTTTTCCAGAACATCATCATGATTTTTACGAAATTGTGATTGTCGAACAGGGGGCGGGGGTGCATGTATTTAATGGCAACCCCTATACCCTTAACAGCGGTTGCGTCTGTTTTGTGCGCGATCACGATCGCCACCTGTTTGAACAGACCGACGGCCTGATCCTGACCAATATTCTGTTCCGGGCGCCGGACGCCTTCCGCTTTGTCTCCGGCGTGGAGCAGTTCCTGCCGCGCGAGGCCGATGGCGTCTACCCGGCCCATTGGCGCATCAGCCAGCAGGTGCTGCAACAGGTCAAGGGGTTGATTGCGCAGCTCGCGGCGGCACCTGCAGGTGAGCGGCCAGAAGAGATTGCGCTGCATGAAAGCGTATTTATGCAGCTGTTGGTGCAGCTGTGGCAGGGCTGTCTGGCCCGGCAGGGGGACGATCAGGAGGGGCGTTTGCATCAGCTGTTGGACTGGCTCCAGGGCCACTATGCTGAATCGATCGAATGGTCCGAGCTGGCCGATCGCTTTGCCATCCCGCTGCGGACGCTGCACCGGCAACTGAAACAGCACACCAATATGACACCACAGCGCTATCTGACCCACCTGCGTTTGCTACAGGCGCGCCACATGCTGTGCCACAGCGATAGCAGTATCACCGATATCGCTTTTCGCTGCGGGTTCGGCGACAGCAACCATTTTTCGACCCTGTTCAAGCGTGAGTTTACCTGCCCACCCCGTGCGCTACGTGGCATGCGCTAGCGACGCGAAAATCACGACTGCGTCAATTTTCCTCGCCGTGGGTTCGGCAATAATGCCCAGTCGTGCCAAATAGGAAGGGTGTGAGATGAGGGAGACATTACTGTTAGAGAGCCGCGATTATCTGCCCTCTGTACAGATGCCGGTGGCCGTGGCGGAGCGCTATCCCCAGATGGGATTTGCCACGCATACTCACCAGTTTTGCGAGATTGTGATCGTTTGGCGTGGCAATGGCCTACACGTGCTGAACGATCGCCCTTACCGGATCACCTGCGGGGATATTTTTTATATCCGTGCCAGCGATTGCCACAGCTACGAGTCGGTACACGATCTGGTGCTGGATAACATCATCTATTGCCCGGATCGCCTGCGGTTGAATGCCCAGTGGGAAAGCCTGCTGCCGCCGTTTGATACCTCCAGCGAGCGCTACTGGCGGCTCTCTACCCAAGGTATGGCACAGGCCCGGCCGATTATCGCCCAGCTTTCGCAGGAGAGCCGTAAAACCGATTCGCTCTCTATCCAGTTGACCGAAGCCTTACTGCTACAGTTGGCGATCGTGCTCAAACGCTATCGCTATGCGGTGGATTGCGTGCACATGTTGCCGGACGGGGAACAGTTGGACTTGTTGATGGCGGCGTTGCAAAGCGGCATCGACGGCGACTTTGATCTGCCGGCATTTTGCCAGCAGCATCAGTTGACCGAGCGGGCGCTGAAGCTGCTGTTCCGCCAGCAAACCGGCATGACCATCAACCACTATCTGCGCCAGATCCGTTTATGCCAGGCTAAGCGTCTGCTACGCCGCAGCGAATACCGCATCAGCGATATTGCCGCCCGATGCGGATTTGAGGACAGTAACTACTTTTCCGTGGTGTTCACGCGCGAGGCCGGAATGACCCCGCGCGAGTATCGCCAACGGTTTATCGCCTAGGGGATCGTGATAGTTCAGCGTTCAAGAGGCCATGCCCAGGCCAACGATGTTGGCAGCCAGGATGATCACCAGGCAACCGAGACACAGTACCGCCACCGGCTTTCTGGTCCCGCATTTCCACTCTTTCAGCAGTAGCCCGACGATACCGCCGCACAGTACGTAGAAGCTCATGTGCAACATCCAGCTCATGTAGTCGTATTGTGCCGGGATCTTGGCGTGGCCCCAGGCGTAGAAGAAGAATTGCAGATACCACATCAGACCGCCGAGCATTGAGAGCAGCACGTTGGCGACCAGCAGTTTTTTCGGTAGTGAGAAATCGGCTTTCACCGAGATATTCTTCAGGGTAGCCAGGCGGATCAGGCAATAGCCCAGGTTGATCAACGCACCGCCGCCCATAATCACCACATAGCTTGGCAAAGCAACGTACAGCGGATCGATGCCCAGTGCTCCGGCGGCTTCATGCATCGGTTTGGCCGCGTCCATGGCGAAGGACATCCCGGCAGAGAAAATGCCGCACATCACCGCCAGCGTCAGCCCTTTCTTGAGGTTGAACTCCTCGGCGCGGATACCCATGGCCCGCTCTTTCAGCAGGCCCGCGTAGCTGACGATCACCACGCCGATCAGCGCAACAAACACGCCCATAAGCGACATACGACCACCGGCGGTGCCGAACAGAAGTTCGAAGCGGCCCTGTAACAGTGGCGTCATCAATGTGCCTATGATCAACGTGATGCCGATGGCGATACCAATCCCCATCGACATCCCGAGATAGCGCATGGTCAGGCCATAGTTGATATTACCGATCCCCCACATGGCGCCGAACAGGAACACCGGCAGCAGGGTGGCAGCGCTGAATGAGCCGTAATACTGCCAAAAATCCGGCAGCAGCATATAGCTGATGGCCCATGGCAGGATCAGCCAGGAAACGAAACCGCCGATCGACCACATGGTTTCCCAAGACCAGTTTTTGACCTGTTTGAATGGCGCGTAGAAGCAGGCCGCACTGGCCGCCCCGACCAGGTGCCAGAGTATCCCTAGCAGAATGGCGTTGTTCATCTTGTTATCCTTGTTGTTGTTGGCGTGGTGACGTAGAGCGCAGAGACCACGGATGAACAGGGAGTCTAAAGAGACAGCAGGGAAGGAACCTTCGGTTGGCTGCCGGTTGCCGGGAGAGCATGGCAAAATTCAGCGGGTGCGGGTGTTGACGATCACAAATTTGGCAGGGCGGCGATGGGGCGATGTCTGGCTGGCAGGCGATCGCCCAATAGGGGTTACTCTTTAAGCAGTGCGCCCGCATAACCCAGTTGGCGCCAGGCTTCGTAAACCACCACCGAGACGGCGTTGGACAAGTTCATGCTGCGGCTTTGGGCCTGCATGGGAATACGGATCTTCTGCTGTGCGGGCAAGGCATCCAGAATGCTGGCGGGCAGGCCACGGGTTTCCGGGCCAAACAGCAGATAGTCGCCAGCCTGATAGCTGACAGCGCTGTGTGCTGGTGTGCCTTTGGTGGTAAGGGCAAACAGCCGCTGTGGATTTTCGCTGGCGAGGAAGGCGGCATAGTCGGCATGGCGCTTGATGCAGGCAAATTCATGATAATCCAACCCGGCACGGCGCAGGCGTTTGTCGTCCCACGGGAAGCCCATAGGTTCGATCAGATGCAGTTGGAAACCGGTGTTGGCGCACAGGCGAATGATGTTGCCGGTGTTCGGCGGAATTTCAGGTTCAAATAAAACGATATTCAGCATGTAAAAAGCCCCTCATGACGAGGGGCGCAGAATAGCAAAATCTTTGGGTGCTGGCGATTAACGCTGATGCAGTGGCAACCACAACACCAGACGCAGGCCACCCAGCGGGCTGTCTTCCGCTTTCACCCAGCCGCGATGCTGATTGACGGCGGATTCGACGATGGCCAAACCCAACCCGGTGCCGCCGGATTGGCGATCGCGTGCTTCATCGGTGCGGTAGAACGGCCGGAAAATCTGCTCACGATCTTCCGGGCTGACGCCTGGGCCATCATCGTCCACCACGATGGTGATCCCCTGATTATCGGCGCTGAATGCCACCGCGATGCGCGTATTGGAATAACGCAGGGCATTACGCACAATATTCTCCAGCGCACTGTCCAGGGCACCTGCGTTGCCGTAAATCGTCCATGGGCCTGGAGGGGAGGTGACCTCCAGCTGCTTGCCCATCTGTTCGGCTTCGAAACTGGCGTTGTCCAGCACGTCGGCCCACAGTTCGTTGGCCTTCAGCAGTTCGCGCACCAGCTCGCTTTTCTGTTGGCCACGGGATAGCAACAGCAGATCGTTAATCATCGAATCCAGCCGTTGGGCTTCGGTTTCGATACGCGCCAGTTCATGGCCTTCACCGTGGCGGCGGCGCATCAGGGCGGTTGCCAGCTGTAGACGCGTTAACGGGGTGCGCAATTCGTGGGAGATATCGGAGATCAGCCGTTGCTGGGCCGTCATCATCCTTTCGAGCGCGCTGATCATCTGGTTGAAGCTGGCCCCGGTGGCAAGGAATTCCTGCGGCCCGGCTTCCAGCTCAGGGTGTTGCTTAAGGTTGCCACGTGCTACATCATCGGCGGCGTTTTTCAACTTACGCGCCGGTTTGGCCAGGCTCCAGGCCAGCCACAGCAACAGCGGGGCGCTGATTAACATGGTGACGATCAGCAGCAGCAGCGGCCGGTCGAACATCAGGTTGATAAAATCGGACTGCGAACTGTTGGCCGGGCGGATCAGGTACAGCTGATAGTTGTCTTCACCATCGCGCACCGAGAACGGGCCAACCAGCTCGACGCGGCCATATTTTTTCTTTTGCGGTTGGTCGGAGTTGTCCGACTGGCCGATAAAGTTGCGCACGATCTGCATTTCGTTGCGCTGCGCGCCGATCACTCGCCCTTCGCTGGTCACCAACAACAGGCGCTGGCCCGGCGGTGCCCATTTTTCGATGGCGCGGAACAGGCGGCGCCACCACATCAGGTCGTTGGCCGGATCGTTTTGCAGTTCGGCTTCGACATGCTGTTCCAGCATCAACCCCTGCCGCTGTTCGCTTTCCAGCAGCGTGGTCATTTGGCGGGAGTCGAGTTTGGGCACCATCAACACCAACATCAGCACCAGGGCCAATGTGAACCAGAAAATGGCGAAGATGCGTGCCGTCAAGCTGTTGATCATGCTGCAGATACCATCAGATAGCCCCGTCCGCGCAGGGTTTTGAACCAAGGATGCCCATCTTTGCGGTCCGGCAGTTTGCGCCGCAGGTTGGAGATATGCATATCAATGGCGCGATCGAACGGCGTCAGGCGTTTGCCCAGCACTTCCTGGCTGAGGAGTTCACGGGAAACTACCTGGCCGAGATGCTGTGCCAGCAGATAGAGCAGGGTAAATTCGGTGCCCGTCAGATCCAGCACTTGCCCGTCGAAGCTGGCTTCCTGGCGGCCGGGATTCAACTGCAGGCCGTCAACGTCCAGCGTAGGTGCGCTGGTATCCACATTCTGCTGCTGTTCGCTCCAGTTGGAACGGCGCAGAATGGCCCGGATGCGGGCAACCAGTTCGCGATCGTTAAAGGGTTTTGCCAGGTAGTCGTCCGCACCGAGTTCAAGGCCAAGTACCCGGTCTAATTCGCTGCCGCGAGCGGTTAGCATGATCACCGGCGTCTGGTGGTGTTGACGCAATTCTTTCAGCGTATCGATACCGTTTTTCTTCGGCATCATAATATCGAGCAACAGCAGATCGATGGAGCTGTCCAGTAACGACAACGCCTGTTCACCGTCGTGAGCCACGACGATGTTAAAGCCTTCCATTTCAAGCAGTTCTTTCAGTAGCGAGGTGAGCTCGCGGTCGTCGTCAACTAACAGAATTTTGTGCATATGTGATTTACCTCCTGACGCAAAATACGTCATCAACTGTTGCTATTCCATGACTTTACGTAGTTTTACATGCCCTGACGCATGTTTGCAGGTGCAGCGATACACTGCTCCTCGTTGATTCGCAAAGTGAGAAAGCTCGAGGAGTAAAAATGGTTAAGGTGACCGCAGTAGTTATGGCATCAATTTTGGCAATAGGTTCTACCGCTGCCTTTGCTGCTGATACTACACCGGAAACTGTCCAACCTCCTGCTAATGATGCACTGTTGAGAGCGCTTGGCCAGAATCACATGTTCGACGGCGTTCGCTTGACCGAACAGCAACGCCAGCAAATGCGCGATTTGATGCGCCAGGCCCGTTACGATTTGCCTGGTGTTAATGTAGACGAAGTGGAAACCATGCATAAGCTGGTCACCGCAGATAAATTTGATGAAGCCGCCGTGCAGGCCCAGGCGGAAAAAATGGCTCAGGAACAGGTTAAGCGCCAGGTCGAAATGGCCCGGGTACGCAACCAAATGTATAACCTGCTGACGCCAGAGCAAAAAAGTGTTTTAGACCAGAAACATCAGCAGCGTGTGCAGCTGATGAAGCAACAGATTTCTGGTTTGCAGCAAACTTCTGCCCAGAAGTTGAGTATGACTGAGTAATCCCCTGTTTTTCCTTGCCATAGACACCATCCCTGTCTTCCCCCTCATGATGAGGGGGTTTTTTTTCATTTCGATAAAATAAATATACTTAAAAAACAATGAATTAATTTTTTTCTAAAAGGTTTCGGATTTTTAAAAACCATTGAGTGTGGACACTATGTGGACGCGCCTTCAAACCTGGATAATTTATGAATACTTATCTAGGGACAGCGACATTACTGCACATTTTGCCAGATTTTTTTGCTTAACTGACAAGCATCCCGTAATGATGGCGGGACTTTTTTTACCCCGCATTCCGTTATACTGAAGCCCATAAACTTTGGTTGGGGTTTTTTATGGAACAGCAATACGCGCGGCTGGTGCAGTCCGCTGCTTTAGCCGCCACCGGAATGGCCTCCGTTCTACTGTTGATCAAGATCGTTGCCTGGTATCTCACCGGTTCGGTCAGCCTGTTGGCGGCGTTGGTGGATTCGTTGGTGGATATTGCCGCATCGTTAACCAACCTGCTGGTGGTGCGCTACTCGTTGCAGCCGGCTGATGAAGAGCATACGTTCGGTCACGGCAAGGCTGAGTCGCTGGCGGCGCTGGCGCAAAGCATGTTTATCTCCGGTTCTGCCCTGTTCCTGTTCTTGACCGGCTTCCAGCATCTGTATTCCCCGCAGCCCCTGAATTCGCCGGGTATTGGGATAGCTGTAACTATCATTGCGTTGATTAGCACTCTCATCCTGGTGACCTATCAGCGCTGGGTAGTCAGAAAAACGCGTAGCCAGGCGGTACGGGCCGATATGCTGCATTATCAGTCAGATGTGATGATGAATGGTGCTATTTTGATAGCACTTGGGCTAAGCTGGTATGGATTTCACCGTGCGGATGCGCTGTTTGCCCTGGGTATTGGGGTCTATATTCTCTATAGCGCGCTGCGTATGGGGTACGAGGCGGTGCAGTCCCTGCTGGATCGCGCCTTGCCGGATGAAGAGCGTCAGGCAATTATCGATGTGGTATCGTCTTGGCCGGGTGTGAAAGGTGCGCACGATCTGCGTACGCGGCAGTCCGGGCCAACGCGGTTTATCCAGTTGCATCTGGAAATGGAAGACAACCTGCCGTTGATGCAGGCGCATATTCTGGCAGAACAGGTGGAGCAGGCATTGTTGCATCGTTTCCCTGGGGCCGATGTGATTATTCACCAGGATCCCTGTTCTGTTGTTCCTCAGGGCCGACAGGGGCATTGGGAACTATAATCAACAGACGTAGGTCAATGTTGGGTGGATTGAGAAATCACGGTGTTAGCACGCCGTGCCATGTGAAGTTTTTTCCTTGATGTTGCGTGACCTGAATCAATTCAGCTGGGTGTTTTTGTTATAATATCCAGCAATAAAAGCCGTAAAGCTGGTTTTGCGCCGTTGGAGAGATACCCGGTGAGTCGGCGAATACAGAATTCTTAAGAAATTGCATCTACAGTTCAGAGGTAGTCATGATCAAGAAAATCGGTGTACTGACAAGTGGCGGTGACGCCCCAGGTATGAACGCTGCCATTCGTGGCGTTGTGCGTGCCGCGCTCACAGAAGGTCTGGAAGTATTTGGTATTTACGATGGCTACCTTGGTTTGTACGAAGATCGCATGGAGCAATTAGACCGCTATAGCGTGTCTGACATGATCAATCGCGGCGGCACCTTCCTGGGTTCTGCGCGTTTTCCAGAGTTCAGGGATGACAGCGTGCGCGCCAAGGCGATTGAAAACCTGAAAAACCGCGGCATTGATGCGCTGGTGGTCATCGGCGGTGACGGCTCCTACATGGGGGCGAAGCGCCTGACTGAAGAGGGTTTCCCTTGCATCGGTTTGCCTGGCACCATCGATAACGACGTTGCAGGCACCGACTACACCATCGGTTACTTCACCGCGTTGGAAACCGTGGTGGAAGCGATTGACCGCCTGCGCGACACCTCTTCATCACACCAACGTATCTCTATCGTAGAAGTGATGGGGCGTTACTGTGGCGACCTGACCCTGGCGGCGGCCATTGCCGGTGGTTGTGAATTTATCGTCCTGCCGGAAATCGAATTCAGCCGTGACGATCTGGTTGACGAAATCAAAGCCGGTATCGCCAAAGGTAAAAAGCACGCCATCGTGGCGATCACCGAGCATATCTGTGATATCGACGAACTGGCACGCCATATCGAGCAGGAAACCAAGCGTGAAACCCGTGCTACCGTATTGGGCCACATCCAGCGTGGTGGTTCACCGGTTGCCTACGACCGTATTCTGGCTTCCCGCATGGGCGCGTACTCCATCGACCTGCTGCTGCAAGGTTACGGTGGCCGCTGCGTAGGGATCCAGAACGAGAAGATGGTGCACCACGACATCGTTGACGCGATCGAGAACATGAAGCGTCCGTTCAAAGGTGACTGGTTGGAAACGGCGAAAAAGCTGTACTAATCTGCCCCTGATGCTGCTAAGCGGGCGCGGTATATAAGGCGCTCCTACGGGCGAACATGCTCGCCTCTACAAGTTCAGCCGCATTGGCACTTGGTCATCAATCTGGAGCCTCCGTTTTGGAGGCTTTTTTTTGTCTGTTATCGCTATATTCCAGAATGGTCTAGTACCACATTTTTTATTCTTTAATTGTGAGGGAAGTTTCTGGCAGGCTTTGATGCTAAATCAACCGTTTGAGGTTGCGTCATTTTCTGGGGGAACGGCAATGCAAAAATGGGGTGTGGGTCTGACTTTACTGCTGTTGGCATCGGGTGCCATGGCGAAAGATATTCAACTGCTGAACGTCTCATACGATCCAACGCGTGAGTTCTACCAGGAATATAACACGGCGTTTGGTAAGTATTGGCAGCAGCAGACCGGCGATAAGGTTACCGTGCGTCAGTCACACGGCGGTTCCGGCAAGCAGGCGACCTCGGTGATTAACGGCATCGAAGCGGACGTGGTCACGCTGGCGTTGGCATACGACGTGGACGCCATTGCAGAACGTGGTCGTATTGATAAAGCGTGGATCAAGCGCCTGCCAGACAACTCAGCACCTTACACTTCGACCATCGTTTTCCTGGTGCGTAAGGGCAACCCAAAACAGATCCATGATTGGGCTGACCTGGTGAAGCCCGGCGTATCGGTTATTACACCGAACCCGAAAACCTCTGGCGGTGCCCGTTGGAATTATCTGGCTGCCTGGGGCTATGCTCTGCACCAGAACGGTGGTGATAAAGCCAAGGCTCAGGAGTTCGTCAAAGAACTGTACCGCAATGTGGAAGTGTTGGATTCAGGCGCACGTGGTGCAACCAATACCTTCGTTGAGCGCGGCATCGGTGATGTGCTGATCGCTTGGGAAAACGAAGCCTTGCTGGCAGAGAAAGAGCTGGGTAAAGACAAGTTTGAAATCATCACTCCGAGCGAATCCATTCTGGCCGAACCGACGGTATCGGTGGTGGATAAGGTCGTTGATAAGCGTGGCACCCGTGATGTGGCCACGGCTTACCTGAAGTATCTGTATTCACCGGAAGGCCAGACTATTGCGGCCAACAACTATTACCGCCCGCGTGATGCAGCCGTTGCTGCCAAATTCGCCGAGCAGTTCCCAAAACTGAAGCTGTTCACCGTGGATGATACCTTTGGTGGCTGGACTGAAGCGCAGAAGGTGCACTTTGCCACTGGCGGGATCTTTGACGAAATCAGCAAGCGCTGATCGCTAATTTTTGGCCATAAAAAACCCCGGCAAGCCGGGGTTTTGTTATTTCAGGCCGGATAAAATCAGGCTTTTTTCGCTTGGGCAGCGGCTTTGACGATCACGGCGAAAGCGTCAGCTTTCAGTGATGCGCCGCCAACCAGCGCGCCGTCGATGTCTGGCTGAGCAAACAGCTCTGCGGCGTTCTTATCGTTCACGGAACCGCCGTACTGGATGATCACTTCGGCAGCGACAGCAGCGTCTTGCTTGGCGATATGGTCACGGATAAATTTGTGCACTGCCTGAGCTTGCGCTGGGGTGGCGGATTTACCGGTACCGATAGCCCATACTGGCTCATAAGCGATGACGGTGCCTTTGAACGCTTCAGCGCCCTGGGTTTTCAGCACGGCGTCGATCTGGCGCGCACAAACTTCTTCGGTTTTACCCGCTTCGTTTTCTGCTTCGGTTTCACCGATGCACAGCACTGGGATCAGGCCAGCGGCTTTCAGCACGGCAAATTTCTCTGCGATCGCTGCGTCGGTTTCTTTGTGATAGGTACGGCGCTCTGAGTGGCCGATGATGATGTATTCAGCACCTACGTCTTTGAGCATGGTGGCAGAAACTTCACCGGTGAAGGCGCCAGACAGGTTGATGTCGACGTTCTGTGCGCCCAGAGCGATGCGGCTGCCACCCAGCTCGTGCTTGGCCAGATCCAGATACATGACTGGAGGTGCGATGGCAACGCCACAACCGTCAACGCTGCTCAGTTCTTTACGCAAGGCGGCGATCAGTTCGTTAACCATATGAACGCTGCCGTTAAGCTTCCAGTTACCCATTACTAATGGATGACGCATGTGTTTTCCTCCAAAAAGGGGACGCGAGAGTCTAAATGACAACTGCCGGACTGGCAGTTTACCTGCCCAACAGTATAGAGATGAATCAGTGCAAAGGCTTTGCTTTTTGTCATTAATTGCTGGGGTATCAGGGTTCAGATAGCGTTAGCTTAATCGGTTCAACGGCGAAGGTTACCCCCTTATCGCCGTTATCTGCCACCACATAGCGTATTGCCCCGACCTGTTGCTGGTAGAAGTAGGAGCCTTTGCCTTTTTCCAGCAGGTTGTTCACCTTGATAATGCTTTCTTCCACGGTGAGTGCCGGTTCAAACTGACGGCTCAGGGCCGCCATGTAGTTCACCGCGATGGCTTTGGCCGCTTTTTCTTCGCCATCCTGCAACAGCAAATGGGTAAGCTGCATGGTTTTAATCTTACCGGTGCCCTTTTCCAACGCGGTAGAGGCGTACAGGTTTTCGTTAATCTTACTGGCCGCGCGGGTCAGCAAAGGAGAGTCATCCTCTCTGGAGGGGACGACGCGAAACTCACCAATCGGCAGCGTTGGGTTGTCGCGGTTGTATTTTTCGCGAAATTGCACCACCGTCAGATCGAAGGTGGGTGCGCCAGCCAGCAAGTAGGGGGCGTTCGCCGGGGCTTCGGTAGGCGTATCCGGTGGATCGGCCCAGGCACTGCCGATGGGGGAGCACAGGCAGGCTATAACGATGATTTTTTTCAGCATGGTATACGGCATCGGTAACAAAGATGACTCCGATTAAAACGATAACCCGGGGGAATTGTCAAAAATTCCGCGTGATTGTCGTTTGCTGACGCAAGGCGGTGCGATGGTCTGCGTTTTTCCGGGGCTAGCTCAACCCGGTATGGCCTATGTTACACTGCGGCGCAGAATATGGGCAGGCCAAGAGTGCATGAATCGATGAGCTTACAGCAATGGTGTTTTTCCTTTAAGGGCCGCATCGGGCGGCGCGACTTCTGGATCTGGATGGCAGTCTGGGTGGTGCTGATGGCGGTGGCTTTCACGCTGGCCAACTACGATGTGGTGGCGATCCAGACCATCGCCTTTTGCATTGTGGCGCTGTTGTGGCCAACGGCGGCGGTGCTGGTCAAGCGCCTGCACGATCGTAATAAAAAGGGTTGGTGGGCGTTGCTTTTGATCCTGGCGTGGATATTGGCGGCAGGTAATTGGCAGATGTTGGCGCCGGTCTGGCAGTGGGGCGTGGGGCGTTTTATTCCAACGCTGATTGTGGTGATGATGGCGATCGATCTGGGCGCTTTTCTTGGCACTCCTGGGGATAACCGATTCGGGCCAGAGGCCGAACCGGTAAAATTCCGCTGAACTACCAGTAATGCTCGCTGGTGATATGGCCCGGCTTACGGCGCAGATGTTTGCGCATCTGGTACTTCTCTTTCAGCGTTTGCTGGGTATCTCGCACCATCTGCGGGTTGCCGCACAGCATCACATGGCTGGTTTCGGCATCCAGGGTCAAACCAACTGCCGCTTCCAGTAGGCCGTCTTCCAGCAGAGCAGGAACGCGCCCGGTCAATGAGCCAGCCACCTCTTCGCGGCTGACCACGGTTTGAATGCGTAGTTTGCCGTTAAAACGCTGTTGCAGCTGCTGCATCAGCGGCAGGTAGCTGAGATCGCGAGCAAATCGTGCAGCGTGCACCAGCACCAGGTTGTTGAAGCGCTCCAGATCTTTGCCTTCTTGCAGGATCGATAGATAAGGGCCGATGGCGGTACCGGTCGCCAACATCCACAAGGTGTCGCAGTCTGGCACTTCTTCGAGCACAAAGAATCCGGCGGCTTCTTTGGTGACCATCACCTCCGCTCCGGGCTGCAACTGATGGAGGCTTGGGCTGAGTTTTCCTTCCGGCACTGTGACCAGATAAAACTCCAGGTTGGGATCGCTGGGGGCATTAACGTAAGAATAGGCGCGCTGAACGCGCTCGCCGCCTATTTCTAGTGATAGCTTGGCAAACTGCCCGGCGGTGAAACTGTCGATCGGGGCATTGACGGTGATGCTGAACAAGCCATCGGTCCAATGTTGTACCCCTGTCACTTTGCCATTAACCCATTCAGCCATACTTTTAACGCTCCCGTGGTCGGATCAAATAAGCACAATGTCGTGAGCCGGAGATGGCATGCGCGGTACGTTCTATCCGGTAGCCTTTACCAAACAGGCGATGGAACAGCTGCAGTTCGGAGTTGCACAGGTTGCTGCAAGTATGGGCCGCCACGCCGATCGGACAGTGGTTTTCCACCAGCAACATGCCCTGCGGGCTTTCCAACAGTTCCGCCATATAGCCGTCACGCTGGCGTAGGTTTACCAGGCGGTTGAGCTTGCTGAGATGGTCTTCTTCCTCTGCCAGCTCATCAGCGTACCGGTGATAGAGTTTATCCTCGCGCGCCCGGATCAGCTTTTCTATGCCTTCGGCACCGAACAGCTCATGTGCAGACTCCAGCAGGATCGCCGAAAGCCGATCGTGTCCGTCGGCAAACTGGGCATGGCCCTGTTGGGTCAAAGACCAGTAACGCGTCGGGCGGCCTACTTTGGCGCGCGTTTCCTCGTAGCAAACCAGCTCACGTTGTTCAAGGGATTGCAGATGCTGGCGGATCCCCATCGGCGTGATTTCCAGCCGCTCTGCCAGCATTTTGGCAGAATGAGGACCCAAGGTTTTTAACTGCAATAAAATCAGCTCTGGTGTTTTCATAAAACCCAAATCCCTGTGGCGGTATCTTATTTCAAGTTGATGGAAATAATTATCGATTAAGTGTTAAAGCTAATCTGATGCAAGTTTATCATTTTTAACTCTTTCCCGTTATGACAACAGATACGTACAGTTTCATTTACGAGACTGGTAGCGATAGGTGCCAGTGTGACGGCGATCTATATTTGCCCGAAACTCGCTAAAAAAATCAGATTTGTTAGCTTATGCGACGCTGAGAAGCTGCTCTGTGGTTCCCCCTGGGATATTAGGCGGGGTTGAGTGTCGCAAGACTGAATAAGTTAATGAAGATAATGAGAAAAGTTGAGAACTTCCACCTGCTGGTGATGCTGATCCTGCTGGTTGCCGTCGGTCAGATGGCGCAAACCATTTATGTACCTATCATCGCCGATATTGCCCGCGATCTCTCGGTGCCCTCCGGCTCCGTGCAGCGCGTTATGGCGGCTTATCTGCTGACCTACGGCTTCTCGCAGTTGATCTACGGACCGCTTTCCGATCGCATTGGCCGCCGCCCGGTGATCCTGGCTGGCATGATGATTTTCCTACTTGGTGCCTTGGGCGCTTTGCTGGCCAACAGCCTATCGATGTTGGTAGCCGCCAGCGCGGTTCAGGGTATGGGCACCGGCGTGGCGGGCGTGATGGCCAGAACCATGCCGCGCGATCTGTATGCAGGCACTTCCCTACGTTATGCCAATAGCCTGCTGAATATGGGCATTCTGGTCAGCCCGCTGTTGGCTCCGGTGATTGGCGGGGGACTGGCGATGATGTTTGGTTGGCGGGCTTGTTATGGCTTCCTGCTGGTGTTGTGCGCCGGTGTAGCGTTTGCCATGTTCCGTTGGTTGCCGGAAACCCGGCCGCAGCAAACGGAAAAACGCCGTATGCTTTCCAGCTTCCGCCAACTGCTGGCGGACGGCACCTTCAGCTGCTATCTGGTGATGTTGATCGGCGCTCTGGCCGGGATCGCCGTCTTTGAAGCCAGCTGTGGCGTGTTGATGGGCGGAGTGTTGGGCCTGAGCGGTTTGACCGTCAGTATCCTGTTTATCTTGCCGATCCCGGCGGCGTTCTTTGGTGCCTGGTATGCCGGGCGTGACGGCAAATCCTTCCACAGCCTGATGTGGCATTCGGTGATCAGTTGCCTGTTGGCCGGGCTGATGATGTGGATCCCTGGTTGGTTCGGGGTGATGAATATCTGGACGCTGATCGTGCCTGCAGCGTTGTTCTTCTTTGGTGCCGGGATGCTATTCCCACTGGCGACGACCGGTGCGATGGAGCCGTTTCCTTATCTGGCCGGGGCGGCGGGTGCCCTGGTGGGCGGCATGCAGAATATGGGGTCTGGCCTGGCAACCTGGCTGTCAGCCATGCTGCCACAAACCGGGCAGTTCAGCCTTGGTTTGCTGATGTTTGCCATGGCGTTGTTGATTTTGCTGTGTTGGTGGCCGCTATCGAGCCGTATGCAGCATCAGGGACATACTGCCTGATAGAGACGGGGCGCGCTCTGCGCCCCTAGGCGTTAAAGCAGGAATTCGTGCAGCGCTGCGTCTTTGCGATCCAGATAGTGGGTCGAACGGATGCGGCGGATAGTGCGCGATTTGCCCCGGATTAACAGGGTTTCGGTGGTGGCCATATTGCCTTTGCGGGTGATGCCTTCCAGCAGATCGCCCTTGGTGATGCCGGTCGCGGCAAAGATCACGTTATCGTTGCGCGCCATTTCATCCAGCACCAACACCTTACCGGCTTCGATGCCCATTTCTTTACAGCGGGCCAGCTCCTGCTCGCCAATACGGCGATTATCTTCGTTATCCCCTTTGACCTGATGGCGAGCCAGCAGGCGGGCTTGCATATCACCATCCAGCGCACGGATCACCGCAGCGGAGATCACGCCTTCCGGTGCGCCACCGATGCCGTACATCACATCCACTTCGCTTTCCGGCATACAGGTCAGGATCGACGCGGCGACATCACCGTCGGGAATAGCGAAAACCTTCACCCCGAGCTGCTGCATTTCTGCGATCACCGCATCGTGGCGCGGTTTAGCCAACGTGATCACCGTTAGCTCCGTCAGTGGCTTGCCTAGGCAGGCAGCGATGTTGTTCAGGTTGGTGGCTAGCGGCAAGTTGAGGTCGATCACTCCACGCGCCTGCGGGCCGACGACCAGTTTTTCCATGTACATATCAGGAGCGTGCAAGAAGGTGCCACGATCGCCTACCGCCAGGACCGCCAGCGCATTGGATTGCCCCATTGCGGTCATGCGTGTGCCTTCGATGGGATCGACGGCAATATCCACCGCATCGCCCAGCCCGGTACCGACGTTTTCGCCGATATACAGCATCGGGGCTTCATCAATCTCACCTTCACCGATCACGATCCGGCCATCAATATCCACCCTGTTGAGCATAATGCGCATGGCATTGACGGCGGCACCGTCGGCGGCGTTTTTGTCGCCGCGTCCCAACCATTTATAACCCGCAAGTGCGGCGGCTTCGGTAACGCGGGAAAATTCGATGGCTAATTCACGTTTCATGGCAAACCTGTCAGTGAGAAAAGGGAAGAAAATATCGGCAAAGTTTACCACAGGGGGGAGCTGGCAGGGCGAGGCAAAAAAAACGCTGCCCGTAGGCAGCGCTGTTGCAGGGTAAAACGAATCAGTCGTGATCTTCCCAGGCTTGCGCACGAGCCACGGCCTTTTTCCAGCCGCTGTAACGGAAATTACGCTCGGTAGTTTCGATACCCGGACGGAATTCACGCTCAATGTTGGCTTTGCTCTTCACTTCATCCAGATCGCTCCAGTAGCCAATCGCCAGCCCGGCCAGATAGGCCGCGCCCAACGCCGTCACTTCACGCACCTCAGGACGCTCGACACGGGTGCCGAGGATATCGGACTGGAACTGCATCAGGAAGTTGTTGGCTACCGCACCACCGTCCACACGCAGCGATTGCAGACGGGTATTGGCATCGGCCTGCATAGCATCCAGTACGTCGCGGGTCTGGTAGGCGATAGACTCCAGCGTGGCGCGGATGATGTGGTTGCTGTTGACGCCGCGGGTCAGGCCGAAGATGGCGCCACGGGCATACGGGTCCCAGTAGGGGGCACCTAGGCCGGTAAAGGCGGGCACCACGTAGACGCCATTGCTGTCTTTGACCTTGGTGGCGAAGTATTCGGAGTCGGCGGCATCGCTGATCAGTTTCAGCTCGTCGCGCAGCCACTGGATAGAGGCACCGCCAATAAACACCGCACCTTCCAGCGCATAGTTCACTTCGCCGCGTGGGCCGCAGGCGATGGTGGTCAGCAAGCCGTGGCTGGAGCGTACTGCCTCTTTGCCGGTATTCATCAACAGGAAGCAGCCGGTGCCGTAGGTGTTTTTCGCCATACCCGGCTGGACGCAGAGTTGGCCATACAGCGCCGCCTGCTGGTCACCGGCGATCCCGGCGATAGGAATACGCGTCCCGCCTTTACCTCCGATGTTGGTCTGGCCATACACTTCGGAAGAAGGACGGACTGCTGGCAGCATGGCGCGCGGGATGTCCAGCGCTTCCAGCATCCGATCGTCCCAGTCCAGCTCATGGATGTTGAACATCATGGTACGTGAGGCGTTGGTGTAGTCGGTCACGTGAACCCGCCCTTGGGTCATCTTCCACACCAGCCAGGTGTCGACGGTACCAAACAGCAGTTCACCGCGCTTGGCACGTTCGCGCGCGCCTTCGACGTGGTCGAGGATCCATTTGACCTTGGTACCCGAGAAGTAAGGGTCAACCACCAGGCCGGTATTGTGGCGGATATACTCTTCCAGGCCATCACGCTTGAGTTTTTCACAGATGTCGGCGGTGCGACGGCACTGCCAGACGATCGCGTTATAAATCGGTTTACCGGTCTCTTTTTCCCAGACGATGGTGGTTTCACGCTGGTTGGTAATGCCGATCCCGGCGATTTGGTCAGAACTGATATCGGCCTTGGCCAGCACTTCGACCAAGGTGGAACTTTGTGAGGACCAGATTTCCATCGGGTCGTGCTCTACCCAGCCGGCCTTCGGGTAGATCTGCGTAAATTCACGCTGTGAAACCGCAACAATATTGGCATCGTGATCGAGCACTACGGCACGTGAACTGGTGGTTCCCTGGTCGAGGGCGACAATGTATTTTTTTTCGGTTGTCATAATTTTGAGTCCTACTGTGGTTAACCGTTTAAAGCCGTGCCAATCACGCTTTACGTTGTTCTGGTTTAGTGGCGGGTTGCTCTTCCTCGAAGCAAACGTCACAAGGCAGATGGCGACCGATCAGCGCGCGATAACCAAAGGCGCCCAAACCTGCACCGACGATAGGGCCGAAGATAGGCACCAAGAAGTAAGGGATGTCGCGAGCGCCGGTGAAGGCCACGTTGCCCCAGCCCGCCAGGTAGGCGAACAGTTTCGGGCCAAAGTCACGCGCCGGGTTCAGTGCAAAGCCGGTTAATGGTCCCATAGAGGCACCGATGACGGCAATCAGAATACCGATCAACAGCGGTGCCAGCGGGCCGCGTGGAATGCCGTTGCCGTCGTCTGTCAGCGCCAGGATCAGGCACATCAGGATGGCGGTGATCACGGTTTCTACCAGGAAGGCCTGGCCGACGGAGATATGCGCGTTGGGATACGTCGAGAAAATGCCGGCCAATTCGAGGCTTTCGTTGCTGCCACGTACCATCTGGTGGGCGGCTTCAAAATCGAAGAACAGACTGTAATACAGCCCGTAGACCAGTGCTGCCGCGCAAAAGGCACCCGCAATCTGCGCAACGATGTAAGGGAGTACTTTGCGTCCATCAAAGCAGGCGAACAGCCACAGCGCGAGCGTGACGGCCGGGTTCAGGTGAGCACCGGAAATGGCGGCGGTCAGATAGATGGCCATCGCCACCCCCAGGCCCCAAATGATGCTGATTTCCCACTGGCCGAAGCTGGCACCTGCCAGTTTCAGCGCTGCCACACAGCCTACGCCAAAGAAAATCAACAGACCGGTGCCGAGGAATTCAGCGATGCACTGGCCTTTTAAGGTCGGACTGATGGTTTGGCTCATAATATTATTGTCCTGCAGACGACGGTTATAGGTTATCTAGGCTTGGCGCGTTGGCGTTTTGGCCTTGAGCTACAGAGTTTTTCTTCACGTCCTCTTATCGGTTGAGGATGTGATGTAAATTTATCGTTAACGAGCATAAACGAGAAATAGCGAAATCAAAATGTGTGTACTTCGTCATAAAATTGAGCGAATTCGCGTTGTTTGGTGTTCTTTCTGCGCCATAAAACGGTGATCTGACCAGTTATTTTGTCTCTATTTGTTAACAACCCTGCCGTTTGGCAGCGGTGACTTTCAGCTTTGGCTGATAGCCAGGGTAGGAAAATTGCAACAGAGTGCGCGTTGGGTCGGTATGTTGCTAGACACTGGGGGGCTGGCTACTTACAATCGTTTTTATTGCGGGAAAGGTTTTATCGAAACAGGCGCTGGGCCTGTTGGTTACGCGAGCATATTCGCAGTCGCTGCAGCTAAGGTTGCGGCGCTACTTATGGATGTACGCCTTGCTATCATGAGGGGACTGAAGAATGTCATTTGAAGTATTTGAAAAACTGGAAGCAAAAGTTCAGCAGGCGATCGATACCATCACGCTGTTGCAGATGGAAATTGAAGAGCTGAAAGAGAAAAACAATTCCCTGTCTCAGGAAGTTCAGAGCGCTGCGGGTAACCACGAGTCACTGGTCCGTGAAAACCAGCAGCTGAAAGAAGAGCAGCACGTGTGGCAAGATCGCCTGCGCGCATTGCTGGGTAAAATGGAAGAAGTCTGATCCATTAGCACCAACGAAAAGGGCGCCTCAGGCGCCCTTTGTCATTTTCTGCGGTTACTCGATATCGAGCGGGTCTTCAGAAAGGATGATGCCGGTGTTGTCGGCATACAGATGATCGCCAGAGAAGAAGGTCACACCGCCAAAATTCACGCGGATATCACTTTCGCCTATCGCTTCGCTGGTGGCTCCTACCGGGATCGCTGCCATCGCCTGAATGCCGATGTCCAGTTCTTCCAGATCATCCACCTGGCGCACCGCACCGTAAACCACGATGCCTTCCCATTCGTTCTGAGTCGCCAGACGGGCCAGCTCCGCGTCGATCAGGGCACGACGTACCGAGCCGCCGCCGTCGATCACTAACACGCGGCCACGGCCGTTTTCTTCGAGCAGTTCAAACAGCAGGCCGTTATCCTCGAAGCATTTCACCGTAGTGATTTGCCCGCCAAATGAAGTACGCCCGCCAAAGTTGGAGAACAGAGGCTCAACTACGTTGACCTCTTCCTGATAGATATCGCAAAGTTCGGAAGTATCGTATTTCATAGGATTTTACGTCTGTTTGCCGCTGGAATAACCAGTATATCCCTTTATTCGCCCCGTTGGCAAAATCATCAGTGCCAGGATGCGTTCTGGTACGCAAGTCTCAACTAACTGAGCACCACGCCAATAGCAAACAGCACGTTGGCGAGCAAGGCGGCCTTGACCATATGTTCCAGCATCGGACGCATACCGACGGCAGTAGGGTCACGTAGGACACGCATACCGTGGCGATACAGAAACGGGATGGCCAGCACAAACAGCCAGCCCCACAGGCTGTGCAGGTTAAGTAGGGTGAACAGGGCAAAGCAGACCACGGCGGCGATCAGCAGCGTTGCGTGGTAATAGCGCGCATTCTGTGGGCCAAGGCGGACGGCCAGGGTATTTTTGCCGTTAGCACGGTCACTTTCGATATCGCGCAGATTATTGATGTTCAACACCGCCGCCGCGAGCAGGCCACAGGCGGTGGCTGGCAACATCACGACGCTATCGAAAGTGTGAGTCTGTAGATAGTAGGTGCCTGCCACGCTGAGCCAGCCGAAAAACACCAATACCGAAATATCGCCCAGCCCCAGATAACCGTAAGGTTTGGTGCCCACGGTATAGGTAATGGCCGCGATAATCGCTAGCCCGCCCAGCACCAGGAAGCCCACTACATCGCTAGGTTTTTCACAGGCGACGGCGATTAGCCAGCAACCGGAAATGGCGATCAGCACCACCGTCAGCATCAAGGCCCGTTTCATCTGGCTTTGGGTGATCATGCCCTTTTGCATGCCGCGCAACGGACCGATACGGTCTTCTTTATCGCTGCCTTTTACCGCATCACCGTAATCATTGGCCAGGTTGGAGAGGATCTGCAGCAGACCTGCGGTCAGCAGAGCCAACAGCGCCACGCCGGGCTTCAGGCTGCCCTGCCAGGCCGCGATCGCGGAACCGACAACGATGGAGGCAAAGGCCAATGGCAGGGTTCGTGGTCGTAAACTTTCCAGCCAGGCTCTGGCCGGGGTGGTGGTGGTTGATGAGCTCATATTTCGCTTCAGTAAGTCAAAAGACGGTGTCCGTTAAAAATAAATGTGGGAGGCAATGCCTCCCACAAAGATAACTGACAGGACAGTGATAGAGCGATTATAGGATAAAACGACTCAGATCTTCATCCGCTACCAGTTCATCCAGATGATTGCGCACGTATTCCGCGTCAATTGTAATGGATTGGCCGCCAATTTCACTCGCATCGTACGAAATATCTTCCATCAGACGCTCCAGTACGGTGTGCAAACGACGTGCGCCGATGTTTTCGGTGCTTTCGTTAACCTGCCAGGCGGCTTCAGCGATGCGGCGGATACCGTCAGCGGTGAAATCGATAGTGACGCCTTCGGTAGCCATCAACGCTTTGTACTGCTCGGTAAGCGATGCGCTTGGCTCGGTCAGGATACGTTCAAAATCTTCCGTGGTCAGCGCTTGCAGCTCAACGCGGATTGGCAGACGGCCTTGCAGTTCCGGGATCAGGTCGGAAGGGCTGGCCGTCTGGAACGCGCCAGAGGCGATAAACAGAATGTGATCGGTTTTTACCATGCCGTGCTTGGTTGATACCGTACAGCCTTCCACCAACGGCAGCAGGTCGCGTTGGACGCCCTCGCGGGACACGTCCGGGCCGGAGCTCTGGCCGCTGCGCTTACAGATTTTGTCGATCTCATCGATAAACACGATACCGTGCTGTTCAACGGCTTCCACCGCCTGCTCTTTCAGTTCTTCCGGGTTTACCAGCTTGGCCGCTTCTTCTTCGATCAGCAGCTTGAAGGCTTCCTTGATCTTCACTTTACGCGGTTTCTGCTTCTGCCCACCGAGGTTTTGGAACATCGATTGCAGCTGGTTGGTCATCTCTTCCATGCCCGGAGGAGCCATGATTTCCACGCCCATCGGGGCCGAAGCCAGATCGATTTCGATTTCTTTATCGTCCAGCTGACCTTCACGCAGTTTCTTACGGAATGCCTGGCGAGCGGCAGAAGGTTCATTCTGCTCTTCTGCCTGGCCCCAGTTGTTCTTGGCCGGTGGGATCAGCACGTCGAGAATGCGTTCTTCTGCCATCTCTTCCGCACGGGTGCGGTTTTTCTCGATCGATTGCAGACGCACCATTTTCACGGCGGCATCGGTCAGATCGCGGATGATAGAGTCCACTTCTTTACCTACATAGCCCACTTCGGTGAACTTGGTGGCTTCTACCTTGATGAAGGGAGCGTTGGCCAGTTTAGCCAGACGACGGGCGATCTCGGTTTTACCGACGCCCGTTGGGCCGATCATCAGAATATTTTTTGGGGTCACTTCGTGACGCAGCATCTCGTTGAGCTGCATCCGGCGCCAGCGGTTGCGCAGGGCAATGGCGACAGCACGTTTGGCTTTGTTTTGGCCGATGATGTAGCTGTCCAGTTCGCTGACGATCTCGCGCGGGGTCATTTCAGACATGGTATTCGATCCTTACGCTTTGGAAGGCAATTCTTCAATGGTGTGACAATGGTTGGTGTAAATACAGATGTCGCCGGCGATGGTCAGGGATTTCTCCACGATTTCGCGGGCGCTCATTTCGGTATTTTCCAACAGCGCGCGGGCGGCCGACTGGGCATAAGGGCCACCGGAGCCGATCGCAATCAAATCATTTTCTGGCTGAATTACGTCACCGTTACCGGTGATGATCAGCGAGGCATTCTCATCGGCTACCGCCAGCAGGGCTTCCAGCTTGCGTAGCATGCGGTCGGTACGCCAGTCTTTCGCCAGCTCAACGGCCGCTTTCACCAGATGGCCCTGGTGCATCTCCAGCTTGCGCTCGAACAGTTCGAACAGGGTAAAAGCGTCAGCCGTACCCCCGGCGAAACCGGCAATCACTTTGTCGTTATACAGGCGACGGACTTTTTTGACGTTGCCCTTCATTACCGTGTTGCCCAGTGTGGCCTGGCCATCGCCACCGATCACTACCTGGCCGTTGCGGCGTACGCTTACAATTGTTGTCACGAGCAGACCCTCGTTGCGGACGGAAAGAAGTCCCCGCAGCCTCTGCGTTGGCAGAGACTACGAGGCATATTGAGACTATAGATGGGGGGAGATTGACGCTTTTCAACCCCCGACGGAGAGGGGAATGCAACTTGACATGCCAATGCCCTTCAGGCGCGACAGGGTTTTGTCTGCGGCGGCGCGGCTGCTGTATGGGCCGAGCATCACTCGATTCCAGCCACCGCCTGCGGTGACCCGGCTTTCAACCCCTTCAAACGCCAGCTGTGCCCGTACCGACTCGGCCTGATCGGCTGCGCGGAACGAACCACATTGCACCATCCACTTCTGCTTCGACTCAGGTTTGGTTTCCGGCTTGGCCGTTTCCGTTTTTACTTCTTGTTTCACTTCAGGCTGACGGGTCTGCACTGGCGGAGTTACGGCCTGTGGTTTTGGTTGCTGTACCTGCGGCTTCGGCTGCTGTACCGGTTGCTGCTGCACGGGTGCTGCGCCGTTGTTGAACGGGTTGCGAGGCTGAGTGACCTGCTGTTGCTGCACCGGTGGTGCTATCTGCTGCTGTACCGGCGGCTGTACCTGTTGTTGCCGCCCACCGTTACGCAGCTGTGAAGGATCGTTGTAAGGCACTTCAGACAGCTGCGTCGGGCGCTGCTGCATATCGGCCTGCATCTGCTCCAGCAATTGGCGCTGTTCGTCGGTCAACTGAGTTTTGGAATTGACCTCTCCCCCGGCCGTTGGCTCGGTAGGTGTCTTGACTCCGATCTGGCGGTTCTCCAGCTCTTTGATGTAACGCCAACGCTCTTCCGGCTTCGGTGGCAGACCGTTGCCCGGGCGTGTGCCATGCGTAGGCAACATCGGTGTTTCATCCGGTTTGTTGTGGGTAATGAAATAAAGACCACCGATAAAGACAACCAGAATGGCGACGGCAAGCGCCACCACGGTTTTGGATACCTTTGGAGAACTGCGTTTTTTACGGCTGGGGGTCTTGCGCCGCGCTGCTCCTGAGCGCCCGCGGCCTACATAGTCTCTCTGTGCCACTATAATTCCGCTGTGTCGTGATGAGGTTAAAACCTATCCTCTAGCTATTTTATCGGCCATTTTGCATCAGCTTACTGCCCTGTAGGTGTAGGCAGGCTCCGGGGAGCGATTCTGGCAAAATGACCACAACAATAATCATTACGCCGGTTTGGCCGGCGCTGGGTCTGCCATGTTACTTAACCCGAAAATATTTGACTAGCGTTTAGGGGCCGCGGTGCTGCCTCTGATGATCAATTCACTGTCCAGTAGCCGGGAACCGCTGTTCACGGTTTGCCCATGCAACTGTTCCAGCAGCAGCAACATTGCCTGCTGGCCAATCTGGAAGCGGGGCTGTGCCACGGTGGTCAGCGGTGGATCGCAATACTGTGCCAGCTTGATATCGTCAAAGCCGACAATCGACAGATCCTGTGGTACCCGCAAGCCCAGCTTTTTCGCCTGGGACAATACGCCGATCGCCATGACGTCGCTGTGACAAAAGACCGCCGTTGGCGGTTTCGGCAGCGCCATCAGTGAGGCTAACGCCTGCGCACCGGCTTCGTAGGTGAAGTCACCCCGGGTAATATAGCTGCTTTCGACGGTAATGCCATTACGGCGTAGCGCCTGAATGTAGCCTTGCAACCGATAATGGCTCAGCGGCATCTGCTCTGGCCCGGCGATACAGGCGATCTGTTTATGGCCAAGCTGGTGCAGATAATGTACGGCTTCAAACGCGGCGGTCAGGTTGTCGATATGCACCGTTGGCAGTTCGAGCTCCGGTGCAAACTCGTTGGCCATCACCATCGGCGGCAGGTTGCGCTGCTCTTCCTTGCTGGCGTCGAAAGGCAGGTTGGAGCCGAGCAGCAGCATGCCATCGATTTGTTTGGTGATGATCAGGTTAACGAAGGTGCGTTCCTGCTGGTTCTGCTGTGCACAGTCGCCGATCAGGACCAGATAACCCTGCTGCGCTGCCGTTTGCTCGATCCCCTGGATCACGTCGGCAAAAAACGGATCGCAGATGTCCGGGACGATCACCAGGATAGTGCGGGATTCATTGCGTTTGATATTGCGTGTCAGGGCATGAGGGGAGTAACCCACGGCCAGCACGGCCTGTTCTACTTTCTGGCGCGTTGGCGTTGACACCTTTTCCGGATTCATCAGCGCACGCGACACGGTTGCCGTGGAAACGCCGGCCATTTCGGCAACGTCTTTCATGGTCGCCATGGGTAATTCTTGCTTGTGTTCCAACGCCTTTCTCCTTGCGTCAGCACCCGGCTAACGCGGTTACTTCAGTTTGCTCACAAATTCTGGCATGCAGTGGTGGTGGTGTTATTTTTAGCGTCATCCACATTCAAGCATTCCATTGCCTGGCTGAAAAAATGCCTTCACCGACATTCTAAACAGATTACGGGCCGCTTTTGTTACCTAATTTGCATGAAAAGTGTGACGCAGGAAGGTTTTTTCGTGTTCGCTCGCAAATTGTGGTGTAAACGTTTGCTTTTTACCGTGGAATTAAGAGTTTTCTTAATCAACTATCAATGGGATCAACGTCTAACGTCCATTTAACTTTACGCGCCTGAGGCAGGGTGCCAATCAATGGCAACGTGCTTTTTATCAGGTGCTGTAACAGTTTTCTGGACGGGTGTTGCAACAAGAGTTGCCAGCGGAAGCGACCCCCACGTTTGGGTTGCAGGGCGGGAACTGGGCCCATTACCCACAGCGAATCATCCTTCAGCGGGCTGGCTTCCAACAGATTGCGTAGCTGCTGTAAGAACAGCGGTGCCTGCTGGTTATCGTGATCTTCCGAACGCACGATGATGTGGCTGGTGTAGGGCGGCAGGAAGACGCTGTTACGCTCGGCCAGGGTTTGCTTGGCAAAGGCGTCGTAGCCCTGTTGCAGCAGGATTTGCAGTAACGGATGTTCCGGGTGATGAGTTTGCAGCAGCACTTCGCCCTGTTTACCTGCCCTGCCAGCACGGCCTGAAACCTGAGTATAGAGCTGGGCAAAACGCTCGGCAGAACGGAAATCGGCGGAGAATAGCGCGCCGTCCACGTCGAGCAATGCCACCAGGGTGACATCCGGGAAGTGGTGGCCTTTGGCCAGCATTTGCGTGCCGATCAGGATACGTGGGCCGCCACGGTGAATATCGGCCAGATGCTGTTCCAGTGACCCCTTGCGGCTGGTGGTATCGCGATCGATACGGGTAATGGCGGTTTCCGGGAACAGGGGAGCCAGTTCATTTTCCAACTGTTCGGTACCGACGCCGACGGAAACCAGGTTGGTGGTACCGCACTGCGGGCACTGATGTGGCACCGGGCGCTGGCTGTCGCAGTGGTGGCAGCGCAGCTGGCGTTGATGCTGGTGGAACGTGTAGTAATGGTCGCAGCGCTGGCATTCGGCGATCCAGCCACACTCATGGCACAGTAGCGCGGGTGCATAGCCTCGGCGGTTAAGGAACAGGATCACCTGATTGCCGTTCTTGAGGTGGTGCTGCATGCTTTTCAGCAGAGGCTGAGAGAGCCCGACCTTCAGCGGCAGGCCTTTCAAATCGATCAGATGTTGGTTGGCCGGTTTGGCGTTGCCTGCCCGCTGGGTCAGTTTGAGCTGACGGTATTTGCCTAACTGCACGTTGTGCAGCGTTTCCAGCGCTGGCGTCGCCGAGCCCATTACCAGCGGGATGTTTTCGGCGTGAGCGCGGAACACCGCCAGATCGCGAGCGTGATAGCGCCAGCCTTCCTGCTGTTTATAGGAGCTGTCGTGTTCTTCGTCGATGATGATCACCCCAAGGCGCGAGAAGGGGGTGAACAACGCCGAACGGGTGCCGATCACAATGGCGGCTTCACCGCTGCGCGCGCGCAGCCAAACGGCCAGCCGTTCGCTGTCGTTCAGGCCGGAGTGCAGGACTTCTACCGGTGCGTTGAAGCGTTCGCGAAAGCGAGCGATGGTCTGCGGGGTCAGGCCGATCTCCGGCACCAACACCAGCGCCTGCTTACCTTTCGCCAGAATATTTTCCAGTACGCTGAGGTAAACCTCGGTTTTGCCGGATCCGGTGACCCCGGCCAGCAGCCAGGCGGCAAACTGGTCGTCTTCACTGCGGATCGCGCCCACGGCGGTGGCCTGTTCGGTATTGAGCCGCAGCCGTTCACCGAGTACGGCAAAGCCCGGCCGCCAATCCTGCGTTGCTACCGTTTGCGAACGCAGGTCGATCAAGCCTTTTGTACGCAGCGCCTGGAGCGCGCTTTCCGTCAGTTCCAGTTCGCTCACCTGATGGCGATACACCGGGCGTTGTAGCAGCGCCGCCAGTGCCTGTTGCTGCTTTGGCGCACGCTTCAGGCTTTCCGGCGGGGTTGCGCGCCCCTGTTCGGTAGCAAACCATTGCCACAGCGGGGCGACCTCTGCGGGCTTACCCTGACGCAATAGAATGGGCAGCGCATGGAACAACACTTCACCGATCGGGTAATGGTAGTATTCGCTGGCCCACAGCAGGATGCGCCACAGGCTGGTGGTGAATAGCGAGTCGTTATCCAGCAGGCTATCGATGGGCTTGAGCCTTTCCAGCGGCAGTTCACTGCTCTCGCTGCTGCCGGTGATGATGCCTATCGCCCGTTGCTTTCCCCAAGGCACACTGACGCGCGCGCCGATGACCGGCTGCAGGCCTGCGGGCAGCAGATAATCGAAGGTGCGGGCAAGGGGAACCGGTAGAGCAACGTGTACAACAGGCATGTGGCTGTCCAGGTAGAAAAAAGTGTTGGCTAGTTTACACGGTAGGCTGGCAAATGTACGGATCCGATTGCGCGCTACATTTTATTCTGTATAATTTGCCGCCTTTGGTATAATCCCATATCAAAACCTATTATCAACCACGTGTGGTGTCTGGCGGAACAGGGCTGGATAGCGACACGGCCTTAACTGAGGTTCTCCCATGAAAAAAGGTATTCACCCTAAATACGACGAAGTTACTGCAAACTGCTCTTGCGGTAACGTGATCAAAATCCGCTCTACCGTGGGTCACGATCTGAACCTGGACGTTTGTGGCGAATGCCACCCGTTCTACACTGGCAAGCAGCGTGATGTTGCTACCGGTGGCCGCGTTGACCGCTTCAACAAGCGTTTCAGCGTACCAGGCGTTAAGAAATAAGTTTTCTTATCGTCAGATGAAAAAGGCGCCTTCGGGCGCCTTTTTTCGTTTTTGCCTTCGGTGCAGGCAGGATCAATATTCCCAGGTATCAGGGTCGACACCCAATTCTCGCATCAGTACTTTCGCGGCTTCCGGGATTTCATCGCTGCGTTCTTTGCGCAGGTCTTCATCGTTCGGCAGCGGCTGGCCGGTAAAGGCGTGCAGGAATGCTTCACACAGCAGTTCGCTGTTGGTGGCGTGGCGCAGGTTGTTTACCTGGCGACGAGTCCGTTCATCCGTCAGGATTTTCAGCACCTTCAGCGGAATGGATACCGTGATTTTTTTGACTTGCTCGCTCTTTTTACCGTGTTCAGCGTAAGGGCTGACATACTCGCCGTTCCACTCAGCCATGGGACACCTTAAAATTGTCTGAAAAATACAAAATTCTAAAAACCGGCCAATTATGCCCGATCTTCACTGTGCTCACTAAATAAATGTCTACTTTACGCGATAAGGGTCACTGAATCTGATGATTTAATAGGCTATGCCTATGCATTGTTGGGCTGACATCTTATCAATATTACAAACCGCCATAATTTTAGCGGGTATTGTCCCTTTGCTCAATCTATACGCAAAGAAGTTTAGATGTCCAGATGTATTGACGTCTATATCCACTGCGGTTAATCTTTAGGCCTCATTCCCCCACTTTCCGAGAGCCGAGCCACCCTATGACGCGTAAACCAGCCACGATTGCCGTACGTAGCGGTCTGAATGATGACGAACAGTACGGCTGTGTCGTCCCGCCGATCCATCTTTCCAGCACCTATAACTTCACCGATTTCAACCAGCCCCGAGCTCATGATTACTCACGCCGTGGTAACCCTACGCGTGATGTCGTGCAGCGTGCGCTGGCTGAGTTGGAAGGAGGTGCGGGTGCGGTGATGACCGGGAGCGGGATGTCGGCGATCCATCTGGTGACCACGGTATTTCTCAAACCGGGCGATCTGCTGGTGGCCCCTCATGATTGCTACGGTGGTAGCTACCGCCTGTTCGATAGCCTGAGCAAACGCGGGGCGTATCGGGTGCTGTTTGTCGATCAAGGGAATGAAGCCGCACTGCGCGATGCGTTGGCACAAAAGCCGAAGTTGGTGCTGATCGAAAGCCCAAGCAACCCGTTATTACGCGTGGTGGATATTGCCGCCATCTGTAAAGCGGCCCACGAAGCCGGTGCGCTGACCGTGGTGGACAACACCTTCCTCAGCCCGGCGCTGCAACAGCCGATCGAACTGGGTGCCGATCTGGTCGTCCACTCTTGTACCAAATACCTCAACGGCCACTCCGACGTGGTCGCGGGCGCGGTGATCGCTAAAGATAAAGATCTGGCGGTCGAGCTGGCCTGGTGGGCCAACAATATTGGCGTCACCGGCGCGGCATTCGATAGCTATTTGTTATTGCGGGGGATGCGTACCCTGTCGCCACGTATCAAGGCTGCACAACATAATGCCGAGGCGATTGTCGGCTATTTACAGCAGCAACCCTTGGTCAAAAAGCTGTATCATCCTTCCTTGCCAGAAAACCCTGGCCATGAGATTGCGTGCCGTCAGCAACGTGGGTTCGGTGCCATGCTCAGCTTTGAACTGGATGGGGATGAAGCGCTGCTGCGCCGTTTCCTGTCTGCTCTGGAGCTGTTTACGCTGGCGGAATCCCTGGGTGGCGTAGAAAGCCTGATCTCACATGCGGCAACCATGACTCACGCCGGTATGGCGCCAGAAGCGCGTGCCGCAGCGGGGATTTCCGAAAGCCTGCTGCGTGTTTCCGTGGGGATTGAAGACAGCGAAGATTTGATTGCCGATCTGGAACAAGCCTTCCAGGCGGCGGCTACGAGGTAAGTCATGAATGCAATTGCGGTAGCAGGGCCGGTTAGCGGGCGTCAACTGCACAAATTTGGCGGCAGCAGCCTGGCAGATGTGAAGTGTTATCTGCGGGTGGCCGGGATCATGGCCGAATACAGCCAGCCGGGTGACATGATGGTGGTGTCGGCGGCGGGTAGCACTACCAACCAACTGATCAGCTGGTTGAAGCTCAGCCAGAGCGATCGTCTTTCCGCGCATCAGGTGCAGCAAACGCTGCGCCGTTATCACAGTGAGCTGATCGGCGGGTTGTTGCCTGTAGAAACGGCGGAACCGCTGATTGCCGAATTTATTCACGATCTTGAACGCCTGGCCATCCTGCTGGACGGCAAGGTTGATGATGCGGTGTATGCCGAAGTGGTGGGGCACGGTGAGATCTGGTCAGCCCGCCTGATGGCTGCGGTGCTGAACAAGCAGGACATGCAGGCGGCATGGCTGGACGCGCGTGATTTCCTGCGTGCCGAACGCGCGGCGCAGCCGCAGGTCGATGAAGGCCGCTCCTATCCGTTATTGCAGCAACTGCTGGCACAACATCCGGGCAAACGTCTGGTAGTGACCGGCTTTATTTCGCGTAATGACAGCGGTGAAACCGTGCTGTTGGGGCGCAACGGCAGTGACTATTCCGCCACGCAGGTTGGCGCATTGGCCGGTGTGGAGCGAGTCACCATCTGGAGCGACGTGGCCGGGGTTTATAGCGCCGATCCGCGCAAAGTGAAAGATGCCTGCCTGCTGCCGCTGCTGCGTCTGGATGAAGCCAGCGAGCTGGCCCGCCTGGCGGCTCCGGTGCTGCATACTCGTACTTTGCAGCCAGTGTCTGGCAGCGATATCGATCTGCAACTGCGCTGTAGCTATCAGCCAGAACAGGGCTCAACCCGTATCGAGCGCGTACTGGCTTCCGGTACCGGTGCCAAAATTGTCACCAGCCACGATGATGTCTGCCTGATCGAACTCAGCGTTGCGCCGCAGCATGACTTCAAGCTGGCGCAGAAAGAGTTGGATCTGGTGCTCAAGCGCGCACAGATCAAACCGTTGGCCGTAGGGGTTCATCCTGACCGAAACCTGATCCAGCTGTGCTACACCTCTGAAGTGGTGGGCAGCGTGCTGCGCATTTTGCAGGAGGCCGGATTACCGGGTGAATTGCAACTGCGTGAAGGGTTGGCGCTGGTGGCCTTGGTGGGCGCGGGCGTGTGCAAGAACCCGTTGCACAGCCATCGTTTCTATCAGCAGTTGAAGGACCAGCCGGTGGAGTTCATCTGGCAGGCTGAAGATGGTATCAGCCTGGTGGCAGTGCTGCGTCAGGGGCCGACCGGTCTGCTGATCCAGGGCCTGCACCAAACGCTGTTCCGTGCGGAAAAGCGTATTGGCCTGGTGCTGTTTGGCAAAGGCAATATTGGTTCACGTTGGTTGGAGCTGTTTGCTCGCGAACAGAAGAATATCTCTGCGCGCAGCGGCTTTGAGTTTAGCCTGGCAGGGGTGGTGGATAGCCGTCGCAGCCTGCTCAATTACGAAGGGCTGGATGCCAGCCGTGCGCTGGCGTTCTTTGAAGATGAAGCCCAGGAGCTGGACGAAGAGTCGCTGTTCCTGTGGATGCGGGCGCACCCGTTCGACGATCTGGTGGTGCTAGACGTCACCGCCAGCGGGGAGTTGGCGGAGCAATATCTGGACTTTGCCAGCTATGGTTTCCATGTGATCAGCGCCAACAAGCTGGCGGGGGCCTCATGCAGCGCCAATTACCGCCAGATCCGCGATGCGTTTGCCAAAACGGGCCGCCACTGGCTGTATAACGCCACCGTGGGGGCCGGGTTACCGGTGAACCATACCGTGCGCGATCTGCGCGACAGCGGGGACAGTATCCTGGCGATCAGCGGTATCTTCTCCGGCACGCTTTCCTGGCTGTTCCTGCAGTTTGACGGCACGGTGCCGTTCACCGAGCTGGTGGATCAGGCTTGGCAGCAGGGGCTGACGGAACCGGATCCGCGTGTTGACCTGTCTGGACAAGACGTGATGCGTAAGCTGGTGATCCTGGCACGTGAGGCGGGTTATGACATTGAACCTAACCAGGTGCGTGTGGAGTCGCTGGTGCCTGCAGGCGCGGAGCAAGGCTCCATCGATCAGTTCTTCGAGAACGGCGATGCGCTGAATCAGCAAATGCTACAGCGTTTCGAAGCGGCCAACGAAATGGGCCTGGTACTGCGCCACGTGGCGCGTTTCGATGCCAATGGCAAAGCGCGCGTTGGCGTTGAGGCCGTGCGGCCAGAACATCCGCTGGCTTCGCTGCTGCCTTGTGACAACGTGTTTGCCATCGAGAGCCGCTGGTACCGCGACAACCCGCTGGTGATCCGTGGGCCAGGGGCCGGTCGCGACGTGACTGCTGGAGCCATCCAGTCCGACCTTAATCGCTTGGCACAACTGCTTTAAATCCTCGCTTTAACCTCGGGGGTGGCGCTGCGCTGCCCCCATTCAATCCTGCAACTTGAAATTCTCTCATCTTGCGTGAGGATTAATCATCGTATCTCCCTCACTTTCCTGTTGACTCTTCAGGCAACATCCGGCATTTTCTATCTAGACGTCTAAACGTATAGACGCTTATTATAACGAAGCAAAAACAGTGATCGATAAGAGGCGGACAGGGTATGAGTTTTTATCACGCAAACCAGCGGGAAGCGCTGAATCAGAGTCTGGCAGAGTTAAATGGCCAGATTAACGTGTCGTTCGAGTTCTTCCCGCCGCGCACCAGCGAGATGGAAGATACCTTGTGGCAGTCGATCGATCGCCTGAGCAGCCTCAAACCCAAGTTTGTATCTGTGACCTACGGTGCCAACTCGGGTGAACGCGACCGTACCCACAGCATCATCAAGGGGATCAAAGAGCGTACTGGTCTGGAAGCTGCCCCTCACCTGACCTGTATTGATGCCAGCCCGGCGCAACTGCGTGAGATCGCGACCGATTACTGGAACAGCGGTATCCGCCATATTGTCGCGCTGCGCGGTGATTTACCGCCAGGCGGTGGCAAGCCGGAAATGTATGCGACCGATCTGGTCACGCTGCTCAAAGACGTCGGCGACTTTGATATTTCTGTCGCGGCCTACCCGGAAGTGCATCCGGAAGCGAAAAGCGCCCAGTCAGACCTGATCAACCTGAAACGTAAAATCGATGCCGGTGCCAACCGTGCCATCACCCAGTTCTTCTTCGACGTAGAAAGTTATCTGCGTTTTCGTGACCGCTGTGTGACTGCTGGCATCGACGTAGAAATCGTGCCGGGCATTCTGCCAGTGTCCAACTTCAAGCAGCTCCAGCGCTTTGCCACCATGACCAACGTGCGGGTGCCAAGCTGGATGACCAGCATGTTTGCCGGGCTGGATGACGATGCGGAAACCCGCAAGATGGTCGGTGCCAATATCGCCATGGATATGGTGAAGATCCTGAGCCGCGAAGGGGTCAAAGATTTCCACTTCTATACGCTCAACCGTGCGGAAATGAGCTACGCCATCTGCCATACCCTGGGCGTGCGCCCTAGTGCGGTGGTTGGCTGATAGATTGCGGTTGCCGTTGCGGCAACCGCGCCAACATCAAGGAACGGTCGGGTGCGTGAGCATCTCCAGGAACCACTGCCGGAATCCTTCGACATCGATTTCCAGACAGACTTCGGCATTGGCTGGCAGTTTCAAACGATTGGCCAGATCGACGCAGGTCGTTCCTCTGGTCAGTTCACCTTGCGTCTCTACCGCCACATGGCAGGTCTGAGTGGTAAACAACTCCGGTTTTGCCAGATAGGCCAGAGCGCATAGATCATGCATTTTCAGCCCACGGCTCATACTCCCACCCCGATAGTGTTGGAACAGGCTATGCAGCATGGCCCCGGTGCGGTTCAGCGTGGGTAAGCTGGCGATCATCTCGGCGGTGAGCGTAGCCCGGTTGGTGACGTCCAGCCCGCACATCACAATCGGGATACCGCTGGCAAACACCATGCTGGCGGCCTCGGGATCCACGTAGATATTAAACTCCGCGTTTGGCGTATGGTTGCCACGGCCAGCGGAGCCTCCCATCATGACGATCCGCGCGATGGATGGCTTACATTCCGGGTAGAGCGTGAGCAACAGGGCAATGTTGGTTAACGGACCAATCGGCACCAAGACGATAGGTTCCTTGCTGGCCAGCAGCAGGTCACGCATCACTTCGACGGCATGACCGTCAACGATCTGCCGTGTTGGCTCCTCAAACGCGTACCCATCCAGGCCAGAGTTGCCGTGAATATGGCTGGCATCTTCCAGTTTACGTACCAGTGGAGCCGCTGCCCCGCGAGCTACGGGCGTGGACGCGCCCAGGAAATGCAGTAGGCGCAGCGCATTGTGGGTGGTTTTATCCACGCTGACGTTGCCCGCCACCGTGCTCACCAGGCGCAGGTCGATTTTTGGATGAAACAGTGCGGCAACCAGCGCGACGGCATCATCGATACCGGGATCGGTATCCAGGATCATGGCAATAGGTGCAGAGCTAGAGGACATAATATCTCCCATACAGGATGGATCAGGCGTTAGCGCTGATGGTCAAAATAGCTGGCGATCTGCGGCAGATCTGCGCCACTCGCCAGAGCTAGTTGCAGTAAAACCCGGGACTTCTGCGGGTTGAGGAAGCCTGCGCCGATGGCGAAGGACTTGGTGCTGACATAGCCTGCACCGGTACGCGTGGACATCACCACCGGGATACCTTGCTGGTGTAGCTTGCCAATGGCCGCCTCCATATTGGTAGACACGTTCCCGTTGCCATTACCGGCGATGACAATGCCTTTGGCACCGCTCTTTAGGGCCGCATCCAGGATGGCGGTGTCCTGAGCCTGGTAGGAATAGAGTATTTCAACCTTCGGCAGGCTGGTGAGTTTACTGACGTCAAAATAGCGTTTATCGATCGGCTGGGCGGCGGTGTAATAGAATTTGGGTTGCCCGCTGACAAACAGCCCCAGATAGCCGGGCTCCGTGGCTTTAAAGGTGTCCAGCGTGGTGGAGTTGGTTTTGCTGGTGTAAAAGGCGGAGCCGATGCGGTCGTTTAATACCACCAGCGTTCCCCGGTTTTCTGCCTGCTTGGCCGTGGCTAACGTCACCGCTTCCAGCAGGTTCATTGGGCCGTCCGCACTGATGGCCGTTGCCGGGCGCATCGAACCGACCATCACCACCGGTTGCTTGCTGTTCACGGTTAAATCGAGGAAGAAGGCGGTTTCTTCCAAGGTATCGGTGCCGTGCGTGACGACGACGCCCTGCTGCCCCTGTTGGTTCAACAACTGATTGACTCGCTTGCTCAGGGTAAGCAGAACCTGGTCATTGACGTCGCCGCTGATGGTATTGGAGATTTGCTCGCCTTTCACCTCTGCCACCTGCGCCATTTCAGGCACGGCGGCGATCAGGGTATCGATGCCGACGGCCCCCGCCTTATAACCAGTGGTGTCCGTCTTGGAAGCTGAGCTGCCCGCAATGGTGCCGCCGGTCGCCAGGATAGTGACTTGGGGTTTACCCGTCTGTGCGGCTACCGGTAGGGCGAGTATCGTGCTTGCCAACAGAACGGCCAGTGTCGATTTGTTCATTTCTCTCTCCTTGGAAAATAGGCCGCGTTAATGGGCCAGCAAGAGGCGCTCAAGCAACTGGGTGAAGACGGTATAGCCAGTGAACAGCTGGTCTTCGTCGATATCAAACTCGGATTGGTGGTGGCCCGCCTTCAGATCGGAGCCAATCACAAAGTAAGCCGCTTTGCCGCCGTGAGACTGCACCCGCTTGATCAACACGGTGGCATCATCGCTGCCGTTAAAATTCATGCTGCGCTGCACGTGTTCCACCGAAGGGATGTCTCTGACAATAGCCATAATCAGCTCGGTCATTTCATCATCGGGCACGAAGTTGACTGCTTCCCCCATGATCTGGGTTTCGAGCTGTACGTCAAAGCTGAGCGCGGCCCCCTGGGCGCGGCGCATCGCTTCTTCATACATGAAGTTATTGATTTTTTCGTTCTCGCCTCGCACTTCGACCTGCATTTGCGCATGGCTTGGGATGACGTTGCGCCCTTCGCCGCCGTGTAACACCCCGACGTTAACGCGCGTCATACCCTCGCCGTGTGTCGGCAGGCTAAGGAGTTGCAGCGTGGTGTGGCAGGCCGCTGCCAGGGCGTTTTTCCCCAGATGGGGCTCCATACCGGCATGGGCGGCTTTGCCTTGGAAGCTCATATCGATCTTCAACGTCGAGAGGAATTTCTCTGGCGCAGCCACGATGGTGTTGCTGGGGATGTCACAGCCCAGATGGCCGCAAGCAAAAAAGTCCACATCGTCCAGAATGCCGCTTTCAGCCATTGGACGCGCACCCCGCACGCCTTCTTCCGCCGGTTGGAACAGCAGCTTGACGCAGCCATGCAGTTGGTCACGGTGATCCATCAACCATTGCGCCACGCCGAGTCCTATCGCCATGTGGCCGTCGTGGCCGCAGGCATGCATGAATCCAGGTTGGTTAGAGGCGAAGTTTTCCTGTTGTGGCGTATGGGACGTACAGGTCGACTCCTGCACGTTGACGCAATCCAGTTCAAAACGCAGTGCTACCACTGGGCCAGGCCTGCCGGTATCGAAAACCGCGGCGCAACCGGTGTAATCCCCAATCCTTTGCAGAATGTCTTCATCAATGCCTGCGGCTTTGGCGGCGGTCTGGGAGTTCTTTACCGCCTGCAGATTGTAGCCGCGGACGAAGTCGGGATTGATAACCTGTGTCCCGGTTAATACCTGATGCCCCATGGATTCCAGCGTCTGGATCACGCGGGCGGTGGTGGCAAATTCGGTCCAGCCGGTTTCCGGGTAAGCATGAAATTGACGCCGCCAGTTAATCAGGGTGCGGGGGTCGATAGTGCTCATGGTCGTCTCCTCAGAATGAATAGCGGATCAGCGTGAAAATCAGGGTGGCGACAAACCCGACCAGCAATGGCACCGAGGTTCTTTTGACCACCTCAATCGGGCTGACTTTGACTACTGATGCCACGATGATCACCACCGCAGAAACTGGTGATATCGCACGGATCAGGTTTGAGGTCAGCTGCATAGGCAGGGCAATCATGACCGGATCGACGTGAGCCTGATTGGCAATGGACGGAATAAGCTCAATAAAGGAGTAGAACACCGCATTACCGCTACCGCTGATCAGCGTGATCAGCGCGGTCAGGCCGGAGAAGATAAACATCAGGCCGATCCCGGCGTTATTGACCTCTTTAACCAGTGAGGCCACGGTGCTGATGGCTCCGATGGCGGTCAACCCGGCCACCAGGGTACTGGCAGCCACGATCAACACCACCACCTGTGAGAAGCCTTGCCCCATGCCGGTGAAGAACAGCGACGAGTTTTTCATTTGTTCGTGCAGGTCGCCTTTGCGGATCAGCTCCACAATAAAGGCCAGCGCAAACGAGAACAGGGTGATTTCCACCAGGCCGATTTTGATCTGGCGGAAGAACAGGCCAAATACCACGATCAGGAATAACGGGATCAGCGGAAACAGGGCGTAGTAAGCCGGAGGGAGCTGGCTGTTGGTGGTCAATTTGCTTTCATCGATGTCGGTAAACGCGGCTGCGCCCTGGCGCTTATCCATGTACTTTTGCCAGAAATAGTGCGCGATGCCGATAATGACCAGCACCGGCAGTGAGATAACGGCATGGTGCATAGTGACGTAGTCCACCACGTGCTCGAAACCCAGGATTTTGGCTGCGACCACATTATCGCCACCCAGCGGTGTGGGTACGATGGTGGCGGTGGTGGCAATGACCCCGGCGGCGCTGAGCGAGGACATTTTTGCCACCCGCAGAATGGGGTAAAGCGTGGCCATTAAAATCACGGCGAGGGAGGCGGCGCTGGGAATAATCAACGACAACAGTGACCCTATCCAGAATACGATCGGCACCAGAATATAGGGGGAGCGGATCTTTGCGATGGGTTTTGACATGATCTTAACCGCGACATCGTTTGCGCCAATGTGCGACATATAAGCGGAAAAGCCGAACAGCACCATGATGATGATGCCTGCCCGGCTAAACTGCTTGATGAAATCCAGCTCGATTTGTTTTAACGGATCCAACCAGACGGTGCCCGTTCCTGCCCCGGCACTTAAAATAGGTAAGCCCAAGGTGGCCGCCGCCAACATGAGTACGATCCCTGCGCTAAACAGCACCAGCTTGGTGTCGTAGTTCTTGGCAATGGCGTAACCGGCCACCACGAGCACTGCCAAGCTGATTATTAGTGCTACATCCATTTGCTTCCCCTGTCATCATCAATCTTCATGATAAATATCTTTCTGTGAAGATACTTTTAAGAAGGTAAGATTTTTGTCTATTACCTGCAACGAATAGTACCGGTAATTTTGATCTTAACTGCATTTATTGTGAATTCCTGATTGGGAAAAGCATTGGGCATTTACTATGCACAGAAAGTATCTTAACGTGAAGATAAATTCTCTGCGGATGTTCTGCCTACGGATAAGTCACCAGCATGAAAAAATTCTCTTTAATTGGCGTTTTGTTAACATTATCTGCTGCTTTCTTGTGGGGCACGGTGGGAACGGCGCAAAGCCTGGCACCCGGCTCGGCATCGCCTTACTGGCTCGGGGCACTGAGGTTGGTATTGGCCTGCCTGTTCTTCCAACTGCTGTTTGCTTACCTCCAGGCCAAAAATACGGCGACGACCAGCGCCGAAGGGCAACAGGTTGCGGCACAGCGCCATTTGTACTGGGGGTTTGTAGTCGGTGCCGGGGTGTGCATGGGGCTATATAATCTGGCCTTCTTTGCCGGGGTAAAAGCCACAGGGATTGCCGTGGGCACCGCCACGACGATAGGCAGCGCGCCGATCTGGGCTGGTTTGCTTGAGGCCGTCTGGTTGAGAAAGTCACCGAGCGCATTGTGGTGGGGAGGGGTGTTGTGTGCCACCAGCGGCGGGATCTGGATGGTGCTTTCGCAATCGGCTTCCTGGGTGATTAACCCGGTCGGGCTGATGACCTGTCTGGGGGCCGGTTTTTGCTATGCGCTGTATACCTTGCTCAGTAAGCGGCTGGTGGCCATCGCGTCACCGTTAACCATCACCAAACACACCTTTGCCATTGCCATGCTGATCGCCGTGCCGGTGGCCTGGGGGATGGCGGGTACGCCGTCACTGACCTTGCCAACCTGGTTGATCATCGCTTATCTGGGGATTTGTACCACCGGTATCGCCTATCTGCTGTTTACTCTGGCATTGAAGCACATGAGTGCGGCGACCTGCGTTGCCTTGGGATTATTTGAGCCGATTGTGGCCTTTGCGTTGGCCATCATGGTGGCAAGAGAGCCCATCAGCATGCTGGCCTTTGGTGGGTTATGCCTGATTTTAGCCGGGCTGTGGTTGGTATTGCGCGGAGAGAGCGCACCCAATCAATAGACGCCCTCACCCTAACCCTCTCCCCCAGGAGAGGGAACCGATCGAGTTGGCCGGAAAGGAAGGGGGCATACCTTGGATGCAGGACAATTACGGTGGGTAAAACATGTTAAAAAGTGTTCACCATGTCCTTGAACACCTGTCTACTCTATCCCCGGCCTGTACTGAGGGGACGTTATAGCTATTTGATATTACGATATTTTTCGAAGCTGCACGGGCTGATTCAGTACTCCGGCCAGCTCCCTCTCCCTGTGGGTGAGGGGCAAGGGTAATTCTGGCTAACGTTAGCCGAGTGACATCAGGCTGATTTGGTTTTTTCGTTCAGCTGTGATTTTTGCGAGAGGATCAATTTTTTCAGTAGCTCCGCCAACTGGTCTTGATCTTCTGCGCCCAGCCCCTGGATCAAGGCTTTTTCGATTGCCACATGGGTTTCTACCGTTTCCAGGGTTAATTTCCGACCTGCCGGAGTGATTTTAACGATCACGCCACGCCGGTCCGAAGGGTCGGGCATACGGACAATATATTTTTTATTTTCCAGGCGATTAATCCGGTTGGATAAGCCACCGGAGGAAATCAGGATTTTCTCTTGCAGATCTTTGGGAGAAAGCTGGCGGTCGGGGTTGCGGGCCAGGGCGGCCAGCACTTCGAATTCACCAATCGTCAGGTTATAGCGTGCGAAGTTGGCATCGACAAACTGCGAGATATAGTGGCTCATGCGCACAATTCTGGCGATCACCGGTAGGCCAGACAAATCTAAAGTGGGTACCGTGTCTAACCATTCCTGGATTAAACGATCAACGAAATCTGTTTCAGTGACATTGGTCTTATCGCCCATCTATCTTATCTCTTCCTGACTGGATTCAACGCATATACCCGTCGCCTTTCAAGCTGCAGCGTTGTTACCTGCACTTACCCACCCCAATAGTAAGCTCCTGGGGATGGGTAAGCTTGTCGCCTAGCTGCAACTTGAAATTCATAGGGTATAACCAAGGCAAAAGGTGCGGCCAAACGGAGCATGGACTCAAAATGAGTGTCAGCAATAATAGCATTGATAGCCCGCCGTGAGTGACGGATGGGACAAAAATCCGCAGATTAGAATGAGGATAACCGGGGGGAGAATAAGCACCGACGCCGATCGCATCGGTGCTTGCTGCAAAAGATGAAGCAATATTAGCCGGTGTTGCGCATCCCGGCCGCCACGCCAGCAATAGTGACCATTAGAGCCTGCTCAACGCGGGCATCCGGATGCTCCTGCTGGCGCGAACGGTGCAGCAGCTCGGCCTGCAATACGTTTAGCGGGTCGGTGTAGACGTTGCGCAACGCGATAGATTCGGCGATCCACGGCAGGTCTTCCATCAGATGGTCGTCGTTGGCAATAGTCAGCACCGCCTTGATATCGCTGGCCAATTGATCACGCAACTGTTGGCCGAGCGGCCACAGGGACTTGTCTACCAGACGCTGATCGTAGTATTCCGCCAGCCACAGGTCGGCTTTGGCGTATACCATTTCCAGCATCGCGATACGGGTAGAGAAGAACGGCCAGTTGTGGCACATGGCTTCCAACTGGTCCTGCTTGCCAGCTTTCACCGCTTCCTGCAGGCCAGCACCGGCACCCAGCCAGGCTGGCAGCATCAGGCGGTTCTGCGTCCAGGCGAAGATCCACGGGATAGCGCGCAGGCTTTCAACACCGCCGTTCGGGCGGCGTTTGGCCGGGCGTGAACCCAATGGCAGTTTCCCCAGTTCCTGCTCTGGCGTAGCGGCGCGGAAGTAAGGTACAAATTCTGGGTTTTCACGCACGTAACCGCGATACATGTTGCACGAGGTTTCGGACAGTTCATCCATCAGCGTGCGCCATTCTGGCTTAGGCTCCGGCGGTGGCAACAGGTTGGCTTCCAACACCGCACCGGCGTACAGCGCCAGGCTGCTGATGGTGACTTCTGGCAGGCCGAATTTAAAGCGGATCATCTCGCCCTGTTCGGTCACGCGCAGGCCACCTTTCAGGCTGCCTGGTGGTTGTGAGAGCAGAGCGGCGTGCGCAGGTGCGCCACCACGGCCAATTGAGCCACCACGGCCATGGAACAGCGTTAGCGCCACTCCGGCCTTCTCACAGGTTTTGATCAGTGCGTCCTGTGCACGGTATTGCGCCCAGGAGGCAGCCATCACGCCAGCATCTTTTGCCGAGTCGGAATAGCCGATCATGACCATCTGTTTGCCCTGAATAAAGCCGCGATACCAGTCGATGTTCAGCAACTGGGTCATCACGTCTTCGGCGTTGTTCAGATCGTCGAGGGTTTCGAACAGTGGGGCCACAGGTAGCGCGAATGGGCAACCAGTCTCCTTCAACAACAGGTGCACGGCCAAGACGTCGGACGGGGTACGAGCCATGGAAATGACGTAGGCGGCGATCGAACCTTGTGGCGCTTCGGCGACCACCTTGCAGGTTTCCAGCACTTCCTGAGTGTCTGCACTCGGCTCCCACTTCAGTGGCACCAGCGGACGCTTGGAGTTCAGCTCACGGATCAGGAATGCCTGTTTGTCGGCTTCTGACCAGCTCTCATAATCCCCCAGGCCCAGATAGCGGGTCAGTTCGGCAATGGCTTCGGTATGGCGAGTGCTTTCCTGGCGCACGTCGATACGCACCAGCGGTACGCCAAAGCAGCGTACGCGGCGCAGCGTGTCCAGCAGTTGGCCGTTGGCAATAATGCTCATGCCACAGGCCACCAAAGATTGGTAGCAGGCGTACAGCGGTTCCCACAACTGCTCGTTATTTTCCAGCAGGTCGTGTGGACGCAGGACGCGTTCGCCTTTCAGGCGGCCTTCAAGATAGGCCTGGGAGCTCATCAACTGGCTGCGCAGTTGCTTCATCAATTCGCGATAAGGTTCTTGTACTTCGTCACCGCCGGCAAGTTCGCGCAGCTCAGGAGTACATTCGGTCATCGACAGCTCGGAGACCAGCACCTGAATATCACGGGTGAACAGATCGCAGGCCTTCCAGCGGCTCAGCAACAGCACGTGACGGGTGATTTCAGCGGTCACGTTCGGGTTACCGTCGCGGTCGCCACCCATCCAGGAGGTGAAGCGGATAGGTACGGCTTCTACCGGCAGGCGGTAATCGATGGAGTTTTCCAACTGTTCGTTGAACTCGCGCAGGAAAGCCGGTACGCCTTCCCACAGGCTGTTTTCCACCACGGCAAAGCCCCATTTGGCTTCATCGACCGGGGATGGACGATTTTTGCGGATCTCGTCGGTATGCCAGGATTGCGCGACCAACTGGCGTAGACGGCGCATGATTTTATTACGCTCGTAGTCGGCCAGGTCGTTATGATCCAGCTGGCTCAGACAGGTGTTCACCTCAACCAGCTTGTGGATCAGGGTGCGGCGGGTAATTTCCGTTGGGTGAGCGGTCAGGACCAGCTCGATGGAAAGATCGTCCACCGCCTTTTGCAGCTGTTTGTTATCCAGCTTGTTGTCTTTCAGCTTGGTAAACAACTGCGCCAAGGCTTCCGGGTTGCTGGCCGCTTCGCCGTGCGGTGAGATGCTGTGGTATTGCTCGGCAACGTTGGTCAGGTTGAGGAATTGGCTGAAGGCGCGGGCAACGGGCAGCAGCTCATCGTTGGACAGGTTCTGCAGCGTGGAGAGCAGCTCCTGACGATGCGCCTCGTTACCGGCACGTGAAGATTTGGAAAGCTTACGGATAGTTTCAACGCGATCGAGAATATGCTCGCCCAGCGCTTCTTTAATGGTATCGCCTAGCAGTTTGCCGAGCATACTGACATTACTTCGCATTGCCGAATATTGTTCGTTCATATAATCCCTGACCCAGTTCTTTGTATACTTATCATCCTCCGATCGCGGTGTTTTTCGCCACGACCTGAACACGATGAGTACGTGATTTTTCATCTTGTAAGTAAATTTCACGTGCCGACGCAGACCGCCGGTTTTATCTGGTCACGTGCCTGTCCAATCATCAATTGACACTATTTTTAGCAAAAAAACATCAAATTCGGCGCATTTTCTGAAATTTAATTACGCGCTGCCGGTTATCAGTCTGGCTTATCGGCATAAATTACTACGTCTTAATAGGTAGGGAATGGTAACCCATTCCCCTGTTGTTACTAAGGTTTATTGCCGGCAGAAATGGTCGACCAACTGACCCAGCAGCTTACGCGTTGGCTCAATAAACGCGGTATCCAGATATTCGTCCGGCTGGTGTGCCTGGTTGATCGAACCAGGGCCGAGCACCAGCGTTGGGCACACTTCCTGGACGAACGGCGCTTCGGTGCAGTAGTTGACTACTTCGGTGCGTGCACCCAGCAGTTTTTCAATCACCGCCACCATGTGATGGTCGGTAGGGCATTCGTAGCCAGGGATCGGCGGATGTAGCTCATCGATCGTCAAGCGGCCCGGCCAACGTTGGCTTACCGGCGCCAACGCTTCTTGCAGGAGTTCGTTGATGTTATCCAGCGTCATCCCCGGCAGCGGGCGGATATCCATATGCAGTTCACAGCAGGCACAGATACGGTTAGCCGCATCGCCACCGCTGATATGGCCAAAGTTCATGGTTGGGTAAGGCACCGCAAACGCCGGGTTGTTGTAGCGCTCCTGTAGCGTTTTGCGCAATTCCATCAGATGCCCGATGGACTCATGCATCAGATCAATGGCATTGACGCCGCGCGCCGGATCGCTTGAATGGCCCGACTGGCCAACGATGCGGATCGCACTGGAGATATGGCCTTTGTGCGCACGCACCGGTTGCAGCGAGGTTGGCTCGCCGATGATGGCAAAGTCCGGGCGGATTTTACTGGAGGCAGCAAAGTAACGTGCACCAGCCATCGTCGTTTCTTCATCAGCGGTGGCCAAAATGTACAGCGGCTTAGTCAGCTTGCTGGCATCGATATCGCGTACCGCGTCTAGGATAAAGGCGAAGAAGCCCTTCATGTCGGCAGTACCCAGCCCGTACAGCTTGTTGTCGTGCTCGGTCAGGGTAAAGGGATCTCGCGTCCAGCGCCCCTGATCGTAGGGCACCGTGTCGGTGTGGCCCGCCAGCAGCAGGCCGCCGCTGCCTTCACCGAGGCTAGCCAGCAGGTTGAATTTGTTGCGGGTATCCGGCACGGGCTGCACGTCGACGCGGAAGCCCAAATCGTTGAACCAGCCGGCCAGCAAGTTGATTAATGCTTCATTACTCTGATCGAGGGCACCATCGGTGGCGCTGATCGACGGAGTGGCGATCAACGCCCGGTACAGCTCAATAAATGGAGGTAATTTCATCTTCACTGTTGACAGCCTTTGGTTAGGATAGTATCAATATTCATGCATTTATTTTGAATAAAAATACAGTAAGCTAGAGCGTAAGGGAACCTGTAACCCGGATGTTGATAAAAACATCACGCTCAACCACGTGGGTGAACCGCGCAACAACGCGACCAAGCCCTGCTACCAGGGTCGCCGTGACTCTTAGATTGCTAGCCAAGAAGGTGAAAGGCCACATGTTGAATACGCTGATTGTTGGTGCCAGCGGTTATGCCGGAGCAGAGCTCACGGCTTACCTGAATCGCCACCCACACATGAACATAACCGCTTTAGCGGTTTCAGCGCAAAGTGCAGATGCAGGAAAATTGCTTTCCGAGCTGCACCCTCAATTAAAAGGCATCGTCGATCTGCCATTACAGCCGCTGGTTGACGTTGCCGCCGCGGCCAAAGGCATCGACGTTGTTTTCCTCGCGACCGCCCATGAGGTGAGCCACGACATCGCGCCAGCATTCCTGGCTGCCGGTTGTGTGGTGTTTGATCTCTCCGGTGCCTTCCGCGTGCAGGATGCTGATTTTTATCAACAGTATTATGGTTTTACACACCAGCATGCCGACTGGCTGGCGCAGGCAGTTTACGGCCTGGCGGAGTGGCAGAGCGAAAAACTCAAGCAGGCGCAGCTGATTGCCGTGCCGGGCTGCTACCCAACGGCGGCGCAGCTGGCGCTCAAACCGCTGCTCGACAAGCAATTGCTGAACCTGGATCAATGGCCGGTCATCAACGCCGTCAGCGGTGTGAGCGGTGCAGGGCGTAAAGCCAGCGTCACGACCAGTTTCTGTGAAGTCAGCCTGCAACCTTACGGCCTATTCAATCACCGTCATCAGCCAGAAATTTCTGCTCATCTCGGGGTGCCGGTCATCTTTACGCCACACTTGGGTAACTTCCCGCGGGGTATTCTGGAAACTATTACCTGCCGCCTGAACAAGGGCGTCACCGCGCAGGACGTGGCGGCGGCTTATCATGCGGCTTACGACGATAAACCGCTGGTACGGCTGTACGACCAAGGAGTGCCAGCACTGAAATCCGTGGTGGGCCTGCCGTTCTGTGATATCGGCTTTGCCGTGCAGGGCGAGCATCTGATCGCCGTAGCCGCAGAAGACAACCTGTTGAAAGGCGCGGCGGCCCAGGCGGTGCAGTGTCTGAATATCCGTTTCGGCTTCCCGGAAACCCAATCCTTACTTTAAATCAGCGTGAGTAAACAGCAATGAATCCATTGATTATCAAACTAGGTGGCGTGCTACTGGACAGTGAAGAAGCGCTGGAGCGTTTGTTTACCGCGCTGGATGTCTATCGCCAGGAACATCAGCGCCCGCTGGTGATCGTCCACGGCGGCGGCTGCGTGGTGGATGAATTGATGAAACAGCTCTCCCTGCCGGTAGTGAAGAAGAACGGCCTGCGTGTCACTCCAGCCGATCAAATCGACATCATCACCGGCGCACTGGCAGGAACGGCGAATAAAACCCTGCTGGCCTGGGCGGTGAAGCACAAAATTAATGCCGTTGGCCTGAGCCTGGCAGACGGTGGCAGTGTTGCGGTAACTCAGCTGGACCCAGCGTTGGGCCATGTGGGCCATGCAGTACCAGGAACACCTGCGCTGCTCAATACCTTGTTGGGCGCTGGCTACCTGCCAGTGGTCAGCTCCATCGGCATTACTGCCGAAGGGCAACTGATGAACGTGAACGCCGATCAGGCTGCGACGGCCCTGGCCGCCACGCTGGGGGCGGATTTAATCTTGCTGTCGGATGTCAGCGGTATTCTCGACGGCAAAGGGCAGCGCATTGCGGAAATGACCGCACAAAAAGCCGAGCAACTGATTGCTCAAGGCATCATTACCGATGGTATGGTGGTGAAGGTCAATGCGGCGCTTGATGCTGCACGTACCCTTGGCCGCCCGGTAGATATCGCCAGCTGGCGTAATGCCGAAAAGCTCCCTGCTCTGTTTAATGGTGTGTCGATTGGCACCCGGATCCTCGCTTAAATTTAGAATTAAAAAGGAATAACACAATGCAAAACAAAGGCATCAAGAAAATCGTTCTGGCGTACTCCGGCGGTCTGGATACTTCGGCCATCATTCCATGGCTGAAAGAGAACTACGGTGGCTGTGAAGTGGTAGCCTTCGTGGCGGACATCGGCCAGGAGCGCGGCGATCTGGAAGGTGTTGAGCAGAAAGCTCTGCAATCCGGTGCCTCTGAGTGTCATGTTGTCGATCTGCGTGAAGAGTTTATCCGCGACTACGTTTATCCGGTGCTGCAGACCGGCGCACTGTACGAAGGCAGCTACCTGCTGGGGACTTCAATGGCGCGTCCGATCATTGCCAAGGCTCAGGTTGAGCTGGCGCTGAAAGTGGGTGCCGATGCGCTGTGCCACGGGGCTACCGGTAAAGGCAACGATCAGGTGCGTTTCGAAACCACCTATACCGCATTGGCTCCGCACCTGAAGGTGGTCGCGCCTTGGCGTGAGTGGAATCTGCGTTCCCGTGAGGCACTGCTGGATTACCTGAAAGAGCGTAATATCCCAACCACCGCTTCGCTGGAGAAGATCTACAGCCGTGACGAAAACGCCTGGCACATCTCTACCGAAGGCGGCGTGTTGGAAAGCCCGTGGAATGCGCCAAACAAAGATTGCTGGGTTTGGACTGTCGATCCGTTGGAAGCACCGGACAAGCCAGAACAAGTAACCGTCACCGTAGAGAAAGGCTGCGTTGTTGCCGTTAATGGTGAAGCGATGAGCCCGTATAAGTGTCTGGAAACCCTGAACGTGCTGGGTGCCAAACACGGAGTGGGTCGTATCGATATCGTAGAAAACCGCTTGGTAGGGATCAAATCCCGTGGTTGCTATGAAACCCCGGGGGGCACGATTATGGTTGCCGCGCTGCGTGGGGTCGAGCAGTTGGTACTGGATCGTGATAGCTTTAAGTGGCGTGAGCAGTTGGGCCTGGAAATGTCCTACGTGGTCTACGATGGCCGCTGGTTTGCTCCGCTGCGTCGTTCCATTCAGGCTTCCGCACAAGCGCTGGCGGAAGAAGTTAACGGCGAAGTGGTGCTGCAATTGTATAAAGGCCAGGTGACCGCGATCCAGAAGAAATCGGCCAACAGCCTGTACTCAGAAGAATTTGCGACCTTTGGCGAAGACGAAGTTTACGATCACAGCCATGCGGGTGGCTTTATCCGTCTGTTCTCGCTCTCTTCCCGTATCCGCGCGTTGAACGAGAAGAAAAAGTAACGTCGTTGGTTTAGCGTCAATTTGAGGGGCGCAGCATGCTGCGCCCTTTCGCATACTTATTCAGGAGCAAGATTATGGCACTTTGGGGCGGACGGTTTAGTCAGGCAGCGGATCAGCGGTTCAAACAGTTAAATGATTCCCTGCGCTTCGACTATCGCCTGGCGGAACAGGATATTGTGGGCTCCGTCGCCTGGTCAAAAGCGCTGGTGACCGTCAACGTACTGACGTCAGCAGAGCAACAGCAGCTTGAGCAGGCACTGAACGTGCTGCTGGAAGAAGTGCAGGCCGATCCTCTGGCGATCGTTAACAGCGACGCAGAAGATATTCACAGCTGGGTTGAGCAAAAGCTGATCGATAAAGTCGGCGATCTGGGCAAAAAGCTGCATACCGGCCGCAGCCGTAACGATCAGGTGGCCACCGATCTGAAACTGTGGTGCAAACATCAGGTTAGTGAACTGCATCAGGCGTTGGTACAGCTGCAACAGGCGCTGGTAGAAACCGCCGAAGCCAATCAGGATGCGGTGATGCCGGGTTATACCCACCTGCAGCGCGCCCAGCCGGTAACTTTTGCCCACTGGTGCCTCGCTTACGTTGAGATGCTGGCGCGTGATGAAAGCCGCCTGCAGGATACGTTGAAACGCCTGGACGTCAGCCCGCTGGGTAGCGGTGCCTTGGCCGGAACCGCTTATCCGATCGACCGTGAACAACTGGCTGGCTGGTTGGGCTTTGCCTCTGCCACGCGCAACAGCCTGGACAGCGTCTCCGATCGTGACCACGTGCTGGAGCTGCTGTCCAATGCTGCCATCAGCATGGTTCACCTGTCGCGCTTTGCCGAAGACCTGATCTTCTTCAACAGCGGCGAAGCGGCGTTTGTCGAGCTTTCGGATCGCGTGACCTCAGGCTCATCCCTGATGCCACAGAAGAAAAACCCCGACGCGTTAGAGCTGATCCGTGGCAAGTCTGGGCGTGTGCAAGGGGCTTTGACCGGCATGATGATGACGTTGAAAGGCCTGCCGTTGGCCTACAACAAAGACATGCAGGAAGACAAAGAAGGGCTGTTCGACGCGCTCGACACCTGGATGGACTGCCTGCAGATGGCGGTATTGGTGCTGGACGGCATTCAGGTGAAGCGCCCACGTTGCCAGGAAGCGGCACAGCAAGGCTATGCTAACGCCACCGAACTGGCCGACTATCTGGTTGCCAAAGGCGTGCCGTTCCGCGAAGCGCACCACATTGTGGGTGAAGCGGTAGTGGAAGCGATCCGCCAGGGCAAGCCGTTGGAAGACCTGCCGCTGAGCGATTTGCAGAAATTCAACAGCGTGATTGGTGACGACGTTTATCCGATCCTGTCGCTGCAATCTTGCCTGGATAAGCGCGCGGCCAAGGGCGGTGTCTCTCCTCAGCAGGTTGCCTATGCGATCGCCGAGGCGAAAAAACGTCTGTTCTAAGCTATACCTGAGGGCAGCGCAATGCTGCCCTTATCCTGCCAACCGGGCGCACAAATAACGGTTAAGGCTGACGCCTTCATCCATAGCATTAATCGCCAGGCGGCGATGCTGTTCCGGGGTCATCCGCAGTACCAGTTTCCCGCTGAAATTTTTCTCTGCCAGTGCCTCTGGCGGCGTTTCGCCCTGGGCGAGCATATCGGCAATCACATCGCGGACCAGTTTTTCAATGCCGTCCAGCGCTGCGGTGCGGGTAGGTGCCAACCATGACAGAGAAGGAAACTCCGTACAGAGGCCGACATACTCGCTATCCTCCGCTGACCAGGTGATGCGATAAGTGTAGTGCTCATGTTTTTCCATGTTCTTCCTCCAATATCTACACCACGCATAATAGTATCAATAGTAGTATCACATCAATATTGCAGAACATGAAAATGGCCAAGATTCTCTTTTCAGCAAGCAGAGAAACCGAACATTACGTGCAGTGACGGCCCCTCTCCTAAAGGGAGAGGGGCCCGAAGGTGCCACAAAGTGACTTCCGTGCCTGACTTCGGCGCCATACAGCACCCTCTCCTTTTTGGGGAGAGGGTTGGGGTGAGGGGAGATTGGTGGATTTAACTGTAACGCAATAGCGAAAGGTTTATTCGCCAGGGCAACGCTGGCAGCGTTCCGCCTCAGACTCACCCAGCTTCAGCTTGGCTTGCAGATCGCGTAGCGCGGTACGCAGCCCTTCTTCGATCACCGGGTGATAGAACGGCATATCCAGCATTTGGTCGATGGTCATCTGTTGCTGATGTGCCCAAGCCAACAAATGGGCGATATGCTCCACGTCCGGCCCCATCATCTCAGCACCCAGGAAGCGACCTGTGCCTTGCTCGCCATAAACGTGCAAGATGCCTTTATTGCGTAGCATCACCCGGGAACGGCCCTGGTTTTCGAACGACACGGCACCCACTTCAAAGCAGCCACAGGCACTGAATTTCTGGTTCAACTCACGGAAGGTTGAGCCGACCATGGCGATTTGCGGGTCTGAGAACACCACGGAAATCGAGCTGCGGCGCAGGCCTGGCGTTACTTCTGGGAAGCTGCCCGCGTTGTGCCCGGCAATACGAGCCTGATCGCTGGCTTCGTGCAGCAGTGGCAATTGGTTGCTGGCATCACCGGCGATGAAAATATGCGGCACGCTGGTTTGCATGGTTAAGCGATCGGCCTGTGGCACGCCTTTGGCATCCAGCACCAGAGTGGTATTTTCCAATCCCAGTTTGTCGACGTTCGGCCGGCGGCCGGTGGCGGCCAACACGTAATCCACCATCATTTCCTGCGTTTGGCCGTGCAGATCCTGGTAGCGGATAAACACTTTGTCGCCTTCGCGCTGCATGATGTCTACTTTGACATCCGGGTCGAGATAGAACTCTTCACCCAGCGTTTTAGCGGCATATTCCCGCACTACGCTGTCGGTCAGCGGGCCAACCGCGCCGCCAACGCCGAACACTTTGGTGGCAACGCCAAGGCGATGCAGCGCCTGTCCCAGTTCCAATCCGATCACCCCTGGGCCAAATACCGCGACGGACTGCGGCAAATCATCCCAGTTAAACACATCGTCATTGACGATCAGGCGGTCGCCCAGATCGTTCCACGGTGCAGGCCAGCTAGGGCGGGAACCGGTGGCGATCACGATACGTTGCGCGACGATGCGCGTATGTTCGTCAACCTGCAAAGTGTTGTCGTCAATGAAGCGGGCATAGCCCTGAATTTTGTCTGCGGCAGGGATGCTATCGACCCCTTCCAGTACAAAACCGACGAAGCGATCGCGTTCGCGTTTGACGCGAGCCATCACTTCACGGCCATTGATGGTGGCTTTTCCCGCCGGGTGGACGCCAAAGCCAGGAGCCCGTTCGATCTGATGCACCGCTTCTGCCGCAGCGATCAGTAATTTGGAAGGCATACAGCCAACGCGGGCACAGGTGGTGCCAAAAGGTCCGCCCTCAATCATCACCACGTTGGGGGTAGAAAGTTTTGCTGCGCGGTAAGCGCCTAGTCCGGCAGTGCCGCCGCCAATAACCGCGACGTCGACATTCAACAGTTTCATATCCGCTCCTGAAGGGTATAAAAAAGGGCGGGTCAGCACCCGCCAAAAGTTACATTAGTGCTATTCCGTTGGTTTACAGGCGACAGATTGTTGAACCGTGCCTGAGGCCCATCGGGTTTATTTTTATCATTCAGGCTGACAGGAAGTTTTCCAGATCGTCGCTACCACCGATGTGGCGACCACCGATAAACACCTGTGGCACGGTAGCGCGGCCGCTGACAGCGCGCAGGCTGACCGTGGTCGCGTCTTGGCCCAACACGATTTCTTCATATTGGATCCCGCGCTCTTGCAGCATTTGTTTGGCTTTGGCGCAGAACGGGCAGCCCGGTTTGGTGAACAGGGAAACCGATTCCTGCACTTGGAATTCCGGTGCCAGGTATTTCAACATGGTGTCGGCGTCAGAAACTTCAAACGGGTCGCCCGGCTTGTTTGGCTCGACGAACATTTTTTCTACCACGCCGTTACGCACCAGCATGGAGTAGCGCCATGAACGTGGGCCAAAGCCCAGATCGGCTTTCTCAACCAGCATGTTCATGCCCTTGGTGAATTCACCGTTGCCGTCCGGCACGAAGGTAATATTTTCGGCGTGTTGATCGGCTTTCCAGGCGTTCATCACAAAAGTATCGTTCACCGAGACGCACAGGATGCTGTCAACGCCATGCTGCTTGAACACGCTGGACAGTTCGTTATAGCGCGGCAAATGGCTTGATGAGCAGGTTGGGGTGAACGCGCCTGGCAGGGAGAACAGGATCACGGTTTTGTCTTTGAACAGGTCATCCGTGGTGACATCGATCCATTGGTCGCCCTGGCGAGTATGGAAGGTAACCTGAGGGACTTTTTTGCCTTCTTGACTGGTAAACATGAATTAACCCCTTAATTAGAAAAATGAATTTTTTATGTTGGCGCCGTTGCGCTTCGTTGGGGGACATTATTCACTGCGGGGCTTGATAGTTCTAATCACTCGTTGCTATCTTATCTATCGCCATGAGCTATCATGGCCAGGAGGGAAACAACAATGAATATTCGTGATTTAGAGTATCTGGTCGCCTTGGCCGAGCACCGCCACTTCCGGCGCGCTGCCGACTCATGCCATGTCAGCCAACCAACATTGAGTGGCCAGATCCGCAAGCTGGAAGACGAGTTGGGCGTGATGCTGCTTGAGCGGACCAGCCGTAAGGTGCTTTTCACACAGGCTGGCTTACTGCTGGTGGAACAGGCGCGCACCGTGCTACGCGAAGTCAAAGTCTTGAAGGAAATGGCCAGCCAGCAAGGGGAAGCGATGTCCGGGCCGTTGCATATCGGCCTGATCCCTACCGTGGGGCCTTATCTGCTGCCGCAGATTATCCCGACGCTGCATAAATCCTTTCCCAAGTTGGAAATGTACCTGCATGAAGCACAAACCCATCAACTGCTGGCACAGCTGGACAGCGGCAAGTTGGACTGCGCTATTCTTGCCTTGGTGAAAGAGACCGAAGCCTTTATCGAAGTGCCTTTGTTCGATGAGCCGATGCAGTTAGCAGTCTATTCCGACCATCCGTGGGCGCAGCGCGAACGCGTGGCGATGGCCGATTTGGCGGGTGAAAAACTGCTGATGCTGGAAGATGGCCACTGTTTACGCGATCAGGCGCTGGGCTTTTGCTTCCAGGCCGGTGCGGATGAGGATACCCACTTCCGCGCGACCAGTCTGGAAACGCTGCGTAATATGGTTGCCGCAGGCAGTGGGATAACGCTGTTACCCGCCTTGGCAGTACCGCGTGAGCGCGAGCGTGATGGCGTCTGCTATCTGGAGTGCTACAAACCGGAACCGAAGCGCACCATTGCTCTGGTGTATCGCCCCGGCTCCCCACTGCGTAGCCGCTATGAGCAGCTGGCCGAGGCTATTCGCGAACACATGCAGAACTACCTGGACGCGGGCCTAAAAAAGGCGGTTTAAACCGTTTAGCGCGGCCACGCGGTAGGCTTCGGCCATGGTCGGATAGTTGAAGGTGGTATTGACGAAATACTCGATGGTATTACCTTCACCTTTTTGTTCCATGATCGCCTGACCGATGTGAATGATCTCTGCCGCACGCTCACCAAAGCAGTGGATCCCCAGGATCTGCAAGGTATCGCGGTGGAACAGGATCTTCAGGCTACCCACGTTCATACCGGCAATCTGCGCCCGGGCCAGGTGTTTGAACTGGGCACGGCCCACTTCATAGGGCACCTTCATCGCCGTCAGTTCCTGCTCGGTTTTACCGACGGAGCTGATTTCCGGAATGGTATAAATGCCCGTTGGAATGTCTTCGATCAGATGCCCGCTGGCTTCCCCAGAGGAGATGGCCTGAGCGGCGATGCGGCCCTGGTCATAAGCGGCAGATGCCAGACTCGGATAGCCGATCACGTCACCTACGGCATAAATGTGGGATACAGCGGTCTGATACATGCTGTTGACCTTTAGCAGGCCACGGCTGTCTGATTCCAGACCCACGTTCTCCAGGCCAAGCGCATCGGTGTTACCGGTACGGCCATTGGCATACAGCAGGCAATCGGCCTTCACTTTCTTGCCGGATTTCAGGTGCACAATCACGCCGTCATCGGTACCCTCGATCTTCTCGAACTCTTCATTGTGGCGGATCACCACGCCGTTATTCCAGAAGTGATAAGACAGGGAATCTGACATCTCCTGATCGAGGAACGCCAGCAATCGATCGCGGGTGTTGATCAGGTCCACCTTCACGTTCAAACCACGGAAGATAGAAGCATATTCGCAGCCAATCACCCCAGCGCCGTAGATAATCACGTGGCGTGGCTCGTGGTTCAGCTCCAGGATGGAGTCGCTGTCATAAATACGCGAGTGGTTAAAATCAACGCCGTTCGGATGATAAGGGCGTGAACCACAGGCGATCACAATATGGTCGGCGCGGATGGTATCCTGCGTGCCATCCATATAGCTTACGCTGACGGTGTTGGCGTCGATAAACTTGGCGTTACCGGCGAACAGCTTGCACTGGTTACGCTCGTAGAACCCTTGGCGCATGCGCGTTTGCTGGTTAATCACGCTGTCGGCGTGGCGTAAAATGTCAGGGAAGGTGGCGCTAAGGGTGCGGGAGTTATTGTAAAGCGGGTTCTGATTGAATTCGATAATGCGGCTGACGGCGTGGCGGAGGGCTTTTGAGGGGATGGTTCCCCAGTGAGTACAACCGCCGCCCACGTTATTGTACCGTTCGATCACGGCCACGCGGGCACCTTGTTTCACCAGACCCATGGCTGCGCCTTCACCACCAGGGCCGGAGCCGATGATAATGGCATCAAATTGATAGTGTTGTTGCATGTAGGAGAGACCTGTTCTTATACAAATTTACAACGGTATCTTAACATCATAGCGCTGCGTGCCCAATTACCATTAGCCTTTTTGTGGCAAAGCACAATCGGTGTGGCCCAGAACTGTGACAAAGCGCGTTTGTATAAATGCTGTTGCAATAAATTTGCTATATTGCCAGTTCTGCGGCGTTAGACTGAAGAAGGGAAGTCATCCGGATATGCAAATGGGCGTCAGAGCACAACAAAAAGAACGCACTCGTCGTTCCCTCATTGAGGCGGCTTTCAGCCAGCTGAGTGCCGAGCGCAGTTTTGCCAGCCTGAGCCTGCGTGAAGTCTCACGAGAGGCGGGCATCGCGCCCACGTCTTTCTATCGCCATTTTCGCGATGTGGATGAGCTTGGGCTCACCATGGTTGACGAAAGCGGCCTGATGCTGCGCCAATTGATGCGCCAGGCACGCCAGCGTATTGCCAAAGGCGGCAGCGTGATCCGCACGTCGGTATCGACCTTTATGGAGTTTATCGGCAATAATCCCAACGCCTTTCGGCTGTTGCTGCGTGAACGTTCCGGCACCTCGGCCGCGTTTCGTGCGGCGGTAGCACGGGAAATCCAACATTTTATTGCCGAACTGGCAGATTACCTTGAGCTGGAAAACCATATGCCGCGCAGCTTTACCGAGGCGCAGGCGGAAGCTATGGTGACGATCGTGTTCAGTGCCGGGGCGGAAGCGCTGGATATTGATATTGAACAACGGCGGCAGCTCGAAGAAAGGTTAGTGTTGCAACTGCGGATGATTTCCAAAGGAGCCTATTACTGGTATCGCCGCGAACAAGAAAAAGCATCTGTATCCCACGTATAACAAGGTGAAAGTCATGGAAAAACTAAGCCGTGAGAATGGTACTTTACTGCTGGCGTTGATTGCTGGCCTGTCCGTAAACGGTTCCTTTGCCGCGCTGTTCAGCTCGGTGGTGTCGTTTTCAGCCTTCCCGTTGATTGCTTTGGTGCTGGCGGTATATTGCCTGCATCAGCGTTACCTGAACCAGCCAATGCCGGATGGTATGCCAAAACTGGCGGCCGGCTGTTTCCTGTTGGGCGTCCTGGGATATAGCGCGATCGTGCGTGCGGAATATCCGCAGATCGGCTCGAACTTCCTGCCTTCGATTGTTTGCGTAGTGCTGGTGTTCTGGCTTGGTTTCCAGTTAAGGAAACGCAATACCGTCGCCGTCCAGCATTAATAATGGTTTCATCGAGAAAAGGCACTTTGCGGAGTGCCTTTTTTTGTTTTTGCGCCCGTCTAGATCAGCGGCGTTCGAGCAATACGCCACATTCCATATGATGGGTGTATGGGAACTGATCGAATAGAGCCAGGCGAGTGATTTTGTGCGTGGCCTGCAGCGTATCCAGATTGGCGCACAGGGTCTCCGGGTTGCAGGAGATGTAAAGGATGCGTGGATAGGTCTGCACCATTTTCACCGTTTCCTCATCCAGCCCGCTGCGCGGCGGATCGACGAAAATCGTCTCACAGTTATAGCTGCTCAGATCGATCCCTTTTAACCGGTTGAACTCGCGAGCGCCGTTCATTGCCTGAGTGAAATCTTCCGCCGCCATGCGGATAATCTGCACGTTGTCGATATTATTGGCCGCGATGTTGTACTGCGCCGCCGCCACCGAAGGCTTGGCTATTTCAGTGGCTAACACCCGCTCGAAGTTGCGGGCCAGGGCCAGCGAGAAGTTGCCGTTACCGCAATACAGCTCCAGCAGATCCCCTTTTGCACCTTGGGTCACATTCAGCGCCCATTCCAGCATTTGCACGCTCATGGCTGCGTTGGGCTGGGTGAAGCTGTTTTCGACCTGGCGATAAATCATTTCGCGGCCAGCGACCGGCAGCACTTCGTCGACGTAGTCCTGATCCAACATGATTTTCATCTTCGAGGCGCGGCCAATCAGCTGCACATCGAAGCCGTCTGCGCGTAATGCGTCACGCAGCACAGTGGCATCTTGCTGCCATTGTTCGTCCAGCTTGCGGTGATACAGCAGCGAGGCAATGATTTTACCGCTCTGCGTAGAAAGATAATCGATCTGGAACAGCTTGTGGCGCAGCACCGGGTTGGGCTTGAGGGCCACCATCAGGGCGCTCATCAGGCGGTTAATCAGCTCGCTGGCCGCCGGGAAGCTATCGACACGGATACGCTGCTTGGTCTGCTGATCGAACATGATGTGGTACATATCGTCCTCATCATGCCAGATGCGGAATTCCGCACGCATCCGGTAGTGGCTGACTGGCGAGCGAAACACTTCCGGCTCGGGTGCCGTAAACGGTGACATCATGGTCTTCAGGCGGGCTGTTTTCTCCGCCAGTTGGTCGTCATAGCGTTCAATGGGCAAATTCTCGGGCGTCATGGTTTCTCTCGTCAGGCAAATTGGATCAGCGGGGATTGTAGGGAATCAGCCCGTGAAGTCCAGTTTTGTTGTGGTGCTATTTTGCAACACTGTTGGCAATCTAGACATCCATTTTCATTGATTGTAGCATTGCCATCCGGTCTCAAGCAGCGAGTGAAAAGGGAATCCAGTGCAAATCTGGAGCTGACGCGCAGCGGTATGGGGAAGTCACGGCGATAGCGTTAAATGACGCAGACACTGTCCACTGCAGGATGGGAAGTCATCGCCCGGTGCGGGTTGCCACAGGCAACCGGCAAATCCCAAGCCCGAAAACCTACCGGTGTACGTCGCAATATCCATAGCCGTCGCGAACTACCGGCCGTGGCCCTGCGGCATCCCCAATGAAGTTTGGATGCTTTTTATAATGACAATGATAAAAAATACACTGCTGGCGGTGGTCTCCTCCGTGACGGCATTTTCTGGATGGGCGCAAGATAACACCACGGCTAAAAGTAGCGATGACCTGGTGGTTACCGCCAACCGCTTCCCTCAACCGGTCTCTTCCGTATTGGCGCCTGCCGATGTGGTGACCCGCGAAGATATCGATCGCTGGCAGGCCAAAAGCCTCAATGATGTGATGCGCCGTTTGCCCGGTGTCGATATTTCACAGTACGGCGGTATGGGGCAGGGATCATCTCTCTCGGTACGCGGCACTGAAGCTCGTCATGTATTGGTACTGATCGACGGCGTGCCAATGGCCCGTCTGGGGATTAGCAACGGCGTTGATTTTAACCAGGTTCCGTTGGCGCTGGTTCAGCGTGTGGAGTTTATCCGTGGACCGCGCTCGGCCATTTATGGTTCTGGTGCCATCGGTGGGGTCATCAACATCATTACCCAGACGGATAAAGAGGGCGGTAAAGTCCAGGCGGGTATCGGTTCTAAAGGATACCAGCAGTACGATGGTGCCTTGCGCCAGCGTTTTGATAACACGGTTGCTACCGTTGCGGGTAGCTACCAGATGACCAATGGCTTCAATGTGAAGCCGGGCTCGCCTTATTCGGTCGACAGCGATCGTGATGGTTTCCGTAATAAAAGCTTCTGGGGTGGGTTGGAGCAGCAGTTCAATCAGAATTTCTCAGGTTTCGTGCGGGGTTATGGTTATACCAATAACTCGGACTACGATGTCGGCAGTGTACCTTACAGCCCGAAGTACAGTAATGATGAAGACCGCCTGTATAGCCACACCTATGATATGGGGCTGCGTTTCCTGTCTGGGGCTTTCTCTTCTCAACTGACGGGCAGCTATCAGAAACAGAAAGATTACAACTACAGCAGCCAGAATGGCCGTTATGGCATCAGCACTACGCTGGATGATATGGATCAGCGTAACCTGCAATGGGGCAATACCTATGCTTTCGAGCACGGTAGCGTTACCGCCGGTGCCGATTTCCAGCAACAGCGCCTGACTTCTTCCGACAATTCCTTTGCCGATACCTATAAAAGAGACAACACGGGGCTGTACCTGAGCGGTCAACAGCAGTTTGGCAGCGTGACTCTGGAAGCCTCTGGGCGTGAAGACAAGGCAGGTGACTTTGGTTGGCACGGCACTTGGCAGACCGCGGCAGGTTGGGAGTTTGTTGATGGCTATCGAGCCACTTTGTCTTATGGTACGGGTTTCCTGACGCCGTCATTGGGTCAGCAATATGGCTCAAAACGCTTTGGCATTGATTCCAACAGTAACCTCAAGCCGGAAGAGTCCAAACAGTGGGAAATGGGTCTGGAAGGTTTGACCGGGCCGTTGGATTGGCGTCTGTCTGCTTACCATTACAAAATTCAGAACCTGATCAATTATGATTCTGACCCCGTGACCTATCAGGGGCAGTATTACAATGTGGATAAGGCAACGATTAAAGGCGTGGAATGGACGGGTAGCTTTGATACCTGGATGTTCACCCACCGATTGACGCTGCAATATATCGATCCGCGTAATGACCAGACCGATGAGGTGTTGGCGCGCCGTTCGAAACGTCAGGCCAAATATCAGTTGGATTGGACGATGTTCAACCTGGACATGGATATCTCGTATCAATACTACGGTAAGCGTTACGACAATATCTCTTCTACTTATAACCCTGAGCAGCGCGTATTGCCGAGTTACAGCACGGTCGACGTGAGCGCCTCATATCCAATAACCTCTCAGCTGACAGTTCGTGGTAGAATTGCCAACCTGTTTGATAAAGATTATGAGACGGCTTATGGCTATGCTACCCCAGGAAGAGAGTACTACCTCACTGGCAGCTATACCTTCTAACGCCACTGCGGCTCCTCGCCCGACGGCGCTGGTTTTTGATTCCGGCGTCGGCGGGTTATCAGTGTTTCAGGAGGTTCGGCAACTGCTGCCGGATCTCCACTATATCTATGCCTTCGATAACGTAGCATTCCCCTACGGCGAGAAATCCGAAGAGTTTATCGTTGAGCGCGTGCTGGAAATTGTCAGTGCGGTTCAGCAGCGCCATCCTCTGGCGATCGTCATCATCGCCTGTAATACCGCCAGTACCGTTTCCTTACCCGCACTGCGTGAACGTTTTGCTTTCCCGGTAGTGGGGGTGGTGCCTGCGATCAAGCCTGCTGCCAAACTGACCGCCAACGGTATCGTCGGTTTGCTGGCCACGCGCGGTACGGTTCAGCGTACTTATACTCATGAACTGATCGAGCGTTTCGCGACAGATTGCAAAATTGAGCTGTTAGGCTCTTCTGAGCTGGTGGAACTGGCAGAAGCCAAGCTGCATGGTGAACCTGTGCCGCTGGTAACGCTGAAGAAAATATTGCAGCCGTGGCTGAGCATGCGCGAGCCTCCGGACACGGTAGTGTTGGGGTGTACTCACTTCCCTCTATTATCTGAAGAGCTGATGCAAGTCCTGCCTGAAGGAACGCGTTTGGTGGATTCTGGTGCGGCAATTGCTCGCAGAGCCGCCTGGCTTATCTCTAATCAGGAAAATCTGGTCTCAACTCAGGAAGAGAATCTGGCGTATTGCATGGCGCTGAATGAAGACACTGATGCTTTATTGCCCGTTTTGCAGGGTTATGGCTTTAAATCGTTGAAAAAACTGCCGCTTTAATAGGTTTTTGCTTAAACATTCGACGGTCAGAAAAAAAAGTGAATTTAGGGGTTGCGGCGTTCTGAGAACTCCCTATAATGCGCCTCCACTGACCGGGAACAACGAACTCTTTATAGCAAAGAATGTCGCCCAGCCAGGAAGAAGCAACCCGGTGAAAACACCGCGTCTCGTAAGAGAAAAAGGTTGACTCTTCAGCGGGAAAGCGTAATATGCACCTCCCGCGTTACCGAGAAACTTCCCGGTAACGAACGCTCTTTAACAATTTATCAGACAATCTGTGTGGGCACTCACAAGACGATATCCAGCTACTTCGGTAGCAAAAAAATATCAAGTCTTGAAGAGTGACCAAGCAGTAATTCATGCGAATGAATTATTACGAAAGTTAATTTTCGAGCATCGCTGCACGAGTTGCAGCAAATCAAGCTTTTAATTGAAGAGTTTGATCATGGCTCAGATTGAACGCTGGCGGCAGGCCTAACACATGCAAGTCGAGCGGTAGCACAAGGAGCTTGCTCCTGGGTGACGAGCGGCGGACGGGTGAGTAATGTCTGGGAAACTGCCCGATGGAGGGGGATAACTACTGGAAACGGTAGCTAATACCGCATAACGTCTTCGGACCAAAGTGGGGGACCTTCGGGCCTCACACCATCGGATGTGCCCAGATGGGATTAGCTAGTAGGTGAGGTAATGGCTCACCTAGGCGACGATCCCTAGCTGGTCTGAGAGGATGACCAGCCACACTGGAACTGAGACACGGTCCAGACTCCTACGGGAGGCAGCAGTGGGGAATATTGCACAATGGGCGCAAGCCTGATGCAGCCATGCCGCGTGTGTGAAGAAGGCCTTCGGGTTGTAAAGCACTTTCAGCGAGGAGGAAGGGTTCAGTGTTAATAGCACCGTTCATTGACGTTACTCGCAGAAGAAGCACCGGCTAACTCCGTGCCAGCAGCCGCGGTAATACGGAGGGTGCAAGCGTTAATCGGAATTACTGGGCGTAAAGCGCACGCAGGCGGTTTGTTAAGTCAGATGTGAAATCCCCGAGCTTAACTTGGGAACTGCATTTGAAACTGGCAAGCTAGAGTCTTGTAGAGGGGGGTAGAATTCCAGGTGTAGCGGTGAAATGCGTAGAGATCTGGAGGAATACCGGTGGCGAAGGCGGCCCCCTGGACAAAGACTGACGCTCAGGTGCGAAAGCGTGGGGAGCAAACAGGATTAGATACCCTGGTAGTCCACGCTGTAAACGATGTCGACTTGGAGGTTGTGCCCTTGAGGCGTGGCTTCCGGAGCTAACGCGTTAAGTCGACCGCCTGGGGAGTACGGCCGCAAGGTTAAAACTCAAATGAATTGACGGGGGCCCGCACAAGCGGTGGAGCATGTGGTTTAATTCGATGCAACGCGAAGAACCTTACCTACTCTTGACATCCACAGAACTTTCCAGAGATGGATTGGTGCCTTCGGGAACTGTGAGACAGGTGCTGCATGGCTGTCGTCAGCTCGTGTTGTGAAATGTTGGGTTAAGTCCCGCAACGAGCGCAACCCTTATCCTTTGTTGCCAGCGCGTAATGGCGGGAACTCAAAGGAGACTGCCGGTGATAAACCGGAGGAAGGTGGGGATGACGTCAAGTCATCATGGCCCTTACGAGTAGGGCTACACACGTGCTACAATGGCATATACAAAGAGAAGCGAACTCGCGAGAGCAAGCGGACCTCATAAAGTATGTCGTAGTCCGGATCGGAGTCTGCAACTCGACTCCGTGAAGTCGGAATCGCTAGTAATCGTAGATCAGAATGCTACGGTGAATACGTTCCCGGGCCTTGTACACACCGCCCGTCACACCATGGGAGTGGGTTGCAAAAGAAGTAGGTAGCTTAACCTTCGGGAGGGCGCTTACCACTTTGTGATTCATGACTGGGGTGAAGTCGTAACAAGGTAACCGTAGGGGAACCTGCGGTTGGATCACCTCCTTACCTAAAGATATGCAGTTGAGTGCAGTGTCCACACAGATTGTCTGATGAAAAAGTAACGAGCAGAAATACCTTTATAGGCTTGTAGCTCAGGTGGTTAGAGCGCACCCCTGATAAGGGTGAGGTCGGTGGTTCAAGTCCACTCAGGCCTACCAAATTCGCACTTATGCTGCGTTATGCGCGCGGTCGTTTACCCAAAAGTAAACTTCCCTTCCGCATGCCTTGCCTAAGCACGAATTAACAGGGTTTCCAACAGGAAAGACTGTTATTCACGCGAGTGGTAAATAAAGGTTTCTGCAAGTGACTGTATGGGGCTATAGCTCAGCTGGGAGAGCGCCTGCCTTGCACGCAGGAGGTCAGCGGTTCGATCCCGCTTAGCTCCACCATATCCATATGGTCCTTGATAATACTTCAGAGTGTACTGGCAACAGTATGCTGCGAAGTATTTTGCTCTTTAACAATCTGGAACAAGCTGAAAATTGAAACATGACAGCTGAAACTTATCCCTCCGTAGATGTATTGGGGTAAGGATTAACCTGTCATAGAGTCTCTCAAATAAACAGCACGACAGTGTCTCTGTTTACAGAAACACCTTCGGGTTGTGAGGTTAAGTGACTAAGCGTACACGGTGGATGCCTAGGCAGTCAGAGGCGATGAAGGGCGTGCTAATCTGCGAAAAGTGTCGGTAAGGTGATATGAACCGTTATAACCGGCAATACCCGAATGGGGAAACCCAGTGTGTTTCGACACACTATCGTATGGTGAATACATAGCCATACGAGGCGAACCGGGGGAACTGAAACATCTAAGTACCCCGAGGAAAAGAAATCAACCGAGATTCCCCTAGTAGCGGCGAGCGAACGGGGAACAGCCCAGAACCTGAATCAGTTCTTGTGTTAGTGGAAGCGTCTGGAAAGTCGCGCAGCAAAGGGTGATAGCCCCGTACACTAAAATGCATTAATTGTGAGTTCGATGAGTAGGGCGGGACACGTGACATCCTGTCTGAATATGGGGGGACCATCCTCCAAGGCTAAATACTCCTGACTGACCGATAGTGAACCAGTACCGTGAGGGAAAGGCGAAAAGAACCCCGGCGAGGGGAGTGAAATAGAACCTGAAACCGTGTACGTACAAGCAGTGGGAGCACCTTCGTGGTGTGACTGCGTACCTTTTGTATAATGGGTCAGCGACTTATATTTTGTAGCAAGGTTAACCGTATAGGGGAGCCGTAGGGAAACCGAGTCTTAACTGGGCGAATAGTTGCAAGGTATAGACCCGAAACCCGGTGATCTAGCCATGGGCAGGTTGAAGGTTGGGTAACACTAACTGGAGGACCGAACCGACTAATGTTGAAAAATTAGCGGATGACTTGTGGCTGGGGGTGAAAGGCCAATCAAACCGGGAGATAGCTGGTTCTCCCCGAAAGCTATTTAGGTAGCGCCTCGTGAACTCATCTTCGGGGGTAGAGCACTGTTTCGGCTAGGGGGCCATCCCGGCTTACCAAACCGATGCAAACTCCGAATACCGAAGAATGTTATCACGGGAGACACACGGCGGGTGCTAACGTCCGTCGTGAAGAGGGAAACAACCCAGACCGCCAGCTAAGGTCCCAAAGTCATGGTTAAGTGGGAAACGATGTGGGAAGGCATAGACAGCCAGGATGTTGGCTTAGAAGCAGCCATCATTTAAAGAAAGCGTAATAGCTCACTGGTCGAGTCGGCCTGCGCGGAAGATGTAACGGGGCTAAACCATGCACCGAAGCTGCGGCAGCGACGCTTAGGCGTTGTTGGGTAGGGGAGCGTTCTGTAAGCCGTTGAAGGTGAACTGTGAGGTTTGCTGGAGGTATCAGAAGTGCGAATGCTGACATAAGTAACGATAAAGCGGGTGAAAAACCCGCTCGCCGGAAGACCAAGGGTTCCTGTCCAACGTTAATCGGGGCAGGGTGAGTCGACCCCTAAGGCGAGGCCGAAAGGCGTAGTCGATGGGAAACAGGTTAATATTCCTGTACTCGGTGTTACTGCGAAGGGGGGACGGAGAAGGCTAGGCTAGCCGGGCGACGGTTGTCCCGGTTTAAGCGTGTAGGGGGGTGTTCCTGGTAAATCCGGAACGCTATCAACCCTGAGGCGTGATGACGATGCACTACGGTGCAGAAGTAGTTGATGCCCTGCTTCCAGGAAAAGCCTCTAAGCATCAGGTAACATCAAATCGTACCCCAAACCGACACAGGTGGTCAGGTAGAGAATACCAAGGCGCTTGAGAGAACTCGGGTGAAGGAACTAGGCAAAATGGTGCCGTAACTTCGGGAGAAGGCACGCTGGCGCGTAGGTGAAGAGACTTGCTCTCGGAGCTGAAGCCAGTCGCAGATACCAGCTGGCTGCAACTGTTTAATAAAAACACAGCACTGTGCAAACACGAAAGTGGACGTATACGGTGTGACGCCTGCCCGGTGCTGGAAGGTTAATTGATGGGGTCAGCCGCAAGGCGAAGCTCTTGATCGAAGCCCCAGTAAACGGCGGCCGTAACTATAACGGTCCTAAGGTAGCGAAATTCCTTGTCGGGTAAGTTCCGACCTGCACGAATGGCGTAATGATGGCCAGGCTGTCTCCACCCGAGACTCAGTGAAATTGAACTCGCTGTGAAGATGCAGTGTACCCGCGGCAAGACGGAAAGACCCCGTGAACCTTTACTATAGCTTGACACTGAACATTGAGCCTTGATGTGTAGGATAGGTGGGAGGCTTTGAAGTGTGGACGCCAGTCTGCATGGAGCCAACCTTGAAATACCACCCTTTAATGTTTGATGTTCTAACTCGGCCCCGTAATCCGGGGTGAGGACAGTGTCTGGTGGGTAGTTTGACTGGGGCGGTCTCCTCCCAAAGAGTAACGGAGGAGCACGAAGGTTAGCTAATCACGGTCGGACATCGTGAGGTTAGTGCAAAGGCATAAGCTAGCTTGACTGCGAGAGTGACGGCTCGAGCAGGTACGAAAGTAGGTCTTAGTGATCCGGTGGTTCTGAATGGAAGGGCCATCGCTCAACGGATAAAAGGTACTCCGGGGATAACAGGCTGATACCGCCCAAGAGTTCATATCGACGGCGGTGTTTGGCACCTCGATGTCGGCTCATCACATCCTGGGGCTGAAGTAGGTCCCAAGGGTATGGCTGTTCGCCATTTAAAGTGGTACGCGAGCTGGGTTTAGAACGTCGTGAGACAGTTCGGTCCCTATCTGCCGTGGGCGTTGGAAGATTGAGAGGGGTTGCTCCTAGTACGAGAGGACCGGAGTGAACGCACCACTGGTGTTCGGGTTGTCATGCCAATGGCACTGCCCGGTAGCTAAGTGCGGAAAAGATAAGCGCTGAAAGCATCTAAGCGCGAAACTTGCCTCGAGATGAGTCTTCCCTGGGCCTTTAAGGTCCCTGAAGGAACGTTTAAGACTAAGACGTTGATAGGCTGGGTGTGTAAGTGCAGCGATGCATTGAGCTAACCAGTACTAATGATCCGTGAGGCTTAACCTTACAACACCAAAGGTGTTTTGAAGAGATTGAAGTAGATTTTCAGCGAAGTTCCGAGATTGGTTTCGATGGCGACACGAAAGTGAAGCGGTTGGAATGAAACAGAATTTGCCTGGCGGCAATAGCGCGGTGGTCCCACCTGACCCCATGCCGAACTCAGAAGTGAAACGCCGTAGCGCCGATGGTAGTGTGGGGTCTCCCCATGCGAGAGTAGGACACTGCCAGGCATCAAATAAACGTTATCAGTATGACACCTGGTAATGCGCGAAATCACTCAGGTGGTTTTGCCAGCATCGAAAGATGCGACGTAAAAGAATCGGTGGAGCGGTAGTTCAGTTGGTTAGAATACCTGCCTGTCACGCAGGGGGTCGCGGGTTCGAGCCCCGTCCGTTCCGCCACTTATTTAAATTATGCCTGCTACTGTTAGCAGGCATAATGTTAAGCGTAATTTAGGGGCGTAGCTCAGTTGGTAGAGCACCGGTCTCCAAAACCGGGTGTCGCGAGTTCGAGTCTCTCCGCCCCTGCCATATTAGAAACCCTTTGCGAAAGCGAAGGGTTTTTTTTGCTTTCTACTCGCCCAGAATTGCCAGTCCTCCCGCTAACACGTACAAAATTCCCGCCGAAATCGTTCCCAATTTAGACATTTCTAGCTGTATCTATGCACAAAATGGTTGTAATCCCGCGCTGTGATATCGCTCATCATTCCTCCCTGTATTTCAACTACACCTTATAAGCCCCACGAGTTTTTTGGGCACACTCGATGAAAGCGAATACACCCACAGCCATCTCTGTCTGACCGATTCAGGCAGAGCGAGGAGAAAAACATGGTTAAGCGTTTACTGTTAGCGGCCGCCGTAAGCGGTGTGTTGATGGGAGCGGCGCAGGCTGCCCCCTTGGTTGTCGGCTTTTCTCAGATTGGTTCTGAATCAGGATGGCGTTCGGCAGAAACCAAAGTGGCGAAACAGGAGGCGGAAAAACGGGGTATTACGCTGAAAATCGCCGATGCACAGCAAAAGCAGGAAAACCAGATCAAGGCGGTGAGATCCTTTATTGCTCAGGGTGTTGACGCCATCTTTATTGCGCCGGTGGTGGCCACCGGTTGGACTCCGGTATTGCAGGAAGCGAAAGAAGCAAAAATTCCGGTCTTCCTGCTGGATCGCATGATCGAAGTGAACGATCCCTCGCTGTATACCGCTGCAGTCGCCTCTGACAGCGTCCATGAAGGGAAAGTTGCAGGCGAATGGCTAGTGAAAGCCGTTGCGGGCAAGCCCTGTAACGTGGTGGAACTGCAAGGCACCGTCGGGTCCAGCGTAGCCATTAACCGTAAGAAAGGCTTTGCGGACGGTATTGCCTCTGCCGACAACGTCAAAATCATCCGCTCGCAGTCTGGCGACTTTACTCGCAGCAAGGGTAAAGAGGTGATGGAAAGCTTTATCAAGGCTGAGCAGAACGGCAAGAACATCTGCGCCGTCTATGCACATAACGACGATATGGCCATTGGTGCCATCCAGGCGATCAAAGAAGCCGGTCTCAAACCGGGCTCACAGATCAAGGTTGTTTCCATCGACGGCGTGCCGGATATCTTTAAAGCGATGATGGAAGGGGAAGCCAACGCCACGGTTGAACTGACGCCAAATATGGCAGGTCCTGCGTTTGATGCCTTGATTGCATTGAAGAAAAACGGCACGCAGCCACAAAAATTTATCCAGACCGAGTCGAAACTGCTGCAGCCTGAAACTGCCAGACAGGAATACGATATGAAGAAAAGCATGGGATATTGATCGTTAACAGGCGGAGCAGATAATGGCCACACCTCAGGCAGCATTATTGGTGATAAACGGGTTATCCGTGGAGTTTCCAGGTGTAAAAGCGCTGGAGCAGGTTGATTTCACACTACAACGCGGTGAGGTGGTGGCGCTTCTTGGGGAAAACGGCGCGGGCAAGTCCACGCTGATTAAGGCATTGACCGGTGTTTACCAACGCTCCGCCGGTGAGATCTGGCTAGAAGGCACCGCGATTGCGCCACAGAATACGGCCCAGGCGCAATCGTTGGGGATTGGCACCGTCTATCAGGAAGTTAACCTGCTGCCTAATATCTCGGTGGCCGCCAATCTGTTTATCGGCCGCGAACCAACCCGCTTTGGCCTGATCGATCAAAAAACCATGTTGCGTAATGCCCGTAAGCTGCTGGAAGGCTATGGCTTACCGCTGGATGTCAGCCAGCCGCTGGGCAACTACTCTATCGCCATTCAGCAAATTGTCGCGATTGCTCGCGCCGTCGATCTCTCCGCCAAGGTGCTGATCCTGGATGAGCCCACCGCGAGCCTGGATGCCAAGGAAGTCACCATGCTGCTGGATATTCTCAGCCAACTGCGATCACAGGGAATGGGGATGATCTTCGTCACCCATTTTCTCGAGCAGGTTTACCGCATCAGCGATCGTATTACGGTGTTGCGTAACGGCAAGTTGGTCGGGACCCGTGTCACCGCCGAGCTACCACGGCTCGAATTGGTGCAGATGATGCTTGGCCACAGTTTTGATGAGACGCTGCTCAAACGCAGCGAACATCAGGCCGTGCAGGCCCCGCCGTTAGTAGAGTTTAGCGGCTATGGCCGACGCGGCATGGTTGAGCCCTTCGATCTGGCGATCCGGCCTGGGGAAATAGTCGGCCTGGCTGGTTTATTGGGATCGGGACGTACCGAGACGGCACAACTGATCTTCGGCATTAAGGCTCGGGATAAAGGTACAGCGAAGGTTGAAGGCAAAACGGTGGCGATCCCTACGCCCCGTAAAGCGGCTAGCCTGGGATTTGGTTATTGCCCAGAAGATCGTAAGACCGACGGTATTGTCGGCGCTGCCACGGTAAGGGAAAACATCATTCTGGCATTGCAGGCGCAACGTGGCTGGTTACGGCCTCTCCCGCTACGCGAGCAAACCCGAATTGCGGAGGATTTCATCAAACTGCTGGGGATCCGCACACCGGGGCCGGAGCAGCAAATCCAGTACCTTTCCGGCGGTAACCAGCAGAAGGTGCTGCTTTCCCGCTGGCTGGCGACTAAACCCCGTTTCCTGATCCTGGATGAGCCAACGCGTGGCATTGACGTAGGGGCTCATGCGGAAATTATCCGCCTGATTGAACGGCTTTGTGATGAAGGGTTGGCGCTGCTGGTGATCTCCTCCGAACTGGAGGAGCTGGCAGGTTATGCCGATCGCATCGTGGTATTACGCGATAGAAAACATGTGGCGCAGCTTGAGCATGATGCCATTACGGTTCCCGCCATTATGCAGGCCATTGCCGTGCAACAGGGGGCAGCATGAACCACAGGAGTTTTCCCATGACCGGTGGACCGCGCAAAGTAAGGTGGGTAATGCCCGTCGGAGCGACGCAGCTGGGGGCGCTGGCGGTGATTTTGCTTATCGATAGCCTGGTCGCCCCCCATTTCTTTTCAATCCATATTCAGGATGGCCGCCTGTTCGGCAGCGTGATTGATATTTTTAACCGTGGTGCCCCTGTTGCACTGCTTGCCTTGGGTATGACGTTAGTGATCGCTACCGGTGGGATCGATCTCTCCGTCGGTGCGGTGATGGCGATTGCCGGGGCGACCGCTGCCACCATGACCAGCGCTGGCTACCCATTAGCTTACATCCTGGGGGCTGCATTAGCGGTTGGGGCACTGTGTGGCCTGTGGAACGGTTTCTTGGTTGCGGTGCTGCAAATCCAGCCGATCGTCGCCACCTTGATGCTGATGGTGGCTGGGCGCGGTATCGCGCAGTTGATTACCGAAGGGCAAATCGTCACCTTTGAGAGTGAAGGATTAGCCAAGCTCGGCAGTGGTTCGCTGATGTATCTGCCGATGCCGGTGATCATTGCGGCCATCATGCTGCTACTGATTTGGTTACTGACACGCAAAACCGCTTTGGGGCTGTTTATTGAGGCGGTCGGTATCAATTTACGCTCGGCACGTAATGCTGGCGTCAGTACTCGCTGGGTGATCATTGCGGTGTATATCATTTGCGGCCTGTGCGCGGCGGTGGCAGGGGTTATCGTCACGGCGGATATCCGCGGTGCGGATGCCAACAATGCGGGCCTGTGGCTCGAACTGGATGCGATCCTGGCCGTGGTGATTGGCGGTGGGTCACTGCTGGGCGGGCGTTTTAATCTGCTGCTCTCGGTGGTGGGGGCGCTAATCATTCAGGGTATGAATACGGGAATTCTGCTTTCAGGCTATAAACCGGAGTTTAACCTGGTGTTGAAAGCGGTGGTGGTATTAGCCGTGTTGCTGGTGCAATCCCCCAGTGTGTCATTACAACGGCTGTGGCGGAGACGGAAATCATGATGAAACGTAACCTTCCCCTATTGATCACTATTGCAGTTTTCCTACTGGGCTACGCCTTTTGCCTTAGCCAATTTCCCAGTTTTGCTTCCACCCGCGTTTGGTGCGATCTGCTGACCGACAACGCCTTTCTCGGCATTGTGGCCGTGGGTATGACATTTGTGATCCTTTCAGGGGGTATCGATCTTTCGGTGGGTTCGGTGATTGCCTTTACCGGCGTACTGCTGGCCAAGCTGATTGGCACTTATGGTATTGCTCCAGGTTATGCATTTGTCATTGCCTTGCTGATGGGGGCCTCGTTTGGTGCGCTGATGGGGTGGATCATTGACGTGCTGAAATTACCTGCATTTATCATCACGCTCGCGGGGATGTTCTTCGTGCGCGGCATGAGTTTTATCGTGTCAGAAGAGTCTTTGCCGATTGATCACCCGTTGTATGCCACGCTGGCAAACTATGCCTGGAAAGTCCCCGGTGGTGGCCGATTTACCTTATTGGCGCTGGTGATGCTGCTGGTCGTGGTGATTGGCATGATCCTGGCACATCGTACCCGTTTTGGCCATAACGTCTATGCCATCGGGGGAAATCCGGTCTCCGCTGGGCTGATGGGGGTGCCGGTACGGCGTACCACCATCCAGATTTACATGCTTTCCAGCACGCTGGCGGCCCTCTCCGGCATAATTTTCTCGCTATACACTTCCGCTGGTTACGCTCTGGCTGCCAGCGGTGTCGAACTGGATGCCATTGCGGCGGTCGTCATTGGGGGAACGTTGCTGACCGGTGGTGTCGGCACCATCTTGGGTACCTTGTTTGGCGTGCTTATCCAGGGTCTAATCCAGAGTTACATCACTTTTGATGGCTCGCTCAGCTCCTGGTGGACCAAAATCGTCATCGGCATCCTGCTGTTCTGCTTTATCGGCCTCCAGAAGGCGATGAGCGCCTTTTGGCAGACCAGACGGGCAAAACCCCGCCATCCACGCCTGAAGCCGTCATAGCGGCTCAGGTTGCGGTATTTAAAGGTATTTTCAGCAGTTGGCGGATTAACGGCTGCTGGTCGCTGTTTTGCAGCCAGACGGCATAAAGCGGGCGGATGATCGGCTGGGCGTCAGCAACGGCGATCAACTGAGGGTAGTCTTTTTCCCACTGGCTGGGGAGAAATGCACAACCGCCGGTCGTTTCCAGCAATTGACGCGTCAGATGTGCTGAAGTGGTGGTCAGCACCGGCATGCTGTCGCCCTCAAGCATGCGGGCTTCCTGTTGGTGAAAATCGGCACCCCATTCCAGTTTGATGTAAGGCATGGGGCCAGGTTTATCGTGTAGCGACGAGGAAAACAGGCGTAGCGAGAAGTTACCCAACAGCTGGCTGGCCAGCTCATCCATTTTTGGCGGTTCGGTAGTGATTAGCAAATCGAGCTGTCTTTCATGTAGCTGCTTCACCAAAGAATGGCGCAGAGCCACCCTGGCTTCTAGCTGCAAGGCCTCCCGCTGCTGGTAGAGCGATTGCAGCCAGGGCGTGAGGTAAGCTTCCCATAGCGACGCGGTGGCACCGATTGAAAGTTCGCTGTGCTGTAGCGATCGCACCACCTCTTTCTTTGCTAACTGCCAAGTGTTCATCAGGCTCTCGGCATAGGGCAACAGCCGCTCTCCTGCCGGTGTCAGGCGGATGTTGTTGCGGTGGCGGGTGAATAAATTTGCCCCTAATTGAGTTTCAAGCTGACGGATACGGAAACTCACCGCAGACTGCGTTAAGTACAGGGATTCCGCTGCGCGGCCAAAGTGTCGCGTTCTACTGACCTCCAAAAAGGTTTTCAGTAATTCGGTGTCCACACCAATCTCCAAAGTTTTTTATCGTTAAGATTTAAATGTTTTGTTTTACACGATGTCAAGCCTATCTAATACTCCGCGCCATAAACAGCACGGCCATGAGAGAATTAGGAGCGTGTCAGATGGCGGATAGCTTCACCACCAACAGTCGTTTTTTTGATAATAAAAACTATCCTCGCGGGTTCTCCCGTCACGGCGATTTCACCATTAAAGAAGCGCAATTGCTAGAGCGTTTCGGGTATGCGTTCAACGAGTTGGATGCCGGCAAACGCCAGCCAGCCACTGAAGAAGAGCAGTTGTTCGTTGCAGTGTGTCGCGGTGAGCGTGAACCGGTAACCGAGCAAGAAAAAGTATGGTCTAAATATCTGGCGCGCACCCGCCGCCCGAAAAAATTCCATACGCTGTCAGGTGGCAAGCCGCAGGCTGATGCGGTAGAAGACTACACTGAAAGCGACGATTGATCATCATGGGGCCATTCGGCCCCATTTTTTATTCCAGGCTGCGGTGTAGCTGCAGCAGCAGGCGATCCATACTGCGATAGCTGAGCGCTTCGCTGAGATGGCGTTTATCAATCTGTTGTTCCCCCGTCAAATCGGCCAGCGTGCGTGCCACTTTCAGGATGCGATGCCAGGCTCGAACCGATAATCCCAGTTGGCTCAGCGTTTTCTCCAAAAACTCCGCTTCCGCTGCAGGCAAATGGCAATCCCGATCCACCTCGCGGTTACTCAACAGCGCATTCACCTTACCAGCCCGTGCCAGCTGCCGTTCGCGCGCCACCAGCACCCGCTGACGAACCTGTTGGCTGCTTTCCCCCGCATGGTGCTGCTTGGCCAGTACGCCTGGTGGCAGCAGTGGCACCTCAATCGACAAATCAAATCGATCGAGGAAGGGGCCGGAAAGCCTGCCGAGGTAGCGCAAGATTTGCTGCGGTGGCGTACGGTTGTGTATGCCCTGATAGTGCCCGGTTGGGCTGGGGTTCATCGCCGCAATCAGCTGCACCCTGGCAGGGAAGCGTACCTTGGCGCTGGCGCGTGAGATGACGATTTCACCGGATTCCAGTGGCTCACGCAACGCATCTAACACTCTCCGTTCAAATTCGGGTAACTCATCCAGAAACAGCACGCCGTTGTGCGCCATGGAGATTTCCCCTGGCCGCGGCAAGGAGCCGCCCCCAACCAGGGCAGCCATTGAAGCGCTGTGGTGCGGGGCGCGAAACGGCCGCTGGCGCCATGGCAGGGTTTCATCAGGGTGATGCAATAAGCTGGCAACGGCCACGCTTTCCAGCGCCTCCCGATCGCTTAACGGTGGCAGCAAACCGTTGAGGCGGCTGGCCAGCATGGTTTTTCCGGTGCCCGGGGGGCCAAGCAGCAATAGGTTATGGCCCCCGGCTGCGGCAATTTCCAACGCTCGCTTTGCCTGCTCTTGGCCAATGACTTCCTGCAGGTCGGCAGTTTCCGTTGACGTGGCAGCCGCAGGAGGCGCTACGGCGATCGGCAGATCCCCCTTACCTTGCAAAAAAGCGCAAACCTCCAGCAAATGTTCCGCAACTCGGGTCGTGCTGTTGGGAAGCAACCCTGCCTCTTTGCCGTTGGCCGCTGCGAGGATCAGCTCACGCTTGGCCTCGGCTGCCGCTATTGCCGCCGGAATTGCACCGTGTACAGCCCTCAATGCGCCAGAAAGCGCCAATTCACCCAGGAACTCATAGTGCGCCAACTTATCTGCTGGCAGTTGCTCTGAGGCTGCCAGAATGGCCAGCGCAATGGGTAAATCATAGCGCCCCCCTTCCTTAGGCAAATCGGCCGGTGCCAGATTGACGGTGATGCGTTTGGCCGGAAAGGTGAAGCCGTTGTTGATCAGTGCGCTGCGCACCCGGTCACGGGCTTCTTTCACCGTGGTTTCCGGCAGGCCGACCAGTGTAAGGCCGGGTAATCCGTTGCTGATATGGACTTCAACCATGACCGAAGGCGCCTGCACGCCGATCGTGGCACGGGTATAGATTACCGCCAGTGACATATTGCTCTCCTCGTTGAAGGCAACATGATGCGTGAACAGCCCGATAGCCGCGCGCTGCTCATCGTCAACTTGCGTAGTGCTACAAAATTAAAAGTAATTCATTTCATCATGTTAGTGCTATTTCTCGAGTCGGTACGCATTTCGTTGTAATACCCCTTAACAATTACCACAAGGTTGCAACAAATTAGCAGGCTAACCAAGTTGCAACAGCAGGGCTAATGGGTGTATTTAACAATTGGTTAAAATAAAAATCACTTCTTTAACAAAGCCCCGACCGCTACCGCACCCGCTGCGGCCGCCGCTAAACCTGATGACCTCGTACTCTACGGTAGGGATAACACTATGTTTGGTTGGACTCCGCTGCAGCGCAATGCGGCAATTGCCAGCTTTTCAAGCTGGACGCTCGACGCTTTCGATTTCTTTGTGCTGGTCTTTTTGCTCAGCGATATTGCTCAGGCTTTTCAGGTGGGGATGGAAGAAGTCACCCTGGCGATCCTGCTGACGTTGGCGGTACGCCCGATTGGTGCGCTTATTTTTGGCCGTGCGGCGGAAAAGTATGGCCGTAAACCGATCCTGATGTTGAATATCGTGTTTTTCTCGGTATTTGAGTTGCTGTCGGCGGCCGCGCCTTCTTTGACCGTCTTCCTGTTGCTGCGTGTGCTTTATGGCGTGGCGATGGGCGGCATCTGGGGTGTGGCCTCTTCGCTGGCGATGGAAAGCATCCCAGACCGTTCGCGCGGCCTGATGTCCGGTATTTTCCAGGCGGGGTATCCGTTTGGCTATCTGTTGGCAGCGGTGGCCTACGGCCTGCTGTTTGAAGTGGTCGGTTGGCGTGGCATGTTCGTGATCGGGGCCGCGCCAATCCTGTTGCTGCCGTTTATCTACTTCTGCGTTGAAGAGTCGCCGGTGTGGCTGGCGGCACGGGCACGTAAAGAAAGCACCGCTCTGCTGCCCGTTCTGAAGAGCCATTGGAAGCTGTGTGTCTATCTGGTGCTGCTGATGGCGGCGTTCAATTTCTTCTCTCACGGCACGCAGGATATGTATCCGGCCTTCCTGAAAATTCAGCACGGTTTCGATCCTAAAACCGTCAGTATCATCGCCATTAGCTACAATATCGCGTCCATTATCGGCGGTATTTTCTTTGGTGCCCTGTCGGAAAGAATTGGCCGTAAGAAAGCCATTATTATTGCTGCCCTATTGGCGTTACCGGTGATCCCGCTGTGGGCCTTCGCCAGCGGTTCGTTCATGCTGGGGCTGGGGGCGTTCATGATGCAATTCATGGTGCAGGGCGCGTGGGGGGTGATCCCAACCTACCTCAACGAACTGGTACCAGCGAATACCCGCGCGGTGTTGCCGGGGTTTGTTTACCAGTTGGGTAACCTGATTGCTTCGGTGAATGCGACCTTGCAGGCCACGATTGCGGAACATCATGGGCAAAACTACGGCCTGGCAATGGCGATGATCGCCGGGACGGTGGCGATCGTGATCGCGGTGTTGGTGTATTTTGGCAAGGATACGCGCGGCAAAGCGATTGCGGTAGAAAGTAAAGCGCCCGGTGCTGGTGTTAGCGTTTGAATTTCATGCGCTTTGTTGCCGCTTTGACCCGACAGCGCCGAATAATAACGCAAAAAAAGTGTTGTCAGGTTACCGGCTGCTATGGTAACTCTGTAGGCATTAGTTCGAAACGAGCACAGTGAACAAACCGATTATGAAAGCCCTAGCCCAAGTGATTAGCCTAGTCGTGATTAGCGTGGTGGTGATTATTATCCCACCGTGCGGGGCTGCACTTGGACGAAGAAAGGCTTAGAAAACAAGCCGGAATCGCAAGATAACCCCCGCACCCAAAAGGTCCGGGGGTTTTTTTATGCCAAGAAAATGTGAACAAGGAGCAGAGAATGACCAACAGAATAAAATCCTGCGCTTCCCGCAACAAGGCGGGGAAATAACCATGAATGGTGCTCAGTGGGTAGTTCAAGCGTTGCGTGCACAGGGGGTAGACAAGGTATTCGGCTATCCCGGTGGTGCGATCATGCCGGTCTACGATGCGTTGTATGACGGCGGGGTTGAACATCTGCTGTGTCGTCATGAGCAGGGTGCGGCGATTGCGGCTATTGGCTATGCCCGTTCCAGCGGCAAAGTTGGCGTCTGTATCGCCACCTCTGGCCCTGGCGCGACCAACCTGATCACCGGGTTGGCGGATGCGCTGCTGGACTCGGTGCCAGTGGTTGCGATCACCGGTCAGGTAGGCTCTGCGCTTATCGGTACCGATGCTTTTCAGGAGATCGATGTTCTGGGCCTGTCTCTGGCCTGTACCAAACACAGTTTCCTGGTGGAGTCGCTGGAAGCGCTGCCAGGGATCATGGCAGAGGCTTTTGCCATCGCCACCAGCGGCCGCCCAGGCCCGGTACTGATCGACATCCCGAAAGACATCCAACTGGCGCAGGGCGATTTGCCTCCTCATCTGATGCCGGTAGAAGACCAGTTTGAACATCCTACGGCGGAGCTGGCTATGGCCACGCAGCTGCTGGCACAGGCGCAGAAGCCGATGCTGTATGTGGGCGGTGGCGTGGGGATGGCGCAGGCAGTCCCGGCATTACGGGAATTTGTCGAGCTGACGCAAATCCCAACCGTGGCGACCTTGAAAGGCCTGGGCGCGCCGGATGCCAACCATCCGTATTATCTCGGCATGTTGGGAATGCATGGCACCAAAGCTGCCAACTTCGCCGTGCAGGAGTGTGATTTATTGATAGCCGTGGGCGCGCGTTTTGACGACCGGGTGACCGGCAAGCTGAACGCCTTTGCGCCGCACGCCAAGGTGATCCACATGGATATCGATCCGGCGGAAATGAGCAAGCTGCGTCAGGCGCATGTGGCCCTGCAAGGGGATCTGAAGACGTTGCTGCCAGCTCTGCAACAGCCAATGCAGATCGCCCCCTGGCTGCAACGAGTGGCGGAGCTGAAAGAAACCCACCCTTGGCGTTACGACCATCCGGGCCAACCGATCTATGCTCCGTTACTGCTCAAGCAACTGTCTGAACGCAAACCGGCCAATACCGTGGTGACCACCGACGTGGGCCAGCACCAGATGTGGACCGCGCAGCACATGAGCTTTGAACGCCCAGAGAACTTCATCACCTCTAGCGGGTTGGGGACGATGGGCTTCGGTATCCCCGCAGCGGTAGGTGCGCAGATGGCACGTCCGGAGGACATGGTGATCTGCGTGTCCGGGGATGGTTCCTTCATGATGAACGTGCAGGAGCTGGGCACCATCAAACGCAAACAGTTACCGCTGAAGATCGTGTTACTGGATAACCAGCGTTTAGGGATGGTTCGCCAGTGGCAGCAACTGTTCTTTGATGGCCGTTACAGCGAAACCAACCTCTCCGATAACCCCGATTTCCTGATATTGGCCAGCGCCTTCGGCATCCCCGGCCAACGTATTACCCGCAAAGACCAGGTCGCAGACGCGCTCGATACCTTGCTGAACAGCGAAGGGCCTTATCTGCTGCAGGTTTCCATTGATGAACTCGAGAACGTCTGGCCGCTGGTGCCGCCGGGCGCAGGCAACGAAACCATGTTGGAGAAAGTATCATGATGCAGCATCAACTCTCGATCCAGGCCCGCTTCCGCCCTGAAATGTTAGAGCGCGTATTGCGCGTTGTCCGCCACCGTGGCTTCCAGGTCTGTGCTATGAATATGGCTTCGGGCAGCAATAGCGACGATATAAATATTGAATTGACCGTTGCCAGCCAGCGCCCTGTGGATTTACTGTCATCTCAGTTAAGCAAACTGATGGATGTCTCCAGCGTTGAGATCCAGCAACAATCATCACAACAAATCAGCGCCTGATGGCGCAGAAGGAATAACACAATGACGAAGAAAGCCGATTATATCTGGTTCAATGGTGAGATGGTTCCCTGGGCCGATGCCAAGGTTCACGTAATGTCGCATGCGCTGCACTACGGAACGTCGGTATTTGAAGGAGTTCGTTGCTATGACTCCCATAAAGGCCCGGTGGTATTCCGCCACCGTGAACATATGCAGCGTCTGCATGACTCGGCCAAAATTTACCGCATGCCGGTAACGCAAAGCGTCGATGAGCTGATGGAAGCCTGCCGTGCTACGCTGCGTAAAAACAATCTGGTCAGCGCGTATATTCGTCCTTTGGTGTTTGTTGGTGATGTTGGCATGGGCGTTAACCCACCGGCAGGCTATAAAACTGACGTGATTATCGCGGCGTTTCCTTGGGGCGCGTATCTGGGTGAAGAAGCGCTGGACCAAGGTATCGATGCGATGGTCTCTTCCTGGCACCGTGTGGCACCAAACACCATTCCTACCGCGGCTAAAGCCGGGGGCAACTACCTTTCCTCACTGCTGGTGGGCAGCGAAGCACGCCGCCACGGCTATCAGGAAGGTATCGCGCTGGACGTTCACGGCTATATCTCTGAAGGCGCAGGCGAGAACCTGTTTGAAGTGAAAGACGGCGTGCTGTTTACTCCACCGTTCACCTCTTCTGCCCTGCCTGGTATCACGCGTGACGCGATCATCAAGCTGGCAAAAGACATGGGCTTCGAAGTGCGCGAGCAAGTGCTTTCCCGTGAGTCTCTGTATCTGGCGGACGAAGTGTTTATGTCCGGCACTGCGGCGGAAATCACGCCGGTGCGCAGCGTGGATGGTATTCAGGTTGGGATCGGCAAGTGCGGTCCAATTACCAAGCAGATCCAGCAGGCGTTCTTTGGCCTGTTCAGCGGCAAAACCGAAGACAAGTATGGCTGGCTCGATCCGGTTAATCCGTAAATAACAACGACAGACAAGACTAAACGGGCGGTTCGTTCGCCGTCCGTAATATGACAATTTTTGGAGTGAAGAGCATGCCTAAGTACCGTTCCGCCACCACCACCCACGGCCGCAACATGGCGGGTGCCCGCGCATTATGGCGCGCGACCGGGATGACCGACGACGATTTCGGCAAACCGATTATTGCGGTGGTCAACTCCTTCACCCAGTTTGTGCCGGGCCATGTGCACCTGCGCGACTTGGGCAAGCTGGTTGCAGAACAGATCGAAGCCTCTGGCGGCGTTGCCAAAGAGTTCAACACCATTGCGGTGGATGATGGGATCGCCATGGGCCACGGCGGCATGCTCTATTCTCTGCCGTCGCGCGAGCTGATCGCCGACTCGGTGGAGTATATGGTGAATGCCCACTGCGCCGATGCGATGGTGTGTATCTCCAACTGCGACAAGATCACCCCAGGGATGCTGATGGCGTCATTGCGCCTGAATATTCCGGTGATCTTCGTTTCCGGCGGCCCGATGGAAGCCGGCAAAACCAAGCTTTCCGACAAAATCATCAAGCTGGACCTGATCGATGCGATGATCCAGGGTGCCAACCCGAACGTCAGCGACGCCGACAGCGCGCAGATCGAGCGTTCCGCTTGCCCAACCTGCGGCTCGTGCTCCGGGATGTTTACCGCCAACTCCATGAACTGCCTCACCGAAGCGTTGGGCCTGTCTCAGCCGGGCAACGGCTCGCTGCTGGCGACCCACGCCGATCGTAAGGACCTGTTCCTGAACGCCGGTAAGCGCATCGTTGAACTGACCAAGCGTTACTACGAGCAGGACGATGAGAGCGCACTGCCACGCAGCATCGCCAACAAGGCCGCGTTCGAAAACGCCATGACGCTGGACATTGCGATGGGCGGCTCCACCAATACCGTGCTGCACCTGTTGGCTGCGGCACAGGAAGGCGAGATCGACTTCGCCATGGCGGATATCGATCGCCTGTCCCGCAAAGTGCCACACCTGTGCAAGGTGGCGCCAAGCACTCAGAAATACCACATGGAAGACGTGCACCGTGCCGGTGGTGTGCTGGCCATTCTTGGCGAGCTGGATCGCGCCGGGCTGATGAACCGCGATGTGGATAACATCCTGGGGATGAAGCTGCCAGAGACCCTGGAAAAGTACGACATCATGCTCACCCAGGATGAGGCCGTGAAGAAAATGTTCCGCGCAGGCCCGGCAGGTATCCGTACCACCCAGGCATTCTCACAGGACTGCCGTTGGGACACTCTGGACAACGATCGTGCCGATGGCTGTATCCGCTCCTTGGAAAACGCCTTCAGTCTGGAAGGGGGCCTGGCAGTGCTGTATGGCAACATGGCTGAAGACGGCAGCATCGTTAAAACCGCTGGCGTGGATAAAGACAACCTGACCTTCCGTGGGCCAGCCAAAGTTTATGAGAGCCAGGACTCAGCCGTTGAGGCGATCCTGGGCGGTAAAGTGGTGGCAGGCGACGTAGTGGTGATCCGCTACGAAGGGCCAAAAGGCGGGCCAGGCATGCAGGAAATGCTCTACCCAACCACCTATCTGAAATCGATGGGGCTGGGCAAAGCCTGTGCGCTGATCACCGATGGTCGCTTCTCTGGCGGCACTTCCGGTTTATCCATTGGTCACGTTTCGCCGGAAGCGGCCAGCGGCGGCCTGATTGCGCTGGTGGAAGAAGGTGACATGATCGATATCGATATCCCGAAACGCAGCATGGTGCTGGATGTGCCGGAGAGCGTACTGGCAGCACGCCGTGAGGCGGAACTGGCACGCGGTGATGCGGCCTGGACACCGAAAGCGCGTGAGCGTGTGGTGTCTTATGCGTTACGTGCTTACGCTACGCTGGCCACCAGTGCCGATAAAGGCGCAGTGCGGGACAAGAGCAAGCTGGGAGGCTAACCACCATGGCGGTATCACAACCCCTACCCGACGCCCCCTGCGGCGCGGAATATTTGCGAGCGGTGCTCCGCTCGCCGGTTTACGAGGTGGCTCAGGTCACCCCGTTACAGACCATGGGCAAGATCTCTGCGCGCCTAGGCAATACCATTCTGGTGAAGCGCGAAGATCGCCAGCCGGTGCACAGCTTTAAGCTGCGCGGGGCTTACGCGATGATTGCCAGCCTGGATGAAGAGCAGAGGGTGCGTGGCGTGGTCACGGCCTCTGCGGGCAACCATGCACAGGGCGTCGCCTTTTCCGGCAACCGTTTGGGGATCAAAACCCTGATCGTGATGCCGGTGTCGACGGCGGATATCAAGGTTGATGCGGTGCGCGGTTTTGGCGGCGAAGTGTTACTGCACGGTGCCAACTTCGACGAAGCCAAGGTCAAGGCGATTGAGCTCTCGCAGCAGCAGGGCATGACTTTCGTGCCCCCGTTCGATCACCCGGCAGTCATTGCCGGGCAGGGCACTTTGGCGATGGAGCTGTTGCAGCAGGACGCGCATCTGGACCGGGTGTTTGTCCCGGTTGGCGGTGGCGGCCTGGCGGCCGGTGTGGCGGTGCTGATCAAGCAACTGATGCCGCAAATCAAAGTGATTGGCGTGGAAGCCCAGGATTCGGCCTGTCTACGTGCAGCGCTGGATGCCGGGCAGCCGGTCGATCTGGCGCGCGTTGGGCTGTTTGCCGAAGGCGTGGCGGTAAAGCGCATCGGTGATGAAACCTTCCGTCTGTGCCGTGAATACCTTGATGATGTGATCACCGTAGACAGCGATGCGATCTGCGCAGCGGTGAAAGATCTGTTTGAAGACGTGCGGGCCATCGCCGAACCTTCTGGCGCACTGGCGTTGGCGGGGCTGAAAAAATACGTGCAGCAGCACAATATTCAGGGTGAGCGGCTGGCCCACGTGCTTTCCGGTGCCAACGTGAATTTTCACGGCCTGCGCTACGTTTCCGAACGCTGCGAGCTGGGCGAACAACGCGAAGCGCTATTGGCAGTAACCATTCCAGAGCAGAAGGGCAGCTTCCTGAAGTTCTGCCAACTGTTGGGCGGCCGTGCGGTCACCGAGTTTAACTACCGCTATGCCGATGCTGACAATGCCTGCATCTTCGTCGGTGTCCGCCTGACCAGAGGCCATACCGAGCGGCTGGAAATCATCGATGAGCTGAACCGTGATGGCTATCAGGTGGTAGATCTGTCCGACGATGAGATGGCAAAACTGCACGTGCGTTACATGGTTGGCGGGCGGCCTTCGAAGCCGCTGCGTGAGCGTCTGTACAGCTTTGAGTTCCCAGAGTCACCGGGCGCTCTGCTCAAGTTCCTGCAAACGTTGGGCACGCATTGGAATATTTCGCTGTTCCACTACCGCAGCCACGGCACCGATTTTGGTCGCGTGCTGGCAGGGTTTGAGCTTTCTCAGACTGAGCCAGAGTTTGAGCAACACCTGCAGGCGTTAGGTTACGACTGCCATGATGAAACCGACAACCCGGCCTTCCGGTTCTTCCTGCAGGGCTAACATCGGCGACAAGGATAGCGTATGAGTAATGAGTTCACCGGGTTCAGCCAGCAAGGGCTGGACTTCCTGCAACAGGTGCGGATCGAGAACGACAAGGAGTGGTTTGATGCCAATCGGGGCGTGTATGACCGTGAGCTGTTAACGCCGTTCCGTTCGCTGGTGGATGCGCTGAGTCCTGCGATGCTGATGATTGACCCGCAGTTTGAAACCCGTCCGGCCATTGGCAAAACGCTGTCGCGCATTCATCGCGACACGCGTTTTTCCCATGATAAATCCCGCTACCGTAGCCGCATGTGGCTAACCTTCAAGCGGCCAAGCAAAGACTGGAAGCTGGCACCGGTGTACTTCTTTGAACTGGGGCCGGACATGTTGCGTTATGGCCTGGGTTATTACAGCGCCGACAAAGCCACCATGGATCTGTTTCGCCATACCTTGCTGCGCAGGCCACAGCCGTTTTTGGAGGTGGCCGCGTGCTGCCGTGCGCCGTTCGAGCTGGTGGGGGAAAGCTACAAGCGCCCATTAGTGAAGGAGCAGGCACCGGAGATTGCCACCTGGTACAACCGCAAATCCTTTGCGGTGATGGCCACGGATAATCAGGTGGAAAAGCTGTTCAGCGCCGATCTGGTCGCTACCCTTACGCAGAGTTTCCAGCAGTTGGAGCCGCTGTACCAGTGGCTGATGCAGGTAGAGACGATGAAGCAGATCGACCCCGCAGACCTATGAATACCCGTCGTCTTTCAAGCCACAGCGTTGTTGGCTGCACATAGCTATTCGGCCCATCCGTGGGCCTCACCCCTTCGGGGCCGCTGTGTACAGCGTTCAAATCTGTTCCCGACAGATTTGTCACCCCAGTCACTTACCCAAAAGTAAGCTCCTGGGGATGAGCGAGCTGGCCGCCTAGCTGTGACTTGAAATCCATAGGGTATTATTAAGTTGTGATAAACAACCTCATTGAGTTTTGAGTGGGAATCGCACTTCTATTCACAAAAGTTGCCAGAACGCCTCAATCAGTGGTTCGTTGAGGCGTTTTTTCGGCACGCAGACCCCCAGTTCGAACGGTTCGACCATCGAGATATTCTCCAACTGAGAGATGCGGTTGCGAACCGGCTCCGGGCTATTGTCCACCACCACGCTGGGGATCAGCGCGATACCGCAGCCTAATGCCACCATCGAAACAATCGCCTCATGCCCGCCGACGGTGGCGTAAATCAGCGGATTGGTGATGTGCTGGCGGCGGAACCACAGCTCGATGCGTTTTCGGGACGGGCCATGCTCCGGCAGGATAAACGGCATATTGGCCCAGTCTGGCTGCTCGGCAAAAGCCTGCGTTCGTACCGCACACGGCAGAGCGGGAGCAATCAGCACCAGCGGGATCTCACCGATTTGGGTGAAGGCGACGCTGGTGGGGAGTGTTTCAGGCCGCCCGGCGATACCAAGGTCGGCTTCGTTGGATTGCACCTTGTCCACCGCATCGGCGGCATCACCCGTGGTCAGCTTGATCTCCACCAAAGGATGCTGAGCACGGAAGCGGTCGAGGATTGGCGGCAGATGGCTGTAAGCGGCAGTGACCGAGCAGAACAAACGCAGTTCACCACTCAGTGAAGGGCCGTGCTGGCCAAGCGAATGTTTCAACTGCTGATACTGCAGCAGCGTTTGTTGAGCAAACACTTTCAGCTGTTCACCGGCATCGGTCAGCTCTACGGTGCGGTTATCACGCAGAAACAGTGACTGCCCAAGCGTTTCTTCCAGCCGCTGGATCTGGCGGGAAAGCGTGGAGGGGCTGACGTGCATCGCCTTGGCCGTACGGCCAAAGTGATGGCTTTCAGCCAGGTGCAGGAACAGCTTGAGATCACGTAAGTCCATAATCAGTACGCTCGCAGCGGGGTGTTGCAGAAATTGCAACGTCACGTTCGTAATATATCAATTTAAGCAACGCAATTCCTGTTATACATTGGTTTCAACGGATCCCGTACCGACAGGGTTGGGATGAAAATAATATTGCACGACACAACATTAACTGGAGCATCACCATGGCTAACTATTTCAACACATTGAACCTGCGTCAGCAGTTGGCGCAATTGGGTAAGTGCCGTTTCATGGCGCGTGACGAATTTGCGGATGAAGCCGGTTACCTGAAAGGGAAAAAAGTGGTGATTGTCGGCTGTGGTGCTCAGGGTCTGAACCAGGGTCTGAACATGCGTGACTCCGGCCTGGACGTTGCTTATGCGCTGCGTAAAGAAGCAATTGCCGAGAAGCGTGCCTCATGGCGCAAAGCCACCGAGAACGGCTTCAAGGTTGGCACCTACGAAGATCTGATCCCGCAGGCCGATCTGGTAGTTAACCTGACTCCAGACAAGCAGCACACCTCAGTAGTTCGTGCTGTTCAGCCGCTGATGAAAGACGGTGCTGCGCTGGGCTACTCTCACGGTTTCAACATCGTTGAAGTGGGTGAGCAGGTTCGTAAAGACATCACCGTAGTGATGGTTGCACCTAAGTGCCCAGGTACCGAAGTGCGTGAAGAATACAAACGTGGTTTCGGTGTACCAACGCTGATCGCGGTTCACCCGGAAAACGATCCAAAAGGCGAAGGCATGGCGATTGCCAAGGCATGGGCGGCAGCTACTGGCGGCCACCGTGCAGGCGTACTGGAATCTTCCTTCGTGGCAGAAGTGAAATCTGACCTGATGGGCGAGCAGACCATCCTGTGCGGTATGCTGCAGGCGGGTTCTCTGCTGTGCTTCGACAAGCTGGTGTCTGAAGGTACTGACCCGGCATACGCAGAAAAACTGATCCAGTTCGGCTGGGAAACCATCACTGAAGCGCTGAAGCAGGGCGGTATCACCCTGATGATGGATCGCCTGTCCAACCCGGCGAAACTGCGTGCCTATGCGCTGTCTGAGCAGCTGAAAGGCATCATGGCTCCGCTGTTCCAGAAGCACATGGACGACATCATCTCTGGTGAGTTCTCCAGCGGTATGATGGCAGACTGGGCCGCAGACGATGTGAAACTGCTGACCTGGCGTGAAGAGACCGGTAAAACCGCTTTCGAAACCGCGCCGCAGTTTGAAGGCAAAATCAGCGAGCAGGAATACTTCGACAATGGCGTACTGATGGTAGCAATGGTTAAAGCGGGCGTTGAGCTGGCCTTCGAAACCATGGTGGATTCAGGCATCATCGAAGAATCTGCTTACTACGAATCACTGCACGAGCTGCCGCTGATCGCCAACACCATCGCGCGTAAGCGTCTGTATGAAATGAACGTGGTGATCTCCGATACCGCAGAATACGGTAACTACCTGTTCTCTTATGCGGCGGTACCGTTGCTGAAAGAGTTCATGACCACTCTGCAGGCGGGCGATCTGGGCAAATCTGTTGCTGGTACCACCGTTGACAACGCGCAGCTGCGTGACGTGAACGAAGCGGTGCGCAACCACCCAATCGAATCCGTTGGCCGCAAACTGCGTGGTTATATGACCGATATGAAACGTATCGCAGTAGCCGGCTAAATACCCGTCGTCTTTCAAGCTGCAGCGTTGTTACCTGCACAGCTACTCGGCCCATCCCTGGGCCTCACCCCTTCGGGGCCGCTGTGTACAGCGTTCAAATCTATTCCCGACAGATTTGTCTCACCCCAGTCACTTACAAAAGTAAGCTCCTGGGGATGAGATAGCTTGGCGCCTAGCTGCAACTTGAAATCCATAGGGTATTAAGGTTGTAATTGTAGAGGCCCGATTTATCGGACCAACTAAAAAGGCCAGCATCGTTGCTGGCCTTTCGCCTATCTAGACGACGGGTATTATTGTGGCATTGCTTCGCGTGGGATAATGGCCCCGCGATACTGGATCACCGTGCTGGCGGTCAGGTGGCCACGTTTGGCCGCGCTAACCGCATCACCGCCGGTCAAGCGCACTGCCAGATAGCCCGCGCTGAAGGAGTCCCCGGCGGCGGTGGTATCAATCACTTTCTCTTTTGGCAGTTTGACCGCCGGTACGTCGTGGGTTTCCCCATCGGCGCTGAACACCAGGCAGGAATCTGCACCACGCTTAATCACAATCTCACTTACGCCAAAGTCGCGGGTACGGCTTACCACCTGCTCAACCGGCTGTTTACCCCACAGTAAATCTTCATCATCCAGCGTCAGGAAGGCGATATCGGTACAGGCCAGGATCTCGCGATAGGCCTGCTGAGTCTCTTGCTGGCTTTGCCACAGCCGCGGCCGATAGTTGTTATCGAAGATCACTTTGCCGCCGTTGGCCCGGCATTGGCGCAGTAAGGTCAGCAGTTTTTCCCGGCTGGCAGGGTTGAGGATCGCCACGCTGATACCGCTCAGATACAGGTAATCAAATTGTGCCAGCTGCGCGCACAGGCTCTCTGCCTGCGGGCCATCCAGCCAGTAACGGGCGGCCGCATCGTTGCGCCAATAATAGAAGGTGCGCTCGCCGGTATCGTCGGTTTCGATCACGTACAGCCCCGGCAGCTTGTTGTCCAACTGCTGGATCAGATCGGTTTTCACCTGCTCCTGCTGCCAGGTTTGCAGCATTTCCCGGCTGAAGCTGTCGGTGCCCAGTGCGGTGACGTAATGCACGTTCAGCGCCTGTTGCGGCACTTGGCGGGCAATATAAACGGCAGTGTTGAGAGTGTCGCCACCGAATCCACGGCTGAGATCGGCGCCTTTCTGCGACAGTTCGATCATGCATTCGCCGATCACGGCGAGGTTTTTGCTGTTCATGATAATCCCTGGCTTGATAATGAGTCTGGTTGCTGCGAATACGTCCAGTCTCAACGCAAGGGCGAAGCGAGTCAATAGGAATAAAACAGCGTTTTAATTAGTTTATGATCGCGATCGGGAAACGCGTGGTTTCCCGCCGCTGAGGAAGGAAAACTACTTGGCCGCCGTGCGCAGATCGGTGACGCATTGACCACCAATCCCCCAGTTATCGGTTTCCACTTCATCGATTACCACCACGGTAGTGGCCGGATTTTTGCCGAGCGTATCGACCAACAGTTGGGTCACGCCAGCGATTAGCTGTTTTTTCTGCTCCGCGGTTGCACCCTCGCGGGTAATTTTGATATTTACGTAGGGCATTCTACTTTCCTCTTGTTATAAAAACGCTTACCCGTCGTCTTTCAAGCTGCAGCGTTGTTACCTGCGCTCGCCCACCCCAGTCACTTACGAAAAGTAAGCTCCTGGGGATGAACGAGCTTGTCGCCTAGCTGTGGTGTACAGGGATGTACAAATGCCGCGAGCGCATGGACGCGCAAGAGCGGCCAACTTGAAATCCATAGGGTAATTTTAGGATGGGTAATGGCTTAATGTAGAGGGCTTTGAACGGAGCTTAAAGTTTTATTGCGCGTTGCCGATAACAAGATCGACAATTTCCGGCAACGTTATCGTTCCCATTCCCTAATGGCGATAGTACCGATGATAACCAACATGATCTCTGGTCTACTGACGCCATTGTTTGCCGCCTGGCAGCGTGCCAAAGTCTTCCGTTACTGGCGACAGTGTCGGCGTTTGTATACTTTTCAACCCATTTACCGCACCTGCGGCAAACTGCTGGCGGTGGAGTTGCTCACGGCGGTACATCATCCGGCGTCACCGGGCAAGCCGGTATCCCCAGAACATTACTTTGCCGCGCTGGGGCTACGTCAGCGCCTGGCGGTCATTCAGGAACAGCTCGATTTACTGCAGCAATGGCAGACGTTGTTTACCCGTCATGCGCTAATGGTCTCCATCAATATCGACGGCAAGGCCTTACAGGCCCTACAGCGGCACCCGGCGATGCAGCGGCAAATCAGCATCATGCCTTATCTGCGTTTTGAGCTGGTTGAACACGCGGACAGGGCGTTGAATGGGCCGCTGCAGCATATTCCCGGGGCGGAGCGCCTGTGGCTGGATGATTTCGGTAGCGGGCTGGCGAATTTCTCCGCGGTCAGCAGTTGGCGTTATCAGTATATCAAGGTGGCGCGCGAGCTGTTTATGTTGCTCAAGCAGAGCGATGAGGGCATCCAGCTGTTTTTCACCCTGGTGCGCCTGATGAGCCAGCACAGCGACGGGGTGATTGTCGAAGGGGTAGAAACAGAGCAGGAATGGCGACTGGTACAGCGCTCTGGCGCGTTTGCCGCCCAAGGGTATTACCTTAGCCGCCCTGCACATTTTGACCAGCTTAAAACCCTGCCTACGCGGTTTATTGCCCCCACTTCCTGACCCATTAGTTCCCAAAGCGTGAACTCTAGCCTATCCTCTACTAGGCTTTCAGTAAGGTTGCTTATCAATTTGAGCAGTCTGCTATCGCCTCGAGGGAACCGTTATGACAAGAACAGGCAAAACATTTAGCTGGATTGGCAGCATCGTGCTGCTGATCATCGTGGTTTTGGTGGTGTTTATTACCACCTTCGATTGGAACCGTCTCAAACCCACCATTAATAGCAAAGTCTCTGCCGAGCTGCAGCGCCCGTTTGCTATTCGTGGCGATCTGGGCGTTAACTGGGAACGTCACCAGGATGAGGGTGGATGGCGTGCTTGGGTACCGTGGCCTCATATCCACGCCGAAGATATTATGCTGGGCAACCCGGCCAAGATACCGGGCGACGAGATGGTCACACTGCAACGTGTCGATGCCTCGATCGCGCCATTGGCGCTGCTGGGCAAAGAGGTGCTGATCCCGCGTATCTGGTTGAAGCAGCCAAATGCCTCGCTACAACGCTTGGCGAACGGTGACAATAACTGGACCTTCAACCTGGCCAACAGCGCCGATAAAGATCCCAACCAACCACAGTCAGACTGGTCGGTCAGCATTCACGATATCGTGTTCGATCGCGGCCAGATTGATTTTAAAGACGCCACGCTCAAGGCCGATTTCCAGGCGTTGATCGACCCACTTGGCAAGCCTCTGCCGTTTAGTGAAGTTGCGGGTAAACAGCCGGGGGATAAAGCGACGACGCCGGATTATGTTTTCGGCTGGAAGGTTAAAGGAAAATACCACGGTGAAGCGCTGTCAGGCAGCGGCAAGATGGGTGGCATGCTGTCACTGCAAAGCGCTGATATACCGTTCCCACTGCAGGCCGATGTCCGTTCCGGCAATACCAGAGTGCAGGTCGCGGGGACGTTGTCCGATCCGCTGAACTTTGGCGGTCTGGATCTACGGCTGAAATTCTCCGGTGACAGCCTGGGAAACCTGTATGCGCTGACCGGCGTGTTGTTACCGAATACCCCTCCTTATTCTACCGATGGTCATCTGATCGCCCAGTTGCATCAACCGGGCGGCGCGGTATTCCAGTATCAGGGCTTTGACGGCAAGATCGGTGACAGTGATATCCACGGTGATTTGAAGTACGTTGCGAGCCACCCTCGGCCCAAGTTGAGTGGTGAAGTGCTCTCCAAACAGCTGCGTTTCGCCGATCTTGCGCCATTGATCGGCGCAGATTCCAATCAGCAGAAAGCCAATCGTGGCGAGAAAACCCGCCAGCCGAGCGATAAAGTGCTGCCGGTTGAGAAGTTCGAAACCAAAAGCTGGGGGGTAATGGATGCCGACGTCAAATTTACCGCCAAACGTATTGAGCATGGCAGTTCGCTGCCGCTGAGCGATCTGAATACCCACCTTAAGCTGGATAACGCGGTGATCCTGATGGACCCGCTGCGCTTCGGCGTAGCCGGGGGCAACCTGAATGCCACCGTCCGTCTTGATGGTAGCAAGAGCCCGATGCAGGGGCGGGTAGATATGCATGCGCGTAAGTTCCAGCTGAAACAGCTGCTGCCTAACGTGGAGTCGATGAAGCGCAGCCTGGGAGAATTGAACGGCGATGCCAAGCTAACGGGTAGCGGCAACTCGGTGGCCGACTTGCTGGCGACCAGCAGCGGCGACCTGCGCCTGCTGATCAATGACGGCGTGATCAGCCGCAGCCTGATGGAAATCCTGGGCCTGAACGTAGGTAACTACCTGGTAGCTCAATTGTTTGGCGATGACGAGGTGGGGATCAACTGTGCGGCGGCGGATGTCGGCATTCGCAGCGGGTTGGCGACGCCACGGCTGTTCGTGTTTGATACGGAAAACGCCATTATCAACATCACCGGCAACATCAATTTCGCCACCGAGCGGCTGGATCTGTCCATCGACCCGGAAAGCAAAGGGATGCGGGTGCTGACCCTGCGTTCGCCGCTGTATGTTAAAGGGACATTCAAAAAACCGGACGCGGGCGTGAAGGCCGGGCCGTTGATTGCTCGCGGGGTGGCTGCGGTGGCGTTGGGCGTTGTCGTTGCTCCGGCAGCGGCATTGCTGGCTCTGGTTTCACCGAGTGACGGTGGCGAAGAAAACCAGTGTGGCAAGATCCTGCAGCAGATGAAGAACAAGAAGTGACCCAATATTACTGTAGTACCTGGCAGCTGTGATCCTGGATCTCTTCGGCGGAGGCCAGATTCAGCTGCCATAGGTTACGTTTCACAGCCAACAGCAGGAAATCCCCTCCCGGCAAGGCCGTCATCGCCATGCCGTAGCTCCCCATGCTTTCACGTGCGCCCTCATCGCCCTGAGCCAGCAAACGGAATGCCCCAAGCTGCTTGAGTTCAGCAGCGCTGGCGCGGCGAGCCAAATAATCATGCCCCAGCAATCCACCAGGTAGCGGCTGCCAGCTTTCGCTGAAATCTCCTTGCAGCTGTGCCAGCCGGGTTTTTACCGCCGGTTGCAGGCAGGAAATATGAATATGCAGCTGATTTTGAGTACGGCCGTATTCGGAGTTTATTGCCAGTGAGATGGCGGCATCGTCGATCGGTTTACCGAGTTTATCCGCCATAAAATGCCGGGCCTGCCAGGCTAAGGCGAAGAAGTTGGCGGTGTCGGGTTGTAATACTTGCGGACTTTCAATGCCGGTGATTTTGGCCGTTGGCATCAACAGGTATTGCAAAGGCCCATTGCGGTCTTTCAGCACCACGAACCCTGCCTGCTCATCTACCTGTGCGCAGGGGGCCGGATTATGGTTTTGTTGCTGATTAGGCAGGCATTGCTGGCTGACGATATGCCACAGCGCATCCGGGTGGGCCGGTTTCAGCCAGAAATAGGCGGCAATGGCGATAATAATCAGCAACGTAACAGACAAACAGAGCCAACGGCGCAACGTCATGGGCGGGTTTCCTCAGCAAATGGGGGGATATAGCATAGCCGGGATTTGTGACAACAGACAAACAGGCCCCCATAGGCAGGGGGCCGGGAGCGGATTACAGAGACGTGTGGCGGGTTTCTTTCATCAGCAGCAGCGCGATCAGCGTCAGGCTAGCCATGGCCGCCAAGTACATACCAACGTAGAACAGTCCGTAGTTGTTAGCCAACCAGGTCGCAATATAAGGCGCTACCGAAGCCCCCAGGATCGAGGCCACGTTATATGAGAACGAGGCTCCGGTGTAGCGCACTTCAGTTGGGAACAGTTCAGGCAGCAGTGCGCCCATCGGGCCAAAGGTCAGGCCCATAATGCTCAGCCCAAGCAGCAGGAAAGCCATCACCAACAGCTGATTGCCGGAACCGAGCATGCTTGGGAACAGGAAGGCAAAGCCGATCATCAACAGGGTGATGACAATCATGGTCTTGCGGCGGCCAAAGGCATCGGCCAGCAAACCGGCGATCGGCACCATCACGCCAAAACCGATCACCGCCACCATCAGCATCCACAGGAAGCTGTTACGTGAATAGCCCAGCCCCAGCGGCTCTGCGGCCGTGCCGTAGGTCATGGAATAAACGGTCATCAGGTAAAACAGCGTATAGGTAGCCAGCATGATGAAGGTACCCAGGATGGTGGCCTTTTTGTGCTTGCTCAGCAACGTCCCGAGCGGGACCTTCACCTGTTTGCCCGCTTTGGCCACCTTGGCAAAAACCGGAGTCTCGTGCAGCGAAATACGCACATACAGACCCACCAGCACCAGCGCGGCAGAGAGGATAAACGGTACGCGCCAGCCCCAGGTCATGAACTGTTCGTCAGTCAGCAACCAGGAGAGCAGCAGGAAGGTACCGTTGGCGAAGAAGAAGCCGATCGGCGCACCCAACTGCGGGAAAGAGCCGTACAGCGCACGTTTGTTGGCAGGCGCATTCTCGGTGGCCAGCAAAGCGGCACCGCCCCATTCGCCACCCAGACCCAGGCCTTGGCCAAAGCGTGCCAGCGCCAGCAGGATCGGTGCAAAGATACCAATGGTTGCATAGCTTGGCAGCAGGCCGATCAGCACGGTGGAAATCCCCATGGTCAGCAGTGAAGCCACCAAAGTCACTTTCCGCCCGACGCGATCGCCGAAGTGGCCGAATAGAGCAGAGCCGATTGGCCGTGCCACAAAGGCGATGGCGAAGGTGGCCAGCGATTGTAGCGTGGCGGCGGCAGGATCGCCCTGTGGGAAGAAGATATGTGGGAATACGATCACCGCAGCGGTGGCATAAATATAGAAATCAAAGAACTCGATGGCGGTACCGACCAGAGAGGCGACGATGACTTTTCCCCGGGAGTTAACCGGTGTGGACGCGGCATCGGCGTCCAAGGGGGTTGCGATGGTGGCTTGCATAGTTATTTCTTATATTTTGACTAGGGAAAAATTCATCTTAGTCATAGCAAAATGGCTTTTCAACGGGGAGATTTTGTACTATCTGGCAAATAAACTGTTAAAAAGACTAATGTTTTAACGAGTTGATGTTCTATGGTCGTTAACGTGGTGAAGTGAGCTATAAGCAGAGAGAATGACTGGAAAAGGTGCAAAGAAAAGTTATAGGGTAGTTTGTTATGCTGGTTTTGGCCGGTTGGTTAGTCTGGTTTTAGAGCTATTGACTGCTTTTTGGTTTGATTATCGAAATAAAAAACCAGTCGCAACCTTGCGACTGGCATGAATGCAATGCTGATGGTGGATATTCACTTGCCCTGCGGCAGGGTTTTGTCCTCTTTATACTGTGCTGTGGCAATCCAGGCGGCGCAAAACAGCGTCAGGCGGGCAAAAAAGTAGAAGAACGCCATCAGCCCGATCACCGAGCCAAAGGCGGCGCCGGAAGGCGATTTGGCGACCTGCGGTAGCGTCATGGTCATCACAAACTTGATAGCTTCAAAGCCAATTGCGGCGATCAGCGTGCCGCGCAGTAGCGCTTTTTTCTTCGGCTTATGGCGCGGCAGCATCCAGAAGATCCACAGAAACAGCAGATAGTTGGCAAAAATGGAGATCGACAGCGCGATCAGCGTCATCGCCGGCCGCAGCCATTCAATGCCATCCAGCCCCAACGCATGCACGATGGCCGCCTGGGCAGAACCCGCGATCGAGGTTAACGACAGCGTGACGATCAGTGCCACCACCAGACCGGTTAATGAAATAAAATCGCGGGTGTAGCGAAAATAGATTTTCTCCTGATCCTGCGGATTACGTTCCCAAACGTCACGGGATTGGGCGCGGATCGCCTCACGCAGATTGCCCATCCAACTGATGCCGGAGTACAGCGCCAGCGCCAGGCCGGTCAGGCCGACGGTGGTACGTTGCTGAATGGCGGTATTCACCGTGTTCTTCAAGGTACTGGCCAACGTGGGATCGCTGATGCTATTGACGATCTTGTTGATCAATTCGGCCAGCAAATCCGGGTTAGATGCCAGCACAAAGCCCACGGCGGCAAACGACACCATCAGGATCGGAATCAAAGAGAGAAACGAGAAGTAGGTAATGGCGGCGCCAAACTGGCTGCCAAGACGGTCGTTGAAGCGTTCGGTGGCTCGCAGCAGGTGAGCGATGGTGGGCCAGGCTTTAACGCGCTCTATCAGGCGAGCGAACCCCGAAAGGCCTTTATCCAGTTTTTGGTTGCCGGTTTTGATGGCGATCGTCGGTTTCTCAATGGCCTCAGGCTGCTCTGGAGCGGCTTTATTCTGCATTACGTCACGGTATCCTTCAGATAAATCAATGGGCATGTGCTTGATTATAGCCAAATATGCCCTCGATTTGGTCGCTAATGGACGAGATTGGGTTAATTCTGATGATGGCCTCTACCAACAGCTGCGAGCAAGAACGCTCGATTTTGTCCTATTCACCACACGTCTGTTTTTCTGCCGGATCCCTGCAATTTTATCTATCTCAGTGCCAGAAAGGCTTTTACTCATCTTATGGCGCGCGCTTTTTCACCCGGTATGCGCCTACTGCAGCCTGAAAGACGATGGGGATCGCGTGAGCGACGTCTGTATAAAGTGTATAAAGAGAACCGCGCAGTGCGCGAAAATCAGTTTTTGGCTTCGTTGAGCCAGGGTTGTAGCTAGGGAGGATTAAATTAATCCCAAGCTGGAGGTGGACAAAAGCCACACTAATAATTACGCTTGGGCAATGTAATCTTCCAAATAACAGACGCCTTCTCCATAATTTATTCATAATTGACGAATATTGCCATTTTTGATTTTAAAAAATTTACACTCCCTCGCATTACTATATATTCATGCGCATATTATTATTTCCGACGACGAGATAGTGAGCCTGTTAACGTACAGCGCTCCTGATGAAGAATAACTTTTAAGGAAATGATAATGCGTAAACTGACTGCTTTATTTGTCGCTTCAACGTTAGCCCTGGGTTCTGCTTCTGCCGCCTTTGCAGCCGACGCAACTACCGCCCCTGCAACCGCATCGGCCACAGCCGCCGCTCCGGCAAAAATGATGCACCATAAAGGCCCAGGTAGAGAAGGCCCGTTTGCCGGCCTGGACCTGACCAAAGAGCAGCGCCAGCAGATGCGCGATATCATGAAAGAGTCGCATCAAAAACGCGGCCCGGGTGCTAAAGACGAGCGCCAGGCACTGCACAGCATGATCGCTTCGGAAAGCTTCGACGAAGCCAAGGCAAAAGCCCAGATCGATGCGATCGGTAAAGCGCAATCTGAGCACATGCTGGAACGCGCCAAAGCGGAAAACAAAATGTATAACCTGCTAACGCCAGAGCAGAAAAAACAATACAATGAGAATTATCAGAAACGCGAGCAGAAGATGATGGAGCATATGAAAAAAATGCGTGATCATGTCCCTGCTGCTGAATAATTAACATTGCTAGCATAATAAAAATGCCGGGTTATTTGCCCGGCTTTTTTTTATTAATGACAAAGTCCTGACCGTGAAGCTAAAATTTTAACCTAATAAGGTTAGTGTAAAAAATAGACTGGCCGCCATGTTCAAAGATCTCTCTCCCCAGTAATACCAGTTTGAAATCATCACTCTTAATGAATTTTCCCCCGAAGACCATCTGGAATACAAAATTGAGGATGGTGTATGTGCTGCCACGCCTACAGCCTATTTCCCGCGGATCTCGCACGGGTTGAACTGGACGACCAGGCCGGTTTCCCGTCTTTAATCCACTGTTCCGTCATACGCATCGAAAGGCGATACCGGGCGCAGTTGTGCGTGTTCAGTACCCGGAATTTTCGCGGCAGCGATGGCGGTCAGGATGCCCTGCTGCAGGTTGGATAGGGTATCTGAGGATGTCATCGATGTTTGTTTCCTGCGGGCCAGTAAAAACACGGACCGTAAAATATCATATTTACGGCCCGTTTTGCCTTTTATGGCCCAATTTAAGTTTTACCGGCCCAACAAGGGGTTTACGGCCCGTAAAAATATTATGGACCACAAATAACCCTTTCTGACCCATCACGGGGGGGGGGGGCGGCCCACAGTAGGGCTATCGACACGAATTTAATTTTCTGACAGGATTATTTAACCGTAGCAGCAATGGCATTAAATTGTTCGATAATAATCGCGGCGAACAGGGGATCGTTGATATGGTACGGCACTTTGAGCAACCGGCGTTTTGCGGTCTGTACCAGCGTCCGTTCCAGCGAGTGAACAAAAGCGCTCAGCGCCTGTGGATCCCAGAAGGGCTGCCCTGGCGCATCCAAAGTTGAAAAGCCACCCAGCGGTACGACAAAGCATACCTCCCCGGCACAGGCGTTCAGCTTGTCACCAATCCAGCGCCCTAACTGGGTATTCTCCTGCGCCGTGGTGCGCATCAGCGTTACCTGGCTGTTGTGGCAATAAAATTGACGATTGGCGTAGCGGGCCGGAATGGTTTTCGGGTGACCGAAGTTGATCATATCCAGCCCCCCGCATGACATCACACCAGGGATCTCAGTGCGGGCAATGGCCCCAAAGCGATCTTCGTTGCAGGCCAACACGCCATCAAACAGATAGTCGCATACCTCGGTGGTGGTCAGATCCAATACGGCGTTGAGCAAGCGGCTGTCGATCAGCTTTTCCATTGCCTGGCCACCACTGCCGGTAGCGTGAAACACCAGGCAATCCCAGTCGTGCTCAATGGCGTTGGTCACGGCCTTGATACAAGGCGTAGTGACGCCAAACATGGTCAGGCCGGTGGCGGGTTTGCTGTCGGCATCATCATCGATATGAAAGCGGATGGCCCCGGCTATCTGGTTGGCGGCATTGCTCAATACCTTGCGTGAAATGCGATTTAGCCCGGCGATATCGGTGACAGAATACAGCATGGCAATGTCGCTGGAGCCGACATAGCCAGCGACATCACCCGCAGCCATACTCGATACCATCAGCTTTGGCAGGCCGATGGGCAACTGTTGCATGGCGGGTGTGATGATCGCGGTGCCACCAGACCCGCCCAAACCGAGCAGCGCAGCAACATCACGACGTGAGAGCATGAAGCGCTCAAAAGCGATAGCCATGGCCGCAATCGCCTGCCCGCGATTAGCACAAAAAACGGCTTGTTCACCTTCCGGATGGTAACCCGCGATCTCATGTGCAGAAACGTCCGCATGATACAGAGAAGGCTTACCGGAAGTGGAGAGATCGAGGGTGATGACGGGTAAATCGAGATTGGCGATCAGATGACGGACATATTCCAGTTCTTGTCCTTTAGTATCTGCTGTGGTAGCAATATAGACAAAACCTGGGGTGCTGCTCATCATCTGTTCCTGAAAAAGGTTCAGACAAAGGTCTGAACAAATTGATTTTAATGCTATTTTTTATAGTAGGTGGTGAACCCTGGTGTCGGACAATAAGGTACTATCGTTTATTTGTTGGTCATAATGAGACTGCCGTATCATTTTTGCAAGCATTAATTTGCTTAAAGTGAGACTTGTGTCCCGTTTTTGGCTATCTTAGCGGTAATTTTTTACGTTGCCGATGGGCCAGGATCTGTCGGTGAGGCTGTCTATCGTATTGACTCCAAGGCTGGAAGATACGAGGAAGTTCGAGGAAAACGTGCCAATATCCGCATTTCCCGCTCCACGGGATGAATCTTTGACACATACTCGTGCCAAAACCCGCAGCTTGCTGCTGGCCTGTGCGATGGAGCTCTACGATGGTGGGGTCTTCCCTTCGATTACAGAGCTGGCGGCGCATGCGCAGGTCTCCCGTGCCACCGCTTATCGCTATTTTCCCACCCAAAGTGCCCTGATCTCCGCCGTTGTGGCGAAAAGCCTGGGGCCGATCCTTGAATGGCAACCGCAGGATAACGATGCGCTCAAGCGCATTCATCAACTGTTGGCGTTTGCCTATCCGCAGATGGAGCAGCATGAAGGCGCGCTACGTGCGGCGTTACAGCTATCGCTCCAGCAATGGGCTAACGCGACGCCGGGCGAAAAGTTTGTGCGTGGCAATCGCAAACGGCTGTTGAAGCTGGCGGTGGAGCCCTTGCAGAACAAACTCCCTGCTGAAGCCCTGCAACGCGTAATCCACGCCTTTTCGCTGATTTATGGTTCCGAGGTGTTCCTGGTGCTGAAGGACATTTGGGGTTTAGAGCTCGATGATATTCAAGATGTGACCCAGTGGATGGCCAAAGCCATCATTCGCCAGGCTGAAGAAGATGCCAACGCTGGAAGGTAATCTGCCGATCGAGGTTGGCCATGCTGACGGGCCGGGGAGTGTTCTCCGGCCTTTTCATTGGGTTTTTGGCTAATAAAAAACCGGAACCCTTGCGGGCCCCGGCTTAACGAGGGGTGAAGCAATTAACTCTGCGGTTAAACTTGCTCAGCTTGCAACTCCCTGTCGATACTTTAATCAGGTGTTGTGGCCGGCTTATAATTTCCCTGGTGCTGGTATGGTTATTACTAACTTATCGTTCTACTATCGTTTTTATAATATATCACTTCTGGTACCATGTTTGACCATAAAAGATGGTATGTCAAGCAAGCTATTAGGCTAAGATTGTATAGTATGCGAGATTTCGATAACGTTTTTGTACGGATGGGTGTCAAAGCGACTGAAAAATCAGCGAGATATATCGAAGGATAAAATGTTTAACAATCATCAAAAATTCGATTCGCAGTCGATTGCAGGCAAGGTTAGGGAACTCTTTTTGCAGCATGGGATCGGCAAGCGACAACATGCCAAGGAACTCAGCCGCATTTTGGATCTGAGTTTTTCCCATGCTCACCGCAAGCTGAAAGGCCAGAGCCCATGGACGCTGGAACAAATCAACAGCGTGGCACTGGCTTTGGGAGAAACGCCGGCGTCCATCGTCGACATTCTGCCCGAAAGCGAGCCTGTTGGGTCCACTGTGGCACAGGATGCCATCTTTTCTGTGGCCGGGGTGGCGTTACCTTGTGTGGCGCACATTAGCAGCGAACTAGTGGGCAGCAAGCAGGCCGAGTTTGTTGGCTTGCAGCAGGATGGGCAGTGGATGGTTTATCGAGCCAGCGAGGCCCCACAGGGCAAGCGTTTTGCTGTCGAACTGATCGAGATCCGCCCCAGCCATAGCGAAGACGATCGCCTGAGCATTGCGGTATTGGATGATGCACATCAGGCCGCTGATGAGCTAACCAAGTATCTCAATAGCCAAGGATTCAATGCCGTGGCTTTCTATGACGTCAGCAGTTTCTGCCAGGCGCTGGCCAAAAACCCGTTTGATGGCTACGTGGTGGATTGGTTGATAGGCCACGAAACGGCGCAGAAATGCATCGAAACCATTCGCACTTCCGATCATGCAGATGCGCCGATCCTGGTGCTGACCGGCCAGTTGGGCACCGATTTGCGTGAGTCAGAGATTGCCAGAGCGATGCGCGATTATGACGTGTTAGGCCCGTATGAAAAACCGGTGCGGCTCCATGTAATCGAAGCCGCACTGCAACGGTGCTTTAATCTGTAGTGACAAACAGCGACGTGAGTGAGGTGGATAGCGCCTCCATGCGTACTGGTTTCATCAGATAATCGTCAAACATGGCGCGTTGCTCGCTAGGCAGCAGTTCTGGCGTATAGGCGCTGATACCGATAATCGGGATATTACGGTTCGGGCCGCGCTGGTCACGTAGCTGTTGCGCCACTGCCACACCATCGATGCCGGGCATTTGCAGATCGAGCAGCAAGGCATCGTAAGGCCGCCGCAGCAGCTTTTGCAGTGCACGTTCTGACGAGTCACACAGCTCATATTGATAGCCCAACTTGTCGAGCAGGGCGATAAAGGCCATGCCTGCGGCAGGATTGTCGTCTACCACCAGGATTTGCTGCTCTTTTTTCAACAGCGTCGCTGCCGGACGTGGGCTTTGCTCTGGCAACTGTTCTTCACTGATCTCAACGGGAATGCTGACGATAAAGGTGCTGCCTTCTCCCACTTCGCTGTACACCGTGATCGTGCCGCCGAGCAATTCAACCAGGCCGTGGACGATCGCCAATCCCATGCCAACCCCGCTGTATTGGCGAGTATTTGACTGATCGAGCTGGGTAAAGGGCTCAAAAATCTGCGGTAGCAGGGCATTGTCGATACCGATGCCAGTATCCGTGACTTCGATGATTAACGAACTCCCCGCCGGTTGGCTACGCAGGCAGCTGTGCAGCGTGATGGTGCCGCTTTCGGTATATTTAAAGGCGTTGGTCAGCAGGTTAACCACGATTTGCCGTAGCCGCTGAGGGTCGGAATAGACCTGCGCATGGGTGAATTCCACTTCACGTACCAGTTTGACCCCAGGTTTATGGGTCAGCATGGCGATTTCATCCGTCGTTTCGTCGATCACCTGCTGGGCATTAAAGGGAACAATGCGCAGCTCCATCATGCCGCTGTCCAGGCGCGCATAATCGGTGAGATCCTTCATCTGGCTTTCTATCTGCTCGGCGGCGGTTTCCAGCCGGTGGAAGGTATCCTTGTGCTCATGGGATACGCGGGTATTGGTCAGCACATCAATGGCGGACATAATGCTTTGCAGCGAGGTGCGCAGTTCATGCCCGATGGCCCCGAGGAAGGCGTTTTTGGTGCGGATAGCCTTTTGCTCAGCGCGAATGGCCTTCGACTGTTGGCTGATGGTTTGGCGCTGCTGGCGGATGACGATCAGCGTGATGGCAATCAGCGCGATCACCGAGAACATGATGATCACCAGGCCATAAAAGATGATGTGCCTTTTCTCGATAAAATCTTCGTAAGCCCCGGTACGCTGCTTCACTTCAGCGTGGTCCGCCAGGTTGGCCATCATAATCGCGGAAGGTTTGATCTGCTGCATGGCCTGCGAAATCAGCCCCAGATCTACCTGAGGGCTGTTGACCAACTGATCCAACTGGGTAATTTCATTGCGCATCCGCTCAACGAGCTCGGGATAGCCAGGTTCGTGGTACAGCGGCAGGGTCGACTCTGACGGGCGGGCGAGCACCGAATAGCGAGAATAGAGAATATCGAACCTTAGCCTCAGATTATCGATATCCACCTGGTTGGTGCTTTTTTGCTGTTCCACCAGGGTTTCAAATTCCGCCAGCTTGATGGCGAACTTGGCGATCGACCAAGAGTAGTTTTCCTGCGTACCGGCAACGGCATACAGCCCTTTTTTGGACAAGGTGGCGCTGTAGTAATACAGCGTCACCGTTGAGGCGAGTAGGAATAAGGCGGCAAAAATGGCCGGAATAGCCAATCTGCCACTGTCTTTGAACCTGACTAACTTCATTTAATGACGATCCTGTTGATCTGCCAGATAAAGCGCGAGTTATACAGCGGAGAATTGAGCTCCGCGCCCCCGGCATCGCGGGGATAGATCAGAAACAGCGGCCCGAAATCGCGCACCTTTAACATTTCCCCGCCCATTTTATAGGCCAGGATCATATTGTATTTAGCCACGTCCGAGATGGGCACATCAATATAATAATCGTTCAGCGCGTAGAGCGTCATCATGGTGCCTTCGGCACCCACTTTAGCCAAAATATCCGCCAGCAATACGCCATCGAATTTTACTCTGGGCGTCCACGAAGTGGTGGTCGTGATGCTGTGGACTGGCATGGCAAACAGCTCTTTATCGGTAAAGACATAGGTTTTGTTCTCGGCGTCGGTGGTGTTTTTAATCTTGCCGCTGACTTCCAGGGTAAAGCTGAGAGCACTGGTTTGGGTAATGACCAAAGCCAGCAGGGCAAACGCGGTATTTCTTATTGCGGTCAACAGCATCGGTAGTTCTCCAGACCGGGGATCAGGCCCACGGCAATTCGTTTAGCATCAGGGTAGTAAAAGCTAGTTCGACCTGCTCCAGGTCATGCTTTCTGGCGCTGGCCTGCACGTTGTTCAGCTTGGCGAGGGCAAAATAGACCGGCTGACATAAAGGATAGTCTCGCACCCGCAATTCGGGAGCGATTGAGGTAAAGAAGGCGGTAGTTGGGACATCGTAGCCTGCGGCAATATGTACCGCAGCGGTATCCGATGTCAGAACATAGCGGGCATGCTTCACCCAGGCCAGGAAATCCGCGGTAGCGGTGGAGAGCGGTTGAATATCCACATAATGCGGGTGATCCACTGCGCCGAACCCCAGCACCGGGCAGGCAAACTTCTCCCACAGGGCATTCACCAGTGGCACATGAGCACTGGCCGGGATGCTGCGTAACGGCGTACTGGCGGTGGGGCAAAACAGCACATAGGGCTTGTTCTGCCAGCACTCAGGTAATGGCGGCAGACACAGTTTTTGCATCCAGCGGTTGGCTTTCGCCGCAGCAGGAATAGCGGCAGGTTTAACGCCCAGCGCCTGCAGGAAAAAATCAATCATCGGCAACGTGGTGAAGGCTGGCCAGAACAGCTGATTACCGGCATCGATACACAGTTCTTGCTCTGGAAGATGCTCTGCCTTCCACGGCAGCCAACGGAGATCCGCCACCACGCCTGCCGCCAGATGATAAAGCTGATCGACATAGTGGGGCGCGCGCCCTGGCCGGTAGATAATAGTACGCAGGTTGGGATTAAACTCGCGCAGCGCTTCAAGCGCGGTCAGGCCAATAATGGAATCGCCCAGCGTTACGCCCATGCCATTAATGATGTGCACGACAGATTCATTACAATAATCCACGCTGAAAGGAGCCGCAGCGGCGTTGCGGATACCGCGGTAGCCAGCCAGGCTAAAATAATCACCGGAAAAACTCTCCTGCTGCTCAAGATCCCATGAGGCGACCATGACGCCGTCTGCTGTCAGCAAACTTCCCCGGTGATATAACACTTCATCCTTTGTTAACACTTCCATTATTTGTCCTGTCTACGAAGGCGCGGCTAAGGCTAGGAGGAATAGGCAAAAGAATGGCAGAAAACGCCGCGCTTTGCAGGTGAGAATAAGCGAAATAGCATTAAAAAGATTGGTGTTTACGCCTTACCTGAATAGCAGCAGGAAGGCAGCCCCAATAGATAAGATGTCATCCGTGTTATTTTCCGCTAGATTGAGGTGATTTTGTCGTCAATGGATAATGATAAGCAGGATAATGAGATGAAAAATAGCGTAATGGCCTTGGTTTTGGTGATGATGGCTGCCCCTGCCGTTCAGGCTGAAGAGACCGCCGTGGTGAAAGACAGCGTGAAAAGCGTGGTCTCTGGCGTCATTGCCTCAGGTAAAGATGCACTCAGCGGTCTGAAAGATGGCGTGGATGATGGCCGTCAGTCAGGTAGCAGCATTGATGGGGCCATCATTGTGACCGACAAAGACAATCTGGTTAAAAATGTCACCGCATCGGTTTCCGCCATTGAGAAAGTCGCGGCCCAAGAATATAAAGTGACCCTTTCCCTCCGTAATAAAACCGACAAAATCGTACGTCTTAGCAATCTGAATGAAAGTAAATCATTGATGCTGTTAGACAAGGAGGGTTTTGTTTCACCACTGAAAACCGCATTGGTGCCTGGGGATGCGAATATTACCATTCCGGAAAATGCGGCAGTCCGAGTGCGGTATGTTTTTGCTGACGTTGAAGACACGCCTGCCATGCTGCGCCTTTATGGATTGGATATTCCGGTCCCCGCAGTCGTAAATCAGTAAGCTAAACCATCTGGTGGCCGTGATCGATTGAGTCTGGATCGCGGCCTGGCCTGGTAACCGCCTACCAACCTTGACCTATTACCGCCCGTCTGAAAACGACCGGGTGGCAATTTGTCGTGCCTCCGTTTTTTGACGGGCAAAAAATGAGCCTTGAATCAGCCAGTATTTGGCCTTGATGGTGGGCGCGCTGGCATTGTTTGATAGAGCGGTAAAGTAAACCAGGGGCCACATAATGAAATCCAACTTTAAAAACGAAATACAGACGTTTGGGCGTTCCCTATTATTGCCTATTGCCGTGTTAGCCCCGGTGGGGATGCTAATGGGGATCTGTAGCGCGCTGGGCCAGGCGTATATGATCGATAAACTGCCGTTTCTGGGAAATGCCTACTGCAAGGCGATCCTCTCTTCGGTGGGATTAATCAGCAGCGTAGTGTTCCAGAATATCCCATTGCTGTTCGCCATGGGGGTCGCTTATGGCATGTCGAAGAAGGAAAAGGGCATTGCGGTCTTCGCTTCGGTCATCGCCTATCTAACCTTACTGATCTCCATGCACGTGCATCTGAAAGTGATGGACCAATTGGTGACGGAGAATATGGCGCTGGTCGGGCAGGGCATGGTGCTCGGCATCCATACGCTGAAAATAGAGGCGCTGGGAGGGATCATTGCCGGTTTGCTTGCCGCCAAGGTGACTGACCGGTTCTACCGGCTACAGCTGCCGTTGGCCTTTGCCTTCTTCAGCGGGAAGAAATCGGTCGCCATCCTGTCGATTGCCTTCACCATCCCGGTCGGCCTGCTGATCCCGTTCGTATGGGATGTGTTTACCTATGGGATGCGGAGCATCTCGACCGTGATGATGGCGCCGAATATCGGTGCCGGGATCTACATGACTCTGAACCGTTTGCTGATCCCGTTTGGCTTGCACCATGTCCTGAGTTCGACGGTGCGCTTCACCGAAGCGGGTGGCACCTATCTGATTGATGGGCAAACCTACGTTGGCATTCTGCCCGCCATGAACAAGATCCTGTTTGAACTGGGGCCTAACCATCCGGCATGGAATGAGTTCATGCCAACGCTGTCCAGCTACCTTGCCTCGTCGCAGATGCTGACCACGTTGTTCCGCGTTCCGGCTATCGGGCTGGCGATGTACCACATGGCCTATTTCAAAAACAAGAAATTCGCCAAAGGGATGATCCTGACCGTGGTGCTGACGGCGTTCCTCGGCAATATCACCGAACCGCTTGAGTTCTCCTTCCTGTTTATTGCGCCGCAGCTCTTTGTTATCTACGCGATCTTGTGCGGCCTGCTAACCATTCCTCTGCAAATATTGGACGTCTCGATTGGCTATATTCGCGGCACCATCTTTGACTTCGGCATCTTCGGGCTGATGTACGAAAACACCCACTGGCCGAACCTGCTGCTGCTGGGCGCGATTAACTTTGTGGTGTTCTATGGCGTGTTCCGCTACGCCATTGGCAAGTTTGATATCAAAACGCCAGGCCGCGAGAAAGAGATGGCGGACAGCGCGCTGCTCAATAACAAAGAGTACGACAAGGTGGCGGAGCTGGTCGTAGAAGGGCTGGGCGGTAGGCAGAACATCAAGCGGGTAGAAAACTGTGTGTCGCGGCTGCGTATCGACCTTGGCGACCAGAAGCTGATGAACATGGAGTTGCTCAAAGAGGCCGGTTCATTGGGGACCTTTATTCCCTCCAGCAACCATATTCACGTGGTCTTCGGGCCGCACGTCGAGTTTGTCCGTAACGCGGTAGACGACAATCTTGCTGGCATCCAGCAACGTTAAGAGGAACACAGCATGCGCGCACTTTATGATTCCAAAAGTAAAACCATCGACCATCAGGGTATGAAAGACCTTTTCACCCACGAGGCCAGGGTACAGTCATGGCTAGACGTGGAAGGCGCTCTGGCGATGGCGCAGGCTAAGGTCGGTATGATCCCTGCTGCTGCGGCAGAAAATATTGCCGCCAACTGCCAGTTGGAGCGGATCGATCTGGCGGAGATCGACCGATTGATGCGTCAGATTGGCCACGGGTTTGTGCCTGTCATTAAGGTACTGGTGAAGGCTTGTGATGCAGAAAGCGGCAAGTACGTGCACTACGGCGTGACGACCCAAAACATACAGCAAACGGCCCATCTGCTGATCGTGCAGAAATTCCACCGTCATCTGATGAAGTTTGTCGATGACACGCTGGTCAATCTGGCCCGCCTGGCGAAGGCACACAAAAATACCCTGATGGCGGGGCGCACCCACGGCAAACATGCCTTGCCTATCACCTATGGCTATAAGGTTTCCGTGTGGATTTATGAGTTGCTGGCGGCGGTGGAACGTATGCAAGAGGCAGAAAAGCGTGTCTTCACCGTGATGATGGGCGGCGCGGTGGGCGCTTTTCACGCCACGGGGGAAGCGGGCAGAACGGTGCAGGATCTGGTCGCCGAACAGCTCGGAATGCATTCGATGCTGGTGCCTTCACGCAATGCCAGAGTGTTCCGCGCCGAGTACATCAGCAACCTGTGTTTGCTGGCAACCACCCTGCATAAAATTGCCGAAGAGGTTTATCAGACGTCTAGCGAGGAGTTTGGCGAGGTCTCTGAGGCGTTCACCAAAGGCACCGTGGGCAGCAGCACCATGCCGCAGAAGGTCAATCCCAAGCTGGCAAAGGGCATCATTGCCAACGCCCAGAAGCTGTATTCGGTGATGACGGCGGCGCTCTACGTCTGCCCAAGGCCGTTTGAGGCGGACAGCTCGGCCTACTTTATCTTTGATGCCAGCCTGCAGGAAAGCATTGAGCTGATGGCCGAGATTATCCTGCGTGCAGAGGAGCTGACGCGCACGCTGGTGATTAACCCTGAGCGGATGCACGACAACGTGATGCTGACGCACGGGCTGATCAACAGCGAAAAAATCATGATGAAGCTGGTGGATAAGCTGGGCAAGGATCCGGCCCATGAACTGGTTTACAACATGGCGATGCGTAGCACCCATGAACACCTCGAATACGGTGAAATACTAAGCCAGGATCCGGTCATGGCCGAAAACTTCACGGCGCAGGAGATTGCGGAGCTGCTGGATCCCGGTGCTTATACCGGCCTGTGCGCCGTATTGGCCGATGAACTGGCGGACCGGGTCTTGGAGAGAAGCCATGAATGACCAGCGCTCCGGGGTCATTAAGTCCAACCGGATCGTGTTCCCCGACGGTATCAAGGCCGGTTATCTATTGGTGCAGCAAGGGCAAATCAGCGGGTTCGCCAGCCACTTTTCCGGTAGCTGCATCGACCACAGTCATCGGATCATCATGCCCGGGTTTGTCGATATTCATGTGCATGGCTGGGGACGGGGTTCGTTCGGCTACAAGGGCAATAAGGCGTCGCTGAAGTGGATGAGCCACGATCTGGTCAAGGTCGGCGTCACCTCATATCTGCCTACCTCCGGCACGATGCCAAATGATTTCCTGGAGACGTCGTTAGTGGAGGCCGCTGACTATATTGCCACGGCAACGCCAGCGGACGGGGCCGAAGCCATCGGCATCCATATGGAAGGCCCCTACATCAGCGAAAAACACCTCGGCATGCAGCGAGCTGACTGCTTGCAACGGCCAAGCATTGAAGGATTCGAACGCTTTAACCAGTTGGCAGGGCAGAACATCCGTCTGATGACACTAGCGCCAGAGCTGGAAGGTGCGTTGGATTTGATTCGCCATCTGCGGGCGAAAGGGATCACCGCGTCGGCTGGGCATACCGATGCCACCTTTGCTGAGGTTACGGCAGCGATAGAGGCGGGATTAAATCATTTCACCCACGCTTATAGCGGGATGCGTGGCTTCCATCACCGTGAGCTCGGGGTGGTCGGTGCGCTGATGTACTATCAGGATACCTATGCGGAAGTTGCGAAACAGAGCGGCATCACCATCAAACCGGAGGCATTTGATCTGCTTTATCGCCTGAAGCGCGATCGGCGCATGGTGCTGATGAGTGACTGTATGGGCTATGTGGATTTCCCGGAAGGCTATGAGTTTCACCATTACCTGCGCAAAGAGACCTTCCGTATCAAACAGGGGCAGTTAGAGATCACCTCAGACGGTGGCGATACGCGCCACGTTTGCCCCTGTGACTATGGTGCGGTGCAGCAACTGGAGATGAACTTTCTCGATTCGGTGAAGAACATCGTCGATCGTCTGGATAATGGCCTGGTGTCCGTCGCCAGCATCGCTTGCGAGAATCCGGCGTTTCTGGCGGGCGCGCAGGGCCGGAAAGGGTCACTGTGCCCGGGGAAAGATGCCGATATTCTGGTGCTGAATGAAGGGTTGGATCTGGTGGAAGTCTACTGCCGGGGCGTTCGTCAGACACTGTAACCTTACCTAATGCACGGCCAACGTTGGTTGGCCGTAGTGGCCTCCATTCCCTCCTAGCTAAAACTCTCAGTGGTACAACCTCAAAAAATTTCAGCGATTTTATTGATGAAGGCCGTCACATAATCTAATTATTTGATGGGCTGTAAAAAACTATGTTGATATTTATCAATATGTGTCAGTTCAAAAAGTGAGCAAACTGCGGGTGCTCGTTTGAAATGGTATACAAATCAATAAAAAAGGTGTGGCCAACTTGGCACAAAGAAATATTTCTGTGAGCATTATTGAAAGGAATATCAACATGAATTTGATTTCAAAGGTATTTTTTCACAAGGCTTTGCAACAACCCAACAAAATAAATCAAAACCAGGGGAAAAAAGTCACGCTTAACAAGTCACTCATTGCCTTGACCATTTCCGCCGCCATCTCGCCGATGGCCGGGGTGGCCACCGCAGCTTATGTGGAAACAGGGCAGATAGGCGATAAAGCCAGTTGGGAAACAGAGGAATACAGCAGGGATTGGGGCATCACTGCGATGAAAGCATCCAGCGCCTATGCGCTGGGGTACTCTGGGCAAGGGGTTAACGTTGGCGTAATGGATTCTGGTGCTCTGTTATTTATTCATCAAGATCTTAACGGCGATCGCTTCCATGCAGTCCAGGCTAATGGCATCTACGGTTCGTCCGGTTTGCGTTACCCACAGTCGGCACCGGGGTTACAGGGCGAATATATCGAGGGTGAAGCATTTGATATCAGCGGCCAATGGGTAGCCGGTGTTAACGATGGTCATGGAACCCACGTAACCGGCACCGTTGGGGCTAATCGTGATGGTGAAGGCATGCACGGTGTTGCCTGGGGCGCCAATATTTATGTCGCTAATACCGGTGGCACGGATGGCAATAACTATGGCCCATTCCAGGATTACCAGTACTTCTATACCGGTTGGAAAGCGCTGGTTGATTCCGGTGCAGAGGTGATTAATAACAGCTGGGGTACCAACATTCGTATTGTCGACAACGGGTCAACCGGCAGTGATGGTGGCAATACCGGTGTGCATATACCTGCCAATAACATGACCCAGTCAGAATATGAGTACTTTTATTTCAATAAAGTCTATGGAGACAATCCGTCCTTTGTTGATGCTGCCTATGATGCCGTGAAAGGCACCACGGTGGTGCAGATATTTACCACGGGCAACCGCGATTTTGCCAATCCATTCTATCGTGCACTTTACCCTTATTATCACCCTGAAGCTGAGCAGCACTGGATTGCTGTTGCCGGGTTGCAACGGGTAACCGGTACCGATAAATACTCCCTCTCTTATACCTGGAATGAGGCTGGCGAGGCCAAATGGTGGACCGTGGCTGCGCCGGGAAATAGCATCTACTCAACCACGGTGAATGCGACAACCGGGGCTCCGGGCTGGGGGAACTCATCAGGTACCTCCATGTCGGCTCCCCATGTGGCTGGTGCCATGGGCGTACTGCTTTCACGCTATCAAGATATGAGCGCTCTTCAGGTTCGTGATGTGATGTTCACCACTGCCAGCCACCAGAACCCAGACGGTAGTACGCTGGCCAACTGGACTGCGGCTGACGGCGTTCCCGATGTTCGCTACGGCTGGGGAGTGCCCGATCTTGATAAAGGGATGTATGGGCCCGGTCAGTTCCTTGGCAAGGTTGAGTACAACATGGCCACAACACCGCTTGATGTCTGGAGTAATAACATCAGCCAGCAAGCGCTGGATGCGCGTAAACAAGAGGATTTGGCCTGGCTACAGAACTATAAAAATCAGGGTATTGCGGCTGGTGGAGCCTATGAGCTGGGTAATAGCTTCGTAGTCAATGACGGTAACAGCGATCCGACGGATCATATCGTCAGCCAGGAGGATGCGGAGAAATGGCGGCAGGATTATTACGCTGCGCGTGCTGCAGCTATTGAGTCCAAAATTGACGCTGATCTCTATACCGGTTCCCTGGTTAAACTCGGTGCGGGTACGTTGGTCATGACCGGTGATAACAGCTATCAGGGGAATACTACCGTGGAGAACGGCGCCCTGTATGGCTTCACTGAATCCTTTGGTAGCGGCACCGTGGCGGTGAATGGCGGTAAGTTCGGGGTCATTGGCCACTATAACGATACGTTTACGCTGAAGGGGCCACTGACATCGACAGCAAGCCATAAGGCCAATATTGACGTCAATGCCGGGGGCACTTACGTCGTCAGCACGGATGAACATGTCAATGTGGGTCAGTTGACCTTTAACAACGGTTCGATGATTACGGTGGGTTCCAACGACAGGGATGTATATGCAGACGTGTTTAATAATGGCACCGTCGCTGTTGGCACGGTCACCGCTGATGCCTTAACCGGTGTTGATAAGGCCATTGCCACACCTCAGTACGCGTTCTTCAACACCGAGGTCGAGGTTTCTGGTAATGCCCTCACCGCCAGTTTTGGCCGCAATGATGATGTGACGTTTGCCTCTTACGCTTCAAACCACAATGGCCGCTCTATTGCCAATACGATTGAGGGCACGGGTAGGGGGACGCTTTTCGACTCGCTGCTGATGGCATCTGGTGAGCAGGTTAGTAATACCTACAACTCACTCGGCAATGATATGTACCTCAATACGCAAAATGCCAGCATCGTTAATTCAATGACGATGTCCCGTGTTATCAAGGATCAGGCGGTTGGCATAGGTGGAGGGCGTTATGTTGAAACGGCCGATGGTTCGGGCCGCTTCTGGATGGCACCTATAGGTAGCTGGTCTAATGTGGATTACGGCCAATCCAGCATGGACGTCGATTTCTTCGCGGCCTTAATCGGCAGTGAAATCGATGTAAGCAGCAGCACTAAACTCGGGCTGTACTTCGGGGCGGGTAGCACCGATTTCAAAGGGGGAAGCAGCGGTAAAATCGACAGTGACGACCTGCACTTCGGGGTTTACGGTGTCTCTAAAATCGCTGATGTGGCTTCGCTGAATTATGGTGCGATGTACACCAAGCAGGATCGTGATGCTAATCGTACTTTGAGTGTCCTCGATCAGGTTGGCACAAATTCTGTCTCCCCAAATGTGGATATTACCCAGCTGTTTGCAGAAGCGGCCTATTCAGGATTCAATACCGATAGCTATTCCGTTGAGCCTTATTTCGGTGTCAGCTGGATGCATATCAAATCCGATGGCTATGTAGAAACGGTTAACAACATGGTGTTTACCACCAACGTTGATAACCAGGATCTGCAGGTCACCACCCTTGGCGTGCGTACCGCGGTGCCATTTACCTTGGCTAACCTGGATATGGCAGTGAAGGGCGATCTGTATGGTACCCACTTCTTCGGTGACACCACTCCAGAAGCGACAATGTCTCTTGCCGATAGCGGAGTAGCCAGGATCCAGGGGGGCAAATTGTCTAACCTGGTTGGCGTGGGGTTAGGTATTGAAACCAAGCTCGGTAAAGCGACCACCTTCGGTCTGTCATACACCGGTGCTTATAATAGCGATATCACTTCAAACGGCTTTTACGCCAAGTTAAAAATCGATTTCTAGAGTGATTACGCGATAAAACAACCACCGGCCAAGGCTGGTGGTTGTCCCGATCAAATGAAAAAGTCAGGGTATCTCTGTTCTAGCAGGGCGCGCAGCTGCTGACGATCCAATCCCTCAATCTCCTGAATAAATCCCTCTGCCGGGATCTTCTTCTTCGCCCGGGAGAGCCCGTGCTGGCTGAGCAGCGAGATATCATCGCGGCTGAGATAGAAATTCACCTTGATGTAATCCAACTGATAATACTTCAGATAGCTCGAGATTTTATTGGTGAAGGTGATCAGCAAATCAAAGGGGATCTGCTTGAGCGTGTGTATCTCATTGATATTCACGTAGCCGACAATTTCAATATGGAAGTGCGACTTCAGCACCTCCTTGAAATAGCCCACCTTACTTTCAGAAGAGTTGGTCACGATAATGACGCGTTTTTTCTCCTCACTGTGGACTCGGTTTTGCAGCTCGTATTTCTTCAGGATCAACACCAGCGTGGACAGATGCACCGGTGAAAAGGTGGTTTGATAGTGCTGCGCAATGGGTGCGGTGGCCTGGGCGACGCCCTGATAGAGCAGCGCATGCCGGGTCTGCACCTGATGCAGTTTTTTATCGTCAAAGTAGAGATTGAACTTGTTTTGTACGATGGTCGAATAGACGAACTGGTAGATCTCGGCGAAGAAGGGCGAACGGTTGTGGATTTCTGCCCGTAGCAACGGGGTCAGGGTTTCACAAAGGCGGCCAACGAGCGTAATCAGCGTGGGATCGTAGATATCGAACGGCCGCCAAGTGTAGGTCAGCGATGAAATCAGCAGGTCGAGAAAGCGGTTTTCGTGCTCGCCATCCAGCAACCCAAAGTCAGAGGACTGAATAAAGCTCAGGTTATCGCTGTGGGTAATAAAATGCCCGCGCCGCATGCGATGTAGCGCAATGCTCATATACACCAGGAAGTATTTCTTGCTGTTATAGCCCAGCGTGATCCGCTGGCTCAGCCGCTGTTGGTATAGCTCGGCAGCGGCACTGATTTCCTGTTGGCACACCTTTAAGAACTGCGTGGCAATGGAGCGATTAATCGGCTCATTGGCTTTGTGGGGCACCAGCAGGTGATCTTCGCCGATCTCTATGGTTTTCAGGATCGTCAGGCAAATGGCGATGCGCAGCAGGATCTCGTCGCCATCCAGCCGCGACCCCTGTTTGGGAATGGCGGTAACGGCGAGATGGTTCGCCTGTAAAAATGCCGACAGCGCCTGGTTATCGTTTTTGAGCGTGGTTGGGCTGACGTTAAACTTGCGGTAATACTCGCTTTTGTTCACCACGTCCTGCAGGCATAGCGCCACGCTGAGATCTTTAATGCGTTCATCGGCGGTGGTGATGTAGCGGTTAAACGGGATCTGTTCCAGAAAGGCGATATATTCCCGGTAACCGATCGCCGTGACGATCCACTGCCCATCGATATGTAGGTGGCAATCTGGCTCCAGGAACTCGTTGATCTCCTTCATGGAGCGCTTCAGCGTCGACGTGGTTTTGCCAAACCTGGAGGTGACATCCTCGATTAACACCGGGCTGTGTTCCTGAATATATTTCAACAATGACAGGTCAAAACTGTTCACCAAGGCATCTCAACGTCTGGTCTGGAGTCGGATAGTTGAGAGTATAGAAAATGGTGAGTGTTGTCTGTGAGCTGGGTGGAGCGGTTGCAACAACCTCCCAAGCTCTGATTATCACTTCCAGTATTCTATCGCTGCCGGCTATTTTCCTCTCCCTAGAGAGCGATTAGTTTTGTCTGAAAAGACTTAATACTTTGCATTGTAATGGGGGGTTTTTCACTCACCAGATTAAAAAGTTCTAAACTCTATCGAGACTAAAGTCTTCCCGTGCTCTTTTTGGATCTCAGAGGAAGAATCTATCGGTTATGAATAATAAACACTATCTGGTACAGAGATCCGAGAGGGCATTACTGATGTTAGATTCAATCAAAAGAACATTCTTGGCCACATGTCTGACCGGCCTCCTGCTCCAACCCTCATTATCCGTTGCTCAATCGACAATGACCATCTTCGAGGATGTGCGGATCTTTGACGGCACAAGTTTAACTGCCAAGATGAATGTGGTCGTTGAAGGCAATAAAATTACTCAAATTTCTTCCCAACCGATTAGTTCACCCACTGATGCAGTGCATATCGCTGGCAATGGTCAAACACTGATGCCTGGCCTTATCGACGCTCACTGGCATACCTTTATGGTGCGCCCTACCATGGCCCAGGCATCAATGGCTCCGTTAACTTTTATTACTTTGCTGGCCGGTGCTGAAGCTGAGTCAACGCTGATGCGTGGATTTACCAGCGTTCGCGATTTGGGTGGACCTGCGTTTGGCTTAAAACTCGCTATTGATAATGGCGTCATCAAAGGGCCACGCATCTGGCCATCGGGGGCAATGATTTCACAAACGGGTGGTCATGGTGATTTTCGTATGCTTTCAGAGATACCGTCTACCCCTGACCAATTGAGCTATCCAGAGCGAGTAGGCATATCAGCGATAGCGGATTCATCCGATGAGGTTCGCAAGCGCACCAGAGAGCAATTATTGCAAGGAGCCAGCCAGATCAAACTGACCGGGGGCGGCGGCGTCTCTTCTCCCTATGGCCCGATAGATACGGTACAGCTTAGCGTCGATGAAATTCACGCTGCAGTCGAGGCCGCTGCAAATTGGGGGACCTATGTGACAGTCCATGCATATACCCCGGAAGCCATTCGTAATGCCATTCAGGCCGGTGCAAAAGTGATTGAGCATGGTCAACTAGCCGATGATGCAACGGCAAAGCTGATGGCAGATACGGGGACATGGTGGAGTTTGCAGCCTTTTTTGGCTGACGAAAATGCCAATCAACTGCCCGATGCTGCCGGACAAGCCAGGGCAGCACAAGTGTTTGCCGGAACGGATAATGCCTATCGCTTGGCAAAAAAATACGGTGTGAAAGTCGCATTTGGCACGGACGTGTTATTTGATGCGAATTTGGCAACCAGGCAAGGCTCTCAGCTTTCTACCATGATGCGGTGGTACACCCCAGCCGAAGTGCTCAAAATGGCGACGGCTGATAATGCACAATTGTTGGCACTATCAGATCGACGCAACCCCTATCCAGGAAAACTGGGTGTTGTCGAAGTCGGCGCTTTAGCCGATTTATTACTGGTCAACGGCGATCCGCTAGCTGATATCGGCCTGCTAGCCGATCCTGGCAAAAACCTGACTGTCATTATGAAAGACGGTCAGATAGTAAAAAACCAGCGGCTGGCGAAGTGAGTTTTCATATTGCGAGGTTTGATGTCCATTAGTGAAAAACATGCATTAAGAACATAACTTTCATCTTCTGTGAGCTGGGTGGGTCAGGAGACTGTGGTGAGCTCTTATCTCATTACCTTTCTATGGCCGATGAGTCCCCCTTGTATCATCCAATAGAGCAACTCGCTATTACGTCTGAAGTTGAGTCTTTTCATGGCTGAACGTTTATGCGCACTGACCGTTTTCACACTCAGATTCATATAATATGCTACCTCAGTCAGACTCCTACCCTGTTGGAGGTAACCTAATACCTCGTATTCACGATGGGTAATCGATTGAGATGCAGAGCATGAAGATTGATGATCGATAGACCGTGCTTGTTCAACCATATTCAAGACTAAGTTCATAGACTGATGTCGGTATAAGATACCGTCTTTTCTTACATGACACTTTTCGTTTTTATCACAGATGGCAAAAACAAGAGGTTTAGCCGTGCTGTGTAGATATCGGTAGTAGACACCCGGGATACCATGACGGTTAGCATGAAATAAGATATCTATCGAGGGCTTGGAAGCCTTTTCATCAATGAACTTTACGCGGGTATTTTTTGTGAGGTAAAAATCAGCAAGTAAATGGCGCAGGCCGGATGTAAAGTACTGATTGTCATCAACTATTGATATTTCTAACGTTTCTTTCATAACCTATATCCTTGCTAGCTTTAGGGCAAAATACATATTTGACTCCGGCGAGATTTTTATTACTTTGCCTGTGTTTTTAAATCAGGTTAGTCATGATTTTGAGAACCATGGAAATAAAAACTTCTGTTGTTCAGTGTAGGGTTTTAATTTTGCCAAGAGGTTACCTGAACTGTGGAACAGTTTGCAATTTAATAGAGTTTAATTCGAAAATTAAGTTGATTATTTTGCATGGGGAATTTTTAAGTTTATTAAATTAATTTTTTAAAGTTAAGCGTGCATTTTTATAACTTTTGTGATTGATGTATACATACCCGTATTTTTGTAAGTTAATAAAGTTAATCGCTTACCGAGAGTAAGCGATTTGACATGCCGGGGATGTAAATTGTGTTAATCGTGATATTCTGAGAGTACGCAAACAAAGAATGGATTAGACAGTCCCTGGAAAAATACTGCATTTTTATTCATTTCTTTCAATTCTGTATAGAATTCGACTCCAGGGAGATCAGGTAGAATATATTTCTGCCATGATTCTTCTGGAACATTGTCGCTTGGGGTGACAACTTCACGCGAGATTGTTGTTTTTTGCATGCCATTTAATTCTGAGTGTTTGTGAGTAAAAAACACTTTCCTATTAACCAGATATTGCTGGTTATCTTGTGTATACGTCCCCGTCATCTCTAATAAACCTTCGCCACGTATAGTAAAAATGATGCTGGAAAACAAGTTGATATCAATATTTTTGTTGTGCCGTTCGATATGTGAGATAAGTTGAGCATCACAGCGGAAAGGCTGCTTGCTAGGAACGGTAAAGTGATGGCGATAGAACAGATAACTGCAAATCAAAATAATGGCTAGTAACGCAAAGATTATTTTTTTCATTTTAGCCTACTTAACATATTTATAGTTTGTACAATTTCTATAATGAGTGCTGTCACGGTTTTTACAAACAGACATAAAACTTATCTTCATCATCGCATTGTTATTTCGAGTCTCTGCGTAATAGATATCGATACTCTCTTGTGTACAATCGATTTTTTCACTTTCCATCCTATTGGTAACCGATTTAATAAAGTCGGCAGGAGGCTTGGCGGTATTTAAACTATAGATATTACACTCGCCTATTGCGGTCACCAAAGGAACAGCATCACTTTTAGGTAAGAGTATGAAAGCCACTCCTGCCGCAGAGGCTAGAAGTAATGTAATTACAATAATGATAATGTTTAACTTAACTGTTTTTCTGATCTTCTCTGTTCGACTTTCTGGCTGAGATAAAGTTCGTTCATTTATCAGCGTGGTGGGTTCATCTACGATGACCGTGCTCCTTTCCTCTATCGTCACTTCTTTTAATATTTTTTCCGCTTTTACGACAGGATGAATTTCCGCCTCCATTCTAAAGCCAACTTTGGGCACGGTGATGATGACATCACTATCGAGCCCCAGATTGACAAATGCTTTTCTTAACTCACTAATGTGGTTGCTTAAATTAGCCTTTGAGGCGGCGAAGCCATAATTTACCCACACGTTTTGAATGATGACATCTTTAGAAAGGGTATTCTTGTTGTTCTCAATGAGCTCACATAACAGACGACTTGCTGGTTTGGTTAACTCAATGGACAGCAGGGTGTCATTTTTCAAGGCTAGGACCCTAGTACCAGGATCAAAAGTAAGGTTTAAATTTATTATGTATTTCATAGTGTTGGTAAGTAATCCTTAGTGTCAAAGTTACATCAAAGCTTAACGTCGTTTCAAAGAATAAGAATAGTCTCTGATTTTATGTTTTGGGGAATTTAGTTGAGATATATGGCTTGAGTCAACAGTTTGCTGGAATTATTTTTTTTAATAATAAGTTATCGTTTCTTAAGGGGCGTGGGATCCTGCTTGGGGAGGGTTTTTTCTTATTTGTCAAAGCAATATACTTATAATTTAGTAAGATTTGGTTATAAATTCTTTTTTATCGTTGTAAATTAGCTTAATTATCTTTTTAGGTTTGGCGGGGGTAACATATTTCCAGTCGCCGATACTTATTCATAATCGACAAGCGTAGTAGAGAATACCGGTCTTCTCAAGACTCCGACTCTGCGCCAGTTAATGAATGGCTATGGTGATAAACATATAGGATAAAACTGTTTTATTAAGGATATAGTAAAATGAAATTGAATAAGATCATGATGGCTGCGGTAATGACTTTGAGTACCCTCTCTATGGCTCACGCTGCTAATCAGGGGGCAGGCACCGTGACCTTTAACGGTTCAGTGATTGATGCGCCATGCTCTATTGATCCAGGTAGCAAAGATCAAACCGTAGAGTTGGGCGATATTGCTACCGTACAGCTGAAAAAAGGCGGAAAGTCTACTCCACAGGATTTTATGATCAAGCTGGTCGGCTGTGAGATTGAGACTGCTCAAGATGTGACGACTACCTTCAAGGGTGCCGAGTCTGAAGCACTTCCGGGTTTGTTGGCAATGAAAGGTTCAGCACGTGGTGCCAGCATCGCTATCAATGATACTGATGGTAAACTTTTGCCACTGACCACCGCCAGTAAAAAACAGAAAGTTGAAGACGGGTTGGTCACCTTGCGCTTCAGCGCTCACCTGCAGGGCGATGGGGCTTCCGCAGCAATCACCCCGGGTGAATTCAACACTACTGCTGACTTTACCCTAGCATATCAATAAGCCCACAGCGATTTATTCGCACAGTTAATAGCATGCGGGGAAACCTGCATGCTGCCTATTAACTTGTCTGACGATCGTTATACGGGGAAAGCATGTATTCACAGCGTGGCAAAAGGCTACTACGTGGCACGGTATTAATTAATCTGCTGTTATGTTCCCATTGGGTATTGTCCGCCAATCAGTGGCGTGGCGAGGTTACCTTAAATGGTAGAGTTATCGCCTCCGCTTGTGCCATTGATACCGATAGCGTTGACCAAACGATTACCATGGCAGCACTACCTATCAGTCAGATTATTCTTGATGGCCGGAGTGAATTGCATGCTTTCAGTATTAAGTTGGTTAATTGTGCTTTGGAGAGATTCAATCCAGCGTTGGCTGACCGACGATACTTTGTGGTGACCTTCGAGGGTAAATCAGATGCCGGTCATTTCGGCATTGATGGTAACGCCAAAGGCATTGCTCTACAAATTTCCGATAGTCGGGGTAATGTCGCTGTGCCAGGTGTTCCAATGCCAAAGAGTGATATTTACCCGGGTGCCATGGAGTTTAATTACGGCCTGCGATTGATCGGTAATAACCAAGTGATGAAGGGCGGTAGTTATCATTCCACCGTTCGGTTTAATATGGATTATTATTAAACCTGTTTGAACTCTGTATCTACGCATTAAATAATTATTGATAAGGGTCTATTGATGTCGACTGGCTGTATAGGGAAATTACAACCGCGAACCCTGGGGCTGTTGATTTCATTTATTCTAGCGGGGAATGCCGCTGGCAGCTTCGCTGCTGATATTGAATTCAATACCGACGTACTGGATGTGTCCGATCGCATCAATATTGACTTGGGACAGTTTTCTCGCGGCAATTTTATCATGCCCGGTGATTATCTTTTTACCGTGCATATTAATAAACAGACATTAACCGATCAGCTAGTGACATTTTATCCGCCGGATAATGACGACAAAAGCAGTGAAGCCTGTATTACTCCGCAGTTGGTTGAACAGTTGGGGTTAAAAGAATCCGCATTACTAAAATTGACCTGGTGGCACCAAAACCAGTGTCTGGTCATCAGCAGTCTGGAAGGGATGGAAGTACGCGGTGATTTAGGTGCTGCTGCTCTGTACCTCAATATTCCTCAAGCCTATCTGGAATATACCGCCGAAAACTGGGATCCGCCGTCGCGTTGGGATGAAGGTATTCCAGGTCTGCTACTTGACTATAACCTCAACGGGCAAGGCCAGCGCCAGCAAAAACAGAGTACGCAGAGCTATAACCTCAGTGGCAACGGTACCCTGGGCGGCAATATAGGTGCCTGGCGGTTGCGTGCCGACTGGCAATCTCACCTGGATCACCAGAGCGGATCAGGCGAACCGACCCAAACCAATTGGGAATGGAGCCGTTACTACGTTTACCGCGCACTACCAAAGCTGGGCGCCAAACTGACGATGGGCGAAGACTTTTTAAACTCTGATATCTTCGACAGTTTCCGTTTTGCTGGGGCCAGCCTGGTGAGCGACGACAATATGTTGCCGCCCAATCTGCGTGGTTATGCACCGGAAGTGGTTGGGATAGCGCGCAGCAACGCCAAGGTGATTATCAGTCAGCAAGGGCGGGTGCTGTATGAAACTCAAGTGGCATCGGGACCGTTCCGCATTCAGGACATTAACGACGCAGTTAGCGGCCTACTGGACGTGCGAGTGGAAGAGCAGGATGGCAGCGTGCAGGAGTTCAGGATGGACACAGCCAGCATCCCGTACCTGACGCGGCCCGGATCGGTACGTTACAAGGTGATGGCTGGCCGGCCTACGGACTGGCAGCGCCACAGTAACGGGCCGATATTTGGCTCTGGCGAGTTTTCCTGGGGGGTGAGTAACGGCTGGTCTCTGTACGGTGGCGGTGTGGCTGGGGGCGAATACAACGCGCTGGCGCTAGGTGTAGGCCGTGACTTGATGATGTTCGGTGCGCTGTCGTTTGACGCCACTCAGTCGCGTGCACGTCTGCAGCAGCAGGGCACGTTGAGCGGCGGTTCATACCGTCTGAGCTATTCCAAACGTTTTGACGACTACGACAGCCAGGTAACCTTTGCTGGCTACCGCTTCTCGGAGCGCAACTATATGTCGATGAGCGAATACCTGGATGCGCGCACTTACGGTACGCGCAACAGTAACAGTAAGGAAATGTATACCATTACCTTTAATCAGCAGCTCCGCGATCTGGGGATGAGCGCTTACCTGAACTATAACCACCAGACTTACTGGGACAGGCCAGCGAACGATCGCTATAACCTGACGCTGTCGCGCTATTTCGATCTAGGCCGTTTCCGGAATATCAGCCTGTCGCTAACGGCTTATCGCAATAAGTTCAACGGCAATAATGACGATGGTATGTACATGTCATTGTCGCTACCGTGGGGCAAAAATGGCTCACTGAGCTATAGCAGCAGCTACAACCGTAACGATAACACTCATCAGGTGGGGTATTACGACCGGCTCAATGAGCGCGACACCTATCAACTGAGCGCAGGCAGTGCACGCAACGGCGCGATCGCCAGCGGTTATTACAGCCACCGGGGTGATCTCAGTCAGTTGAGCGCCAATGTTAACTACCAGGCCGGGCAATACAGTTCGGTGGGGCTGTCAATGCAGGGCGGAGCGACTGCCACCCCGAAAGGTGCAGCATTGCACCGTAACAACGTGATCGGCGGCACTCGCATGTTACTGGATACTGATGGTGTTGCGGGTATCCCGATCAGCGGTTACGACGCGCCGACCGTAAGCAACGCCTTCGGTAAGGCGGTGGTGGTGGATGTCGGCAGTTACTACCGCAACCAGTTCAGCATAGATCTTAATGCGCTGCCGGAAAACGCCGAAGTTAACCAGTCCGTGGTACAGGCTACGCTGACCGAGGGCGCCATTGGCTACCGACGTTTTGAGGTGATCGCTGGTGAAAAGGCAATGGCGGTGGTGCGGTTGAGTAACGGTTCGGCGCCGCCGTTTGGTGCCACGGTGCATAACGGTAAGCGGCAGGAGGTAGGTATCGTCAATGACAACGGTGAAGTGTACCTCAGTGGGATCAACGTCGGTGAAGTGATGAGTGTGAACTGGGGCGGTGTGGATCAGTGCGGCTTTACCCTGCCGCTGGTATTGCCACCGAGCCAAACGACCAATTTGTTACTGCCATGTGGCCCGTTGGCCAGCGGCAAGACTTAAACATCATTTGAAGAGTAAAGAGAAATGAAAACTAACCATGTACTGATATTAATCGTCAGCGGCCTGCTGTGCGCTCAGCAGGCGACTGCCGCCATCGCGTTGGACCGTACTCGGGTGATTTTTAGCGGCGGCGACAAGTCGGTCAGCATGAGTATCAGCAACGAGAACAAGCAATTGCCCTATTTGGCGCAGGGCTGGATAGAAGACGCCAACGGCAAAAAAATCACCAGCCCGCTGACGGTATTACCTCCAGTGCAGCGCCTGGAGCCGGGCGCCAAGAGTCAGGTGAAAGTTCAGGGTCTACCAGCCACTAATATGCTTCCACAGGATCGCGAGACGCTGTTTTACTTCAACTTGCGTGAAATCCCACCGAAGAGTGACAAACCCAACACGCTGCAACTGGCACTGCAAACCCGCATCAAGTTGTTCTATCGGCCAAAGGCGATTGCGGCAACAAACCTGGAGGCCAGCGCGCCGTGGCAGGAAAAGCTGACGCTAACCAAACAGGGTGACAGTTATCAGGTGAATAACCCGACGCCATATTATGTGACCCTGGTTGAGGCCAGCAGCAAAAAAGGCGGTGCTAGCGCGCCGGGCTTCGAGCCGCTGATGGTGGGCCCCAAAGGCAGCGCGCCACTAAAAGTGGCCGCTTCTGCTCTGGGTAACGCACCGGTGCTGACCTATATCAACGACTATGGCGGCCGCCCACGGCTGAGTTTCAACTGTAACGGTAACAGTTGCCAAGCGGTTGCGGGCAGCAAGTAAAGTTCGCAGAGATAACAGGCGGAGAAACGATGCAAAGAAAAACCCAGGAGGGGAACGGGTGTAGGGATCATCACCATGAGTGGTTGTATGCCCTGGCGGCCACGGCGCTGGTACTGTTAGGCCAGCAGGCACAGGCGGCAAACACCACGGTAAAGGTAACTGTGACCATAGCAGCACCGCCGCCCTGTGAGATTAACGGCAATAACCTGATCGAAGTGAAATTCGGTAACGACGTCATGACCACGCGTATAGACGGCAGCTATAAAAAGCAGTTGGTACCCTACTCGATTGAATGCAAAAACGCGCAGCCCAATGAGCCGATGAAAATACAAATCGAGGGTAATCAGGCGGCAGGTTTTAACAGCCATGTGCTGCGAACTGAGAAGGATGGTTTGGGGGTCGCGCTATTGCGCAACGATAATCCACAACCGCTCAACACCTGGGTAACCTTTACCTACCCTAATAAACCCAAATTTGAGGTGGTACCGGTCAAACGGTCTGGGGTAACGCTGAAGGGGGGGATGTTTTCGGCCGGGGCGACCATGAAGGTGGAATATCAGTGAAAGGGAATAAGGTCATGGTGCGATATGGCAGCATTTTTCTATTAATAGTCTTCGCTGGCCCAGTGTTCGCGGTAGAGAACATGAGTTTTACCGGCATGTTGATTGAACCACCACCGTGCACCATTAAAGACGGCGATGAAATAGAGGTTAATTTTGGCGATCGTGTAGGGGTGAGCAAAGTGGATGGCGTTAACTATCTACGGCCGGTGACTTACACGATCTCCTGTGACCCCAGCGTCGAGGCATGGAATATGACGCTGGAGGTGGTCGGTAGCGCGGCGGATTACGACGCGGCGGCGATCCAAACCGATATGGACGACTTGGCGATCCGCCTGCTGCAAAACAATGAACGGTTTATTCTCAATAAGCCGCTCCCCATCCCGAATGTAGCACCAACGCTGACGGCGGTGCCGGTCAAGCGGCCAGGTGCCACCCTGAAAAGTGGAAAATTCGTGGCTACCGCCACTTTGCTGGCGGTGTATCAATGAAGCGGAGAATAGCCATGGTTAACAAATCAGGCTGGTGCGCTACGACGGCGCTGTTGTTGTTGTGCTGTCAACCGAGTTTGGCGGTGAAGAATATGCGCTTGTACGGGGCGTTGGTGGCAGAGCCTTGTGTGATCCTGCCGGGTGATGAAACGGTGGTGTTGGATTTTGATACGGTGATCGATAAATACCTGTATATGAACACCCGAACTAAAGGTAAGGCGTTTGAGCTACGTTTGGCGCAGTGCGATCTCAGCATGGGGGAAAAGGTCAAAGTCACTTTCAGCGGAGATGAAAGCATAGCGCTGCCGGGGTTACTGGCGCTGAACGGTACCAGCGTGGCTAGCGGCATCGCCATCGGTATGGAGACACCACAGGGAGAGCTACTGCCGATCAATGTGCCGGGCAAAGCGCAAAAGCTGGTCAGCGGGGCCAATATCCTGACGGTTCATGCTTTTGTTAAGGGTGAGCCTGAAGCGTTAGCGCAAAGAACCATCGGACGCGGGACCTTCAATGCACAGGCAACCATTAGTTTGGAATATGAATAACAGCGCAGCGTTAAGCGGCTGTATGAGTTTTGGACTGGAGTGTTTTTGCAATCCACTGTCCCCTCCTCCGTCAGGAAAGATTGAGGCGGACTTTGATTTTAATCCCTTGTGTCATAACTCCAGTGCGTTAGATAACCATCGTGCAACGCGTGCGGCTTTACGAACAGGCTCGCCGATAGAATCCGCAAACATAAGTGCGGGCGAGATAGGGGCAGAATCAAGGCTGGACCTTTTTAATACATAAAGGACGAGCTCTCTGCCAGATGATTAAATAATGATAACAACCGAGGCTACGTGTGAAACCCATTATACCCCACTTTTACCGCTACTGGGTTCTTCTCCCAGTCATGCTTTTGTCACTTTTCACCTCCATACCGTCGTTTGCCTGGACGCAAATGGATGTCCAGGCGCTTCCCCTAGCGTCCTATTACCCAATAAGCGATGGCATGACCTGGGATTACACCCTTGAAGACGAACGTTATCTGACAATCAAAAGCCTCCGCATACATAAGTTGTTTCGCTCCACCAACCGTAATTCTAGTTACACTAACGCTTTCGTACTTTTGAACATTGACTTGCAGGCACTTAGCACCACGATTCCAGAAACTTTCTGTCTTCCTCCATCCAGTGACAGCCTGCTGGTTGCGGTACAAAAACATATAGCGAGTAACTACTTACCTCTCATCCGCAATTTAACTCTGCGCAAAACATCCTTTACTAATGAAAAGTCCCAATTCGTGCTTGAGATAGGGACCTGTACGGGTGATGGAAATAACATCATTATGGGGGCTTATGTAGCAGACATAAATACCAAGTTTAACTGTGCTATTAAGGCTCCAGATACTGTGGCTTTCCGGTCGGATGACCCTGTTCGCCGAACGGAAAACTTCCTCGTTTCTTGCACTGGCGACGGTCAGGCAGACGTACGATTGCGAGTACTGGGCCCTACGACCATCACCCCAGGCCAAGGTATTTCCGTCTCTACCCTGCCACCGGCTCAATACACCAGGGTATATGCAGGTGAGTCGAAGGTAATCCCCGTTACCTTCGACCTGAAGACGAATGCGGCAAAACCCGGTCAGTACAGTGGGACATTTGTCTACGCACTAGAATACCTCTAGAAATCTGTTTGGCACCCGCCGGCTTCTTACTGACTACTACAGTATTGAGGAACTGCTGGACGCGAGCGTTTATATTCGGATGCATTGCCGTCATTGTTAGCTAGGGAGTACCGGTTTCAAAATAATCACCTATCTGGCGCCTAGTCCAGGCTTAGTGCGCTAAACGTACTCCTTTTTAATTCTTCCGCAGGATATTTTGATGCTGTTCGATCGCATTTTATTCTTATTGGTCTTTTTGCTTTATATGCCATTGGTAATATATGTGCCTAACCCCGGCGGGGTTGGCTTGGCGCTGCCGTTTAATCTGCTGATCTACGGCGGGGCTGCGCTGTTAATGATTGTATGCTGGCGGGTGCCACTGTTGCATTGCACTGTCATCACGCCGACCAGTCGAGCGATTCTGGCGGCTTGCCTGTTTCTGGCGCTGCCGATCCTTTTTACCCGGCCTGAATGGCAAAGTGGGGCCTTTTGGCGTCTAGCCGGTTTGTTCGCCGGTGCAGGGTTCTATTTCACCTGGTTGCAGGTGCGCATGAGCGTAGGTCAGCGACATGCGGTGCTGTACTTGATCCTATTGGCAGTCGTATTTCAGGCGCTAATTGTGTTATTGCAGCTATTTGCCCCGCAGATAGCACAATACTGGATCCCTTCTGACAGCTCCCGCGCCTTCGGTATCTTCCAGCAGCCCAACGTGTTGGCGAGTTTTATCGCTACCGGTTTAGCGCTGGCGCTGGCGGCATTTCTGCTGCCGGGATTTAGCTTGGTGCAACCTCGAGCAGAATATTGGCGTCGCTGTGCTTTGATCGTGGCGTTGGTGGTGCTGCCAATGGTATTGGTGTGGGTACAATCCCGTACTGGTTGGCTGGCGGGGATCTTAGTGCTGGGGCTGTTTGTCCTGTGCTTTGGCCGCCGTTATTCGCGGGCTGTAGCCATTTCGACTCTGCTAGTTACAGGCGGCGCCATAGCGGCTTTGGTATTGTGGTTGGGCAATGATCTGGGCGGTGCTTTGCGCTATGCCAGTCACTCTGGCTCCAACTATGCACGCTTTGTCATGCTGCACGACACACTGGCTATGATCGCCGAAAAACCACTGACCGGCTGGGGCTATGGCGGCTTTGAGTACAGTTTTCAGCATTTTCGGTTGGCGCAAGGGCTGTCCACGCAAGGTGTGGGAATTGCCCGCCACCCGCACAACGAGCTATTACTGTGGTGGGTCGAAGGGGGCCTTATTGCGCTGCTGGGCATGCTGATACTGGTATGGGCGGGCCTGAAGTTGGTGGCCCGCTCCCGTTTGCGCGATATGCAAGCTTTCTCATACGGTAAAGCGTCGGCGGGTGAGGCATTGGCATTGTGTGTGGCACTGTTGCCGATTGCGTTGCATAGCCAAACAGAATATCCATTTTACCTGTCGGCTCTGCACTGGCTAGTATTCCTGCTGTTGCTGGCCATGCTCGATCGACTGGTTGGCCCAGGACTTAGCACTGGCATGGAATTAAAACGTTTGAAATGGCCGATGTTAGCTCTGTCGTTGGCCGCGCTGTTCACTATGACGACAGGGTTTTACAGCGGGGTGGTATTGACCCAGGCGGAACGCAGGGGCTTACAGGATATGCGGCAGGTGGAAGCGTTGCCAGGTTGGTCAAGCTGGATGCATGACGATCGCCTGCAATTTGATCGACAATTGGGTGGGCTGTTAGCCTTTAACCAAACTCGTGACGAGCAGCAACTGGAAACCTACGCCCAATGGGCGCAGGACTATTTGAATCACCGTATTGATAAGAACGTTTACGCCAACCTGTTGGTGATCTTGCGTCAGCAGAAATCTGCGCGGGCTGACGCATTGCGGCAGGAAGCGGCATCGCTGTTTCCAGAGGATCCCCGTTTTGCCCAGGTTGTCTTTTAAGTCAATAGGCAAAGAATGGGCTAATTAAATCAGCCCATGCTGCGCTTTAACAAATCATTCCGCTGTGAGAGATCACAGCGGCTCAACATGCCCCACCACCCGTGATACCATCGGGAATTGTATTCTCAATTGCCGTTCAATATGGTCCACCGCATCGTGCACCGCAGAAATCGACAAGGCTGGAAGGGCTCGACAGTGAAAATTCACAATCACGCCCTGTGGCGTTTCTCGCGCCCGGATATCATGGATGTCTTGCACCAATCCGCTATTTTGCGCCGAAACCGTCAATGCTTGTTCAATCTTCGCCAGTTCGCCGTGTTCCACATCCTGGCTAGTCAGCCAATCCAGCATCTGGGGCTCCAGGTGGGTTTCGATCTCCGTATTTTCGCCCAACGTCTGGCGTAGGGCCTCCTCCACTTCGCTGGCAATATCATGCGCCTGCTCTACGCTGGCATTGGCCGGAACCAACAGATCCATCCCGATCGCCACACGGTCTGCCAATTGTTGTAGCGAAAGGCTCTGCACCACGGCCCCATGGTTGGCGGCCAGCATGCGAATACGGGTTGCCAGATCTTCATCACTTCTGGCTTGAGGGAGGGCAATCACCCGCACTTCCGAGTTGGCGTATTGCTGTTCAAGCTTGGCGGTAACGGCCTGCTTCAATTCCTTGATCCGCTCAAGCGGTAGCGTCCGGCATACCCCAACGCTCACCTCGATAAACAGCGTGGCTCCGCCACTGCGTAGGCGAATATTTTCTGTAGACAGCACCGCGGGGAAATCATTAAGCAGGGCCGCGATATCTTCCCGCGTGCCAGCAGGTGCAGTATCAATCAGGGAATCAAAGGAGCGTTTTCCTAGCTTCAAGGCGGCAGTCAGGATAAAGCAGGCGACGATCAGTGCCGCTAGTGCGTCCGCACGGGCAAAACCAAATAGCACAAAAACCATGCCCAACAGCACCACGCCGGAAGACAACATATCGGAGAAGAAATGCAGAGCATCGGCTTCCAGAGCCGCGCTGTTGGTGGCTTTGGCCACACGGTTCAAGGCCCGGACACGGAAGAAGTCAACCACAATGGACACCAGCAGTACCGCAATCACTACCGGTGCAGCCACAATCTGGTTTGCCTCACCTATCAGGCTGCTTACTGCTTCAAAGACGATCCAACCCCCAGCCGCCAGCAGGAGGAGTACCTCAAACAATGCGGCCAGATTCTCAACCTTGCCATGGCCGAAGTGATGGTCATCATCAGCAGGCTTATCGCTGACGCTCACCGCCCACCAGGTGATGCTGGTGGCAATAAAATCGGTAAATGAATGGATACCTTCGGATATCAGGCCAATACTGCCGGTAAATATACCCGCGATAAATTTACCTAACGCCAACAATCCGCTGATAATCATCGAGTTTCGGGCGACGGCCTGTTTTTGATTTTGCATAGCACAGCTCATAGTTGAATTAAAAAAATCAGCGTTTGGTTTTTACGGAACATTGCCAGACAAAAGCGACGAGCAGCAAGCTTGCGGTAGCTGTCAGCAATAAACAGGAGAGAAATGCAGTTTGACCGGTGGAATGTAAATAAATCTCATTAATTCCTACCGAGATCATAAAAATAGCGTACAGCAATCCAAGAATAAAAATCATCATCATTATCACGCGCGGTAAATACCGTCCGTTTATTGCGGTTATTCATCCTCCCCGCAATGATTTGATGAGGCTACGGGGAGGATGATGCTAGGCGGATCTTTTTCGTTCATTAGTCATCCCATTTGGTGCTCAGATAGGCTGCAATCAGCCCCAGTGAGCTGACGAAAAACAAAAATCCCATAAAAAACATCATATTTCCCATAATTTTATCCTCGGTTAACTGTAATCGATAACGACCTCTGTGGTTAAAAGTAAGTGTGCAACGTAGTCTCTGGCTTCATTCACCGTCAGGGTACCTGCGCGGAGAAAAAGTCAGCGTTCAAAGAGTTAGCAATGGCTGACCCGCCTGTGTTGCTGGCGCGGTAGCGGTCATCGCTGAGGAGTCTGGAAGTCATTGACCCTATTGCTGTTTAAACTTCAACAGTGCATCGCATAGGGGAGTAAACCAAAGAGGGGGAGTGCAGAAAGCCTATCTCCGCGTCCAGGTTTTAGCACTATACAACGTATCTGAACAATGTATCTGAAGAACAGTTCAGAAGTTACCTTGGGCTGAACCTTAATCCGATAAAGCCTGTCTTAACCTTGGGCATCTCTCGATGTCGTCAGATCAGTAACCTGTGTTTGTATAGGAGCCTCGCCAAACGAGATACTGCATATAACTACGCGGTGATTATAGGCGTGCTGGGCGCGATTGTGCTCGAAAATCGGCACCTCGTTGAGGTGATATTTAAGAAGTTATATTTAAACGAACGATTTATCTTAATGAACGATAATTTTGCAGTGATATAAACACCATGACGGGGATATTCAATTACCTTAATCAGCATTTATACGCTGAATAAAAGCAAAAACCGACCTTTTACAGTCGGTTTTACAGTTAGGAATGCACTATTACCGCATAGTCACGAATTCTTCCGCTGCGGTTGGGTGGATCGCCACGGTGTTGTCGAAGTCTTTCTTGGTCGCGCCCATCTTGATTGCCACGGCAAAGCCCTGCAGGATTTCATCCATGCCAAAGCCAATCCCGTGCAGGCCAACGATCTTCTCTTCTTCACCCACACATACCAGCTTCATGCGGCACGGCTGGCGATGCTGAGTTACGGCGCTGTACATGGCGGTGAAGGACGATTTATAGACCTTCACTTTGTCCTCGCCAAACTGCTCCTTCGCCTGCGGTTCGGTCAGGCCAATGGTGCCAATTGGCGGGTGGCTGAACACCACGGTGGCGATGTTGCTGTAGTCCAGATGTTCGTCCGGCTTGTTGTTGAACAGGCGCTCGGACAGGCGACGGCCAGCGGCGACGGCAACCGGGGTCAGCTCAACCGCACCGGTGTTGTCACCTACCGCGTAGATGCCTTTCACGTTGGTGTTCTGGAATTTGTCGACTTCGATGTAACCTTTGGCATTGGTTTTCACGCCGGTCACTGCCAGGTTCAGATTATCGGTCGCTGGTTCGCGGCCGATGGCCCAGACCAGGCTGTCCACGGTGAACTCTTTGCCGTTTTCCAACGCCAGCGTCAGGCTGCCGTCGGCGTTTTTGACGATGGATTTTGGAAGGGATTCGGTGTGCAGGGTTGGCCCTTCGGTGTTCATCACCTCAACCAGGGTTTCAACAATCATCGGATCGAAGGTACGCAGCGGGGCGTGTTTACGCACGAACAGGTGCGTTTCCGCTCCCAGCGCGTTCATCACACCGGCAATTTCTACCGCGATGTAGCCAGCACCTACCACTGCCACGCGTTTTGGCATGGCATCCAGCTCAAAGAAGCCGTCGGAGTCTATGCCGTATTCGGCACCTGGGATCGACGGATGGCTCGGGCGGCCACCGGTCGCGATCAGAATATGGTCGGCGGTGATTTTCTCGCCGTTAACTTCTACGGTATGCGCGTCAATAAAACGGGCAAAACCTTTGATCACGTCAACCTTGTTTTTACCCAGCACGTTATCGTAGGAAGTATGAATACGATCGATGTAGGCGGTGCGGTTGGCGATCAGACGTTTCCAGTCAAAGGCGTTGACGGTAGTATCGAAGCCGTAATCCGGGCCGTACTGGTGAATGGCTTCGGCGATCTGCGCCGCATGCCACATGACTTTTTTCGGGACACAACCCACGTTAACGCAGGTGCCGCCAAGTTCTTTGGCTTCAATCAGTGCGCATTTCTGGCCATACATGGCTGCCCGGTTGATCGATGCGATACCGCCGCTGCCGCCGCCAATTGCTAGATAATCGTAATGTTTCGTCATCTGGGTTTTCCATGAGTTGTGTGATTCGAGAAGGGTAAGAGTTTAACGCCTGACAGGGGGTTGTCGCAAAGATTGCGTCGATGGCTGTAATAGGCAGAGGCTTGATCCTCTGCCCGGTTGAGTTTACACGATAACCAGTTCGGGTTTTGCCCGATCGAGCGCTTGGCGATCGGCACTGCTGATGCCGGTATCGGTAATGATCATGTCGATCTGGCTCATCGACAGCACCAGGTTGAACCCCCGGCGGCCGAACTTGGTGGAATCGACCACCGCGACTACGCGCTTGGCTGCCTGAGCCATCACGCCGCTGATCGAGTAGCCTTCATTAAAGGTGGTGATACCGTTGGTGGCGTCCAACCCGTCGGCCCCGACGAACATCACGTCACCGGCAATGCCGTGTAAGGAGAGTTCCGCGATGGAACCGTGCATGGAGCGCGTCTTATGGCGCAGCGTGCCACCACACAGTACCAGCGTGATGTCTTTATTGTCGGAAAGCGCAAAGGCGGCGGGCAGGTTATTGGTGATCACCGTGATATTGCCCATCTTCACCAGCTCTTCGGCGATCAGCATGGTGGTGCTGCCGCTGTCGAGGATCACCGTATCGCCGGGATTGACCATGGCCGCCGCTTTTAACGCAATGCGCTTTTTCGGGTCTTTGGCCAGTTGGTAGCGTTCCTCCAGGATGACCTCACCGGTGGTTTTCGGCGCCTCAGCCTCCTGCTCCAACTGGCTGCCGGGCCTGGCAGCACCGCCGTGGAAGCGGATCAGCAGGCCTTTTTCTTCCAGCAGGCGCAGGTCAGCGCGGATGGTAACTTCAGAAATTCCGAAGGAATTCGAAAGATCGCTGACCAAGATGCTGCCGTTCTGCTGAACCAAGTCGACAATTTTGTTTCGTCTTTCAAAAGAGTTCATCATCCTGACCTATCGAAATGTTTTGCTTTTATTTTATGCGAAAGGGATATGAAAGGGGAGCATAAAGATCAAGGAGATGGGATTTGAGGCAAAATAATGGCTGAGTTAGGCAACTGACTTGCTTCGTAGGGGCGCTGCACGCTGCGCCCGTTCAGATAATCAATGGGTTAGGTAGGGGCGAATAGGTTCACCCCTACAAATTCAGCAACTCTGCCGCTTGATGTCACTCTTCGCAGAGTTTGAGCATGATTTTTCCCTGCATCGGCTTACCGGCCAGGGCTGCAACGCTGGCGGCGTATTGCTGCGGGCGATCGATGCTGGCAATCAACGGCTCCAGAGCCAGATCTGCCGATTGGAACAGCTTCATGGCCTGCTGCCACTCTTCCCCTGGCCACGGGGCTGAATAGTTCATCCAACTGCCCAGCAGCGTCAGCTCCTTACGCAGGATCTGGCTAAAGGTGCTGTAAGACAGATGCAGATCTTTATGCAGCGTCCCCACCAGCGCGATTTGTGCCCGTGGCCCGGCGATATCCAATGCCAGCCCGACCGTTTGTGGCGTGCCAGCGGTTTCCAGAATCAGCTGATCAAAGCGCCTTTCCTGCAAGCGTTCGGCTATCTCTGAGGGGCTAAGCTCCGCGCTGTTAAACGCGTTTTCTGCACCGATCTGCCGTGCCAGCTTGAGCCGGTCGTCATTGATATCGATCGCCGTGACGCTGCGTGCGCCCATCGCGCGGGCACATTGGATCGCCAGTTGGCCGATGGTGCCGGCACCAATGATGATCACCTCTTTGCCTTGGCAGCCCCCAGCCAACTGAATGGCATGCAGGCCGACGGTGATGGGCTCAATAAACGCCCCCTGCAACAAGCTGACGTTGGCAGGCAATTTCACCAGATTGGCGCGTTTGACCACGATAAACTCGGCGTTGCCGCCGTGGCTGCGTGAACCGACGAACTGGTAATGCTTGCACAGCGAATAGTAATGGCGCTGGCATTCCGGGCAGTTAAAGCACGGCAGCAAAGGGACGCAGGCCACGGCATCATGCTGTTGCAGGTCGGTAACCCGATCGCCGCAGGTCACGACCCGGCCACTGAACTCATGCCCCAGGGTAATCGGGTAGAAATGCGCGCCTTTGGCGAAGATGCGGGGGATATCTGAACCGCATAGCCCGGAATACGCCACCCGAACCAACACCTCATCGGCGGCCTCAATAGCAGGAGCGGGGCGTTCTTCAACGCGCACTTCTCCCTCCGTATGGATCACGACTGATTGCATAACTTGAACTCCGTAGAAGATAGATTGGAGGAGTTGACTCCCCAACAGACTCACATCGTAGGGGCGCTGCATGCTGCGCCCGTTTGGATAATCAATGGGTTAGATCGGGTCGAACCTGCTCGCTCCCTTGCAAATACTTTGAGGGGGGAGGTGGGCTCCCCCGAAGGATTAGGACATGGCGTTGAGGCTTTGGGCTGCCTGTTGCTTGGCGGAGGCTTCAGCCTGGGCAAATTGACGGGCACGGCGCCAGGTGAGGAACACCCCGATGGCGTAAATGACGCCGATAACCACCAGACCCACCACGTTTTGCCAGGTGAGCAGTTGGATCAGCAGGTAGGTGATCGGTGAGCCGCCTTGGTCCATCGAGGCCACCACTCCGCCCGCTTTCAGCGCACCGGCATTGGCAGCCAGTTGGGTATGCAGCCCGATGGTTTGGGTGGCGATCCACAGCGTGATGCTCATGATGATAAAACCCGAGATCAGCGTGCGGAACAGGTTGCCTTGGTGCACCGCCACGGCGAGGGCCACAAAGAAGCCGATGGTCGCCAGATCGCCAAACGGCAGCACCTGGTTACCTGGGACGATGACGGCGATCAGAATGGTCAGCGGGATAAAGATCAGGCTGGCGGAGACCACGGCGGTATGGCCCAGCAGCAGCGCCGGATCGAGGCCGATAAGGAACTCCTGGCCACCAAAGCGTGCTTGCAGGCGTTTACGGGCATGCTTGGCGATGGGCGTCAGGCCATCCATGATCGGTTTGATCACCCGCGGCATCAGCAGCATCACGGCAGCGGTTTTCACCGCCAGTTGCAGAATGCCCTTCAGGTCATAACCGGCCAGCGCACCGATAATCAGCCCCATCACAAAGCCGACGGTCACCGGCTCGCCGAACGGACCAAAGCGTTTCTGTACGTCGTCTGCGCTGAAGTGAATGCGGTTCAGGCCGGGGATCTTCTCGATAATGGTGTCCACCAGTACGGCGATCGGCCCCATATAGGCGGAGGTGCCGTGCGGGATGGCAATCCCTTCCAGCCCGAAGAAGTCGCGGGTATCTTTAGCGAACCAGTCCCCCAGCTTGTAGACGAAGGCGGCATGCACCACCACGCCCAGCATGCCCAGCCAGTATGAACCGGTGGCCAGATGCACCATGGCGCCGGTAAAGGTCATGTGCCAGATGTTCCAGATATCCACGTTAACCACGCGGGTCATACGCGTCAGCAGCATCACGATGTTGACCGCAATCGCTACCGGGATGGCGATCAGGGCAATCTGCGAGGCCCAGGTCATCGGCGACGAGCCTGGCCAGCCGATATCCACCACGTGCAGGTTGATCTGGAACTGCTCGGCCATCGACTTCGCCGCCGGGCCGATCGAGTCCAGCATCAGGCCGATAACCAGCCCGATACCGACAAAGCCAATGCCGATATGAATGCCTGATTTAAATGAATCCCCTAATTTCATCCCTAAAATCAGCGAGAAGATGATGATCACGATGGGCAGCATCACCGTAGGGCCGAGATCGAGGATGTAACGCATGATGTCGGTAAACATGGGCTACTCCGTCAGAATGGTCAGTATTTTTTGTTTCAGCGCATCAATGCCGACGCCGGAAATAAACGGCATGCCGTGCACCAACGGGATATCGCCAAACTGCCGGTCGACACGGGCGGTGGTGCAGATCAGGTCGGCATCGTCCATATAGGTTTCAATCTCGGTCACGCGGCACTGCACCAAATCCAGCTCGATGTTGTGCTCCGCGCACAGCTCTTTGATCTCTTCTGCGGCCATGGTCGAGGTGGCAACGGCACCGCCGCAGGCAACGATAATTTTACGTTTCACAGTGTGGCTCCTTCATATTCTGTTTTTTGTTGTGGTCGGGAGGGCGAAGTGAAAACCCGCTGGGCAAACATTTCGCCCAGTTGGTCCTCGGGGGCGGTCAGTAGCGCAGTGATAAACTCGGGGTGCTGCAACTGGCCAAACAGCGTGCGCAGTAAAACCAACTGCGCCGCCGGGTCGGTGACGATCAGCGCGATAATCAGCGCAACGTCGATCGTGCCGTCATCATCCGCCTGAGCGAAGGGCACAGCCTGGTCAGGGCGGATTAGATAAATAGCCGGGGCACGTGCATGCTCCGCTTCACAATGGGGGATGGCGACCGCGTGCTGCTCAAGGGCGATGCCGGTGGGATAAGCGCTCTCACGCACCAGCAACGCCTGCGGGTAGCTGTTGTGAACAACCCCGGCGTTGAGCATGGTGACGCCAATGTGCTCCAGCGCCTGCTGCGCGTCGGCAAAGCTGATGCCAGTGCGAACGAACAGTTGGCTGTTATGCATGGACCATCTCCTCGGCGTTTTTGGCTTGCTCTGCGGGGGCACAGCCGAAGCGATAAGCGCGCAGCACATCCTGAATTTTGTCGATCATCAGTGCGTGGGGCTGCTTCGCCAGCTTGCGTTCCATCACGCGCTGATATTGCAGCGGAAAGTATTGGCTCAGCAGGCCCGCGGGGATTTCTTGCTGGTCGAGGTTATTGAGCAGCGTCGTCATACTTTGGGCGATACGCGGGTGAGGCCAGTAGTAGCGGATACGGTCCGAGAGGCTGAAATGCAGGTCGATTAGCGAGCGGCTGAACGTCGGGTGGTAATACTTTTTCCAGTAATCCGGTTCGTCGAGCATCACGGCGTCAATCACCGCCAGGATCTGGCTACGTTTTTCCGGGGCAATCAGGGCCTGTTCGATATTGGCCAGGGCAAACACCGCTTCGCGCAGGGCGAACGTCAGGGCCGGGCCAACCTTGAGAATGGCGAAGTGATCGCGCACCAGTTGCTGATAGGCTTCACGCGTTTGGTAATCGGTAGAGTGTGCCTCATAGACCAGCGGCGTGGTGGTAATAAACTGGGAGAGCTCGCGGGCCAGCTGTGGTTGGTAAGCGATCACCTGTGAGTGGTCGAACTCCACTCCTGGCTGCACTACCACGGCGATGATCCTGGGGATCGCCTCTGCCAACCCGGCCTTGCGGAAGGCCTGATAGTGAGTTTCCAGCGTGGCGGCGGCATCCGTCGCGTGAGTGATATGTACGCTGCCAATGGCGGAAGATTCTCCTCCAGGAACGGGCACCTCGGTCCCAATCACATAGGTCAGCTGTTGTTTTTGCTCTGGGGTAGCGACCCGTTCGGCGACCTGACACAGGCGGGCGGCGCGTTCTGCCACCACGTGGGGATCTAACGGGATCGGATCGTCGGCGCAGGACATGGACGCATCCAGATGGATCTTGCTGAATCCGGCGGTGACGTAGTCGGCGATCAACACTTCCGCTTTCGCCATTGCGCTGGCGGCGGGTTCATTTTGCCAGCAGTTTGGGCCTAGATGATCGCCCCCTAACAGCAGCCGGGAGAGCGGGAAGCCGACGGTTGCCGCAATATCGCAGACAAACTGCCGGAAATCCGCCGGTTTCATGCCGGTGTAACCGCCAAACTGATTAACCTGGTTGGATGTGGCCTCGATCAGCACCTGGCGATCGCTGTGCAGATCCAGGCGTAATGCAGCTTCAATCACTAATGGGTGTGCCGAACAGACAGAGCAGATCCCGATCGGCTCCCCTGCTTTATGTCGTGCGATTATATTTTTCATTCTACCCTCCGTTTTCTTACGAATATAATCGTAATGTTTCGAAAGGTTAGCAATGCACTTTTCTATTATTCGTGATCAAGATCGAAAACTTTACCGCTATTTTTCCGCGCCGGTGCTTTCAGTGTGAGGGAGTAAGTTAACGAGTGGGGTGATTTTAGTTATTTAAAATCAGTTGATTACAGATAGTTGGTAAAAAGAGGAATGGGTATACGCAATAAAGTGAAAGCGGTTATTGTGACGAGAGGATGCCCCTCACCCCAACCCTCTCCCACAGGGAGAGGGGGCTGGTCCGGTGTTGCGATTGGGAATGGAGTGTATTGTTGGGCTGCTCAATTACCCTTCTTTATGGGCGTTGGTGAGGTGGTATGCAAGGCTTAATTTGTAGCACGTTCTGTCCCCTCTCCCTGTGGGAGAGGGTTAGGGTGAGGGGCCGTTACCATGCTGGCGTAGGTCACAGCCTGCCTTCACAGCCACAAACCTGAATCACCTTTTGCACCACCTGCTGCATCGCCAGCTTGGCGGGCTGCATATAGTGGCGCGGATCGTTGGCCTGCGGATGCTCCGCCAGATGCTGTTTCAGCGCATCGGAAAAGGCGATCTTAAGCTCCGTCGCCACGTTCACCTTGCACACTCCCAGCCGAATCGCCTGCTGAATATCAGCGTCTGGCAAACCCGACGCACCATGCAGCACCAGCGGTACGCTGACTCTGTCGCGGATCTGCCCAAGGCGGGTGAAATCCAACTCTGGCTTGCCCTGGTAAAGCCCATGTGCCGTACCAATCGCCACCGCCAGTGAATCGATGCCGGTGGAACGCACAAACTCCTCGGCCTGCTGCGGCGAGGTATAGCGGGCATCCTTGGCATCAACGCTGATGCCATCCTCAACGCCACCAAGCCGCCCCAGCTCCGCCTCAACGCTGACATCATAACGATGGCAAAACTCGGCCACCTGCCGCACCAGCGCGACATTTTCCGCAAAGGGCAGGTGTGAGCCATCAATCATGGCCGAGCGGATCCCTGCATGCACTTTGGTTTCAATATCTTGCAGAGTTTCATGGTGATCCAGATGCACCGCCAGCGGGATGCGGTATTCGGCGGCCAGCTGTTTGACAATAGCGACCACGTTAGCCGTTCCCGCATAGAGATAGGTGCCGGGCGTACCGGCCAGGATCACCGGTGAGCGCATGTGCGCGGCGGTTTCAGCCACCACCTGCATGGTTTCCAGGTTATGAATGTTGAAGGCTGGTACGGCATAGCCCTGTTGTTGTGCCTTCTGCAGCATATTATTGGTCGAAATGATGTACACCGCCTGCCTCCTGTTTTCTTTGATTACGTTATCTTTCGATAATCATCATCTAATCGAAAGATAAAATAAGCAAACAGTTATTTTGCGGTTGTGATGAGGATCGGCAAAAGATCGCGGCAAAATGAGGAGCAAGCAGGGGGGATAGCGAAGGGAAAAACGGATGGCCGCCTAGGCAGGCGACCATCATCGAACTTATTCTGGTACGACCCAGTTCACCAGGTGGTGACCGATACCGGACGGCACCAGTACCTTGTGCAGCCACGGCAGCACGTTGTTCATCTGCTGTTCCAGCTTCCAAGGTGGGTTAATCACGATCATGCCTGAAGCCGTCATCCCGCGTTGATCGCTGTCGGGCTTCACCGCCAGCTCAATTTGCAGGATACGGCGGATGCCGGTCGCTTCCAGCTCTTTGAGCATGCGTTTGATCTGCTGGCGCATCACCACCGGATACCACAGAGCATAGGTGCCGGTAGCAAAACGCTTGTAGCCTTCCTGAATGCCTTTCACCACATCTTGATAATCGGTTTTCATCTCATACGGCGGGTCCATCAGGATCAGGCCACGGCGTGACGGAGGCGGCAACTGGGATTTTAACTGCTGGTAACCATCGGCACGCTGCACTTTGGCGCGCTCGTCTTTCTGGAATTCGTTACGCAGCAGCGGGAAATCACTTGGGTGCAGCTCTGTCAGATGGATTTTATCCTGCGGGCGCAGCAACTGGCGGGCGATCAGCGGTGAGCCTGGGTAGTAACGCAGGGTGCCGGAGCGGTTGAAGTTGTGCACCACGCTCATGTAGGCCGCCAGCTCTTCTGGCAGATCGTCACGTTGCCACAGTAGGCCGATGCCTTCCAGGTATTCCCCGGTGCGCTCGGCATGCTCACCGCTCAGCTGATAGCGCCCGGCACCGGAGTGGGTATCCAGGTACAGCAGCGGCTTATCTTTTTCTTTCAGCGCCTCAATGATCAGGCTCTGAACGGTGTGCTTGAGCACGTCGGCGTGGTTGCCGGCGTGAAAACTGTGGCGGTAACTTAACATGGCGTTTTTATCCGATTGATTTTAATACACTATTATCGAAAGCATTTATTCTGGCAGGTTGAGGGTGCTAGACGTGAAAAAGCCTGAAAAAACCTGGCTTAAAACTATGCGACTTCCTGAGACTGCATTGTTGCATATTTTTGGTTTACCTGGATATCGAAGTCGGTAAACAGTGCGACAGGTTTAACGCTACGCCCGTCTTTCTCCAGCCTGACAAAGCCATGTGAATTAAGCGTTTTTAGGGTAACCGACAGATTACTGATTTTTCGGCCTGAAAGATCGGCCAACTCCGTTAGCGTTTTTGGTTTTTGCTCATCCATCAGCCGCAGCAGCGCTATATTTTCATTGCTTAGCACCTGCGCGAGGGCAATCATGGAGGTAAACCAAACCTTTGGTTCCCCTGGCTCGGGCTTGTAATCTCCTTTGGCTATCGCCAGCGTTCTCCTGCGTATAAGATCTTCAGACATTACACCGATCAGTGCTTTCATTACGCCTACCCTCTCTTTTCTCTTTCTGCGATCGCTTCATCCATCTTCTCAAAGAAGTCCTGGAGCAACTGGGATGCGGAGGTAAACTCATAAGGGTACCCCTTATCTCTGGGCGTTCTATGGATATGGTCATATACCAGTCGCCCAGTATACTTGCCTTTCTTCGGTGGTTTTATGGCGTGGGCGTTATCCATGCCAAACACCCTCGTGTTGTGCTTATCATGCACCGTGAGGTTGTATCGGATGCCATGTGGAATAAAATTATTGGGCTTAACTTGCCATGCCTCAATTTTCCACCAGTAGCCATCCTCTCGGTTAACTCGTTGTCCATGTAATTCAATGAGATAATCTAAACTAGGATCATGTTGCATATCTCTTCCTTGTGATATTTATGATCTAATCATAATATAGAGGGGGCTAAAATTCAAACAATCCTGTCGTTTAGATTGGTGACAAGGTGGCGATATTGCTGAATTTTTAGGGGCGCCGTATCGTTCATTCCCCCTGTGCTCCGGCTAACTCAAGGCCATAAACTAGCTTTGCTCAGTATGTGTTCAATATCTTGGCAAATGAACTCAATCATGCCTGGGAGCTGTTCGATTAAATTGGTATAGCACTGGGATGAATGAAACACCCGCTAGCGAAGAAGCAGGTGATGACCATTGATTTTCCCACTGGTTGGCACCATGTTAGATAGAAGCTTATCTTTGTCTGGCCTGATGTGCGCATCGGGTCCACCACCCTAATCAGGACTTCCTCTATGACCAATGCGTTGCTGACACCGTTTGCCTTACCGCCGTTTTCTGCCATTCGCCCTGAAGATATCGTCCCTGCTGTGACATCCGCATTGGCTGACTGCCGTGCTGCGGTTGAGCGCGTCGTGGCACAACCGGGGCCGTTTACCTGGGAAAATCTGTGTCAGCCGCTGGCCGAATCTGACGATCGCCTGTCACGCATCTGGTCACCTGTTGGTCACCTAAACTCGGTAAAAAACAGCCCGGAACTGCGCGAAGCTTACGAACAGGCGTTGCCGCTGCTTTCCGAATACGGTACTTGGGTGGGCCAGCATGAAGGGCTGTACCAGGCCTATCGTAATCTGAAAGAGGGCGAAGGCTTTGCCAAACTGACCGCGCCACAGCGCAAGTCGGTAGAAAACGCGCTGCGTGATTTTGAGCTGTCGGGCATTGGCCTGCCAAAGGAAAAACAAAAGCGTTACGGCGAGATCGTGGCGCGTCTGTCCGAACTGGGTTCGACCTACAGCAACAATGTGCTCGATGCCACCATGGGCTGGAGCAAGTTGATTACCGATGTGAATGAGCTGAGTGGCCTGCCGGAAAGCGCGCTGGCCCAAGCTCAGGCGATGGCACAGGCCAAAGAGCAGGAAGGCTGGTTGCTGACGCTGGATATGCCGAGCTATTTGCCGGTAATGACCTATGCCGATAACCAGGCGCTGCGTGAAGAGATGTATCGTGCCTTCACCACCCGGGCCTCCGATCAGGGGCCAAATGCCGGTAAGTGGGATAACAGCGAAGTAATGGCGGAAACGCTGGCTCTGCGCCATGAACTGGCACAGTTGCTGGGTTTTGCCAGCTATGCGGACAAATCGCTGGCGACCAAGATGGCAGAAAGCCCGGAGCAGGTGCTCGGTTTCCTGAGCGATCTGGCCAAGCGCGCTCGCCCACAGGCAGAACAGGAACTGGCACAGCTTCGTGCCTTTGCCAAGCAGCACTATGGTGTGGATGAGCTAGAGGCTTGGGATATCAGTTATTACGGAGAAAAACAGAAGCAACATCTGTTCTCCATCAGTGATGAGCAACTGCGCCCATATTTCCCGGAACAGCGTGTGCTGGAAGGGCTGTTCGAAGTGGTTAACCGCATTTACGGTATCACCGCCAAAGAGCGTCAGGGTGTCGATACCTGGCATCCAGAGGTGCGTTTCTTCGATCTGTTCGATGCCAAAGGTGAACTGCGCGGCAGCTTCTATCTGGACTTGTATGCCCGCGAGAACAAGCGCGGTGGTGCATGGATGGATGATTGCGTCGGCAGCCTGCACAAAGCCAATGGCGAATTGCAAAAGCCGGTGGCTTATCTGACCTGTAACTTTAACCGCCCACTGGGTGACCAGCCGGCGCTGTTTACCCATAACGAAGTCACCACGCTGTTCCATGAGTTTGGCCACGGTTTGCACCATATGCTGACGCAGATCGATACCGCCGGGGTTTCTGGTATCAACGGTGTGCCTTGGGATGCGGTAGAGCTGCCAAGCCAGTTTATGGAAAACTGGTGCTGGGAGCCGGAGGCATTGGCATTTATCTCTGGTCACTTCCAGACTGGCGAACCACTGCCGAAAGCCCTGCTGGACAAAATGCTGGAAGCGAAAAACTATCAGGCGGCGCTGTTTATCCTGCGTCAGCTGGAGTTTGGCCTGTTCGATTTCCGTATGCACGCCGAATACAGCCCGGAAAAAGGGGCGCAGATCCTGCCAACCCTGGCCGAAGTGAAGAAAATGGTGGCAGTGATCCCTTCACCAAGCTGGGGCCGTTTCCCACACGCATTCAGCCATATCTTTGCCGGTGGCTATGCGGCGGGTTACTACAGCTATCTGTGGGCGGAAGTGTTGTCGGCAGATGCCTACTCGCGCTTTGAAGATGAAGGGATTTTCAACGCTGAAACCGGTCAATCCTTCCTCGATAACATCCTGTCACGCGGGGGTTCCGAAGAGCCGATGGAATTGTTCAAACGCTTCCGTGGCCGTGAACCGAAGCTGGATGCTATGCTGCGCCATTACGGTATTAAAGGGTAACCCGCCAAGTGAGCGTGTTTTTATTGTGTGAAGCAGGCGCCGATCCCGGCGCCTTGTCTATTTTGGCCGATCGTTGGCAGCTAACCAGCGACGAAGATGCGACGATGGCGCTGGTGCTGACGCCAGAACGGTTGGAGCTGCGTAAGCGCGACGAGCCAAAGCTTGGCGCTATCTACGTCGATTTTATCTCTGGCCCGATGGCCCATCGGCGGCGTTTCGGCGGCGGCCGTGGCGAAGCGGTGGCCAAAGCGGTAGGCATCAAAGGCAGCTATGTGCCTAGCGTGGTGGATGCCACTGCCGGGTTAGGGCGTGATGCGTTTGTGTTGTCATCGCTGGGTTGTCAGGTTCGCATGTTGGAGCGTGATCCGGTAGTCGCTGCGTTGCTGGAAGACGGTTTGCAACGAGGCTATCAGGATGCGGAGATCGGCCCTTGGCTACGTGAACGCATGACGTTGCTTCATGCTTCCAGCCTGACGGCGTTGAGCGATCTCGATCCACGTCCGGAAGTGGTGTATCTCGACCCAATGTATCCGCATAAGCAGAAGAGTGCGTTGGTAAAAAAAGAGATGCGGGTATTTCAGTCGCTGGTGGGCAGTGATGATGATGCCGACGGCTTGCTGGAGCCAGCCCGCAGGCTGGCGACTAAAAGGGTCGTGGTGAAACGACCGGACTATGCCCCTCCGCTGGCCGATGTTCCCGCTCATGCTGCCACGACCACCAAAAATCACCGTTTCGATATTTATATGCCTTTGTAAGATCAGCGTTTGGCCCCTCACCCTAACCCTCTCCCAAAAGGAGAGGGGACCGATCGAGAGTGTCTAAAAACTCGGTGACGCACCTTGGATAAGGGGGCGATCGAGTTTGCTGAGATGACCTCTTTACTTCCAAAAAAAGCAGGGGCTAACAGTTCCCTCTCCCTGTGGGGGACCGATCGAGAGTGTCTGAAAATCCGATAATGCACCTTGGTTAAGGGGCAGCTCGAGTTTGCTGAGATGACCTCTTTACTTCCAAAAAAGCAGGGGCTAACAGCTCCTCCTCCCTGTGGGAGACCGATCGAGAGTGTCTGAAAACCCGATAATGCACCTTAGTTAAGGGGGCGATCGAGTTTGCTGAGATGACCTCTTTACTTCCAAAAAAGCAGGGGTTAACAGCTCCTCCTCCCTGTGGGAGACCGATCGAGAGTGTCTGAAAACCCGATAATGCACCTTAGTTAAGGGGACGATCGAGTTTGCTAAGTTTGCCTCTTTACTTCCAAAAAATGCAGGGGCTAACAGCTCCCTCTCCCTGTGGGAGAGGGTTGGGGTGAGGGGGTATTCATTGAACTTCCTCACATTTCCCATGCTCATTCTGCAATGTCACTGGTAACGCTGAGATGTGCGTCGCATAATCCTGTTTAATTACAATCAACTATAATGAAACAACATGATGAAAAAGACGCTGCTTTCCCTGCTGCTTTGCTTGAGTACCTCTGCCATGGCCGCTGAACCGGTAAATATCACCATTCTTGGCACCTCCGATCTGCATGGCACCTTCGTGCCTTGGGATTACTCTACCGACACCGAGAACCTGGCGGGCAGCCTCAGCCAGATTGCCACCCAGGTGCATAAAGTCCGTGCCCAGCAGCCGAACGTGATCCTGGTAGACGCCGGGGACACCATTCAGGGCAACTTTGTTGAAACCTTCAAGAACGACAAGACCAGCCCGATGATCCTCGGCTTTAACGCGCTGGATTACGACGTATGGGTGATGGGCAACCACGAATTCGATTTTGGCCTGAAGGCGCTGGCAACCCCACTTAGCCAGTTCAAAGGCACCGCGCTGGCGGGTAATATCGTCTGGGACAGCGGCAAGCCTTACCTGCCCGCCTATAAGATCGTTGAGCGTCAGGGGGTGAAGATTGGCATTATCGGCATGGATACGCCGATGACCGCCGAGTTTGCCAAGGGTACCGATCGCATCGACGGCCTGACGTTTACCGATCCGGTACAGGCGGTGAAAAAGGTGATCCAGCAGATCCACGGCCAGGTGGACGCCATCGTGCTGGTGGCCCATATGGGGATCGATAATGAGAACCAGCGGCCGGGCACCGGCGTGGGCGACATCGCGCGGGCCAACCCAGAGCTGGCGGCGATCGTTGCCGGGCATATGCACGTCAAGGTGGATAAAGAGGTGATCAACGGCGTGATCGTCACCGAGCCGGACAAATACGGCCGTGCGCTGTCGCGTATCGATCTGCAATTTGAGCAGCAAAATGGCAAATACGTGCTGATCAATAAAGACAGCTACACCTACCCGATCAAAGGCGTCAGCTCCGACAAAAAGCTCGAAGAGATCTACCAGCCGTTCCATACCATCCTGCGTGCCAACGCCAACCGGCCGATTGCTCAGTTGACCGGCCAGGATCTGGTGCCGCCGGACGCGGTGAAAGGCATTCCACAGGTACATATTCAGGATACCGGCATCAGCGCCCTGTATCAGGAGGCAGCCCGTCACTACGCGCCTAAGGCCCAGGTGATCGCGTTGCAGATTGATAACGACAGGCCGAAGCTGAACGTGGGCACCATCACCGCCAAGGATATCGCCTTCAATTATCAATATGCCGGTGGTGAAATCACCGTCTACCAACTGACCGGTAAAGAGCTGAAAAAGTACATGGAGTGGTCAGCGGACTACTTCAACCAGCAGCATGATGGCGATGTCACCTACAGCTTTAACCCACAGCGCCGATCGTCCAAATACTCAACCAATGACTTCTTTGACGGCGTGACTTATACCATCGATCTGCGTAAACCCGTTGGGCAGCGCATCACCGAGCTGAAATTGAACGACGGCACCCCGGTGACCGACAGCACGCCGATCCAGTTGGGGATGAACAGCTATCGCATGGGTCACCTGACGCAGAAAGGCGGAGTACTGGAAGGTATGCAGTTCCCGGTGCTGTCAGATACCAAGGCGGAATTTGGTGAGGAAGCGGGGACTATTCGTAATCTCACCATTCGCTATCTGACCGAGGTGAAGAAGGGCGAGTATCAGGGCAAAGCGATGCACCGCTGGAAGCTGGTGGGGCTGGAAGGGTACGAACGTGAGCGCAAGATTGTGGACAAGCTGCTCAATGACGGCAAGATCAGCGTGCCGACCACCGATGATGGGCGTTATACCAACGTGGCCTCCATCAACGTCAAAGAATTACTGTTTAGCGACCCGCAAATGATGAAGCAACGGGTTGCAGCGCTGCAACAACAGGCGCAAGCGGCTACCGATCCGGTCATCAAACAGCGGTTAAACGATCGGTTGGTGATTATCGAGGCTATTAATTGAGGTAATACTCAGTTAACCAGATAAAAAAATGCCGGCGAATCTGCCGGCATTTCTCATTCAGGGGTAAGGTTAGAGCACGCCCTGAGCCAGCATCGCATCGGCAATCTTAACGAACCCGGCAATGTTGGCGCCGTGAACGTAATGTGTTTGCTTGCCTTCGCCGCCGTATTCGACGCAGGACTGATGGATATCCGCCATGATGTGACGTAAACGGATATCGACCTTCTCTGCCCGCCAGTTAAGGCGCGCGGCGTTTTGCGCCATCTCTAACCCGGAAGTGGCAACACCACCGGCGTTGGCGGCTTTGCCCGGTGCGAACAGCACGCCCGCTTCCAGGAAGGCATCGGTGGCCTGGATGGTGGTTGGCATATTAGCGCCTTCAGCCACGGCTTTGACCCCGTTACGGATCAGCACCTGTGCGGCTTCCAGATCCAGCTCGTTCTGGGTGGCACAAGGCAGGGCGATATCCACCGGCACGTTCCACGGGCTTTCACCGGCCAGATAGGTCAGGCCACGCTCGCGGGCGTAATCGGCAACTCGGCCATAGCGCTGGTTTTTGATTTCGGCCAGATGCGCCAGTTTTTCAGTGGTGAAGCCAGCTTCATCCACCACGGTACCGCCGGAATCGGACACGGTGATCACCCGCGCGTCCAGCTCCAACGCTTTCTCAATGGTGTATTGCGCCACGTTACCGGAGCCGGAAACCGCGACACGCATCCCTTCAAAGCCCAGGCCATGGCGCTGCAGCATTGAATCGGTGAAGTAGACCAGGCCGTAACCGGTAGCTTCCGGGCGGATCAGGCTGCCGCCGAACGACAGGCCTTTGCCGGTGAATACGCAGCTGGTGTTGTTGGACAGTTTTTTCATCATGCCGGCCATAAAGCCTACTTCGCGCCCACCTACGCCGATATCCCCGGCTGGCACGTCGGTATCTGGACCCAGATGACGATAAAGCTCGGTCATCAGTGATTGGCAGAAGCGCATGATTTCGCCCTGGCTTTTGCCTTTGGGGTCAAAGTCTGAGCCACCCTTGCCGCCGCCCATAGGCAGCGTGGTCAGGGCATTCTTGAAGGTCTGTTCAAAACCGAGGAACTTCAGAATGGAGGTATTAACCGAAGGGTGGAAACGCATCCCCCCTTTATACGGCCCAATGGCGGAGTTGAACTGGATACGGTAGGCGCGGTTTACCTGAACTTTGCCTTGATCGTCGACCCAACTGACGCGAAACTGAATGATACGCTCAGGCTCTACCAGGCGCTCTAACAGGGCGTGGTCACGATAATGAGGATTACGCTCGATGAATGGCCACAGAGAGGTAAAGACTTCACGCACTGCCTGCAGATATTCCGGTTGATGCGAGTTATGACGTTGTAAGGATTTTAGAAAGGATTCTAGCGATACAGCCTGTTCCATGGATAGCTCCTGTTTAGCATATTGGTTCCCCTGTTTTTATGATGTGTCTCACAGTTGGGGAGGATGTTGTGTCTACCTCGACTATATCACTGTGGGGTGGCTGATTAACAAGCAATAAATAACAGGAAACCATGAAAAACGCCCGCGCAGGGCGGGCGTTGGCCAAACAGGTTAGCGAATACTTACTTTTCTTCGTCGCGCAGCGGCACAATCAGCATATCAATGTGTACCGTATTGATTAACTGGCGCGCAGAGGACATCAACTTGCTCCAGAAATCCTGGTGGTGTCCACACAATACCAGGTCCATATCGTATTTTTTAATCGCATCAACCAGCACCTGCGCCAAATCGCCGCTGCCGCTCAGGGTTTCGGTGATGGGATAGCCCGCATTTTGCGACAGCTCGGTTAACGCATGGTGGGTTTCTTCGGAAATACGCTTTTGCATATCGCCCAGATTGACGTCGATCAGGCCGGTATACAGATCGGAATAGTTTACATCAACGTGGATCAGAGAGACTTTGGCATTGTACGGCCGCGCCATTGATACCGCTTTCTCGACCAGGATTTTACTTTCCGGTGATAGGTCAACCGCAATCAGTATGTGTTTGTAAGCCATGAGAATACTCCTTCCATATAATGCCGATTAAAGGGGGCAGGCATTCAGTGTTCCAGCTTGGCGCTTTCGCCTTACCTGCATAGTACCATCCAGATAACACAATGATATGTTGGGGCGATCACACTGCATCGCATCAATCACCCTTGTTTATACGTTTACCCCACCCGTTTTACACCGCCGGGGCAAAAAATCCTATGGCTTATACGGTTCTCCGCCGTTTGAACGATTGAATTATAAGCATTGTTGCTCAAAGTATAGCTTATGACGGTTATCCGAGCGGAGAGCGAGTAGATGAAGAATTTGGTCCCGACTGTAAATTTTATGCGGCACCGGGATCTGTTTGCGTTTCATTATTCTACACTAGTGAATGTGGGCCCCACTTATTTCCTCTGATCGCTGTAATGCCTGTTCATCAAGCGGTCAGAGGTTGTGGGTAGCAACGGGTCCGTAAGGTGCTAGGGGGATGGGAGCCAAGGCTCCGGCAGCATAAGGTATGAAGTAGGGCCGTTGGCCCGGCGGGTGGCCGGGATAACAACGCCTTGAGGGGGCTATCATGATTAGTACCGTCGCGCTGTTTTGGGCATTGTGTGTGGTCTGTGTGATTAACATGGCCCGGTATTTTTCTTCTCTGCGTGCGCTGCTATTTGTTTTACGCGGCTGCGACCCGTTACTTTACCAATACGTCGATGGCGGAGGGTTCTTTACTTCGCACGGCCAGCCGAGCAAGCAGATACGGCTGGTGCGCTATATCTTTACGCAACGCTATATGGAGCACCACGACCCGGAGTTCATCCGCCGCTGTCAGCGTGTCCGCAGCCAGTTTGTGCTGACTTCATCGCTGTGTGGGCTAGTGGTGATCAGCCTGGTGGCGTTGGCAATCTGGTATTAATCCGGCGATAGCAAGGCAAAAAAAATGGCGGCCATTTTGGCCGCCATTTTTGTATCGAGCAATCGTCAAATTACTTTCAGCGCCAGCCAATACAGGCCACCGGAAAGCAAAATCGAAACTGGCAGGGTCAGAACCCAGGCCAACAAGATGCTCTTGATGGTTTTGCTCTGCACGCCACCGCCATCCACCAGCATCGTTCCGGCAACCGCCGAAGACAGTACTTGGGTAGTGGAAACCGGCATACCGGTATAACTGGCCACGCCAATCGACAGGGCGGCCGTCATCTGTGCCGACACCCCCTGAGCGTAGGTCATGCCTTTCTTACCGATTTTCTCACCGATAGTGGTAGCAACGCGTCGCCAGCCCACCATGGTACCGAGAGACAGCGCCAGGGCTACCGCGACGATAATCCAGGTTGGTGCATATTCAACGGTTTCCAACAGGTCTGAACGCAGATTCTTCAGGAAGCGTTGATCTTCCACTGAGGTTTCCGGCAGCTTGGCCACCTTGTCTGCAGTCTCGGTCACGCACATCAGCAGGCGGCGCAGATGGCTGCGCTGCTCTACGGTCAGCTGATCGTAGTTTTGCAGATTGTTCAGCAGGTCCAGAGAGCGCTCAACGGCGATCAGGGCACGTGAGCTGTCGCAGTGGAACTCAACCGGTTGATCAGGCGCTGGAGCCGCATTCTGAGGCGCAGGAACCAACGGCGTCTGTGTGGCCACATGTGCCAGAGAATCGCCATGCTTTTGGTAGAATTGCTGCAGGTGGCTCACGGCATCGCGGGTACGGGTGATGTCATAACCGGTCGCGCTCATGTTGAGGACGAAGCCTGCAGGAGCAACACCGATCAGCACCAACATAATCAGACCGATACCTTTCTGACCGTCGTTCGCGCCGTGTGAGAAGCTTACGCCGATAGCAGATAGGATCAGAGCGATACGCGTCCAGAACGGTGGCTTACGTTTGCCATCGACCTTCTCACGTTCCGCCGGAGTCATATGAATACGCTGACGCTTTTTGGTATTGCTCCAATAGCGGCGCAGCATAAACACCATCAGCCCGGCAATGATCATCCCGATCAACGGGGAGAAGATTAACGACAGGAAGATGCTGATCATTTTTGGCACGTTCAGCGCGTCGACCACGGAGGTGTTGGTCACCAACGCATTGGTCAAGCCGACACCGATAATGGCGCCAATCAGGGTGTGGGAACTGGAGGCCGGTAACCCAAGATACCAGGTACCGAGGTTCCAGATAATTGCCGCCAACAACATGGAGAAGACCATGGCTAACCCGTGTGCTGAACTGACGTTCAACAACAGATCGGTTGGTAGCAGGTGCACAATGGCGTAGGCAACACTCAAACCGCCGAGCATCACGCCAAGAAAGTTGAACAGGCCAGCCATAACGACCGCAAGTTGCGAGCGCATAGCACGGGTGTAAATTACAGTAGCGACCGCATTGGCCGTATCATGGAAGCCGTTAATGGCCTCATAGAACAGCACGAACAACAATGCGAGAATTAACATCAGGCCGGTATGGAAATCCAGGCCAGTGAACAAATGCAGCATAAGCGTTACGCCAGGTTTGTGGACATGAACGCCGCGCATTATCGGCGACAACCGGTGTCGGGGAAAAGGAAAATATGACGTTTTTTTGATTTCTCTGATGTACAAGGGGTTTGAACAGTGTTGAATCGATGCAATTTCAGCATGTTACTGCCGTTTATGCCCGTTACATTTTCTTACGTTGGCGTTGGCCTGCCGATGCCTTTACAATCCCTCACCGCGGATTTAGCGGTATACAGGCACGTAAAAGGCGTAAAATACGCTCTTGTTGCCGCGATTGTTGTGGTTATTGCAAAGAGAGGTTTGGGTGGAACAGTTTGATGTTGTCGTCATTGGCGCGGGTGCCGCAGGGATGTTTTGTGCTGCGCAGGCAGGGCAACTGGGTTGCCGGGTGCTATTACTCGACAACGGCAAAAAACCGGGCCGCAAGATCCTGATGTCTGGCGGTGGGCGCTGTAACTTCACCAACATGTCCGCTGAACCGGCGGCCTACCTCTCGCATAACCCCCATTTCTGCAAATCGGCATTGGCACGCTACACCCAATGGGATTTTATCGATCTGATTAACCGCTACGGCATCGCTTACCACGAAAAAACCTTGGGGCAGCTGTTTTGTGATGATTCTGCCCAACAGGTCGTCGATCTGTTGGTACAAGAGTGCGAACTGGGTCAGGTGGTAACGCGCCTGCGCAGCGAAGTCCTGAGCGTCGAAAAAACCGACCAGGGCTTCGAATTGGCACTTAACGGAGAGAGTGTAAGTGCTCGCTCACTTGTGGTGGCGAGCGGTGGGCTTTCCATGCCGGGCCTGGGGGCCACTCCCTTTGGCTATAAGCTGGCGGAACAGTTTGGCCTGAAAGTATTGCCGACCCGGGCCGGTTTGGTGCCCTTTACGCTGCATAAGCCGCTGTTGGAGCAATCCCAGGCGCTGTCTGGCGTTTCGGTTCCCGCAGTGGTCACAGCGGAAGATGGCACCAGCTTTCGTGAAAGCATCCTGTTTACGCATCGGGGGCTTTCTGGTCCGGCTATCTTGCAGATCTCCAGCTACTGGCAGCCTGGTGAGTTTGTGAGCATTAACTTACTTCCGACGCTAGACCTGGTGGGCTTCCTTAACGAACAGCGCCAGGCACATCCTAACCAGAGCCTGAAAAACACCCTGGCTTTGCATTTGCCCAAGCGCCTGGTGGAATTACTGCAAGAATTGGGGCAACTGCCGGAGGCCACGTTGAAGCAACTCACTCCAACGCAGCAGACAGCATTGGTTGATAGTTTGCAAGACTGGCGCGTGCAACCCAATGGCACCGAGGGTTACCGCACAGCAGAGGTGACCCTGGGCGGTGTGGACACCAAGGAGCTTTCTTCCAAAACCATGGAGGCGAGTAAGGTCCCGGGTCTGTACTTTATCGGTGAGGTAGTGGACGTGACGGGCTGGCTGGGGGGCTATAACTTCCAGTGGGCCTGGAGTTCCGCTTGGGCCTGCGCGCAGGCTTTGGCTGCGCAGAAATCTTAAAGAGACGGCAGACACTCCTGAAACGGCTCGCCATGAAGAGGCGCGGAATGCCGCGCCCATTCAGATAATCAATCGTCTATTTTAAGAACTTTAGAGATAGGAACATCGGAAGTAATTCAGAATAATGGGCTCGGCTCGTGCGTTGAGACAAGCGCACTCTTATTCAAATAATAACAAGGAAAGTTCTGCTGATGAAAATCAAATGCGGTTTGGCATTACTGGCTTCTCTGGTGCTGGTTTCCGGCTGTAGCCAAAAGATTTCCTCTTCACGCGTGGCGGCTGATCCTGCCGCTGCACCGGCTCCAGTCGCCCAAGAACATAAACTGGGAACGGCATGGGGTGAGGACGTTTACTCCAAAGTGACCACCGTTGACGCGAAGCGTATGCATTCCTCTCCAGACAGTGTCGCCAAAGTGTTGTACAGCGCGGCAGCTTCCAATAATGGGCAGTACACCAATGAGATCGTGTTGTCTTCCGTCAGAATGCGGGTGCAGACCGAAAACAATCGGGATTTCGCGCTCAATCGCTATAAAAATGGCGAGTTTTCATTCTCTGCCAATGACGGCGAGCGCTACCAGCTGTTTTTCTATAACACCAGCCCCAGCAAAACCTATGAGGTGGTAACCGCGGTTGACGGCCTGGACGTGATTTCAGGCCGCAGTGGTTCACTGCGCAATTCCGGCTATCTGGTCTCCCCAAAAGGAACCCTGGTGATTGAGGGCTTCCGTAAAAGTGATTCGTCCGTTGCTGCATTCCGTTTCGCAAAACCCGATGATTCCTACGCTGCGAGTTCACTGGCGGGCGAAAAAGAGAATGTCGGCGTGATTGGCGTGGCGGTTTATGAAATGGCGCTGCCGGGTCTGCCTGATTGCCAACCGCAGGCGTTTCCTGGGGATGCTAAATACGCCCCTGCTCCCTGCAAGAAACCGTAATTGCGTAAACATGGCCTCAAAATCTGAGGCCATGTTCGGTTTCGGGCCTGTTTCCAGCTTCCTCAGACACCTTAGACACCCCGGCATCTCCTGACCTCTGCAGCTGCTAACGCCTCATGGCAGGGTGAACGCTTACCTTTCGGCCAGCAAGACCTTGCTATTGGCCGTTTTCGAGATAACAAATGGTGTGCAGGAATAATCTTGTTAGTAATAACTTTACGTTTACAACTATCGTGTTTTTTTCAGAATATCCTCCTGCATCTTGCGAACGCGTTTTTTAATTTTTTTTAATGGGCAGTCTATCGCAATATCTGGTTTTTTTTACCCAATTTAGGTTAGGGGCAGATAGATAACGCAGTAGGAATTTTATCTTTTTTTAAGTAAAAAATGTGGCGCTATCGAAATTCTGCGAATTCTCCTAGCCATTGAGGGGATATAAAAATTTGGCGATCTTTATGCAATGTGACCTATATCAATAAACCCTGGCTGGAAAAACCTATCTTATATAGGGCCAGCTTGGTTAGGGGCATTTGTGGTTTGTTGTGAGTCGTTAATTCATGTTAACGTACTGATTATTAATCATGTTTTTGCAAGGAAATCAGTCTCAGAGGAAAGTGGTTATGCCATGGAGTCATGAAATTCAACAGGCAATTACCTTGTTACAGGCATGCCAACATCGTCATGTGGACAGTCTGCCCTGTCCGGCCAGGGGGGATGAACCTGGTGCAGTAGGCACTTGTGCAGAAAAAATCATGCCGTCAATTATCTTGCTGAATGCTTTCGCCGATGTGCTCCCGCAGCATCAGGAACTGCATCGTATTGGTATGGTGCTAGAGGCTCGAGGTCTGATCAAAAAGCTTGAGCAGGGCGAGAGCTATAGCCAAAGAGCGTTGGAGTATTTAAGTGCGCAGGTTGCGTTTTAACCACCCTGATTACTTGGCGGTACCAGTGATTAATACTGAGAGGGAGCGCTTCGGCACTCCGCGCTTTGCCCATCAATAATGGTTAGCTGGAATTTATTCTTTGCCTAATTGTTTTAGGCGTAGTTATAAGTCTTGCCAAGAATATCATTTGCTTTTCACAGTGTTAAATAGGGCGATAAGCCTAATTTCAGCAATATAAAAAATGATTAAATTAATAGAGCCGGTCAAGCCCGTACTGGCCTATTCCTAGCGTATCACTTGTACTTGGCAGAGCGTTTATGAGCAGCAGACACAGTCTTAATCCCACTCCCCTTTCTGTGCGCAGAAAATAATCTTGTTACCCTCCAATCCGACTTAGCCATGTCATTTTGATTTTGTCTCCTCTGGAGCTGGCTCTGCGGGGGCGCTGTACCACGCTGTTTGCGGTACCACCAGGTCTTGGCGGGGCTGTAACACAAAGTGAGGTGACATAATTTGTACGCCAAACTCGTTAAAAACGTCCTGGATATGCTGGTGCAACTCCGAGCGCACATCCGGCGGCAGTTTGCCGGGCTGGCTGGTGACTTGTAGCTCGTAGGCGACGTAAAAATCCTGCAATCCCGTTTGCCTAACGATCATCGTGCCGTTGGCATCCACAGTGCTGCAACGCCGGGCCGCCAGTTCCAACATCGCCTTAACCTGCCGCCAAGGGGCGTCGTAGCCGATGGTGACGCTGGTAACCACGTTAAGCCTGTTCTCTACCGCTAGACGGCTGGTATTTTCAACTGTACCGCTGACCGCAACCGCATTAGGTAATGTGATTTCATGGGCATTGCGAGTGATGATTTTCAGCGATAGCGCGTTAAGCTCGCTAACGGTGCCTTCAATCTCGCCAATGCGTACAAAGTCCCCTTTTCGTAGCGCACGGGAATAAACTAGCACCAACCCACTCATTGCGTGATTCATCAACCCCGCTGAACCTAGCGTAATCAATAAACCAAAGAACACGCTCATGCCCTTAAAGGCATCCGAATTTGCTCCCGGCAAATAGGGATAGGCAAGGGTGAGGGTAAATAGCCAGAGTGCAGCGGAAGTCAAACGCCGGGTGGCGCCAACCGTTTCTGGGTGCAGCCCAGGCAACTGCATCTGCCCTCTTTCAACGGCGTTAAATAGGATGCGCAGCAATTGGTTAAACAGGCGGGCGATAAGGAAAATAATTGCCACGGTAGCCAAACCAGGCAGGGCGGACAGCATATCGTCAGCCAGTTTGCTCACTAACGAATACAGGGCATTCCCAAGATGTTGTCCCCAAGGGCGGGTATAGGGGAATAGTGCCAATATCCAGCTAAGCCAGGTGTAGGTCATGAACAAGCCAAGCACTATCGTCGTGAGGTTAAGCAGGCTACGTTCCATCAGCCGGATAAATTGGCTGAAAGTCGAGTTGGCTTTCAGCCAGCGGGGCGGTTTTGCAGAACGTCGTTGCAGGCGGAGTTGGGCACGGCGGTTCATGGCGAAGCAAAAATACAACAGTGTGGCGTAGGATGCTGTAGCAATAAGGCTTAATAGAATATCGAGGGTAATCTCATGAGGGGAACGCTGCTGGAGATAGTATTTTCGCAGATTTTCCAGGCGTTGTTGCACCCTATTAGCCGATTCTTCCAGGGTCAGGTTTTCGGCTGGGTCCAAGTCTGATGCCAGGATATTGAACAACGGCTTGCTGTTAAGCGAAAAATGGTAACCAGCTTGCGCACCTTCGCCAAAAGCCTGACTGACAACGGGGTGTGTGGCATCAAAGGAAGTGAGGTGCTTTATCCTGGTTTGCGCACGAATAACCCGTTCTTGGGGGACAGTTTTTGCTCCTGAGCTAAAAAGAGATAGACGGGTTCAGACCCTAGCACCAATGTCCGTTCCTGTTCCCACTCGTCGGTCTGCGAGTGAGGCTCTGCCGCGAACACAGGCAATGTCCCGCCGATCAGCAAGCCGATTACCCATAGCAACGCGTTAAAATTCATTGAACTGCCCCCTCGCTTAGTGACTCTTTAGAGAGTGTAGCCAAAGGGTGTCTTTATGCTCTGTACAGTCGTATTGCTTTGCTGTATGAAAAATCGCCCCCGCGTTTTACGGGGGGCTTAGTGATTATCCTTGCAGCAATGCAATACTGTGGCGGATCTCGCGTTCGATATCGCCCTCTGTCCAGGTGTTTAGCTGTGAAGAGAATGGCTCGAAGGCATAGATCCCCCGGTAGCCTAAACGTTCCAGGTTCTGTACCTGGGCTACGCTTGCCAACCGATCTTTATCGCTCAGCATAATGCGTTCTTCATCGCTCAATGCGCCTTTGATTAGCGGATCCTCAACGCCAGAGAGATGCACCAAACCAATCTGCTCAACCCGGATCTGAGCATCAAACTCCGGTTGTGTTACGTCGCTCAGATAGTGGTGGAACGTATCCAGCACTATCTTATAGGGTGCGCCAGAATCACGAATGATTGCCTGTGCCAGCAAGGAAGAGCGCAGTGAACTTATGCCAAACCCCAATGGTTCCACGTAGCCCTCAACGCCATACTGCTTGAACAGCGGAGCGAGTAGCCGCAGTGCAGCCAGCGTATCTTCCCTTTTTTGCGATTCACTACGCCGGTCGCTCGCGTTGCAATGTGGGCACATCACCACCGCCTTGCTATGGATGGCTTTTGCCTGAACCAGCAACGCTTCAGCGTTTTTCAGCAGTGCTGCTTGATCTTCTAGCAGGTTGAACATTCCTAGCGCGTTGATGGTGACGATCTCAATGCCGAACTCTTCGGCCAGCGCGTTTAACTGCTCGTTGCTCAAGTTGTCGGCCACTTTGCCACCCGACATATCGTTGCGCAGTTCGACCTTGCTTAACCCACATTTTTTCACCAGGCGGAAGAAGTTCTCCAGCGTGAGGTTGGGGGCGATCTTACGGTTGATACAAAAACGTTCCAATGCAATGGTCATGATGCATCACTCCTGAGTTTGTCGGCTTTAGGCTTTGCCATCTTCTACCGTGACGATTTCAGATAGCGGTTGGCGATAGCGTTTTGCCATCACGACGTCTTCCATTCTTTCCAGTGAAACGCCCTTGGTTTCTGGAATAAAGCGGGCAATAAACCAATAGCTGAACAGGCAGCAGGCAGCAAACACCCACATTGGGAACGCCCCGTGGAAGGTGGAGAACAGATAAGGTTGGTCATTGATCATCGGGAAGCTCTGGGCCACGACGAAGTTGGCCAGCCACATACAGCCAACGGCAATGCTCATCCCCTGTGAACGCATGCGGTTGGGGAAAATTTCGGAGACCAGCACCCAGGCACCTACGCCCCATGACATGGCGTAGAACACCATAAAGAACAGCATGCCAAACAGCGCGAAGTAGCCAGTTGCCTGGGTATACAAGGCATAAGAGGTGATCAGCAGGCCAACGATGGTGCCCAGGGTGCCCCAGCGCATCAGTGGGATACGGCCTATGCGATCCATCAGCATGGCGCCGATCACCGAGCCGACCAGTTGCAATACGCCGATCCAGATGGTCTGGAACAGGGCTTCTTGCGCGTTTTCGGTCACGGTTTTCAACACCACCGGGGCGTAGTACATCATGACGTTAACCCCCGTCACCTGTTGCAGCATGGCGATCATACAGCCGACAAACAGGATGAAGCGTACGCGTACGTCGCCATAATTCAGCTTTTGCTTACGGTGCTGCTCGTCCTGGCGAAGCGACTCCTTGATTTCTCTTAACACGCTTTTAGCATGCTCAGCATTTGAAACGCGGGTCAACATGGCTAAAGCCTGATCGTCGCGGCCTACCATTACGCTCCAGCGTGGTGATTCGGGGATGACAAAGACCAAGGCGGTGAACAGCAGGCAGGGGATCACCTCTGAGCCAATCATCCAGCGCCAACCCATCTCCACCAGCCAGGCTTCACTGGCATAGCTGGCAATCTTGAAGTTAACGTAAAAAATCACGATCTGACCGAACACGATGGCGAACTGCTGCATGCTGAGCGCCCGGCCCCGCATATCCTTCGGTGAGACTTCTGACATGTACATAGGGGATACCGTTGCGGCCAGCCCGACGGCCAGACCCCCGATGATGCGATAGATAACAAACCAGGTGAAGGTGGTGGCCAGAGCGGCACCGACTGCAGAGACGGTAAACAGGAAGGCGGCGACCACCAGGGCCTTTTTACGCCCATAGCGGCCGGCCAGCGGCCCAGCGCCGAAGGCACCGACCACGCAGCCGATCACCACGTTGGACACTGCCCAGCCGGTTTCTGCCGGGCTGAGGTCAAAGTAGGTTTTAAGGGCTTCGATCGCACCAGAAATCACGGCGGTGTCATAACCAAACAGAATGCCGCCGAGTGCTGCAATCCCGCAGATACGCAGAATATACCCAGTATTGTGTTTACGCTGATGTGACATATGTTGCTCCGATTTTTATCCTGGCTTCTGCCTACTTAAGTGACTTGTAGGGTGTAGGGAGGCAGAAGGGTGAACCGTGCCTGTCATCAAGGCGGTGTTTTTCAGTGGGCCTTTGGCAGACAAGAACATTTATTTCATATTTAGTGAATAATGAAATATTGATTTTTAGATCCAGTTCAAAAAATTGAGCATAAATAGGGCAAATGCTCTCACCGTTTTGCATAGCAGATTGGAAAATTGACTCGCCCAAGCGGGAAAACGTATCTGTATAAAAAATAGGGATTACTGCGTAAATCCACGCAGCTAGCGGATCGCGGATAGCATCGTTCGTCACCATCTGCTCAGCCTACGGACATGGCAAATTTGCGATCGGCGGCACTAAAAACAAATTTTCTAAAAACTTTTATTTGAAACTTTTTTTTCAATGGAATAGAGTTTGATTCATCTGGTCAGGATTTAATCTGCCTGTGGGCCGTACTCTTGCAGGCGGCACGATGAACGTCACGGTATGCGGCAATGCTTCAATCCGTGGCGATAGCGGACTTAAAAGAGGGTGAAACATGAAAACCGTGGGTAACTTTATTGGTGGGCAGGTTTGCCTGAGCAGCAGTAACCAAACCGTCGACGTGCACAATCCGGCTAGCGGCCAGGTTGAACGCCGTGTGACGCAGAGCACCGCCGCCGAGGTGAAACAGGCTATTGATGTCGCCCATCAGGCATTTACCGACTGGGCGCGTACCACGCCGCTGCGCCGGGCGCGTATCATGTTCAATTTCAAAGCATTGCTGGAGCAGCACCGCGAAGAGTTGGCGCAACTGATCGTCAGTGAACATGGCAAAGTCTATTCCGACGCGCTGGGTGAATTGACCCGTGGCATGGAGGTAGTGGAGTTTGCATGCGGTATTCCGCACCTGATCAAAGGAGAATACTCACCGGATGTAGGCACCGGCGTGGACAGTTTCTCGCTGATGCAGCCGCTGGGCGTAGTGGCCGGGATCACACCGTTCAACTTCCCGGCTATGGTGCCGATGTGGATGTTCCCTATCGCGCTGGCCTGTGGCAATACCTTCGTACTGAAGCCTCCGGCGTTGGTGCCTTCTGCCTCCGTGCGTCTGGCAGAACTGTTGAAAGAGGCGGGCCTGCCGGATGGGGTATTCAACGTCGTGCATTGCGGCAATGAAGAGGCCTCGCAGCTGTGCACCGATCCACGCATTCAGGCGGTGAGCTTTGTTGGCTCATCCACGGTTGCAGAGCATATTTACACCACCGCCAGCGCACATGGCAAACGTGTACAGGCCTTTGGGGCCGCCAAAAATCAGGCTATCGTTATGCCGGATGCGGATCTGGATGCCACGGTCAATGCGCTGATGGGAGGGGCATTTGGCTCGGCCGGTGAACGTTGCATGGCGCTGCCAGTGGCCGTCGTGGTTGGTGATAGCACCGCAGATAAACTGATTGCCAAACTCAAACCGCTGATCGCCCAACTGCGGGTTGGCCCCGGCATGCAGCAAGGCGGCGAGGAAAATGAAATGGGGCCGTTGGTCTCATCCGCCCATCAGAAAAAAGTGCTGGGATACATTGATATTGGCGTTAAAGAGGGCGCAACGCTGGTGGTCGATGGCCGCGATTATCAGGTACCGGGTTATCCAGAGGGTTACTACGTGGGCGGTACCCTGTTTGATAACGTACAGCCGGATATGCGTATCTATCGCGAAGAGATCTTTGGGCCGGTATTGGGCATTGTACGGGTCGCCGATTACCAAACGGCCATCGATACGGTGAACAGCCACGAGTTTGGTAACGGCAGCGCCATTTTCACCAATAATGGCCACTATGCTCGCCAGTTTGTGCATGAGGTTCAGGCGGGGATGGTGGGGGTTAACGTGCCGGTACCGGTACCGATGGCTTTCCACAGCTTTGGCGGTTGGAAACGTTCGGTATTCGGTGCGCTTAACGTACATGGCACGGACGGCGTGCGATTCTATACCCGCATGAAGACGGCCACCGCACGTTGGCCAACCGGCCAGCAAACGGTATCCGAATACAGTATGCCAACGCTGGGCTAAACCGCAGCCAGCTATGCCGAGGCCGTTATTCCACCGGGATAGCGGCCGCTGTTGCTGGTATCAATGCATTGCAGCCACACTCACAAGCACGGGATTTAAGGAGCATTGTCATGTCATCATTACTTGCGAAATGTCAGCAACCGGATGCGCAGGGACGTATTCAGTCCGTCACCCCGGAAAATGCCGGTTGGCGTTTTGTCGGGTTTGAGGTCTATCGGTTAGCGGCCGGGCAGTCGTTGCGGTTGGAGAGTGGCGATAAGGAGCTTTGCCTGGTGCTGGTGGCGGGTATTGCCTCTGTGGCAACGCAACGAGCGGAGTATCCACACATTGGTAAGCGGATGAGCCCGTTTGAGCGTACGCCACCTTATTCCGTTTATGTTCCGCACCACGACCAGGTTGAAGTCCGGGCAGAGACCGATCTGGAACTGGCGGTATGCAGCGCGCCGGGTAACGGGCATCTGCCTTCACGCTTGATCACCCCGGCAGACGTCGGCGTAGAGCGGAGGGGTAAAGGCCGTAACCAACGGCTGGTACACAATATTCTGCCTGATAGCCAACCGGCTGACAGCCTGCTGGTGGTTGAGGTCTATACCGACGAAGGCAATACCAGCTCCTACCCAAGCCATAAGCACGACCAGGAAAACTCGCCGGACGAAACCTACCTGGAAGAAACCTATTACCACCGTCTTAACCCTGAACAGGGGTTCTGCCTGCAACGCGTCTATACCGACGATCGTTCGCTGGATGAGTGTATGCCGGTCTATAACCGCGATGTGGTGAAAGTACCGCGCGGTTACCATCCGGTGGCAACCCTGGCCGGATATGACAGCTATTATCTCAACGTGATGGCGGGGCCGGTACGCCTGTGGAAGTTCACCTGGGAAAAAGATCACGCCTGGATCAACAGCGAGAGCTATTGATACTGACAAGGTAGGGGCCGCCGCACACTGCGCCCCTTTTCGAATATTACAGCTCTTTGGCGTTATTCAGTGCCAATGATACCGCCAGCGTCTGTGCCAGACACATGGAGGCCACCTGCGAGCGGAACCCATCGACCTGTGCTTCGCGCACCACAAAACAGACATCGCTGAAGGCGGCCAGCGGGCTGACCTGGCTGTCGGTAATGGCGATGAGCTGTGCGCCCTGCTTGGCACCCAACTCCACCAGTTCTACCGCTTCTTTGGCATAAGGCGAATAGCTGATGGCGATCACTACGTCCTTGGGCTTCACCATGCTGAGCTGTTCGGTAAACATCCCGCCTAACCCGTCGATCAGGAAGGCGCGCCTTTCGAGGTGGCGCAGGGCATAGGTGAGATAAGAAGCCACGCTGAATGAGCGGCGCAGGCCGATCACGTAGATATTTTCCGCGTTATTCAGCAGCTCTACCGCCCGATCCAACTGCTCGGCACTGGTTTGCATCGCCAACTGTTGCAACGCCTGCGAGTTGACCATCGTAAACACGTTAAGGATTTCTGCCGGCTTTTCCGGGGCAACGCTGTCGTCGGTAGAGGTTTGGCGGAACAGGCGTGCGCGCTCGGTATAGTTCACCGTTTCTTCCATCAGATGCTGGCGGAAGACCTGCTTCATTTCGTTGAAACCGCTGAAGCCAAAGGCGTTGGCGAAACGGATCAGGGTAGAAGGCGGCACACTGGCCTGTGCGGCGATGGAGGCAACGGTATCGAAAGCAATGCTGTTACTGTTATCCAGGATGTAGCGTGCTACCTGTTTCAAGCGCTTGCTCAGCGTTTCATAACGGCGGCGGATTTCGTCCTGTAACAGCGAAAGTTGAGTTGGGTTAGTCATCCATTCGGCTCGCAGTATTGGCTGAGGCGTATTGGTTTATACGCTGAAAATATTGTCCGGTTATTCTAACAGATGGAGTGGACATTTCATTTCTACAAAAAGCGATTTATTTCGTCGCCAGTTGCGTTACTTCACAGAAAATGGGCAAAAAAATCCCCTTAAAGCAGCGAAAATCACTTTAAGGGGGAGGTTCGTTAACCACGCCAGCTTAACTACGGCTGGTTTTACTCGCAGGCTGCGGGCGATATTGCCGCCAGAAACCGATCAGCGTCAGGTATTTCTGTTTCACCTGTTCGACCAGCCCGGCGTCATCGATCTCACCTTGTAGCCAAAGGCGTGAAGAGGTGCCAAAAATGGTACGGCCAACCGCGAAGCCTTTTACCCAGTGGGCATCTGCGGCTGCGGCGAACCCGGCTTTCAGCGTTTCCTGTGGGGAGTCTAGCCCGAGGATTAGCACCCCGCGGCAGAATGGGTCGTGAGTTTCAATCAATTCACCCACTTTTTGCCAGTTGGCGGCACTAAGCGGCGGCAATTTCCACCAGTCTGGCAGAACGCCCAACCGGTAGAAATGTTCCATCACCTGTAGATAGTTGCTCTCATCTTTGTCGGCATGACCTTCTGGCAAAATGACTTCCAGCAACAGCTCATGGCCCGATTTGCAGCATCCACGATACACGTCAACGATCAGCTCATCCTGCTCACGGCGCAGCGCTTCGGCATCCTGTGGATGATAAAACACCAGGCATTTAACCACGTGCTCTTGGGGCCAGTCGATCAGCTGCGAGCCAATATTACCGTGCTCCAACCGCAAAGGGCGGGAGCTTGGCAGCTCCACCGGGCGGCCAATCCACCAGCCCTGGCCAGTAATGGCATTCAACGCCGCCTGGCCGTAGGTCGTATCTGCCAGAATGCCGCTGTTGCCGTGTAACCCCGCCTCGGTTGCCGCAGCCTGTGCGGCAGCCAACAGCAACGTTTTTAACTGTGGGATCCGCTCTGTACTCACTCCCGCCTCTCGCGCCATCTCTGCCAACTGCTTGCGGTGATCAAAAGCGAATACGCACAGTTCAGGCCATTGCTGTTTGCGCGTGGTAACGCGGTGCAGATGGTTCAGTCGGGCATCCAGATCCGGGCGTTTCACCTCTTGTTCGTGTTGCAGGTAATCGTCCAGCTCCAGCTTGGTCGGCATTGCCGGGGCGCAGCCGTGGCGTGACACTACCAGCGCACCGCAGGCATTGGCGTAACGGCAGGCCTGATCCCAACCCTCATCATTAAGATAGCCACGTAGCAGGCCAGACATAAAGGCATCACCCGCGCCGAGCACGTTCAAAACGTCAACGCGAACGCCAGAATGCAGTTTGACTTGTTGCCAATCTGTGGGGATATCCCCTTCAAATACCGAGCATCCCTGCGCCCCTCGCTTGCACACCAACGTGGCCTGGGTGACCTTACGGACGTTTTGCAGCGCGACCAGCGTATCGGTACTGCCGCCAGCGATATGGAACTCTTCTTCAGTCCCCACGATGAGATTGAAATGGTGCAGAACTTCCTGCAACTCGCGGGTCACCTTTTCCGATTCGATAAAGCGGGTCTCGCCATCGCCTAACGAGGTCAACCCCCACAGCACTGGCCGATAATCGATATCCAATGCGGTACGCAGCCCGTGGCGGTGGGCGTATTCCAACGCTTTGAGCACCGCAGCGCGCGTTTTGGGATGGGAAAGGTGAGTGCCGGTGATCGCCAAAGCCCGTGATGATGCGATGTAATTTTCATCGATATCCTCGGGTGTCAGCGCCATGTCGGCACAGTTTTCACGGTAGAAAATCAGCGGGAAGGTTTCCTGATCCTTGATGCCCAGGATCACCAGGCCGGTGAGGCGCTGTTTATCGGTGATCAGGCTCTGCGTGTCCGCGCCGACGCGCTGGAGTTCTTCACGCAGAAAGCGGCCCATGTGCTCATCCCCTACGCGAGCCAGCATGCCGGATTTTAACCCTTGGATTGCGGTGCCATAGGCCACGTTGCCGGAGGAGCCGCCAAGATATTTGGAGAATGAGCTGGCATCTTCCAGGCGTGCCCCGATTTGTTGAGCATAGAAATCGACAGCGATGCGCCCGAGGCAAATGACATCAAGCTGCTTTTGTTGTGTGGCCATACCCGTTTCCTTCTGTCATTAAGCAAAACCGATTGCGACCCGGTAAAGGAGCTAAGTAGGAAGCATGGCTCGAAGTATGAGGAATAAAAATTTCAATTTCAATATGAACTGAAATTTATACCCCGAAAATGTGATGCATTTAAAAGCAGCTTACACCGGGTAGCCTGCCGAATCGGCACATTATTATTGATAGAACAATCCCTTGCTGAAATGGCCTGCACAAGCGAGTGCCACCTTGATGGCTGCTGGTTCGATCGGCGAGTGGGCGCATCGATCGAAAGAGAGTCATGATGAATTTTTACTTAATCAATTGAATTATATAAATAACTGCAACCTGGGTGGTTTGGTAATATGCGATCTTTATCGCAAAATGAAATGTTTTTTCTGTATTTATATTTTATGAAAAATATATTTGTTTATAATCAATGCACGTTTCAAACCGCTTATTGCATGAGCAGTGTGTAACAACCCAGACAAGATTATCACTGCTTTTGTGTAACGAAAGTCAGTGCTACGCCACCGGATACGCTTGCCTGCTCGCAAACCACCATCTGCAGCAGGCTCGGGATAACGCCAAATGAAAGGGTGAGTAAAATGGGTAAGATCAAGTTGACCATGGCACAGGCGTTGGTCAGATTTCTCGACAACCAGTACCTGCTGGTAGACGGTGTCGAAACCAAATTCGTAAAGGGTATCTTCGCCATTTTCGGCCACGGTAACGTACTCGGCCTTGGGCAGGCTCTGGAGCAAGACTGTGGCGATCTGGTGGTGCATCAGGGGCGCAACGAACAGGGGATGGCGCATGCCGCTACCGGGTTTGCCAAGCAGAAGCTACGCCAGCAGATCTACGCCTGTACTTCTTCCATCGGCCCCGGCGCGGCCAATATGATCACTGCTGCGGCCACTGCCACGGCTAACCGCATTCCTTTACTGCTGCTGCCGGGCGATGTGTACGCCTCTCGCCAGCCCGATCCGGTATTGCAACAGATCGAACAATCCTACGATTTAAGCATCAGCACCAACGACGCATTTCGCGCCGTCAGTAAATATTGGGATCGCATTGTGCGCCCGGAACAGCTGATGAGCGCCTGCATTAATGCCATGCGCGTACTGACCGATCCGGCAGAAACCGGTGCCGTCACGCTATGCCTGCCGCAGGACGTTCAGGGCGAAGCCTACGATTACCCAGACTATTTCTTCCACAAACGGCTGCATCGCCTTGAGCGCCGTCCGGCCAGTCAAGAATCTCTGGCAGAGGCTTTGGCGTTGCTGGTGGGTAAACGCAAACCGTTGATAATCTGCGGTGGCGGGGTGAAATATTCGCAGGCTGGGCAGGCGTTGCAGCAGTTTGCTGAACGCTTCCATATTCCGTTTGCCGAAACTCAGGCTGGTAAAGGTACGGTGCTTTCCGCTCATCCTTATAATGTGGGGGGCATCGGTGAAACCGGCTGTCTGGCGGCCAACACGCTGGCGAAGCAGGCAGACCTGGTGATCGGCATCGGCACCCGTTACAGCGATTTCACCACCTCGTCCAAATGGCTATTCCAAAATCCGGATGTGGCCTTCCTTAACATCAACGTCAGCGCGTTTGATGCCGGCAAGCTGGACGGTCTGCAAGTCTTGGCGGATGCCCGTACGGCTCTGGCCTCTCTCAGTCCGTTGTTGGCTCAGGCGGATTATCGTGCCGATTGGCAAGACGCTATCAGCAAGGCGCTTGGCGAACAGCAAAAAGAGACCGAGCGTGTCTATCAAGTGACCTATACCGGCGAAGGCTTTGTACCGGAAATCGACGACAGCCTCGATCGTGAACAGGTGTTTGCCGAGTTTATCGAAAAAACCGACTCCGTATTAACCCAAAGCCGAGTGCTGGGGGTGCTGAATGAGCATTTACCGCAGGACAGCGTCATCGTTGCCGCTGCTGGCAGTTTGCCGGGCGATTTGCAGCGTGTCTGGCAAAACCGGGGTGAGCACGGCTATCACGTGGAATACGGCTACTCCTGTATGGGCTATGAGGTTAACGCCGCGTTAGGCGTCAAGCTTGCGGAGCCACAGCGCGAAGTTTACGCCATGGTGGGGGATGGGGCGTTCATGATGCTGCATTCCGAGCTGGTCACCTCGATCCAGGAAGGCTGCAAAATCAACGTGGTGCTGTTCGACAACATGACCAACGGCTGCATCAACAACCTGCAGATAGAGCACGGCATGGGGAGCTACACCACCGAGTTCCGCTTCCGTAATCCGCAAGGCGGCAAACTGGATGGCAAGCTCGTGCCGGTCAACTTTGCCATGTTGGCAGCGGCCTATGGTTGCAAAACCTACAGCATAACCACCGAACAACAGCTGATCGAAGCGCTGGCAGATGCCCGCAAGCAACAGGTTTCTACCCTGCTGGATATCAAAGTGCTGCCGAAAACCATGGTGCACAAATATCTCAGTTGGTGGCGCGTGGGCGGTGCCCAGGTGGCCGGAAGTGAAAAAATTATCGCCGTCGCCCGCCAGTTGCAAGAGAACATCGATAAAGCCCGCGACTACTGATAACGCAATGCCTTGGCAATCGTAGCTGCGGTGGAGAACGCCGCGCTCACATAAACAATCGGATCTACCTCAGACCTTGCGTCTGCCGTTTACAGTCCATGAGGATAACGAAAATGACATTGAACATTGGGGTTATTGGTACCGGCGCTATCGGTAGGGATCATATTCGCCGTTGTAGCCAGGTGTTGCAGGGCAGCCGCGTGGTTGCGGTGAATGACATTAACCGAGACAGTGCGGCCAAGGTGGTCAGCGAACTGAAACTGGACGCCAAGGTTTATGACAATGCCCACGATCTGATCAATTCCACAGACGTCCAGGCGGTGCTGGTTACGTCATGGGGGCCGAGCCATGAAGAGTTTGTGCTGGCTGCCATTGCTGCGGGCAAACCGGTGTTTTGCGAGAAACCGCTGGCGGTCACGGCACAAGGCTGCAAGAACATCGTGGATGCTGAAGCCAAGCATGGCAAACGCCTGGTACAGGTCGGCTTTATGCGCCCTTACGATCAGGGCTATCGGGCGCTGAAACAGGTGCTGACCAGCGGCCAGATCGGCGAACCGCTGATGCTGCACTGTGCCCACCGCAACCCAAGAGTCGGTGAAGCCTACACCACGGATATGGCCATAACCGATACGCTCATTCACGAGTTAGACGTGCTGCGTTGGCTGCTGGACGATGATTACGTTTCGGTACAGGTGGTGTTCCCACGCAAGAGCAGTAAAGCCCTGCCACATTTGAGAGATCCGCAAATTGTGTTGATGGAAACGGCCAAGGGCACCCGTATTGACGTTGAAATCTTTGTTAACTGCCAATACGGCTACGACATTCAGTGTGAGGTGGTGGGGGAAACCGGCATCGCCAAGCTGCCAGAACCTTCCGCGGTGCAAATGCGCAGCGGTGCCAAACTGTCCACCGAGATCCTGGTTGACTGGAAAGACCGCTTTATCGGTGCTTATGACGTTGAGCTGCAAGCCTTTATCAATGACGTCTTGGCCGGCAAGCTCACCGGACCTTCTGCTTGGGATGGCTTTGCGGCTGCGGTGGCGGCAGATGCCTGTATCGCCGCGCAGAACAGCGGTGAAGTGGTGCCAGTGACCTTGCCCGCTCGCCCTGGCTTCTATGGCAAATAAGCCCGTAGCTACCGCATTCATGCTCTGAAGGAGGCGACCATGAAAATCGCTTTTGACGTCGATGTGATTAAAGATTTGGGCATTACCAAGATGGTGGAGCAGGTGGCTGACTGGGGCTATAAGTACATTGAGCAGTCACCGCACCCGCAGATCAACCCATTCTATAAACATCCAAAAGCCGGTCGTGACGTTTTGGCGGAATATCAACGGGTGCTGAAAGCCACCGGGGTGGAGATTTCCTCCTTTATCGTGGTGTATCGCTGGTCTGGCCCTGGGGAAGACCGCCGTCGGGCGGCGGTCAAGAACTGGCGGCGGATGATCGAAATCGCGGTGGAGATGGGGGTTCAGGTGATCAACACCGAACTGGCGGGTAACCCGAACGAGCCGGAGATTTGCGAAGAGCTGTGGTATCAATCGATGGAGGAGCTGCTGCCGATTATCGAACGTGAAGGCATTCGCATGGAAATTCAGTCCCATCCGTGGGACTTCTGCGAGCTTAGCAATGAAACCGCCGACATGGTGAAATCGTTGCGCAGCGATAATGTGACCTATCTCTACAGCGTTCCCCATACCTTCTATTACGACCAAGGGCGCGGCGATATCGGTAATATGCTGCGCTATGCCGGGAGCGATCTTTCCCACGTGTTGATTGCCGATACCATGAATCACACCCGCCCCTGCCGGTATATCGTCAATCCGCCGGGCGTCGATGCGGCGGTGCACCAACATATGGCAATTGGCGAAGGGGAAGTGGACTTCGCGGCCCTGTTCCAAACCCTGCGCGATATGGAATTTGCCAGCCGTACCTTCAAAGTCGGTGGGGAGTCCATCATCTGTACCTCGCTGTTCGGCTACCCGGAGAGAATGCCTGCCCAGGCGGTTGCCACCAGGGAGCGCATCGAAAAAGAGCTTTTGGGTAAATAACATTCCTGGCCAGGCCGGCTGGGAAGATAGCCGGTAAGTGCCTACAAGACTGAGGCTAAAAATGAACAAAGACCACGTAAAGTTGGCAATCGCCCCGATTGGCTGGACGAATGACGATATGCCTGAATTAGGGGACGAGAATACGTTCCAGCAGTGCGTCAGCGAAATGGCGCTGGCCGGGTTCACCGGCAGCGAAGTGGGCAGTAAATACCCGCGCGATCCCAAGGTGCTGAAACCGATGCTGGATATCCGTGGGATCCAGATCTGTAATGCTTGGTTCAGCACGTTTTTTGCCGATGGGCTGAAGGAAAAGACCATCGATGAGTTTATTAACCACATGAATTTCCTGCATGCGATGGGGGCCAAAGTGATTGGCTGCTCCGAGCAGAGCAAGAGCATTCAGGGCACCACCAAGGCGGTATTTGAAGAGAAGCCCTATTTTAGCGATGAAGAGTGGCAACGGGTGGCGCAGGGGTATAACGAGCTGGCGAAAATTGCTGCCGGAAAGGGGATGCAGGTCTGCCTTCACCATCATATGGGCACAGGCATCCAGACCACCGAAGAGATAGATCGCTATATGAGCATGGTGAACGACGATGTTTACCTGCTGTTTGATACCGGACATGCCTATTACTCCGAAGGCAGCCAACAGGCGATGTTGGCGATCCTGGAGAAATACCTGCCGCGCATCAACCATGTGCACTTGAAAGACGTGCGTGACGAGGTGGTGGCAGAGGTTAAGGCCAAGCGCCTTAGCTTCCTGGATGGGGTGAAAAAAGGCACCTTCACCGTACCGGGGGATGGCGTGATCGATTTCCGGCCGGTATTCAAGCTGCTGGATGAGCGTGGCTATAAGGGATGGATGGTGGTGGAGGCCGAGCAGGATCCGGCGCTGGCCAATCCTTTTGAATACGCTGTGAAAGCACGCCGCTATATTCGCGAAACGGCCGGGCTTTAGGTCAGTTATTGGTTTTGCTGTGTCTAACAGGAGGGGCGTTCATATGAACGCCCCTCCGACATCGCCGTTCTGATTACGCGGTTTTAAACCGAGCCATATGATAGGCATCCACCAACTCGCCATCGCGCATGGCAAAGCGGCGGCTGGTGCCTTCAATTTCAAAACCGAACTTACGGTACAGCGCAATGGCCCCCTGATTGTCGGTGTACACCGTGAGCTCGATGCGCTCAATGCCTGCCCAGTTGTCACAGATATCGATCATCGCCTTCATCAGCGCGCTGCCAACGCCTTTGCCGTGGTAACCGGCATCCACGCTGATGCCAATAGTGGCCACATGGCGGCGGCGTACCCGCTGGTTGAGTTCCACAAACAGCTGCCCCACCACGCGATCGTCAATGCAGGCCACCATGTTGTAGGTTCCGGGTTGCACATTAGCAATACGTTGCTGCCACATGGCTTTTGACGGTAGCGGTAGTTGTAGCGTGTCACGGTAAACGGCCGGGTGGGAATATAGCTGGTGCAAGGCTTCAGCATCGTTACTTTCCACGTGACGAACTACAATCTCGCTCATTTTTTCCTCTCTTTCGCGTTTACCGTTTGAATAACCTCCCAAATTATCCGTTTACTCCCCTGAGTCAATATAATTTCCCATTGGTCAAAAAAACGCTTTACAGGTGCGAATGATAATGATTATTATTGTCATGCATTCAGAGAGAGTATCAACCTTTGATACTGTTTGCTGAAGGCACGACATTGCTCACATTGCTTCCAGTGTTTACTTAGCCAGCTCGGGTGCTGGCTTTTTTTTTGCCCAAATTCAGCGGTTAACCCATCCCACAAATCCTTTGCTACTTGCTGCCAAACTCCACCTAATTTTTTGAACAGAGGGGTGAGATTTTTGCGCTTTCATATTCCTCCGTCAGGTCTAGACTGTAGAAAACGTTGAGGAGAGTTGAATATGATTTATTTACGTAAGGCACAAGATCGCGGTCATGCCAATCATGGTTGGCTCGACAGCTGGCACACTTTCTCATTTGCTGACTATTACGATCCCGACTTTATGGGGTTCTCGGCGCTGCGGGTGATCAACGAAGACGTGATTGATGCAGGCCAGGGGTTCGGTACTCATCCCCATAAAGACATGGAAATCCTGACCTACGTGCTGAGCGGCACGGTGGAGCATCAGGACAGCATGGGCAACAAAGAACAGATCAATGCCGGTGAGTTCCAGATCATGAGTGCAGGGACCGGTGTGCGTCACTCCGAGTACAATGCCAATAGCGATCGGCCATTGCATCTCTACCAGATCTGGATTATTCCGGATCAGGTTGGGCTGGAGCCACGTTATGAGCAACGGATGTTTGATGCGCCTCAGGGCCGCCAGTTGGTGCTGTCGCCAGACGCCCGTGAAGGGTCGCTGAAGGTGTTCCAGGATATGACGTTGTCTCGCTGGGCGCTGAAGAAAGACGAGCAATCGGTTTATCCAATCCAGGCAGAACGCCGCGTTTGGATCCAGGTGGTGCATGGCAATGTCTCTATCAATGGCCACAAAGCGGGTAGTAGCGATGCTTTTGCCATCTGGGATGAGACAGCGCTGTCTATCCATGCCGATGAAGACAGCGAGATTTTACTGTTCGATCTGCCACCGGTGTGATGACAGAGTAATGGCGAGGGCTCGGTGCAATATCGGGCCCTTTTTTGTGTCTGCTGGCCGGATAACCAACAATATCGGAAAGGCGTTTTATTTGCTAAAATGGCCGCCCATTCACGGTTAGCCAGTTCAGTGATAATGAAGAAAAAACGGCCGGTGCTTCAAGATGTTGCAGATCAGGTTGGCGTCACCAAAATGACGGTGAGCCGCTATTTGCGCAATCCCGATCAGGTTTCTGCCGCTTTACAGCAAAAAATTGCGGTAGCGCTGGACGAACTTGGCTACATTCCCAATCGTGCCCCGGATATCCTTTCCAATGCGACCAGCCGGGCGATCGGCGTGTTGCTGCCGTCGCTGACCAACCAGGTATTTGCCGAAGTGTTGCGGGGTATCGAAAGCGTTACCGATGCACACAACTATCAAACCATGCTGGCGCACTATGGCTATCTGCCGGAGCGTGAGGAAGAGCGTCTGACGTCGCTGTTTTCTTATAACATCGATGGTTTGATCCTGTCCGAACGCCACCATACCGCACGTACCCTGAAGATGATTGAAGTTGCAGGCATCCCGGTGGTGGAGTTGATGGACTGTGTCTCACCCTGTATCGATCTGGCGGTCGGGTTCAACAACTTTGAAGCGGCCCGCCAAATGACCCAGCAGATCATCGCTCGCGGCCATCGTCATGTGGTGTACTTTGGCGCGCGTCAGGATGAACGCACCATTATCAAACAGCAAGGCTACGAACAGGCTATGCGTGAGTCTGGTCTTGAAGCCTACAGCATCATGACCGCACGTTCTTCTTCCTATTCGGCCGGTGGTGAGATGTTGCGCGAGGCACAGCGCGATTATCCGCAGGTTGACAGTATCTTTTGTACCAACGATGACCTGGCGATCGGTGCAGCATTCGAGTGCCAGCGCCAGGGGCTATCTATCCCGCAGGATATGGCGATTGCCGGTTTCCACGGCCACGATATCGGCCAGGTGATGGTGCCAAAACTGGCGAGTGTGCTGACGCCGCGTGAGCATATGGGCCAGATCGCCGCTGAGCGCCTGTTGGCACGGCTGCGTGGAGAAGTTGTTTCCCCACGTATGGTGGACGTGGGCTTCACCGTGGCACCCGGTGGCAGCATCTGAACCTGGGCGCAACAGCCAGCGCCCAGCACGGCTAACTTATTGCTTTAGCGCTGCAACACAGCGGCCAACTACGCCTTCAACGTCGGTATCGATATCCACGCAAATCACATCTTTTTCGTCGGCCCCGGGCTCTTCTAATGCTTCAAACTGACTTTTTAGCAGCTCGGTGGGCATAAAATGCCCGGAGCGCGCTTGCAGACGGGCCAGGATCACCTCGAAGCTGCCTTTCAGATAGATAAACACCATATTGTCATTGTCTTTGCGTAGCAGATCGCGGTAGCGGCGCTTGAGCGCCGAGCAGACAATAATCCCGCTCTCGTTCTTGTGATTCAGGCTGTACGCCGCGTCGTTGAGGCGTTGCAGCCAGGGCGCGCGGTCCTCGTCATTCAGCGGCTGGCCGCTGGCCATCTTCTGGATATTGGCGCGTGGATGCAGATCGTCGCCATCGATAAATTTTGCCTTGATTTCCCGTGCTACTGCCGCGCCAATCGTGGATTTGCCGCTGCCGGAGACGCCCATCAGGATGATGCTTTTTCCCGCCATAAGTTTGATCTCTATCTCAGAATGCGAATTTTGCTGGGTTACCTGGTTCCGGATCTTATCATGTTACCGGTATCATGATACGGGTAACAAATGGAGATGTGATTGTCATCACACAGCATAGAACAGGGAACTCGCCCGGCGTTTCATGTCGCCACGTGGCGGGCTGCAATCTGCATCCATTGGCTATACCACTGTACTCAGCTGCCTACTTAGACCACCAGGATAAGGTCGTACAATAAAACAAAGCACCTTCTTTCGCTGCCGTTGCGTAAAGAGGCCAAGTGATAAAAGGGTTGGAGAAAAATTATGCCACTAGTGATTGTTGCCATCGGCGTAGCCATGCTACTGCTGCTGATGATCCGCTTTAAGCTGAACGGCTTTATCTCGCTGATTCTGGTCGCTCTGGCGGTTGGTATCATGCAGGGAATGCCGGTAGACAAAGTAATTGGTTCCATCAAGGCCGGCGTGGGCGGAACGCTGGGCGGTCTGGCGCTGATCATGGGCTTTGGTGCCATGCTCGGTAAACTGCTGGCGGACTGTGGCGGTGCACAGCGGATTGCTACCACACTGATCGACAAGTTCGGTAAACAGCATATCCAATGGGCCATCGTGCTGACCGGTTTTACCGTCGGTTTTGCTTTGTTCTACGAAGTGGGCTTCGTGCTGTTACTGCCTTTGGTGTTTACCATTGCTGCCTCTGCGCGTATCCCGCTGCTGTATGTCGGTGTGCCGATGGCTGCGGCGCTGTCCGTTACCCACGGTTTTCTGCCGCCGCACCCAGGCCCAACGGCCATTGCTACCATTTTCCATGCGGACATGGGTAAAACCCTGCTGTATGGCACCTTGCTGGCAATCCCAACCGTGATCCTGGCAGGCCCGGTCTATGCCCGCTTCCTGAAAGGCATCGATAAGCCGGTTCCGGTCGGTTTATACAACCCAAAAACCTTTACCGAAGAAGAGATGCCAGGGTTTGGCGTCAGCGTAGCGACTGCACTGGTGCCGGTGATCCTGATGGCGTTGCGTGCCGTGGCGGAAATGGTGTTGCCTAAAGGCCACCCGTTCCTGTCTTACGCCGAGTTCTTTGGTGACCCGGTAATGGCAACGCTGATCGCGGTGCTGATCGCCATCTTTACCTTCGGCCTGAACCGTGGCCGCACCATGGACGAAGTGATGGGCACCGTCAGCGACTCCATCAAAATCATCGCCATGATGCTGTTAATCATCGGCGGTGGCGGGGCGTTCAAACAGGTGCTGGTGGACAGCGGCATTGAGCAATACATCGCAGGCATCATGCATGGCAGCGACGTGTCACCGATCCTGATGGCCTGGTCAATTGCCGCAGTGCTGCGTATCGCACTGGGTTCCGCGACCGTAGCGGCGATCACCGCCGGGGGCATTGTGGCTCCGCTGATTGCCACCACCGGGGCCAGCCCGGAACTGATGGTTATCGCCGTCGGTTCAGGCAGCGTGATTTTCTCTCACGTTAACGACCCAGGCTTCTGGCTGTTCAAGGAGTATTTCAACCTGACCATTATGGAAACCATCAGGTCCTGGTCCGTGTTGGAAACCATCATTTCAGTCTGTGGCCTGATTGGCTGTCTGCTGTTGGCGATGGTGGTTTAAGTCTCAAAGGTGGGGCGCAGCAATCTCTGCTGCGCCCTGACTGCTAAAGGTTCAGATAGGCCCGAACGCCGTCCAGGAACATCTGGGTGGACAGCATCACCAGAATCAACCCCATCAGTCGTTCCAGTGCACTCACCCCTTTGCTACCCAGTAAGCGTAGGAACACGTTCGACATCAGCAGGATCGCCGCCGACAATCCCCAGGCAATCAGCAAGGCCACTACCAGATGCGAAATCTGGTTGGGGTACTGGTGTGAAAGCAACATCAAGGTTGCCAGAATCGACGGCCCGGCCACTAACGGAATGGCGAGCGGCACCAGGAAAGGCTCCTCTCCGGCGGAAAGATCGCTACCGCTGCCCTCCTGCGAAGGGAAAATCATCTTGATGGCGATCAGGAACAGGATAATCCCGCCGGAGATCGACACGGTTTCGGTGCGCAGGTTAAGGAACGCCAAAATATGTTCGCCCGCGAACAGGAAGATCAGCATCAATACCAAGGCTATCAGCAACTCGCGGATCACCACCGCCCGGCGACGGCGCGGTTCCAGGTGTTTCAGCACCGACATGAAAATCGGCAGGTTACCCAGCGGATCCATAATTAAAAACAGCAACACCGTTGCCGCAATCATTTCTGTCATCTAAGGCCTCAAAATCAGAAAAAACGGCGGGTATAAGCAGCATTGCTGAGAAATGCCCGTTTATCGAATAAATTCACTTTGCGCTCGCGCCGACATTTTGTAAGGTGGGTAGATATTGCACACAACATATAACTTAACTCTATCTCATATCCTTCCTGAAAGGGTATAGAGCATAGTCATCCTCCAAGGCAGGACAGTAAATATGAAAAACGTTGGTTTCATTGGTTGGCGTGGTATGGTCGGCTCGGTTCTCATGCAGCGCATGACTGAAGAGCGCGATTTTGACGCCATTCGCCCGGTATTCTTCTCCACTTCACAGCTCGGTGCTGCCGCCCCGGCTTTCGGTGGCCAGCAGCAAGGTACGCTGCAAGATGCGTATGATGTCGAAGCATTAAGCGCGCTCGATATTATTATTACCTGCCAGGGCGGCGATTACACCAATGAAATCTATCCAAAGCTGCGGGCTACCGGCTGGCAGGGCTATTGGATCGATGCGGCCTCTTCTCTACGTATGAAAGATGATGCGATTATCATCCTCGACCCGGTCAACCATGCGGTGATCCAGGAAGGGCTGAACAAAGGTATCAAGACCTTTGTTGGCGGTAACTGCACCGTCAGCCTGATGCTGATGTCGCTGGGCGGTCTGTTTGCCAACGACTTGGTGGAGTGGGCCTCTGTTGCCACCTATCAGGCTGCCTCTGGCGGTGGTGCGCGTCATATGCGTGAGCTGTTGACCCAGATGGGCATGCTGCATGCGGATGTGGCGAAGGAGTTGCAGAATCCGGCCTCGGCGATCCTGGACATCGAACGTAAAGTCACGGAGGCCACCCGTTCCGGTAAGCTGCCAACCGATAACTTTGGCGTTCCTCTGGCGGGCAGCCTGATCCCTTGGATCGACAAGCAACTGGATAACGGCCAAAGCCGCGAAGAGTGGAAAGGCCAGGCGGAAACCAACAAGATCCTCAGCACCTCAAGCATTATCCCAGTTGATGGTTTGTGCGTGCGCGTTGGTGCTCTACGCTGTCACAGCCAGGCATTTACTCTGAAGCTGAAAAAAGACATCCCTCTGCCAGAAATCGAGCAACTGCTGGCCACGCACAACGACTGGGTACGGGTGATCCCGAACGACCGCGAACTGACCATGCGTGAGCTGACGCCTGCTGCCGTAACCGGTACTTTGAACACGCCAGTTGGCCGTCTGCGCAAGCTGAATATGGGGCCGGAATACCTCTCTGCCTTCACCGTTGGCGATCAGCTGTTGTGGGGCGCGGCCGAACCGCTGCGTCGCATGCTGCGTATCCTGCTGTAGGATATTGAGTTGCGTGGCATGAAGGATCACTAAGCTGCAAAAATCCCGATAGCCCGCTGAAAAGCGGGCTTTTTTATGTGGATAGCATGACTAAAACGCACATTTAGGTTATCCCCAAGGCCGTACTTTGGGGACGTCGATAGGGGGCAACGTAATGCGGGGCTGTGTGGCATCTGCCTGGCGGTATGTCATTGAAACAGCGTACCGATTCAAGCCCGCCGTGTTATTTCGTCAGCACCTTTTCTAATGCGGTAAGTGCGCATTGCTGATCAAGGTGTCCACCCGGTGCGCCGCCTACACCAATAGCGCCAACGACTTCTTCACCGCTTTTCACCGGTACGCCACCGGCCAGCAATAAAAATCCAGGGATATCACGCAGATTTTCTGCCCCGGCGTTGGTCTGGGCATTTTTCATCACATTTTCGGTGGGGTTTTTGGTGGTCAGCGCGGTAAATGCTTTCATCCGGCTGGCTTCCACCGTATGAGGACCTGCGTTATCCATCTTCTTGATAACCAGAGGAATGCCGGCGCGGTCTACAACGGTAACGGCAACATTGTAGTTATTGGCGCTACAGGCCTGGATAGCACTTTGCGCCAACTTATCAGCCAATTCGAGGGAGAGATTCTTTTCGGTCAGAATGCCACTGGCTGCACTGGTGAATGACAGCACACTGCTAAATAAAATGGCGCATGAGATTATACGTTTCATCTTGGTTTGCTCCTGAATAGACCTTTGGTGTAACAAAGAGAATAGAGGGTGTCATTGAAGCAATCTATTGTCTTGATTACCTACTTGGCTAGGTGTTTTTACTGAGTTGGGGGATATGCAGCCCTGTGAAAGGGCTGGAGCGTTGTTTGATCTGACGTTCGGTGAGCCCCAACACTGCACGTTACTGCTATAACCTTGAACTTCCTCAAGGCTGATCTCTTTCAGCCCCCCAATGCACTGTTTTCCACATTTTTGGTCTCGATTGCTGACGCAGTAAAGGCGATAGAGGCAAGGTGACGTCACGCCTGTCGTATATCAGACGTAGCCAGCGAAGGTTGCCCGCTCCGCCGGTTTTTCGGCTAAAAATTTTCCTTGGTAATGCCACCGTGTTTTTAGCAGACATGGCTATGCTTATTAGGTGGATGAAAAGTTTTCCATCAATGGTGAAAATTCGCCTGAAAATTAAGCATAAAGAGCGAAACTGCGAGCATGAAGGCGATCGATTAATCAATAACCGACTGAAATCACGCTTTAGGTAGCAAATGAATTGCATGATAGGTGCAACGGCTGCTTTTTGTTCAGTGTAGCCTTTTAAAAGTCATGCTCTTAATCAAAGGAAGAATGCTATGCCTGTACTTCCCGAACGTGACGTGATCAATCAGCTTATCTCCGGTCACTATGCCGATCCCTTTTCCTTGCTCGGCATGCATGTAACCGAAAACGGACTACAGATTTGTGCGCTGTTGCCGGATGCCGGTACCGTGTGGCTGGTAGAGAGTAAAACCGGTAACCGCCTGGTTCAGCTCAATTGCGATGACGCTCGTGGTTTTTTCAGCGCTCTCGTACCGCGTCGTAAAACCCCTTTCCGCTATCAGCTTGAAGTCAGCTGGCGCGACCATCAACAACTGCTCGAAGACCCTTACCGTTTTGGCACCCTGCTGCAGGATATTGACAGCTGGCTGCTGGCCGAAGGCACCCATCTGCGGCCTTATGAGCGGCTGGGGGCGCATCCTGGCTCGTTGGATAATGTGGATGGGGTCAGCTTTGCCGTTTGGGCACCGAATGCCCAGCGCGTGTCGGTAGTGGGGGAGTTCAACTTTTGGGATGGACGGCGTCATCCCATGCGCCTGCGTAGAGAGAACGGGATTTGGGAGCTGTTTTTACCGGGCGTGAAGGCCGGGCAGCTGTATAAATACGAGATTATCGATTGTTACGGCAACGTGCAGTTGAAAGCCGATCCTTACGCTTTCGAAGCGCAGATGCGGCCAGAAACGGCCTCGTTGATCACACCGTTGCCTGCTGTGGTGGAAAACACGCCGGAAAGGCAGCGGGCCAATGACTTTGACCGCCCGATTTCCATCTATGAAGTGCACCTGGGATCCTGGCGTCGCCATACCGACAATAATTTCTGGCTCAGCTATCAAGAACTGGCCGAGCAACTGATCCCCTACGTTAAATATATGGGCTTCACCCATATTGAACTGTTGCCGATCAACGAGCATCCGTTCGACGGCAGCTGGGGCTATCAGCCGTTGGGAATGTATGCGCCAACCCGTCGTTTTGGTACGCCAGCGGAGTTCAAGGCTTTTGTCGCCGCGGCTCATGATGCCGGGATCAACGTGATCCTGGATTGGGTACCGGGGCATTTCCCTAGCGATGCCCATGGCCTGGCCAACTTCGACGGCTCCGCGCTGTATGAATATGCCGATCCTCGCGAAGGGTTCCACCAGGATTGGAACACGCTGATCTACAACTATGGCCGCCACGAGGTGCGTAACTACCTGGCGGGCAATGCGTTTTACTGGCTGGAGCGCTTTGGTATCGATGCCCTGCGCGTCGATGCGGTGGCGTCGATGATTTACCGTGATTACAGCCGCGCTGACGGTGAGTGGGTGCCAAACTACTATGGCGGCAATGAGAACCTGGAAGCGATCTCCTTCCTGCGTTACACCAACCAGACGCTGGGCAAAGAGCGGCCAGGGGCGGTAACGCTGGCGGAGGAATCCACCGATTATCCGGGGGTTACGCTGCCGCCGGATGCCAACGGCTTAGGCTTCCACTACAAGTGGGATCTCGGTTGGATGCACGACACGCTGGATTATATGAAGTGCGATCCGGTGCACCGTAAATACCATCACAACCTGATGACCTTCGGCATGCTCTACGCCTATACCGAAAACTTCGTGCTGCCGATCTCTCACGATGAAGTGGTGCATGGCAAAGGCTCCGTGCTGGATCGGATGCCGGGAGATGCCTGGCAGAAATTCGCCAACCTGCGGGCCTATTACGGTTTTATGTGGGCGCACCCGGGCAAAAAACTGCTGTTTATGGGCAGCGAATTTGCTCAAGGGCGTGAGTGGAATTTCGATAACAGCCTGGACTGGCATCTGTTGGATGGATTGGACGGTTGGCACCACGGTGTGCAACGGCTGGTACGCGATCTCAACCACTGCTACCAGGAGAATGCGCCGCTGTATGAGCGCGATTATCGTCCAGACGGCTTTGAATGGCTGGTGGTCGACGATCACGAAAACTCGGTATTTGCTTTCGCACGCTACGATTCGCAGGGCAATGAGCTGATAGCCATCAGCAACTTTACTCCGGTGCCGCGCCCTCATTACCGCATCGGCATTGCGCGCGCTGGCGAATATCAGGAGATCCTCAATACCGATTCGCACCATTATCACGGCAGCAACGCGGGTAATCAGGGGAGGGTGATTTCGCAGCCGATCGGCAGCCACGGTCGTGAACATTCGATCAGCGTGATGGTGCCACCGCTGGCCACGGTTTATCTACGGCGGGAGGCTTGATGGTAGAGCTGACGCCGGGTCTTGCCGCGCCTTTAGGGGCTTATTACGACGGTAATGGCATCAACTTTACCCTGTTTTCTGCGCATGCCACGCAGGTTGAGCTGTGCCTGTTCGATGCGCAATATCGTGAAACACGCCTGCCGTTGCCTGCCCGCAGCGGTGATATCTGGCATGGATATCTGCCAGGAGGCGAGTTGGGGCAGCGTTATGGTTTTCGGGTGCATGGCCCGTTTGAGCCGCATCTTGGGTTGCGCTTTAACGCTAACAAGCTGTTGCTCGATCCAGCTGCGCGGGCAGTCGAGGGGCCGGTTGGCGACCATGTGCATTTGCACGGGGGGTACGATCAACCGGACCAGCAAGACAGCGCCCCGTTGATGCCCAAATGCGTAGTGATCGACGAAAGCTACGATTGGCAAGACGATCGTCCGCCAGCCACCCCTTGGGGCAAAACGGTGATCTACGAAGCCCACGTCCGGGGGCTGACGTTAACGCACCCGGAGATCCCGGCCGTATTGCGTGGCAGCTTTGCCGCCCTTGGCCACCCGGCGATGATTGCCTACTTCAAGCGGTTGGGGATCACGGCGCTGGAGCTTTTGCCAGTGCAGCAGCACACCACGGAGCCGCGTTTGCAGCGCCTGGGGCTGATCAATTACTGGGGATACAACGTGCTGGCTCCTTTCGCGCCAGACAACCGTTACAGCAGTTTGAGCACCGGGACGACGCCGCTACGTGAGTTCCGCGACGCGGTGAAAGCGCTGCACCGGGCGGGGATCGAAGTGATCCTGGACGTGGTGTTCAACCACAGCGCAGAACTGGATGTGGATGGGCCAACGTTGTCGCTGCGCGGTATCGATAACCCCAGTTACTACTGGCTAACCCCTGACGGTGGCTACGATAACCTCACCGGCTGTGGCAATACGCTGCGGTTGGATCAGCCAGCGGGCGTGGCGTGGGTGATGGATTGCCTGCGCTTTTGGGTTCGGGAGTGCCATGTCGACGGTTTCCGCTTCGATCTTGGCACCGTGTTAGGCCGTACACCGGCGTTTGACCGCGATGCACCGCTGTTTCAGGCGATGCTGGCGGACGATACGCTGGGGCGCTGCAAACTGATCGCCGAGCCCTGGGACATTGGCCCGGGGGGCTATCAGGTTGGTGCGTTTCCCGGCCGTTTTGCTGAGTGGAATGACCATTTCCGTGACGATATCCGCCGTTTCTGGCTGCGGGGCGATCTGTCACTGGGTCAGTTTGCCCAGCGTTTTGCTGCCTCCAGCGAGGTATTCAACCAACGTGGGCGCGCGCCTTATGTCAGCATCAATATGCTGACGGCCCACGACGGCTTTACCTTGCAGGACGTAGTGAGTTTCAAGGAGAAACATAACCAGCCTAACGGAGAGGGAAACCGTGATGGCAGCGACCAAAACTTTAGCTGTAACCACGGGGTTGAAGGCCTGATTGCCGACGAAACCGTTTTGCAACGCCGCCAGGCCAGCCAGCGAGCACTGCTTGCCACGCTGCTTCTGGCACAGGGGACACCGATGCTGCTGGCCGGTGATGAGCACGGAAATAGCCAGCAAGGCAACAACAATGCTTACTGTCAGGATAACGTAACCACCTGGCTCGACTGGGCCAATGCGGATGAGTCACTGACCGCATACACCGCCGCGCTGATCCGCTTGCGCCAGCAAATTCCTGCTTTGCAGGCAGACCGCTGGTGGCAGGAGGGAGACGGCAGCGTGCAGTGGTTAAACGCGCAGGGGCAGCCGCTCAGTGCGCAACAGTGGGAACAGGGCGATCGCTGCTTGCAGATCCGCCTGTCGCAACGCTGGCTGATGGTGATCAACGCCACCCAGCAGACCGTTGAGATGACGTTACCCGAGGGTGATTGGCAGGTTGTCGCCCCCTTCACTCAGGAAGATTCGCGGGCGGTTCTACCCGCCTGGTGCCAGGTTGCGCATTCGCTTTGCGTGCTGGTAGAGAAAAATTAAAAGGAGTCAGTTATGGTTAAGCACGAAAATAAAGACCCTCTGATGTTGGCGCGCCAACTGCCGAATAAATCCGTTGCCCTGATATTGGCAGGCGGCCGTGGCTCGCGTTTGAAAGATTTAACCTCTACCCGCGCCAAGCCAGCCGTTCACTTCGGTGGCAAGTACCGCATCATCGATTTTGCCATGTCCAACTGCCTGAACTCAGGGATCCGACGTATGGGGGTGATCACTCAGTATCATTCCCATACGCTGGTGCAGCATATTCAGCGGGGCTGGTCGTTCCTGAACGAAGAGATGAACGAGTTCGTCGATCTGCTGCCTGCTCAGCAGCGCCTCAGCACCGAACATTGGTACAAAGGCACCGCGGATGCGGTTTACCAGAACCTCGACATCATTCGCCGCTATGAAGCGGAATATGTGGTGATCCTGGCGGGTGACCATATTTATAAAATGGACTACTCGCGCATGCTGATCGACCACGTCGAGAAAGGGGCGCAGTGCACGGTGGCCTGTATTCCGGTACCGCGCAAGGAAGCCAGCGAGTTTGGCGTGATGAAGGTGGACGATAACGATCTGATCCTCGAATTCCTGGAGAAGCCAGACAATCCGCCGGCTATGCCTGGCAACCCGGATATGTCACTGGCCAGCATGGGCATCTATATTTTCAACGCCAGCTACCTCTTCCAACTGCTGGAAGAGGATATGTCGACCCCTGACTCCACCCACGATTTCGGTAAGGATCTGATCCCAAAAATTACCGCGCAGGGTGCTGCCTGGGCGCATCCATTTACGCTTTCCTGTGTGGGATGTGGTCCGAATCTACCACCGTATTGGCGTGATGTCGGGACCCTGGAAGCCTACTGGCGCGCCAACCTCGATCTGGCTTCGGTAACGCCTGAGCTGGATATGTACGACCGTTCCTGGCCGATCCGCACCTACATGGAGCCACTGCCACCGGCCAAATTTGTGCAAGACCGTTCCGGCAGCCATGGCATGACCATGAACTCGCTGGTGGCCGGCGGGTGCATTGTCTCCGGTTCGGTGGTGGTGCATTCGGTGCTGTTCTCGAAGGTGCGGGTGAACTCCTTCTGCACTATCGACTCTTCTGTATTACTGCCCGATGTCAACGTGGGCCGCTCCTGCCGCCTGCGCCGCTGCATTATCGATCGCGCCTGCCATATTCCCGAAGGCATGGTGATTGGTGAAAACGCCGAGGAAGACAGCAAGCGTTTTTACCGCTCGGAAGAGGGCATCGTGCTGGTAACGCGCGAAATGTTGGCAAAACTGTAGCCATTCCGGCCGGAACCTTGGGCGTGGCAAGCCGCGCCCCTTATCTCCGTAAAGACGTTTTTACCGAATTTCAGGAGTGATAATGCAGGTTTTACACGTATGTTCCGAGATGTTCCCACTGCTTAAAACCGGCGGGCTTGCAGACGTGGTTGGCGCATTACCGACGGCGCAGATTGCCGCAGGAGCTGATGTTCGGGTGCTATTACCGGCTTTTCCTGACGTGCGCAACGGTATCCCGGACACGGTATTGGTTGCCGAGATCGACTCTTTTGCCGGGCGCGTAGGCCTGCGTTATGGTACCTATCATGGCGTGGGCGTTTACCTGATCGATGCCCCCTGGTTGTATGACCGACCGGGCAGCCCGTACCACGATCAGTCGATGTACGCCTATCCTGACAACCACCGCCGTTTTGCCTTGCTGGGCTGGATGGCCTGCGAGCTGGCGAAGGGGTTGGATCATTACTGGCGGCCAAAACTGGTCCATGCTCACGACTGGCATGCTGGCTTGGCCTGCGCTTATCTGGCGGCGAATGGCCACCCGGCACGCTCGATCTTCACCGTACACAATCTGGCCTATCAGGGGCTATTCTCCGCCCACCATATGGCGGAGCTGTGGTTGCCATCGTCATTCTTGAATATCTATGGCCTGGAGTTTTATGGCCAGATGTCTTTCCTGAAGGCAGGCCTGTACTACGCCGACCATATCACCGCCGTCAGCCCGACCTATGCGCGTGAAATCACCCAGCCGGAGTTTGGTTACGGGATGGAAGGGCTGCTCCAGGAGCGGCAGCGGCAAGGGCGGTTGAGCGGCATTCTCAACGGTGTTGATGACAAGATTTGGGACCCGTCGCACGATGCGCGCCTGGCGGCACGCTATGACGCCGACAGCCTGAAAAACAAGGCCAAGAACAAGGTTCATCTGCAAAAAGCCATGGGGCTGCAGGTGGATGAATCGTTGCCGCTGTTTGCAGTGGTCAGCCGTTTGACCAACCAGAAAGGGTTGGATCTGGTGCTGGAAGCCTTGCCAGCGTTGCTGGAACAAGGGGGGCAGTTGGTGCTGCTGGGGGCGGGGGATGCGGTATTGCAGCAGGCTTTCCTGGCCGCGGCGGCCGATTATCCGGAACAGGTCGGCGTGCAGATTGGCTACCACGATGCCTTCTCCCACCGCATTATCGGCGGAGCGGACGTGATCCTGGTGCCAAGCCGCTTTGAGCCTTGCGGGTTAACACAGCTTTATGGCCTGAAATATGGCACGTTGCCGCTGGTGCGCCGCACCGGTGGGTTGGCAGATACGGTGGTGGACTGTGCGCTGGAGAATTTGGCCGACGGCACTGCCAGCGGGTTTGTGTTTGATGATTGTAATGCTGTTGCCCTGGGCAATGCCATTCGGCGTGCTCTGGTGCTCTGGAGCAGGCCGAGGCATTGGCATCACGTACAACGCCACGCCATGAGTCTGGATTTTGGCTGGCAAGTCGCGGCAAAGGAATATCTGTCGCTTTATCAACGCTTGTTGTAATCACGTACTTGGGATTGAATTACTATGACTTCACCGTTTAGTTACACCTCACCCACGGTCAGTGTTGAAGCGCTGAAACATTCCATCGCCTATAAACTGATGTTTATTGTCGGTAAGGATCCGGCTATCGCCACCCAGCACGACTGGCTTAATGCCGTGTTGTTTGCGGTGCGCGACAGGATGGTGGAACGTTGGTTGCGATCCAATCGCGCCCAGCTTTCACAAGATGTCCGGCAGGTGTATTACCTGTCGATGGAGTTTCTGCTTGGCCGTACGCTGTCGAATGCGCTGTTATCTATGGGGATTTACCAGGATATTGAGGACGCACTCGATGAGATGGGCCTGAATCTGAGTGAACTGCTTGAGGAAGAGAACGATCCTGGCCTGGGCAATGGCGGTCTGGGTCGATTGGCTGCCTGCTTCCTGGATTCGTTGGCCACGCTGGCGCTGCCTGGCCGGGGTTACGGTATCCGCTATGAATATGGCATGTTCAAGCAGAACATCGTCGATGGCCAACAGATGGAGTCGCCGGATTATTGGCTGGAATACGGCAACCCGTGGGAATTCCCGCGCCACAATACCCGCTATAAAGTGCGTTTTGGTGGCCGCGTTCAGCAGGAAGGGGCGAAGGCCCGCTGGGTGGAAACCGAAGAGATTATCGCCATCGCCTACGATCAGGTGATCCCAGGCTTCGATACCGATGCCACCAACACGCTGCGTTTGTGGAGCGCTCAGGCCAGTAATGAAATCAACCTGGGTAAGTTCAACCAGGGGGATTATTTTGCCGCCGTGGAAGATAAAAACCACTCAGAGAACGTCTCGCGCGTGCTCTATCCCGATGACTCCACCTATTCCGGGCGTGAGCTGCGCCTGCGGCAGGAGTATTTCCTGGTTTCAGCCACTACCCAGGACATCCTCAACCGCCATTGGACGATGCACAAAACCTTCGACAATCTGGCCGACAAGATTGCCATCCACCTCAATGATACCCACCCGGTGTTGTCGATCCCTGAGCTGATGCACCTGCTGATTGATGAGCACAAATTCAGCTGGCTGGATGCCTGGGAAGTGGTGGAAAAGGTATTCTCCTATACCAACCACACCTTGATGAGCGAAGCGCTGGAAACCTGGCCGGTTGATATGCTGGGCAAGATCCTGCCGCGCCACTTACAGCTGATTTTCGAAATCAACGATCATTTCCTCAAGCAGGTTAAGCAAGTGGTGCCGGGCGATAATCAATTGCTGGCAAGGGTCTCTATCATTGATGAAACCAACGGGCGCAGGGTGCGAATGGCGTGGTTGGCCGTGGTCGCCAGCCATAAGGTGAATGGCGTCTCGGCGCTGCACTCCGAACTGATGGTACAGTCCCTGTTTGCCGATTTTGCTCGCGTATTCCCCGATCGCTTCTGCAATAAAACCAACGGGGTCACGCCGCGCCGCTGGCTGGGGTTGGCTAACCGGCCGCTGTCCAAAGTGCTGGATGACAGTATTGGCCATAACTGGCGTACCGATCTCAGCCAGCTTGGCGAAATCAAGGCGAATGCGGATTACCCGAGCTTCTTGCAGGCCGTACAGGCTGCCAAACGGCAGAACAAAGAGCGGCTGGCGGCGTATATCGCGAAAAAGCTCAACGTGGTGGTGAACCCCGACGCATTATTCGACGTACAGATCAAACGGATCCACGAATATAAGCGGCAACTGCTGAACGTATTGCATGTGATCACGCGTTATAACCGTCTGCTGCAAGATCCTGATGCCAAACGTGTACCGCGCGTAGTGATCTTTGCGGGTAAAGCGGCTTCTGCCTACTATGCCGCCAAACAGATCATCCGCTTGATCAACGACGTAGCGAAGGTGATCAACAACGATCCGCGAGTGCATGATGATTTGAAGGTGGTGTTTATCCCTAACTACGGGGTGAGCCTGGCCCAGATGATCATTCCGGCGGCCGATCTCTCCGAGCAGATCTCGCTGGCCGGGACCGAGGCTTCGGGCACCAGTAACATGAAGTTTGCTCTCAACGGTGCCTTGACCATCGGCACGCTGGACGGGGCCAACGTCGAAATGTTGGAACACGTGGGCGAAGAGAATATCTTTATCTTTGGCAATACCGCCGATCAGGTGGAAGCGCTGCGCCGCGATGGGTATAACCCACGTCAGTATTACGAGCAGGATGAAGAGTTGCATCTGGCTTTGACGCAGATCGCTACCGGTGCGTTCAGCCCTGAAGAGCCCAAGCGCTACAGCAGCCTGTTCGATTCACTGGTCAATCTTGGCGACCACTATCAGCTGTTGGCCGATTATCGCAGCTATGTGGATACGCAAGATAAGGTGGATGAGGTGTATCTCAATCAGGACGACTGGACCAAACGCGCGATACTCAATATCGCCAACATGGGCTACTTCTCTTCCGACCGCACGATCCAGGAGTACGCGGACGAAATTTGGAATATCAAACCGATAAAGCTGTAATAGCCAAGGGCCGGATCACCGGCCCTTGAATTTAACTTGTTGCGTCCCGTATGCCGTAGGGGCGCTGTGTGCAGCGCCCGTCTACTCACAGCTCAATCAAGACGCCAATGACAACGCTTTTGGTTTGGCATTTTCTGCCAGCCAGGTTTTCACCCGTGCCTGCTGTTCTTCGCTGAGCCACATCCCCAGTTTGGTACGGCGCCACAAGGCATCATCCAGCTCGACAACCCACTCTTTCTCTACCAGATAACGCAGTTCAGCCTCGTACAGGTCATGGCCGAAGTCTTCACCCAAATCGCTCAGGCTATTGGCATTGGCCAAGATAATTTTGCTGTGGCTGCCATAGGTGCGAGCGTAACGGCGAGCCAGAGACTCCGTCATCCAGCCGTGCTGACGGCGCAGTTTAGCGGCATAGCTATCGCGATCGCCGTCAATATCGCCCCCTGGCAGGGAACCGTTTTTGGTCCACGCCGGGCCACAGCCAGGATAGTAGTGAGCCAACTTCTCCATCGCATGCTCGGCCAGTTTGCGGTAAGTGGTGAGTTTGCCACCAAACACGGAAAGCAGTGGGGCTTTGCCCTGCTCGTCATGCACATCCAGCGTATAGTCGCGAGTTACGGCCTGCGGTGAGTCAGATTCGTCATCACACAGTGGGCGTACGCCAGAGTAGGTCCAGACGATATCGTCACGGCCCAGCTGTTTTTTGAAGTGATCGTTATACACCTTCAACAGATAGTTGATTTCGTTATCGTCGATCTTCACGTCTTTCGGATCGCCGTGGTATTCCACGTCGGTGGTGCCGATGATGGAGAACTCGTCCAGCCACGGAATGACAAACACGATACGGTGGTCTTCGTTCTGCAAGATATAAGACTGTGGCTGGTTATGTGCCCGAGGTACCACGATATGGCTGCCTTTGATCAGGCGGATACCGTAAGGAGACTTGAGCTTCAGGCCATCGTCGAAGAAATGTTTTACCCATGGGCCGGTGGCGTTTACCAGGCCTTTGGCGCGCCAGGTAAAGGTTTTGCCGCTGTCGACGTCGATGGCTTCCACCATCCACAGGCCATTTTCGCGCCAGGCGCGGGTCACTTTGGTGCGGGTGCGTACTTCGCCACCGCGTTCGGCCACGGCTTGGGCATTCAGCACGACCAGGCGCGCATCGTCTACCCAACAGTCAGAATATTCGAAACCGCGCTTTAAGTCCGGCTTCAGGACGGAGTCTGGTCCAAAGCGCAAACCCTTACTGCCTGGCAGGCTGGTGCGTTTGCCCAAATGATCGTACAGGAACAGGCCGATGCGGATCATCCAGGCCGGGCGCAGATGGGGCTGGTGCGGCAGGCGGAAACGCATTGGGAAGGCGATGTGTGGTGCCAGTTTCAGCAGCACTTCACGTTCGGCCAGCGCTTCGCTGACCAGACGAAACTCGTAGTGTTCCAGGTAGCGCAGGCCACCGTGGATCAGTTTTGAACTGGCGGAAGACGTAGCACAGGCCAAGTCTTGCGCTTCCAGCAGCAGTACGGACAGCCCACGCCCGGCTGCATCGGCTGCGATGCCGGCTCCGTTGATACCACCACCGATAACGATCAAGTCTTTGGTTTCCACGTTAACTTCCTCCTGGTGTTCGAAATAGCTCTTTTATGTTCGTTTTCGCTCATTATTGTAATCGGAAACCAACAAGCAAGCCAAGAGTTAACCAAACAAAAACATTCTTGCGTGATAGAGGTAACAGTTTGGTGATAGTAGGTATACAAATTGAAGGGGTATTGGAAGCACTTACTATAGGAAAGAGGACCCCTCACCCCAACCCTCTCCCACAGGGAGAGGGAGCTGTACGGAGCATATGGCTAGTCCATGCTGCTTTGGCAAGTAGGGAGTAAGAACAAGAAAGGCAAGATATTACGTAAAGTCACACAAACTCGATCGCTCCTTCATCCAAGGTGCGTCACCGAGTTTTCAAACTCTCTCGATCGGCCCCCTCTCCATTTGGAGAGGGGGCGGGGCGATCAGCAGAGTTCCAGCTGTACGTCGTACTGTTCGATAATCTTCATCACGCTGGGTGGCGGAGCCTGATCGGTAAACAGATAGTCGATCAGGTTCATGTTCCCCAGGTTCACCATCGCGTTACGGCCAAATTTGGAATGATCGGTAACCAACATCACGCAGCGGGAGTTTTCGATAATCGCGCGTTTGGTTCGCACTTCGTGATAGTCGAATTCGAGCAACGAGCCATCCATATCGATACCGCTGATGCCGAGAATGCCGAAATCAAGGCGGAACTGGGAGATAAAGTCCAGCGTGGCTTCGCCCATAATGCCGCCATCGCGGGTACGGACTTCGCCACCGGCCAGGATCAGGCGGAAATCCTCCTTGGCGGTGAGCAGGGTGGCCACGTTCAGGTTGTTGGTCACGACCCGCAGATTTTTATGGCCCATCAAAGCGTGGGCTACCGCTTCCGGCGTGGTACCAATATCGATAAACAGCGTGGCACCGTCCGGTATCTGGCTGGCTACGCGCTGGGCGATGCGGGCTTTCTCTTCCGACCACATCACCTTGCGATCGTGATAAGCAGTGTTTACCGAGCTGGAAGGTAACGCAGCGCCACCGTGATGACGCTGTATTTTGTTCTGATCGGCCAGGTCATTCAAATCACGGCGAATGGTCTGCGGGCTGACGGCAAAGTGCTCCACCAGCTCTTCCGTACTGACATATCCCTGTAGGCGCACTAATTCGATAATTGCGTCATGACGCTGTGTTTGCTTCACGATATTCCCCTAATACACCGATGTGCCTGGTTGTTATTGTTCGTTGTGCGCGCGATGCCGCGTATCCCAGAATGCCATTAATAACCCTATCACTAAACCGGCAACGTGTGCCGCATTAGCGATCGACATTCCTAAAATATCGAAATAACCGGCCACCAGCCAGAGCGCGGAAAAGACCATTAAGCCCCGTGGCAGGTTCAAACCGCGTTCCGGTGCGCGTTCTCCGCTCAGCCAGACGTAGCCCATCAGCGCGTAAACTACCCCGGAAAGCCCGCCGAACAGCGCACCGCTGAACAATGACTGCGCCCAGCCGCTGAAAAAGGCTGACACTACGGCGATCACAAACAGCTTGCCGGTGCCGAGGAGTTTTTCCAGCGGACCACCAAGATACCACCACCACATCAGGTTAAAGGTAATGTGCAGCAGCGAGAAGTGCAGAAACGCATGGCTGACCCAGCGCCACAGCTGGCCATATTGCGAGCTGTTTTGCGGCCAGGAGAGCCAGAACATGATGGTATCATCGCCCAGCACCTGCATCAGGATATAGACCAGAATACACAGGCTCATCACCGTCAGCGTCAGTGGCCCGGCCTTGCTGCGGATGATTTGCAGGTAAGAAAACTGTTGATACTGTAGACCGGCATCGGTGCTGCCTGTCTGCCAACTGGCGGCCTGATAGCGGCGGTTGAACGGATCGAGCAGGAACTGTTGCAGTTCGTGTTGCACCTGCTCCAGATGGGCCTCATCCGCCAGCCAGATTTCGGCTGCATCGCCCGTGGCGCGGACTTCAAGTACAACCCCCTGCGTTGCCATGTAATCGACAAAGGCCTGCGCCAGGCGAGGGTTGGAAACGGCGATCACTCGAACCATAGATTTTCCGTCTAAGTAGATGACTTTGGCCACGGGCAAAACCGCCGATGGCATTGGCGGCTGATTATACCGTTGAAATCCTGAGCGCAGGGAAGGGATCTGACAAAAACAGTGCAGAATTCAGCAATTGGCCGCCCAGAAAGGCGGCCTAATGGGGATCAAGCGGAAGTCTCAACGTCCTGTGGGAACTGGCGGGCCCAGGCCTCAAAGCCGCCATCAATACTGTAAACCGCGTCAAACCCCTGATGCAGCAGATACTGCGCGGCGCTGCGGCTGCTGTTGCCGTGATAGCACATGACCATCACTGGGCGATCGAACTCGTTCTGCTGCATAAAGGCGGACAGGGTGGCGTTGGTCAGATGAAAAGCGCCTGGCGTATGCCCAGCTTCAAAGCTTTGTGGATCGCGGATATCAACCAGTGCGGCGCTACCGTCTTTCAGGCGTTGGTGTGCCTGCACAACGTCGATCGTTTCAAACTGTTCCATAACTGCAAAATACCGGGTAATGGGATAATGTCTTTATTGTATCCAATTTCTGCAGGTATTAGACCAGAGCAACGGCAGGGTCTTTACCCCCGCCGTCTTGCAGCCGTAGCATTATTACCAGCGATAGCTCACACCCAAGGTGCCGCCGTAATCCTGGTAGCTGTTGGCTCCCATGGTGATCCCGCCTTCAAACCACAGCTGCATGTTGTAAGTACTAGGCGAATGCAGGCCTAACTTGACCTCAAACAGATCATCCAGCGAATTGGATTCTACCCGCGTATCATTAAAATTGACCGTGTTCTTGCCACTATTATGCCACCAGTTGGTGGCGAGATAGGCGGTAGTATAATCGTCTTGATCGCTGTACCAGCGAATGCCGACGCGTGAAGTAAAGTTTGGCGCATCGGCCTGATGAATATAGACGCCTGCCGGATCCTGATAATTATCGGCATCAAAGCGGTTATAAATAATCTGCAGCTGTGGTTCGATAATCAACTCGAGTGCCGAAAAAGGCTGCAAGGCATAGCCGGTTTCCAGCGAGGCGCTAAAGTCGGTGCTGTCATAATTCTGCTTGCCTTGGGCATAGGTCACGCTGTTGTTAAACCAGGCATATTGCAGCCAGGTATCCACATACGCCCCAGAATGCTTTTTCTTATCCTGATACCAGGTGCTGTAAGCGCCGATAGAATAGCCGTCGACTTTACCTTCGGATGAGAGGGTGGCGTTGTTAGCGCTGCTCTTGGCGTGGCCGTAGCCAGTCATCAGGCCTGCCGTCCACTCTTCTTTGTTGTTATCCAAGGCCAGCAAATCGCCGCCAAGCATAAAGACCTGACGATCCATATCGACGGGTAAGCCGTTATCGCCCGCGCTCAGATCCTTGCTGTGATAACCCGAAACTCGCATCCAGAATTGACTGTCCCCTGGCGCGGTCTTTCTTTGGTGCAGGGTATGAGAAAATAACGTTGATGCGGCAACCTGATTCCCCAGATAAACCCCGGCGTCGGGCCGAGAACTATAATCTATGAGGGTTTCCGTGCTCGCAATGGCCGGAGAGGTGGCAAGATAAATCCCTGCCACAATAAGTGTTTTCCTGTTTATTGCCACAATCCCAACTCCCTATGGAAATTTGCCGCAATAGTACCCAGATGAAACGATAATGTCATGAGAAAACCGGCGGGCTTTAGATTAACCGCCAGTGAAATCACTCGACCTATTTATTTGGTGGATGTATCAGGCTCTATATATTCTCTAAACTATAGGTTACTTAATAAAAGGAGGATTAATGCTCATCTTGGGAAATCACCCAGGATGACAAAAATAGAGAGCAAGGCAGTGGAGTAAAGATGAAACCAGCTGTGTACAGTCACCCCTTACGGATTTAGGGTCGAACGCAGTTGTCAAATGTGGCACGTTCGGTCCCCTCTCCCTGTGGGAGAGGGTTAGGGTGAGGGGCGCTACACCGGGCTTAACCTACTGATCTGCTTTTAAAACTATGCGCCATAACCCATCATTTTCAGCAACTGCTGCGCCTGCTGCACCGCTTCCTGCCGATGTGCGACCCCCAGTTTCTGGTACAGATTACGGATATGGGTTTTGATGGTGGTGGCCGCCACGGCCAGTTCCCCGGCGATCTGATCGTTGCTGTAACCGGAGTAAATCAGGCCCAATACCTGCCATTCACGCTGTGTCAGCGGGCTGGTGCGGATCAGCTCCGGCACTTGCGGGTGAGTTAGCAGCTTATCGACGAAGTTCTCGTCAAAATGGGCGAACTTGTGCCGGTGATGCTGGTTAATATCGCGCAGAATGCGCTGGGCGCGATGCTGTTCCATCTCCGGCAGCGTGTTGAGCTGGATCAGTTGACGCAGCTGCTGCGCCATAGCCTCTCCCTCGATCACAAAGTGGCTGATAAACCCGGTGCGATTAGCCAGCGAGAGCGATTCTATCAGCGCGCGCTGGGCATCCACTTTGCGGTCCATCTGCCAGTAGAGGTGGTTACTGAGCAGCAGATTACGGTTGAGATCGCTCACCAACCGCAGGCGGCGAGCATTTTCGTTCAGCTCGTCCAACACCACTTCGGCTTCTTCGTACTGGCCGAGCAGGATCTGCACGCGGGCGATATTACGCCATTGCCCCTGCGTAAAGTGGTTGTTGGCCATCCCCGGTTTTTCAGTATGGCGCAGCCAATTGGCCGCAGCGGTAGTGTCCCCGGTCATCTGCCAGTGGATCACCCTTGGTTTATCGGCATTGGTCAGCCAGTCTCGGTGATATTGTGAGCCATGTAGCAGGACTTCGCTGCGCAGCAGGTGAGCATTGGCATTATCCAGATCGCCACGCGCCAGCGAGCATTTCGCCAACATCGCCAGGCATTGCAACTGCTGCTGCGGCTGGTAGTTAGCCAACACCTTCAGCCCTTCACGTGCCGCTTCTTCGGCTTCATCCAATCGTGACCACGACCAGAGCACCTGTGAGCGGATACGCAGCAGGAACTCGTGCATCGGTAACTGCTCCAGATGCTGTTCACGCACCAGTTCGAAGGCCTTATCCTGCGTTTCATAGGCGGCTTGCAGGAACCCTTGCGCGATCAGAATTTCGCTCTGCTGCAACAGCGCCCACAGCGCATAGTGATAAGCCTGATGGCGGCGGGCCATCTGTTCGGTTTGCTGCATCATGGGCAACGCGCGTGCCAGTTCCCCCTTGCAGTGGTGAACCTCACCGGTGACCGAGGTGGCCACGATGCGGCTGTAATAGCTGGATAGCGGCAGGAATTTCAGCGCCTCGGTGGCCAGCCGTTCGGCCTCTTCCGGTTTACCGGCGTTGATTGCCACCTGAGCACGCAGCGCGTCAAATTCAGCATGCAGAGTCTGGTCAATGACGATCTTTTGCTGGAGCATGGCCTGTTCGGCGCGTTCCAGCTGGGTATTCACTTCGCTGTAACGATGCTGGCTTTGTGCCAGCCAGGCTTGCAGCAGGGCCAGTTTCGGGTTCTGGATCAGCCGTTCGTACGGCAGGGCATTCAGACACTCTTCCAGCAAGGCCAGTTCGCTGTGATGGAACAACGACCAGGCATGTTGCAACAGGATATCGCGTAACATGCTGACATCGCTGGCTGCCAACGCATGGTGAATGGCTTCCGCCGGGTACCCGAGCGCCAGCCAACCTTCCGCCGCCGCATGGTGCAGGCCTGGCAGTTCCAGCGCCAATTCCCACTGGCAACGCTGGCGCAGGAATGAGGCAAACAGCGGATGGAAACAGAACCATTCGCCGGTGTCGTCCATGCGGTGAATAAACAGGCCCTGGCGCTCAAGCTCTTCCAGGCGCTGCTGGCCGTTGTCTTCTCCGGTCAGGCGAACGATCAACGCGTCATTCATCGAACGCAGTACCGAGCAGCGCAACAGGAACGCGCGGGCATCGGCATCGACGCGATCCAGCACCTCATCCACCAGATAATCGGACAGGTGGCTGGCGTTCAGCCCGGCCAGACGTTTGGCAGATTGCTGAGCGGAAGAGGTGGATTGACGGGCGGAGAGCGCGATTAGCTGCAAGGCGGTTGCCCAGCCCTCCACTTCGTCACACAGACGGCTGCTGTCATTGTGCTCCAGCGGGGAGGTAAGGCGGCAGTCAAAGAACTGTTTCGCCTCCTGATGATTAAAAGCCAACTGGCGCGTGCTCAGCTCTAACAGCTGATCGCGTACGCGAAGATTGGCAATCCCCAGGGAAGGCAGGGTGCGGGAAAGGATCAGCAGCGTCAGGTTTTCTGGCTGGTGGCGCAGGAAGAAACGCATCGCTTCATGGATCTGGTCATTGGTGATCAGGTGGTAATCGTCGATCACCAGGTACAGCGGCTGGTGCCAGTCAGACAGCTCGATAAACAGCTGGGCAAACAGCGCCGAAAGGTTGGCGTATTGGTGCTTCTGGCTTAATGCCTCGCTTTTCACGCAGTGGCCAGTGGTGGCCTGTTGCAGCGCGGCGATCAGATAGCTGGCGAAGCGCTCCGGCTGGTTGTCGCTCTCGTCCAGGGAGTACCACCCCAGATCCGATTTGCCCGCAGCCCATTGTGCCACCAGCGTGGTCTTACCGTAGCCTGCCGGGCAATTGACCAATGTCAGGCGATAGTTCGCCGCACCGGCCAGCTTCGCCAGCAGACGATCGCGTACCACGGTATTTTGCAGCCGTACCGGACGGCTCAGTTTTGATGGGATCAGCATAATATTCCAGGTGTAAAGTGCGGTTCCCGCCGCCGAAGGACTGCCCGAAGGATTTATTTCACCGTGTTCCTGTCTCGGGACCGGGTTGAGTTAATTATTTTGTAGCTCGTAATTAATCCCCCTCTTTAACTTCGAACATCGTCAACGGTAATGCAACAAGCTTGCGCTTTGGCTTGAAGTTAAATTGCTATTGATCACACTTTTTTATGTTTGCCCCCGGTTCCGCTCTAACTGCGCTTTACATCGCGCCTGATTACCCTCAGAAATTACCCTGTTTTTCGGCTGTGAGTGGACAAGTACAAAACTTCATCAGCTATCATAACTGTGCTAACGTCCTGAGGTTTGCCGTCGATTTTATGCTCACCGGTAATATCGATGGGCTTTCTTACCGCACGCAAGGGGGCTTAAAAAGTGCCTGAGATCACAGTTTCAGCTACGCCCCAATCCTCCTCCCCAGCTAACCCCCAGGCGGGATGATGCCATTGCGGGTTCTCCCCGGCACGATAGTGAAAAAATTGGCCCATTTACTACCCAATGGAACTCAAGTTGCCGCTTGAAAGACGACGGGTACACCGGATAGAGAGTTTTACCTATGTCACAGCCTATGCTCAAAAAGGACGTTTTTCTGGCTGCACTGACTCGTCAGTGGCAGCGTTTTGGCCTCAGCTCCGCACAGCAGATGACTCAGCATCAATGGTGGGAGGCCGTAAGTGCCGCTCTCGCCGAACAGCTGGCCGCGCAGCCTGCGCCGCGTAAAAGCAGCAAGTCGTTGCGCCATGTAAACTACATCTCGATGGAATTCCTGATTGGCCGCCTGACGGCCAACAACCTGATCAACCTTGGCTGGTATGACACCGTTGAGGCGGCGTTGGCAGAGCAGGACGTCAAGCTGGCCGATCTGTTGGAGCAGGAAACCGATCCGGCGTTGGGTAACGGTGGTCTGGGGCGTTTAGCCGCTTGCTTCCTGGACTCGATGGCTACGGTGGAGCAACCGGCTACCGGCTATGGGCTGAACTATCAATACGGACTGTTCCGTCAGTCGTTCAAAGAGGGCCATCAGCAAGAGGCACCGGATAACTGGCAGCGCGAGAGCTACCCGTGGTTCCGCCATAATGCGGCGTTGGCGGTGGATGTCGGGATTGGTGGCAAGATCGAGAAACTGGCCGATGGCCGCGAGCTGTGGCACCCGGAGTTTACCCTGCGTGGGGAAGCTTGGGATCTGCCGGTGCTGGGCTTCCGTAACGGGGTCACCCAGCCGCTGCGCCTGTGGCAGGCAACGCATACTCATCCATTCGACCTGGGGGATTTCAACGACGGCAAATTCCTGCAGGCGGAAAAGCAGGGCGTAGAAGCCGCCAAGCTGACCAAGGTGCTCTATCCGAATGACAACCATCAGGCTGGCAAACGCCTGCGCCTGATGCAGCAGTATTTCCAGTGTGCCTGCTCGGTGGCCGATATTCTGCGTAAACACCATCTGGCCGGGCGCAAGATTGAAGAGTTGCCGAAGTACGAAGTGATCCAACTCAACGACACCCACCCAACCATTGCCATTCCAGAGCTGCTGCGTATTCTGCTTGATGAGCACCAGCTGGATTGGGATGCGGCCTGGGCGATCACCAGCAAGACCTTTGCCTATACCAACCACACCCTGATGCCGGAAGCCCTGGAGTGCTGGGATGAGAAACTGGTCCGCAGCCTGCTGCCGCGCCACTTCTCTATCATCAAGCAGATCAACGCCAACTTTAAGCGGTTAGTAGACCAACACTGGCCGGGCGATGAGGCGGTGTGGGCCAAGCTGGCGGTGCACCACAACAAGCAGGTGCGCATGGCAAACCTGTGCGTGGTCAGCGGCTTTGCGGTGAACGGTGTGGCCCAGTTGCACTCGGATCTGGTAGTAAAAGATCTGTTCCCGGAGTATCACCAGCTGTGGCCGAACAAATTCCACAACGTTACCAACGGCATTACGCCGCGCCGCTGGCTCAAGCAGTGTAACCCGGCATTGTCGGGCCTGATCGATACCACCCTGAAAGTGGAGTGGGCCAACGATCTTGATGCGCTGAAGGGGCTGGAAAAATACGCCGAAGACGCCGCTTTCCGCGAGAAGTATCAGCAGATCAAGCGTGATAACAAGGTGATCCTGGCCAACTACGTGCATAGCGTAATGGGGCTGACGCTCAATCCAGACGCAATCTTCGATGTGCAGATCAAACGCCTGCACGAGTACAAGCGCCAGCACCTGAACCTGCTGCACATTCTTTCGCTGTATCGCCAACTGCGGGATAACCCGAACCTGGACATCGTGCCACGCGTATTCCTGTTTGGTGCCAAAGCCGCGCCGGGCTACTACCTGGCGAAGAACATCATATATGCGATCAATCAGGCCGCAGAGAAGATCAATAACGATCCGATCGTCAAAGATCGTCTGAAAGTGGCCTTCATCCCTGATTACCGCGTTTCCGTCGCTGAATTGATGATCCCGGCGGCGGACATTTCCGAGCAGATCTCCACCGCCGGTAAAGAAGCGTCGGGCACCGGGAATATGAAGCTGGCGCTGAACGGCGCACTGACCGTTGGCACGCTGGACGGAGCCAACGTCGAGATCGCCGAGCAGGTCGGCGAGGACAACATCTTTATTTTCGGCAACACCGTGGAGCAGGTCAAAGCGCTGTTGGCCAAGGGTTATGATCCGCTGAGCTATCGCAAGAAAGACAAGCACCTGAAGGCAATCCTGGACGAACTGGCCAGCGGCGCATTCAGTCACGGTGACAAGCACGCATTCGATATGATGCTGCACAGCCTGTTGGAAGGTGGCGATCCGTATCTGGTTCTGGCGGACTTTGCTTCCTACTGCGAAGCTCAACGGCAGGTAGACAAACTGTATCGTGACCGCGACGAATGGACGCGCCGAACTATCCTTAACACCGCGCGCGTAGGCATGTTCAGCTCTGATCGTTCGATCCGTGACTATCAGCAACGCATTTGGCAAGCCAAGCGTTAAGGAGTGCGAATGAGTAAAGGTATCGATCAGGTAGCAGCCCAGGCTGGGATTGCTGCCGATTACATCAATGCCCACGGCCAACGGCAGGCAATTTCGCCAGAAACCAAACGCAAGCTGTTGGCGGCGATGAACCCCGCGTCGTTGCAGCCGTCAACGGCTCCCTTGCCGCAGGTTAAAGTCTTTTATCAAGGCAACCCGGTGGTGCTGCCGCTGGGGGGAGAAGGCGAGTTTCAGTGGGTATTGTTGCGCGAGGATGGTAGCCAGCAAGAAGGCCGTGCCAGTGCGCATAAAACCCTGACCCTGCCGGGCAAGTTACCGCTGGGTTATCACCAGCTCACTTTGTCACAGGGGGAGCAGCAATGGGCCTGCCGGCTGATTGTTGCCCCCAAGCGTTGCTACGAGCCGGATGCCTTGTTGACCGGCAAGAAGCTGTGGGGAGCCTGCGTACAGCTCTACACGCTGCGTTCCGAGCGTAACTGGGGGATTGGCGACTTTGGCGATCTGCGGGCGATGGTCGGTGAGGTGGGGGAACGCGGCGGCGCCTTTATCGGACTCAACCCGATCCACGCGCTGTATCCGGCCAGCCCGGAAAGCGCCAGCCCTTATAGCCCGTCTTCGCGCCGCTGGTTGAACGTGGTGTATATCGACGTCAACGTGGTGGAGGATTTCCAGCTCAGCCAGGCCGCGCAAAAATGGTGGCAGAAGGCCGCGACGCAGAAGCTGTTGGCCAAAGCGCGTAGTAGTGAGCTGGTGGACTACAGCACGGTAACGCAGTTGAAGCTGGCGGCGTTGAAGCTGGCTTTCCCGCATTTCCAGGCCCGCAAGCCGCAGGATGCGTTGAAGCAGGAATTTGAACGCTTCGTCGGCGAAGGGGGCAGCAGCCTGTATCAGCAGGCAACGTTCGACGCGTTACATGCCCATCTCAGTGCCAAAGACAGCACTATGTGGGGATGGCCAGCCTGGCCGGAGGAGTATCAGCAGGGCAATAGCCCGGCAGTGGAAACCTTCTGTAAGCAGCATGAGGATGAGGTTACCTTCTACCTGTGGCTGCAATGGCTGGCGGCCAGCCAGTTTGCCGAGTGCTTCGGCCAAAGCCAGCAGTGCCAGATGCCGATTGGCCTGTACCGCGATCTGGCGGTCGGGGTGGCAGAGGGCGGGGCGGAAACCTGGTGTGAACGCGAGCTGTATTGCATGCAAGCCTCGGTGGGTGCTCCGCCGGATATTCTCGGGCCGCTGGGGCAAAACTGGGGCCTGCCGCCGATGGATCCTCATGTGATGGTGGCGCGGGGGTATCAACCGTTTATCGATTTGCTGCGGGCCAATATGACCAGCTGTGGTGCCTTGCGTATCGATCACGTGATGGCGATGCTGCGTTTATGGTGGATCCCTTATGGTGAAACGGCCGATCACGGCGCCTATGTGAAATACCCGGTTGACGATCTGCTGGCGCTGTTGGCCTTGGAGAGTCAGCGCCATCGTTGCATGGTGATTGGGGAAGATTTAGGGACCGTGCCGGTGGAGATCGTCGGCAAACTGCGTGATAGCGGCGTCTATTCCTACAAGGTACTGTATTTCGAGCACGATGCGGAGAAGCAGTTCCGTGCGCCGCAGTCTTATCCGGTGCAGGCAATGGCGACCATTACCACCCACGATCTGCCTACGCTGCGTGGCTATTGGCAAAGCGGCGATCTGACGCTCGGCAAGCAACTTGGGTTATACCCGGATGCGGAAGTGCTCAAAGAGCTGTTTGCCGATCGTGAGCGGGCCAAGCAGGGGTTACTGGACGGGCTGCATCGCTACGGCTGCGTACCGCAAAAGGTCGGCAAGAAAGCCTCGTTGTTGAACATGAGCCCGTTGCTGAACCGGGGTTTGCAACGCTATGTGGCAGACAGCGCCAGCGCGTTACTGGGCCTACAACCGGAAGACTGGCTGGATATGGCGGAACCGGTCAATATTCCCGGCACTAGCGATCAGTACCCGAACTGGCGGCGCAAGCTGAGCCAGACCTTGGAAGCGATGTTTGACGATGCTGAGGTCAACCGTTTATTGAAGGATTTGGATAAGCGACGCAGAAAGGTTTCTGTAGGCTAAATGCATCGGGGGCGGTTTACCGACCCCGATGGAGATAGGCAGGGCGCAAAACGGAATTGCGCCCTGATAGTTATCAGTAGTAGGAGTGTTCACCGCGCTGGTGCTCGGTGAGATCGCGCACGCCTTTCAGTTCCGGGAACTTTTGCAGCAGCTCTTTCTCGATCCCTTCCTTCAGCGTGACGTCGACCATTGAACAACCGTTGCAACCGCCGCCGAACTGCAGGATGGCCAGCGCGTCGTCGGTGATTTCCATCAGCGTCACACGGCCACCGTGGCCAGCCAGCTGCGGGTTGATCTGCGATTGCAGCACGTATTCTACGCGCTCCATCAGTGGCGCATTGTCGTCCACTTTGCGCATTTTGGCGTTCGGCGCTTTCAGCGTCAGCTGTGAGCCGAGCTGATCGGTGACGAAGTCGATTTCAGCGTCGTCCAGATAAGGCGCGCTCAGCTCATCGACGTAAGCGGACAGCTTTTCGAACTTGAGTTCGGTATCTGTCGCTTCCACCGCGTCTGGCGGGCAATAAGAGACACCGCATTCGGCCGTCGGCGTACCCGGATTGATCACGAATACGCGGATTTGGGTGCCTTCTTCTTGGCTTGCCAACAGCTTGGCAAAGTGTTCCTGTGCAGCATCTGTTATACGGATCATAGCATTAGCTCAATAGTTGACTTCTATAGTAGGTTATAATACGCCCATTGCCGTGGTACTACAACGTGCGGCAAACGCACCAAATCTGCAACGATGCGACGCCTTGCTTCTGTAATAGTGTAGCGATTTCTGCCATGGTGCTGCCAGTGGTAACCACATCATCCAGCAATGCCACATGCTTCCCTGCCAGGTTCTCATCACAACTGAAAGCACCACGCAGATTACGCCGCCGTAGGCGCGCTATCAATTTCTGTTGTGGCGCGGTTGCCCTGATGCGGCGTAATGCCGCAGGGCGATATTCGCAGCCCAACCAGCGGGCCAGTGGCAGGGCCAACAGCTCGCTTTGGTTATAGCCACGCCGCCAGCAGCGTTTATCCTGCAAGGGTACCGCTAAAATCACCTCCGGTCTGTTCAGATGTTGCTCTCGGTGCGCTTGCAGCCAATGCAACAGGATCAAACGAGCCAGAGTGGGAGCCAGTGCGGGTGTCTGCTGGAATTTGAAATTTTTCACCAAGGTGCTGATGGGCGGGCGATAATCCGCAACAAATACCAAAGCTTGCCAAGGGGGCGCCTTTTGCAGACATCGTCCGCAAGGCTGATGGGGATCGCCACTGGGCAAACCGCAAACTGGGCAGCAACAAGGTTTGGCGGGCAACGTACGCAGGCAGTAGCTGCAGATGCCCTGCTGCATCAGCCGTAATGGTTGCCGGCATAGCCAACAGCGGCTGTGGATTGGTAGCATAGTCACCACCCCCTTTTTAATACTCTATGAATTTCGAGTCGTGCAAAACACTACCGCTTGGAAGGCGACGAGTAAGGACAATAACTGATGACAGAGCTGTATTGGCAAACCTTAGGTGAAGGCGATCGCGATCTTGTGCTGCTGCACGGATGGGGACTGAATGCCGAGGTCTGGGGTTGCACGTTGGAGCGATTGGCTCCGCATTTTCGCCTACACCTGGTGGACTTGCCTGGCTATGGCCGCAGCCAGGGCTATGGTGCCGTCTCGTTAACGGAGATGGCGGAGATACTGCTGGCCGCCGCACCCAAGCAGGCTTATTGGCTGGGGTGGTCCCTTGGTGGGCTGGTAGCCGGGCAGATCGCCCTTATGCAGCCTGAGCGGGTAACCGGACTGATCACCGTGGCTTCTTCGCCCTGCTTTACGGCGCACGAGCCGTGGCCGGGGATCCGCCCGGAGGTGCTCAGTGGCTTCCAGCAGCAGCTCAGCCATGATTTCCAGCGCACCGTGGAGCGCTTCCTCGCGTTGCAAACATTGGGCACGGAAAGCGCTCGCCAGGATGCGCGCCAGTTGAAAACCGTGGTGCTCAACCAGCCGATGCCGGGTGTTGAGGTGCTTAACGGCGGCCTGGAGATGCTACGTACGGTGGATCAACGCCAATCAATGGCGACACTGACGATGCCGGTACTGCGTATTTATGGTTACCTTGACGGGCTGGTGCCGCGCAAAGTGGCTAGCCTGCTGGACGAATTGTGGCCGAACTCCACCTCTGAGGTGATCGCCAAAGCGGCCCATGCGCCGTTTATCTCTCACCCCGAAGTATTCGCTAACATTATTAATCAATTTGTTGCAACCGAGTAATGGCGCGGTCTTGCGGCGATATCTCATTGATTACAGATTATAAAAGCACAAAACGGCGGTAAATTTTCAACCAATAAGTGGATAAAAACTAAACCTGTTCGATACTTGAAGGGGTAAATGCGTGGCTACAAGGTGAATATGGGCTTATCAATCTTCACCTTGGCGATTTGTTTCTGGGCAGAGGGAGCTTCGTCAGGGAAAGCAACGAAGCTGTTAGACGTCGCAGTAGCCAAGCTCGATGACGCATTTGTTGTTAGTCGCTTTCATAAAAATCCAATTTATCCATTGAGAGGTATTGTCATGAAATCATTGAAGATGATCGTTGCGGCGTTGATTGTAGGTTCAGTGTCTTTCGGTTCGATGGCTGCAACCTTGCTAACTAAGGACGAGCTGGATAAGAACCCAGGCAAGTATGAGAAAATTGGCACCGTGTCTTCAACTGCGCAAGCCACCGATCCTATGGACTTGAAAGATGAATTGTCCAAACTGGCCGATGAGAAAGGGGGCCAATATTATGTCGTGCTGGCTGCCCGTGAGCATGGCAAGTTCAGCGCCGTAGCTGACGTGTATAAAGACAAGCAATAATCTTCAAGTGCGGGGGCGCAGGCAAACTATTGCGCCCCTGTATTCACTCCTTCAAACGATAAATCACCGTTTGACAAGCCAGCCCTTCCGGACAACTTTTGCAACTGCCACTCAGGCATTCACTGCTATCGAGCTCAATACGTTCAACTTTCCCCATCGCGGCCAAACGTTGCAGCATTGCCTCTACCAATGGCAAGGGTGTTGCCAACTGTTGACTCAGCTGTTGTGCCTGAGCGCTGCCCCGTAGGGCAAGCGCATCACGGATTTGCAGCAGGCTGGCCATTAGTGGCAGTCACCCGAACTTTGACAACAGGACGCCGAGGTGGCGCTACGCAAACGGATCGTTACGCGGCTCCGTGCCTTGCGCAAGCCCAATAGCACCAGCGCATTGAACAGAAGCACGATCAGGATCGCCGTCGCGCTGTATTGCGGATGTTGGCTGAAGGTCGCGAACTGATAGAACAGCGTTGCCAGCGAATAGGCCACGTTCAGCCCCCACAGGATGGAGAAGGTCATCCAACCACGGCTGGACTCACGTGCAATGGCTCCCATCACCGAGACGCAGGGAACGTACAGCAACACGAAAATCAGATAGCTGTAGGCTGAGATTGAAGTGCCAAATTTGCTACTCATGACGCCCATCGAGCCCACGCCCATCTCACCATCACCCTTGCTGGCTTCGATAGGGTTGGAGAGTACGCTCAGGCTGAAGGTGTTCTTCAGGCCCTGCCAGGTTTCATTGACGGCGGCACCGAGTTCATCAAGCAGATTGAAGTTGGCGGCATCGAAGTGCTCATTGGTGATGTTCTCTGCGGTGTACAGCGTGTTGAGCGTCCCGACCACCACTTCTTTGGCCATCGCCCCCGTCACCAGCCCGACGGTTGCCTGCCAGTTATCACTGTGTACGCCCATGGGTTGCAACAGCGGAGTCAGCACCTTGGAGACTGAGGCCAGCGCTGAATCATTGATGCTGTCTACCGGCTGGCCGCTGAACGAGAAGCTGTTCAAGCCGCCAATAAAGATGCTGGCAATCACGATCACTTTCCCGGCGCGTAATACGAAGCCCTTCAGGCGTTGCCAGGTTTGCAGCAGCAGGCTTTTCAGATGCGGCACGTGATAAACCGGCAGCTCCATAACGAACGGCGATGCTTCGCCGCGCATAATGGTGTATTTCAGCACCAGACCGGTGAGGATCGCCACCACGATGCCGAGCATATACAGCGAGAACACCACGCCCGCGCCATCCTGGCCGAAGAAGGCCGCCGCAAATACGGCAAAGATTGCCAAACGCGCGCCGCAGGACATAAAGGGGGCCATCATGATGGTGATCAGGCGTTCACGTGGGGCATCCAAGGTGCGTGCGCCCATAATGGACGGCACGTTACAGCCAAAGCCGACGATCAGCGGCACAAAGGATTTACCCGGCAACCCGAGCGCCTGCATCAGGCGGTCCATGACAAATGCCGCACGAGCCATATAGCCGGAGTCTTCCAGGAATGACAGGAACAGATACATCATGCCGATCTGGGGAACCAGTGGCAGCACGGTATTGATACCGCCGCCCACGCCCTGCGCCAGGAAGACGGTCAGCCACTGCGGGAAATGCAGGGTATAACCGACCCACTGGATGCCCTGAATAAAGATGGCCGCCGAACCGAGATCGAAGATTGGTTGCAGTGCGCCGCCGATGTTGATCGCCAATACGAACATGATGTACATCACCAGCAGGAAGATTGGCACCCCCAGCCAGCGGTTGAGGATCACCCGATCCAGCACCTCCGTCAGGCGGTTTGGCAACGCCAGTTTGGCGTTGCTGACCGCATCGCAGATAGTGGCGATCGACTGGTAGCGGGCATCGGCAATCACCAGCGCGGGATCTTCCTGCTGCTGCTGTTGCAGCGCTAACCTGGAATGTGCCAGCAGCTCGGTGGCTTTCCCGGCCAACTGATGGCTGTAGATGTCGCCCTCCAGCATTTGCAGAGCCAACCAGCGCCGCTGTTCGGTGGGCAATTGTTGAGGCATGGCCTCGGTCAGCGTAGTGATTTCGTCTAGCAGCAGCGGCGGATAGGCCACCAGCGCTTTTAACTGGTTGAAGCGATGATTATCGATGGTCTGTTTCAGCAGGCCAATGCCGTCGGCCTTGGTAGAAACCATGGATACCACCGGACAGCCAAGGCGCTCGGCCAGGGCGGCGACATCGATCTCAATATTCTGGCTCTTGGCAATATCTTGCATGTTCAAGGCCACGATGCACGGAATACCCAGCTCCAGCAGTTGCAGCGTCAGGTAGAGGTTGCGTTCCAGGTTGGAGGCATCGACCACGTTGATCAGCATATCCGCATCACCGCTCAGGATGTAATGACAGGCGATCTGCTCATCCAGCGAGGTTTGTTCGGAGATGGTGGTGAGTGAGTAGGTGCCAGGTAAATCCACCAGCGTGACCTGTGACTGCGGCGTCGTGAACTGGCCTTCTTTACGCTCAACCGTCACCCCAGCCCAGTTACCGACCCGCTGGCGCGACCCGGTGAGCTGGTTGAACAGCGTCGTCTTGCCCGAGTTCGGGTTACCGATTAAGCCAATAGTGATTTTTTTCATAAACCAACGTGATATCAGTAAATTAAGTATCGGCCGCGTTTGCACACGGCAACTGCCTGAGGCGGGGACAGCGCGTTACGGTTGGCTATCTAGCAGGATCAGGTCTAAATCTTTTTTCCGCAGTACCAGGCTAACGCGGCGAGTCTTTATTTCTATCGGGTCACCAAGCGGTGCCACGCGGACTACGTCAAACTGCGAGCCGGGCAGCATGCCAAGCGACAGCAATTTCTGGCGGTAGGCCGGGCTAATCTCGCTGGAGAAGCCGGTGATTTTATAGGTATGTTTAGGAAGCAGCTGCATATTGCCTTCTCAATGAGTTGGGAATTCCCACAGGAATGCCACCTTCAGACCATTTGCTACCCAGACAACTTGCGAAAAGATGAATGGGGCCAGAAGCGCCGAGTTATGAAGCAGAGCAAGGAATACGCAGAATCATAGTGATAACAATTATCGTATTCAATACGGAATGTATGGGCAATTGTAAGTATTGTCACATCTGCAATGGACGCCTTGCCAGCCTTAGTTTTAGCATTAAGCCAAACGCACTGCAAATGAGCGCAAAAGGTTAATTAAGTTGCAAATTTGTGCATTTTCTTGCAGTGATGAAACAGTTGTAGCTCTATTAGCGTGGCTGAACGTTTTATGGCGCAGATCTGGCAACATCGCCTGCTGTAAATGAGAGGGGTAAGTATTTGTGTTTACGGCACAATCGACGTCCTGAAAGGGCGGTGTTAATAAGGGTGTTAACAACGGGGCATTTTTACCGGTATGGGGGCTGAAAGCGATGACGCGAAACAGGGTGACAAAAAAATCGCCATTTTATTGCGGCAGGTCAAAATTGTCGGGCTGCCGCAACCAGTGGCGCTAGAAAAGATGAAAGCCAGGGGAACGAGCAACTGGCTAAATTTTTCTACTAAAGTTGAACATGACTTTCAAGCAAATAAATTCCATGGCGATGAGCTACCTAATACCATCATGCTAATATCAAACGATATAAAAACCCCATCATGGACTACGTTGTCGCGCACAATTCCGCTCTACTAGAAGCGCCAGGCGCGACAAGTATCCTTCTCTACGAGGTCAGGACGATGTTACAGCAGCATGACGCTACCCCGGCAATCGGCATCGATTTAGGCACCACCAATAGCCTGATCAGTGTCTGGCAAGACGGGGAGTCGCGCTTAATCCCCAACGCGCTCAATGAATTTCTTACCCCCTCGGTCGTCAGCATTGATGAAGATGGGTCAATATTGGTTGGCCGCTCTGCGTTATCTCGCCTGACGACCCACCCACAAAAGACGGCAGCGTTGTTTAAACGTTACATGGGCAGCAAGAAGAAATTCAAACTGGATCAACAGACGTTTGACGCCCCAGAGCTATCGGCGATCGTGCTGAAATCGCTGAAATCAGACGCAGAGAGTTTTCTTGGCCAGCCGATCCGCGACGTGGTGATTTCGGTACCTGCCTATTTTAGCGATGAGCAACGCAAGCAGACCCGTTTTGCCGCTGAGCTGGCCGGTTTAAATGCGGTGCGGCTGATTAATGAACCGACTGCGGCTTCGATGGCTTATGGCCTGCACACCCAGGGGGTTGGCCGTACTTTGGTGTTTGACCTGGGTGGAGGCACTTTTGACGTCACGGTATTGGAATATGATCTGCCGCTGATTGAGGTGCACGCTTCTGCGGGGGATAACTATCTTGGCGGTGAAGATTTTACCCAGGCAATCATTAAAGCCTGCCTCAACGAATGGCAACTGAACGCCTCGCAGATCGCGCCCCATGATATGGCACGGTTGTATGATTGCGTCGAGCAGTGGAAATGCCAACTTAATCAGCAACAGGGCTCGCATCAGCTGCATTGGCAATGGCAGGATCGGCAATGGGAAATAGAGCTGGATGAACGTAAAGCAGGGGAGATCTGGTTGCCACTGCTTAATCGCCTGCGCGCACCGATTGAACAGGTGTTGCACGATGCTCGTTTGCAACCGCAGCAGATGGATCACCTGGTATTGGTCGGCGGAGCCACTAAGCTGAACACCATCCAAAAACTGGTGGTGAAGCTATTTGGTCAGTTGCCGCATCAGCACCTCGATCCCAGAACCATCGTAGCGCTAGGTGCCGCAGTACATGCCGCCTGCCGCCTGCGCGATCAGAATATCGACGAAGTGATCCTGACGGATGTCTGCCCCTATACGCTGGGCATCGCTACCTCGAATGCGGATCGGCATGGGATTTTCTCACCGATCCTGGAACGTAATACCGTGGTCCCGACTTCACGGGTTGAAAGCTTCACCACGACGCATGTGGAGCAAAAGGCGATCCGGATAGCGATCTATCAGGGTGAAAGCCCACATGTTGACAACAATATCCTGGTGGATGAGTTTACCGTGCCGGTAAAACCTAACGGCCATATTCAATCACTGGACGTTCGTTTCAGTTACGATATCAATGGGCTGTTAGAGGTTGATGTCCATCTGCCAGACAGTGGTGACTCCTTCTCAAAAGTGATCGACCACAGCCCCATTGGTCTGAGCCCAGAACAGCGAAAACAAAGTCAGCAGCGTTTGCAGGAGCTAAAAGTGCATCCACGCGATACGCTGTCTAACCGTACCTTGCAAGCTCGGCTGGAAAAAGCCTGGGCGCAGTCACTGGGGGATGAGCGTATGCAGATCGGTTTGTGGTTGCAGGAGTTTGAAGCGGTGTTGGTTAGCCAGCAGGAGCAAAAAATCCAGCCCATACGCCTGCGGCTGGAACGTTTTCTGGACGAGATGAGTTTTTGAACGTCAACTGCCCCCATAAAACGTTGGGGGCAGTTCCTCAAGCCACAATCCTCAGCGTTTTTCTCCTGGCTGCGGGCCATATTGGTTCGCGTGCTTCACGCCGGGGAGCAGCAGATACAGCAGGATCAGATAGGGCATGCATATCAGCAACACCGCTTCAAAGACCGGGTATTTACGGTTTAAATCATGACTGCGCCGCAGCAGTGCGCTGAACGTATTGAGCAGTAGTAACCCGATAATGACCCAGGCCGAAAGCACGTTGATGAACAGTAGGTAAACCGCAACCATCACCAGCGGTACTAGCGTCAGCTGAGCCAGCAGCCCCAGGCGGTTGATGCGTCGGTCAAATTGCCAGAACTGCCAGAAGCGAGTGTCTGGTCTTTGCTCTTTCGCACGCTGTTTTTCAATGACGCGCTGCTCCGATAGCTGCACTAATAACCCGGCATTCAATCGCAGAATGGGGGAGAGGCGGTTATCTGCCAGGCAGGCCATCAGCTGCTGACGTTCATCTTGATCCAACTTATCCCAATCGTAGTCATACAGGCGATAGCCAACCTGAGCTATTTTGGTCAGCAATGAGTCCCGGGCAAACAGCGTTGAGTTCCCCAGGGCTTTGGGCTTTTTACCGTTAAGCAATGCCTGCCGTAGCTCCGCTTCCCCCTGATTGCCGCAGTCTAACCGTTCAAGCGCCTCCCGGCTTCTGTCCTGTATTGACTGGTCGCCATGGCGCAGTAAAAATGCGTGAAGCAAGGCTTGCTCGGCTATCGGAGCCTGTTCTATCTCATCAGGCCAACTGGCAACACGATGATAGAAATGATCGACATTAGTGCAGTTGCACAGCTCTGACTGGCTCTGTACGCGGAGCAAAAACGGGTTAATAGATACGGGTAATTCCAACCAGCAAAGGTAGTGCAGACGGTTATCCAACCTCAGTTGTTGCTCGAGCTGCCAGACCAGGTCACCCTTTGCCGGGTCGAGTTGCCGGATTAATGGGTACAGTTCGTAGACGGGATGTTGTTCACTGAGCGTTAAGTGGTTTATCTGACGGACAGTATCGATATGCCCGGCCGCCCCGTTGAGTAATAGCACCAGTAAACAGGTTTGCCGGTATTGATCCCAGGGTGCGGTAGCGTCGCTAAACGGTGGGATCTCAATCTGGTCCACGGCAGCTAAATAATTCAACCAGTCATTGATGGTGCCAAGCTGTGTACTAAACGCCGGCTCCTGATACAAGCGGTTCAATCGTGCTGGTGACAGGTAACGCCATTGCCGCAGCCAGAAGACGGCTTGATGCCAGCTGGCGGAGTCAGTATCGGTGTATCTCTCTGGCAGCTGGTGGTCAATTGGGCCATCCAGCCACTGAATGAAGTTGGCAATGACGCTCGAATCATTCAACCATGCCAGCCGCTGTGCCGCCTGAGATTGCAGCCCTTGCAGGATCAGGGCCTCTAGGGGAGCGGCCGGTGTGGGTTGGTCAATAATTTGCTGCAACAGGCCTTCATTACCCAAGGTTAGCATGCAGGCGTGGCGGTAGAGTAATCGCAGAGGGTCGGAACCATCATCAAGCATTAGCTGGTCATACATCACACCGACATGACCGTTACCGGATTTCCAATAGATATAAGCCTGGGCAATCGGCACTTCTGCCCAGTTTAACTGAGCGGCCTCTCCCCAGCGTACCAAAGTCTGTACCGTTTGGGTCGGGGTCAGGTAATCCTGCATCTCATCATCTGCCGCTATCCCTGCCGCCGCAGGGTAAACCGGCCGATCAAAAGCCTGGATCAACAGCGGTAGATAAGCTGGATGTTGTTCACGGCACCAATCCAATAACCCTTGCTCGGCCTGCGCATGCTGCTCTAACCGATATAGCTGTAGCCAATAATCAAACGCCCGCTGATTATCCTGCAGCAAAGCACAATGCCTGGCAGCCAGGTACAACCAATCGCTATTCTCTGCGTCCAGCTCCAGCTGTGCCAAACAGTGATCCCGCAACGTTTCGCTGGGAACTTCTGCCAGGCTGTACCATTGCGCCAGCTGTTTCATCAACCGTGGGCAATCAGGCCAGTAAATCACTGATGGATTACTCAGCAGTAAACGCAGCATCCACTCTGGCTCATTCCAGTACAGATGATACGCATGGCGGAAGAAGGCAACGGTTTCTACTTGAGCAGGCAGACTGATTGACGACAGTGTGGAAAGATCGAAGATATCGGCGCGGGCGATATAGTCTAAATAATCATCCATCCTGGCCGCGTCGTCCTGCTCCAGTTCATTCAGGCGATGCCGCCAGTTCAAACGGTCTGCTAATAGTCTGACGCAGTCGGTGGAGATACATGCTGAGTGGTAAACCCGATCGAGCAGATGCCAGCGCAGCCGATCAATGAGCGCAATATCGTACTGATCCAACTGAGCGATATAGCGATGCCAGCTTTGTGGCTGATAACGCGTTTCCGGGGTATTCAACAGAGCGTCGAATTGGGCCAGCATGCTCTCGAATAATGATTCTGCAGCGGATGGCGGCGGCTCGGGGGCCTGTTCGAGTTGAGTTGTTCCCTCATCATGAGGACCGTCATCTTCAGCACTGTGTGCAGAACGCAGCATAAACGGGGTCTCGGCCAGTTTTCGCGCGTGCTCAAAAGCCTGACGTAATAACTGAAACCCGCTCGGGTCATTTTCAGGATGATGGTCGGGGAGCTTACTGCGATAGGCGGCGCGAATGGCCTGCTGATCGTCCGTTGGCTCAATGCCTAATATTTGCCAGCAACGTTGATTCATGACCAGTCAACCTCTTCCAGGGATGCCGGTTTATCCATTTCATGGCAGTCAATATGCCAGGCCAGATGTTTAAGAGGGCTATCGTCTTGGCAATAGAGGTGCTGTTGCATCTGAATATAGTTTTTCGTTCCACTGTAATGGCAAAAAGCATATTGCTGTTGCTCAGGGGTCTCCTGATTTAATGATTGCCAATAGGCTCGGCCAACGAAAAACGCGGCGAAATAGCTCTCCCAATTGGCGTAATAGTGGCGTGCACGCAATGCTAGCCGAGTATGGAACCACAGGTTTTCCTCGGCGGTAAACCAGCCATTAAGCAGAGCAATGCGACAAAGAAATCCCATTCGCCCAAGGTCCCAGGAATGGATCCCACCATCACCACAAATAACCGCCGTATCAGCGACTATTTGCATCAACACCTGTTCTTCCGCTGAATTTTGCTCTACACGTTCCTGCCATTGGGTCGGGCTGAGGCGATGCCAGAGAAAATAGTGGTGCGCCAGATCTCTCGCATGTCCTCCATCCGCCATGCGAATTATCATGTTTATCACTTCAGAACGCGAGGCGATCCCCCAGCTATCGGTCAAATCGACGGTCGTCTCGAAGGGATAAAATTTGGGTGAATCAAAGGTTGGGCCGTTATCTGCATTCAGCGCCACCATGGGAGCGGAAAGAGCCATTAGCCAATGCTGATAGTGTTGTTCCATCAATCAAGTTCCAATAAATCCCTGTTTTATATCGGCATCAGCGGCCTGCCGATTAAGTCAGGTAGGGGCCCGAACGGAGAGACGATCTATAAGCCAGCGATGTCTCTTGAACAGGAGGTTTGTCCAAGAGACAGCCGAAGGAGGGGATAAGGGTTTATCCCCTCAGCTCATTATTTCTTGCCAAATGCAGCGGCCAGCGCGTCACCCATGGCGCTGTTACCTGCCGGGGTGCTGTTGCGTGGTTTAGGCTTATTGGCTGCAGGGCGTGAGTTTTTATCGCGAGCTGGAGCGTTATTATTGCCCCCGCCACGGCGTGGTGAACCTTCACCCGGCTGCTCATCCAGGCGCATGCTCAGTGCGATACGCTTACGCTGCAGATCGACCTCCATCACCTTCACCTTGACGATATCGCCGGCTTTCACCACGGTATGCGGATCTTCAACGAACTTGTCCGCCAATGACGAGATATGCACCAGGCCATCCTGATGGACGCCGATATCAACAAAGGCACCAAAGTTGGTGACGTTGGTGACCGAGCCTTCCAGGATCATGCCCACCTGCAGGTCGTTGAGGGTTTCCACCCCTTCGGCGAAGGTAGCCGTTTTGAATTCCGGGCGCGGATCACGGCCCGGTTTTTCCAGCTCTTTCAGGATGTCGGTGACCGTCGGTACGCCGAATTTCTCATCGGTAAAGTCGCTGGCTTTCAGGCTGCGTACCGCGCTCGGGTTGCCCATCAAATCTTGCAGAGCCTGGCGGGTCGCGGCCAGAATGCGTTCCACCACCGGGTAGGTTTCCGGGTGAACGGTTGAGGCATCCAGCGGGTTATCGCCGTGGTTGATACGCAGGAAGCCCGCGCACTGCTCGAAGGCTTTTGGCCCCAAACGGCTCACTTTCAGCAGTTGTTCACGGTTGCTGAAGCGGCCATTCTCATCACGCCAGGTGACGATATTTTGCGCCATCATGCGCGTCAGGCCAGCTACGCGGGTCAGCAGCGGCACAGAGGCGGTGTTCAGGTCAACGCCAACGGCGTTCACACAGTCTTCCACTACCGAGTCCAGCTTCTTGGCTAACTGGCTTTGGCTGACGTCGTGTTGGTATTGGCCCACGCCGATAGATTTCGGATCGATCTTAACCAGTTCGGCCAGTGGATCTTGCAGACGGCGGGCGATGGAAACCGCACCGCGCAGCGAAACGTCCAGGTTCGGGAACTCCAACGCGGCCAGCTCGGAAGCGGAATACACCGAAGCTCCGGCCTCGCTGACGATCACTTTCTGGGCTTTAACGTCCGGGAACTGCTGTTGCAGCTCGGCAAAGAAACGCTCGGTCTCGCGTGATGCGGTGCCGTTACCGATGGCAACCAGCTCAACCTTGTGTTTGATGCACAACGCGGCAACGACCGCAGCGGCTTTGGCTGCCTGCCCGGTGTGCGGATAAACGGTATCGGTGGCAACCAGCTTGCCGGTAGCATCCACCACCGCCACTTTAACGCCAGTGCGCAGGCCAGGATCCAGGCCCATGGTAGCGCGCATACCGGCCGGGGCTGCCATCAGCAGATCGTGCATGTTGCGGGCGAAAACGTTGATCGCTTCGTCTTCCGCACGCTCACGCAGGGTGCTCATCAGCTCGGTTTCCAGATGCAGCAACACCTTGATGCGCCACGTCCAGTTAACCACGGATTTACGCCAGGCATCTGCCGGCGCGTTGTTCAGGCGCAGGTTGAGATGGTTGGTGATAATCAGCTCGCCCTGGCTTTCACGCGGGGTTTCTTCAAACTGCGGATCGGCGTTCAGCGCCAGTTGCAGCACGCCTTCATTGCGGCCACGGAACATTGCCAGCGCACGGTGTGAAGGCACTTGCGCAATTGGTTCGTGGTGATCGAAGTAGTCGCGGAATTTCGCGCCTTCCTCTTCTTTACCCTCGACAACCTTGGACACCAGATGGGCGTTTTTCCACAGGTAGTCACGCACCTTGGCCAGTAGGGTCGCGTCTTCGGCAAAGCGTTCCATCAGGATGTAGCGTGCGCCGTCCAGCGCCGCTTTGACGTCTGCCACGCCTTTCTCGGCATCGACAAATCCTTCGGCCAACTGTTCTGGCTGCTGTTGCGGATCTTGCCACAGGGAGTCTGCCAGCGGCTCCAGACCGGCTTCAATAGCGATCTGCCCACGGGTGCGGCGTTTCGGTTTGTAGGGCAGGTAAAGGTCTTCGAGTTCGGTTTTGCTTTGTGTGGCGTTGATTGCCCCCGCCAACTGTTCGGTCAGTTTACCCTGATCTTCAATGGACTTGAGGATGGTTTGGCGGCGATCTTCCAGTTCACGCAGATAGCCCAGACGAGTCTCCAACTGACGCAGTTGGGTATCATCCAGGCCCCCGGTGACTTCCTTACGATAGCGTGCGATAAACGGCACGGTATTACCTTCATCCAGCAGACGGATGGCGGAGTCAACTTGCTCCGGGCGGGCCTGCAGTTCGGTTGCAATAATGCGGCTCAGTGGATCAGTCATAAGTCAGGTATCTGTTAGCAGCGATAATCGATAGGGGGATAGTTATACGTTTTGCAGGGGGAAAATGCCAGTCCAGAGGGCCGAGGTTTTGACGGGCGCAGCATGCAGCGCCCCTACGGTCTCAACTATTCTTCGTCTTTGATATATTCGATCTCGTTGACCGTCCAGTAGGCAATACCTGCCGGGGTCTCAACCGTAGCCGTATCCCCTACCTCTTTTTTCAGCAAGGCGCGAGCCATTGGTGAGTCGATGGAGATGTAATCTTTACGGCCAAAGATTTCGTCGTAACCCACGATGCGAAAGCGTTTGGTATCACCATCGTCATTCTCGATCTCTACCCAGGCACCAAAGAACACCTTGCCCGCCTGTTGTGGCGAATAATCGACAATTTTCAGCTGCTCAAGGCACTTGGTGAGATAACGCACCCGGCGATCGATCTCACGCAGCCGCTTTTTATTGTATTGGTAATCGGCATTTTCACTACGGTCGCCCAGGCTGGCGGCCCAGGTGACTTTCTTGGTCACTTCCGGGCGGTCTTCACGCCACAGGAAATCCAGTTCTTTTTTGAGCTTGTTGTAACCCTCACGGGTGATCAGCAATGTTTTCATTGTCATCCATCATCGAATCACAGGAGCAGTGGGCATTCTCGCATAAAGCGGCCACCATATCCGTTGGCGTTTTTTTTATAAACCTGAGGTACACTGCCAATTCGCCAGTCTTGCGGTTTTCTGCCAAGAGTGTACATCATACGCAGCGGGAAGTTTTTTACCGATCTGCGGCTCCGGTTTAAGTGAAAATTGTTGATATTTGGGCAAAAGAATAAGCTTTGTAACAATTTCGTCTAGAATATATACCATTAAACGCTGTCAGTAATGATGGAGTTTTTGAACAATACGAGGCTGTTGCCAAATAGCCGCCAGCGGTGCCAATGCATAAGTGCGGGCCACAGTCTAGAATCAGGCAATACAGCCTTTGGGAGTCAGACAATGCAAGAGAATCACAAGATTCTGGTCGTCGATGATGACATGCGCCTGCGTGCGCTTTTAGAGCGTTACTTAACCGAACAGGGCTTCCAGGTTCGCAGCGTTGCCAACGCTGAGCAAATGGATCGTTTGCTGACGCGTGAGTCTTTCCATCTGATGGTATTAGACCTGATGTTGCCGGGTGAAGACGGGCTGTCCATTTGCCGTCGCCTGCGCAGTCAAAGCAACCCGATGCCGATCATTATGGTGACCGCCAAGGGTGAAGAAGTGGACCGTATCGTCGGGCTGGAAATCGGTGCCGATGACTATATCCCTAAGCCGTTCAACCCGCGTGAACTGCTGGCTCGTATCCGTGCCGTGCTGCGCCGCCAGGCCAACGAACTGCCGGGTGCGCCTTCTCAGGAAGAGGCGGTGATCGCCTTTGGTAAATTCAAACTGAACCTCGGCACGCGCGAGATGTTCCGTGAAGATGAACCTATGCCATTAACCAGCGGTGAGTTCGCCGTGCTGAAAGCCTTGGTCAGCCACCCACGTGAACCGTTGTCGCGTGATAAGCTGATGAACCTGGCCCGTGGCCGCGAATACAGTGCGATGGAGCGTTCCATCGACGTGCAAATCTCGCGCCTGCGCCGCATGGTCGAAGAAGATCCGGCACATCCACGCTATATCCAGACCGTTTGGGGTCTTGGCTACGTTTTCGTCCCGGACGGCAGTAAGGCATGAGGAGATTACGCTTTTCACCGCGTAGCTCGTTTGCCCGAACTTTGCTGTTGATCGTCACCTTGCTGTTTGTCAGCCTGGTGACGACCTATCTGGTGGTGCTTAACTTCGCCATCCTGCCCAGTCTGCAGCAGTTCAATAAGGTATTGGCGTACGAAGTTCGTATGCTGATGACCGATCGGCTGCAACTGGAGGACGGTACCTTGCTGGAGGTGCCGCCAGCGTTCCGCCGCGAGATCTACCGCGAGCTGGGCATTTCGCTTTATACCAACGCGGCTGCGGAAGAGAGCGGCCTGCGCTGGGCGCAACACTACCAATTCCTTAGCCAGCAGATGGCGCAGCAACTGGGTGGCCCGACCGATGTCCGCGTCGAGGTGAACAAAAACTCCCCGGTGGTCTGGCTGAAAACCTGGTTGCAGCCGGATATCTGGGTGCGCGTCCCGCTGACCGAAATCCATCAAGGCGATTTCTCGCCGCTATTCCGCTACACCCTGGCGATTATGTTGCTGGCGATAGGCGGCGCCTGGCTGTTTATCCGCATTCAGAACCGCCCTCTGGTGGAGCTTGAGCATGCTGCTTTACAGGTAGGCAAAGGCATTATTCCGCCGCCGCTACGTGAGTATGGTGCCTCTGAGGTGCGCTCGGTAACCCGGGCCTTCAACCAGATGGCCTCTGGGGTGAAGTTACTGGCCGACGATCGCACGCTGCTGATGGCGGGGGTCAGTCATGACTTGCGCACGCCGCTGACGCGTATCCGTCTGGCGACGGAAATGATGAGCGAGCAAGACGGTTATCTGGCGGAGTCGATCAATAAAGATATCGAAGAATGTAATGCCATCATCGAACAGTTTATTGATTACCTGCGTACCGGCCAGGAGATGCAAACCGAAATTTGCGATTTAAATTCCATTCTGGGCGAAGTGGTGGCGACAGAAAGTGGCTACGAACGGGTGATTGAAACCGATATTCTGCCGGGTGAGCTGATGGTGAATGTGCATCCGCTCTCGATCAAACGTGCGGTGGTGAACATGGTGGTGAATGCGGCGCGCTATGGCAACGGCTGGATCAAGGTCAGCAGCGGTCGAGAACTGCAGCGCGGCTGGTTCCAGGTGGAGGATGATGGCCCCGGTATCAAGCCGGAAGAGCTGAAGCATCTGTTCCAACCCTTTGTGCGCGGCGACAGTGCGCGTAGCACCAGCGGCACCGGGTTAGGGTTGGCGATCGTGCAGCGCATCATTGACGCTCATGCTGGCGTGCTGGATATCGGCACTAGCGAGCGCGGTGGGCTGCGTATCCGAGCCTATCTCCCAATACCGATCGAGAAGAAAGAAACTTCCAGCGGGAATCCGCCAGCCAAAGAGAACGCCTGATATCCTGACTTAAGGCCGCAGCATTGTGGCCTGGTCAGGGTTTCGTGTTTCCTTCATCTTCATCGCCAAAGGTGACATCGCGCGGTGGTTTCTCCCCGCGCGGCGGGATTTTCAACTCGACGCCGCCTAATTCGGCAAAGTGTTGATGCATCCAGGTTCCCAATCCATAACGCGGTAGCTTCTTCAGTAACGTTTGTTTCAAGTCCATATGTGCCTCCTCCAACCTCCAACGGGCGCAGCATGCGGCGCCCCTACAAATTGACCACAAGTGCAAGTCAGCCACGAATTCAAACCAACCTCAAGTGCAAATCAGCCACAAATAGAAAAGGCGCGGAATTCCGCGCCTTTTCTTAGGGGGTAATCAACGCTATTACAGTTTCGGACCCGAGCTGACCAGTGCAGCGCCTGCCGGGGTATCGGTGTATTTGTCGAAGTTGGTGATAAAGCGGTTCGCCAGATCGTGCGCCTTCTCTTCCCACTGCTCTATGCTGGCATAGGTGGCACGTGGGTCGAGGATGGCCGGATCAACGCCTGGCAGGGCAGTTGGCATCGACAGATCGAAGATTGGCAGCGTGATGGTTTCTGCCTTATCGATTTCACCATTGAGGATGGCGTCGATAATGCCGCGGGTGTCTTTGATCGAGATACGCTTACCGGTGCCGTTCCAGCCGGTATTGACCAGGTAAGCCTGGGCTCCGGCTGCCTGCATGCGCTTGACCAGCACTTCTGCATACTGGGTTGGGTGCAGTGACAGGAATGCCGCGCCAAAGCAGGCAGAGAAGGTTGGCGTTGGCTCGGTAACGCCGCGCTCGGTACCGGCCAGCTTGGCGGTGAAACCGGACAGGAAGTGGTACTGGGTCTGGTTGGCCGTCAGGCGTGATACCGGCGGCAGTACGCCGAAGGCGTCCGCAGTCAGGAAGATCACCTTGGTAGCGTGGCCCGCTTTGGATACCGGCTTGACGATGTTGTGGATGTGGTAGATCGGATAGGAAACGCGGGTGTTCTCGGTTTTCGATCCGTCGTTGAAGTCCACGGTACCGTCGGCCAGGACGGTGACGTTTTCCAGCAGCGCATCACGCTTGATGGCGTGATAGATATCTGGCTCGGCTTCTTCCGACAGCTTGATGGTCTTGGCGTAGCAGCCGCCTTCGAAGTTGAAGACGCCATCGTCATCCCAGCCGTGTTCGTCATCGCCAATCAGTTGGCGTTTCGGATCGGTGGACAGCGTGGTTTTACCGGTGCCGGACAGGCCGAAGAACACTGCCACGTCGCCTTTCTCGCCCACGTTGGCCGAGCAGTGCATGGAGGCAATGCCTTTAAGCGGCAGCAGGTAGTTCATGATGGAGAACATACCCTTTTTCATTTCGCCGCCGTACCAGGTGCCGCCGATCAGCTGCATACGCTCGGTCAGGTTGAATGCCACGAAGTTTTCCGAGTTCATTCCCTGCTGCTGCCAGTTCGGGTTGGTGCACTTGGCGCCGTTCATCACCACGAAATCAGGCTCAAAGCCTTGCAGTTCTTCATCGCTCGGGCGGATAAACATGTTTTTGACGAAATGCGCTTGCCAGGCCACTTCTGTGATAAAGCGGACTTTCAGGCGGGAATCTGCGTTAGCACCGCAGAAGGTATCGACCACGAACAGGCGCTTGCCGGAAAGCTGCTCGGTGACCAGTTTTTTCAAATCTGCCCAGACTTCAGGGCTGAGAGGTTTGTTATCGTTTTTGCCTTTACCTTGATCGGCCCACCAGACGGTGTCCCGGGTGATATCGTCACGAACGATGTACTTATCTTTTGGCGAACGGCCGGTGAAGATGCCGGTATCGACGGCAACGGCACCCAGATTGGTTACTACACCACGCTCAAACCCTTGCAGTGAAGGGTCCGTTTCTTCCTTAAACAGTAATTCATAACTCGGATTGTGAACGATTTCACCAACGTTATGAATTCCATAAGCGGCAAGATCCTGGTGGGTTATACCATTAACACGCATGTCACTACTCCTTGATCACAGAATTTCTGGCGACAATTGTAGGGATCCATGGAGATGTAACCGCGATAGGTATCAAATATTTAACGTATTAAACGTTTTTTAGTTACGTTATGAGATGTAGACCACGGAATAAAGCAAGCGTGCAAACGGTGGGGCCTGACGTGCGTCACAACTCGACGCACGTCACACCGCGGTGTTGCTTAATGCAGTTGGGTGCTGCTGTCGGCATTGCCGTTGTGAAGGGCGGCGATGTCTAACGCATCGAATACATAATGATTACCACAGTAATCACAGTGCATATCGATGTTGCCATCCTGTTCCAGCATATCGGCCACTTCTTCCGTTGGCAGCGTGATCAAGGCATCGGCACAGCGTTGGCGTGAACAGGTGCAGCGGAAGATCACGTCCTGGGGTTCGTACAGCGTAACCTCTTCCTGATGATAGAGGCGATACAGTACTTCGTTGGCCGGCAGGGTGAACAGCTCGTGATCCTTGATGGTGGCGGTCAGCTGTACCAGATGGTCGAAATCATCGGCATTGCCGTCCTGAGCTGGCAGCACCTGCAGCAACATGCCGGCAGCCGCTGGCTTGCCTTCGGCTTCGCCGGTGCGGATAAACAGGCGCGTTGGCAGCTGCTCGGACTGGCGGAAATACCCTTCCAGGCACTGGGCCAGCGTTTCACCTTCCAGACCTACCACGCCCTGATAGCGTTCACCTTCAGACGGGCTGATGGTGATCACCATAATGCCGTTACCCAGCATCTGGTGCAGGGTGCTGTCGGCCACAATCTCGCCTTCGACACGGGCTACACCACGCATTTCTTGGCGATTGTTGCCGTTGATCACTGCCAGTTTCAGCGGGCCGTCACCTTGCACCTGAACGGTAATGTCACCGTCGAACTTCAGCGTGGCGGTCAGCAGGCTGGTGGCGACCAGCAACTCGCCCAGCAGTTTTTGTACCGGTGCCGGATAATCATGGTTGGTCAGGATGTGCTGATAGGTTTCGCTGACGGTAACCAGCTCACCGCGCACCGCGTAGTTTTCGAACAGGTAACGGTGCAATTGGTCATGGTTGGACATAGTTTTCTCTCTTTGAGGCGAGGGATTATTCCTGCTCGCCAAATTTAAATTTAATCAAATCGCGCCGCTCTTTCTTGTCCGGACGACGATCCGGATGCGGCATGGTCAGCGCATTCATCTTGCGTGCCAGCGCCACTTTCTCGCGGTTGGCAATGCTGGCCTCGGTTTCCTGATACATCAGCTGCGCCTCATCGGCTCCACGCCGTTGGCTATTGATGGCCAGCACGATGACAATGCGTTCGTCGTTGCCCTGACGCAGCTTGATTTCGGCATTGATTTCAACGGCTTTACTCGGCTTGCCGCGCTGCCCGTTGTAGTGCACCTTGCCGCCGTCGATCATGTCACGGGCCAGTGCGCGGGTTTTGTAAAATCGGGCGGCCCACAGCCATTTATCCAGGCGGACGGCCTCATCCGGTGTTGCTTTGGCTTTCATTGCTCCCTCCGTTCCAAGGCCGGTATCAACTGGCGGTAGTCGCTCATCGACGGATAACGCTGGAAAGTTTTACTCGCCATGCTGGAATCCGGGTTCTGCACGCCAAGGCAGTAGCGGATACCAAACTTGCTTGCGGCATCCAGAATGGGTTCACCATCATCCACAAACAGCGTGCGCTGCGGGTCAAAGCCGGTTTGCTGCTGCACGGCCTGCCACAGACGCTGATCTTCCTTTGGATAACCAAATGTGTGGGTGGAAAGTAATAAATCAAGGTGTCGATCCAAACCGGTGTGCTCAACCTTCACCGCCAGACTGTGTGGATGCGCGTTGGTGAGCAGGATGGTGCGCTGCCCGGCATCGCGTAACGCCTGCAAAAACGGCTGGGTATCTTCACGCAGCCGAGCGCGGTTGCCGACTTCGCTGGTCATTTGGTAGATATCCAGCCCGAGGCGTTCACTCCAGTAATCAAAGCAATACCAGTTCATGGTGTGTTGCACGGCCAGGTATTCCTGGTGAATGATTTTGCTGGCGTCGTCGAAGGGAATGGCCCGTTGCTCACTTAACGCCTGCGGTACCAGCGTTAGCCAAAAATGGCTGTCGAATTCCAGATCCAGCAGGGTGCCGTCCATATCCAGCAGTACGGTATCAATATCGTGCCAATCAAACTCAGGAACCATGAACCAACTCCATAGGCGGGATAGCGGTATCCCGCGGATGATAAAAAACATACAGCCTAGTATAGGCGGATGGCAGGGCGGAGGCTACGCCATCGGGCGTATGGATATCGGGGTGAGCTGCGGGTTGAAGCAGCTGTCGTAATAGCGCTGGATATCGGCGAGGCGATGTTGGTTTTTGCGCCTGCGTTGCACCAGCCGCCAGGAGTTGTAACCCAGCACGACGACCAACACCAGCAACAGCAGGCTGGTGCCAAGATAGCGCCACAGGGTCACGATATCCGGTTCACTATGCAGGGCGATATGCCGAGTGCCGTTGGCATCGACAAAGATATTGGTGATCACCCCGTTTGCCCGGAACGGCGTATGTAGCAACATGCTGCTAAGACGCTGTAGCTCTTTCCATTGGTCGAGTGAGTTGTATTCGTTCAGCGGTTGTGTGGGCAAGGGATAATCCACCAACTGCTTGCCTTCGTCACTGGTAATCAAAAAACCGCCCGGCGGTGGGCTGTTGAGGGCCGCAGCGGCCTGACGGGTTTCCCGCACCACAAAGGCAGAGGTAGCCGCGTTACTCAGGTTTTCCAGCGATTCAGCACTGACCGGACGGAGCAGAACGTTAACGCCTTCCAGCGCCCCGGATTTGGCCCGTTTCACCAGGTTGGCCCAGTTCTTGACGTTGCCCAGATTGACCAATGCGTTCTTCAAGCGCACACAGTCGGCCTCCGTGCCACACAGGTCCTGCGTTTTCAATACGATATCCGCAAAGTCATCCAGCAGGATCATGCCTGACTTTTCAATGGCACTGGCCAATTGCGGGTTCACTTTCTGCTCGGCACCGCTTGGGTGCAGTTGCCGGTTGATGGTGGCCATCAGCGCGGCAGCTTTATCGATCACTTCCGATTCAGGCTGTGGCAGCGGGGTAGCCGTATTCCAGTAAATCCCCGAACAATCGAAAGGCATAAAGCTTGGCGCAGTGGCGCTGTTGTTGCCCGAAGGAACGAAGCACATGCCGTTACCCTGAATTTTCAGCCTATCGCCGATATGCAGTGGAATGGCCTCCAGCGCCTGAACGCTGGTGACTTCCGTCTTCTGTGTGCCCTGTAACCACGCGGTGCTCAATTTAGCGGGTAGGCTGAGTGGAATGTAGATTAACAGTAACAACAGCACCACGAGCGAACTGGCCGCTAATACGGCGTTCTTGCCCCAATGCTGCAAGGGGAAGTTCTTCACTTCGTCATGCAGGGAAAGATAGTGCCCCTGACGTACCACCTGCCGGTTGAGGTAGATATCCACATTGGTGGTTTTACCCAGGTCCGCATTCAGGTAAGGCAGCCAGTGCGGGGGGTAGATCAAATCGATAATGCCAAAAGAGATATTACTGATTTGCCCCTGATTGGACTCACCGAATAACCCCCAGCGCTTTGGCGTGCCGCGCAGACAGTGCACCTCTTTCAGCTCTTTTTCGCTCGGGCGGCGCAACAGATGCCAGCAGCCCCAGACGATCATCAGCACCGCCACCAGAATGATCCAGGGGATCACTACCACCGGACTGATCAGGCTAAGGAACAGCAGCAGTAGGGCAGCAGAGATGAGGGCCGCTTCCTTGACGCCGTTCGGCCGGTTAAGCTCATGTTCCTCGCGGGTTTCCTTGCGAATGTTCACCAACTCAATATGTTCGCTCTCTTCTTTGCGGATGGAGGCGTTCCTTGTCGGGGTTGTAGTCACTACCGGCGAAGGTGGGCTGTCGTAAATATGATCCAGCAGCGAATGGCCATTGAGTGAGATCACCAGCGGTAGCGTCTGGGTTTTGATCACTTCGACATGGTTATCGGCGCTGATGTACTGCTCCCAAAACGGAGGAAGATGGATCTCTTCCGAGTCGAGGTAGTAGCGCCAGTTGTTGGGTTCATCGCTGGCCAGACCATAGCGGGTGATGGCATGGGTGATCGGGTAAACGTTGTCGCTCTGTGCGGTCAACGCCAGCCTGGCAGAAGGCAGGGAAGTGGAACCCGACAGCAGTTTGTTGCCCAGGTGGTTCTGTTGGTTGAGGTAATTCTCGATAGCTGCCCGCTCTGGCGCGGTCAGTTTGCGGTGGTTAGGTTTGACGAACGGCAGGATACCTGCCAAGGCTGGCTGGGGGCGGAATTTAAACCACAAGTAGAGGCCAGCAGCGATCAGGCAGGCTAGCGCTAAGGCCAATATCAACGCTATTGTGCTCATGCTATTCTCGTCCTACACCCATGAAACCGCCAATCTTACGCAAAGCCAGACATTATACGGAGTTAACCGCCCAGAGATAGAATGACCCACCGTATTAGTTGTTATCCGGCTCTCATTCGTGGCTATCGTTAGGCATTTACCGTACGATTTTTTAACCTGCACGAGCATAGCAATCCTCATGGTGTCCGGATATCAGGATTATCCTATTTGCCTACCTGTTTTTTTATCCACCGGGGTAGCTGCTGGTCAGGTTTGTTAAAAAAAAGTAAATTACAGGCTAAGCTCGTTGCGGAAATGGTTCCCATTAACGCACAATGTGATCAAGATCGAGTTTAGCCAGTGGTTGACCCTTTTGCTGTCTACCACAACGCGCATATTATTATCCTGGTTATCTGCCTGAGAGTACTGAGTATTCAGTGTATTAGGCGGTTAACCTATTTGAGGCAATCATGGATAAACAGCTGCAAAAACCTAGAATTCTGAAAGTCGAAACGGTCGCGCGCTCGCGTTTATTTAACGTGGAGTCGGTCGATCTGGAGTTCAGTAACGGTGTGCGGCGGGTCTATGAGCGTATGCGCCCTTCGGAACGCGAAGCGGTGATGATTGTGCCGGTGATAGGGGATGATTTGCTGCTGATCCGTGAATATGCGGTAGGCACCGAATCCTATGAGCTGGGCTTCCCCAAAGGGCTGATCGACCCTGGCGAAGGGGTGTTGGAAGCCGCTAACCGTGAACTGATGGAAGAGGTCGGCTTTGGGGCCGGGCGCTTTGATTTCCTCAGCAAACTGACGATGGCACCTTCCTATTTTTCCAGCCAGATGAATATCGTGCTGGCACACGACCTCTATGCGCAAAGCCTGGAGGGGGATGAGCCAGAGCCGTTACCCCAGGTGCGTTGGCCGATAGCCAACATGATGGCACTGCTGGCGGAACCGGACTTTCGTGAGGCGCGCAATGTCAGCGCATTGTTCCTGGCAGAGGCATTCCTGCGCGGTTCACGCTAACCCTCCATCGATTCATCTGCACGGGCGCTGCTGACAAACCCGCACGGGCTCACAACATGCGGCGCCCGCCGGTTAAGATAAAAAAATGGCCAGATTGCTCTGGCCATTGTCGTTTTTAGAACAGCTCGTGGCTTTCGCCACCAGGGTCTGTCAGGGTGGTTCCGGCATCATGTACCGAGAACTCCGTGGGTTGAGTGCCTTCGATAAAGTACTCGGAACGGCTACCTCCGCCCCCGTTGGACAGTTTGCCGGTGCTCTTGTCGATGGTCACGCTGACAATCCCCGGCGGTGGAGTGACTTTCTGCTCTGGCAGGCCTTCCAGCGCCACCTTCATAAAATCATCCCAAGCCGGTTGAGCACTCTTCGCCCCACCTTCACCACCGGAAATCTGATCCGGGATGGCACCTGAAGCGGAGGCACGGCCAAGATTGCGGCGGTGATCGTCGAAACCGATCCACACCGATGTCACTGTTTCTGGGCCGTAGCCGGAGAACCAGGCATCTTTCGAACTGTTGGTGGTACCGGTTTTGCCGCCGATATCATGGCGTTTAAGATCGCGGCCTGCGCGCCAGCCGGTGCCCATCCAGCCCGGTTCACCGAAGATATTGGTGTTCAACGCATCACGGATCAGGAACGACAGCGGGGTGCTGATCACATGTGGCGCATACTGCTGGTCGTTATCCTGCTGCATCTGGGCCGGGGTTACCTGCTCAAGCTGCGGCATCGGTACGTTGGCATTGTTGCCTTCCTGCGAGACTGCCACGTTCTCGGTGTTATCATCGGAAAGCATGGCCGAACGATGCGTATCACCGTAGATCACCGGCAGGTTGCAGCTGTCGCAGACCACTTTGGGTTTGGCTTCGAATATCGCGTTACCGGTATCGTCTTCGATCTTGGTGATGAAGTACGGGTCAACCAGGTAGCCACCGTTGGCCAACACCGCATAGCCGCGTGCCACCTGTAGCGGGGTGAACGAAGCTGAGCCCAGCGCCAGCGATTCCGAATGCACGATGTTTTGCGCCGGGAAACCAAAGCGTTGCAGATATTCAGCGGCATAGTCCACGCCCATGGCGCGCATTGCCCGCACCATCACCACGTTTTTCGATTGGCCAAGGCCTTGGCGCAGCCGGATAGGACCGACGTAAGTAGGTGGCGAGTTTTTTGGCCGCCAGTCGGTACCGGCACCGGCATCCCAACGGGTGATCGGCAGATCGTTGAGGATGGTGGCCAGCGTCAGCCCCTTATCCATCGCCGCGGTGTACAGGAACGGTTTGATGTTGGAACCCACCTGGCGCAGTGCCTGGGTTGCGCGGTTGAACTTGCTCTGGTTGAAATCGAAGCCGCCGACCAGCGCCTTGATAGCGCCGGTGTTAGGATCGAGCGATACCAGCGCCGAGTTCACGTCCGGCACCTGTGACAGCCACCAGTTGTCGTTAACTTTACGCACCCAGATCTGTTGGCCGGGCTGCACCACGTCGGTGACGCGCTTCGGCGTAGGGCCTTGCACCGTATCGCTCTTGAACGCACGTGCCCAGCGCATGCCAGACATGGGGAGCGCAATGCGGCTGCCATCGGCCAGCATGGCAGTAGCCTGTTCGGCATCCGCCTGCAGGATCACTGCAGGAGACAGCGGGCCATAGTTCGGCAGGTTCTTCAGGGAATCGACAATCTGTTTCTGATCCCAGGCTGGTTCACCCACTTTCCACAGCACGTTTGACGGGCCGCGATAGCCGTGGCGCATGTCGTAGTTGAGGATGTTGTTACGTACCGCCTCCTGCGCGCCTTGTTGCAGCCGCTTGGTGATGGTGGTGTAGACCTTGTAACCGTCGGTATAGGCGTTTTCACCGTAACGCTTGATCATCTCCTGACGCACCAGCTCAGAAAGATAAGGGGCGGAGAAGCTGATTTCCGGCGCATGGTAATTGGCTACCAAAGGCTCATTGCGGGCCTGATCGTACTGCGCCTGCGTGATGTAGCGCTCATCCAGCATCCGCGATAGCACTACGTTACGACGCGCTACGGAGCGATCGTGGGAGTACAACGGGTTAAAGGTGGACGGTGCCTTGGGTAATCCGGCAATGGTGGCCATTTCGCTCAGCGTCAGTTGGCTGACATCCTTACCAAAATAGACATGCGCGGCAGCACCCACGCCATAAGCGCGGTAACCCAGATAGATTTTGTTCAGATACAGCTCAAGAATTTCATCCTTGGTCAGCATCTGTTCAATGCGGATCGCCAGGAAGGCTTCCTTGATTTTGCGCATCAAGGTGCGTTCCGGGCTCAAGAAGAAGTTTCTGGCCAACTGCTGGGTGATGGTACTGGCCCCCTGCGAAGCATGGCCGGAAACCAGCGCGACCGATGCGGCACGGAAGATACCAACGGGATCGACCCCGTGATGATCATAGAAACGGCTGTCCTCCGTGGCGATGAAGGCATGCACCATCACCGGTGGGATTTGGTCCAGCTTGAGAGGTATACGGCGTTTTTCACCATATTGGGCGATCAGTTCGCCCTCCGCGCTGTAAACTTGCATCGGGATTTGTAGCCGCACGTCTTTCAGCGTTGCGACATCGGGCAGCTGTGGCTCGACATATTTGTACAAGCCAAAAATCGAGGCTGCTCCCAGCACGATGCAAAACACTGCAAGGATTAAAAGATACTTTACGAACTTCACCTGAGATTTCCCATTTCATGTCAATTGGGCAGTTTATAAACAACCGCGCGGTAGTATAAAGGCAAGCCTGCAACATGGATATGTTCTTTTGTTATCTGAGGGTACGGAGGTGGGGTGAAATATGTTTTCTCAAACGTGGCAGGTGGGGTTGGATATCCAGGATCACAGCATCAGAGCGCTGGCTGCGCAGCATCGGCGTAACGGTTGGCAATTGCGCCACTGGTGGCAACAGGCATTGCCCTATTCGGCGCTGCGGGCGGGGCATTTAGAGAGTTCTGCAATGCTGGTGGCGCTACTCAAGCAGTGGCGTAGCCGGTTACCAAGACATATTTCCTTACGCATTGCTTTACCCGCACAGCGGGTATTACAGCAGACGTTACCCCTACCGGATCTGCGCTTGCAGGAACCGGTTCGCCATGACTACATCACCACCCAGGGCCTGAAACAGTTCCCGTTAGACAGCCAGACGTTAGCAATGGATTACCGCCAGGCGCAGCCCAATACCCATCAGTTGCTGCTCACCGCGGCCCGCCAGCAGGAGCTGCAACAATGGCTGCATTGCCTGCAACTGGCGGACCTGCATCCCCAGGTGATCGATATCGCACCCAATGCGCTAAGCATGATGGCCGCATTTGCTGGCTTGGCTCCCGATGCCGGGCTGCTGCATCGCCTGGAGTCAGAATGGCTATGGGTAGCGCCGCGAGCGATGTCTTTTGCTTATGGCGTCTTGCCTGCGGGGGAAGCCGTCGGCGTCAAGCAGGCGTTGGCAGCCCTGCGTTCAGCTTGCCCAGCCATGGGGGCTAAAGAGGTGTATTACAGCAGCGTGCTGGACGAGGCCGCGCCAGAAGGCGCCATGCCCTGGTCGCCGTTCACGGCTTTCAGCCGCTTATACCCGCCGCTGCCTGCCCAGCCGATGGCGTTTGTTCTGGCTGGCGGGTTGGCCCTGCGCCGCGAGGATGCCTGATGTATCAGGTCAATCTGTTGCCCTGGCGCCTCAGACGGCAGCGGCAACGCTACACCTTCTGGTTACGCTGCTTCGTTGCTCAATTGCTGCTGGTGCTGGCTACGCTCACGACAGCCTACTTTTTGCTGTTCTACCAACAGGCCAAGCAACGGTCGATATTGCAGGGCTTAACGCAGCAACACACTGAGCTGGCTGGGCGTATTCAGCAGACGCAGCAAAAGATGGCCGAATTGGCCCGTTTGGCCGCAGAAAGCACCCGTTACCAGCATAATCGAGCGCGCAACCTGCGTTACTTGTCGCTATTGCAACAGCTCTCGGTAGCGCTGCCGGACACTTTGTGGCTCACGGATTTTGAAGAGAACGCCAGGGGGATTTTGCTGCGGGGGCAAGGTGGGGCGTATGGGGAGATTGTCACCTTTGAACAGCGGTTGGCCGCGCTACCTTTGTTGCAGGGTTGTCGCCTGGTTGAAGTCACACAGCGTAAGGAGGGAGGGCTGGCATTCACTGTCACGGCACGCTGGGGGCAGGATGGATAAGCCCCTGCCAGACTGGCTTATTCCCTGGCTAGCCCGGCCTGGTTGGCAGTTGCTGGCGGCTCAATGGCTGGTATTAGCTGGGGTTGGGCTGTTGGCCTGCAGTGGGGTGATCACGGGGGAATGGCAACGGTGGGAAAGGCTGGATGAGCAGCGTCAGCAGTTGGTACACCAGATTGCCGAGCGTCAGCAGCAACTGAGCCAGCTACCGCCGTTAGCAGAGCTTGAGCAGCGGTTGGGGCAGCAGGTGTTGATCGTGCCTGATGAGCCGGAGGATTTGGGGACTCAGCTCTATCAGCTTGGGGGGCGGCTGCTACGTTTCCAGCAGCAGGAGAAACCAGCCCAGCAAAAGATAAGGTTACAGCTAGCTTTCGATGGCTTGTTGCGCTTGCTGGAGGCGCTGCCATCCACCCGCAGGATTGGGCAGATGAAGATCGAGAGGCAGCCCGAAGGGTTAACCACTCAACTGACTCTGATTAGCTCAGAAGAGGCGGTGGATGAATAAGGCGTGGTGGTTTTGGCTGTTGCTCTCGGCTCCGCTGTGGGCTGAACAGTATCGCGATCCGTTCCAGCCACCGCTAACGGCGGCCTGTGCCGATCCTGCCGTTTCACCAGAGGGCTGGCGGCTGAAAGGGATTATTGGCACACCGGATTTGCGCTATGGCTGGGTGGTCACCCCACAGGGGCAGTGGTTGGGGTTATTGCCCCGGCAGCGGGTGCTGGATGGGGATTGGCAAGTGATACAGATCCAGCCCCGGCAGCTTGAGCTCGTTGCGCAGGATAGGGCAGAAGCATGTCGGCCACGCACGGGCAGTGTGGTGCTAACGTTGGGGAAAAAACCGTAAGGAAAAGTGATGAAAGGATATCAGTGGTTTTTTGTGGGGTGGCTGGCTCTCCCTCTAGCGGTGATGGCGGGTGTGCAGCAGGAAAAACCGGTGTCGCTGGCGTTCCATGATACCCCGGTCAGCCTGATTTTACAGGCGCTGGCGGAGTATCAAGACCTGAACCTGGTCGCAGCCGAGGGGGTCGACACCAATCTGACGCTGCGGTTGGACAATGTTCCCTGGCAGCAGGCGTTGGCAGTGGTGTTACGCATGGGCAAGCTGACGATGACGCTGGAGGGCAATGTGATGATGGTTTTCCCACTGCCGGATGAGCAGGAGCTGCTTCGTCGGCAGCGGGCGTTGGCGCAGCAGGAGCCGCTGCACAACTTGACGATCACGCTGCAAAACGCGGAGGCCAGCGAGATAGCGCAGAGCCTGGATAGTCAACGTGGCAAATTATTGACCGAGCGTGGCAGCGTCGTGGTGGATAAACGTACCAACGCGTTGCTGCTGCGTGACACCGCTCAGGCGCTGGCCCAGTTGAAAACCTGGGTGGCAGAGATGGATACCCCGCTGGAACAGGTGCAGCTGGCTGCCCATATTGTCACCATCAGCAGCGAGAATTTGCGGGAGCTTGGCGTAAGGTGGGGGCTGGCGGCAGAAGAAAGGCCAGCCAAAAAGCTGCGGATAGACAATTTCAGCGTTGGCCTGCCGGTAGAGAACAGCGCCATAACGGCCGGTTTCCACCTGGCACGCATCAGCGGGCGCATCCTGGATCTGGAACTGTCGGCGCTGGAGCAGGAAAATCAGGTGGAGATTATCGCCAGCCCGCGCCTGCTCACCGCACATCTGCAAACCGCCAGCATTAAACAGGGCACGGAAATCCCCTACGAGGTGTCGAGCGGTTCCAGCGGTGCCACCTCGATCGAGTTCAAGGACGCGGTGCTGGGCATGGAAGTAACGCCAAAGATTTTGCCCAATGGCCGCATCACCCTGACGTTACAGATCAGCCAGAATATGCCCGGGCGTTCGATCAAACAGGGCGAAGGAGAGGCGCTGGCGATCGACAAGCAGGAGATTAAAACCCAAGTGACGGTGAAAGATGGTGAAACCATCGTCTTAGGGGGCATTTTTCAGCGTCAGCGCAACCAGGCGACCGATAAAGTCCCTGGCGTGGGCGATATCCCCTTGCTGGGATCGCTGTTCAAACACAGCAACCAACAGCATAAAAGGCGCGAGTTGGTGATTTTCATCACGCCCACACTGGTTAAGGTCTAAATTGTCCCGATCGTGATGTTGGGCACGGTGATGACGCCAAGGCCAAATGAGGGAAACCGACGAAAGTTGCTGTTAATCTGCCAAATCACGACATCCCGAGACTTTTTCAGATAAACTCCAGGCGGAGATCTCGCTGCAATGCTCGGTTCACGAGGTCTTAGTCCAAAATCCTAGCCGTTGAAAACGCTTAAAAGTTGGCAAGCAAATGCACTTTTTTTCGTGCCTTAGAGGCATCTGAGTTTGACGCTGCGGCCGATTTAGCTTACAAGGGTTACCGAATTGAGCACCGAGGTTTTTTTGTTAATGCTGTACCCGTCGTCTTCCAGGCTGAAACCTGGGATCCATAGGGTATAAGACGCCGTTAAAAACGTATGGTTTCCCTCCTGCGGCGTGGATAGTGATTTATTCGGTTGCCAAACTACCAAGAGTGTTGAGATAATTTTTCGTCTGATCTCGCACTATCGCTCATGAGGTTTCAGTTTAGGTCCCGCCGCTAATTTGATTGGCGGGGCGGGTTATCATTAACGAATTGTCTTAGTAATACCGAAAAACATGGCAGAGAAACGCAATATCTTTCTGGTTGGGCCTATGGGTGCCGGCAAAAGCACTATTGGCCGTCAGTTAGCTCAGCAACTCAATATGGAGTTTTTCGACTCCGATCAAGAAATTGAGCGACGTACCGGAGCTGACGTGGGCTGGGTATTCGACGTGGAAGGGGAAGAAGGTTTCCGCGATCGTGAAGAAAAAGTCATTAATGAACTGACGGAAAAGCAAGGGATTGTGCTGGCTACCGGCGGGGGCTCGGTTAAGTCGCGTGAAACGCGTAACCGCCTGTCGGCGCGTGGTGTCGTGGTCTATTTGGAAACCACTATCGAGAAGCAGTTGGCCCGTACTCAGCGCGACAAGAAGCGTCCGCTGTTGCAGGTAGACTCTCCTCCGCGTGAGGTGCTGGAAGCGCTGGCTAGAGAGCGTAATCCGTTGTACGAAGAAATTGCAGATGTCACTATCCGCACCGACGATCAAAGCGCTAAAGTGGTTGCCAACCAGATTATCAACATGCTGGAAAGTAACTGATAGCGGGTTCCGTGTTGGCCGCGGGCAAATGCGGAAATTCTGATTGTGTTCCCCGCGTTGGCGGGGATAAACCACACCGAGAACTGAGCGCGACATGGAGAGAATTACCGTAACGCTTGGGGAGCGTAGCTACCCGATTACCATAGCCGCCGGATTGTTTGACGATCCGGCTTCTTTTATGCCGCTAAAGGCGGGTGAACAGGTCATGCTGGTCACCAACCAGACTTTGGCACCGTTGTATCTGGAGCGAATCCGGTCGGTGCTGGAACAGGGCGGCGTAGTGGTGGATCAGGTGATTCTACCTGATGGCGAACAGTATAAATCTCTGGCCGTACTTGAGCAGGTGTTCTCGGCGCTGCTGGAAAAGCCCCACGGTCGCGATACCACGTTAGTTGCCCTCGGCGGCGGCGTGATTGGCGATCTGACCGGCTTTGCTAGCGCGTGCTATCAACGCGGTGTGCGTTTTATCCAGGTTCCTACCACGCTGCTCTCGCAGGTGGACTCCTCCGTTGGCGGCAAAACCGCCGTCAATCATCCGCTCGGTAAAAATATGATCGGCGCCTTCTACCAACCGGCTTCGGTGGTGGTAGATCTGGACTGCCTGCGTACTTTACCGGCGCGTGAACTCTCCTCTGGTCTGGCGGAAGTGATCAAATACGGGATTATTCTCGATGGTGATTTTTTCGTCTGGCTGGAAAATAATATTGATGCGCTGGTTGCGCTGGATATGGACGCGTTAGCGTACTGTATCCGCCGCTGTTGCGAATTGAAGGCCGAAGTGGTGGCTGCCGATGAACGTGAAAACGGTCTGCGGGCGCTGCTCAACCTGGGCCATACCTACGGCCATGCCATCGAAGCCGAAATGGGCTACGGTGTCTGGCTGCACGGTGAAGCCGTGGCGGCTGGCATGGTGATGGCTGCTGAAACAGCACGTCGTCTGGGCCAGTTCTCGGCTGACGATATCGAACGGATCAAGGCGCTGCTGCTGCGCGCCGGGTTGCCGGTTTGCGGGCCGCAGGAAATGACGCCTGAGGCCTATCTGCCACACATGCTGCGTGATAAAAAAGTGTTGGCGGGGGCGTTGCGTTTGGTATTGCCGAAGGGCATTGGTGAAGCAGAAGTTCGTGGCGGTGTTGCCCATGAGCTGGTGCTGGCATCTATCGCCGACTGTTTACCAACACAGCGCGCGTAAGTCGGTTACACTCAATAGCATTAACGTTTCGCCAGGTTGATATGCAGCCGTTTCTTTGCTGCTATCCGGGCTGAACCTTGCCCGCCGGGCAATTCCATGGATGGCGTAATTTGACGCAGGTCGACAGTGCTTGAGCTTGCGGGCTATAACAGTAGCTTGGCTGCTGTTAGACTCTATAAAAATTGTGCGCAGGGCGAGACAGATGTCGCTTTGCCATCATCGGGTTAATAGTCTCGAACCACCTGGGTGGCGAGATTTTGCCTCTAGTTGGAGGGTTTCAGATGGATGAATTTAAACCAGAAGACGATCTCAGGCCTGATACCAGCGATCGCCGTCCTTCGCGTTCACGTCGGCCAGCCGCAACTGGGCCGCGTTTTGCCGTTTCACGTCAGCATATGATGATTGGGATTGGCATTTTGGTGCTGCTGTTGCTGATCATCGGCATCGGTTCGGCGCTGAAGGCCCCCACCAAGCACGAGGTTGCGCAACAAGGGGCAACCCGCGACATCAATCTGTCGGGCTCCTCGTCGCTGACCACCAGCAACAACGGCGTTGCGGGCGGCACTACGGATACCAACGATAACAACGGTGTCAGCACCTCTCAGCCTCAAACTGTTAGCGTCCCACCTATCTCCAGCACGCCGACCGAAGCACAACCTGTAGCGCCACAGGGCGGTGCTGGTGAGCGTGTCGATCTGCCTGGCAACATGGCCGATGCCTTGTCATCACAGCAAGGTCAGGTTGATGCAGCTGCCGCGCAAAATATTAATGCCCCAGCTTCCGCTTTACCAACCGCTCCGGCGACCGTGATGAACGGTGCTACCGCGCGTCCGGCGGCGAATGGCAATGCAACCGCTGCGACGCAGCCGCATAAAACGCCTGCCACCAAGCCAGCAGCCACCAAGCCGACAGCATCGGTCAAACCTTCTGCGACCACCACCACGGTTTACACCCCACCGGCCAAAGGCAAGAGTGGTGTGGTGAGCGGCAGCGGAAGCTCACTGAAAACCGCACCGGGTAGCCATTACACGCTGCAGTTGAGCAGTGCCTCACGCTCCGATACGTTGAATGCCTTTGCCAAGCGACAGAATTTGCCACACTTTATGGTGTACGAGACCAAGCGTGATGGTAAGCCCTGGTATGTGTTAGTGAGCGGCAACTACGCTTCTTCGGCGGAGGCCAAGCGTGCCATCGCCACGCTGCCGGCGGAAGTTCAGGCGAAAAAACCATGGGTCCGTCCTGTACAGCAAGTACAGCAAGACCTGAAAAAATAATCATTAATTTTGTGCGCTGATGTGCTGTCTGAAGCAGAGTACATATCCGCCGCTCTGAATTGTAATAAGTAGCTAACTGACGGCATGAAGAAAAACCGCGCTTTTTTAAAATGGGCTGGTGGAAAATACCCGCTGATAGACGAGATCCGTCGTCATTTACCAGAGGGTAACTGCTTAATCGAGCCCTTCGTGGGCGCGGGTTCAGTCTTCCTGAACACAGAGTACGAGGCTTATATTCTCGCCGATATCAACAGCGACCTTATCAGCCTGTATAACATCGTTAAGCTGCGCACGAGTGATTTCGTGCGCGATGCCCGCTTGCTTTTCACCGACGAATTCAATAACTCAGAGCAGTTCTACCTGCTGCGCGAAGAGTTCAACACCACTGCCGATGAGTATCGGCGTGCGCTGCTGTTCCTGTATCTGAACCGCCACTGCTATAACGGCCTGTGCCGCTATAACCTGCGTGGTGAGTTCAATGTGCCGTTTGGGCGTTACAAGAAGCCCTACTTCCCGGAAGAAGAGCTGTATTGGTTTGCTGAAAAATCACGCAATGCCACTTTTGTCTGCGAGCACTATCACGATACCATGGTGAAGGCGACCCAAGGTGCGGTGGTCTATTGCGATCCGCCATATGCTCCTCTGTCGGCAACGGCGAATTTTACCGCTTATCACACCAACAGCTTTAGCCTGGCCGATCAGCAAGGGCTGGCGCGCATAGCGCATCAGCTGTCGGTGGAAAGCCACGTGCCGGTGTTGATTTCCAACCATGACACCGAGCTGACGCGTGACTGGTATCAGCATGCTTCGCTGCATGTGGTGAAGGCTCGTCGCACCATCAGCCGCAATATTTTAGGCCGCAGTAAAGTGAACGAACTTCTGGCGCTGTATAAAAAAGCTGAATAACTCGACCCCTACGTTTGGAGAAGCGGATGAAAAAGTTTTTGATTGCCCCGTCCATTCTGTCTGCAGATTTTGCCCGCCTGGGTGAAGATACTGCCAAAGTGTTGGCCGCCGGTGCTGACGTGGTGCATTTTGACGTGATGGATAACCACTACGTGCCTAATCTGACGATCGGGCCAATGGTGTGCGAAGCCTTGCGCAATTACGGCATTACCGCACCGATTGACGTCCATCTGATGGTAAAACCGGTCGATCGCATCGTGCCGGACTTTGCCAAGGCTGGGGCAACCTACATCTCTTTCCATCCCGAAGCTTCCGAACACGTTGACCGTACCATCCAACTGATCAAAGAGAACGGCTGCAAGGCGGGCCTGGTGTTTAACCCTGCGACCCCGTTGAGCTATCTCGATTACGTGATGGACAAGATCGACGTGATCCTGCTGATGTCGGTCAACCCTGGTTTTGGTGGTCAATCCTTTATCCATGGCACGTTAGACAAGCTGCGTCAGGTTCGCAAACTGATCGACGAAAGCGGCCGCGACATTCGCCTGGAAGTGGACGGCGGCGTGAAGGTAGACAACATTGCTGAGATCGCTGCAGCGGGCGCGGACATGTTCGTGGCAGGCTCGGCCATCTTTGGCAAACCGGATTACCGCGCGGTGATCGATCAGATGCGCAGCGAGCTGGCAAAGGTGAGTCATGGCTGATTTTAGCGCTATCCGTGGTCTGGCCTTCGATCTCGATGGCACGCTGGTAGACAGTGCACCGGGATTGGCGGCGGCCATCGATATGGCGTTGGCTGAAATGGGTCTGCCGCAGGCCGGTGAGGCCCGTGTTGGCACCTGGATTGGTAACGGTGCCGATGTGCTGGTCCAGCGTGCGCTGCGCTGGGCAGAGGTGGAAGCCACGCCAGAGCTGTGCCTGCAAATGCGTCAACGTTTCGACCATTTCTATGGGCAAACCGTAGAAAGCGGCAGCCGCCTGTTTCCACTGGTAATAGAGACGCTGGCCCAGTTGGCCAAGCTTGGCTACCCGCTAGCGCTGGTCACCAACAAACCGACACCCTTTGTGGCCCCTTTGCTGACGTCGCTCGGCATTATCGACTTTTTCTCGCTGATTATCGGCGGTGACGACGTGGTGGAGAAAAAGCCACATCCTGCCCCGCTGTATCTGGTGTTCGGCAAGCTTGGCCTGCGGGCCGGTGAAGTGCTGTTCGTCGGTGATTCACGCAATGATATTCAGGCGGCGCAGGCGGCAGGTTGCCCGAGCGTCGGTCTGACTTACGGATATAACTACGGTGAAGCGATCGCTCTGAGCCACCCCGACCGCGTGTTGGAGCGCTTCGCCGATTTGTTGCCCGCACTTGGGCTGTCATCTTTAGAAGATCGGGAAATTTAACTATGAGTAAGCCCATCGTTTTCAGCGGCGCGCAGCCGTCCGGTGAACTGACTATCGGCAACTACATGGGGGCGCTGCGCCAGTGGGTGCAGCTGCAGGACGAGTTTGATTGCATCTACTGCATAGTCGATCTGCATGCCATCACCGTGCGTCAGGATGCACAACAGCTGCGAAAAGCCACCCTGGATACGCTGGCGCTGTACCTGGCCTGTGGCATCGATCCAGAGAAAAGTACCATCTTCGTGCAGTCTCATGTGCCAGAACATACGCAACTGAGCTGGGTGCTGAACTGCTACACCTATTTCGGTGAACTGAGCCGCATGACCCAGTTCAAAGACAAGTCGTCGCGCTATGCGGAAAACATCAACGCCGGTCTGTTCAGCTATCCGGTACTGATGGCGGCAGACATTCTGCTGTACCAGACCAATCAGGTGCCGGTCGGTGAAGACCAGAAGCAGCATCTGGAACTGAGCCGTGACGTTGGCCAGCGCTTTAACGCGCTGTACGGCGACGTGTTCAAAGTGCCGGAGCCGTTTATTCCGAAATCTGGTGCGCGCGTGATGTCGCTGCAAGAGCCGACCAAGAAAATGTCCAAGTCGGACGATAACCGTAACAACGTGATCGGCCTGCTGGAAGATCCGAAGGCGGTGACCAAGAAGATCAAACGCGCAATGACCGATTCCCAGGATCCGCCGGTCATTCGTTACGACGTTGCCAATAAAGCGGGGGTGTCCAACCTGTTGGATATCCTTTCCGGTGTGACCGGCAAGAGCATTGCCCAGTTGGAAGCCGAGTTTGAGGGCCAGATGTATGGTCACCTGAAGGGCGCTGTAGCAGAGGCCGTGTCTGGTATGTTGGTCGAGCTGCAAGAGCGTTATCACCGTTTCCGCAACGATGAGGCTCTGTTACAGCAGGTGATGCGTGATGGCGCGGCGAAAGCCCGTGCTCGTGCGCAGGAAACCTTGGCGAAGGTGTATGAAGCCGTAGGTTTTGTACCACATCCTTAATGGATGCAGACACCATCTCAGTCAGTTCGCCAGCTAGGGGCGCAGCATGCGCGCCCCTAGGATCGAAACTACAAGCTTAGCAACATTGCTAGCAATCTGAAGCGGCCAAAGGGTCGCTTTTTTTATGCTATTTTGCTTAGGTCTGCTGGTGTTTCCCGGCAGGCATTCCAGTTCAGCTTGCTGCGCAGGCTGACGACGCTGCCAACGATAATCAGGCTTGGGCTGGCTGCCTGTTTGGCTAGCTCACCCAGCTGTGCCAGTTCGCCTTCGATCACTTTCTGGCGAGTTGAGGTACCGTTTTCGACCAGCGCCACGGGCATTGAGGCCGCCATACCGTGAGCGATCAACTGCTGCTGGATTTCTGCCGCCTGGGTTAATCCCATATAGAACACCAGCGTCTGCTGCTTGGCGGCAAGCTGTGCCCAGTCCAATCCGCCGTCGGCCTTGGCATGGCCCGTCACCAAACGCACGCTTTGCGCGTGATCGCGGTGGGTGAGGGGAATGCCGCTGTAAGCCGAACAACCCGAAGCCGCCGTGATCCCTGGCACTACCGAAAAGGGAATATCCGCTTCGGCCAGCGTTTCCAGTTCTTCGCCACCCCGGCCAAAGATGAAGGGATCGCCCCCTTTTAGCCGGACGACACGCAGGCCTCGTCTGGCCTGTTCCACCAGGATCTGATTGATGTGTTCCTGGGGTACGCAGTGGTATCCGGCACGCTTGCCCACAAAGATTCGCTCGGCATCACGGCGCACCAGGGCCATAATTTCTTCAGAGACCAGGCGATCGTAAACGACCACGTCAGCCTGTTGGATTTGTTGCAGGCCTTTCAGCGTTAGCAGGCCAGCATCACCGGGGCCTGCGCCTACCAGCACCACTTCGCCCCGTTCTTCAGGCCGATCGGCGAACAGCTTTTCAACCTGCTGGTTGGCCTGCGAGGTATCGCCGTTGGCCAGGGACTGCGCCAGTCTGTCGTGTACGAACAACCTTTCCCAGAAGCGGCGACGAGCGCCAATGCTACCAAACTCCTGCTTCACCCGCTGGCGCAATGAACCCGCCAACTGAGCCAGTTGACCCAGGTGCTGTGGCAGAATGGCTTCCAGCTTTTCCCGTAGCAGACGTGCCAGCACCGGGGCTTTGCCCCCGGAAGAAACGGCCACCATAATCGGCGAACGATCGATAATCGAAGGCATGATAAAGCTGGCGCGTTTGGGGTCGTCTACCACGTTGCAGAACACCTGCCGTTGGTTGGCGCACTGATAGACCAGGGCGTTGACTTCCACCCGATCGGTGGCGGCAATCACTAACCATTTCTCTGCCAGCAAGTCGGCAGAAAACTCACTTTCTACCAGCGTCACCTGGCCTTGTTCGGCCCAGATCAGGAATTGCTCACTGAATTCGAGCGAGTTGACGGTTAACTTCGCACCGGCCTCCAGCAGCAGGCGAGCCTTACGTTCAGCGACTTCCCCGCCGCCGACCAGCAGGCAGGCTTTGTGTTGCAGTTGGCAGAAAATGGGTAAGTAATCCATCGGCAATCCTCGGGGAAGTGGTAAACGGGGGCGATCGCTCACCCCCCAAAATCATTATGCGTTTTGGCGAGCAGCAGCAATCTCAGCCTGTGGACGCTGGGCACGTGGCGTGGCATACCAGTAACCGAGGCCCATAAACACGGCACCAGAGACCATATTGCCCAGGGTCACCCACAGCAGGTTATGACCGATACCGCTCAGGGTATAGGCTTCGCTGTGGTGGCCGAACCAGGACAGGGCAAACAGCGTCATGTTAGCTACCGAGTGCTCGTAACCGGAAGCGATAAATGCCAGCAAACACCACCAGATGGCGATGAATTTGGCCGCGCCTTCAACGCGCAGTGCCATCCAGATAGCCAGGCAAACCAGCCAGTTACACAGCACGCCTTTGAAGAACAGCACTTCTGCCGGGGCGGTGGTTTTGGCCAGCGCCACGGTATGCACCAGGCTGGTATCCATCGGCAGCAGGCTACCGCCGCCGTAGTAATACATCAGCGCGACCAGCACCGAACCGAGCAGGTTACCCAGCCAGGTTTGTGGCAGTACGGCCCACATCTGGCTGTGCTTGATGGTACCGGCTTTGACGCCCAGCATCAGAAACATGGTATGGCCGGTGAACAGCTCTGAACCGGCGATGATCACCAGCGTCAGTGCGATACCGAAGGTGGCACCCATGACCAACGGACGGATGGACGGATCCACCAGGTTGCCGAGGGTAAAGATCAGGATGATGCCAAGACCGACGTAGGCCCCGGCCATAGCGGAACTGATCCAGAAGCCGAGCGGACTCTCTTTGGCCAGTTTGACGATGCGTGCCGCGTTGGCAGCACATTTGTTGATGGTGTCGGCGAACATAAATTTCCCTGGAAATGAATAATAAAAAGTGTGTTTGTAATAAGGGTAATGCTGGTCAGTTAGGCAAAAAGAAACGCCCTCACCCTAACCCTCTCCCCCAGGAGAGGGGACCGATCGAGCTAGTTAATTGTTTAGCGTTTTACCTTGCCTTTGTTGTTTCTACTCTCTACTTTCCGCAGCTGCATGGGCTAACTACGTGCTCTGGACAGCTCCCTCTCCCTGTGGGAGAGGGTTGGGGTGAGGGGCAAAGGATTACTTGGCCGCCACCTGAACCAGGCCGTCGACTACCCGGCTGGCGAAGCTGGCCACGGAGCGGCTCTCATCTTCCAGACAGAAACCGTCGTGCAGGCGGAAATGCTGTTTTTTCAGCGGGCTGGCGACCCACAATTCACCCTGATGTTCGGCAATCAGGCCACGAGAAAGCACGCTGGCCTGGGCAAACGGGTCGATATTGCTGATGGCAAACAGCCGTTCGTCGGCATAAGGGCGGAATATCGCCACCTGCTGGGTGCCGATCAGCGCACACACGCCGGTCGCGGGCAGAATATCGGCGATGGGGCAAACGGTGATCCACTGGCTCATGCGTTGTTCTCCTCGGTTGCAAGCCAAGTAACGGGAATGCGTTCATCCGGGCGTGCTGGGCGATGTTGCTCGCGCTCGGCCACGACCTGAACGTTAGGATCGCGCTGGCTGTTGTTAATAAAGTGGGCGAAACGCACCTGCGATGCAGGATTTTCGACAGTGGCTTTCCATTCGCAGATCACCGCTTCGCGCAGGCGGGCAATTTCGGTTTCCAGCTGTGCGTTGATGCCCAGCTTGTCGTCGATAATCACCTTGCGCAGATAATCGATGCCGCCTTCCAGGCTTTCCAGCCAGACCGAAGTACGCTGCAACTTATCGCCGGTGCGGATGTAGAACATCATGAAACGGTCGAGGTAACGCATTAGCGTTTCGTTGTCGAGATCGGCGGCCAGCAAATCGGCATGGCGCGGTTTCATCCCGCCGTTGCCGCAAACATACAGGTTCCAGCCGTTCTCGGTGGCAATAATGCCGACGTCTTTACCCTGCGCCTCGGCACACTCACGGGTGCAGCCGGAAACGCCAAACTTCATCTTGTGCGGGGTACGGATGCCTTTGTAACGGTGTTCAAGCTGTACGCCGAAGCCAACGCTGTCACCCACGCCATAGCGGCACCAGGTGCTGCCGACGCAGGTTTTCGCCATCCGCAGCGCCTTGGCGTAGGCGTGGCCGGTTTCGAAGCCGGCGGCGATCAGCTTGCTCCAGATGGCGGGCAGATCGTCTTTCTGCGCACCGAACATGCCGATACGCATCGAGCCGGTCATCTTGGTGTACAGGTTGTATTCTTTGGCAATCTGGCCGACGGCGATCAGACCTTCCGGCGTGATTTCACCACCGGCAGAGCGTGGGATCACCGAATAAGTGCCGTCTTTCTGGATGTTGCCCAGGAAGTTGTCGTTGGTATCTTGCAGCGGCGTGTGCTGCGGCTTGAGCACATACTCGTTCCAGCAGGAGGCCAGCAGTGAACCGACGGTCGGTTTACACACTTCACAGCCGTAGCCTTTGCCGTATTTCGCCAACAGCTCGTCGAAGGTTTTAATGCCTTCAACCCGGATCAGGTGATACAGCTCCTGGCGGGAATAGGCAAAGTGTTCGCATAGGTGATGGTTAACCTCAATGCCCTGTTTGCTCAATTCGGCATTCAGCACCTGGGTGATCAGTGGAATACAGCCGCCGCAGCCGGTACCGGCCTTGGTCTCGGACTTGATCGCCGCCACGGTATGACAGCCCATATTCACTGCCTTGATGATATCGCCCTTGCTGACGTCGAAGCAGGAACAGATCTGTGCGGTTTCTGGCAGTGAATCTACGCCGATGGCAGGCTTGCTGCCGGCATGGGCTGGCAGGATCAGGCTGTCCGGGTTTTCCGGCAGTTCGATGTTGTTGAGGGCCAGTTGCAGCAGGTTACCGTAGTCGCTGGTATCGCCAACCAGCACCGCGCCGAGTAACGTTTTGTTGTCTGCGCTGACGACCAGGCGCTTGTACACCTCTTTGCTTTCATCCAGATAGACGTAGCTGCGGGCACCTTCGGTGCGCGCGTGCGCATCACCAATGCCCCCAACATCGACCCCCAGCAGCTTCAGCTTGGCGCTCATATCGGCACCCTGGAAGCTGTTTTCACGGCTCAGCAGATGGTCGGCGGTGACCTGAGCCATCTTGTAGCCCGGCGCTACCAAGCCAAAGGTGCGCTGCTGCCAGGAGGCGCATTCGCCGATGGCGTAAACGTCCGGATCGGAGGTCTGGCAGTTATCGTTAATCGCAATGCCACCGCGTGGGGCGGTAGCCAGCCCGCATTGGTGAGCCAGTTTGTCCTGCGGGCGGATGCCGGTGGAGAAGACGATAAAGTCGACCTCCAGCTCGCTGCCGTCGGCAAAGTGCATGGTTTTGCGTGCGCTTTTGCCGCCGTTGATGATTTCAGTGGTGTTCTTGCCGGTGTGGACTTTGACACCCATGCGCTCAATCTTGCGGCGCAGCTGGTCGCCACCCATCGGATCGAGCTGTTCTGCCATCAACATTGGCGCGAACTCGATCACGTGGGTTTCCACGCCCAGGCTTTTCAGTGCGCCAGCCGCTTCCAGGCCGAGCAGGCCACCACCCACCACTGCACCACGTTTACTACGGCGGGCGCAGGATTCGATAGCGTTGAGATCTTCAATGGTGCGGTAAACGAAGCAGTCCTGAGTCTCTGAACCTTTGATCGGCGGGATCCACGGGTAGGAGCCGGTCGCCATGATCAGCTTGTCGTAATACACCGTGCGGCCGGTATTGGAGTGGATCACTTTCTCTGCGCGGTTAATGGTGATCGCGCGCTCGCCCACCAGTACTTTGACGCCCTGTTTTTCGTAGAAGCCTTCGCGGACCAGCGAAAGCTCTTCGGCAGTGTGGTGGGAGAAATAGGAGGAGAGATGCACGCGGTCGTAGGCGATGCGTGGCTCTTCACAAAAGATGGTGATGTCGAACTGGTCTTTGTCTGCCTTTTCCAGCAGATCTTCGATAAAGCGGTGGCCGACCATGCCGTTGCCGATAACCGCGAGTTGGACTCTGCTCATTATTGCCTCAAAATTCTGATTTCCTGGATGTACCTTATTCCTCCCAGAAGGCAATTTATTGATACAGGTCAAGCTAGCCCCTATATACCTCTAAGGTGGTATATCTATGATTTATATCGATATTTGATAAGTTGCGGTTTTTACTCAACTTTAGCTGAATCGAGCCAGTTAATGGAAAAAGTACTCCTTGGGGAGTAGCGAAAGGGGAGAGGCGCCAAGCGGCGATTTTGTCAGCTCGTCATTGCCCAGTATGATGAAAGAAATGGTGAGCCGAGCAGAGGTAAAAAATGGCGAACAATCCGGTCAAGTTTATCGATAACCTGCGCCTGAGCGGGCATGAAGGGCTATGGCAGTTGGCCATTGAGCAAGGGCGGATCGCGCATATCATTCCACAGCCTGAGGGTCTGGAGTGGCGCAGCGACGTGTTGGATGCCGAAGGCGGGCTGGCGCTGCCGCCGTTTATCGAGCCGCATATCCACTTGGATACCACGCAAACCGCCGGGCAGCCTGCATGGAACCAGTCCGGCACGCTGTTTGAAGGCATTGAACGCTGGGCAGAGCGAAAAGCACTGCTCACCCATGAAGACGTGAAGCAACGCGCGTGGCAGACGTTGAAGTGGCAAATCGCCAACGGCGTGCAGCATGTGCGCACCCATGTCGACGTCTCTGATCCTACACTGACCGCGCTGCGTGCGATGCTGGAGGTCAAGCAGGAAGTCGCTCCTTGGATCACATTGCAAATTGTGGCCTTCCCTCAGGAAGGGATCATGTCGTATCCCAATGGGGAAGCCTTGCTGGAGGAGGCGTTACGGCTCGGGGCGGATGTGGTTGGGGCTATCCCGCATTTTGAATTCACCCGCGAATACGGCGTGGAATCGCTGCACAAGGCTTTTGCCCTGGCGCAAAAATATGATCGGTTGGTGGACGTGCACTGCGACGAGATTGACGACGAGCAGTCCCGCTTTGTTGAGACCGTGGCCGCGCTGGCGTTGAAGCTGGAGATGGGCGCCAAGGTTACCGCCAGCCACACCACCGCGATGCATTCCTACAATGGGGCCTATACCTCAAGGCTGTTCCGGCTGCTGAAAATGTCCGGTATCAACTTCGTGGCCAACCCGTTGGTGAATATTCACCTGCAAGGACGTTTCGATACTTATCCTAAACGGCGTGGCATCACCCGGGTTAAAGAGATGCTGGAAGCAGGCATCAACGTCTGCTTTGGTCATGACGACGTGTTTGACCCCTGGTATCCGCTGGGCACCGCCAATATGTTGCAGGTGCTGCATATGGGGCTCCACGTCTGCCAACTGATGGGCTATGGCCAGATCGATGACGGTTTGAATCTGATCACCACCCACAGCGCACGAACCCTGAATCTGACGGATTACGGTTTGCGTGCAGGCAATAGTGCCGATTTGGTGATCTTACCTGCAGACAGCGGTTTTGACGCAGTACGCCGCCAGACGCCGGTACGCTATTCGATCCGTGCTGGTGCGGTCATCGCGGCCACCCAGCCTGCGCAAACCACGCTGTATCTGGAGCAGGAAGAGCAGGTCGACTTCAGGCGTTAGACATAAAAAAAGGGTTCTGCGTTGGCAGAACCCTCGGATTGATGACAAACCTTAATCGACCAATAAATGGGCGCAGCATGCGGCGCCCCTACGGCAGTATATGTTCGCCCCTGGTATAATTAATGCGTGGTATGCCCATGGTTGCGGTGCTTGGTCACAAAACCGAGCAGCAGACACATCACAAACACCGCCAGATACAGGCCGTTGGCCGTAGTCAGCGCGGCATGGACTCCGCTGCTGGCAACGATCGGGCCGGTGACCACGAAGGTCAGCATGGTGCCGATGGTGCCGCAGGTCAGGATAAAGTTGACCAGCTTCGGTGAGGAAACCTTGGTTTGCTGCGAGCCGAGCGTGATCAGCGTGGTGTAGATCGCGCTGGAGACGAAGCCCAGAGCCATGATGTAGTAGCTCAGGTACTCAGGATTATCGGTGCTGATAAACAGGTACATGGCACCCGTTGCCAGCGCGGCCAGCACGGTGACGATGCGTTGCAGATCAAAGAAACGCAGCACGAAGCTGAACACCCACATACCGATCATGTAAGAAGTCCAGAAATTGCTGACCACCTTGCCCGCCTGGTCGATATTCATGCCGAAGGTTTTGGTGGCGTATTCCGGCACCCATTGGATAAAGCCCAACTGGCCAAGGATGTAGCACAGCGCAGCGATAGCCAGGAACAGCACGCCGACGCCCCATTTCTCTTTCACCACCGGCTCGCTGCTTTTCTCCCCTTTGTCACCCAGAACCGGGAACTCGGAACACAGCGTCAGCACGAAGATGGCCAGGTACAGCACCCCAATGCAGGCGTAAACCCAGTACCAGCCAATGCTACGCGCCAGCAGCATTGCGGCGATTATCGGGAAGATCATCCCGGCCATGCTGAAGAAGGAGTCGGTGAACAGCAGGCGTGAACCGCGTTGGCGGCCAGCATACATATGGGTGATCAGGAAGGTGCCGATCGACATGGTGATACCGCTGACCACGCCGAGCACAAACATGCACAGCGAGAACAGGGTCAGGCTTTTGCCCACCATCAGCCCGGCGATGGCCAGCAGCATCAGGATAAAGCCAAAGATCAGCTGACGTTTCAGCGGAATGATTTCCATCAACCAGGCATTAAGGAAGATTGAAATCAAAATACCCGCGTTAAGGAAGGTAAAGGTATTGCTCATGCTGGAAACTGGCAGATTGAAATACTCTGCGATGTTTCCCATCACCATCCCTGTGACGATCACTAATGCACCGGTCAGCGCATAAGAGAAGAAGCTGATCCAGGTTAGCCGGATGCGGTTGCTGTCATTCATGTATATAGGCCTGATTATCTTTGTTGTGGTTTATACCCGCGGGCTGTCAGGCTGTAACCTGAAATCCCTAGGGTTTAAAGCTGGCATAAGGCCGCAGGTTTTTCCTGGTAAAAACTGGAAAAGATCCCGATCAGGCCACCAGGAGGCGGATCCTAGCATAGACAACGGGAGTTTATGTGACGAGCATCGATTTTTTGATGCAAGGGATGAAAGGTTTTTAGATTTTTATGTGATCAACTACCGGGTGTGGCGATCGAATCGCGCTGGATGATGGTCGGCTCAAAGCTCACCGGTGCGGTCAGTGGATCTATCAGCAGACGAGCGGCATATTGCGCCATCTCGGTAATGGGGAAATGCACGCTGGTGAGCGCCGGGCGGACAAAAGGCGCTCGCTCGCCGCTGTCATAGCAGATCAATGAGATATCCTGCGGTACGCGCAGATGTCGTTCATTAATCGCCAGCAGGGCACCCATCGCCATTTCTTCGTTGCAGCAGTAGATCGCCGTAGGCAGCGCTTTGGCGCGCAGAAGCTGGTCAGCGCACTGGTAGCCGCTTTCCAGGTCATACACCCCTTCCGGGCAGCCTAGCGGTTGCAGATTGGCGGCCTGCATCGCATTGAGGAACCCTTGCAATCGCTGTTGGCTGGAGGCTCGCTGGGCTGGGCCGCTGATACAGGCAATGCGCCGATGGCCCACGTCGATCAACTGCTGGGTAGCAAGCTGGCTGGCGTAAACGTGATCGAAGGTGACACAGCGATCTTCCAGGCCAGGGACCAGGCGGTCCAGTAGCACAAAGGAGCGCTGTTCGGCAGCCAACTGGCGTAGCCGATCGTCGCTGAGGCAGCGCACGTGCAGGATCACGCCGTCGCAACGCAGGCTGAACAGGCGTTGGATCGCCAGCAGTTCATTTTCCGCACTGTTACGGCCTTGGGTCACCAGCAGCTGTTTACCGTTGGACTCGGCTTCGGTTTGGACGAAATCCATCAGGGCGCCAAAGAAGCCCCCTCGGTATGAGGTGGTGACCAGGCCCAAGGTGTTACTTTGGCTGGACGCCAACGCCCTGGCTGCCGGGTTGGGGGTATAGCCCAGTTCGGCCACTGCCCGTTTGACCTTCTCGCGGGTGAGCGCTTTGACCTTGTTATCGCCGTTGACCACTCGTGACACAGTCGCGCGGGATACGCCCGCTATCGCTGCGACATCTTCCAGTGTCACCATGTTACTGCTCCTGATTAGGGGCTTATCCCCCATTTGATCAGATTACAGGAGATAAGTGGGTCCGGCGAGCCGAACCCAATGTTGATGGTTATGCGTTAAACTGCGGCAAATAGGCTTTATTCACCTCCAGCACTTCTTCCAGCAGCGGCTGGGCAATTTGGGCGTTGGCGACCAGAGGATTGGTGACCAGTGCCAGCAGCCCACTGCGGCGATCGCCATGCACGGCGGCTTCGATCGTCAGGCGTTCATAGGCTTTAACCTGCTGGGTCAGCGCATGCATCGAATCCGGCAGTTGGCCAAACGTCAGTGGATGGGCGCCCTGAGCATCGACGATACAGTTGGTTTCTATCACAGCATCGTCTGGCAAACCGCGAATAGCGCCACGGTTTGCGGTATTGACCACTAATTGCGTGCCGAGATTGTTGTGAATGGCCCTGATCAGCTCCAGCGCCACTTCGGAATAGAACGAACCGCCACGGAAACTGAGCTGCTCAGGTTTGCTGTCGAGATGTGGGTCTGCATACAGCTCGAACAACTCCTTCTCTACTTTCATCACCTGTTCGGCACGGGTACCGCGTTCGGCTGCGGCGGCAATCTCTTCCGCCAGCATCTCTTTGGTCTGATAGAAGTAGCGGTGGTAAGGGCAGGGGATCGCCCCAACGGCGCGCAGGAATTCCGGCGGCCAAGGTTCTTCCTTGATGTTGTTCATGGTCAGCGCGGCACCGTCACACAGCATGTCGATCACTTTGCCGGTCACGTCCTTGCCGTTTTGCAGCACCTGGTGGACCCACACCATGTGGTTCAACCCGGCAAATTGCAGCTGTACCTCGGCGTAAGGGGCCTTCAGCATATTGGCGATCATGTGATGCATGCTGATCGGCACGTTACACAGGCCGATAATTTTCGCCTTGGTATAACGCGAAACGGCTTCGGTCACGATACCGGCCGGGTTGGTAAAGTTGATGATCCAGGCATCGGGTGCCAGCTGTTCAACCTTGCGGGCGATATTCAGCATCACCGGGATGGTGCGCAACGCCTTGGCAAAACCGCCAACGCCGGTAGTTTCCTGGCCGATCAGTTGGTATTTCAGGCCTAGGCGTTCGTCGGCTGCTCTGGCAGGCAACTGACCCACGCGGAACTGGGTGAGGACGAAACTGGCACCGCGAATGGCCTCGTCCAGGTTGAAATGCACGCTGACCTTTACCTGCTCCAGGCCGTTACGGGCCAGCATACGCTGGGTTAATGCGGCAATGATCTCGACCTTCTCCCGGCCAGGCTCAACGTCCACCAACGCCAGTTCGGTCACCGGCAACTCTTCAATTCGCAGGATCAGGCCTTCCACCAGTTCCGGCGTGTAGCTGCTACCGCCGCCAATAATGGCAATTTTTAATGCGCTCATGAGCGGGCCTCCAATTGTACCTGACGGCGATAAAGTTCGATCATGTCATCGGCCAGATCCTGAATGACCATGGCGTTCATCAAGTGATCCTGCGCGTGTACGGTGATCAGGGTGATGGCCAGTTTGCCGCAGCCTTCGTCCATGCCGATCAGCTGGGTCTGAATGCGATGCGCCTGCTTCACCGCCTGCTTGGATTCGGCCATATGCTCGGCGGAACCGGTGAAATCACCGGCACGGGCCTGTTGCAAAGCCATCAGCGCGCTGCTGCGGGCGCTACCGGCAAATACCAGCAGCTCCATAATGGTGCTTTCAAAATCCTGGCTGACTTCAGCCATCAGTTCAGTCACGTTATCTCTCCTGTTACTGTGCGGCGGCGGCGTTGCTGGCTTCGCGTTCAGCCTCGGCTTGCTCGTGTTCCTGCGCCAATAGTTGTTTTTCATACACTTTGAAGAACGGCAGCCAGATCGCCAGGTCTATCACCATCAGCACCAGCACCAATACGGCGGCACGGATATCCCAGGAGGCGGAGATCATCGCTCCCAGCGGTGCCGGAGCGGTCCAGGGGGCCATCGCCACCATTTTCTCCACCATGTCCCAGTGCAGGGCGAAATAAGCCAGAGTGGCGTTAACCATCGGCACCACAATCAACGGGATAAACAGCGTTGGGTTCATCACCACCGGTGAACCAAACAGCAGCGGTTCATTGATATTGAAGGCCGCCGGGACCACGCTAAGCTTGCCGATGGTGCGCAGATGAATGGAGCGGCTGCGTAGATAAAGGAAGGCCAACACCAGCGTGGAGCCAGAGCCGCCGATACAGACATAGAAAGACCAGAATGGCGCGGTCAGCGTTTGGGTCATGGCTGCACCGTTGGCGACCAGCGCGGCGTTAGTGGCCAGGTTAGCCATAAAGATTGGGTTCAGCAGGCCGGTCACGATGTTGTCGCCGTGAATACCGGCAAACCACAGCAGGTTGGCAATCAGCACCGCCAAAAGGATGGCTGGTAGCGTATCGCCAACGGAAATCAGCGGCTGGAACACCTGCATAATCGCGGCGGGTAGCAGCAGTTGGAATTCGCTCTGCATCAGGAGGCTGACGGGGTAGACCGTCAACAGAATGCCCACCACCGGGTACAGCAGTTCAAACGAACGGGCAATGGCAGGAGGAACCTGTTCCGGCATGCGAATGGTGATGTTGTACTTTTTCAGCAGGCGGATCAGTTCGACCGACCAAATGGCGCAGATCAGGGCAGTGAATACCCCCTGGCCACCTAGAAAATCGAGGGACATCTTGTTGTCGACCTGTGGCGCAGAAGCCAGCAGGAATGCCATCAGCGACAGCAGCGCCGCGGTCAGGGCGTCCATTTTGTAGTGTTTTGCCAGACTGTAGGCGGTACCAATAGAGACAAATACGCTCATCAACCCCATGGTCATAAAGAACGGCATGGTGATGGTGTCCCAGTGCTTCTTGGCGAACCCTAGCCAGGCTTGCCCAAAGCTGGAGGTAGTGGTCGCGTCAAACGGCGGGTTGGCGACGATCAGCATGATACTGCCGACGATCAAAAACGGCATGGCGCTGATAAAACCGTCACGAATGGCAATAATATGGCGCTGGCTACCGATCCGGCCAGCCAGTGGCGCGATATGGCTTTCGACCACGCGCATCAGGGAAGCGTATAGGCTCATGGGGTTCTCCGCGGCGTCAGGCGATCAGGCTGAGGGCTTGGTCTAATACCTTGTCACCGCGCAGGGTGCCGTAATCCATCATGTCGATGACGGCAACCTGCAGGCCATGTGGCCCGGCAAGCTGGCTGAAGCGGGCCAGTTCGTACTTCACCTGTGGCCCCAACAGCACCACGCTGGCGGTTGGCAGCTCGGCTTCAAAATCCGCAGCCGGTACCGCCACAATCTCCACGGCCAGTTCGCGCTTTTGCGCTTCGGTTTGCATGCGTTTGACCAGCATGCTGGTAGACATCCCCGCGGCACAGCACAGCACTATCTTCTTCATCATTGCTCTCCAGTATTATTATGGTTATCAGCGCAAATGAGAGCGCTCTCATTTGTTTAGCCTAGCTGGATTGCAGATCCAAACCGGGATTTGTGTCGCAAAAACCGCTGAAGGGCGAAAATGGGCAAATAATGCGTGATCGGCTTGGCAAAAATCAGTACGGGGATCATACTGTCGGCAGGAAAAAACCGGGCGCACTCAGAAACGTCCGGCAATTGAGTAAATATAGGTAAATGGCTGGCGCTGCCGGGCGCAGCTCTTTAGAATCAAAGCGCTTTCCGTTGTTTGTATCTCAAAGAAAGGACCCGTTCATGTTCAAACGTACTTTAGTGACCTTCGTTGCGCTGTGTTCCCTGACAGCCATGGCACCCGCCGCATTAGCCGCCGGTGAAACCCACGTCATGCTGACCACCTCGGCAGGGAATATCGAATTGGCGCTCGACAGTCAGAAGGCACCGGTCTCAACCAAGAACTTCATTGACTACGTGAACAGCGGTTACTACAACAACACCGTTTTCCACCGCGTGATCCCTGGTTTCATGGTTCAGGGCGGCGGTTTTACTGCGGATATGCAGCAGAAAACCACCAATGCACCGATCAAGAACGAAGCCGACAACGGCCTGCGTAACCTGCGTGGCACCATTTCCATGGCGCGTACCGCCGATAAAGACAGCGCCACCAGCCAGTTCTTCCTGAACGTGGCAGACAATGCGTTCCTCGATCATGGCCAGCGTGATTTTGGCTACGCGGTGTTTGGCAAGATCGTTAAAGGGATGGACGTGGTAGATAAAATCTCCCAGGTACCCACCGGCAACGTCGGTCCTTACCAGAATGTCCCGAGCAAACCTATCGTGATCCTGTCGGCCAAAGTGCTGCCATAAATCACCCAAGCCGGTCTCTAGCTGGGGGCCGGCCTGCTTTTCCCTCCTGAATGTTTGCCTGCATCACTGTTTTTTTCGATCCCACGTGATTTAATTGCCCGCTTTTATACCCTATGGATTTCAAGTTGCAGCTAGGCGACAAACTTACTCATCCCCAGGAGCTTACTTTTGGGTAAGTGACTGGGGTGAGTAAGTGCAGGTAACAACGCTGCAGCTTGAAAGACGACGGGAATATAACCAGACCGGATACCCGGCACTTTTTTGATCGCTCCGTTGTTCAGGATGAGCCGTTTTTTATGTACGAATTTAACCAGGTGTTACTGCTGCTACAGCAGATGTGCGTGTACCTCGTCATTGCCTATCTGCTGAGCAAGACGCCGCTGTTTATTCCGCTGATGCAGGTGACCATCCGTCTGCCGCACAAGCTGCTGTGCTACGTCATTTTCTCGGTGTTCTGCATTATGGGCACCTACTTTGGCCTGCATATTCAGGACTCCATCGCCAATACCCGCGCCATCGGCGCCGTGTTGGGCGGGCTGCTGGGTGGGCCTTCCGTTGGTTTTCTGGTTGGCCTGACGGGTGGCCTGCATCGTTATACGCTGGGGGGCATGACAGACGTCGCCTGTGCGATCTCCACGGTGGCTGAAGGGCTGGTTGGCGGCATAGTGCACAGTATTGCCATGCGGCGCGGGCGTATCGATCTGCTGTTCAACCCGCTGTTTGTCGCCGGGATTGCGCTGGTGGCAGAAGTGCTGCAAATGGCGATTATCCTGATCGTTGCGCGTCCGTTCCCCGAAGCGGTGCTGCTGGTGGAGCATATCGTCCTGCCGATGCTGATCGCCAATACCGTCGGCGCCGCCATGTTTATGCAGATCTTGCTCGATCGGCGGGCGATGTTTGAGAAATACACCAGTGCCTTCTCCTCCAAGGCGTTGAAGATTGCCGAACGTACCGAGGGTATTCTGCGCCAGGGGTTTGACCAGGAAAACAGCATGAAGGTGGCGCGAGTGGTCTATCAGGAGCTGGGCATCGGCGCCGTGGCGATCACCGATCGTGACAAGCTGCTGGCTTTTATCGGCATTGGTGACGACCACCATCTGCCGGGTACTCCGATCTCCTCGGTCCACTCCCATCGCGCCATCGATAACAACGAGGTGGTGTATGCCGACGGCAATGAGCTTTCTTACTGCTGCTCCATCAACGGCAATTGCAAACTAGGTTCGACACTGGTGATCCCACTGCGCGGAGAAAACCAGCGAGTGATTGGCACCATCAAACTGTATGAACCCAAGACCAAGCTGTTTAGTACCATCAACCGCACGCTGGGGGAAGGGATTGCCAGCCTGCTGTCGGCGCAAATCATGGCCGGGCAATATGAGCGCCATAAACAGCTGTTGGCCCAGTCGGAAATCAAACTGCTGCATGCGCAGGTGAACCCGCATTTCCTGTTCAACGCCCTGAATACGCTGGTGGCGGTGATCCGCCGTGATGGCGACCGTGCCTGCGAACTGGTGCAGTATCTGTCGACCTTTTTCCGCAAAAACCTCAAGCGTTCCGACGATGAGGTGAGCCTGGCGGACGAGATCGAACATGTGAACGCCTATCTGCAGATCGAAAAGGCCCGTTTTGCCGATCGGCTGGAGATCACCGTTTCGCTGCCGGAAGAGTTGCTGGCAGTGCGTTTACCGGCGTTCTCGCTGCAGCCTATTGTGGAAAATGCCATCAAGCACGGCACTTCGCATCTGTTGGGGATTGGCCGTGTCGATATTGGTGCCCGCCTGGAAGGCGATCACTTGCTGTTGCAGGTAACGGATAATGCCGGGCTGTTCCGTCAACAAACCGGTGGCAGCGGGTTGGGGATGAACCTGGTCGATCGGCGTATCCGCGTGCGCTATGGTGAAGATTATGGCGTGCAGGTCACCTGCGAACCTGAAGCCTATACTTGCATCACCCTTAACGTTCCCTTGGCGAGGGCTGCTTGATGTTGAACGTACTGATTGTTGATGACGAGCCCTTTGCCCGCGATAACTTGCGCCACTTGCTGGAAGAGGAAGAGGGCATCACCATTATTGGTGAATGCGCCAATGCCATTGAGGCCATCAGCCAAATTCACCGTTTGCAGCCGGACGTGGTGTTCCTGGACATCCAGATGCCGCGTATCAGCGGATTGGAAATGGTTGGCATGCTCGATCCGAACCGTATGCCCTACATCGTGTTTCTGACGGCCTATGACGAATACGCGGTGCAGGCCTTCGAGCAGCATGCGTTTGATTACCTGCTGAAACCGGCGGAGCCGACTCGGCTGAATAAAACCCTGCAGCGCCTGCATCAGCGTCGTGCTCCGCAGAATATTGCGGCGTTGGATGAAAGCGCGGGCTACCTGAAATACATCCCCTGCACCGGCCACAGCCGGATTTACCTGCTGCGTTTCGACGAGGTGATTGCCATCCGCTCACGCTCGACCGGGGTGTATGTGGTACGCAATGACGGCATGGAGTGTTTCACTGAACTGACGCTGCGCACGTTGGAAAGCCGCACGCCATTGGTGCGCTGCCACCGGCAATATCTGGTGAACCTTGAGCAGGTCAAAGAGATCCGTTTTGAAGAAAGTGGCACGGCGGAAATGATTATGTCGGTGGGGGAGCCGGTACCGGTCAGCCGCCGCTATCTCAAATCGCTGAAAGAAGAGCTGGGCTTACGCGGATAACATTATTGCTTAGGCGCTGTATGCATGCTGGGCAAATTCAAAACCCATTCAGCAATATTGCCGTTATTTCATCAATCTGAGGGCACCTTAACGGTGCCTTTTTTGTTTGTCCTTGACGGGTTTACGTCGCGCTTATAGCCTTGATTACATCAACGGGCGCATTCGCGCCGTACTGGGTCATAGGAACAGCAAATGAGCGAAGCACGGATTATTGCCAAAGCGATGAAAGACGGGAAACCGGTGCAGGATCTGGTCATTTTACCCGCCCTGGCCAACCGCCATGGGTTGATCACCGGGGCGACCGGTACGGGTAAGACCGTCACCCTGCAAAAGATGGCGGAACAGTTCTCGCGCATTGGCATTCCGGTCTTCCTGGCGGACGTTAAAGGCGATCTGTCGGGTATTGCGGCCGAAGGGGTTCCCTCCGAGAAGTTGCAGGCGCGGCTGGCGGCGATTGGCGTTACCGACTGGCAGCCTCAAGCCTGTTCGATGATCCCTTGGGATATTTTTGGCGAAAAGGGCCATCCCATCCGTGCCACCATTTCCGATCTTGGCCCGCTGCTGCTTGGCCGCCTGCTGGATCTGAATGAGGTGCAAAGCGGTGTGCTGCAGTTGGTGTTCAAGATCGCCGATGACAACGCCTTACTGCTGTTGGATATGAAAGACCTGCGGGCGATGGTGCAGTACGTCGGGGATAACGCCAAACAGTTCCAAACTCAGTACGGCAACATTTCTTCGGCCTCGGTCGGGGCGATACAGCGTGGTTTGCTAACACTGGAACAGCAGGGTGCCAATCAGTTCTTTGGCGAGCCGATGTTGGATATCAACGATCTGATGAGAACCGATGCCAATGGGCACGGCATCATCAACCTGCTGGCGGCGGATAAGCTGATTAACCAGCCGAAGCTGTATGCGGTGTTTTTGCTGTGGCTACTGGCGGAGCTGTTTGAGCATTTGCCGGAAGTAGGCGATCCGGAACAGCCAAAGCTGGTATTTTTCTTCGACGAAGCCCATCTGCTGTTTAACGATGCGCCACCGGCATTGCTGACCAAAATTGAACAGGTGGTTCGCCTGATCCGTTCCAAAGGCGTGGGCATCTACTTTGTCACCCAGAACCCGCTGGATATCCCGGACAGTGTCCTGGGGCAGTTGGGTAACCGTGTCCAGCACGCGCTGCGGGCCTTTACACCACGCGATCAGAAAGCGGTGAAGGCGGCGGCACAAACCATGCGCGCCAATCCAGAATTTGATGCGGAAACGGCAATCACCGAATTGGGCGTGGGCGAGGCACTAGTCTCCTTCCTGGATGAGAAAGGGCGGCCGAACGTGGTGGAGCGTGCGATGGTGATCGCACCGGAATCGAAAATGGGCATGCTGGGGGCGGAAGGGATGAACAGCGCCATCAATAAATCTCCGCTCTATGGCCGTTATGAAGATATGGTGGATCGTGAATCTGCCTATGAAAAACTGGCCGCAGGCGGTTTTGCCACTGTGGGTACGCCACAGCCTGGGCAACCGGCTCAGAAACCGGCCGCAGGGCAGGAAAGTGGTGGTGGCTTGATGGGCGGCTTGAACGAGATCCTGTTTGGTTCCACGGGGCCACGCGGCGGTAAACACGACGGCATCGTACAGACCGCCGCCAAGAGCATGGCTCGCGATCTGGGCCGCCAGATCCTGCGCGGCGTTTTAGGCTCGATCATGGGTGGCCGTAAGAAGTAGGTCTGTGAATTCTAACGTTGGGGCGCTGCATGCAGCGCCTACTTAGACAGGTCTATGCTTAATGATGCTTGTAAGGTAGGCCCCGATATAGACCCGATATTCCTCATCCATATTATGAGGCAGGGCAAGGGGGCTAAAAAAGCTAAGCTCCTCACTTTCATCATCATTAATGACAATCTCTCCACGGCCATCTTTTAACTCTGCGGAGTATACGGCGGTGATAACATTAATTTGGTCTTCGTTGGCCAGCGTGAACGTATACTCATCCCCAGAGAAAACCGCAACGAACTGCATGTCAGAAAAAATCACCCCACACTCTTCATAGGTTTCGCGAATGGCGCACTGCAAGAGTGACTCCCCAGGTTCAAGCAAGCCGCCAGGCAACCCATAGCTACCATCACGGCGCAGCTGAAGAAGAATGCAGCCATCATCACGCGTTATGACAACATTGGCACCTGCCAGCAACAGCAAATCGTGGCCTATTTTCTTTCTTATGGTTTCAACGTAATTCATGACGATTGTTACCTATGGCACCGGGTTGAGTGTCCTTGTCGCTTCGGGCTGATGACAAAGTGGCAATGTTGCTGAATGTGCAGGATCGAACATTAACCCACTGATTATCTGAACGGGCTACATCGCGAGCCGGAGTAGGGTATTCTCTTTTTTACTGATTTAAAGTGCTTTAAGTCAGAAAATTAGCCTGTGCTCCACACCGCTATGGGCGTTAAACTCCAGCAAGGCCTGTGTCATCGGCCCAAATCAATATCTGCCGTAACGAGCCTTAATCACGAAGTTAATTTAAACATGCTGCTGCTGATCGATAACTACGACTCTTTTACCTACAACCTCTATCAGTACTTCTGCGAACTGGGTGCAGAAGTGCTGGTGAAGCGTAACGATGAACTGCAACTGGCCGATATTGAGCGGCTGGCACCGCAGCATCTGGTGATCTCCCCTGGCCCCTGTACGCCGAACGAGGCGGGCATCTCGCTGGCCGCAATTCGCCATTTTGCCGGTAAGTTGCCGATCCTTGGGGTCTGCCTCGGTCATCAGGCATTGGGCCAGGCATTTGGTGCCGACGTGGTTCGTGCCCGGGAGGTGATGCACGGCAAAACCTCTGCCATCCGCCATCATAATCTCGGCGTGTTCAAGGGATTGAATAATCCGCTGACCGTCACCCGCTACCACTCGCTGATCCTGGACGCTGCGACGTTGCCGGATTGCTTTGAGGTGACCGCCTGGAGCGAACGTGACGGCGAACGGGATGAGATCATGGGGATCCGCCATAGGACGCTGGCGCTGGAAGGCGTGCAGTTCCACCCTGAGAGCATTCTCAGCGAGCAAGGGCACCAACTGCTGGGTAATTTCCTTGGAAGTTAGCCGTTAGTGGCTTTTTAAGCTTGCCCTTGGTTGGTTTTTTATGCATATTTTGTGATTATATTTTCACTTGATAGTTAGCCGCCTGGAGCCAGTAATGACCGAAAAAACCGCAGTCACCCGCAGCACCTTTGATCAGGTTATCCTGCCTGTTTATGCACCCGCCCAGTTTGTGCCGGTGAAGGGTAAGGGGAGCCGCGTATGGGATCAGCAGGGGAAAGAGTATATCGACTTCTCTGGTGGTATCGCGGTGACTGCGTTGGGGCACTGCCATCCGGCACTGGTTGAGGCTTTAAAGCAGCAGGGCGAAACCTTATGGCATACCAGCAACGTGTTCACCAATGAGCCCGCGCTGCGCCTGGCCAGCAAATTGATCGCTGCCACCTTCGCCGACCGGGTGTTTTTCGCCAATTCCGGTGCGGAGGCTAACGAAGCGGCTTTCAAGCTCGCTCGTCATTACGCCATCACCCGTCATAGCCCGTATAAGACCAAGATTATCGCGTTTAATAACGCTTTCCATGGCCGTACGCTGTTCACCGTTTCCGTGGGTGGACAGCCAAAATATTCCGACGGTTTTGGGCCGAAACCGGCCGATATCGTACATGTGCCCTTCAACGATCTGGCCGCAGTGAAAGCGGTGATGGACGATCACACCTGTGCGGTAGTGATGGAGCCTATCCAGGGCGAAGGGGGTATTACCGCCGCCGATCCTGTCTTCCTCAAGGGCGTACGTGAACTCTGCGACCAACATCAGGCGCTGCTGGTCTTTGATGAAGTGCAAAGCGGTATGGGCCGCAGCGGCAAGCTGTTTACCTATATGCATTACGGCATTACGCCAGACATCCTCACCACCGCCAAAGCGCTGGGCGGCGGTTTCCCGGTGAGTGCGATGCTGACTACCGAAGAGATCGCCTCGGTGATGCAGGTTGGCACTCACGGTACTACCTACGGCGGCAACCCACTGGCCTGTGCAGTGGCAGAGGCAGCGTTGGACGTGATCAACACGCCAGAGGTACTAAGCGGGATTGAGCAGCGTCGTGGGCTGTTTGTTCAGGCTTTGCAGGAGATCGGTAAGAAATACGATGTGTTCAGCGATATTCGTGGCATGGGGCTGTTGATTGGCGCGGAACTGAAAGCGGGCTATCACGGCAAAGCGCGCGATTTTCTCACTGCAGCTGCCGCCCGCGGTTTGATGATCCTCAACGCTGGGCCAAACGTGATCCGTTTTGCCCCTTCGTTAGTGGTTGAGCTGAAGGATATCGACGAAGGCATGGCGCTGTTCGAATTGGCCGTACAGGATGTGATTAACGGCTAATCAAGTCTGCGGGGCTGCGGTCCCGCTAACCTCAGCTTTCCCGCAGTTTGCGCTTCAGCCAGATCCCATGGTGTGGGCGCTGGCGCCACGCCAGTGACGAGATGGTATGCATCACGGTCAGGTGAGAAAGGATCCGCCGCAGGTGGCGTTCCATCTCGGTGACCGGCATGTCCGGATGCAGGTCCGGCGGCTGCATGATGCTGTTGCTGGTACTCGGGCCGTCATATTCCAACCGCTGCTGGCAGCTCTGCAAGGCGATTTCACAGGTCTGCAGATACTCCTGAGCCAGCTTTGGCGTCAGCATATAGTGCTCGCGCGCCAGAATGGTCATCGCATTCAGGTGTTCAACAATAAACTGGTTATGGGTGATCCACAGCCGCATATCTGCCAGATAATTCGATTCAAACCCCGGTTCCTGCATCGCCTGATTGAGCGAGGTAAACAGGGCATTATGCGCCTGATTGACCTGCATACGCGTGTAGGCCAGTTCGCTGGGGTCCGGTTCCTGTTCTTCCAACAATAAGCGCAGTGCTGTCTGATCGTGCTCCAGAGCCTGATGGGCGTTTTTACGCAGCAGGCCACTCTGCCACTGCGGCCATAGCCAGATCGTGCCGCCAAACACCAGTACGCAGCCGATAAGGGTATCAATCAGGCGTGGAACCAGGAAATGGGTACCGTTCAGCGCCAAGAGCTGCAAAGTATAGACGGCGGTCACGGTGAAGCCCATCACCGCCAACCCGTAGTTTTTCCGCAAGATCAGATAGGCCGCCAGGGTGATCGCCAACATGATGCTCAGCGTCACGTTCTCCGGCATCTGTAGTTGTAACAGCCCGGCGGCAATTACCAACCCGGCCAACGTGCCGAGGGCACGGTGCTGGATCCTCACCCGCGTGGCGTTATAGCCGTTTTGGCTGACCAGCATGATGGTCAGCAAGATCCAATAGGGTTTTGGCAGGTTGAACAGCATGCCCAGGCTGCTGCCTGCCGCAAGAATGACCCCCAGCCTGGCGGCGTTGCGCAGGGCGTTGGATTTAAACGACAGATAGCTCACCACCGCAGGCCAAAACGGCAACCGTGACTGGTTGGCCATCAGATTGCGGCGGTACAGTGGGTGCTGGGTACGCAGCAGGCGCGCGATGCGGCTGAAGTGGTAATAGCAGAACTGGCCAACCGGGTTATCGGCGTGCTGTGAGGCTACTTTTTCCAGCGCCGCCAGCTCATTCTTCATACTGAAACGCGCAGAGTGCCGATGATAGAGAATATCGTCGGCCACCACCCGCAGGCGCGTGGCGATCACCTGGGCGTTGCGGCGGATAATCGCTTCGGCCTGGCTTTGCTCCACCAGTTTTTGCACTTCTTCCGGCAGATGCAGGCTGACGGTGATGTGCTCCTGCAAATCGAGCGCCACCTGAAACGTACGTTGCAGGCGCTTTTGCTCCAGGTTATTGGCATGGGGCAGGAAATTCAGCTGTTGGTATAGCAGACTGATCAGATCCATTACTTTCTGCTGGCGTTGCAACAGCGGCGGCAGGGCAGTTTCTGGATCGGTATGCTGCGTCAGTAATGAGTATTTGGCTTCAAAATAGTCGGCCAGCTGCATATACAACTGGCTTAGGGATTCGCGCATCGGCTGCTCTTTCCACAGCTTGAACCAGGCCCAGGTAAACAGCCCGTACCAGGCGGTGCCGACGATATACAGTAAAGGGGCGTGCCAGATTGGCACGGTACCTACCATGCTGAGGGAAAAGATGGCGGCAACCAGTGCGGCTGGCAGCAGGCGTGCATGCAGCGGGCTGATTTCTCCGCTGACGCCGAGCAACAGCGCCATTCCCAGCATCAGCAAGGGTAGTGGTAGATCCCACAGTAGGGCTTGTTGCAGCAGAAGGCTGCTGAGTGCGAACAGGGAGCCGCCTACAACCAGGCGTTTGAAAAAGCGTTTGTGTGGCGTATCCAGCCCGGCAATGTTGCAGCAGGCGGGCACCAACGAGAACAGCATGCCGAGTTGCAGGTTGCCAATCAACAAACCAAACGCCACCGGCAGGCACAACACCAGCGTTTGCCGCAGTGCGTAGTTGACTTCCGGGTGGTAGATCAGGCGGCGCCACATGGTTGGCTATTCAGTAGGTAAAGAAACGGCGCATTGCTGCACCGTTTCCCTGGGGATTAACGCGTACCGTACACGACAATGGTTTTGCCGTGCGCGGAGATCAGGTTTTGATCTTCGAGCATTTTCAAAATACGACCGACGGTTTCACGTGAGCAACCGACGATTTGGCCAATTTCCTGGCGGGTGATTTTGATCTGCATACCGTCTGGGTGAGTCATGGCATCAGGTTGTTTTGCCAGGTTCAGCAAGGTCTGTGCAATGCGGCCGGTAACGTCAAGGAAGGCGAGGTTACCCACTTTCTCTGAGGTGACTTGCAGGCGGTTAGCCATCTGTGCGGACAGGCGCATCAGGATATCCGGGTTAACCTGGATCAGTTGGCGGAATTTCTTGTAGGAAATTTCAGCCACTTCACAGGCAGTTTTGGCCCGTACCCAGGCGCTACGCTCCTGGCCTTCTTCAAATAATCCAAGCTCGCCGATGAAATCCCCCTGGTTAAGGTAGGACAGGATCATCTCTTTGCCTTCTTCATCTTTAATCAGCACCGCAACGGAGCCTTTGACGATGTAGTAAAGCGTTTCGGCCTTTTCACCTTGGTGAATCAGCGTACTCTTCGATGGATATTTGTGGATATGGCAATGAGACAGGAACCATTCGAGAGTCGGGTCTGTTTGCGGTTTGCCGAGAACCATTCGCTGTTATCCTCTGTTGTTATCGCTGCCTTGTATCACAGGGGTCAGAGTTCCCTGTAAAACGTGCTTATAGCCCGGTGTTTTAATTGTGGCTATCAACAGGTTTTGAGGCGTGTTATAGAAATACGCTTGTGCTCTAGCATATTAACTTGCAGGGAGAGCTGCAAGCTACATTCTGTTAACAAACCAATATAGGGGCCTTTCCTTGGACGTATCCCTGAAATCGGTGACCTGGAAAGAGTTATTGCGGCTCTGTTTGTAGCACAGAGTGAGGCGGGTGTCTTGTGTTGTCTCGCTTCAGCATGATTAGCATCAGGTTACGTTGCCAGAATGTATGCGAAAGCGTACCCTGTTTTTAAGAAATTAACCGGAGTGTGTAACATGCAGGCAAGAGTTAAGTGGGTAGAAGGACTGACATTCCTGGGTGAGTCTGCGTCCGGCCACCAGGTTTTGATGGATGGCAACGCGGGCGATAAAGCGCCAAGCCCGATGGAAATGGTGTTGATGTCCGTCGGCGGCTGTAGCGCCATCGATGTGGTGTCGATCCTGCAAAAAGGGCGTAACGATGTGCGTGACTGCGAGGTAAAACTGACCTCCGAGCGTCGTGAAGAAGCGCCACGTCTGTTTACCCATATCAATCTGCATTTTATTGTCACCGGCAAAGGGCTGACCGATAAGATTGTAGAGCGCGCGGTGGATCTTTCCGCCGAGAAATACTGCTCCGTCTCCTTGATGTTGGGTAAAGCCGCCAGCATCACCCACAGCTTCGAAATCCGCGAAGTGGCCTGATCCTACCAAGGGTAGCGCAGGCAGTGGGCACGCAATAAATCAAGAAATCGCCGTGCCGTCACGGTTAGCGGCGATTTCTGTGAATACAGCACGCAGTATTGAGCCTGCGGCAGCGTGTCGATAGGCAATGCCACCAGCCGATGCTGCAAATGGAACGGTGCACTCATCGCCCGCGCCACGATAGTCAAATAATCCGCCTCCAACACCATATTCAAGCCACAGGTCACCGAGTCCGAGCGAATGGGCGAACGACTCAATTGCTGATAGAAGGTGCCTAACACCGCGCGCAACTGCTGGTAATACCCCATATCGGTTTCCGGTAATAACCACTTGGCCTCACGCAGCTCGTCCAGCGAGGTGGCCTGCGCCAGTGGGTGCCCCTGGCGTGCGATAATGCAAAAAGAGGCGTTGAACAGCGGTTCACGCACCAGATCCTCCAGAGGCAGTTCCGGGCTGACGGTACCCACGGCAAAATCCAGGCGGCCTTCGCGCAATGCTGGCAGCAGCGTAGAAAGCTGCGCCTCGCGGATCAGGAGATTGGCCTGCGGAAACGGCTGTTTGAAGGCTTCGACCAGCTCCGGTAATACCGTGAGGGCGAGTAGCGAAGAGCAGCCGATGGCGACGTTGCCTTGTGAATGCTGATTCAACTGCTGGATCTCGTCGGCGGCGCGCTGCAATTCCTCCAGGATCAACTGCATTCGCAGGGCGAAGGCGCGGCCGGTTTCGGTCAGCGTCATTCCCTGACTGCTGCGATTGATCAACTGGGTTTCCAGGATCTGTTCCAGTTCACGGATGGTGCGGCTCACCGCCGGTTGAGATTGCTCCAGCGCGCGCGCCGCCCCGCGAATACTGCCACTGCGGATCACCTGCTGGAAGACTTTCAACTGCTGTAACTTCGGTAAATAGCGCATTCCCCACCCTATCAATAAAAAGCATCACCCCTTACAAAATTGTATCTTATGCCGCCCGGCAAAAGGCGATAATTTCAGCATGTTATTGTAAGTGACTGTTATTAAAACTATAAAGTGACCTGGATCACATTATTATACTACGCCCGCCACGCTGGTGGGCAGCCTGGGTGATAACTTAAAGGAATATCGGCGATGAAAAATCGTTCGCTAATGATTTTTTTGCTGTTTGTGGGCTATGTCGTGGTGTACATCGATAAAACCGTGATGGGTTTTGCGCTGTTACCTATCGAACGCGAGTTCAATCTACAGCCGGAACAGCTGGGCTACATTACCGGGATGTTTTTCCTGGCGTATTCCCTGTTCCAGATACCGGCGGGCTGGCTCAATGACCGCTTTGGTTTTAAGAAAGTGCTGTGCAGTTCGTTACTGCTGCTGGGGGGATTTGCCCTGTGCTTCGGCATTCTGGGGTTCGGCCTGGGCCTGCTGGTGACGTTCCGCTTCCTGTCGGGTATTGGCCACTCCGGCTATCCGTGTTCCTGTGCCAAGGCGGTAGTGGCGAATTTCCCACTGGAACAGCGCACCTTCGCGCAGTCCATTCTGCTGTCTTCCGCCGGGTTGGCGATGACCGTCGGTCCACTGGTCGCGGTCTACTGCCTGGATCACATCGGCTGGCGTGGGTCGTTCTCTGCACTTGGCCTGTTGGCATTCGTGATTGCCGCCTGCATCTTGTGGCTGGTTCCCAATCCGCCACAGGCAGCACCCGCCAAAGCTGGGGCAGCCGCTGCCAACTATAAGGCCCTGCTGAAAAACCCCATCGTGCTGCTGCTGTTTGTGGCGATTTTCTGTATCAACATCCCGTCGTACGGCCTGATGGCCTGGCTACCGAAATTTCTGGTACAGCAGCGCGGAATGCCGATTGACGTCTCCAGCATGGTGGTCGCCGCCGGTGGTCTGGGGATCTGGATCTCCTCACTCGGTACCGGCTGGCTGGTCGGGCGCTATCTGCAAGGGCGTGAGCCGTGGGTGATCTTCTTCAGTTCCCTGATCAGCGCCTTGTGCATCTGGCTGGTGTTTACCAGCGAATCGGCGCTGACGGCCAGCCTGTTCTTGTTCCTGGGCTATATCTTCCTGATGGCCTCGTTCGTCACGGTGTTTACTCTGCCGATGAAGCGCCTGCCTGCGGAAGTGATGGGGGCAGCGATGGGGCTGATAAACACCGGCGGCACTTTGGGTGGCTTTGTGGCCCCTATCGCCATGGGGTATTTGATCACCATCAGCCACAACTACATGACAACGTTTATCTTTTTGGCACTGGCTATGGTGGTTTCCGGGCTGGTGATCCTGCCATTGGCAGGTAAAGCGCGCCAACCGGCACTGAATCAAGGAGTATGAAAATGAACATTGAACAGCTGATTGCCGACGTGGAACAACAGGTATTGCAGTGGCGTCGCCACCTGCATGCCAATCCAGAGTTGTCATTTCAAGAGGCGCAGACGGCAGATTACATCGCTGCACAATTGGCCCACCTTGGCCCGTTGAAGATCTCACGCCCTACGCCAAATAGCGTAGTGGCCGAATTGCAGGGCGCTGCGCCGGGGCCGTGCTATGCATTGCGCGCCGATATCGACGCCTTGCCGATCCAGGAAGAAAGCGACGAACCTTTCTGCTCGACCCGGCCAGGGGTGATGCATGCCTGCGGCCATGATGCCCACAGCGCGATGTTGCTGGGTGCGGCCAGCGTGCTGTGTCAGTTGCAGGCGCAGCTGCAAGGCTCGGTGCGCTTTATCTTCCAGCATGCCGAAGAAGTGCCACCGGGCGGAGCCCAACAGCTGGTAGACCTGGGGGTTCTGGATGGCGTGAAGATGATCTTCGGCCTGCATGTCATGCCCAACTTCCCGACCGGTGAGGTGGGCATGAAGCAGGGCGTGTTCAGTGGCTCCAGCGATAACTTCGACATAGTGCTGCAGGGTAAGGGTGGACATGGCTCGATGCCGCATCTGTGTATCGATCCGGTGCCGATTGGTGCGGAGATCGTTAGCGCATTGCAGCAGATCGTGGCACGGAAGCTGGATCCGTTAAATGCTCCGGTGTTGACGGTGGCGACCTTCCAGGCAGGTGACAGCTATAACGTCATCCCTGACAGCGCACGGCTGGCGGGAACGCTACGCACTCATAATCAGGAAGTACGCGAGCGGGTACCGCTGCTGGTTGAGCAAACCGTCGCAGGGATCAGCCAGGCGCACGGTGCCAGCTACAAGGTTGACTGGACGCGTGGCTATACCATCGGCAATAACCATCCTGATGCCTGCGCTATTGCGCGCGAGGTGGTGGCCGAAGCCTTGGGGCCACAGGCGTTGCGGGAATTGACCAGCGCGATGTTTGGCAGTGAGGATTTCTCGTCCTATCAGGAGAAAGTGCCGGGGTGCTTCCTGTTTATCGGCAGCGGTAACGAGGCGATCGGTGCCACCTACGGCGTGCATAATCCCCGTTTTAAACTGGACGAGGCGGCGATGCAGATTGGGGTGAAACTGCACGTCGGCTTTATCCGCCATCTGTTGATGCGTTAACGACGGTGGGCGCGGTAATTGTCCGCGCCCGATAACTTATTCGATCTTTTTGCCTTCCATCAGCCGTTGCACCAGCGGTGCCATGATCAGCTCCATTGCCAGCCCCATCTTGCCACCCGGCACTACCAGCGTATTGATATGCGAGATAAACGATCCTTGCAGCATTGCCAGCAGGTAGGGGAAGTCGATCTGATCCAGGCCGCGGAAGTGGATCACCACCAAGCTTTCGTCCAGAGAGGGGATCGCCTTGGCGGCAAACGGGTTGGACGTATCTACCGTCGGGACGCGTTGGAAGTTGATATGGGTGCGTGAGAACTGTGGCGTGATGTAGCTGATGTAATCCTCCATCGAACGGACTACCGAGTCCATCACCGCCTCACGGGAATGGCCACGCTCGCCGGTATCGCGGATCAGCTTCTGGATCCACTCCAGGTTGACGATCGGCACCACGCCGACCAGCAGATCGACATGTTTGGCTACGTCAATCTGATCGGCCACTACGCCGCCGTGCAGCCCTTCGTAGAACAGGACATCCGTCGGGGCGGGCAGTGGCTCCCAAGGCGTGAAGGTGCCCGGTACCTGATTGTAAGGCACGGCCTCGTCGTAGGTATGCAGATATTTACGTGAGCGGCCGGTGCCGTTCTTGCCGTATTCGATAAAGCTCTGCTCCAGCAGGCCAAAGTCGTTGGCTTCCGGGCCGAAGTAGCTGATATGGCGGCCCATATCGCGGGCTTTACGGATTGCCGCATCCATTTCCGGCCGGGTGTAACGGTGGAAGCTGTCGCCTTCTAGCTGGGCGGCGCGCAGGTTTAGCTGCTGAAAAATCTTGCGGAACGCCAGGCTGGTGGTGGTGGTGCCGGCTCCGCTGGAACCGGTCACCGCGATAACGGGATGTTTGGCAGACATGATAGAGGGTCACTCCGTATTAAATGCGCAGGCTCAGAATAAGATTTTTAGTATGGCTGATGCCCTTTCGCCCAAGGCGAAATTGTGCGCGTTGGTTTGCAATACTGCATTGTTACCTGATTTTTTCCCTCAGTCATAGCATGCAATAAGACTAAATTTCCTCCTGCCCGGCGCGGATCTGCCCGCGAGGCATGATGTTGACGGTTTCATGTAGCTCTGACCACACCAGCACCACTTCGCCGCTTTTCAACTGGCGGCGCACGTCGTCGACCTTCTGTTCCAGCGAACGTTCGTGCTCGCCGTAGTCGGTTCCTTCGCGCAATACAAAGGATTCGATCAGGCTGTTGAGGGTCTCTTGTTCAATTTCTTGCCAGGGAATAATCACTTGGTGGATTCCAAAAAAGGAGAAAGCCAGGCTGGGATACGTTGCTCCAGCCACATTTGCGGTTTTTTCAAGGTGCCGCCGACAAAGCCGACGTGGCCACCGCACTCCGTCAGCTGATATTCGATATTAGGCGGCAGGCTGGCGAGGTCGGGGATCACCGCATCGGTCATAAAGGGATCGTCTTTAGCATGAATGATCAGCAGCGGTGTGGTGATCTGCGGCAACAGCGGCAGGGCGCTGCAGCGGCGATAGTAATCGACCGCGTCGCTGAAACCGTGAATGCGCGAGGTGATCACATCATCAAACTCGCGAATGCGCCGCAGCTTGTTCAGTTGCGACAAATCCAACGGCAAGGTGCCTGGGTAGTGCAGCAGCTTGCGGGTGGCATTTTGCTTGAGTTGGCCCAGCAGGTAGCGCTGATAAACGCGTGAGAATCCCTGTTCCATGCGGAGCGAGCAAGGTTCCAGCATCAGCGGGGCGGAAACGACCACTGCCGCCTGTAGCAGGCTGTCATTGCCCTGTTGGGCCAGATAATAGGCCAGCATATTGCCGCCCAGGGAAATCCCGACCGCCGCCGTTGGCACTTCGCCAAAGCTGTCACGCAGCCAGCGCAGGAAGAAGCGGGCATCTTCCGTTTCGCCGGAATGGTAGATGCGTTGCTTACGGTTGGGCACGCCGCTGCAACCACGGAAATGCATCACCACGCCCAACCAGCCTTGCTCGCGCCAGGCATTGAGCAGCCCATGTGCGTAAGGGCTGTAGAAATTACCCTCTAACCCATGGAACAGCACCACGCGAGGTTTATCGCGCGCCAGTTGCGGATCTTCACTCCAGGCCAGATCGACGAAATCGCCGTCCGGCAACTCCAGCCGTTGCCAATGAGGTTGCAGCAGTACGCGGCGGCGTACCAGCCGTGGCAGCAGGGTTTGCAGGTGTGGATTACTGGCCCCGGTCAGGGGGCGAAAGGATTCATACATAATGAATAAAATTCTTGTTGGCGGCTATTGTGTGATCCGAACCGCACTGTTAGCTTCAAACACATGTATTAGCAATCATACTGCAAAAAAAGTCATTTGGGTGAGGAGCACCCGCTTCATGGAACTGAGTTTATTTCTTTCGATGCTAGGCTTCCTGTGGGTGGCCGCGATCACCCCTGGCCCCAACAATATGTTGCTCACCACTTCAGGGGCCAATTTCGGCTTTATGCGTTCATTATGGCTGATGATCGGCATCATGCTGGGCATGCAAAGTATCTTGGTGTTGGTGGCATTTGGCGTGGGTGGGCTGATCCTGATTTATCCTTCTTTGCACCTGATCTTGAAAATCCTCGGCAGCCTTTATCTGTTGTGGCTGGCGTGGAAAGTGGCGACGGCGGCCTATGAAAAGCTGGAAACCGACGCGCCGCCACCGAAGCCGGTGCGTCTGTACCAAGGCTGGCTGTTGCAGTTCCTCAATCCCAAGGCCTGGCTGATGGCGCTGGGGGCGGTGGCGAGCTTTAGCCTGGCGGGGGACAAGTACAACCATTCCATTCTGGCTATCGCCTTCGGCATCTTTGCCGTCAATATCGTGGCTGGGATCATCTGGTTAGGTTTTGGTACGGTGATTGGTCGCCTGCTGCGCAGCAAGAAGGCCTGGATAATCTTTAACGTGTCGATGGGGCTGTTAACTGCCGCCTGTGTATTACTGATTTGGCATTGAGGGAAAGCTGATGAACGAAAACTATTTCCATGTGGATGCCTTTATCGGCGAGGGACTGCGGGGCAACCCGGCCGGTGTCTGCCTGCTGCAACAACCGCTGGAGGCGGCGCAGATGCAGGCCATCGCCAACGAGCTGAACCTGCCGGAAACCAGTTTTGTCTGGCAGGATGGTGATATGTACGCGATCCGCTGGTTCACGCCAACGCGGGAAGTGGATCTGTGCGGGCATGCTACTTTGGCCTCGGCGCACGTGCTGTTAAACGTGGTCAACCCGGGGTTGAGCGATATCCGTTTCCGTTCCGCCAGCGGTGAGCTGTATGTCAAACGCGATGCGGCCGACGGTGAACGGCTGATCCTGGATTTCCCTTCTCGCCCACCACAGAAAATTGCTGAACCGCCACAGTTGGCCGCTTTGCTCGGTGTGCAACCGCAGGAAGTGTGGCGAGCCCAGTCGCTGATGGCGGTATTGGCCGATGAGGCGCAGGTCAGGGCGGTGCAGCCTGCGATCGCCGAGCTGATCGACCACGTGGGTTGCGGCGTGATCGTCACGGCTCCGGGTGATGAGGTGGATTTTGTCTCGCGTTATTTCTCAATGGATCGCAGCGAAGATCCGGTCACCGGCTCTGCCCATTGCATACTGATGCCTTATTGGACGGCGCGTCTTGGCCGCCAGGAGTTACATGCAAAACAGCTGTCATCACGCGGCGGCGAGTTGTTCTGCGAGCAGCAAGGAGAACGTACGTTGCTGGGTGGTTATGCGCGCATCTTCTTGCGTGGCTCTCTTTTAGGTTGAACTCCGTTCCAGCAGTTGCCAATTCAGCACGTCGTGGCAAGGGGGCAACTGCTGGCCCTGAATTTTCTCCAGCAGCAACTGCACGCTACGCACGCCGAACTGATGCATGGGCTGTACGATGGTGGTCAGCGGCGGAGTGGTGATGCTGCCAAACGGCACACCGTCAAATCCCATCACTGCGATATCTTCTGGAATACGCAAGCCCTGCTGGTGCAAGGTACTCATCGCGCCCCCGGCAATCACATCTGAAATGGCAAATACCGCATCTGGCCGTGGTCCGTCGGTCAGCAAATCACTCATCGCCTTGGCTCCAGCGGAGTAATCCAGCCCTTCGACATATTCAACCCGGCAATAGTCCAGCCCCAACTCTGCCAACGCCTGCCGGTAGCCCTGTTCCCGCTGTTGTGAATACAGGTAACGCATATCACCATTGAGCAACGCGATCCGTTGGCGCCCTTTGGCTGCCAGGTGCTGTACACCGGCCATGGCGGCCTGGTGGTTATCGATGGTGACGGAGGAGGCGCGGAATTGGGTATCCCCTTCGCCGCATTGCACCCAGGGGAAATCACCGATCATGGCGGTCAGCCCTGGCAAACAGCTGATGGCATCCATGGTGATCACCCCGTCAACCACTTTGCCACTCAGCAGGCTGAGGTAGGCGGATTCACGGGTTGGATTAGATTCCGAGTTGCACAGCAGAATATGGTAACCGTGGCGTTCGGCTTCTTCTTCGATACCGCGTACTACCAGGGAGCAAAAGGGGTTGGTGATATTGGACACCAGCACCAGCAGCATCCCGCTGCGGGCAGTGCGCAGTTGGCGTGCGAGCAGGTTGGGTTGATAGTCACATGCGCGGATCGCCGCCAGGACCTTATCGCGAGTGGCTGGTTTGACGATCTGTTGGCCGTTCAACACCCGTGAGACGGTGGCCGCTGAGACGCCAGCGATTTTCGCCACCTTTGCTATCGACATGGTTTGCTTTTCCTTCTGCCTACTATATGGCAATGCACACTATGTAGAGGCTGTGTTGCTGTTAAACGGGCGCAGCATGCGGCGCCCCTACGGTCGTATATATCGACCTCGACACATTTAGCCTCATTGCCAATTTGGCATCAATCTGATCCCTACGGGCAATTTGTGACGCCGATTACAGATCTCTCTTCTCGACGCTTTTATCTAGCTTAATCGGGTTGCCGAAAAAAAGAAATCGATTACATTTTATTTATCAGCTAAATGTAATCGATTTCATTTTGGCTTTTGCCGCGAAATCCCGAAAGACCGACGCAATAGGAGGTGGCAGATGGAGATACAGCTTGAGCTAGCGCAGGCGCAGGATCGCAGTGAGATTGCCGCTCTGATCCATTGCTCAACCAATGCCTGGTATCAGCGCCACGGGCTGGGCGACATCTTCTCTGCCGGGCCAGAAAGTTGTGGCCTGTTTGTTGATGTTTACCAGCAGTTGGATCAGGGTCACCACTGGATTGCGCGCGATCAACAAGGGGCGATCTGTGGCTCCTGCTTTTTCCACCCGCGTGAAACTCATTTGGGGTTGGGCATCATGAATGTTCATCCCGATTATTTTGGCCGCAGAATTGCCAGCCGCTTGTTGGCCAAGGCCGACGAACTGGCGGGTGGCTTACCGGTCCGTTTGCTATCCAGCGCGTTGAACCTGGATTCCTATTCGCTTTACCAGCGCGGGGGATTTACCCCGTATGCCCTCTATCAGGATATGGCTATCCCGGTGCCGAGCCAGGGATTTGCTTACCCACGCCTGACTCGCGGCCAGGTACGGGCTGCCCGGCTCGACGATCTGCCCGCCATCCTGGAGCTGGAGCGCGAAATACTGGGCATCGAACGCCAGCGCGATATCGATTATTTCCTCAATGACGCCAGTGGACTGTGGCGGGTTGCCGTCTGGGAGTTGGACGATCGCATCGGCGGTTATCTGGCCTCGGTGGCGCATCCGGCCTCCCGTATGTTAGGGCCGGGGTGCTGCCATAGCGAAGAGATCGCCCTGGAGTTACTTGGCTGGATGCTGGATAGCCATCATCGCGGTACGACACCGGTGGTATTGGTACCCGCAGAGCGCTCCGCGCTTAGCCAGGTTTTGCTGCGCTGGGGAGGACGAATTTGTGAATTACATATCGCGCAGGTGAAAGGCCAGGCGCAACAACCCGGCGGCGTGGTGATGCCGTCCTTTTTGCCGGAAAGCGGTTAGCACCGGCGTCGTTGCTGTATTAACCAACCAACACCGATGGGGGAGTTATGCAAACAGATAGCCAGGCCTTGGGGGCCAAAGGCGCCACGTTCAAATGGGTCGTGCCACGGCTGGCACTGATGATGTTCCTGCAATTTTTTGTCTGGGGGGCCTGGTACGTTACGCTTGGCGTGGTGATGGGCAAATACGGCCTGGCGGCGATTATTGGTGATGCCTATTCCACCGGGCCGATCGCCTCCATCCTGTCGCCTTTTGTGCTGGGTATGGTGGTCGATCGCTTCTTTGCCTCGCAAAAAGTATTGGCTGTGTTGCACCTGATTGGGGCAGGCCTGCTGTGGATGATGCCTGGCTTCTTTGCCGAGGGGCAGGGCAGCGGGCTGTTGTGGATCATCTTCGGCTATATGCTGTGCTACATGCCCACCATTGCCCTGAGCAACAACGTGGCATTTTATAGCCTGAGCAACAGCGAGAAAGCCTTCCCGGTCGTGCGGGCGTTCGGCACCTTTGGCTGGATTGTCGCCGGGCTGATCGTCGGCAGCAGTGGCCTGTCGGACAGTACCGATATCTTCACGCTGGCTGCCGTAGCCTCGCTGGTATTGGCGATTTACAGTTTTACGCTGCCGCATACCCCGGCACCGGAACGCGGCAAACCAGTAAAAATGCGCGATCTGCTGTGCGCCGATGCTTTCGCGATGCTCAAGCAGCGCCATTTCCTGGTGTTTATCATCTGCGCCATGCTGATCTCCATCCCGCTGGCGGCGTATTACGCCTATGCCGCGCCGTTCGTTGCCGCGGCTGGTTTCACCAACGTGGGTGGCGTGATGTCGCTGGGGCAAATGTCCGAGCTGTTCTTCATGCTGCTGATCCCGTTCCTGTTTGCCCGGTTGGGGATCAAATACATGCTGATGATCGGCATGCTTTCCTGGTTCCTGCGCTACGTGATGTTCGCTCTGGGCATTACCGAAGAAATGCGCTGGATGATCTACCTCGGCATCATCCTGCATGGCATGTGCTATGACTTCTTCTTCGTTATCGGCTTTATCTATACCGATAAAGTGGCGGGCGACAAGGTAAAAGGCCAGGCACAAAGCCTGCTGGTGCTGTTCACCTACGGCATCGGTATGTTGATTGGTTCGCAGATCAGCGGTGCGCTGTTTAACCATATGGTGACGGCGGAAGGGGCTGCGGCGTTGCCGCAATGGCAACATTTCTGGTGGTATCCAGCCTTCGGCGCATTGGCGATCGCCGCGCTGTTCTTCTTCACCTTCAACTACCGCGATATTCCAGCAGGGGAGAAACGCGATGGCTGATTTGCGGGTGCTGGTGGTGGGCTGCGGCAATATGGGGGCGTCCCATGCCGAGGCCTACCACGCTATGGATGGGGTGACAATCTGCGGGCTGGTGGCACGGGGCGAGTCGCGTGAGCTGCTCAATCAACGTTTGGGGGGCGGTTATCCCACCTTTAGCGACTTTGAGTTGGCGCTGGCGCAAACCCGGCCTGATGCCGTGTGCCTGACCACTTATCCGGACACCCACGAAGCCTACGCCTTGGCGGCGCTGGCGGCGGGATGTCATTTGTTTATCGAAAAGCCGCTCGCTACCACAGTGGCCGGTGCCGAAAGGGTGATTTCCGCTGCCAAGCAGGCACAACGGCAGGTGGTGGTGGGCTATATCCTGCGCCATCATCCCTCCTGGCAGCAGTTTGTGGAGCTCGCTCGGGGTTTGGGTAAGCCTTTGGTGATGCGGATGAACCTCAACCAGCAAAGCCACGGGCAGATGTGGAATGTGCATCGCAACCTGATGCAGTCATTGTCGCCAATCGTCGATTGCGGCGTACATTATCTGGACGTGATGTGCCAGATGGCCCAGGCCGAACCGATCAGCGTGAGCGCAATCGGCGCCCGGCTGAGCGATGACCTGCCGCAGGGGATGTATAACTACGGCCAATTACAGGTGCGGTTTGCCGATGGCTCGGTCGGTTGGTACGAGGCTGGCTGGGGGCCGATGATCAGTGAAACGGCCTACTTTGTGAAAGACGTCATTGGGCCGCGCGGCGCGGTTTCGATCGTGGCTCGTCATCACGAAAGGGCTTCTGACGATGTTGGGGGGCATACCAAAACCGAATCATTGCGGGTGCATTATGCCGATTTGGACGATGAGAACCGCTTTACGCGGCCGGATCGCTGGATCGACTGTCAGGATGAGCCGGACCATTTAGCGCTGTGTCTGAGTGAACAGCGGTACTTTTTACAGGCTATTTGTGAGGGGCTGGATCTCAATCAGCATCTTCAGGATGCGTTGAACAGCTTACGGGTGGTGCTGGCGGCGGACGAGGCGGTACGCAGCCAACGTACGGTGATATTAGGGAGAGAAGCATGAAGACGATGCAGGGGCCGGGATTGTTTCTGGCGCAGTTTATCGCCGAGCAGGCCCCGTTTAATACGCTGGATGGCTTGGCGGAGTGGGCTGCTGGGCTGGGCTTCACCAGCGTCCAGATCCCCACGCTTGAGCCGGCCATTTTCGATTTGGCGCTGGCGGCACGCAGCCAGGAATATTGCGATGAGATCGTCGCCCGGCTTGGGCGGCACGGTATCCGTATCAGCGAGCTGTCGACGCATTTGCAAGGGCAACTGGTCGCCATCCATCCTGCCTACGATCTGGCCTTTGACGGTTTTGCCCCGCCAGAAGTCCGGGGTAAGCCTCAGCAGCGGCAGGCCTGGGCAACGGAACAGTTATTGCTGGCGGCACAGGCATCTCAGCGCTTGGGGCTAACGGCCCATGCGACCTTCTCTGGGGCGTTGGCGTGGCCCTATTTCTATCCCTGGCCGCCGCATAATGCGTTACTGCTGGAGGAGGCCTTCGAACAGTTGGCCAAGCGCTGGCTGCCGATCCTGGACGCCTTCGATCGGGCTGGTGTAGATGTGTGCTATGAGCTACATCCGGGGGAGGATTTACATGACGGCGTGACCTTTGAACGCTTTCTGGCCAAGGTCGGCAACCATCCCCGCTGCCATATTCTCTATGATCCGAGCCATCTGCATTTGCAGCAGATGGACTATCTCGGCTTTATCGATTGTTATCACCCACGTATCCGCGCGTTTCACGTCAAAGATGCCGAGTACCGCCCCAGCGCCCGCAGTGGCGTGTATGGGGGTTACCAGCCGTGGTTGGAAAGACCTGGGCGCTTCCGCTCGTTGGGGGATGGGCAGATCGACTTCCCGGCGATTTTCAGCAAGCTGACGCAGTACGGCTTCCCTGGAGTCGCTACGTTGGAATGGGAGTGCTGCCTTAAGTCGCCGGAGGCGGGGGCACGCGAAGGTGCCGCCTTTATCGCTCGCCATATTATTCCGGTAGCGGAACGGGCCTTTGATGATTTTGCCTCAGTAGATACTGACCGGGCACGAGTCAGAGCCATGCTGGGCGTGGAGGATGCATCATGAGATTGAAGCTGGGAATGGTGGGCGGCGGTGAAGGTGCGTTTATCGGCGCGGTACATCGGTTGGCGGCGCGGATGGATGATGAGTTTGAGCTGGTCGCCGGGGCTTTCTCCTCCGATAGGCAAAACTGTCTGCGCACCGGGGCGTTATTACATCTGCAACCGGATCGCTGCTATGCCGATTTTAACCAGATGGCGCAGGCAGAAGCGGCACGAGAGGATGGGATTGATGTCGTCGCGATCGTGACCCCGAATCATTTGCATGCTCCAGTCGCCAGCGCCTTTCTCAACGCCGGGATTGATGTGATCTGCGATAAGCCGTTATGCACCTCTTATGCCGAGGCTCTGCAACTGGCACAAACGGTGCGCCAAAGCGGCAGACAACTGATCCTGACCCATAACTACAGCGCCTACCCGCTGGTGCGTGAGGCACGTAGCCGGATATTGGCGGGGGAGTTGGGCGAGATCCGCTTCGTCGAGGTGGAATATCTGCAGCAGTGGCTGGCAAAACCGCTGGAGCTGACCGACAACAAGCAGGCCGGTTGGCGTGCGCAGCCGGAAAAAGCTGGATCCGGCTGCATCGGTGACGTAGGTACCCACGCCTGGCAGCTGGCTGAGTTTGTCAGTGGTATGTTGCCTGAGGCGATCAGCGCTGAGCTGACGTCATTCATTGCGGGGCGCAAGCTGGACGACGATGTGCGGGTGCAGATGCGCTATGCCAACGGTGCCAAAGGCCGGCTCTGGGCCAGTCAGGTGGCCTGTGGTCATGAGAATGGGCTGAAGTTACGAGTTTACGGCAGTGAGGGCAGCCTGGAGTTTTGCCAGGAAAACCCGAACCAGCTATGGATACGGCCTTTTGACGCGCCCGCCTATTGCATCACCCGCGCCTCGGCATTTCAGCATGCAGAAAACCGCCTGCTGGCCCGCGTACCCGCAGGACATCCTGAGGGCTATTTAGAAGGGTTTGGCCAGATTTACCGTGAAGCGGCCCGCTGTTTGCGTGATGGTCCTACGGCGGCACCGTTGTTACCAGGGATTGAAACCGGCGTGCAAGGGATGGCATTTATTGATGCCGCTCAGCGCAGTAGCCGTGCGGGAGGAGAGTGGGTGGAGTTGATATCGCCATAAGTAATAAAGAAGATTTTTTTATTCTTTTATTGCCTGGCGCCGCTCAGATAAAACTGTTGGTCACAGCACAGAATTTTATCAACGGAGCGGATCATGGCGAGCAAACTTTTCTCATTACGCAGTGCAGTATTGTTGGCTTTATCGCTCGGTGCGGCCAGTGCCCAGGCAGTGGACGTCACCGTGGCTTACCAGACATCCGCCGAACCCGCCAAGGTGGCGCAGGCGGAAAACAGCTTTGCCAAACAGTCTGGCGCGACCGTTGACTGGCGCAAGTTCGACAGCGGCTCCAGCGTGTTGCGTGCGCTGGCCTCTGGCGACGTGCAGATTGGCAATATAGGCTCCAGCCCGCTGGCCGTGGCCGCCAGCCAGAAGCTCCCTATCGAAGTGTTCCTGATCGCCTCGCAACTGGGCAGTTCCGAAGCGCTGGTGGTGAAAAAGGACATCAAATCTCCCCAGGATCTGATCGGTAAGCGCATTGCGGTACCGTTCATTTCCACCACTCACTACAGCCTGCTGGCCTCCCTGAAACACTGGGGCATCAAACCTGACCAGGTGCAAATTCTCAACCTGCAACCGCCAGCCATTGCGGCGGCCTGGCAGCGTGGGGATATCGACGGGGCTTATGTATGGGCTCCGGTGGTCAATGAACTCGCCAAACAGGGCAAGGTGCTGACCGATTCCGAACAGGTTGGCCAGTGGGGCTCACCAACGCTGGACGTGTGGGTAGTGCGTAAAGACTTTGCCGAGCAGCATCCGGAAGTTGTCACCGCGTTTGCTGCCAGCGCCCTGAAAGCGCAGAAAGCCTATCTGGCACAGCCGGAGCAGTGGCTGAAAGACTCAAGCAATCTCAACTCGCTGGCTCGCCTGAGCGGAGTGCCACCAGAACAGGTGCCGGAACTGGTGAAGGGTAACCGCTACCTGCCGGTCGCCGATCAGATCACTCAACTGGGCCAGCCGGTAGATAAAGCCATTCGCGATACCGCCGAGTTCCTTAAACAACAAGGCAAGATCCCGCAGGTGGACAGTGATTACAGCGCCTATGTGACCGACCGCTTTGTCAAACAGGTGCAGGCTGCGCCGCAGTCGTAAGGGATCCGCCATGCTAAACGTTAACCATCTTTCGGCCGATTATCAGGGGCGTGCGGCGCTGCGCGATGTGTCGTTCCAGATAGCCAAAGGGCAACTGGTGGTGGTGTTGGGGCCTTCTGGCTGCGGCAAGACCACGTTGCTGAATTTGATCGCCGGGTTTATTGAGCCAACGGCAGGCAGCATTACGCTGGATGAAGTCCCCGTCAAAGGCCCGGGGGCCGAGCGGGGCGTGGTCTTCCAGCATGAAGGCTTACTGCCGTGGCGCAACGTGGTGGATAACGTGGAGTTTGGCTTACAGCTGGCCGGTGTGGCCAAGCCGCAACGCCGCAAGGTGGCGCAGCAGATGTTGCAACGCGTTGGGCTGACCGGCTATGAGCAACACTTCATCTGGCAGCTGTCCGGTGGGATGCGTCAGCGGGTGGGTATTGCTCGCGCCTTGGCTGCCGACCCTCGGCTGTTGCTGCTGGATGAGCCTTTCGGGGCACTGGACGCGTTCACTCGCGAACAGATGCAGGAACTGCTGTTGAACATTTGGCGCGATACCGGCAAGCAGGTGCTGCTGATCACCCATGACATCGAAGAAGCGGTGTTCCTGGCCAGCGAGCTGTTACTGCTTTCTCCTGGCCCTGGGCAGGTGGTGGAGCGTTTATCGCTGAATTTTGGCCAGCGCTATGCCGCCGGAGAGGCTTGCCGCTCCATCAAGTCCGATCCTGAGTTTATCGCCCAGCGTGAATACGTGCTGGGCCGGGTGTTCCAACAGCGCGAGGCCTTGCTATGAGCCTGCATTCTGTTCTGAAAGCCGCAGTACCGACAGCGGTGCGCCAATCTCGTTTCACGCTGCCGCGCAGCCTCAAGCTGAGCACGGCAACCTTACTGGTGCTATTGGCTGTTTGGTGGGCGGTAACCGCCTTGCAGCTGATCAGCCCGTTATTTCTGCCCGCGCCGCAGCAGGTCTTGCATCAGTTGGTGGTCATTGCCAGCCCGCAAGGCTTTATGGATGCCACGCTGTGGCAACACCTGGCCGCCAGTCTGGGGCGGATCCTGGTGGCATTACTGGCCGCTGTGGTGATCGGTGTCCCGGTGGGTATTGCGATGGGGCTAAGTGAGACAGTGCGTGGCCTGCTTGATCCCCTGATTGAAATTTATCGCCCGGTACCTCCGCTGGCCTATCTGCCGCTGATGGTGATCTGGTTTGGCATCGGTGAAACCTCGAAAATCCTACTGATCTACCTGGCGATTTTTGCCCCTGTGACGCTTTCGACCGTGGCAGGCGTACGCAGCGTAGCGCAGGTGCGTATTCGTGCCGCGCAGGCTTTGGGAGCCAACCGCTGGCAATTGCTGCGCTTTGTGGTGTTGCCTAGTGCGCTACCGGAAATTTTGACCGGCATCCGTATTGGCCTGGGCGTCGGCTGGTCTACGCTGGTGGCCGCCGAACTGATTGCCGCCACGCGCGGTCTGGGATTTATGGTGCAGTCCGCTGGTGAGTTTCTGGCGACCGACGTGGTGATCGCCGGTATCAGCGTGATTGCGATAATCGCATTTGGTCTGGAGCTGGGGCTACGTGCCTTACAGCGCCGCTTGACCCCCTGGCATGGAGTACAGCAATGAACGAACGTTTAGCAATTACCCCGTTGGGGCCATATATCGGCGCGTTGGTGGAAAACGTCAATCTGGCGCGACCACTGGGCGATGGCCAGTTTGAACAGCTTTACCATGCCTTGCTCAAGCATCAGGTGCTGTTCCTGCGCGATCAGCCAATCACACCGCTACAACAGCGTGAGCTGGCAGGGCGTTTCGGCGATCTGCATATTCACCCGGTGTATCCACATGCTCCCGACGTGGAGGAGATCATTGTGCTGGATACTCATGACGATAACCCGCCGGATAACGACAACTGGCATACCGACGTCACCTTTATCGAAAACCCGCCGCAGGGGGCGATTTTAGCCGCCAAGCAGCTGCCGACGACCGGTGGCGACACGCTGTGGGCTAGCGGGATTGCCGCTTATGAAGCGTTGTCTGGACCCTTTAAACAGTTGTTGGTCGGGTTGCAGGCGGAGCATGATTTCACCAAGTCGTTCCCCGAATATAAACATCGTGGCAGTGAGGAAGAGCATCAGCGCTGGCGGTTGGCCGTGCAGAAAAATCCACCGTTGCTGCATCCAGTGATCCGCACCCATCCGGTGACCGGCAAGCAGGCGCTGTTCGTCAATGAAGGATTTACTACGCGGATTGTCGAGCTGGCGGCGAAGGAGAGTGATGCTCTGCTGAACTTCCTGTTTGCGCATATCACCAAGCCGGAGTTTCAGGTGCGCTGGCGCTGGCAGGCCAACGATATTGCCATCTGGGATAACCGGGTTACGCAGCATTACGCCAACGCGGATTACCTGCCGCAGCGGCGCATTATGCACCGTGCGACCATTCTGGGGGATAAGCCGTTCTATCGCGCCTGAGGATCACTCCACCATCAGGTTTCTGGAAAAGTTTCTCATATCTACCCCCGCTTTCCTGCGGTACAGGCGTGCCTTACGTGCGCCTGTTGCCACTCTCTCGCCGGTTTCCTCAAACATCTCCGAAGCGTCAAAACGCCGCATCAGGCTTTTGCGCTGCACCGTATGCGACAAAATAATCTCAATCACTTCCTGCAACTGGGAAAGCGTGAACTCCGCTGGTAGGCAATAGACCGGCAGCATGGAGTAAGCCGTTTTTTGCCGTAGCCGCTGAAGTGCCGCTTCCACGATCGTTTGATGATCGAAAGCTAGCTGCTGTGTTTGCAGGTTGTCCAACGGTACCCAGGCTACGTCACTCACGTCGATGATATGCGGCTGGCAATCGGCATGGGCGATCAGGGCAAAGTAGACCGTGGTCAGGCTCCAGCCGCGCGGGTCCCTTTCCGGGCCAGAAAAACTGGCCAACTGCGCCAGATAGGGCGGCACCACACCGGTTTTTTCCCTCAGTTTACGTTCGGCCGTCGCTTGCGTGGAGGCGTCGTCCTGCAAATCGATAAACCCGCCGGGCAATCCCCATTGATCGAGAAAAGGGTGATTAGCGCGCTTGGCCAACAGCACACACAGCTTCCCGCCGTGTACGGTAAACAGCACGCTGTCGACGGTGACAAGCGGTGAGGGGAAGAGGCGCGGATCGTAGTTTTTCAGGTACTCGTCTTGCGTGGTCATGCTGGCGCTCGGCTAAAAAGGTCTTTGAGACAATATAACAATAGCTGCCGGCTAATGATAATTATTAAAAGCGTAAATAAACAAATGGTTAAGCGAATTTGCTGCGATTAAGACATTTTTCGCTTGCCAATAAATGTCTCTTGGACAATTATATAAGTGTCCTAGGGACATTAATTGGTGAGGGGGGAAGAATATGAGCGCACAACTGCAGTTGTTTTTGAACGACATTGAAGTGAAGGTAATAACCGGACAGTTTCCCGATGGGGCGGTGTATGCCCGGTTTGCAAAGCCTGAAACAACGGGGGCTTCGCAGATGCGTATTCGTGCCAGCGCCATGTGCAGCATGGATGACTTCATGCTGTTGGCACAGTTGACGCAGGCGGTACGCCACCAGTTCCTGATCAAAGAAAGCCTGCTTGAGCTGCCTTATCTGCCCTATGCCCGCCAAGATCGCCATATGACCTCCGGCGACAGCTTCGCGCTCAAGGTGTTCGGCCAATTACTCAACACCTTGGCGTTTGACCGTGTGACGGTGCTGGATCCACACAGTGAAGTAGCTGCCGCCGTGATCGACAACATGCACATCATTACTCAGCAGCAGTGCATGCAGCACAGCAGCAGACTGGCCAATTTATTAACCCAGCAGCAGCTGTTCCTGATGGCTCCGGATGCCGGAGCGCTGAAAAAAATTCACGCGGTGGCGGCCCACTTTGGCATCGCACAATACGGCATCCTGACCAAACACCGGGACGTGTTCAGCGGCGAACTGACGGGTTTCGAACTGCTGGCTGGCGATGTGCAGGGCAAAGACGTGCTGATTGTGGATGACCTGTGCGACGGTGGCGGCACCTTTATCGGCTCGGCCCAGGTATTGCGTCAGGCGGGGGCGCGTACGGTCAGCCTGTATGTCACCCACGGGGTGTTCTCCAAAGGCACCGCAGCTTTGCTGAACCAAGGCATCGATAACATCTATACCACCACTTCCTATGCTGCGGCGGAACTCGCTGAGCAACGTGTTGAACTGATTGATATTGAATCTATTTATACCCTATGAATTTCAAGCTGCAGCTAGGCGACAAGCTCACCCATCCCCAGGAGCTTACTTTAGTAAGTGACTGGGGTGGGTGAGTGCAGGTAACAACGCTGCAGCTTGAAAGGCGACGGGTATACGCTCACTAAGGAACCGACTATGTTAACTAATCCTATTTTGGCGATTGATGGCTACAAAGTGTCACACCGTGAGCAGTATCCGCTGGGCACCACGCGTATCTACTCCAACTTCACGCCGCGCAGCGATCGGTTCTTTGCTTCCCCGCTGCCGGACGGCCAACTGGTGTTCTTCGGTTTGCAGGGTTTTTTACAGTGGTTCATGGTGGATTTATTTAATCAGCAATTCTTTGCCCAACCGGAAGAGCAGGTGGTAGGGGAATATAAAAAGCTGATGGACAGCTACATTGGTCAGGACCGGGTCTGCGTGGAGCATATTCGCGCGCTGCATCGGTTGGGCTATCTGCCGCTGCATATCAAAGGATTAGATGAAGGCAGCAAGGTGAAGATGAAGGTGCCAGTGCTGACCATCACCAATACGCGTGAGGAGTTCTTCTGGCTGGTCAACTACCTGGAAACGGTGATCTCGGCCGAACTGTGGAAAGCCTCCACCAATGCCACCATTGCCCATCATTATCGCAAGATCTGCCAGATGTGGGCGGCAAAAACCTGTGACGATGTGGCGCATCTGGATTTCCAATGCCACGACTTTTCCTTCCGCGGTATGTCGGGTATGCATGATGTCGCGCAGGCCGGTACCGGGCATTTGCTCAGCTTCAAGGGCACCGACAACATTCCCGCGGTGCTATACGCACAGAAGTATTATCCAACCGCTGAAGACTACTTCGTGGCTGGCAGCATCCCCGCCACCGAGCATAGCGTGATGTGCATGGGTGAGCAGGCAACGGAGATCGAAACGTTCCGCCGCCTGATTGAAGATCTCTATCCGAATGGGTTGGTTTCCATCGTGTCGGATACCTGGGATTACTGGCAGGTGCTGACGGAGTTTACCCGTGAGTTGCACAGCAAAATCATGGCGCGCGATGGCCGAGTGGTCTTCCGCCCAGACAGTGGCGATCCGGTAGCTATTCTTTGTGGAACCGGCGACGACAGCGACCGCAGTGCGCAACGCAGCGCCGAAGAGAAAGGCTCGGTGGAAGTGTTGTGGGAGATCTTTGGCGGCACGGTAAACAGCAAGGGCTACAAAGTGTTGGATCCGCATGTCGGGCTGATTTATGGAGACTCCATCACTTTGGAGCGCGCCCAGGAAATTCTGCAACGTCTGGAGGCGAAAGGTTTTGCCAGCTCTAACGTGGTGTTTGGCGTGGGTTCCTTTACTTATCAGTATAATACCCGCGATACTTTTGGTTTCGCGATGAAGGCCACCTACGGTGAGGTGAACGGAGTGGGGCGCCCCATCTTCAAACAGCCGAAGACCGACAGCGGCCTGAAACAATCTGCACGCGGTTTGTTACGGGTGATCCGCGATGGGGAAGGGGAATATCAACTGCTGGATAATCAGGACTGGCAACAGGAGCAGCAGGGCGAACTGAAAACGCGCTTCCTGGATGGCAAACTCTATAACCAGGAGTCGCTGGAGCAGATCCGTCAGCGCATTGCCTGCCCCTCACCCCAACCCTCTCCCACAGGAAGAGGGAGCTGAATTGAGCTCGTAGGTGATTACGGAGTTAATATTTAACTGGTTGATCTAAAATATTATAACCAGAGTTAAGCTGTAGCACGATAGATCCCCTCTCCCTGTGGGAGAGGGCTAGGGTGAGGGGACGTTAAATCAACTCTCTGCTTCAAACGCCTGGGTCAGATTTTCCAGCTGTTCCTGGGCATCCAGCCAGGTCATTTCCGTTTCTTCCAGAGCGGATTTGGCCTGGCTTTGCTTTTGCAGGCAGGCGGTCAGATCGGCTTTACGGCTGATGTCGTACAGCGCCGAGTCTGCCAGCTGTTCTTCCACCGCGGCCAATTCGGCACCCAGCTTATCCATCTGTTGTTCCAGCTTGGCGATCTGCTTACGCAGTGGTTGGGTTTGCGTACGGAATTCGGCTTCACGGCGCTTTTGGTCTTTACGCGCCTGGGCGCTGTTGCCGTTATCCTGCTTCGGTGCGGCATCCTGTTGCGCCTGCTGCTTTTGCAGATCGCTAAGCCACTGCTGGTAATCGTCCAGATCGCCCTCGAACTGCTCCACCTGGCCATCGTGCACCAGATACAGATCGTCGGTAGTAGAACGCAGCAGGTGGCGATCGTGCGAAACCACCACCAATGCCCCCTCGAAATCGATCAGCGCTTCGGTCAACGCCTGGCGCATATCCAGATCCAGGTGGTTGGTCGGTTCATCGAGCAGCAGCAGGTTAGGGCGCTGCCAGACGATCAGCGCCAGCACCAGCCGTGCCTTTTCACCGCCGGAGAAACGTTCGGTGATTTCGGTGACCTTATCGCCCTGGAAGCCGAAGCCGCCAAGGTAATCGCGTAACTGCTGTTCTAACACGCGAGGGGCGATGCGGCTCAGATGCTGCAGCGGTGACTCATCGGCGCGCAGGAACTCCAACTGATGCTGGGCGAAGTAACCCAGTTTGATGCCCTTTGCCAGTCCGATCTCCCCGCTTAGCGGCTCCAGCGTGCCAGCCAGCATTTTGATCAGCGTTGATTTACCGGCGCCGTTACGCCCCAACAGGCCAATACGTGAACCGGGCACCAGGTTGAGCTTGATTGACTGCAAGATCACTTTGTCGCCATAGCCTGCGCTGACTTTTTCCATCCGCAGCAATGGGTTCGGCAGGCTTTCGGGTTGGCGGAAGCTAAACGTGAACGGGTTATCGACGTGCGCCGGGGCAATCAGCTCCATCCGCTCCAGCATCTTGATGCGGCTCTGGGCCTGTTTGGCCTTGGTGGCTTGAGCACGGAAACGGTCTATATAGCTTTGCAGATGTGCCACTTTTTCCTGTTGGCTCTGATACAGCGACTGCTGCTGTGCCAGTTTGGTGACGCGCTGGCGCTCGAAGGAGGAATAGTTGCCGGTATATTCGTTGATGGTCTCATTTTCGATGTGCAGGATCTTGTCGACGATTGGGTCGAGGAAATCACGGTCATGCGAAATCAGCACCAGGGTGCCCGGATAGCTTTTCAGCCAGCGTTCCAGCCAGATCACTGCATCCAGATCCAGGTGGTTGGTGGGTTCGTCCAGCAACAGCAGATCGGAACGGCAAACCAAAGCCTGTGCCAGGTTAAGGCGCATGCGCCATCCGCCCGAGAAGGCGCGCACCGGGCTTTGCAGCTGTTCATTGGAAAAACCTAAACCGTGCAACAGGCTGGCGGCACGGGAACGGATAGTCCAGGCATCCAGGGCATCGAGCTTGCCGTGCAGCGTGGCTATGGCGTGGCCGTCGTTATTATCGTTTGCCACCTGTAATTCGGCTTCCAACTGGCGGAATTCCCGATCTCCATCGATAACATACTCAATGGCGGGCACGTCCAGTGCCGGTGTTTCCTGATTCACCCAGGCCAGCGCCCAGTTGTTTGGGAAGGTGTAGCTGCCACCGTCTGCGGCGATCTCACCTTTCAACAGGGCCAGCAGCGTAGATTTCCCACAGCCGTTCTTACCCACCAGGCCGACCTTCTGACCTGGATTAACCGTCGCCGTGGCGTTGTCCAACAGGACGCGGGTGCCGCGTCGGATTTGTAGCGAGGAGAAAACAATCATAAAGCGCCGTTTGTTCAGAGTATGTTAAATTGAATTGAGTTTACGTTAACAGGACGCGTAGCAGTCCTATTATTAGTCTTTGCGTTGCATGGTAACGGAAATCCGCCACCCTGACGACGCTTTGGAGGGGAATGATGTCACAGCCGCCGAAGGTTTTGCTGCTGTATGCCCATCCGGAATCCCAGGACTCGGTAGCAAACCGGGTTTTGTTACAACCGGCACAGCAGTTGGAACATGTCACCGTGCACGATTTATACGCGCACTATCCGGATTTCTTTATTGATATCCACCACGAACAACAGCTGCTGCGCGACCATCAGGTCATCGTTTTCCAACACCCCTTATATACCTATAGCTGCCCGGCCTTGCTGAAAGAGTGGCTGGACCGTGTGCTGTCCCGTGGCTTTGCCAGCGGGATGGGCGGCAATGCCCTGGCAGGCAAATACTGGCGTTCGGTGATCACCACCGGGGAGCCGGAGGGCGCCTATCGCACCGGCGGTTACAATCGCTATCCGATCGAGGATATTCTGCGCCCTTTTGAGCTCACCGCGGCCATGTGTCATATGCACTGGCTGACGCCGATCCTCGTCTACTGGGCACGCCGGCAAAAACCGGAAGTGCTGAGCAGCCATGCCAGCGCCTATGGCGATTGGTTGCGTAATCCTTTACCGCACACCGGGAGGCACTGATGGAAGGTTCTGCGCTATTAACCGCCATACTGCTGTTCCTGTTTGCCGCGGTGGTGACAGTACCCATTGCCCGTCGTCTGGGGATCGGGGCCGTTTTAGGCTATCTGATTGCCGGTATCGCCATCGGCCCGTGGGGATTGGGATTCATCCGGGATGTGGATGAAATTCTGCATTTCTCCGAGTTGGGCGTGGTGTTCCTGATGTTTATCATCGGGCTGGAACTGAACCCGGCCAAACTATGGGAACTGCGTCGTTCGATCTTTGGTGTCGGTGCCGGGCAGGTATTGGTCACGGCGGCAGTGCTCGGCGCGCTGCTTTATTTCAGCCATTTCGCCTGGCAGGCGGCGGTGATCGGCGGCATTGGTCTGGCCATGTCATCGACGGCCATGGCGCTGCAGCTGATGCGTGAAAAGGGGATGAACCGCAACGAAGGGGGCCAGTTAGGCTTCTCGGTGCTGCTGTTCCAGGATATGGCGGTGATCCCGGCGTTGGCGTTGATCCCGATCCTGGCCGGTGGCGCAGGCACCAGCGACGATTGGGCGAAAATCGCCATGAAGGTCGCAGCCTTCGGCGGCATGCTGATCGGCGGGCGTTTCCTGTTACGTCCGCTATTTCGTTATATCGCCTCATCTGGGGTGCGTGAAATATTTACCGCCGCCGCGTTGTTGGTGGTGCTGGGGGCTGCGCTGTTTATGGATGCCCTTGGCCTGTCGATGGCATTGGGGACTTTTATCGCCGGGGTGCTGCTGGCAGAGAGCGAATATCGCCATGAGCTGGAAATCGCCATTGAGCCTTTCAAAGGGTTGTTGCTCGGGCTGTTCTTCATCTCGGTAGGCATGGCACTGAATATGGGCGTGTTGTATACCCATCTGCTGGAAGTGCTGTTTGGCGTGGTGATCCTGGTGGCGGTGAAGTCAGGTGTGTTGTACTCGTTGGCGCGTATTTTTGGCCTGCGGCGTTCGGTGCGTCTGCAATTTTCCGGGGTGCTGAGCCAGGGCGGTGAGTTTGCCTTCGTGCTGTTCTCGGCGGCGTCGACGCAGCATATCTTCGACGACGATCAACTGGCCTTGCTGCTGGTCGTGGTGACGCTCTCAATGATGACCACGCCGCTGCTGATGCAGATTATCGATCGCATTCTGGCCCGCCGCTATAACGCCAAAGACGAGGATGAAGAAGCGCCCTATGTGGCAGACGACGATCCGCAGGTGATCATCGTCGGTTTCGGCCGCTTCGGGCAGGTGGTTGGCCGCTTACTGATGGCTAACAAGATGCGTATCACCGTGCTTGAGCGGGATGTTAGCGCGGTTGGCGTATTGCGCCGCTACGGTTATAAGGTTTATTACGGGGATGCCACGGAGCTGGAACTGCTGCGGGCAGCCGGTGCGGCAAAGGCCAAATCTATCGTCATTACCTGTAATGAGCCGGAAGATACCATGGCCATCGTCCATCTGTGCCAGCAGCACTTCCCTAACCTGTCCATTTTGGCGCGGGCGCGGGGGCGTGTGGAAGCGCATGAGTTGCTACAGGCTGGCGTAAAACAGTTTAGCCGGGAGACCTTCTCCAGCGCTCTGGAGCTAGGGCGTAAGGCGTTAACGGAGTTGGGGATGCACCCGCATCAGGCTTATCGCGCTCAGCAGCATTTTCGCCGTCTGGATATGCGCATGCTGCGTGAACTGATGCCTCCGCATCTGGGGGACGTTGCCCAGATTTCCCGCGTGAAAGAAGCCCGGCGCGAGCTGGAAGAACTTTTCCACCGTGAAATGCAAAAAGAAAAACGGCAGTTCGATGGTTGGGATGAATACGAATAATTCGGAGCACAATGATGTCTGCAACACGTAAAAGATTTATCGCCGGGGCGGTTTGCCCAAGCTGTAACGCTATGGATACGCTGGCGGTTTGGCGTGAAGACCAGGTTGAAGTGGTGGAGTGCGTCAAGTGTGGCCACCATCAGCGTCAGACCGAGCAACAGGTGGAAAAACACGTTCGCCCGCACGAGCAGGTGATCGGTATTTTTCATCCGGAGTAGCGTTATCTGCCGTGATTTTTTATGCTGAAGGGTACAGCGCTGGAGATTTCCGCTACAATCTCCACCGATTTAGTTTCCAACGGTAGGAGATATCATGAAAGTAACAAAAGACTTGGTGGTCAGCCTGGCTTACCAAGTACGTACAGAAGACGGTGTTTTGGTTGATGAGTCTCCGGTGAGTGCACCGTTGGACTATCTGCACGGGCATGGTTCTCTGATCGCAGGTCTGGAAAAAGCACTCGAAGGTCACGAAGCTGGTGATCGTTTCGACGTTCATGTCGCCGCTAACGAAGCTTACGGCAACTACGATGAAAACCTGGTGCAGCGCGTTCCTAAAGACGTCTTTATGGGCGTTGATGAACTGCAGGTAGGCATGCGCTTCCTGGCTGATACCGATCAGGGTCCGGTTCCGGTTGAAATCACCGAAGTTGATGGTGACCACGTAGTGGTTGATGGTAACCACATGCTGGCTGGCCAAGACCTGAACTTCCACGTAGAAGTTGTGGCGCTGCGTGAAGCGACCGAAGAAGAACTGGCCCACGGCCACGTTCACGGTGAGCACGATCATCACCACGAACACGGTGACGGCTGCTGCGGCGGTCATGGCCACGATCACGACCACGATCATGACCACGGCAAGAAAGGCGGCTGTGGTGGCAACGGTGGTTGCGGCTGCCACTAATCCTGGTGCTGTAACTGCAACAAAAGGTCGCTTCGGCGACCTTTTTTAGTAATGCGGGGGCGGCGTCTCTTCTGACTGCGAGGCGATCATCGAAGGTTGGCTGGCGCGCAGTTTGTCGGTCAGCAGGCGCAGATGCTCTTGTATCTTCAGCATTTCAAGCTGATGCTGCACCACGGTTTGATTGAGTTCTTCAATCGTCACTTCCTGAAAGGCCTGGCGGCTTTCCATCTCTTCCAACCGCAGCAGCAGGTTCTCGTAGTTTTTTTCGTGCATGATGTTACCTCTGGCACTGTTAAATCCGGGATTCTGACACTATGTTATCAGTAGCGGTCGGCTTTGTGCCTGCCAATTTCGGCAAGCGGTTTTTCACTGCCGCAGATCTGGCAATTCAATCCGCAAAGTAGTTAAATAAAATCGTTAATTATCAATGCTATTTTTATTTTTCTTGAACTTTGCTACCAAGATGAGGTCACATCTTGACTCGATTGGTTACCTGTGTGACTGTTTTGTTTTGTTTCAGGCAGCTATAGTAGCCCGGTTAACTTACTTAATGATGGTTTGAGGCACCGCTTCAGACACTGGAGAAATGGATGAAATCTTTGTTTAAAGTCACGCTTCTGGCAACCACTATGGCTCTTGCTCTGAATGCGACCCAAGTTATGGCAGCCGATGCGGCCAAACCTGCTGATGCGGCTACCGTTACCACGACCGGTGAGGTTGCGCCTGCTGCTGAAGCGGCTAAACCTGCAGAAGCACCAAGCACCGGCAAGTTCAAGAATGACGATGAGCAGGTAGCTTACGCACTGGGTGTGCAACTTGGCCGCTACATGGAAAACTCGCTGGATGAACAGGAAAAACTGGGCATCAAGCTGGACAAAGATGTGATGCTCGGGGCTGTTAAGGACGCGTTTGCCAAGCAGAGCAAGCTGAATGACTCTGACATCGAAAAAACCCTGCAAGGTTTTGAAGTGCGCGTGAAGGCTTCCGCTCAGGCGAAGATGGAGCAGGACGCGAAAGAAAACGAAGCGAAAGGCGCTAAATACGCTGAAACCTTCGCCAAAGAAAAAGGCGCGAAGAAAACCGAATCTGGTCTGCTGTACAAAGTAGAGAAAGAAGGGACCGGTGAAGCACCGAAAGACAGCGATACCGTAGTGGTAAACTACAAAGGTACCCTGACCGACGGCACCGTGTTTGACAACTCCTACGATCGCGGCGAGCCATTGTCATTCCGTCTGGACGGCGTGATCCCAGGCTGGACCGAAGGCCTGAAGCACATCAAGAAAGGCGGCAAGATCAAGCTGGTTATCCCACCGGCACTGGCCTACGGTAAAAATGGCGTTCCAGGGATCCCTGCCAACTCCACGCTGGTGTTTGATGTTGAACTGCTGGATGTGAAACCGGCAGCCAAGGCTGACGACAAAACAGAAAAAGCGGCTGACGAAGCTGCTGCAGACGCTAAAGCCAAATAAGTCTGAGATTTTCCCAACCGCCGCGAACGTTCTTCGCGGCGGTTTTCATTTCTGCGCTACCAAGAATGCAAAATATCCTGCAACTTTACTCCCTGCCTTTACTGATCGCTTGACGCCTGCCGGGCATCGGGCTTAACGTCAATATCACGCGCAAATGTAAGAACCAGCATCTGACCGTTTTGCTAGACTCTGGGTCTGAACTTATGAATCATGCGCCTGCCCCTTAGGGCGTGTACCTAAAACTGCTCTCGGCAGCGATTGTCTCTTGCGCGAGCCGTTTTAGTTGCGTCCCCTGGCACAGGCGATCTATGTAGGTGGTATCTTCGATGTCAAATTCGCTTTTATCCAGCGAAGCCAGCGAACTTGATTTGCTGAATGAGCGTCCGTTTAGTCAGACGGACCATGAAATCCTGAAGTCGTATGAAGTCGTGGTCGACGGGCTGGCGATGCTGATTGGTGGGCACTGCGAAATCGTGCTGCACTCCCTGGAGGATCTGAAATGCTCCGCCGTGCGTATCGCCAATGGTGAACACACCGGGCGTAAAATCGGTTCGCCGATCACCGATCTGGCACTGCGTATGCTGCACGATATGGCGGGCGATGATAGCAGCGTCTCCAAAGCCTATTTCACCCGGGCCAAAAGTGGCGTGTTGATGAAGTCGGTGACGATTGCCATCCGCAATCGCGAACAGCGGGTGATCGGCCTGCTGTGTATCAACATGAACCTCGATGTGCCGTTCTCGCAGATCATCCAGACCTTTATGCCGCCGGAAACGCAGGAGGTGGCTTCCTCTGTCAACTTCGCCTCCTCGGTTGACGATCTGGTGGCGCAGACGTTGGAGTTCACCATCGAAGAGGTGAATGCCGATCGCAACGTGTCCAATAACGCCAAAAATCGCCAGATCGTTCTCAACCTGTATGAGAAAGGCATTTTTGATATCAAGGACGCGATCAATCAGGTTGCCGATCGTCTGAATATCTCCAAACATACCGTTTACCTGTATATCCGCCAGTTCAAGAGTGGCGATCTGCTGGGCAATGAGCGCTGATGCTTAACTACTGCCTATTGGTCACCGGCCCGGCTTATGGCACTCAGCAAGCTAGCAGCGCCTGGCAGTTCGCCCAGGCCCTGTTGGCGGCTGGCCACCGCATTACCAGCGTCTTTTTCTATCGTGAAGGGGTGCAGAATGCTAACCAGCTATCATCTCCGGCCAGCGATGAGTTCGATCTGGTTCGGGCGTGGGCGGCTCTGGCGCAGCAACATGGCGTGGAGCTTAATGTCTGTGTGGCGGCAGCTTTGCGCCGTGGCGTGACCGATGAGCAAGAAGCCGCACAGTTGGCGTTGGCGGCCGCTAACCTGCAACCGGGGTTTACCCTCAGCGGTTTGGGCTCATTGGCAGAAGCGGCGCTGAGCAACGATCGCCTGGTACAGTTTTAAGTGAGCAGAATGAAGCAAGTTGCGTTTGTATTTACCCAAGGGCCACATGGCAGTGCAATTGGTCGGGAAGGGCTGGATGCGGTACTGGCGACGTCGGCACTGAGCGAGGATATCGGCGTATTTTTTGTCGGCGATGGCGTGTTGCAACTGCTGCCAGGTCAACAACCCGAAAAGATCCTGGCCCGCAATTACATCGCCACCTTTGGCGTATTGCCGCTGTATGACGTTGAAAACTGTTATCTCTGCGCAACGGCCATCCAGGAGCGCGGCCTGCAACAGGTCACCGACTGGGTGCTGAAGGCCGAAATTCTGCCGCCAGATACTCTGCGCCAGAAACTGGCTGCTTATGATGTGGTCATGACTTTCTAGGAAATTTTGATGCTGTATACCCTCAGCCATTCCCCAACCCGTTGCGACCTGCCTGCGTTGTTAAGACTCACCAGAGAAGGTGATGCCCTGCTGTTACTGCAAGACGGCGTACTGGCCGGCCTGGCCGGTAGCGCCAGCCTTGATTTATTGCTCAATGCCCCCATATCCCTTTATGCGCTGCAGGACGATCTGGATGCCAGAGGCCTGTCTGGTCATTTTTCACCCAAAATCACGCTAATCGGTTATACTGACTTCGTTGTGTTAACCGAGAAACACCACAGCCAAATGGCATGGTAATGCGTGCAATGTTGTATATTTCTTGACACCTCTACCAGTCAGCCATAAAATTCTGCGTCCTCGTACTGTGCCAATAGTGCATACGGGGGATTTATCACATGTTTACGAAGCAAAAAACGAAGCAAAACCCAGGAGCTTTTTTTAATGACTACGATTAATCAGCTGGTTCGCAAACCACGCTCTGTGAAGGCTGCTAAAAGCAACGTTCCAGCGCTGGAAGCTTGCCCGCAGAAACGTGGCGTATGTACTCGCGTATATACTACCACCCCGAAAAAACCAAACTCCGCACTGCGTAAAGTTTGCCGTGTGCGTTTGACTAACGGTTTCGAAGTGAGTTCTTACATCGGTGGCGAAGGCCACAACCTGCAGGAACACTCCGTAATCCTGATCCGTGGCGGTCGTGTTAAAGACTTGCCAGGTGTGCGTTACCACACCGTCCGTGGTGCACTTGACTGCTCCGGCGTTAAAGACCGTAAGCAAGCTCGTTCCAAGTACGGCGTGAAGAAGCCAAAGGCTTAATGGTTCTCCGTTAAGTAAGGCCAAACATTTTAATGTCAAAATAAACTCGTAGAGTTTTGGACAATCCTGAAATTTTCAACGGAGTATTTCCATGCCACGTCGTCGCGTAATAGGCCAACGTAAAATCCTGCCAGATCCTAAGTTCGGATCCGAGCTGTTGGCTAAATTTGTAAACATTCTGATGGTAGATGGCAAGAAATCTACTGCAGAAGCAATCGTCTATACCGCGCTGGAGACCCTGGCTCAGCGTTCTGGTAAAGGTCACCTGGAAGCTTTCGAAGTCGCTCTCGACAACGTGCGCCCGACTGTAGAAGTTAAGTCTCGCCGCGTTGGTGGTTCTACTTACCAGGTACCAGTTGAAGTTCGTCCGGTTCGTCGTAATGCCCTGGCAATGCGTTGGATCGTTGATGCCGCTCGTAAACGTGGTGATAAATCCATGGCTCTGCGCCTGGCGAACGAACTGTCTGATGCAGCAGAGAACAAAGGTTCTGCTGTTAAGAAGCGTGAAGACGTTCACCGTATGGCAGAAGCCAACAAGGCGTTCGCCCACTACCGCTGGTAATCCATGCAGTAGTTTTGCTAACCAAGTGGGCGCTTCAAGAAGCCAACCCGCTTGGTTTCACCGAACCGCCTAAGGCAATAGAGGAATCAAATGGCTCGTACAACACCCATTGAGCGCTACCGTAATATCGGTATCAGTGCTCACATCGACGCCGGTAAGACCACAACTACCGAACGTATCCTGTTCTACACCGGTGTAAACCACAAAATCGGTGAAGTTCATGACGGCGCCGCCACCATGGACTGGATGGAACAAGAGCAGGAGCGTGGTATTACCATTACTTCTGCAGCGACAACTGCTTTCTGGTCTGGTATGGCCAAGCAGTTTGAGCCGCACCGTGTAAACATCATCGACACCCCAGGGCACGTTGACTTCACCATCGAAGTAGAACGTTCCATGCGTGTGCTTGATGGCGCGGTAATGGTTTACTGTGCTGTTGGTGGTGTTCAGCCACAGTCTGAAACCGTATGGCGTCAGGCTAACAAATACAAAGTGCCACGCATCGCGTTCGTTAACAAAATGGACCGTATGGGTGCCAACTTCCTGAAAGTTGTTGGTCAGCTTAAATCTCGTCTGGGCGCAAACCCTGTTCCATTGCAGCTGGCAATTGGCGCAGAAGAGAAATTCACCGGTGTTGTTGACCTGGTGAAAATGAAAGCCATCAACTGGAACGAAGCTGATGCAGGCGTGACCTTCGAATACGAAGAGATCCCAGCTGACATGCAAGAACTGGCTGCTGAATGGCACCAGAATCTGGTTGAGTCTGCTGCTGAAGCCTCTGATGAGCTGATGGACAAATACCTGGGCGGCGAAGAGCTGACCGAGGAAGAAATCAAGAAAGCTCTGCGTCAGCGCGTGCTGAACAACGAAGTGATTCTGGTAACCTGTGGTTCTGCCTTTAAAAACAAAGGCGTGCAGGCAATGCTGGATGCGGTTATCGAATACCTGCCAGCACCAAATGACGTTGAAGCTATCAACGGTATTCTGGACGACGGTAAAGATACCCCGGCTGTACGTCATTCTGACGACTCCGAGCCGTTCTCTGCACTGGCGTTCAAAATCGCTACCGACCCATTCGTGGGTAACCTGACGTTCTTCCGTGTGTACTCTGGCGTTGTTAACTCCGGTGACACCGTTCTGAACTCCGTGAAGGCCGCGCGTGAGCGTCTGGGCCGTATCGTTCAGATGCACGCTAACAAGCGTGAAGAGATTAAAGAAGTTCGTGCAGGCGACATCGCTGCGGCAATCGGTCTGAAAGACGTAACTACCGGTGATACGCTGTGTGATCCTGCTAGCCCGATCATTCTTGAGCGTATGGAGTTCCCTGAGCCGGTAATCTCCGTAGCGGTAGAACCAAAAACCAAAGCTGACCAGGAAAAAATGGGTCTGGCTCTGGGCCGTCTGGCGAAGGAAGATCCATCATTCCGCGTATGGACTGACGAAGAATCAGGTCAGACCATCATCGCAGGTATGGGTGAACTTCACCTGGATATCCTGGTTGACCGTATGCGTCGTGAATTTAACGTTGAAGCGAACGTGGGTAAACCACAGGTTGCTTACCGTGAAGCGATTCGCGCGAAAGTTACTGACATCGAAGGTAAACACGCCAAGCAGTCTGGTGGTCGTGGTCAGTATGGTCATGTTGTTATCGACATGTACCCACTGGAGCCGGGCTCAAATCCGAAAGGCTACGAGTTCATCAATGACATTAAAGGTGGTGTGATCCCAACGGAATACATCCCTGCCATTGATAAAGGTCTTCAGGAGCAACTTAAGTCTGGTCCACTGGCCGGTTATCCGGTAGTTGATCTCGGTGTGCGTCTGCATTTCGGTTCTTTCCACGATGTTGACTCCTCCGAATTGGCGTTTAAACTGGCCGCGTCTATCGCCTTTAAAGATGGCTTTAAGAAAGCAAAACCTGTTTTGCTTGAGCCTATCATGAAGGTTGAAGTTGAAACGCCGGAAGAGAACACTGGTGACGTCATCGGTGACCTTAGCCGTCGTCGTGGTCAACTGAAAGGTCAGGAATCCAACGCTACTGGCGTTCAGATTCACGCTGAAGTTCCGTTGTCCGAGATGTTTGGATACGCAACTCAACTGCGTTCTCTGACCAAAGGCCGTGCTTCTTACTCCATGGAGTTCCTGAAGTACGATGATGCGCCGAACAACGTCGCTCAGGCCGTTATTGAAGCCCGTGGTAAATAAGCTTTCGGGTTTAACACATTGATCAGTGCTCCCTCCATGAGGGGGGAGCAAAAGAGTTAAGGAATATAGCCGTGTCTAAAGAAAAATTTGAACGTTCCAAACCGCACGTTAACGTTGGTACTATCGGCCACGTTGACCACGGTAAAACTACCCTGACCGCTGCAATCACTACCGTTCTGGCTAAAACCTACGGTGGTTCTGCACGTGCTTTCGACCAGATCGATAACGCGCCAGAAGAGAAGGCTCGTGGTATCACCATCAACACTTCTCACGTTGAATATGACACCCCGACTCGTCACTACGCGCACGTTGACTGCCCAGGGCACGCCGACTACGTGAAAAACATGATCACCGGTGCTGCTCAGATGGACGGCGCTATCCTGGTTGTAGCTGCGACTGACGGCCCTATGCCTCAGACTCGTGAGCACATCCTGCTGGGTCGTCAGGTTGGCGTTCCTTACATCATCGTATTCATGAACAAATGCGACATGGTTGATGATGAAGAGCTGCTGGAACTGGTAGAAATGGAAGTTCGTGAACTTCTGTCTGCTTATGACTTCCCTGGTGATGACCTGCCGGTTGTTCGTGGTTCAGCGCTGAAAGCACTGGAAGGCGAAGCTGAGTGGGAAGCTAAAATCATCGAGCTGGCCGGTCACCTGGATTCTTACATCCCAGAACCAGAGCGTGCTATCGACCTGCCGTTCCTGCTGCCAATCGAAGACGTATTCTCCATCTCCGGTCGTGGTACCGTAGTTACCGGTCGTGTTGAGCGCGGTATCGTTAAAGTTGGCGAAGAAGTTGAAATCGTTGGTATCAAAGACACCGTTAAGTCTACCTGTACTGGCGTTGAAATGTTCCGCAAACTGCTGGACGAAGGCCGTGCTGGTGAGAACGTTGGTGTTCTGCTGCGTGGTATCAAGCGTGAAGACATCGAACGTGGTCAGGTACTGGCTAAACCAGGTTCCATCAAGCCGCACACTCAGTTCGATTCAGAAGTGTATATCCTGAGCAAAGAAGAAGGTGGTCGTCATACTCCATTCTTCAAAGGCTACCGTCCACAGTTCTACTTCCGTACAACTGACGTGACCGGTACCATCGAACTGCCAGAAGGCGTAGAGATGGTAATGCCAGGCGATAACGTGAACATGGTTGTTACCCTGATCCACCCAATCGCTATGGACCAAGGCTTGCGTTTCGCAATCCGTGAAGGCGGCCGTACTGTAGGTGCGGGCGTTGTTGCTAAAGTTATCGCTTAATCGCGAATAATTTATAAGCACTAAAAGAGGGCACTTCGGTGCCCTTTTTTTATACAGTTTTTTACCAATCTTAATTGAAATAAAAACGATTCTTATTTAGACTTACTGCATTGGTTAAGAAGTGAGTCTCTCTATGTACGTATGTCTGTGTAATGCTGTGTCTGACAAAGCGATCCGTAAGGCGGTGCGTCAGCACAATCCCCATACCATGAAGCAACTGCGTGAGCTGGTGCCGATTGGAACTGACTGCGGTAAATGCATTCGTCAGGCAAGGCAAATTATGGTGGAGGAACGCGCAACCCTGATTCATATGCATGAAGTCGCCTAATAAATAGTAGGGTTATTTTTTGACTCTTGGCCCGCAGCTTCTACACTTTTAGAACTGCCCAGGAGGATTTACCTATGAAAGGCGATAAAAAGATCATTGCTCACCTCAACAAGCTGCTCGGTAACGAGCTGGTTGCCATCAATCAATACTTCCTGCACGCGCGTATGTTCAAAAATTGGGGCCTGATGCGTCTCAATGAGAAGGAATATCACGAGTCGATCGATGAGATGAAACATGCCGATCGCTACATCGAGCGTATCCTGTTCCTTGAAGGGTTACCGAACCTGCAAGATCTCGGCAAGCTGAATATCGGCGAAGATGTCGAAGAGATGCTGAGGTCCGATTTGGCCCTGGAGCTGGACGGTGCCAAGAACCTGCGGGAAGGTATCGCCTATGCAGACTCTATCCATGATTACGTCAGCCGCGATCTGATGAAAGAGATTTTGGCCGATGAGGAAGGGCATATCGACTGGTTGGAGACTGAGCTGAGCCTGATTGAGCGGCTTGGCATCCAAAACTATTGCCAGGCGCAAGTGCTGGAACGCAAAGACTGACATTTACGGCTCCCCTCCCTCCTTGGCCAGTATCTTCAGAACTGGTAGGGCAGGGGAGTAACACACTATGCCGCGCACTTCCCCCAAACTCTCCCGATCCTCGCCAAACCAATAAATTGCCGTCTATTCTGAGCATATTTCCATCCGTAGCTTGCAACCTGGCCTGGTTTGCGTATAATGCGCGGGCTTACCTAATCTTGGTAAGCCTGATTTTAGCGAATCAGTCGATTGGCAAGAACGTTTTGCCCTTCGAACAATACTCCCGATATGGGGGTTATATGTTGACGATTACACTCCCCCATCAATCGAAATGGGTGTGAGGAGTAATTATTTACGTTTATAAATAATTGGAGCTCTGGTCTCATGCAGAACCAAAGAATCCGTATCCGCCTGAAAGCGTTTGATCATCGTCTGATCGATCAATCAACTGCGGAAATCGTCGAGACTGCCAAGCGCACTGGTGCGCAAGTCCGTGGTCCGATCCCGCTGCCAACTCGCAAAGAGCGCTTTACCGTTCTGATCTCCCCGCACGTCAACAAAGACGCGCGTGATCAGTACGAGATCCGCACTCACAAGCGTCTGGTTGACATCGTTGAGCCAACTGAGAAAACCGTTGATGCTCTGATGCGTCTGGATCTGGCTGCCGGTGTAGACGTGCAGATCAGCCTGGGTTAATCAGGTCATTGACGATTGAGAGGTTGAAACAATGATTGGTTTAGTCGGTAAAAAAGTGGGCATGACTCGTATCTTCACTGAAGATGGCGTTTCTATCCCAGTAACCGTGATTGAAATTGAAGCGAACCGCGTGACTCAGGTTAAAGACCTGGACAACGACGGATACCGTGCCATTCAGGTCACTACCGGTAGCAAAAAAGCTAACCGTGTGACCAAACCGGAAGCGGGTCATTTCGCTAAAGCTGGCGTCGAAGCTGGCCGTGGTCTGTGGGAATTCCGCCTTGAAGAAGGTCAAGAGTTCGCTGCAGGTCAAGAAATCAGCGTAGAAATCTTCGCTGACGTTAAAAAAGTCGATGTTACCGGTACTTCCAAAGGTAAAGGTTTTGCTGGCACTGTAAAGCGCTGGAACTTCCGTACTCAGGATGCAACCCACGGTAACTCCTTGTCTCACCGCGTTCCGGGTTCTATCGGTCAGAACCAGACTCCGGGCAAAGTGTTCAAAGGCAAGAAAATGGCTGGCCACCTGGGTGACGAGCGTGTAACCGTTCAAAGCCTGGACGTAGTACGTGTTGACGCTGAGCGCAACCTGCTGCTGGTTAAGGGTGCTGTACCGGGCGCGACCGGTGGCAACCTGATCGTTAAACCAGCTGTGAAGGCGTAAGGGGATAGCAATGGAATTAGTATTGAAAGACGCGCAAAGCGCGCTGACTGTTTCCGAAACTACCTTCGGTCGTGATTTCAACGAAGCGCTGGTACACCAGGTTGTTGTTGCTTATGCAGCAGGTGCCCGTCAAGGTACCCGTGCTCAGAAGACCCGTGCTGAAGTGACTGGTTCCGGTAAAAAACCGTGGCGCCAGAAAGGTACAGGCCGTGCGCGTTCAGGCACTGTAAAGAGCCCGATCTGGCGTTCTGGTGGTGTAACCTTCGCTGCGAAGCCACAAGACCACAGTCAGAAAGTAAACAAAAAGATGTACCGCGGCGCGCTGAAAAGCATCCTGTCCGAACTGGTACGTCAAGATCGTCTGATCGTTGTCGAGAAGTTCTCTGTAGAAGCGCCTAAAACTAAGCTGCTGGCACAGAAACTGAAAGATATGGCCCTGGAAGATGTGCTGATCGTGACCGGTGAACTGGATGAGAATCTGTTCCTGGCAGCTCGTAACCTGTACAAGGTTGACGTGCGCGATGTAGCAGGTATCGACCCAGTTAGCCTGATCGCCTTCGACAAAGTGGTTATGACTGCTGATGCTGTGAAGCAAGTTGAGGAGATGCTGGCATGATCCGTGAAGAACGTTTGCTGAAAGTGCTGCGTGCACCGCACGTATCTGAAAAAGCATCCGCTGCGATGGAAAAAAGCAACACCATCGTACTCAAAGTTGCCAAAGACGCGACCAAAGCAGAAATTAAAGCTGCAGTGCAGAAACTGTTTGAAGTCGAAGTCGAAGACGTTAACACCCTGGTAGTAAAAGGGAAAGTGAAGCGTCAAGGTCAGCGTGTTGGTCGTCGTAGCGACTGGAAAAAAGCTTACGTCACCCTGAAGGAAGGCCAGAACTTGGACTTCATCGGCGGCGCAGAGTAAGTCGGAGGAGTAAGAACAATGGCAATTGTTAAATGTAAACCTACATCTCCGGGTCGTCGCCACGTTGTTAAAGTGGTTAACCCTGAGCTGCACAAGGGTAAACCTTATGCCCCGCTGCTTGAGAAACTGAGCAAAAGCGGTGGTCGTAACAACAATGGCCGTATCACCACCCGTCATATCGGTGGTGGCCACAAGCAACATTATCGTCTGGTTGACTTCAAACGCAACAAAGATGGTATCCCTGCTGTGGTTGAGCGTCTGGAGTACGATCCGAACCGTTCCGCGAACATCGCGCTGGTTCTGTACAAAGACGGCGAACGCCGTTATATCCTGGCGCCGAAAGGCCTGAAAGCTGGTGACCAGATCCAATCTGGTGTTGATGCTGCAATCAAAGCGGGTAACACCCTGCCTATGCGCAACATCCCAGTAGGTTCAACGGTTCATAACGTAGAAATGAAACCAGGTAAAGGCGGCCAGCTGGCTCGTTCTGCTGGTGCCTACGTTCAGATCGTCGCACGTGATGGTTCCTACGTAACTCTGCGTCTGCGCTCTGGCGAAATGCGTAAAGTTCCAGTTGATTGCCGCGCCACCCTGGGTGAAGTCGGTAACGCTGAACATATGCTTCGCGTTCTGGGTAAAGCAGGTGCTGCACGTTGGCGTGGTATTCGTCCTACCGTTCGCGGTACGGCGATGAACCCAGTCGATCACCCGCACGGTGGTGGTGAAGGTCGTAACTTTGGTAAGCACCCGGTAACTCCGTGGGGCGTTCAGACCAAAGGTAAGAAGACCCGTAGCAACAAGCGTACTGACAAGTTCATCGTACGTCGCCGTAGTAAAAAATAATTAGAGGATAAGCCATGCCACGTTCTCTCAAGAAAGGTCCTTTTATTGACCTGCACTTGCTGAAGAAGGTAGAGAAAGCGGTGGAAAGCGGTGACAAGAAGCCTTTGCGCACTTGGTCCCGTCGTTCAACGATCTTTCCTAACATGATCGGTTTGACCATCGCTGTCCATAATGGTCGTCAGCACGTACCAGTATTTGTTTCCGATGAAATGGTCGGTCACAAACTGGGTGAATTCGCGCCGACTCGTACTTATCGCGGCCATGCGGCTGATAAAAAAGCTAAAAAGCGCTAAGGTAGGAGGAAGAGATGGAAACTATCGCTAAACATCGCCACGCTCGTTCTTCTGCTCAGAAGGTTCGCCTTGTTGCAGACCTGATCCGCGGTAAGAAAGTGTCGCAAGCTCTGGAAACTCTGGCCTACACCAACAAGAAAGCTGCTGGTCTGGTCAAGAAAGTGCTGGAGTCTGCCATTGCTAACGCAGAACACAACGATGGCGCTGACATCGATGATCTGAAAGTCACGAAAATCTTCGTAGACGAAGGCCCAAGCATGAAGCGCATTATGCCTCGTGCAAAAGGTCGTGCAGATCGCATCCTGAAGCGCACCAGCCACATTACTGTGGTTGTGTCCGATCGCTGAGACTCTGGAGACTAGCAATGGGTCAGAAAGTACATCCTAATGGTATTCGCCTGGGTATTGTCAAACCTTGGAACTCTACTTGGTATGCGAATACCAAAGAATTCGCTGACAACCTGGACAGCGACTTTAAAGTTCGCCAATTCTTGACTAAAGAACTGGCGAAAGCTTCCGTTTCTCGCATCGTTATCGAGCGTCCAGCGAAGAGCATCCGTGTGACTATTCACACCGCTCGTCCTGGCATCGTTATCGGCAAGAAAGGTGAAGATGTCGAAAAACTGCGTAAGGTCGTAGCGGATATCGCTGGCGTTCCTGCGCAAATTAACATCGCCGAAGTCCGTAAACCGGAACTGGACGCAAAATTGGTTGCTGACAGCATCACTTCACAGCTGGAACGTCGCGTTATGTTCCGTCGTGCTATGAAGCGTGCTGTACAGAACGCAATGCGTCTTGGCGCTAAAGGTATCAAAGTTGAAGTAAGCGGCCGTCTTGGCGGTGCTGAAATCGCGCGTACCGAATGGTACCGTGAAGGTCGTGTTCCGTTGCATACACTGCGTGCGGATATCGATTACAACACATCTGAAGCGCACACCACTTATGGTGTAATCGGCGTTAAGGTATGGATCTTCAAAGGTGAGATCCTGGGTGGTATGGCTGCAGTTGAACAACCGGAACCGGCTGCTCAACCTAAAAAGCAGCAGCGTAAAGGCCGCAAGTAAGGAGAGTCGCTGATGTTACAACCAAAGCGTACAAAATTCCGTAAGGTGCACAAGGGCCGCAACCGTGGTCTGGCGCAAGGTACGGATGTTAGCTTCGGCACTTTCGGTCTGAAAGCTGTTGGCCGTGGCCGTCTGACTGCTCGTCAAATCGAAGCAGCTCGTCGTGCAATGACTCGTGCAGTGAAGCGTCAAGGTAAGATTTGGATCCGTGTATTCCCGGACAAACCAATCACCGAGAAGCCTCTTGAAGTGCGTATGGGTAAAGGTAAGGGTAACGTGGAATATTGGGTTGCCCTGATCCAACCTGGCAAAGTCCTGTACGAAATGGACGGCGTTCCAGAAGAAGTCGCCCGTGAAGCGTTCAAGCTGGCAGCAGCTAAACTGCCGATCAAAACCACCTTTGTAACTAAGACGGTGATGTAATGAAAGCACAAGAGCTGCGTGAAAAAAGTGTTGAAGAGCTGAACACTGAGCTGCTCAACCTGCTGCGTGAGCAATTCAACTTACGCATGCAGGCGGCGAGTGGCCAACTGCAACAAACTCACCTGTTGAAACAAGTGCGTCGTAATGTCGCACGCGTTAAGACTTTACTGACTGAAAAGGCGGGTGCGTAAAATGACTGATATTATCCGTACTCTGCAAGGTCGTGTTGTTAGTGACAAAATGGAGAAATCCATGGTTGTTGCTATCGAACGTACGGTGAAGCACCCGATCTACGGGAAATTCATCAAGCGTACGACTAAGCTGCATGTACATGATGAGAACAACGAATGTGGTATCGGTGACGTGGTAGAAATCCGCGAATGCCGTCCACTGTCCAAGACTAAGTCATGGACGTTGGTTCGCATTGTAGATAAAGCGATTCTGTAATAGAGTAGCTGACTCTAACTTAATAAACGGCTCAGAAAGTGAGCCGTTTATTTTTTCTACCCATACTCTGGAAGCGGTGTTATAATGCTGCGCCCTCGGTTATGGGGCTTTTCAACGACCTAGTAATGGGTCCTAAAGTTGTAGTTGACATTAGCGGAGCACTAACATGATCCAAGAACAGACTATGCTGAACGTGGCCGACAACTCCGGTGCACGTCGCGTAATGTGTATCAAGGTTCTAGGTGGCTCGCACCGTCGCTACGCAGGCATCGGCGACGTCATCAAAATTACCATCAAGGAAGCAATTCCTCGCGGTAAGGTGAAGAAAGGCGATGTGCTGAAGGCGGTAGTGGTGCGCACCAAGAAGGGTGTACGTCGCCCGGACGGTTCTGTCATTCGCTTCGATGGTAATGCATGCGTTATTTTAAACAATAACAGCGAGCAACCTATCGGTACGCGTATTTTTGGGCCGGTAACTCGTGAACTGCGTAATGAGAAGTTCATGAAAATTATCTCTCTGGCACCAGAAGTACTCTAAGGAGCGAACCATGGCAGCGAAAATCCGTCGTGATGACGAAGTTATCGTGCTTACCGGGAAAGACAAAGGTAAACGCGGTAAAGTAAAAAATGTCCTGTCTGCTGGTAAGGTCATTGTTGAAGGTATCAACCTGGTTAAGAAACATCAGAAGCCGGTCCCGGCCCTGAACCAACCAGGTGGCATTGTTGAAAAAGAAGCTGCTATTCAGGTTTCCAACATTGCGCTGTTCAACTCGGCTACCGGTAAGGCTGACCGTGTAGGCTTTAGATTCGAAGACGGCAAAAAAGTCCGTTTCTTCAAATCAAATAGCGAAACTATCAAGTAATTTGGAGTATGACGATGGCGAAACTGCATGATTACTACAAAGACGAGGTAGTCAAACAACTGATGTCTCAGTTTGATTACAACTCTGTCATGCAAGTCCCTCGGGTCGAGAAGATCACCCTGAATATGGGTGTTGGTGAAGCGATCGCTGACAAGAAACTGCTGGATAATGCAGCAGCTGACTTGGCAGCAATCTCCGGTCAAAAGCCGTTCATCACCAAAGCACGCAAATCTGTTGCAGGCTTCAAAATCCGCCAGGGCTATCCGATCGGCTGTAAAGTAACTCTGCGTGGCGAACGCATGTGGGAGTTCTTTGAGCGTCTGATTTCCATTGCTGTTCCACGTATCCGTGACTTCCGTGGCTTGTCCGCTAAGTCATTCGATGGCCGTGGAAACTACAGCATGGGTGTGCGTGAGCAAATCATCTTCCCAGAAATCGACTACGACAAAGTCGATCGCGTTCGTGGTTTGGATATTACCATTACCACTTCTGCGAAATCTGATGATGAAGGCCGCGCGCTGTTGGCTGCTTTTAACTTCCCGTTCCGCAAGTAAGGCAGGGTTACTGATGGCTAAGCAATCAATGAAAGCACGCGAAGTCGTTCGCGTGAAACTGGCTGACAAGTACCGCGCTAAACGCGAGGAATTGAAAGCTATCATTTCTGGTGTGAACTCTTCTGACGAAGATCGTTGGGATGCTGTTCTCAAGCTCCAGTCTCTGCCGCGTGATTCCAGCCCGTCTCGTCAGCGTAAACGCTGCCGTCAAACTGGCCGTCCACATGGTTATGTGGGCAAATTCGGGTTGAGCCGTATCAAGCTACGTGAAGCCGCTATGCGCGGTGAAGTACCAGGCTTGAAAAAGGCTAGCTGGTAATTACCAATTGAATCACGGGAGTAAAGACAGATGAGCATGCAAGATCCGATCGCGGATATGCTGACCCGTATCCGTAACGGTCAAGCCGCGAACAAAGTTGCGGTCACCATGCCTTCCTCCAAGCTGAAAGTGGCAATTGCCAACGTGCTGAAGGAAGAAGGTTTTATTGAAGATTTCAAAATTGAAGGCGACACCAAGCCTGTTCTGGAACTGGTACTGAAGTACTTCCAGGGTAAGGCAGTGGTAGAAAGCATTCAGCGTATCAGTCGTCCAGGTCTGCGCATCTATAAGAAAAAAGATGCACTGCCAAAAGTTATGGCCGGTCTGGGTATCGCTGTTATTTCTACCTCTAAAGGTGTTATGACCGATCGTGCAGCTCGCCAAGCTGGTCTTGGTGGCGAGATTATCTGCTACGTAGCTTAATTCGGGAGGAAAGAATGTCTCGTGTTGCAAAAGCACCCGTCGTCATTCCTGCCGGCGTAGAGGTAAAACTCAACGGTCAGGTTATTTCGGTTAAGGGTAAGAACGGCGAGCTGACTCGTACAGTCCATGACGCCGTTGAAGTGAAGCAAGAAGCTAACGCACTGACTTTCGCCCCGCGCGAAGGTTTTGCTAACGCATGGGCCCAAGCGGGTACCACGCGCGCTCTGCTGAACGCAATGGTTGTCGGTGTTACCGAAGGTTTCACCAAGAAGCTTCAACTGGTAGGTGTTGGTTATCGTGCTGCTGTTAAAGGCAACGTGGTGAATTTAGCCCTGGGCTTCTCTCACCCAATCGATCACCAGCTGCCAGCAGGTATTACTGCTGAATGCCCAAGCCAAACTGAAATCGTGCTGAAAGGCGCTGATAAGCAGGTTATTGGCCAGGTTGCTGCAGATCTGCGTGCCTACCGCCGTCCTGAGCCTTATAAAGGCAAGGGTGTCCGTTACGCCGACGAAGTCGTGCGTACCAAAGAGGCTAAGAAGAAGTAAGGTAACACTATGGATAAGAAATCTGCTCGTATCCGTCGTGCGACCCGCGCACGCCGTAAGCTCAAAGAACTGGGTGCAACCCGCCTGGTGGTACATCGTACCCCGCGTCACATTTACGCACAGGTCATTGCTCCTAATGGTTCTGAAGTTCTGGTAGCCGCTTCTACTTTAGAAAAAGCTATCACTGAGCAATTGAAGTACTCCGGTAACAAAGACGCAGCAGCAGCCGTAGGTAAAGCTCTGGCTGAGCGCGCGTTGGAAAAAGGGATTGCGAAAGTATCCTTTGACCGTTCCGGTTTCCAATATCATGGTCGAGTCCAGGCACTGGCAGATGCTGCCCGTGAAGCTGGCCTTCAGTTCTAAGGAAGAGGTTTAAGATGGCTCACATCGAAAAACAAGCTGGCGAACTGCAGGAAAAGCTGATCGCGGTAAACCGCGTATCTAAAACCGTAAAAGGTGGCCGTATTTTCAGCTTTACCGCACTGACAGTAGTTGGTGATGGTAACGGTCGCGTTGGTTTTGGCTACGGCAAAGCACGCGAAGTTCCAGCAGCGATCCAGAAAGCGATGGAAAAAGCCCGTCGCAACATGATGAATGTCGCGCTGAACGGCGGCACCCTGCAGCACCCTGTTAAAGGTGCTCATACGGGTTCCCGTGTGTTCATGCAGCCAGCTCATGAAGGTACCGGTATCATCGCGGGTGGTGCAATGCGCGCCGTTCTCGAAGTTGCTGGGGTGCACAACGTACTGGCTAAAGCTTATGGTTCCACCAACCCGATCAACGTGGTTCGTGCAACTATCGACGCTTTGGCTAATATGAAGTCTCCTGAAATGGTCGCTGCCAAGCGTGGTAAATCCGTTGCAGACATTCTGGGGTAATTGACCATGGCTAAGACTATCAAAGTTACACAAGTTCGCAGCTCCATTGGCCGTCTGCCGAAGCATAAAGCTACACTGCTCGGTCTGGGTCTGCGTCGTATTGGTCACACCGTAGAGCGCGAGGATACTCCTGCTGTACGCGGTATGATCAACCTGGTTTCCTACATGGTTAAGGTTGAGGAGTAACAGATGCGTTTAAATACTCTGTCTCCGGCTGAAGGTGCCAAGCATGCGCCTAAGCGTGTAGGTCGTGGTATTGGTTCTGGCCTGGGTAAAACCGCCGGTCGTGGTCACAAAGGTCAGAACTCACGTTCTGGCGGTGGCGTACGTCGTGGGTTTGAAGGTGGTCAGATGCCTTTATATCGTCGTTTGCCGAAATTCGGCTTCACCTCTCGCAAAGCTATGATCACGGCAGAAGTTCGTCTGTCTGAACTGGCTCTTGTTGAAGGCGACGTAATCGACCTGAACACGCTGAAAGCCGCTAACGTTGTTGGTACCCAGATCGAGTTCGCGAAAGTTATGCTTTCTGGCGAAATCACTCGTCCGGTTACCCTGCGTGGTCTGCGTGTCACCAAAGGCGCTCGTGTTGCTATCGAGGCTGCTGGCGGTAAAATTGAGGAATAAGTAAGCTGATGGCTAAGCAACCAGGATTAGATTTTCAAAGTGCTAAAGGCGGACTCGGTGAGCTGAAGCGCAGACTTTTGTTTGTTATCGGCGCGCTGATTGTTTTCCGCATTGGCTCTTTCATTCCGATTCCTGGTATCGATGCCACTGTGCTTGCCAAACTGCTCGAACAGCAGAGAGGCACCATCATTGAAATGTTTAACATGTTCTCTGGTGGTGCTCTCAGCCGTGCTTCTATTTTTGCTCTGGGGATCATGCCGTACATTTCGGCCTCGATCATTATCCAGTTACTGACGGTGGTTCACCCAGCGTTGGCGGAAATCAAGAAAGAAGGGGAGGCTGGCCGTCGCAAGATTAGCCAGTACACCCGCTACGGTACGCTGGTGTTGGCCATATTCCAGTCGATCGGTATTGCTACCGGTCTGCCGAATATGCCTGGTATGCAGGGCCTGGTGTTAAACCCAGGCTTTGCGTTCTACTTTACTGCGGTTGTGAGTCTGGTTACCGGGACAATGTTCCTGATGTGGCTGGGCGAGCAGATTACTGAGCGTGGTATCGGTAACGGTATCTCAATCATTATCTTCGCGGGTATTGTGGCGGGTCTTCCGCCGGCAGTTGGCCATACTATTGAGCAAGCTCGGCAAGGCGACCTGCACTTCCTCTTGTTGCTGTTGGTTGCAGTATTAGTGTTTGCAGTAACCTTCTTCGTTGTTTTCATTGAACGTGGTCAACGTCGTATCGTCGTTAACTATGCGAAACGTCAACAGGGTCGTCGTGTTTACGCAGCACAGAGCACACACTTACCGTTGAAAGTGAACATGGCAGGGGTAATCCCGGCAATCTTCGCTTCCAGCATTATTCTGTTCCCTGCCACGATTGCATCATGGTTTGGGGGCGGTACCGGTTGGAACTGGCTGACAACGATTTCGCTGTATTTGCAGCCTGGACAACCGCTTTATGTGTTACTCTATGCGTCTGCAATCATCTTCTTCTGTTTCTTCTACACGGCGTTGGTTTTCAACCCGCGTGAAACAGCAGATAACCTGAAGAAGTCCGGTGCCTTCGTACCAGGAATTCGTCCGGGAGAGCAAACGGCGAAATATATCGATAAAGTGATGACGCGTTTAACCCTGGTGGGCGCGATGTACATTACTTTCATCTGCCTGATCCCGGAGTTCATGCGTGATGCAATGAAAGTACCATTCTACTTTGGTGGTACCTCGCTACTGATCGTGGTTGTCGTCATCATGGACTTTATGGCTCAAGTGCAAACTCTGATGATGTCAAGTCAGTACGAGTCTGCATTGAAGAAAGCAAACCTGAAAGGCTATAACCGCTAATCTGGTGCGTTTGAGAAGTTACGGAGAGTAAAAATGAAAGTTCGTGCTTCCGTCAAGAAATTATGTCGTAACTGCAAAATCGTTAAGCGTAACGGTGTCGTTCGTGTGATTTGCAGCGCCGAGCCGAAGCATAAACAGCGTCAAGGCTGATTATCTCGCATATTTTTCTTGCAAAGTTGGGTTGAGCTGGCTAGATTAGCCAGCCAATCTTTTGTATGTAGCTGCAACATTATTTGAGTATCCTGAAAACGGGCTTTTCAGAATGGTGTTGCCGTAAAAATTAGTAGGAGTGCATAGTGGCCCGTATAGCAGGCATTAACATTCCTGATCATAAACATACCGTTATCGCGTTAACGTCGATCTTCGGAATCGGCAAAACTCGTTCACAGTCTATCTGTGCTGAGACGGGTATTGCTGAAAATGTTAAGATCAGTGAGCTGTCTGAAGAGCAAATTGAACAACTGCGTGAAGCAGTTGCCAAATTCACTGTTGAAGGTGATTTGCGTCGTGAAGTTACCCTGAGCATCAAGCGTCTGATGGATCTTGGTACATACCGTGGTTTACGCCATCGTCGTGGTCTGCCAGTTCGCGGTCAGCGTACTAAGACCAACGCACGTACCCGTAAGGGTCCGCGTAAACCGATCAAGAAATAATCGGGGTGATTGAATAATGGCAAAGGCACCTGTTCGTACACGTAAGCGTGTAAGAAAACAAGTCTCTGACGGCGTGGCTCATATCCATGCTTCTTTCAACAACACCATTGTGACTATTACCGATCGTCAGGGTAATGCTTTGGGTTGGGCAACAGCCGGTGGTTCCGGTTTCCGTGGTTCTCGTAAGTCAACTCCGTTTGCAGCTCAGGTTGCAGCCGAGCGTTGTGCTGACGCAGTTAAAGAATACGGTATCAAGAACCTGGAAGTTATGGTCAAAGGACCTGGTCCTGGTCGTGAGTCTACTATCCGCGCTCTGAACGCGGCTGGTTTCCGCATCACTAATATTACCGATGTGACTCCGATTCCTCATAACGGTTGTCGTCCACCGAAAAAGCGTCGCGTGTAACGCCCCTGCTTTTCGGATTGTTGGAGAAAGAAAATGGCAAGATATTTGGGTCCTAAGCTCAAGCTTAGCCGCCGCGAGGGCACAGACCTGTTCCTGAAGTCTGGCGTTCGCGCGATAGATTCAAAGTGCAAAATTGAACAGCCACCTGGTCAACACGGTGCGCGTAAACCGCGTCTGTCTGACTACGGTGTACAGTTACGTGAAAAGCAAAAAGTTCGCCGTATGTACGGTGTTCTGGAGCGTCAATTCCGTAACTATTACAAAGCAGCAACCCGCCTGAAAGGCAACACCGGTGAAAACCTGTTGACCCTTCTGGAAGGTCGTCTGGACAACGTAGTTTACCGTATGGGCTTCGGCGCCACTCGTGCAGAATCACGTCAGCTGGTTAGCCATAAAGCCGTTATGGTAAATGGTCGCGTTGTTAACATCGCTTCTTATCAGGTATCTCCGAATGACGTAGTCAGCATCCGCGAGAAAGCTAAAAAGCAGTCTCGTGTTAAGGCTTCTCTGGAGCTGGCTGAGCAGCGTGAAAAGCCGACTTGGCTGGAAGTTGATGCTGCGAAGATGGAAGGTGTGTTCAAACGTATTCCTGAACGTACTGATCTGTCCGCCGACATTAACGAACACCTGATCGTCGAGCTTTACTCCAAGTAAGGCTTGAGTTTCAAAGAGAGGACACAATGCAGGGTTCTGTGACAGAGTTTCTAAAACCGCGCCTGGTAGATATCGAGCAAGTCAGTTCGACGCACGCCAAGGTGACCCTTGAGCCGTTAGAGCGTGGCTTTGGCCATACTCTTGGCAACGCACTGCGCCGTATTCTGCTTTCATCTATGCCGGGTTGCGCGGTGACCGAGGTTGAGATTGATGGTGTACTACATGAGTACAGCACCAAAGAAGGCGTACAGGAAGATATCCTGGAGATCTTGCTCAACCTGAAAGGGCTGGCGGTGAGAGTTCAAGGGAAAGATGAAGTTATTCTTACCCTGAATAAATCTGGCATTGGCCCTGTGACCGCTGCCGACATTACCCATGATGGTGATGTCGAAATCGTCAAGCCGCAGCACGTTATCTGCCACCTGACCGATGAAAACGCTGCTATCAGCATGCGTATCAAAGTTCAGCGCGGTCGTGGTTATGTGCCGGCTTCTGCCCGAATTCATTCGGAAGAAGATGAGCGCCCGATTGGTCGTCTGTTGGTTGACGCCTGCTATAGCCCTGTAGAGCGTATTGCCTACAATGTTGAAGCAGCGCGTGTAGAACAGCGTACCGACCTGGACAAGCTGGTCATCGAGATGGAAACCAATGGCACGATCGATCCTGAAGAGGCGATCCGCCGTGCGGCAACCATTCTGGCTGAACAACTGGAAGCTTTCGTTGACCTACGTGATGTACGTCAGCCGGAAGTGAAAGAAGAGAAACCAGAGTTCGATCCGATCCTGCTGCGCCCTGTTGACGATCTGGAATTGACTGTCCGCTCTGCTAACTGCCTTAAGGCAGAAGCTATCCACTACATCGGTGATCTGGTACAGCGTACCGAGGTTGAGCTGTTGAAAACGCCTAACCTGGGTAAAAAATCTCTTACTGAGATTAAAGACGTGCTGGCCTCCCGTGGACTTTCTCTGGGCATGCGCCTGGAAAATTGGCCACCGGCTAGCATTGCTGACGAGTAACCGGATCACAGGTTAAGGTTTTACTGAGAAGGATAAGGTCATGCGCCATCGTAAGAGTGGTCGTCAACTGAACCGTAACAGCAGCCATCGCCAGGCTATGTTCCGTAACATGGCCGGCTCTTTGGTTCGTCATGAGATCATCAAGACGACCCTGCCAAAAGCGAAAGAGCTGCGTCGCGTTGTTGAGCCGCTGATTACTCTTGCCAAGACCGACAGCGTTGCTAATCGTCGTCTGGCATTCGCCCGTACTCGTGATAACGAGATCGTGGCAAAACTGTTTAACGAGCTAGGCCCGCGTTTTGCGAGCCGTGCCGGTGGTTACACTCGCATTCTGAAGTGTGGCTTCCGCGCAGGCGACAACGCGCCGATGGCATACATCGAGCTGGTTGATCGTGCTGAGTCTCAAGCAGAAGTAGCAACTGCAGAGTAATCTGTGGAAGCGTAAAAAAACCGGGCTTGCCCGGTTTTTTTACGTCTGTAGCTCGCCAAACGTGCTTTCCCCTCCCGGCAATGCTTAAGATCCCTCCCCATATCCGCTATGCTCAGGCTATCAGTGATAAGTGCAATACGGAGAAGTCATGATGTTCAAAATTGGGCAATTAGCCAAACTGGCTGACGTAACGCCAGATACGGTGCGCTATTACGAGAAGCAAGGCATGATGGATCACCATATTCGTACCGAAGGCGGCTATCGGCTGTATAGCGATCAGGACTTACAGCGCCTGCGTTTTATCCGCTATGCCAAACAGCTGGGCTTCACGCTTGAAACTATCGCCGAGTTGCTGTCGATCCGTGTAGATCCAGAGCATCACACCTGCGAAGAGTCGAAGTCCATTGTTGATGCGCGCCTACATGAGGTTGAAAGCAAACTGACCGAGTTAACCAGAATGCGCGAGTCGCTGAAAAGGCTCAGCGATGCCTGCTGTGGTAGCGAACACACCAGCAATTATTGTTCGATTCTGGAGGCTTTGGAGCAGGGAGCTAGCGAAGAGAAAGCCAAAAGTGCGGTTTAGTGGCGTATGGACTTTAATTTTTATCTAGCCAGCAGTATTATCGGCGCGTTTATTATCACCAACCAACAGGAAGACCGTGATGACTCAATATCGTCATACCAAAGGCAAGATCCAGGACAATGCCATTGAGGCGTTGCTACACGATCCTCTTTTCCGCCAACGGGTAGAGAAGAACAGTAAAGGGAAAGGCAGCTACCGGCGTAAAGATAAACACGCAAAAGGCGGTAACTGGGAGGCCAGTGGTAAATTGCCCAACGACAATTTACCACTGGCCTTCTGGTTTTAAGCCACAAAAAAGCCATCTCGCAAGATGGCTCAAAAGTAGGGGCGCCGCATGCTGCGCCCGTCTTATAGCTCTGAATTACAGCTTGGGCTGCTGTTGCTGACTCAGCAGATCGCGGATTTCTGTCAGCAGCTTCTCTTCGGCCGTTGGCGCAGGCGGTGCGGCTGGCTCTTCAACTTCTTTACGGCGCATTTTGTTCATTAACTTGATAGCCATAAAGATCGCAAAGGCGACGATCACGAAATCAAAGATATTCTGCAGGAAGGAGCCATAGTTCATCACTACTGCTGGGACATTGTCTTTGGCTTCACGCAGTACCAGATGGAACTGTTTGAAATCAACGCCACCTATCAGCAGCCCCAAAGGTGGCATGATGATGTCGGCAACCAAGGAAGAAACGATTTTACCGAATGCCGCACCAATGATCACACCCACTGCCAGATCGACCACGTTGCCACGCATGGCAAATTCGCGGAACTCTTTTAACATACCCATCAGAACACCCCTCAAAAAATTAGTAACGCAATTTTAACAAAGCAATTCCCCTTTGACACAATCAGTATAGGAAAATTTTTGGTTTTTCCTAATTCTCGACTCCGGATGTGTCAAAAACCATTCGCATGATTTAAGTATCTATAAGAAGAACGGGCTTGGTTGGAACAGACGCTCAACGTCTGGCACAAATTTCTTATCGGTAATAAACATGATCACGTGGTCGCCTTGCTGGATCCGGCTGTTGCCGTTGGCAATGATCACATCATCGCCACGCACGATCGCCCCAATGGTGGTACCTGGCGGCAGCTTGATTTCTTCTACCATACGGCCTACGACCTTGGAGGTGCTTTCATCGCCATGGGCAATCGCTTCAATGGCTTCGGCAACGCCGCGGCGCAGTGAGGAGACGCTGACAATATCGGCTTTACGCACGTGGCCCAGCAGTGCGGAGATGGTGGCCTGCTGCGGCGAAATCGCGATATCAATCACGCTGCCCTGGACCAGATCGACATAAGCACGGCGCTGGATCAATACCATCACCTTTTTGGCTCCCATGCGTTTGGCCAGCATGGCAGACATGATATTGGCTTCGTCATCGTTGGTGATGGCAATAAATACATCCACCTGCTCGACATGCTCTTCGGCCAACAGCTCCTGATCGGAGGCATCGCCATAAAACACGATGGTATCGTGCAGTTGCTCTGCTAGCTCGGCGGCACGTTGCTGGTTCTTCTCAATCAGCTTCACGTTGTACGATTTTTCTAGCCGATGTGCCAGTCCGGCACCCACGTTACCACCGCCGACGATCATGATGCGTTTGTAGGGCTTTTCGAGCCGTTGCAGCTCACTCATTACCGCGCGTATGTGCTGTGATGCGGCAACGAAGAACACCTCATCGCCCGCTTCGATTATGGTCGAGCCTTGCGGGCGGATCGGCCGGTCATGGCGGAAAATAGCCGCCACGCGAGTATCGATATGTGGCATATGCTCACGCATGGCAGACAGAGCATTCCCCACCAGTGGGCCGCCATAATAGGCCTTCACCGCGGCGATGCTGACCTTGCCATCGGCAAAGTTCACCACCTGCAAGGCGCCAGGGTATTCGATCAGCTTATAGATGTAATCGATAACCAACTGCTCCGGCGAGATCAGGTGGTCGATGGGCACCGCCTCTGGATGGAATAGCTTCTCGGACTCACGGATATAATCCGGCGCCCGGATCCGTGCAATACGATTCGGGGTGTTAAACAGCGTATAAGCAATCTGACAGGCGACCATATTGGTTTCGTCAGAGTTGGTGACGGCAACCAGCATATCGGCATCTTCGGCGCCGGCTTCGCGTAATACGCGCGGATGGGAGCCGTGCCCCTGGACGACGCGCAGGTCAAACTTGTCCTGCAACTGGCGTAGACGACCGGTGTCGGTATCGACCACGGTGATATCGTTATTTTCACCCACCAGGTTTTCAGCCAGTGTTCCGCCAACTTGCCCTGCGCCAAGAATAATTATTTTCATCGATTTCTCTGCTCGATCTGCGACGGCCGTGGCCGAAAGTTGAGAACGCCCGTGGGCGCTCCCTGAACAGTTATATTTTAATCAGCTTAGCGTAAAAGAAACCATCGCCATCCTCAGGATGAGGCAGATTCTGTTTACCTGGTGATTGCGTGTCACCGGTTTCAACCAGCTTGGCATCGCCGTGACGTTGCAGGAACGCAGCTATCTGCTCGCTATTTTCCTGCGGCAGAATAGAGCAGGTTGCATAAACCATTACGCCGCCGGGTTTCAGACGTGGCCAGATAGCTTCCAGAATTTCATTCTGTAAAGCAGCCAGTTCGGCGATATCGCTGTCACGACGCAGCCATTTGATATCCGGGTGGCGGCGAATAACGCCGGTGGCGGAGCAAGGGGCATCCAACAGGATACGATCGAACTGTTGGTCACCGCACCACTCTTGCGGGGTACGGCCATCACCCTGGCGAACTTCTGCATGTTGGCGCAGGCGCTGCAGGTTTTCTTTCACCCGGCTTAAACGCTGTTCGTCGATATCCACGGCCAGCACATGAGCTTTGGGCGCGGCTTCCAGAATATGGGTTGTTTTGCCGCCGGGGGCTGCACAAAGATCGAGGATCTGCTCACCGTCTTGCGGATCCAGAAGATCAACGCAACCTTGAGCGGAAGCGTCTTGTACCGTTACCCAGCCATCGGAGAAACCGGGTAAGTCCGTTACCGGGCATGGAGCCAGCAAGCGAACTGCGTCGCGATACTCCGCATGAGGCTCGGCGGTAATACCGGCCTGCTGCATAAGCTGCAGATAATCTTCACGGGTATGGTGCAGACGGTTGACGCGCAGCCACATTGGCGGCTTCTGATTATTGGCATCAACGATCTGCTCCCACTGTGCCGGATAAGCCAGTTTGATGCGTTTAAGCAACCAGCTAGGGTGCAGATAGCGGCTTTCGTTATTGGCTGCACGTGCCAGCAGTTCTTCTTGCTGGCGTTGGAACTGGCGCAGTACACCGTTAATCAATCCTTTCAGCTGTGGGCGCTTCAAGGCGACCGCGCCTTCAACCGTTTCGGCTAACACCGCGTGCGGCGGAATACGGGTATACAGTAGCTGATACAGGCCAACCATCAGCAAATAGTGCAGTGGGCGCTGTTTGCCGGTCATGGGTTTTGCCATCAACTGCTGGATGCACCATTCGAGCTGCGGCAGCACCCGCAGCGTACCAAAGCAGAGTTCCTGCAATAGCCCACGATCTTTGTCAGAAATATTCTTTTGTAATGTGGGCAAAATGGTGCTGAGCGACTGCCCTTGATCCAGTACCTGGCCGATGGCCTTGGCAGCAATGCTTCGGAGATTGTAATTGTTTTTCATAGGCTAAGGCGGATTACGATCGGCATTAAGAAACGAACAGCCCGGCAACAATGGCCGGGCAGTGGGAGTGGCTTATAACCGGTTGCCCGGCGTGAACCATTCGCGGCGAGAATTCAGTAAATCTTGTGCCGACATCGGTTTTTTACCGGCAGGCTGGAGCTGCGTGAGGTTGAGAATACCTTGCGCGGTAGCAACCTGAATGCCGTGCTTGTCGGCGTGTACGATAGTACCCGGTTCTGCGTTGGCGGTTTCCGCCAGCACGGTTGCCTGCCAGACTTTCACCGGCTGATCGTCGATGGTGAAATAGCTGATTGGCCAAGGATTGAAAGCACGAATACAGCGTTCCAACTGTTCGGCGGAAAGGCTCCAGTCCAGGCGTGCCTCTTCCTTGCTCAGCTTTTCTGCGTAGGTCACCAGCGCTTCGTCTTGAACTTCGCGCTGTACCGTACCCGCCGCTAATTGCTGCAAGGTGATCAGCAGCCCTTGTGGCCCCAGCTCTGCCAGCTTGTTGTATAGGCTGGCGCTGGTATCGGTGGCTTCGATCGGGCAAGAGATCTTGTGCATCATGTCGCCGGTATCGAGACCCACGTCCATTTGCATGATAGTTACGCCAGTTTCGCTATCGCCAGCCCACAAAGCGCGTTGGATCGGTGCCGCACCGCGCCAGCGTGGCAGCAAAGAGCCATGAACGTTGATGCAGCCCAGGCGCGGCATATCCAGCACGGCTTTCGGCAGGATCAGGCCGTAGGCTACCACCACCATCACGTCCGCATTCAGGTCGGCAACCAGGTGCTGATTCTCTTGCGGGCGCAGTGACTTAGGCTGGAAAACGGGGATTTGATGCTGTTCGGCCAGCACCTTGACCGTGCTTGGCGTCAGTTTGTTACCGCGGCCTGCGGGGCGATCGGGCTGGGTGAAGACGCCGACCACCTGGTGCCCAGATGACAACAGCGCGTCTAGGTGACGCGCTGCAAAGTCTGGGGTTCCGGCAAAAATAATCCGTAAAGAGTCAGACACGTTGATTTCCTGATCGGTTAGGCGCGAGCTTCAAGCTTGGCCATTTTTTCCAGTTTCTGACGGATACGTTGGCGTTTCAACGGCGACAGGTAATCGACAAACAGTTTGCCAACCAGATGATCCATTTCATGCTGGATACAGATTGCCAGCAGGTCATCGGCCTCAAGCTCAAAAGGTTGTCCTTCACGATTGAGGGCGCGGATCTTCACTTTCTCTGCGCGTGGCACCAAGGCGCGTTGCTCAGGGATGGAAAGGCAGCCTTCTTCGATACCGGTTTCACCGCTTTTTTCCAGCAGTTCCGGGTTGATCAACACCAGGCGTTGATCGCGGTTTTCAGAAACGTCGATGACGATAATGCGCTGATGAATATCGACCTGAGTCGCAGCCAGGCCAATGCCTTCCTCTGCGTACATGGTTTCAAACATATCATCCACGATGCGCTGGACATCTGCATTGACTTCTTTTACCGGGGCCGCAATTTTGCGTAGCCGCTCGTCTGGGAAATGTAATACCTGCAAGACTGACATATATCTTAAGATCTGTATCCGAGTGATGAACAGTGATTAGCTTCTATTCTAGACATTTCTTGGCCTGATTGACAGCATCCCAGACCAATTGCACGAATTGGTAATCCCCTAATTGCAGCGAGGGAATGCTCCATGCGGCCAGAAGAAATCGCTCTACGTATGCATGCAGTGACAGAGATCGACGCACTGCAAGCCAGCCAGACTATCGATCGCCTGATTGCCGAAGGCGGCGATCCTTATCGATTGCTTAAGCCCCTGGGGCTGAATGACCAGCAGCAAAAACAGTTTCGGCGGGGGCATGGGCAGTATCTCAAGGCAACGCTCAAGTGGCTGGAGCAGCCGGGCAATCATATGGTGCGATACGGTGAGCCAGCGTTTCCCGAACTCTTGGCGCATATCGATGACGCGCCGTTATTACTGATGGTGCAGGGCGATGTAGGGGCTTTGCAACTACCGCAAATTGCCATGGTGGGTAGCCGCCAGTTCAGCCACTATGGCGAGCAGTGGGGCACTTACTTTGCCAGCGGGTTGGTGCATTGCGGTTTCGCCATCACCAGCGGTTTGGCTATTGGTATTGATGGGATCTGTCACCGTGCCACCTTGGAGGCTGAAGGAGTCACCATTGCGGTATTGGGCAGTGGGCTGGCAAATATCTACCCACGCCGCCATCGCCGGCTGGCAGAGCAAATCATTGAACAGGGCGGAGCGGTGATTTCCGAGCATCTGGCTACCGATTTGCCGCTGGCGGCTCATTTCCCGCGTCGTAACCGTATTATCAGTGGGTTAAGTGCGGGCGTGGTGGTCATAGAGGCTTCATTGCGTAGCGGGTCGCTGATCACCGCGCGCTACGCGTTGGAACAGGGGCGTGAAGTGTTTGCCCTGCCGGGGGCGTTGGGTAACCCGATGAGCGAGGGAACTCATTGGCTGATCCAGCAGGGGGCCAGCCTGGTCACAGGCCCAAAAGATATCGCAGAACAGCTGGGAAGTGGGCTGCAATGGCTGTCCGTGAGCGAAAATACAACTATTTCTGCATCAGAGGCCGAAGTTGAATTGCCATTTGCCGATGTGTTGGCTAACGTAGGAGATGAGGTGACACCTGTTGACGTCGTCGCTGAACGTGCCGGCCAACCTGTGCCAGAGGTAGTAATCAAATTACTCGATCTGGAGTTAGCAGGTTGGATCGCAGCTGTACCCGGCGGCTATGTCCGAATAAGGAGGGCATGCCATGTTCGACGTACTCATGTATTTGTTTGAGACCTATATCCACAATGAGCCAGAGATGCACGTTGATCAGGATACCTTGACCGACGATCTTACCGAAGCAGGATTTGATCGTGATGATATCTTCAACGCGTTGAATTGGCTCGAAAAGCTTGCAGACCTCCAGGAAGGCGAGAATGCCCCTTATTTTATGGATGCCGATCCGCTGGCTATGCGGATCTACACCGAAGAAGAGAGTGTGCGTTTAGATGCCGGTTGCCGTGGTTTTCTCCTGTTCCTAGAACAGATCCAGGTATTGAACCTCGAAACCCGTGAAATGGTTATCGATCGTGTTATGGCTTTGGATAATACGGAATTTGATCTCGAAGATCTGAAATGGGTAGTGCTGATGGTGTTGTTCAATATCCCCGGATATGAGAGCGCCTATCAGCAGATGGAAGAACTGTTGTTTGAAGTAAACGAAGGTTACCTGCACTGAGTAGGTAACAGGCATAGAAGACGTTATGACAAAACCAGCGATTTTTGCCGCGAGGCAAAATGAACCCTGTCCGGAATGCGGGGCCGACTTGGTGATCCGCAGTGGTCGCCACGGCCCCTTCCTCGGCTGTTCTCAATATCCGCAGTGCGAGTATATCCGGCCTTTAAAAGCGCAGGCGGATGGCCATATTGTCAAAGTGCTGGAGGGCCAGCAATGCCCGAAATGCCAGGCAACGCTGGTGTTACGCCAGGGGCGTTATGGCATGTTTATCGGTTGCAGCCACTATCCCGACTGCGATCATACCGAAGTGATCGACAAACCGGATGAAACCAGCATCGCCTGCCCTCAGTGTGGCCAAGGTCAACTGCTGCAGCGCAAATCTCGCTTTGGCAAGGTGTTCCATTCCTGCGATCGCTACCCGGAATGTCAGTTTGTGCTCAATTTTAAACCCGTCGCCGGTGAGTGTGCTTACTGCCACTATCCATTACTGATGGAAAAGCGCACGGCAAAAGGCCCAACGCTTTGCTGTGCCAGTAAACTGTGCGGAAAACCCGTCGCTATCTCAGAATAATCAAGCTATGAACCCAGAACAAACTTCCGCATTCGCGCCTATTATTGCCGCGCTGGAAAACCAGCAGGTAATCGCTTATCCAACAGAAGCGGTATTCGGTCTGGGGTGTGACCCAGATAGCGAACAGGCCGTCAAACAGCTGTTGGCCTTGAAACAACGTCCGTGGGAAAAAGGCTTGATCCTGATCGCTGCCGATTATGCCCAGCTAGCGCCTTATATTGATGATGGCGCATTGAATGAGCAGCAGCGTGCCACGATCTTTGCCAGCTGGCCTGGCCCGGTAACCTGGGTGATCCCGGTAAAACCGCAAACGCCAGCCTTGCTGACTGGCCGCTTTAGTTCGTTGGCCGTGCGCGTTAGCGATCATCCCTTGGTGCAACAGCTGTGCCGTCAGTTCGGCAAGCCGTTGGTGTCAACCAGTGCCAACTTAAGCGGTGAAGAGCCGTGCCGCAGCGTGGCTGAAGTGCAGCAGCAGTTTGGTGACGCTTTCCCAGTGCTGTCAGGTAACGTGGGTGGCCGGTTAAACCCTTCTGAAATCAGAGATGCTTTGACCGGTGAGCTGATCCGTCAGGGCTAGAGGCTAGATCTATGGAGAAGTTCGCGGTATTCGGCAACCCGATTGCTCACAGTAAGTCCCCCCGCATCCACGCGCTATTTGCGCAGCAAACCGGGATCGAACATCCCTATGGCACCATGCTGGCTCCGTTGGACGGATTTGTACCTACCCTGCAACGGTTTATTGCTGCTGGTGGCCAAGGGGCCAACGTCACCGTTCCTTTTAAGGAATGTGCCTATGAGGCAGCAAGCGAACTTAGCGAAAGGGCGGCAATGGCCGGTGCGGTGAATACGCTAAAGGTATTGCCCGATGGAAAGCTGCTGGGGGATAACACCGACGGTATAGGTTTGCTGTCGGATCTTGAACGCCAGTGGTTGATTCGGCCAGATGATCGCGTGTTGCTGGTGGGAGCGGGCGGTGCTGCGCGCGGCGTGATCCTGCCGCTGCTCTCCTTTGGCTGTGAAGTAGTGTTGACTAACCGCACCTTCAGCCGCGCCGAGGAGTTGGCAGCGGCGTTCCGGCATCTAGGTGAGATCGCCGCCTTGCCGCTGGATCGGCTGGATCAGCAGCATTTTGATTTAGTGATCAACGCGACGGCTTCAGGATTCAAGGGGGAGATCCCCGCACTGCCTGACAGCATTATCCACAGCACGACCCGGTGCTATGACATGTTCTACCAACAGGGTGGCACCCCATTCCTGGCTTGGGCGCAGCAGTTGGGGGCGCAACATTATGCGGACGGTTTAGGTATGCTGGTGGGGCAGGCTGCCCATGCTTTCTTTTTATGGCATGGCGTGATGCCGGAGATCGAACCGGTATTGCAGCAATTACGTCAGGAAATGGCGGTGTGAGGGTTGCCCCGCTCTGGCAAGCAGGGCGGGCAGTCAGATATCTTCGCTAAGGTATTCGTCTTTCCAACGTACATAGTTATTGGCCGAATAACGTAACCCTTCCAGTTCCGCCGGAGTCAAGGCTCTAACCCGGCGCGCAGGGCTGCCTACATATAAGTAGCCACTTTCCAGATGCTTGCCGGGTGCGACCAGGCTACCAGCACCAATCATCACATCATCTTCTATTACGGCACCGTCGAGCAGAATTGAGCCCATCCCCACCAAAACGCGATTACCGATGGTACAACCATGCAGCATGGCTTTATGCCCTACGGTGACATCCTCGCCGATCAATAAAGGGTAACCCGCCGGATTATAATCGGATTGATGGGTGACATGCAGAATGCTGCCATCCTGGATATTACTGCGTGCGCCGATCTTTACCGCGTTGACATCACCGCGGATGGCAACCAAGGGCCAAACGCTGACGTCATCAGCCAGATCAACGTTGCCGATCACTACGCTGGAAGGATCGATCATGACGCGTTGGCCAATTTGAGGGGAATAATGAAGATAAGGACGCACTGAATTGGACATGGGATTGCCTCGTATAAGGATCTTATTACCGGCAATACTAGACTTTGACGGTGGAATTACAACCAGTTAACACGGAGGATCGTCGGTAAAATGGCCTTGATCGGGCAAGATCCGTGCGAAAGGGCGGAAAAGTGCGCAGTCGGTAAGAAAAGATCTAAAAAGGGGTTGTGGAAAAAAATGGGATCCCTATAATGCGCCTCCATCGACACGGAACATGTGAACAACTTCACAGAGTCTCCGGGGGTCGCAGAGAAAAAAACCTGAAATTAAGGTTGACTCTGAAAGAGGAAAGCGTAATATACGCCACCTCGAGTTAGCAAGCGAAAGCGCGTAACTCACTGCTCTTTAACAATTTATCAGACAATCTGTGTGGGCACTCACAAGACGATATCCAGCTACTTCGGTAGCAAAAAATATCAAGTCTTGAAGAGTGACCAAGCAGTAATTCATGCGAATGAATTATTACGAAAGTTAATTTTCGAGCATCGCTTCACGAGTTGAAGCAAATCAAGCTTTTAATTGAAGAGTTTGATCATGGCTCAGATTGAACGCTGGCGGCAGGCCTAACACATGCAAGTCGAGCGGTAGCACAAGGAGCTTGCTCCTGGGTGACGAGCGGCGGACGGGTGAGTAATGTCTGGGAAACTGCCCGATGGAGGGGGATAACTACTGGAAACGGTAGCTAATACCGCATAACGTCTTCGGACCAAAGTGGGGGACCTTCGGGCCTCACACCATCGGATGTGCCCAGATGGGATTAGCTAGTAGGTGAGGTAATGGCTCACCTAGGCGACGATCCCTAGCTGGTCTGAGAGGATGACCAGCCACACTGGAACTGAGACACGGTCCAGACTCCTACGGGAGGCAGCAGTGGGGAATATTGCACAATGGGCGCAAGCCTGATGCAGCCATGCCGCGTGTGTGAAGAAGGCCTTCGGGTTGTAAAGCACTTTCAGCGAGGAGGAAGGGTTCAGTGTTAATAGCACCGTTCATTGACGTTACTCGCAGAAGAAGCACCGGCTAACTCCGTGCCAGCAGCCGCGGTAATACGGAGGGTGCAAGCGTTAATCGGAATTACTGGGCGTAAAGCGCACGCAGGCGGTTTGTTAAGTCAGATGTGAAATCCCCGAGCTTAACTTGGGAACTGCATTTGAAACTGGCAAGCTAGAGTCTTGTAGAGGGGGGTAGAATTCCAGGTGTAGCGGTGAAATGCGTAGAGATCTGGAGGAATACCGGTGGCGAAGGCGGCCCCCTGGACAAAGACTGACGCTCAGGTGCGAAAGCGTGGGGAGCAAACAGGATTAGATACCCTGGTAGTCCACGCTGTAAACGATGTCGACTTGGAGGTTGTGCCCTTGAGGCGTGGCTTCCGGAGCTAACGCGTTAAGTCGACCGCCTGGGGAGTACGGCCGCAAGGTTAAAACTCAAATGAATTGACGGGGGCCCGCACAAGCGGTGGAGCATGTGGTTTAATTCGATGCAACGCGAAGAACCTTACCTACTCTTGACATCCACAGAACTTTCCAGAGATGGATTGGTGCCTTCGGGAACTGTGAGACAGGTGCTGCATGGCTGTCGTCAGCTCGTGTTGTGAAATGTTGGGTTAAGTCCCGCAACGAGCGCAACCCTTATCCTTTGTTGCCAGCGCGTAATGGCGGGAACTCAAAGGAGACTGCCGGTGATAAACCGGAGGAAGGTGGGGATGACGTCAAGTCATCATGGCCCTTACGAGTAGGGCTACACACGTGCTACAATGGCATATACAAAGAGAAGCGAACTCGCGAGAGCAAGCGGACCTCATAAAGTATGTCGTAGTCCGGATCGGAGTCTGCAACTCGACTCCGTGAAGTCGGAATCGCTAGTAATCGTAGATCAGAATGCTACGGTGAATACGTTCCCGGGCCTTGTACACACCGCCCGTCACACCATGGGAGTGGGTTGCAAAAGAAGTAGGTAGCTTAACCTTCGGGAGGGCGCTTACCACTTTGTGATTCATGACTGGGGTGAAGTCGTAACAAGGTAACCGTAGGGGAACCTGCGGTTGGATCACCTCCTTACCTAAAGATATGCAGTTAAGTGCAGTGTCCACACAGATTGTCTGATGAAAAGTAATGAGCAAACAAAACCTTGTGGTATAGGTAAGTGCCGGGAAATTTGTGGCTGTCTAGTGCAGTGACAAACAACAATGGCGCTCGATTTTTCACGAAAAATCTCACCTTTACCCGAAATTATCGAATCAGTGATTCGATAAGCAAATTTCGGGTCCCCATCGTCTAGAGGCCTAGGACACTGCCCTTTCACGGCTGTAACAGGGGTTCGAATCCCCTTGGGGACGCCATCCGATAATGAGTGAAAGACATTATCACCGGTCATTCGTGACTGATTATCTTAAAGATGACTCTTGCGAGTCGTGTTTAAGATATTGCTCTTTAACAATCTGGAACAAGCTGAAAATTGAAACATGACAGCTGAAACTTATCCCTCCGTAGATGTATTGGGGTAAGGATTAACCTGTCATAGAGTCTCTCAAATAAACAGCACGACAGTGTCTCTGTTTACAGAAACACCTTCGGGTTGTGAGGTTAAGTGACTAAGCGTACACGGTGGATGCCTAGGCAGTCAGAGGCGATGAAGGGCGTGCTAATCTGCGAAAAGTGTCGGTAAGGTGATATGAACCGTTATAACCGGCAATACCCGAATGGGGAAACCCAGTGTGTTTCGACACACTATCGTATGGTGAATACATAGCCATACGAGGCGAACCGGGGGAACTGAAACATCTAAGTACCCCGAGGAAAAGAAATCAACCGAGATTCCCCTAGTAGCGGCGAGCGAACGGGGAACAGCCCAGAACCTGAATCAGTTCTTGTGTTAGTGGAAGCGTCTGGAAAGTCGCGCAGCAAAGGGTGATAGCCCCGTACACTAAAATGCATTAACTGTGAGTTCGATGAGTAGGGCGGGACACGTGACATCCTGTCTGAATATGGGGGGACCATCCTCCAAGGCTAAATACTCCTGACTGACCGATAGTGAACCAGTACCGTGAGGGAAAGGCGAAAAGAACCCCGGCGAGGGGAGTGAAATAGAACCTGAAACCGTGTACGTACAAGCAGTGGGAGCACCTTCGTGGTGTGACTGCGTACCTTTTGTATAATGGGTCAGCGACTTATATTTTGTAGCAAGGTTAACCGTATAGGGGAGCCGTAGGGAAACCGAGTCTTAACTGGGCGAATAGTTGCAAGGTATAGACCCGAAACCCGGTGATCTAGCCATGGGCAGGTTGAAGGTTGGGTAACACTAACTGGAGGACCGAACCGACTAATGTTGAAAAATTAGCGGATGACTTGTGGCTGGGGGTGAAAGGCCAATCAAACCGGGAGATAGCTGGTTCTCCCCGAAAGCTATTTAGGTAGCGCCTCGTGAACTCATCTTCGGGGGTAGAGCACTGTTTCGGCTAGGGGGCCATCCCGGCTTACCAAACCGATGCAAACTCCGAATACCGAAGAATGTTATCACGGGAGACACACGGCGGGTGCTAACGTCCGTCGTGAAGAGGGAAACAACCCAGACCGCCAGCTAAGGTCCCAAAGTCATGGTTAAGTGGGAAACGATGTGGGAAGGCATAGACAGCCAGGATGTTGGCTTAGAAGCAGCCATCATTTAAAGAAAGCGTAATAGCTCACTGGTCGAGTCGGCCTGCGCGGAAGATGTAACGGGGCTAAACCATGCACCGAAGCTGCGGCAGCGACGCTTAGGCGTTGTTGGGTAGGGGAGCGTTCTGTAAGCCGTTGAAGGTGAACTGTGAGGTTTGCTGGAGGTATCAGAAGTGCGAATGCTGACATAAGTAACGATAAAGCGGGTGAAAAACCCGCTCGCCGGAAGACCAAGGGTTCCTGTCCAACGTTAATCGGGGCAGGGTGAGTCGACCCCTAAGGCGAGGCCGAAAGGCGTAGTCGATGGGAAACAGGTTAATATTCCTGTACTCGGTGTTACTGCGAAGGGGGGACGGAGAAGGCTAGGCTAGCCGGGCGACGGTTGTCCCGGTTTAAGCGTGTAGGGGGGTGTTCCTGGTAAATCCGGAACGCTATCAACCCTGAGGCGTGATGACGATGCACTACGGTGCAGAAGTAGTTGATGCCCTGCTTCCAGGAAAAGCCTCTAAGCATCAGGTAACATCAAATCGTACCCCAAACCGACACAGGTGGTCAGGTAGAGAATACCAAGGCGCTTGAGAGAACTCGGGTGAAGGAACTAGGCAAAATGGTGCCGTAACTTCGGGAGAAGGCACGCTGGCGCGTAGGTGAAGAGACTTGCTCTCGGAGCTGAAGCCAGTCGCAGATACCAGCTGGCTGCAACTGTTTAATAAAAACACAGCACTGTGCAAACACGAAAGTGGACGTATACGGTGTGACGCCTGCCCGGTGCTGGAAGGTTAATTGATGGGGTCAGCCGCAAGGCGAAGCTCTTGATCGAAGCCCCAGTAAACGGCGGCCGTAACTATAACGGTCCTAAGGTAGCGAAATTCCTTGTCGGGTAAGTTCCGACCTGCACGAATGGCGTAATGATGGCCAGGCTGTCTCCACCCGAGACTCAGTGAAATTGAACTCGCTGTGAAGATGCAGTGTACCCGCGGCAAGACGGAAAGACCCCGTGAACCTTTACTATAGCTTGACACTGAACATTGAGCCTTGATGTGTAGGATAGGTGGGAGGCTTTGAAGTGTGGACGCCAGTCTGCATGGAGCCAACCTTGAAATACCACCCTTTAATGTTTGATGTTCTAACTCGGCCCCATAATCTGGGGTGAGGACAGTGTCTGGTGGGTAGTTTGACTGGGGCGGTCTCCTCCCAAAGAGTAACGGAGGAGCACGAAGGTTAGCTAATCACGGTCGGACATCGTGAGGTTAGTGCAAAGGCATAAGCTAGCTTGACTGCGAGAGTGACGGCTCGAGCAGGTACGAAAGTAGGTCTTAGTGATCCGGTGGTTCTGAATGGAAGGGCCATCGCTCAACGGATAAAAGGTACTCCGGGGATAACAGGCTGATACCGCCCAAGAGTTCATATCGACGGCGGTGTTTGGCACCTCGATGTCGGCTCATCACATCCTGGGGCTGAAGTAGGTCCCAAGGGTATGGCTGTTCGCCATTTAAAGTGGTACGCGAGCTGGGTTTAGAACGTCGTGAGACAGTTCGGTCCCTATCTGCCGTGGGCGTTGGAAGATTGAGAGGGGTTGCTCCTAGTACGAGAGGACCGGAGTGAACGCACCACTGGTGTTCGGGTTGTCATGCCAATGGCACTGCCCGGTAGCTAAGTGCGGAAAAGATAAGCGCTGAAAGCATCTAAGCGCGAAACTTGCCTCGAGATGAGTCTTCCCTGGGCCTTTAAGGCCCCTAAAGGAACGTTTAAGACTAAGACGTTGATAGGCTGGGTGTGTAAGTGCAGCGATGCATTGAGCTAACCAGTACTAATGATCCGTGAGGCTTAACCTTACAACACCCAAGGTGTTTTAGAGAGATTGAAGTAGATTTTCAGCGAAGTTCCGAGATTGGTTTCGATGGCGACACGAGAGTGAAGCGGTTGGAATGAAACAGAATTTGCCTGGCGGCAATAGCGCGGTGGTCCCACCTGACCCCATGCCGAACTCAGAAGTGAAACGCCGTAGCGCCGATGGTAGTGTGGGGTCTCCCCATGCGAGAGTAGGACACTGCCAGGCATCAAATTAGTGTGCTGATATGGCTCAGTTGGTAGAGCGCACCCTTGGTAAGGGTGAGGTCCCCAGTTCGACTCTGGGTATCAGCACCACTTTATTTAAGTGGTTTAGAAGTTCGGCAGAAAGAAAAGAATCAAAAGAATTTGCTTGGCGGCAATAGCGCGGTGGTCCCACCTGACCCCATGCCGAACTCAGAAGTGAAACGCCGTAGCGCCGATGGTAGTGTGGGGTCTCCCCATGCGAGAGTAGGACACTGCCAAGCATCAATTAAGCCGAGAGGCCATCCGCAAGGATGGCCTTTTTGCTATGCATCGAAAACAGAAATCCCCTCACCCCAACCCTCTCCCTGAGTACCAACCGGGAACATCATGAACACCGGTGTGGGGGAGAGGGAGCTGTCCGCCATCGTAGGTGAGCCTGTACCGCTTCGAGAAGTGGGGAACCTGCCGATGTTATGGTTAGCCTGTGTGGCTTCGGAAAGCGTGGGGGAAGTATCAGCGGACTCGATCGGTTCCCTCTCCTGGGGGAGAGGGTTAGGGTGAGGGGGCATCACTGCTCGTATTTTTTGCTGAACTGATAAACACTAACCGACCCCCGGTTTAACTCACTTTATCTGGCGATGAAACATTTTCACCTTCCCGTTGAATCCTCGACATGACGCTAAAAAAGCGTTATCTTCGGGCATCTAGAAGTCTAAACGTATAAACGGATGTGTGAGGGGTAAGCAATGCCGATTCGTGTTCCTGATGAGTTACCTGCGGTCAATTTCTTGCGTAATGAGAACGTGTTTGTCATGACATCCTCACGCGCAAAAACACAGGAAATCAGGCCGTTAAAGGTACTTATCCTCAACCTGATGCCGAAAAAGATCGAAACGGAAAACCAGTTCCTGCGTTTACTTTCCAACTCGCCATTGCAGATCGATATTCAGCTACTGCGCATCGATAGCCGTGAGTCGAAGAACACGCCTACGGAGCACCTGAATAATTTCTACTGTAACTTTGAAGATATCCAGAATGAGAACTTTGACGGGCTGATCGTCACCGGCGCTCCGCTGGGCTTGGTGGACTTCTGTGATGTCGCCTATTGGCCGCAGATCGAGCGAGTGATCGAATGGGCCAAGGATCATGTGACCTCAACCTTGTTTGTCTGTTGGGCAGTGCAGGCCGCGCTAAACATCCTGTACGGCATTCCAAAGAAGACGCGTGAGGTGAAGCTCTCGGGTGTGTACCAGCATCGTACGTTGCACCAGCATGCCTTGCTGACCCGAGGTTTTGATGAAACCTTCCTGGCACCTCACTCCCGTTATGCCGATTTCCCAACCGAGATCCTTCGGCAGTACACCGACCTGGATATCCTGGCTGAATCAGAGCTGGCAGGCGCCTATCTGTTCGCCACCAAGGATAAACGCATGGCCTTTGTCACCGGGCATCCGGAATATGACACCCTGACGTTAGCGGGCGAGTATTGTCGCGATAACGATGCAGGCCTCAATCCTACCGTACCGCTAAATTATTTCCCCGATGATAACCCCGAATTGCCCCCTGCAGCTTCATGGCGAAGCCATGGTCACCTGCTGTTTTCCAACTGGTTGAACTACTACGTTTACCAGATCACGCCGTTCGATCTACGTCATATGAATCCTACCCTCGAGTAACATTTTTCTCTGTACCGGGTGGCTGAATCGAGGCCACCCGGGTTTACCCCACCGTTTATCCCGCCAAATCTGCAACGTTTCAGCATCTATAACTCATTTAAAAACAATGTATTACCGCCATTCCTTTGTCGTAATGGAACCGGTTTCCTAGTTTGCTATAAATGATAAATAATCTAATCAATTGATAATAAAAGGTTAATAAAATATTTATTAAAAAAATGGAAATCGTTTTTGATTTTTAATTTTTGTTGGTTATTCTAGGATCCTGCGGGATGACATCTGACCAGTTGGCGGTCTTTTTTTCACCCGATTTCCGACAACAATGCTTCGCCTGGCCTGCAATGGCAGCGTGGAATGATGGAAAGGATCAAGACAATGACGCAACAGATGGTAGGCACAGAATTAGCGTTTACACAGGCTTTCGGCTCAGCAGAGCGGCAGATACTGACGGGTGACGCGGTCGAGTTCCTGGCTGAACTGGTGGGTAAATTTACGCCACAACGCAACAAACTGTTGGCGGCACGAGCCAGCTGGCAAGAGAAAATCGATCGTGGCGAGCTGCCAGGTTTTATTTCGGAAACGGATTCCATTCGACAGGGTGACTGGCAGATCCGCGGCGTTCCCGCTGACTTGCGCGACCGTCGGGTTGAGATTACCGGTCCGGTTGAACGCAAAATGGTGATCAACGCCCTCAATGCCAACGTCAAAGTATTTATGGCCGACTTTGAAGACTCACTGGCACCCAGCTGGGACAAGGTTATCGACGGGCAGATCAACCTGCATGATGCGGTCAACGGCACTATTTCTTACACCAACGAAGCCGGCAAGATTTACCAGCTCAAACCCAACCCCGCGGTGTTGATTGCCCGCGTGCGTGGCCTGCATTTGCCGGAAAAACATGTGCAGTGGCAGGGGGAAGCGATCCCAGGCGGGTTGTTCGATTTTGCACTCTATTTCTTCCATAACTATCGCCAACTGCTGGCAAAAGGCAGTGGCCCGTATTTCTACCTGCCGAAAACCCAGTCCTGGCAGGAGGCTGCCTGGTGGAGCGAAGTCTTTAGCTTTACCGAGGATCGCTTCGGGTTACCGCGCGGCACCATCAAGGCCACGGTGTTGATTGAAACCCTGCCTGCGGTATTCCAGATGGACGAGATCCTGTATCACCTGCGCGATCATATCGTCGGGCTGAACTGTGGCCGTTGGGACTACATCTTCAGCTATATCAAAACGCTGAAGAACCATGACGATCGGGTGTTGCCTGACCGTCAGTCAGTCACTATGACCCAGCCTTTCCTCAGTGCTTATTCACGCTTGCTGATCAAGACCTGTCACCGCCGCGGTGCTTTTGCTATGGGCGGAATGGCGGCGTTTATCCCCAGCAAAGACGCCGAGCAAAACGCAGTGGTGTTGGGCAAGGTGCGTGCTGATAAAGAACTGGAAGCGACCAATGGTCATGACGGGACTTGGGTGGCACATCCAGGTCTGGCCGATACGGTGATGGAAGTGTTTAACCGCATCCTGGGTGAGCGCCAGAACCAGCTAGACGTGCTGCGTGAGAACGATGCTCCTATCACGGCGGCGCAACTGCTGGAGCCGTGTGACGGTGAGCGAACCGAAACCGGCATGCGCGCCAATATCCGCGTGGCGGTGCAATACATTGAAGCCTGGATCTCCGGTAATGGCTGTGTACCGATTTATGGCCTGATGGAAGATGCCGCCACCGCCGAGATTTCACGTACCTCAATCTGGCAGTGGATCCATCACGAGAAAAGCCTCAGCAATGGCCAACAGGTAACCAAGGCCCTGTTCCGCCAGATGCTGCAGGAAGAGATGCAGGTCGTTCGTAAAGAATTGGGTGAAGCGCGTTATCACGCAGGCCGTTTCGAAGAGGCGGCACAGCTGATGGAACGTATCACCACGCAAGACGAATTAATCGATTTCCTGACCTTACCCGGCTACGAATTACTGGCCTGAAACCGTTCCTGACCTTTAACCCTACAGTATTGAAAAGGATAAAAATATGACGACCTCTCGTACCCAACAGATCCAACAGCTGGAACAGGAATGGAAATCAGCACGCTGGGAGGGCATCACCCGCCCTTACAGCGCCGAAGACGTGATCAACCTGCGTGGATCGGTTAATCCGGTTTGCACGTTGGCGCAAAACGGTGCGGCGAAATTCTGGGAGCTGCTGCACGGTAAATCCCGCAAAGGGTACGTGAACAGCCTTGGGGCGCTGACCGGTGGCCAGGCGCTGCAACAGGCGAAAGCGGGCGTTGAAGCGATCTACCTGTCCGGTTGGCAGGTAGCGGCTGATGCCAACACGGCTTCCGCTATGTATCCCGATCAATCACTGTACCCGGTCGACTCTGTCCCGACGGTGGTTGAGCGTATCAACAATACTTTCCGTCGGGCGGATCAGATCCAGTGGGCGAATAAGGTTGAACCCGGCAGCAAAGGCTATACCGATTATTTCCTGCCGATTGTGGCGGATGCCGAAGCCGGGTTTGGCGGCGTGCTGAATGCCTTTGAACTGATGAAGGCGATGATCGAAGCCGGTGCAGCCGGGGTACATTTCGAAGACCAACTGGCGGCAGTGAAGAAGTGTGGTCATATGGGCGGCAAGGTCTTGGTACCGACTCAGGAAGCTATCCAGAAGCTGGTTGCGGCGCGCTTGGCTGCTGACGTTCTCGGTGTCCCAACCCTGCTGATTGCTCGTACTGATGCCGACGCGGCAGACCTGCTGACCTCCGATTGCGATCCGTATGACAGCGCCTTCGTGTCTGGCGAGCGCACCGCCGAAGGTTTCTACCGTACCCATGCCGGTATTGAGCAGGCGATCAGCCGTGGGCTGGCCTATGCGCCTTATGCCGATCTGGTGTGGTGCGAAACCTCAACGCCGGACCTGGAAGCTGCGCAACGCTTTGCCGACGCGATCCATGCCAAGTTCCCGGGCAAGCTATTGGCCTATAACTGCTCACCGTCGTTCAACTGGAAAAAGAACCTGGACGATCAGACTATCGCCCGCTTCCAGGATGCGCTGTCCGCCATGGGCTACAAGTACCAGTTCATCACGCTGGCCGGTATCCATAGCATGTGGTTCAACATGTTCGATCTGGCACACGCTTACGCGCGTGGCGAAGGCATGAAGCACTATGTCGAAAAAGTGCAGCAGCCGGAGTTCGCCGCGGTCGAGCGCGGTTACACCTTTGCTTCGCATCAGCAGGAAGTGGGGACCGGCTACTTCGATAAGGTAACCACCATTATTCAGGGGGGCGCTTCCTCGGTAACGGCACTGACCGGTTCCACCGAAGAACAGCAGTTCTGATCCCCAAGGGGCCTGGCATAGCGCCAGGCTCTTGTTTCATTCCTGAATGGCAGAGGCAAAGATGGCGGAAAAACTGGAGCTGTTGATTGCACAGACGATCCTGCAGGGCTTTGATGCGCAATATGGCCGCTTTCTTGAAGTCACGGCCGGAGCGCAGCAGCGTTTTGAGCAGGCAGACTGGCCCGCCGTACAACAGGCGATGAAACGACGTATTCATCTTTACGATCACCACGTTGGTCTGGTGGTCGAGCAACTGAAATGCATCACCGGGCAGAAATACTACGATGCGGATTTCCCTAATAGGGTGAAGGCGGTTTATACCGAGCTGTTGCCTGACTACCCGCGTTTTGAGATTGCCGAAAGCTTCTTCAACTCGGTTTACTGTCGGCTATTCAAACATCGGGATTTAACCCCAGATAAGCTGTTCGTTTTCAGCTCTCAGCCCGAACGGCGCTTTCGCGATATTCCCAGGCCGTTGGCTCGTGATTTTACTCCCAATGGTGATTTGGCTGCCATGCTGCACAGCCTGTTGATCGACTTGCCGTTGCGACTGCCATGGGAAGACCTGCCACGTGATATTCGCTATATCACCCAAGCCTTACTGCAGACCTTCAGCTCTCAACAGCTAGCGGGAGCGACGTTCCAAATCGGCAATGAGCTGTTCTACCGTAACAAGGCGGCCTGGTTGGTCGGTAAACTGCGGGTGGCCGACGGGGTTTACCCGTTCCTGTTGCCGATCCACCACAGCGAGTCTGGCGCGCTGTTCATTGATACCTGCCTGACCAGCAAGGCCGAAGCCAGCATCGTGTTTGGCTTCGCCCGTTCCTACTTTATGGTCTATGCCCCGTTGCCAGCGGCGATGGTTGAGTGGTTGCGGGAGATCCTGCCGGGTAAAACCACCGCCGAACTGTATATGGCGATCGGCTGCCAGAAGCATGGTAAAACCGAATGCTACCGTGAATACCTGAATTTTATGGCGCAGTCGCAGGAGCAATTTATTATTGCGCCGGGCGTGAAAGGCATGGTGATGCTGGTGTTTACGCTGCCGTCCTTTGATCGGGTATTCAAAGTGATCAAAGACGAATTTGCGCCGCAGAAAGAGGTTACGCAGGCGCAGGTGATGGCCTGCTACCAACTGGTAAAAGAGCACGATCGCGTCGGGCGGATGGCCGATACCCAGGAATATGAGAATTTTGTGGTGGATAAGGCGCGTATCAGCCCGCAACTGTTGGCGGAGTTGCAGCGTGAAGTGCCGGAAAAACTGGAAGATCTCGGCGATCGGGTGGTCATCAAGCATCTGTATATGGAGCGGCGAATGACGCCGTTGAACCTGTATCTCGAACAGGCAGACGAACGGCAAATGCATGACGCCATCGAAGAATATGGTAATGCGATCAAACAGCTGGCTGCGGCCAATATCTTCCCCGGCGATATGCTGTTCAAGAACTTCGGCGTGACACGTCATGGGCGCGTAGTGTTTTACGACTACGACGAGATTTGCTACATGACCGAGGTGAACTTCCGTAATATCCCGCCGCCGCGCTACCCGGAAGATGAACTGGCCAGCGAGCCCTGGTACAGCATTTCACCCAACGACGTTTTCCCCGAAGAGTTCCGCCATTTCCTGTGTGGCGACCGGCGCATCCGCAAGGTCTTTGAGGAGATGCACAGCGATCTGTTTGAAGCGGACTACTGGCGAGGGTTGCAGCAGCGCATCAAGGAAGGGCACGTCGAGGATGTGTTTGCCTACCGTAAAAAGCGGCGTTTCAGCCAGCGGACATTAAATCCTGCCATGCCCAAATCGGCCTGATAACCAGGAGCGAGGTTGCCAGGCTCGCTCCTTAAGTGGACTAGCTCAGGCGCTCAATAATCATCGCAGTGCCTTGGCCACCGCCGATGCACAGCGTTGCCAGCCCCAAAGTTTTATCTCTGGCTTGTAAGGCGTGTAGCAGGGTGACCAGAATACGCGCACCGCTGGCACCTATCGGATGGCCCAGCGCAATAGCACCACCGTTGACGTTAACCTTTTCCTCAGCGAACCCCAGGGTTTTCCCTACGGCCAAAAACTGTGCGGCGAAAGCCTCGTTGGCCTCAATCAAATCGATATCCGCTAGTGCCAAACCAGTTTTCTTCAGAGCATTAAGGGTTGCAGGTACGGGGCCCATCCCCATCAGCGCAGGAGCTACCCCACCGCTAGCATAACCGCGGATCCGTGCCAGAGGGATTAAGCCTAGCTGGCGGGCGTGGCTTTCTGCCATTACCACCAACGCGGCTGCACCATCATTAATCCCGGACGCATTACCGGCGGTGACGCTGCCGTCTTTGCTAAAGGCCGGGCGTAATTTGACCAAGCCTTCCGCTGTGGTAGCGGCTTTCGGGAACTCGTCGGTATCGACGACGATATCACCTTTCCTGTTCTTCACCGTGACGGGCACGATTTCCTTGGCGAAAGCGCCGCTTGAGATGGCGGCGACCGCTTTCTGCTGCGATGCCAGCGCCAGTGCGTCTTGTGCTTCGCGAGTAATGCCATAGTCCTTTGCGACATTCTCTGCGGTGATCCCCATATGATAGTCATGGGTGGCACACATCAAACCATCTTTCAGGATCACGTCGAACAGTTGACCGTCACCCAGTCGATAGCCCCAACGCGCTTTGCTATCCATCAGATAAGGTGCTTGGCTCATATTTTCCATGCCGCCAGCGATAATTGTTTGTGCATCCCCGGCTAAAATGGCCTGAGCGGCCAAGGCCACGCTTTTCAAACCTGAACCACAGACCTTGTTGACGGTATAAGCGCTGACGGTGTCAGGTATGCCACTTTTCAACAGCGCTTGCCGTGCCGGGTTTTGGCCCAATCCGGCCTGGAGCACATTGCCTAAAATGACTTCATCCACCTGGTCGCCACCGATACCGGCACGAACCATGGCTTCTCGCAGCACCAGCGAACCTAAATCTGTTGCGCTGACCGGTGCCAAAGCCCCATTGAAGTTACCAATAGCCGTACGCACGGCGCTGACGATAACGATACTCTCCATACGATAATTCCTTATGTGACAACGCTAGAATAGGGTGAGGCCGATAACGAAGATGACGCCAGAGAACAGCAGGGCGGTGACGCAGTAGCCCATGATGTCCCGGACCCCCAGACCGGCGATAGCCAACGCAGGTAGCGCCCAGAAAGGCTGCGCCATGTTCATCCACTGCTCGCCATAGGCGATAGCCATCACCGACTTACCTAAATCGGCCCCCAGAGCCTGAGCAGCAGGAATAACGAATGGCCCCTGGATCACCCAATGACCGCCACCTGATGGCACGGCAAAGTTAATCAGTGCCGAACTGAAGAAGGTCATAATAGGGAAGGTGTCTTTGTTGGCCACGTTGATGAAGAACTCGGTGATCAGGCCGCCGAGGCCAGAGTGTTCCATCATGAGCTGGATCCCGGCATAGAATGGGAACTGGACTAAAATGCCTGCCGTGCTCTTGGCCGCCGCAGAGATGGCGCGCATATAGGCCATCGGGGTTTTGTGCAGCAGGATACCGGCAATCATAAACATCATGTTTACCGTATTAATCGTGATGTTGAAGCCCTTTTCCCAGAAGCTCATCCCTAAATAGGCAATGCCTAGGGCCCCGATGATGAAGGCAATAATGCGGCTTTCTTCCATTTTTTCAGCAATTGGAGCATCAGCAGCCAGCTTTTTTTGGAAGCTTGGCTCTTCCGCCAGCAACGCAGGATCCACACTTACCACCTCATGTGGCTTGGGGACCATCATGCGGGTGACGAACGGCATCACCAGGATCAGACCTAAGGTAATAAACAGGTTGTAGCCAGTGAACAGCGTGTCGGAGACCGGGATCAAACCGGCGATATGTTCCACCGGGTTGCCTGGTGTGGCGGCCAGCAGCGGCATAGAGCCAGAGAAGCCGCCGCCCCAGGTCAGGAAGCCGATGTAAGCGCAGGCAATTAATAGCGGGTAATCGGAGCCGGGAATACGGCGTGCGACTTCGCGGGCAAACATCGCGCCGACCACCAGACCAAACCCCCAGTTGATGACGCAGGCTACCGACCCGAGGAAAGTCACCAACATCACGCCCTGAGCCGGAGTTTTAGCGACCGAAGCTGTGAGCGTCAGGATACGCTTGACCGGTGCGGAGGTTGCCAGAGCATGGCCGGTGACGATAATCAGCGCCATCTGCATACCGAAGGCCAGCAGATTCCAGAAGCCATTACCCCACATATTCACCATTTCAATTGGCGTATGAGGGGTGAGTGCCAGTGCGATACCAAAGGTCAGCATCGTTAGCAACATGGCAAAAATCAGCGGGTCAGGCAGATAGCGGCTAACGAAACCGGTTAAAAAGCGGGAGATGCGGCCAATCATACGACACCTTCCTCTACCACAATCGGCATGGCTTTGAGGTCCGATGACACGGAGAATTCAGCTTCTGTTTTGGCCTGAATGGTTTCCAGAGTAACGCCTGGCGCATGCTCCATCAGGACCAACTTGCCTTGTTCGAAGCTGAAAACGGCCAACTCGGTCACCACCATGCTGACTTTATTTTTCGCGGTCAGCGGTAGTGAGCAGTGCTGGAGGATTTTGGCGGAGCCGTCTTTGGCGCAATGTTCCATCGCAATGATCACCCGTCGTGCGCCGGTAACCAGATCCATCGCCCCCCCCATACCTGGTACCATTTTTCCCGGTACCATCCAGTTGGCGAGGTTGGCCTGTTGATCGACCTGTAAGCCGCCTAGCACGCTAACATCAACATGGCCGCCACGGATCAGAGCAAAGGAAAATGCGCTGTCGAAGGCCGCGCCACCCGGCAAGATGCCGCAGGGCTGACCACCGGCATTGACCAGATTGGGATGGGCCTCGGTGACCGGCGCTAAACCAAGAAAACCATTTTCAGATTGCAGGGTGATATGAATATCGGTGGGTAAATAGTTGACCACCTGAGTGGGTAACCCGATGCCCAGATTGACGATGTCCCCATCGTGCAGTTCAAGGGCCACGCGACGAGCGATAAGTTCTTTAGCGTTCATTATTGGTTCTCCTGCGGGCAGACAATGTGGTCAATTAACGCGGCTGGGGTGATGACGCAGTCAGGGGTAATACTGCCGATATCCACCACGGATTCCGGTTCGGCGATAACAACGTCAGCGGCAAGTGCCATCAGCGGGTTGAAGTTACGGGCGCTTAGCTGGTAGGTCAGGTTGCCCTGATAGTCGCTAAGATGGGCGCGTACCAAGGCCAGATCGGCGCGTAAAGGCAGTTCCAGCAGGTAGTCGATACCGTTCAGCGTGATTTTTTGTTTACCTTCTTCGACCACGGTGCCAACGCCAGTGGGGGTCAGGAAGCCACCCAGGCCAGCACCACCACAACGGATACGTTCCGCTAGCGTGCCCTGTGGAACCAACTCCACTTCCATCTCGCCCGAGATCATACGGCGGCCAGTTTCTGGGTTGGTGCCGATATGGGAGGCGATAACTTTCCTCACCCTGCCACTGGCTACCAATGGCCCAACACCGGTATCGACGAAGGCGGTATCGGTGGTGATTAAGGTGAGATCTTTTACGTTTGCTGCCAGTAAGGCTGAAATAAGACGCGGTGGGGCGCCCACGCCCATAAAACCACCAATCATGATGGTCATGCCATCACGGAAATGTTCGGTCGCCTGCTCAATATCGATGAGTTTTCTTTTCATGGTTATCCCTTATATTTGACACTAAAAAATAGTTTCAATTAAGGAATAGCAACCTTCATGCCAATTGAACCTGGGGGGTTAGAAAGGTACTAACTCTCTGATATTCACTGCAATAGCAGGATTGTTATTTAATTGTTTAATAATATGCGGGGTTAATTAACAATGAAGTGTGCAATTTCTTGCACTGGGGTGCACATTTTGTTACCTCCGTTCTTCCCCAGAATAATAGACGACGCCTGATGACCTAATAAATGTGATCTCAGGCGCTATTTGGACCAGCATGCATCAGACAGTTAATATTTGTTTATATATTATCCGGTGGTATGGAGGCGTGAGAGTCGATGCGGTATTCCTGCAATTTGTACATCAAAGCTCTGCGGCTAATACCTAACGCGCGGGCGGTTTTAACCCGATTATCCTGATTATCTGCCAGCGCAGAGCAAATCAACTCGCGTTCATAAGCTTTAATATTTTCTTTCAAATTTAATCCCGGCTCAGCAAATGTGGCGCGATTAATATTAGGCTGGACGGGTTGTGGCTGCTGTAAATGTTCCGGTAAATCCTCCGGGAAGATGATAAACCCGGTGCTCATAATCACGGCTCGCTCAATCGCATTGGAGAGTTCCCGGATGTTACCCGGCCAAGAATACGCATCAAGCATGGCCTGCGCGCTGGCATCTATCTCAATGATCTCTTTGCCGTTTTCGGCATTGAACTTCTGCAGGAAATGCCGGGCCAGCAACGGCACGTCTTCCGGTCTTTCGCGTAGCGGCAACGGGGAAAGATGGATCACATTCAGGCGGTAAAACAGATCCTGGCGGAACTCGCCTTGCTCTACCATCGCCGCCAGATTGCGGTTGGTCGCGGCAATCAGCCGGATATCTGTTTTAATGGTTTTGCTGCCACCGAGCCGCTCAAACTCTTTTTCCTGCAGCACCCGCAGTAATTTGACCTGCAAGTTGTGCGGCATTTCGCCGACCTCATCCAGCAGCAGCGTCCCCTGGTTGGCTCGTTCAAACAGGCCCTGGCGCTGCATATGCGCGCCGGTAAAGGCCCCTTTCTCATGGCCGAAGAGCTCACTTTCCAGCAGAGATTCCGGCAGCGCGCCGCAGTTTATCTTGATAAATGGCCCCTTGGCGCGCGGGCTGTTGTAGTGGATGGCTTTAGCAATCAACTCCTTGCCGGTGCCACTTTCACCGGTTATCAACACGCTGGCGTGGCTCATGGCGATTTTTGCCGTATCGCGGCAAAGTTCCATCATTTTGGCGCTATTGGTAAGTAATCGGCCCCATTGGTAGCTGTCAGATAAGGCCCGATGCAGGCGATTGATTTCCTGTTTCATCTCCTGCAACTGCATTGCACGGCTGATAATGATTTTCAGCTCGTCCAAATCAAAGGGTTTGATGACATAATCAAATGCGCCCAAGCGTAGCGCCTCAACCGCGGTTTCAACGGCTGCATAGGCGGTCATGAGGATCACCGGTGTTTCCTGCCGAGTCTGCCGCATGACTTGCAGTGCCTCAAGGCCACTGATTTTCGGCATACGGATATCCATTAACACAATATCCGGGGCCTGTTGTTTGAATTGTTCCAGCGCTTGCTGGCCATCTGCGGCACAGATAGGTTGATGGCCATCAAGGCTAAACACGGTGCTTAACATGCGGCGAACGTTTTCTTCATCATCCACGATAAGAATACGGTATGACTTTTTCATAATAGGTCCCCTGCGTCATGTTTGACTGGCAAGATAATAGTAAAGATGGCTCCATTATTCGGCTGGCTTGCTAGTTTTATTTCCCCATCGTGGGCAGTTACAATGCGCTGGCTGATGGATAAACCTAATCCAGTTCCCGAAGGCTTGGTGGTATAAAATGGATCGAAAACTTTCGACTTAATATCATCAGCAATACCACAGCCGTTATCCTGAATAGTGATTTTCTGCCAGCCTTCCTCCAACACCTGGGTGGAAATGGTAATCTCCCCTCTGGCAGCAATAGACTGGACGGCATTAATCAGAATATTAAGTAATACCTGCTTTAATAATTCGCCGTCGGCTTCAATATCACTCAATTGTTCATCCAAGTGAAGATGAAAATCAACCCTGGCTTCTACGCCTTTGGTTTTTACCAGGATCAGGCTTTCGCGCAGAATTTGATTTAAATTGACTTGATGATAGCGGCCAATCCGTGGGCGAGAGAAGTCGAGCAACTGCTGGATCACCCGATTAATCGACTGAACCTCTTTTAAAATGATGTGGGTATATTCCAGCCGCTGTGGATCTTTTTCACTGTCCTTAAGGATTTGCACAAAACCGCTGATGGCCGTTAATGGATTGCGAACTTCATGGGCGACCCCGGCCATCAACTCTCCAAGCGTGGCCAGCCGTTCGGCTTGCTCAATGCGGCGTTGCACGTCCTTCTTGGCGGTTAAATCGGTGAATATGGCCAGGGCACCGATGGTATCCCCCTGGGCGTTACGCAGTTGGCTGGTACTGATACTGAGCTGTATGGTGCGGGTTTTCCCGGGGTAATCAATTTCTAACGCGACATGTTCTATGCCACGGAACAGGGTGTCCAATACCGGGCTATTAAAATCCACTTTTTCAAACACTTCCGCATAAGGTTTCCCCATCAGTTCCATACGGCTGTAGCCGGTGATGAGTTCCCCTGCGGGGTTAATCATGGTGACACAGCCATGGATATCCACTGAAATAACTCCGTCGGCGGCGCTTTCGAGAATTAATTCATTGAGCGTTTTGGTTTCCCGCAGTGCGCGGGATAAGGCATTCACGCTGTCGGATATTTCACCCATCTCTCCCTGCATCGCGGGGAGGTCGCTATTCAGGTTCAACGATAAATTGGTCAGGCTGGATTTAATAACGTCAATATCCGAGGCGAAGCGGCGTGAAAAGGCCACGATCAGTCCTAGGCTCAATAACAGGCCAACGCTGATCACCAGGATAATCTTGAGATCCATCGACAGCGCCTGACGATCGATATCATTCGATAGTTCGTTGGCCCAGATATACCCGAGGATCTGGTTATCGCGTTTGATGGGGATCATGGCATTCATAATGTTGCCACGCACCTGAGAGCCACTGCTTACCAGCGGTTGGCCGTTTGCCATGACGTCATGACCGGGGTGGTCTGGATTGATCGAAATACCGACCGCATTACCATATTGCTGCTGTGGGGCGTAGGTAATAATGGCATCCAGCTGTTGGTTATAGTAACCCGCACCGACCCCGGAAAAAGCGCGGGTGATCTCATCGGTAACCGGTGCCAGATGCTGATTCAGTGCCTTGATGCGCTGCTCTCTGGGCAAACCAGGGTACAGCGAAAAGCTGTCGCCTAGCGCATTATCCAGCAAGGAGGTGACGGCAAACAGCTTGGCCTTCTTCTCTTGCAGCAAGGCTTCACGTCCCTCGGTTTCAACCAGATAGCCAATGATTAAGGTCGGTAGCGAGACCATGATGATGGCCAGGACAATCATTTTACTGCGCAGCGTGTGTGGGAGTCGTTGTTGGATGAGGGCGTGTAAGCCTGGCAAAAATGCTTTCATACAGACTAAATCCTGGCGTTATCGTCCGTTGGGCAGGGCAAGGTCATCTGTATACAGCGCCAGAGTCTCTTTCAGGCTGGCCGGACTGGAACGGGTATGTTAAGTGTACGCATGTCCTCTTTTTAAGCAATAGTCGTACCAATTGCGAACTCGCAAGGTAGTGGGGCGCAGCATGCCGCGCCCGTCCAGGTTAATCAGGATTAAAACGTGATACAGCAGGCGCCCTGTTCGGCCCCGGAAAGCTGGCTGCGTAACGCGCCAAACAGTTCACGGCCACAGCCGTTCCTTTCACCGCTCAGATCGGGGTGATAGGGAGTTCGCTGTGCCAGTTCTGCTTCGGCGACCAGCAGTTGCAGCTCACCGGTGCGGCCATTCACCCGGATCATATCGCCGCTTTGTACTTTGGCCAGCATACCGCCAGTGTAGGCCTCCGGGGTGACATGGATCGCCGAAGGAACCTTGCCGGAAGCGCCGGACAGGCGGCCATCGGTCACCAACGCGACCTTGAAGCCGCGATCCATCAATACCCCAAGCGGTGGCATCAGCTTATGCAGTTCAGGCATGCCATTGGCCTGTGGCCCCTGGAAACGCACGACCACTACGCAGTCTCGATCCAGCTTGCCTGCTTCGAAGGCAGGGACGATATCGTGCTGGCTTTCGAATACGATCGCCGGGGCTTCGATAATCTGATTTTCGGCAGGCACCGCCGACGTCTTCATCACCGCACGGCCCAGATTACCGGCCAGCACCTTGGTACCGCCATGGTGCTCGAACGGTTTGGCTATGCTGGCAATCACGTTAGCGTCCAACGAACTTGCTGCCCCGTCGCGCCAGGCCAACTGGCCATTGTCCAGCCAAGGTTCCTGGGTGTAACGCTCCAGGCCGAAATCGGCGACGGTATGTACATCCTGATGCAACAGGCCGTTGTTCAGCAGCTCGCGCACGACCAATTGCACACCGCCCGCCGCCTGGAACTGATTGATATCCGCCGGGCCGTTGGGGTAGATGCGGCACAGCAGTGGCACCGAATCGGAAAGCTCAGAGAAATCATCCCAGTTGATGATGATGCCTGCTGCGCGAGCCATGGCCACCATATGCATCGTCAGGTTGGTCGATCCCCCGGTGGCCAGAAGCGATACGATGCCGTTAACCACCACTTTTTCATCCACCAATTGGCCTATCGGCAGGTAATTACCGGCGGTTTCTGTCAGGCGGGTGATTTGGCGAGCGGCAGCATCATTGAGCGCATCGCGCAGCGGCGTGTCTGGATGAATGAAAGAGGTGCCGGGCAGATGCAGGCCCATCACCTCCATCACCATCTGGTTGGTGTTGGCCGTGCCGTAGAAGGTGCAGGTGCCAACGCCGTGGTAAGAGGCCGCTTCGGCTTCCAGCAGCGCGTGGCGATCGGCCTTGCCCTCGGCATACAGCTGGCGCACACGTACTTTCTCTTTATTTGGCAGGCCGCTGCTCATCGGCCCGGCAGGCACAAATACGGCAGGCAAATGGCCGAAGGACAGGGCAGACATCACCAACCCTGGCACAATCTTGTCGCAGATACCCAGGAACAATGCGCCGTCGAACATGTTATGGGACAGACCGATAGCTGCGGACATGGCTATCACATCGCGGCTCATCAACGACAGCTCCATACCGTCCTGCCCCTGAGTCACGCCATCGCACATTGCCGGTACACCACCTGCGACCTGGCCAACGGCACCAACGCTGTGCAACGCCTGTTTCAGCCGCTGTGGGTAGCTTTCATAAGGCTGGTGGGCGGAGAGCATATCGTTGTAGGCAGTGATGATGGCGATATCGCTGCGCACCATGTTTTTCAGGGCGGCTTTATCGTCGGGCTGGCAGGCGGCAAAGCCGTGGGCCAGGTTGCCACAGGCTAGCTGCGAGCGGTGTACCGTCTGCGTACGGGCTTCATTAATGCGCGCCAGATAGGCAGCTCGGCTCTCTTTTGAACGTTCAATGATGCGTTGTGTTACGCGTGCCAGGGTGCTGTTAATCATACCATCCTCACAATGCAGCCCTAATGCGCGCGGCGAGGGCCAGTTATGTTGTTCAGAACATCTCGTTATGCACAGGCTTTTTGCGGCAGAAAGCTCTGGATATGCCGCACAGTGTCGGCAATCACCGCATCCAGCGGCTGATCGATATCGATGGCCTGGACGTCAACTTCATCTTGGCCCGGCTGCTCCAGCGTGGCGAACTGGGTGACCAACATTTGGGGTTTGAAGAAATGCCCCTTGCGGGCAGCCAGCCGAGCTTCGATCACTGGGAAGTCGCCGTGCAAATAGATGAATGACAGATTGTCGTTACCGGCACGCAGCCGATCGCGATAATGTTTTTTCAGCGCAGAGCAGACGATGATCGAGACCGCATTGGTACGCTGCATGGCGAAAGCGGCGTCGTTCAGGGCGGCCAACCAGGGTGCGCGATCGTCGTCATTGAGCGGTTCGCCTGAGGCCATTTTCTGGATATTGCAGCGAGGATGGAGAAAGTCACCGTCCAGGAAGTTGGCTGATAGCTGTTGGGCAACAGCATTGGCGACGGCAGACTTGCCGCTGCCGGAAACGCCCATAATGACGTAAACACGATTCTGATTATTGGTCATGGTTTGGTTCCCCCACCTGCGAGCCATAGTCTGTTGCGGCTAGATTATTTAACTGCCGATTGTTACCGGTAACATGTTATCGGTAACATTGTCGAGGGAAGCGCCAAAGGTTGCAATCGGCTTTCGGTGGCAAGATCGCTAATTGTGATCGAATTCATACTTTTCGCCGGCAGCGAAACAAAGTCTCTACAGCGCGATACAGAAAAATAACAGCGGGGATTTGCTCATGACCTAGGGCGCCAAATTTTGCAGCGCCCGTCTAATCACCGTACGCCGCCGTACTCCAGGCTGATTTCTTTTGCCGCATGGATCACCAGCGCACCGAGTTCCGTCACGCGATCGTCGGTAATGCGCGATACCGGGCCGGAGATAGAGATGGCGGCAAAGGCTTCGCGGTGCTCATCAAAGATACAGGCGGCCAGGCAGCGTAGGCCAAGGGCATGCTCTTCATCGTCGAATGAAAATCCCTGTTTGCGTATCACCGCCAACCCTTCTTTCAGGTTATGTGGCGTTAGCGTATGCGGGGTATAGGTGTGCATGCCTTTTTTATGCAGCAGCCTAGTCACTTCGTCATCCTGCATGCTGGCCAGAAAGGCTTTGCCCGCACCAGAAGCATGCATCGGCAGCTTGCCGCCAATCGGGGCCGACATGCGCATCAACGCGGTGCATTGCACCTGATCGATAATCACCGCCTGATCCTCGGCTTTGTCCATCACCGCCAGATTGACCGTTTCCCCCGACTCTTCCATCAGGCGGCGCAGCGTTGGGTGCACCATCGCCAGCAGGTTACGGCTTTGCAGGAAGCTACTGCCCACCACAAACGCATGTGCCCCCATGGTCCATAGGCCAAGATCGCCTACCTGACGGACAAACCCCTGCTGTTGCATGGTCGTCAGCAGACGGTGGGTAGTAGAGTTGGGCAACCCGGCCTGCTGGGCCAGATCGGTCAGTGCCACGTTACCTTGCGCTTCGGCAATATATTCCAATAGTTTCAGACCACGGGTCAGTGACTGGACCTGGCCGGTCGCCGTGCTGGTGGCGGGCGCGGCGGCGCGGGGTTTTTTACCGCGTTTGGCGGGAACGGGAGTGGCCATGATTCACCTTATGCTTTCCGTATGATGGAATTCATTTTCGTTTTTTGAGTATGAATTGCAAGTTGCTTCTCCGCTCATCGGATCTGTTGCTCGGCGAACCTGAAAAACTCTCAATACCCGCTCGCAACTTTGCCGCCATAACCTGTGCTAGGATGTCAGACCCTCCATCTTTCAAGTTGCAGGATGCATGACGGGCGCAGTGTGCCGCGCCGCTACAACATTGGGATGTGGGGTAATAAGTCGTCGGGCGGATAATCGGGTGTGAAGGGGCTACAGTGATAAATCGAGTGGAACAACTGCGTCAGCAGCTATCGCAGCGTATTTTAGTGTTGGACGGCGGTATGGGCACCATGATCCAGAGCTATCGGCTGGAGGAGGCAGACTACCGCGGTGAGCGTTTTGCCGATTGGCAAAGCGATCTGAAAGGCAATAACGACCTGCTGGTGTTAAGCAAGCCGGAGGTGATCACTGCGATCCACAACGGTTACCTGGAGGCGGGGGCCGACATCCTCGAAACCAATACCTTCAACTCGACCACTATCGCGATGGCCGACTACCATATGGAGTCGCTGTCCGCCGAAATTAACTACCAGGCCGCTTTGCTGGCTCGTGCTTGTGCTGATGAATGGACGGCGCGCACCCCGGAAAAGCCGCGCTACGTCGCTGGTGTACTGGGCCCAACCAACCGTACCGCCTCTATCTCCCCTGACGTTAACGATCCGGCCTTCCGTAATGTCTCTTTTGACCAGTTGGTAGAGGCCTACCGCGAATCAACCCGCGCGCTGGTGGAAGGGGGGGCCGATCTGATCATGATCGAAACCATCTTCGATACCCTGAATGCCAAAGCGGCGGCCTTTGCGGTCGAAACCGAGTTTGAAGCGCTGGGCGTGACCTTACCGATCATGATTTCCGGCACCATCACCGACGCCTCTGGCCGCACCCTTTCCGGTCAGACTACGGAAGCGTTCTACAACTCGCTGCGTCACGTTAAACCGCTGACCTTTGGTTTGAACTGTGCGCTTGGCCCGGATGAGTTACGCCAATACGTGGCGGAATTGTCTCGCATCTCTGAAAGCTATGTGACCGCCCACCCGAACGCCGGTTTGCCCAATGCCTTTGGTGAATACGATCTCGATGCCGAAGAGATGGCCAAACAGGTGGGCGAATGGGCGCACGCCGGTTTCCTCAATATTATCGGTGGCTGCTGTGGCACCACACCGGCGCATATTGCCGCGATGGCTAAAGCGGTCGAGGGTGTACCGCCGCGGCAGTTGCCAGAGTTACCGGTGGCTTGCCGCCTGTCCGGCCTGGAACCGCTGAATATTGATGCCAAATCGCTGTTCGTCAACGTGGGTGAACGTACTAACGTTACCGGCTCGGCCCGTTTCAAGCGGCTGATTAAAGAAGAAAAGTATAACGAGGCGCTGGCCGTGGCCCGCCAACAGGTGGAGAGCGGTGCCCAAATCATCGACATCAACATGGATGAAGGGATGCTCGACGCCGAAGCGGCGATGGTGCGTTTCCTCAGCCTGATCGCCGGTGAGCCGGACATAGCCCGCGTCCCGATCATGATCGACTCCTCTAAATGGAGCGTTATAGAAAAGGGCCTGAAATGCATTCAGGGTAAAGGCATCGTCAACTCAATCTCGATGAAAGAGGGCGAAGAAGCCTTTATCCACCATGCCAAACTGGTGCGCCGCTACGGTGCCGCCGTGGTGGTGATGGCCTTCGATGAAGTTGGCCAAGCGGATACCCGCCAACGCAAATTTGAGATTTGCCGCCGTGCTTACCAGATCCTGACCGAACGAGTGGGTTTTCCGCCGGAAGACATCATCTTTGACCCGAACATTTTTGCCGTCGCAACCGGTATCGAAGAGCATAACAACTATGCCGTCGACTTTATCGAAGCCTGCGCCGACATCAAAACCCACCTGCCACACGCGATGATCTCCGGCGGCGTGTCCAACGTCTCCTTCTCGTTCCGTGGCAACGATCCGGTGCGTGAAGCGATCCACGCGGTGTTCCTGTATCACGCCATTCGCAATGGTATGGATATGGGGATCGTCAACGCCGGGCAGTTGGCGATCTATGACGATCTCAGCACCGAACTGCGTGAAGCCGTTGAGGATGTGGTGCTCAACCGCCGTCAGGACGGCACCGAGCGTCTGCTAGAACTGGCGGAGAAATACCGGGGTAGCAAAGACAATGAAGTGGCGGTGCAGCAGGCCGAATGGCGCGGCTGGCCGGTAGTGAAGCGCCTGGAGTATTCGCTGGTCAAAGGCATTACCGAATTTATTGAGTTAGACACCGAAGAAGCGCGCCAGCAGGCGGATCGCCCGATCGAAGTGATCGAAGGGCCGCTGATGGCCGGCATGAACGTGGTTGGTGACCTGTTCGGCGAGGGCAAAATGTTCTTGCCGCAGGTAGTGAAATCGGCCCGCGTGATGAAGCAGGCGGTGGCCTATCTCGAACCTTACATTGAGGCCAGCAAACAGAAAGGCACCACCGCCGGGAAAATTCTGCTGGCGACGGTGAAGGGCGACGTGCACGACATCGGCAAAAACATCGTCGGCGTGGTGCTGCAATGTAACAACTACGAAATTATCGATCTGGGCGTGATGGTGCCGACGGACAAAATCCTGAAAACCGCCCGCGAACAGAACGTGGATATTATCGGTCTGTCTGGCCTGATCACCCCGTCGCTGGACGAAATGGTGAACGTGGCAAAAGAGATGGAGCGCCAAGGCTTTACTCTGCCGCTGCTGATCGGCGGGGCGACCACCTCCAAGGCCCATACCGCGGTGAAGATTGAGCAGAACTACAGCGGCTCGACTACCTACGTGCAGAATGCCTCGCGTACCGTTGGCGTGGTTGCGGCGCTGCTATCAGACACCCAGCGCGACGAGTTTGTCGCCCGCACTCGCAAAGAGTACGAAACCGTGCGTATCCAGCACGGGCGTAAAAAGCCGCGTACGCCGCCGGTCAGCCTGCAACAGGCGCGGGATAACGCTATGGTGCTGGATTGGGAAAACTACCAGCCACCGGTACCGAACAAGTTGGGGGTGTTCCCGGTTGAGGCCAGCATTAACACGCTGCGCCACTATATCGACTGGACGCCGTTCTTTATGACCTGGTCGCTGGCGGGCAAGTATCCGCGCATTCTGGAGGATGAAGTGGTAGGGGAAGAGGCCAAGCGCCTGTTCCAGGATGCCAACGAAATGCTGGATATGCTGGCCGCTACTGGCACCCTCAACCCGCGTGGCGTCTATGGCCTGTTCCCGGCTAACCGCGTTGGGGATGATGTGGAAGTCTATCGGGATGAAAGCCGTGAAGAGGTGCTGGTGGTCAGCCGCCATCTGCGTCAGCAAACCGAAAAGACTGATTTCCCGAACTACTGTCTGGCTGACTTTGTGGCCCCGAAAAGCAGCGGCAAAGCCGACTATTTTGGCGCATTCGCGGTCACGGGTGGGTTGGAAGAAGATGCATTGGCAGCGGCCTATGATGCCAAACATGATGATTACAACAAGATCATGGTCAAAGCGTTATCCGATCGTCTGGCAGAGGCCTTTGCCGAATACCTGCACGAGCAGGTGCGCAAGCTGCATTGGGGCTTTGCCGCCGATGAAAATCTGAGTAACGAAGAGCTGATCCGTGAGAATTATCAAGGCATTCGCCCGGCCCCCGGCTATCCTGCTTGCCCAGAACATACCGAAAAAGCGGAGATCTGGCAGTTGCTGGACGTTAACCGCCATACCGGCATGGAACTGACCGAATCCTTCGCCATGTGGCCTGGAGCGGCGGTCTCCGGCTGGTATTTCAGCCATCCGCAGAGCAAGTACTTTGCCGTGGCACAAATCCAGCGCGATCAGGTCGAAGACTACGCGCAGCGTAAGGGGATGAAGATCAGTGACGTAGAGCGCTGGCTGGCCCCGAACCTAGGGTACGATGCAGATTAATTGCCATACCCGTCGTCTTTCAAGCCGCAGTGTTGTTATCCGCAATTGAATGACTCGGCCCATCCGTGGGTCGCGTCATTCGGGGGCGCGCAGTACAGAGTTCAAATTGCTATACAGGGATGTACAAATACCGCGAGCGCAGGTATGCGCTTGAGCGGCCAACTTGAAATCTATAGGGTATAAAATAGAAGAAAGTGATTTGCCGCTGTCCTGCTTAACTGGCGTCTGGCAGGCGGGATAGCCTGTGGTGCCTGCCGGGCGTCAATGGAGCGAGCCTTCCGTGTTGACCCTTCTTAATCTACTTTCCGCCATTGCCATGCTGGTGTGGGGAACCCATATCGTCCGGACCGGCATCATGCGGGTCTATGGTGCCAATCTGCGCCAGGTTCTGAGCAGCAGCATAGAGAAAAAGCCGCTGGCCTTTGTGGCTGGCATCGGCGTAACCGCGTTGGTACAAAGCAGTAATGCGACGGCGTTACTGGTTTCTTCTTTTGTGGCGCAAGGGCTGGTGGGCCTTGGGCCTGCGCTGGTGATTATGCTGGGGGCCGATGTTGGCACGGCGATCATGGCGCGGGTGCTGACGTTCAATCTCTCCTGGCTTTCGCCACTGCTGATTTTTGTCGGCGTGATTTTATTCCTCAGCCGCAAGCAAACCCGCGTAGGCCAGATGGGGCGCGTCGCCATTGGTCTTGGCCTGATTGTATTGGCGCTGGAATTGATTGTGGCCGCCGCGACGCCGATCACTCAGGGCTATGGCGTTAAAGTGATCTTCTCGTCGCTGACCGGCGATGTGATGCTCGATGCGCTGATCGGTGCCCTGTTTGCCATTATCAGCTATTCCAGCCTGGCCGCTGTGCTGTTGACCGCGACGTTGACCGCCTCGGGAGTGATTTCTCTACAGGTGGCGCTGTGCCTGGTGATCGGTGCCAACCTGGGCAGCGGCCTGTTGGTGATGTTGAACACCAGCGGCCAGAATGCCGCAGGCCGTCGCGTGGCGTTGGGGAGCCTGTTGTTCAAACTGTTGGGTAGTGCGCTGGTGCTGCCGTTTGTTTCCCTGATTGCACACGGTATTGAGCGGCTGCCTGGTAATACAGAAGAGCTGGTGATCTATTTTCACATGTTCTACAACCTGGTGCGTTGTCTGCTACAGGTGCCGTTGTCAGGGCCGATGGCGCGCCTGTGCGAAACGTGGATCGTCGATGCTCCTACAGAAGATCCCCGTTTGCGGCCACGCCACCTCGACGTCAGCGCCCTGGATACGCCAAGTTTGGCCCTGGCCAATGCGGCACGGGAAACCCTGCGGATGGGGGATGTGATAGAGCATATGATGGTCCTGCACCATGAGGTATTGCATGGTAAGCGCATCCAGGCCAAAGAAGTTCGCCGTCTGGATGATGACGTTCACGTGTTGTACACCGCCATCAAACTTTACCTGGCACAAATCCAGAGGGAAGACCTGGGAGAGGCGGATTCGCGCCGTTGGGCGGAGATCATCGAAATGGCCCTCAACCTGGAGCAGGCTGGCGATATCATCGAACGTATGGCTAGTGATGTGGCGGATCAATCGCATGGCGCGCGCAGTTCGTTCTCCGCCGAAGGTCTGGCCGAACTGGACCAATTGCATGAAAAGTTGACCGACAATCTGCGCCTTAGCCTGTCGGTGTTTCTCTCCGGTGATATCACCAGCGCCAAGCGGTTACGCCGTTCCAAGCACCGTTTCCGCATTCTGGATCGTCGTTATGCCCATGCGCACGTCGATCGCCTGCATCAACAAAACGTGCAAAGTATCGAAACCAGCTCGCTGCATCTGGCGCTGTTGGGGGATATGAAGCGGCTTAACTCGTTGTTCTGCGCGGTGGCCTATAACGCGCTGGATCAAGATGAGAAAGACGACGACCGTGATTGGGAAGAGATGCCTGGCAGGCTGTGATCCAGGATCGTTAACCAGCAAGGCTGATCAGATAAAATAACGCCAAGGCTGGGTGAGGTAATAGGGATTGCCTCACCCGGTACCGCATTATCTATATTGTGGGTGGAGTGAGCCATAATCTAACTCTTCCTGATTACAAAATTGTTCACGATCCCACCCTTGTAATCCAAATCCTAATAGGATGACATGCTGATAAAAGGCGATAAGCAAGTGGGAGGAAGCTAGCTGTTTTTGAGAAAATAGGGGGTTTTTACCGTGGTTTCCCCGATTTTATACCTAATGACTGCCGGTAATAGCGAGCTTAATGACGTCTCGAATTAAGGGGCACTTTCAGCTGCATCTTGAGGTTTTCGGGCTAGACATTATCGGGAGTGCGTTAGGTGAAATCCGTACTGTACAGATCATCATTTTGAAAACTCCACCCTGAATAGATACAAATGTTGTCATTTTATTTTATTTAGGTTTAAAACCCTAGAGTTCTTTAAATGTCATAATGAGTGGGTTGTCAATAATCAAGTGATATTTCTATGCGGGGTTATATTTCGTCTTTTTCTGGCATGATTGTACGTTTAAGTTTTTGTATAAGCTTGTTAGACTATTTTCGCTTTGAAAATGAGCTATCTTATTTGAAAGGTAAATGGCTTTAGGGAATTGAGAGGGTGAATAATAAGAGGGAGTTAGCCACTGAATATTCAAATACTAAAATGGATGGTCGGGGCCACAAGTCTATTATCTGTGGGGTGTTTGGCTGCAATGCCTTCAGGTGAGGTCAAGGTCATAGGGGAAATAGCATCACCCCGCTGCGAGATCATTGCCCCCAATAGTGGGGTGTATGATTTTGGCAGAATTAGCCGATCGAGTGGAACCCAGGGTTGGATAAACTTGCCCGCAATAACACAGTCTTGGCGGGTGAAATGTAGCAGCGCGGCGTACATGGACATCATTCCACAGGACAACAGGTTCAGGCCAGGCGCGGATATGGGAGCGGCTTACTTTAGCCTTGGAGGTAATGGCACCCGGACGTTAGGGCGTTACCTGTTAGGGGTAAGTAATGCCCGAATTGACCAGATGGCGGTTATACCACAAACATCAGGGCAACCCACATCTCGGTCCGGTATTACGACGCTTGTTCCTGGTGTACGCACCCGTTGGCTGGTACCAGAAAACAACGTAACACGGGCGGGGTCGTCGTCGGGAAGACTCTTCTCCGTGGATATTACGGTGTCCCCACGGCTGACTCTGCCTGATAACGAGGCCGTAGAAGCAATGTCACTGGATGGTTCAGCGACGTTGGACTTTACTTTCGGTATATAAGTTCCTCGTCCCGTCTCTTTATTTATCTTGCTCAAGGGAATGTACAACTTTTACTCTTATTGCCGTAAGGGGAAGCTTGCGCGGTAATAAAGTAGAACGGGAGAAGGTATTTCTCTCGAGCCTTACCTACGCCCAATGTTGGGAGTCGGGTTATATTCAAAATACTATATGGACATTTTTATGAAAAAAACAATTGTTTCAGGTGTGGTCGTTTCCGTCATGGCAATGAGTATGGGGTCGGCAATGGCATCTTCTATGTCATCCGAATTGTCGGTGAAAGGAAAGATGGCAATACCGAGTTGCGAAGTCTCCTTAACTAATAATGGCGTTTATAATCTGGGGAAAATTGCAAGTGGTGCGATTGACCCTACCAAGACTAAGCTATTGAAAGAAATTAATGGCGAGGTGACGGTTATGTGCGAAGCCGATACCTTCTTGAACTTTAGCGCGGTTGATAACCGTGAAGGCACTGCCAGCTCAATCGGTAATACGCATTTCGGTCTCGGTAATGTAAATGGCGCTGGAAAGTTAGGTTTTTATAAAATGAAATTTTTTGGAGCCACAGTTGATCGCGTTGCCGCAGCGGTCTACAGCGAAAACAAAGGCAGCGCTTCAATTGAAGCGACTAACGGCGTCTACGTTGAAAAAGGCAAAGTCACCGGTTGGGCAACCAGAGAGGACGCTCAGGCTAGTGGTAAATTCTTCCAGGCATATTTAGCAGTAGAGCCAGTATTGGCTTCATTACAAGATATGGGGGGCACTCCTGCTGAGGGTACCAAACTGGATGGTTCTGCCACGCTGAGCTTTAGCTACGCACTCTAATTTTTATTACGGATAAATACGCTTCCTGACGTTCAGGAGACGGATGATAGACATAAGGATATTAATAGATGAAAAAGAACCTACTGCAATTAACCGCCCTTTCATCGCTACTGCTTTCTGCTGCGGCGCTTGCGTCAGAAAGCGCTGAGGTAAAGGTCATTGGCGAAATATCTGCGGTAAATTGTGAAGTGTCGGTGTCGAATAATGGGGTATTTGATTTTGAAAAGATTAAACAATCGTCAGTTACCGATGTTATTACTCCGATAGGGCGTGTCGATGGTGGCGTGGTTCGTGTGAAGTGTAGTGCGCCAACTCCATTGACATTCACTGCGACGGACAATCGAGCGGAATCTGCTTACGGCAGTAGTGGATTAGGCAGCAACTTTGGTCTCGGTCTGGTGAACAAGACCGGGAAACTGGGTTATTACCAATTAAGATTTACCCAGCCTACTGTGGATGGGGTCGAGACCCCAATGTTTGCCACGGATGATGGTGATATCAACAATGTGACTGGATTGTTGATGGCTCAGCAAGGTCGGCGCATGGGCTGGGCTGAGTCCAAAACCGCTGGGGTGTCTATTGGCAAAGACTTTAAATTCGGTATGAATGCAACCGCCTATATGGCGCCAAAGAGTGCGATGAACGGTGCTCTCACTGAAGATGTCACCCTGGATGGTTCTGCTACCTTGGAGTTTGGCTTCGGGCTGTAAATCTCTACGGGCCATGTCGTACGTTAATTGAGAGGGGGGACTCCCCCCTCTGTTGATGTCGGCACCGGTCGGGCAAGCAAGGGAATAGAATCGCCCATGAGGCAAAATGCATCGGTGGCATGGATGTTGTCGGCTCTGCTGATGGCGCGTGCGGATGCTGCTGGCTTTGATGTAAAAACCCTCGAAAACCTCGGGTATAACGCGGATATTGCGGCGTTCTTTTCGACATCACGATTTTTGCCAGGGGTTCAACGGGTCACGTTGGAGGTGAATGCCGCGCAACGCTATCAGGAAGAGGTTCGTTTTGGTCAGGAGGGAGAACTGTGTCTGGAGGCTCGTTTAGCTGACACGTTGCATTTACGGTTGACCTCGCCTCTTGGCGACTGTGAACGTATTGAATCACGCTGGCCACAAGCTCAGGTTCGGGTTTTTCCCGGTACCTTCCGCGTGGAGCTCACGTTGCCGGAAGAGGCTTTTGATCCAGATAAACTGCGTAGTGAGCAGCGTGGTGGTTATGCCGTCATGCTGAATTATGATCTGTACGGTAACCGCATGCAGGGCAGTTATGGCAACCAGCAATCCTGGCAGGCCATGCTGGAGCCTGGCCTGAATATCAGCAACTGGGTGATCCGTAATCGCTCTAGCTACAGCAAGAGTGAGTTTGGGGATCGGCTGGATGTGTATGAAACCTCAGCGACGCGGGATTTTCCGCACTGGGGGGCATTGGTCCAGGTGGGGGAGTTTAGTGTCGGTGGTGCGTTGAGCGGCGGGTTGCCTATTACCGGATTGCAGCTGTCCAGTGAACGTTTCCAGCTTTCTCATGCGACGTTAGCGGTTCCCCTGCTGGGCAGCGTATCAAGCCAGGCGACGGTGGAAGTCAAGCAGTATGGCCAGGTGATGTACCGTACGCTGCTGCCTGCGGGTCCTTTTACTCTGGACAATCTGGGCCAAGCGGCGACAGGAGTGGAGACGCAGGTCACTGTGACCGATGCCGACGGGTTTCAACAGCATTTTACCGTGACGCCGGGGCTCGGCGATGAGCAAGGCCAGCAAAGTGGCTATCAGCTCGCCGTGGGACGCTATCGTCTCCAAGGTAGGCAGCAAAATCAGGCTTCGCCGCCAGCGTTGTTGATGGGAGAGAAACAGTTCAGTTTAAGCGGCTTCCGGCAGATTGGCATGGGGGGGATGCTCTCGGCCAAATATCAGCGGGTGGCTTGGCAGGGGGGCCTTGGGGATAAATTAGGTAATTGGTTATCCGCTAACGCCGTGTACAGTCGGGGTCGGCAGCAGGGTATGCAACTGGATGCTCAAGGGAGGCTGACAGTGAGCCGGAGCTTTTCGTTATCTCTGACTGGACAGTATCGCACCTTGGGATTCCTGAATGCGGATGAATCGTTGCGCCAGCCTACGGGCTGGGCTGAAGCGCGTATGGGCTCACGCTTGCATTATACCGGGGGACTTGCTGTGTCCTGGAATACCCCGGCATGGGGCGTATTTACCTACAGCCTGTCGCATGAGCGCTATTACCGCGATAACACGCCTGGCTGGGGGCACACACTGGCCTACGGTAAAAGTCTGGGGGCGGCGTCGTTGAACCTGAGTTTGCAATCCTCGTCCCGTTCTCAGCCCACCCTTTATGCAGGAGTGAGCTTACCGCTCGGTGGGGGGCGTGTTAACAGCCGCCTGCAACAGCGTAGGAACAAGCAAATGACGCTGGGAAGCAGTTGGCAGGGCGACGTCAGGGGGCCATTAAAAGGTTATCTGGATATCGCTCGGGATAGTAGTGGCGATTACCAGACCAGTGGCAACCTGAGTGGAAATACCGCCTACACCCGTTTGTCGCTGGGGGCATCGCGTTCCAGCCAGGGGAGTTTTTCACAATCTTTGCTCTCTTCGGGTTCGATGGGGGTGGCTAACAACACCTGGGTGATGTCACCTCAACGGGTGGGAGATACGTTGATCGTCGTCAGTGTGCCAGGGTACGCGGGCACCAGAATCACTGGCGTGGGGGAAGGTATCACCGATTTTGCCGGTGATGTGTTGCTGCCCTCGGCCACACCTTATACGCCGCTAAAGGCACAAGTAGATACCTTGTCATTACCGTTAAACCTGCGGCTGGATACGACGGCTCAGGAGCTGGAACTGGCGCGCGGCAGCGTGGCGAAAAGGCAATTTAGGGTCACCGAGGTCCGCCAATTATTACTCACCATCCGGGATGCGCGGGGGGACATATTGCCCACAGGGGCATCTGTACATGATGAGAAAGGGCAGCTGTTGGGGACCCTGATTGGTGAAGGCAACCTCATGCTGGTCAATGAGGATATTGGTAAGGTTTTGCGCGTGCGTCGCGTCAACATGGATGAATGTCTAGTGAGTTATGACGTACCGACGACATTTGATCCGTCGGTGTTGTATGAAGAGCGGGATGCTGTCTGCCATTAGGCCGTCTTTGCATAAAGAATCAAGCACAACGTAATAGGATAAAAGATGAACAAGATAACAAGGTTTGTTGGCCGGGTAGTCGGCGGTATGTTACTGATTACGGCGGGCATATCTTCTGCTCAGGCCTCTTTCCAGCTAGAAAGTATGGGGATCGTGCTGGAGGAAAGTACCGGGCGGACAAACTTCAGTATCAAGAATACGACTTCTGAACCGATGTTGTTGGCGACCAAGGTCGAAGATCTGGATGGCAAGGCGTTTAGCAAGTTCATCTTGATTTCACCGCCGATTTCCCGGATTGAGGCTGGCCAGAGTCAGCAGGTGAATTTTGTGCTCAAGCAGGGGGCGGTATTACCCCATGAAGTCATGTTGAAGGCTTCTTTTGAAGGGGTGGGACAGGCAGTGGATAACAGTGCGCGTATACCGGTACGCCAGAGTATTGGGCTGATTGTGCAACCTAAAGCGGTGGCGGTGAGCAAAACCCCTTGGGAAGATCTGCAGTTGACTCAAACCGGCACGACGCTGGTGGTGAAGAATAACGGCTTGCATGTGGTGCGTTTAGCTCCCCAGCTCACCTTATTGCCATCGAAGCAAATCGTACCGTTGGAGAATTACTACCTGATGGCGGGTGAAGAAAAGAAACTGACCGTGTCAGGTAAGGTTACTTCCGTGAGCATCACTCCGCTTGGTCGTTACGGCTTTAAGCAGGGTGATGCCACGCTACCGGTGAAATAAGTTTCCCCATCCATGTGGCAACTTTTATCCGGCCGCAGAACACCAGGCTAGTGCCCGACCGCTGATAGAGGGCGGGCACTGTAGGGTCAATCCACTTTCTTGATCGGGCGGCCAGACCAGTAGCCTGCCAGCAGAGAACCGGACAGGTTGTGCCATACCGAGAACAGAGCACCCGGCAGCGCGGCCAGCGGTGAGAAGTAAATCTTGCCCAGCGTTGCCGCCAGCCCAGAGTTTTGCATACCGACTTCAATAGCCAGCGTACGGCAGGTGGATTCGTCGAAGCCGAGCATTTTTCCTCCCCAGTAGCCCCCGAGTAGCCCGATGCCGTTATGCAGGATCACCGCGATGATCACTACAAAGCCTACCGAGGCAATATGGCTCTGGCTACCTGCAACCACCGCACTGATGATCGCCACAATACACACCATCGACAGGGCTGGCAGATAAGGCTCAACCCGTTTGACGGTTTTGGTGAAGCTGTGGTGGACGATCAGGCCCAGCCCTATCGGGATCACCACGATCTGCAGAATGCTGAATAACATCCCCATGATATCTACGCTGATTTCGGCATCAACATACAGGCGTGTCAGCAGTGGGGTGGCAAAAACGCCAACCAGCGTAGAGACGGCTGAAATGGTCACTGACAGGGCGACATCGCCTTTAGCCAGATAGATCATCACGTTGGAAGCGGTGCCGCTGGCTACGCTGCCAACGAGTACCATACCGGCGGAGAGATCCGGCGGCATACGGAACAGCATTGCCAGCAGCCAGGCGGCCAGCGGCATAATCAGGTAATGCAGGAAGATCCCCGCCGCTACCGGGCCGGGGCGCGACAGCACGCGTTTGAAGTCATCCAGGCGCAGGGTGACGCCCATGGCAAACATGATCAGCATCAGCAGCGTACTGACGTAAGGGCTGATGCCGGTAAAGGTCGACGGGGTGTAGTAGGCCGCAATGGAGAGCAGCACGGCCCATAATGGGAATAAACGTGTGATTTTTGCCAGCATGAGAGAGGTTATCCTTTGCCAAGATTGAACGTTAAGGTGGTGGTGTGTGTTGTGGTGGGCCCAGTTTGCTGAGCCTCTAGATTCAGTTAAGGCCAATCAATCTCCCCTCACCCCGGCCCTCTCTCAAAGGGCGAGGGAGCCATTTCAGCGTTGTCGGCAGTTAATGTGGCGCTACGTAGGGGCGCTGCATGCTGCGCCCGTGTTAAAGCCAGATGCAGGAATTAACCTGTAGCACGTTAAATCCCCTCTCCCTGTGGGAGGAGGGTTAGGGTGAGGGGCTTACTCAAACAGATTGTGATGCAGCGTTTGTACCACGCGCTCCGCATCATCGCCCGGTACCAGGAAGCACAGGTTATAGCTGCTGGCTCCGTAGCAGATCATGCGGATATTGAACGGATCCAGTACGCCGAATACCTCTTTACCGACGCCGCAGGCCTGTGAAAGTTTGTTGCCGATCAGGGCGACCAGCGCCAAATTCTCTTCCACTTCCACCCGGCACAGCGAGGACAGTTCGGTGAGCAGGGAGGTGGTTAACAGACTGCCGCCGGTGGTGGTGGAACCGGTGGTATCCATGGTCAATGCCACGCTGACTTCGGAAGTGGTGATCAGATCGACCGAGATATTATGCCGGGCCAGAATGTTGAACACTTCGGCCAGAAAGCCGCGTGCGTGCAACATGTTCAGGCTGTGCAGCGTCAGCAGGGTTTGCTTGCGGCGTAAGGCCAGCGCGCGGAACAGCGGCGGGTTTTCTGTGGTATTGCACACCAGCGTGCCACCTGCGGCAGGATCTTTGCTTGAGCCGACGAAGACCGGGATGTTGCTGCGCACGGCAGGCAGCAGAGTGGCCGGGTGCAGCACTTTGGCACCGAAGGTGGCCATTTCCGCCGCTTCTTCAAAGGCAATTTTATCGATACGTTTGGCGGCAGGTACCACGCGTGGGTCGGTGGTATAAATACCCGGGACATCAGTCCAGATATCCACGCGGCTGACGTTTAATGCTTCACCTAGCAGGGCTGCAGTAAAGTCACTGCCACCACGGCCCAGCGTAGTGGTGCGGCCTTTGGGTTCGCAGCCGATAAAGCCCTGGGTGATCACCAACGCCTGCTGCAGGCGCGGCTTCAACAGGGTTTGAGCCAACTCGGTCAGCGCGGCGCTGTCCGGTACGGCGCGGCCGAAATGGTCGTCGGTACGCATCACTTTACGCACATCGAACCATTCTGCCTGTACCTTACGATCGCGCAGAATTTCCACAAACAGCAGGGTAGACATCAGCTCGCCATGGCTGACCAGTTCATCGGTCAGTGCGGCAGAGGTGGCCAGCGCAGCGGCTTCCGACAGCGTGGTTATATTTTCCAGCATCCGGTCGATTTCTTCGCGGATCACCATCGGGTTCTCGAGGCGATCGAGAATGGCATATTGAATGCGGCGAATTTCGGCCAGTTGTTCGTTGCGCTTGTCGGCGTCGCAACCTTCGGCCAGGGCCACCAACAGGTTGGTGATACCGGCAGAGGCGGAGAGAACCACCAAGCGGACATCGGGATTAGAAAGTACCACGTCGGCGCTGCGGTTCATCGCCTCGAAATCGGCCACGCTGGTGCCGCCGAATTTGGCTACTACGGTTGCGTTTTGGGGTGCTGCTTGAGTCATGTAAAACCTCGTGTCAGGGACGCCATTCAAATTGGCATTTAATTTCCATAAGCCTTGGCACAAGGGAAGAGCGGTAAACAGGGAGCAGGCGTAGAGGTTGAGGCTACGATACACCCAGAAGCGCCCCACCTTGCTGACTGCACATTCAGAGCAGCCCATGGTGACAACTCAGGGGATTCAGCCCCTGTAGCCGACGTGATGATTGCCGTAAGCATCTCGCCTCGGCGTCGCTCCCCCTCCAGTGCCGTCATCGGATAATGGCTCCTCTGACACTCTACCTGGGCGACGCGCCTCTTCTGGCTTGCACAGTGGATGTGCAAGTAGGTGATTAGGAATAACGGGTTTATTGGCTACTGTCAACGGGAAGACGCTGAGGGATTTTCATCTGCGCTCAGCAGGGAGTAGAGCGACCGAATATTGCGGACTGCGCATTAAGAGAAAAGCGTGGTGAGAGGGACGTTTCAGCGTAGTGATAACAGGCTGTTAGGTGAAATATCAGCAGATTGTTGTGGAAAGGTAAAAATGGGGTGTGGCGGTCTGAGAGTTAACGCCTATCGCAAGAAAAGAGATCATAATCACAGTCGAACAGGCTACAATCGGTCCATCACCTCCGATTCATTCTCAAGCATAAGAGCGCCGCTATGAAAAATATCAATCCTAGTCAAACCGCTGCTTGGCAAGCCCTGCAGCAACATTTCGAACAAATCAAAGACGTCCAGATCCGTGACCTGTTTGCTCAGGATAGTGAGCGTTTCTCCAAGTTCTCTGCCACTTTCAACGATCAGATGCTGGTGGATTATTCCAAAAACCGCATTACCGCAGAAACCCTGGAGAAGCTGCAGGCACTGGCGAAAGAAACCGACCTGCAAAGCGCGATCAAATCGATGTTCTCCGGTGAGAAAATCAACCGTACGGAAGATCGTGCCGTGCTGCATGTTGCCCTGCGTAACCGCAGTAACACGCCAATCATTGTTGATGGCAAGGACGTGATGCCAGAAGTCAATGCGGTGCTGGCGAAGATGAAACAGTTCTGTGACCGCGTCATCGGCGGTGACTGGAAAGGTTACACCGGCAAACCGATTACCGACGTGGTTAACATCGGCATCGGCGGCTCAGACCTCGGCCCTTATATGGCAACCGAAGCGCTGCGCCCGTATAAAAACCACCTGAACATGCACTTTGTTTCCAACGTGGACGGCACTCATATCGCCGAAACGCTAAAACCGTTGGATCCGGCGACTACGCTGTTCCTGGTGGCGTCTAAAACCTTTACGACTCAGGAAACCATGACCAACGCCCTCAGCGCGCGCGACTGGTTCCTGAGCACCGCTGGCGATCAGCAGCACGTCGCGAAACACTTCGCCGCGCTGTCTACCAACGGTAAAGCGGTGGCCGAGTTTGGTATCGACACCGACAATATGTTCGAATTCTGGGACTGGGTGGGGGGCCGTTACTCTCTGTGGTCGGCAATCGGCCTGTCTATCGCGCTGTCTTTGGGCTTTGAAAACTTCGAGCAGTTGCTGAGCGGTGCGCATGAGATGGACAAACACTTTGCCCAGACGCCTGCCGAGCAAAACCTGCCGGTACTGTTGGCGCTGATCGGCATTTGGTACAACAATTTCTTCGGCGCAGAAACCGAAGCGATCCTGCCGTACGATCAGTATATGCACCGTTTTGCCGCTTATTTCCAACAGGGCAACATGGAGTCTAATGGCAAATACGTTGACCGTAACGGCAACCCGGTAGATTACCAGACCGGCCCGATTATCTGGGGTGAACCAGGCACCAATGGCCAACATGCGTTCTATCAGTTGATCCATCAGGGGACTAAACTGGTGCCTTGCGACTTTATCGCCCCGGTCATCAGCCATAACCCACTGAGCGACCACCACGCCAAACTGTTGTCGAACTTCTTCGCACAGACGGAAGCGCTGGCGTTCGGTAAGTCACTGGATGTGGTTGAGGAAGAGTTCGCCGCACAGGGTAAAAAACCGGAAGAGGTCAAGCACGTTGCCCCATTCAAAGTGTTTGAAGGCAACCGCCCAACCAACTCCATCCTGCTGCGTGAGATCACCCCGTTCAGCCTGGGGAGCCTGATTGCCCTGTATGAGCACAAGATCTTCACCCAAGGTGCGATCCTCAACATCTTCACCTTCGACCAATGGGGCGTAGAGTTGGGTAAACAGCTGGCTAACCGTATTCTGCCGGAACTGGCGGGTAAAGAAGCGGTGACCAGCCATGACACCTCAACCAACGGCTTGATCAATCGCTTTAAAGCCTGGCGTTAAGTTGCTCTGAATCGCAGCCAATAAAAAACCCGCCGCGGCGGGTTTTTTGACATCTGCAGGGATTACAGATTGATCGGTACGGCCATGCTGACACCGGCACCCACGTCATCGGCGGTGCTGTTGTTGTTATCGGTGTACCACAGACTGGTATCAAACTTCACCTGATGGGTGAAGGTATAGCCCCAACCCAACTGAATGCCTTTCAGCGTGTCGGATTTCGGGAATGCCTGGTTAATGCTCTGATCTTTCGGGTTCACCTTGGCGTACACCAGGCGAGTGCTCCAGCGTTGGCCATCCTCCAACACCAGCTCTACACGGCCGGACAGCATCTGACCGTCACCGCCCATCGCGTGGCCCAGCGGGTAGCCTTGCTGGTAGTAGCCGTCTTTATAGGTATGGTGCGTATAGACATAATTCTTACGGCTCATATCGGCGCGGGTATCCGCCCCTTCAATATGCCAGTTGATCACGGTAGGGCCCCATTCCGGATGGCCTTCCAGGCCGAGCAGATAGGTATTTTGCGATGGCAGGAAGCCCGCCTCATCCTCACCCACCAACTGACCGTACAGACTTACTGGCATACCGATCAACGGCTGCATTTTCAGCTTGAAGTCGAAACCGGCGAGCTGGTTGCCCGGATCGTTACCCTGGCCGGAGTCGTCGTTATCACGGCCGGTAAAGCCATCCCAGAATGAGCTGAAGGATTGTGAACGACCATCGCCACCCCACTGCATAATACGTGAAGCACCCAGCTCCACGAAGTCGGTTGGCATCATGGTCAGGCGGCCACCGATCAGCTTGGTATTAGGAATGGCGGTGTATTGAGACAGTTGACCTGCGGTGATCTGATATTGCCAACGACCGATCCAGGACAGCCAAGGTGTTTCAAACGGGGATTGATCGGCACGTTGCAGCATAAAGCCAGCTACCGGGCGCGCCGCGTCGGAACGGATCAGGCTGCCGTCATAGCCAGGACCCCACCACTGAGAGACCTCACCGAATGACAGCCACTGGTTCCACACTTTGATGGCGCCGTATGAGCCGTTCAGGTTGAATTTGGAACCATCAGAGACGCGCTGATCGCCTTCCACGGCGCCTTGCAGGCGCACGTCCCAGAACTCACCGTTGGCACCGGCACCGATGGTCAGGCTGCTGTCGGCATAGTGACTCTGGCCGAAGCCCTGCGGCGTGCCCGGTTTGTCGGTGGAGGTATAACCGCTGACGGTAATATTGGCTTTTAAGTCACCCACCCGGCGCTGTACGCGGTCAATGACGTTTTTCTCGGTGTTGGTCACCGGTTTGGCTTGCGCCAGTACCGAGTTGATCTCTTCCTGGCTTAGCGGCCAGGTAGACAGGCTGACGTTAATCACACCGCGATCGGATAACCAGGCGAGGTCATTGCGCAGATCGTTATCAGGAGTCACCAGTCCGCCGGCGTAGCTGGCAAACGAACAGGTGAAAAGGCCTGCCGCGACCAGTGCGTGGAGTTTAGCTCGCATGAAAGTTCCTTTCTTGATTACGGGAATTTGGAGGCATAATGCCTAAGACTACGCCCATGATAGAGGACATTTCAATTTGCTACAAATATATACAAGCGTAATCAATTCATACAACTGATTGAAAATAGAGTAATTCGCCTGAAGATAAACCCTCAGGGCAACTTTAGGAAAAAGCCCATTAGGCATTTTCTGCATTAATAACAGGCCGAACGACGGGAGAAGTCATGGCAAAAACATCACGATCATTGATGATCGCAAAGGGGCTACAGCGGGTTCTGAACGTGGGGTTGCTGCTATTAGCGGCGATTTTGGTGGTTTTTTTGGTCAAAGAAACCTTTCATTTGGCGAAAGTATTATTCGTCAGCAACGAGGAGTCTTCTTCGTATCAGCTGATTGAGGGGATCGTGATTTATTTCCTCTACTTCGAATTTATCGCCTTGATTGTTAAATACTTTGAGTCGGGCTATCACTTCCCGCTACGCTACTTTATCTATATTGGTATTACCGCGATTATTCGTTTGATCATCGTTGATCATGAGAACCCTTTCGACACGCTGATTTATTCTGCAGCCTTATTATTACTGGTGGTGACCTTGTATCTGGCCAACACCGATCGGCTGAAACGGGAGTAAGCATAAAAATGGCGGCCCAGCAAAGGCCGCCAAAGACACAGTTCTTGATTACCCGTCGTCTTTCAAGCTACAGCGTTGTTACCTGCACTATCTCACCCCAGTCACTTACGAAAAGTAAGCTCCTGGGGATGAGATAGCTTGGTGCCTAGCTGTAACTTGAAATCCATAGGGTAATAGTTAGGAACAAAGTACATCAAACGTATTGCAGTGGCATAAATTAACCTTTCACCCCTCCCGCCGTCAGGCCACCGACCAACCAGCGCTGCGCCAGCAGGAATACGGCGGTGATCGGAATGGCGGATAACACCGCTGCGGCGGCAAAGTCACCCCACAGATAGTTCTGCGGATTCAGATATTGCTGCATGCCGACGGCCAGCGTGTAGCTGTTCACGTCACGTAACAGCAGTGAAGCCACCGGTACCTCGGTGATCGCCGCGATAAACGACAGAATAAACACTACCGCCAGGATCGGGACTGAAAGGGGCAGCAGCACCAGGCGGAACGCTTGCCAAGGCGTGGCACCGTCCAGGGCGGCGGCTTCTTCCAACGAGTTATCGATGGTTTCGAAGTAGCCTTTAATGGTCCAGACGTGCAGCGCAATACCGCCCATATAGGCGAATATCACACCGCCATGGGTATTGAGGCCGATAAACGGAATGTACTGCCCCAGGCGATCGAACAGGGCGTACAGCGCGACTAAAGACAGCACCGCCGGGAACATCTGGAAGATCAGCATGCTTTTCAGCAGGGTGCTTTTGCCACGAAAACGCATGCGGGCAAAGGCGTAGGCACAGGTGGTAGAGAGCGTCACTATTCCCACTGCGGTGATCGCCGCGACTTTAATCGAGTTCCACAGCCATAACAGCACTGGGAAAGGCGGTGGGGTGATACTGCCATCCGCCTGGGTGACGCTCATCCCCAACGCTAGCCGCCAGTGATCCCAGGAGATTTGATCCGGGATCAGACTGCCGGTGGCAAAGTTACCGGAGCGTAGCGAAATCGCTATTACCATCAGCAACGGGAACATGATCAGGGCAATAAAGCTCAGCATCAGAATATGGGTGATCCACAGGCGTACGCGCTGGGATTTGGGTTGCACCATGGCCATTGTCGTTCTCCCTTAGTCAAAGTTCATCTTGCTGGCTTTCAGGTTCAGGATCGCCAGTGCGCCAACCAACAGGAAAATCAGCGTGGCAATGGCCGCCGCCAGCCCGAAGTCCTGACCCCCACCACCTTCAAACGCGATGCGATAGGTGTAGCTCACCAACAGATCGGTATAGCCGGCCGGTGTGGTGGTGCCGATCATGTCTGGCCCGCCGCGGGTCAGCAGTTGGATCAGCACGAAGTTGTTAAAGTTGAAGGCAAAGCTGGCAATCATCAGCGGCGTCAACGGCTTGATCAGCAGTGGCAGGGTGATACGGAAGAAATTCTGCATCGGGCTGGCGCCGTCCATTGCCGAGGCTTCATACAGATCGTCGGGAATGGCTTTCAGCAGGCCCATACACAGGATCATCATGTACGGATAACCCAGCCAGGTATTGACGACCAGGATCATGCTTTTGGCGGTGAGCGGATCGGTGAACCAGGCCGGTTTAATGCCGAACAGTGCGTTGAGCATCAGGTTGATTTCACCGAAGCTCTGGTTGAATAACCCTTTGAAAATCAAAATGGAAATAAACGAAGGCACCGCGTAGGGCAGGATCAGCAACACCCGATACACCGCTTTGCCTTTCAGCGCTTCCCACTGCACCACGCAGGCCAGCACCATGCCTACGGCCACGGTGAGGATCACGGTCATCACCGAGAAAATAATGGTCCAGACAAAGATGGAGATAAACGGCTTCTGGATGCCTTCATCGTTGAGCACCCGTAAGAAGTTTTTCCAACCGATGGTGACGGTATAACCCGGGCTGAGGGTATCGGTGGCCCAATTACCCTCGGCGTTGATGGCCTGATAGAAACCAATCTCCGGGTTAGGGCGATACTGTACCTGGGTCTGGTTATTGGTCAGCGTGCTGCCGTCTTTGGCTAGCGTGTATAACGGGCTGGTACCGGAGAACTGGCGCAGGGAACTCATGCGCAACTCACCACCTTCAGGCAGGATGGCGACAAGCTGGCTCAGTGTTTGGCGATTCTGGGTGATCACGCGCAGCGTAGCGCGCTCACCGGTAGGCTCAGCGCTTTCTACCGCCAATTTCAACGTTTGTGGCTCACTGGCGTTGAGGCTAAACGGCGCAGAAATCAGTAGTTGGCCGCTATCTGGATGAGTTAACTGCAAACGCCACTGTTGGTTCTCTGCCGGATACAGCCCGAAGGTGAAGGTTTTACCGGTCTGGAACTGGCGTTGCATCAGCACCGACTGAGCGCGTTCGAAGGTCAGTTGGTTGGTGCTGCTGTAGTTGGTAAAGGCGATGGCGATGGTACAAATCAGCGGGAACAGGACGAACAGCCCCATTCCGGCGACGCCAGGATAGACGTAACGCCAGGCATAGGCACGGCGGTTGGCGAACACGTAGAGTCCGGCACTGACCAGCACCAGCGTCAGGATGGCGAACAGATATTCTCCCTGTGCATACATCACCACAATCAGATAGCAGGTCACCAGACTGAACAGGCCGACAATCAGCCATTTCAGTATGTCACTCTGCCACCACTTCGATTTTTTTCGCGCGGGTGTTCCGGCGTGAGCAAGTTGCATAGGGCTTTCCTTTCAGGTGTTACCGCGAGAGGCCAACGGCCACTCACACAGCAGGGCAAAGGCGGGCATCACAGCCCGCCAATGGCCAGGGTATTACTTGGTGATACGGGTATGAGCATCTTCCAGTGCGGCTTTCACCGTCTGGCGGCCTGTGATGGCGTTGATCACGGCGCTACGCATTGCATACCAGAAGGTACTCATCTGCGGGATGTTTGGCATGATTTCGCCGTTTTGCGAGTTCTGCATGGTGGCGGCAATCTTCGGATCTTTTGCCAGCTGTTCCTGGAACGATTTCAGCGCCACGGCACCCAACGGTTTGTCTTTGTTAACGTCAGCCAGGCCCTGATCGGTGATCAGGTAGTTCTCCAGGAACTCGGTCGCCAGTTCTTTGTTCGGGCTGGCGGCGTTGATGCCTGCGGTCAGCACGCCAACGAACGGCTTGGACGGTTTGCCCTGGAAGGTTGGCAGCAGCGTGACGCCATAGTTGATTTTGCTTTGCTCGATGTTGGTCCAGGCCCAAGGCCCGTTGATGGTCATCGCCGTCTGGCCCTTGTTGAAGGCGGCTTCGGCAATCGAGTAGTCGGTATCGGCGTTGATGTGCTTGTTCTTCACCAGATCGACGATGAACTGCAGGCCAGCCTGTGAACCGGCGTTGGCTACGCCCACGTCTTTGATGTTGTATTTGCCATCTTCAAACTTGAAGGCATAACCGCCATTGGCGGCAATGACTGGCCAGGTGAAGTAGGGTTCTTGCAGGTTCCACATGATGGCGCTTTTGCCTTTGGCGCGCAGCTCTTTATCCAGCGCCGGGATCTCTTCCCAGGTTTTTGGCGCTTCTTTGATCAGGTCTTTGTTATAAATCAGCGACAGGGCTTCTACCGCGATCGGGTAACCGATCAGCTTGCCGTCAAAGCGTACCGCATCCCAGGTGAACGGATAGATTTTGTCCTGGAAGGCTTTGGAAGGGTGGATTTCAGCCAACAGGCCCGATTGCGCGTAGCCCCCGAAACGGTCGTGGGCCCAGAAGATGATGTCCGGGCCGTCACCGGTAGCGGCAACCTGCGGGAACTTCTCTTCCAGTTTGTCCGGGTGTTCGATGGTCACTTTGATACCGGTGTCTTTCTCAAACTTTTTACCCACCTCGGCCAGGCCGTTATAGCCTTTATCACCGTTGATCCAGATAACCAGTTTGCCTTCTTCTATTTTGGCGAAAGCGGAGGAGGAGAGCACCAGCGTCGTTAATGCTGAAAGCGCCAGCGTGCGTACGGTTGTTGTCATTGTGCGATTCATAAATCCAATCCTTCTGTGGGGACTGCGGTAAGGAGAGCGGTTACGCGCTAATGGTGGGTCACAACCCGCGGTGTTATCATCCTCCCCCCGTCTACGCCCCATGCCTGAGTAGTGTGATCCAGCTAGCAAACCGCCCTATTCTGTGGTGTCGGACACCAAAAGGCAGGGCTATTTTTGCAAGGAAGATCACAGATTTGCCTTATGCCGGGAACTTTCGCCGCGCATCGTCGTTCTCTCATCCTCCCATCTCCTCCCCCATGAAAAATCCTGTTACGGATGATTACCCCTCCTTGCCATTACCTCACTATTGGCAACATTGATTTTTACCGCCCAACGCAGCAGGAACCCGGACCTATGTCACCAGTGCGTACCGCCACTCACCCCACGTTGTACCGGATCCATCCGGTCAGTTTCCGCGATGGAAACGGCGATGGTGTGGGCGACGTGCACGGCATGATGGCGGCGCTGCCCTATCTGAAAGCACTGGCGGTGGACGGGCTGTTATTGCCGCAGGCGTTATCGCCAGAGGCTGGAGCAGAAGTGACCGGGCACGGGCTGGCACTTTGGCACAGTGAAGGCACTCAGCGTATCTGTCGCAGTGCCGCTCCCGAACAGCACTATGCCCGCAGCGCCCTGGCGCTGGAAGTGGTGCCGTTCAGCTGCGAAAAGCTGGTGGAGGTATTGCATACGCATCGCCATCAACTGGGCGAAAAAGTCTGGAGCACTGGCGAAATCGATCAGCCGCGAGTAGTCAGCCATTGGGGGCAAGGCGATCTGCGTTCTGCACAGGCTTTTCTGACCCTGTTGGCATTACTGCCAGCCCCTATCTGTTTGTATCAGGGCGAAGAGCTGGGTTTGCCACACGCGGCGGATCTGCAAGAACCGCAGGGGGCACAAACCCCGATGCCTTGGCATGAAGCGCCAGAGCAGGTCACCGCAGGAGAGATCCACTGGTACCAACAGGTGGCGATAGAACACCGTGCGCTGGCCATCAGCCGCCAGCAGCACGACCACCATTCAACCCTACGTTACTGCCAGGCTCTGTTGGCCCTGCGTCAGCACCCGGTGATCCAATGTGGTGTTCTGAACCAGATCAGCCAGGAAAATGGCGTTATTCGCTTACTTATTACCCATCAGGATCAATGCCTTGAAGCGCTGATCAACCTACAGCCTTATACTCAGCCGGCCGCACCGGCTGAGGCGACCAAGCCTATGGCATGGCAGTACGGTGCGCAGCAAGAGGGTCATCAATGGGTCTTGGCGGGCTTCGGTTCCGCCATCTTCACACGAAATGTTAACTGCGAAAGCAGGGGAGTAACGCATGGCTAGCGTCACACTGCGCAGCGTTTATAAGGCCTTCGGCGAGGTCGTGATTTCCAAAGACGTCAATCTGACTATCGATGACGGCGAGTTTGTGGTGTTTGTCGGGCCATCCGGCTGCGGTAAATCAACGCTGCTGCGCATGATCGCCGGGCTGGAGGATATTACCTCTGGCGATCTGTTCATCGGCGAAAAACGGATGAATGAGGTGCCGCCTTCCGAGCGCGGTATTGGCATGGTGTTCCAGTCTTACGCGCTGTATCCGCATCTGTCCGTGGCCGACAACATGTCGTTTGGCCTGAAGCTGGCCGGGGCTAAAAAAGCGGAAATCAATCAGCGGGTTAATCAGGTGTCCGAAGTGCTGCAATTAGCGCATTTGCTGGACCGACGCCCCAAAGCCCTGTCCGGTGGGCAGCGTCAGCGTGTGGCAATTGGCCGTACGTTGGTGGCTGAACCCGATGTGTTCCTGCTGGACGAACCGCTTTCCAACCTGGATGCCGCACTGCGGGTGCAGATGCGTATTGAGATCTCACGTCTGCACAAGCGGCTGCAGCGCACCATGATTTACGTCACCCACGATCAGGTCGAAGCGATGACGCTGGCCGACAAAATCGTGGTGCTGGACGCCGGGCGTGTGGCCCAAATCGGCAAGCCGCTGGAACTCTATCACTACCCGGCCAACCGCTTTGTCGCGGGCTTTATCGGCTCGCCGAAAATGAATTTCCTACCGGTGAAAGTGACCGATGTGGAAGCGCTGCGGGTACAGATCGAACTGCCGATGCCCAATCGCCAATTGGTATGGCTACCGGTTGAAGGGGAGGGCATTGAGGTTGGGGCCAACCTGTCGTTGGGTATCCGCCCAGAACATCTGTTACCGAGTTCCGAATCTGAAGTGACATTGATGGGTGAAGTACAGGTGGTGGAGCAGCTCGGCAACGAGACGCAAATCCATATCCAAATTCCGGCAATTCGTCAAAACCTGGTTTACCGCCAGAACGACGTGGTGCTGGTAGAAGAAGGTGCAACATTCGCCATCGGCCTGCCGCCACACCGCTGCCACCTGTTCCGCGAGGACGGGACGGCGTGTAAACGGCTGCATCAGGAACCGGGTGTTTAAAGCATCAAGGTCTGTATAACAGGAGAATAATGATGACTACTCTGCGCAAACTTCCTCTGACGCTGGCTGTCGCCGCCGGTGTCTTGTCCACATCAGCGATGGCGGTGGATTTCCACGGCTACGCACGTTCCGGTATTGGTTGGACCGGGAGCGGTGGTGAACAACAGTGTTTCCAGTCCACCGGTGCCAGCAGCAAGTACCGTCTGGGTAACGAATGTGAAACCTATGCGGAACTGAAACTGGGCCAGGAAGTGTGGAAAGAGGGCGACAAGAGCTTCTACTTCGACACCAACGTGGCTTATTCCGTATCGCAACAGTCTGACTGGGAATCCACCAGCCCGGCCTTCCGCGAAGTGAACGTGCAGGGTAAAAACCTGATCGACGCGTTGCCAGGTGCCAACATGTGGGCCGGTAAGCGCTTCTATCAGCGTCATGACGTTCATATGATCGACTTCTACTACTGGGACATCTCAGGTCCTGGTGCCGGTCTGGAAAATATCGACCTGGGCTTCGGCAAGCTGTCTGCCGCCGTGACCCGTAACACTGAATCCGGTGGTTCCTTAGGCTATATCGACAATCAACGTGACGAGCGTCCAACCGTCAACGATACCTTCGACCTGCGTTTGGCTGGCCTTGAGCTGAACCCTGGCGGTACGTTGGAACTGGGTGTGGATTATGGCCGTGCCAATGAGCAGGACGGTTACCACCTGGCCGATGGGGCAAGCAAAGACGGTTGGATGTTTACTGCGGAACATACCCAGAGCATCCTGGGCGGCTACAACAAGTTTGTGGTGCAGTATGCAACCGACTCCATGACCGCGCAGAACAATGGCCGCAGCCAAGGCTCTTCCATTGATGACAATGGCAAGATGATCCGCGTGCTGGATCACGGTGCCATCGACTTCAACGATGATTGGGCAATGATGTACGTTGCCATGTATCAGGACGTTAACCGCGATAATGACAACGGCACCACCTGGTACACCGTGGGCGTGCGCCCAATGTACAAATGGACGCCAATCATGAGCACCCTGATGGAAGTCGGCTACGACAACGTGAAGTCTCAACGTACTGGCGATCGTAACGGCCAATACAAAGTCACCCTGGCACAACAGTGGCAAGCGGGTAACAGCATCTGGTCACGTCCGGCGATCCGTGTTTTCGCGACCTACGCCAACTGGGATGAGAAGTGGGGCTACGCAAACAACGATTCCGGTGCGGGCTACAACGCAGGTACGGCTTATAACGATACCAGCATGCATACCTTCAGCCGTGGTAAAGACAGCGAAGTCACCTTCGGTGCCCAGATGGAAATCTGGTGGTAATACTGGCTTGACGGGAGGGCGCCTGTACGCCCTCCCTCTTACCGTTTAACCGGCAGTAGTGCGCTTGCCTGCCCGCTGCCGGGATATACGCTCAAAGCGAGAGGGTAATAACAATGAAAAAAAATCTACTGTCACTCTGCCTGTCTCTGGCGTTGACCGTCGGCGCACCGCTGGCGACCTATGCCGATACCCCGGCCAACGTTTCCGTCGCACCGGCCATCAGTGCCGCCACCCTGCAAAGTTTGCCTTGGCAGCCGTTGGTACCGCCGGTGACCCAGGATGTCCAACTCAATAACGTCAGCCCACAGATCAACCAGGGCCAGATCCAGGGGGCCGTTGCCGCATTTGCGCTGCCGGCCGATCGGGGATCGCTGGAAATCCAACTGAGTAGTCTGGCCAATAAAAACTCAATCTATGCCCCAAGCGTATTGGTGCTCGATGAACATATGCGCCCGGCGGCCTATTATCCGAGCAGCTATTTTGCTTACCAGCCACCGGGCGTGATGTCCGCCGATCGGCTAGAAGGCACGTTGAAACTGACCCCGGCGCTGGGGCAAAAACAGATCTATCTGTTGGTGTACACCACCCAGCAGGATCTGGCTAAAACCACCACCCTGACCAACCCGGCCAAAGCCTACGCCCAAGGCGTGGGTAACGCGGTACCGGACATCCCGGATCCGATCGCCAGCCACAGCACCAGCGGCACGTTGAAGCTGAAGGTGACGGCAGAACAAGGGGCCAGCAACATCATGATTGGCATGCTGCAATCGGCTCCGGCAACGCCACCGGTCGTGGTGGGTGCTACCGCTCCGGCAGTTGCGGCTCCAGCACCGGTTGTCAGCGCACCGGCAGAGCCGATGCTCAATGACACCGAGGCTTACTTCAATAACGGCATTAAACAGGCGGTCAAGGCGGGGGATATCGATAAGGCGCTGAAACTGATGAATGAGGCCGAAAAACTGGGTTCCACCACCGCTCGTGAAACGTTTATTGGCAGCGTGAAAGGCAAGGGGTAATCCCCCACGCTACCGATGCTGGCTTGATGATTGGTGCGCTTCTGCGCACCTTTTTTCATCTGCCCACCCGCGTTTCCCCACTGATTTCGAGCAGAGGGGGACTGCGTGGCACCAACAGTACGAACTCTCTCGCGTTATGACATCTTCCACTAGGACAGCCTGCCGTTTTACCCCCTGATAATGGGGGATGCGTTACGTCACGAATCTGCCTGCCGCTTTTGCATTTCTGCGTTACAATGGATTTCTGTTAACAGTTTGTATGGCTTGGCGCGGCACGCAGCCTCTGGCCTGGAGTAGCATAATGTCTGGCAATAGGGATCCCATCCTGCCGCCTATTGAGTGGTTGTCTGAACATTCCTCAATACCTGCCGCCGTTAGCGATTGGCTGATGGAGTTAGGTTCCATGACCCGCCGTTTTGAGCGCCATTGTGGCCGAGTGCAGGTAGAACCTCAGCGTGAATGCTTCATAACTCGTGACCAGCTTGCCGAAGAGGCGGTTCATCTGCCACACAGCGAGCGCTATTGGCTGCGTGAGATCGTCTTACTGGGTGACGGCGAGCCCTGGTTGCTGGGGCGTACGGTGATCCCACAGGAAACACTGACCGGGCCGGATCTGGCGTTGGTCGATCTGGGGACGCTGCCACTGGGCCGATATCTGTTCAGCAGTGAAAGCCTGACTCGTGATTATATCCATGTTGGCCAGCAGAAGGATTTGTGGGCACGGCGTTCTCGCCTCCGTCTGGCGGGAAAACCATTGTTACTGACGGAACTGTTTCTACCGGCCTCTCCACTGTATGCGGTGGAAAAGGGCACTCCGGCATAATTAGGGGAGAAAGAACTTTGGAAGGGAGCGTGATTCAAAGCAAATGGCAGGCCTATTGCCATCTGATGCGCATCGATAAGCCGATTGGCACGCTATTGTTGCTGTGGCCTACCTTGTGGGCATTGTGGTTGGCAGGGGGGAAAGTTCCTTCGCCGTCGGTATTGCTGGTGTTTGTGCTTGGTGTTTTCCTGATGCGTGCTGCGGGTTGCGTGGTGAATGACTATGCCGATCGCGCTTTCGATGGGCATGTGAAACGCACCGCAGGCCGCCCGATGCCGAGTGGCCGCGTTAGCGAAAAAGAGGCCAAGATCCTGTTTGTCTCGCTGGTGCTGGTTTCCTTTGCGCTGGTGCTGACGTTGAACGCCATGACCATCTGGCTGTCGCTGGCGGCTCTGGCGCTGGCCTGGGTTTACCCGTTTATGAAGCGGGTGACCAATCTGCCTCAGGTGGTGTTGGGGGCGGCGTTTGGCTGGTCGATCCCGATGGCCTATGCCGCTGTCAGCGAGTCGCTACCACTGAGCTGCTGGTTGCTGTTTCTGGCCAACATTTGCTGGACGGTGGCTTACGATACCCTGTATGCCATGGTCGATCGTGATGATGATTTGAAGATTGGCATCAAGTCTACCGCGGTGCTGTTCGGCCGCCATGACAAGCTGATCGTCGGGCTGTTGCAGTTTGCTACGCTGTTGCTGATGTTGTGGGTGGGTTATCTGATGCAACTGGGGGGCGCGTTTTACTGGTCGCTGTTGCTGGCTGGGGCGTTGTTTATCCATCAGCAAAAGCAGGTGGCAGGTCGCGATCGCGATGCCTGTTTCCGGGCCTTCCTGAATAACAACTACGTTGGCCTGGTGCTGTTCATCGGTATTGCGCTTAGCTACGTGTGATTTGCCCAACGCAAAAAGTAAAAAGGCATCCAATACCGGATGCCTTTTTTCGTGGTAATTGACCTGCAAGTTACTCGTCTTCTTTAACCACTTCAGACGTCAGCGCTGGGGTATTGGTTTCTTCCGGCATGCTGACGCTTTCGATGGTCAACTTGATTTCCGGGGTGATCAGATCGCTCAACATGGTGTAAACCTCCATGGTGTGCTCGCGGATCGCATCGCCAATATCATTGATAAAGCCTTCTTCACGCAGCGTCGCCACCAGGGTGGAGAACACCGCCTTGTCGAAGAATTCTGGCGCGTTGATGCCGTGCAGCACCGACAAACGCTGGGCCATAATGCGGCTCTCTTTCTCCAGGGCACCCCGGTTGATACTTGGGTTGGCGCTGAGGATCGACATGGTGATGGCATAGCGTTGCAGGGTTTCACGCACGCCAGCGGCCAATAGCTGCAACGGGCGGATGCGCGCAGGGTTTAGCACCAGCTCATCGCCTTTGCTACAAATCAGCTGCTGACGTATCAGCTCTTCGATCAGCGGTTGCAGCACTTCGGCTAGCTGTTCTTTTTCGTAACGCAGGAACAGCTCGGCCTTCAGCATCGGATAGATCAGGCTGACCTGACGCAGCAGCTCAACGCGCGATACGCGGCGGTGATGCATCACGATAGAGGCGATTAATGAAGGCAGTACCAACATATGATGGATATTGTTGCGATAGTACGTCATCAGCACCGCCTGCTCGCGCGGCAGAATGATGATGTCGCCGATGTTGTCCTTCTCCACTTCAAACTTGTTCATGTTTAAAGCGTGATCCAGCAACTGGTCTGGCGTTTGCGTTGGTACGGTGGCGTCCGGTGCATAAGGCACGTTACGCATTAACTGTAAGTAGCATTCCAACTGCTCAAGCAACTGCTCACGGGTCAGCGAACGTTGGCGTGAGGCCAGCAGCGCGGTGGAACACAGGTTCATGGCGTTGGCGGCGGCAGCGTTGTTGATGCGCACCATGATCTGAGCCGCCAGATCGTTGACCGATGGCGTCAGCCAGCTTGGGCGCTGTGCTTCGATCGGGTCGATAGACTCACGCCACTGTGGGACGTTTTGGTTCAGGTACGTAGTCAACGGCAGCGGTTCACCAAAGTTTACGTAGCCCTGGCCGAGGTTGCGTAGCTTGCGCAAGCCGCGCACCATTTGCAGCAGGCTCTCTTTCTCTTTGGTCGCGCCACGCAGCTCTTTGGCGTAAGTCCCTACTTCCATCACGTGCTCGTAACCGATATAAATCGGCACCAGGGTGATCGGGCGGGTACCGCCGCGCAGCATGGCCTGAATGGTCATTGACAGGGTGCCGGTTTTCGGTTCCAGCAGGCGACCGGTACGGGAACGCCCGCCTTCAACAAAGTATTCTACCGAGTAACCACGGGTGAACAGCTCACCGAGGTATTCACGAAACACGGTTGAATAGAGTTTGTTGCCCTTGAAAGTGCGGCGGATAAAGAACGCACCCAGGCGGCGGAAGATCGGCCCGGCAGGCCAGAAGTTCAGGTTAATACCCGCTGCGATATGCGGTGGCACCAGCCCTTGATGGTAGAGCACATAGGACAGCAGCAGATAGTCCATATGGCTGCGGTGACACGGCACATAGACGATCTCGTGGCCATCCTGCGCCAGCTGACGCACGCGCTCGGCGTTGGTGACGTTGATACCCTGATACAGCCGGTTCCAGGTCCAGCTCAACACGCGGTCGGACAGGCGCACCGTTTCATAGGAGAAATCGGCGGCAATCTCTTCCATCAGCGCAATTGCGTTCTGCTGGGCCTTTTCGTGGGAGATCTTTTTGCTGCGGGCTTCGTCTTCGATCGCTTTTTCAATCGCCTTGGAGGCCAGCAGCTTTTTGAACAGATCCTGACGGGCAGGCAAGCTTGGCCCAACGGCGGCCAGGCGCTGGCGTGCGAAATGCATGCGTGCGACACGGGCCAGTTTTTGCGCGATGGTCTTATCGGTGCCGTGCTCGGTCGCCATCCGGCGCAGGGACACGGTGTTGGAGAAACGGACAAAACTGTCGCGCCCCAGCCACAGTACGGCGAAGAACTTCTGTACGCCGTTCAGCAGGCGCAGGTGAGGCGTGCCGTGGCCTTCGCGCCCAGGGGAGCGGCCAAACATCACCGATACCGGCAACATCTGAATATCGAGATCCGGGTTGCTGCGGTGCAGATCCAGATAATCGTGGAACAGTTTTACCGATTCTTCTTTGGGGGTGTAATAGCGGAATACGCGTGGGCCATCGTGGATAAACACGTAGCTTGGCAGCACGGTGCCATCGATTTCCAACGGGTTAAGGGGATCGGGCAGATCTTGCGCCAGACACTGGGTGCGCAAGGTGAGTAAATCCGCCTTGGAATTATAAGGTAAAACATACAAAATCGGTCGTGAGGGATCCAACCCTAACTCCGTGACCGGATCTGAAGGGATAACCTTACTTCTTACCAACATTTTTAGTGGTAAGTTCAATATCTTATAATAGATTTTACGCCAACCTGACATGACAACGTGAAGCCTCTTGTTAGCAATTCGCCGCAAGCATACCAGAAACCGGGTAGCAGATCTGTGGCGTTGGGAAATCCACGGCCGTTCACGGCAATGGAAGTACATGGTTGAATTATACCTGATGGATATCAAATTGGCCGCTCTAGCGCATTCATGCGCTCGCGGCATTGGTACGACATAGCTAGGTGATTAAGGTATTCCAACCTTGCTGTATACTGCGCTGCGATAAAAATGTGATTGGGCTGGCAAATCTGTCTGGAACGTTGTGGCTGCAACACGACGGGTACATGATCCATCTTGGAAAAAGGCGTTCTTAATTATGGCAAATCAAGCAACTGGCCTGACGCGTGTCATTAAAGCCGCAGGCTATTCCTATAAAGGTTTAACCGCTGCCTGGCAGAACGAAGCCGCATTCCGCCAGGAACTGGTGGCGACGGTGGTGGCTATCATCGTGGCGGTTTGGCTGGATGTAGGGGCGATAGCGCGCATCTTGTTGATCGGCTCGGTGCTGCTGGTGATGATTGTCGAAATCCTCAACAGCGCGATTGAGGCCGTGGTCGATCGCGTGGGTACGGAATATCACGAGCTCTCCGGGCGGGCCAAAGATATGGGCTCGGCGGCGGTATCGCTGGCAATCATTCTGGCACTGTTCGTTTGGGCTTCGGTACTTTGGCAGCATTTGGCGTGAAAACCAGCGGGTATCGTTGCGATCCCGCTCGCTACCTGCTGATTTTTATTTATTCTTCGGTTCCCAATCCAGACTTAGCTGTATATACTCACAGCAAGACTGTATAAACAAACAGGGGGCGGAATGAAAGCACTAACTACCAGACAGCAAGAGGTCTACGACCTGATTCGCGATCATATTTCGCAAACGGGCATGCCACCGACGCGTGCCGAGATCGCAATGCGCCTGGGGTTCCGCTCACCAAATGCTGCAGAAGAGCACTTGAAAGCACTGGCTCGCAAAGGCGTTATCGAGATCATCTCCGGTGCTTCACGCGGTATCCGCTTGCTGATGGAAGATGAAGAGGGATTACCCCTGGTGGGCCGTGTGGCTGCAGGTGAACCTCTGTTAGCTCAGCAGCACATTGAAGGGCACTATAAAGTGGATCCTTCTCTGTTCAAGCCTAATGCCGATTTCCTGCTGCGCGTTAGCGGCATGTCGATGCGCGATATCGGCATCCTGGATGGCGATCTGCTGGCAGTGCATAAGACTCAAGACGTACGCAACGGCCAGGTTGTCGTCGCCCGCATTGAAGACGAGGTCACGGTCAAGCGCCTGAAGAAACACGGTAACGTCGTCGAACTGCTGCCAGAAAACAGTGAATTCCAACCGATCGTGGTCGATCTGCGCCAGCAGAACTTCACCATCGAAGGCCTGGCGGTGGGTGTGATCCGCAACGGCGACTGGATCTAACCGCTTTACCTCGTATTACAGCCCTTTAAAACGGCAAACCTCGCCCCAACTCTGGGGCGATACATGAGACACTAAGCGGGCGCAGCATGCGGCGCCCTCTACGGTCAAACATGTTCGATCCCTGCAAATTCAGCTACATTGCCACTTTATCTTCAGCTTTAAATCCATGCTTTTACGGGAACATATCGCCATGCGCCTGCTTTCTGCCTTTACCAGTGACACCGACAAAGCTCTGTGGCGTCTGGCATTGCCGATGATCTTCTCCAATATTACCGTCCCCTTGCTTGGCCTGGTGGATACCGCCGTTATCGGCCATCTCGATAGCCCTAGCTACCTTGGCGGGGTCGCAGTGGGGTCAATGGCCACTAGCTTCCTGTTTATGTTGTTGCTGTTCCTGCGAATGAGCACTACAGGGCTGACGGCGCAGGCGCTGGGGGCGCAAGATCCCTACCGGTTGGCTCGCGCCTTTATGCAGCCGTTATTGTTGGCGCTGGTGGCCGGGCTGGCGATTGTGCTGTTGCGAGCCCCGTTGATCACCTTGGCGCTGAACATTGTGGGGGGCGATCGGGAAGTCTTGGTACAGGCCAGGCTATTTTTGGAGATCCGCTGGCTGAGCGCCCCGGCGGCGTTGGCCAATATGGTGTTGCTCGGCTGGTTGCTGGGAGTTCAGTACGTGCGGGCACCGGTGATCCTGTTGATTGTCGGTAACCTGCTGAACATCGTGCTGGATATCTGGCTGGTGATGGGGCTGGGTTGGAACGTGCAGGGGGCCGCGACTGCCACGGTGATTGCGGAGTACGCCACGCTGTTGCTGGGTTTGTGGTTAGCATGGCGGGTACTACACATGCGGGGGATTTCGCTGGCGATGCTGCGCACCGCCTGGCGTGGGGATCTGCGCCGCCTGCTGGCACTTAACCGCGACATCATGCTGCGCTCGTTATTACTGCAACTGTGTTTCGCCTCGTTGACCATTCTGGGAGCCCGCATGGGCGGAGAAGTGGTGGCGGTGAATGCGGTGCTGATGAATCTGCTGACCTTTACCGCCTACGCGCTGGATGGTTTTGCCTACGCGGTGGAAGCCCATTCCGGCCACGCCTATGGTGCGCGAGACGGGCGGCAACTGCGTAAAGTATGGCGTGCCGCCTGTCGGCAGGCTTGCCTGGTTGCCTGTGGTTTTGCCGTTATTTATCTGTTCGCCGGGCATCATATTGTGGCGGGCTTAACCTCGTTACTGGAGTTGCGTGCGCTGGCAAACCATTATCTGCCTTGGCAGGTGGTGCTGCCTCTGGTGGGAGTGTGGTGCTACCTGTTGGATGGCATGTTTATCGGCGCCACCCGTGGCGCAGAAATGCGTAATAGCATGGCGGTAGCCGCAGTGGGCTATGGGCTGACGTTGTTCACCTTGCCGGTATTGGGCAACCACGGTTTATGGCTGGCTCTGGCGGTATTCCTGGCACTGCGCGGGGCTGCTTTGGGCTGGGTATGGCACCGTCATAGCGTGCAAGGCACCTGGTTTTCATCTCCATTAGCAATGGATAGGCCAGATTAGTTGATGATACGGTATGAGCATTCACATTTGGTTACATGCGATGGGGGCTGTTTTGGTTCGCTTGCTTACTGTTTTAATGGCGTTTTTTGCTATTGAGACTTTTCCTAACCCTATTTCATGCTGCTTTTTTGGCGATTTTCGTGATGGGTGACTATAGTTAATCACGTGGCTGGCGAATTAAGCCCGCGCTTAATTGGCAACGGACGCATTAGATAACCTTAATTTGACTCAGTTAAGTCCAGCCAGATTTATCTAAAACTGACAACCAAGAGTAACGGAGAGATTATGAACAAAGATCAAGCCGACGGTAACTGGAAGCAGTTTAAAGGTAAAGTGAAGGAAAAATGGGGCAAGCTGACCGATGACGATATCACCGTTATCGAAGGGAAACGCGAACAGCTGGTCGGTAAAATCCAGGAACGCTATGGCTACCAGAAAGAGGCAGCCGAAAAAGAAGTCAAAGCCTGGGAAGAGCACAGCAAGTATCGTTGGTAGCGCGATGAGCCGCTGAGTATTGCGGCGCTACGACACCATCCGGCCTGGCAGATTTCCCCCCTGCCACGGCCACGGGAACAAGGACGTACCCGCTCCCTCCTGGAATCCAATCCGCTTATTTTTTCTTTACCACAATGCTGTGGTCATGATCGCAATCGTGTTGGTTCTCACAATTTTCTACTACCACACAGGCAGAACACAGACCGTGGGCTTCCACTACGCTGTGGCGCAGCACAAACCCTGATTCTTGAGCCAGTTTCTGCAAGGTTTCTTCCACCCCTTCGGTAGTGCGCTCCGTGACCTGTCCGCAGCGATCGCAGATAAACAGGGCAGAGGTATGCATAGGTTGTTCGAAGTGGTGGCACAGCACATAGCTGTTTGCCGATTCAACGCGGTGGATAAATCCCTGTTCCAGCAAGAAATCCAGTGCACGATAGACCGTAGGTGGTTTGGCCTGCGGCTCTGCCACACGCAGTAAATCCAGCAAGTCGTAAGCGCTGATGGCGCCGGGTTGCTCAGCCATCAGGCGTAACACTTCCAGCCGTTGCGGGGTCAGTCGCACGTTGCGTTGCTGACAGAGTTGTTCAGCCTGCGCGAGCAGCTTTTCCTGGTTGGTTGAGTTCATGGCAATTATCCGGCTACGCAAAGAAGCCGATTTTATCATGTTTCAACGCAATCGCCGAGGGTTGCCCCGCTTTCCATGGATAACGCGGCAAATCGGGCGATTTTCCGCAGCAAGACTTGTCAGAATGAGATACAGGTCACGATTTTTCGCTTTATGGCATAGGTTCCACTCAGGCGCGGCGGTATAACCCGTAAGGTGTCAAACCTTTCAGGAGCCTGGGATGTCAGAAAGAGAGAAATTGCTGCGTGGCGAGGTGTATAACAGCCGTGATGATGAGCTGATTGCCATGTACCATCAGGCGCGGAGCCTGACTAAACAGCTCGCAGCGTTGGACTCACATCAGTCTGAAGAGAAACAGCGTCTGTTGCGTGAGCTGCTTGCGGCCTGGGGGGATGACAGCTGGATTGAATTACCGTTCTGGTGCGACTACGGGCAGCATATCAGCATTGGCAGGAACTGTTTTATCAACGTCAATGCGGTGTTTCTTGACTGCAACACCATCACCATTGGCGATAACACGCTGATTGGCCCTAACGCGCAAATCTACACGCCAAGCCATCCGCTCAAGGCCAGCGAACGTTTTACCGGCAATGCCGATTTCCCGTTCCATACCTCAGCCAAGCCGGTGGTGATTGGCAGTAACGTCTGGATTGGCGGCAACGTAGTGATCCTGCCTGGTGTGACTATTGGTGATGGCACTACCATTGGCGCGGGCAGCGTGGTGACCGAGGATATTCCGGCTAACGTGTTGGCGCTTGGGCAGCCGTGCCGCGTGATCCGACAATTGGAATAGGGCCTAGTGAACACGTTGCCGCTCTGAGATCCTAATCAGAATGAACGACGGTTTCCCCAAGAGCGTCGATTGTCGTTATAATAGCCGTTTGCGGCATCGGCACAGCGCGTCGGTTGTCGAGTCCCGGACTTATCAGGTAGCCAGTAACTCAGCATGACGAAAGATATTAACAACACCCAATACGCCGCCAATCGTTTCTCCATTGCCCCTATGCTGGACTGGACCGATCGCCATTGCCGTTATTTCCATCGCCTGCTGAGCAAGGAAACGCTGCTGTACACCGAAATGGTGACTACTGGTGCGATCATCCACGGTAAAGGTGACTACCTGGCATACAGCGAGGAAGAGCACCCCGTGGCTTTGCAGCTTGGGGGCAGCGATCCGGCAGCACTGGCGCACTGTGCCAAACTGGCGGAACAGCGTGGTTATGACGAGATCAACCTTAATGTTGGTTGCCCGTCAGATCGGGTACAGAACGGTATGTTTGGTGCTTGTCTGATGGGGCAGGCGACCTTGGTGGCCGACTGTATCAAGGCGATGCGCGACGTGGTGTCGATCCCGGTGACGGTAAAAACCCGTATTGGTATCGATGACCAGGACAGCTATGAGTTCCTGTGCGATTTTGTCTCTACCGTTGCTGGGCGTGGGGAATGCGATATGTTCACCATTCATGCCCGTAAAGCCTGGCTTTCCGGCCTGAGCCCGAAAGAAAACCGTGAAGTCCCTCCGTTAGACTATCCGCGTGTTTATCAGTTGAAGCGTGACTTCCCGGCGTTGACCATTGCGATCAACGGCGGCGTGAAAACGCTGGAAGAAGCCCAACTGCATCTGCAACATCTGGACGGTGTGATGATGGGGCGCGAGGCGTACCAAAATCCAGGTATTCTGGCGCGGGTGGACAGCGAGATTTTCGGCCGCCAGAGTGAGGTGATGGACAGCGTGGCGATTATCGAATCGCTGTATCCGTACATCGAGCGCGAGCTAGCGAACGGCACCTATCTGGGCCACATCACTCGCCATATTCTTGGTTTGTTCCAGGGGATCCCTGGTGCGCGGCAGTGGCGCCGTCATTTGAGTGAAAATGCCCATAAGCCAGGAGCCGATGTGCGCACCGTCGAACAGGCTTTGGCTCTGGTGCGTTCACCGCGCACTGAAATGGCATAATCGGCAAAAAACTTGACTAAAAGTTGGTTTTTTTGACTAATGGCGTCACCAGGTGTGGCGCCATTTTTTCATTATTTCAATAAGTTATCATTAATTTCAAGTTGGCACGTTTCTTGTAAAGAACAAGACAGACCTATTGTTTTGCCAAGGAGCAACCCATGTTAGAACTGTTCTTTCTGATCGGCTTTGTCGCCATGCTGCTGGTAACCGGTATTTCACTGCTAGGCGTGATGGCTGCGTTATTTGTGGCCGCGGCTTTTATGCTACTGGGCGGGCTGTTTGCCATGGTGTTTAAACTGCTGCCGTGGCTGATCCTGGCGGTGGTTGGCGTGTGGATATACCGTTCTATGCAGAAACCACAGATACGGCGCTATTAAGATTTTTTGCCGAAATATCAGTCAGTCACGTTGAAACTCACCAGGCAGATTGCTTGCCAGTGTGGCGGGGATCACAGCTTGATGTTTTAAATGCGAATGCGGCACATTAATCATATTTTTTACTTATCGAGGCTGCTAGGATGACTCCCGCAGCAGTGATGCTCATCATTTTCATCACCGCGAGAGCTGACAAGAGTGTTGCTTAAAGCAACCCCCATCTCTGGCGGACTCTGCTCTACCCCTACAAAGCGCAGTAAACTAGAAAGGGCCCCTTATGGGGCCCTTTCTTTATTGGCGCTATAGACCAGGGATCAGCAGGCTGGAGCCGCTGGTCTGGCCGCTTTCCAGGATCTGGTGTGCTCGCTGGGCATCTGCCAACGCAAACTTCTGCGCTTCCTTCACGTCAACTTTGATCGCACCACTGCCGATCAGTGAAAACAGCTCGTTACTGGCAAACTGCAATTCCTGACGGTTGGTGATGTAACCGTTGAGCGAAGGGCGGGTGACGTAAAGTGAGCCTTTCTGATTGAGCAACGCCAGATCGACGCCGGTAACCGGGCCGGAGGCATTACCAAAGCTCACCATCAGCCCGCGGCGCTTCAGGCTGTTCAATGAATCCTGCCAGGTGCTTTGCCCTACGGAGTCATAGACCACGTTAACCTTTTCGCCGTTGGTTAGTTCAGCTACGCGCTGGGAGATGTTTTCCTGGCGATAATTGATGGTGGCCCAGGCGCCGGCACGTAATGCCTGCTCGGCTTTCTCGTCAGAACTCACGCTGCCGATCAGTTTGGCGCCCAACGCTTTGGCCCACTGGCAGGCGATCAGCCCCACCCCCCCGGCGGCGGCATGGAACAGGAATACCTCGCCCGGCTTGACCTCATAGGTTTGGCGCAGCAGATAATGTACGGTCAACCCTTTGAGGAACGAGGCGGCACCCTGCTCGAAAGTGAGGTTATCTGGCAGGATAGCTAACTTTTCCAACGGGACGTTGTGAACTTCGCTGTAAGCACCCAATGCGGACTGAGCATAAACTACGCGATCGCCCGGTTTGACCGCGCTGACACCAGCCCCAACCTTGATGACCACTCCAGCCGCTTCGGTACCTAACCCGCTTGGGAAGTTGGCCGGTGGGTACAGGCCGCTACGTACGTAGGTATCGATATAGTTGATACCGATCGCCTTGTTCTCGACCTGCACCTCCCCCGCGGCGGGATCGACAGGAGTAAAATCAACATACTGCAGCACTTCCGGGCCGCCGGTGGCGGAGAATTGGATGCGTTTTGACATGTCGCTACCTCATTCAAATGACTGTTTTCACCCTACGCTTTTCAGCCTGGACTATCTAGCTCGTTGCGCAGTGATTAATCCTTTTTTGCGTAGGTTATGTCGCGGGAATCATGGCTGAAAATCACGTATACTCTTGCGTCAGCTACCCCCCATTCGCAACTGAATAAAGAATAGGCTTCATGGCAGGCAAAAAACCAACCAACAAGACAAACACGTACGAACCCAGAGACCGCCAGATGGAAGGGCTGAAGATGCCGCCACATTCGCTGGAGGCGGAGCAGTCCGTGTTGGGCGGTTTGATGCTGGATAACGAACGCTGGGATAACGTGGCGGAGCGCGTGGTCGCCAACGACTTCTTCAGCCGTCCACACCGCCTGATCTTTACCGAAATGCAGCGTCTGCTGGAGATGAGCCGGCCTATCGACCTGATCACACTGTCCGAGTCGTTGGAACAGAGGGGCGATCTGGAGACGGTGGGCGGTTTTGCCTATCTGGCCGAATTATCGAAAAACACCCCAAGTGCGGCCAACATTGGTGCTTATGCCGACATCGTGCGTGAACGTGCGGTCGTCCGTGAAATGATCTCCGTCGCCAACGAAATCGCCGATGCGGGTTACGATCCGCAAGGCCGCAGTAGCGAAGATCTGCTCGATCTGGCCGAATCCCGGGTATTCCAGATCGCGGAAAACCGTGCCAGCAAAGATGAAGGCCCCAAAGGCATCGAACGTATTCTGGAAGATACCGTCGCCCGTATCGAGCAGCTCTATCAGCAGCCGCACGACGGTGTTACCGGCGTAGATACCGGCTATCACGATCTCAACAAGAAAACTGCCGGTCTGCAAAAGTCTGACCTGATCATCGTCGCGGCCCGCCCAGCAATGGGTAAAACCACCTTCGCGATGAACCTGTGCGAACACGCCGCGATGACGCAGGATAAACCGGTGCTGATCTTCAGCCTGGAGATGCCCTGCAACCAGATCATGATGCGTATGCTGGCCTCGCTGTCGCGCGTGGATCAGACTCGCATCCGTACCGGCCAATTGGATGATGAGGATTGGGCGAGGATCTCGAGCACCATGGGGATCCTGCTGGAGAAGCGCAATATGTATATTGACGACTCCTCTGGCCTGACGCCCACCGAAGTGCGCTCCCGCGCGCGGCGTATTTTCCGTGAACATGACGGGATCAGCCTGATCATGATCGACTACCTGCAGTTGATGCGCGTACCATCGCTCTCCGACAACCGTACCTTGGAAATTGCCGAAATTTCCCGCTCGCTCAAAGCTTTGGCGAAAGAGCTACAGGTGCCGGTGGTGGCGCTGTCGCAGTTGAACCGTAGCTTGGAACAGCGTGCTGATAAGCGCCCGGTCAACTCCGACCTGCGTGAATCCGGCTCCATCGAGCAGGATGCCGACCTGATTATGTTCATCTACCGTGATGAGGTTTATCACGAGAACAGCGATCTGAAAGGGATTGCCGAAATTATTCTGGGTAAGCAGCGTAACGGCCCGATCGGTACCGTACGCCTGACCTTTAACGGCCAGTGGTCGCGCTTCGATAACTACGCGGGGCCACAATATGATGATGAATAATCAGCTAAGGAATTGAAATGAAAGCGGCAACTGCTGTCATCGATCGCCGCGCCCTGCGACATAACCTGCAACAGATCCGTCGCCTGGCGCCGCAAAGCCGCCTGATTGCCGTGGTGAAAGCCAACGCCTATGGACATGGCCTGTTGGAAACGGCTCACACCTTGCAAGATGCAGACTGTTACGGCGTAGCGCGTATCGGCGAAGCGTTGATGCTGCGTGCCGGTGGCATCGTCAAACCGATCCTGCTGCTGGAGGGTTTCTTCTGTGCTGAAGATCTGCCCGCGCTGGTGGCGAATAATATCGAAACCGCCGTTCACAGCATCGAACAGCTCGAGGCGCTGGAGCAGATTGAACTGGCACACCCGGTATCGGTATGGATGAAGCTGGATAGCGGTATGCATCGTCTGGGCGTGCGTCCGGAACAGGCAGAAGCGTTCTACCAGCGTTTGAGCGCCTGTCGTAACGTGGTGCAGCCGGTCAATATCATGAGCCACTTCAGCCGTGCCGACGAGCCGCTGGTGGATGCGACCGAAAAGCAAATCAGCTGCTTTGAGCACTTCGCCAACGATAAGCCGGGCCTGAAGTCGATTGCGGCTTCCGGCGGGATCTTGCTGTGGCCACAGGCTCATCGTGACTGGGTACGCCCGGGGATTATCCTGTATGGCGTATCCCCGTTGGAGGAGCCCTACGCCGATCACTTTGGGCTGCAACCAGCCATGACGCTTAAATCCAGCCTGATCGCGGTGCGTGAGCATCGAGCCGGGGAACCGGTGGGCTACGGCGGACTATGGGTGAGTGAACGAGATACCCGCCTGGGAGTAGTGGCGATGGGCTATGGCGACGGTTATCCACGCAGTGCGCCTTCCGGCACGCCGGTATGGCTCAACGGACGTGAAGTACCGATTGTTGGCCGTGTCTCCATGGATATGATTTCCGTCGATCTGGGGCCGAATGCCAGCGATAAAGTGGGTGATGAAGTAGTTCTGTGGGGCAATGAGCTGCCGGTTGAACGGGTGGCTGCCTTTAGCGGCATCAGCGCCTATGAGCTGATCACCAAGCTGACCCAGCGCGTCACGATGGAATATATCGGCGAGTAATTTCCCTCACCCCAACCCTCTCCCGCAGGGAGAGGGAGTTGATAGCCTCTGCTCTTTTGGTAGTGATTAGATAATCTTGGCAACCTCGGTCGCCCCTTCAACCAAGAGTTGTGGTGCGATACCGTGATCGATATGTTTCCCTTCGCAAATAGGGCTGATTGTTCTGGTCTAATGAATGCAGTGATCAGGCAAGTTCCCTACCTGATAGCGCGCTCGATCGGTTCCCTCTCCCTGTGGGAGAGGGTTAGGGTGAGGGGCCATCAACTATTTCTTCTTCACCGCCAGCCACTGGCCGATAATTTTCTGGTACTCCCCGCTGGCCTTGCTCAAGTGCAGCCACTGATCGACATACAGCTTCCAACTCATATCATCACGCGGCAGCATATAGGCCTTCTCACCGTATTGCATCGGCTTATCCGGGTTCACCGCACATAGCTTGGGATAACGTTTCTGCTGGTACAGGGCTTCGGAGGCATCGGTGATCATCACGTCGGCCTTGCGGTCCACCAACTGCTGGAAAATGCCCATATTATCGTGGGACAGCGTCAGGTTGGCCTTGGGCAGATGAGCACGGACAAAGGCTTCATTGGTGCCACCGGCAGGCTCGATCAGCCGCACCGCAGGTTTGTTAATCTGCTCAATGGTGCGGTATTTTTTCACGTCGGTACAACGCACCAGCGGGATCTTGCCGTCGGTATCAAGCCGCTCGGCAAAAAACACCTGCTTTTGGCGCTCCAGCGTCACTGAGATCCCCCCCATGGCGATGTCACATTTCCCGGCCACAAAGTCAGGCGTCAAGGTTTTCCAGGTCGTTTTTACCCATTTCACTTTGGCCCCCAGGCTGTTGGCCAGCGACTCGGCCATCGCGATATCAATGCCTTCGTAGCTGCCATCCTCTTTCAGGAAGGTGTAGGGCTTGTAATCGCCGGTAGTACAGACCGTCAGCGTTTTTTGCTGCAATACCTTGTCCAGATTGGATTGTGCGCTGGCGCTCCCGGTGGCGACCAGCAAGGCGAGAGGCAATAGTTTTTTCATCAAATTTCCTTTTCATGTCGACAAATACATTTGTGGTTTTATGCGCGGTTTTGCCGTTAATTGTTGTTGGTTTGCGTAATTTGGCCGTTTTTTATGCCATTTCTGAGCAAGGAAGCTGGCTTTGCTGCTATGTCTCTCACAACCCGCCAGCACCGATGGTTGCAAGGCTAAAAAAGCTGCTAGTCTGTAGCGTCAACATTTATTAACACATTTTACAGGTGGCTATGTACAACATTGACGATTTTGATATGAAAATCCTGACGCTGTTACAGGCCAATGGTCGTCTGACCAATCAGGAACTGAGCGAACTGGTCGGGCTTTCGGCCTCGCAATGCTCGCGTCGTCGTATCAGCCTGGAGCAAGCCCAGTTGATCAAAGGGTATCATGCCCGGCTGGCACCGGAGGCGGTGGGATTGGGGCTGGTGGGGCTGATAGAGGTAAGCCTGCTGACCCATACCCAAGAGCAGATCGACAGTTTCCATCAGATGCTGGCAGAAGTGGACGCAATTGTTGACGTTTATAAAACCACCGGCGATGCCGACTACCTGCTGAAAGTGGCGGTAGCAGACCTGCCCGCGTTAAGTGAGTTTATCAGCCAGACGCTTTCCCGCCATAAAAGCGTCGGGCATATCAAAACGGCGGTGGTGCTGGAACGGATCAAAGAAAACGGTTTACTGCCGGTGACCAGATAAAGCTAAAACCCAACGTCGATTTGTGGCTATATTAGGGATTGTACCCGAACAACCAAAATCAGGAGAACCAACCCGTGTTCCAGAATGTTGAAGCCTATGCAGGTGACCCGATCCTGTCGCTGATGGAAAAATTCAAAAAAGATCCCCGTGCGCACAAGGTGAACCTGAGTATTGGTCTTTACTACAACGAGCAAGGCATCATCCCACAGATGAAGGCCGTTGCCGCAGCTGAAGCCCAACTTAACAGCGTTGAACAGGGGGCCTCGGTCTACCTGCCGATGGAAGGCCTACAGCCTTACCGCAGCGCAATTCAACAACTGTTGTTCGGTGCCGAACACCCCATGCTGCAACAGGGCCGCATCGCCACCATTCAAACCGTGGGCGGCTCTGGTGCGTTGAAAGTGGGGGCCGACTTCCTGAAAAGCTATTTCCCGGATTCTCAGGTTTGGGTCAGCGATCCAACTTGGGAAAACCACGTAGCCATCTTTGGTGGCGCCGGTTTCAAAGTGAATACTTACCCCTATTTCGACGGTGAAAAACTGGGGGTGAAATTTGATGCCATGCTGAGCACGCTGCAACAGTTGCCGGCCAAGAGCATTGCCCTGCTGCATCCTTGCTGCCATAACCCGACCGGTTCCGATCTCACCAATGCCCAGTGGGATCAGGTGGTTAAAGTGATCGCCGAACGTGAACTGATCCCGTTCCTCGACATCGCCTATCAAGGCTTTGGCGGCGGCATGGATCAGGATGCCTACGCCATTCGTGCCATCGCGGCTGCCGGTTTACCGTGCCTGGTGAGCAACTCATTCTCGAAAATCTTCTCGCTGTACGGTGAGCGCGTAGGTGGGCTTTCTGTGGTGTGTGAAAGCAGCGAAGCCGCCGAGCGCGTGCTGGGGCAGCTGAAAGCGACCGTGCGCCGTAACTACTCCAGCCCACCGAACTTCGGTGCGCAGGTGGTGGCAAAAGTGCTGAACGACGCGCAGCTGAAAGCGCAATGGCTGGCCGAAGTGGAGTCCATGCGCAGCCGTATTCTGGAAATGCGTAAAGCGCTGGTCGAAACGCTCAAGGGCGCGTTGCCACAGCGTAACTTCGATTATCTGCTCGAGCAGCGCGGCATGTTCAGCTACACCGGCTTCAGTGCGGCTCAGGTTGATCGGCTACGTGAAGAGTTCGGTGTCTATCTGATCCACAGCGGTCGTATGTGTGTGGCGGGTCTGAACCACAATAACGTTCGTCAAGTGGCAGAGGCCTTTGCCGCGGTGCAGTAACGGCCTGAATGCAGTAATTTTAGGGGCGATAGCGATATCGCCCCTTGTTGTTTCTGCGTGCTGGCGGTTGCCGCCAACTGGATAAAGAATATACTGACTGAGGGCGCTCAGACTTTTCGCATGCGCCATAAAGCCTTGCTTTCAGCGACCAGGCGCGGTTCTCTACCTGACTGGCAGGGTATCTGGGCTGGCAACAGCATACTCACAGTGGTTCGCGCCGCATTGTGTCTTTCGGGGAATAACCCAATGAATAACTCAGCACTGCTGGAATACTGCATGGCGAAACCTGGCGCACACCAAAGCGATCAAAACCAATGGCAGGCCAGCCAGATCAAGGTGGGTGATGTCATGTTCGCTATGGTGTGTGAAGTGCAGGGTCGCCCGGCGTTGGCGATCAAAAGCAGCCCGGAACTGGCGGAAAGCCTGCGTGAGCAGCATCCGGAAATCGTCCCCTGCGAACATCTGAATAAAGCCCATTGGAACGCGGTATTTCTGGACGGCAACCTACCTAACTCGCAGTTTTATCATTTAATCGACAGCTCATATCGGTTGGTGCTGGAAGGGTTGCCCGATCAGGTGCGCCAAGAACTACGCATCTGAATTTATAGGTGGCCAGGCCTGTTGGCTCAAGAGTGGCGACAGGCCAAGAGGATTACCTCCCCCCCGAAATCTATGGGGAAATTTTATTTTGTAGGTCAATATCGTTTACTGCGTTATTTAGTTCTGAGAAACAGGATTGGCAAGGTTTTTTTGTTGCTAATATCACTAATTTTATTATTTTATATTAATTGGTGGTAATTTAAGGATTGGTAAAAATAGGTTGATAATTTATTTTCAACAACGCGGGGCTGTCAATTAAGAGAGTTCTCATTGGAATCTAAATTATGACTGTGTTATTAATGCGTCTATATTAATCTGCTTAAGGGCAAATAAGGATAAGGGATCCGTAGGGGAACCTACTAAAAGGAAATTTAATTATGAAACCGCATTATTCAATATTTCTCGTACTGCCACTGCTCGTTTATTCCTCATTATCATTGGCTACGCCCAACTGTGCAATAAAAGAACAAAAACTGCGAGAGCAGCTCGAGTACGCGACGCGTTATGGCAATGTCCATCGTGTTGAGGGGCTTAATCGTGCCTTGGCCAATGTGCAGACCTACTGCCACGGTGGTTATAAAGGCCGTTATAATAGATACGATTATGCGCCAGCCACTCAGCCGTTCGAATTTGATCGCCAGTATGAAATTGCCAAAAAGCAGCGAAAGGTAGAAAAAAGAAAACATGAGCTGTATGAAGCACAGCTCAAAGGCAAACCGAGCAAAATTGCTAAGCGACAGAGAAAATTAGCCGAGGCTGAATTTGAATTGAAGCAGGTGCAGGCATGGGGAGGGTAACCAGGCCGATATGAGCAGATGTTAGCCGCAGATAAATAATGCTGGGTTTGGGTGGTGAGAGTTATTTTAGCCACTGCGCGGCACGTTAAGCGTTTTACATATCCGAGTGGTAGTTAAACCCCTAAAATCTGCTCCTGCTTTTCTATGGCGGAAATTTATTGTTGCGCCGTAATAACGGCCAACATGCCGAGCTTAGATGTTCGGCATGTTGGCTACGGTTTTATCTCTGCAACATCGGTTTCAGGAATCGCGCGGTATGAGACTCTTTACAGTTGGCCACGGTTTCCGGCGTGCCGGACACCAGGATCTCACCGCCGCCGCTGCCGCCTTCCGGCCCCAGATCGACGATCCAGTCCGCCGTCTTGATGACGTCCAGGTTATGTTCAATCACCACGATGGTGTTGCCCTGATCGCGTAACTGATGCAGCACCGCCAGCAACTGCTGGATATCGGCGAAGTGCAGGCCGGTGGTGGGTTCATCAAGAATATACAGCGTCTGGCCAGTGCCCCGTTTCGACAGCTCACGCGCCAGTTTCACACGCTGCGCTTCACCACCAGAAAGGGTGGTGGCCGACTGCCCAAGACGGATATAGGAAAGTCCTACCTCCATCAGCGTTTGCAGTTTGCGCGCCAAGGCTGGCACGGCATCAAAGAAGTCACGGGCTTCCTCAATGGTCATTTCCAGCACTTCGTGGATGTTTTTACCCTTGTACTTCACTTCCAGCGTTTCGCGGTTATAGCGTTTGCCTTTGCACTGATCGCAAGGCACGTAGATATCCGGCAGGAAGTGCATCTCTACCTTGATCACGCCGTCGCCCTGGCAGGCTTCGCAGCGGCCACCCTTGACGTTAAAGCTGAAACGGCCCGGCGTGTAGCCACGGGTACGGGATTCAGGTACCCCGGCAAACAGTTCACGCACCGGGGTGAAGATCCCGGTATAGGTGGCCGGGTTAGAGCGTGGCGTACGGCCAATAGGGCTCTGATCGATATCGATCACCTTGTCGAAATGTTCCAGACCGGTCACTTCGCGGTAAGGAGCCGCTTCGGCAATGGTTGCACCGTTGAGCTGACGTTGGGCGATCGGGAACAGCGTATCGTTGATCAGCGTTGACTTGCCGGAACCAGAAACCCCGGTAATGCAGGTAAACAGCCCGACAGGCAGCGTAAGCGTCACGTCTTTCAGGTTGTTGCCGCGTGCGCCGCTGAGTTTCAGCACCTTGCTCGGATCCGCGGGCACGCGTTCGGCCGGAATGGCGATTGAGCGCTTGCCGCTAAGGAACTGGCCGGTCAGTGAATCCGGTTGGGCCATGATGTCATCGACGGTGCCTTCTGCTACCACCTGGCCGCCATGAACACCGGCACCAGGGCCGATATCGATCACGTGGTCGGCCGCGCGGATCGCGTCTTCATCGTGTTCTACCACGATCACCGTGTTACCCAGGTTACGCAGGTGGATCAGGGTTTCCAGCAAGCGTTCGTTATCGCGCTGGTGCAGGCCAATGGATGGCTCATCAAGTACGTACATCACGCCTACCAGGCCAGCACCGATCTGGCTTGCCAGGCGAATACGCTGAGCTTCACCGCCGGACAGCGTTTCCGCAGAACGTGACAGTGAAAGGTAGTTCAGGCCGACGTTAACCAGGAACTTCAGACGATCGCCGATCTCTTTCAACACCTTCTCGGCGATCTGGGCACGTTGACCGCTCAGTTTCATATTCTGGAAGAAGGTCATGGCATGGCCGATGCTGAGCTCGGAGATCTCCGGCAGCGTAGTATCTTCCACGAACACGTTACGGGCTTCTTCACGCAGGCGGGTGCCACGGCACGAGGCGCAAGGACGGTTGCTGATAAATTTGGCCAGTTCTTCACGTACCGCGCTGGATTCGGTTTCTTTGTAACGGCGCTCCATATTATGCAGCACGCCTTCAAACGGATGGCGGCGCACGGTGGTGTCACCGCGATCGTTGATGTATTTGAATTCGATCGACTCTTTGCCCGAACCGCTCAATACCGCTTTCTGCACGTTGGCATCCAGGCTGCTGAACGGGGCTTCTACATCAAAGCTATAGTGCTCCGCCAGCGAGCGCAGCATCTGGAAATAATAGAAGTTACGACGGTCCCAACCCCGGATAGCGCCACCGGCCAGAGAAAGCTCGGGGTTCTGTACTACACGCTCAGGATCGAAGAACTGCTGCACGCCCAGTCCGTCACAGGTTGGGCAGGCCCCGGCCGGGTTGTTGAATGAGAACAGCCGGGGTTCCAGCTCGCGCATGCTGTAGCCGCAGATGGGGCAGGCAAAGTTGGCGGAGAACAGCAGTTCATCGGCCTTTTCGTCATCCATATCGGCGACGACGGCGGTACCGCCGGACAGTTCCAATGCGGTTTCAAACGATTCGGCCAGGCGCTGTGCCAGATCTTCACGCACTTTGAAACGGTCCACCACCACTTCAATGGTGTGTTTCTTTTGCAGCTCCAGCTTTGGCGGATCGGAGAGATCGCATACTTCACCGTCGATACGCGCGCGGATATAGCCCTGGGTTGCCAGGTTTTCCAGCGTTTTGGTGTGTTCGCCCTTACGATCTTTCACCACCGGCGCCAACAGCATCAGGCGTTTGCCTTCCGGCTGGTTGAGCACGTTATCCACCATCTGGCTGACGGTTTGTGCCGCCAACGGAACGTGGTGATCCGGGCAACGCGGTTCGCCGACGCGGGCAAACAGCAGGCGCAGGTAATCGTGGATCTCGGTGATGGTCCCGACCGTGGAGCGCGGGTTATGCGAGGTCGATTTTTGCTCGATGGAGATCGCCGGGGACAGACCTTCAATGTGGTCGACGTCCGGTTTTTCCATCAGCGAAAGAAACTGGCGAGCGTAGGCAGAGAGCGACTCAACGTAGCGCCGTTGCCCTTCGGCATACAGTGTATCAAAAGCCAGTGAGGACTTGCCTGAACCTGATAAACCGGTGACGACGATCAGCTTGTCGCGCGGGATAATCAGGTTGATGTTTTTGAGATTGTGGGTTCGAGCACCACGAACTTCGATATTGTCCATTTACACTTCCCGTCTTGATGATACACCGCGCCTGTCTGCGTTCTTCTGCGGGCGATTTGTGTGATCTAACGCGCAATAAAACGGCTCGGCCATTACGAAACGCATAATTATGGCACAAAAAAACCTGAATGAATATCCAGTATACGAATGCAACAAGGTCGATCGCCGGGACATTTTTGGAAGGCACTTCGCAGGTATAATCTAAGCAGGTGGCATGCTACAATTTGTGGTTTAGACTATCCAAAATGTGGTCTGAATCCACTTAAATGACTCATCGGGAGATCGAACATGGCCAGCAGAGGCGTAAACAAAGTAATTTTGGTCGGGAATCTGGGTCAAGACCCTGAGGTCCGTTACATGCCTAATGGCGGCGCAGTTGCCAACATTACCCTGGCGACCTCCGAGAGCTGGCGTGACAAGGCTACTGGCGAGCAGAAAGAAAAAACGGAATGGCACCGCGTGGTGTTGTTCGGCAAGCTGGCAGAAGTGGCGGGTGAATACCTGCGTAAAGGTTCCCAGGTTTACATCGAGGGTGCATTGCAGACCCGTAAATGGACCGATCAGGCGGGCGTAGAAAAATACACCACCGAAATCGTGGTCAACGTGGGTGGCACCATGCAGATGTTGGGTGGTCGCCAAGGTGGCGGTGCTCCAGCAGGCGGCGGCGCTCCAGCGGGTGGCCAGCAGGGCGGTTGGGGTCAACCTCAGCAGCCACAGGGTGGCAACCAGTTCAGCGGTGGTCAACAGCAGCAGGCTCGCCCGGCGCAAAACAGCGCACCAGCGGCCAGCAACGAACCACCAATGGACTTTGACGACGATATTCCGTTCTGATTGTCCCCAGGTTCAAAACGAAAAGCCCCTTTTTGGGGCTTTTTTGCTTTAGAGCGCATTACGCCGAGAAGCCACCGTCAATCGTCAGGTTGGCACCGGTAATATATCCTGCCTCTGGCCCCGCCAGATAAGCCACAAAGCTGGCGATCTCTTCATCCTTGCCATAGCGGCCAATGGCCATCATGGTTTTCATCAGTTCGGCAAAGTCGCCATCTGCCGGGTTCATATCGGTATCTACCGGGCCGGGCTGGACGTTATTGACGGTAATGCCGCGTGAGCCCAGATCGCGAGCCATACCCTTGGTTAAACCGACCAGCGCCGACTTGCTCATGGCGTAGATCGCTCCACCGGCAAACGGCATGCGCTCGGCGTTGGTGCTGCCGATATTGATAATACGACCATTATCGTTCATATGGCGCGCGGCTTCCTGGCTGGCGACAAATACGCTGCGGACGTTAACGGCCAGCGTGCGATCCAGATCTGCTAACGACAATTCCTCCAGGCTACCCATTGCCAGCACGCCCGCGTTATTCACCAGAATATCCAGCTTGCCGAAGCTGTTTACCGTCTGGCGTATCGCCAGTTGCAGAGCCTCAGCGTCAGCACTGTCTGCACGGATGGCAATGGCTTGACCGCCAGCCGCCGTAATGGCTTCAACCACCTCATCGGCTTTATCAGGGGAGGTGACGTAGGTGAAAGCGACGGTTGCGCCTTCACGTGCCAGGCGTTTAACGATGGCGGCACCGATACCGCGTGAACCACCCTGGACAAAAGCCACTCTACCTGACAGAAATTGCGTTACTGACATGATATTTCTCCAGAAGTCGTGAAGGTTATTGAATCGCAAAAGCAGTATCGGGAAAGAACGGGCTGGGAATTGCCAGAGCATGCCGTGAGCAGGGCTCTGTCTGGAAAGTGCCGGTTGGCTGGTAAATTATAGAGCAGTTTGGTGAGTCTGGGTTTTGCCGCCCGCTAAAACGCGAAAAGCCCCTTGCGGGGCTCGTAATCTGACGATTAGTTAAAGATTTCTGCTGTGCCGTACAGTTTGTTCTGGCCACCGGCGGAAACGATGCGGTAAGAGTTGGCACCGGATGCGGCAGCTTTGCTTGCCAGTTCGGCTTCCAGAGCGCTCAGGTTGCTGGCACCGCTTACGGAAACCACCCCGATTTTTTGTGAGTCGGCAGCTGGTTGGCTGGTGACCTGGTCAGCGGCAACGCTGGCGAAAGAAGCGGAAGTTAACAGTACAGCGGTAGCAAAAATTTTGATGCTTTTCATGATTCAATCCTCAGGGGTTTTGTTAGGTGAGAGGCTGTTGTCTCTCGATGTGTTGAATGATAGGCCACTTGGCGGGAATGGAAAATCGGAGAGTTTTGAGTATCTACATCAAATAAACTGAATTATTGAAAGGGAGGACGAAAGTTGAAAGGGCAGCTATCTACTAACTGGCCGCTTGAGAAGTGTCTTTCATGAAAGCAGCACGATTTATTGGGTATCTAAAGGGGAGGGGGCAACGCAATACCCTTTGGGCGAACAAGTGCTGGGGCTTGTTTCTTCTTCAGTTTTACTCATTTTCCTTGTTACAATGACCAACCAGTTAGGTCAGCCCACTAACGTTAAGCTATGTATCGGGAAGCAGGCATGAAGAATAATCTATCGATAAGATCGGCCTCTTTGAGAGATTTTGAAATTATCAAGGCTATTATTGAGAAAGGTTCTGCGACCCAGGCTGCCGAGTCCCTTGGAATAAGTCAACCTGCAGTCAGTAAGGCGGTTGCCAGTATTGAAGAAAAGTTGGGTAAGACACTATTTACCCGTGAGAAAGGGCGCCTTAACCCCACCAAAGATGCTCTGTTTTTTTATGAGGAAATCGTTAATATCTTTAACTCCCTCGAGAGAATCGATGATAACAATTGGGCCAGTAAGTCCAGCAAGACGTTAAAAGTGATCACAACCCCAACTATTGCGTATTCCTATCTCGCCCCCCTGACAGCTCGCTATGCTAAAGAAAGGAGTAATGTCAAAGTCTCATTTAGTGTGGTGAACTCTGTCGATATGATGAATTTGCTCAGAGAAGGGCGGGCCGATATTGCACTGGCTAACGCGGATATAAATAACAACCTGGCAGAATTAACGATAGAGCCAATATTTAAATCCAAAATTGTGTGTATGATGCACAAAAATCATGAATTGGCAAAGAAAGAAAAACTGGTGCTTTCAGATTTTAATTTCAGAAATATTATTATGTATACCACAAGGAATATTTTGTTTTCCAAAGTTATGAAAGCATTCAGTGGTTCTGGTGTCGAAACCAACGTTATAGCAGAGGTGTCGGATTCGCTGGTGGCTCTGAATTTTGTCAATGAAAATCTGGGGTTATGTTTGGTGCCGAATTTCCCAGTCATCCATCAGTCCAACGATAACATCATTATCAAAGACATTGATGTGGAGATTTACGATGAAATGGCCTTTTTCTATCTGCCCAATATCTTAAACCCCTACTGCAGTGATTACGTAGAGTATGTGACTGATGATTTGCAGTCTGTACAACATTTTTCAAAATGAAGAAAGAGCTCATTGATGTATAAATGAGCCCTTCGGATATACCAGAGGCAGCATGGGTAAAGCGCTGTTTATCTTTTTACATTCTGCAAGACAAAATCAACACAGCTCTCGGCTTCCCCGATATAGCTTGCCTCATCAAGTAATTTATCGATATCTATTGTTGCAACGACATCTTCCTTGATGAGTTGAGCACGAATGCAATCGGAAAACGCTGCGCCAGTTAACACCGACTCCATGGCGGCTTCGTACAATATATGGTGTGCTTCGGCACGGCCGATGTCTTTGGCAAGAGCCATCATGATAGATTCTGAGAGAATAAGGCCTTTGGTCAGCTTGATGTTTTCCAGCATTTTTTCCGGATAAACCTGTAATCCGTCGATCAGTTTAAACAGATTTTCACTGATCGAGACTGCCAGAATAGCCACTTCGGGAAGAGTGACATCCATCACATTACTTTCCGCAGCGTCACCTTCATTCATTTTGAGCATCGCCATGTATGATAAGGGAACACGGGCGCGTAGCAATTGTGAAAGGCCAACCAGGTTTTGCGCATTTTGCGGATTACGCTTCTGGGCCATCGTGGAGCTGCCAACCTTGCCATGATGGAAACTTTCTTCCAGTTCGGCCAGTTCCGTTCTTTGCAAGAAAATGATTTCCTGAGCGACTTTTTCAGTAAAGCTCGCCAATTGCCCAAGAATGGCGACGTAATGTGTTTGTGAGTCGCTGGAGGTGCGTACCGGGATCGTGTTGGATGTCAGATTAAGTAAGGCAGCCATGCCCTCCTGAATCTCCCGGCCTTTGCCTTCCATGGCAGAGAAGGTTCCTACGGCCCCTCCCAGGCTGACAGTAAAAGCCTCTGACGTGGCATTGGAGAGCCTGTTTTTGATGCGCTGAAGTTCAGCAAACCATGACGCGACCTTAAAGCCAAAAGTGATTGGCAGGGCGTGCTGCCCATGAGTTCTTCCCGCCTGAGTGTAGCTCTTTGATTTTAAAGCCAGTGAGGAAAAAGAGAGCAATGCCTTTTCCAGATAACCGGTGATGAGGTTATGGCTGGCACGAAGCTGTAAAGACGCAGCCGTATCAAAGATGTTTTGAGTGGTGGCCCCCCAGTGAATATAGCCCGCAGCTTGTTTGCCGCAAACACGTTCAAACTCTCTTAAGACCGGTACGAACGGGTGACAAGTTTCCCGGATCCCTTGCTTGATAGCGTCAATGTTCAGCAAATCTGCGTTAGCGGATTGGGTGATTTTTTGCGCACACTCTTCGGGGATAACCCTCAATTTTGCCTGTGCTTGAGCAAGAGCCGCTTCGACGTCTAGCCATGCTTGTATAGTTTTAACATCAGACCAGAGTTCAACCGCTTGGGGATTGAACCAGTGGCCGGTAATGCATGATTCGAACATACCCGTATTCATAACATACCTCTCATTACATTTTGGTTATGTATGTATTCCTTTTTTGATTATTGGTGTGAAAAAGCAGCGTAGTCAACCGTGATCTGCCGTTTTATTGCGTTTTATTGCTTTTGAGATCGTTATCACATGTTTTATTGGTTATGTGATCATATCATAAAGGTAATGGTAGTTGTCGGGTGCTACTTCATGCAAAGGTGAGTCATCATGCAAAGGGTAATGTTGAATCAAGCTAAAAAGATATTGTTTATTATCATGGGTTTAATGGCGCTTGGCGCGTTGAAGCACCTGTTTGGTGACAAACCCTTTATTCTTGCTATCACCTTTCTGGTGATTGTGTTGGTTTGCGCCGGCATCGCAAAGAAATACTATGCTCAAGCTGTGATTTTAACCGGGGGCATTATTCTCTTGATTGCAACGGTTATTGCCTTTCCTGATGTCAGTATTACCAAGGCAGCGTCTGGTTCCAAATTTATTGATATCTTCATTGAAATCAAAGTGCTTTTTTCCGATAGCATTTCCAAGCTTGGCTTGATTATTATGGTTATTGCCGGCTTTTCAAGATACATGAACGATATTGGTGCTTCGGCAAAACTGGTTGGGGTTTGTATTAAGCCCCTCAAGAGAATCAATGCGAAGTACGTACTTTTAGGCTGTTGTTATATCCTGATGCAGGTTTTAGCCTTGTTTATTTCAAGCCCTTCAGGGTTGGCTCTTTTGATGCTCACAACGCTATATCCGGTTTTACGTTCTATTGGATGTTCAAAAGCGGCTGTAGCCTCAGTGATTGCCTCTGGAATATGTATTGACTATGGGCCATCCGCTACCGGGAGTGTGCTGATTTCCGAACTCACTGGATATGACCTGTTTTCATTCTTTGTGGATAAGCAGGTCCCTATTGTTGCCATCCTCTTCGTTGTCATCGGGATATCTCATATGGTGATGCAGGCATACTGGGACAGGAAAGAAGCTGTAAATGAAGATGATAGCGAAAGCCAGGCCAAGAACGCTGACATTTCGAGGGATGTTCCGACATATTATGCTCTGCTGCCTGTCGTTCCAATGATCATTCTCTTCGTTTTCTCCAGCCTGGTGGAGGAGTACCTCCCCTCTTATTTGCAAATTAAAATTGATGTGGTTTCGGCGATTATTTTATCGTTCTTTATTGCTTTCCTGATTGATTCAATCAGAACCTTCGACCTCAAGAAATCAACCGATAAGGTGCTTGGGCTATTCGATCAGATGGGGCAGTCTTTTATTACCGTGGTCTCTATTCTGCTTTGTGCTCAGGTTTTGGTGGCGGGGATTATAAAAATTGGCTTTATTGATACGTTGTTTGGCTTTATTCCTAATGAGGGTCACTATGCTACGGTCATCGTCGTTCTGTTTAGTTTACTGATTTTCTGTGGCTCAGTGATCATGGGGACCGGTACGGTGTTTAATGCCTTTGCACCTCTTAGTGCTGAAGTGGCGAAAGGTGCGGGCATTTCGGTGTTTAAGATGTTGGTACCGTTGCATTTTTCAGCCAGTTTAGGGCGGAGCTTTTCGCCAATTTCAGGTGTTATTATCGCCGTGTCTGGCTTTGTAGGGGTGACGCCGTTCCAGATAATCAAAAGAAACTGTGTGCAATTAACCATTGCCTATGTCCTGATGATGGTGCTTTCTCTGTCCTATTTGTGAGTGAATAAGGCCAAAGTCAGAGCATTAAACTCATTCATAGGCATCATTGGCGATAGTTGAAATCACAACTACCTTTTAACCAGGGCGTTTAAGGAGTGTATGTGATGATGGCAGACCGGTTCATTGGCAGTTGGGCGCTGGTTTCTTCCGTATTCAAAGGGGAGGATGGGGCAATACATCACCCTTTGGGCGAGCAGGTGTTGGGGCGGATTAACTATGAGGCCAATGGCACCATGGCAGCGCAGCTCTATAGCGCAACGCGGCCAAGGTTTGCCTCGGAGGATTTGGCGAAGGGCAGCGATCGAGAGATCCGCACCGCCTTTGTGAATATGCTCTGTTACTTTGGCCGCTATCGGATTGATGAAGATAAACAGTGCGTCATTCATCGGGTCGAGGGCTGTTCGTTCCCCAACTGGCTAGGTAGCCAGCAGATCCGCTTCTACAGTTTCACTGGCGAGACACTCACATTACGCACCGTACCGTTGCAGCTGGATAACCGCGTGCAGATTGGCGAATTGGTGTGGCAACGGCTCCAGGCCGTCGAGGGAGAAAACCATGATTATCGTGCATCATCTGAATAACTCGCGTTCGCAGCGCATCTTGTGGTTCTTGGAGGAGCTCGGTGTTCCCTATCAGGTTCTACGTTATCAACGCGATAAAACCACCATGTTGGCACCGCCAGAGTTGAAAAAGATCCACCCGTTGGGTAAATCGCCGGTAGTGGTAGACGGCGATCTGACGCTGGCCGAGTCGGGTGCCATTATTGAATACTTGCAGGAAGCCTATGACGCGCAAGGGTTATTCACGCCCACGGATTTCCACGCTCGCCAGGAGTATCGCTATTGGCTGCACTATGCAGAAGGGTCGTTGATGCCGCTGCTGGTAATGAAACTGGTGTTTAGCCGTTTAGGACACCCGCCAATCCCATGGGTGATACGCCCGGTTGCCGGGGCGATCGGTAAAGGGGTACAGAAAGAGTATCTGGATAAGCAGATTGCGACGCATCGCGATTATCTGGAGCAACATCTGAATAAAAGCACCTGGTTTGTAGGCAATGAATTCAGCGCTGCGGATATCCAGATGAGTTTCCCGGTGGAGGCGTTAGCCGGGCGAGGCGGGCTAGAGGGGTGCCCGAAACTGCAAGACTATCTGCAACGCATTCACGCGCGTCCTGCGTATCAGCGGGCTCTGGAACAGGGGGGGCCGTTTAGCGTGCTGGGTTGAAGGCTTGAACTATACTCGATAGGGTCACTTTCATAGGAGGTAGCCCATGGCTACGCAAATTTTTGTTAACCTGCCCGTCAGCAATTTGCCCGCTTCTATCGAGTTCTTCCGCCAACTGGGGTTTATCTTCAACCCGCAGTTTACCGATGACACTGCCGCCTGCATGGTCGTGAGTGAGAGTATTTACGTGATGTTGCTGACTCACGAGAAATTCCTACTGTTTACCCCCAATCCCATCAGCGATGCCAACAAAGCGACGGAAGTGCTGATTTGCCTGTCGCAACCCAGCCGTGCTGCGGTAGATGCGTTGGTACGCAAAGCCATTGCTGCCGGTGGCAATACTTATAATCAGCCACAGGATTACGGCACTATGTATGGCCATGGCTTCCAGGATTTGGATGGTCATATCTGGGAGTTGATGTACATGGATGAGCAGGCGATGCAATCGCAATAATCTTTTCCGCCCCAAGCTGTCGGGGCGAACTCCCCTCTATCAAGTCGTAATGTGATAAACCTCACATCTTCAACAATGAGCGTTGCCAATGCACTTTCGCATAAATTGTCGCGATCTTTAGTTGATCAGACGGCATAGAAGGCTAGATAATCGTTTGCCTTGAAAATCCCTCCCAGTAGCGTTTGGGATTTTTGGGGATAAGACCACCATAAATCACCCGCTGCATGCGATGAGAGTTAAACGTTTGCCTTTTACACGGCGTCTGTTGCCGCGTTCCTGAAGGGTAAGGAAGCGAACGTGACGGAAACGGTTTCGTAATGACCATGCATCAGTGGGATAACAAGCCATTTCATCCAGGCTGGCAGCAATGAAAAACAGGGGACAGCAACATGTCGAATTCTCAAGCAAATAACGCCGAGACACCTAAAGGCGGGCTTGATGCGTATTTTAAACTTACAGCACGGGGTACCAACGTGCGTCAGGAAGTGGTGGCAGGGTTAACCACCTTCCTGGCGATGGTCTACTCGGTGATCGTGGTTCCCAGCATGCTGGGTAAAGCCGGTTTCCCACCGACTGCGGTATTCGTTGCCACCTGCCTGGTTGCCGGTTTGGGGTCGTTGCTGATGGGCTTGTGGGCCAACCTGCCGATGGCGATTGGTTGTGCCATTTCACTGACGGCGTTCACCGCCTTTAGTCTGGTGCTGGGTCAGCAGATCAGCATTCCCGTGGCGTTGGGCGCCGTATTCCTGATGGGGATCCTGTTTACCATTATCTCGATTACCGGTATCCGTTCCTGGATCCTGCGTAACCTGCCAATGGGAGTGGCGCACGGCACCGGTATTGGTATCGGCCTGTTCCTGCTGCTGATCGCGGCTAACGGTGTCGGCCTGGTGGTGAAAAATCCGCTGGATGGCTTGCCGGTAGCGCTGGGAGCATTTACCTCGTTTCCGGTGGTGATGACGTTAATCGGGTTGGCGGTGATCTTCGGCCTGGAAAAACTGCGTGTACCTGGCGGCATCTTGCTGGTCATTATTGCCATTTCGGTTATCGGCCTGATTTTCGACCCGGCGGTGAAGTACCAAGGGTTGTTCGCCATGCCTAGCCTGGCGGGGCCGGATGGTAAATCGCTGATCTTCAGCCTGGATATCATGGGGGCGTTACAACCGGTGGTATTGCCAAGCGTGTTGGCATTGGTAATGACTGCGGTGTTCGACGCCACGGGCACCATCCGTGCGGTTGCCGGGCAGGCCAATCTGCTGGATAAAGATGGCCAGATCATTAACGGTGGCAAAGCGCTGACTTCTGATTCCCTGAGCAGCATCTTCTCCGGGCTGGTTGGGGCTGCACCTGCCGCGGTTTATATCGAATCTGCCGCGGGTACGGCGGCGGGAGGTAAAACCGGCCTGACGGCCACCGTGGTCGGTTTGTTGTTCCTGCTGATCCTGTTCCTGTCGCCGCTGTCCTATCTGGTGCCAGTGTACGCCACCGCTCCTGCGCTGATGTACGTTGGCCTGCTGATGTTGAGCAACGTCACCAAGCTGGATTTCGACGACTTTGTCGACGCCATGGCCGGTTTGCTGTGCGCGGTGTTTATCGTGCTGACCTGTAACATCGTGACTGGCATCATGCTGGGCTTCAGCTCGCTGGTGATTGGCCGCGTGTTCTCTGGTGAATGGCGTAGGCTGAACATCGGTACCGTGTTAATCGCGGTGGCGCTGGTGGCATTCTATGCGGGTGGTTGGGCAATTTAAGCCTTTCTTCAACGGGGCCATCCTCCGGCCCCGTTGTTTATTTCCTTAAGACTATTCTCCCTCTTTGCTGCGACGTGTTTTGAAAGGCACAACAAGCTTTATAACTGAGAAAAAAAGTGATCTACTATTCGGACACTATTACCCGCGCGCTTTGGTGATCTGAACTTAAGAGTCTAAGGAAAGCATGGAAATATTTTTTACAATCCTCATTTTGATCCTGGTGGTCTCCCTGTCTGGGGTGGTAACACGCATGTTGCCGTTCCAGATCCCGTTACCCTTGATGCAAATTGCCATTGGGGCCCTGTTAGCCTGGCCGAATTTCGGGCTGCACGTTGATTTTGACCCCGAACTGTTTTTAGTGCTGTTTATTCCTCCATTGCTGTTTGCCGACGGTTGGAAAACACCGACACGCGAATTCCTGCACCACGGACGTGAAATCCTGGGGCTGGCATTGGTGCTGGTGTTGATCACCGTTGTCGGAGTTGGGTATCTCATTTACATGATGGTGCCGGGTATTCCGTTGGTTGCTGCGTTTGCGCTGGCGGCGGTGTTGTCACCTACCGATGCCGTGGCACTGGGTGGCATTGTTGGCAAAGGGCGCATCCCCAGAAGCATCATGAGTGTGCTGGAAGGCGAGGCGTTGATGAATGACGCTTCCGGCCTGGTATCGTTAAAATTTGCCATCGCGGTGGCGATGGGCACCATGGTGTTCACCGTCGGTGGTGCCTCCATGGAGTTTCTGAAGGTGGCGATCGGTGGTCTTCTGGCCGGTGTAGCGGTGACCTGGACCTACAGTAAATCGCTGCGCGTGATGAGCCGTTGGAGCGGAGACGATCCGGCCACGCAGATTGTGTTGCTGCTGTTGTTGCCTTTTGCCTCCTATCTGATTGCCGAACATATCGGCGTGTCCGGCATTCTGGCTGCCGTCGCGGCGGGGATGACCATCAGCCAGTCTGGCGTGATCCGTAACGCACCGCTGGCCATGCGTTTGCGCGCTAACAGCGTCTGGGCGATGCTGGAGTTCGTGTTCAACGGCATGGTGTTCATCATGTTGGGGCTGCAACTGCCGGGGATCCTGGAAACCTCGATTGTGCAGGCTGAACTGGATCCGACTATCGAGACCTGGTATCTGTTCACCGACGTGGCGATTATCTACGCCGCGCTGCTGGTGCTGCGTTTCAGCTGGCTGTGGGTGATGAAAAAGGCCAGTAATCGCTTTATGAAAAAGCGCCCTCTACAGTTTGGCGATTACAGCATACGTGAGCTGTGGGTCGCTTCTTTCGCTGGCGTGCGTGGGGCGATTACGCTGGCCGGTGTGCTTTCTATCCCGCTGTTACTTAGCGATGGCACCGCCTTCCCGGCGCGCTATCAGCTGGTGTTTATCGCCGCCGGGGTGATTTTGCTGTCACTGATCGTTGGTGTACTGGCGTTGCCGTTATTGCTGCGCGGGGTGCATGTCGCAGATAAGAGCGCCAGCAAGACCGAAGAGCGCATGGCGATTGCCATGGCTGCCGAGGTGGCGATTGAGAGCATCAACAAGATGGAAGAGCGGTTGGTGGCAGACACCGAGGAAAACCTCGATCCGCAGGTGCTCAAAGAGGTCAGTTCCAGGGTGACCGGAATGTTGCGGCGGCGTATTGCCAGTAAAGACGATATCGAAAATGCGCTGGCGCTGGAAAACCTCGAGCGGCGTTTCCGTTTGACCGCCTTGCGGGCGGAGCGTGGTGAGCTTTATCACCTGCGCGCCACGCAAAAAATCAGCAACGAGACGCTGCAAAAACTGCTGCACGATCTCGATCTGCTGGAAGCCTTGCTGGTTGAGCGAGAAGGCTAACCACATCTGTACGGGGGCCGCTATGCGGCCCTTATCTTACTCAGCCAAGGCTTCGGCATCTCGCTCCCTTTGCGCTTTACTCTCCTTGCTTTGGATCAGCTTCAACGCCAGATACAGGTCGGGAACCAGGATCAGTTTATTCTCCTTGCTGCCGGAGCGATCCAGGCGAAACCAGCGTGTCAATTCGGTACGGCGGCCTGCAAGTACCAGGCCGATCCCCCGTAGTTGCAGATCCCGCTTCAATTCTTCGACAGCCGCGAGCACGCTGATATCCGCATGGGTGAAGCTGGCCACCGCGTCAATCACCACCCAACGTGGCTGGTCCTGCGATCCATCGACCAGAGTGGTGATCCGCCGCTTGAAATAGGCGACGTTAAAGTAGGTCAACGGCGAATTAAAGCGGTACATAATGACGCCATCGACCGGCTGGATGCCGTTGCTCTTACCTAGCGAATGGATCATACCGTCTGCATTGACCCCCAGCAGCTGCTCGGTAGGCCGGAAAACCGTCTGTAGAAACTGCAACAGGCCCAGCAGCACCGCCAGCCCAATGCCGGGAATGATCCCTACCAGCAGCACGCTCAAGAAAGTAAACAGCGCCAGATAGAACGCGGGGCGATTGCGTTTACGCAGCCGGAAAATGCTGCGCATATCCAGCAGCGACCAAGAGGCGTAAATCAGTACCACGCCAAGTACCGCGATGGGGATAAACTGCAGCGGCTCGCTAAAAAATGCCACTACCAAAGCGATCGCCAGCGCGGCAATCACCGAGACCAGCTGGCTTTTGCCGCCGTTGGCATCGTTAACGGCGGTACGGGAGTTGGCACCGCTGATGGCGAATCCCTGCGAAAGCCCGGAGACGATATTCACCAGCCCCAGCGCACGAAACTCGCTATCGGCGTCAACTTCGTAGCCATTTTTTGCCGCAAAGCTCCTGGTGGTCAGCATCATGCTGACAAAGCTGACGACGGCCAGGTTGAGCGCCGGGATCACCAGATCGCGCAGCAGCCCGGGTTTAAAATTCGGCCATGACACCATGGGCAAACCGCCACCGGTATAGCCCCCAACCGTTTCAATGCCAAAATGCGGCAAATTCGCCGCCCAGGTCAACGCCGTCGTCAGCACCACGGCGAACAGCGGGGCGGGCCAGTTAGGGCGGGTATAGTGGACGCCAAGCAGGATCAGCAGCGTCAGCAGTGACATAAGCACCGTGGGCCAATGGCTGTTGAGTAAGTTAACCGGCAGTGCGTAGATGCGTTCAATCAGCTCGCTGGAGGGCGAGGAAAAACCGAATATCTTGCTGATCTGATTGACGATAATCGTCAGCGCCACGCCGTTGAGCAACCCATTGAGGATCGGGCGTGACAGCAGGTCTGCAATGGCTCCCAACTTGAAGCGGCTGGCAATCAGGCACCAGGCTCCCATCATCAGGGTCATCACGATGGTCAATTGCCAGTGCAGCTCGGTATGGCCTGCCGCTAGCGGAGTGACTACTGCGGCGATGACCGCGCAGGTGGCTGCATCAGGTCCGACGATCAACTGACGCGATGAACCAAAAATGGCGTAGGCGATCATCGGTAGAATACAGGAGTAAAGCCCGACGATGGCGCTCACGCCAGCCAGCTCGGCGTAGGCAATCGCCACCGGTAATGCCACTGCCGCCACCGAGAGGCCAGCTCGGATATCAGGTTTCAACCAGCTACGCTCGTAAGCGAGCAGGTTCATCAGGCCAGGAGCGATACTCTGGAGGGATTTCCGCTGCATATCTTTTCCATCCGGCTGAATAAGGGGCATGCTGTCTCTTTCGTTGGCCGGAAGAGTAAATCAGCGGTTTTTTAGTGATTTTTGGCGCGCATTAGCCGAAGTATAGCAGTGGATTATGACGTGAATTTGCTGCCGTTATGCAATGAGAGGGACTTTACGGGCCACAGATTGATCACGCTACTTGATAGGCGCTCTGAATCGGCTCCCTCGCCCTTTGGGAGAGGGTTGGGGTGAGGGGAAACAGAAGACTATTAAGGCTGAGGCCAATACTCCCGGCAGCAGGCTATCCAAGCTTGGGCGCTGTGGGAAAGGTAACTGCCCTGGCGCCAGATCAGCCCCACTTGCCACTCCATTCGTGGCTCCAGCGGCAGCCAGATCAGGTTTTCTTTATCCAGCCATTGGCAGACTGGCTCCGGTAAGGTGGCAATTCCCACACCGGCCTGCACCATCGCCGCCAGAAAATCCCACTGGCCGCTGCGTACGGCAATCTTGGGTTCGAAGCCCGCCTGCTGAAAAGCGGCCATCAGCATTTTATACAGCGTGAAGTCTTCGTTATAAATCAGGATTGGCCACTCGGCCAACTCATTGATCGCGATGCTGGTGCGGTTGAGCCAGTGTGCCGTCTTTGGCACAACTACGCACATCGGGTGGCTTAGCAGGGGCAAAAAGGTCAATGGCTGGTCAGAGACTGCGGGCAGTATCGTCATCGCCAAGTCCAACTCTCCGGTTAACACCGCCTGTTCAACCGAAAGGCCGCCCAGTTCGGAGATCTTCAATTCGATACCCGGATAGGTCTGGCGGAACTGACGGATCAAACCGGCAATCTGCCTGCCGACCATGGGGGGAATACCCAGCCGCAGCACACCCTTTTTCACCGAGCTGATGTCATCCAGTTCGGCCTCTAACTGACGGAACTCATCCAGGATCGCCAAGCCGCGCTGATAGACCGCTTGTCCGCTGTCGGTGAGATGCAGCTTGCGCCCTTCGCGTACCAGCAGTGTGCACTCCAACTCATCTTCCAGATGGCGCAACATTTTGCTGATGGTGGGTTGGGTAACAAACAGCTTCTCGGCCGCGCGGGTGAAACTTTGCTGGCGGACAACTTCCACAAAATAACGCAGGGTGCGGACATCCACTTTGGGCTCTCCTGAAGGCGGTGCCGCCGGGAAACTATTCCCTTATGGCATGATGTTGATGATTTTAATTCATTTCAGGCAGGGTTTCCCGGCTGCGTATACTGTAAGCCTTGATTTTTTCTGAGGTTGCTTTCATGTCTCTGGCTTTACGCCGTGCTGCGCCTGCTTTCCTGGTCCGCCTACAGGTGCCGATCCAAGTGGTGCTGTATGCCTTGTTATTCCTGCTTGCCGATCGGCTGGTGCAACAGTTTCATCTGCCTTTACCCGCCAACATCGTGGGCATGTTGATGATGTTGGCGCTGATCCTGCTGCGCATTTTGCCGCTTAACTGGGTAAAAGCGGGGTCGCGTTGGCTACTGGCCGAAATGCTGCTGTTTTTTGTGCCAGCGGTGGTGGCGGTGGTGAACTATGCCCAACTGTTGATGGTGGAGGGCTGGAAGATTTTTCTGGTGATTGCCATTAGCACCATGCTGACGCTGGGAGCGACCGGGCTGGTGGTGGATCGCGTTTATCGTTTCGAGATCTGGCTGCAACGGCGGAAAATGCGTAATGAATGACGTGATCCTCAGCATCACCTGCTTGGTGGTGACACTCGTCCTCTATTTTGCCAATAAATGGCTCTACCGCCGCCGCCGTAGCCTGCTGTTGATGCCGTTGGTGCTGACGCCGATGGTATTGGTGCTGTTGCTGGTGGTGACACATATCTCGTATCAGAGCTATATCGGTGAAACGCACTGGCTGCTGTGGCTGCTTGGCCCGGCAACTATCGCCTTTGCCGTGCCGGTCTATGAAAACCTGCATATTATTCGCCGCCATTGGCTTTCTCTCAGCGTCGGGGTGCTTACCGCGGTGGTGGTAGCCGTTTACAGCTCGGTGTGGCTGGCCCGTTGGTTGACGTTACCGGATGAGGTGCAGCGCAGCCTGGCGGTGCGTTCCATCACTACGCCGTTCGCGCTGGAAGCGGCGAAACAGATGGGCGGCCAACCCGATTTGGTGGCGCTGTTTGTGGTGATCACCGGCGTGTTTGGCATGGCGGTAGGCGATATGCTGTTCCTGCGCCTCTCGGTGCGCAGCGGTCTGGCGAAAGGGGCGGGGTTTGGTGCCTCTTCCCACGGTGCCGGTACCGCCAGAGCCTATGAAATAGGCCAGCAGGAAGGCGTAGTGTCTAGCCTGGTGATGATGTTGGCGGGGATTATCACGGTGATCGGGGCGCCCTTGATCGGGCGCTTGATGTGGTAATCAGGGGGCTGGGGCTAGCCCCCGGCAAGGCTTAACGAGCGGCCTGGATCAGAGCCACAATCAGTGGGGAAAGCTCCCCACGTAACGCCGCACGTTCTGACTGGAATAGGGTAGCGGCATAAAAACGGTGCCCTGGCAGTTCCACCGAGCGCACATCGCCTTCAATGTCATGCCCACTAATGATCAGCGGGTGTTGCTCCAAATCCGCCACAAATTCAGGGTTAACTCCGAAGTTACAGTGATAGCCTTCGTGAGTCTCCAGCTTGCCATAGGCGCGGGCGATCAGCGTGTTTGGCTGAAAAAGGATGGTGCCGGTTTTCTCAACCAGTGAACAGCTCAGCGGTGCGATCACCAAGCGGCCCCCGCTATCGGTCTCCGCGTGACCAGCATCGTGCCAACCCATCACATTGCGCGCATATTCCACCACCGCATATTGAAACCCACCGCAAGACCCTAGAAAAGGGATGTTCTGCTCGCGAGCATGGCGGATCGTCATAAATACGCCGTCATCGTTGCGATAGGGGCTGCCAGGGACCACCCAGATAGCATCGTAACCCTGTAGGGCAGAGACATCGGTCAGGGTTTCTGTGGGGAGCCATTGGGATTGGATATCAATATCGAGGTGTGAGGCGGTAAGTTGGAGAGCTGTGGGGATGGCTTGGTGGGCAACGGCTTCGCTGCGGTAATCACCAATCAGAGCAAGACGAACCTGCGTTTTCATCGTTTCTTTTCCTGAGCGGGTAAAAAAGGATGTTACAGCAGGGTGAAAAACGGGTCTTTGACTTTTTCAAAGGAGAGCACAAAATGCGCGAGGGATTGATAGGGGGCTACAGATGGGTTGCCGTACCTGATTTCGGCTCCGTACGGCTCCCTCTCCCTGTGGGAGAGGGTTGGGGTGAGGGGGGATTGCCGATCTCGACTGATCAACATCACCTTCCAGAAAGCGAATTTAATACAGTGAAGGCGAACCTGTCGGGCGCGTTTTGAAGCGGCGGTGCAGCCACAGATATTGCTCTGGAGCGCGCATGATCTCTTTTTCTACCACTTTATTCATGTAGGCGGCGGCGGCCACTTCATCGTCGATTGGGTAGTCTTCTAACGCCGGTTGGATCAGCAGATCGTAGCCACAGCCTTTCGGGCGGCGGATGAGCACGACCGGTACCAGCGCCGGTTTGGCCATGCGGGCCAGCATAAATGTCCCACTGGTGGTGGCGGCCTGATCGACGGCAAACAGCGGGGCAAACACGCTGCCACGTGGGCCGTAATCCTGATCGGGAGCGAACCATACGGCTTCGCCGCGCTTCAGGGCTTGCACCATGCCGCGCAGATCTTTGCGATCCAGCATGGCTTTGTTGGAGCGCATGCGGCCTTTGGTCTGCGCCCATTCCATCGCCTTGTTATTGTGTGGGCGATACATGGCCATCATCGGCTGACACAGGCCCATCGCCCGGCCGCCCAATTCCAGCGACATGAAATGCACCCCAATCACCAGCACGCCACGGCCATTTTGCTGGGCCTGTTTCAGGTGGTTGATGCCGCTCACGTTGAACCAGCGCTTCACGCGTTTATCTGACCAGAACCAGGCCATGCCGGTTTCCAGCAGACCCATGCCGAGGGATTCGAAATTACCAATGATTTGACGTTCGCGCTGTGCTTCGTCCATCTCCGGGAAGCACAGTTCAAGATTGCGGCGGGTGATCGACACGCGGCGTTTCAGGAAGCGCATAGAGGTGCGGCCCATCCAGCCACCGAGCTTGTGCAGCACGGGATAGGGTAGTTGAACCAGCAGGAACAGGACCGCCAGGCCAAACCAGGTCAGCCAGTAGCGAGGGTGCAGTAACGCACGTTTAAAAGTTTGTGGACGCTTCATATCAACTCTGTATGCGAAATGGGGGTAGAAACCTGTAGCGCATAAAGAAGCGACTCAATAGCGATACCATACTCTGACACCCAGTCATAACGATCGTTTAGCCGCTGACTAAACTTTTACATTCGAAGGGCGGTTCGCATTGCTATTAGCCTTCGGAAGGACGGCTGCTCGCCAGCGAAGGGGGCTCTCGTATTCACGATTATACCACACAAAACGTGGGTGTGAGAGTGGGTGGGTGATACGTCCACAAAGAGGGCTATTGGGGTATTTCTTGTTAGTTATGTTGATTCTTTGTTTAAACGAGGTATGTCCTTCTATACTTGAAGGAAATTTTTCCTTTCATTTGTACACAAGGATGGTTGATTTGAAAAAGCTATTCATCACGGTGGCGTTAACCAGTTTTTTCCCCAGTTACAATAGTTACGCTGCAGACAGTTACCTGGTCTATAACACAAATAATATCGCTGTCTTCCAAGTCCGCTTTTTTGATGTGGGTGATGGCCCTTTTATACCGAATTCACCGCAGCCAGCTGAGTCGACCTGGGATCTGAATCAACAGCAGAAAGAAAAAATACTGGATGCCATGCGGTACTGGGCTGAAGTCATTACCCCCAGACCCGATCAACTGCCTGCCATCATCAACGTAGGCACTTTTGATGATGTGAACGCTGCAGGCTCCAGCGAATCGGTCACCGATGGTGTAATCAGCATTACCCAATTGCAGGGGGCTTTGAACGGTATTGATACCGGCGAGTTAACCTTCGGTTCTCATGGCCAATTTATCATGGGAAAAATGGATTTTGATCATATTCCCTATGTCCCAGCGCAATTACCTCGCTCCGGAAAAACGGATCTGGTCAGTGTTGCCGTTCATGAACTGGCTCATGGGCTGGGTATTTCTAATATGGCCACCGATTGGGCTGGGGAAGGGACATTTACCCCAGCTTTTGACACCGATATGCCTTTCGGCTCCTGGACTGCGCATCTGCGTGATGACAATGGAAATCCGGCACGCCCCGGTCAGGTCATACTTTGCGAGGGGTGCAATAACTCATGGGATCCGCAAGGCTTTGATGTGCGCCACGATAAGGGCTATTTCACGGGCAAACACGTGGATGAAGTGCTGGCGGGAGCCATGCCCGGCGTTCCGGTAAGAATGTTGGCTGACGATGGCTCGGTTGACGATAACTATATGAGCCATATCGAGCTGAAAAACAGCATGATGAGCCATCAGGATTACCGCAACTACACCACGTTTATGGAAGCCGAGTTGGCGCTATTGCAGGACATGGATTATCAGATCGAACGGCGTAATTTCTTCGGCTTTTCGCTCTACGGTGATGGGCAGACGCTGGTTAATCGACATGGTTACTTTTTACGTAACAAGCAGGGCGATGGCTACATCGTGGGGCAGTATAATACCGCGACATTGGGCGTTGGCTTGCATGTTTACGGCAGCAATAACCACATCTTCCAGCAAGCGGATCTGTTAACGCAGGGCGCCGGTGGGGCAGGTATTCGTATCGATGGGCAAAACAACACGCTGAACGTTGAGCCAGGCACTCGCGTATACGCCGACGGGGCCAATGGCCGCGGCGTGATGTTTGCTTATGGCAAGAACCATAATCTAATTCAGCGTGGCGATGTTCAAGCGCTAGGCGCTAATGGCGTTGCTCTCAGTTTTGATTTTGGCAATAACCTGCTGGGCAACGATGTGGATTACCGGGGATCCTGGATACATTATGTTGGTGGGCAGGCTGCAACATTATTGCCGGAACTACAGGGGGCGCTGGTCAATAATGTGGATATTAGCGGCCGGGTTGCCGCTAAAGGTGCGGCGATTTATATCTCGCCAAACGCGCTGGTCAACCATATTAATCTATTAAATGGTGCCCAGTTGGAAGGGAATATCTACTCGGATTATAACCAGTTGGATGAGCATGGCCAGCAGCGCCTGACCCAGTTTACCTTTGGGCGCCTGGCCAATTTGCAAGGGCAGGCCACCGATCAGGCAGACCCCAATTTCCGGTTCAACTATCGGGGAAATATTGAAGGTATCGACAATCTGGCGCTGAGCACTCGCGGGGGGATCACTTCGCTTAATGGCCACCACCAGATTTACAGCATGTCTATCGCACCAGGCTCCACGCTGGCTGGCAACAGCGATTATACCTTGAACCCGGCGGGCCGCTTTGTGAATGACGGTATCCTCTCGCCAGGTAATTCGTTGGGGCAAATCGAGGTCACCGGCCTTTATCAACAGGGCGAGAATGGGCAGCTGTTGTTGGAGGTCGATGGCCGTGGTGGACACGATACCTTGGTGGTCAATGGCCATGCTGAATTCAACGGTCAACTGACGTTCGCACCGCAGCCAGACTGGTATGCAACAGACTGGCGGCTGGATTCGGGCGAGATGCTGAAAGCTACCTCGCATAGCGGAGAATTCCGCACGGTGAACGGTTTACTCAGTTCGCCTACGCTGGCCTTGCAGGCAACGCCGCAGGGTGAGGATCGTTGGCAACTCGCGATGCTGCGTGCTGACAACGCCTACAGCCAGTATGCGCAGGACAACAATGCGCGGCAGGTCGGCCAGGCGCTGGACCACATTGTGTCGGTTGCAGGTGCAGACATCCAGCCGCTGTACCGTACGCTGGACTTTTCTGCTGCCGACGGTGGGAGCATCAGCAGTGCTTTGCCGCAGCTCTCCCCTGCAGCGTACAGTGCGATGTTCGCCAGCTCTCTCAATCGTGAACAGCAGATTACGCGGATTGTCAGCGGATCTCATCCCACTACGCCAGAGCAGCAGGTTGCAGGCGAATGGCATAGTTTTGCCATACCCTTTGGTGGCGGTTTCTGGCAGCAGCGCCAGGGTAGTCAGGTTGGCTATGATGCCAGCAGCTACGGCATAGTCTTTGGTGCAGACAAGCGCAGCGAACAGAATAGCGACTGGGTTTATGGCTTCCATGGTGCGGTCAGTGGACAATCGGTAACGGTCAAATCACCGGAGAACGCCAGCGGTAAAACCACGGCTTTCGATCTGGGTATCCAGGCTCGTTATGCCGCCGATCGGCAAGCGGGGGTGTATTTATTCGGCAATGGCCGGTTTGGCATAGAAGATAGCCGTTTGGATCGCAGCATCAGCGTCGAGACTTATCAAGCGAGCCAACATGCCAGTTGGACCGGATTGGCGGGTTCTGTTGCTGCTGGTGGCGGCTACCGTTGGGCGCTGAATGACCAATGGAGCGCTGGCCCGGTGGCCGCACTGAATTACACTACCCTGCATCGCCCAAGCGTGACGGAAACGGGCAACGACAGTAGCCGCCTGGCGCTAGGTTCGAGCACTTTTGATTCTCTGCGCTCCAGCATTGGGGTCAACAGCAGTTGGGATCTTCCGCTCTCTTCGGGCGCTGCTATTGCTGCCGATCTGCAACTGACCTGGGATCATGAGTTGCTGGATAGCGACGTATCGCAAGAAGCCTCTTTCGCCAACTACCGCGCGGCGAGCTTCAGCAACAAGAGTCAGGTGACTGGGCGTGACTCCATGGGGGTGAAAGCCGGGGTTCGTTACCAAATCAATAGGGATGTGGAGCTGGGCTTGGGGGTAGAGAGCGAGCTGTTCCGTTCTGGCTATGACTCGGTAGCGGGCAACCTTTCGGCCACCTGGCGTTTCTGACAGGCCGGTATGATAAAAGAAAAAGGCGCTTATCAAATGAGATAAAAGCGCCTTTTTTCAACAGCTTGACTGACTAGTATCAGTTCATGCCGTATTTTTTCAATTTCTTACGCAGTGTACCGCGGTTGATCCCCATCATCAGGGCAGCACGGGTCTGGTTGCCACGGGTGTACTGCATCACCATGTCCAACAGTGGCTGTTCAACTTCAGCCAGTACCAGCTCATACAGATCGTTAACGTCTTGACCGTTCAGTTGAGCAAAATAGTTCTTCAGTGCTTGCTTAACCGAGTCACGCAGAGGCTTTTGAGTCACTTGGTCCTGTGAGTTCACGGTTGAAACGGTCAGTACGTCAGAATTTACGCGTTGTTCGAACATAGTTCTGTCAGCTCTTTTTTGTTACGCAAGATTTTCGAAATATGCCTCCAACGCCTCCAGCTGTTCGCTGGCATCCTCTATGGCGTTGAATGTGCGCCGAAACTGGTCATTAGGGGCATGCTCCTGTAAGTACCAAGAGACGTGCTTTCGAGCAATCCGGAATCCCTTGCCTTGGCCGTAAAAGCCGTGCAATTCCCGAATATGCCCTATTAACAAGCGCTTCACTTCGCCAAGTGGCATCGGTGGCAGCAGCTCCCCAGTGTCCAGATAATGCTGGATTTCCCGGAAGATCCAGGGTCTCCCCTGAGCAGCACGGCCTATCATCAGGGCATCAGCCCCAGTGTAGTCGAGCACTGCTCTGGCTTTATGCGGGTCAGTAATGTCGCCATTCGCGATAATCGGAATGGAGACATTCTGCTTAACTGCCCGAATGCTGTCGTACTCCGCGTTGCCGTTGAACAGGCAGGCACGGGTTCGGCCATGAATCGTCAGGGCCTGTATACCACAATCTTCGGCCAGTTGGGCAATTTCTACACAGTTACGGTTCTCTGGTTCCCAGCCGGTTCGGATCTTAAGTGTTACCGGCACATCCACCGCGTTAACCACCGCGAGGAGGATCTGTCTAACCAGATCCGGGTACTGCAGTAACGCAGACCCTGCAAGCTTCCGGTTCACTTTCTTGGCTGGGCACCCCATATTGATGTCGATGATCTGTGCACCGCTGGCCACATTAATGCGCGCCGCGGCGGCCATATCATCAGGATCACATCCGGCTATTTGCACGGAACGGATCCCTGGTTCATCGCTATGTACCATACGCAGACGTGACTTATCCGTGCGCCACACCTCCGGGTTGGAGGAGAGCATTTCGGATACAGCCATCCCAGCACCCATTGCATGACATAAGGTTCTGAATGGGCGATCTGTGATGCCGGCCATCGGGGCCGCAATCAGGCAATTTGTTAACTGGTGGTGTCCAATGCGCATAGACAAAGACTGACCATACTGTGTCCGCAAGGGCGCGTATATTACGCATTTTTTCATTCAGATGAAAGGCCAAACTTTGACCAATCGACAGTTATTGGGCAATAAAAGTGCGTTTATGCACCCTTGATGAAAATATTATGGTTATTTAACAATGCTTTGTATGATTGTGCTTAATTTGCGTACGCTAAAATATTCCATTAACGGCAGGATTTTATCTTTACGCGCCGGTAATAACAGATCGTAACATCAGGTTATTTGTAACATTCTCAGCTTAATACTTTGACAAATCGGCAAGAATGGTGCTGGGAATTACCACCACCCCAGTGAGGGCAGCGGTAGATGTCGCAGGCAGAAATCAATCGACGATGACGCGGCCGTTGAGCGGCTGTACCGGACGATTGTTGTTATGGTGCACTACCGAGTGGAATTGACTGATTTGTTCGGCAGAAGCGCTTACAGGCTGATCTAGCACCAACCAACTGACCCCTTCAGAGCAGGGTGGCGTCGTCAGTGAACCGCTGAAGCGGTAGAAGTTAAACTGTTTCGGCAGCAGCGCTTTGATATCCAGCGGCTTGTTCAGCACGGCGGTCTGATCGACGGCGGCAGGCATTTGTTGCCAGGCCTGTGCCAGTTGCGGATTGGCTTTACCTGGTTGGAACATCAGGGCCAGCACCGCCAGGGCACCGTCTTTGTCCTTGTAGACAAAGTGCGCTTCCAGTGGGAACTGCTTGCCGTCGATCTCATTTTCGCTCGGGGCGTGGAAATGGAACTGTTGCAGCGTGAAGGTGTCGTTATCCAACCGCAGGGTGTTACCTTCGCTGACGTTGACTTGAATGGTGTGCCCGTTGTTGACGATTTGCTGTTTGCCCGGCTGGAAAGCCAGCTCAAGCTTGCCGTGCTGGGTTTTCAGTGCGCCTTGGATGTTGACCGGGGACTGGTTTTTACCGGTTTCACACAGTGAAAAATCGGGTGAAAGCTTACCCCAATGTGCCGGGTCTTCCTGGCCTTCATAGCCCCAATGAGCATGTTCTGCGGCACCGATCGAGAAGCTGGCGGCCAACAGGGCGGCAAGCAACATTTTTCCTTTCATCAGATTGCCTCCGGGAAACCTGGGCCTTTAGGCCGGGGAGGAAAGGAGGCAGTTTTCAAGCTAACTTCTTTTTGTCTTTTCACTATAACTCCTGTAATTTTGTACATATGAAACGCGCCTACAAATATCGGTTTTATCCAACACAGGATCAGATTGAGTTTTTAGCTCACACCTTCGGCTGTGTGCGTTTTGTCTACAATTCAGTTCTCCGCTGGCGAACGGATGCGTACCGCGAACGACAGGAGAAGATCGGCTACATTCAGGCCAATGCCCGACTAACCGCCCTAAAAAAAGAGCCTGAATTGACCTGGCTGAATGATGTTTCCTGCGTCCCGTTACAGCAGACTCTTCGCCACCAACAGACCGCCTTTTCTAACTTCTTTGCGGGGCGTGCCAAGTACCCAACATTCAAAAGCAAACACCACAAACAATCTGCTGAATTTACGGCGAGTGCCTTTAAATACCGTAACGGCACGCTGTACATGGCTAAAAGCACAACGCCACTCCATGTTCGCTGGAGTCGTGAACTTCCCTCGACACCTTCAACCGTCACCATTTCCAAAGACGCATCAGGTCGATATTTCGTGTCCTGCTTGTGCGAATTTGAATCAAAATCACTGCCTGTTACTGCAAAAATGACGGGTATTGATATGGGTTTAAAAGATTTGTTCGTCACAGATAGCGGATTTAAAACCGGCAATCCCCGCCACACGGCGAAGTACGCGAAACGTTTAGCGTTGTTACAGCGCCGATTGAGCAAGAAGAAAAAAGGTTCAAGGAACCGAGCTAAAGCAAGATTAAAAGTCGCAAAGCTCCACGCTAAAATGGCTGATTGCCGAATGGACAGCCTGCATAAGTTGTCCCGCAAACTGATAAACGAGAACCAAGTTGTTTGCGTTGAATCCCTGAAAGTGAAAAACATGCTCCGTAATCCCAAACTATCGAAAGCGATATCCGATGCCGGATGGGGTGAATTTGTGCGGCAGCTACAGTACAAGGCGAAAGGGTCTGGGCGTTCTGTCGTTGCCATAGATCAGTTTTTCCCGTCCTCAAAACGCTGTAGCTGTTGCGGCTTCACCATGGAAAAAATGCCTCTTGATGTTCGTCACTGGCACTGCCCTGAGTGCGGAGCTGACCATGATCGAGATATCAACGCGGCGCGTAATATCAAAGCTGCCGGGCTGGCAGTGTTAGCCCACGGAGAGCCTGTAAATCCTGAATCGCAGCACGCGGCTTAGGTTCGGCTCTGTGAAGTGGGAGTCCTCGCCCTTTAGGGCGGGGAGCAGTCAATTCCTGATCCTTGTCCAATGAAAATACCAATTATCCTGGGTGGGCGGCTCATATGCTGCGGGCCGCCTTCACTCCGAGCAGGAGAATACTCCCAGCAAGTGCCGGGATAAACTGGCGGATTCTTAGGAAAAGAAAAAACCACCGGAACTGATTAAATTTCCGATGGTTTTTGGCAAGCGGGGAAAATGTAATTAGTTGCGTTGGCCGGTAATGCGGCACCACTCTTCGCGCTCGGCCACCGGGTCGAGGTTGAACTTATCCTGGTAGGCTTCGGCTACGCTGGCGGCTTGAGTCGCCAGTACGCCTGACAGGCCCAGATAGCCGCCGGATTTTGGCAGGTCGCTGATTAACGGTGCCAGTTCACGCAGCGGGCCAGCGAGAATGTTCGCCACCACCACATCGGCCAACAGATCGGCCGGTTGGTCTTTTGGCAGATACAGCTCCAGACGCTCTGAAACGCCGTTACGCTGTGCGTTATCGCGGCTGGCCTGAATGGCCTGGGGATCGATGTCGATGCCAATGGCGCGGGCGGCACCGAGTTTTAATGCGGCAATCGCCAGGATGCCGGAGCCACAGCCGAAGTCGATGACGGTTTTACCGGCCAGATCCAATCCATCCAGCCATTGCAGGCAAAGCGCGGTGGTCGGGTGTGTGCCGGTGCCAAACGCCAGGCCAGGGTCGAGCATGACGTTCACCGCGTCCGGATCGGGCACGTCACGCCAGCTTGGGCAAATCCACAGGCGCTCGCCAAAACGCATCGGGTGGAAGTTATCCATCCACTCACGTTCCCAGTCTTTATCTTCCAACTGCTCGATTTTGTGGCGGAAACCGTTGCCCAGCAACGGGTGCTGTTCCAGTATGGCGACCACTTCGGCCATATCGGTTTCGGCATCATACAGGCCGATCACATCGGTATCGCCCCACAGCAGGGTTTCGCCCGGCAGCGGTTCAAACACCGGGTTGTCGTGGGTGTCCTGAAAGGTGACCGACACCGCGCCGCTTTCAACCAACGCATCGCTCAGGTCTTCTGCCTGGCTGCCGGTGGTGTTCAGTTTTAGTTGGATCCAAGGCATAACAATTCTCTCAAGAGGGTAAGGACGACGCCAACTGGCGCTTTTCGCCGTAGACGTTACCGAGATAAAACGCCAACAGGCTGAGTAACAGCGAAGGCACAATAGGGTGCAATCCGGCCAGTTGCAGGCCGAAGCTGGCTAATAGCGTATAGCATAACGCACCGGTGACCATTGAGCTAAGGGCACCCTGCGCGTTGGCGCGTTCCCAGTACAGGCCCAACACCAACGGCCACAGGAATACGGCCTCCAGCCCGCCGAACGCCAGCAGGTTCAGCCAGATGATCATTTCTGGCGGACGCCAGGCGGCCAGCAGCACCAGCAATCCGAGGATCAACGTAGTCAGGCTGGAGAAGCGTTTGATCATCTTCTCATTGTTCATCTGCAGCGGACGTACGCCCAGATAGAGGTCTTTGATGATGGTGGCAGAGGATTGCAGCAGCTGCGCATTGATGGTCGACATGATCGCCGCCATCGGGGCGGCCAGGAAGATCCCTGCGGCGTAAGGGGGCAGCACGGTGATCATCAACGTTGGGATCACCTGATCGGGGATCTTCAGATCCGGCAGCACCGCACGGCCCAGGGCACCAGCCAGATGCATACCAAACATCAGAATAGCCACCACGATGGTGCCGAGGATAATGCCACGGTGCACGGCTTTGCTGTCTTTATACGAGATACAGCGCACGGCGGTGTGCGGCAGGCCAATCACGCCAAAGCACACCAGGATCCAGAACGAAGCCATAAACGGCAGGCTGAGGATCTGATCGCCGCCTTGTGGTGAAACCAACGCCGGATCGATCTGTTGCAGCTTATCAACCGCGCTGTGCAAGCCGCCCGCCGCGTGGATCACCGCAACCAGCAGTAATATCGTGCCTATCAGCATCACCAGCCCCTGCATGGCATCGTTCAGCACGCTGGCACGGAAGCCGCCAAACGCGGTGTACAGCGCAATGCTGATACCAAATATCAGCAGGCCGGTGTCGTAAGGAATGCCAGCCGCAGTCTCGAGCAGGCGTGCGCCACCGATAAACTGGACCGTCATCGCCCCAAGGAAGGCGACCAACAGACTTAGACTGGCTAGCCACACCAGCAAACGGCTCTTATAGCGGGCGAACAGCATGTCGTTAAGGGTGATGGCATTGTAGCGCCGCGCCAGAATGGCAAACTTTTTCCCCAGCACGCCAAGTGAAAGCCACACGGCGGGCAGTTGGATCATCGCCAGCAGCACCCAGCCGAGGCCGTACTTATAGGCGGCACCAGGCCCACCAATAAACGAGCTGGCGCTGATATAGGTGGCGGTCAGCGTCATGGCCAGCACAAAGCCGCCCATCGAACGGTTACCGAGGAAATATTCACTCAGGAAGTTACCGCTTTGGCGACGGGTATAGGCATACACCGAAAGGCCAAACACCAGCAACAGATAGGCAATCAGCGGCAGAATGACCTCAGTTTGCATCGCTATCCTCCAGGGGGATATCGCGGAAGATGCCGCGTACCATCAGCCAGCACAGGCCAATAAACAGCAGCGGTACCAGCAGGCAGGCCATTTCGAACCAGTGTGGCAGCCCGGTGATCCCGGCGTTGCTGTCTGGCAGATAGGCCGCCAGCGACCAGGCCAGCAGGTAAAGCAGCGTCAGGCCCAGTGCCCAGCGTGCTTCGCGGTTAGCTTGAACAAAGCGTTGTTCCATCCGTGCCTCCAAGGGGTTTACGGTTATGGATTGGCAAAGGAGGGGATTTTACGACAAGGGACGGTTTTGCCAAGCCGTTATGTTGGCAATCGGCATAAAAAACCGGCCAAAGGCTGGCCGGTTGATGGGCTTTACGCCTGTTGTGCAATAAAATGCTCGATCTGCGCCAGGCTGGATAACCCTTCCATCGGCCCCTTATGGGAAACCGCCAGGGCACCGCTGGCATTGGCATACTGCAACGCTTTTTCTGCGCTAAAGCCGGACAGGAACAGGCTGACAAAGGTCGCGCCAAAGCAGTCGCCCGCTCCGGTCGGATCGACCATCTTGCTGCTATAGCCTGGCGTGTGTAGCTCCTGCGTCTGGCCGTTCTGTTGCTGGTAATGGCTGGCCCCTTTCTGGCCACGCTTGATCACGATATGGCTCACGCCGCTGGCCAACAGTTCCTGCACGATATCCGCTTCCTGCTGGTTTTTGCTGCTGGCAAAGTGGTGTACTTCTCCCTCGCTCGGCAGGAAGATATCGGTATATTCGAGGATGTAATCGAAGGCCTGGCTCATCTCCGGGATATTGAGCATCTCTTTGCGAATATTGGGATCGAACGACACCGTCCCCTTATTGGCCTTGACGATCTGGATCGCCCGGCGCATGGCATCGATGATGCGGAATGAGAACAGCGAAGAACCCATGATGTGGAAATGTTGGCACTGGTTCAGCAAGCCCAGATCGATATGGTCGGCGGTAAAGAAGCCGCAGGCGCTGTTGGGGATATTGAAGATAAAATCGCGTTCCAGCGGATTGCGATAGCTGACAAACGCCGTACCGGTCGGGGCCTTGTCGATCACGCTGATGCCGTCGGTGATCACGCCTTCCAGACGCAGGCGTTCGATATTCAGGCGGCCAAAATCATCATTGCCCACGCAGCCAAACAGCGTGGAGCCAAAGCCAAGCCGCGCCACTTGAGCGGCATAAATAGCCGGTGCCCCGCTGGGGAACGGCCCAAGAAACTCGCCTGGCTGAGTGAATCCCTGATTATAATTTTTTGAAAGGAATTCAACCTGTAACTCACCCATCGTGCAGATGCTAACTGACATAAGTGCCCCTTTATTCCCCGATCGTTTCCCGGTTGGCCCAGGTAAAACATTCGTTATTGGTGTAGCGGATGCTGAAGTCGGATTCGAATAATTGCTGCTGATAATGTTCATTCACACCACGGTTGGTCACCAGATTATCTACTTGGCTGAGGTGGCCGATAGTCCCGATCGCACTGGCCTGAATGGGCAAGTGGGTAATGATGGCGGTTTTGTTCTGTGCCTTGTCCAGGCAGCGTTGATAATGGGACGCCAACAGCGGTTGATCGATATTGAGGATGCCGGAGCTGTCCGTAATGCTGGCCTCAAGAATGCAGTGGTTGATGGTGAACTGTTGGATCACGCTATCCAGCGCTTTACCGCTCAGCGCGGTATGCGAGCGGATCAACTCCCCACCCGCGACGATAATCTCACCGTCCAAAAACTGATCGGCCAGGATCGCATGCTGTAGGTCGTTGACGATCAGCCGCAGCTTTTTCAGCCCGCTCAGGAACGGGATGACCTTGCGGCAGATATCGCCGTGGCCGAGAAATAGCGTATCGCGATCGGCAATCATCCTGGCGCAGTGGCGGGCGATTTCCAACTGATTAGCCAACGTGAGCGGGGCCACTGCGAGCCCTGGCTCGATCGGTGCCGCCAGCGGCTGTGTTGGGGTTGCAATGGCTCCGCCAAAGGATCGCTTGAGGTAGCCTTGCTGTTCCAGATAGCTGAGATCGCCACGGATCGTCACGCCGGAAACCCCCAACTGGGCAGAAAGATCTTCGACCTTGATCTCCCCCTGCTGGCCGACGATTTCAGCAATTTTCAATCTGCGTTTCAGCAGGTTAGATGACTTTCTGGGCACATTCGCCCCCATCGTTAAACGGTAATAAGGGCTACTATATCCTTCATACTTTCTAATTGAAAGTAATACCCACGCAGGCTTTCGTTATTTTGAAAGTCTGCGATGGGTGAAAGAACAAGCATATATTTTTACTATTATTCATATTGTTAGATGTTATTTTCGGGTGGATGTATACCCGTGGCATGGCGATCTTAAGCGCGCTAACACCGGAACATGTCTTATGTTTCGTAATCAATATCTAGTTAAGTTACGTTTTGAAAGTTATTTGATAATCTTCGATCCCTGTCACGCTTTTTTGCGCGTTTTATCTCTATATTCGGTTTCACTTAGAAAGTTTGTCCGAATAAGTTTTCATTTTGTAACCACCGACTGCGGTATCAGGTGCGGGATCGAGGAGAATCGATGTACATCATTTCAAGCAAAAACATGCTGCAGAAAGCGCAGCAGCAAGGGTACGCGGTGCCGGCATTCAACATCCACAACCTGGAAACCTTGCAGGTGGTGGTCGAAACCGCTGCACAGTATCGTTCGCCGGTGATCCTGGCGGGAACGACCGGCACTTACCGTTACGGCGGGCTGGAAAACATCATCATGATCGTCAAGGCGCTGGCGCACGAGTATCAGATCCCGCTGGCGCTGCATTTGGATCATCACGAAGATCCCGCCGATATCTACCATAAGATCAACGCCGGGATCCGTTCCGTAATGATCGACGGCTCTCACTTTCCTTTTGAAGAAAACGTGGCGCTGGTCAAACAAATCGTAGAGTACAGCCACCGCTACGACGCTAGCGTTGAAGCAGAGTTAGGCCGCCTGGGGGGCCAGGAAGACGACCTGATCGTAGAGGGGAAAGACGCTATCTACACCTCTCCTGAGGCGGCGGTGGAGTTTGTTGCCCGTACCGGGATTGATTCGCTGGCGGTGGCTATCGGTACCGCGCATGGCCTGTACCAGTCCGAACCCAAGCTGGATTTTGCCCGCCTGGAACAGATCCGCGATCGCGTTGAAGTGCCGCTGGTGTTGCACGGGGCTTCCGGCCTGAGCGATAGCGATATCCGCCGCTGTATCAGTTTAGGCATCTGTAAGGTCAACGTGGCTACCGAGCTGAAAATCGCTTTCTCGGATGCTTTGAAAGCGTATTTCCACCAGCATCCTGATGCCAATGACCAGCGCCATTATATGCAGCCAGCGAAAAGCGCCATGCAACGGGTGGTGGAAAAAGTGATTGGCGTATGTGGTTGTGAAGGTCAGCTGTAAATATTAATAAGTTCCCTACAAAACAGTAAGAAAAAACAAGCAGCAATAATAAAAACTGAGGATAGATCATGCATAAATTAAAGGTATTAGGCTCTGTGCTGGCCATCGGTCTGGCCGTATTTTCGCAGGCAACGTTAGCCAAGGAATATAAAATTGGCGCATCGCTGCTGACGCAACAGCATCCTTTCTATATTGATCTGGCCGACGCAATGAAAGCGGAAGCCAAGAAAGACGACGTGGTGCTGAATATTTCAATTGCCAATCAGGACCTGAATAAACAACTCTCAGACGTAGAAGACTTTATTACCAAGAAGGTCGACGCCATTATTATTTCCCCGGTGGATTCCAAAGGCGTACAGGCGGCGATTATCAAAGCGGAGAAAGCCGGTATTCCGGTGATTACCGTTGATGTGGCCGCCGAGGGCGTGCCGGTGGTTACTCACGTGGCTACCGACAACTACGCCGGTGGTGTCGAAGCGGGCAAGCTGATGGGCAAACTGCTCAACGGTAAAGGTAAGGTAGCGATTATCGATTACCCGGCGCTGCAATCGGTAGTGGCACGTGTGGACGGCTTCAAGAAAGGGCTGGCCGATACGCCTGACGTGAAGATTGTGGCGATCCAAACCGGTATCACCCGGGCGGAAGCGTTAACCGTGGCGCAGAATATGATGCAGGCGCACCCAGATCTGAACGGCCTGTTTGGTTTTGGTGATGATGCCGCGCTGGCTGCGGTGATCGCCGCCAAATCCGCGCGTAACGACAATATCAAGATCATCGGTTTCGACGGGATGAAAGAGGCTCGCGACGCCGTCGATAGCGACAAGACCTTCGTGGCAGTTATCCGCCAATACCCAGACCAAATGGGAGCCAAGGCTATAGATGCTGCCGTCGACCATCTGAATGGCAAGCCAGTTGCCAAGTTGATTCCAGTTGCGCCTGGCGTTTATACCGGTAAATAACACTGCTCGTTAACCCAAGCCTCAGTAGCTAACCATTACTCCTCACTCCAACCCTCTCCCATAGGGAGAGGGAGCTGGCTGAAGTATGTAGTTAGCCCATACAACTTCGGAAAGTGAGGGAGTAATAAGAAAGGCAGGGTATTACGCGGAGAAATCAACGAACTCGATCGGTCCCCTCTCCCTGTGGGAGAGGATTAGGGGTCACGTGGGTGGAGGAAATAATGACGGATACGGTGCTGGCGGTAACGGAAATAGCCAAAAGTTTCGGCCATGTTAACGCATTAAAAAATGTCAGTCTGAAAATACGCAAAGGTAAAGTCCATACGCTACTGGGCGAAAATGGTGCCGGTAAATCCACGCTAATGAAAATCCTGGCAGGAATTTATCCACCGACCAAAGGGGAAATAATTCTCAAAGGGCAAAACGTTACTATTAACAACCCCCAGCATTCCAGAAAGTTGGGTATCGCGATTATTTTTCAGGAGCTGAGCCTGAGCAATAATATGAGCGTAGCAGAGAATATCTACGCCAATAATGAGCCAACCCGTTTTGGTTTTATTAACGATGGCCAGATGGTGAATGATTGCCAACGCCTGCTGGCGGACTTGGCCATTCCGCTCGATCCGCAGCAAATTGTCGGCACCATGTCGATGGCCCAGCGCCAATTGGTAGAGATTGCCAAGGCGCTGAGCTACCCGGCAGATGTCGTGATCATGGATGAACCAACGTCGTCCCTGAGCGATAACGAGGCTGACATTCTGTTTGGCATTATCGACAAGCTGAAACAGCGCGGCTGCGCGGTGATTTATATCTCGCACCGCATGGATGAGATCATGCGGGTATCTGACGATATCTCGGTGCTGCGCGACGGCGAGTTCATCGCCACACATGATAAACACCAGACCGACATTCACCGGCTGATTGCCCAGATGGTTGGCCGCGAAATGACCAATATCTACCCGCCACGCATCGGCGAACCTCCTTCAGCGGAGCAGGTGCCGGTGCTGGAAGTCAGGCAATTTTCGCAAGACAAACTGTTTCACGATATCCATTTCTCGCTGCGTGCAGGCGAAGTACTGGGCTTTTTTGGGCTGGTGGGATCGGGGCGTTCAGACGTGATGAAGGCCATTTTTGGCCTGACCGGTTACCAGGGTGAAATTCTTATCGATGAGGCGGTCGTCACTATCCGCAATCCAAAGCAGGCGATAGCGCATGGCATCGCCTTCGTGACGGAAAACCGCAAGGAGGAGGGGTTGGTGCTGATGCATGACGTAAGCATGAACACCCATCACGTGGCCTTTCAGTATGCGGGCTCCAGCCTGATCAACCATAAGCATGAAGAGGCGAAAACTCAGCAGGCAATCCGGCGGATGAACATCAAGGTCAGTTCGCCACACCAGCTGGTTAGCACCCTGAGCGGGGGCAATCAGCAAAAGATCGTGCTGTCGAAATGGTTGGAAAAGGTGCCACGGATCTTAATCCTCGACGAGCCAACGCGCGGCGTGGACGTAGGCGCCAAGTTCGAGATTTATAACGTTATACGCCAGCTTGCTGCGCAGGGCACCGCCATTATCTTGATCTCTTCCGAACTGCCGGAAGTGATGGCGCTCAGCGATCGGCTGGTGGTGATGCGCGCCAAGCAGATCGCCGACGTTTTTGCCACCGATGGACTCACGCAAACCCAGGTCATGACCGCAGCAACAGGAGTGAAATAATGAGCGATAAAGTGCTGGCCGCCGAGGGCCATTCGGCGTTCAACGGGCCAGGGAAACTGGCAAAAGCCGCCAAACAGTACGGCGGCATACTGGCGGGCCTGGTGGCCTTGGTGATCCTGTTCAGCGTGATCAACGACAGCTTCCTGAGCGTGAATAATATTACCAATATTATTTTGCAGGTCTCGATCATTGCCATTACCGCCTATGGCATGACGTATGTGCTGCTGCTGGGGGATATCGATCTTTCGGTGGGGTCAACCATTGCACTGGTGGGGACCTTTGCTGCGCTTGGCCTGTCGTTTGGCATCCCGTTTATTCTGGTGATCCCGCTGTCGATTATGGCCGCGCTGGTGCTGGGCCTGGTTAACGGTAGCCTGACTGCGCTGGCCGGTATCCCGTCGTTTATCGTAACCGTCGCGACGATGGGCATCTTCCGGGGTATCGCCTATATCGTCACCGACGGCACGCCGATCATGATTAAAAGCGAGGCGTTTCTGGCGCTGGGCAACGGCGAGTTTCTCTATATCCCGATCCCCATCTGGATCCTGTTGGTGTTGCTGATCGTCAACCACTTCATCCTGTCGAAAACCACCTTTGGCCGCAAGATTTATATCACCGGCGGCAATAAAGAGGCCGCGATCTATTCGGGGATTAACGTTTCCGCGCTGAAAATAAAGGTCTTTATGATCACCGCCATGATGGCGGGCATCAGCGGCATGATCCTGGCCTCGCGCCTGTATTCCGGCCAGCCTAACGCCGCGCTGAGCTATGAGCTGGATGCTATCGCTGCCGCAGTGTTGGGCGGCACCAGCCTGAATGGCGGTTACGGCACGGTGATTGGCACCATGATCGGCGCGCTGACCATCGGGGTCATCAACAACGGTATGAATTTAATGAACGTGCCTTATTTCTATCAAATGGTGGTGAAGGGACTGGTGATCCTTATCGCGGTGTATGTCGACGTCAGAAACAAGAAGAAACGTGGCTAACGATCACAGGCAGATTTGAATAAGGAACGGGACAATGAGAAAAATTTATACCATCGGCGAGATCCTGGTTGAGATCATGGCCGATAAAGTTGGCCAATCTTTTACCCATCCAGGCTTATGGAATGGTCCTTTCCCCAGCGGTGCCCCGGCGATTTTTATCGATCAGGTGACCAAGCTGGGCGGTCAGTGCGGCATTATCAGCTGCGTGGGTAATGACGGTTTCGGCACGCTGAATATCGAGCGCTTAAAGGCTGACGGAGTAGATACGCGTGGCATCCGCGTACTACCGCATGAGACGACCGGCAGTGCCTTCGTCACTTACCACTCCAACGGCGATCGCGATTTTATTTTCAATATCAAGAACGCAGCCTGCGGGAAATTATCGGCCGAGCATGTAAACGCCGAACTGCTGCAGGACTGCCAGCACTTCCACATCATGGGTTCATCGCTGTTTTCCTTCCATATGGTGGACGCGGTGAAGAAGGCGGCGGGGATTGTCAAAGCGAACGGCGGCACCTTGTCTTTCGATCCGAATATCCGCAAGGAAATGCTCAATATCCCCGAGATGCGTGATGCGCTGCATTACGTGCTGGAGCTGACCGATATCTATATGCCGAGCGAAGGCGAAGTCATGCTGCTGTCCTCCCAAACCACATTGGATGAAGCGATTGCCCGCTACCTGAAGGACGGCATTAAAGAAGTGGTGGTGAAACGCGGCAGTAACGGTGCGAGCTATTATTCCGCGGATGAAACCCTGCATATCGACAGCTATGCCGTAGACGAGGTTGATCCGACCGGGGCGGGTGACTGCTTTGGCGGCGCTTACATTGCTTGCCGGTTACAGGGGCACAGCGTTTCCCAGGCGCTGCGCTATGCCAATGCCTGCGGTGCGCTGGCGGTGACTCGGCGTGGGCCAATGGAGGGGACCTCCACCTTTGCTGAAATTGACGCGTTCTTGCAGCAGCAACGGGCCGTGCCGGTCGGCGCGCTGTAAATAACATTCCAACGTCTTGAATATTCAGTTCAGGACATTGCTTTACCCTGTGACTTGAAAGGTGACGGGTAAATGAGGCCATAAGTATGAAATCTATTATCCAGCAGCATAAAAGCGGCAAGCATATTGGTATCTGTTCGGTTTGCTCGGCACATCCGTTGGTGATCGAAGCCACGTTGCGTTTTGACTTGGCTAGCCAGCGTAAGGTATTGATTGAAGCCACCTCCAACCAGGTGAACCAATTTGGCGGCTACACCGGAATGAAACCGGCGGATTTCCGCGAGTTTGTGTATGCCGTTGCCGCCAAGGTTGGCTTCCCGCAGTCACGGTTGATATTGGGGGGCGACCACCTTGGGCCGAACTGCTGGCAGGATGAACCCGCTGAGCAGGCGATGGAGAAAGCCGAACGCCTGATTGCCGATTACGTTCAGGCCGGGTTCAGTAAAATTCATCTGGATGCTTCCATGTCCTGCGCGGACGATCCGGTTCCTTTGCCACCAACGGTGGTGGCCGAGCGTGCGGCACGGCTATGTGCGGTGGCGGAAGCGGCAGCCACCCCAGAGCAGCGGCAGGCGCTGAGCTACGTGATAGGTACGGAAGTGCCGGTTCCAGGCGGGGAAAGCCACGCTATCGCTCAGGTACACGTCACGCGACCACAGGATGCCGCCGAGACCATCGAGACGCATCGGCAGGCATTTGCTCGCTTAGGTTTGGAGCAGGCCATGGAGCGGGTGGTGGGGCTGGTGGTTCAACCGGGAGTCGAGTTCGACCATTCCACGGTGATCCACTATCAGCCGGAGCAGGCGCGCCAGCTTTCCGCCATGATTGAATCAACGCCGTTGGTGTTTGAGGCCCACTCTACGGATTATCAAACCCCGAAAGCGTTCCGCCAGTTGGTGCGCGATCACTTTGCGATCCTGAAAGTCGGCCCGGCGCTGACCTTTGCCCTGCGTGAGGCGATCTTCAGCCTGGCGCTGATCGAGAAGGAGCTGATCGCCGCAGAACAGCAGAGCCACGTGCTGGCGGTGATCGACAGCGTGATGCAGGATGAGCCCAAGTATTGGAAGAAGTATTACGATCCGCGCCATTCGAAGGCGATGATCGATCTGCACTACAGCCTGTCCGATCGGATCCGCTATTACTGGCCTGAAGCGCGCATCAGCGCGGCCATCGACAAGCTGGTGGCAAACCTGAGCGGAGTAACCATTCCGTTGGGTATGCTGAGCCAGTATTTCCCGCTGCAATTCCCGCGCCTGATGGCTGGCGAGTGTGCCGGTGACCCACATAGCCTGATTATCGACAAGATCCAGGAGGTCTTGCGGGCGTATGCCTATGGGTGCGATACCCCTCACCCCAACCCTCTCCCACAGGGAGAGGGAGCTGTTAGCCCCTGCACATTTGGCAGTAATTGAGTCATCTCAGCAAATTTTATCGCAGGTGTGTCACTGAGTTTTCAGACTCACTCGATCGGTTCCATCTCCCACAGGGAGAGGGAGCTGTCCGGAGCTCTTGATTGGCCCGTGCTGTTTCGGAATCAAGGTGAGTCAGCCGGTGCTAATGATGAATCACTACACTTTCAGCTTAACTCGATCGGTCCCCTCGCCCTTTGGGAGAGGGTTAGGGTGAGGGGCAAAATCCCTCTCTCCATTAAATAAAAAAACACCGCAGAAGTTCTCATGCGGTGTTTTTTATTGGCCCAATATCGTTAACCGATAATCAGGTTTCCTGCAGACCCAGCTTCTTCTCCAGATAGTGGATGTTGGTGCCACCATGCTGGAAGTTTTCGTCGGTCATGATCTTCTGCTGCAGTTCAATGTTGGTTTTGATGCCATCAATGATCAGCTCAGCCAGGGCGTTCTTCATGCGGGCAATCGCCACGTCACGGTTTTCACCGTAGGTGATCAGTTTGCCAATCATGGAGTCATAGTACGGCGGGACGGTATAGCCAGCGTAGATATGAGATTCCCAACGCACGCCGAAACCACCAGGAGCGTGGAAGCGGGTGATCTTGCCTGGGCTTGGCAGGAAGGTGTTCGGGTCTTCGGCGTTGATACGGCATTCCACCGCATGGCCTTGCACCTTCACTTCGTCCTGTTTGATCGACAGCGGCTGACCGGCAGCGATACGCAGCTGCTCTTTGATCAGATCCACACCGGTGATCATTTCGGTAACCGGGTGTTCCACCTGGATACGGGTGTTCATTTCAATGAAATAGAACTCGCCGTTTTCATACAGGAACTCAAAGGTACCCGCACCGCGGTAGCCGATTTCCACACAGGCTTTTGAACAGCGTTCACCGATGTAGCGGCGCAGCTCTGGGGTGATCCCCGGTGCTGGTGCCTCTTCGACCACTTTCTGGTGGCGGCGCTGCATGGAGCAGTCACGTTCAGCCAGATAGATAGCATTGCCCTGGCCGTCTGCCAACACCTGAATTTCGATGTGGCGTGGGTTTTCCAGGTACTTCTCCATATACACCATGTCGTTGTTGAAAGCCGCTTTGGCTTCCGCTTTGGTCATGGAGATGGATTGCTCGAGATCTTTGTCGCCGCGCACAACGCGCATGCCGCGACCGCCGCCGCCGCCGGAAGCCTTGATGATCACCGGATAACCGATGCGCTTGGCGAAGGCACGGTTTTTGTCCATGTCATCGGTCAGCGGGCCGTCGGAGCCTGGTACGCAAGGTACGCCGGCTTTTTTCATCGCGCTGATGGCAGAAACCTTGTCACCCATCAGGCGAATGGTTTCGGCACGTGGGCCGATGAAGATAAAGCCAGAGCGCTCTACCTGCTCGGCAAAGTCGGCGTTCTCGGACAAGAAGCCATAACCCGGGTGGATCGCCACGGCGCCGGTAATTTCGGCGGCGGAGATGATGGCCGGGATGTTCAGATAGCTTTTAACTGACGGTGCAGGGCCGATACAAACGGTCTCATCCGCCAGCAGAACGTGTTTCAGATCGCGGTCGGCACTTGAGTGAACGGCAACGGTTTTGATGCCCAGTTCTTTACAAGCGCGCAGGATACGTAGCGCGATCTCGCCACGGTTGGCGATAACAATTTTATCTAGCATGGTGCGCCTCGTTATTCGATGACGACCAGTGGCTCGTCAAATTCAACCGGTTGGCCGTTTTCTACCAGGATCGCTTTAACCACACCGGATTTGTCCGCTTCAATCTGGTTCATCATTTTCATGGCTTCAACGATGCACAGAGTATCACCGGCGTTCACTTTCTGGCCCACTTCCACGAAGGCTTTCGCGTCCGGGCTTGGGGTGCGGTAGAAGGTCCCTACCATTGGTGAACGAACGATATGGCCACTCATGGCCGCTGGTGCTGCTGGGGTTTCTGCGGCAGCAGGGGCAACGGCGTTGGCCAGAGCAGGTTGCTGCTGCTGGGCTGGCATTGCGTACTGTTGCATCATTGGGTAAGCCTGCACCGGTGCGGCACGGCTGATGCGAACCGACTCTTCGCCTTCAGAGATTTCCAGTTCAGAAATGCCTGATTCTTCAACCAGTTCGATCAGTTTCTTGATTTTACGAATATCCATGAGTGTGATTCCGTACTCTTTTTGTGTAGCAATTAGTGGGTTTTTGACAAACGGCGAACCGCTGCCTGTAAAGCAAATGTGTAGCCATCCGCGCCGAGGCCACAGATCACGCCTACCGCGATATCAGACAGGTAGGAGTGATGACGGAAAGGCTCACGAGCGTACACGTTGGACAGGTGGATCTCGATAAACGGGATCTGTACTGCCAACAGTGCATCGCGCAACGCCACGCTGGTGTGCGTGAACGCGGCAGCGTTAATCAGGATAAAATCCGTATTGCCGCGTGCCTGATGAATGCGATCGATGAGCGCATGCTCGGCGTTGGACTGCAGATGACTCAGGGTGATATCTAGCGCGAGCGCCTGGTTTTCCAATCCGTTAACAATCTCTGCCAGCGTAGCGCTGCCGTACTTTTCCGGCTCACGCGTCCCCAGCAGATTGAGATTGGGGCCGTTCAGAAGCAAAATGTGAAACTTATCCGCCATTGTGCTGGTATCTCCGGCAATAAAACCATCATCGTAGAAAATAACCCGATGTCACCGATTTGTCACCTGTTACGCGCAGATTTTGCTGCAGCGACAGGTTCAAGGTCGGGCATTATAACGATATCGTGGCAATTCGCAGCTAAATACTGGTCTTATCAGCGAAGATATTCAACCCTAAATCAGCAAACACCAAGTGCCGCTATTGGATTATGAGGGGTAGAACACAGAAAAGTTCCGCGCCCCTCCAGGGGATTTTTATCGCCAATCTTGCCGGATTTAGCGCGGTTTACGCCACCATGAGCGGAATTTCTTGTAACGCAGAGCTAACAACAGCAGCGCCAGCGACGCGTAAATAAAAGGCTGCGGTGACAACGTTTTTACCGACCAAAGGTAGTGGATCGGTGCCAGGATAGCCACCAGATAGACGAAGTTATGCAGCTTCTGCCAGCTGGCCCCCAATTTACGCTGTGCCCATAGCGTTGAGGTGGCCGCCAGAGCCAACAAAATCAACCAGCAGAGGATACCTAGCGTCAGATAGGGGCGAGTTACCAGTTCGCGCCCCAGCAGGCCAATGTTGCTCAGCCCCAGTTCCAGCGTCGAGTAGCTTACCAGATGCAAGGTTCCCCAGGCAAAACACCACAAACCCAGCAGGCGTCGGCAACGGATCAGTAACGGCTGGCGCGCGTAGCGGGCCAATGGAGTGACGAGCAGGGTGGCCAGCAGCAACTTCAGCGTCATCCTGCCGGTAAAATGCTGGATATCCTTGGCCGGATCGGCGCTGAACCAGCCCTGATCGACAGACAACACCAGCCACAGAAAGGGCAGAAATGCCGCCAGGTAGATGGCTACTTTTAGCCAGGTGATCTGCTTGGGGGTTAAGCGCACTCAGAAGTTCTCCCGTAAATCGAGGCCGCGATATAGCGAAGCCACCTGGTCGGCATAACCGTTGAACAGCAGCGTGGGCTGACGTTTCACATCCAGAATGCCGCCGGAACCGATAAAACGTTCGGTGGCCTGCGACCAGCGCGGATGATCGACATGGGGATTCACGTTGGCGTAAAAACCATATTCGTTGGGAGCGGACAGATTCCAGGTGGTTGGCGGTTGTTCGCGGGTCAGGGTGATCTGCACGATAGACTTGATGCCTTTGAAGCCGTACTTCCATGGAGTGATCAGGCGCACCGGAGCACCGTTTTGCGGTGGCAGCATCTTGCCATACACGCCCACGGTCAACAGAGCCAGTGGATGCATGGCTTCATCAAGGCGCAAACCTTCGACATAGGGATACTTGAGGCCACCGCCAATAAAGCGATCTTTCTGGCCGGGCATCTGCTCTGGATCGTACAGCGTTTGAAAAGCCACGTAGCGCGCGTTGCTGTTGGGCTCGGCCAGCTTAAGCAGTTTGCCCAGCTCAAAGCCGATCCACGGCACCACCATCGACCAGGCTTCGACGCAGCGCATGCGATAAATGCGTTGTTCCAGCGGGAATCGCTTGAGTAAATCGTCGATATCCAGCGTGATGGGCTTGCCGACTTCACCGTCGATTTTCACCTTCCAGTCCGTCGTTTTCAGTGAGCCTGCGTTGGCCGCGGGATCGGCCTTATCCAGGCCAAATTCGTAGAAATTATTGTACCCCATGACTTTTTCTTCCGGCGTCAGCTCCAGCTTGGCTTGCCAGGCTTCTGGCTTGCTGAAGTCTAGCGGTTTGCCTGCTGGAGCCGGGGGCCGATCGTTACCTTTGAACCAGGAAAGCAAGTCGGCCTGTGCCTGGATGGGCAAAGCCAGCGAGGCTGCCGTGATCCCTAGCGCCTGGAGCACCTTGCGCCGCTGATAGAACACGCTTTCCGGCGTGACATCGGCTTCGGTCAGTTTTCGCTGTTGTTTCATTTTTTTTCTCCGCAAGTGATGGTGTAAGCATGGCGTGAAAGCCAACTTTCTGCGAGAGGGGGGATGTAAAGAGAGGTAAACAGAAGGTAATTTCTTGTGGGGAAAAAGCAGGCGCCGGATGCGGCGCCCCACAGATTATGAACGGATTTTTACCAGGGTGCGGCCAGTGATCTGATTGTTCATTAGCGCGGTAGCCGCGGCGGGCACGTCTTCCAGCTGAATTTCCTGCGTTGCTTGCTCATAGAAGCTCTCTGGCAGAATACCGGCCAGACGTTCCCAGGCGGTTTGGCGACGATGCAGCGGCGTGAGCACAGAATCAACGCCTTGCAGACGCACGTTACGCAAGATAAACGGCATCACGGTAGTCGGCAACTGGTAGCCTCCCGCCAGGCCGCAGGCGGCAACGGTGCCGTTGTAATTCATCTGCGCCAGCACGCGAGCCAGCAATTTGTCGCCGACGGTGTCAATGGCGCCGGCCCACAGCTGTTTCTCCAGCGGGCGCGGTGTTTCAATATATTCGCTACGGGGTAGCACGGTTTTGGCACCGAGGGATTTCAGATAGTCGGTATTGCTGTCGCGCCCGCTGATGGCGGTGACGCTATAGCCCAGAGCGGACAGTAGGGCGACCGCTGTGCTCCCGACGCCGCCGCTGGCTCCGGTGACCAGAACGTCGCCGTCCTCCGGTTTCACTCCGCCTTCTTCCAGTGCCATCACGCACAGCATGGCGGTAAAACCAGCGGTGCCGAGGATCATCGCTTTACGTTCACATAGCCCTTGTGGCAGTGGTACCAGCCATTCGCCGCTAACGCGGGCCTGTTCGCCCAACCCGCCCCAGTGATTTTCGCCAACGCCCCAGCCGGTGAGCACTACGCTCTGGCCTGGTTTAAAACGCGGATCTTTGCTGCTGTGTACCAGGCCTGCAAAATCGATACCAGGCACCATTGGGAAGTGGCGAATGATTTTCCCCGTGCCGGTGATCGCCAGGGCATCTTTATAGTTGAGACTGGACCAATTGACGTCGACCGTCACATCCCCTTCTGGCAACTGCTCACTATCAATATTCTTGACTTGTGCCAGGGTTTTTTCGCCATCTTGTTCCAATAATAATACGCGCATGCATCGTTCCCCGCTTTTTCATATATTATATGAATGTATAGTTCAGTATTGTCTGACTATATGCATAATAAAAAAGCCTGTCCTGATAAAGGACAAAAAAAGAGTGTTTAATGGTTTTCTTCGTCGGCTAGGCTTGATAGCTTTGTAAGCGCTAACCTGATGCCTGGCAAAGAAATTGAAGTCGCTTCATGATTTTTAATATCAGGGTATTGCGTTGTTTTCAATCGAGCAGGAACGGGGCCTTGGCACATCAAAAGGTGGCTCTTCATTTTATCATCGCGCAGAAGGCACAGGGATGAGATTTACAACCAAACTCTCTGCTCTAATCACCCTGCTCGTCGCATTGGCTATGTTCTTGATGCTGATGGGGTGTTCATACAGTTTCTTTTACGTGACCCAGGAGCGCCTAGAGCGCCGTTTTGAAGCCCTGGCCACTTCCATCGATCAGGCAATGCTGCTTCAACCTCTGCAGGCTCAGGATAACTGGCTGCCCTTGGTGATGCGGCCGCTAGGCATCGTTGCGATTCATGTCGATACCGAAACCAGCAACCTTTTCTCCTACAGCCTGCCGACCATCAAAGCCCCTTGGGCATCGCTGGCTGGCTACCGCCAAACCTCGTTAACCATGATGCATCACCCCGGCACCCGGGTAAATGTCACCTACCTCGATCCGTTCGCCAGCGACGTGCGTTCCTTGCAGTCCACAGCGGCGGTCACGCTGTCAATCGTCATCATGGTGGTGATCCTGCTGTTCAGCTTACGCTGGCTGCGTGAACAGGCGGTAGGTGAAGATCGCCTGGAGCGCCGAGCGCGGCGCATTCTCAACGGCGAGCGTGAACAGGTGCTGAAGGGAGACGTTCGCGAATGGCCCGCCAGCGTCAGCGGTGCGTTGGATCGCCTGCTGGCCGATTTGGCCGAAGCACGTGAGGAGCGTAGCCGGGTAGATACCCTGATCCGTGCTTTTGCCGCTCAGGATGCCAAAACCGGCCTCAATAACCGGCTGTTCTTTGATAATCAGCTCACTACTCAGCTGGAAGATGTCGGGTCACACGGCATCGTCATGATGGTGCGCCTGCCAGATTTCGATACCCTGCGTGAAATTCACGGCAATGCAGCGGTGCAGGAGCTGATGTATTCGTTGGTCAACCTGCTGTCCACTTTTGTCATGCGCTATCCTGCCGCCTTACTGGCCCGTTACTTCCACAGTGATTTTACCGTTCTGCTGCCACACCGCACGCTGAAAGAAGCGGACGGCATCGCGGCGCAGCTGGTCAACGCGATCGACTCCTTGCCCTCAACGGCGCTGATTGACCGTGAGGCGTTCTTGCATATTGGTATTGTGGCCTACCGCAGCGGGCAGACCACGGAAGAAATCATCGATTACGCCGAACAGGCGACCCGCCACGCCGTACTGCAAGGCGAAAACGGCTGGTACGTCTATGATAGCGATGTGCCAGAGAAAGGGCGCGGCAGCGTTAAATGGCGCACGCTGCTTGAACAGGTGCTGGCCCGCGGCGGCCCTCGCTTATATCAAAAACCGGCGGTGACGGTGGAAGGTGATGTGCATCACCGCGAAATCATGAGCCGGATTTATGATGGCGCACAGGAACTGTTGCCTGCCGAGTATATGCCGCTGGTCAATCAGCTTGGCTTGGCGGAAAGCTATGACCGCCAGCAGATGAATCGGATTATTCCTTTATTGGCACTGTGGCCGGAAGAGACGCTGGCGTTTCCACTATGCGTTGATTCATTATTGCAGCGCAGTTTTCAACGTTGGCTGCGCGATACCCTGTTACAGTGTGAAAAAAGTCACCGCAGGCGAATTCTGATTGAACTTGCAGAGGCAGATGTGTGTCAACATATCGACCGTTTGCGTCCGGTGCTGCGATTGCTGACCGGATTGGGCTGTCGTCTGGCGGTTTCTCAGGCCGGGTTGACGGTGGTGAGTACCTCTTATATCAAGTCGTTACCGGTGGAGATCGTCAAGCTTCACCCTGGGTTGGTACGGAGTATTGACCGGCGGGATGAGAATCAGCTGTTCGTTCAGAGCCTCACCGGTGCCTGCGAAGGCACTCAAGCGAAGGTTTTTGCCGCCAGCGTGCGTACGCGCAACGAATGGCAGACGCTGAAAGACCGCGGGATCCTAGGTGGGCAGGGGGACTTTTTCGCTTCTCCAGAGCCGATCGATATAGCTCGCAAAAAATATTCGCGTCGATATCGTGTTTAACCTGATGACCGGGCAAAAATTAACGTAGAATGGCCCGTCTTTTCCTGTGGGCGTCAGTAGGTGCTTACCACCGGTGACAATCAGGAAAAATGTTAGATTTTATGAGCTGTGTTACTGCCGTTTGGTACGTTGATTTGGTGGCTAGCTGAGCCTTTGTTGAGGGATATCAGGCCCCATTCGCTTTCCGTGCATTCGGTCACAAATAACGCAGACTAATTTTCACCGAAGTAGGACGTTTTTGCGCCTTGTCGCTGCTTCGTGTGGTTGGTAAAGTAGGCGGATTTTATTTTCCGCCCCCAGCTTGCAGGATTATCCTTTCGTTATGTTTAAGAAATTTCGTGGCATGTTTTCTAATGACTTGTCCATCGACTTGGGTACCGCCAATACCCTGATTTATGTTAAAGGACAAGGCATTGTACTGAATGAACCGTCGGTGGTTGCCATTCGTCAGGATCGTGCCGGCTCACCCAAGAGCGTTGCGGCCGTAGGTCATGACGCCAAGCAGATGCTGGGGCGTACGCCTGGCAATATCGCGGCTATTCGCCCAATGAAAGACGGCGTGATCGCCGACTTCTTTGTCACCGAAAAAATGCTGCAGCATTTCATCAAGCAGGTTCACAGCAACAGCTTTATGCGCCCTAGCCCGCGCGTACTGGTTTGCGTACCTGTTGGTGCCACCCAGGTTGAACGCCGTGCAATCCGTGAGTCCGCTCAGGGTGCAGGCGCGCGTGAAGTCTTCCTGATTGAAGAGCCTATGGCTGCGGCGATCGGTGCGGGTCTGCCAGTATCGGAAGCCACTGGCTCCATGGTGGTTGATATCGGTGGTGGTACCACTGAAGTGGCGGTGATCTCGCTTAACGGCGTGGTGTACTCCTCTTCCGTGCGTATCGGCGGCGACCGCTTTGACGAAGCCATCATTAATTACGTGCGCCGTAACTACGGTTCACTGATCGGTGAAGCTACTGCAGAACGTATCAAGCACGGCATCGGCTCGGCCTATCCGGATGACGAAGTGCGTGAAATTGAAGTGCGTGGCCGTAACCTGGCTGAAGGTGTGCCGCGTGGCTTCACCATGAACTCCAATGAAATTCTCGAAGCTTTGCAGGAACCTCTGACCGGCATCGTCAGCGCGGTCATGGTTGCGCTGGAACAGTGCCCGCCGGAACTGGCTTCCGACATCTCCGAACGCGGTATGGTGCTGACCGGTGGTGGCGCATTGCTGCGTAACCTGGATCGCCTGCTGATGGAAGAGACCGGTATCCCGGTCGTGGTGGCTGAAGATCCTCTCACCTGTGTGGCTCGCGGTGGTGGCAAGGCGTTGGAAATGATCGACATGCATGGCGGCGATTTGTTCAGCGAAGAATAGTGAGCAGCCCCAGAATGGAGGGATCGTAGCGGATGACGGCATTAACCTGGCATCTGGTGCGTTCCTCTTTCTGTTGTCGAGGAACGTGCATAATTTATGAAGCCGATTTTTAGCAGGGGGCCTTCCCTGCAACTACGACTTTTCCTGGCAGTGATCGTGGCGATTGCACTGATCGTTGCCGACAGCCGGCTCGGTACGTTCGTTAAAATACGAAACTACATGGACACCGCCGTCAGCCCTTTTTACTTCTTGGCTAACGGGCCGCGTAAAGTTTTGGACAGCGTATCGGAAACGCTGGCTACCCGCCAACAGCTAGAGCTGGAAAACCGTGCTCTGCGGCAGGAACTGTTACTCAAAAACAGCGATAATCTTCTTCTTGGCCAATTCAAACAGGAAAATGCCCGTTTGCGTGAGCTGCTGGGCTCGCCGTTGCGCCAGGACGAACACAAAATGGTCACTCAGGTGATCTCCACCGGTTCAGACCCCTATAGCGATCAAGTAGTGATTGATAAAGGGTCGGACAACGGGGTTTATGAAGGCCAGCCGGTTATCAGTGATAAAGGCGTGGTCGGGCAGGTGGTGGCGGTGGCTAAAATGACCAGCCGCGTCCTGCTGATCTGTGATGCTTCCCATGCGTTGCCGATCCAGGTATTGCGCAATGATATCCGGGTGATTGCCGCAGGCAGTGGCTGTACGGATGACCTGCAGCTGGAACATTTGCCGGGCAATACCGATATCCGCGTCGGGGATGTGCTGGTCACCTCCGGTTTGGGTGGCCGCTTCCCAGAAGGGTATCCGGTAGCTGTGGTGTCCTCGGTAAAAGTGGATAACCAACGCGCCTATACCGTGATCCAGGCGCGGCCAACCGCTGGTCTGCAACGCTTGCGCTATCTGTTGTTACTATGGGGCGCCGATCGCAACGGCACCATGCCGCTGCCGCCGGAAGAAGTCCATCGCGTTGCCAATGAACGCCTGATGCAGATGATGCCGCAGGTATTGCCACCGGCTGATGCCATGGGCCCACCGGCTCCGCTGCCCGCTCCCGCTACCGGTACCGTTCAGCCGCCAGCGGTGGGGGCAACCCGATGAATCGCTATCGCAGCAATGGGCGCTGGATTATCTGGCTATCATTCCTGGTGGCATTAGTGCTGCAAATCATGCCGTGGCCGGAGCAAATCTACATGTTTCGGCCATCCTGGCTGCTGCTGATCCTTACTTACTGGGTGATGGCGTTACCCCATCGGGTTAACGTCGGCACCGGCTTTATCCTGGGGCTGATCATGGATCTGATCCTGGGTTCCACGCTCGGCGTACGTGCGCTGGCCATGGGTATCATCGCCTATCTCGTCGCGTTCAAATTCCAATTATTCCGCAATATGGCACTGTGGCAGCAAGCGCTGATCGTTGTGCTGCTATCATTGGCCATGGACGTGGTGGTGTTCTGGGCGGAGTTTTTAGTGATCAACGTCTCTTTCCGCCCCGAGGTGTTCTGGAGTAGTGTGGTCAACGGCGTGCTTTGGCCGTGGTTATTCCTGCTGATGCGTAAGATCCGCCGTCAGTTTGCCGTACAATGAGGTTATAACGATGTTTTCGCTCTATCTTGCTTCCGGTTCCCCCCGTCGTCATGAACTGCTGACTCTGCTCGGCGTACCGTTCGAAGTCATTCTGACGCATACTGAAGAGCAGCGGCAGGAAGGGGAGGCGGCGGAAAATTACGTTCGCCGTCTGGCGCAGGATAAGGCCAGGGCGGGTGTATCCCTGGCGCAACAGGATTGGCCCGTGCTGGGGGCAGATACTATCGTGGTGTTGAACGGCCAGGTGTTGGAAAAACCGCGGGATGAAGAGCATGCGGCGCAGATGCTGGCAGCCTTGTCCGGGAAACAGCATCAGGTGATGACTGCCGTGGCGATCGCCGATAAACAGGGCGTTTTATGCCAGCTGGTGGTCACCGACGTGACCTTCCGCAACCTGTCACCACAGGATATCTGCGACTATATCGCCACGGGCGAACCGATGGATAAAGCGGGCGCTTACGGAATTCAAGGCAAGGGTGGTTGTTTCGTCAGAACGATAACCGGAAGTTATCATGCGGTGATGGGGTTGCCGCTGGTCGAAACACATGAGCTGCTCAGTCATTTTGTCGCATTACGAGAGGTAAGAACCGGTTGATGCCACCACTAGATTTCCCGTCGCCGCGATAGCGTGAGCACAGGAAAGATAAGGGCAGGCGCTACACCGGCTCTGAGGAGAAAGCATGACAGCTGAGCTACTGGTAAATATTACGCCGTCGGAAACGCGGGTTGCCTATATTGACGGCGGCATTCTGCAAGAGATCCATATTGAGCGCGAAGCCAAGCGTGGCATCGTGGGCAATATCTACAAAGGGCGTGTCAGCCGCGTGTTACCCGGCATGCAGGCGGCCTTTGTCGATATTGGCCTGGATAAAGCGGCCTTCCTGCACGCCTCCGATATCATGCCGCACACCGAGTGTGTTGCCGGTGATGAACAAAAGAATTTCTCCGTGCGTGATATCGCCGAACTGGTACGCCAGGGGCAGGACCTGATGGTTCAGGTGGTAAAAGATCCGCTTGGCACCAAGGGCGCACGCCTCACTACCGATATCACTCTACCTTCGCGCTACCTGGTCTTTATGCCGGGCGCTGCTCACGTGGGGGTTTCCCAACGCATTGAAAGCGAAGCCGAACGCGAGCGTCTTAAGCGCGCCGTGGCGGGATATTGCGACGATCTGGGCGGTTTTATCATCCGCACCGCGGCGGAAGGGATCGGCGAAGAAGAGCTGGCGCAGGATGCCGCCTTCCTCAAGCGCTTGTGGACCAAGGTCATGGAGCGCAAAAAGCGTAACCAGACCAAGTACAAACTGTATGGCGAACTGGCGTTAGCGCACCGTATCCTGCGCGACTTTGCCGGGGCGGCGTTGGATCGTATCCGCGTCGATTCACGCCTGACGCATGACCAACTGGTGGAATTTACCGGCGAGTACATCCCGGATATCACCAATAAGCTGGAGCTGTATACCGGCAGCCAGCCGATCTTCGATCTGTACGACGTCGAGAACGAGATCCAGCGCGCGCTGGAGCGCAAGGTTGAATTGAAGTCCGGCGGTTACCTGATCATCGATCAAACCGAAGCCATGACCACCGTGGATATCAACACCGGGGCCTTTGTTGGCCACCGCAATCTTGACGAGACCATCTTCAATACCAACATCGAAGCGACGCAGGCCATTGCCCGCCAGCTGCGGCTGCGCAACCTGGGCGGCATCATCATCATTGATTTCATCGATATGAACAATGATGAACACCGCCGCCGGGTATTGCACTCGTTGGAGCTGGCGCTGAGTAAAGATCGGGTAAAAACCACGATCAACGGTTTCTCTCAGCTAGGCTTAGTGGAGATGACGCGTAAACGCACGCGTGAAAGTATTGAGCATGTGCTGTGTAACGACTGCCCGACCTGCCAAGGGCGCGGAACGGTGAAAACGGTGGAAACCGTCTGCTATGAGATTATGCGTGAGATCGTGCGCGTGCATCATGCTTATGATTCCGATCGTTTCCTGGTCTATGCATCTGCGGCCGTGGGTGAAGCGCTGAAAAGTGAAGAGTCACACGCGCTGGCGGAAGTGGAAATCTTCGTTGGCAAACAGGTCAAGGTGCAGATCGAACCGTTATACAGCCAGGAACAGTTTGACGTTGTGATGATGTAATACCCCTCACCTCAACCCTCTCCCATGGGGAGAGGGAGCTGGTACGGTGTCGTGGTTAAGTATGGTGTTCTTGATGTGGCTTAATAATCTGTGATGGTCAGGTAAATTTCTGCAACTGATAACGAACTCTATCGGTCCCCTCTCCCTGTGGGAGAGGGTTAGGGTGAGGGGCACAAGCGTTAGGTTATATATTTGGTCATTAAGGAGAAATGCGTGAGGCGACTGCCCGGGATCCTGTTAGCCACAGGCGCCATTTTGATAGTTGTTGTGGCGTTGCTGATCAGCGGGTTGCGTCTGGTGCTGCCTGAGCTTAACCACTATCGCCCGCAATTGCTGGAGAAGGTGCAGGCGATCGCCGGGGTGCCCGTCGAAGCCGACTATGTCCAGGGCAGTTGGGAAACCTTTGGCCCAACGCTGGAAGCCCGCAACATCCGTTTGGCCTTGCCAAAAAGCACGATCCAGATCGAGCGGGTCACGCTGGCGCTGGACGTGTGGCAATCCCTGCTGCATTGGCGCTGGCAGTTCCGCGATCTCACCTTCTATCAACTGCAGCTCGATCTTAACACGACGCTCGGGGGTGAAGGCAGTAATGGAAATGGCCTTACCCCAAACGGGGTCAGCGATCTGTTCCTGTATCAATTGGATCACTTTGATCTGCGCAACAGCCGCCTCTCGTTCCTTACCCCATCAGGCTCGCGTGCTGAATTCCACATCCCGCAAATGACCTGGCTCAACAGCCAAAACCGCCACCGCGCAGAAGGTCAAATCAGCCTGACCAGTCTGAATGGCCAGCATGGTGCGGTCCAGCTACGTCTGGATCTGCGGGATGAGCAGGGGTTGCTCAACACCGGCACCATTTATATGCAGGCCGATGAGATCGACATGAAGCCCTGGTTCAGCCGCTGGCTGCAAACCAATACCGGTCTCGAAAGCGCCGATTTCAGCCTGGCCGCCTGGCTCAATATCAAGAATGGTGCAATCTACAGCGGTAATGTCCTGCTTAATAAAGGCACCGCCAGTTGGTCAGCGGGTGGCGATCAACACCGGCTGGACGTCGATAATCTGGCGCTGGCACTGAGCCGTGAGGGCAACGGCTGGCAGGTGCATGTGCCAGCCCTGAACCTGAAAACCGATGGCCAAGCCTGGGCACCGGGAACCCTTACTGCGCTGTGGTTGCCGGAAAATACCCAATTTATCGGGCCAAACCAGAGTGAAGAACTCCGTATCCGTGCCACCGGCATCCAGTTGGAACGGTTGGAAGCGTTGCTGCCTACCTTCTCGTTCCTCAGCCCGGAAGTGCTGGAGCACTGGAAAGACTTACAACCTAGCGGCATGCTCAGGGCGCTGGCGCTGGATATCCCACTGCAACAGCCGGAAAAAACCCGTTTTCAGGCGTGGTGGCAGGATCTGAGCTGGCAACACTGGAAACTGTTGCCGGGCGTCGATCACTTTTCCGGCGCGTTAACCGGGGGCGTGGAAAACGGCCGTCTGACGCTGGGGCTGAACAACAGCACGCTGCCTTATGGCGATATGTTCCGGGCACCGTTGGAGATCGGCCGTGCGAGCGGGGCGTTGACCTGGCAAAACAACGCTCAAGGCTGGCAATTGGCAAGTCAAAGTCTGGATGTACAGGCCAAATCCCTGTGGATTAACGGTGATTTCCGCTATCAGCAACCGGCCAACGGCGAGCCTTGGCTGGATATTCTGGCTGGCATCCGTTTGTATGATGCCGGCGATGCCTGGCGTTATTTCCCTGAACCGCTGATGGGTAAACATTTGGTGGATTACCTCAGCGAAGCGATCCAGGGTGGGCAGGTTGATAATGCTTCCCTGATTTATGCGGGCGATCCACAGCACTTCCCATATGAGAAGAACGAAGGGCAGTTTCAGGTGTTTGTCCCACTACGCCATGCTACCTTCCAGTTCCAGCCGGAATGGCCAGCGCTGGACGATCTGGCGATCGACCTCGACTTTGCCAACAATGGCCTGTGGATGAATGCGCCGCAAACCAAACTGGGCAATGCGACGGGCAGAAACATTAGCGCCGTCATTCCGGACTATAGCAAACAACGCCTGTTGATTGATGCCGACGTTGCGGGGACCGGGCAAGCTATCCACGACTATTTCATGCAGACCCCACTGGATGACTCTGTCGGGGCGGCATTAGATGAGCTGCAGGTGGGTGGCAATGTAAGTGGGCGCTTACATCTGAATATTCCGTTGGACGGTGAGCTGGTTAACGCCAGCGGTGAAGTGACGCTGAATAACAACTCGCTGTTGGTCAAGCCGCTGGAGAGCCAGCTAGAGAGAGTGAGCGGCAAGTTCCGTTTCGACAACGGCAACCTGCAGAGCGATACCCTGACGGCCAACTGGTTTGGGCAGCCGCTGACGGTCAACTTCGATACGCTGGAAGGCAAACAGGATTATAAGGTTAACGTTGGGCTGAAAGGCGATTGGCAACCGGCCAAGGTTGAAGGCCTGCCGCCAGAGTTTGCCAAAAAGCTGGCAGGCAGCGCGGCCTGGCAGGGTAAAGTGGCGATCAACCTGCCGCATAAAGGCGAGCTGAACTATGAGATTGGTGTGAATGCCGATCTGAAAAAAGTAAGCAGTCACTTACCTTCTCCCCTGAATAAAGCCGCAGGGGAAGCGTTACCGGTTAGCGTAAAAGTGAATGGCGGCCTGCAAGGATTTATGCTCAATGGCAGTGCGGGCAAGCAAAACCACTTCAACAGCGAATGGCTGCTGGCCAAACAGCAGGTGACGCTGGCACGTGCCGCCTGGCAAACCGGTGGTTCCACTACCCCAACGTTACCCAAAGATAAATCCCTGGTGCTCAATCTGCCCGCGCTGGATGGCGAGCAATGGCTGGGGCTATTGGCACCGGCGATGAAGCAAAGCAGCGGTGCAGGCAAGGTGGGCAACTTTGTGTTCCCAACCAGCGTAACGCTCGAAACCCCACAGCTGACGCTGGGCGGACAGGCGTGGCATAACCTTCAGCTGGCGGTCGTGCAGCAGTTGGCGGGAACGACCGTCACTGCCAAGGGTAAAGAGATTGATGGTAGTCTGTCGATGCCGGATAAGGGCGTGTGGCGCGCGGATCTCGGCTATCTTTACTACAACCCGCAGTTTGCCAGCGGCGATGGCAGTGCTGGCGGTACCAACCCGTTGGACTCGAAGGAGCGGATCTCTTTCCAGGATTGGCCTTCGCTGATGTTGCGTTGTAAATCCTGCTGGATGATGGGGCAGAATCTTGGCACGGTGGAGGCCGATCTCAAACGTGAGGGGGACTCGCTGGTGCTAAGCCATGGCTTGGTGGACACCGGCTATGGCCGTATGAGCGCCACCGGCCTGTGGAAACAGAACGCTCAGGAAGAGCGCAGTGCATTAAAGGGCAAACTGCTGGGCAGCAAAATCGATCGTACCGCCAGTTTCTTCGGCGTGATCATTCCATTAAAAGACGCACCCTACGATATCGATTTTGATCTGCACTGGCATGGGCAGCCATGGAAACCGCAGATCAACACGCTCAATGGCACGATGAAGGTCGATCTGGGCAAAGGCGAGATTGATAACGTCGGCGGTGGCCGAGCTGGGCAGTTGTTACGCCTGGTCAGCTTTGATGCCCTGCTGCGTAAATTACAGTTCGACTTCCGTGATACTTTCGGTAATGGATTTTACTTTGACTCCATACGCGGCACTATCTGGGCGAAAGATGGCATAATGCATACAGATAACTTTTTGGTGGATGGGCTGGCGGCGGATATCGCCATGAGCGGCCAGATCGACCTGGTGAAACGCCAGATTGATATGCAGGCCGTGATAGCGCCAGAGATCTCGGCGACGGTTGGCGTGGCGACCGCGTTTGTGATCAACCCGATTGTGGGGGCGGCGGTGTTTGCAGCCTCGAAAGTGCTGGGGCCGTTGTGGAGCAAGATCTCGTTTATCCGCTATGACATTACCGGTAGCCTGGACCACCCAAGTATTCATGAGGTGTTGCGTAAGCCAAAAGAGGATAAATCGCCATGAAAAATGCTAACGTTGCGTTATTACAGTTGTGTAGCGGTGAGCAGATACGGGACAACCTGGCCCAGATTGAGCAGCAGATCAAGCAGCTCAATCCCGGGATAAAACTGGTGATGACTCCGGAGAACGCCTTACTGTTTGCCAACTCGGCCGCCTACCGTGAACATGCGGAAACGGAAGGTCACGGGCCGCTGCAGCAGGCGGTGCGTGATATGGCTCGCCGTTATGGAGTATGGTTGCTGGTTGGCTCTATGCCATTGATCAGCCGCGAAGATCCGACACGCATCACCACCAGCAGCCTGCTGTTTGACGATCAGGGCGAAATCCGTGGCCGTTACGACAAACTGCACATGTTCGACGTGGATATCAATGATATCCATGCCCATTACCGCGAGTCGGATACCTATCAGCATGGCCAGCAATTAACGGTGGTTGATACGCCGGTTGGCCGCTTGGGCATGACGATATGCTACGACCTGCGCTTCCCTGGCCTGTATCAGGCGCTGCGCGCGCAAGGTGCGGAACTGATCTCGGTGCCCGCCGCATTTACCCGCGTGACCGGTGAGGCACACTGGGAGATTTTGCTGCGTGCCCGCGCTATCGAGAACCAGTGTGTGATCCTGGCTCCTGCGCAGGTAGGCCGTCACGGGGCCACCCGCCGCACCTGGGGACATTCCATGGTGGTAGACAGCTGGGGCAATGTGCTGGCAGAAAACCCCGACGCGGTCTCCGCGCTGAAAGTGCGCGTGGATACCGGCAAGTTGCATACCATCCGCAAACAGATGCCGGTGATGCAGCACAACCGATTCCAGCCGACGCTGATTGCGCCGGTTGAAAACTCCTCCAATAAAGAGTGAAAAAATTATGAGCCTGTCGTTTGTCAGTGAGCAGTTACTCGCTGTGAATAAGCTGAGTCATCAAGACCTGTTCTCCGTATTGGGTCAACTGGCCGAACGCCGCCTCGATTACGCCGACCTCTATTTTCAGTCCAGCTACCACGAAGCCTGGGTGATTGAGGACGGCATCATTAAAGATGGCTCGTACAATATCGACCAGGGCGTTGGCGTGCGCGCGGTCAGCGGTGAAAAGACCGGCTTTGCCTATGCGGACCAAATCACCCTGAACGCCCTGAACCAAAGTGCACAGGCTGCTCGCAGCATTGTGCGTGACAGCGGCAATGGCAAAGTCCATACGCTGGGCGAGATCGGCTATCAGGCGCTGTATCCTTTGCTCGATCCGCTGCAAAGCCTGCCGCGGGAAGAGAAGATCGCGCTGTTGCACCGGGTAGACAAGGTCGCGCGTGCTGAAGACAAGCGCGTGCAGGAAGTAACGGCAAGCATCACCGGCGTGTATGAGCGGATATTGGTTGCGGCAACGGATGGCACTCTGGCGGCAGACGTTCGCCCGCTGGTGCGCTTCTCCGTCAGCGTGCTGGTGGAAGAAGACGGCAAGCGTGAGCGCGGAGCCAGCGGTGGTGGTGGCCGTTTTGGCTATGACTACTTCCTGGAAGTGGTGGATGGTGAAGTACGTGCCGATGCTTTTGCCAAAGAAGCGGTGCGTATGGCGCTGGTCAACCTATCTGCCGTGGCGGCTCCTGCGGGCACTATGCCTGTGGTACTAGGCGCGGGCTGGCCTGGGGTGCTGCTGCATGAAGCGGTCGGTCACGGGCTGGAAGGCGACTTCAACCGCCGTGGCACTTCAGTATTCAGTGGCCAGATGGGGCAGTTAGTAGCTTCTGAGCTGTGCACCGTGGTGGATGATGGCACCTTGCAAGGCCGCCGTGGTTCACTGGCGATCGATGACGAAGGTGTGCCTGGCCAATACAACGTGCTGATTGAGAACGGCATCCTGAAAGGCTATATGCAAGATAAGCTCAACGCACGGTTGATGGGCGTTGCGCCTACCGGTAATGGCCGCCGCGAGTCTTATGCTCACCTGCCAATGCCGCGTATGACCAACACCTACATGCTGGCGGGCAAGTCGACGCCAGAAGATATTATCGCCAGCGTAGAATATGGCCTGTATGCGCCGAACTTTGGTGGTGGTCAGGTGGATATCACCTCCGGGAAATTTGTCTTCTCTACCTCTGAAGCCTATCTGATCGAAAATGGCCGCGTCACCAAGCCGGTGAAGGGCGCCACGTTGATCGGTTCAGGTATTGAGGCGATGCAGCAGATTTCGATGGTGGGCAACGATCTGGCGCTGGATAAGGGCGTAGGCGTGTGCGGTAAAGAAGGGCAGAGCCTGCCTGTAGGGGTTGGCCAACCTACGCTGAAGCTGGATTCACTCACCGTGGGTGGCACGGCGTAATAAGCGCGGTTTTATGTATCAAGCCCTGACCCTCGCGGGTTGGGGCCAAAGCGAGTTCTTAATCTGTTCTCCATTTTGCTTAGGGATAACCTCAGACTCCGTGAGCACCTTGATCTTTTGGTTGGCGGAAAAGTTCTGCTGTTGTCTCTCTAATGCCAGTGTATATGGCGATGAAAATCGTGGTAATGATAGAGAACACGTAACTCGATCTGTTTGATTACAAAGGTCACATGTTGTTCGGTTGACGAAAGCAAATATTGTCGCCAAGTTTTGGCCTTGATGCCCCCACTTCTTGGGAGGTCTGTGTATCAAAGGTATCTGAGAGACGGCTTATATATTCATCAACTTTAGCTGATGTAATCGTCGTTACTCAATATGACAGTATTCTGCAGTAAAGTTCCGCTAAAATCGGCACGCCTGTATATTTATGAAGGAAGTTTAATATATTATATCAACAGCATAAAAAGCAGAGTGATGAAGGAACTAGACTTTTTTCTGCTGTTGATATATTTATTTATTTTCTCTCACGTATTAAGGTTGCAAGATAATTGATAGTATTTATTTGCCTTTTTTCAAATGCGCTCTGTTGCTCACCATTCTTTAAAGCGAGCATTACGGGCATACCAATGCCTACCAAGCCAATTAGAAACATGGCTCCATCGACACCATCATTTATAAAACTCCATAAAGACAGTGCTAGGCCAAAAAATAACGCGATACCCAATAGGCGAAATGATATTTTGTCAATTCTTGAACGCTCCTCTTTGGCCAGTTTTTGGTGAAGTTTAAGCGAGTGATTCAGTTGCTCTACGTTCATTTGTTCGAAAGGAATATATTCACTCTGAGAACCCTCATTTACTGTAAAGTCACCATTTACAATAAAATCACCTTCAGGTCGAATATCTCTCATATGCATCCTCATTCTTTAAAGCATAATACCGTCTCTATGAAAGTATAGATGTGCTAACGAGTACAACTTCTGTAGCACACCTAGTTAGACTTCTGTGCCCAATATTACTTCTGCAAGTTGCCCCGCTATCTCTTCGATGCTTTGTAAAGACGTATTCAACGCAACCTTGTCAGCAAGTGCTGGGCTAAAACTAATTACTTCATTCTTTGTGATTTTATGCCAGACTGGTAATATCATTTTATGACCGTTCATTTCCCTCGCAACCATCGAGTCAAGTTCATATTGCGGCCAGTTCTTCGAACAAAATGCGGATGATAGAATTACTGTTCCAAATTTGGAATTTACTAAGCCTTGATCGATACTTTTTCTTAGGCTATCTCCGACTTTCAAAGTGAACTCGTCATACCATACTTTAACTCCAATGCTTTCTAGTGTTTCAGCTAGTGGGCGAACAAATTCTTCTTTATCTTCTGAAGCGTGAGAAATAAATAAGTCATATTTCACAGTATTTCCATGTGAAATATTCTGAGGGGTTACCAATGCGTTCACCGAAGTAACCATGTTGGCTGTCTGACTTATTTCGGTTCGTAACCTGCGTTGGTAGTCAATTTGCTCTCTTTGTTGTTTTTTTTCTATCTCTGCAAGTTTTTTTCTTTCTCTTTCGTCGGCTATGGTTTGTTTTTTACGCTCCTTTTCCTCCTCCTTAAGAAGATCTTGCTTGACTTTTAACAACTGTCCCTCTTTCCCTGATAGCGTTTTATACAAATCCGCTTTTTTTACTTGTATCTTGGCTATTTCACCTTGCTTTCTTTGAACTTCAGCGCTCTTACTTTTCAGTGTGTTAAGGCTAGTACTTTTGGTAATGCTTCTTTCAATTTGTCCGATTCGACTATTGCAGTCAGATTCTTTTTTTGTCTCCAAACTTATTTTGTGGTGGATATCTGCAATTTCCTTTTGTAATCTGCTAATTGAACTTGAAATAGTTGATATTGACATATTTACTCCATTGCCGTTTGAAAATAGCATGATAGTCTAATAAAAGCACTGTGCCTACAAGTTGTACAGATTTTAACATAATTAGTACCAATGCAAACTTTACCAGTTGTTCGTCAAACATTTCTGTGACTAAAACGACAAAAAATAAGGTGAGTTTGAGTTTTTACATAGCCCACTTCTAGCACTAGGCACACTGTCCAATATGATTGGAGCCAGTGCAACTACTTTAGCATATCTATAGTTCTCATCTCTATAGAGTCAGCTGTCTTCCATATCCTAGGGTGTTTTTGGCATGAGCTTAATTCCCTTCATCTCTGCTCTAACTTTGACCTTTTATCCGTTGCAAAAAACCATCATTACCCCAAGCGTTCAGTCAAATATTACGTAATTCCTGCAGTTTAGTTCTCGTAATTTTTCCCCTACAAGCGTAGCGGATCATGTAGAACCTTACTTCGTGTCTAGGACTTACCAGATACAACGAAATGTTCAATAAGCTCTCGTAATTTCTATTCAAAAAGACGTTCATATTACGGGTTATATAAAATATTTGTTTTAATTATACTTGGCTACAATAAAATTCACTTGGGTAATGTTTTACTGGTACCAAATCGGCCTGCATCAACCTGTCGAGGGGCATCGATTCAATGGAATTATCGGGGATCACGCCCAGCGATATCCCCGATAATTCCAGCCATCCCCCACTTCTCAACTTCCCCAATCCCCTCCAAAGCATCCACAAATAGATCCCAAAAGGCAGTTTCATCAAGCTTCAGCGCCACCCGAGTATAGCAATCTGCAGGGGACGGGAAGCGGAAGTCCGTGATCGTCATCCCCAATATCAGAGCACCAGTCAGCTCAATATCAATCGGCACCTTCCGCACCGTCATTACGTTAGGATTGATCACATAGGTGATCGTACAAGGATCGTGTATCTGTGGAGAAGTGAACCCCTGCGCCTGTTTATATATGTTGTCGAAGAGCTCGGGCAGTTCGAGCACAAACTTGATTTGCCCGCGGCCAATGGCGGTGATGCGGGGGCGTGGCCAGCGTTTGATGCGTTAGATCCATTTCAACCTAACGGCCAGAACTCGTTGAATACGATATGTGCGGCTTCCGGAGTGATTTTGATATTAATGGTGGTGAGCAGCCAGTGGCAAAAGGTACGCCGGTGATATTGGCGATCGATGACGAAGGTGTGCCTGGTCAATACAACGTGCTGATTGAGAACGGCATTCTGAAAGGCTATATGCAAGATAAGCTCAACGCACGGCTGATGGGCGTTGCGCCTACCGGTAATGGCCGCCGCGAGTCTTATGCTCACCTGCCAATGCCGCGTATGACCAACACCTACATGCTGGCGGGCAAGTCGACGCCAGAAGATATTATCGCCAGCGTAGAATATGGCCTGTATGCGCCGAACTTTGGCGGTGGTCAGGTGGATATCACCTCCGGGAAATTTGTCTTCTCTACCTCTGAAGCCTATCTGATCGAAAATGGCCGCGTCACCAAGCCGGTGAAGGGCGCCACGTTGATCGGTTCAGGTATTGAGGCGATGCAGCAGATTTCGATGGTGGGCAACGATCTGGCGCTGGATAAGGGCGTAGGCGTGTGCGGTAAAGAAGGGCAGAGCCTGCCTGTAGGGGTTGGCCAACCTACGCTGAAGCTGGATTCACTCACCGTGGGTGGCACGGCGTAATAAGCGCGGTTTAATGTATCAAGCCCTGACCCTCGCGGGTTGGGGCCAAAGCTAATTTGTGAAACCGGATAAGACCAGCCTGGATTACGCCTCCGTATACTCCATATCCTGATGGGGTATGCCATCCTCAAGGTATTCGCCGGATAACGTTTTGAAACCGAATCCTTCATAGAATTTGACCAGGTGAGACTGTGCTGAGAGCTTTATCGCCTTGCCCGGTTCGTAACCGTGGATTAAGGACATCGTTTTTTCCATCAGCCTGACACCCAACTTCTGACCCCTGACGGAATCATCAACAATCACTCGCGTGATTTTGGCCGCATCCGGAGAATCATCCACATGCAGCACTCTCGCGTAGGCGACAAGCTTACCGTCGCTGTATCCGGCAACGTGAAGGCTGCTATTAAGCAGATCCTGTCCATCAATATCCTGAAACGGGCACGTCTGCTCTACGACAAACACCGCCATGCGCAGCGCCAGAATATCATGCAACTGCTGCGCGCTGAGGCTGCTGCCCTTCAATGCCTTCCAGCTTATTTCCATCTTTAATCCTTACTTTGTTTCTTAACCATTCAATTACGGTCCTGCTGGCATTAACGCGTCCGGCTGATGACGGCCAGAATGGTACAGGTGATAACAGCTAGTCATTCAGTCATCATCATATCATTCCCTAACTTGATGAATACAATGAATTTTACTGTGCAATTATCCGGGTGAATAATGATGTTTTCTGACAAAGAGGGTGAGTCTGGACCGTAGCAACCTCTCTAGACACATCATTGGGGATCGTTGGTGCCAGCCGCCGCATTAGACAGCAACGTCCCCTGATGATAGTAAAGTGAAATCATCAGTTGGCTAAGCTCCTTGAAGTTAAACGGATCCAATGAGGTCGCTTCTTTGATCTGATTAAGCCGGTAGGTGAGCGTATTGCGATGCACCCCAAGTTCCCGCGCCGCGTTTGCCAGTTCGGCATTGTGCGCAATATAGGTACTCAAGGTATTGAGCAGCATTTGACCGGTGCCTAGCATCAGTAATTTATCGATTCTCTGTTTGAAATAAAGGGTGAATGAGCTGCTTCTGGCTTCATTCAACAATCCGCTGAAGGCAAACTGCTGGCCGTTAATGACTCGCGATAGTGGTAACGACTCACGAGCATGTTCTATCATCTCTTTGATCATAAATACCGATTGGCGGAAAATTCCGGCAGAGCCAGACTCTATCCCAATGCCAATAGTGTAATGGCTCAGCTGAGTTTCCATAAATGCGTTAATAGCTTTAACTGTGGCATCGGTTTGGTCGATAGCGGTGATAATTAACAGGATCTCATCATTGCTGAGCAATATTACCCGCTGGGATTTTAAAATATGTGAGAGTTTATTGAGGATGTGATCGATGGTTTGTCCCAATAAATGCCCTCCGGTTTCAATATTGATCAATACCGGCAACAGGGGTTGAGACAGGTCGATCTCTTGCTGTACCAACTGGTGAAGTATTTCCTTTCCTTTCTCTGTGTCGCCCACTTCCAGATACTGTTTTAGCAGCAGATCCCTGATACGGTATTGCCAGTTCATTTCCCGGATAGCTAAAGACTGTTTGATCAACAGCTCCGCCGCCAGGATGGCCAGCTCGGCGTAACGCGCAATCGCGGCGGGATTTCCACTGATACCTATCACCATAACCACCTGATCATCCACGATAATCGGATGATTGATACCGGGTTGCACATTTTTGTACCGGGCGGCCTGCTGAGCATTTTCTATCGTCATCCGCTGGCGGCTCTTTATCACCTCAAATGCCACTTCATGCCGCTCACCGATCCTATGTGCTTCGCCCGAAGCGATAATTACGCCCTGATGGTCAATAACATTAACGTTATAATGGATAATACTCATCGCTCGTTTCACAATGGTATTCGCCAGCTCTAAGGTGATCAGCATACTCATACCTTTATGATATAAAACCTCTATTATAGTGAGGGGGGTTAAATATAATATTGAATGTTTCTTGCCAATTTCACGGTAACCTTATTCACCCATCAACAGCGCTACGTAGTAAACTTAAAACAATTCAGGCAACTCAATGTGTAAGCCGATGTTTGCCATCCGACCCTCTCTTGGGCAGAGGGCCGGAAATATCTATAAGAGACTACCTTTCCCGCTCAAACAGCATAGAGATCCCTTGGCCTCCACCGATACACATAGTGGCTAAGCCGGTATTGACGCCACGGCGCTCCATCTCATACATCAGTTTTACGGCGATGATGGCACCACTGGCCCCAACAGGGTGCCCCAGCGCAATGGCTCCCCCGTTGACGTTCACTTTCGCCGGATCCAACTCAAGATCGTTAATCACCGCCAATGATTGGGCGGCAAAGGCCTCATTTAGCTCAATAAGATCGATATCATGCACCGACATGTTCAACTTTTGCATCAGTTTACGAGTTGCCGGAGCCGGGCCAAAGCCCATGATTTCTGCCTCGCAACCTGCCACTGCCCAGCCTCGGATCACCATCCTGATTGGTAGCCCCAGTTTTTCAGCGTTGGATCGGGTGGTGACAACCAGCGCGGCGGCTCCATCATTAATACCTGATGACGTTGCTGCCGTGACCGTGCCGTCTTTTTTAAACGCCGGTTTCAGCTGCGCATACTTTTCTTTCGGCGTATCCCTTGGGTGCTCATCGGTGGCAAACAGGCGGCTGTTCTTGCCTTCACGGACCTCCAGCGGCAGGATTTGCGAGGTAAAATGCCCCTCTTTGATGGCTGCCAAGGCTTTTTGCTGACTGCACCAGGCAAACTCGTCCATTGCCTCACGGCTGATGTGAAAACGTTCCGCGACGAACTCGGCGGTCATACCGTTGTGATAAGGGCCTTCTGGCCAGGTTAAAATAGAGACGATGCCGTCTTCCAGCTCTCCATGCCCAAGGCGATAACCGTAACGAGCCTTGCGAATATAGTGGGGCAGTTGAGTCATATTCTCTGTCCCACAGGCGACGGTGATCTCGGCGTTACCGGTTTGCAGTTCCAGCATGCAATCGACAATCGCTTGCAGACCCGAACCACACTGGCGGTTTACCGAATAGGATGTTGTTTCGTTTGGTAAGCCCGCGCGCAGTTGGCAAATGCGGGCGATAAAGCCACTCTCCGCGATTTGCCCGACGTTACCTACCACCACCTCATCAATTTGTGCAGGTTGCAGCCCGGCACGGGCCACGGCCTCACGGATCACCGCAGCGCCCAAATCATGCTGGTGTGTATCTTTAAAGCTACCGCCCATGGTGCCGATCGCCGTGCGTACGCCGCTGACGACGACAATATCATTTGCATTTTTCATTCGATTCTCCTTACAGCACCATGCCGCCGCCGACGTTGATCACTTCGCCATTGATATAGCGCGCCTCGTCGGACGCCAGGAAGGCGACGCAATGGCCGACATCAACCGGATCGCCAGCATATCCAGCAGGGATTTTGCCGATCATGATGTCCCATACTTTTTCCGGCACCCCGCGGGTCATATCGGTTTCGATAAATCCTGGGCAGATGGCGTTAACGGTCACCCCTTTTCTTGCCAGCTCCCGGCAGGCCGTTTTGGTCAGGCCGATCACTCCAGCTTTTGAAGCGGCATAGTTGGCTTGCCCCACATTGCCCAACCAACTGGCCGACGAGATGTTGATGATGCGCCCGCTGGCACGCTCACGCATGCGTACGGCGGCTTCCTGCATACAGTGGAAGGTCCCTTTCAGGTTGATATCCATCACCAGATCCCAATTCTCTTCCGTTAGCTTGTGCAACATGGCATCACGGTTAATCCCGGCGTTATTGACCAGAATATCTATCGGCCCTAGCTGCTGCTCCGCCGTAATAAATAACTGATTAACTTCTTCGCGGTTGGCAATATTACAGGCGATGAAAATGGCTTTATGGCCCGCGCTCACCAATTCGGCGGCGGTTTTATTACCGCCTTCCTGGTCGACATCACAAATGACTATAGCGGCCCCTTTTTCAGCCAATACCTGGGCAATGCCTCGCCCAAGTCCACGGCTGGCCCCGGTGACGATAGCCACTTTATTCGTTAAACACATAGGGTACTCCTTATCGTTTTAATTCCTGACCACGCTGAATTAGCGCAGAGATAATAAATATGTTACGCCGCCTATTTTTACTGCCTGGCCAGCATTTCCTTCAGGCCAAAAGGGGCATCGCAAAATAGTGCCTCGTCCATCTGTTTTAATGAGGGGGAAATAAGCGGTATAAACTCCATTTGTTGCAGGATGTCCCGCTCAAGATCGACGCCGGGGGCGATTTCTATCAGCATCGGGCCCTGCGCCGTCAGTTCAAACACCGCTCGTTCCGTCACCAAATGCATTTTTTGTTTTTTCTGGCGGGCTATTTCGCCGTTATAGGAAATCTGGTTAATCGACCGCACCAGTTTTTTAACCGAGCCTTCCTGCAGGATGGTTAATTGCCCTTGCTGGAATGCCACCTCCAGCCCCTTGGCGGTAAAGGTGGAGCAAAACACCACGTGGTGTGCATTTTGGGTAATATCGATAAACCCTCCAGCCCCGGTACAGCGGTCCCCCATACGGGTGGCGTTGATATGCCCGTTAGCGTCCATCTCGCCGGCCCCCATATAGGTAATATCCACTCCGGCTCCGTTGTAATACAGCATCTGCTCCTGATGGTTAATCATAGCGGTCAGGTTTTTGCCGATGCCAAAATCAACCCCACCGGCCTGTACGCCGCCGTAGATACCTGATTCAACGGTGATGGTGACCGCTTCGCTCACCCCCTCTTCATGGATGATGGTGCCAATAACATCGTTGGGAATACCGGTGCCCAGATTGATCACGCAGTCTGGGGATAGGAATTGGCAAGCGCGGCGGCCAATCACCTTGCGGATGTTGAGCGGCAGCGTTTCCACTTCGCTGGCAGGGGCCACCAGGTTGCCGCAATAGGCCGGATCATAGAACCAGGATGAGGTCTGACGGTGGTCTTGTTCAGGGTCTTCACACACCACAATGGCATCAATAAAATTCCCCGGTACCACGATCTGTTTCGGGTGCAGACTCCCTTTTTCCGCCAGGTTTTTTACCTGGGCTATCACCTTGCCGCCAAAGCGTTTCGCCGCCAGCACCGCCTGCAGGATCTCCAGCTTCATGGCCTCTTCCTCACAGGTGAGGTTGCCAGCGGTATCCGCCGTAGTGCCACGAATGATCACCGTATCCAGCGGGAGTGCCGGATAGAAAAGATATTCCTCCTCGCGCAGGCTGACCACCTCCACCAAATCTGGCAAGGAGCGGGTCAACGCATTCATTTTGCCGCCTTCGAGGCGGGGATCGATAAAGGTACCCAGCCCCACTTTGGACAAATACCCGGCCTGACCGGCCGCCATGGCCGTATACAGATGGACAATCTGCCCCTGCGGTAAACAGAAGGCTTCCACCTCGTTGGCGGCAATCTTTTCCATCCACTTGGGTGCCAGCCCCCAGTGCGAACCAATAATGCGTTTTACCATCCCTGGCGGAGTAAAATGCTGATTGCCGCGCTCGCGATTTGACTGCCCCGCAGAGTGTAGATAGGTCAGCCCGTGCGGTGCCCCTGTTTCAATAAAGCGCTTTTCCAGAGCCTTCAAGATAGACTCTGCGGCCCCAATCAATGTCATGCCGATGGTGCATAGGGTCGAGCCGTTATTCACTAACTCAGCGGCTTGCTGAGCCGAAATGACTTTATTTCTCATCATTGTTACCTTACTTCTGTGCGGCGGTGCACCATGGCACCGCGTTTAGGCTTTATTTCTCAATCACGCTATTCATTGCTGCCGGGGGGCATTGATTGGCTGGTTTATCTTTGCTGCCTGCGGGTTGTTTCACCCGCGCAGCTCCGATGATGGCAAGGGTCTGCAACACGATGGCAAACCACAGGCCTGCGCTTGGTGACCCCGTTCTATCCTCGAGGAGACCGAACACATAAGGCCCGAAGAACCCACCGGTAATGCCAAGGCAAGCCAGTAATCCCAGCCCGCCAGCGAGCATAGGGCCGCTCATCAGCGTGGCCGGGTAGGTAAAGATGATGGATTGCACGACGAAGAACATCGAAGCACCGATACAGAAGCCGATCAGCCCTAATACTGGGCCACCCAGCACGCCAATCAGGAAACCGATGGCCATCGACATAAAGCCGGACACCAGCATGATGCGTGAGCGGGAGGCGGTATTGGCATATTTAGGCAGGAAGAAACCGCCCAAGGCTGCCGCGATCCACGGAATGGCGGTTAACAGGCCGAGCATCAGGGTGCTCATCTTGCCGTAGCTGTTGATAATGCTTGGCAGGAAATAGGTCAGGCTGTAGACCGAAATCTGATGGGTGAAATAAATCGCCACGATCAGCATGAAGGTCTTATTGGTAAACGCCGTTTTAAAGGAAAACTTCTGGTTCTTATCCACCCCGACCGGTTGCTCTGCGGCCAGCTTGTTTTCAATATACTCAATGTCGGTTTGGGTCAGCCATTTGGCATCGCGTGGTTTATTGGGGAGTACGGCATACACATAAAACGCCAGCAGCACCGCCGGGATCCCTTCCACGATAAACATCCATTGCCAACCGTGCAGTCCACCCAGGCCATCCAGCATCAGCAATGCGCCGCCCAATGGCGCCCCGATAATATTGGCGATACAGACACCGAGCAGGAACATGCCGACGGCTCTGGCGCGATCTTCACGGCCAAACCAGTAGGTAAGGTACAGGATGATACCGGGGTACAACCCCGCTTCAGCCGCCCCAAGCAACAGGCGCATAACATAGAACGAGGTGGGGCCGGTGACGAAGGCCATACCTGCGGAAATCACCCCCCAGGTGAACATGATGCGGGTGATCCAGAAGCGGGCCCCGACCCGTGCCATGATCAGGTTGCTGGGGATCTCCATGGTGGAATAGGTCAGAAAGAACAGACCGGCTCCCAACCCGTAAGCGGTAGCGGAAAGCCCAAGATCGATGGACATCGAGGCGCGGGCAATGCCGATATTGGTTCTATCGATAAAGCTGATGATATAAACAATGATCAGTAATGGCATCAGGTGTTTATATATTTTTGCATTCGTTATTGCCGCCTGGCTTTTCGATGCAATATCTAACGGCCGATTTGACATGATAAGGCTCCTCCTCGTAATGAGGCGATTAAACAGGGTAGAGCTGTTCTGTATTATTATTAGAGGTACAGGTGCTCTATTGTTTTAATGGTTGCGCTTCACGTTTCCTGACGTTGGCGCGTTTATTGGAAACCGCTTGTTTTCATACTGGCGGTGTCAATTTTTGTCGTAAAGCTAATTTATCTATTTTGCCATTGGCATTTTTCGGTAATTCTGCCGCAAAGACGATCTTTGAGGGTATTTTAAATTTGGCGATTTTATTGGAGAGCCAATGAGTAATATTATCGCTCACCAAGGGCTTATTCCGGTGAGCCACAATAAAGGCGACGGCTTCTTCCCCGTAGATTTCGCTGCTGCTGGGAACGATGGCAATTTCCTTGACGCCAGGGTAATTCGAGATCAGGTTTTCCACTTCAATGCAGTATATTTTTTCACCGCCGCGGTTGATCATGTCCTTGCTGCGATCTTTGATATACAGATAGTTATCCTGATCGAGGCAGGCGATATCGCCAGTGTAGAACCAGCCGTCGTGGAAGAACTGCTGATTGGCCGCCGGGTTCTTCCAGTACTGGCTCATCACCACCGGCCCTTTCAGCCATAGATGACCAATCTCACCGGCAGCAAGCACCTGGTGATTATCGTCGCGAATTTGGCAACTCAGGCCGGGGATGGGCAAGCCAGAACTGCCTATCTTATCGCTGCTGCGCACATCGACCGGGAAAATGCTGGCCGGTGAAGAGGTTTCTGTCAGCCCATAGATCGGCCTGATTTCCGTAGTGGGGAATAACTGCGCGAGTCTTTCGATAATGCCCACGTTCAAATGCCCGGCACCGCAAGCGATCATCCGCAAGCTGGCGTAGCTCGCCGCCTGTGGGTACTTTTCCGCTTCCTGCAACAGTAGGATAAACACCGTTGGTGAACCATGCAGGAAGGTAATGTTATGGCTGCTGACGGTTTTTAAAATCTCTTCTGCATTGAATCTTTGCTGCAAATGTAACGTACCGCCAAGGTGAATAAACAGGCAGAGCAGAGCCGATAGGCCGGTAATATGGCAGATAGGGATCGGCAGGATGGCGCTGTCTTGTTCGGTTAACTTGAGAGCCTGTTGGTAAGCCGTGACAGCCGCAATAAAGTTACCGTGAGTGAGCGCTGCTCCTTTCGGGGAGCCAGTGGTGCCGGAAGTATAAATAATCGCGGCAATGTCCTCCGCTACGATGGCGGCAGGCTCTACGGGGTGGATCACCTTTTGGTCATCTGCATTACTGAGCATCAGTTGCCAATCGGCCAGCGACACCACATGGCTTTGTTTCACGGGGTCCAGCGTCGCCATCCACGGCTGACTGTTGGGATCGTAAAAAACCGCCTTGGCATTAACACTGGACAGGATGATATGGCTGTCTTGCGATTTTAACTTGGTGCTTAACGGCACCACGATAATCCCCAGCGCCATGGCCGCATAAAACAGCGAGCAGAATTCAGGCCGGTTACCCAGGGCCAAGACGATCACATCGCCTTTGACGAGGTTAAAACTTTCTTTCAGGCAGGCGGAAGATAAATTAACGTTATGATTTAACTGATTATAACTGTATTTATGGCCTTCAAAGAACAGGGCGGTATGCTCAGCCCGGCGGTTTACGCTCTGCTGTAAGCTCTGATAGAGGTGTGTGATTTTTGCCTGCTGCATAGGTTGCCCCTTCACCGACATTTACTGATGGTGGTGAGTATAAGGAAAGGCAACGATGCAAGAATGCGCAAAATTTCACATCTTTCTCCGGCAAACAGGGCTGACGCTTTGTATAAAATGCCAACCCGGGGAGGGCAAAAAAATCGATGTTATGACGTGCTGGTTAGCAAATGTTATCGAAAATGATAAAAATTATGATGAAAAAGGTGAGTTACGGGTTTTGCTTTTATGCAGATGCATAAAAACAGGGGGCGGATGACGCTCGGGCTAATCAGATACGTCGCCACGTCAGCCAGAGTTACGGGCGAAAGAGGAAGGGCAGAGTCGGTTAGCGGGCGTTGGCCAACCGACATTGAAGCTGGATTCACTTACCGTGGGTGGCACGGCGTAATAAGCGCGGTTTACTGTATCAAGCCCTGACCCTTGGTGGGTTGGGGCCAAAGCTAATAGCCTAATGTGATCGTCAACTAAGAGCGAAAAGCGGAAATTGGCCTCACAGTGTATTCAGCTGTTGAAGTAACCACTTTACCGATGAGACATTCACAATTGGATGTATAGCGAGTGGTACACATCGCACCTCTGGCCAGGACTCACGCCCAATGATGCCAATGGAGCGTAGACTTCCGCTTAACTTGCAGAGCTATCCAGATTTACGTCCCTCGTTTCTAGCTGAACACATTGAATCCCATTACGTTCCACATATGAATCCCCCCAATTTTTCATTGCATGTAGAACGGGCTCCAGAGTTTTGCCGTATTGAGTCAAAGAATACTCTACCCGTGGCGGTACTTCGGCGAAGACCTCCCTGTTTATGATGCCATGCGATTCCAGTTCCCGAAGCTGTAGCGTCAGCGAACGCTGAGATACATTCCCTGCGAGCCGACGGAGCTCACCAAACCGTTTAGTACCTGACATTAAATGGAAAATAATCAGAGGTTTCCATTTTCCTCCAGCCACGGCAATGGTCACTTCTACCGGGCAGTTAAACGGTTTTGATTTCATGCCAATCCCATTAGTGTAAAAAATACACCTATATATAAAAAATGTGCCTACTTGTGATTTTATACTATTGGGCTGATTATCACATAGCCCTTTGGTGAAATATTTAATGGGATTTATGGAGATAATGGAATGAAAGCAGCATTTTATGAAAAGTGCGGTGCAGCACATGATGTTTTGCTAATAAGCGAGTTTCCCGATCCGATCCCTGGACCAGGTGAGGTGCGCGTCCGCATTGCCTTCTCCGGACTCAATCCGACTGACATCAAATCTCGTACTGGCTTTGCGGGATCAAAACAGAAATTTCCTCGAATTATTCCGCATCAGGATGGTTCCGGCGTGATTGATATGGTCGGATCTGGAGTTACGGCAGAGCGCATTGGACAGAAAGTGTGGGTTTATGAGGCACAATCAGGGCGTGCTTTTGGAACCGCTGCACAATATGTTGTTATCCCTTCACAAAATGCCGTTGTCTTACCGGACAATGTTTCTTTTGAAACAGGTGCATGCCTCGGTATTCCTGCGATGACAGCGCACCGCTGTTTGTTTGCCGATGGAGATTTACGTGGAAAATGGGTACTTATTCAGGGCGGTGCAGGGGCTGTAGGAACAGCAGCCATTCTTCTGAGTAAATGGGCTGGGGCAAGAGTTATAACTACTGTGAGTCGTCCGGAGCAAGAAGATGTCGTTCGTAAACTTGGCGCCGATATTATTGTTAACCGGCGTACCGAAGATGTGGCTGAGCGAGTCAAGCAAGCAACCGGTGGGTTCGGTGTTGATCGAATTGTCGATGTCGACTTAGTGAGTAACCTCAATACAGATGTGACTTGCCTGAAAAAATCCGGTGTCATTAGTGCCTACGCCACTGAAGAGCCATCGGCTCAGCTGCATATTCCTTTTTTGGAAACAATGTTTGAAGGTTTTGTCTTTCGTTTTGTATTTGTCTATACCATGCCGGAAGAAGCACGAAACGAAGCCATCCGTGATATCACAGCCTGTCTGAGAATGGAGGAATACACTCCTGAGATCGCGCTAACGCTTCCTCTTGCTGATATTGCTGTTGGTCATGAGGCTATGGAACAGGGTAAGGCTATCGGCAAAATATTAATCAGCCTGGAATAGCGCTTCTTGAATCATTTTAATGTCCGCTCCAGGCATGGAGCAGACTATCAAAACTAGATTAGCGTTAGTGGGGGGAACCTGGTTAGATCCCCCCTAAGCCTGCTCATATCTATGGCCGAAAAACTCGAGCAGTTCGGCCACAAATCATACGTACTTAATTAACCGCCAGCCGCAAAGCCAAATTATGCGGATAGGGGTCAAAGTATTTTTGCGTCAGCAGGTAGGTGTCTGGGTATTCGCCCAGGTAATGCTTCAGCAGTGTTAGCGGTGCGAGTATAGGTAGCAGCCCCTCGCGATAGTGGAGGATCACGTTATTCAGCTCGCCGCGCTGACGCGGGTTCAGCTGGTTACGAAAATACCCCTGAATATGCATCAGCACGTTGGTGTGGTTCTTGCGCGAGGCGGGCTTTCTCAAGATCGTCATCAGTTTTTCTCGATAAGCCACGAAGAATGCATCCAGGTCTTCCCACTCGTGTAACGAGGCGACAAACGGTCCAATTTCTCGGTAGCCTGCTTGGTGGTGCGCCAGCAGCTGGAGTTTGTACCGGCTGTGGAAGTCCAGCAGCGCATGGCGGGTCAGGCCGTTGGCCTTCAGGGTGTTCAACTCGTGCAGGGCGAAGATGCGCTCGACAAAGTTTTCCCGTAGCACCGGGTCGTGCAGGCGGCCATCTTCTTCGACCGGTAACCACGGGTATTTCTCCAGCAGCGCCCTGGTAAAGACGCCCACGCCCTCTTTACGCCCGCGATTGCCTTTTTCATCGTACAACCGTACGCGTTCCATACCGCAGCTCGGCGATTTTGCGCAGACGATAAAGCCCGATAGTTCGTCCAGATGTGAGAGATAAGAATCCGTGAATTCGGCCATTTTCTCCGTCATATCGTCGTGTGGTGCTTGGCTGAAGTGCAGCCGGAAATCCCCTTCGGTGGTCTGAACCAGGCGCAGTGCCGGACGGGGAGAGGGCAGACCGATGGCCATCTCCGGGCAGATGGGTTTGAAGGTCACCCACTGCGCCAGCCCGTCCATGACAAAGCTCATGCGTTTATGTCCGCCGTCAAACCGTACGGTCGAGCCGGTTAAACATCCACTGATCCCAATGATGGGTTGCTTATTCATGTCGCGATCCTCTTACTGTTCTTTTCGGGTGAAGAAAAGCGTCACCTGACCGACGGTGATACCGAATTTCTTCATCTCTGTTTTATTAAAAAGATGCGTGTCATCCTGCAGGTACATCCAGTCATCAAAGTGAAGCAGCCAGGTACTGCCATTGGCTTTCACGTTCATGCTGTAACGCCAGTTAAAGGCGTTGCCTTCCGCCACGCCACTGGCCACACCTTCAATATCGCCTGCGGTGCCTTCGTAGCGATTGGTACCGACGCGCCGGATATGCCACACCCGTTGCTGTTTCTCGCCATCGTCATAGACAAAGTGTTCATTTAGCGTCAGCGTGTCGCCGATGACGTTGCCAGTGATTTCCACGTGGAAGCGGCGCAGCTGTTTTCCGCTGCGGTCCTGTACCATGCCCCATGCCTCGGTTTTCCCCTGGAAGTAGTGGAAGATATCGAGCGGCGGTTGTTGATGCCGGTAGTCGCTGATGTCTGTGCTGCAACCCACCAGAAGCATCATCAGCGCCAGACCAAGTGTCAGAATGCGTTTCATTTTTCACCTCCGATCAACTGCCGACGTAGTTCGGGATATTGCGTACGTGGATCGAGCCAGATGGCCAGAAAGTTTGTACTGAAGGCTGCAGACTGGCTGGGGCCGAGCGGGGTAAAGCTTTTTTCTGCCGCCGAGGCGCGATACCAGAACTGCCCCTGCTTACCCTTGATAACAAAGGTAAGCTGCGAGCCCGGCGTGACATCCGGCCAGAGTGACTGGAGCATGCGCAGCCAGGCTTCGCTCTGTGGTTCGCGCTCCAGGATCCCCTGCGCCTGCCACTGGTCACGAGTGGCTTCGACCAACTGGTCGCGATCGATGTCGCGTTTGTAGGTAATCATCAACGCCTGATCCTGCTCTGGCCCGTGATACCTACCATCCGGCGTGCTCAGTTGGGAGGTATAAACGGTAAACGGCCCCCATGTCAGGCTGGCATCACCCACTTTGCGCCAGCTTAACCAGTCGGCGGCATGGGCGACGGGCGAGATGGCCGCCAACCACAGCAGCATCAGTAAAGAGGTTCTCATTGTCGCCTCCTGGTCAGAATATGGAACAACAGCATCAGAACCAGCCAACCCAGTGCCATCCAACTGACGACGATCAAGGTCGGCTCCCGGAAAGTCATGGCACCCAGACGTTCGCCAATCACATACGCTACGGGACCGCCAACGGTTGCCAACAGAGCCAGGATCCACCCCGGCAGCGTGGTCGTGAGGGTCAAGTGGGTCCAGACGGTAGCGAACATCAGCCACAGCGCCATCATCCACAGGGGCAACAGCGCGTCACTGTTAAAGCCGATCAGCCCCATCAGCACCCAGAGGGCATCCAGACCGCAGCCCGCCGCGGCCAGCAGCAGGGCGTAAACACGGTGTGCAGGCGACAGCATCAGACAGGCCAGGATCGCCAGGGCGAGCCACAGAAACAGTCCTCGCTCGCGAAACAGCACTACCAGCGTCCAGTAGAGATCGAACGCGAGAGCCATCAGCACGACCTGCACAGAGCGGTTCATACACGCTCTGCGGTCAGTTGCACCACGCTGATGGTGCGTGCGTTAAAACCGGCTTCGCAGTAGCCAAAGTAGTACAGCCACATACGGCGGAACCTTTCATCGAAACCGAGCTTTTCAATGTCCTGCCAGGCGTGCAGAAAACGCTGCCGCCAGTGTGTCAGCGTGCGGGCATAGTCTGGCCCCATATCGAACAGATTACGGACGACAAAATCGGTGTGACGCGTCATCAGTTCACTCATTGCCGTGATGCTCGGTAGGAACCCGCCGGGGAAGATGTAACGCTGGATAAAATCGACGCTTTTGCTGTAGTCGTGGTAGCGCTGATCCTGAATGGTGATGGCCTGAATCGCCATTTTGCCACCCGGGCGCAGGCGCGCCTGACAGGTGCGGAAGAAATCCGGCAGGTAGCGTTTACCCACGGCTTCAATCATCTCAACCGATACCAGTTTGTCGAATTGTCCGGTCAGGTCGCGGTAGTCGCACAGCAGAACCTGAACTCTGTCCTGCAATCCCGCGCGGGCAATCCGCTCTGTAGCCCAGATGTACTGCTCCCGCGACAGCGTCGTGGTAGTGACGCGGCAGCCGTAGTGACGGGCGGCGTATTCCGCCATTGCCCCCCAGCCAGTGCCGATTTCCAGCAGGTGATCGCCTGCGGTCAGCGCCAGTTGTTCGCACAGGCGTTCCATTTTTGCCTGCTGGGCTTGGGAGAGAGCCTGGTCGTCGGCAGTGAACAGCGCGCTGGAGTAGAGCAGATCTTCATCGAGAAAGTGCGCATAGAATTCGTTACCCAGATCGTAATGGGCGGAGATGTTTTCCCGCGCCTGTTTGCGGTAATTACGCCGCGTCCAGTGGCGAAGCCGCTCCATGGGATTGCCCAGCAGGCGAAAACCACTTTCCAGCCTTCCCAGCACCTTGCCGTTGAGGGCCAGGATCTGCAAAAGCGGGGTTAACTGATGCGTCTCCCACTCACCCTCCATCCAGGATTCGGCCGCGGCGAGGCTGCCGCCGGTGAGCAGACGCCAGTAAACACCCGGCGCGAGGATCTGCACTTCAGCACGCAGCGCGGAAGATTCATCGCCAAAATGGAGGGTCTGCTGTCCTTCACGCACGGTGAGCGAGCCCTCGCGGATACCGCTCAGCAAACGAAAGAGTAGCCAGCGTGCGATACGGGCGTTACGAGGGATATCGGATTCAAGCGCAAAGGCAGGATCGGTCATGAGCGCTAACTCCTTCTAACGGGATGGTTGTACAACGGCACGCGTTTAAGCCACAGCCGTAACGCTTGCCAGTAAATCGCCAGGACGGTTTTCAGGGTCATCAGCGGTATGCGCAGCAATATCGATCTCAGGGTCGCGCGCGTTAGGTGCTCACGGCGAAGCGCGAGTGTGGCGTCGAACACCTTCGACTCCTGATGATTTTCGATATGCATATGCAGCGTTTTACCGGGGGCGTTGAAGCGCCAGTGATAGACCATATCCATCGGATTAAACGGGGAGACATGGAAGGCTTTCGGCTGCGGGCGAGCTGCCTGGCCATCCACCGCATAGTAATGGCGCTCGTTCCACGGGGTGTTGCGCACTTCGGCCAATATCCAGCGCAGGATGCCCGTATTGTCATAGCAGTAGTAGAGATTGATCGGATTAAAATGGAAGCCGAAATAACGAAGCTGGGTCAGGAGCATGACGCGGCCATCGGGACGTTCCCCGGTCAGGGTTTGCAGCCGGTCGAGGGCGTTCTCTTTAAGCGGTGTGCCGAGTGGGTAATCCGCATCATGGAAGGCGGCCGCGGCAAAGCGATTACGGCGGATCCCCGCCGACGGCAGCGCATCCAGCTCGTCCAGATCGATCCAGGCCATAAACACGTTATAGCGAAAATGGTGTGATTTCGGCTGGAAGCGACGATGGCGTAACACACCCTGGTAAAGGCAACTGTTCATCTTACAGGTCCTCCCCGGCAGCGATCCCTTTCACCACGTCCAGCGCGCTGCGTACCCCATCTTCGTGAAAACCGTTGTACCAGTAAGCTCCACAGAACCAGCTCCGTTGGTGGCCGTTAATCTCGCCGCGGCGCGACTGGGCACGCCAGCTTTTTGGGTTAAACATCGGGTGCTCGTAGACAAAGCGTTTCCAGACGTAGCGCTCGTCCACCGGTGTTTCCGGGTTCAGGGTGACGCAGAACAGAGGGCTACCCTCAGGTAACCCTTGTAAGATATTCATGTTGTAGGTGACGCAGGCGCTGGCCTGGTCCCGTTCGCTCAGGCGATAGTTCCAGCTTGCCCAGGCACGCTCGCGCACCGGCAGCCAGCGTGGATCGCTGTGCAAAACCACCTCGTTATGCTGCCAGCCAATATCGCCCAGAACCTCGCTTTCCGCAGGAGTAGGATCAGCAAGCATCGCCAGCGCCTGTGAGGAATGGCAGGCGAAGATAACCTGGTCGAACGTGTGGCTCGACTGCGCGAGTTGGATTTCAACGCCGCCGTTGTGGCGGGTGACCTGCTGTACCGGTGCGTTGAGGTGCAGGGTCAGGCGGTCACCCAACTGGGCCAAAATGGCGCGGACGTATTCGCGAGAACCACCGGGCACCACATACCACTGCGGACGGTGGGTAACGTCCAGCAGGCCGTGATGCTCAAAGAAGCGCAAAAACAGCGGAAGTGGGAAGCGGCGCATCTCCTGCAGCGACGAGGACCAGATGGCAGCCCCCATCGGCAGGATATAATGACGCGCGAAAAACGCGCTGAAGCCGTGCTGCTCGAGGAAAGTCTCCAGCGTGGCGTTTTCGTTAACGTCGCCCGCCAACGCCTGTTTTGCCAGGCGGTTGAAGCGCACGATATCTCGCAGCAGCCCCCAGAACGCCGGATTAACCAGGTTACGACGCTGTGCAAACAGCGAGGTGAGGGTGTGGCCGTTATACTCAAGCCCGCTTTGCGGATTATGTACGGAGAAGCTCATCTGCGTTTTTTGCCCGCTGATGCCCAGCTCGCTGAGCAGGCCCATAAAGCGCGGATAGGTACGGTCGTTGTAGACGATAAACCCAGTATCGATGGCATACTTCCCCTGCGGCGTGCTGACATCCACCGTGGCGGTATGCCCACCCACCGCGGGTTCCGCTTCGAAAAGCGTGACCTGATGATGTCCGGCCAGCCGCCAGGCACAGGTGAGCCCTGCGATACCGCTGCCGATAATGGCGATGTTCATGAGCGAACCATCCTGCGCAATAGCCTGCGCTGAAGGAAGTTAGGGAGCCCTGAAAGCAGCTTCATGACCAGGCTGAATCCGGTGGGAAAGGCGATGTGCTTTTTCCCTTTCGCCAGCCCGTGACGGATCGCCTTCACGGCATCGTCGACGCTCACCTGGCCGGGCATGGGAAAATCATTTTTACGGGTCAGCGGCGTATCTACAAAGCCCGGTGAGACAACCGTGACGGCAATGCCTTTGTGCTCCCAGTCAAGACGCAGGCTATTGGCAAACCAGGTGAGGGCGGCTTTTGACGCGCCATACGCCTCTGCTCGTGGGAACGGCAGCCAGTGCGCCATCGAACTGACCAGCGCCACGCGACTTCCTGGAAGAAGCTGCGTCTGAAGTGCGGCCAGACAGTTCACTGGCCCCTGGAAGTTGGTACTCATCACACGTTCCACCAGAGCGGCATCCACCACACCCTGTTCCAGGTATTCGCAGGTTCCCGCACAAAGAACGATCAGGTCGGCAGTGCAATCTGCAAGCGCCAGATGGCAGGCCTCCCTGTCCGTCATATCGAACACGCGTAACGTGATATTAGGGCTGTACTGTTGCAGTGCTTCCAGCCTGGCCCGGTCTCGCCCGCAGGCAATGACTTGGCAGCCGTCATCGGCCCAGGACTTAGCGAGCCCGGCACCAATGCCGGAGCTTGCGCCGGTGATGAGGACAGTCATCATGAGCGCATTCTCCTTTTAACACTTCGCACCGCCCAGCCAAGCAGGGGGAGATGTTCGTAAATCATCTCCCCGGCATCGTAGTAATCGCGCTGGCGAATAATCAGGTTGTCCTGCACATCGACGATTGAGCATCCTGCGAGGACGAGTGTTTCTCCCCCTGAAATACGCGGGTGAGACCAATGCATTGCCCAAGTTACGGCAAAACGATGGCCTTCGCAGAGGGGGTAATCGATGGTAAAGCTGCAATGCTTTACGTTGGCCAATAGATGAGTGAAGTAACGCTGGATCGCCAAAAGACCCTGATGTTCACCAAACGGGTCGCTCAGCCTGGCATCAGCATGATAGATCTCCGCCAACGCAGATGGCGGCTGGTTATCCAGCTTGCTGTAGTAATCAACAAACCGATTGATGATGGATGGCATAGAGCTCATGAGTCTCACCTGGAAGTGAACAACGTAGCGTTATTGCATAGTTAAAACTTACACAATTATTTTACTTTGTCCAACTTTGGCAAGGTGATAATTATTTTCTCATTAGCTTCAACGTATTAAGTTTGCATGCCCATGCTGTTAACTGTGCAACATGAGCATGCTTTAACTTCAACTTCCTTTGTAGGTAGAGTATCCATACTGGCTTAACAGCAGTGGGATGTGCAATTTTTCATTGGTCTTGGTGACGGTGAACATCACCGGGATCTCAGGGAAGAACGACGTTTGCTGCTGTTGGTGGAAATAGTCACCGGTTTTGAAGGTCACTTTGTAAATGCCCGGCAGCATATCCTGGTCCTGTGGATAGAGAGATTTAATACGCCCGTCTTCGTCCGTTTTACCGCTAGCCAGCGTGACCCAGCTGTTTTGCTGCTCTTTTTCAAGCGTGACGCTAACATTCGGCGAGGGAATACCAGTCTGTTGGTTCAGAATATGGACGCTCAGCGTGCCAGAGGGGGCACTGAATGCGGCAGGAGCCATTGCCAGAGAGGTTAACAGAATAAGGCCGGTAGCTTTTTTCATCATGATTTCCTGTAGGGATTAACAAACAGGAAAAAGGTAGCATCCCGGTGAAAAATAAATATTCAAACTTTTGTGATAATTAACGGAAGAACAACGTCAAAGTGTAATGACCTCAAGAGACATCACCTGTTGTTGCCACAGTTCAATCTGTTGTTTGCGGGCGGGGGTGAGTTTACCTGTCATGACAAGCAGCCATTTTCGTTCAGGAAACAGCTCCGGAGCCAGACTGGCAGGCGGAACAGGAAGGACATCAATGTGCTGTCCTTGACCCGTACGCCTGAGCGCTTCCAGCCAGATTTCGCACGGGTCTGACAGGTACCAGCCGGTGATCAGATAGTTATCCCCTGCCGCTTTTTTGTCCCTTTCGAGGCAAAATGAGGTGTAGGAAATGATAATGCCATCCAGGATCTCGCGCAGGGTCATCATCGCCGGAATATTGGCAGAGACTTTACTGCGCAGCGGACGCAGCACTTCCGTGACCAACTCCGGGCGAGGATATTCGCGGCCAGAGTCGTAAATCTGCTGGCGCAGCGATTCGATTTTTCCCTCTTTGAGCAACTGCAGCATTTTCTCTTGCAGAGTGTGCCAGTTGTTTGTCTGGCCTTCTGCAGGGCGAGCAAGCAGGGGTTTCACCTGGCTGATGGTTACCCCTTTTTTTACCCAGTCGAGAATTTTGAGCGCCTGCTGGACATCATCATCGCTGTACTGGCGATGCCCACCATCGGTGCGCATCGGTTTAAGCAGGCCGTAACGACGCTGCCAGGCGCGTAGTGTGGTTGCGTTTATTCCGCAAAGCCGGGCAAATTCGCCGATAGAGTAAGCCATGAGAGACATCCGATAACAAAGAACACTTTCAATATACTACGCATAATGCCAGCTTGAATGAAGTGTCGGACGTTTGCACGACACTTTACTCCCAACCGTGCCTCAAACCTCAACTTCACCAATTCTTTGCAACGCATCCACAATCAGATCCCAAAAGGCGGTTTCATCAAGCTTCACTGCCACCTGGGTATGGCAATCCGCCGGGGCCGGGAAGCGGAAGTCCGCGACCGTCATCCCCAGCGTCAGGGTACCGGTCAGCTCAATATCGATGGGCACCTTACGCACCGTCATCACGTTGGGGTTGATCACATAGGCGACCGCGCAGGGATCGTGTACCGGTGGCGAAGTGAAACCCTGCGCCTGCTTATACATATGGCCGAAGAACTCGAGCAGTTCGACGACAAATTTCGCAGGACCGGTGCCAATGGCGGCGATACGCGCGCTAACTTCTGGTGTGGCCAGCGCCTGATGCGTCAGATCCAGACCAACCATGGTTAACGGCCAGGGTTCGTTGAATACGATATGCGCGGCTTCCGGATCGATTTTGATATTGAATTCAGCCACTGCGCTCCAGTTACCCACGTGGTAACCGCCGCCCATCAGCACCACTTCCTTCACGCGTGTGGCAATGCGGGGTTCCTTGCGCACCGCCATGGCGATGTTGGTCAGGCCTGCGGTGGGCACCAGCGTTACGGTGCCTGGTGGGTGCGCCATGATGGTATCAATGATCAGATCGACGGCATGGATATCGGCCAGTTGCAGAGTGGGTTCCGGTAGGACTGGCCCATCGAGGCCCGATTCGCCGTGAATGTCGGGTGCGACTTCAATTTGCCGTACCAGGGGCCGCGAACAGCCAGCGGCAAAGGGTACGCCGGTGATGTTGGCAATGCGCGCCACGGCCAGCGCGTTCCGCGTGACCTTCTCCAGCGTCTGGTTGCCGACGACGGTGGTGACGGCCAGCAGTTCAATATCTGGGTTGCCCCATGCCAGCAACATCGCGATCGCATCGTCATGCCCCGGGTCGCAGTCCAGTATGATTTTCTTCATGATTTTTCCTGATGCACGTTTTTTTTCGAGCATAACCTAGAGGCGGGCAGAGGTGTATGACCAGCGGGCCGTTTTGTTAACGTCATCAAAGGATTGGATAAATCTGCCCCAGAAGGGGCAGATTGCTGGCTTAGTCCTCCAGCTTCAGCACCGGCTCTCTCTTCAGCACTACACGCAGCACAAAGTAATACACGATGCCGATCGCCAGCCAGCTAAGGCCGAGGATCTTGGCTTCGATATCCATCTCGTACAGCACAAAGGCGATGATCGACAGGCCGACCAGCGGGAACAGCAGGTGTTTTACCCAGGCCTTGGATTTCTGGCGGATGATGTAGTGGTTAATTACCGATAGGTGCAGGATCAAAAAGCCCATCAGCGCCCCGAAGTTGACCAACCGGCTCAGGTTGTCGATGCTGCCGTTGAAGTACAGCCCGGAACCGAGGGAAATCACCGCGACCAGCAGGGTGCTGACGTAAGGGGTTTTAAAGCGTGGATGCACCTTGGCCAGGATTTTCGGCAATTGGCGGTCACGCCCCATGGCGAACAGAATGCGGGAGATGGCGGCCTGCGCGACTAACGCATTGGCGATCCCCCAGGAGAGTGCTGTCGCCCAGATGGTGGCCTGCTTTAATCCGGAGCCGCCCGCCAGGTTGGCGGTATCGTAGAACGCGGTATCCAGGTTAGTGAAGTTTTGGCCTGCAGCCAGATCGGCGGCAATCCAGGTTTGCAGAATAAACAGCGACCCTACCAACAGCAGCGCATACAGCGAGGCTTTCCCCACGGCATCGGCCCCGCCTTTGCTCTCTTCGGACAGCGTTGAAATACCGTCAAAACCCAGGAACGACAGCACTGCAATCGACACCGCACCCATTACCAGCGGCAAGCTGAATTTCTCGGCGTTGTAGAGCGGGTTCAGCGTCAGACCACCGGCACCTTCGCCGGAATAGAGCGCCGTCAGGCCCATCACCACAAAGATGGTCAGGATCACGATCTCCGCCACCAGAATGTAGCGGTTGGCCTTGGCGGTAAACTGGATCCCCACCAGGTTGATCGCGCTGTTGATCACGATAAAGGTCACGATCCACGCCCAGGCGGGTACTTCTGGCAGGATCGGGCCGAGCGCTGCCGCGCTGACGATATACAGCAAGGACGGCACCAGGATGTAATCGAGCAGGATCAGCCAGCCAGCAAAGAAGCCGACGGTTTCATGGATGCCGCGCTGGGCATAGGCATAGACCGAGCCGGAAACCGGGAAAGCGCGGGACATTGACCAGTAGCTCATGGCGGTGAAGAACATCGCCACCATACCGATCAGATAGGCCAGCGCCACCATGCCCTGTGCGCCTTCCCACACATAGCCAAACACGCCAAATGGCGCAATCGGCACCATAAAGATCATGCCGTAAATCACCAGATCTTTCAGGGTGAGGGTGCGGTGCAGTTCCTGCTTATAACCAAATTGTTCTACAGACATGGCGCTATCCCTAATCCAGCTGGAGGTTTAACTGCTCGGCAACGCTGCGTGGCAGTGCGAAACGGCAGGTTTTCAGCGGATCAACCACCTGACAGATTTGCAGATCGCCGGTGATGCTCAGTAGATTGATGGCGTCGGCCAGCGAGACTTGGCTATAGTCCGCCACGAAGTGCGCCATATTGCGCGTTGCCAATTCGGCCGCCTCGTCCAGCGTTTTGGCGGATGCCAGGGTATATAGCGTATCGGCGGTGCTCATCATCGGGGTTGGCAGCGCGCGGTTTTTGACTACGCTCAGGTTCACCACCACTTCGCCGGGAATTTCCAGCCCGCATACCGAGACTTCACCATCGCCCATTGCGGCATGAAGATCGCCGAGCGCAAACAGCGCACCGGGAACGTTAACCGGCAGCCACAGCGTGCAGCCTTCGGTGATGATTTTGCAGTCCATGTTGCCGCCGTGGGCATCTGGTGTACCGCAGGAGACCGGCTCTTCGGCTGGGGCGACGCCAATCACGCCGATCATCGGCTTTAACGGCCAACGAACGCCGCCGGGCAGCAGTGCGAAGCCGTCTTCCAGCGGCACTGTGCGGATCTGAGGCTGTTGAATCTCATCGCCAATGACGCCCAGGCCCGGAGCGGTGACCATGACCGCCTGATGGCTGGTTGGAGTAATACGTTTAATCTCTACCCGTAATACATCGCCGGGATTCGCATCCTGCACGTAAACCGGCCCGGTAGCCGGATTGATGCGGCTCCAGTCCAGTTCGGTGAAGGCGGCCTGTTCGGAGGCGATTTGATCTTCGAAGCAGTCACAGGTTTCAAAACAAACGTCGCTACCGCTGGCAACGGTGGCCACAGGGGCGTTATCGCGCGACATGGCATATACCACGTGCGTACGTGAGATCTTTTCCATGGTGATTCCTATAATGAATAATGAAGCCTGGTTTTTATTATTTATGGCAATAATGATAATTGGGCGCACCCGCGCCAATTCATCAATAAATCACACCCGCAGGGGCGTAAGCAAGCACGCGAAAGCGCTAGCAGAATGGGCATTTGGGTTGAATTGGCAGGATATGCTTCAAACAATTATCGCGGTGGTTTATTACCCGCAGCTCTGGCGGAAATTTCCGCATAATCGATCGGTTAATCCGAATGAATACAGCAGAGTTCTCAGTAGAGAATAGGAATCAAATGAAGGTAAATACTTTCGATAATCAGCATTAATAAAATGAGTAACCGGTTTTATAGCAGTAAACGCTATATATCAGCTAGAGCAAACTGATTACCCTGGAGTGAACTCCAGGGATAAAGGGGAGCCTCAGCGATAGCCCTGATACACTTCCGCCACACGTTTAAAGTATTCCGTCAGGTAATTGATACACACCTGTACCTTGAGCGGCAGCTTGTCCTTCTCGGTGTACAGTGCGTAAACCGGGCGGGGTTCTGAATGGTAGCGCTTGAACAGGATCTCAATCTCGCCGCGTTTGATCTCTTCGATGACCCACATCAATGGCGCATAGGCAATCCCGGCCCCGGCCTTGAGCCAACGGATCATGGTTTGTGAATCGTTGGTCACGAAGCGCCCCTGCGGGGAAATACGCGTGCTGATGCCTTCGGGAGCCATCAGTTCAAACTCACTGTCTGGCCGTACGCTGTATTCCAACCAGGAAAAATTCACCATATCCGCTGGTTTTTGCGGTGTCCCGTGTTGAGTCAGGTAGCTTTTGGCGGCGCAGACCACCATCGGCATCGAGCCCAGGCGTTTGGAAAACAGGCTCGAGTCCTGCAGTTCGCCGGTGCGGATCACCACGTCCAGGCCGTCGGCAATCAGATCTGGGGCCGGAATGCCGGTGACCAGATTAACCGTCAAGCCAGGATATTCTTGCAGCATGTCGGCGGTCATGGTCGCCAGGACGTTTTGCGCCATAGTGGAGGAGCTGCCGATGCGCAGCGTACCGATGGGCGTATTGTTCAACGCATAGAGCTGCTCATGGACCTCGGCGGCTTCCTGCAACATGCGGCGGCAGCCTTGATAGTAGATTTTACCGGCTTCGGTCAGGCCGATACTGCGCGTGCTGCGGTTAAGCAGCTTCACCTGTAGATCATTTTCCAGTTTGGACACTGTCTGGCTGATGGATGAAACACTCATGTCGAGCTGGCGTGCCGCCGCGGTAAATGACCCACATTCAACGACTTTGGCAAACACGGACATCCGTTTTAGTCTTTCCATTGTTCACTCTGGCTTAAAAGTGATTTAGATCACAGATTATAGATGAGTTGATAGTAAGCAGGCTAATATAACGCGTCGGGTGTAAAGATCTTCTGAACGCTTGAGCGTGGTCAGCTATGCCGCGGTATACTGCCGTGGCCGCACGATCCCTCCGGTTATCCATACATTCCCTCTCGCGGAAGCCTGCTGTTAGCTTAACCCTTTTTCAGGTTTATGGCCTGGTCAACTACCAGATCTTAACGTTTGGCGTCCGTGCGCTAGAATGTAAATGGAATGTGAAATCAGCAGGGAAAACCCCGGTGTAGTAAACAATTAAGGAAAAAGTGATGAGTTTGCTTCCGGTTATGGTCATTTTTGGACTGTCGTTCCCACCGGTATTTTTTGAGCTGTTAGCGTCGTTGGCCCTGTTCTTCGTCATACGCCGCCTGTTGCAGCCGACCGGGATTTACGATTTTGTCTGGCATCCGGCGCTGTTCAATACCGCGCTGTATTGCTGTTTGTTTTATCTGATTTCGTGTCTTTTCGTTTGAGGCTGTTGTGAAAACTCTATCATTAAAAATACTCCGCATTGCCATCACCTTGCTGCTGGTCCTGCTGGCGGCCATCGCCGTGTTCAAGGCCTGGGCGTTTTACACCCAATCGCCGTGGACGCGTGATGCCAAATTCACCGCCGACGTGGTGGCGATTGCTCCTGACGTCAGCGGCTTGCTGACCGACGTGCCGATCACCGACAACCAACTGGTGAAACAGGGCCAGATCCTGATGGTGATCGACCAGCCACGTTACCAACAGGCACTGGCCGAAGCCAACGCCGATGTGGCCTATTATCAGACGCTGGCGGCCGAGAAGAAGCGTGAAGCGGGCCGCCGTGTACGCTTGGGGATCCAGGCGATGTCACAAGAAGAGATCGACCAATCCAATAACGTGCTGCAAACCGTGCAGCATCAGTTGGCCAAGGCGATCGCCGTGCGCGATCTGGCGCAGCTGGATCTGGAACGGACCACGGTGCGTGCGCCAGCAGACGGTTGGGTCACCAACCTGAACGTCCACGCGGGGGAATTTATCACCCGTGGTTCTACGGCGGTGGCGCTGGTGAAGAAAAACAGTTTCTATGTCATCGCCTATCTGGAAGAAACCAAGCTTGAAGGGCTGAACAAAGGCGATCGTGCCGAGATCACCCCGCTGGGTAGCAACCGCATTATGCACGGCACCGTCGATAGCCTGGCTGCGGCGGTGAACAACAGCAGCAGTACCCCAAACAGCAAGGGGCTGGCGTCGATCGACAGCAACCTGGAGTGGGTGCGTCTGGCACAGCGCGTACCGGTAAAAATCATCCTCGATGAGAAAGATCAGCAACACTCTTACCCGGCGGGCACCACTGCGACCGTGGTCATTACTGGCAAGAACGATCGTAGCATCGACAGCGGTTCGCCGTTTATCCGGCTGATGCATCGGTTGCGTGAGTTCGGCTAATGAACAGCCCAACCTTTCTGCGGCTGCGGTTTGCCTGCAAGCTCAGCTTTGCGATCGTCTTCGCCCTGTTTGTCGGTTTTCACCTTAATCTGGAAACCCCGCGCTGGTCGGTGCTGACGGCGGCCATTGTGGCTGCCGGCCCGGCCTTTGCCGCCGGGGGGGAACCTTTCTCTGGCGCGATCCGCTATCGTGGCTGGCTGCGTATCATCGGCACCTTTATCGGCTGTTTTGTCGGCTTGCTGATTATCGTCACCTGTGCGCGTGCACCGGTGGTGATGCTGATGCTGTGCTGCGTCTGGCTGGGAGTCTGTACCTGGATCTCCTCGTTGGTGAAGGTCGAGAACTCCTACGCCTGGGGGCTGGCGGGCTACACGGCGCTGATTATCATCGTCACCTCCGCAGCCACTACAAACACCACAACCTCACTGTTGGACGCGCCACAGTTCGCCGTAGAGCGCTGTAGCGAGATCGTGCTCGGTATTCTCAGTGCGGTACTGGCCGATCTGCTGTTTTCTCCGCGTTCGATCAAACAGGATATCGATCGTGCGGTGGATAAGCTGCTGGTGGGGCAGTACAAGCTGATGCAGATGTGTATTAGCGATGCCGGGAAAGAGGATATCGACCGTGCCTGGAGCGATCTGGTAAAAAGCACCACCGCCATCAATGGGATGCGTAGCAACCTGATGTTGGAGTCGTCACGTTGGCAGCGGGTCAACAGCCGCTTGCATGCGCTGCATACGCTTTCGCTGACGTTGATCACCCAGGCCTGTGAAACCTATCTGATTTTGCTCAATCATCCGGATGCGGTGAAGGAAAATATCCGCGAGCTGCTGATGGTTCCGGCGGAAACGGCGCAAGAAGTGCATAAACGCCTGAAGCTGGTGCGCCAGGTGTTGGCAACCAACCGTAGCGATGAACATCTGCAAACGGTCACCGGCTGGGTGGGCGCGGCGACGCGCTATCTGCTGGTGGCAAAAGGCGTGCATACCAACAGCGGTATCAACGCGGTAGAGAACGAGATACTGGCCGGGGAAGTGGTGGTGAAGCGGCCGTCGGCGGAAGGCCACCATGCGATGATCAACGGGCTGCGAGCCTGGGCGGCGACCTCAATAGGTTGCCTGTTCTGGCTGTGGACCGGCTGGACGTCCGGCAGCGGCTGTATGGTGATGATCGCCGTCGTGACCGCATTGGCGATGCGCACGCCAAATCCAAAAATGATGGCGCTCGACTTCTTGCTGGGCGTGCTGGTGGCATTGCCGCTCGGTGCGCTGTTTTATATGTTTATTCTGCCAGAGACCCAGCAAAGCATGTTCTTGCTGTGCCTGAGCCTGGGTATCATGTCCTTTGTCATCGGGATCGAAGTGCAGAAACGCCGTTTGGGATCGCTAGGCACCCTGGCGAGTACTATTAACATCATCGTGTTAAGCAACCCGATGAGTTTCCATGTCTCCTCGTTTATCGACAGCGCCATCGGCCAGATTATCGGCTGCTTTGTGGCGATGATCGTGCTGTTCCTGATCCGTGATACCTCACGTGAGCGCACCGGCCGCACGTTGATGAATCAGTTGGTCAGCAGCGCCGTTTCGGCGTTGACCACCAAGGCGGCGCGCCGTAAGGAAAACCATCTGCCCGCGCTCTATCAGCGCCTGAACCAGCTGCTGATGATGTTCCCGAACGACATAGCCAAATACCGGTTGGCACTCAACCTGATTATTGCCCACCAGCGGATGCAGATGACCGAGATCCCGGAGCGGGAAGAGCTTTCGGTGTTCCACAAGCAGATCCGCAGCACCGCCGACCACGTGGTCACCGCCAAGAACGATGTGAAGCGGGCTTACTACTACGATCGGTTACTCAAAGAGATGAATGAATATCAACAAAAGCTGGTGGATAACCTCGCTCCGCTTAGCGTCACCGGGCCGGTAAAACGCCTGGCCGATATGCTGCATCGCTACCGTCACGCGCTGATTGATTGATATCTTCACTTTCCCGCCAAAGGCTATACTGCATGGTTTACGTCCCCCGACTACGGGGGCTAAAATGTATGCAGGAAGGCCTCACAAACCATAATAATTCCGTATCAATTGCGGTTTTTGCTCGGGCGTCAGGCCTTTTGGATGCGAAATGGTTACATCTTGGTCATCTTTGATTCATTAATTTTTGCTATATATGCAGGGACGGTATGAATAAACGTACGCTTATTGCGATGTTGATTGCTTTGCTGGTGGCAGGGTTCAGTGCGCTGCAGGGGGATGGCGATCGGGCACTGACCAATGATTCGCCCCCAGCGGCAGAGAGCATTGAACAACTGACGCAGCAGCAGCGGGTGGTCAGCTATGTGCAACAGCACCAGCGTCTGCCTGACTACTACATCACCAAAAAACAGGCTCGTGAGCAGGGTTGGGATGCGCGTGACGGTAATCTATGCAAGGTATTGCCGGGCAAGGCCATTGGTGGCGACCGTTTTTCCAACCGTGAAGGGCAGTTACCGACCGCCAACAACCGGGTATGGCGCGAAGCGGATATCAACTACCAATGCGGCCGACGCGGTGCCGATCGGCTGTTGTATTCCAGTGACGGTCTGATTTATGTCACGCGCGACCATTATAAGAACTTCATGCGGATGGAGTGAGCCGATGGGAAAAATAGAGTTCGATTTTAACCAGATCGCGGACTTGCCAGCGTTCTATCGCCACTTTGCCGAGCGGTTTGCACTGGGTGAAGGATTTGGCGCCAACCTGGACGCGCTGTGGGACGTGGTGACCGGCGACATCAGCCTGCCGGTCGAGATTGAATTTCTCAATCTCAACGCCCGCAGCAAACGCCGCTTTGGTGCCATTATTCTGTTGTTTGAAGAAGCGGAGGAAGAGCTGGAGGGCAACCTGCGGTTCAATATCCGTGAAACGAGCAGCACAGCGACGCATCAGCGGGGATGAACGGGGTCCATCCCGCAGCGATGCCGCTGACGATCACTGTTGTGCCTCTGCCAGCTCTCGCAAGTACTGGAAGATTTGGCGGAATGATTTTGGCGGCTTGTTAGCGGCCTGCTCTTTCTGCGCGTTACGTATCAGGGCGCGCAACTGCTGGCGATCGGCCTGTGGATACAGATCCAGCACGGACGGGATCGCGTCATCACCTTCTGCTACCAGGCGATCGCGTAGCGCTTCCAGCTTGTGGAACAGCGAAACCTGTTGGTTATGGCGGTTCTTCAGCTTGTCGAGCGCGGTCTGGATCGGTTCGACATCACGAGCACGCAGCATTTTGCCGATCAGTTGGATCTGGCGGCGGCGGCCTTCTTTCTTGATCTTCTGCGCCAGTTCGATGGCGGCACGCAGATCTTCATCCAGCGGGATGCGTTCCAAGGCGTTTTTACCCAGTTCAACCAGTTCGGTTCCCAGGTCTTTCAGCGCTTCGGCATCACGTTTAATTTCACTTTTACTGACCCAGATAATCTCGTCATCGTCCTCGTTTTCGTTCTCCGGGACTTCGTCGAGCCAGTCTTCAGGCTGTTTGTTCATGGTAGGCTCCGTTAAAAAGAGGCTAATCCTAACAGGTTGCCGGCTTTATGCGAAATTCCACGCGGTTCCTGTTAGACTCAAAAGTACATCGGGCTGTGGCCAGCGGGCGCAGCCTGAAATTATTTTGGCGCGTTATTGCGCGCAAAACCATGCCGACACGGCACTTTTCTCAACGATTTTCTGATTAAGTATGGCCGATTGATGAAAGTAGTCACCCAAGTTGCAGAGCAGCGCAAAGCGCTGGAACAAGCCGTTTCACAGGCACTGGAGCTGGCACGAGCCGGTTCCGATGCGGCAGAAGTTGCCGTGAGCAAAACCACCGGTATCAGCGTCAGCACCCGCTTCGGCGAAGTGGAGAACGTCGAATTCAACAGCGACGGCGCGTTAGGCATTACCGTCTATTATCAAAACCGTAAAGGCAGTGCCTCTTCCACCGATCTTAATCCGGATGCCATTGCCCGCACCGTGCAGGCGGCGCTGGATATCGCTCGTTACACTTCACCAGATCCCCACGCTGGCCCGGCGGAAAAAGATCTGCTGGCGTTTGACGCGCCGGATCTGGACCTGTTCCACCCCACCGAGCTGGATGCCGAACGCGGTATCGAGCTGGCTGCCCGGGCCGAGCAGGCTTCGCTGGCGGCCGACAAGCGGATTACCAATACCGAAGGCGGCAGCTTCAACAGCCATTACGGTATCAAGGTCTTCGGCAACAGCCACGGCATGCTGCAAAGCTATTGCTCCAGCCGTCACTCGCTCTCCAGCTGTGTGATCGCCGAACATGATGGCGATATGGAGCGGGATTACGCTTACACCATTGGCCGGGCGATGGGCGATATGGCCAGCCCTGAGTGGGTTGGCCAGGAATGTGCCCGCCGCACGCTGGCACGTCTTTCCCCACGTAAGCTGTCAACCATGAAAGCGCCGGTGCTGTTCGCCTCAGAAGTGGCTACCGGTCTGTTTGGCCACCTGGTTGGTGCTATCAGCGGCAGCAGCGTTTATCGCAAATCCACCTTCCTGCTGGATTCGTTGGGTAAACAGATCCTGCCGGAATGGATGACCATTGAAGAACATCCGCACTTGCTGAAAGGGTTGGCCTCTACGCCGTTCGACAGCGAAGGCGTACGCACCCAGCGCCGGGACATCGTCAAAGATGGCGTGCTGGAAACCTGGCTGCTGACCAGCTACGCCGCGCGTAAACTGGGGCTGCATAGCACCGGCCACGCGGGCGGGATCCATAACTGGCGCATTGCCGGTCAGGGCGATGACTTTGCCGGCATGCTCAAACAGTTGGGCACCGGTCTGGTGGTCACCGAACTGATGGGGCAGGGCGTCAGCGGGATTACCGGCGATTACTCACGTGGGGCTTCTGGCTTCTGGGTAGAAAACGGTGAGATCCAGTATCCAGTCAGCGAGATCACCATTGCTGGCAATCTGAAGGATATGCTGCGCAATATCGTCAGCATCGGCAGCGATATCGAACTGCGCAGCAATATCCAGTGCGGTTCCGTGCTGCTGCCGGAAATGAAGATCGCAGGGCAGTAATAGCCCTCACCCCAACCCTCTCCCACAGGGAGAGGGAGCTGCTTCAGCGTTGTGGTCAGGTGTGGGACGGTTTCCCCAAGATTGGGTAACTGGCTCTGAGTGGTGTGCAGGGGCTAATTTGTAGCACGTTCCAGTCCCCTCTCCCTTCGGGAGAGGGTTAGGGTGAGGGGTCTCTCGGCTCCTCCCAACTCCCCGCTTCAACCTTCCTTACAAATATCAGGTATCGGTTTTGCCGTTCTGTGCCTATGTTAATTACGAGTTAAATAAAACAATAACGGGAAGGTGAGCATGAAGAAGACATTGAAAGTATTGGCAGCACTGACGCTGCTGGGAGCCAGTTCATGGGCGATGGCAGCCGAACTGGCCGATGACATGGATACCCTGGCCGCCAATTACAAAATTGTATTGAAAACCGACTCCACCGATACCTTTAAGCAGAGCCTGCAGAATATGCGCGCTGCCGCCATGGATGCCCAGAAAGGCACACCGCCGAAGTTGGAAAGCAAAGCGCCAGACAGCCCGGAGATGAAGGAGTTTCGTCAAGGGCTGGCGACGCTGATCGGGCAGATCGATCAGTCAATGGCACTGGCGAATCAGGGCAAGCTGGAGGACGCGCGCAAAGTGGCTGAGGGCTTCAAGCAAACCCGTGATGCCAATCATAAGAAATTCCGCTAAACGTCAGAACATCCTCGGTGACCGCCGATGGCGGTCATTGCTATCACCCCAGATAAGAAGATGGCGCCAGCCCTAGCACCCGACGGAACATCGCCGAAAAGGCCGCACTGCTCTCATAGCCCAATTCGATTGCTACCTGGGTAACGCTGTTGCCCGCCGCCAGGCGTGCCAGTGCCAATACCACACAGGCTCGTTGACGCCACTGCGAAAATGACATCCCGGTCTGCTTGCGGAAGAAACGGCTAAAGGTGCGCAGGCTCATATACAGGCTGGCGGCCCAAAGCCCTGGTGGTGCGTGGGCGTCTGGCTGGCGTAAAAAGGCCTGGCACAGAGCGCTGAGCCGGGGATCTTCCGGCAGGGGAATATGCAGCGGCAATGCCTGCATCTGGGCAATCTCATGCAGCAGCAGCGCCACCAAGGCTCCATCTCGCCCTTCCTGCTGATACATCAGCGGCATATCAACGGCGGCCATCAGCAACTGACGCATCAGCGGGGTTACGCTCACCACTTGGCAGGCCTCGGCGATGGGCGCGATCAGCGCGTCCGGCTCGATATACAGGCTGCGAGTGCTCACTCCCATCATCCTGACTTCATGTGCGACCTGCGGCGGGATCCATACGGCGCGCTGCGGTGGCACCACCCAATTTCCCTGCCGGGTAAATACCTGCATTACACCCGTAGCCCCATACAGCAACTGCGCGCGGCGATGGCTATGCAAGGGCAACAGATAGTCCGGCGGATAGTCGGTGCCAATCGCTATCACCGCGCTTGGCGTGTGATCGAGGGAATCAATAGAGGTATTGCGCATAGCCTGCCTTATCATTTTGGCCGAAACGCAATGATAGTTGACCGATGATAGCATGCAAGCCATAACGTGGCCGCCTATCCTGCTGGCTGACTAACGACATTGAGGAGTTGCAGGGGGATGGCTGATATTTTACTGGTGCTGTTTACCGGCTTTTTAACCGGCATGACCACCATTCTGTTTGGTTTTGGCGGTGGTTTTGTGGTGGTGCCCTTCGTCTATCATGTGGTTTCCGCCTCCGGTGATCATGCCGATCAGGCGATGCATATTGCCGTGGCCACCTCGGCGGCGGTCATGATTTTAAACGCCAGCTATGCCAGCGTTACCCAGTGGCGCAGCGGCAATATTTTGCGTGAAACCATCACTCCGCTGATCTTTTATATCGGTGCGGGGGCGGTAATCGGTGCCTTTGCCGCGATGCAGCTTGCAGACACCACCATTCGCGGGCTGTTTATTCTCTATATGGTGGTGACCATTGCCGACTGTCTGCTGCGCAAAGGATTCTTGACCAAACCCGCCAAGACGGCGTTATCCAGGACGACGGTGTGGGGCGGTGGGCCATTAATTGGCGTGATTGCCGCTATGCTGGGGGTGGGGGGCAGCGTGATGACCGTTCCACTGTTACGCCGTCAGGGTTACGACATGAAGCACTGCGTCAGTGCGGCCAATCCGCTATCGATCCCGGTCGCGGTGGTGGCGACAGTCTTGTATAGCTATCTCGGTATGGGGAAGGTGAGCGGGCCGCACTATTTCGGCTATGTGAACCTGTTGATTTTAGGGTTACTGCTGGTGGCGGGTATCGCGGGAATCGTGTTTGCCAAACGGGTGTTGCCCCGCGTAGACGACAGGCTACACGCCAGAATTTACGTGTTGCTGCTGGTGGTAGTGCTGATTGCGATTTGCCTGTAAAGGCGCAAACAGGGCGGCTGAATGGCCGCCCGGATACCTGACTTAGCGGTGATACTCGCCCGCAGCCTCAGGTTGATACAGCAATTCCAACACTTCAATGCGGGCTTCTTCGCCGTTTGGCAACTGCCAATTGATCTGTTTACCCACGTGCATTCCCAGCAGTGCTGCACCCAGAGGTGCCATCACCGACAGCTGTTCAGCGCTGTCTTTGAGAGAGGCAGGGTAAACCAGCGTGCGCACATGTTCTTCTGAAGTATGCAGATCGCGAAAACGTACGCGGCTGTTCATGGTGACGACGTGTGCAGGGATCTGCGATGCCGGCACAATGTCAGCGCGATCCAGTTCAGCGTTCAGCGCGGCGGCGACGTCAGTATTGGCAAAGGCTGGCTGTGCCAGTAGCGCATCCAGGCGTTCCGCATCCAGCTCATTAATGGTAATGGTTGGTTTGGTCATTCCACTCTCCAGTCCAATCAAAGGGCGCCCTTTCTGCGCCATAAATTCGGAAAACAACACAAAAGCAACACCCCCGCACCTTTGGGAGCGGGGGTGTGAAAAATGTCGGTTTGTCCTACTGATAGTAGGCTGTTAGGGCCGGAAAAGAAAGAGATCTCGATCACGAAGTTTTTTACGCCATGACGCCAACTGGCAACTCTGCGTTGCAAACTCTTTTTGCAATCTCATTTACTTAGCGTAAAAACCCCCGATTTTGCGAAATGGATCCCCTGGCGTCACTTAATTTCCAGTTCGAACTGGAAAAAAACGCGCTACACAAGCAATGCCCCAAGAGTTAGGGTAAAGACATCAAAGAAAGCGGGTAAAGGTAAAGCGCTTTACCGTTAACGGATAAATAGCTGGATCCAGAGGTGACTGCAAAGTGAATGACGGAACTGCTTCGGTAAGTAACAGGGAACAGACTGACATCAGTGAGGCCGCAACGATTACCACTCAACTGTTGGCCGATATTACCGCCATGTTGGGTGAAGAGAATATTTACACCAATGCGGTGCAACAACAAATGTTGGAATCCCATATCCGTGCAATGGTGTTGCGCTCAATAACGGGTGAACCCTTGCCGGAAGTTGATAAATCACTGTTTGATGAAATTTCTGCCGGATCGATGCAACTGGCAGAGCGAGTGGTAAATAAGTTTGCCACGCTACCGATTGAAGAGGCGTATCTGCTTTCGGTTCATTTTGAAGTGGCTAAAGATAACGACCAATAACGTTTGATTAATTAAAATTATTCAGGAGAAAAACCCCATGGGACAAATTACCGTAGTGATTGGCGATCGACTGGGTAAAGGCCAGAAAGTGGGCCAAGGCGTTGAAAATGCAGGTGCCAAGGTGATTGTGATCCCTGGCATGGCGGCGGATATGAAACTGGGTGACGTGATGAAAGCAGAGAATGCGCAACTGGGCATTTCCTTCTGCGGCAGCGGCGGCGCTGGGGCGATCACCGCACAAACCAAATATGGTTATAAATCCAGATATGGTATGCGTTCAATCGAAGAAGGCGTGACGGCAATTAACGAAGGCTGCAACGTATTAGGCTTTGGCTTTATGGATAAAGAAGAGTTAGGCCAGCGGCTAGTGGAAGCGTATGTCAAAAAATACGGCAATCCGTAATGAAAGAAACTTATACCACCTCGGTTAACGTGGAGGGCAAAGGCGATAGTAAAGCTAAAGCCTTTGCCGGTGCATTAGCTAATGTACAGGGCGTGATTTTAAAATCCACCAATAATGTTCTGCTGCGCATCGAACCGCAGGATGTCAAAATATTAAAGGCGGAAGAGAGAACCACCAAAGAAAAATTTCTTTTCTTCTTCCTGGCGCGTGAAAGAAAAAGCTATGCCGTTTCATTAGAAATAACCGTGAACGTGACGATCATCAATACCGAAAAGGTGGTCTTCACCCAGAAATAAAAACGTTATATCCGTCGTGTTTCAAGCTATAGCCGCTATGGCTGCGTCTTGGGATCCACTGGGCATGACATAAGAAGGATATTCTGATGTTTTTAATCATCTTATTTAAGTCGATTATTATCGGCGGGCTGGTTGGCGTCGGTGTAGGGGCCGGTGCCGCACGTATGTTCCACGCACCGACGACGCAGGGTATGGGAGCATTCCGTACCTTGGGTGAGCTGAACTCCTGCGAAGGCGATCCGGCTTCTCATTTCTCATTTGGTCTGGGCTTCTTCTTCAACGCCTGGGCGTCTTCTGTGGCGGCGGGGGCCTTCACGCAGGACGTTGACCATCGCATCATTCCAAACTGGGGCGCGGCAGCCCTGATGATCAAAAACCGCAACGTTGCGGAAACCATGCACGATCCAAAAAAGATGGCTATCGCGTGTGGGATCATCGGCATTTTGGTCGTGGCCTTCCTTAACACCACCGCTTCGGCAGTGCCTGCGGCCTTGCAGGTTACGGCCATCAAAGTCTTGGTTCCCGCGGCCAACCTGCTGGTGAACACCGTCATGCCGGTGATTTTCTGGCTGGCGGCGATTGAAGCGGGCAAACGTTCTGGCTTCTGGGGCACCATCTTCGGTGGTTTGGCACAGCTGATTATGGGGAACGCCGTACCGGGTCTGGTGCTGGGTATCCTGATTGGTAAGGGCGTTGAAGAAAGCGGTTGGAACAAAGTCACCAAGATCATGATGGTGGCGATTGTGCTGCTGTTCGTGCTGAGCGGCTTCTTCCGCGGCTTTGATATGAAAGTTCTCGAATCCTTCAGCCTGGGCGTACCTGGCTGGCTGGATGCCATTCATAACACCCTGAGCGGAAAATAAGGAGCTGAATGATGGAAGCACAAGCAGACAAAGGCTTCTGGTATGCCGACTGGTCGTTCCCGATTTTTGTTGGCCTGCTCTCGTCCGGCGTGTTCGCCGGGACACACATGTATTACCTGTATGGCATCGGCGCGTTTAACGAAGTGGCTTTCGTTTCCATGCTGCGTGCCGGGATGGACACCGGGGTTTACGGTGCGGTGGCGGCGTTCGGTGCCAGCTTCCTGTTCGCCCGTATTATCGAAGGTTCTCTGGTAGGGATCCTGGATATTGGCGGGGCGATCCAGACCGGGGTTGGCCTGGGTGTTCCTGCACTGTTGCTGGGCGCGGGGATTGTTTTCCCGGTAGCTAACTTTGCCGCCTCGCTGGTCACTGGCCTGGTCATTGGCCTGGCGATTGGTTACCTGATTATCCTGGCGCGTAAATTTACCATCAATCAGAGCAACTCCACCTATGGGGCGGACGTGATGATGGGGGCGGGTAACTCTTCCGGGCGTTTCCTTGGGCCGTTGATCATCCTGTCTGCCATGGCCGCTTCGATCCCGATCGGTCTGGGATCCTTGCTGGGCGCGCTGTTGTTCTACATCTGGGGTAAGCCGATCACCGGCGGTGCGATCCTGGGGGCCATGATCTTGGGGGCATTCTTCCCGGTAGCCATTTCTTAATCAAGTCCCAAGCCCTGGGTCAATTGCCCAGGGTTTGGCAAGGAGTAGCGAAGCATGTATGACCTAATCATCCGGCGCGCCAGGCTGGTGGACGACACCCTGGCTGATGTGGCTATTGAGGCGGGTAAGATTGCCGTCGTCGGGCAGTTGGCGGCTGAGGCCAGTGCCCACAAACAACTGGATCTGGCGGGGAACTACCGCCTGAGCGCTGGCTGGATCGACTCTCACGTACACTGTTATCCCTCTTCACCGATTTATCATGACGACCCGGATCTGGTGGGCGTGAGCAGTGGCGTCACCTCGGTGGTGGATGCTGGCAGCACCGGCACCGACGATATCGATGAATTCTATGCCCTGACGCGCAGCGCCAAAACCAACGTCTTTGCCTTCCTCAATATCTCGCGCATCGGTCTGCTAAGGCAGAATGAACTGGCCGATATGGCGGATATCAATAAGCAGCAGGTCAAGCAGGCCATCGACGGCAAGCCGGGATTTATCATTGGTATCAAGGCGCGTATGAGCAGCAGCGTCGTGGGCCAGAACGGCACCAAACCGTTGGTATTGGCTAAAGAGATCCAACAGGAAAACCAGCAACTGCCGCTGATGGTGCATATTGGCAACAACCCGCCGGATCTGGACGAGATCGCCGATCTGCTGACCCAGGGCGATATCATTACCCATTGCTACAACGGCAAACCGAACCGCATTCTGACCCCGGCCGGTACGCTGCGCGAGTCGATCCAACGTGCGTTAAAACGTGGGGTGCTGCTTGATGTGGGCCACGGTTCGGCCAGCTTCAGCTTTGAGGTTGCCCGCCAGGCTATCGCGCTGGGGATCTTCCCGCACACCATCAGTTCCGATATCTACTGCCGCAACCGTCTGGCTGGCCCAGTGCACAGCCTGGCGACGGTGATGTCCAAATTCTTTACCGTTGGGCTTTCTCTGGCGCAGGTCATTGGCTGCGTAACGGAAAATGCCGCTGCGGCGTTGCGCCTGACCACCAAGGGGCAGCTGAAACCCGGCTTTGATGCCGACCTGACCATTTTTGATCTTCGCCAGGGGCCGCAGGTGTTTGCCGACTCCGAAGGGGAGTCCGTGAATGGCGAACAACTGTTGGTACCGCTGGCTGCCGTGGTGGCCGGAGAAGTCCTATTAACCGATCAAGGAAAAGCCGCTCATGTCTTCAGTCTATGAAAAATATAACTTAAAGCAGGTGATCAATACTTCCGGTCGCATGACCATTCTCGGCGTTTCTACGCCACGCCAGGAGGTGATTGACGCCGTGGATTACGGCCTGAATCATTACTTTGAAATCAAGGATCTGGTCAACAAGACCGGCGCCTATATTGCTGGCCTGCTGAATGTGGAAGACGCGGTGATTGTTTCCTGCGCCTCTGCCGGTATTGCCCAGTCGGTGGCGGCGGTGATCGTCAAGGACAACGCCAACCTGTTGGTCAACCTGCATTCCGCTACGGTGAACGAGCCGCGCGAGATCGTGTTGCCGCGTGGCCATAACGTCAACTTTGGTGCGCCGGTGGATACCATGGTCGCCCTTGGCGGCGGTAAGGTGGTGGAAGCAGGTTATGCCAACGAATGTTCCCCTGAACAGATTGAAGCCTGCATCACCCCGCAGACTGCCGCCATCCTGTACGTCAAGTCTCACCACTGCGTGCAGAAAAGCATTCTCTCCGTCGAACAGGCAGCCGTGGTGGCGCGTAAGCATAACCTGCCGCTGATCGTTGATGCCGCTGCCGAAGAAGATTTGATGTGTTACTACCAGATGGGGGCCGACCTGGTGATCTACAGCGGTGCCAAGGCCATCGAAGGGCCCACCAGCGGGCTGGTGATCGGCAAGAAGCAATACGTAGAGTGGGTGAAGCAGCAGTCAGGCGGTATTGGCCGGGCGATGAAAGTGGGCAAAGAGGGCATCCTCGGCCTGACGCAGGCTATTGAAAGCTACCTGACGTCGGAGAAAACCACTGGTGCGCAAATGGTAGAGCGCATGACGCCGTTTATCAGCCAACTGAATACCCTGAATGGCATCAGCGCCAAAACCGTCTGGGACAGCGCAGGGCGCGATATTGCCCGCGTTGAAATTACCTTTGATGAAGCGGTGTTGGGGATGTCGACTGTGGAAATCGTCCAGCGGCTGAAAACCGGTGATATCGCCATCTATTTCCGTGGCTACAAGGCCAACGAAGGCAAGATTGAGGTGGATGTCCGCAGCGTGAACGAGCAGCAGTTGATGACCGTCTTTACCTGTATTAAAAATCTGTTTACGGAGAACCAAGCATGAAGCTGAAGCCTAATTACTATAAAGACCGTGTTTGCCTCAACGTGCTGGCTGGCTCAAAAGCCAACGCGCAGGACATCTATAATGCGGCGCAGGGGCACGTGCTGGTGGGCGTTCTTTCCAAAAACTATCCAGACGTTGAGAGTGCCGTGGCGGATATGTCACGTTATGCACGCCTGATCGAGAACGCGCTTTCCGTGGGCCTGGGGGCTGGCGATCCCAAGCAGTCGAATATGGTCAGCCTGATCTCCGAGCAAGTCCAACCCCAGCATGTTAACCAGGTATTCACCGGCGTCGGTGCCAGCCGTGCATTGCTGAAGCAAAACCAAACTGTGGTGAACGGCCTGGTCTCTCCGACCGGCCGCGTGGGCTGGGTGAAGATTTCCACCGGGCCGCTGAGTGCTCTGGCAGCGGATGGCATCGTGCCGGTAGAGACCGCGATTGCGTTGTTGAAAGATATGGGCGGCAGCTCGATTAAGTATTTCCCGATGGGTGGCCTGAAGCATCAGGACGAATATGAGTACGTGGCGAAAGCCTGTGCCGAGCATGACTTTATGCTGGAACCGACCGGGGGTATCGATCTGGAAAACTTCGAACCGATCCTGGAGATTGCGTTGAAAGCCGGTGTTAAGCAGGTGATCCCGCATATCTACAGCTCCATCATTGATTCCACCAGTGGCGATACTCGCCCGCAAGATGTCAAAACTCTGCTGGAGATCACCAAGCGGCTGGTGGGGTAAATCCGTTGCCCCTCACCCCAACCCTCTCCCACAGGGAGAGGGAGCTGTCCGGAGCTGTTATCAGGTGCAGGAGTGAGTCTGTAGCTTGTTTAACTCTCTTGAGGGGGGCGGTGTTGTAGTTAGGTGTGGCGGTTGGATACTGGAGTTAAGTTGTGGCACGTACGGTCCCCTCTCCCTTCGGGAGAGGGTTAGGGTGAGGGGGCATCTTTTTGTCCCTATCTATCGGTCAAAAGGATAACTATGCGAAACTGGCAGGCTTCGAAATTACGAATCGCTCCGCTGTGGAGCGCGCTGTCCCTGGCGTTGTTGGCTATCGCCAGCCCGGCGTTACATGCTGAGGATGCAATGAAACCCACGTCGTCTCATTTTGCCTATATTGGTACCTATAACCCGAACGGTGAGGGGGTTTATCGCATGCAGGTGGATGCGAAAACCGGGGCACTGAGCGCCAAGACGCTGGTCAGCAGCCTACCTAATCCGGCCCAGTTGGTCACCGATGCCAAAGGAAAGACGTTGTACGTTGCCAGCGAAGTGGCAGATTTTAATGGCACCCAGCACGGGGGCATTGTCGCCTATCGCATCAACCCACAGGACGGTAGCCTGACGCCGCTTAATCAGGTGGATTCACAAGGCGCGGGGCCGGTTTACCTTTCTCTGACGCCGGATGGTCGTCATCTGCTGGTGGCCAACTATGTCAGCGGCAGCGTTGCGGCGTTCCCGGTGGACAGCGAAGGTAAATTGGGGCCAGCCAGTTCTGTGCAACAAGATGTTGGCCCTGCGGGAGCGGCCAAACCTGCCGCCGCAGTGGAAGGCAGCTTTGCCATCAGCGATCACAATGGCCCACATGCGCATATGATCGCCAGCGATCCGAGCGGCAAGTTTGTGTTCTCTACCGATCTGGGGCTGGATCGCATCTACCAATGGCGTTTCGATGCCGCCAGCGGCAAGCTGACGCCGAACGATCCGCCGTGGATCGCCGCCTCTTCCGCTGGAGCCGGCCCGCGCCACTTCATTTTCCACCCAAATGGTAAAATTGTCCTACTAATCAACGAGGAAGCATCTACACTTACCAGCTACCGCTTTGATAGCCAAAAGGGGACACTGAAACAATTACATGCAGTTTCAACTCTGCCTGCCGATTATAAGGGTACCAGCTTTGCCGCTGGCATTGCCTTGGCTGCGGATGGTAAAAATCTGTATGTCGCTAACCGTCTGCACAACAGCATTGCGCAGTTCAGCGTAAGCGACGAGGGCGAAATGAAGCCGGTGGCAGAGACCTGGACGCGAGGCGATTATCCGCGCACCATCACTTTGGATCCGAGTGGCCGTTATCTGTATGCCATGAATCAGCGTAGCGATAACGTAACCCGCTTTAGCGTAGACCAGCTCAGCGGCAAGCTCAGTTTTGTTGAAGGCTACACCCCGGTGGGCAGCCCTTCACAAATGGTGTTCTTGCCAGCTGCGAAGTAACCAGTTGCCCGCCTGACCCCCATCAGGCGGGCACGTTCATAACGGAAAGAGAATGGTGAGATTTCCCTACCCACGTTTGGCATCGCTGTTCGATGCTTTGCAGTCCGAAACCTTGCCGCAGGACGAGCTGGCAAAGCGTTTTGCCGTGTCTACCCGCACGGTACGCGCAGATATCACTGCGCTGAACGATATTCTGGAGAGTTATGGTGCGCAGTTTGTCCACAGCCGCGGGGCAGGATATCGCCTGCAGGTAGATGATCAGGCCCGGTTTAGCGCACTCCAGCATCGGGAACGTAAACAGCACGCCACGCCGCGCAGCGCGCAGGAGCGGGTGCATTATCTGTTGATTCGCTTTTTGACCTCAGCCTTCTCGATGAAGCTCGAAGATCTGGCCGATGAATGGTTTGTCAGCCGGGGTACGCTGCAAAACGACATGGCTGAGGTGAGGGAGCGCCTGGCGCATTATCAGTTAACCATCGAGACCAAGCCGCGCTACGGTATGAAGCTGTTTGGTGCGGAAATGGCGATCCGCTCCTGCCTGACCGATCTGCTGTTTCAACTGCATCTGGCGGATGCGGAAAACCCATTGCTGAACAATGACATCCTTCATCAGCCGCAGGTACTGACCTTTGCCGGGCTGCTGCACCCATTGCTGTCGCAATATGCCATTCGTCTGACCGACGAGGGTGAGCAATACCTGATCTTCTACTGTGCCGTGGCGCTGCGGCGCATCACGGACGGCTATCCGCTGCAGGATTTTGACGTGGAAGACGGTGATGATGCGGTGCGTAAAGCGTCAACCTGGCTGGCAGGTGAACTGAGCAAGGCCACGGGTAAAGAGATTGCGGCAGCGGAAGAGGCCTATTTACGGGTCAACATCGCTGCCAGAAGGGTGCAGGAAGTACAGCCGACCAAAATCAACGCCGATGATGAAGAGGCGCTGGTGGATTACATCCTGTCCTACATCAACTCGCACTATAACTACAACCTGCAGAACGACAAGCAGCTGCGGGCCGATCTACTCACCCATATCAAAACCATGATCACCCGGGTGAAATACCAGATCAATATCCCGAACCCGCTGTTGGCCAACATCAAGCAGCATTATCCGATGGCCTATGATGTGACGCTGGCGGCGGTTTCAAGCTGGGGAAAACACACGCCTTATACCCTGAGCGAGAACGAAATCGGCTACCTGGTACTGCATATTGGCGTCGGCCTGGAGCGGCACTACAACATTGGCTATGAGCGTCATCCGCAGGTGATGCTGGTGTGCGATACCGGTAACTCCACGGTGCGGATGATCCAGGCGCAGATTGCGCGCAAGTATCCGCAACTGGTGGTGACGCGCATCGTTTCGCTGCGTGATTACGAAATTCTCGCCAGTATCGACGAAGATTTTATCATTTCCAATGCGCGCATCAGCGAGAAGAACAAGCCGGTCGTGGTGATGTCGCCGTTCCCAACGGAGTATCAGCTAGAGCAGTTGGGCAAGCTGGTGCTGGTCGATCGCACCAAGCCGTACATGTTGGAAAAATTCTTTGATGCCAGCCACTTTATGATCGTCAACGAGCCGCTAACGCAGGAGCAGCTGTTTAGCAAAGTTTGCGCTCAGTTGGAGCAGGAAGGCTATGTGGGCAGTGATTTTTACCCTTCGGTCGTTGAGCGGGAGGCCATCGTATCTACCCTGCTGGGGGAGGGGATTGCTCTGCCGCACTCTCTGGGGCTGTTGGCGAAAAAGACCGTGGTGGTCACGCTACTGGCGCCACAAGGTATTCCATGGGGAGAAGGTGAGGTGGCACACGTCATTTTCTTGCTGGCGATCAGCAAAAGCGATTACGAGGAAGCGATGGCGATCTACGATCTGTTCGTCACCTTTGTGCGCGAACGTTCGATGACCCGCCTGCTGGGCAGTGACAATTTTGACAGTTTCAAGGCGGTAGCGTTGGACTGCCTGAGCCGCATTTAACGGCTTCCCCCTCTGAATGCAGAGGGGGAACGCCGCATTAATCGTTTTTCTTCTTGCCGAATATCTTCATCAGCGCGCCGACGATCAGCCCTAGGGCGATGCCGCCCAAAATCCAGTCAACCAAACTCATTGTTGTGCTCCTGCGATCCGCCAATTCTGATTATATTCAAAATGATGACAAAGTGGTAATACAGCCGAAGTGGTTGAAGTCTCACATGTTCAACCGTAGGGGCGCTGCATGCTGCGCCCGTTTAGCCGCATGCTGCGCCCGTTTAGCGCATCATTGCGTTTCAATCAAGAACGCCCCATCGATCATTAACCTCCGCTGCTCGGTAGTGTAGCTGAGCCAGGAATTCTTGCTGTTGGACTTCTCCAGTACGATGGCCAGTTCCGCCTTGCTAAGGGATAGCTCGTCCTGCCAGAACGGGGCGATGGCGTGGCGGGTGATAAAGTCGATCAAAAAGCGCGCCGGGCTGTCCTGCTCTTCAGGGAATAGCCGCAGGGCCAGTTCGGTCATTAATGCTCGTTGTTGCGGCTGCTCGCTTTTCCCCAGCAATTCAAGGAACGGCAACAGCAGGCGGCCGCAGATCTGGCCGTGGTGGTAATCACGCAATGCGCCAACCTCGCCCGCGATGCCGTGGATCACACCTAAGCCCGCCATACTCAACGTCAGGCCACCCAGATAGGAAGCCTGCATAATCGCTTCGCGGGCCTCATCGCTCTGTTTCAGCACCGGCCAGGCGCTGAGGAAGTGATGGATACCGCTCAACGACATCTCGCGCGACAGGCTGCTGGCGGTCTTGGAAAGGTAGGCTTCAAACAGATGGGTGAAGGCATCGATAGCGCAATAGGCCAGTACATGGTCTGGCGCTCCTTTCAGCAGGTCAGGATCGAGGATTGCCACCTGCGGCACAAAGTTGTTATGCCGCAATGAGGCTTTCACCTTGGTGACCTGAGTATCGGTGATCACTGCGTTTTGGGTTACCTCGCTGCCGGTGCCTGCGGTGGTGGGGATGGCGATCAACGGCAGCGTTGCGCCACTGATTTTGCTGTCACCCACTTTTTCCATATAACGCAGGGTGGGCAGTGGGTGTTCGATCAGGGCAGCGAACGCCTTGGCGGCATCCAGCACGCTACCTCCGCCGATGGCGACCACTCTTTGCACCTGGCCTCGCCAGCGTACCACCCATTGGTCGATTTCTTGCGGGGAGGCCTCATGGGCGACAATTTCTCTGCCCACCAGCAACGGCGTCAGCGCCGGGGCCAGTTCAGCATAGAGGGGACCGTTAAGGAACGATCGGCAGGTGAACAGCAGCGTGGTTTGCGACTCGGCCTGGAGCAGTGGGATCAGTTGCTGGATGCTGCCCTTGCCAAACCAGGCCTGCCGGTTGGCGATCATCAGACTAGTGGTCATGCTCTCTCCTTGGCGCATTTGGGCATCGAAACCACAGCATAATTCAGCCTGGCTGGGTGAACCAACGCTTTTCCGTCGCTTAACTCGAAATTGTTAAGATATTAACCAACTCGTATTGTGTGGTTAATCGTTGCAAGGGTCCAACTTGTGATTTGATTAACATGTAAACAGTAACACCCTTGCATTCTGGCCAATTGAATGCTTTTTATAGCCTGTTGGCCCAATATCGGTCGCTGATACGTTGGGCAATGTTGATTGTTAATTTATTAATGATTGCGGGGCGGAATGAATATTCAGGTCGAAAGATTATCGGCGGTGATCGACGCAGTAGCGACCCGCCAATTCTATGCCAGCCTGCTGGGTTATCTGGAGGGCTTCTTCGCCTTTGATAATGCCATCGTCTATGCCTTCGAATATGGTCAGGCACCGCGCTGCCTGATGAAAACCGAGAAAGAAAACAGCGATGCGGTAAACCAGATTTACCAGCAGGGTGCTTACCTTGAAGATCCTTTCTATCAGGCGCTGAACGGCGGCGGCCATGGCGATGTGTTTACGCTGCGGCAACTGGCTCCCTGTGGTTTTTACCAGACGGATTACTACCGTAACTTTTACCGTAAAACCGGCTGGCACGACGAGGCTGGCGTGTTGCTGCAACTGACGCCGGAACGCGGACTAGGCATATTTTTCGGCTCGGCCCGGCAAACGGTCGGCGTGCGTTATCCCCAGCTGGCTGACCTGCGTGGCGCGTTGACGCTGGTAAAAAGCGTGGCGCGGCTGCATGGGGAAGTAGTGGTCGCGGCTAATGTGCCTACTCCCTCCGCCCCGTTGGCAGATAGCGCAGCCCAGGCGCGCTATGCGTTAAGCCCACGTGAACGTGAGATCGTCGATCTGATCCTGAGCGGCAACGGATCGCAGCAGATCGCTGAACGGCTGTTTATCAGCCTGGGCACGGTAAAAAATCATCGCAAGAATATTTACGGCAAGCTGAATATTGGCTCTCAGGCCGAGTTGTTCAGCCTGTTCTTGAGTACCCCCCTGCGCCGTACGGCATAATGTTAAAAAAGTGTTGCGAATATCCCTAAAGGGACATAGCCGCCCACCCACGCTCTGCTGATAATCCAGGCTAAGGCAATGGGTAAAGGGAGTGCAGCAATGAATAATCAAATCGAATCGTTAACCTACTACGCGGCGACCAAGAAATACGATCTGCGCTTCCCCACGCTGGAAGAGGATCTGGATGTTGACGTGGTGATCATCGGCGGTGGCTTCTCCGGCATTAACACGGCGCTGGAACTGGCGGAAAAAGGCATCACCAATATCGCTATTCTGGAGGGCCGTCATCTGGGCTACGGCGGGACGGGCCGCAACGGTGGCCAGGTGATGGCCGGGATCGGCCACGATCTGGAGAAGATCAAACGCCACGTTGGCCCGGCAGGGTTAGAAACCATCTTCAAGATCAGCAACCTTGGTGCCGGGATTATCCGCGAGCGGATTAAAAAGTACGCCATCGACGCCGATTTCTGCTTTGGCTATGGCTACCTCGGCAGCAACGCCAGGCAGGAAAAGACCCTGCGTTCCTGGCTGAAAGAATTCAAAGCGGTCTCACCGGATGAAGAGATCGAGCTCTATACCGGCTCCGAAGTGAAACAGGTGGTGGGGTCTGATGCTTATACCTGTGCGTTGAAACACATGGGAGGTGGCCACGTTCATTCGCTCAACCTGCTGTTGGGGGAGGCGCAGGCGCTGAGTGGTTACGGGGTGAAAATCTTCGAAAACAGCAACGTGCTGAATGTGGAATACGGCCCGCGCATTACCGTGCGTACCGCCATGGGATCGGTACGCGCCAACAAGATGCTGTGGGCATGCAACGGCTTCCTCAACGGCATGGATCCCTTTATCTACAAAAAGACCATCAATACCTACGCCTTCCAGTTGGCGACAGAACCGCTGTCTGACGAGCTGATCCGCCAGATCAGCCCGATCCGCGGGGCTTACAGCGATATCCGGCCGGTGATCGACTATTACCGCGTCACCAACGAGAACCGCCTGTTGTTCGGTAGCGCCACCCGGCTGGTCGAATATATCCCTTCAGACCTGAAGGCCTGGAACCGCAACCTGATGCTGAAAGTGTTCCCGTATCTGAAGGACGTGAAGATCGACCTGGCCTGGGGCGGGCCGCTGTGTTGCAGCGCCAACCTGTTCCCGCAGATTGGCACTCTGCCGCAGCACGATAACGTGTTTTACGTGCAGGGCTATTCCGGCTTTGGGGTGACGCCGAGCCATATCGTTTGCAAGGTGTTGGCGGAAGGAATGAGTGAGGGATCCGATCGTTATGACCTGATGAGCTCGATCCCGCACGTGGATATTTTTGGCAAAGACAAGCTGCGCCGTGTGATGACCACCGCGGGCAAGGTTTGGCACCAGACTTCCGGCTACTGGAAGGGGCGTCGTTAATTCTGACCACTAATCTAAAAGGAAAAACCATGAAACCATTACTGCTTAAGCAAGCGCTACCAGAACTGCAACAGATTGGCAGCGTCAGCAACCTGGGGGCCACGGTGGTTGCCGGTGAACCCAACGTCGGCGTGGCGATGATTTTTGGCGCGCCAACGGACAACCTGAACTGCGGTGTCTTCAGCTGCACCCGTGGCACCTTCGTGATGGAATACCCGTTTGCGGAACATGCCACGGTGTGGGAAGGCACGGCAACGCTGACCAATGAGAACACCGGCGAGTCGGTAAAGTATCAGGCCGGGGATTCCTGGTTTGTTGAGAAGGGCACCCCGGTACGCTGGGAAATCACCTCGGATCGTTTTGTGAAGCACTATCTGGCGATTGTTGAAGGTTAACCCGCAAGGAGGGCGATACGATGACGGATATTACATTGTTGCCACAGGTCACGACCTTTCTGGACCGCCAGCAGGGCCATTACATTCATGGGCAACCCGTAGCCGGGGCAGGAGTAGAACGGTTTGCGGTGGTTAACCCGGCAACCGGGCTGGCTATCGCGCAGGTGAATGAAGGCGGCCAGGCTGAAGTCGATGCGGCAATGCAGGCGGCCTTTGACGCTTTCCACGGTAGTTGGGCACAGGTTTCGCCATTGGAGCGTGGTAACTGCCTGACGCGCCTGGCCGATCTGTTGCAAACCCATCGTGAGGAACTGGCGCAGCTGGAAAGCCTGTGTTCCGGCAAAACCATTCAGCTGTCTCGCGGGTTGGAAATCGATATGGCCTCGCAGTTCCTGCGCTACTTTGCCGGTTGGTCGAGCAAAATCAGCGGGGAAACGCTGAACGTTTCGTTGCCTTCCTTCCAGGGCGAGCAATACAGCGCATTTACCCGGCGCGAGCCGTTGGGTGTCGTGGTCGGCATCATTCCTTGGAACTTCTCGATCATGATCGCCATCTGGAAGCTGGCTGCGGCGCTCACTTGCGGCTGTACGGTGGTGCTCAAGCCAAGTGAATACACGCCACTAACCATGCTGCGGGTGGCCGAACTGGCAACGGAAGCGGGCATCCCGGCAGGTGCCCTCAACGTGATCAATGGTTCAGGCGCACGTCTTGGCCCTATGCTTATCGCCCATCCGCGTTGCGCCAAAGTGACCTTCACCGGCTCGGTGCCTACCGGGATCGCGGTGGGGAAAGCGGCGATGGAACAAGGGATTGTGCGTACCACGCTGGAACTGGGGGGTAAGAATGCCGCCGCGTTTCTGGCGGACGTCTCGGTCGACAAGATGGTCGACGGGATTATCGAGGCGGGCTACCTGAATCAGGGCCAGATCTGTGCCGCAGCAGAGCGTTTCTACCTGCCTGCCAGCCATATCGATGAGGTACTGGCAAAGCTGACGCAGCGCTTGGCGGCCATGAAGGTGGGCTCACCGCTGGATGAGAGCACGGAAGTGGGGCCGCTGGCCAACGAGGCACATTACCGCAAGGTACTGGCGCTGTTTGACAAGGCACGGGCTGATGGCAGCCACATCGTCTGCGGCGGTCAGGCGTTGGCAGGTCCTGGCTTCTTTGTTGCGCCGACGGCGATCCGCGCTAACGGGCCGCATGATGCGTTAATGCGTGAGGAGACCTTTGGCCCGGTAGGCACTTTCCTGGCCTATGAGGATGAAGAGCAGATGATCGCCATGATCAACGATTCGCCTTATGGCCTGGCCGCTAGCCTGTGGACTAACGATCTCAGCAAGGCGATGCGCATGATCCCGCGGATTGAAGTAGGTACCTTGTGGATCAACATGCACACCTTCCTCGATCCGGCGTTGCCGTTCGGTGGGGTCAAATCGTCGGGGATGGGTAGAGAGTTCGGCAGCGCGTTTATCGAGCATTATACCGAGTTGAAATCGGTGATGGTTCGATATTAATTAATCACCGCCTATACCCTATGAATTTCAAGTTGTAGCTAGGCGCCAAGCTCACTTATCCCCAGGAGCTTACTATTGTAAGTGACTGGGGTAAGTGAGTGCAGGTAACAACGCTACAGCTTGAAAGGCGACGGGTATACGGTGATTAGTCTTCGTCGAAGCCTGATTCAAACAGCTCAATCACCGCTGCCAGTGCCTGTACTTCCTGCGGCCCGGTAGCTTCAATTTCGATCTGGCGGCCCTGGGCGGAATCCAGCATCAGCAGCGCAATCACGCTGCTGGCTTCCGCTTCGGTGCCGCTGTCATTACGCAGCAGCACTTCGGCGTCAAAACTCTGCACCAGCTCAAACAGCTTCATTGCCGGCCGGGCGTGCATGCCCAGCTTGTTCTTGATCTCAACCGTCTGCTTGACCGTCATTGTTGTTTACGCTTTTCCAGTGTGCGGTGACGTGATTGCACATTTTTGCCGCGTGAACGGAAATAATCCGCCAACTGTTCAGCCACGTACACCGAACGGTGCTTACCGCCGGTACAGCCAATGGCGACGGTCAGATAGCTGCGGTTGTTGGTCTCCAGCATCGGCAGCCACTGTTCCAGATAGCTACGGGTCTGGTAGATGAAGTTGTGCACTTCGGTGTGGCGATCGAGGAACGAGGCCACGGGCTTATCCAGGCCGGTCATCGGGCGCAGTTTAGGGTCCCAGTGCGGGTTGGGCAGGAAACGGACGTCGAACACGTAATCGGCATCGATAGGAATGCCGTGCTTGAAGCCGAAGGATTCGAACACCATCGTCAGCTCGCGTTCGCGTTTGCCCAACAGACGGGTACGCAGCATTTCCGCCAACTCGTGCACCGACATTTCCGAGGTATCGATAATCAGATCGGCACGGGAACGCAGTGGCTCAAGCAGATCGCTTTCTTCATCGATCGCGCTTTCCAGCGACAGGTTCTTGGCAGAGAGAGGATGCAGGCGACGGGTGTCGCTGTAGCGGCGGATCAGGGTGTTGCGATCGGCATCAAGGAACAGCAGCTGCGGCGTGAAGCTCTCCGGCAGCTGGGTCATTGCATATTCAAACACTTCCGGCGATTCCGGCATGTTACGGACGTCGATGCTTACCGCAGCGGAGCTATTACGTTCGGCCAGCGTCTGGGCCAGCTGTGGCAACAACACCACGGGCAGGTTATCAACGCAGTAAAAACCCATGTCTTCCAACGCCCGCAAGGCGACGGATTTCCCCGAACCGGAACGGCCGCTGACAATCATCAGCACCATGTGGTAACTCCCCTGGCATCTCAATGGCGCTCATCGCCACCGTTAGGATCTATTATCCGGGCCACGGCCCGGATATATCGTAAGTAAAACAGTAGCGTTTTCATGGCGGAAAGTCACGCCAGCCGCTGGTTACTCGGTGATGATCTGATACAGCTCTTCGTCGCTCAGCGCTGCGCGCAGGCGGCGGCACACGGTTTTGTCGGCCAGCCGTTTGGCAACCAGCGACAGCGTATGCAAGTGAGTTTTACATTGATCGGCCGGTACCAGCAAGGCGAACAGCAGATCGACCGGTTGATTATCAATGGCATCAAAGGCGATAGGTTGCTCAAGGCGGATAAACACGCCAACGGCCCGCAAAGTGTCCTCTTCCAGTTTGCCGTGTGGGATCGCGATACCGTTGCCGATACCGGTACTGCCCATACGTTCCCGGGTGAGTACTGCGTCAAACACCACCTGCGAAGGTAGGTTAAGCTGCTTGGCCGCCAGCTCGCTGATAATTTCCAAAGCCCGTTTCTTGCTGGTGCAGTGTACCGAGCTTCTGGTGCACTCGATGTTTAACACCGAGCTTAATTGCATTATTTCGTTGTTCATCTCATCTTCACTTAAAACCGCGTCCTGTCGCTTTATTGCAAGCCTGCTTTACCATTGGAAAGTAGGCTTGCGCTGATAACCTTCATGAAACGGTTTTTCGCCTGTTTAACCCTGATGGCTTATCGGCGCATACCTATACAGGTGCTGCGCCGAGGGTTGCCGTGTAGCCAATGCGACTACGATGTGGGCTATTACGCATTGCATAACGGCCCAGAATGTCAGTGTTGCTTTAGTTTGTCTTTATGTTTGTTCAATTGACGCGCCAGTTTGTCGATCAGACAGTCAATTGCGGCATACATATCTTCTTTTTCCGAGGTGGCGTGCAACTCGCCCCCATTCACATGCACCGTTGCTTCCGCAATCTGCTGCACTTTTTCCACACTGAGTACGACATATACCTGGTTAATGCGGTCAAAATACTGCTCGAGTTTGGCAAACTTGGTGTTGACGAACTCACGCATTGGTTCGGTGATTTCGACGTGGTGTCCGGTAATGTTGAGCTGCATAATGTCTTCCTTCTCTATAGAGGTCAAACCAACTGTTTACGCTGGTTGGACGGCGGGATGGACAAAGACTCTCGGTACTTGGCAACGGTGCGCCGCGCCACCATGATCCCCTGATCGGAAAGCATCGTGGTCAGCTTGCTGTCGCTAAGCGGTTTGGCAGGGTTTTCCGCCGCGATCAATTTCTTCACTAACGCCCGGATCGCCGTAGAGGAGGCTTCGCCACCGCTGTCGGTATTCACATGGCTGGAGAAGAAATACTTCAATTCGAAAATACCACGCGGGCTGTGCAGGAACTTCTGCGTCGTCACGCGTGAGATTGTCGATTCATGCATTTCCACGGCCTGGGCGATATCCGCCAGCACCATGGGCTTCATAAATTCTGCACCCTGTTCAAAGAACGCCTCCTGCTGTTCGACAATACAGCGGGTCACCTTGAGCAGCGTGTCGTTCCGGCTTTCCAGGCTTTTGATCAGCCACTTCGCTTCCTGCAAATTGCTGCGGATATACTGGCCGTCGGCATCGTTGCGCACCGTGTTGCCCAGTGCCGCATATTGCTGATTGATTTTCAGCCGTGGGATGCTGTCTGCATTAAGCTCTACCACCCACTTATCCTGCACCTTGCGCACCAGCACGTCCGGGATCACATACTCGGATTCACCGGTATTGATCGACTGACCAGGGCGCGGATCGAGCGAGTGGATCAACACCATCGCTTCTTTCAGTGTATCTTCTTTTAAGCGAGTTGTTCGCATCAGGCTGCGAAAGTCGTGGTTGGCCAGCAAATCCAGATGCTCGCTGACGATCAGGCGGGCTTCCGCCAGATAGGGCGTGTCTTTGGCGTACTGGGAAAGCTGGATCAACAGGCAATCACGCAGATCGCGCGCCGCGACGCCGACCGGATCAAAACGCTGTACGCGCTTCAATACCGCTTCGACCTCGTCCATCGTCACATTATCGTCACCCATACTCTCCAGAATGTCTTCCAGCGGTACGGTGAGATAGCCGGTGTCATCGACGGCATCGACGATCGAAGTGGCGATGGCGGCATCGGTGTCAGAGAACGGCGTCAGATCCACTTGCCACATCAGGTAGTCCTGCAGCGTTTGCGTGGTTTCGCCCTGGTAGACCGGCAGTTCATCATCGCCATAGTCGGTACCGGTGCCGGAAGGGGTACCCGCGGTATAGATCTCATCCCAGGTAGCATCCAGAGGCAGCTCTTCGGGCATGTCCTTCTGTTCCAGCGCTTCGCGGGTGTCTAGCCCTTCGGTCTCGACGCTTTCTTTGGAGTCGATCTCTTCGTGCTGGTCTTCGGTCTGTTCAAGCAGCGGGTTGCTCTCTAGTGCCAGTTGGATCTCCTGCTGGAGCTCAAGCGTTGACAGCTGCAACAGGCGGATAGCCTGCTGAAGTTGGGGGGTCATGGCCAGTTGCTGGCTGAGCCTGAGTTGCAAACCTTGCTTCATAATCTTCTGCTACTTCCGTTAACGGCGGCCTGTTGGCCTGCCGCTGGAACCTACAGGCGGAACTCTTCGCCCAGATAAACGCGTTTCACCTGTTCATCGGCCAGGATGGCGTCCGGCGTGCCGTGGGCAATCAGCTTGCCCTGGCTGACGATATAGGCACGTTCGCACACGTCCAGCGTCTCACGCACGTTATGATCGGTGATCAGCACGCCAAGGCCGCTGTCGCGCAGGTGCTCGATAATTTTCTTGATATCGATAACGGAAATCGGGTCAACCCCGGCGAAAGGCTCATCCAGCAGGATAAATTTCGGGTTGGCGGCCAACGCACGGGCAATCTCCACGCGGCGGCGTTCACCACCGGAAAGCGATTGGCCCAGGTTGTCCCGCAGGTGGGAGATATGAAACTCTTCCAGCAGCTCGATGGCCCGATCGTTGCGCTGCTCACTGGTGAGATCGTTACGGATCTCCAGCACCGCCATCAGGTTGTCGTAAACACTCAGGCGGCGGAAAATCGACGCTTCCTGCGGCAGGTAGCCGATACCGCGGCGTGCGCGGGCGTGCAGCGGCAGGATGCTGATGTCTTCGTCATCGATCACGATGCGCCCGGCGTCGCGCTGAACGATGCCAACCACCATGTAGAAAGTGGTGGTCTTACCGGCACCGTTTGGCCCCAGTAGGCCGACGATCTCGCCAGATTTCACTTTCAGGCTCACGTCTTCAACGACTTTGCGGCCTTTGTAGGCTTTCGCCAGGTTTTCTGCGATGAGTGTTGCCATAAGTAATTAGTTACTCTTCTTTTGACCGTTTTTGTCTTGCAACTGTGATGGCACCAGAACCGTGGTCACGCGTTTGCCTTTATCGCTGAACGCCTGCATCTGCTGCTGTGGCACCAGATAGGTAATACGGTCGCCCTTCACGTTGCTATCGAGCTGTTCCAGGTAGGCGTTGCCGGTGAGGGTGATCAGCTGTGTCGCGACGTCGTAACGAACTTTCTGCGCATGGCCTTTCACCGGCTTGCCGTTGTCCTGCATCTGGTAGAAGGTTACCGGATTGCCGAACGCTTCAATATAGGTTTTGTTCTGATCGCCACCCGGGCGTGTGACCACGACCTTGTCGGCCTTGATCTCGATGGTGCCCTGCTTGATCACCACGTTGTCGGTAAAGGTGCTGACGTTGCTCTGCATATCCAGCGACTGTTTCAGCGAGTCGATACTTACCGGTTGGTCAGAGTCGGATTTCAACGCCAATGCGGGGGAGCTGGCGGTCAAAACGAGGCTGACGATCAACAGATTACGGAGTTGGCTTTTGGTTCTGAATTTCATAGTTGGTCTTGACCTTATCAATCAGCTCAGCGGTTTTGTTCCGCAGATTGCCACGCATTTTCATGCCGTTAGAGGTGAAATTTGTGCCGAACAGGGTTACTTCATCATCGGAAGAAACATCCTGGGTGACCAGATTAATCTGGGCATTGTCGGTTTTAATTTTTTCCAGCTGTGAGGTGGTTGTCAAACTGTTCACCTCCACGTGGCCGTACAGATACAGCATGCGGTTTTTGGTCAGCTTGGCGCGATCGGCGCGTATTGACCAGGTGGCCACGGCATGCTCATCAAACAGCGTCATCACCGGCTGGGTGAACCAGCTTAACTCATCGGCGGTGTAATATTTAACCTCTTCTGCCACCAGCTTGTAGCTTAGCTGCCCGGCCGGATTGTACACCACGGTCACGGTATGCTGGCTCTGATAGGTCGGGTCTTGGTTGTTGACCGGTACCGAGTTGCCGTCATCGCTGAAATCGGCCATGTTCCAGCCAATCAGCGCCAGCACGATCACGGTCAGCAAGATGGTGATCCAAAGTTTGGTTTTACTCATATTGACAGCCCTTTGGCGTCCTCCAGCTTGTTTTGCGCCAGCAGGATCAGGTCGCACAGCTCGCGCACCGCACCACGGCCACCGTTGATACGGGTGACATAATGGGCACGAGGTAACAATAATGGATGCGCATCGGCCACCGCGACGGCCAGACCGACTTCGGCCATGACCGGCCAGTCGATCAGATCGTCGCCGATGTAGGCGATTTCATCTGGCATCAGGGACAGTTTATCCAACAGTTCACGGAAGGCCAAAAGCTTATCGGACTGCCCTTGATACAGATGGGTGATATCCAACGTTTTTGCCCGGTCTTCCAGCAGTTTGGCCGAACGCCCGGTGATGATGGCCACCTCGATACCCGAGGTTTTCAGACAGCGGATGCCATAGCCGTCACGGACGTTGAAGGCTTTCAGCTCTTCACCGTTATTACCCATGTAGATCAGGCCGTCTGACAGCACGCCGTCGACATCACAAATCAACAGGCGGATTTTCCCGGCGCGGGCCATGACTTCTTCAGCTACCGGCCCGTAACAGGTTTCAACCAGACTCATGCAGTGGGTTCCTTTCATTAAACGACGCCAGCGCGCAGCATGTCATGCATATGTACCACACCCAGCAATTGGTCGCCATCGGCAACCAGCACGGCGGTGATATGGCGTTGCTGCATCAGATTGAGCGCATCGACCGCCAGCAGGTTCGGGCGCACCCGGATACCGCCCAGCGTCATGACGTCGGTGATGTTGGCATTATTCAGATCGATGCCCATATCGAACACCCGGCGTAAGTCACCGTCGGTAAAAATACCGGCGATTTTCATCAGATCGTCGCAGATCACCGTCATACCCAGGTTTTTACGGGTGATCTCCAGTAGCGCGTCGCGCAGCGAGGCTTCGGGGCTGACGTGCGGAATTTCATCGCCGCTGTGCATGATATCACTAACGCGCAGCAGCAGACGGCGGCCCAATGCTCCACCAGGGTGAGACAGGGCGAAATCTTCCGGGGTAAAGCCACGGGCCTTCAGCAGCGCTACGGCTAACGCATCGCCCATGACCAAGGTGGCGGTGGTGCTGGTGGTAGGAGCCAGACCCAGCGGGCAAGCCTCCTGCGGTACCTTGATGCACAGATGCACATCTGCCGCCTTGCCCATCGAGCTTTCCGGGTTGTTGGTCATGCAAATCAGTGGGATCTGCTGGCGTTTCAATACCGGGATCAGCGCCAGAATTTCGTTCGACTCACCGGAGTTGGAGATCGCCAGCACGATGTCCTGCGCCGATACCATGCCCAGATCGCCGTGGCTGGCTTCAGCAGGATGCACGAAGAACGCCGGGGTTCCGGTACTGGCCAGCGTGGCGGCAATTTTGCAGCCGATATGGCCGGATTTACCCATGCCCATGACCACGACTTTACCGCAGCATCCGGCGATAGCTTCACATGCCCGGGTAAAATCTGCATTGATGTACCGATCGAGCTGGGCCAGGCCATCACGCTCAATCTGAAGCACTTCTTTGCCGGCCTGCTGAAAGTCAAAGCCCGGTTGCAACTGGATAGATGACATACTCATTCTCAACGGTTAGCCGAACGTACTGAAAGGGTTAAAGAACAGCACTGCAAGATACGCAATAAAGCCACATAATAACAGAGCTCCCGCCAGATGACCGATACGATGTTTGCGGCCAATACACAGCGCGGCAAGCAGGATACCGGCCGCCAGCATGACCCAGTAATCGCGCTGGAAGGCGGCGGGATCGATACTGCCCGGTGATAGCAGGGCAGGGACGCCCAGTACGATCACCGTGTTAAAAATCGTCGAGCCGATGATATTCCCTACCGCCATATCATCTTCGCCTTTTAGTGCTCCGGCGATCGAGGTGGCCAATTCGGGCAGGCTGGTGCCGATGGCGATAATCGTCAGGCCAACCACCAGTTCACTCAGGCCAAAGTAGTGGGCAATCACTGAAGCGTTATCGATAATCATCCTTGATGACAGCGGCAGAATAATGAAGGCCAGCACTAGCCAGAGAATGGCTACCGTGTTGCTGCTGTCCTGCGGCAGTTCGGCGAGTTGTTCCACCGTCAGGCTATCGTTGCCTTCACGTTGCGCCAGCCTGGCGATTTTCAGCATCAGCAGAATAAAACCGGTGGCGGCCAACAGCAGCAGCACGCCATCGAACCGGCTCAGGGTGTTATCCATCAGCACGTAGCCGCACAGCAGGATAACCCCCAGCATCAGCGGCAGTTCACGCCGCAACACTTCGGAGCGAACCGACAGTGGATGGATCAGGGCCGCCACCCCCAGGATCAGTAAAATATTGGTGATGTTGGAGCCAATCACGTTACCCACCGCCAGGTTGGTCTGCCCATTGAGGGCGGCGGTGACCGACACGATCAATTCTGGCAACGAAGTGCCTATACCGACTATCGTCATGCCGATAATCAACGGGGGAACCCCCAGCGAACGGCTAATCACCGCCGCACCATAAACTAATCTATCCGCCCCATACACCAGTAAAAATAAACCAACGATCAACAGCACTATCGCGAGAAACATTCAGGGTCCTATATTGGGGTATTATCCCGGTTCGTTGGTTAAAGGCTATCATCGGCCAGCTTGCTTACGTTGCACACAACAACGAATTTTCCCGGTTAAAGATCGAACCATAAGACTGCGACTCATCCTGATGAACTGGCTTTGTAGGGGCGCCGCATGCTGCACCCCCAGAAACATTCTCAGTTTGTCATCAGTCAGACTTTATTTTTTTGCGTTATTTCCTAATTTTGACCGTCTGGAGCCTAAAAGTAAAACCTATGGCATCATTGGTAGCGAATTGGCAGTAAGCTTCGGTAAAAATGGGACGTATCGCCCCTATTGCTTTACCATCACGGATGATTTGGCAAAAAAATAGCCTGTACAGGATCAATAAACATGCACCAGAAGGCAGATAATCTGGTCGAAGTGCGCGGCATGAGCTTCTCTCGCGGCGATCGGCTGATATTCGAAGACATCAACCTGACGGTTCCCCGTGGCAAAGTGACGGCCATCATGGGGCCGTCCGGCATTGGTAAAACCACGCTGTTACGCCTGATTGGTGGCCAGTTGACCCCGGACAGCGGCGAGATCTGGTTTGATGGGGACAACATCCCGGCGCTGTCGCGCCATCAGTTGTATGAGTCACGCAAGAAGATGAGCATGCTGTTTCAGTCGGGAGCGCTGTTTACCGATCTGACGGTATTTGAGAACGTAGCTTACCCGCTGCGTGAGCACAGCCGCCTGCCGGAGCCGATCCTGCGCAGCACGGTGCTGATGAAGCTGGAAGCCGTAGGGCTACGTGGCGCGGCAGATCTGATGCCGAACGAACTTTCTGGCGGTATGGCGCGGCGAGCTGCCTTGGCGCGTGCTATCGCGTTGGATCCGACACTGATCATGTTCGACGAACCCTTCGTTGGCCAGGATCCGATCACCATGGGCGTGCTGGTCAAGCTGATCGATGAGCTGAATAACGCGCTCGGGATCACCTGCATCGTGGTATCCCATGATGTGCCAGAAGTCTTGAGTATCGCGGATTACGCCTATATTGTGGCGGATCACCATGTGATTGCCGAAGGCTCGGCAGCGCAATTACAGAACAATCCTGATGCACGAGTGCGTCAGTTTCTGGATGGTATTGCCGATGGGCCGGTACCATTCCGTTACCCGGCCGGTGATTATCAGACAGAGCTTTTAGGGGAAGGGAGTAAATAACCTCATGTTTTTAAAGGCGTTAGCGTCGTTAGGACGCCGTGGCATCAATACCAGCGCAGCCTTTGGACGCGCCGGGCTGATGCTGTTCCACGCGCTGATCGGGCGCCCGGAGCCGCGTAAACAATGGCCGCTGCTGCTCAAACAGCTACACAGCGTGGGCGTGCAGTCGCTGCTGATCATCATGGTTTCCGGCTTGTTTATCGGCATGGTGTTGGGGCTGCAAGGTTATATCGTCCTCACCACCTACAGTGCCGAGGCGAGCCTGGGCATGATGGTGGCGTTGTCATTGCTGCGTGAGCTGGGGCCGGTAGTGACCGCTCTGCTGTTCGCTGGCCGCGCCGGTTCAGCTCTGACGGCCGAAATTGGTCTGATGAAGGCCACCGAGCAGATCTCCAGCCTGGAAATGATGGCGATCGATCCGCTGCGGCGTATTGTTGCTCCACGTTTCTGGGCCGGTCTTATCAGCATGCCGCTGCTGACGATTATTTTCGTGGCCATCGGTATCTGGGGCGGTGCGATTGTCGGCGTGGACTGGAAAGGGATCGACAGCGGTTTCTTCTGGTCGGCGATGCAAGGGGCCGTTGAATGGCGTCAGGATTTACTTAACTGCCTGATCAAGAGCGTGGTGTTTGCCATTACCGTTAGCTGGATTGCGATCTTCAATGGTTATGATGCCGTACCGACCTCTGAAGGGATTAGTCAGGCAACGACAAGGACCGTGGTACATTCGTCACTGGCGGTGTTGGGATTGGATTTCGTGCTGACTGCACTGATGTTTGGGAATTGATTTGATGCAAACGAAGAAGAGTGAAATCTGGGTTGGGGCATTTATGCTGATTGCGCTGTGCGCCATCATCTTCCTCTGCCTCCAGGTGGCCAATATTAAATCGATCGGTAATGAACCGACTTACCGTATCTACGCCACCTTCGATAATATCGGTGGTTTGAAAGCGCGTTCACCAGTGAAGATTGGTGGGGTGATGATTGGCCGGGTTGCGGCTATCTCGCTCGACCCGAAGACCTACACACCACGCGTGGCGCTGGATATCCAGCAACAATACAACCAGATCCCGGACACCAGCTCGCTGGCGATCCGCACCTCTGGCCTGCTGGGTGAACAGTATCTGGCGCTGAACGTCGGTTTTGAAGATCCCGAGATGGGCACGACTATCCTTAAGGATGGTGGGACCATTCAGGACACCAAATCAGCCATGGTGCTGGAAGACTTGATCGGCCAGTTCCTCTACAAGAGCGGTGGTCAGGATAGCCCGAATTCACCGGATGGCACCGCTGCAGCTCCGGCACCGGATGCCGCTGCGCATTCCGCTACAACTCACTAATCGAGGAAACCTGCATGTTTAAACGTTTTTTAATGGTTGCCCTGCTGGTGGTTGCACCGCTAGCTAATGCGGTCGATCAGACTAACCCATACAGCCTGATGCAAGACGCTGCGCAGAAAACCTTCACCCGCCTGAAAAGCGAGCAGCCAAAGATCAAGCAGGATCCCAACTACCTACGCACCATCGTGCATGAAGAGCTGATGCCGTTCGTGCAGGTGAAATATGCTGGTGCGTTGGTGCTGGGCCGTTACTACAAAGACGCTACGCCAGCCCAGCGTGAAGCTTACTTCGCCGCCTTCCAGGCTTATCTGGAGCAGGCGTATGGTCAGGCGTTAGCCATGTACCAGGGCCAGACCTATCAGATCGAACCTGAACAGCCGCTAGGCAATGCCGATATCATCGCGATCCGCGTGACCATCATCGATAAAGGGGGTCGCCCACCGGTGCGTCTGGATTTCCAATGGCGTAAGAACAGCAAAACCGGTTACTGGCAGGCATATGACATGATTGCCGAAGGCGTCAGCATGATCACCACCAAGCAGAATGAGTGGGCATCGACTCTGCGCCTCAAAGGCGTTGACGGTTTGACCCAGCAGCTGCAAGCGGCCGCCAAACAGCCGATCACCCTGGATCAGAAAAACTGATGGCCGCAGCGCTGAGCTGGGAATCACAACAGCAAACGCTGGTGCTGAGCGGCGAGCTGGATCGTGAGACGTTATTGCCGCTGTGGCAGCAACGTGAGACGCTGTTGGCAGATAAAACCGTGATTGATGTGGCTCAACTGCAGCGCGTGGACTCTTCCGGTCTGGCCCTGCTGCTGCATTTACGTGAGCAACGGAGCCCGCAGGGAATCGAGATAAAAATTTCCGGCATCACCGATCGGTTGCAAACGCTGATCACGCTCTACAATTTGTCAGCAATAATGCCTGTCGAAACCGCTAGTTAGCCACATTTATGGCTGTTCGACCGGGAAAAATCAGTTAAAGGCCCCTGTTGCTCAGGGGCTTTTTCTTTGGTTTAAGAAAGCGGCGGATTCCACTAAGATAGACGCCAAGAAGTCGCCCCGGGTGACTATGATCCTTCGATGCAGAATTGGATACTATGGAAAATAGCGAAATTAAAGACGTGCTGATGAAGGCGTTGGCACTGGAAGAAGCGCATGTGACCGGCGATGGCAGCCATTTTCAGGTGATCGCCGTGGGTGAACTGTTCTCCACCATGAGCCGAGTCAAGAAACAGCAAGCCGTCTATGCGCCGCTGATGGAATACATCGCGGACAACCGCATTCATGCTTTGTCGATCAAGGCATATACCCCAGAAGAGTGGCAGCGGGATCGCAAACTCAACGGATTTTAAGGCTGTTTGCCCGGCGGGCAGGCAGCTCAGAACAGATAACAGAGAGTAGTTAAATGGATAAATTTCGTGTGCATGGCCGGACCCGTCTTAGCGGTGAAGTGACCATTTCCGGGGCGAAAAACGCCGCCCTGCCGATCCTGTTTGCCGCCTTGCTGGCGGAAGAGCCTGTCGAACTGCAAAACGTCCCGAAGCTGAAGGACATTGACACCACCATCAAACTGCTCAGCCAGTTGGGTACCAAGATCGAGCGTAATGGCTCGGTCTATGTTGATGCCAGCGGCGTGAACGAGTTTTGTGCTCCCTACGATCTGGTGAAAACCATGCGTGCCTCCATTTGGGCATTGGGGCCACTGGTAGCGCGCTTTGGCCGCGGCCAGGTCTCACTGCCAGGTGGTTGTGCCATTGGCGCACGTCCGGTTGACCTGCACATTACTGGCCTGGAGCAGCTGGGTGCGGAAATCAAACTGGAAGAGGGCTACGTCAAGGCCTCTGTGGAAGGACGTCTGAAGGGCGCACATATCGTGATGGATAAGGTCAGCGTAGGCGCGACCGTCACCATCATGAGTGCTGCAACTCTGGCAACTGGCACCACCATCATCGAGAACGCGGCACGTGAGCCGGAAATCGTCGATACCGCCAACTTCCTCAACACGCTGGGTGCCAAAATCAGCGGCGCGGGCACGGACAGGATCACCATCGAAGGCGTTGAGCGCCTGGGTGGCGGGGTTTACCGTGTGCTGCCAGACCGTATCGAAACCGGTACCTTCCTGGTTGCCGCTGCCGTTTCCGGTGGCAAGGTGCTGTGCCGTAATACCCGTCCAGATACGCTGGATGCGGTGTTGGCCAAACTGCGTGAAGCAGGGGCCGATATCGAAGTCGGTGAAGACTGGATCAGCCTGGACATGCATGGCAAACGCCCGAAAGCGGTAACCCTGCGTACGGCTCCACACCCTGGTTTCCCAACCGATATGCAGGCGCAGTTCAGCCTGTTGAACCTGGTAGCGGAAGGGACCGGCGTGATCACCGAGACGATCTTCGAAAACCGCTTTATGCACGTGCCTGAGCTGATCCGTATGGGCGCACACGCAGAAATCGAGAGCAACACCGTGATTTGCCACGGCGTAGAGCAGCTTTCTGGTGCACAGGTGATGGCGACCGATCTACGTGCCTCTGCTAGTCTGGTATTGGCGGGTTGTATTGCTGAAGGCGTAACGGTGGTGGATCGTATTTATCACATCGACCGGGGCTACGAGCGCATTGAAGACAAACTGCGTGCGCTGGGTGCCAATATCGAACGTGTGAAAGGCGAGTAATCGTAACAGCTAATAACCTATGCCCCCTGCTGGGGGGCGTAGGTACTTCAACATCTTAGTGCCTCTCCCCAATCTTTCCTTGATTGCCCGATCTAAACCATTAATCAGGTTTATGATTAAAGTTTTACTATAAAAAATTGTAATGTTTACAACGACATTTTTGCTATTAAGTGTCTGGAAACATTGATATCAACTCTTATCCTCATTACTCTACGCTCGCGGTAAATACTCCAGTCATGCTAATGCTATTCCCGCTAAAAGCGCCAGATTGGTCGTGTTTTACTCGGGAAAGATGCGGCATTGCTATGCCACACTCATTATTTGCGTCGTCAAGGAAGAACAGACTTGCAACAGACCTTAACGGGCTGGCTGAGGAACACGGCTGGCACGCCGTTATACGCCGTTCTGGCCAATACCAACGGTGCTGAAGGCATCAAAGCCTATTACCGCGAAGACGGCAGCCGCACGCCTTTCGGGCTATATGCCAACACGCAATACGCTAACTGGTTTGAAGTCATGCCGGTGCTGGTAGCGCTTGATGACGGCAGCCCGTTCCTGCGCTGGGTGGCAGAGACGCCGCTGCGCAACTGGGGCTGGCTGGCGCGTTCGCCGCTGCCGCAGTCCACCATTTCTGACCATCTGCGCGGCCTGACCCAGGTGAGCCTGCCTTCGGGTAAAGAGGTGTTTTTCCGTTATTGGGATGGCCGGTTTCTCCTCACCTACTTTGATTATTACGGCGACCACTGGGGCGAGATCCTGCCGGTCTTTTCCGCTTATTGGGTTAATGGCCGAGCTTTCACCTGCCCGGTAATACCTGATGCGCCGTTACAGGCTTTCCCTTGGTGGCGAGTCCCTCAAGGTGTAGTGGATGCACAGCTGGATAAGGACGTATTGCCTCTGGTGCTTAATATCTGCCAGATCCTGCGGCGGGACTACGCCGATATGGTTGCCCGCTGGCCTGGGGCGATACTGGAGAAAAAAATACGCCGCCTGCTTACCCCGCAGCGACGTCACGATCCCCAGATCTTGGCCGAGATCCTGCGTACCCTCGCACACGCTTAATTATCATGGAGAGCCAATATCATGAGTAACCTTCAGGAAGAGCTTCGCATTCATGAAGATCAGATGCGCAGATTGAAGGGGCTACCGCGGCTCCGACCACCGAAGCAGTCCTTAGCCGATAAAGATGAGGATGTTAAGAATATCCTGTCGGAGTTTAGGCTGGTGATGGCAAACTACAAGAAGGCCAATGCAGACTGGTGGTATGGCTCGCTGCTGAACATGAAACAGCAATTCATGCTTGGTGATATGGAGCGTGAGTCCGCTCCTCTGGAGGACAAAGCGGTAGATATCGCTATGAGTTGCAGCATTCAACCCAAGAGCATTACCGTCACCCACGGTTTTCGCTCCACCCGTTACGTTCCCATCTCCAATTCGAGCTTTATCGTGGTTAAACGCCCGGTCATCAAGCATCACATGGCAGCTCGGCCTATGGTTCTTCCTAGCAATTGGGCCAAACCAAAAGATATACAGGTTGGCATAGAGGGTAAGTTTGATGACCAGGGTATGGCCAAGGTGGAGCTACCTCCCTGCGAGGCGGGCTATCACTACCGCATGCTGATTAATACCGATATTAGCCAGGAAGACGTGGAAGCGTTGCATGACTCTTATCAAGAGGTGATTGATAGATACGCAACCTGGCTGAGTGAAAAATGGAACGGGCAGCAAAGAGCTGCTTGGGAGGTTTATATCGCGACGGGTCTCGATCTGACACAGGCAGCCAATGCCTTTCTCAAAGGGATGCTGTCGCAGATCAAGCTGTTGTATGACACGGTCCAAGAGATCTGGAAGTGGATCAACAACGTAGATAAATATGCCGCCAAACTGGCCAAGTTTATCAAAGAAGATGGCGTTAAGGAGCTCAAAGCCCTGGTAAAAGAGGGCGGTCAGGCATTGGAGAAAGGCCTGATGCTGCTCAGCGATGAAATCCTCGTTTTCATCCTGGCAGCTGTGCTTAAAAGCTATTTTCAGCTCCTCACTCCACAACAAATCGTTGATTTTGTCGCCGATGCGTTTGGCAGCCTGGTGACAATGATTGTGCTGTATCTGGTGCTACCTGGAGGCGTGGGTAAGCTGGTATTGGATGGATTGGATACTCTCAGCGTAGCCGTACAGGGATAAGGAACGTTACCGATGGCAAAGACACCTAAAATCACTCATCCTGCTAAAAATGCCCATGAGGTGCCAACAGGCAAAGGCATAATTTCCGATGTGAAAGAGATCATCGGTATGGCCAACGCACCTGAAGGGCACTCCGTGCTGGCAAAATCTCGGGCGGACGTTCCAATCAATCCCGAGGCGCAGGTTTCGGTGAGTCAGAAAGAACTGGGCCATATCGAAAATAATATTTCGGTGGGGGGTGGGCCAGTGCCGGTTAACAAAGTCGATATTGTTAGCTCCGCACCCAACCACAATGCGAGCGCGGTGACCCCCAATGGCAAGCCCTCTCAACCCGCCGAAGTGGCAGAGTTCCATGGCGATCCGGTGTCGTTGTTCTCCGGTGAGGAATTGCTGACCCTGACGGATTTCACTCTGCCCGGCGTTCTCCCCTTTGCCTGGCGGCGGCTCTATCGTACCAGCGCCGTAGAACAACGTGCTGGGATGGGGCCGGGCTGGACCCATAGCGCCAGCCCTTATCTATTCTTTTATCGTGATGGCCAGAGCCAGGAAGAGATCGTTTGGTTCTTCGACGATGAAAGCCGCGCCACCCGTTTCCTGCTGCCCACGCAGAAGGAAACGGTAGTCACCAACCGCGCAGGCGGCGGGGTGATTAGCTTGAAAATGGATGAGTTCGGCAACGAATACTGCGTCCAGTTTGCCGGGGGACAGGGCACCTACCATTTCCTACGCGACGGCGACATGGCTTGGTTGCGCTGCATTCGCGATCGCCACGACAACTCCGTTGACGTTAGTTACGACAGCGAAGGCCGTCTGGCTGCGATCGGGCACGACGATGCCCGGCTTTGTTTCAGCTATGACGACCCCGCGTACCCGAAAGGGATCAGCCAAGTGCTGTTGCAGGCACGCAATCCTGGCAGTACCAGCGCAGAGACTCACTGGCAACCCGGCGTGGTGGTGGCACACTACTGTTACAACGAACACCAGCAGCTGATTAGTGCCACCAACGCCGCTGGCGACACCGAGCATTACCGCTACCGCGACGATCATGTGATCCTCTGTCGTACACTGGCTGGCGGGGCTGAATTTCATTGGGAGTGGCAGGGGGAAGGTAAAGACGTTCGCTGCCTGCGTCAGTACGGCAACTTTGGTCAATTGGATACGCGTTACCATTGGGACGAGGCCAGCCACAGCGTCACGCTGACCCATCAGGATGGCAGCCAGCAACGTTACCGACACTCGGCACAGGCGCTACTGTTGCTGGAGAAAAACGCCGACGGCGCTGAAACCCACTATGAGTACAACGATGACGGTGCCTGCATTCGGGTCACCGATGCGCTGGGCTATCACACTGACTCGGTGTACGGTAATGACGGCTCGTTACAGTGTGTTATTACGCCGGATGGTCAAGTCACCAGCTATGACTGGCTGTTTGACCAGCTCTTTAGCCGGACGCAGGGTGTCGGTGACGAGGCGCAGATCTGGCGTTATACCTATTACCCTGATGGGGCATTAAAGAGCGAAACTGGCCCTGCGGGCACCACCACCCATTACAGCTACACGCCTCGTGGGCAAGTCAGCCAGATCCGCTTTCCTGATGGCAGCGAACAGCACCTGCAATGGGATACGTTGGGCCGTCTGCTCAGTGATACCTCGCCACAGGGCAGCCGCCAGTTACGCTATCAGGGGCTACAGACTCAGCCCAGTGAAGTGAAAGAGAACGACCAGATCACCCGCTACCAGTGGGATGAACTAGACCGGCTGATAAAAATCACCCATCCGGATGGTAGCACCCGGCAATATCAGTACAATGCCTATGGCAAAGTGACGCAACTCACCGATGAGGCCGGGCGCGTCACGCAATATCACTATGCAGCCCCCCTGCATCTGCTGACAGAGAAACGTCTGCCGGACGGCGGTAGCCTGCGTTATCGCTACGATAACGTACATCTGCAAGTCAGCGAGATTGAGAACCAACTGGGCGAAAAGTACCGGCTCGGTTACACCGGCAGTGGCCTGCTGAGTGAAGAGATCGGCTTCGACAACGTAAAAACCACCTATCACTATGACGCCTGTGGTCACCTAAGCGAAAAGCGCGAATACGGCAACGACCACCAAAGCCCGCCCTTCATCACGCAATACCAACGCGACCCGATAGGCCGCCTGACGCGTAAAATCCTGCCCGATGGCAAAGAGGAAGAATACCGTTACGACGAGGCAGGCCGTCTGAGCGAAGTGCTGGACGGTGAAAACCCGCTAGCCTGGCAATATGACGCCACTGGGCGTTTGGAGGCCGAACACCAGTCCTGGGCCACAATGCGTTACCGTTATGATGAAGACACGGGACGCCTGACCGGTATCAAACAGCCCAACGGGCAGTGGCAGGAGTTCCACTATCAGCACGGCAAACTGCAAGCCTCCAGCCTGGAAGGTCAACCGCTGACGGCGTACGGCTACGATCATCATCAGCGTCTGCAACAACTGCGCCAGGGCAATCGGCTGGTCAACAGCTTCCAGTATGACCCTCTGGGTCGATTGAGCCAGCACAGCCTGCGTGAGCCGGGCACAACACCGGAAGAGGATCGGCTCCACTGGCAACAGCAGTATGCCTATCAGGCGGATGGCGAACTGGCCAGCATTGAGGGTAATGATGCGCGGCAGTATCACTACAATGCTACCGGGGCGTTAACCTCGGTCAGCTACCTGAACCCGCAGTCGATTATTCCCCCAGCACGGCAACCTGTTCATCGTTTGCCACAGTTTCAACCCGCTGCCGCTGCAAAGGAACAGCACCATGCTAACCCGAACGAGAGCTTCCGTTGGGACCACCGTGGCAACCCTGTCAGCGATCTCCAACAGCATAGCGTACCGGGCAACCGGCTGGCGTTTTATGCCGATCGCCATTTTGAGTATGACCGTTTTGGTAACCTGACTGCGGAGCGGCGGGGTAAAGCACAGCGGTTGGTAACCCGCTATGAATATGATTGCCGCCATCGATTGATCCGTCATGAAACCCCAGACGGCAGCGTGAGCACCTATAGCTACGATGCCTTTAACCGTCGTCTGAGCAAAACCGTTAACGGCAAGCTGCTGGAGTTTGTCTGGCGTGGCAATCAACTGGTGGCAGAAACCGATGGTAAGGGCTATTGGCAGAGCTATCTGTATGAGCCGGGCAGCTATCGCCCAATGGCGCTGGTGGTAGGAGAACCTTCACGGGATCCAAAGGACAAGCCCCCAGCCATTTACTGGTATCAGAACGACCATCTGGGTACCCCTCACGAACTGACCGACTGGCATGGCAATTCGGTCTGGAAAGGCCGTTTCAGTGCTTTTGGGCAGATAAGGGAGGAATGGCAGGCAGAGGATGCGTCTGCGATTAATCAGCCACTGCGGTTCCAGGGGCAGTATGCGGATAAGGAGAGCGGGCTTTATTACAACCTGAACCGGTATTATGATCCGGGAGTTGGGCGATATCTGACGGCGGACCCGATTAAGCTGGCGGGTGGGTTGAATGCCTACCAATATGTTTACGGGAATCCAGCAAACTGGATAGATCCTACTGGTCTGACAGGAATGCCTAGAGCGCCGGGACAAATTTATAAAGATCCGGTAACGGGGGTAAATACTGTTCATATGGGTAATGGCCCGATAGGTCAATCAGATCTGGACAGGCTGGCTTTTGATACAGCAAAGGGGAAAAATATTTTTCATGAGGCGGAAGCTGCGATTGGGTTAGAAAAGGCTTACGGAGGAGTATTAGAGCGTATTCCCAGCACTGTTGATGCGAATGGTAAAACAATCCCTGATGCTGATTTTATTTTTGCAAGTGGGCCAATGCAAGGTAAAAAAATTGACTTTTTGTGGACGTTAGACAACCCAGGATCTGTTCAAAAAATGAACGAAATGTTTCAGAAACCTAAGTTCTTAAGGATGAATGAAGGGCAACTTTTAGGCCATCTGGAAAAGGCTGATATAGTTCCGTTGGATTATAGAAATCTTACACAAAATAATCAACAGATTGTAAATCAATGGATTTTAAAGTTGGAGTCAATCCAAAAGAGTCAAATTTTAATTATGAAGGATTAAACTATGAGTACCTTTTTTTATATAAGTGAAAGTCTAAATATTGGAATTCATTCAGGGGCATCCTATTGTATTCTAGAAGGGACAAGGAGTTTATTTGACTCTAACCATGAAGAATGTTTACGTGAAATATATGAAGGTTATGATGTTGGTATGGGGGGAGTAACTCTCGAAGAATTAGACGAGTGTTGTTACAACTATTTTTATCAAAAATGTAAAGCTGCTATGAATAGTTTCCCTGACAGCGAACATGCAGGTGGCATGGCACCCAATCTTATTGCTGGAATCATGGCTAAGTGGGGAGAGTTGCTAGAAATACTCCGAAAAGATCCACGTTACAAGGCTGGTTAAAAATTTCAGGGTGTAGAGGTTTTAAATCATCAAGTTCTGAAATTATAATTGTGAGGGATAACATGTTTTTGACTGTACGTCAGTTTTTTATTCTGGGGATTATCTTCCTATGGTGGTCTACCAGTGCTTTGGCAAGTTATGAAGAAGGGCGAAAAGCTTATGGCAATGGCAACTACGCTGAAGCATTAAAACAATTTCAGCCTTTGGCGCAACAAGGTGATGCGTATGCACAGCACAGTTTGGGCACTATGTATAGCAACGGTTATGGCGTAGCAAAAGACGATGTACAGGCGATAGAGTGGTATCGCAAAGCGGCAGAACAAGGTTTTTCTTATGCCCAATTTAACCTGGGAGTAATGTATGATTATGGTGCGGGCATTGCAGAGGATCTTGCGCAGGCAGTGGTTTGGTACCGCAAAGCGGCAGACCAGGGTTTGGCTGATGCCCAATATAGCCTCGGCGTAATGTACGCTACTGGCAGAGGTATCGCAAAGGATCATGTTCAGGCGATGGCTTGGTTCCATAAAGCAGCTAATCAAAAATTTGATAAAGCTCAATATGCCTTAGGTTACAAATATGCCAATGGTGACGGCGTGGAGAAAGATGAAGCTACGGCTGTATTCTGGCTTCGTAAGGCAGCCAATCAAGGTTATATTTCAGCAAAAAAAGCGCTTGAAGAAATAAAAGCGAAGGAGGATATGTCGATTACTCCATCCCTGCCTAAACCTACTGAGGTAAAGGCGGCCATTCAGCGAGCAGTGGATTTCATTGACATTGAGACCTTCGATGCGAAACTGTTGATTATAAGTAAATTGCGCGCTGCCGATGTGATCAATGTTCCTGGGTGTGTTTATGAAAGCAAGCGAAAAGTAAATTGCATTGTGCAACTGGATTTTGGCATGAATAATGTGATGTATATGCAACTTCCATTGGAGTATCGATATAGCCACTGGGAGGCTCCTATTTTGGAAAAGGTTGGGCAAGAAAATGTAGCCAATCCTTCCGTGCCATCTCCAACAGTTGAGCAAGCACAACAGGCGCTTGAAACATTTGCGAAAAATAAGACGGATGAAACGAGCGAACTTATAACCTCTGGCCTGCTAAAACTTGTATCAATCAAACAGGAATGTAAATTGAATGAGGATTACGGAACGGTGAAATGCAGTACACAAGTGTCAAAGTGTGATAAGAATAATCAGCAGGAAGGAATTCATGATTGGGACTTGGATTTTCACCTAAAAGGTAGTGAGTGGCAATATGGTCCATTGGAGAACACAGAGGGATAGTGCTAAAATTGATAAATACTGTGTGAATGCGCTTTGGTACCATGGTGTCTAGGCGATTTTACTTAATTTACGTTAGCTGAGTTATTGCAAGTAACATTATTTATGATATGTTTCAACTTAGAAAGTTATGTTTGTAATATTGGAAGGTAAGCAATAATTCATGATGTGAATTTTATTGTTGTAATTATCAATTAGGATGATACAAAGTATGAAAATTTTCCGCCACACTCTTGCGTTTTGCTCTCTGATGGTCGTGCCATTTATGGCGAGTGCAACCCCTTCTCTGCCTCAGCCTCAAGATGTTAAAACCGCCATCGAGCGTGCACTGGATTCGATAGAATTAGTGGAACCCACGTCTGGCAATCGAGAGGAAAGAAATCAATTTCTGATACAAAGATCATCCATCAAATCGATACGCTCTTCGGATGTGTTAAGCGTTCCTGGCTGTGTAATCGAAAGTGAGCAGAGCGTAAGTTGCATCATCGAAATGGACCGTGGCATGGGAAAGATAGGTTATATCAATGTGCCACTGGAGTACCAAAGCAAACGGTGGGAAGCGCCTTTCATGGTAAAGATTTTTGATAAAGAAGTAACGATGCCGGCTGTTCCGTCCCCAACTCTGGAGCAGGCCCAAAAAGCGATAATTCAATCTGCTGAAAATAGCGACGATGAAGGCGCCAAGCTGGTACAAACTGGCTTGCTTAAGCTCATCTCCATTCAGCCCAACTGTGAACTCGACTCTTATAATGGAAACATTATTTGCAAAGGTCAAATATCAAAGCAAGCAACAAAACAGCAGAAAGCTGAGATTATTGACGTGGACAGAATGCATTTCCATTTAAAAGGTAGTGCTTGGGTTTATGGTCGGGCACCGAGTTAAATATCTAGTTGATTTTATTTTGAGCGACTAATCCATTGATTTTTCGCTCAAGATGATTAGTTGGCTCTGATTTCCAAACGAAAAGAAACATTAGGTGACTAAACAATGGATTGCGAGCATAAAGTTATATCTATCAATCGCTCTGGCATCATGCAAACGGCAGATATTTATTATAGCAGAGGAAAAGACTGGTCTTTAAAAGTAGTCTTTAAAGACCAAACCGAGTATGAAGCGATCAGTAGTGATGTGTTTTCTTGTTTTTGCGAAATAAGAAATCATTTTTCTGATGTTGTGTTTATGTGCAAAGGTGCTAAACGTAATGTCTATCCTTCCAGTATGTGCAGAGATATGTCTGGCGGGTTGATTGCCTATGAATTCCATGAGGGCAAGCACGCGACATCAGAGGATATAGTTCCTATTTTCAATTTTGACGATGAAGATATAGTGTCCCCGGCAGAGCAAAAGCAGCATTTTTTATCTTGGGCACAATCTGAGCGATGCTGAGTTCTATATCATAACTGCGTTTAATACCGCTTCACCTGTTGCGCCATTAGACGCAGCCGTTAAGAACGAGTAATAAACCACCGTCTTGCTCGGGTGATCCCTGCTGTTAGTTATTATCCTCCGGGAATTCCCCCACCGCCATATGCAGCGTAATGCGTTGCCCATCGCGCAGCACTACCACCGGGATCTCCGTCCCAGGGCGGATCTCCGCCACCTGATCCATCGTCTCCAATACCGACACCGCCGGTTTGTTATCGACGTTAATGATGATGTCATTAATACGGAACCCCGCATTGGCGGCCGGGCCGTTAGGGGTAATTTCGGTCACGATGATCCCCTGCAGGCGATCGATGCCGGTCGTCGAGGTGCGCACCGGGATAATCTCTTTGCCCTGAATACCAAAGTAGCCGCGGATCACCCGGCCATCACGGATCAGCTTATCCATGATCTTGGTTGCCAGCTCTACCGGGATGGCAAAGCCTAATCCCTCTGGTGTTTCGCCATCGGTGATCTTGTCGTAGGTCAGCGTGTTGATGCCCATCAGCTCACCCAGGGAGTTAACCAGCGCACCGCCGGAGTTACCCCGGTTGATTGAAGCATCGGTTTGCAGGAAGGTTTGTCGCCCGGTGGTGCTCAGGCTGATACGCCCGGTGGCGCTGATAATACCCTGGGTAACGGTTTGCCCAAGGTTGTACGGGTTACCGATCGCCAGCGCCACATCACCGATGCGAGCGGGGCGTGCGGTATTGATTGGGATCACTGGTAAGTTGCCCGGATCGATTTTCAGCACGGCCAGGTCTGTCAGGCTATCGGAGCCGACCAATAACGCCTCATAGCGGCGGCCATCTTGCAGTACGGCGGTGATCTGCTGTGCGTCTTTGATCACGTGGCGGTTGGTAATGATGTAGCCGCGATCGTTCATGATCACACCGGAACCTAAAGAGAGCACGTTGGTCGCGCCGCTGATGTTGCGGTTGTAGATGTTGACGACGGCAGGGGCAGCCCGGCGCACGCCGGTGTTATAGCTGGCCGGCGTTTGATCGCTGGTATTCTCAGATTTGCTGGCGAATATGTTATTGGCGGAACGCAATACGGGCAGGGCGGCCAGCAGTATACCGGCAACGACCAAACCAATAACAATAGAACGCAAGAGCTTAGCAAACATAGAGTTTTAGTTAGTGTTGGGGAAGATGAACGGAGGATAGCACGAGTTAACCGGGCGCAGTATGCTGGCGCGCCCGGTTTCGCAACAAATTAACGCAGCAACAGATAAATGTTTTCGTCGCCACGTACGATGTTCAACGCCATCACCGCCGGTTTAGCCTCAAGCAGTTTACGCAGTGCGTTGATGTTTTCAACGCGCTGACGGTTGACGCCGATGATCACATCTCCTTTCTGCAGGCCAAACTGCGCCGCCGGAGTGCCTTTATCCACCTTGTCGATCTTCACGCCTTTATCACCATTTGGCAGCGCACCGTTGGTGAGGGAGGCACCTTGCAGCGCAGGCGACAGCGTTTCGGCATTGGTTGATACGCTTTCGCTGTTATCCAGGGTGACGGCAACCTCCATGGGTTTGCCTTCACGCAGCAGGCCTATTTTAACGGTAGTGCCCGGTGCGGTGGTGCCCACTTTGGCACGCAGCTCGGCAAAGCTGCTGATAGGCTTGCCATCCAGGGAGACCAAAATGTCGCCGGCTTTGATCCCGGCTTTGGCTGCGGCGGATTTTGGCATTACTTCACTGATAAAGGCTCCGCGTTGGGCATCCGTATTGAATGCTTTCGCCATATCGGCGGTCATTTCACTGCCTTTAATGCCCAGCAGGCCGCGCTTCACTTCGCCAAACTCAATCAACTGCTTGCTCAGGTTCTGTGCCATGTTACTTGGAATGGCGAAGCCGATACCGATGTTGCCGCCACCCGGAGCCAGGATTGCGGTGTTGATACCGATCAGCTCACCGTTCAGGTTCACCAGCGCGCCGCCGGAGTTGCCACGGTTGATGGAGGCATCGGTCTGGATGAAGTTTTCCAGCCCTTCCAGGCTCAGGCCGCTTCGGCCCAGTGCGGAGATGATGCCGGAGGTTGCCGTCTGACCAAGGCCGAACGGGTTACCGACGGCTACGGCGAAGTCACCAACACGCAGTTTGTCGGAGTCGGCGATTTTTACCGCCGTCAGGTTTTTGACATCGCTGACCTGCAGCAGGGCAATGTCAGACTGTTCGTCGCGACCAATCAGCTTGGCGTCATATTCGCGGCCATCATTGAGCTGTACGCTGATCTTGTCGGCGTTGTTGATGACGTGATTGTTGGTGAGGATGTAACCCTTCGCCGCGTCGATAATCACACCGGAACCCAGCCCCTCAAACGGGCGAGTGCTTTCCTTCGGTGTAGGCATGTTCGGGCCAAAGAAGAACTTAAACTGCTCTGGCAGCTGTGGCTGGCGTTGTACCTGAGTGCCTTCTACACGCACGCTAACGACGGCGGGCAGCACTTTTTCCAGCATCGGCGCCAGGCTTGGCAGTGACTCACCAGCAACGGCGGCAGGCATGGCTGCGTTGGCTGCCGGGAGGGAGGCAAATGCCAGGCTAATGCTCATTGCTAATGCACTAAGAATTAAAGATCTTTTCTTCATTGGTTATAGCTCTCTCAAAATCTGCCGGTGAAATTTTTTACGATACTGCCATAGCAATACCATTTGTGAAGTCTAGGACAATGAATTTACGCGAAAAGTTCACTTAATCGTCTAGAGTAAGCATAGTCAGGGCGGGGAATTAGGGACGAACAAAGTGAACAACCCGTGGGTTTTCCCCACGGGTCAGTATAACGGGGAATTAATTGCTGCGTGGTGCGCCGCGCAGCAGGCCAGATGCCCCTTCGGAGTAGTCACGAGGCATCTCCACCGGAGCCTGATCGTTATCCGCTTCCGATTCGGACAGACGGTAGCGGAACGGGTTGTCCTGCATCGGCAGATCCGGCAGCAGGTTATTGGAGCTTTTCGCCATATGTTGATACAGCTGGCGATAGTCGCGCGCCATGTTATCCAACAGTTCGGCACTGCGGGCAAAATGGCCAACCAACTCCTGACGGTACTCTTCAAGCTCGGTTTTGCTTTTATCCAGTTCGTTTTGCAGCACCTGCTGCTGACGTAATTTACTGTTACCAAAACGCATCGCTACCGCACCGATCACGATACCGACCACCAAACCAATCAGCGCATACTCCCAGGTCATGATGACTCCTATTTTGACTTCGTTGTTCCGCAGGGATTTTTCACTTAATAATATCCACTATAACCGTTAACCTTGTCCGAGTGGAATCCTGATAAGCCAATACCTGCAGTTTGCAGGGGTTTTCTTGGGGCACAACGCCGATAAATGTGGCGATCAGGGTGCGAAGCGGCTGCCATCCGCCGCGAAAATTGGATAAATAAATTCTCAGCGTTGTTAGGGATTGCGAATACATGCAGGCACAGTCACCGTTATCACGCTACCAGCAGGCGCTGGATGCGGGGGAATATCAGGCCGATGCGGTTCAGCGCCAGGCCGTTACGCAGTTGGATCAGATTTATCTGGCGTTGCAGCAGCTCCCGGCTCCTGCCGCCGCTAACGCTGGCAAGCGCCGTAACCTGCTTAGCCGCTGGTTAGGTAAGAGTGAGGAAGCCACCACGCAGCGGCCGGTACAGGGGCTGTATATGTGGGGCGGCGTTGGCCGGGGTAAAACCTGGTTGATGGACCTGTTTTTCCACAGCCTGCCCGGCGATCGCAAGCTGCGGCTGCACTTTCACCGCTTTATGCTGCGGGTGCACGAAGAGCTGACGGAGCTGCAAGGGCAGGAAAACCCGCTGGAGATCGTTGCGGACGGTTTCAAGGCGCAAACGGACGTGCTGTGTTTTGACGAGTTCTTTGTCTCCGACATCACCGACGCCATGCTGCTGGCAACGTTGTTGCAGGCGCTGTTCGCTCGCGGTATTACTCTGGTGGCTACCTCTAACATTATTCCGGACAACCTGTATCGTAACGGGTTGCAACGCGCACGCTTTCTACCGGCGATCGATTTGATCAACGAGTATTGCGACGTGATGAACGTGGATGCGGGCATTGATTACCGGTTACGTACCCTGACGCAGGCCCATCTGTATCTGACCCCGCTCAATCAGCAAACGCAGGACACGATGGACCACATCTTCCTCAAGCTGGCGGGCCACGCCGGGGAAGAGGCTCCGGTGCTGCAAATCAATCACCGGCCAATGCCTACCTTGCGCGCGGTGGAGGGGGTATTGGCGATCGATTTTCATACCCTGTGTGAAGAGCCGCGTAGTCAACTGGATTACATCGCGCTTTCACGCCTCTATCACAGCGTAATGCTGTATAATGTGCACATTATGGGGCCGCTGAAGGAAAACACCGCCCGCCGTTTCCTGGCGCTGGTGGATGAATTCTATGAGCGCCACGTCAAACTGGTGATCGCCGCCGAAGCCTCGATGTTCGAGATCTACCAGGGCGAACAGCTGAAGTTCGAGTTTCAGCGTTGCCTGTCCCGCCTGCAGGAGATGCAGAGCGAGGAGTATCTGAAGCTGCCTCATCTGCCGTAAACGGCGTTCGGGCCTGGCTTTCAGGCCCAGTTTCATCCCCGATTATCGTCGCCAAATAGGTCCCCAGCGCTAAATCCGTTTTCCCGGTAAAAACAGGTCGACCTTTGTGAGCGACTTCTCTATAATCTTGCGACCCCACGTTACAACAAAGTTTTTTTCCCAAAACTTTGTATAGTGCCGGCAATGGCTATTCGAAGGGGTAGGTTTGCTGGACTTGTATGGTCGTGTGAGCCTCAACTGTTTTCGAGCGTTGGGTGAACACCTACGTGTAACTAAATTATTGGGTAAGCTTTCTAATGAAAACTTTTACAGCTAAACCAGAAACCGTAAAACGTGACTGGTATGTTGTTGATGCAGACGGTAAAACTTTAGGCCGTCTCGCTACTGAACTGGCTCGTCGTCTGCGCGGCAAGCATAAAGCGGAATACACCCCGCACGTTGATACCGGTGACTACATCATCGTTCTGAACGCAGAAAAAGTTGCTGTAACCGGCAACAAGCGTACAGACAAGGTGTATTACCACCACACCGGCCACATCGGTGGTATCAAGCAAGCGACCTTTGAAGAGATGATTGCCCGCCGTCCTGAGCGCGTGATTGAAATCGCGGTTAAAGGCATGCTGCCAAAGGGTCCGTTGGGTCGTGCAATGTTCCGTAAACTGAAAGTTTACGCGGGCACCGAGCACACTCACGCGGCACAGCAACCGCAAGTTCTTGACATCTAATCGGGATTATAGGCAATGGCTGAAAATCAATACTACGGCACTGGTCGCCGCAAAAGCTCCGCCGCTCGCGTTTTTATCAAGCCGGGCAGTGGTAACATCGTTATTAACCAGCGCAGCCTGGAACAGTACTTCGGTCGCGAAACTGCCCGCATGGTAGTTCGTCAACCGCTGGAACTGATCGACATGGTTGGCAAATTCGATTTGTACATCACCGTTAAAGGTGGTGGCATCTCTGGTCAAGCTGGCGCTATCCGTCACGGTATCACCCGTGCACTGATGGAGTACGACGAGACTCTGCGTGGTGAATTGCGTAAAGCTGGCTTCGTCACTCGTGACGCGCGTAAAGTTGAGCGTAAGAAAGTCGGTCTGCGTAAAGCACGTCGCCGTCCGCAGTTCTCCAAGCGTTAATTTTTTCTGCTTCGGCAGAACGATTTACGCGAAAAACCCGCCTCTTCGGCGGGTTTTTTTATGCCTGCAATAAGATTAAACTTCATATAAATCAGTTTGTTAGGTGATAAAGCGACGCATAATCACCACAAAACAGTCAAAATCTGGTAAACTATCATCCACTTTTGCGCCTGTTCGCCGTGCAGTGCTGTCAGTCTACCTCCGAGGCCGTTTTCCAGACCTAAGGTTTATCTGTGAGCTGCGGGCTTGCGGTCACGATTATTCAGGATAGCAGCCTGAGATACCCAATCAATTTCACGTCGTAGCCAGGCGGCAACAACGCAATGGCTCGTGGAGTGATGGATATTTTGGCTATTCGCCGTATTTTCTAGATAACTTGGAGGTTTTCATGGCTGTCGCTGCCAACAAACGTTCGGTAATGACGCTGTTCTCTGGCCCGACCGACATCTTTAGCCATCAAGTACGTATCGTACTGGCGGAAAAAGGCGTCAGCGTCGAGATCGAGCAGGTAGAACCCGATAATCTGCCGCAGGATCTGATCGACCTCAACCCATACCAGACGGTACCGACGCTGGTCGATCGCGAGCTGACGCTGTATGAATCCCGTATCATCATGGAATACCTTGATGAGCGTTTCCCTCATCCGCCGTTGATGCCGGTGTATCCGGTGGCACGTGGTGAAAGCCGTCTGATGATGCTGCGTATCGAGAGAAACTGGTATACGCTGATGTACAAAATCGAGCAGAGCAACGGCCAGGAAGCTGAATCAGCACGCCGTCAACTGCGCGAAGAGCTGCTGGCGATTGCGCCAATCTTCGGCCAGACCCCGTATTTCATGAGCGAAGAGTTCAGCCTGGTAGACTGCTACCTGGCCCCGCTGCTGTGGCGTTTGCCGCAACTGGGTATCGAACTGAGCGGTGCCGGCTCCAAAGAGCTGAAAGGCTACATGACCCGCGTCTTCGAGCGTGATGCATTCCTGGCCTCTCTGACCGAAGCCGAGCGCGAAATGCGCCTGCAGACTCGGGGCTAAGCATCATGGATATGTCTCAGATGACCCCGCGCCGTCCTTATCTTTTGCGGGCATTCTATGACTGGCTGTTGGATAACCAACTGACTCCGCACCTGGTCGTAGACGTAATGCGCCCAGACGTGCAGGTTCCGATGGAATTTGCACGCGATGGTCAGATTGTGCTGAACATTGCTCCGCGTGCCGTAGGCAACCTGCAACTGGGCGACGACGAAGTGACCTTCAACGCGCGCTTTGGTGGCGTACCTCGTCAGGTGCTGGTGCCAATGGCGGCCGTGCTGGCGATTTATGCACGGGAGAACGGGGCTGGTACCCTGTTTGAACCGGAAGCCAAGTATGAAGATGAAGGGGCTTTCGAGGGGCTGGAAGAGGTGTCTAACCCTACGAGTAGTCTGATGTCAGTGGTTGATAGCGATCGTCAGGATAGCTTGGAAGACGACAACGGCCCTGATGATGAACCGCCACAGCCGCCACGCGGTGGTGGCCGTCCGGCGTTGCGTGTCGTGAAGTAAGCTACGGCGGGCAGGGAAAAAGGTGCAACTCAGGTTGCGCCTTTTTTATTGCCTGTAGATTGGGGGGATATCTAGGCCGCTGAGTCGTTGTTTCCCCTCACCCCAACCCTCTCCCAAAGGGCGAGGGGGCTGGCCGGAGCACGTAGTCAGCCCGTGCAACTTTGGCAAGTAGGGAATTAAAACAAGCAAGGCAAGGTATTACGCAGAAAAACTAGCGAACTCGATCGGTTCCCTCTCCCTGTGGGAGAGGGTTAGGGTGAGGGGCATCACCTGAAGCATGACGCCACCTCTAGCCCTCAACCGATATAAATCACACTTCCAGATAACACATGATGCCTTCGGCAGCTTTGCGCCCTTCGGCAATTGCGGTAACCACCAGATCGGAACCGCGAACCGCATCGCCACCGGCGAAGATTTTCGGGTTGCTGGTCTGGAAGGCGTTATCGACCGATTCCGGTGCCACGATGCGGCCCTGCTTGTCCAACTGCACGTCGTGTGCGGCCAACCAGTCCATCTGGTGCGGGCGGAAGCCAAAGGCCATCACCACCGCATCGGCGTCAATCACGTGCTCGGATCCAGGTACCTGCTCGGCAATCTGGCGGCCATTGGCATCCGGGGCACCCAACTGAGTACGCACCATCTTGACGCCAGCGACGCGCCCTGCGCTATTAAGCTCAATGCTCAACGGTTGCAGGTTGAACTGGAACTCGACCCCTTCCTCGCGCGCATTCTTCACTTCGCGTTTGGAACCCGGCATGTTCGCTTCATCCCGGCGATAGGCACAGATGACCTGAGTCGCGCCTTGACGAATAGAGGTGCGTACGCAGTCCATGGCGGTGTCACCACCACCCAGTACTACCACACGCTTGCCTTCCATGCTGACATACGGCTCGTGCTGCTCTGGCTGGTAGCCCATCAGCTGCTTGGTGTTGGCGATCAGGAACGGCAGCGCATCGTACACGCCCGGTGCCTCTTCGTTCTCCAATCCACCACGCATCGATTGATAGGTACCTACGCCGAGGAACACCGCATCGTATTCGCTCAGCAGCGCATCCATGGTGATGTCTTTACCGACTTCGGTATTGAGCTGGAACTCGATACCCATCTCGCTGAAGATGCCGCGGCGTTTTACCATCACCTCTTTTTCCAGCTTAAAGGCCGGGATACCGAAGGTCAGCAAACCGCCGATCTCTGGATGACGATCGTAAACCACTGCTTTCACGCCGTTACGGGTCAATACGTCGGCACAGGCCAGGCCCGCCGGGCCAGCGCCAATAACGGCTACCCGCTTACCGGTTGGGTGCACGTGAGACATATCCGGCTTCCAGCCCATCTCGATGGCTTTATCGCTGATGTAACGCTCGATATTGCCAATGGTCACTGCACCAAACTCGTCGTTCAGGGTGCAAGAGCCTTCACACAGGCGATCTTGTGGACAAACACGGCCACACACTTCCGGCAGGCTATTGGTCTGGTGTGCCAGATCCGCCGCCTCCATGATGCGGCCTTCATTCGCCAGCTTCAGCCAGTTCGGAATATAGTTGTGAACCGGGCATTTCCATTCGCAATAGGGGTTGCCGCAGGACAGGCAACGGTCGGCCTGCGATTTCGCCTGGGTTTCCGAAAAGGGTTCATAGATCTCTACAAACTCAATTTTGCGGATCTTCAGCGGTTTCTTTGGCGGATCAACGCGCTGCAGGTCGATAAATTGATAAACGTTCTGACTCATTCAATGACCCCTTACTGCGCCTGAACCCGCAGCTCGGCTGCGGAACGACTACGGTGACCCAACAATGCTTTGACATCACTGGACTTCGGTTTGACCAGCGCAAACTTCGGCGCCCATACCGGCCAGTTAGCCAAGATCTCTTCTGCCCGTGATGAACCGGTCAGTTGCACATGCTCGGTGATCAAACCACGCAGGTGCTCTTCATGGATCGCCAGTTGATCGACGTCCAGCACTTCCACCAGTTCCGGGTTGACGCGTTTGCGGAACTCGCCGTCTTCATCCAGTACATAGGCGAAGCCGCCGGTCATGCCCGCACCAAAGTTGATGCCGGTCTTGCCCAAGACGCAGACGATGCCACCGGTCATGTATTCACAGCCGTTATCGCCAATGCCTTCAACCACGGTAATTGCCCCGGAGTTACGCACGGCGAAACGCTCCCCGGCACGGCCTGCGGCGAACAGCTTGCCACCGGTTGCGCCATACAGACAGGTGTTGCCGATGATGCTGGCCTCGTGGCTGCGGAAGGCAGAGCCCACCGGAGGACGCACGGCGATACGGCCACCGGCCATCCCTTTACCAACGTAGTCGTTGGCATCGCCGGTCAGGGTCAGCTCAACGCCGCCGGCATTCCATACGCCGAAGCTCTGGCCTGCGGTACCGGAGAAATGCGCCTTGATCGGATCGGCTGCCATCCCTTGGTCGCCATGCAGTGTGGCAATGGCCCCTGACAAGGTCGCGCCGACGGAACGATCGGTGTTACGAATATCGAAATAGAAGGTCTTGCTGTGCTTGGCCTCGATGTGCGGTTGCGCCTGTGCCATCAATTCCTTGTTCAGCACGCCCTGATCGAACGGCGGGTTGCTGCTTTCGGTACAGTGCAGGGCTTTGCCCGCGTGTGGCGTGGCGGTTTTCAGCAACGGCGACAGATCCAGCTTGTTCTGCTTGGCGGAGATCCCGTCGAGCTCGGTCAGGAACTCGGTGCGGCCAATCAGATCGACCAGTTGGCTGACACCCAACGTAGCCATGATCTCGCGGGTTTCCCGAGCGATAAACTGGAAGTAGTTGGTCACACGCTCTGGCAGGCCGTGATAGTGATCGCGGCGCAGTTTTTCATCTTGAGTTGCTACGCCGGTCGCGCAGTTGTTCAAGTGGCAGATACGCAGGTATTTACAGCCCAGCGCCACCATCGGACCGGTGCCGAAGCCGAAGCTCTCTGCACCCAGAATGGCAGCTTTTACAATGTCGACACCGGTTTTCAGGCCACCATCCACCTGCAGGCGGATCTTGTGGCGCAGGCCGTTGGCCACCAGTGCCTGCTGAGTTTCCACCAGGCCAAGCTCCCATGGGCAGCCAGCATATTTAACTGAAGATAACGGGCTTGCACCGGTGCCGCCGTCGTAACCGGCAATGGTGATCAGGTCGGCATAGGCTTTCGCTACGCCGGTGGCAATGGTGCCCACGCCCGGCTCGGAAACCAGCTTCACCGAAATCATCGCTTTCGGGTTCACCTGTTTCAGATCGAAAATCAGCTGTGCCAGATCTTCAATCGAATAGATATCGTGATGCGGTGGAGGCGAGATTAGGGTAACGCCCGGCACCGAATAACGCAGTTTGGCGATATACGGCGTGACCTTATCGCCAGGCAACTGACCGCCTTCGCCCGGCTTGGCACCTTGGGCGACCTTAATCTGGATCACGTCGGCGTTCACCAGATAGGCTGGCGTCACGCCGAAGCGGCCAGAGGCCACCTGCTTGATACGGGACACCTTGTTGGTGCCGTAGCGCGCCGGATCTTCACCGCCTTCACCGGAGTTGGAGAAACCGCCCAGGCTGTTCATGGCAATCGCCAGCGACTCATGGGCTTCCGGGCTGAGTGCCCCGATGGACATGGCGGCGGTATCGAAGCGTTTGAACAGCGATTCGGCTGGCTCAACTTGATCGACCGGGATCGGCGTGCCTTTCGGTGTGATCGCCAGCAGATCGCGCAGTGTGGCAATCGGGCGCTCATTCACCAGCTTGGCATAAGCCTGGTAATCGCTGTATTCACCGCTGTGCACCGCTTTTTGCAGCGAGTTCACCACGTCTGGGTTATACGCATGGTATTCACCATTGTGGACGAACTTCAGCAGGCCACCTTGATCCAGCGGCTTGCGTTTCAGCCAGGCGCGTTTGGACAGGTTTTGCAGATCCTGCTGGAAGTCGCTGAAGCTGGCACCGCCGATGCGGCTGACCACGCCCTGGAAACAGAGATCGGACAGGTCACGGTGCAGGCCAACGGCTTCAAACAGTTTGGAACAGCGGTAAGAGGCGATAGTCGAGATGCCCATTTTGGACATGATCTTGTACAGCCCTTTATTGATGCCGTTGCGGTAGTTGAGCATCACGTCGCGGTATTTCTTGTCGATCGCCTGGCTGTCGACCAGCTTGGCCAGCGTTTCGTAGGCCAGATACGGGTAGACGGCGGTGGCACCAAAGCCCAGCAACACGGCGAAGTGATGCGGGTCGCGGGCGCTGGCGGTTTCAACGATGATGTTGGCATCGCAGCGCAGGTTCTTGTCCACCAGGCGGGTCTGGATTGCCCCCACCGCCATTGGCGCCGGTACCGGCAAACGCTGGTTGCTGATGGCACGGTCGGACAGGACCAGCAACACTGCGCCGTCACGGACTTTGCGTTCCGCTTCGTCGCACAGGGCATGGATGGTCTGCTCCAGATCCTGCTCCGCCGGATCGAAGGTCAGATCGAGGGTGTCGGCACGGTAATATTCGCCTTCCAGCGTCGTGAGCTGCTTGAAGTCTGAATACAGCAGGATTGGCGATTTGAAGCTCAGGCGGTGAGCCTGGCCTTCGGCTTCGCAGAATACGTTCATCTCGCGGCCGATGCTGGTGGCCAGAGACATGACGTGGGCTTCACGCAGCGGATCGATCGGCGGGTTGGTGACCTGAGCGAACTGCTGGCGGAAGTAGTCATAAATAATGCGCGGACGGCTGGAAAGCACGGCGAACGGGGTATCGTCACCCATCGAACCGGTGGCTTCCTGGCCGATCTCGCCCAGTACGCGGATCACCTGGTCTAGCTCTTCGCTGCTGTAGCCGAACTGCTTCTGGTAGGTTTCCAGCGTGGCGTCATCCAGCTCGCGGCTACCCACCTGATCTTCCGGCAGGTCTTCGAACGGCACCAGACGCTTAACGTTCTTCTCCATCCACTCTTTATACGGGTGGCGGCTTTTCAGGTCGTTGTCGGTTTCGGCGGAGTGCAGGATCTTGCCGCTGCGGGTGTCGATCACCATCAGCTCGCCAGGCCCAACGCGGCCTTTTTCGATGACTTCATCCGGCTGGTAATCCCAGATGCCGACTTCTGAGGCACAGGTGATCAGCTTGTCTTTGGTGATGACGTAGCGCGCCGGACGCAGACCGTTACGGTCCAGGTTACAGGCGGCGTAGCGGCCATCGGACATCACGATGCCTGCCGGGCCGTCCCACGGCTCCATGTGCATCGAGTTGAAGTCAAAGAAGGCGCGCAGATCGGTGTCCATATCCGGGTTGTTCTGCCAGGCTGGTGGCACCAGCAAACGCATGGCACGGATCAGATCCATACCGCCTGCCAGCAACAGCTCCAGCATGTTATCCAGTGAGCTGGAGTCGGAGCCGGTTTCGTTAACGAAAGGTGCGGCGGCCTGCAAATCCGGGATCAGCGGGGTCTGGAACTTGTAGGTACGCGCACGTGCCCACTGGCGGTTACCGGTGATGGTGTTGATCTCACCGTTGTGCGCCAGATAGCGGAACGGCTGTGCCAAAGGCCAGCGCGGCACGGTATTGGTTGAGAAGCGCTGGTGGAACAGGCAGATGGCCGATTCCAGCCGCAGATCGGCCAGATCCAGATAGAAGCGTGGCAGATCGGCTGGCATGCACAGACCTTTGTAGATCGTCACCAGGTTGGAGAAACTGCACACATAGAAGCTGTCGTCCTGGACGCGCTTCTCGATACGGCGACGGGCCACAAACAGGCGGCGTTCCATATCACGTGGACGCCAGCCCGCAGGGGCGTTCACGAAAATCTGTTCAATACGCGGCAGGGAAGAGAGGGCGATCTCACCCAGAACGTCCGGGTTGGTAGGAACTTCGCGCCAGCCGACGATCGACAGCGTTTCGTTCTGCAGCTCTTCTTCAACAATGCGGCGGCTGGCACGGGCTTCCTCTTCGTTCTGGCTGAGGAACATCATGCCAACGGCGTAGTTCTTGGCTAAACGCCAGCCGCGCTCTTCCGCCACCATGCGGAAAAAGCGATCGGGCTTTTGCAATAACAGGCCGCAACCGTCGCCAGTCTTGCCGTCAGCAAGAATTGCACCACGGTGTTGCATACGGGCCAGTGCGTGAATAGCGGTCCTCACCACTTTGTGGCTAGGTTCGCCTTCTATGTGGGCGATCAGGCCGAAACCACAGTTGTCCCTCTCATGGGATTTATCGTACAGCATATCAGTGAACCTCCCCAGGCTCTGTGTGACTCTTACAACCCACTGCGAAGGGCCTGCTCAATTTCAGGCAGAAGTCCAATCAGCAAGGTTAATATCGCCAATCTGCTTTTCCGCCCTCCATCAATGGCCTCTCGTGACGGTTCTCACAAGTGGTAAATGACTTGTTTTAAGAGGGAGTCTTAAATTACTGCATAATTATGACGAGACGTTTGCCCGTCCAGAAAGCTTCCAGCGGACCTCCAACTTAGCGAGAAAGAATACGCAGGTCAAATATGGGCTTAACAGGGATTTCGATGGCTTGCATGAGGTTTATGATGATGAAAAATAAGTTTTTTCAGACGATTTCGGCTCGATGGAAAGGCAGGGGGAGTGCCGCAAAAATGTGAGCTGTCTCACTATAGTGCAATGCCTGAATCTCTGCACCATGCTAGTGCTGGCGGCAATGTCGGAATTTTATGCTGGGAAATTTATATTTATTGTTGTTTATAACTATTTTTCATCGCTTTGTCATAAAGCTGTTAACAGTGCGCTGAGGATTAGAAACTTTCATCGAGATAAAAATGATTTTATTTGCACTAATAATGAATAGTTATGCCTTCGGCGGCCTTTGGGGAAAAGCGTTGATCCCTGTCATCGCGGGAAAAGCCGTTTCTTATTAGCATAACGGCCTTCAAACACAGAGAGACACCAAGATTATGCAGTTGCCGCAATTAGTCAATATGTTTGGTAGCGATCTTCAGCGCCGTTATGGGGAGAAGATCCACAAACTCACGCTGCACGGTGGGTTTAGCTGCCCAAACCGCGACGGCACGCTGGGGCGCGGCGGCTGTACTTTCTGCAACGTGGCCTCTTTTGCCGATGAACAGATGCAGCAGCAAAGCATTGCGGAGCAACTGGCCATTCAGGCGCAGAAGGTTAACCGGGCCAAGCGCTATCTGGCCTATTTCCAGGCCTATACCAGCACCTATGCCGAAGTTGAACTGTTGGCCAACATGTACCAACAGGCGCTGACGCAGGCTGAGATGGTAGGCATCTGTGTCGGCACCCGGCCAGATTGCGTGCCGGAAGCGGCGCTCGATCTGCTGGCAGGCTACCGTGAACAGGGCTTCGAGGTGTGGCTGGAGCTGGGGCTGCAAACGGCGCACGATAAAACACTAAAGCGCATCAACCGTGGCCACGACTTCTCCTGTTACCAGCAGACCAGCCGTCTGGCGCGGGAACGCGGCCTGAAGGTATGCAGCCATCTGATCGTTGGCCTGCCCGGAGAGACTCATCAACACCATTTGGCCACGCTGCAAGCGGTGGCTGAGAGCGGGGTAGACGGCATCAAACTGCACCCGCTGCATATCGTCACCGGTAGCACCATGGCGCGAGCCTGGCAGGCAGGGCGTTTGCCCGAGCTGTCGCTGGAGGATTACGCATTCAGCGCCGGGGAAATGATCCGCCATACGCCGAAGGAGATTATCTACCACCGCATCTCGGCCAGCGCCCGTCGCCCCACCCTGTTGGCACCATTATGGTGCGAAAACCGTTGGAACGGCATGCAGGCCGTCGGCGGCTATCTTCAGCGGCATGGTGGCCAGGGTTCGGCTTTGGCCACAGACCAGCAATACCTGCCTTAAAACCCCGTTCTCAGGTTGCGAATTGCAACCATTCCCACAGTTCACAGTAAGGTTTCTTATCTTGACCGTATTTTACGGTATGATTTGAGAGATTATGTCTGTTGGGAATGGCTCATGAAGCAAATCCGGGTGTTAGCCCAGTACTACGTTGATTTGATGGTAAAACTGGGGCTGGTGCGCTTTTCACTGTTGCTGGCTTCAGCGCTGGTGATACTGGCGATGGTGGTGCAGATGGCGGTCACCATGCTGCTGCGTGGTGAAGTGGAAAGCATCGACGTGGTGCGCTCCATCTTCTTCGGTCTGCTGATCACGCCGTGGGCGGTTTATTTCCTTTCGGTGGTGGTGGAGCAACTGGAAGAGTCGCGCCAGCGCCTGGCTCGGCTGGTGGATAAGCTTGAGGAGATGCGCAATCGCGATCTCGCGCTGAACCAACAGATGCAAGAGAACATCAGCCAGCTCAATCAGGAAATTGCCGACCGTATCAAGGCGGAGCAAGATCGCCAACAGGTGATGGATAAGCTGACCGAAGAGATGGAGCAGCGCGAACAGGCACAGGTGGAGTTGGGCCAACAATCGGCATTGCTACGCTCTTTCCTCGATGCCTCCCCCGATCTGGTTTACTACCGCAACGAAGAAAAAGAGTTTTCCGGCTGCAACCGGGCGATGGAGCTGCTGACCGGCAAGAGTGAAAAACAGCTGATCGGCCTGACCCCCTTTGATGTCTACAGCAAAGAGATCGCCGAAAAAGTCATCGAAACCGATGAGAAAGTATTCCGCCACAACGTCTCCCTGACCTATGAACAATGGCTGGTGTACCCAGACGGTCGCAAAGCCTGTTTTGAACTGCGCAAGGTGCCGTTTTACGACCGCGTGGGCAAACGTCACGGGCTGATGGGCTTTGGCCGCGATATAACCGAGCGTAAGCGCTACCAGGACGCGCTGGAGAATGCCAGCAGGGAGAAGACCACCTTTATTTCAACGATCAGCCACGAGCTTCGTACGCCGCTTAATGGCATCGTCGGCCTGAGCCGTATTCTGCTCGATACCGAACTGAACGATGAGCAACTGAAGTATTTGAAAACCATCCACGTCAGCGCCATCACTCTGGGCAATATTTTCAACGACATCATCGAGATGGATAAACTCGAGCGGCGTAAGGTCCAGTTGGACAATCAGCCGGTCGACTTTACCAGCTTCCTGGCGGATCTGGAGAACCTCTCTGGCCTGCTGGTGCAGCCGAAAGGGCTACAGTTCGTGATGGAACCCGAGCTGCCGCTACCGGAGAAAATCATTACGGACGGCACACGCCTGCGGCAGATCCTGTGGAACCTGATCGGCAATGCGGTGAAGTTCACCCAGCAAGGCCAGATCGTGGTGCGTGTCAGGCGTGAAGAGCAGGAACAGATCGTGTTTGAGGTTGAAGACTCAGGCATGGGGATCCCTCAGGATGAGCAAGACAAGATTTTCGCCATGTATTATCAGGTCAAAGACCAGAACGGCGGGCGTCCGGCGACCGGTACCGGGATCGGCCTGGCGGTCTCCAAACGGCTGGCGCAGAGTATGGGCGGGGATATCACGGTTAACAGCGCGCAAGGGCACGGTTCTTGCTTCACCTTGACCATCAAGGCGCCAGCGGTGGAGGAAGTGGTCAATGAGGTCCAGGCGGTGGAAGAAATGCCGCTACCGGCGTTGCATATCCTGCTGGTGGAAGATATTGAACTGAACGTGATCGTGGCCCGTTCGGTATTGGAGAAGCTGGGCAACAGCGTTGCGGTGGCCATGAACGGCCGTGATGCGTTAGCGATGTTCGACCCGGACGAGTTCGATCTGGCCCTGTTGGATATTCAACTGCCGGACATGAGCGGGCTGGATATCGCCCGTGAGCTGCGCGAGCGTTATGCGGGCCGCTCCTTGCCGCCGTTGATTGCGTTGACAGCTAATGTCCTGAAAGACAAGAAAGAGTATCTTGAAGCGGGTATGGACGATGTGCTGAGCAAGCCGTTGTCGGTACCGGCCTTGACCAAGATGATCAAACATTACTGGGATCATCAACCCCAACATACCACAAAGAAAACGGAGCAAAAGTCGATGCAGATTAATGAATCGTTATTGGATACCGCAATGCTGGAGCAGTACATGGATCTGGTGGGGCCGCAGTTGATCCATCAGAGCCTGGCGATGTTTGAACAGGTGATGCCGGGGTATCTGGCGGTGCTGGATTCCAACATGACCGCGAAGGATGAGAAAGGGATCACCGAAGAAGGGCACAAAATCAAGGGTGCCGCTGGCTCCGTCGGGCTAAAACATCTGCAACAGCTGGCCCAGCAGATCCAGACGCCAACGTTACCAGCCTGGCAAGACAACGTGCAAGAGTGGGTCGATGAGCTGAAGCAGGAATGGCGCAATGACGTGGCGGTGCTGCGAGCTTGGGTAGAGAACGCTGAAAAAAAATGACCCCAGCCGAGGCCGGGGTGCGCGAATATTGCGCCAACACCAGGGAAATCATTAACCTGCGTATTGGTTTTTAGCGTTCTGGTAGAGCAGGTGGTACAAAATTCGTATACATCATACAGCGAACAACATAGCAAATGTAAGCGCTCTTGTTAGAAGAATCATTAAAATATGTGATGTAGTTAGTATTTGTCGCCTCTGGGCCTGCCTTTGCCGGCGGTCCTGGCTGGGAGAATGTCGATGAAACAGGTCGCTGTAGTGCTGAGTGGTTGTGGTGTTTATGACGGGGCAGAAATCCATGAGGCGGTGCTCACCTTGCTGGCTCTGGATCGTGCAGGTGCGCAGGCGGTATGCTTTGCACCCGATAAGGCACAACTGCATGTTATTAATCATTTATCCGGCGAAGAAATGCCAGAGGGTCGCAACGTTTTGCAGGAGTCGGCACGCATCGCTCGTGGCAAAATTCAGGCGCTTTCGCAGGCGGACGCCGAGCAGTTGGATGCCCTGATCGTACCCGGTGGATTTGGTGCGGCGAAGAATTTGAGCAGCTTTGCCACGCAAGGGGCAGAATGTTCCGTGGATCCCGATTTGTCTAAGCTTATTCTGGAAATGCATAAGAGAAACAAACCAATGGGTTTTATGTGCATTGCGCCCACGCTGTTGCCGAAAGTTTTCGATCAACCGTTACGATTGACCATTGGTAACGATCCCGATCTGGGTGAAGTGATTGATGCCATGGGCGGTGAGCCGGTGATCTGTCCGGTAGATGACATCGTGGTTGATATTGAAAACAAGGTTGTCACGACCCCGGCTTACATGTTGGCCCAGTCGATCGGCGAGGCGGCGCAGGGAATTGATAAGCTGGTGTCACGAGTGCTGGATCTGGTGGAATGATAAGGTTTTCTCGTAAATCGTGGATTGTTCGCCTGTGGTTTTGGTTTAAACGAGGCGTTCTTGCGGTTATTGGCCTGTGGCTGGCGGGGATCATTCTGTTCGCTTTTCTGCCGGTGCCGTTTTCTGCGGTGATGGTGGAGCGGCAGCTCGGTGCCTGGCTGAGCGGGGATTTCGGCTATGTGGCGCATTCCGACTGGGTAGCGATGGACGATATTGCCCCCTCGATGGCGCTGGCAGTGATGGCGGCAGAGGATCAGAAATTCCCCGACCACTGGGGGTTTGACGTGGCGGCCATTGAAAAGGCGCTCAGCCACAATGAAAAGCGGCCAACGCGCATCCGTGGTGCTTCTACCCTTTCTCAGCAAACGGCAAAGAACCTGTTTTTGTGGGATGGGCGCAGCTGGGTGCGCAAGGGGCTGGAGGCTGGGCTAACGGCGGGTATTGAGCTGGTTTGGACCAAGCGGCGTATTCTGACGGTGTACTTGAATATCGTCGAGTTTGGTGACGGCATCTTCGGCGTGGAAGCGGCGGCTCAGCACTTTTTCCACAAGCCGGCAAGCCGTCTGACGGCGTCTGAAGCGGCTCTGCTGGCGGCGGTGTTGCCTAATCCGCATCGTTTCAAGGCCGGAGCTCCTTCGGGTTACGTAACCCAACGCCAACAGTGGATTATGCGTCAGATGCGCCAGTTGGGTGGGGAAGGATTTCTTAAGGCGAACGATCTGAAATAATGACCCCTCACCCCAACCCTCTCCCACAGGGAGAGGGAGCTGAACGGAGCGCGTGCTTGGGTGTGAAGTTATTATTTAACTATTTGATATAAAGCAATTTATTGTCGTTAAGTGGTGGCTCGATCGGTCCCCTCTCCCTGTGGGAGAGGGGTAGGGTGAGGGCAGCCGACAACGCCGAATCCACCTCAGTTCGCGAGATTATTTAACGTAGGTAAACGCCGTTGTCACGTGTTTCACGCCGCTAACCTGGCTGGCAATCTGCGCCGCAGACTGGCCTTCCTGCTGTGTCACCAAACCTAACAAGAACACTTCGCCATTTTCGGTAGTGACCTTCACGTTTGAAGATTTGACGGTATCGCTGGTCAGGATCTGCGAACGTACCTTGGTGGTGATCCAGGTATCGGAAGAGGCGGTACCCAAGCTGACTGGTGTGCCCTGGCGGATCTCGTTATACACCTCAGCGGCGCCATCGACGCCAAGTGCGATCTGCTTCGCCCGGCTGGCGAGCTCGGTGGTAGGAGCCTGGCCGGTCAACAGCACTTTGCCCTGATAGGCGGTGGCTACGACACGGGCCTCTTTCTTCAGTTGCTGATCTTTGCTGATGGCATTTTCGACCCGGGCTTCCAACGTGCCGTCATCGACCTGTGTGCCTACGGTACGTGGATCGGTCGCCGTTTTGGTGGCAACTGCGGCACTGCCAACGACAACGCCCGCGACGCAACCCTGCAACAATAGGGCGCTGAACAGCACTGCAAATGTGGCTCTTAGCTTCATCTCGGTTCCTTTAATCGTCCTGGTGGGGGAACAATGTGTTATCAATCAGGTCGCATAGGCAATTGACGGTAAGCATATGCATCTCCTGAATGCGTGCACTGCGGTGAGAGGGGATACGTATCTCCACATCCTGCTGGCCGAGTAAACCCGCCAACTCTCCGCCATCGTAGCCGGTAAGCGCAACAATGGTCATATCACGCGTTACCGCAGCTTCGACCGCTTTTACAATATCACGGCTATTGCCGCGGGTGGAAATCGCCAGCAGCACGTCACCGGTGTGGCCGAGTGCCCGCACCTGTTTGGCATACATTTCATCATGCAGACGATCGTTGCCGATGGCGGTCAGCACCACGTTATCGGCGTTTAGCGCGATCGCGGGCAGGCTAGGGCGTTCGGTTTCAAAGCGGTTGATCATGCAGGCGGCAAAATGCTGAGCGTTAGCCGCCGAGGTGCCGTTGCCACAGCACAGGATCTTGTTGCCGTTCAATAACGATTGAACCAGGGTCATCGCGGCACGGGATATCGCGTCAGGTAAGGCTTCCGCCGCCGCAATCTGGGTTTGGATACTCTCGGTAAAACAGACTTTGATTCTATCCAGCACGTTGTTTTAATCCACTAGGTCAAAGGGCCGGCATACACCGGTCAACAGGGTTTAATCCGCATTGAAGGCATTGGGTATCCATTCTAACTGGCTACCGGTAATGGCTAAAACATCAAAACGGCAAGATGATGTGTCAAAACTGGCTCCTCGCCCCGCCAGCCAAACGGCGGCGGCATGCAGCAATCGCCGTTGCTTGCGGTAAGTCACGCTGGCCGCTGCGTCACCAAAGGCGTCACTGCGGCGGTAGCGGACTTCGACGAACACCCAGGTTTGACCATCACGCATGATGAGATCGAGCTCACCCCCACGTACCGCCACGTTGGCGGCGGTGAAGGTAAGCCCCGCGCGCTCCAGGTATTGGCGGGCCTGGATCTCATAGCCCGCTCCCTTGGCGCGTTGACTCAGGAGACCGGAACGACCGAGCCCTGGCGGTATTGCAGCCAAGTCAGTTTCCTGGTGATCACGCAGTTAGGTGAAGATGTCAGCACACCGGTGGTTCCTGAAATCTGGAATCCTGGCAACTGGCGCATTTGAGCAAAGTGGTTGGCCAATGTCCAGGCATCCATCCCCATGGCGTAGAGACGCACCAGGGAATAGTCGTTGCGGAATTTGGCGGTAGCTTGCTGTTGCAACTGTGGATTGGCCCCTGCCAGCAGAGGAATATCACTGAATTGCAGGCCTTCCATTTCCAGACGGAAGTCTGGACCCGCACCGGCCTGATAGCTGCGTGAACTGGCAAACATGGCTGGCTTGCTACGAGAGCTGGTGGTCATGTCGATCATCGGCTTGATCAGCGTCAGCTGGTCTTGCGTGGCGACGATATACACCGAATCCACGCTGCCGCCGGTAGAGGCCGGGATATCGCTTGGTGGCGCTGGAATAGTCAGGCCAGCGATAGTCACAGACTGCTGCACGGGTGCCTGGGTGGCCACCGGGGTGCCACTCATGCGGATCCCGCCGCTGTTGACCATCTGGCGTAGCTCACCGGCAGAACCGATCCCTTGTTGCAGCACGGTCTGGCCACCGAGTTTTTGCCACTCTTCGGCGAAGGCTTTGGCAATGCGATCGCCAAACGCGCCGCGTGGCAGCAGCAGTAACGGCTGACGCTTTTGCTGTTCCCAGATATGGCGGGCGGCATCGCGGGCTTCATCTTCCGGCGACAGGGCGAAGTAACAGATATTCGGGCTGTCCTTCGGCTGCTCAGGCTGGTTGAGTGCCAGCACGTTCAGCGTCGTTGGGGTAGTGGCGAGCTGATCGACGTTGGCCTTCAGTAGTGGGCCTACGATCAGGGTTGCGCCATCCTGTTGGGCTTGAGCCAACAACGCTGGCAGAGGCTGGCTGGTGGTATCGTAGACCTTTACCTGCCCACCGGTTGCCGGGGATGGAGTGACTGGTGCCGGAGCAGGGGTAGCAGGTTGTACGGCGGCTACCTGAGTTGCATCCGCTTCAGGTGCTGAAGTACTGACGGCACCGTTGGCATTGTCTGGCGTTGCTGCCAGGGTCTGATCTGGATTAGTGGTTGGTTCCATTGCCTGAACAGGCGCGGTGAGTGCGATGCCACTTTGCGCAGCGTTAAAACCCTGTTGGATCGCATCGGCAAACACTTTGGCCTGGCCGTTCAGCGGCAGCAGCAGGGCGATATGCGAAGTCGAAGCCTGGGTGAAATTCAGCACCTGATTCAACTGGGCTGGCAGGTTTTTCGCCGCCGGGTTCTGCGGATAGCGGTTCTGCCAGTCTTTGATCCCGGCCTTCAGCAGATCGGGATCCTGACGGTTGTCCTGATAGACACGTAACAGATCCAGCCAGCCTTGCAGCACGTTTTCGTTGGCGTTAATCACCAGGCTGTTCATGTCGGCCGGTTTCAGGCCAAGCAGCGTTTGCCAGGTTTTATCCAGATTATCCTGATGAGCCTGGCCGCTCAGTAACGGCTCCTGGGCAATATAGGCGCGGATCAGTGGCAGTGAGGCTTGGCCCTGATTTGCCGCGATCTGCGCCTGATACAGGCGAACCAGCTGATTTGGTGACAGCGCGCTGCTGTCTATTTTATTTAGCGCATCGCGGGCTGCGCCCAGATCCTTGTTGGCTACCTGCAGTTCTGCGCTCAAAAGCTGGCGCTCAAGCTGTTGTGTACTCGTCAGATTTTGCGGCAAGGTGCTCAGTTGCTCGTTAGCCTGTGGCAGTTTGCCTTCGCGAGTTAATGCGCGAATCGCAAGTAATTGCCAGTCAGCCTTGTTATCATCGCTGCTTTGCTGCAACTGTTGCAGATAGTAATCAGAGTTGGCACTGGCTTCGTCCTGGATATTTGAGGGCGGAGTTTGTGGAACCTGACTTGGACAACCAGCTAACAGCAAGGCTGCCAGTACAACAGGTACTAATCGCCCTGCTTTGGTACGAAGGAATGTTGAGGAAAGCATACTGTATCCAGTGATGTTTTTTTCAAGATGCTCAATATTAAATCGGCAATCCGGATGAAACAATGAATCAACACCAACAATCAGCTATTTCTGCATCGACACTGTACGTGGTGCCCACCCCCATCGGTAACCTGGGGGATATGACTCATCGGGCCATAGAGGTACTGAAAAGCGTCGATCTGATTGCGGCGGAAGATACGCGCCATACCGGGTTGCTGCTGCAACACTTTGCTATTAGCGCGCGGTTGTTTGCGCTGCACGACCATAACGAACAGCAGAAGGCGGACCAACTGCTGGCAAAACTGCAGGAAGGCCAAAGCATAGCACTGGTGAGTGACGCAGGCACGCCACTGATTAACGATCCGGGTTATCACCTGGTGCGCCGTTGCCGCGAAGCGGGGATCCGCGTCGTGCCGCTGCCGGGCGCCTGTGCTGCCACCACCGCGTTGTGTGCCGCCGGTGTGGCTTCCGATCGTTTCTGCTACGAAGGCTTCCTGCCAGCCAAAACCAAAGGCCGTAAGGATACCCTGCTGGCGCTGGCAGAGGAACCGCGAACGCTGATTTTCTATGAATCTACCCACCGTTTGTTGGAAAGTTTGCAGGACATGGTCACCGTGTGGGGGCCACAGCGCTACGTGGTGCTGGCGCGTGAACTGACCAAAACCTGGGAATCTATCCACGGTGCTCCAGTGGGGGAACTGCTGGCCTGGGTGCTGGAAGATGAGATGCGCCGCCGGGGGGAGATGGTGCTGATTGTGGAAGGCCACAAGGCGCAGGAAGACGATTTGCCGCTCGAGGCACTGCGTACCTTGGCTCTGCTGCAAAAAGAGCTGCCGCTGAAAAAGGCAGCGGCGATAACTGCAGAGATCCACGGCGTGAAGAAAAATGCGCTGTATAAACATGCGCTGGATCAACAGGAACAGGCTAACTGAGCCCCAGCTTTGTGACTCAGCTATGCCGAATGATGTTGAACCCTTCCTGGTCATTCGGCTCAACAAAATGGCGAGTGATGAGATCAAACTGCTCATCGGTCGCGGCAAAATCATGAGTGCCCGACTGATTGCGGGCATGAAGTCTGGCCTTGCAGACATCATCGGGCACGTTGAGATAATGCAGTTGGTTATCGGCGCCCGACTCGCGGATGATATCCATCATCCATTCACGGCTGGCCACGGTATTGGCTGGAAAGTCCAGAATGAGGGTTACCCCGGCGTTAAGCAGCGCAATCAGATGGGGTTTGATGGCGTTTTTCAGCTTGGTACTACAGCGGACATAGTCTGCAACGGTCTGCATCTCATCGGCGTATAGCTGGGCAAGCCAGCGATCTTCCGCGATTATCACGCTACCAGGCTGGGTTGCCAACGTGGCTGAAAGTGTGGATTTTCCTGACGCTATTTTCCCACATAGAAGATGTAGGGTTGGTTTCTGGGGCGAACGGGTCATGGTTAACCTCACTGGAGTGATGCCGGTAAGGCCCGCCTCACCGGCGGGAACAAACTGACGAGCGTCATCCCACCTTGGTTGGTAAGCGGTAAATAATAATCTCGACGCAAATCAGAGCTGAAGGTCTTTGTTTCATATCGCCAAGCTAGCATATCCATAGGGCGCGCCTCTAGATCTGTTTTCCTTTCCCCTAAAACGGTTGACCTGCCGCAACCACAACGCTACTATCCGCGCCGGAGTTGACCAGACAGTCGCCGCTTCATTGCCGTCCTCTTCGGGGGAGACAGATGGAGGGGAGGAAAGTCCGGGCTCCATAGGGCAGGGTGCCAGGTAACGCCTGGGAGGCGCAAGCCTACGACTAGTGCAACAGAGAGCAAACCGCCGATGGCCCGCGCAAGCGGGATCAGGTAAGGGTGAAAGGGTGCGGTAAGAGCGCACCGCGCGGCTGGCAACAGTCCGTGGCACGGTAAACTCCACCCGGAGCAAGGCCAAATAGGGGTTCACATGGTACGGCCCGTACTGAACCCGGGTAGGCTGCTTGAGCCAGTGAGCGATTGCTGGCCTAGAGGAATGACTGTCCACGACAGAACCCGGCTTACCGGTCAGCTCCCTCTATACAGATAACCCCGCGTGACGAGAGTCGCGCGGGGTTTTTCTTTATCTATACCCTACACTGGCAAATCAATCAGCAGCGCACGTAGCGGTGCTTCGGCCTGGATGGTGAGGCGGTTTTCCTCGCGGATAAACGCGCCGTCGCCACAGGTCAGGCGCTGGCTCTGTTGATGGTCGCCATTGACCTCAACGGTACCGTGGATCGATTGCAGGTAGGCGCGTGGCCCATGCAGAGTAAGCGTCTGCTGTGCTCCCGCCGGTAAGTTCAAATGATGTATCCAGACCTGTTGGCGCAGTTGCAGGCTGCCTTGTGCACCATCCGGTGAGGCCAGCAGCGCATAGGGCTGATCTGGCAGGCTCAAACGCTGCACACGCTCGTTACTGCGCTCTGGGCAGGCATCCAGCCACAGTTGCATCCGGGTCAGTGGCGTGCTGCTGCTGACGTTCTGTTCGCTATAGCTAAGCCCCGGTTGCGTAGCCAGCAATAACGCCTCTCCTGCCGCTGCGCGTACGGTATTGCCGTCGCTGTCCCGGTATTCGGCTTCACCCTGCAGGATCAGATTCAGGATATCTACGTTGGGATAGGTGCGTGGCTGGAAGGCAGCACCCGGTGCTAATACCTCTTGATTCAGTACCCGCAGCGACGCATAGCCCATCAGTTTGGGATCGAAGTAGTGGCCAAAGGAAAAGGTATAACGAGCCTGCAGCCAACCAAAGTCAGCTTGCCCGCATTGTTGTGCTGTTCTGCATGTGATCATGGCAATCGGCTCTCTAAATTCATTCTCTTGATGGTAAGCATCTGGACGGCGGATTGTTAGCCAGTTAATCTGGTCGGTATATTCAAATTTCCTGATAGAGAGTTTCGATGGCCAGAGATCGGGCGTTAACGCTTGAAGCGCTTAGGGTTATGGATGCGATCGACCGCCGTGGCAGCTTTGCCGCCGCCGCCGATGAGCTGGGGCGAGTGCCTTCGGCGCTCAGCTACACCATGCAAAAATTGGAAGAAGAACTGGATGTGGTGCTGTTTGACCGATCCGGGCATCGCACCAAATTTACTAATGTTGGGCGCATGCTGCTTGAGCGTGGCCGCGTACTGCTCGAGGCGGCGGACAAGCTGACGACCGATGCAGAGGCATTGGCGCGGGGGTGGGAAACCCATCTCACCATCGTCAGCGAAGCGCTATCCCCTGCCTACAAGCTGTTCCCTTTGGTTGATAAGCTGGCGCTGAAGGCCAATACCCAGGTTTCGATCTTTACCGAAGTGTTGGCCGGGGCATGGGAGCGGCTGGAGCAAGGGCGGGCCGATATCGTTATTGCGCCGGATATGCACTTTCGCGCCTCTTCTGAAATCAACACTCGCAAGCTGTATAAGGTGATGAGCGTGTACGTTGCTGCACCGGAACATCCAATCCACCTGGAGCCGGAGCCGCTGTCGGAGCTGACGCGGGTGAAATACCGCGGTATTGCGGTTGCAGATACCGCGCGGGAGCGGCCAGTGCTGACGGTGCAATTGCTGGATAAACAGCAGCGCCTGACGGTGAGTACCATCGAAGATAAGCGCCGCGCCTTGCTGGCCGGGCTGGGGGTTGCCACCATGCCATATCAGATGGTGGAGAAGGATATCGAGCAGGGGCGTTTACGCGTGGTGGGGCCGGAATATAGCCGTGAGGCGGACATTATCATGGCCTGGCGGCGCGACAGCATGGGCGAGGCTAAATCCTGGTTCCTGCGTGAGATCCCACGCCTGTTTGCACGCGAGGAGAATCAGTAACTTCTTCGCATTTTCGCATTTTATAAGGCCCCTCACCCTAACCCTCTCCCACAGGGAGAGGGGACCGATCGAGTTCGCTAATCGCTCAGCGTTTTATCTTGCCTACTCCCTATTTTCCGAAGTTGTACGGGCTAATTACGCACTCCGAGCAGCTCCCTCTCCTTTTTGGGGAGAGGGCTGGGGTGAGGGGGGAATTGCGACGACGGAATAACAGACAGCACGCTATTTTCTCGCCCAACCTATCAACCAAAGCGCACATCGCGCCCGTGGGGTTCATCCAGATCCTGCGCGGGGCCGATCGAAATGATCCCGTGCGGGTTGATGGTGGCATGGCTGCGATAATAGTGGTTGCGGATATGCGCCATATCGACCGTTTCGGCAATCCCCGGCATCTGGTAGATATCGCGCAGGAAGCCGTACAGGTTGAGATAGTCGCTGATGCGGCGCTGGTCACATTTGAAATGAGTGACGTAGACCGGATCGAAACGGATCAGCGTGGTCCACAGGCGCAGATCGGCCTCGGTGAGTCGATCACCGGTCAGATAACGGTGCTGGCCGAGGATCTGCTCCAGGCGTTCCAAAGAGGCAAACACGCCGTTTACCGCTTCGTCATAGGCATCCTGGCTGGTAGCAAAACCGGCCTTGTACACTCCGTTGTTTACCGAGTCGTAAATCCAGCCGTTGAGTGAATCGATCTTTTCACGCAGTTCTGCCGGGTAGTAATCTCCAGCCCGTGCGCCGACGGCGTCGAAAGCGCTGTTGAACATGCGGATAATATCGGCAGACTCATTGCTGACGATGGTCTGTTGCTGTTTATCCCACAGCACTGGCACGGTAACGCGGCCGCTGTACTGCGGATCGGCCCTTAGATAGAGCTGGTAAAGAAAATCGGAGTGATACAGCGCATCGCCGGTTGCTGCCGGGAAATCCTGGCCGAAGGTCCAGCCGTTTTCCAACATCAGCGGATGCACCACGGAAACCGGGATGGTTTGCTCCAGCCCCTTCAGCTTGCGCATCAGCAGGGTACGGTGTGCCCAAGGGCAAGCCAGGGAAACATACAGATGGTAGCGATTTTGCTCGGCTTTAAAACCCGCTTTGCCATGCTCTCCCGCAGCGCCATCTGGGGTGACCCAATTGCGAAACTGAGAGGTTGAACGCTTGAAACGGCCCCCGGTGGATTTGGTGTCATACCAGGTGTCTTGCCAAACGCCATCAACGAGTTGTCCCATGAGATCCTCCAAAATATCCGAGAGTGAAAGTCAAAAGGCCCGGCATGAAGAGCCGAGCCTTTTGGCGATATTATAAGCTTACCACTTTTTGTTCAAAATGCGGTCAATGCTGAAGCCGCCAGGGCCTGCAACCGCCAGCACGATGAAGCCACCGGCAATGGTCAGGTTTTTCATAAACATCAGCTGGTTCACGCCGTCGGCAAAGTTGGTGTGGAACAGCAGCGCGGTCAGGATGGTGAAACCGGCAGTGAACAGTGCCACGGTACGGGTCAGGAAGCCGAACAGGATTGCCAGGCCACCGCCGAACTCCAGCAGGATGGTCAGTGGCAGCAAGAAGCCAGGTACGCCCATCGACTGCATGTATTGTTGGGTGCCGGCATAGGCATCACCCATTTTGCCGTAACCTGCAACGATAAACAGGATTGGCATCAGAATACGAGCAACCAGCAAACCTGTATCTTCTAATTTTTTCATCATTAACTCCAAAAAGTGTTGTTGCTTGCCAAACTTGGCATTGGTACCGCCAGGGGGTCTGTAGCCACCATGTCCGGTTGATGGAGTGAATGTTAGACGGGAACGCTGCGGGTTGTTAGCAAGTAAAACTGTCGTAATTTTTCAAAAAATCTGAATATTCACCATGAGATAAAAGAATTTTTAAATCAATGCGTTAGCATGTTACGTTGGATTTTTGGATAGAAACCACGCAGAGGGGAGGGATTACCAACGGGATAATTGAACCTGTGGCAGCGCGGTTATTTTTTAGGAAGGGCGTTACGGATCAGGCGAACGGTGCCCCAGACGCTGAGTGCCCGTCGTGACCAACGGATCAACTTGCTTGGATGGCGGATGCCGTACAGCGCAATCACGCTGGAGCCAATAGCCATATACTTACGCAGACCATATAGGGTCTGCCAGCTGCGATCAAAGGATTCGGTCTTTTGCAGCCACTGGCTTTTGTTGGCGGCCAGATCCAGACGTTGTTGCTGGATCTGCCGGATGAGTTGCTCTTTTCTGCGTTCACGGTACTGGCGGCGATTCATGTTTCTCCTCCAGTTCAGCACGGTCGAGTTCCAATTGCTGACGTGTTGCCCCTAACAGTGTCGAACGGCGAGCCTTGGACAGTGTCCAGACAAGCCCCACAACGGCCAGGAACAGCAGAACGGCGGTAGTCGTACCCAACGCCATCAGGCGATAAGCGGGGTCGATAGCCCAGAAGATGAGGATTAACAGGCTCATCAGGCCGAAGGCGGTAAACAGCAGGGTAAGCCCCGCCATCATCAGCAACTGGATGAGGTTGGCTTTCTCCTCTTCCAGCTCGATAACGGCCAGACGCACCCGGGTTTCCACCATGCCGACCATAATGGTGACAATCCGTTGGGCGATATCCAGGACCCCTTTACCGGGGCCCTGAGCGCGCGTTTGCGGCTGCTCTGCCATAATCAGCGGCGCGCGAGCAGAACGCCTAACACCACGCCAACCGCGGCGCCGATACCGATACCGGTCCACGGGTTTTCACGCACGTAATCATCAGCCTGGCCAGCCATCTGCTTGGTCTGGTGGGCCAGTTTGTCACTGGCATCGCTCAGACGGGCACGGGTTTCTTTCAGTGCGCCTTCTGCTTTGGAGCGCAGTTTGTCCAGTTCAGCTTTAGGTTTATCGGTGGAAGAGTTCAGCACTTCTTCCAGCGTATCGGCCAGGGACTTCAGTTCAGCGCGTAAATTTTCTGCATGTGAATCATGTGCCATTTCGATAACTCCTTAACATTAACTTCGACAGACTTTTAACATAGCGGATTTATTCACTTAAGCAAAGGGCTTATCCCCGGTGGATATCACTAACCAATGTCATTATTGATTGGTAAAATCCCGCCAGATGGGGCTCTTAGCGATAAATCCGCTAATATAAAAAATTATTCGGCCTGCGCGGCTTTCAGCTCTGCCTGGGCTTCTGCCAGCTTTCTCTGTTTGTTGGCGATTTTATCTGCCTTGCCGGTTTCCTGAGCCTCTTTCAGCTCCTGCTCACGCTCGGCCACTTTCTCCTGCTTATCAGCAATCTTCTTCTGGCGATCGGCTTGTAAACCGGCCTCGGTGCAGTGGGTCTGTACTTCGCTCAGGGCTTTCTGCAGGCCTGCCACGCGGTGGCTGTTGCCGTGCTTAGTGGCATAATCGATCTGGGTCTGGATCTCCTGGGCTTTGCTGGCACAAGTCTCGACCGCTGCCTGTGAAAGCGCAGAAAAAGTGAACAGGGGGATGGCCAGTAACAATGTGTGGCGTAATTTCATGATTTCAATTCCTTAATGCTGGGAGATAACAAGGTTGCTCCCGGTTTCCTGCTGCCCAAGGGGCAGTGCGACAGGTGGCCTACGCGGCTGACCCATGCAGACAATCAGCATAGTCACAAATTGCGTAGAACCCCAAATGTAGGGGCGCTGCATGCTGCGCCCGATTAGCCGGATGTAACGACAGCCAAGATAATCCCTTAAATGAGAAAGGGATTATCCCAGATTAAGTGGTGCACGTGCAAATTTACGCACCCAGCGGCTGGGGATAGGAGACTCGTTCAGGGCAATGGTATAACCGGGGGGCAGGATGTTTTCCAGGGCTTCACGGGCCAGCAGTTGCTGTTCAGGGGAATCCAGGCGGATCACCAGGCCATCGCCCTCCGGCGTAATGCTTTTGATGCGAATACCGCGTTCATCCAGGCGCTGATAGACGTAAAAACCATCTGGCAACGATAAGCCCTGCTGAACCACGTGAATACGCAGTTCGTTTTCCGTACGTAAAATGTATGGCGCCAGCACGGCGGCCAATGCCAGCAATGGCAATAAAAGCATCAGCGCGTATTGCCAGCGTGGGCGTTTGGCTTTCACGCGTCTTTGCCTGCACGGTCGGCGCGCTTTTTGCGCCACAGTACCACTAGCGAACCGACCAGCCCGGCGACCAGTAGCACCAGTGGCAGCATCATCAGGCCGAACATCAACTGGTCTTCATACTTGCGGAACATCGGGGTTTTCCCGAGGGCAAAACCGACCGATACCAGGATCAGAACCCACAGCAGGCCACTCATCCAGTTAAAGAACTGGAAGCGTGCGTTGCTCAAACCGGACAACCCGGCAATGGTAGGCAACAGCGTACGGACGAAAGCCAGGAAACGGCCAACCAGCAGGGCCGACAGGCCATGGCGGTGGAACAACTGGTGGGCACGCTGATGATAATGGGCCGGTAGATGAGCTAGCCAACCCTGTACCGTAGGCGTATTGCCTAGCCATCGGCCTTGTATGTAGCTAACCCAGCACCCCAGGCTGGCTGCGGTGGTCAGGATAAGAATGGTCACCGGGAAATTCATGGTGCCTTTGGCGACCAGGACGCCGACCAGGATCAGCAGGCTATCACCCGGCAGGAAGGCAGCGGGCAGCAGGCCATTTTCCAGAAATAAAATCATAAACAGCAAGACGTACAGCGTCCAGACCAACGAGGGGTTGGCCAGCGTTTCAAAGTCTTGCTGCCATAAGGCATCCAACAGTTGCTTAATGATATCCATCCGGTGTTCCTAAAAACGTCATTGTTATTTTCGTTCAGCGGCTGGGGGGCGGTAAGCTCGCGGAGGGCCCTGGCTGCTGAAGATGATGAACGGTGTTGCTTTATTCTTTGGTTCTTTTGGGGCGACACCGGATCATGAGTGATACGTTAGCGAGCCACGGTAAAGTATGTTGCTTTCTTTCCAACCCCCGAGCCTGCTTTGCTGCTGCGGGAAGTTCAGCGTCCAATTGACCTGCCGCAACCGGTTAGGGGCTGGGTTATCTGCCTGCCGCTGAGGCCTCAGGCGGTAGCCCAGATCTGTTGCTAAAGTATAGGTCGGAACCGACTGGGTCGGGGCCTGCAACGAGCTGGGGTAGGAATGCATCCGGGGCAAAGACAGCAGTAGTTTGCTGAGGGGCTTGCGGCGGAGTTCACTGTGCGGACGGTAATCCTGATCGTAGGGGGAAACCACATGCTCATCAAATAATGCCTGAGCACTTAACGCGGAGGCTAAGGCTGCGGTTTGTGCTGCATAGAGCTTTGGGCCGGAGACCGAACCGGCCCAGCAGGAAAGAGCAATAAGCATGGCAAACAACCAGCGCATGTATTCGCGTTCCACCCCAAAGTCAGTCGATAAAAAAGTGGGCTAACTCTACCAAAATAGCACGATTGGCAACAGGGAAATCTACGTGGTCGCTGGGGAAATATCGCGCAGTGGGCGGCTGTACCGGGATCGATTCAGCCGTTTTTACAATACCTGACATTCGGTGCGATTTCTTGACGCCAAAACCCTATTTGGTGGTGGTGGCCATGTTATCCAAATGGATCACCGGATTCTCGGCAAACAGGTAGCGATCGGCGTTGTATTCGAAATCGTCGGTGGTGGCATTGAACAGCATCTGCTTGGTGTTTTCCAGATGTTGCCACATGGCCAGTTTGGCACCGTGAGGATCTTTACGTATCAGCGCTTTAAGGATCTCATCGTGATCGTCGCACCAGCTGGCAATGGAGCGCTCATCGATATGTTCGTGCAGTTTGATCCAGTAAGGGTTGCTGACACGCTGAGCCCACATTTTTTCCACTATGGTGGCCATGGCGGTATTCTGGGTCGCCAGTGCGACCTGAACGTGGAATTTGAGATCCCATTGCGAATCGCGGAAGCGATCCTCTTTGCGCGCCTGCTCCTGGATCTCCATCAGTTGGACGATATCCTGCTTGGTCACCTGGGTGGCGGCAAACTCGGCGATGTTACTTTCGATCAACTGGCGTGCCTGTAGCAGTTCAAAAGGCCCAGAGGTAGCGAATTCGAGGCTTTCGCCCGGAACCACCAGGTGCTTCTGCTGGTTGGAGATCACATGGATGCCCGAGCCTTTGCGCACTTCGACGTAACCTTCCACCTCCAGCATGATGATCGCCTCACGCACCACGGTGCGGCTAACGTTCATCTCTTCTGCGATATAACGCTCGGCTGGCAGTTTCTCACCGACCGGGTAGACCCCGCCCTCAATGCGCCGTTTTAGCTCGGCGGCCAATTGCTGATAAAGGCGTCTGGTTTCAGTGAATTCCATAGTGAATACTCGGTGGTAGAAGGGCGTGATGCCATAGGACCTGTTATACCACTTATCCGTTGTAGCTGCTAGCGAGTCAGATACGAAAAACCCGGCACAAAGGCCGGGCTGTGGGGGGTTAGCTGCTGGCATCTACCGTTTGTAATCGTTCCTGTTCCAGTTCGGAAACCGGCTTGTTTTGCAGCACGGTCCAGATCACGATGGCGGCCAGGATATCGAACACCGACAGGGCGGCGAACAGCGGGCTGAAGCCCATGGTGTCAGCCAATGCGCCGACCACCAGAGCGAACATGGTGCTCGCCGTCCATGCAGCCATACCTGTCAGCCCGTTGGCGGTAGCGACTTCGTTGCGGCCAAAGACGTCCGACGACAGGGTGATCAGCGCACCGGACAGTGCCTGGTGGGCAAAGCCCCCGATGCACAGTAAGGCAATGGCGACATAAGGGCTGGTGAACAAGCCGATCATGCCTGGGCCAATCATCAACACGGCGCCCAGGGTGACCACCAGTTTGCGTGAGACGATCAGGTTGACGCCAAAATGTTTTTGGAAGAATGGCGGCAGATAGCCACCCAGGATGCAGCCGAAATCGGCGAACAGCATCGGCATCCAGGCGAACATGGCAATTTCTTTCAGGTTGAAGCCGTAAGCCTTGAACATGAATAGCGGGATCCAGGCGTTGAAGGTCCCCCAGGCGGGTTCTGCCAGGAAACGCGGCAGCGCGATGCCCCAGAACTGGCGGTTACGCAGGATCTGCCAGGCGGACATCTTCTTGGCATTGCTGGTCTGGTGGTGCGCTTCCTGACCATCCAGAATGTAGCTGCGTTCTTCGGAACTGAGTTTCTTCTGGTCTTTCGGGTGCTTATAGAAGATCAGCCAGCAGATGGCCCAGATCAGGCTCAGGACACCGGTAATGATAAACGCCATTTCCCAGCTGTGGGCCACAATCGCCCAGACCACCAAAGGGGGAGCGAGCATCGCGCCCACCGAGGATCCGACGTTAAAGTAACCCACCGCGATGGAGCGCTCTTTGGCCGGGAACCATTCGCTACTGGCTTTCAACCCGGCAGGGATCATCGCCGCTTCGGCCATACCGACCGCACCACGGGCCATAGCCAGACCGACCCAGCTGTTGGCCAGCGCGGTGCCCATACAGAAGATGGCCCACAGGATGGCAAACATCGCATAGCCGATTTTAGTGCCAAGCACGTCGAGGATATAGCCTGCAACGGGCTGCATCAGGGTATAGCAGGCTGAATAGGCGGCAACAATATAGGAATACTGTTGGGTCGTGATCCCCAGTGAACCTTCCAGCGAGGGGGCTGCGACGGACATCGCATTGCGGGTCAGATAACCGAGCACGGTGCCGATAGTCACCAGGCCGATCATATACCAGCGTAAGCCTTTAATTTTACGCATCCCAAATCTCTCCCAGTCTAAAAATTTCGGCCACCGGCAAGCCTGTGGCGGTCATGGTGGTGATTCCTTTTCATCTGGTTGCCGGTATTCCGCTTACCGACGCCGTCCTGCGCGTTGCCATTGAACCGTGGTTATAAACCAGTAGCAGGGTGGCGAGAAGATAACTTGTCATACAGATTTAAAAGTTGAGTGATATCACAAAAACCATTATTTTTTTAAGTGATAATGCTGGTCATCATAAGGCATTGGTTTAATGGGAGTCGTCTGGATAGGCGCTTGGAAGCCGTAATGATGGGTTAACCAAGGTGAAATTTAGCTAGACTCTACGATGAATTGGTGTGATAACTTTCCAAAAGTTGACAGCAAGGCTAGCCAGGAAAAAGGTGAGGAACCCATATGGCCACGTTTTTGAGCGATGATTTCTTGTTAGACAGTGAATTTGCCCGCCGCCTGTATCACGACTATGCAGCGGATCAGCCTATTTTCGACTATCACTGCCATCTGCCACCGCAACAGATTGCCGAAAACACTCGTTTTAAGAACATGTACGATATCTGGTTGAAGGGCGATCACTATAAGTGGCGCGCGATGCGCACCAACGGCGTGGCTGAACGCCTGTGTACCGGCGATGCCTCTGACCGGGAAAAATTTGATGCTTGGGCGGCAACGGTGCCGCATACCATTGGCAACCCCCTGTATCACTGGACGCACCTGGAATTGCGCCGTCCGTTTGGCATCACCGGCAAGCTGCTCTCCCCGACTACCGCAGATGAAATCTGGCAGCGCGGCAATGAACTGCTGTCGCAGGAGGCTTTCAGCGCTCGCGGCATCATGAAACAGATGAAGGTCAAAATGGTGGGCACCACCGACGATCCGATCGACGATCTGCGCCACCATCAAGCCATCGCTGATGACAGCAGCTTCGATATCAAAGTATTGCCAAGCTGGCGCCCAGACAAGGCCTTCAATATTGAAGCCGCTGGGTTTAATGACTATATGCAACAGCTGGAAGCCGCCGCAGACACGTCTATCAGCCGCTTCAGCGATTTGTGCGATGCGCTGAAAAAACGTCTGGATCACTTTGCCGCTCACGGTTGTAAGGTTTCCGATCACGCGTTAGACGTGGTGATGTACGGAGAGGCCGATGAGGCCACGTTAGACAAGATCCTGGCTCAGCGCCTCAGCGGAGAGCTGCCAACGCAGCAGCAGATTGCCCAGTTCAAGACCGCCGTCCTGCTGTTCTTGGCTGCTGAATATCAGCGCCGCGAATGGGTGCAGCAATACCACATCGGCGCGCTGCGTAATAACAATAGCCGGATGTTCAAGACTATCGGCCCGGACATTGGCTTCGATTCCATTAACGATCAGCCGGTAGCCGAATCACTGTCCCGCCTGCTGGATGCTCAAGCCAAGCAGGGGGCGTTGCCGAAGACCATTCTTTACTGCCTGAACCCACGGGATAACGAAGTGATCGGCACCATGGTCGGCAACTTCCAGGGTGAAGGTACGCCGGGCAAGATCCAGTTTGGTTCAGGCTGGTGGTTTAACGATCAGAAAGACGGTATGCAGCGCCAGATGACGCAGTTGGCACAGCTTGGGCTACTTAGCCGCTTTGTGGGCATGCTGACCGACAGCCGCAGCTTCCTTTCCTACACGCGTCACGAATACTTCCGCCGCATCCTGTGCCAGATGATTGGCCGCTGGGTGGAAGATGGCGAAGCACCGGCGGACATTGCGTTGCTGGGTGAGATGGTGAAAAACATCTGCTTCGACAATGCCAAACACTATTTCGCTATCGAATTAGCGTAGTTCTAGCTCGAGGTTGGTTTATGCAAAGCATCATAAAGATCCATGCAAAAGATAATGTGGCGGTCGCACTGTGTGATTTGGCGGCTGGTGACCAGCCTGTCTGGGAAGGGCAGGCGATCGCACTGGCGCAGGACGTTGCTCGGGGGCACAAGTTTGCACTTGAACCGATCGCTGCCGGTGAGATGATCGTCAAGTACGGCTTGCCGATCGGCCATGCGCTGGTGGCCATCGCTGCGGGCGAACATATTCATTCGCAAAATGCCAAAACCAACCTGAGCGATCTCGACAGCTATCAGTATCAACCGGAGTTCCAGACCTTACCGGCGCAGGCGGCAGATCGTGAGGTACAGATTTACCGCCGCAGCAAAGGTGAGGTAGGGATCCGCAACGAACTGTGGATCATCCCGACCGTGGGCTGTGTGAACGGCATCGCCCGTCAGATCCTGCAACGTTTTTTGAAGGAAACCGGAGAAGCAGAGGGGATCGACGGCGTGCATCTGTTCAGCCACCCCTTCGGCTGCTCACAGCTCGGACAGGATCATGAGAATACCCGCACCATGCTGCAAAATATGGTGCGTCACCCCAATGCGGGTGCGGTTCTGGTGATTGGCCTAGGCTGTGAGAACAACCAGGTGGATGCCTTCCGCACTACGCTGGGTGAATATGATGAGCAGCGCGTGCGCTTTATGGTCTGCCAGCAACAGGATGATGAAGTTGCCGACGGATTGGCACATTTGCATGCGCTATACCAGATTATGCGCGACGATCGCCGCCAGCCGGGCAAGCTCAGCGAGCTGAAGTTTGGCCTGGAATGCGGGGGATCGGACGGTTTATCGGGGATCACGGCCAACCCGTTATTGGGCTGCTTCTCGGATTATGTGATTGCTAACGGCGGCACCACGGTACTGACCGAAGTGCCAGAAATGTTTGGTGCCGAGCGCATTCTGATGAGCCGCTGCCGCGATGAAGACACCTTTGAAAAAACTGTCAGCATGGTCAACGACTTCAAACAGTATTTTATTGCCCACAACCAACCGATTTACGAGAACCCTTCACCAGGCAACAAGGCTGGGGGCATCACCACGTTAGAAGAGAAATCTTTGGGATGTACCCAAAAAGCCGGGCAGAGCCAGGTGGTGGACGTGTTGAAATACGGTGAGCGCCTGCGTCTGCCGGGGCTGAACCTGCTGAGTGCGCCGGGCAATGATGCGGTTGCTACCAGCGCGCTGGCGGGAGCAGGGTGCCATATGGTGCTGTTCAGCACCGGGCGGGGGACGCCTTACGGTGGCTTTGTGCCAACGGTGAAGCTGGCGACCAACTCGGAACTGGCGGCGAAGAAACCGCATTGGATCGATTTTGATGCAGGCCGCCTGATCCACGGCTTGCCGATGGCGCAGATGCTGGAGCAGTTTGTCGATCTGATCGTGGACATTGCCGATGGCGCTCCGGCGCGTAATGAAGTGAATGATTTCCGCGAGTTGGCGATCTTTAAAAGCGGTGTCACGTTGTAAAGCCTAGCCAGCGGGAGTAGCATAAAACGGCGTTTTGTTTTAAACGCCTTGCTACTTCCGCCCCAGGATCTCCCTAATGACGTTTTATTGGTTTGCGCAGTCCGTTGGCGTGCTGGCTTTTTTGGTAGGCATCACCAGCTTTTTTAATCGCGATGACCAGCGTTTCAAACTGCAGCTGTCGGGTTACAGCCTGATTATCGGCATCCACTTTCTCCTTATGGGGGCGAATGCTGCAGGGAGTAGCGCACTGCTCAGCGCCTGCCGCAACCTGGTCTCGATGAAGACTCGCAGCCTATGGGTAATGTGGATCTTTATCTCCCTCACGCTCATCATCGGTTTATCCCGTTTTCACCACTGGATCGAAATACTGCCGATCTGCGGTACGACCGTCAGCACCTGGGCGTTGTTCCGCACCCGGGGTTTGACCACCCGCTGTGTAATGTGGTGTTCAACGGCCTGCTGGGTTACCCACAACATCTGGCTTGGTTCGATCGGGGGGTCGCTGATTGAAGGCAGTTTCCTGCTGATGAACGGTTTCAACATTATCCGCTTCCGCCGCCTGCAACTGCGCGGCATCGATCCTTTTGCGGTCGAAAAAAAGGCGCCCGTTGCAGAGGGGCGCCAGCCAGTTAAGCAATAAAGTGCAGGTTGCTGAGATTACCTCTTCTCTTCCAACAGAGCAGAGGCTATCAGCTCCCTCTCCCTGTGGGAGAGGGTTGGGGTGAGGGGACTTAGCGAACTTTCAGCGGATCTTCATTGGCCAAACGCTGGTCTTCCGCCTGACAGGCCGCTGCGGTAAACAGCACGTCGGTGGAGGAGTTGAGCGCGGTTTCAGCCGAGTCCTGCAGTACGCCGATGATAAAGCCGACGGCAACGACCTGCATCGCAATTTCGTTAGGAATACCGAACATGTTGCAAGCCAGCGGGATCAACAGCAGTGAACCACCGGCCACGCCGGAAGCCCCACAGGCACAGATCGCAGCAACCACGCTCAACAGCAGTGCAGTCGGCACATCGACAGGAATACCCAGCGTATGAACCGCCGCCAGCGTCAGTACGGTGATGGTGATCGCGGCACCGGCCATGTTGATGGTCGCCCCTAACGGGATAGAAACCGAATAGGTATCTTCGTTCAGATTCAGCTTTCTGCTCAGTTCCATATTCACCGGAATGTTGGCTGCGGAGCTGCGGGTAAAGAAGGCGGTAACGCCACTTTCGCGCAGGCAGGTGAACACCAGTGGATAAGGATTACGGCGGATCTTCCAGTAAACGATCAGCGGGTTCAGCACCAACGCCACCAGCAGCATACAGCCGATCAGCACGAACAGCAGTTGGGCATAGCCCCACAGTGCGCTAAAGCCGGTATCGGCCAGGGTTGACGCTACCAGGCCAAAGATACCCAGCGGCGCACAGCGGATCACCGCACGAACCACCATGGTCACGGCATGGGACATATCGGTGATCAGCGATTTGGTGGTATCAGACGCATGGCGTAGTGCCAGCCCCAAACCCACGGCCCAGGCCAGGATGCCGATATAGTTGGCGTTGATCAGCGCATGGAATGGGTTCGCCACCACGCTCATCAGCAAGCCTTTGAGCACTTCAACGATGCCACCCGGCGGGTTGATATCGGTGGTGCCTACAGCCAGTGCCAGCGTGGAAGGGAACATAAAGCTGATCACCACGGCGGTAAGCGCGGCGGCAAAGGTACCCAGCAGGTAGAGGAACAGGATGGGGCGGATATTGGTTTTTTGGCCCTGCTTATGGTTGGCAATGGAGGCCATGACCAACACCAGTACCAGCAGCGGTGCCACCGCCTTCAGCGCGCCAACGAACAACGAGCCGAGCAGGCCAACGGCTGCTGCAGCGGCTGGCGAAACCAGTGCCACCACAATGCCCGCTACCAGGCCGATCAATATTTGCTTAACCAGGCTGCCCTGAGTGATGCGTAGTAAGAGTTTATTCATGATGCGCTTGCGTTTCCGCTCCCTGAGAATGTGATGTACAGATTGCTGCGCCTCGGCTGAAACGTGGCCGGGCAACTTATCGTCATATCTGTAACTAAGTATGTTTGCTATGCCAGTATTCAGTAAACGGGGGATCTTGAAAAGGGGAGATGATGAAATTACCTGCATGGATCAATGATTGATAACATGCTGTTTACATTTGTGTGATCGTCATAACATTTGGCGTTTATGGCTATTTGCCAAATAATCGCGGGGCGTCTAGCGCCCCGGATAACAGATTATGGCGGCTAACCTCAACCGACCCCGGCCAATGCCTGCTGGACGCCAAGGCTGGCGACAAAGTCCTGCAGCAACAGCTGGCTGAACGGGGTATCGCTAACCTGTTGTTGTTTAAGCCGATAAGTTTGCTGCTTGGCCGGTTCCAACTCGCTGAGCCAGCTCAGGTAGCGCTGCATGATCGCCCCGTTAAATTCCGGGTGGAACTGGGTGGTCAGGGCGTTATCACCGTAACGCAGGATTTGGCAGGCGTCCTGTTGCGAGCGGGCCAGCACTTCAGCCCCTGGCGGCGGCGTTAGTACGCTTTGCGCATGGATCAGGTTCACGTTGAAGCGAACAGGCAGGGTGGCAAGACGCTTATCTGAGCGGGCAGCGGGTAATAACTCGATCTCGAGAGTGCCAACCTCCATTCCCTGTGGGTGGTAGCCCACCTCGCCGCCCAGCGCATAAGCCAGAAGCTGGTGGCCGTAGCACACGCCAAAGATCGGCAGATTGATTTGCATTGCCTGGCGCAACCATTCTGCCGCCCGTTCGCTCCAGGGAAGTCGTTCGGTCACCATCGCAGCTGAACCGGTGATCACCACGCCGCAGTAATCTTCCGGAGGCAGCGGTGTTTCACCGGCGAGGACGTGCACGATATGTACTCGATCGGCGTCGATATTCCCCTGTTTTAGGAACATCTGCTCAAAGTTGTCCTGCTCCTGCTGGATCATCTGCGGTGCATCACCGGTTTGCATCAACAACAGCGGTTTCATCTTATTCTCCGTCAGCGGGGAACACTACGCCGGTCTGGCGGCGGATCTCCGTCAGCAGGCTGGCGACGATCAGGGAATTCTCCAGGCCCACATGCTCGACCTGCCGTTTTTCCACCAGTTCGGCAAACACTTGTGCTTCATACAGCATGGTATTGATATGTTGCGGCTGGGTCAGTACCTGGCTATTTTCACCGCGTGGCGTCAGCACCACGCCTTGGGCTTCGGAGATTTTTTCAATCACCAGCGTGCCTTCTTCGCCCTGGATCTCGCTCGGAATGTCCGAGTTGCTGACCTTGGAATGGCTGATCACCACGTCAAAGTCACCATAGTTCAGGCACACGCTGCCGTGGGCATCCACCCCGGTATCGAGCAATGTTGCGCTAGCCAATACCGTTTGCGGCGCACCAAACAGCGCCACGGTGCTGGCCACGCAGTAATAGCCAATGTCCATGATAGAGCCGTTGGAAAAGTGCGGGTTGAAGGTATTCGGATTTTCACCGGCCAGGTAACGGGGATAGCGAGAGGAGTATTGGCAATAGTTGATAAATGCCTTACGCAGTTTGCCAATCTTCGGCAATGCCTGTTGCAGGATAAGAAAATTGGGCAAGTGGGCGCTTTTGAACGCTTCAAACAGCACCACCTGATTTTCCCGTGCGCAGGCCACCAGTTGTTCCACTTCGCGCAGATTTGACGCCAGCGGCTTCTCGCAAATCACATGCTTTTTATGGCTGAGGAATAGCAGAGATTGTTGGCAGTGCAGAGAGTTGGGGCTGGCAATATACACCGCATCAATCACGTCGGATTGCGCCAGCGCTTCCAGCGAGTCAAAGAAGTGTTCGACCGGATAGTTGGCGCCAAAGGCCTGCGCCTGTTCGAGCTTACGCGAATAGATGGCGGTCAGCCTCATCTTGCCGCTTTCGTGAGCCGCATCGATAAAACGTTCGGTGATCCAGTTGGTGCCGACAACAGCAAAGCGAATCATGGGTGACTCCAGTTTCCACAGGAAGATAGCTCAAGGAACCAGATTATCACGCCGCAGAGATTAGGCGAATATTTGCTTAAAAAGTCTGATTATTCATAGAGTTCACCGAATAAGGAGAGATGGGTCAGATACAGACGGGTATCAAACTCCAACTGGTGATAGCTGGGTTCCATATGGCAGCACAGGCTGTAAAACGCCTTGTTGTGGTCTTTCTCTTTCAGGTGCGCCAACTCGTGGACCACGATCATGCGCAGGAAAGGCTCTGGGGCGTTTTTAAACACCGTCGCCACGCGGATCTCGGCTTTGGCCTTCAGCTTGCCACCTTGCACCCGGGAAATGGCGGTATGCAGCCCCAAGGCGTGCTTCATCACCTGGATTTTGCTGTCGTAGGCCACCTTGCTCAGCGGTTGAGCATTACGCAGATACTGATTTTTCAGATCGACGGTAAACTGATAAAGCGACTTGTCGGTGGTGCAGCCATGAACCTGCGGATAGCGCTGCAACAAAACCTCGCCCAGACGCTGTTGCTGGATGAGTTGTTGCACCTGCATTTGCAGATGATCGGGGTAGCCTTGCAGGTAGCTCAGTTCAGACATGTTATTCAGTATTCAGTGGTAAACCGGGGCGAGCATTGTATGACGTTTTGTTGCTCAAATCCCTTAAAGGGTAATTAATCCCAAAAAACATTTTACTGCCGAGCGTTTTTAGGGGATAAACAGCCCAAATTTACTATTCAGGAGGGGCAATGAGCCAACTCGATCTGGGAACACAGCAACTTGAGCTGGAGCGTTATCCCCAACAGGAAGAAGCCACCCAGCTGCAGGCGTGGGAAGCGGCGGACGAATATCTGCTGCAACAGCTGGAAAATGTCGATATCGGTGAACGCCCGGTACTGATTTTTAACGACAACTTCGGCACGCTGGCCTGTGCCCTGCATGGCTATAAGCCTTACAGCATCAGCGACTCATACATGAGCCAACTGGCGACGCGCCATAACCTCAAGCTGAACGAGCTCGATGTTGAACAGGTCACCTTGCAAGACAGCCTGGCCGAACTGCCTGCCAACCCGGCGGTAGTGTTGATCCGTATCCCGAAAGCGTTGGCGCTTCTGGAGCAGCAATTACGTGCCCTGCGTGACGTGGTGGCACCCGATACGCTGATCGTGGCCGGTGCCAAAGCGCGTGACGTGCATACCTCGACCATGCAAGTGTTTGAGCGAGTGCTTGGCCCAACCCGCACCAGCCTGGCCTGGAAAAAGGCCCGCCTGATTTATTGCCAGGTAGCTGACATCGTGCCACCGGCAGCGCCGGAAACCACCGACTGGCTGCTTGACGGCACGGACTGGCTGATCCACAACCATGCCAACGTGTTCTCACGCGGTAGCCTGGATATTGGCGCACGCCTGTTCCTGGAAAACCTGCCGAAGGATTTGCAGGGCCATATTGTCGATCTCGGCTGTGGCAACGGTATTATCGGTATGCGTGCCTTGGTGCAGAACCCGCAAGCGCAGATGACCTTCGTCGATGAGTCTTACATGGCGGTGGCGTCCAGCGAGTTGAACGTGGCGCACAACCTGCCGCAGGAGATGGATCGCTGTCAGTTTGAAGTGAACAACTCGCTGGCGGGCATTGAGCGTGAAAGCCTGCAGGCGGTACTGTGCAACCCACCGTTCCACCAGCAGCATGCGATCACCGATCACACCGCCTGGCAGATGTTCTGCGACGCCAAGCGCTGCCTGCAAGTGGGGGGTGAGCTATGGATCGTGGGCAACCGCCATCTGGATTACTACCAGAAGCTGAGGCGTTTGTTCGGCAACTGCACCACCGTGGCCTCCAACCAGAAGTTCCTGATCCTCAAAGCGGTCAAGTCTGGCGCGCGTTATTAATGAAGGGGCGCAGCATGCTGCGCCCGTAAAATCAATGGATTACAGAGCCATGGCTAGCCGCGTGCCCTGATCGATAGCGCGGCGGGCATCCAGCTCGGCAGCCACGTCGGCACCGCCAATCAGATGCACCGTTTTCCCCATCTCCAGCAGTGGTTGCTGCAATTCACGGCGCGGTTCTTGCCCGGCACAAATCACCACCGTATCTACCGGCAAGCAGCTTTCCTGCTCGGCACGTAGGATATGCAGCCCTTCGTCGTCAATCCGTTGATAGTTCACGCTGTTAAGCATCTTCACGCCACGTCCCGCCAGGCTGGTGCGATGGATCCAACCGGTGGTTTTACCCAGGCCTTCACCGACCTTGCTGGTTTTACGTTGCAACAGGAATATCTGGCGTGGCGAGGCTGGCACTTCCGGCCCTTGGGCACTCAGGCCCCCGCGCTGCTCGAGCTGTGAATCGATCCCCCATTCGCGGTTAAACGCTGCCGGATCCAGGCTACTGGAGGTGCCGTGCTGGCTGAGGTATTCGGCGACGTCGAAGCCAATTCCCCCGGCCCCAATGATGGCGACCCGTTGCCCAACCGGTTTTTTATCGCGCAAAACATCGAGATAGTTCATCACCTTGGCGTGTTCGATGCCCGCAATCGCTGGCATACGCGGCACGATTCCGCAGGCGAGGATCACCTCATCGAAATCCGCCAGATCCTGCGGTTGCACCTGCTGTCCCAGTTTCAGTTCCACTTCATTGAGCGCCAACTGACGGCGGAAATAGCGCAGCGTCTGGTGAAACTCCTCCTTGCCGGGGATTTGCTTGGCGATATTGAACTGGCCACCGATCTGCTCGGCGGCGTCAAACAGGGTTACCTGATGCCCACGGCTGGCGGCGGTGGTGGCAAACGCCAACCCGGCAGGCCCAGCGCCCACCACGGCCAGTTTTTTAGGCATTGCCGTGGCGATGAGTGGCATTTCGGTTTCGCGGCAGGCGCGAGGGTTGACCAGGCAGGAAGTGAGTTTGTGATCGAAAATCTGATCCAGGCAGGCCTGATTGCAGCCAATGCAGGTGTTGATTTCGTCTGCACGGCCTTCAGCGGCCTTCTGCACGAACGCCGCATCCGCCAGGAACGGGCGCGCCATGGAGACCATGTCGGCACAGCCATCGGCCAAAACCTGTTCCGCCACCGCCGGATCGTTAATGCGGTTGGTGGTGATCAGCGGGATCTTCACTTTGCCCATCAGCTTGCGCGTCACCCAGCTGAACCCGGCGCGTGGCACCATGGTGGCGATGGTAGGAATGCGTGCTTCGTGCCAGCCGATACCGGTGTTGATCAGCGTTGCGCCAGCCTGTTCGATCGCCACGGCAAGCTGTTCGATCTCCTGCCAACTGGATCCATCCTCCACCAGATCGAGCATCGACAGGCGGTAGATCAGAATAAATTCCGGCCCGGTCGCTTCACGCACGGCCCGCACAATCTCGACGGCGAAACGCATGCGGTTGCTGAAACTGCCGCCCCATTGGTCGGTGCGCTGGTTGGTGCGCGAGACCAGGAACTGGTTAATCAGGTAGCCCTCAGACCCCATGACTTCCACGCCGTCATAGCCAGCCTGCTGAGCCAATGCCGCGCAGTTGGCGAAGTCGGCAATGGTTTGTTCAACTTCTTGGGTAGTCAGCGCCGCTGGGCTGAATGGGTTGATCGGTGCTTGCAGCGCAGAAGGAGCTACCGGCTGTGGCTGATAGCTATAGCGCCCGGTATGCAGGATTTGCAGGGCAATCTTGCCCCCAGCCTGATGGACAGCCTCAGTCACGATCCGGTGATGGGCAACCTGCTGTGGCTGGTTCAGGACCGATGCTCCGCGATACACCACGCCTTTCTCATTGGGGGCAATACCGCCGGTGACGATCAGGGCGACACCGGCAGCGGCCCGTTCGGCATAGAATGCTGCCATACGCTCGGGGCCATTAGGCAGTTCTTCCAGGCCGGTGTGCATCGAGCCCATCAGCACCCGATTTTTCAGGGTGGTGAAGCCAAGATCCAGCGGCGCAAGCAGGTTGGGGTAAGCACGCATTGCAGTCTCCACAATATATACCCGTCGTCTTTCAAGCTGCAGCGTTGTTACCTGCGCTTGCTCACCCCAGTCACTTACCCAAAAGTAAGCTCCTGGGGATGAGCAAGCTTGTCGCCTAGCTGCAGCTTGAAATCCATAGGGTATGAGTTGTTATAGTTTTGACGACCACTCAAGTGGTCGGATGAGATAAATCTAGCCGTTGTTGGCGCACTTGGGAAACGCGGATGTGCTGAATGTGATAGACCTCATGTTTGCAATCGGTATAAAAGATCGGCTAACATCGGCTCGCTTTATCCCTTTTCTCTCTGCGGAGCCATTACCGAAAATGAACAACCACACCTGCTGATATCTGGTCCCATGCCGAGCACGCCCGTGCCGTATGGGGATGTTTTGATTTCATTCAGGAGTGCTTATGGCTCATTTTGCGCAGTCCCCTTATTTCGTTTTACATCAATTAACCTGTCAGTTTGCCAATGGCGAAACGTTGTTTGGCCCGCTTAATCTGGCCGTTGAACAGCAGCACTGTGGCTTGGTGGGGCGTAACGGCGTGGGGAAAACTCGCCTGCTACGTCTGATTGCCGGGCTGGATCAACCCGCCTCTGGCCATATTGAAACGCAGGCAACCTTCGCCTATGTGGCGCAGCAGCCGCACTTCACCGAACAGACGACTCTGGCAACGCTGCTGGGCTACGGCGAGGTGTTTGCCGCCCAGGCCCGTCTTGAGCAAGGTTGCCCACGGCTGGACGATATCGATCGTCTTGAGGGCCAATGGGATCTGGCAGATCGCCTGAGCACGGCTTTTGCGGCGGCGGGATTGCCTGATTTTGACCCGCAACGGCCAGCCGGAGAGCTGAGTGGCGGCGAGCGTATGCGTGCGGCTTTGTGTGGCGCGTTAATGTCGGGGGCCGATTTCCTGTTGCTGGACGAACCGACCAATCACCTCGATAGCACGGGCCGTGAATGGCTGTATCAGCAATTGGCACAGTGGCGGGGTGGTTTGTTGATTGCCAGCCACGATCGGCAACTGCTGGCGCGGATGCAGCGGATTGTCGAACTGACACCCGAGGCACTGCGCAGCTATGGCGGTAATTATCACGATTACCATCGGCTGCGGGAGCAAGAGCAACAGGCGGCGCGTGCCCAACTGGAACATGCCGCGCTGGAAAGACGGCGCGTCCGCGCCCGCCAGCAGAAAGAACATGACAATTACCAGCGCCATTCCGCCCGCACGCTGAGAACCGTGGACTCGCTGAATATCGCCTCTTTTGAGAAAGCGGCCCTCAAAGGGGCTGCGCGCGACACGATGGGCACCTTGCGTAAACAGCATCAGGGGCAAAAGAACACGCTGGATGAAGCGGTGCGCGAGGCGAGGGAACGGGTTGAAGAGGATAACCCGGTAATGCTGACCTTACCGGGCAGCGCGGTGGCTACGGGTAAGCAGGTGTTGGTACTGGAACAGTTACAACTGCCGTTTGTCACCTTGCCGCCGCTCGACTGGCGGATGGATGGCCCGATGCGCGTCGCCATCACCGGCCCCAACGGCTGTGGCAAATCCACGCTGTTGAAGGTGATCCTGGGGCAACTGGCTGCCAGCGCTGGTCATTGCCATTGCTCGGTATCGCTGGCCTATCTCGATCAAAACCTGTCCCAACTCGATCTGACGCGTTCGGTGGTCGATCATCTGGGTTTACAGGATACCCCGCTGGCCGAAGGAGTGTTGCGTAGCCAACTAGCGCAACTGCAACTGAATGCCGACCGGGTCACGCTGCCGTTGGTGGCATTGAGTGGCGGAGAGCGGTTGAAAGCGGCGCTGGCCTGTGTGCTGTGGCGGCGTGAGCCTGCGCAGCTCCTGCTGTTGGATGAACCGACCAACCATTTGGATCTGGCCTCATCGCAGGCAATTGAAGCGGCGCTGGCGGAGTTCCCGGGGGCGATGCTGGTGGTATCGCACGATGAGGATTTCTTGCAGGCGCTGCGATTGACCCATCGTTTGGCTTGGTCGGCAGAGGGTTGGTGCTTTCAAGCAATGTAACCCCGCCTGAGGGGCCAAGCTGGGGAGTTTTTGGTATACTTAAGGTCATTTTGTGAGGTTTCGAGACAATGACTATGACTCCAGTGGCAACAGCAGCCGAGGTAATTTATTACAACGGCACTATCTTCACCGCAGATGCGGAAAATCGTGTTTGTAGTGCGTTGGCGATAGGGCAAGGATACATTCTTGCTGTAGGGACAGATGAGCAGGTGCTTGCGCTGGCGACACCCACCACCGAACGCATCGATCTGCACGGTAAAATGATGATGCCGGGTCTGATCGACAGCCATATGCACCCGTTCTGGGGCGGCAAACAGCTCAGGGGGTGCAGCCTGCACTATGCGGCGCTGACGGCAGAGCAGACCTTGCAGCATATACAGGATCATCTGGATAAGTATCCGGTTGGCGATGACGAATGGCTGACGGTGCGCGCCTGGCAGCGTCAGGCGATGATCCCGGTGGGGGCGGACATGAGCCGTGCTCTGCTGGACTCTCTGAACACCCGCCGCCCGGTAGCGTTGTTCGCTAACGATTGCCACACGCTGGCGGCTAACAGCCGTGCGCTGGAGATGTTGGGCATTGATGAAAATACGCCAGTGCCGCCAGATGGCAAGATCGCCCGCGATGCCAATGGCCAACTGACCGGGATCCTGGAAGATGCTCCGGCCATGCGCGCCTTCGACAGCATTCCTTCCGGCACGGCGGAACAGAACGTACAGGTGGCTGCCCATGTGCAGCAGGTACTGCATGAGCAGGGCGTAACCACGGTGATGGACACCCGCGTGTTTGCGGAACAGCTGGAGGCTTTCGCCGTACTGCGCGATCGCGGTGAGCTGACCTTACGCGTGCTGGGGGCTAAAGAAGTCACGCCAGATAGCGTACAAGGGCCGGAAGACGCTGCCCGTGCGGTGCAAGAGGTTGTCGCCTTTGCCGAACAGTGGAGCAGCCAGCCTTGGACGCCACAGGCCGGGATCTCTGTTGGCCATCTTAAGCTGTTCGTTGATGGTGTTTTGCAGCCACCCACTATGACAGCAGCGCTGCTGGAGCCTTACCGCGAACATCATGGGGAAGCCAAGAGTGAGCGTTATGGCGATCTCTACTTCACCACGCCGGTACTGAACGCACTGATCGTCGAATGTGGTCGTGCTGGCCTGCATCCGCATACCCATACGGTAGGCGATGGGGCAATCGAGCAGGTGTTGGATGCGGTTGAGCTGATGCGTGCGGCCTGCCCGGGCAAGGATATCCGCCCAGGGTTGGCCCATAACGAACTGGTTGCGCCGCATCAGTATGCGCGCTTTGCCTCTTTGGCCGCGACGGCGGTACTTTCGTTCCAGTGGGCCGGTTTACCAGGCGTGCTGATCGATGAAGAGCGCGAGATGCTGGGTGAAGCTCGTTTCCCTCACCTGGAGCCCGCGGCACGCTTCCTGGATGCCGGTGCGCGGCTGGCCTATGGCAGTGACTGGCCGATCGATCGCCTGGATGAGTGGTATAACCTGCAGGTGGGGATGACCCGCCGCGCGTGGGATAGCGAAGGCAACCCTGCTGGGCCACGTCTGGATAACGATCGCGATCTGACCCTGATCGAGACGCTGCGCGCAGCCACCATCGATGCGGCCTATATGATCGCCAAAGAGCAGTACATTGGCTCACTGGAAGTGGGCAAATTTGCTGATGCGATCGTCCTGCACCATAATCTGTTTGAGCAACCGGCAGAGAAACTGTACCAAACCCGCATCGAGCGGACGTTGGTTGGTGGGAAGATCAGCTATCAATCCTGATAGCAATGTGAATTAAGCGGTCATTTTACTGGAGGCGTTGCATGCAGCGCCTCTACAAATTCGGCAACATTGCCATGAAGGGTAATTTTTACCGCTTTTCCTCATCCTGCAAACAATAAATCAACGGGTTGTGCCCCAGTTCTTTACCTATTGCCACCTGGTTTTCTGAAAGCGGATTGTTAGCTTCCCCGGCAGCCTAACTTGTGCCAGAATCCGTCCCCTTGTTTTTACCGCAGCGAATCAAATAGCCTATTGGGATTGGCCCTGAATAGCGCTGAGCTGCGCCAGGAGATGATACGGTAATGCCGCAAAACATTCGGTTGCAACGAGTTCTTAAAACCCCCGCCCTGGTTGCGTTTGGCCTTGCCTATATGGTGCCACTGGGCGTGTTTACCACCTACGGTCAGGTTACCGTGTTAAGCCAGGGCCACTTACCCGTCGCTTATCTGGTTACCATCGTGACCATCCTGTTTACCGCCCTGAGCTATTGCCGGATGACCAACGCCATGCCGCTGGCAGGTTCGGCCTATTCCTACGTACAGCGTAGTTTTGGTGGTAAAACCGGTTTCCTGGTAGGTTGGGCGCAGATCCTCGATTATCTGTTCCTGCCGATGCTTAACTATCTGGTTTTAGGTATCTTCTTGCACGAGGCATTCCCGTCGATCCCTGCTTACGTGTTTATTCTTGGCTCGATTGCCAGCGTCAGCGCGCTGAATATTCTGGGCGTGCGCCTGCTTAGCTCGGTGAACTTCACGCTGATTGCCTTGCAGATGGTGTTTATCGTGCTGTTTATCGTGCTGGCGTTTAGCGAGGCCGATCTCAGCCCGGCGTCATTGATGAAGCCGCTGCTGGTGGATGCCGGTGACTTCTCTGGCCTGATCGCCGGGGCTGCGGTGCTGTGCCTGGCCTTCCTGGGTTTTGATGCCATTGCTACCATGGCCGAAGAGGCCGCCGACGCCAAACGTACTTTGCCGCGCGCGATCCTGATTACCGTGATCTGTGCCGGTGGCATCTTTGTTGCCGTCTCCTACGCCGCGCATCTGGCCTATCCTGACTGGCAATCACTGATCCCGCATCAGGACACCGCCAGCCTGATTATTTCGGAGCACGTGGGCGGCAAGTGGATGTACAACTTCTTTATGGCCACTTACCTCACCGGGGTGTATGCCTCTTCCATGTCTGCACAAACCGGCGTCTCACGTATTTTCTACGCCATGGGGCGTGAAGGCGTGTTGCCGCGCAAAGTGTTCTACCACCTTCATCCTCGTTTCCGCACTCCGTGGCGCGCGATTGTGTTTGTCGCGATCATCTCGTTGCTGGCGTTGTGGATGGATTTGAGCATGGTGGTGTCGATGATCAGCTTTGGCGCACTGGGGGCGTTCACCTTCGTTAACCTTAGCGTGATCAAACACTTCCTGATTAACCAAAAACGCCGTGGGCTGAACGCGATGTTCAAATACGGCCTGCTGCCGCTGATTGGTTTCGGTATGTCGGTATGGCTATGGGTCAACCTGGATCCCGAAGCGCTGAAAGTGGGCTTCACCTGGCTGTTTGCCGGTTTTATTTATCTGCTGTGGCTGACCAAGGGGATGCGTCAGGATCCCCCATCCACCCAGGATGATATCGGCGATTTGCTGGATTGATGCCCCTCACCCCAACCCTCTCCCACAGGGAGAGGGAGCTGTTAGCCCCTGCTCTTTTAGCAGTAACTCGCTCGGTTCCCACAATGGAGGGCGCTGTTAGTCTCTACTCTTTTTGCTGTAACTCGATCGGTTCTCAGAAAGGAGGGAGCTGTTAGTCTCTGCTCTTTTGGCAGTAACTCGCTCGGTTCCCAAAAGGGAGGGAGCTGTTAGTCTCTGCTCTTTTGGCAGTAAATAGGCAATCTCAGCAAACGCGAATGTCCCTTCAACCAAGGCGAATCAGCCGGTGCTCATGAAGAATCACGATACTTTCAGCCCACTCGATCGGTTCCCTCTCCCTGTGGGAGAGGGTTAGGGTGAGGGGAACCTATACACTCCAATAACACGTCAAACGCCGCCGCCATCTGCTCTTCGGGCACGCAGGCAAAGCCCATCAGCAGGCCGCGCCGCGCGTTTGGCAGCATGTAATACCGTGACAACGCTCTTACCAACACCCCGCGTTCATTGGCCGCCGCAGCGATGGCGACATCGTCGGCATCATCCGGCAGATTGAGCACCAGGTGCAGCCCGGCATTGCTGTTGAACTCGCTCAACGCCTGCTTACCCAGATGCTGCTCAATCAACGCGGTGAGGAACCCACGGCGTTTGGCATACAGCAACCGCATGCGGCGGATATGCGCCGTATAGTGGCCCTCCTGAATAAACTGCGCCAGCGCCGCCTGAATGATCAGGTGACCACCACGATAAAGCTCGGCGTGGGCCGTTTTTAACTCGTCCATCAGTGGCTTGGGCAGCACCACATAGCCCAGCCGCAGGGCCGGATAGAGCGTTTTGCTGAAGGTGCCGATGTAGATCACCGGCGCATCGGCTTCCAACCCCTGCAAGGCGGGGATCGGTTGGCCGGAGAAGCGGAATTCGCTGTCATAATCATCCTCTACGATCCAGCCGCCAGCCGCACGGGCCAAAGCTAGCAGCCGTTGCCGACGTGCCAGGCTCATCACCGAGCCCAACGGGTATTGGTGCGAAGGGGTGACAAAAATCAGCCGTGGCAAGGCCGCCGGTTGTTCTGGTGGCACCATCCCGGCCTCGTCCACCGCCCAGGGGCAGATATTGACGCCGTTCATGCGCAGGATATTGCGGATCCCCCAATAGCCGGGCTCCTCGATCCAGGCGTCATCTCCCGGATTGCACAGCATGCGGGTGACCAGATCGATCGCCTGGTGAATGCCTTCGGTGATCAGAATTTGTTCCGGCGAGCAGCGCACCGAACGCGACACCCGCAGATAGTCCACCAGCGCATGCCGCAGCTCCGGGCTGCCGCCCTGGTTGCTGTAGGTTAAGCGTTGCGATGTCGGGCGGCGGCTGATGCGTGCCTGGAGTTTGCTGAAGATGTGATGCGGGAATGCATTCACGTCGGGGACGCCGGGGATAAAGGCTCCCCACTGTTTCGGGCTGGCACTGGCGTGTTGCAGTAGCGTGATGCCACGTTGTGACAGCTCGGCACGCCGTTGCTCACCGTCACCGCCAATCGGCTGGCTGGCGGTGGATAAACAGCTGTCGGGTACCGTTTCTGCGACGAAGGTTCCACTTCCCTGGCGCGAAAACACATATCCTTCCGCCAGCAATTGTTCATAAACGGTTAAAACCGTATTACGTGAGAGACCCAGCTCTTGTGCCAGATCGCGTGACGCCAGCAGGCGGCTGGAAGGAGGCAGGCTGCCATCCAGAATACTGGTACGAATGGCATTGTATAACCGCTTGTGCAGTTTATCATCGGGCTGCTCGCCGAGGCGTTGCAGCAGCAGGTCACCACTCAATGAGCGCAATTGGATCCCTCAATTAATCGTAACTGGCACTCGATTATAGGGCCACATCAGGTGTAAATAAACGCAATGTTTCACGTTTGTGAACAAAACCGATAACTGGTCCCGCCCGGAGAGAACAGCATGAAAAACGCAGAACTGAATCAACGTCGTCTGGCCGCTACCCCAAGAGGGATTGGCGTGATGTGTGGTTTTTACGCCGAGCGTGCAGAAAATGCCACCCTGTGGGATGTGGAAGGCAATGAGGTGATCGACTTTGCCTCGGGCATTGCGGTGCTTAATACCGGCCACCGTCATCCCAAGGTGATCGCCGCCATTGAAAAGCAGCTCCAGGCGTTTACCCATACGGCATACCAGATCGTTCCTTATGAAAGCTATATTTCGCTGGCAGAGCGCATCAACCAACGCGCTCCAATCGAAGGCACCTGTAAAACCGCCTTCTTCACCACCGGTGCAGAAGCGGTAGAAAATGCGGTGAAGATCGCCCGCGCATACACAGGGCGTCCAGGCCTGATCACCTTCGGCGGCGGATTCCATGGCCGTACCTATATGACCATGGCGCTGACGGGTAAAGTGGCCCCTTACAAGCTGGGCTTTGGCCCGTTCCCTGGCTCCGTTTTCCACGGCCAGTATCCGAATGCGTTATATGGTGTCAGCACCGAAGATGCCATGAACAGCCTGGAACGCATCTTTAAGGCCGATATCGATCCCAAGCAGGTTGCCGCGATCGTACTGGAGCCGGTGCAGGGTGAAGGGGGCTTTAACGTGGCTCCGGCAGAATTCATGCAGGCGCTGCGTACGCTGTGTGACCAACACGGTATCCTGTTGATCGCCGATGAGGTGCAAACTGGCTTTGCCCGTACCGGCAAGCTGTTTGCGATGGACCACTATGCGGTGAAACCGGACCTGATCACCATGGCGAAGAGCCTGGCTGGCGGTATGCCGCTGTCTGCCGTGGCGGGCCGTGCTGAAGTGATGGATGCCCCAGCCCCCGGCGGCCTTGGCGGTACCTACGCCGGTAACCCATTAGCCGTTGCTGCCGCGTTGGCGGTATTGGACGTAATTGAAGAAGAGCAGCTGTGCCAACGCTCTCAGCGTTTGGGGCAACATTTGGTGGAAGTGCTGCAACAGGCACGTAGCCACTGCCCGGCGATTGTGGATATTCGCGCGCTGGGTTCCATGGTGGCAGTAGAGTTCAACGACCCGGCAACCGGTAAACCGTCGCCGGAGTTTACCCGTCAGGTACAGCAAAAAGCCCAGGAAGAAGGACTGTTGCTACTCAGCTGTGGGGTGAACGGTAACGTGATCCGTTTCCTGTACCCGCTGACCATTCCTGATGCCCAGTTTAACCAGGCGCTGGCAATCCTTTCCCGCGCGCTGGCCCAATAAGGAGCAATATCCATGAAACTGCAAAATCCCGATCTGCTGCGTAGCCAATGCTTGATTAACGGCGAGTGGTGCGATGCGCGCAGCGGCAAACGTGAAGCCGTGATCAACCCGGCCAACGGTGTGGAGCTGACAACGGTGCCTTTGGTGAGTGCAGAGGAAACTCAGCAGGCAATTAACGCTGCGCAGCAGGCACAAATCGGCTGGAAGCAACAGACCGCCAAGCAGCGTTCCGTATTGCTGCTGGCCTGGGCCGATAAAATCATGGCGGCTCAGGAAGATCTGGCGCAGCTGATGACCGCTGAGCAGGGTAAATCGCTGGCGGAAGCGCGTGGCGAAGTGGCCTATGCCGCCTCGTTTATTACCTGGTTCGCCGAGGAAGCCAAGCGTGTAGACGGTGCCGTATTACAGGCACCACAGGCTTCACAACGTCTGGTCGTGGTGAAACAGCCAATCGGCGTCTGTGCGGCGATCACGCCGTGGAACTTCCCGGCAGCGATGATCACCCGTAAGGCAGCACCTGCGCTGGCCGCAGGCTGCACCATGATCGTCAAACCGGCTGAGCAAACGCCGCTGACCGCATTGGCATTGGCCAAACTGGCGCAGGATGCCGGTATTCCCGCAGGCGTATTGCAGGTGGTAACCGGCGAAGCGGCACAGGTGGGTAAAGTGCTGTGCGATAGCCCGGTAGTGCGCAAGCTGAGCTTTACCGGATCGACCGAAGTTGGGCGCATCCTGATGGCCCAATGTGCGCCAACCATTAAAAAGCTTTCGTTGGAACTGGGCGGCAACGCGCCGGTGATCGTGTTTGACGACGCGAATCTGGACGCGGCCGTCGCCGGGATCATGGCCTCCAAATTCCGCAACAGCGGGCAGACCTGCGTTTGCGCCAACCGCATCTACGTTCAGGACGGTATCTACGATCGCCTGGTGGATAAGCTGGTGGCCGCGGTTGAGCAACTGAAAGTCGGTGATGGCACACAGGAAGGGACAACGCAGGGGCCGCTGATCGATGAGGCCGCGATAGAGAAAGTGCAGAGCCACATTGATGATGCGCTGATCAAAGGGGCGCAGATCGCCACCGGCGGGCAGCCGCATGCGCTGGGCCGTACCTTCTTCCAGCCAACGGTGGTTACCGGTGTGACCCAGCAGATGCGCTTTGCCAAAGAAGAAACCTTTGGCCCGGTGGCGCCGCTGTTCCGTTTCCATGACGAAGCGGAAGCTATCGCGATGGCCAATGATACCGAATTTGGTCTGGCTGCTTACCTGTTTACGCAAAACGCTGCTCGTCAATGGCGGGTGCCGGAGGCGTTGGAATACGGCATGGTGGGCATCAATACCGGTTTGATCTCCAACGAGGTGGCGCCTTTCGGCGGTATCAAACAGTCCGGGCTGGGTCGCGAAGGCTCTCGCTACGGCATTGAAGAGTATCTGGAACTGAAATATCTGTGTATTGACGTGAGCTGTTAACCCTCAAGACTTGAACGCTCCCCGCTGGCCTACGCTGGGGAGCGTTTCCTCCGAGCAAGAAGTGATGTTTCTCACCGTTGAGAACGGCGGCGTCGTGGCCGCCGGTTTTTTTAGCTCCGCATTTTCTCTGGTAATGCCAACCACGCCTGCACTGATGGGCGCTGCCACTGTTTTTGTGCATAGTGGCGCAGCGGCTCCGGCACCTGATCGCCATGTATCACTAGCCGGTTGAGCATCAGCGCCAGATCGGTATCGGCGATGCACCATTCGTGGAACAGATGATCCTGGCCGTGGCTCAGCAACTTTTGCGCCGCGGTCAGCAGTTTGTTGGCTGCCCGTTGGGCATCCGCACTCAATGGGGAAAATTTGACCGCGCTGAAAATCACCTCGGTTGGGCGTTCGGCCCGCAGCGGCAACAGATCGCTACGCAACCATGCCTGGATCTCACGGGCTTTGGCTCGCTGTTTGATGTCACGCGGGTAGAGCGGATGGGCTGGGTGGAGTTCTTCCAAATATTCCTCAATGGCGGAAGACTCGGAAAGCTGGAAGCTGCCCATCACCAACGTCGGTACCCGCAGCGTTAACGACAGGCTGCCGTAGGCCTGGCTTTGCTGTTCCCCCAGTGAAAGATCCACCGGCTTGACGGTAAACGGCATGCCTTTCTCCGTGAGCGCCACGAAGGTCGACATGGCATAGGGGCTGAAAAAGTCGCTATCAGTGTAGAGAACAGTGGCCGATGGGTTCATACAGATCCTTGAGGATGGAAAAAGTATTTGGAATCATTGGCGAACGGCGCAATAAAATCAAGGCGATGGCCGATGATTAATCTTAATGGCGTATTAGGCACTGTGATGGCGGCTGGCAATCAGGAGTCACTGACCAGGATTATCCCCAGCCGATCGATTAGCCCAACGACTTGCTGGCTATCCAACTGTACCCCCTCCAGATCAACCTGGCGGATATCCATCTCCCCCAGCTCTGCGCCGGTCAGATTGCAGTGGTTGAAGATGGCGGCCCGCCAGTCAAACTGATTGAACTCCCCGCCGGACAGATCGGAGCCAATAAAGCTGGCACCCAACACGTTAGCGCCACTCCAGCGGTTTTCCCACAGCTCACATTTCTCCAGCACCAGCTTGGAGAAATTGCTGTAGCTCAGATTGCTTTTGATGATAAAGGCGCTGCAAAAATAGCTGCGCTGCGAAATCATGTTCATAAAGCTGGCGCCACGAAAATCGGCCCCCTGTGCCTTGCATTCGCGGATCTCCAGGCCGAGGGCCTGGGTATTTCTGAAATCGGCCAGCGAGAGATCGCAGCTTTTAAAGCTGGCATCTTTCAACACCGCGCGGCTGAAGTTGCAGCCGAGCTGGGTCTCTTCGTCATAGAAAACGCAGCCGATAAACTGGGTATCGGTCAGATCGATGCCGGAGAAATCGCAGTTCAGAAACTTGCCGTTGGTGATGGTTTCACCACGGAATTGATCGCGGGAAATCTTGGCGGATTGCAGCAGTAAGGGTTGCATGTCGTTACCTGTTTTTTTATACAGCTTGTGGTGATACTACCTGAGGTTAACGGTGAAGGGAAATAGTGGATAAAGCAGCCAGGTTGCTTGATGGCCTTGAGTTTTAAATAGGGTTCTGTGCTCTCTCGCCTTAACTCTTTCTTAAGCTTATATCGCTACACTGCTCATTATCAGTCAGAGGGGCGCGATTATGAGTATGCATATCCAGGCACCGTACCAGTTGTTATTTGCTGAGAACCATGAGCATAGGGCCTTATTACAGGCTTATATACAGCACGAATATGGTCGGCAGTTTAATGCGCTCATTCCTCACTTCCTGCCTTATCTGTTAGGTATGTACCGCGCTGATGGCGTTCTGGTTGGTGCCTGTGGTCTGAACCGCGCTGACAACGCGCCACTGTACCTTGAGCGTTATCTGGATGCGCCTATTGAAGAGGTGGTTGCCGCACAGACGGGGACCATCTTGCCACGTAACCGCCTGGTTGAAATAGGAAACTTTGCCTGCTCTGAATCCGGAAATGCCCGGATCATGTTTGCGGCAATTTGCCGGCTACTCTACGAAAACCAACTCGACTATGTGGCATTTACCGGGACCAAAAAGTTGAGAAATATCTTCCACCGGTTGCACCTAACCCCTCTGGAGCTGGCCCCCGCATTGCCGGATCGAATGGGTGAGGATGCCCTGGCCTGGGGAGAATATTATCAGGGGCAGCCCTGTGTCATGGTTGGCGATCTTAAACAGGGCCGCCAAATTCTGAGTGAAACCAGTTTATTGCTTTCATTGTTTGGCCCCATGCCGGATATCTTTCCCGTGCAAATGAGCGTGCAGCTATGATCCTTTTTGAGCGTATTGAACACATTGCGGCCACAGACGGCTCTCGCCCTGCGTTATGTGATAGTCAGCAGAGCATCAGCTACGCCGATTTATTGCGACAAACCACTTCTCTGGCCGAGCAACTCAGTAATGAGAAAATATCGCGGCTGGCCCTGTTTTTGAATAATGGCCTGGAGTGGGCCATGATCGATCTGGCTTGCCTGTTAGCCAATATTGTCATCATACCGGTCCCCGTTTTTTTCAGTGCTGAACAACAAGACTGGTTGCTGGAAAGTAGCGGTGCCGATGCCTTGATTGGGCCTGCCCGGCAAGGGTGGATAACGACCCCCTTCCTTGATTACTCTTTGCAACGCCGGCAGCCACTATCTGTTGCTGAATTGCCCGCCAATACGGCCAAGATCACCTATACATCAGGGACAACCGGGCATCCCAAAGGGGTATGTTTGAGTCAGGAGCACTTGATGCAAGTCAGCCTGGCGCTTGCCGAGCGGGTTGCTGCGGCAAACATACAGCAGCATCTGACATTGCTGCCACTGTCTACTTTGCTTGAAAACATTACCGGGCTGTATGTTCCGTTGCTCAGTGGCGCATGTAGCCGTATCCCCTCGCTGGCTGAAGTGGGGTTGACAGGATCTAGCCAGTTCTCTGCTCAGATCCTTGCCCAAGCTATTACACAATGGCGGCCGCACAGCTTGGTATTGGTGCCTGAACTGCTGCGTTTATTCGTTATGATGTGCACCCATAACCCAGGGTTGGTGGAGAGCCTACGTTTTGTCGCCGTCGGCGGGGGAAAGGTTGCTGCGGATTTAGTGGTTAAATCGCATCAATTGGGTTTGCCGGTTTTTGAAGGGTATGGCTTATCAGAATGCGGCTCGGTTGTTGCCCTCAATGCGCCAAGGCATGCATTGCCTGGCTCGGTGGGTGAACCGTTACCGCACTGCCAGATAACCATTGCTCCGGATGGGGAGATCTTGATTTCTGGCGCCACAATGCTGGGATATCTGGGGGAACCTGTTGCAAGATCCCCGGTGGCAACCGGCGATCTCGGTCATTTTGATGCCCAAGGTTTTCTTCATATCACCGGCCGCAAAAAGAATATTCAGATCACCGCCTTTGGTCGAAATTTTTCACCGGAATGGATCGAGGCGGAAGCTCAGCTTTTTCCGGCAATATCCCGCATGGTCATCTTTGGTGATGGCTTATCCGCAAATGTTGCGCTGATCCAAGTGACACCCGGTTATGAAAGTAGCCTTGCCGATCAGCTATCTCAACTTAATGGACGGTTACCTGATTATGCACGGATCCATCATTATTTTTTGGCACAGTTAACGGTTGAAAACGGTTTATTAACCACCAATGGGCGCCCGAAAAGACAGCAGATTTTGTCCACCTATCACACACGTATTCATCAGTTAATCGCGGGAGATATCACATGAGTTTTTATCAATTGTTACAGCGAGAGACGGCGGTGGACAGAGAGAAACTCCTTTCCGCCCCGGTCATAGAGGCTTGCCGCTGCGGGAATATTAATGCCGCAATGTATATCGCCTTTTTGACACAGGCTTTTTATCATGTCAGCCATACCGTGCCTTTATTGATGACTGCCGGTGGCCGGATGAACTCAGAATATGAATGGGTTCGCGGAGCCATTGCCGAATACATTGATGAAGAGTATGGCCATCAGGAATGGATATTAAATGATATCAGGACGTGTGGCGGGGATGCCGAAGCGGTTCGTCATGGTCAGCCGGTATTGGCAATCGAGTTGATGATTGCGTTCCTCTACGATCACATATCTCGCCTCAACCCTATGGGTATTTTCGGTATGGTGCATGTCCTTGAGGGCACCAGCGTCGCCATTGCTACTACCGTTGCCGAACAGCTCAAACAGGGCCTGGGATTACCAGAGAAAGCCATGAGTTATCTCAGCTCGCATGGTGAATTGGACAAAGAACATCTGGCCTTTTTTGCATCATTAATGGACCAGGTGGAAAAAAGTGAAGATCGTGCCGCGATTATACATACTGCCAAAGTGGTCTACCAACTTTATGGCGACATGCTGCGTGGCCTGATGGAGCCAGCGCAATGAGGCTCAACAACAGCCGTATTTTTCTTACCGGTGCCAGCGGTGGTATTGGCCAGGCACTGGCTCATGCTTTGGCAAAGCAGGGGGCTTGTCTGATATTACATGGGCGTAATGAAACGGCTCTCACCACGCTAGCTAATACATTACCCCGCCCGGAAAATCATCAGGTTTGGATCGCCGATCTTGGCGATTTCACGCAATTGACAAAGCAAGTTGAGCTGCTTTGCCAACAACAGCATATTGATATCCTGATCAATAATGCCGGGGCTAATCATTTTGCCTGGCTTGAGGATCAAAGCGAGCAACAAATAATGCAGCAGTTAGCCATAAATATTCAGGCCCCAATACTACTGACCCGGGCTTTGCTGCCTTATATAGACCGACCCGGCATCATTATGAATATTGGTTCCAGCTTTGGCAGCATTGGTTATGCCGGATATAGCGTTTATTGTGCGAGCAAGTTTGCTCTTCGAGGCTTCAGTGAAGCTCTCGGCAGGGAACTTGCCGGCTCATCGATTAACGTGCTCTATTTTGCTCCCCGGGCGACACAAACCACGCTTAACTCCGCGGCGGTGAATGCCATGAATGCTGAATTAGGCACCAAAAGTGACAGTGCTGAATGGGTTGCTGATGAGGTGATTGTTGCTCTAAACAAACAGATAAAACGACGATGGCTGGGTTGGCCAGAGCGGTTCTTTGTCAAACTGAATGCACTGTTCCCTGCAGTGGTCGATAAAGCGCTGGCTAAACAGCGGCATATTATTGCCCGCCATGCCAAAGCTGCCCTTGAGAAGAAGGACTCACGATGAAAAAGTTATTGTTGGTGTTGACGCTCTTTGGTAGTACAACCGCTGTTGCCCAGAGTGATTTGGCCGATATTCAGAACCAATGGGCGGTTTGCCAGTATCAGGTTGCGGCGAAACAGAAAGAAGGCTGTCTGGAGCAACTCAGCGCCGTTGCGGATAAAGCCAGTTCAGCTAACGGTTCACGCGTAGACCTGTTGATCTGGTCTGCGATCGTCAAGAGTAGTTGGGCCGGTGAGAAGGGGGGGCTGGGGGCTTTGGAACTGGCCAAAGAGGCGAGAATGAAGTTGGAACTGGCAATAAAGTTGGATGACAAGGCGCTGGATGGCTCCGCTTATACCAGTCTCGGTGCCCTCTATTATCAGGTTCCTGGCTGGCCGATTGGCTTTGGTGATGACAAGCAGGCTGAACGGTTGTTGAAACAGGCTTTACAGATTAATCCAACGGGTATTGATCCAAACTATTTCTACGGTGACTTTCTGATAGATCAAGGGCATAAGGCACAGGGCAAACTCTATCTACAGAAAGCACTGGCGGCTCCGGCCCGTCCAGGCAGAGAATTAGCCGATAAAGGCCGCCATCAGGACATTCAACAACGACTCGATAAACTTTGATACTACGGGTCCATAAAGGGAAACAAGATGCACCGGGAACGACACAGCATGGAAAAAATTGGCTGGCTGCGGGCTGCTGTTCTCGGTGCTAATGACGGGATAGTTTCTACCGCCAGTCTGCTGTTGGGCGTAGCGTCGGCTAACGTAACTCAGCAAAGTTTGCTATTGACCGGGGTGGCTGGCTTGGTGGCTGGAGCGATGTCGATGGCAACCGGTGAGTATGTTTCAGTGTCTTCCCAGGCTGATACTGAAAAGGCCGCACTGGCTGAAGAGCAAGCTGAGCTGAATAGTGATTTTCAGGGTGAACACCGGGAGTTAACCTCGATTTATGTCCATCGGGGGCTTGATTTGGCTCTGGCTAAACAAGTGGCAGAAAAACTGATGCATCATGATGCGCTAGGAGCCCATGCGCGTGATGAACTGGGGATCTCAGAAATCACCACCGCGCGTCCTTTACAGGCCGCGTGGGCTTCAGCGTTGAGTTTTGCAGCCGGGGCAATATTACCGCTATGTGTAGCGGCCATCGCGACAACTGAATGGACCATCCTCGCCATTGCCTGCTCAGCATTGGTCTCCCTGGCGGTGCTTGGGGGCGTTTCGGCCAAAGTGGGCGGTGCACCAATCGGCCCTGGAGTGATGCGCATTACCTTCTGGAGTGCACTGGCAATGGGGGTGTCCTCGGGGATCGGGGCGTTATTTGGTTTGGTTACGGGGTAAGAGTGAAACCAATAGCACGATGTTTTTCTCTGAGTCGCCGTCACTCAAAAGTACGGCCTTTCTCAAAGGTATAATCCCTGTTGATGGTGTTAGGTATCAAAGGGATCTGTATGTTCTGCCAAAGCCAAGGTCACGTAGAGATCCATTTAATTGTGATTAAATATAATACCATCCATTTATTATTACTATTAAAATAGTGAATTGATTTAATTATTATAAGTTTAAGTTATTTGCCTGATAACTTACAAAGCAGTTTTTAGCAGGATTTAGGTATTATTCACAATCTAATTTATTTAATTGGTTTAGTATCTTTTTGAAATTAAGTGATCGCTGTCTTGTTCTGAAAATAAAAAAGGACAACAGCTGTTTTTTTATATAAATTAGATAACGTGAAGAAACTATAACTATTTGACACGGAGGGTTTTTATGGAACTTTTGGGCGAGTTACAAAGTCTCTCAGCTAAGATCAAACAACAGGCTGCAGTTATTCAAACTGAGGAGGCCACAAAAAGCGCTTTCGTGATGCCATTCATTAATAAAGTGCTTGGCTATGATGTTTTTGACCCAACGGAGGTTACCCCGGAGTTTATCTGTGATGTTGGGATAAAAAAAGGTGAAAAAATCGACTACGCCATTTTGAAAAACAATGAGATTCAGATACTTGTTGAATGTAAAAAGATTGGTGAGCCGCTAAACGTTAATCATGCTTCGCAATTATTTAGATATTTCCATGTAACCAATGCGAGGATATCCATTTTAACTAACGGGCAGATCTATAAATTTTTCACCGACCTTGATGCTCCTAATAAAATGGATGAAAAGCCATTTCTTGAACTAGACTTATTGGATATTGATGAGAATGTAGTTCCCGAAATAGCCAAGCTAACTAAATCAACATTTGATGTAGACTCAATAGTAAATGCCGCCGGTGAGTTAAAGTATGTAAGTCAAATTAAGAAAATAATTTCAACTCAGTTTAATAATCCTGAGGAAGATTTTGTAAAATTCTTTGCGTCTAGAGTCTATGATGGGATACTGACTCAAAAAGTACGTGAGTTGTTTACTACTTTAACCAAAAAAGCGTCCAGCCAGTGGTTGAATGATCAGGTAAATGAACGTCTTAAGTCTGCAATCAGTGGGGCTCAGCAGCAGCCTTTAGCAATCGAACCTAAGGAGGAGGTCGTTGAGCAAGCGTTAGTACCTGTTGAAGATGATGATGGTATTGTAACCACTGAAATTGAGATTGAGGGTTTTCATATCGTTAAATCTATAATTCGTACTGTTGTTGATCCAAGTCGAATTACTTATCGCGATACTAAAAGTTATTTCGGTGTGTTGCTTGATGATAATAATAGAAAGCCTATTTGTAGACTTCATTTTAATCGGAGTCAGCTGTATGTCGGTTTGTTTGATTCTGATAAGAAAGAAACTCGTTATCCTATAGAAGTATTGGATGATATCTACCAACATGCTGAACAACTTAAAGTCACGGCAGAAAGTTATAATTAATTAGTGAGGAGTGGCTATGTTCACCATGGCCACTTATTAATATTTCCGGATGGAAAATTTGCAAGTTTATTATTTATAGCAAGCATAAAAATTATTTTTTATTCATTTTTTTGGATTTTACCTAATCAACACATTGTTACGGTTTCATACCGATAGCGAAAAAATGCCTTGCAGAATAAGCGCCGATAAACCATCATTTGAAACGACGTTTCACTTCCTTGCTACAGGCCAACCTTGAACTTACACGGGCTACTGCCCCAGCAGATTGCCAAGACGCATTGGCATGCCAAGCGAAAAAGCTATCGGGTGCTTTTTTGGCGCGAGATCACGCCACTGGCGGTACCGATCTTTCTAGAGAACACCTGCGTACTGCTGATGGGGGTGCTCAGCACCTTCCTGGTGAGCTGGCTCGGTAAAGAGTCGATGGCGGGTGTTGGCCTGGCAGACAGTTTCAACATGGTCATCATGGCCTTTTTCGCGGCGGTGGATCTGGGCACCACGGTGGTGGTGGCCTTTAGTCTTGGCACTCGCGATCGTAAACGGGCACGGGCCGCGGCACGCCAGTCGCTGGTATTAATGACCGTGCTGGCGGTGCTGCTGGCGGTTGGGATCCATTTGGCCGGGCAACAGATCATTAACGTGATCGCCGGTGAAGCCACGCCCGAAGTTAAAGCGTTGGCACTCTCTTATCTGCAAACCACCGTCTGGAGCTACCCGGCAGCCGCCATCGCCCTGATTGGTAGCGGTGCCCTGCGTGGGGCGGGCAACACCAAGATCCCGCTGCTGATCAATGGCGGCATGAATATCCTCAACATCCTCATCAGCAGTACGCTGATTTATGGGGTATTTAGCTGGCAAGGGCTGGGTTTTGTTGGCGCGGGGCTGGGGCTGACCATTGCCCGCTATATTGGCGCGATCGCCATTATTGCTGTTCTGGCGGTGGGCTTTAATCCGGCGCTGCGTATTACGCTCAAAAGCTATTTTACGCCACTCAACAGCAGCATCCTGCGTGAGGTGCTGGGGATTGGTATTCCCGCCAGTATCGAATCAGTGCTGTTCAACGCGGGCAAACTGCTGACACAAATGTTTGTCGCCGGGATGGGCACCAACGTCATCGCCGGTAACTTTATCGCTTTCTCTATCGCTGCCCTGATTAACCTGCCGGGAAATGCTTTGGGATCTGCTTCGACCATCATCGTCGGCAGGCGTCTGGGGAAAGGGCAAATTGCTCAGGCCGAACGGCAGATGAAGCACGTCTTTTGGCTGGCGACGATTGGCCTGACGGTGATTGCCTGGGGAACCGCTCCCTTTGCCGGACTGTTTGCCTCATTTTATACCCAGGAAGACGATGTTAAAGAGGTGGTCAAAATCCTGATTTGGCTTAATGCCGCGTTTATGCCGATTTGGGCTGCATCCTGGGTGTTACCCGCTGGGTTGAAGGGCGCGCGTGATGTCCGATTTGCCATGTGGGTGACTATGTTGGGCATGTGGGGCTGCCGGGTAGTCGCTGGTTATATCCTGGGCATCGTGCTGGGCATGGGCGTAGTGGGCGTCTGGCTAGGAATGTTCATGGACTGGGCCGTTCGCGGAGTCTTCTTCTACTGGCGTATGGTCAGTGGGCGCTGGCTATGGAAATATCCACGGCTCAGAAAAAACCAGCCTGAATCAGCCGAAGAACAGCCGCCAAGCTAACGGTATTTTATTAGCCTGAGCCGGGTTGGCAGTATCAATCCATTGTCGGCGGTTATGTTTTGGTGTAAGACTGATGCCACGATAAATGATCTAAAGGTGCACCATGGATGGATTGATATTTATCGCTGGTTTGGCGTTGTTCCTGTGCCTGGTGGTATTACCCATTTCAGTGGTGGTATCGCTCGGCCGTGGCAACCGCAATCAGCGGGAAATTGCCCAACTGACACTGACCATCACCCAGTTGCAAAAACAGGTGGATGATCTCCGCTTCGAGGAAACCGGGAGATCGCGGCCAACGCCCGTTTCTCAGGCGCAACCTGTGGCTCCGAAGACAACGCATGACTTTGCGGCGCACGCGGCACAACAGTCTGCCGTTAAACCCGCAACTGACATGGCCGTTACCCCTCCGGTTATATCGCCATGGGAGCCCACAGCTCCAAAACCAGCCGCACCAGTAACAACCATTCCTCGCCCACCTATTGCTGATAAACCTGCCATTGATAAGCCGCAGCAGCCGAAAAACGACCTGCTCAGCGGGCTGGTAGGCTGGTTTATGCAAGGTAACCCGCTGGCGAAGTTGGGTGTCTTGCTGCTGTTCTTCGGTTTGGCCTACCTGATGAAATACACCGTTGAACGCGACATGCTGCCTATTGAGTTCAGGTTAATGGGCGCGGCGGTGGCTAGCGGCATTTTACTATGGTTTGGCTGGCGTCTGCGTGTTAAACAGACGATGTATGCCCTGATCCTGCAAGGGGGCGCGGTTGGCGCGCTCTATATCACCGTATTTGGTGCCTTCCGGCTTTATCAACTGTTGCCACATATGCTGGCATTTGGCCTGATGTTGGTGATCTGCGCCGCCAGCGTGGGCTTGGCCGTATTGCAGCGCGCCCTCAGCCTGGCGATGCTTGCCAGCATTGGCGGCTATCTTTCACCGTTGCTGCTGTCCACCGGTGGCGGCAGCTATGTCGCGCTATTCTCCTATTATCTGCTGCTCTCGCTGGGCATTCTGGCGATCAGCGTCTGGCAGCCATGGCGGCCACTTAACCTGCTGGGCTTTGTGTTTTCCTTTGGCGTCGCAGGGCTGTGGGGAGTAAACAACTACCTGCCGGAATACTACCTGGGCTGCCAGCTGTTCCTGATTGCCAATATCGTGATTTTTGGTGTGCTATGCCTGGCTTTGACTCTACGTGCACAGTTGCCTGGCGAGAAGATTATCGATGGCGTGCTGCTGTTTGGCCCGCCGTTAATCGGTTTTGGCATGCAGTATCTGATCGTTCGCCAGTGGGAGTTTGGCCCGGCCTTCTCGGCGCTGGGCTTCGGTTTGGCTTACCTGTTACTGGCTTGGGCCGCATTGAAGCGCTACCCATCCCTGGGCCGCATGTTGGCGGTTTCCGGTTTGGCGCTGGGCGGAGTGTTCACTACGCTGGCGATCCCATTGGCCCTGTCCGCTGAATGGACATCCATGGCTTGGGCGCTGGAAGGGTTGGGCATTCTGTGGCTTGGTCGTGAACAAAAGCAAATCCGCATGAGCCTCAGCGGTTCTGGTCTGTTGGTGCTGGCCTTGGCTTCAGCCCTGGTCGCTCTTGGCGCAGGAATGACGACGCTCTCCTTCACGCTGGTGTTCGCCGTACTGGCATTAACTTGGCTCGCGGTGGCATTCCTCTGGCGCGATCTGGAGAGCGATGCTGCATTCAGGTTGGTGGTTAGCCGGTCCTTCCTGGCTGGCGGCATCCTGCTCTGGCTGGTTTGCCTGCTCGGTTTTGCCGGGCGATTGCCGCTTGATTATGGCTACGGGGCTTTCCTGGCGTTGGCCTTGTTGACGCTATCCGTAGTGCTGTGGCGTTGGGTGGCACAAAGGTTGGCCTGGCTCGAACTGCGTTATAGCATTTGGCTGCTGTGGCCGGGCATGTTGGCCATGCTGATGTTCCAATTGGTCGACTTGGATTCTTTATTGTCCTTCGGCTGGCCGAATCTGGTCTGGTTACTGACCTTGCCGGTGGCGTACTGGCTGCTGAAGCGCGAAGCAGGCTCTCTGCCGTTACTGCGCCTGCAGCAAGGATTACACCTGTCGCTGTTCTGGATGGTGGTGTTTGCGCTGGGTTATGAAGTCTTTTGGCGCACGATGCGCTTGCCGTGGGGCATGGATGAGTGGCAACTGGGCCTGCAAATGGGCTTCCTCTCCCTGATCATCCTGGCAACACATGGTGCGCTGCGCAAAGGATGCTGGCCGTTTGCCGAACATCGTCAACTGTATGGGGCGATTGCCCTGGCCCCATTGGCGGCGTTGGCTCTGCTGCTGTTGCTGGTAGGCAACGTGTTTGATGGGGTCAGTATAGGCTGGCGTTATTTGCCGCTGTTGAACCCGTTGGAAGAGGGCGCTGGTTTTGCACTCTTGGCTCTGGTGACTATGGGGCTATTTGTCCGGCGGGAATACCCGCAATTTGCCGCATTGCTGAAACAGGCGCTGCCGCTGTTTACCCTCGCGATGCTGTTCTGGTGGGGCAATGGGGCAGTCCTGCGTGCGCTGGCCTATTACGCCGATATTGCCTGGCGGGCCGATACGCTCTGGGGCTCCCGTATGGTGCAGACTACCTTCGCTTTGCTGTGGATGCTGATAGCGCTGATCGTCATGGTGTTATCAACCCGCCGTGGACAACGTGAGGTCTGGTTTGGCGGTGCGGCGTTGCTCGGTATCGTCATTGTTAAATTGATGCTGGTTGATAGCGCCCGGGGTGGGGGATTGGCTCGTGCCATCGCGTTTATCGGCGTGGCGATACTGGTGTTGATCGTGGGATATTTTTCTCCATTGCCACCCAAAGCGGTGCGCGGTAAGGAACCCAATGTGGCAAGCGAACGAGGGAATGTATGAAAGTAAAACTGAATAACTGGTTGCTGCTGGGGTCGCTTTGTCTGGCTGGTGCTGCCAGTGCGGAGCCGGTGGCTGAAAAACCGCAAGACTTCGCCTATGGCATATCGCTAACCACTGAAGGCAGCGCGCCATTTTTCCGTATTGAACTGCCTGAGGCCGTGTATACCGAGAGCGTTTGGCCGGATCTGCGCGATGTGCGGGTGTTCAACAATCAGGGGCAGGCCGTCCCCTTTGCGCTGGCTGCGAACGTCACCACTCAGGAGAATAGCCAGACTTTCCCTCTGCGCCTGTTCCCGATGAAGGGTAAAAGGGTCACTAATCAGGAACAACAGGTGATTTCGTTAAAATCCGCGGGTGGTGTTGAAGTGACCTTACCTGTGGATAGCGACCAGCCAATGGGGAACACCTATCTGCTGGAGATCCCGCAGCATGAGGGCAACTATCCCCGCCTGACCCAGTTGAAACTGGCCTGGGAGCGTCTGCCCGAAAATTGGCAGACCCGCGTTAGCCTGTTTCATAGCAGCGATTTAAAAGACTGGTCGAGCAGCGCTGAGGATGTGCCTTTGATGGATCTGGTTTCCGGCAGCGATCGGTTGCTGTTGGATACCATCGATCTTGATGACTATGCCAGACCTCGTTATCTGCTATTGGTGTTCAACGATGCCAAAACGGCCCCTGATTTGAAGATCCAGTCAGTGCAGGGGATTGCGGCTTCCAGACACACCGAACAGCAAAGGATCGGCCTGACCGTCAACCAAAAAGCCATTACGGCTGGTGAGGCGGAATATAGCTGGTCGAATCCTCAGCCCTTGAACAATATCAGCATTCGGCCGACGCAGGGGAATACGGTGCTGCCACTCGAGATCGATTACCGCAGCGCAGCTAGTGACAGTTGGCACCCCCTGACCAAACAGGTGGTGTTCTCGGTGAATGGCCGCACCGCAGAGGCAATCCCTATGAACGGCTTGCTGGTGCAGGGTATCCGCTTGAAAGGTATCAACCAGCAATGGGGCGATTCACTGCCGGAAGTCTCGGCCCAGCGCGACAGCCAAACCTTGATATTTAATGCCCAGGGAACCACGCCATTCATGTTGGCGTGGGGAAATAAAGCCGCCCAACCTCAGGCTATCCCTTTAGATAGCCTGATCCCGGCAGAGCTGCGTAAAACGATAGATGCCGATGCGTTGCCAGAAGCTGGATTGCAATCCCAAGTAACTCTGGGTGGCACCGAACGTTTGAGCGCGGTGGATGCCGCAGAAGAGGCCAGCATGTGGAAGAAAGGTCTGCTCTGGTTCCTGCTGGTTCTGGGGGCGGGGGGATTGGTGTTGCTGGCGCTGAAGTTGTGGAAAGAGGTTCAGCAGAAGCCGCAATAGGGGGGATGGCTGGTGGGATGGAAACCAAGGGGTGATGCTGCATGCTTTGCCCTTTGGTGGCTGATAAAGCTGGTAAATATCATCTCCGAAGGGATCTATACCGATGACAACAAGTTATCCTTCATCAATTGTTTGACTACACGAAAAATGAAATAAAGTTAATGATCCCTATGACATCACGGCTTATTTTAGTTCATATTATAAACTTGTTTATTACGTAGTTAATTTTAAGGATAAGAGTATGTCAACAGTAATAGATAAAGCACTGGACTTCATTGGCGGTATGAACACATCAGTACCCACGCCGCATCCCATGGATGAAAGTACCGCTAAGGGAATATTGAAGTATTTGAAAGAATTAGGTGTTCCGGCTAGCCCAGTCGATGTCACTGCACGTGGTATTAAGGAGGGATGGGATGCCGGGTTCACGAAAAAAGTGGCCGGATGGGCTGATAAAATTCAGTCTGGTGGGCGTGTTGTTATTAAAAATCCTGAATACTTTTCTTCGTACATGCAAGAAGAACTCCGAGCTCTAGTGTGAGTTGACCGTTAGCAAATGGGTTAACTACTCAAGGCGCTCTTACTATCAATGTGGGGGCGTTCGTTCCAGCTATCAATCACGCATTACGAGTGATATTCGTTATACCAGTTTAAAGAATCCATAATTTCTCTCATTAGGCTATCGGGAAGAATAGATTCATCATCACTATTAGCCAGTTCGAGTATTTTCCTCGGAGTAAGCCCCACATCGGCTAATAACGGCCATCTGGTCTGCACATTCTGGATCGTAACAGCATCAGGAACATCATTACGATCAAAAGACATGCTCAAAATGGCGCGTCTGAGCATGCAATTCTTTGTTTCTGTAATGATTAATCCCCCTTGGTAATACTCGCTTATACTTCGTTGCGGTATCCTAGAAAAAGATAAGGACTCACGTTTTTAGCGTAAGTCCTTGTTATATTTGGTGGCCCCTACTGGACTTGAACCAGTGACCAAGCGATTATGAGTCGCCTGCTCTAACCAACTGAGCTAAGGGGCCAGGCGGCGTGATTATACGGTAATCATGGGATGCAGGTCTACACCCATAAAACCATATGATGTTTTTATGCACAGTTCTAGCCTGTTGTAATTGCAGGCAGATTTTGCGATAACCGCTGTTAATTCTTTTTAACGGACTGGTGATACTCATGGAACTCTTGGCGCCAAACCTACAGGTGGTGTTCTGCGGCATCAATCCTGGCCTTTCCTCTGCCCATCAGGGCTATCCCTTTGCCAATGGTAGTAACCGCTTCTGGAAGGTGGTCCATCAGGCGGGCTTCACCGATCGCCAGTTGGCACCGGAACAGTGGCTACAACTGCAAGATAACGGTTGTGGGATCACCGCTCTGGTCGCGCGCCCAACGGTGGCGGCTAGTGAACTTTCACGTGATGAACTTCGCGGTGGTGGGGAGGCGTTAAAAGAAAAAATCCTGCGTTACCAACCCCGTGCTTTGGCGATCCTGGGAAAACAGGCGTTCAGCAGTGCGTTTGGCGTGCGTAATGCGGCCTGGGGGCGTCAGGAGATGATGCTGGGTAAAACCGAGGTGTGGGTATTGCCTAATCCCAGTGGATTGAATCGTGCCACGCTGGAGCAGCTTACCGAGAGTTACCGCGAGCTATTCCTGGCGTTAAAATAGGGCATAAAAAAACCCCGGCGAGCCGGGGTTTTTACGAGGTCGTTAAACCTTAGTCATCCAGGAAGCTACGCAGCACTTCTGAACGGCTTGGGTGGCGCAGTTTACGCAACGCTTTGGCTTCGATCTGACGAATACGCTCACGGGTAACGTCGAACTGTTTGCCCACTTCTTCCAGCGTGTGGTCAGTGTTCATATCGATACCGAAACGCATACGCAGCACCTTCGCTTCACGTGCGGTCAGGCCAGCCAGGACGTCGTGCGTGGCAGAACGCAGGCTTTCAGAAGTGGCAGAATCCAGTGGCAGCTCGAGGGTGGTATCCTCGATGAAATCGCCCAGATGTGAATCTTCATCATCACCAATCGGCGTTTCCATGGAGATCGGCTCTTTGGCGATCTTCAGCACCTTACGGATTTTGTCTTCTGGCATCAGCATACGCTCGGCCAGCTCTTCCGGCGTTGGCTCACGGCCCATCTCTTGCAGCATCTGGCGTGAAATACGATTGAGCTTGTTGATCGTCTCAATCATATGCACCGGAATACGGATGGTACGTGCCTGGTCGGCGATAGAGCGGGTGATAGCCTGACGGATCCACCAGGTGGCGTAAGTTGAGAACTTGTAGCCACGACGGTATTCAAACTTGTCTACCGCTTTCATCAAGCCGATGTTGCCTTCCTGGATCAGATCCAGGAACTGCAGGCCACGGTTGGTGTATTTTTTGGCGATCGAGATAACCAGACGCAAGTTGGCTTCAACCATCTCTTTCTTCGCGCGGCGGGCTTTCGCTTCACCGATCGACATACGACGGTTGATATCTTTCACCTGCTCGATGGTCAGGCCGGTTTCTTCTTCGATCTGACGCAGTTTTTGCAGGCTGCGCTGAACATCTTCATTAACGTCTTTCAGCTTCTCTGACCATGGTTTACCCATTGCCAGTGCCGCTGCGAACCAGGTATCGCTGGTTTCGTTGCCGGCGAACAGGGTGACGAAGTTTTTCTTCGGCATTTTGCACTGCTCAACGCACAGCTTCATGATAATACGTTCTTGCGTACGAACGCGATCCATCATGGTACGCATGCTGTTGACCAGGAAGTCGAACTGTTTTGGCACCAGGCGGAACTGCTTGAACACTTCAGACAGCTTCAGGATCTCTTCTGCTGCGCTGGCGTGGCTGCGGCCGTTCTTTTTGATAACCAGACGAGTAGCTTCGTACTGATCGCGCAGATCGGTAAACTTCTGGCGCGCCAGTTCTGGATCGATGCTGTTGTCGTCTTCAGCTTCGTCTTCTTCGTCTTCGTCTTTGTCGTCGTCGTCCTGCTCTTCGGTGGTTAATTCAGAACCGATGTGCGTAGCGGTAGGGGCGATGTCCTCTTCCGCGTTAGGATCGACGAAGCCGGTGATCAGATCGGACAGGCGTGCTTCGCCAGCCTCGACACGATCGTACTGCTCCAGCAGATAGGTGATGGCTTCAGGGTACTCAGCAACCGAGCACTGCACCTGGTTGATGCCGTCTTCGATACGCTTGGCGATGTCGATTTCGCCTTCACGCGTCAGCAACTCAACGGTACCCATTTCACGCATGTACATGCGCACTGGGTCAGTGGTACGCCCGATTTCAGATTCTACGCTGGACAGCACCTGAGCGGCAGCTTCTTCCGCATCTTCGTCTGTGCTGTTGGTGTTTTCAGCCAGCAGCAGGTCATCGGCGTCCGGTGCTTCTTCCATCACCTGGATGCCCATGTCGTTAATCATCTGGATGATGTCTTCGATCTGATCGGAGTCGACGATATCTTCCGGCAGATGGTCATTGACCTCAGCATAGGTCAGATAGCCTTGCTCCTTACCACGTTGGACAAGAAGTTTAAGCTGTGACTGCGGGTTTTGCTCCATAAGACGGTATCCACACTTCAGAGTATTTGGGTTGGTGTCGGTCGGCGAAACCGCCAACAATAGCATTTGGGGCGTTTTTGTTGTTGCCGCGGCCCACTGTGGCGGCATATTGCAGGGCTCTGCCCTCGCATTTATCGGCACTTAAGCCGTTTGGTATTCAGTCTTTCTTCGCCAATGCCAGCTGTAATGACCAGAGTTCTTTGCGTTCGTCTGCATTCAGGCCATGCGTTCTGTCACGTGCGATCAAATCTTCCTGACGTTTTTCCAGCACTGAGTCATAGAGATTCGTCAGAGTATCTAAAAAGTGTTGCTCAACTTGTTCCTCAACGATCATATGGTTCCATGTCGCCAAGGTTTCAAGCTGCTGGCTCAATTTGTTATCCCGGTACAGTTCCAGCAACTGGCCGGTAGTCAGGCCCGGCTGCGCTAAACAGGTCTGCACCAGTTCAACAAATAGCGGTAAACCCGCCTGTTTAGTCTGCTCGAGCCCTTCCAGGGAAGGGATAAGTGTAGCCAAACGCGGATTTTGCACCAGTAATCCTATCAGTATACGCATGGTTGTGCGTTTTAGCTGGGGCGCCTGATAAGTATTCGCATTTTCCGCCTGTTTGGGCATCAGCTTGTCGAGCTGGCTATCGTCCAGCAGGCCCAGTTTGCTGCCTAGCTGTTGGCGCAGGTAGAGACGTAATGTCTCGCCCGGCACCTGAGTGATCAGCGGTAGCGCCAAGGTACTTAGTTTGGCACGGCCATCCGGGCTGCTCAGGTCGACCTGTGGCATCAACGTTTCGAACAGGAAAGTGGAAAGCGGCTGCGCCAGCTCCATTCGTTGTTCGAAGGCGTCTTTGCCTTCTTTACGGACCAGGGTGTCCGGGTCTTCGCCGTCTGGCAAAAACATAAACCGTAACTGACGCCCATCGTTCAGATAGGGCAGTGCGGTTTCCAACGCGCGCCAGGCGGCTTCACGGCCAGCCCTGTCGCCGTCGTAACAGCAGACAACGTTATCGGTGGCGCGGAACAGCAGCTGAATATGTTCAGCCGTTGTCGAGGTTCCGAGTGAGGCAACGGCATAATCAATGCCATATTGCGCTAACGCCACCACGTCCATATAGCCTTCGACCACCAGCAAACGTTGCGGATTGGCGTGGCTCTGCTGCGCTTCATACAGGCCGTACAACTGACGGCCCTTGTGGAATACTTCGGTTTCCGGCGAGTTCAGGTACTTGGGCATACCGTCGCCCAATACGCGTCCACCAAAAGCGATTACCCGCCCGCGTTTGTCGCGGATGGGGAACATCACACGTTCGCGGAAGCGATCGTAAGTGCGCCCTTGATCGTTAGTCACCAACATTCCGGCATCGTTCAGTGCTGCCCGGCTGTCGGTATCACGCCCGAAACGTTTTAACGCATTATCCCAACCGGCAGGTGCAAAGCCGATGGCAAAATGGCGGATAACGTCGTCACTCAATCCGCGCTGTTGCAGGTAGTTGCGCGCCTGCGTACCGTTGGATTGATGCAGTGACTGTTGATAGAACGCGCTGAGCTGTTCCATCAGTTGATATAGGCTTTGACGCTGATGGCGTTCGATTGGCGTCGGTCCGGTGCCTGCCTCGTAAGGCACTTCCAGCCCGTGCATGGTGGCCAGTTCCTCGATGGTTTCGACAAACTCAAGTCTGTCGTAATTCATCAGGAAGTCGACGGCGTTACCGTGCGCTCCACAACCAAAACAGTGATAAAACTGTTTGTCGCCATTAACGGTGAATGAAGGCGTTTTTTCGTGGTGGAACGGACAGCACGCGTGATAGTTCTTGCCCTGCTTTTTAAGCTTTACCCGGGCGTCGATCAGATCGACGATGTCGGTGCGAGCCAGCAAGTCATTGATAAATACACGCGGAATTCGTCCAGCCATAAGCCCCTGTTACGATTGCCTATAAACGAGAACAAGCCGCGCATTCCTTTCGGAAAGCACGGCCTTCGTATGCAACTACTCGGTCTGCGTGTTCTTGAAAAAGAAAAAAATCACGCGGTGGGGTTACCCCCGAAGGATTAATACAGACGAGTGCGGCGTGCGTTTTCGCGAGCCAGTTTCTTCGCGTGGCGTTTTACTGCAGAAGCTTTAGCGCGTTTACGTTCGGTAGTCGGTTTTTCATAGAACTCACGACGACGAACTTCAGCTAAAACACCTGCTTTTTCGCAGGAACGCTTGAAACGACGCAGTGCAACGTCAAATGGCTCGTTTTCACGTACTTTAATTACCGGCATGTGCCTCTCACCTCAATAGAATTCGGTTTGCTGCTGGCCAAGCGCCAGCCTTTTCAAAATGGTGCGGAATTTTACTTCAATGGATGCTGCTTTGTAAAGCACCATAGCAAATTGAAACACGCCGCGTTCCGGCAAACTCGCGCAATTATGCATCGGCCGCCGATTATAGACTAATCAGAAAAAATTGCTCGTTTTTAATCACCCGGCGGGCAACCTTGTGAATCATCGACATAGCGCACCATCGCGGCCAGGGTGCTGCAGGCTGGCGGTAAATGGCGTTGATTGTGATAAACTGGCGGCCGCACGTGAATGATGGGAAATGTAATGCGCGTATTGGGTATAGAAACGTCCTGCGATGAAACCGGTATTGCAGTGTATGACGATCAAGCCGGTTTGTTAGCCAACCAACTCTACAGCCAGGTGAAACTGCATGCCGATTACGGCGGCGTGGTGCCGGAGCTGGCTTCTCGCGATCACGTGCGCAAGACCGTGCCGCTGATCCAGGCCGCACTGAAAGAGGCGAACCTGAAGCCTACCGATATCGATGGCGTGGCGTATACCGCCGGGCCGGGTCTGGTGGGGGCCTTGTTGGTCGGGGCAACCATTGGCCGCGCACTGGCGTTTGCCTGGGGCGTGCCTGCGGTGCCGGTGCATCATATGGAAGGCCACTTGCTGGCACCGATGCTGGAAGATAATCCGCCCGCATTTCCGTTTGTGGCGCTGCTGGTGTCTGGTGGCCATACCCAACTGATCAGCGTGACCGGGATTGGTGAATATACCTTGCTGGGGGAGTCGGTCGACGACGCCGCTGGCGAAGCGTTCGACAAAACGGCCAAGCTGTTAGGGCTGGATTACCCAGGCGGGCCGATGCTGTCGAAAATGGCGCAGCAGGGCACCGAAGGGCGTTTTACTTTCCCACGCCCAATGACCGACCGCCCAGGGCTGGATTTCAGCTTCTCCGGCCTGAAGACCTTTGCCGCCAACACCATCCGCTCTAACGGCAACGACGATCAAACCCGTGCCGACATTGCCCGTGCTTTTGAAGATGCGGTGGTGGATACGCTGGCGATCAAATGCAAACGCGCGCTGGAGCAGACCGGGTTTAAACGCCTGGTGATGGCCGGTGGCGTCAGCGCCAACCGCACGTTGCGCAGCAAGCTGGCAGAGCTAATGAAAAAACGCGGTGGCGAAGTGTTCTATGCCCGCCCGGAATTCTGCACCGACAATGGGGCCATGATCGCTTATGCCGGGATGGTTCGAATGAAAAACGGGGGGAACCCGGAGTTGGGCGTTACCGTACGCCCACGTTGGCCGCTGGCAGAGCTGCCTGCGGTGTAAAAGCCAAGGGCCGGAATTTCCGGCCTTTCAATCATTCTTCTTTGTGTTCTTCCTGTTCTAAAACACCGTTTTTCTTCTTGCGGAACTTACCCCAGATCTTCCCTTCCTGGCCGCGCCACAGGCGTTGGATATTGTCGTGATGGCGCATCAGGATCAGGCAGGAAAGCATCGCCACCGGGAAGGTAAACTGCGGTTTGAACCACCAGACGTAGAACGGCGCAATCAGCGCGCTGACGATCGCCCCGAGCGAAGAATAGCCGCTCAGCAGCACGGTCAACAGCCAGGTGCCGGTCATCAGGCCGGTGAGATCCCAGCCGATCGGCGCAATGGCACCGAATGCCGTAGCCACTCCCTTGCCCCCACGGAAGTGGAAGAATACCGGGTAGATATGCCCAAGACAGGCAGCGATTGCCGTCAGGCCCAGATACAGCGGTGGGACGTTGAACGCATAGGCCAACCAGACTGGCAGCATCCCTTTGAGAATATCGAACACCAACACCGTAGCCGCCGCCAGGCGGCCACCGATACGCAGGACGTTGGTCGCCCCTGGATTTCCCGATCCATGTTCACGCGGATCCGGTAGCCTGGCGATCCGGCAAACCAGGATCGCGCTGGAAATTGAGCCACACAGATACGCGAAGATAATCATGCCAAGCGCGGTAGCACTCATAACGCGGTTCCGTTTAATAATGGTCGTTTTACTCGCAACATCTATGGATAATACGCATATTCCGTCGGAAGTGGTATCCGGCAAGGCCAAAAACTGAGAATGACGTGATGGATATCGTATTTATTGAAGAGCTTACCGTGATCACTACCATTGGCGTTTATGATTGGGAACAAACCATTCAGCAAAAGCTGGTGTTCGATATCGAAATGGCGTGGGACAACCGCCAGGCAGCCGCCAGCGATGATGTGAATGATTGCCTGAGCTATGCCGATATCAGCGATGCGGTCATCCAGCATGTGCAGCCCAATCGTTTTGCGTTGGTGGAGCGTGTAGCAGAGGAGGTATCCGAAATTTTGCTACGGCGCTTTAAATCTCCTTGGGTCCGTATTAAGGTCAGCAAGCCGGGGGCAGTCGCGCACGCCAGCCGGGTTGGGGTGATCATCGAGCGCGGTCAGCGCCCAGCCTGACAAGTTGTCACCAATATGCAACTAAAGACCGATATGCTGGTCTGTAACTAGAATTGTTTAAGCGGCAAGGTATTGAACATTGCCGCTTTTTTGTGCTTGTACCTTTAATAGCGTTAATTTTGAAATGGGGTAGTGGTCTGATGGCGGACATGCATTCATTGTTTGTGGCATTTGTGCTTGGGGTAGTCGAAGGGCTGACAGAGTTCCTGCCGGTTTCCTCAACTGGGCACATGATTATAGTTGGTGAGTTACTGGGTTTTACCGGCGATAAGGCGAAAACCTTCGAAGTTATTATCCAACTGGGTTCGATCCTGGCGGTGGTAGTGGTGTTCTGGCGCCGTCTGTTTGGCCTGATCGGCATTCACTTTGGTGGCAAACCGGTACCCCATGAAGGGCACACGGCAGGGCGGCTGAAGCTGGGCCATATCCTGCTGGCGATGATCCCGGCGGTTGTCCTGGGGCTGATCTTCCACGATGTGATCAAATCCCTGTTTGAACCGAAAAACGTGATGTATGCCTTGGTCGTTGGGGGGCTGTTGCTGCTGGCCGCCGAATGGCTGAAGCCGAAAAAGCCGCGCGCGGTCGGGCTGGATGATATTACCTACCGTCAGGCATTTTTGATCGGTTGCTTCCAGTGTCTGGCGCTGTGGCCTGGTTTTTCCCGTTCCGGCTCTACCATTTCGGGCGGTATGCTGGTCGGCGTGAGCCGCTATGCGGCCTCTGAATTCTCCTTCATTCTGGCGGTGCCGATGATGCTCGGGGCCAGCGGTCTGGATCTGTACAAGAGCCTGCACTTCCTGACGCTCAATGACCTGCCGATGTTTGCAGTCGGTTTCGCTACTGCGTTTGTGGTAGCGCTAATCGCCATCAAGACCTTCCTGCAGTTGATCAAGCGTATCTCGTTTGTGCCTTTCGCCATCTACCGCTTTATCGTCGCGGCGGCTGTCTACATGGTGTTTATTAATTAATTCTGGCGCCAGCTCGAACGATTTCTCCTCTCCAATAGTGGGCTCTTTGCCCACTATGTTTATATTTAGTTGCCTTCGCCTCCCCCCTTTTGGTCCGACCAATGCCGGAAAAATGTGAACCTCTGGCACATAAACGGCAAAAACCCAAACAGACACATTGCATGTTTTTAACAGTAAGTTAACTATCGGTTATCAATTATATGACTTCGCCCTGTTGGTACGACCCATTAAGCGGAGGAGTATGTGAATAATCGCGGGAGTTATCTACATGGAAGTCTGGCAACAAGTTTATGATCCCATTGGCAATATCTGGCTATCAAGTGCGATCGCGGCGCTGCCCATTGCGTTTTTTTTCTTGGCGCTGATTAAACTGAAGCTCAAGGGGCATATTGCAGCAACGTTAACCGTTGGGATAGCTTTGCTGGTGGCGTTATTCCTCTACCGGATGCCCATTGACCGAGCGCTTGCTGCGGTGGTTTATGGTTTTTTCTACGGGCTGTGGCCGATAGCCTGGATCATTATTGCCGCAGTATTTGTCTACCAGATTTCGGTGAAGACCGGGCAGTTTGACATCATCCGCTCCTCCATTCTCTCTATCACTCCCGACCAACGTTTACAGATGCTGATCGTCGGCTTCTGTTTTGGTGCCTTTCTGGAAGGTGCCGCCGGGTTTGGCGCACCGGTAGCCATTACCGCTGCCTTGTTGGTTGGGCTGGGGTTCAATCCTTTGTATGCCGCAGGGCTGTGTCTGATCGTCAACACCGCCCCGGTGGCTTTCGGCGCTATGGGCATCCCGATTATCGTTGCGGGCCAGGTGACCGGGTTGGACAGCTTTGAAATCGGCCAGATGGTCGGGCGCCAATTGCCGTTCCTGACGATTATCGTGCTGTTCTGGATCATGGCGATTATGGATGGCTGGCGCGGCATTAAAGAAACCTGGCCTGCGGTGGCCGTGGCGGGGGGAAGCTTTGCCTTGGCGCAGTATCTCAGCTCCAACTTTCTTGGGCCAGAGTTGCCAGACATCATCTCCTCGCTGGTTTCACTGGTATGCCTGACGCTGTTTCTGCGCGTTTGGCAGCCAAAACGCCTGTTCCGTTTTGATAATGCCGAGGGGGCGGTCGTCGACCAAACGCTGGTGCAGCAGCACTATGCTTTAGGGCAGATTATTCGCGCCTGGATGCCGTTTATTTTTCTGACCGCTACGGTCACCCTGTGGAGCATCCCGCCGTTTAAAGCGCTGTTCGCGCAAGGTGGGTCGCTATACGATTGGGTGTTCTCTATTCCGGTACCTTTTCTGGATAAGCTGGTGGCCAAAATGCCGCCGGTGGTGGCAAACATCACGCCTTATGTCGCCGTTTTCAAACTTGACTGGTTCTCTGCCACCGGCACCGCCATTATGGTTGCTGCGATCGCCTCTGTGATTTACCTGCGCATGAAGCCCAAAGACGCGCTCATCACGCTGGCTGAAACGCTAAAGGCGTTGATGCTGCCCATTTATTCCATTGGCATGGTGTTAGCCTTTGCCTTTATTTCCAACTATTCCGGCCTGTCGGCAACGTTGGCACTGGCATTGGCGCATACCGGCAGCGCGTTCACCTTTTTCTCACCGTTCCTTGGCTGGTTGGGCGTGTTCCTGACCGGCTCAGACACTTCGTCCAACGCGTTGTTCGCCGCTCTGCAAGCCACCACCGCCCAGCAGATCGGCGTTTCGGATGTGCTGTTGGTTGCGGCTAACACCACCGGTGGAGTGACAGGCAAAATGATCTCACCACAGTCTATCGCGATTGCCTGTGCTGCCGTGGGGTTGGTGGGGAAAGAGTCTGACCTGTTCCGCTTTACGGTAAAACACAGCCTGATCTTCACCTGTATGGTGGGGGTTATTACTACGCTTCAGGCTTACTGGCTGACCTGGATGATCCCATGACTGCAAATCTTCAACCCACTGATCCACTATGCTCGTCCGATCGTTTGGTTGAGCGTATCAAGGTGATGATCCGCGAACGCCAACTGGAAATGGGGATGCGCTTGCCCGCCGAGCGCCAGTTGGCCAACGAGTTGGGCGTCTCGCGTTCCTCTTTGCGTGAGGCGATTCAAAAGCTGGTTGGTGAAAAAATGCTCATCAGCCGACGTGGCGGTGGAACCTATGTCTGCGACGAGCTTTCCCCCTGGTCGGAGCAATGCATCGTGGAACCGCTGAGAACCTTGGTTACCGACGATCCTGACTATCGTTATGACATTCTGGAAGCTCGCCACGCCATTGAGGCCAGCACCGCCTGGCACGCGGCAATGCGAGCCACCGCCGCAGACAAAGAAAAGCTACAGGCTTGCTTTGACGCCATGTTAGCGCTTCAGGAGAGCGATCATCCTGAACTTGCCGCTCAGGCGGATGTGCGCTTCCATTTGGCGATTGCCGAGGCTTCACACAACGTGGTGTTACTGCAAACCATGCGCGGCTTTTTCGATTTAATGCGCTCCTCCGTCATGCATAGTCGCCAGCGTATGTACACCCAGCCGACGATCTTCACCCGGCTGACTGAACAGCACGAGGAACTGCTGCTGGCGATCCTGGCAGGCGATCCTGAACGGGCGGGTAAAGCGGCAAAATCTCACCTGGGATTCGTTCATTCCACCATTAAGAATCTGCATGAAGATGAGGCCAGGCAGGCGCGAATTACCCGCCTTCCTGATGACAATTCACTGTAACAAGGAAGATCGCTTGATGATTATCTCAGCAGCCACGGACTATCGCGCAGCGGCGCAACGTAAACTGCCGCCGTTTCTGTTTCACTACATCGATGGCGGCGCTTATGCCGAACACACTTTACGGCGTAACGTGGAAGATCTGGCTCAGGTCGCATTGAGACAGCGTGTTCTTAAGAACATGTCGGCGCTCAGTCTGGAAACCAAACTGTTCAACGAAACTTTGGCGATGCCCGTCGTCCTTGGTCCGGTAGGGTTGTGTGGCATGTATGCTCGCCGTGGTGAGGTGCAGGCCGCGCGCGCCGCAGAGCAACAAGGCATTCCGTTTACGCTTTCCACCGTATCGGTGTGCCCAATCGAAGAGGTGGCGCCGGCCATCAAGCGGCCCATGTGGTTTCAACTGTATGTGTTGAAAGATCGTGGATTCATGCGTAATGCCTTGGAGCGGGCGAAAGCCGCGGGCTGTACCACCTTGGTCTTCACCGTGGATATGCCGACACCAGGCGCCCGTTACCGCGATGCGCATTCGGCAATGAGTGGCCCCTATGCTGCCCAACGGCGGTATTGGCAAGCCGTTACCCATCCTGCCTGGGCGTGGGATGTTGGCCTGAATGGGCGTCCGCACGATCTGGGGAATATTTCCTTTTACCTCGGAAAGCCCACCGGATTAGAAGATTATATCGGGTGGTTGGGGGCCAACTTTGACCCTTCGATTTCATGGAGTGATTTGGAATGGATCCGTGATTTCTGGCAGGGGCCGATGGTGATAAAGGGCATTCTCGACGCCGACGATGCACGTGATGCTGTACGCTTTGGCGCCGACGGCATTGTGGTTTCTAACCACGGTGGTCGGCAACTGGATGGGGTGCTCTCCTCTGCCCGTGCGCTGCCGATGATTGCCGACGCGGTGAAAGGGGATATCACCATCCTGGCAGACAGCGGGATACGCAGCGGATTAGACGTGGTACGCATGATCGCGCTTGGGGCGGACAGTGTGCTGCTTGGGCGCGCTTATCTCTATGCGCTGGCGACTGCAGGCCAGGCTGGGGTGGAAAACCTGCTCGCATTGATCAAAAAAGAGATGTGCGTAGCGATGACGCTCACGGGGGCGAAAAGTATCGCTGAAATCAGCCGTGATTCGTTGGTGCTGGAGGGATAGGTAGGGGCGCATGCTGCGCCCGTTTTACTTAAGACTGAGGTTCCTGCTGTTTCTTCCAATCCGCCAGCGCCTGCTGACGGCGGCGTTTGACCTCGTCGCGGATCGCCAGTCCTTGCAGGCCACTTTCCACCACCTCTTTGACCGAAACCGCGTTGGCGACCTGATAGGCCTGGCGCAGGTAATCGCCTTGTGGATAAGGGTTGTTTTCAAAACCGGTACGCCCGCGGGCATCGGCTTCGCTGGTGAGGATCATCTGCTCTAGCCGCTGCGGTTTACGCCACACGTCGATGGCATCAAACAGTTTTAACAGCGTTTCTGGCCGCAGTTTATTAACCGTGTGGATCAGGTCGTGGTACTCCGCCACCAGCTTCGCCAGCTCACGTACTGGATTAGGCACACGCAGCCGTTGGCAAAGCTTCTCTACCAGCCTGACGCCCGCAGGGCCATGGCCATAGTGGTGTGGCCAGAGTTCTTGCGGCGTGAGGCCTTTACCAAGATCGTGGCACAGCGCTGAGAAACGGATATCTACCTCGGGGCTGAGCTGGGTGGCAATCGCCAGCGTCATCAGCGTGTGTACGCCGGTATCAATTTCCGGGTGCCATTTCTCTGGGGCTGGTACGCCAAACAGGGCGTCGATTTCCGGGAACAGCACTTTCAACGCTCCGCAGTCGCGTAGCACCTGGAAATACACCTGCGGGCTCTGACTCTGTAACGCCTTCTCGGTCTCTTTCCACACGCGCTCCGCCGTCAGGGAGGCCAGTTCACCGCTTTCGGCCATCTGCTGCATCAGCGCGCTGGTTTCAGGGGCAACGGTAAAGCCCAGGGAGGCAAAGCGAGCGGCAAAGCGCGCCACGCGTAACACTCGCAGCGGATCTTCGCCAAAAGCGTCGGAGACATGGCGCAGCAGGCGGGCGTCGAGATCGGCCTTGCCGTTATAGGGGTCAACCAATACTCCATCATCACCCCGCGCCATGGCGTTGATGGTGAGATCGCGCCGCAGCAGATCCTCTTCCAGTGTCACGTCCGGGGCGGCGTAGCAGGTAAATCCGGTGTAACCCTGGCCGGATTTACGTTCGGTGCGGGCCAGCGCATATTCCTCATGAGTTTGCGGGTTGAGGAATACCGGGAAGTCTTTACCCACCTGCTGATAGCCAAGAGCCAACAGATCGGCAGGCGTTGCGCCGACCACCACCCAGTCGTGATCCACTACCGGTAAGTTGAGCAGGGTGTCACGGACGGCACCGCCGACCAGGTAAGTTTTCACGGTTCAACTCCTAAATGCGGTATACCCGTCGTCTTTCAAGCTGCAGCGTTGTTACCTGCGCTTGTCCACCCCAGTCACTTACAAAAGTAAGCTCCTGGGGATGAACAAGCTTGTCGCCTAGCTGCAGCTTGAAATCCATAGGGTATATATAGGTGGTTCGTTTGATCAGATTACATCAATTGGGCTGCGGATGCGCCAGGCAATAAAAAAGCGCCCGTAGGCGCTTAAACTGGCGGAACAGCAATCAGTTCATCCAGCGATTATTCTTGCGACGTGGGATCAGGTGCGGCAACAGCAGACCGAGCAGCAAACCAACGCCGGCAACGCCGCCGCCGTACATAAACCATTGCAGAATAATGGTGCGCTGTTTGTCATCAAGTTGCAGATTCACCGCGTTCACCTTCTTCTGCGCCACAACCAGCTGATTTTTCAGATCCTGGTTTTCCTGCTGCAGGCCGCTGATGGTGCTGTCGCTGGCGGCCACTTTCTGCTGCATTTCGGCGGTGCGCTGGTTCCAGCTATTATCAATATTGGCCAGCTTGTCGGTCAGGGTTTTCACCTGCTGTTCCAGCTCTGGCACTTGGGTGCGCAGGCTTGGCGTCTGGCTCAGCTGATCCAGCGGGATCCAGACGCTGCGTCCTTTGGAATCGCGGATCTGGCCGTAGCTGGTGCTGTCGTTGACGCTCAACAGCGTGACTTCTTCACCGGCATTCAAGGTGCCGACGATACGGTATTGGTTACCTGGGCCGCTATGGACATAAGTATTTAATTCATCGGAGATATAGCGTTTATCTTCGGCATGTGCGCCCCAAGTGATGCTAAAACTTAGCACGGCAAGGCAAATCAGGCGTAATTTCTGCATTATGTCATCGTTTCTGCGTGGATTTATGGAACGATAGTAGAGCGTTCAGTCTGACGGCGCAACGCCAAAACCGGAATGGGAACTATCTTACTATGCTAAATCCCGTCAGTTGCGCAGCATTCTATAACGTAACAGGTTTTTTCTGCAGTTGGCAGAGTCAAGTCAGGGGGAATCGCGGTAAGATACTCTCACTGTGCGTCGTCGGGCTGAGTGCGGCCGGCAGACTCCGCCGCCGTGAACACTCACGCGAATGCCTAACCTATTGGTGTAAAAGAACTATGAGCGTTGAAATAGAACTGAAGTTTATTGTTTCCCCCGCAGCGATTGCCAGCCTACCGGAGCGTATTGCCGCCTGGCCCAATCAGCATTCTGCGCCGCAGAAGCTGACCAATATCTACTATGAAACCGCCGACAACTTCCTGCGCAACCATGATATGGGCCTGCGTATCCGCGGTTTTGACGATAGCTATGAAATGACCATCAAAACCGCCGGTTCGGTGGTGGGTGGGTTGCACCAGCGGCCGGAATATAACGTCGCCATCGCCAAACCCGCGCTGGCGCTGAAAAAATTCCCGGCGGATATCTGGCCGGAGGGCTGTAAATTGGCTCCGCTGCAAAAGGCGTTGCAGCCGCTGTTCCGCACCGACTTTGTACGTGAAAAGTGGGTGGTCACTTACGGCGCAAGCGAGATCGAGATTGGCCTCGACCAGGGTGAAGTGCGCGCGGGTGAACTGGCTGAACCGTTATGCGAGCTGGAGCTTGAGCTGAAAAGCGGTGAGACCGCTGATTTGCTGGCATTGGCCACCGCATTGGCGGAACAGGGTGGTTTACGCCAGGGCAGCCTCAGCAAAGCGGCTCGCGGCTATCATCTGGCGCAGGGCAATGCCGAACGTGAATTACGCCCATTGAGCGTGTTGAAGCCAGCCCCTAAATCCACGGTAGAACAGGGCATGGTGGCCGCTTTCGAGCTGGCGCTGAGCCATTGGCAGTATCACGAAGAGCTGTGGCTGCGTGGCGACAAGCAGGCACGTCGCGCGGTAATGGAAGCGATCGGCCTGATCCGCCAGGCGTTGGTGATCTTTGGCGGATTGGTTCCGCGCAAGGCAAGCACCGATCTGCGCGCTCGGCTGACGGCTTTGGAGCCTTTGCTGGTGGATAAAACCACCCAGCCGCAGGAGCTGTGCTATGGCACGGAGTATCTGCAATGTAAGTTGGCACTCACATCGTGGTTGATCACCGGTGCATGGCGGCCATTTATCGATGCCAAATCGCAGGCCAAGCTGGATGGTTCATTCAAGCGTTTTAGCGACATCATGCTGGGCCGTAGCGCTTCAGAGCTGAAAGAAGCCTTTACGCGCACCCTGAATGAAGATGAATATCAAGAGCAACTGCCCCGTCTGACGCGCCAGGTGCTGGCGTTTATCCTGCTTTCTGGTGCCTATCCGGATAGCGAAACTGGGCCGTATATCGACAGCTGGCGCGAACTGCAATCAGCCATTGCCGAGCGTCGTCAGGGTTGGTACGAAGCCAGCCGCAAACAGGCATTATCCCATGCGCCATTCTGGTTAAACGGCGCGGTTCGTTAACTCCAGCGGGTCTGCCGGGCTGCAGGCCACAGAACGGGTCATTCACTATGTTGCCACTCTCTGCTGCGTTACAGCTTCAGGCACAGAACATCGTGCAGCGATTTCAGGAAACTCAGGGCGCGGAGTTGATGCTCAGCGCCGCAGAACAAAGCGTTCTGGCCTCGAGTGATTTTGTCAGCGACATGTTGCTCGGCCATCCTGAATGGTTGGTAACGTTACGCCAGCAGCCGCCGGTGGCCGATGAGTGGCAGCACTATGCCGCCTGGTTGCAGGATGAGCTTGAAGAGGTGCAGGAAGAAGCGCAGTTAATGCGTGTGCTCCGTCTGTTCCGCCGTGAGAGCCTGGTGCGCATTGCCTGGGCGCAGGCTCTGCAGCTATGTACCACGCAGGAAACGCTACAGCAGCTGAGTGCTCTGGCAGAAACGCTGATCGTCAGCGCCCGTGACTGGCTCTATCAAACCTGTTGCCGCGAGTGGGGCACGCCTTGCAATGCCGATGGCGTGCCACAGCCTTTGCTAATCCTGGGGATGGGCAAACTCGGCGGTGGCGAACTGAATTTCTCCTCTGATATCGATCTGATCTTTGCCTATCCGGAAAACGGCCACACCCAAGGCGGGCGGCGTGAGCTGGATAACGCCCAATTCTTTACCCGCCTGGGGCAACGGCTGATCAAAGCGTTGGATCAGCAAACCATCGACGGCTTTGTCTACCGCGTCGATATGCGTCTGCGGCCGTTTGGCGATAGCGGCCCGCTGGTGATGAGCTTCGCAGCGCTGGAAGATTATTACCAGGAGCAGGGGCGCGATTGGGAACGTTATGCGATGGTCAAGGCGCGCCTGATGGGAGGGCATGAAGATGCCTACAGCCAGGAGCTGCGTAAGACATTGCGGCCATTCGTGTTCCGTCGCTATATCGATTTCAGCGTGATCCAGTCGCTGCGTAATATGAAGGGCATGATTGCCCGCGAAGTGCGGCGGCGGGGGCTGAAGGACAACATCAAGCTGGGTGCCGGTGGCATCCGCGAAATCGAATTTATCACCCAAGTGTTCCAACTGATCCGTGGCGGGCGTGAGCCCAGTTTGCAGGGGCGCTCACTGCTGCCGACGTTGCAGGCGGTTGGTGAACTGGGGTTGTTGACTGCGCAGCAGGTTGCTGAGCTGAGTGACGGTTATCTGTTCCTGCGGCGTCTGGAGAATCTGTTGCAGGCGATTGCCGACCAGCAGACGCAAACCTTACCGCAGGACGAGCTGGATCAGGCGCGCCTGGCCTGGGGAATGGACCAGCCAGACTGGCCGTCGTTGATGGCGGTGCTGGAAGAGCATATGCACCAGGTCCGTGCGGTATTTGATGACCTGATCGGCGACGATAGCCCAGACGTAGGCGAAGATCCCAACTACCAGCATTATCACAGCCTGTGGCAGGATGCGCTGGACGAGAACGAGCTAGCGCCACTGACGCCCCATCTGGACGAAGAAGCGCGGCGGCAGATGTTGCGATCCATCGCCGACTTCCGCCACGACGTGGACAAACGTACCATTGGCCCGCGTGGCCGTGACGTGCTGGATCAACTGATGCCACGCTTGCTGGCCGAAGTGTGTTCGCGCGTGGACGCGGCCACGGCTCTGACGCGACTTACTCAGCTGTTGCTCAGCATCGTGACCCGAACTACCTACCTTGAGCTGCTGGTGGAATACCATGCCGCTCTCAGCCACCTGATCCGCCTTTGTGCTGCATCTCCGATGGTGGCCAGCCAACTGGCACGTTACCCGCTGTTGCTCGACGAGCTGTTGGATCCGGCCACGCTGTACCAACCGGTGGCCCCGGATGCCTATCGTAGCGAACTGCGCCAATATCGCCTGCGGGTGCCGGAAGACGATGAAGAACAGCAGTTGGAAGCGTTGCGGCAGTTCAAGCAGGCACAGCACTTGCGCATTGCCGCTGCGGATATCGCCGAGGCGTTGCCGGTAATGAAAGTGAGCGATCACTTAACCTATCTGGCCGAGGCGATCATTGATGCAGTGGTGCAGCAGGCGTGGAAAGACATGGTCGCGCGCTACGGCCAACCGACCCATCTGCATGAGCGGGAGGGGTTAGGGTTCGCGGTGATCGGCTACGGGAAGCTGGGGGGCTGGGAGCTAGGTTACAGCTCGGATCTCGACCTGGTGTTCTTGCTGGATTGTCCACCAGACGTAATGACGGATGGCGATCGCTGCATCGATGGACGCCAGTTCTATCTGCGTCTGGCACAGCGGGTGATGCATCTGTTCAGCACCCGCACCTCTTCCGGCATTCTCTATGAGGTGGATGCCCGTCTGCGTCCTTCCGGTGCTGCCGGGATGTTGGTCAGCACCGTCGAAGCCTTTGCCGATTATCAGCGTAACGAAGCCTGGACCTGGGAGCATCAGGCCCTGGTGCGGGCGCGCATTGTGTATGGCGATCCGGCGCTGCATCAGCAGTTCGATGCGATCCGCCGCGAAATTTTGTGCAAACCGCGTGAAGTGAATAAGCTGCAGCAGGAGGTGCGTGAAATGCGCGAGAAAATGCGCAACCATCTGGGCAGCAAACAGCGCGATCTGTTTGATATCAAAGCGGACGAAGGCGGGATCACCGATATCGAATTTATTGCCCAATACCTGGTCTTAGGTTATGCCGCGGGCGAACCGCGCCTGACGCGTTGGTCGGATAACGTGCGTATCTTTGAGCTGATGGCCAATTACGACATCATGCCGGAAGACGAGGCCCGGGCGTTGACCCAGGCCTATGTCACCATGCGTGATGAGATCCACCATCTGGCGTTACAGGAACACTCCAGCAAAGTCAGCAGTGAGCTGTTTGCTGCCGAGCGTGAGCAGGTGCGTGTCAGTTGGAGCAAATGGCTGGGCTGAGGGAGGCATATGTGTTCCCTCACCCTAACCCTCCCACAGGGAGAGGGGACCGATCGAGTGTGGTTTGAAATTATAGTGACTCATCCTGGCTTAGGAGGCGATCGAGTTTGTTGAGGTTATCGCTTTAGTGCCAAACGAGCAGGGGCTACCAGCTTCCTCTCCTTGGGGTGAGGAGATCGTCCATGCCACAACTTGGCTCTGTCATTTGGCTGTAGCTCCATCAGGGAGGGCGGATTTAACGTGTCAAAGATAGACCCCGGTACCTGACAGCAACTCCGTACCAGCTCCCTCTCCTTGGGGAGAGGGTTGGGGTGAGGGAGACGTATCGTTTGCTGAAGCATTGCGCTGGTTGGCAGTTTTTACGGGTATTGCAGGCTATTATGCTAATATCTGCCGAATTTATTTTTATGACTTGTTTGGAGTTATCGGATGAAAGTTACACTACCTGATTTTCGCCGCGCCGGTGTGTTGGTGGTTGGTGACGTCATGTTGGATCGCTATTGGTATGGGCCGACCAGCCGAATTTCACCGGAAGCGCCGGTGCCGGTGGTCAAGGTTGAAACCATCGAAGAGCGTCCCGGTGGTGCGGCTAACGTCGCGATGAACATCGCCTCGTTGGGTGCTAATTCACGCCTGGTGGGCCTGACGGGGATCGACGACGCGGCGCGTGCGCTGAGCGCCAAGCTCAACGAAGTTAACGTGCGTTGTGACTTTGTCTCGGTGCCTACGCATCCAACCATCACCAAGCTGCGTGTACTTTCCCGTAACCAACAGCTGATCCGCCTGGACTTCGAGGAAGGTTTCTCCAACGTCGATCCGCAGCCAATCATGGAACGTATCCAGCAGGCATTGCCGCAGATTGGCGCACTGGTACTGTCGGATTACGCCAAGGGCGCGTTGAGCAAGGTGCAGGGCATGATCGCGCTGGCACGTGCTGCGAAGGTTCCGGTACTGATCGACCCGAAAGGCACCGATTTTGAACGTTACCGTGGCGCCACGCTGCTGACACCAAACCTGTCCGAATTTGAAGCCGTAGTCGGTCATTGCCAAAGCGAAGAAGAGCTGGTGGCGCGTGGGATGAAGCTGGTGGCGGACTTTGAACTGTCTGCATTGCTGATCACCCGTTCCGAGCAGGGGATGACGTTGCTGCAACCGGGCCGTGAGCCGTTGCATCTGCCAACTCAGGCGCAGGAAGTGTTCGACGTGACCGGGGCCGGTGATACGGTGATCGGTGTACTGGCTGCCGCCCTGGCTGCGGGTAATACGCTGGAAGAGTCATGCTTCCTGGCCAACGCCGCCGCTGGTGTGGTAGTGGGTAAGTTGGGCACCTCGACCGTCTCGCCAGTCGAACTGGAAAACGCCATTCGTGGCCGCGCCGAAACCGGGTTTGGTGTAATGACCGAGGCCGAGCTGAAAAAAGCGGTAGCGCAGGCGCGCCAACGCGGCGAGAAAGTGGTGATGACCAACGGCATCTTCGACATTCTGCACGCAGGCCATGTCTCGTACCTGGCGAATGCGCGTAAATTGGGCGATCGCCTGATTGTTGCAGTGAACAGCGATGCGTCAACCAAACGCCTGAAAGGGGAAACCCGCCCGGTTAACCTGTTGGAAAACCGTATGGTGGTATTGGGCGCGCTGGGTGCCGTGGACTGGGTAGTGCCGTTTGAAGAAGATACGCCGCAACGCCTGATCGCCGAAGTTCTGCCAGATTTACTGGTGAAGGGCGGCGACTACCAACCGCATGAAATTGCCGGCAGTGCCGAGGTCTGGGCCAACGGTGGCGATGTGCGGGTACTGAACTTTGAAGATGGGTTATCCACCACCAACATCATCAAGGCCATCAAGGATGGGCGCGGTTAACTTTATCTGTATATCTATACCCTATGGATTTCAAGCTGGCCGCTCTCAGTGCATCCCTGCACTCGCGGCATTTGTACATCCCTGTACAGCACAGCGGCGACAAGCTTACCCATCCCCAGGAGCTTACTTTTGTAAGTGACTGGGGTGGGTAAGCGCAGGTAACAACGCTGCAGCTTGAAAGACGACGGGTAAACAGGGTGGTTTGCAGTGAGTGGACTTAAGCAGGAGCTGAGTTTAGCGCAGGGCGTTGGGCTATTGTCCACTTCACTGCTGGGCACCGGGGTCTTTGCCGTCCCTGCATTAGCGGCGCAGGTGGCGGGCGGCGATAGCCTGTGGGCCTGGCCAATACTGATTGTGCTGGTATTCCCGATCGCCATCGCTTTTGCGGCGTTGGGACGCCATTTCCCTAGCGCCGGTGGTGCAGCGCATTTTGTCGGCCTGGCCTTTGGGCCACGCATGGCAAAGGTAACCGCTTGGCTGTTCCTCTCTGTGATCCCCGTGGGCTTGCCCGCCGCATTACAAATCGCCGCAGGATTCTGGCAGGCCACCTTTGGTTGGGATGCCAACGGCCTGTTGCTGGTGCAAATAGTCACGCTAGTGGTGATTTGGCTGCTTGGCACACGCAGCGCCGGTTCCAGTGCCAATATTCAGACCTTGATTGCCCTTCTGGTGATCGCTCTGGTGGGGGCTATCTGGTGGCAAGGCGGTATTACTCCATCCCAAATCCCATGGCCAGCGGTCAGCGATATTTCTCCTCCTAATATGTTCCACGCGTTGGCGGTGATTTTCTGGTGCTTTGTCGGGCTGGAGGCATTTGCTCATCTGGCGACCGAGTTTCGCCATCCAGAGCGGGACTTTCCACGTGCGTTAATGCTCGGGTTGTTGGTGGCGGGAGCGGTCTATTGGGGCTGTACCGTAGCGGTGCTGCACTTCCATGCTTACGGCGAACATCAGGCGGCGGCCGCTTCATTGCCGGGGATCGTGGTGCAACTGTTTGGCGAACATGCGCTGTGGATTGCCTGCATCATCGGCTATCTGGCCTGTTTTGCCAGCGTGAATATCTACACCCAGAGCTTTGCCCGCCTGGTCTGGTCTCAGGCCCAGGAAAAGCCTGCTAGCGGCTTAGCCAAACTCTCTGCGGGCCAGGTGCCGGTCAATGCATTGAGCGCGGTGGTCGGTTGCTGCCTGCTGTTCACTTTGCTGATCTATACCCTGAAGCTGCCGCTGGATACGCTGCTGGTATACGCCAATGGCATTTTCGTGCTGATTTATCTGCTGTGTATGTTGGCGGGTTGGCGGATCTTGCAGGGGCGTTCGCGGTTGATGGCGATCGTTGGCTCCGCGTTGTGCTTGTCATTGCTGGTGATTATCGGCTGGAAAAGCCTGTATGCGTTGGCGATGCTGGTGCTGATTTGGCTGGTGCTGCCGCGTAAAACGCAGGCGGTGGTCTCCAAGTAATAAGGGCGCATTGATGCGCCCCTTACAACAACTTATTCGTCTGCTGGCTTGGCTAACGGCGCGGTGTTCAGCTTGCCTTCCAGCTCGGTCAGACGCTGTTCCAGCAATGCCAGCTTTTCACGGGTGCGCAGCAGGACTTGAGTCTGCACGTCAAATTCTTCGCGGTTAACCAGATCCAGACGGGTCAACTGCGCTTGCAGCACCTGACGGATTTTTTTCTCAACGTCTTCCCCGAATTCACGTACGCCTTTAGGCATCGACTCTTGGACCTGGCGTGCGATCTGTTCAATTTTTTTCGGGTCAATCATGGCGTTTCCCTTTCTGATATTTGGTGGCTGACGCCTAGTGTAATGCGAGTTGCTCGCCGGATAAACCATTACCGTGTTTGCTGCGCGATCCCTCATTACGCGACCGGATGGCTTGAAACACTAAAGCGATGGGGTTATAGTCGAGATGCTTATTCTCAGGGCGGGGTGCAAGTCCCCACCGGCGGTAAATCACCATTCACGGTGAAAGCCCGCGAGCGCTCAACCTATCTCTCAGGAGTGGGTTAGAGGTCAGCAGATCCGGTGTAATTCCGGGGCCGACGGTTATAGTCCGGATGGGAGAGAGTAACGACACCTGTCGGGCGTATGCCCCGCTTGCGTTATTTTTTTGGCTATTGGCATAGCCACTCCTCAAGATCGCCCTGGTTCTGGTAATCCATAATTTTAATGAGGTTTTTTACCATGAATCAGACTCTACTTTCAGATTTCGGCACGCCGGAAGAACGCGTTGAACGCGCTCTTGATGCACTGCGCAACGGGCGCGGTGTAATGGTGCTTGATGATGAAAACCGTGAAAACGAAGGTGACATGATCTTCGCCGCAGAAACCATGACCGTTGAGCAGATGGCACTGACCATTCGCCACGGTAGCGGCATTGTTTGCCTGTGTATCACTGAAGATCGTCGCCAGCAGCTTGAGCTGCCGATGATGGTCACCAACAACTCCAGCCAGTTCCAGACCGCCTTTACCGTAACGATTGAAGCGGCGCAGGGCGTGACCACTGGCGTATCGGCTGGCGATCGCCTGACGACCATCCGTGCGGCCATTGCAGACGGTGCCAAGCCAAGCGATTTGAACCGCCCTGGCCACGTGTTCCCACTGCGTGCTCAGCCTGGTGGCGTATTGAACCGCCGTGGCCACACCGAAGCGACCATCGATCTGGTCTCAATGGCCGGTTTCAAACCCGCTGGCGTGCTGTGCGAGCTGACTAACGATGACGGCAGCATGGCGCATGCGCCGGAAGTGATCACCTTTGCCAAGCAGCATGACATGGTGGTGCTGACTATCGAAGATCTGGTGGCTTACCGCCAGTCGCACGAAAAGAAAGCCAGCTAAGTCGCTGACTGAAATGAAAAAGCCGCTTATGAAGCGGCTTTTTTTGTGCTAAAAATTCTTTAACCGATGCCACCGCTTTGCAACAGCGTCAGGCTAAACCCCATCACCGCCATGCCGCACAGCACGCCATAGCTTGGATTATTGTGTGGGTCGATCTCTTTGGCCAAGGGCATCAATTCATCTACCGACAGCGCCACCATAATCCCGGCTACCGCAGCCATAATCGACGCCATCACCACCGGTGAAACCATCGGGCCGAGCACCAGGAAGGCCAGTACGCCACCCAGAATTTCTGCCATCCCGGAGATCCCGGACCACAGTAGCGCTTTAGTTTTGGAGCCGGTTGCTGCATACACCGGCCCGGCGACTGCCAATCCTTCTGGAATATTGTGGATGGCGACCGCGAGCGCAATGCCCATCCCCAGTTCCAGATCGGCGCTGGCGGTGACAAAGGTGGCAATCCCTTCCGGGAAGTTGTGCAGGCTGATGCCGAGCGTCAGCAGCATGGCGGTGCGTTTCAGGTTATGGGGCTTGATGGGCTTTTGCACCAGGTCTTGCGGGTGCTGGTGTGGCAGCATGCGATCCAGCGCAAAGTAACCTAACAGCCCGAGCATAAACATGCCGTAGCCAAGCATGGGTGACATGCCGACGGTGTGCAGCGCAGCGGGCAGCATTTCCATCAATGAAATTAACAGCATAATCCCTGCGGCAAAGCCGAGCGCAAACGCCAGCAGGCGGTTGGAGGGCTTCTGGCCAATAATGCCGAGCAGGGCACCGACAAAGGTAGCGCCCCCGGCTAACAAGGTCAGGATCAGCGGTACAGACATGCATTCTCCTTGTATGCCAATAATATTTATCAGTTTCTGATACTAACAGAGCCAAAGCATAAATCGAGTGGATTTGGCTGATGGTTTCAATCGCTCCAGCCATTCAAATTTCTTGAAGATCACCATCAGGGTTATCCGGCTGCCTTGGTAGGACAAACAGCGTAATGTAGTCAGCAGAACACTTGTCATGCTAACCAAGGATATTTTATGACCACCTCTCGTATGCCTGCACTCTTTCTTGGTCACGGAAGCCCGATGAACGTGCTGGAAGAAAACCGCTATACCCAGGCCTGGCGTGCGTTGGGTGAGCAATTGCCACGGCCAAAGGCGATCGTTGCTGTGTCTGCCCACTGGTACACTCGTGGGACGGCAGTGACGGCGATGGAACATCCAAAAACCATTCACGATTTTGGCGGCTTCCCGCAGGCGCTGTTTGATACGCAGTATCCGGCACCGGGTTCACCAGAGCTGGCGGCAGAGCTGCAAAGCCTGTTGGCCCCGGCGCAGGTGATTGCCGATACCAGTGAATGGGGTTTGGATCACGGCAGTTGGGGCGTGCTGATCAAGATGTACCCGCAAGCTGATATCCCGGTGGTGCAACTGAGCATCGATGGGACTCAGCCAGCGGAATACCATTTTGAGCTGGGCCGTAAGCTGGCGGCGCTGCGCGATCGTGGGATAATGATCGTGGCCAGCGGCAACGTGGTGCATAACCTGCGCATGGTGAAATGGCAGGGTGACACCAGCCCGTATCCTTGGGCGGAGTCATTCAACCAGTACGTACGTGATAACCTGGATTATCAGGGCGAACATCACCCGCTGGTGAATTTTATGCAGCATGAAGGCGCAGCGTTGTCGAACCCGACGCCAGAGCATTATCTGCCGTTGCTGTATGTGTTGGGCGGCTGGGATGGTAAAGAGCCGATCTCGGTACCGATCGATGGGATCGAAATGGCCGCGCTGAGCATGCTTTCGGTGCAGATTGGTTGATTGCTTGGGGTTGAGAGTGCTAACTCAATCGGCTCACTACAAGGGGCGCTGCATGCTGCGCCCCTTGTGATAATCAACGGGTTAGTCGCAGTCTTGCTGGGTAAGGCGAATGCGTCATTAATAGATATCCATATCCTGTGAAAGACGAGTCAGTTCATCCATTGCTGCAGCAGCTTCGATGTCTCGCTGCTCTTTGTAGGCCATAAGGTCTGCAAAGCGTATGCGGCGATGACGCCCTGTTTTATGGAATTCGATTTTGCCTTCTTCTAGCATTTTCACAACATGCGGCCTGGATACATTAAGTAAATTGGCGGCTTCTTGGGTAGTCAATTCCGCATGAACGGGCACAACCTGAACAGCGTTCCCGTTTGCTAGTTCTCCTAGTATCTCAACGAGCATTTTCACCGCAGAAGGTGGAACCTCAATAGAGTGTTCATTTTGCTCATCGTCCCTGATCGAGAAGTGGCGAATATCTAGTTTTGTTGCCAACATCGCCGATAAATCTCGATAACCTTTTTGGGCAATCTCTTTTTCTTGCACACCAGGCAAGTTGATTTTGGAAAAAGTTGCACTGGTCATATGGCATGTCTCTCTGATTTCTATAGCACGAAATACAATATATTCGAAATAATCGAAAATCGCAATATTCGAAACGCTGTGGATTGCCTTGATGACGTTTAGGAAAACCATTGAGTAAAAAAAAAGCAAAATGGTATGCTTGCAAGGGTTCAGATAGGCAAGCACCTCCAGGGGGGAACAAGGATGAAAAAATGGACTTTCCAACCTGAAAAGGTCAAGCGTGCCATTGCAGCGCTAAAAAAATCCGGACGTAAAATCCCGAGTATTGAGCGGCATGCAGGTGAGGTTCTAAAGCGTCATCAATGGCAGCGTTATGCCAGTGCCATTAATTTTACCGCGCCTATAGAGGTGGAAAAATGTGGTCGGTTCAACCCTGTGGGAGGATGTATCGCAGTCTGGTACGCTTCTGATGCAGCGCTCACCGCAATGGCAGAGAGCTATGGCCGGATGGTGCAACTTGTGCAGACGGTTTCGTATCCTGAGTCTGTTCTAGACCAGCATTACATCTGCTCTGTGGATGTGCTCAAAGAGGTCGAGGTGATTGATGTCGTGGCGCTATTGGCGTTGCTTCACATACCTTTAGACAGTCTTGAAAATGAGGACTATACATTTCCTCAATGGCTAATGGAGCGGCTGTATACAGAGTTTGGGGATGAATATGATGGCATTGCTTACGACAGCAGACACCGTCGTTACAAGAAATGTTTTGCTTTCTGGCGTAAGCCGCAAAGTAATGAGCTATTCAAGGATACCGCTGGTGGTATGACATCATTGAAGGATTATAAAGAGTACGACGCCGAAATATTTCCCTCTGATTGGCGCTCTCTGTACATATCAGGCGAGGACATGCTTGAGGAACTGTTAAATTTTGAGATCACGCCAGAACTGCAATAAAGCAGGAGGAGCATAATCTGCCCCTCTTTTTTAGCTTGCGGTTTGGTGGCCTAAAAGGCTTGCGTTGCGAACCAACACTGCGATGTCTTTTTGATCTGCACCGTTTTGCAATATCTCGATAGGCGATTTTCGTATCCCATCCCCATGGATATCGATCGGTGCTTTCAACAGGTTCAAAATCATCATCGGATGAATTGTTGGGTCGAATGCAGCCAATATCTCTTCAAAACCAGGCAGCAATCCTTTTTCAGTAAACTGGAAGCGTGGATAGATAAAGTCGCCGTGCTGTTTGAAAGCCAGTAATTTGTTCTTTTTCACGCGTGCGTATACGCCCTGGCGAGAAATACCCAGAATGTCAGCGACATCGTTGACTTTAATCGTGCCGCCTAGCTCCTGAAGCTGAGAGTAGAATTTCTCCAGGCTTTCACGACGGCGGCGAGCTTTACGCAGCTCGCTGTCCGATACGTGAGTGTTCTGCTCAAGCATCGTGGTGTACAGACGCTGGAACAGCGTTTTGTCATCTAAACTGACAGCATTCATGGCCTGTGCTTTATCTGCAAATTCAGGCATCAGCGCCAGAGCGATATTGTTAATGCGCTTAAGAAGGTTCAGTTGGTACTCGTTCAAATTGGCAGTAGCAACCGGGTCTCTTTCGAGAGTGGCATTCATCATAAGTCACCTCCATTTGACTAATAGTCTATTCTAACTTTACCAGTTCGTCAAAGTTGGATTTGAAACTGGTAAACTACCCGCTCCGCCAAGATGAGATTTCGTAGAACATGGCGGTGATCCCACTACAACCCGTAACCGCAGGACTCACGGATCACCAGCGAAGGCGGCAGAATGATGCGCTTTGGCGGTTCATCGTTACCCTGAATGCGGCTATACAACAGTTCTCCGGCCTTGCGGCCAATCTCGCGTGAAGCGACGGATACCGTGGTCAGCCCCGGCTGTACCAGGGAAGCCTCGGTAATATCATCAAAGCCAATCAGCGCAAAGTCGCGGCCTACCTGGCGACCAAGTTTGCGTAAAGTCTGCATAACACCCAGCGCCACGATGTCCTGATAGCATAATGCGGCGGTGATCTCCGGGTACGCCGTAAACAGTTGCTCTGCGGTTTTAGCGCCGGAGCTTTGGCTAGCCTCACTGCAAACAATCCATTCCCCGTTGACCTGAATACCCCTTTCCAACAGCTTGCTGGTATAGCCACCCAGGCGTTGCGCGCGCGAGGTGGAACTGACCGAACCACCAATAAAGGCGATATGCCGATGGCCCAGATCCAGCAGGTGCTGCGTGGCTAGCTGAGTGCCCAAAAAGTTATCGGTACCGACAAAGTCAAAATGAGCGTCTGCAACCGGGCGAACCACCATAATGGCCGGGATCTTGCGGCGTTTGAGTGTTTCAAAGAACAGTGGTGGCGTTTGACGTGCGGAGCACAGCACCATGCCACTGGCATTGTTCTGCAACAGCGAGTCGACAAATTTTTGCTGTCTGGGGGCAGACTCTTCGCTGTTAGCCAAAAACAGCATGAGCTGGTGGCGCTCCATCTCCTGGCTCAGCCCGGCGGTCATTTCCGCATAAAACGGGTTGGTGATGTCGTGTAGCAGCAGGCCGACCTGATTACTGCTGCGATTGCGCAGGTTAGCCGCGGTCTGGTTATAGACGTAGCCTAGCTCATCGATGGCGCTCAGTACGCGCTTGCGGGTTTCATCCGAGATGCGACCACGATTACGCAATACCATGGAAACCGTGGCGGTGGAGACTTTGGCTAGGGCGGCGACGTCGGCCAGCGTGATGGTGCTCATTTCATATCCTGTTTGCAGGCGGGATCTGTCATTAAGGTATAACGATTAACCTTATTCTGGCAATTGATGAAAATAATTTGTGATGCCCATCGCAATAATTTGGGTTTTAGTCCGCTTTATCGCCGTTGTTTGAGGTTAATCCCGTTAACCACGCTGTTTAAGATTGGGTTAATCGATTAATCTTTTATTATGTTTTCAGTGCATAGGCAAAAGATCATGTCCGAGCAACATCGTAAAGCAAACTATGACAAATACCCGGAACTGGTGGTGCAGGGGTTTGACTGCGCAGCCTGGCAAGGTTGGCCAGCCGTGGTGCAGGCCATCAGCAGCCATATCGCTGCGCAAGGATTGGCGAAAATCGTGCTGGTAGTGGATTGCTATCACGGTGTGGATCTGGAGGAGCTCAAGTCACAGCTGATCGATCCTTTGCTACCCGCTCTGGCGCTGAACGCAGAGCAGGCCAAATATAATGAAAGCCATATCCACGCGATGATCGAGCGTAATCTGACAGATGACCGGGTCTTTGGCGTGTTGTCCTGCCACGAAATGCCGGAGTTTTTTGCCGATGAGGCCGTGCAGCAGCAGCGTGCGGCAATCGCGGCCGTCGAAAGCGGCTTGGTGGTGGTGTATGGGCCAGGGGCGGCACTCATCGCGGCAGGGGATGTACTGGTCTATGCCGATCTGGCACGCTGGGAGATACAACAACGTTTTCGCCGGGGCGAGTTGGGCAACTGGGGCGTTGCCAACCTGAATGAAGACGTACTGCGCCGCTATAAGCGCGCGTTTTTTGTGGAATGGCGGGTCTTCGATCGTCATAAAACCCCCTTGTTGCAACGAGCCAACTTTGTACTGGATACCAATCAGGCCGGTTCACCCAAGCTGGTAGCCGGTACCGCGTTCCACGCCGGGTTGCAACAGGCCACTCAGCAACCGTTTCGCGTAGTCCCGTTCTTTGACCCCGGTGTATGGGGCGGTCAATGGATGAAGCAACAGTTCGATCTCGACCCGGCGGCAGCCAACTATGCATGGTGTTTTGACTGCGTGCCCGAGGAAAACAGCCTGCTAATGCGGTTTGGTGACGTCCGGGTCGAGATCCCCTCACAGGATTTGGTGCTGTTGTATCCTCGCCCTCTGTTGGGTGAACGAGTGCATGCCCGGTTCGGCGCTGAATTCCCGATCCGTTTTGATTTCCTGGATACCGTCGGCGGGCAAAACCTCAGCTTCCAGGTGCACCCGATTACCGAATATATCCAGCAGCATTTCGGCATGCATTACACCCAGGATGAAAGTTACTACATTCTGGCGGCGGAGCCGGAAGCCAAGGTTTATCTGGGCGTGAAAACCGGCACCGACCCACAGGCTATGATGGCCGATCTGGCTGCTGCTCAGCGGGGTCAAAAAGCCTTTGATGATGAGAGGTTTGTTAACCAATTCCCGGCCAACAAACACGATCACTTCCTGATCCCGGCGGGAACGGTGCATTGCTCTGGCGATGGGGCAATGGTGCTGGAAATCAGCGCCACGCCTTATATCTTCACCTTTAAACTTTGGGACTGGGGTCGCCTGGGGCTGGATGGTTTACCGCGCCCGGTGCATCTGGAGCATGGCGAACAGGTGATCGACTGGCAGCGTGACACCGCCTGGGTGCAGGAACATCTGGTAAACCGTACCGAGCCGGTGGCCGAAGGGCCGGGCTGGCGGGAAGAGCGCACCGGTCTGCATGAACGTGAATTTATTGAAACTCGTCGCCATTGGTTCAGTGAACCGGTGTTGCACCATACCGAAGGGCGGGTGAACGTGCTGAATCTGATCGAAGGGGAAGAGGCCGTGGTCGACAGCCCTGAGGGCCGATTTGCCCCGTTTGTGGTGCATTATGCGGAAACCTTTATCGTCCCGGCAGCGGTGGGATCTTATCGTATCAGCCCTTATGGCAGCAGCCAGGGTAAAACCCTCGCCACCATCAAAGCCTGGGTAAGGGGATAAACCGATGTTGAAAGTGATTGTGATCTCGCATGGCCCACTAGCTGAGGCTCTGATGACCAGCGCCAGCATGGTTTATGGCGAGTTGCCACATACCAGTTACGTCAGCCTCGATGAAACCGGTGGTATTGAGGCTTTCAAGCAAGATTTTGCCACCGAACTGCAGCGGGTTAGCTCCGGTGCCGATGGTGTGTTGGTACTGTGCGATTTGCTGTGTGGCACCCCCTATAACGTGGCCTGTCGCCATGCGTTTGACCCGAATAACGCCGTGCCAATAGCGGTGGTGACCGGGGTGAACTTCCCCATGCTGTTGATGAGTGCCGACTTGCTGGAGGGCGTGGATGTGCAGCATGCCGCACAAGAGTTGGTGGCGCAGGGGGGCGAAACCATTGTGGTTGCCCGCCCGGCGCAAGCAGCACAACCGGACGATTTCTGAGGAAAAATCATGGCGATTTCATTTGTACGTATCGACGATCGGGTGATCCACGGCCAGCTGGTTACCCGTTGGGCGAAGGAGCTGCCCTGCGACGGGATTGTGGCGATCGACGATGAGGTAGCGGCAGATCCGCTGCTGTCATCGGTGATGAAAGGAGCGGTACAGGACACCAAGGTGTGGTTGTTCACCGTGGCACAGGCGATAGAAAAGCTGCCGAAGGTGATTGCCAGCGACAAGCAATACTTCGTGATCGGTAAATCGCCGGTCACGCTGCGCAGGCTGTTGGAAGCCGGTATCGATTTAAACAACCGTAACCAGAAGATCAACGTTGGGCCGATGTCGGCACGGGCACAGACCGTGACCATTGGTCCGAACCAGTCGGTAAATCACGAAGAGAGCGCTGCCTTCGATTTTCTCAGTGAACGTGGCCATGCGATCGAATTCCGTCTGGTACCCGACGCCAGCCATTTCAGCTGGCTAGATGCCAAAAAGAAACTCAAACAGGTCTGACTGACAGGAGTTAACTATGTGGTTTGAAGCGACGCTTATCGGGATACTCTGCTATCTCGGCGCGCTGAGCAGCCCTTGGCTGCTGGGGTTGACAGGAGGCTGGTATATTCTCAGCCGCCCGTTGGTCTCCGGTATGCTGGTGGGGGCGATCCTCGGCGATGTACAGACCGGTATCATCATCGGTGTTGCGGTTCAGGCGGTGTATATCGCCATGGTAACACCAGGAGGATCGATGCCGGCCGATCTCAACTTTGTCGCCTTCCCGGCGATCGCTCTGGGGATACTTTCCGGCAAAGGGCCGGAGGTGGCGGTCGCACTGGCGGCGACTATCGGCATCATGGGCACCGTGCTGTTCAACGCCATGATGGTGCTCAACTCCTATTGGAACCACCGTGCGGATGTGGCGGTAGAGCAGGGAGATGAGCGGGGGATCTATCTTAACAGCGCCATTTGGCCGCAGGTGACCAACTTCCTGCTGCGCTTTGTGCCGACCTTTATCGCGGTGTTCTTCGGGGCGCGCTACATCAATGCCTTTATGGACAGCCTGCCCGCGCTGGTGCTAACCACCATGAACGTGGTCGGTGGCATTCTGCCCGCGGTGGGGATTGCCATTCTTCTCAAGCAGATCATTAAAAACTACAGCATGCTGATTTACTTCCTGGTGGGGTTTATCTGCATCGTGTTCCTCAAGCTGAATATGGTGGCGCTGGTGATTGTTGGCGCGCTGTTAGCGCTGATCCACTACAACTATAAGCCGGAGCCGCAGGTTGCCAGCGCGCAGGCAGGGCCACAGGCCGATGATGAGGATGAATTCTGATGGAAACGCCAACACCCAAACTGAATAAACAGGATCTGCGCCGCTGCTGGCGCGCCTGGATGATGTATAACCTGTCCTCGATGAGCTTTGAGCGCCTGGAGTCTTATGGTTTTTGCCTGAGCATGATGCCGGCGCTGAAAAAGCTGTATCAGGACAAGCAGCAACGCATTGAAGCCATTCGCCGCCATACCTCATTTTATAATACCGAACCGCAGCTGGGCGCGATCGTCAACGGTATGGTGATCGGGCTGGAAGAGAAGCGGGCCAACGGGGAACCGATCGACGGTGAAACCATCAACACCTTGAAAGTGGGCCTGATGGGGCCAGTAGCCGGGATCGGCGATTCCATGCTACCGGGGATGTTGATCCCCATCCTGTTGAGTATCGGCATGGCGCTAGCCGCCGGCGGCAGCGTGATTGGGCCGCTGTTTTACATTATTGCCTTCAGCCTGATCGTTATCCCTGGCTCTTACTGGCTGTTTATGAAGGGCTATAACATGGGGTCCGGCTCGGTGGAGATGCTGGTCAGCAGCAAATCCTCCCGCCTGCGTGAAGCGCTCTCCCTGTTAGGGGTGTTTGTCATGGGCGGCGTGGCCGCCAGCTACGTCAAGCTGGGGACCGGGCTGGAGTTTATCACCAAGGATGGGGTGAACATTCAGCTGCAACACATGCTGGATGGTATTTTCCCTAACCTGATGCCGCTGATCGTAGTGCTGGCTACCTGGTATCTGATGGCTAAGCGCGGGCTTTCACCGGTGAAGGCGATGCTAGGCCTGCTGGTGTTGGCCGCTGCCGGAGTCGCCTGCGGTCTGTTTTCCTGATCCTTCTGCAATATCGGGCGCAACCAAAGGTTGCGCCCGTCTTCCATCAAGGTTCAAATCTCTGCCATTGTTCCGCTACGCTGCCCGGCTTGGAAATAAACTGGAAGCGTGCCGGGTCCGCCTCAAATTGCGCATAGAGCGGCTCATCGCTCAGACCAAACTCGGCGTAATGCCGTGGCCCGATGGCGTGCAACCTGCCGGATTGATAATGCGGGTTTTGCTGCCAGACGATGTTATCGCCCTGCAATAATGGATACCATGCCAGCCCTTTGTAGGCCCGTACCGCCTCATACTCAAAGCCGTATTCGCGATCGCACCAGGCGGCAAAGGTTAGCGGCTGATGGGGATCGGCGGAAATGGTGGCATGTGCCCAACCCGGTGGCACCAGCACTTTTTCCCCAGGCCCGGCATGGACGGCAAAGCAGCGGCCAGGGTCCCGCTCGACCCGTTCCTGCATATAGATGATCGCTTTGCCCTGCCAGATTTCGTACAGCTCCGGCGGGGACCAGCCGCTGTGCTGGCTGACACGGTGAATATGCCCTTGGCTGCGTATCGGTTCACGCCCTAGTTGGCCTTTGGCATAGGTCACGATGCCAAACAACAACATGCGCTTCTTTAACTCCGCCAGATGTTGCTGCTTGGCCACGTCCATCACGATGGCGTATACCTGCTTTGGGCCATCACAGTCGGGGTCGCGTAGCGAAGGGCGGATTTGATCCAACGTGCGGATCTCTGGCAACGGACCTATCACCTCATCCCCATAGCCAAAACCCATCGGCTCGCGGGTAACGCGCACGTCCAACCCATACGGCAGCATGGAGTCACTCATATTGGGCCTCCGCTTTCCAACCTGCGCCGTCGGCGAACACCCGTAGTTTGAAGCCCTGCGGCTGTAAGGCAATGTAATCATGCCCGGCCACCGTTGGCCAGACCGCTAGTGCCGAGAGCACCTCATCGCCGATGTTAATCAGGCGGTGGGCGGTGAAGGAGGGAATATGGTGGACGCTGCCAGCAAACACTTGCTCAAGGATGCAGTCACCGTCCTGATGTTGCAGCAAGAGCAAGCCCTTACCGCGCAGCCCGAAGTAGAACTCGGCCTGTTCACGGCGCTGGTGGAAGTGCCCACGGGTCATAAAGAACTCGTTACCCACCTTGCCCGCCTGCAGGTGCGTAGTACCAACAAACAGCTCACCTTCCTGCGAGGGAGAAGGCAACATCTCTACGCTGTAGACGGCAAACTCTGCTGGCATCTCCTGCCAGGCGTGACGATCGGCAAATATCCCCGCGAGGTTGCCCAGGGTCGTGGATTTATGTTGTACATCAGGTGCAGTAAAGCGCCCATCATGCAGGTTTACCTGCGGCGGGATAAGGGAAGTCAGCTTCATATCTGGTAGCTCCGCCCGAGGAGAACAGACGCTTTGAGTATATGAGGTTAATCGATTAATCACCAGCAGAGACCAATAAAAAAGGCGCGAAAATTTCGCGCCTCTACGGTCGAATAGGTTCGACCCTACGGATTAACCAAGAATAATATGCGGGTAGAAACGCGACAGATCCTGGGTGATCAACTCGCGATCTTCACGCAGGCCGATGCCGCAAGGCTGATCGTTGACCAGCCAACTGCCGATCAGCGTATAGCTGCCTTCAAACTGTGGCAACTGATGGAACTGCTGCACAATCATGCCTTCTTCGCCGTATGGCCCATCTACGCGCGCCACTTCCTGACCGTTTTGGACGATCTGGATGTTGGCACCCTCGCGTGAGAACAGCGGCTTGGTGACGTAATGATCCATCTGCGGATGATCGTCCTCGGCAAAGTAGGCTGGCAGCAGGTTTGGATGATCCGGGAACATTTCCCACAACAGCGGCAGCAGAGCCTTGTTGGAGATAATGCTCTTCCAGGCCGGTTCCAGCCAGCGTACGCCAGCGTCTTCCAGCTTGGTGGAGAACATCTCGCGCAGCATAAATTCCCACGGATAGAGCTTGAACAGGTTACTGATAACCTGATTTTGCAGATCGGTGAACTGGCCTTTCTCGCCCAGGCCAATCTCTTCCATAAACAGGAATTCGGTCGGCAGGCCCGCTTCCAGCGCGCAATCTTGCAGATATTGCACCGTACCGCGATCTTCCTCGCTGTCTTGGCAGCAGGCCAGATGCAGCAGGCTAAAGCCGTGGTTGGCTTGCAGATCGGCGAAACGTTCGATCAGTTTTTCTTGCAGGCTGTTGTACTGGTCAGCGGCGGGATCCAGCTTGCCAGCGTTGATCTGATCTTCCAGCCACAGCCATTGGAAGAACGCGGCCTCATACAGTGAGGTGGGCGTATCGGCGTTATTTTCCAATAGCTTGGGTGGATTGATGCCGTCATAGGCCAGATCGAGGCGTGAATACAGCGAAGGCTGATTAGTGCGCCAGGAGCTGCGAACGAATTCCCAGGTGTGCTTGGGGATGCAGAATTTGGTCATCAGTTGATCGCTGTTGACCACCTTATCAACCACCTTCAGGCACATCTGGTGCAGTTCGGCGGTGGCATCTTCAATCTCTTCGATCTGCGCTAACGTGAATTGGTAATAGGCATCTTCACACCAGTAGGGTTCGCCATACATGGTGTGAAAGGCGAAACCAAATTCGGTGGCTTTTTCGCGCCAGTCTGGGCGCTCGCTAATCGCAACGCGTTTCATGTCTTAACCGCCCATGCTGCGTGAACTGCTGGAGGTGGCGCTGCTGCGCTGCATGCTGGTCTGTTTGGCCACGGACTCACCGAAACCACCACGGGTAACGGTATTGGTCACCGCGGGTTTAGGGGCCATTGCGGTTTTAGGTACCGTCATGGAGCGGCCGCCTGCGGTTGCCGGGCCATAGCTTTTACCGCTGGCGTCAACAAACTTGCCGTTTGCCGGGCTGGCGGCGTTTTTAGAGGAAAACAGCGGCTGTTGAGCGTAGCCCCCGCCACCCATCATGCGGCCCATCATGTAGCCGGCCATCAGCGGCATCCACATGCTGCCACTGCTTTGTGATTCTGCGGCCATACCAGCCTGTGCTGGAGCCTGAGTACATTGCGCTTCGCCGAATTCGGCTACGCAGTCTTCACGAGTGGCGTATTTAGGCGCGGTTTTTTCCGCTTCCTTCAGCGCGTTGTTATACGCGGTGGTGCACTGCTCGCTCATCGACGGGTTGGAGGTTGAACAATCGTCGGCATTTTTATACAGGGAAACCGTCTCATCCGCCTGTTCGCAGCCGGCCAGCATAAACACTGCGCTGATCGCCAAAGCCACGGGGGCAACACGGTAGCTGCGCCAGGATTTGCGGAAGGTGTCTTTGTTGATGTTTTTGGTCCGTTTCATCGATATTTATCCCATCATGCGGGCTGTATTCGCCCTTGCCCAGTAGTGGTCGATAGGATAGGGGAAAGATGCTCAAAATTAAAGCTGAAACACCCGCAGGATCCACTCTTTACGCACTTATACGTTACGGTGTGCGCCAGTTCGCTTTACGGCGCATAACTGCAGTAAAAGCGTTACATAATGGAACGTTTTGTCCGAAGCTACGTTCCATTATGTAACGTTTTTTTCCTTACTCGCCAAGCGGTCGGCAGGTCGTATAGTCAGCAACAGAACAATACGTCGATATCACCCTCTGAAATCTGAACGTTATTTGGTTAACGTCCCTACAAGGAGTCAGTTATGTTGAGAATCATTCAATCCCCGAGCAAATACATCCAGGGAGCCAATGCGTTGGCCTCCGTTGGCCAATATGCCAAAGCCCTTGCCGATCATTACTTTGTGATCGCCGACGATTTCGTTATGAAACTGACAGGCGATACTGTGATGGGCAGCCTGCATCAGCATGGGGTGAAGTATCACGCTGGTACGTTTAATGGCGAATGCTGCCGCAAGGAAATCGACCGCCTTGGCCAGGAGCTGAAAAGCCACGGCTGCAAAGGGGTGATTGGCATCGGTGGCGGTAAAACGTTAGATACCGCCAAGGCGATTGCCTATTACCAGCATGTGCCGGTGGTTCTGATGCCGACCATTGCTTCGACGGATGCGCCTACCAGCGCGTTGTCGGTGATCTACAGCGAAAGCGGCGAGTTTGAAGAATACCTGATCTATCCCGCCAACCCGAATATGGTGGTGATGGACAGCGCGATTATCGCCAAAGCGCCGGTACGCCTGCTGGTGGCGGGCATGGGCGACGCGCTCTCCACCTATTTTGAAGCTCAGGCCTGCTTCGATGCTCAGGCCACCAGCATGGCGGGCGGCAAGTCTACTCTGGCGGCGCTCAATCTGGCGCGTCTATGCTATGAAACGCTGTTGGCTGAAGGAGTTAAGGCCAAGCTGGCTGCGGAGTCTGGTGTGGTCACCGAAGCGGTGGAGCGCATCATTGAAGCCAACACCTATCTGAGCGGTATTGGTTTTGAAAGCAGCGGCCTGGCGGCGGCGCATGCCATCCACAACGGTTTTACCGTGCTGGAAGAGTGCCATCATCTGTATCACGGGGAAAAAGTGGCGTTCGGCACCCTGTCGCAACTGGTGCTGCAAAACAGCCCAATGGCACAGATTGAAACGGTGCTGAACTTCTGCCAGCAGGTCGGGCTGCCGATCACCCTTGCACAAATGGGCGTCACCGGTGAACTGACAGAAAAAATCGGCAAGGTGGCAGAGGCCAGCTGTGCCAAGGGTGAAACCATCCACAACATGCCGTTTAGCGTGACGCCGGAAAGTGTACTGGCGGCCATCCTGACGGCAGACAAACTGGGCAACGCCTGGTTGCAACGCGCATAAATCATCGGGCGCGGTTAACGCGCCCGCTGTTCCCTACAGAGGAATTAACCGTGAAAAAGCTAATCAATCAGGTCGATTCGGTACTTAACGAACAGTTACTCGGCATGGCTGCTGCTCACCCGGAGCTGCAGGTGCATCAGGATCCGGTATTTGTGACCCGCACGGCGGGGCCGATCCCAGGCAAAGTGGCGATCCTGTCTGGCGGTGGTAGCGGCCATGAGCCGATGCACAGCGGCTTCGTGGGCGAGGGAATGCTGGATGGCGCTTGCCCAGGGGAGATTTTCACCTCGCCGACGCCGGATAAAATGTACGACTGCGGCCAGGCCATTGACGGCGGTGCCGGGGTGTTGCTGATCATCAAGAACTACACCGGTGACATCCTCAACTTTGAGACGGCGACCGAATTGCTGCATGACAGCGGCGTGCCTGTGGCAACGGTGCTGGTGGATGATGACGTGGCGGTGAAAGACAGCCTATTTACCGCTGGCCGACGTGGGGTTGCCAATACCGTGCTGATGGAAAAACTGCTCGGCGCGGCAGCGGTACGGGGTGACGATCTGGACGCTCTGGTCACGCTGGGGCACAAAATCAACAATCAAGGCCACTCGCTAGGGATCGCTCTGGGCGCTTGCACCGTGCCTGCGGCAGGTAAACCGTCGTTTACTTTGGCGGATAACGAGATGGAGTTTGGCGTTGGCATCCACGGCGAACCGGGGATCGAACGGCGGACGTTCACCACCCTCGATCAAACGGTGGATGACATGTTTCATACTCTGATCGATCACGGTGATTACCAGCGCTCGATCCGCGTTTGGGATCGTCAGCAGGGGGAATGGCGTGAAGAGAGCCAGAGCAAACGAGCTTTGACGCAGGGCGACCGGGTGATTGCGCTGGTCAATAACCTGGGGGCTACGCCGCTTTCCGAACTGTACGGGGTTTACCACCGTTTGGCGCAGCGTTGCGCCGCAGCCGGGATCGTGATCGAGCGTAACCTGGTGGGCTCATACTGCACCGCATTGGATATGCAGGGGGTTTCCATCACCTTGCTACAAGTGGATGACGAGTTGTTATCGCTGTGGGATGCGCCGGTGAACACGCCAGCGCTGCGCTGGGGCTGAGGAGGAAACATGACATTAAGCAAACAGCAGGTCGTTGAGTGGTTGATGCGTTGTGGTGAGGTCTTTACCCGCGAGCGTGATTTCTTGACTCAGTTGGATAGCGATATCGGCGATGGCGACCACGGCCTGAATATGAACCGTGGCTTTAGCAAGGTGGTAGAAAAGCTGCCTTCGGTCGCGGACAAGGACATCGGCTTTATTCTCAAAAACACCGGTATGACGCTGCTCTCCAGCGTTGGTGGTGCCAGTGGTCCGCTGTTCGGCACCTTCTTCATCCGTGCGGCTCAGGCAGCTAACGCCAAGCAGAGCCTGGATCTGGCGGAGTTGAAACAGGTGATCCAGGAAGGCGCGGAAGGCGTAGCGATGCGTGGCAAGGCAGAGCCGGGTGATAAAACCATGTGTGATGTCTGGGGGCCGGTCGTTGCAAGCCTGGGCGAGTCGCTACAGCAGCAACTCAGCGTGACCCTGGCGCTACAACAGGCCGCCGTTCGGGCGGAGCAGGCCGCACAGGCCACCATCGTGATGCAGGCCCGTAAAGGGCGCGCCAGCTATTTGGGCGAACGCAGCATCGGTCATCAGGATCCGGGCGCAACCTCCGTGATGCTGATGATAAAAACCCTGGCCCAGGTGGTCGAGGAGGCAGGATGATCAACATCGTCGTGGTTTCGCACAGTGCACAATTGGCGCAGGGTGTTGAGCAACTCGCCCGCCAGATGATGCGCGGCGAGGGGTGCAAACTGGTGCTGGCGGCGGGGGTCGATGATGAGCTCCACCCGATCGGCACCGATGCGGTGAAAGTGATGGAAGCGATCGAATCCGTGGCGGACGGAGAGGGGATCGTGGTGCTGATGGATCTCGGCAGCGCATTATTGAGTGCAGAAACCGCGCTTGAGTTGCTCGACCCAGAGGTGGCGGCCAAGGTGGTGCTGTGTGCGGCACCGCTGGTGGAAGGCACGTTGGCGGCGGTCGTAGCGGCTAACGCGGGCGCTAGCCTGGAGCAGGTGCTGGCAGAGGCGCAAGGAGCCCTGCAGGCCAAGCAGGCACAGCTTGGTGAGGCGATACCCGCCAGCAAACCACTTAATTTACCGCTGAGTCAGGGAAAAAGCCTGAGTTGGACGGTACAGAATCCACACGGGTTGCACGCTCGCCCGGCGGCGCGTCTGGCAGAGGTTCTGGCTCCTTTTACAGCGGAACTGGTGCTGGAAAAGCATGGCCAATGTGCCAACCCACGCAGCCTGAATCAGTTGGCTTTGTTGCAGGTTCGCCACGGTGACACAATCCGTCTGATTGCCGATGGTGCCCAGGCCGATGAAGCGCTGGCGGCTTTCAAGGCGTTGGCTGAGCAGCATTTTGGCGAAACCGTATCTGAGCAGCAACTGCCTTCGCTGCACGGTATCCCCGTGGAGGAAAGCGTCAGCAGTGGTCCAATATTCCAGGTGTCGAGCTTCTGGCCGCAAACGGAAGAACGCCAGCTAGGGGCCGATGACGTGCTCAATGAACAGCAGCGCCTGCGTATCGCATTGCAGCAGACGTTAGACGATCTGAACAAGCTGGCCGATCGCACTGGCAACCTGATCGGCAAACCGCAGGCGGCGATCTTCGGGGCGCACAGCATGCTGCTAGACGATCCCGACCTGCAACAGGCCGCCTTTACCCGTATCGCCCAACAGCAATGCAGCGCGGAACTGGCGTGGCGGCAGGAGCTGGAGCAGATTGCCGCCGAATATCGGGCGCTGGATGATGAGTATTTGCAGGCGCGGGAACTGGACGTGCGTGACATGCTGCGCCGTACGCTGAGCCATCTGGCACGGCAACCTATCCCGGCGATCGTGCTCAATGAACCAGCGATCCTGGTGATGGATGAACTGATGCCCTCCGACGTCGTGATGCTCGATCGGCGCATGGTACTCGGTATTTGCCTGAGCGGCGGCAACGCCTTGTCACACACCGCGATCTTGGCCAAAGCGATGGGGATCCCGATGGTAGTCGGCATGAGCGAATGTATGAGCAAGACCCGCAGCGGCCAGAAAGCGATGCTGGATGCGGCGCGCGGTACCTTACAGCTCAGCCATTAACCCCGCAGCTTGAACTGGCTGATATCGATATTCAGCTGTTTGACTTTACGCCACAGAGTGGTGCGGCTGATGCCCAGCAGCTGCGCCATCTCGTTAAGCTGCCCGTGGCTGACGTTGGCCACGCGGATAATCGCCTGCAGCTCCATTTCCGCCAGCGTCATCAGTGGCATGGCCGGTTGAGAGTCGCTTTCCACAAGCGGCTGATGGCTGAGCAAGTGAGCGGGTAGGTCGGCCAGTTGAATATGGTGGCCGTGGCAAATCATCGCGGCGCGCTCTATCACCCCTTTCAGTTCCAGATCGTTACCCGGCCACAGGTACAGACCAAGCTGGGTCATTACCTCGTCGTCTACCCGGAAGCGGCACTGGAAGTGTTGCTCCAGGGCGCGCAGATGATGCTGGACCAGCAAAGGGATGTCACTGAGGCGCTGGCGTAACGGCGGAATTTGGATCTCGAAGGCCTGCAGGCTATAAAACAGCTGGCGGCGGAAGCGGTTCTGTTGCACCAACAGCGGCAGGTTGGCGGCGCTGGTAGCGATCACCCGCACGTTCACCGGGATCACGCGGCTGGAATCCATACGCATCACCACGCCGGTTTTTAGCACCTGCAACAGGGCGGACTGCATGGCCAGTGGCAGGTATTCGACCTGTTCAAGATACAGTGTGCCGCCATTGGCCAGTTCGAACTTGCTGAGCTGGCCGGCCTGTTCTTCGTTGGCATCACTGCCCAACAGCTCCTTCAATCCTTGCGCCTCGGGCAGCAGTTGGCAGTTTAAGGCGATATAAGGCCCGGCGGCACGTTCGCTGGCGTTGTGAATGGCATGGCTGACCAGCTCTTTCCCCACCCCTTCTTCACCACACAGCAAAATCGGGTGATGGCCCTTCGCCGCCTGCTGGCCATAGCGGATCAGGCGGCGCATTTCCTGAGTGCCTGAGGGCATCTGTTCGAAGGTATGGCTGACCCGGCCGATCTGGCTGCTGACGTATTGATGCAGCCTTTCCAGTGGGTGCAGCAAGGCGATAAAGCTACAGTGCTCACCGTCTACGATCGGTTTGAGGGTGAGCAACGCGGCGATAAACTGGCCCTGGCTTTCAAAGGTGACTTCCACATGCTGTAACGGCTGGCGTTGGCTGATGGCGCGGTTAAGCAAGGCCGGTAACGTCAGCAACTGTGCCAGCGGCTTGCCCTGGCTCTGCTGTTCGTGCAGCTTCAGCATAGCGGCGGCGCGCGGGTTGATATATTGCAGATAGCCCCGGTGATCCCAAGCCAAGACGCCGTCGTCTACGCTGTCCAGTAGCCCGTTGAGCTGATTGAGATGGCGGTTGGATTCGGCCAGCAGGCCGTCGGCGTTCAGGGCATTGCCGATCTCCCGGGCGATCGCCAGGATCAATGAGAGATCGCCCGCATTGCAATCGGCCAGTTGGCAACCCAAAGCCAACATACCGCGCTGGCGGCCGCTATTGTCATGCACCGGTGCGGCACAGAATGACCAGCCATGCAGCGCCTGGCGCACGTGTTCATCGCTATGGATCTGTACCGGATGGCCCTCGGATGCGGCCAGGGAAGGGGCATTGGTGCCGATATCGCCTTCCGCCCAATAAGCACCAGGCGCAAAACCCAGTTCGAGCAGCTGTTCGCCGGTCGTCTTGTCGCCGCATTGCCACAGCGTACAGCCACTTTCGTCGAGGATCAGCAACACGCAGTGGCGCTGTTCCATATATTCCCAGGCATCTTCCAACGCCGCCTGGCCGAGCGTAATGAAATCATCCTTACGCCGACAGATCGAGTCGAAGGTGGTGCCCAGGGCACGGTGTGGGGCTTTCCACACGGCGGGTTGCATCAGGTGGCTGCAGCGTAGCCAGGAGGCATAAATGGCCGGGGAGGGGCGCAGCTGTGGCGGTAACGCGCCTTCGGTGATCAACCGTTGCCAGAGTGAAGCGTTGTCCATCAGATCCCGTTCAGCAGGTAAACCCAAATAGGGAGCGAATCATAACATTAACCCATTTACAGAGGCTGTGAGGCGATGGGCAGAAGCGGGATTATTGGATAAAAAAACGGGGCGCGGCAAATGCCGGGCCCCGTTATTCGGTAGCTCAAAGCTGCTGGTTACGGTCTGGTGGTGCTGGAACCGTCAACATAGGCATCTTGCGCCGCTGTTGGTGGTGCTACCACGTCTGGCGCGGTGGAGATTGGCTTGCCTAGTGCTCCGTTCAGCATCATCAGATCGTTTTCGTTCAGCGTGCCGAGCGCCGATTTGATGTTCAACTGGTTGATCAGGTAAGAATAACGCGCATTGGAAAGCTGTTGCTTGGCGTTATACAGCGTGGTCGTCGCATCTAACACGTCAACGATGGTACGGGTACCCACTTCGTAACCGGCTTCGGTCGCATCCAGAGAACTCTGGGCAGAAACCACCGCTTGTTTATAAGCGCTGATGCTGCTGATAGACGCAGAAACGTTGTTGAAGGAGGAACGCACGGTTTGCACCACGCTGCGGTGGGCGCTTTCCAACTGCTCGCTGGCACCGACGAAGTTGTACTGCGCCTGTTCTACACGCGAGTTGGTTACGCCGCCGTTGTACAGTGGCACGCTAACGCTGATGCCGACCTGGTTCTGGCCATTAATCGAGTCGTTGCCACTAGTCCCGGTGTTAGCTCTGGAACCGCTGTATTTGGAATTGGTGATCCCGGTAGAAGCATTTAAATCAACCGTTGGCATATAGCCGGTTTGCGCCGATTTGATCTGCTCACGGGCCAGATCCTGGCTCAGGCGGGCAGACAGCAGGCTCAGGTTGCGGCTTTCCGCTTCCTTCAACAGGCTGTTGACGGCATCCGGGCGCTTGGTGCTGAACTTGTTGGTATCCAGCGAGGCCAGTTCCGGGTAGAAGGTGCCAGTGATTTGGCGTAACGATTCTACCGCGTTATCCAGGTTGTTACGGGCAGTCACTTCGTTGGCCAGCACGGTATCGTAGTTGGCACGGGCGTTCTGCACGTCGGTAATGGCAACCAAGCCTACGTTAAAACGTTGGGTGGTCTGATCCAAGGTACGGTAAACCGCTTGTTTATTCGCCTGGGTGTAGGACAGGGCATCGATCGCCTGTAGTACGTTGAAATAGGCGGTAGCCGTATCCAGGATCAATTTCTGGGATGAAGTCTGGAAAGTGACATCGGTAATACCGGCGGCCTTTTCCTGCAGCGTCAGCGCGCGCCATTTGGACATATCAAAGATAGTCTGGGTCAGCGCCAGCGAGCCTTGGGTGGTGTTGCTGTCAAGCCCATTGGCATCGCGGAAGCCGTTGTTATAGGTATAACCGGCAGATAAGCCAAGCTGCGGCAGCAACGGGCTGCGTGCTTCGTTGATTTTTTCAAACGCCGCATCACGGTCAGCAGCGGTTTTACGCAGATCTGGGTTACTTTCCCTGGCCTGTTTGTAAACCTGCAACAGGTTCTCTGCCTGGCTCATGGTGCTGAAGCCTGCGAGGCTCAGACCAATAAGAAGGGGGAGCAGTTTCTTCATTTGCATTCCTTGTTGTGCAGCAATATTGCTATGTTAGCGCTGACGATAGACGAATAGTTGCCAATTCTAGCAGAGTCTGCCGAGCGCTGAGGGTGGCTTAATGTGCCATCTCACAGAACTTTTACCTTGGTGTACGCTACGTTTACTGACACTGGGCTATTTGCATCGGCGCTACCTGATATCATGGTTCACAATCTAACACAAAGCGGGTGAAGATAATCCCGCCGTTTCTGTCATCAAATCCCTTTATTTTGCCGGCATAATCACACAGGAGAATTCGTAGATGAACCGCTCGCAACCTTCACCCGTTACTTTCGACAAAAATGATGTAGAAATTATTGCACGAGAGACGCTATACCGTGGTTTTTTTTCACTCGACTTATATCGCTTTCGCCATCGTCTGTTCAACGGTGAGATGAGCGGTGAGGTCACTCGCGAAGTTTTTGAGCGCGGCCATGCGGCGGTGTTGCTACCCTATGATCCCATCAGGGACGAAGTGGTGCTGGTTGAACAACTGCGGATCCCGGCCATTGATAGTTCAGCTTCTCCTTGGCTGCTGGAAATGGTTGCGGGTATGATCGAAACGGGAGAAAGCGTTGAAGACGTATGCCGCCGCGAAGCATTGGAAGAGGCTGGCGTGGTGGTGGGGCGCTGCAAGCCAGTGCTGAGCTATCTGGCCAGCCCTGGTGGCACCAGCGAACGCCTGTCTATTATGGTCGGCGAGGTTGACGCCCTGACGGCCGAAGGGATCCACGGATTGCCCGAAGAGCATGAAGATATCCGTGTCCACGTGGTCAGCCGCGAACAGGCTTACCGCTGGGTTGAAGAAGGCGCGATTGATAATGCCGCATCAGTGATTGCATTGCAGTGGCTGGCGTTGCACCATGAATCGCTTAAAGCAGAATGGGCCAACTAAATGCAAAAGCGCTATACCCCTGACTTCCCCGAAATGATGAGATTGTGTGAAACCAACTTCGCGCAATTGCGGCGTTTGATGCCGCGTAACGACGAAGTCGATGAAACCGTCACTTATCAGGTGAATGGCGCCCACTATCGTCTGACTATTGTTGAATCTACCCGTTACACCACGCTGGTGCAGATTGAGCAGACTGCGCCTGCGGTCAGCTACTGGAGCCTGCCTGCGATGACGGTGAGGCTGTACCACGACGCGATGGTTGCGGAAGTGTGTTCAAGTCAGCAGATCTATCGGTTTAAAGCGCGTTATGATTATCCGAACAAAAAGTTGCATCAACGCGACGAAAAGCATCAAATTAACCAGTTTCTTGCTGATTGGTTGCGCTACTGTTTAGCGCATGGAGCAATGGCGGTTCCGGCTTGTTAGGCAGAATGAGATAACAAAGGACACCATTTGGAAAGCCTGTTTAGACTGCCCGTGGCGAGTGGGGCCAAGGTCAGGATCCTACAAATAACTGATACCCACCTGTTTGCTGGCAAGCATGAGACCTTGCTTGGCATAAATACCTATGCCAGCTATCACGCGGTGCTGGATGCGGTGATCGCGCAGCAGCGTGAGTGCGACCTGATCGTGGCAACCGGCGATCTGGCGCAGGACCATTCCCAGGCGGCATACCGGCACTTTGCCGATGGCATCACCCGTTTGCCCGCGCCCTGTGTCTGGCTGCCGGGGAACCACGATTTTCAGCCTGCGATGGTAGATGCACTGGCCGCTGCCGGTATCTCGCCTTCCAAGCAGGTGCTGCTGGGGGACAACTGGCAGGTGCTATTGCTGGATAGCCAGGTGTTTGGCGTACCGCACGGCGAGCTGAGCGAATACCAGCTGGAGTGGATGGAGCGTTGCCTGGAGGCTTACCCAGAGCGTTATACGCTGCTATTACTGCATCACCATCCGTTGCCTTCCGGCTGCACCTGGCTTGATCAACACAGTTTGCGTAACCCGCATACGCTGGCGGCCATGCTGTGGCGCTATCCGAAAGTGAATACCCTGCTGTGCGGGCATATCCACCAGGAATTGGATCTGGGCTGGCACGGGCGTCGGCTGTTGGCCACGCCGTCCACCTGCGTGCAATTCAAGCCACACTGCACCAATTTTACGATCGACGACGTTTCCCCAGGTTGGCGCTATCTCGACCTGTTGCCGGATGGCCGGGTGGAAACCCAGGTATTCCGGCTGGAAAACGATGACTTCCGCCCCGACATGGATTCGGACGGCTACTGATGCCTTCAACCTTACTTTACCTGCACGGTTTCAACAGCTCGCCGCTTTCGGCCAAGGCCACGGCTTTCAAAGCCTGGCTGGCGGAACATCATCCCCATATCGACATGCTGGTACCGCAGTTGCCGCCTTACCCGGCGGAGGCGGCAGAAATGCTGGAAGATCTGGTGATGGCGCGGGCAGGCCAGACGATGGGCGTGGTAGGCTCTTCGTTGGGCGGCTATTATGCCACCTGGTTATCGCAGTGTTTTGCGTTGCCAGCGGTAGTGGTAAACCCTGCGGTGAAGCCGTATGAGCTGCTGATCGACTATCTGGGGCGCAACGAGAACCCCTACACCGGGCAGCAATATGTGTTAGAGTCACGCCACGTTTATGATCTGAAAGTGATGCAGGTCGATCCCTTGGAGTCGCCGGATTTAATCTGGTTGCTACAGCAAACGGGCGATGAAATTCTCGATTACGGTCAGGCAGTGGCTTATTACACCGCCTGCCGGCAAACGGTGGAGTCGGGCGGAAACCACGCTTTCGTCGGTTTCGAGCACTACTTCCCCCAGATTGTGGATTTTTTAGGGCTATGACGCCGCAGCAACTTCAGCTATCACAGATATACTGAACAGGCAGCGGGCGATTTCGGCACCTTCCCTCAACCACGAAAAAATAATCAACGATGACTCAATCCAGCTATAACGCTGATGCCATTGAAGTACTCAGCGGTCTAGAACCAGTGCGCCGTCGTCCCGGTATGTATACCGACACGACGCGTCCGAACCACCTCGGCCAAGAGGTGATAGATAACAGCGTCGATGAAGCGTTGGCGGGCCATGCCAAGCGTATCGACGTGATCCTGCACGCCGATCAGTCACTGGAAGTGATCGACGACGGCCGCGGCATGCCGGTGGATATCCACCCTGAAGAAGGCGTACCGGCGGTTGAGTTGATCATGTGTCGTCTGCACGCGGGCGGTAAATTCTCCAACAAGAACTACCAGTTCTCTGGCGGCCTGCACGGCGTGGGGATTTCGGTGGTTAACGCCCTGTCCAAACGGGTGGAAGTCAACGTCAAGCGCGACGGTAACGTCTATAGCATTGCTTTTGAGAACGGCGACAAGGTGCAGGATTTGGCGGTGACCGGTAGCTGCGGCAAGCGCAACACCGGTACCAGCATTCACTTCTGGCCTGACGAGCAGTTCTTCGACAGCCCGCGCTTCTCGGTTTCCCGCCTGTCGCACCTGCTGAAAGCCAAAGCGGTGCTGTGCCCCGGCGTTGAAATCTACTTTATCGACAAGCTGAACAATACCGAGCAGCGCTGGTGCTACCAGGACGGCCTGACCGACTACCTGATGGAAGCGGTGAACGGCCTGATCACCCTGCCGGAAAAGGCGTTTGTCGGCAATTTTGCCGGTGATACCGAAGCGGTGGACTGGGCGTTGCTGTGGCTGCCGGAGGGCGGGGAACTGCTGACGGAGAGCTACGTCAACCTGATCCCCACCATGCAGGGCGGGACGCACGTCAACGGCCTGCGCCAAGGGCTGCTGGATGCGATGCGCGAGTTCTGTGAATTCCGCAATATCCTGCCGCGCGGCGTGAAGCTGTCTGCGGAAGATATCTGGGACCGCTGTGCCTACGTGCTGTCGGTGAAAATGCAGGATCCGCAATTCGCGGGCCAGACCAAAGAGCGGCTCTCTTCCCGTCAGTGCGCGGCGTTTGTTTCCGGCGTGGTGAAAGATGCCTTCAGCCTGTGGCTGAATCAGAACGTCCAGGCGGCCGAGCAACTGGCCGAACTGGCAATCTCCAGCGCTCAACGTCGCCTGCGTGCGGCGAAGAAGGTGGTGCGTAAGAAGCTGACCAGCGGGCCTGCGTTACCGGGCAAGCTGGCGGACTGCACCTCGCAGGATCTGAGCATGACCGAACTGTTCCTGGTGGAAGGGGACTCGGCGGGCGGCTCGGCCAAGCAGGCGCGCGATCGCGAATATCAGGCGATCATGCCGCTGAAGGGCAAGATCCTCAACACCTGGGAAGTGTCCTCAGACGAAGTGTTGGCCTCGCAGGAAGTGCATGATATCTCCGTGGCGATCGGCATCGATCCCGACAGCGAAGATCTCAGCCAACTGCGCTACGGCAAAATCTGTATCCTGGCGGATGCGGACTCCGACGGCCTGCACATCGCCACGCTGCTGTGTGCGCTGTTTGTCCGCCACTTCCGTTCGCTGGTAAAGGGTGGCCATGTGCACGTTGCGATGCCACCGCTATACCGTATCGACCTGGGCAAAGAAGTTTATTACGCCCTCGACGAGGAAGAGAAAGCCGGCGTGCTGGAGCAGTTGAAGCGTAAGAAGGGCAAGCCGAACGTACAGCGCTTTAAAGGGCTGGGTGAGATGAACCCGCTGCAACTGCGTGAAACGACGCTCGATCCCAACACTCGCCGTCTGGTGCAGTTGACCATCGATGACGAGAATACCGATCAGACCATGGCCATTATGGACATGCTGTTGGCGAAGAAGCGTTCGGAAGACCGCCGCAACTGGCTGCAAGACAAGGGCGACACCGCCGAGCTTTCAGTCTGATGCCTGTGGGGCCGCAACCGCGGCCCCAAGTTTTTACACTGTGCCATCCCTGGCGCACTGCGTGCTGCGCCCGATAACCCAGGGCGGAATGCATGAAAATCACCCTCGAAGAACTCTTGGCTTATACCTCCGTGGTCGACAGCGGTTCAATCACTGCCGCCGCCGAGCAGCTTGGCCAAACCACCTCTGGCATCAGCCGGGCGCTGAGCCGTCTGGAAAAAAAACTCGATACCACTTTATTGCGCCGCACCACACGTCGTCTGGAATTGACCGAAGAGGGGCAGAGCTTTCTGGCCCATGCGCGGGAAATTATCAACTCGGTGGAACATGCTGAGGAGCAGATGGCGCTACGTCGTCTGAACCCCGCAGGCAGGCTACGGGTCAACGCTGCCGCGCCCTTTATGGAACATGTGATCGTGCCGCTGGTTGCCGGTTTCCGCCAACGTTTCCCACAGATTGAGCTGGAGCTGAACACCGATAACCTGATTATCGATCTGCTGGAGAAACGCACCGATATCGCCATTCGTATTGGCGCATTGCGAGACTCCACTATTCACGCTCGCCTGCTGGGGGCGAGCCGGTTACGCATCCTTGCCAGCCCAGATTATATTGCCCGCTTTGGAGCACCGCCGAGTGTCGAAGAGCTAAACCACCATAGCCTGCTGGGCTTTACGCAGCCCGAGTCGCTCAACCTGTGGCCGTTGCGCCATCGACAGGCGGAGCGCTTTGCCATTACCCCAACGCTATCGGCCTCAAGCGGCGAAACGCTGCGGCAACTGGCGCTACGCGGGGAAGGGATAGCCCAATTGGCCGATTTTATGACGCGGGAAGATCAGCGGGAAGGGCGTCTGGTTCAGCTGCTGGCGGCCGAAACGTTGGATGTCCGCCAGCCGATTAACGCGGTGTATTATCGCAATGCCCAGTTGGCCGCGCGGATCACCTGTTTTCTGGACTATGTCAGCGCGCATATCACCGATGCACAGAGCCTGTAGAGCGGAGATGTCTGTTGCCCTCACCCCAGCCCTCTCCCACAGGGAGAGGGGGCTAGTACAGCGTCGTCTTCAGGGGCAGAAGTAGGGTTGAAGCAGAGGAAGTGTGCTGTAATCAAGTTGTGGCACGGACTATCCCCTTGTATGTTTAAGGTACTTTAATTACCCGCCCAAAGGCGGGTAGACTTTAACCGAGTTGTACCTGACGCTACAGCCCGATTCCCCTCAGGGACCACAAGCCCGTGGGAGAGCTTATGGCGTGGCGTCAGTTTTCCTGTTAACCCGAACAGCTGCCAGGGCGGCATCAGCCAGCCCGTATCTTACAAGGCCGGGAGACTTGAAATGACTGAACATGCAACCGTCGGTATCGACATTGCCAAAGACACTTTTGACGTATACATCGACCCAACTCGTCAGCTTCTGCATCTGGATAACACACCGGAGGGCCATCAGCAGCTGCTGAGTTCGCTCTCTGCCATCACCGTCAAGCTTGTCGTGATGGAGGCGACAGGTCGATATCACTCATTACTGGCCGCTACGCTTGAGTTGGCTGGGTTGCCTGTAGCCGTGGTCAATCCACGCCAGGTGAAGAACTTCGCTCGTGCGCTAGGGACCCTGTACAAAACCGACCCGAATGATGCGCGTATCATCTGCGAGTTTGGCCGGAGAATGGAGCCCGAAGCCCGCCCCACACCGGACGAACAGACGCAGCGTCTAGCCGGGATGGTGACCCGCCGTCGCCAACTGGTCGATAACAGGACCATGGAGATAAACCGCTATAAAAGCTGCGATGACGTGGTGGTCTCAGCGGGCATCAAGCGGCATATCGACTGGCTGACCGCTGAAATCCGGGATGCAGATGACGATATCGACAAGCAAATAAAAGTGATGCCTCTGTGGCGGGAAAAGGCGACGTTGTTGGAGGAAGTCAAAGGTATCGGGCCGACAACGATGGCGGTGCTTCTTGCGATGTTGCCGGAGCTGGGGAGGCTGAATCGGCACAAAATAAGCGCGTTGGTTGGCGTGTGTCCCTATGCCCATGACAGTGGAAAAATGAAAGGGAAGCGAAGTATCTGGGGAGGGCGAAGCGCGGTGCGTTCAGCGCTATACATGGCGACCTTGTCAGCGGTGCGGTACAACCCGACAATCAGGGAGTTCTACGAGCGCCTGACAGGGCGTGGAAAACCGTTCAAGGTGGCGGTGACCGCCTGCGTGAGAAAGCTGCTAACCATCCTGAATGCGATGCTAAGGGATAATAAAAACTGGGTGACAAATTAATCATCACCCGTTGACTTTAAACACAGCTGCTCTCCCTGTGGGAGAGGGTTAGGGTGAGGGGTTATCCAGCACATAAATGGTCGTGTCCAGCACGCTGTCCTTGATGGTTTCACGGTGCTTGAGCATGTGATCCATCTGCAGGTGCTGTTCCAGATGCGCCTGGCTCTGCCACTTCTCCAACATAAAGATCGAATCCGGCGAACGCTTCTGCCAAGGTGCCTGGGTATCGGCATCGATCATCGGCTGATAGCCGCCACAGCCTTCTTCTGCCAACACCGCTGGCAACAGCTTTTCAATCGCTTTTAAGACGCTTTCACGATGACCCGGTCTGGTTCTGATTTCTGCAATTACGGTGATCATTACGGCCTCACTGGTTAACGGTATGATTTATAAAACCCATCACAGTTAAGCAAACACTTCGCCCAGATGTGCGCGCAAACGTGCGATATCGTTGGCGATATCCGGCTGTTTGATGACGTCATTGCAGATGAAGGTCGGCAGTGCTTCCATCCCCAGGAACTGGTTGGCCTTGTGGAAGTGCAGATAAACGCCGTCTACGCCCACACCGTGGAAGAACTGGTCGGGATCGGTAAAGGCTTCCAACGGGGCATTCCAGGTCAGGCTCAGCATGTAGGTCTTGCCTTGGATCAGCCCGCCGGAACCGTATTTTTTGCTGGCATCGGAACGGGTGCGACCATCGCTGGCATACAGGCTGCCGTGGCCAGCGGTGAACACTTCGTCGAGGTATTTTTTCAGGATCCAGGGCTCGCCCATCCACCAGCCTGGCATCTGGTAAATCACCGTATCGGCCCACAGGTACTTCTGCACTTCGGCTTCGATATCATAGCCGTCATCGACTACGGTGACCTGTACATCGTGCTTGGCATCGCGCAGGAAACTTTCGGCTACGTCGCTCAGGGTCTGGTTCAGCTCACCGTTGGAGTGGCCGAATTGCTTCTTGGCGTTAATAATCAGGATATTACTCATGGATGCTGGGTTCCTGTCAGAATGTAGAATGTGATGGCCGTAAGGCATATCGTTGAAACGGAGTGTAATCCTTCCTGAAGCAGGGAAAAATGCGATCTAGCGCACAACAGTGTTGACTGTGAGTCAAGAAAGGCGGCCACTGATGGCAGAATTTCGCATAAACTGGGGCGATCGCCAGCATCAATGACCAATCCACGCAGCATCTGTGACAGCCACCCCGCAGATGGGTTACTATCGCGGGCAGAATCGACCCTTTGTCGTCTGAGGATATCTGAGTAATGAGCGAACTGACTCATGACGGTGTTGAGCGTCTACCGCTGCACACATTCACTGAAAACGCCTATCTGAACTATTCCATGTACGTCATCATGGATCGGGCGCTGCCGTATATCGGCGATGGTTTAAAGCCGGTACAGCGCCGCATTATCTATGCCATGTCGGAGCTGGGGCTGAGCAACAACGCCAAATTCAAAAAATCCGCCCGTACCGTCGGTGACGTGTTGGGTAAGTATCATCCGCATGGTGATAGCGCCTGTTATGAAGCTATGGTGCTGATGGCGCAACCCTTCTCTTACCGCTACCCGCTGGTAGATGGCCAAGGGAACTGGGGGGCACCGGATGACCCTAAATCTTTCGCCGCGATGCGTTATACAGAATCGCGCCTGTCGAAATATGCCGAAGTGCTGCTGGGCGAGTTGGGCCAGGGCACCACGGACTGGGTGCCCAACTTCGACGGCACCATGCAAGAACCGAAGATGCTGCCTGCACGCCTGCCGAACATCCTGCTCAACGGGACAACCGGTATCGCGGTAGGGATGGCAACGGATATTCCACCGCATAACGTGCGTGAAATTGCCGCCGCGGCGGTAGCCCTGATCGACAAACCAGGCTCATCGCTCGACGATTTGCTGGAGTTTGTGCAGGGGCCGGACTTCCCGACTGAAGCGGAAATTATTACCCCGCGCGAAGAGATCCGCAAAATTTACCAGAATGGCCGTGGCTCGGTACGCATGCGTGCCATCTGGAAGAAAGAAGACGGTAGCGCGGTGATCACCGCCTTACCGCACCAGGTTTCCGGTGCCAAAGTGCTGGAGCAAATCGCCAGCCAGATGCGCGCCAAAAAGCTGCCGATGGTGGAAGACCTGCGCGATGAATCCGACCACGAAAACCCGACCCGTCTGGTGATTGTGCCGCGTTCGAACCGTATCGATCTGGATCAGGTGATGAACCACCTGTTTGCCACCACCGATCTGGAGCGCAGCTACCGCATCAACATGAACATGATCGGTCTGGACAACCGCCCGCAGGTCAAAGGGCTGGTGGAGATCCTTTCCGAATGGCTGGTCTTCCGCCGTGATACGGTGCGCCGCCGCTTGAATTACCGCCTGGAAAAAGTGCTCAAACGGCTGCACATCCTGGAAGGTTTGCTGGTTGCGTTCCTCAATATCGACGAAGTGATCCACATCATTCGCAGCGAAGATGAGCCGAAGCCGGTGTTGATGCAGCGGTTTGGCATCTCTGATACGCAGGCCGAAGCGATCCTCGAGCTGAAGCTGCGCCATTTGGCCAAGCTGGAAGAAGTGAAGATCCGCGGCGAGCAGGATGAGCTGGCAAAAGAGCGCGATCATCTGCAGGCGCTGCTGGCTTCCGAGCGCAAGCTGAACAACCTGATCAAGAAAGAAATCCAGGCCGATGCGCAGGCTTATGGCGACGATCGTCGTTCGCCGTTGACCGAACGTGAAGAAGCCAAAGCCATGAGCGAGCACGATTTTGTGCCTTCAGAGCCGGTGACGATTGTGCTGTCGCAAATGGGCTGGGTGCGTAGCGCCAAGGGCCACGATATCGATCCGAGCGGCCTGAGTTACAAGGCTGGGGATAGCTTCCTTGCCGCCGCACGCGGCAAGACTAACCAGCCGGTGGTGTTCATCGACTCGACTGGCCGCAGCTATGCGCTTGATCCGCTGACGTTGCCTTCGGCACGTGGCCAGGGTGAACCGTTAACCGGTAAGCTGACGCCACCGCCAGGTGCCACCATCGAGCAGGTGCTGATGGCTGCGGACGATCAGAAGCTGCTGATGGCCTCCGATGCTGGCTACGGCTTCGTGTGTACCTTCAACGATCTGGTCGCACGCAACCGCGCCGGTAAGGTGATGATCACCCTGCCGGACAACGCCAAGGCACTGCCGCCGATGGAAATCCACGGCAGCGACGATATGCTGCTGTCAATCAGCACCGCTGGCCGTATGTTGATGTTCCCGGTCGCCGATCTGCCACAGCTGTCGAAGGGCAAGGGCAACAAGATTATCTCGATACCGTCGGCGCAGGCCGCCAGCGGGGAAGATAAACTGGCCTGGCTGTTCGTATTGCCGCCGCAGACCTCGATCACCCTGCACGTGGGCAAGCGCAAGCTGAAACTGCGCCCGGAAGATCTGCAGAAATTCCGCGCCGAGCGTGGCCGTAAAGGCACGTTGTTGCCACGTGGCCTGCAGCGTATCGATCGGGTTGAGGTGGATATGCCAGAGCGCGAATCGTTGGGTGACAGTGAAGAGTAAAGCGGTGATATACCCTGCATGGGTGCAATAAATTGCGCCCATGCGATCTCGGGTATTCCTACTAGGGGCGCTGCACGCTGCGCCCGCTTAGCTGCATGCTTCGCTCGTTCAGGCTTTTTTATCCTGATGTTTTTTAAGTTAGTTAATTTTTCCGGCTATAAATTTATTGTGCCGATCGCTGGCTGGCGGGAAAATAGAGAACTTAGAAGCGCCGCGCGTTCTTCCGCCTGCGCTCCTCATACAAAAAGAAATCTTCCCTGCCGCTCAGCGGCCGGGTTGGCAGTGTGCTAATGAGGTTGTTATGTTATTGATATTACGTGCGATCATTGTCACGGTCTATTGCCTGTTGGTGAGTTTTTTCGGTTCGCTTTACTGCTTGTTCAGCCCGCGTAACCCCCGCCATGTAGCGACCTTTGGCCATCTGTTTGGTCGCCTGTCGACAGTGTTCGGCATCAAGGTTGAACTCCGTAAGCCTGCTAGCGCGGACAATAACGGCAAATGTATTTACATTGCCAACCATCAGAACAACTACGACATGGTGACGGTTTCTAATGCGGTACAGCCACGCACCGTGACCGTGGGCAAAAAAAGCCTGGTGTGGATCCCGTTTTTCGGCCAGCTTTACTGGTTGACCGGTAACCTGCTGATCGACCGGGATAACCGCGCTAAAGCCCATGGCACCATTGCTCAGGTGGTGGATGCCTTCAAGAAACAGGACATCTCGATCTGGATGTTCCCGGAAGGAACCCGCAGCCGTGGCCGTGGTTTACTGCCGTTTAAAACCGGTGCATTCCACGCGGCGATCGCGGCTGGTGTGCCGATTGTACCGATCTGTGTTTCTTCTACCGACAAGATCAAGCTGAACCGTTGGAACAACGGCCATGTGATTGTGGAGATGCTGGAACCTGTCGATACCAGTCATTACAGTAAAGAACAGGTGCGTGAGCTGGCGGCCCATTGCCGCGAGCTGATGAAGGCGAAGATTGACCAGTTGGATGCGGAAGTTGCCCAATTAGACGCCGCCAAAAAATAACAGTATATACCCGTCGTCTTTCAAGCTGCAGCGTTGTTATCTGCACTTGCTCACCCCAGTCACTTACCCAAAAGTAAGCTCCTGGGGATGAGCAAGCTTGTCGCCTAGCTGCAGCTTGAAATTCATAGGGTATAGGGTTAGATATTTTCATACGGCCTCATGCCGTTTATGCCCCGCTTTAGCGGGGCTTTGCACAAGGTTCAGCTTTGTTTTCATGGAGAAGATATGTCACTCAGTCGACGTCAGTTTATTCAAGCATCGGGCTTGGCGCTATGCGCGGGAACGGTGCCGCTGAGGGCTGAAGCGAGCGGGATGCCAACTCCGTTACCGATCCCGCCACTGCTGGAATCCCGCCGTGGCCAGCCGCTGTTTTTAACCCTACAACGTGCCCATTGGGCCTTTATGGACAACCGTAAAGCGTCCGTCTGGGGGGTTAACGGCATGTATCTGGGGCCGACGGTGCGGGTCTACAACGGTGACGACGTCAAACTGATCTACAGCAACCGCCTGCCCGAGCCGGTATCGATGACCATCAGCGGGTTGCAGGTGCCAGGTACCCTGATGGGCGGGGCACCGCGCATGATGTCGCCCAACGTTGACTGGTCGCCGGTGATCCCTATTCGTCAGGCGGCGGCCATCTGCTGGTATCACGCCAACACGCCGAACCGCATGGCACCGCACGTCTACAACGGCCTGGCTGGCCTATGGCTGGTCGAGGATGAAGTCAGTAAAAACCTGCCGTTGCCGAACCATTACGGCGTCGATGATTTCCCGCTGATTATTCAGGACAAGCGCCTGGATAACTTCGGTACGCCGGAATACGATCCTCCGGCGCAGGGGGGCTTTATTGGCGATACGCTGTTGGTCAACGGCGTGCAGAACCCGTTTATCGAAGTCTCACGTGGCTGGGTTCGCCTGCGCCTGCTGAACGCCTCAAACTCACGGCGCTATTCGTTGCAACTGAGTGATGGGCGGCCGATCAACGTGATCGCCAGCGATCAAGGGTTCCTGCCTGCACCGGTCGCGGTACAGCAACTTTCTCTGGCTCCAGGTGAGCGCCGCGAAGTGCTGATCGACATGTCGCAGGGGGCTGAAGTGACCCTAACCGCCGGTGAAGCGGCAGGGATCATGGATCGTTTGCGCGGTCTGTTTGAACCTTCCAGCATGCTGGTTTCCACCCAGGTACTGACGTTGAAACCGACGGGCCTGTTGCCGTTGGTCACCGACAATCTGCCGATGCGCCTGCTGGCGGATCAACTGCTGGATGGTAACGTCAGCCGCTCGCGTGAATTCCGTCTGGGAGACAAGATGGCCGGCATCAACGGGGCCATCTGGGATATGAACCGCATCGACGTACAAACGATGCAGGGCACCTGGGAGCGTTGGACCATTCATGCCGATACGCCGCAGGCGTTCCACATTCAGGGCGTGCAGTTCCTGGTGAAACGCGTCAATGGCGCACAGCCGATGGCGGAAGATCGCGGCTGGAAGGATACCGTCTGGGTCGACGGCGACGTGGAGCTGCTGGTGTACTTCAACCAGGTTTCCTCGGAGCACTTCCCGTTCCTGTTCTACAGCCAGACGCTGGAAATGGCCGATCGCGGTTCGACCGGCCAGTTTGTGGTTCAGGCTTCCGCTTAAACAGCCCCGGGCGTTCGCAGCATTTTCAGGAACGCCTTCACCACCGGTGTGGCACTTTCGGCGTGGTAGATCGCATACAGATCCGCCGAAGGGGCCGCCTGCAACGGGCAGAAACGCACGCCGGGCCACGGTATGCGCCCATAGCTGTCCGGCAGTAGCGTGATGCCAAAGCCTTCCGCCACCAGCGCCATCAAGGTCTGCGGTTCATTGACCTGATGGACGATATCTGGCGCAAAGCCATGCTGCAGACACAGGTTGTGCAGATACAGCCCCAGGCTGGCCTCGTTGGGCGGCAGCACGATAAATTTGTCATGCTCCAGAGCTTGTAGTGGGATTTCTTCCCCCGTAGCCAGTGGATGCCCCGTCGGCAGCACCACCGAGATCTTCTCCCGCGCTAATAATTGACAGGCCAGCCCCGGCAGCGCCTGTTGTTTTGCCTCACGCCAGACCCCGATATCGATATGTCGCTTCTGCAATGAGACGATCTGCTGGCTGGGAGTTTGTTCATTCAACGTCCAGGTGACCTTCTCTTCCTGCCCGGTAAAGCGTTTCAGTGCCGGGATCAAACCGCCCCAGACCGACGTGCCTACCATGCCAATCACCATATGGCCGGCCTCGCCACGGCCCAGTTGCTGCACCTGATTGAGCGCATTGCCCGCCTGATCCAGCAATGTTTCGACGTTATGGAACAGAGTGCGGCCAGCCTGCGTCAGCGCCATGGAGCGGGTGGTGCGTTTGAATAGCTCCACCCCCAGCTGGCTTTCCAGCTCTTTGATATGTTTGCTGAGCGGCGGTTGGGACATGTTCAGCCGCTGTGCGGCCTGGGTAAAGTTCATCTCCTCTGCCACCACGCGGAAATAGTGCAGCAGGCGAAAGTTGATCCGGCTAGGGTCGGGTAGTGGCTTTTTCATGTTTGTTCGGGCCTCCCGATGCAGGGTATTTATAGGTAAACAGAATAAATCAGCGGGCAACAATGTATTGGTCGCCACCCGCTGTCGCTCTCTACTATGGGGATTAACCCCCTACAGAAGAGAATACTATGTTTAATCAAGACGATGCTTTTTCTTGTGCCGAAGTGCTGCGGACCAGACTACCAGGCTTTCAACCTCGTGCAGCACTGATTCTGGGATCGGGGCTGGGGGCGCTGGCAGACGTAATGACCGACGCCGTAACCATCGACTATACCGAATTACCAGGTTTCCCGGTGAGCGGCGTAGTGGGCCACGCAGGGCAATTGGTGGCGGGCTGGCTGGAAGGCGTGCCGGTGCTGTGCATGAAAGGGCGCGGGCATTTCTATGAGGGCCGTGGCATGCAGGTGATGACCACTGCCGTGCGCACCTTCAAACTGCTGGGCTGTGAATTCCTGTTGGCGACCAATGCCGCTGGTTCACTGCGTAAATCGGTAGCTCCGGGTAGCCTGGTGGCGCTGACCGACCACATCAACTTTATGCCGGAATCCCCGCTGGTGGGGGCTAACGACGAGCGTTTTGGTCCACGCTTCTTCAGCCTGGCTAACGCCTATGATCGTGACTTGCGTGCGCAACTGGCGGCGGTAGCGGCCAAGGCCGGTATCCCACTGGCAGAAGGGGTATTTGCCGCCTACACCGGCCCGAACTTTGAAACCCCGGCCGAGATCCGCATGATGCAGACGCTGGGCTGTGACGTGGTGGGGATGTCGATCGTGCCCGAAGTGCTTTCGGCCCGGCACTGCGGCCTGAAAGTGCTGGTGGTCTCGGCGATGACCAACTATGCCGAAGGGTTATCCGATACGCCGCTTTCCCATGAGCAGACGCTGAGCTGCGCTGCGCTGGCGGCAGACGACTTTATGCGCCTGATCCGAGAGTTCTTCAAAACGCTGTAATTCTTATTTCCATCCGACTACCCCGCGGCAAGCCCTACCTTGCCGCGTAAATCACAACAATAGGTGATGGTAATGGCAATAAAAACACGATTGAAGGTGATGATCTTTCTCCAGTTCTTTATCTGGGGCGCCTGGTTGGTAACGTTGGGATCCTACATGATCAACACCTTGCACTTCAGCGGGGCGCAGGTAGGCATGGTGTACAGTTCGAAAGGGATCGCCGCGCTGATCATGCCAAGCCTGGCAGGGATCATTGCCGATCGCTGGATCAAGGCCAACCGTCTGTATGGCCTGTGTCATCTGCTGGGGGCGGTGGCGTTGTACTACGCCGCACAGGTCGATCAGCCGATGGTGATGTTCTGGGTCATGCTGTTCAACGCGATGGTCTATATGCCCACCATGGCGCTGTCCAACGCCATTTCTTACTTCTGTCTGGAAAAGCACGGTTTTGATACGGTCAAGGATTTCCCGCCGGTGCGGGTTTATGGCACCGTGGGCTTTATTCTGGCGATGTGGCTAATTAGCTTTAGCCGCATTGAATTGAGCAATATGCAGCTGTATCTGGCTTCCGCGGTATCGCTGCTATTGGCAGTCTACTCCCTGACGTTGCCAAATTGCCCGACCAACAAGGTGAAACGCTCGCAAAGCTGGGTCAGCATGTTGGGGTTGGATGCGTTCGTGCTGTTCAAGCAAAAGCGCATGGCGGTGTTCTTCCTGTTTGCCATGTTGCTGGGGGCGGCGCTGCAAATCACCAATACCTTCGGCAACCCGTTCCTGCACGATTTCTCTCTTAACCCGCTGTATCAGGACAGCCTCAGCGTACGCTATCCTTCGGTGCTGCTCTCCCTGTCGCAAATCTCTGAGGTGTTTTTCATCCTCACCATCCCGTTCTTCCTGCGTAGATACGGCATCAAGCAGGTGATGCTGATCAGCATGGCGGCCTGGACGCTGCGTTTCCTGTTCCTGGCCTACGGAACGCCTGCCGGGTTCGGCTTCCTGCTGCTTCTGCTTTCAATGATCGTTTACGGCTGTGCGTTTGATTTCTTCAATATTTCTGGCGCCATCTTTGTGGAAAAGGAAACCGACCACCGCATCCGTGCCAGCGCTCAGGGGCTGTTTATGACCATGGTTAACGGTGCAGGGGCTTACGTTGGAGCCATCGCCAGCGGCGAGGTTGTGGACTTCTTCACCCATAACGGGGTGAAAGATTGGCAGAGTATCTGGCTGGTGTTTGCCGCCTATACGCTGGTGCTGGGGGTGATTTTTGCCCTGTCTTTCAACTACCAACATCGGCCGGAAGAGATGAACGGCGATCTGCAGAAGGCGCATTAAAGGCAGATTGATGAAAAAGATAAACGGGCGCAGCATGCTGCGCCCGCTTACACCATCAGCTAAACGGAAACACTATTGTGGTGCTCCTACAGGGTGAGTCTTCAGGCAGGAAAACGCTGTTGCAGCTGTTGCCAGTCTGGTGCTCCGGCGGCACCACGGCTGGCTACCACGCAGGCGGCCACGCGGTTGGCAAGATCGACGGCTTGTACCAGCGGCAGGCCAGCGGAAAGCCCGGCTAGCACACCCGCGCAGTGGGCATCTCCCGCGCCGATGGTATCGACGACGTCAACCGGGTAAACGGGCACATGCTGCGGTTCATTGCGGCCATCACAGACCCAGGCACCGTCACGATCCAACCGGCAGATCAGAGTAATGTTATGCGCTGTGGCATAACGTTGTGCGGCGCTGACTGCGTCGCCTTCCCCACACAAGATCGCGACTTCGTCACGATTGAGGGTCAGCAAGGTGTGGCTGTCGCTAAGCATGGCGAAAAACTCTTCACCCAGTTGACCGACGCGCGGGCCGGGATCCAGCAGCCGCCACTGATCGAACGGCAGGCGGGTAAGCCAGTCTCGCAGTGCTTCACCGGGTTCCCCCACCAGTTCATAGCCGTTGGCATACACCACCGTTTCCGGCGTTAGCGGCAGGGTGGTGAGTTGCGCCTTATTCCAATGGGCTTCACAACCGGTCACGGTAACAAAAGTACGTTCACCGTTGGGCTCCACCAACGCCAGACACCAACCGTTGTCCAACTGGCCATGGCGTAACAGCACCGGCAGATCCAGCTCCTGCATGGCGGCTTCGATGGCTGTTCCCCAGTCTCCGTTGCCGACCGGCATACCGTTAATCACGGGGACATCCAGGCGGCGTAGCGCCCGTGCTACGTTGAAGGCGCAACCGCCAATCTGTCGCTCTTGTGGCTGCGCTTCGATATCTTCACCGCTGGCTGGCAGCTTTGGTAGCGTGAGAACTACGTCACCTACGGCACCGCCTACCACCAGAATGGGTTTTACTGCGACAAATTCACTCATTGATGTCCTTTGTTACTTGCCAGATAGAGGCCATAGGCAATCAGGCTGACCAGGAAGGAAACGAACAGCCCCAGGCTGGAATCAGCGAACAGGCCTTTAGCCAATGGGCCATCGATAAAGCCGGTTTTGGTCACCAGCAGCCCACACAAGGCGCCGAGGAACCAGCAGAATAACGGCACCTTACGCACGCCGCGGTTCTGGCCGTTCAGGCCGTACAGGGCATTACCGTCGTAACCATGATGACGGCGCACTTTAGCATAATCGAGAATGAAAATGGCTTCCCAGGCGGCAAGGAAGACCCCGCAGAACACCAGGAACGAGATGAATGGCCCCATAAAGTCGCCAGAGATAAACAGCACATAGATGGCGATGCCAAGGATCACTACGGCGTCAATGGAGACGGCCAGCGACTGTTTCACCTTCACGCCAAGCGTTAGCAGGTTAAGGCTGGCGGAGTAGAGGCTGAGCACGGCAATAGTGACGATACCGGCGGTTGCGGCTAACAGGTAAGGGATGGCCATCCACTTTGGCAGCACCGAGCCGATTAACGCAATCGGGTTGGCGGCGCTGGCCAGATCCGGCAGCTGTACCGAAAGCAGAATGCCGGTGAACATCAGCAGGATCAGGGGCAGGCAGGCACCGCCCACCACGGCGGCAAAGATGCTTTTATCTGAAGATTCTGGGCTTTGATAACGGCTGTAATCGGCCCCGGCGATGGCCCAACTGATGCCGGTACCGGCGGCGATCACCGAAACGGCGGGCAGGAACCCGGTCAACCAACTGCCGGAAGGCAGTGACAGCACTTTGCCCCATTCGGTGGTGAAGACGATATACAGCACCACAATCAGCGTCATGGTGCCGAATATCCGGCTGAACCAGCTCTGCATCCAGACTACCGTGTTCTGGCCCAGCAGGCTGACTACGATGGTCAAGCCACCAAACAGCAACAGGCTGATAGCGGTTAGGGAGTGGCTTTCACCCAAGCCTATGGCCTGGAACAGCGCCGCCAGAGTGAGCGTGCCGGTAATGACGTTCACCGCTTCCCAGCCCATCAGGTTGATCCAACTGAAGGTGGTGGGGGCGATGTTGCCCTTCAGGCCAAAAATCACCCGCGATAAGGTCAAAGTAGAGGTACGGCCACGTTTCCCGGCGAAGCTGGTGTAACCGACCAAAGCAAAGCTGGCTACACCGACCAATGCGGCCAGGATTGACTGGATAAAGGACAGGCCGAACGCGACAATAATTGCCCCGTACACCACGCCGAGAATGCCGATGTTGGCGGCAGACCATATCCAGAACAGCTCGAGCGGTTTACCGGTCTGCTCCGCATCCGGTACGCGATCGATCCCGGTACTTTCTACTTTCCATGTCTCACTGCGGTTGATTTCACTCATGGTGCGATTTATTCCTGTTTTCGCAGCCTGAGGAGAGCGGCCGCGTAGGGCTCAAAATCTATTTTATTGGCGCTATTGATCGTGGCGATCCACTCCGTCGGGAAAGCAGCCACGCCGCGTAAGGCTCCGCAGATTGCCGTTGCCATGGCGCCAATGGTATCGGTATCTCCACCCAGATTGGCGGCCAGGATCGCACAACGTTGCGGATCGGTGTCTGCCAGTTCAACCAGTGCCAACGCCATCGGGATTGACTCGATAGTGTCCATCCCGGCACCGACGGTGTGGTAAAGCTCCGCCAATGCTTCACTATCCTGCCGATGGCTCAGGCTAGCGGTGAACTCCAGCGCCCAAACCAGACGGCGGCTGAGCGAAGGGCTGAAGGTGGTGATGTGTTGCTGTTGCACCTGCTCAACACGTGCGGGCAGTTCTTGCTTGATGGTGGCCCAATCAGCGCCTTCGATAGCCCGGCTAACGGCCCAGGCAATGGCAAAAGCGCCGGCCACGGCGATATCCGACTTGTGGGTCGGGCTGCAAGACTGCCGTACTGCTTCAATAAATGCTGGCAAATCGCCACTTGGCAGCAGGCAACCTAACGGAGCTACACGCATGGCGGCTCCATTGGTCACGCCGTTAGCGGCGATCTCTGCCACCGGCGTACCGGCGCGAAACGCCAACAGCGCGGCTTTGGAGCTGGGGCCGAGGATATTTTTCTCAAAGGCTCCGATCCGTTCTGCCCACAGCATGATGTGGTGAGCAATACGTTCCGGCTCGACCCGGCCCTCGGCGGCCAACAGCGCATCCATCAAGGCCACTGCCTGCTGGGTGTCATCCGTGTATTCTCCGGCGATAAAGCCGTTGGCTGCGATATTTTCTGCCGGGCCAGGCAGGAAGTGGGTGATCCAACCAAAATAATCACTAACCTGTTGTAATGGCCACAGTTCTGACGGCATCCCCATCGCATCGCCCACGGCTTGCCCATAGAGCGCCCCGAGTATGGCGTGGTGAGGATTTTTTATATTTTTCATTTTTATGGGTGTTCCCTGGTGTTGGTGCATACCGATGTAAAACATCAGTACGGCTAATGTTAACCGCAAAATGGATCCAATTGAAGTCCAATGTGTGAAAAATGTGATTCCAATCTAAGTCCAATGCAAACGCGTATGATGTCATTACCCTGAATGTGACAAATATGGTAAAAACGAGGCGGTTGAGGAATGCGAACAAATCAGAGGTGGGTCCGATGAATGATTTTATTGCCTGGCTGCGTCAGCAGTTTTCACAGGCAGCGGCGGCACCACGTTACATCCAACTGGCGAATACCTTGGAAATTGCCATCAAGCAGCGTGTGCTGGGCGTTGGCGATTTTTTACCGCCGGAACGAGTGTTGGCTGAGGCATTGGATTTGTCGCGCGTTACGGTCAGTAAGGCGATGAAATTGCTGGAAGAACAAGCGCTGGTCTCACGCCAACAGGGTATTGGTACTCGAGTGGCCATGCACATCGGCTATTCCCTCAATCAGGATAACGGCTTTACCGCGCAGGTTTTGCGCAGTGGCAGCAGCGTCAGTAACCAATGGCTGTTGCGTTCCTGCATAAAGGCACCCAGCGAGGTAGCCAAGGCGCTGGAGTTGGCAAGCGGCAGTATCGTGGTCAAGCTACGCCGTCTGCGGTTGATGGATGGCAATCCGGTATCGTTGGAAACCACCTATATCCCGACCCGTTTTTTGCCCAATCCCGAAGAGCTGGAACACTCGCTGTATGCCCTATGGAAGTCGCGAGGTATTGTGCCAGAGGGCAGGCATTTTTTATTGAAGGCGGTTGCCAGCAGTGACGAAAACGCCAGCTTGCTCAATGTACAAAGCGGCACACCGCTGTTACGCATTGTCCAGACCAGCCGCAACGCCCAGGGCGAAGTGCTGGAGTTCAGCGAAACGCTGTGCCGCAGTGATGTGTACGAGTTCGAGGTCAAAAGCTGAGTAATCTGAGAAATAACCATGCTCTTTTGGCGGTGAGTGCGTATAATCGCCGCCCGGCGATAAATTAACCTGCACAAGAGCACCCGAATGAGCACTACCAGCCTGATCCAACCCGAACGTGAATTGTTCTCCTACGAGCCTTATTGGGCCGAATGTTTTGGCCCCGCGCCGTTTTTACCGATGTCGCGTGAGGAGATGGACCAATTAGGCTGGGATAGCTGCGATGTGATTGTGATCAGCGGGGACGCTTACGTCGATCACCCAAGCTTTGGCATGGCGATTGTGGGCCGCATGCTGGAGGCTCAGGGCTTCCGCGTGGGGATCATTGCCCAGCCGGACTGGAGCAACAAAGAAGACTTTATGCGTTTGGGCAAACCGAACCTGTTCTTCGGCGTGACCGCCGGCAATATGGATTCGATGATCAACCGCTATACCGCCGATCGTAAGCTGCGTCATGACGATGCCTACACCGCCGGTAACGTGGGTGGCAAACGCCCGGATCGCGCCACCCTGGTCTATAGCCAACGCTGTAGAGAAGCCTATAAAGATGTGCCCGTCATCCTGGGCGGTATCGAAGCCAGCCTGCGCCGCATTGCCCATTATGATTACTGGTCGGATACCGTGCGCCGCTCGGTGCTGGTGGATTCCAAGGCCGATATGCTGATCTACGGCAACGGCGAACGCCCGCTGGTGGAGTTGGCGCATCGCCTGGCGGCGGGTGAAAAAATTCAGGATATCCACGATATCCGTAACACCGCAGTGATGCGTAAAGGGGCCATGCCGGGCTGGAGCGGGGTGGATTCCACTCGCCTGGACAAGCCGGGCCGCATCGAGCCAATCCCTAATCCTTACGGTGAAGATTTGCCCTGTGCCGACGGCAGCACGCCAGAGCCAGAAGCCAAGCCCGTCACCGTGCGTGCCGCCAAGCCCAAGCCGTGGGAAAAAACCTACGTGCTGCTGCCTTCCTTCGAGAAAGTGAAGGCGGACAAGGTGCTGTATGCCCACACTTCACGCATCTTGCACCATGAAACCAACCCTGGCTGCGCCCGCGCCTTGATGCAAAAACATGGCGACCGCTACGTGTGGATCAACCCACCGGCGATCCCACTCACCACGCCGGAAATGGACAGCGTGTTTGCCCTGCCCTACCAGCGTGTGCCGCACCCATCCTATGGCGAAGATCGCATCCCGGCCTACGATATGATCCGCTTCTCGGTGAATATTATGCGCGGCTGCTACGGCGGCTGTTCATTCTGTTCGATCACCGAGCATGAAGGGCGCATCATCCAGAGCCGTTCGGAAGACTCGATCGTGCGTGAAATCGAAGAGATCCGTGACAAGGTGCCAGGTTTTACCGGGGTGATCTCCGATCTGGGTGGGCCAACAGCCAACATGTATATGCTGCGCTGCACCAACCCGCGTGCCGAGCAAACCTGCCGCCGTGCCTCCTGCGTGTATCCGGAAATCTGTACCTATATGGATACCAACCATGAGCCGACCATCAAGCTCTACCGCCGCGCCCGTGAGCTGGAAGGGATCAAGAAGATCCTGATCGCCTCCGGGGTGCGTTACGATCTGGCGGTTGAAGATCCGCGTTATATCAAGGAACTGGCGACCCATCACGTGGGTGGCTATCTGAAGATCGCGCCAGAGCATACCGAAACCGGGCCATTATCCAAGATGATGAAGCCGGGGATGGGCAGCTACGATCGCTTCAAGCAGTTGTTCGATCAGTATTCCAAGCAGGCAGGTAAAGAGCAGTACCTGATCCCTTATTTCATCTCCTCGCATCCGGGCACCCGCGATGAAGACATGGTGAATCTGGCCCTGTGGCTGAAGAAAAACCGTTTCCGTCTCGATCAGGTACAGAACTTCTACCCGTCGCCAATGGCGAACTCCACCACCATGTATTACAGCGGCAAGAACCCGTTGGGTAAGGTGGGGTATAAGAGCGAAGATGTGTTTATTCCGAAGGGCGATCGCCAGCGCCGCCTGCATAAGGCATTGTTGCGCTATCACGATCCGCTTAACTGGCCGCTGATCCGTACGGCGTTGGAAGAGATGGGGATGAAGCACCTGATTGGTGGCCGTCGCGAATGCCTGGTGCCAGCACCGAGCATCGACGAACAGCGCGAGGCCAAGCGCCTACAGCGGCATACCCGCCCGGCGTTGACCAAGCACACGGACATTACCCGCCAGCGCACACCGTCCAACAAGCCACCGCGCAAGCCTATCCGTAACGGTAAGGCCTGATAGAGCAGGGAGCCCAAGTGGCTCCCTTTCTTTTATCCCCTAGAGGGGATATTCCATAAATTATCCCTTGGCGAGGATATTATTTTGTTATCCCTTTCAGGGATGACGCTATGGAGCTAGCTATTGCCAGGCTACAAACTGTTATACGCGGCCTCGACCTTCAGCATATAACGCGGTGCCTGCGGTGAGGGATGGTACTGGCGCACATGCCAGTGAAAGGCCTCGGGTGACAGGTTGTTGATCATTCTGATGGCTTTTTTGCGATCGCTGGAGAAGGTACGTAGCAAGGCTCCTGCGCCGTTGGCATAGGCCACTTCAGTGGCATAGCGGCGAGTCACCGGATCGTCAATCCACTTCAGTTGCTGCTGTTGCAGTGCGCCGATATAGGCCGCCCCCAGATCGATATTGGTTTCTGGATCCAACAGATCGTCATCATCCGGGCAGCCGCGTTTGCCTTTAAAGCGGTAAGCATCACAACCGGCGGTATTCGCCTTGAGCTGCATCAGACCGATCGCATTGGAAGGGCTGACAGCTTTAGGGTTAAAGCCAGACTCTACCTGAATAATAGCGGCGATCAGTTTTTCATCGACATCATACTCGTCGGCCGCGTCTTCGATTTCATCGTCATAGGCATGAGGATCGTGGCTGGTGCGCTGGTGCTTACTGGAACAGCCTGCCAATACCAACAGCATTAACAACATGGCCAGGCGCGGCAAAGATGAGAAAGAGAGGGTCATGAAACTCCAAGCTACTGTGAACGGATTGCTGCGCCATATCATAGCGCCAGCGCCCGATAAGATCTTGGGTTAAAAGCCAATTAACGCGAGAAGCTACCAACAATAAAGCAACGGGGCCGACAGTGCGGCCCCGCCAAGCTTACAGTGAATCTGGATCCGGCCCCAGGCGGTTGCCGATATCCAGTTGGGTGATGTCGCCCAGTTCGTCCTTATCCAGTTTGAAATCAAACACCTCAAAGTTTTCGCGAATGCGCGCGGGCGTAACCGATTTCGGGATCACGATCAGGCCGCTGTCCAGATGCCAGCGCACGACGATCTGTGCTGGCGTCTTGTTGTACTTCTCCGCCAGCTTCTTGATCAGAGGCTGATCGAAGACGCCTTCACCCCCTTGCGCCAATGGGCTCCAGGATTCGGTGGCGATGTGATGAGTCGCGTTCCAGGCGCGCAACTGGCGCTGTTGCAACAGCGGGTGCAATTCGATCTGGTTGATCACCGGTGCGACGCTGGTTTCATCCAGCAGGCGCTGCAGATGTGGCGTGTGGAAGTTACAGACGCCGATGCTTTTCACCAGCCCTTGCTCACGCAGTTTAATCAAGCCGCGCCAGGCTTCGACATACTGATCCTGTGCCGGTTTCGGCCAGTGGATCAGGTAGAGATCGACGTAATCCAGCTTCAGCTTTTTCAGGCTGGTTTCCAGCGCCGCCTGCGGATCGCCCTGATCGTCGTTCCACAGCTTGGTGGTGATAAACAGCTCTTCACGTGGGATCGCGGTGGCTTGCAGCGCGGCACCCACCCCTTCCTCGTTTTTGTAAATCGCGGCGGTATCGATGGAGCGATAGCCGACTTCCAGCGCTTTGGTGACGGCCAGCGTGGTTTCTTCAATGCTGGCTTGCCATACGCCGAGTCCCAACTGCGGCATCAGATTACCATCGTGGAGTTTGATGATGGGTTGCATGCGCTATCTCCTTATGACTGCTTTCAGGCCAAGGCCTGCTTACATGAATTTTAGTTCGCCACCTCAGCGCTTGCCGAGTTTGCGACCTCAAGCGTGCATATCCAGTACGATACGGTAACGGGCCTTGCCCGCCTCCAGATGCGCGATGGCATCGTTGACCTTGCTCAGAGGGAAATGCTCCACCTGTGGCTCTATGCCGTGCCGGGCGCAGAACGCCAGCATATCGGCCAGGCGTGAAGGGGCACCGGTAGGTGAAGCGGAAAGCTCGGCCTGTTTGCTGATAAACGAGAACACCTGAACCGGCACCGGGTCTGGGATCGCGCCAACGAAGTGCAGGCGGCCTTTCGGGGCCAAGGTGCCGATAAAGGCGTCCCAATCTAAAGAGGCGCTGGCGGTGACCAGAATAAAGTCGAGCTGATTGGCGATGGCCTGCAACGCTGCGCTGTCATTGCTGGCTACCACGCGGTGTGCACCTAGCGAAAGCGCTTCGTCACGTTTGCTGTTGGACGAGGTGAAGGCGGTGACTTCACAGCCCCAGGCATGCATAAAGCGGATCGCCATGTGGCCCAGGCCGCCGATACCGACCACGCCAATGCGCTGTGTCGGGCGGACATCGTATTGCAATAGTGGGTTGAACACCGTGATCCCGCCGCAGAACAGCGGCCCAGCGCTGGTCACGTCAACGCCTTCCGGCAGTGGGATTGCCCAGGCCCAGTGGCTGCGGATGCGATCGGCAAAACCGCCGTGGCGACCAATAATGGTAGGTTGTACCTCGTTGCACAGATGCTGATCGCCGGACATACAGGGGTGGCAGTGCATACAGCTGCCGCGATTCCAACCAACGCCCACCACCTGGCCAATCTTCAGCCCTTTGTTCTGCGCATGGGCGCCCAGCTTGGTGACTTTGCCCACCACCTCATGGCCGGGCACGAACGGGTAGTGGGTCATGCCCCATTCATTATTGAGCATGGAGAGATCGGAGTGGCAGACGCCACAGTAATCGATAGCAACTTCAATTTCATCGTCGCCTAATGCACCTGCGTCGAAGGTAAAAGGTTCAAGCGGCTGTCCCTTGCCGGGCGCGGCCCAGGCACGAATGCTATTGTCAGATGCGGAGCTGGATTGGTTCGCCATAAAATTCTCCCATGAGTTAACGAGACGATGTTATGCGATGCGATCGAAAGCGCGGATAAGGCGCACAACCGTGCCCGATGATCGGTCGGGCACGGTAAGTAGAAACTAAAGCCTAGCAGGAAACTGTGATGTTGCGATGAAATCGTGCGCTAGCAATTAACGTGCCGCTTGATAAATGCGTTGGCTGACTTCCAGCGTAATATCCTGATGTTCGCCCAATGCAGTCATCCCGTGCTGGTGCAATTTGTCGATCAGCGCAGGGATGGAGCTACCGTCGAGTTGATAATCAGACAGATGGGTTGGCACGCCCATTTGTTCAAAGAAGGCACGGGTGGCGGCAATCGCGCCGTCGATACGGCTTTCTTCGGAACCCTCACGCAGACCCCAGACGCGATCGGCGTACTGCAGCAGTTTTTCGCGTTTCTGGGCTTTTTTCTCTACCAGCAAGGCAGGTAGGACGACGGCCAGGGTTTGCGCATGATCCAGGCCGTGCATGGCGGTCAGCTCATGGCCGAGCATATGCGTTGCCCAGTCCTGCGGCACACCGGCACCGATCAGGCCGTTCAGCGCCATGGTGGCACTCCACATCACGTTGGCACGTACCGCATAGTTTTCCGGTTCGGCCAGCGCACGTGGGCCATCCTCCAGCAGCGTTAACAGCAGGCCTTCGGCAAAGCGATCCTGCACCTTGGCATCGACCGGGTAAGTCAGGTATTGCTCAATGGTGTGGACAAAGGCATCCACTACGCCGTTGGCGATTTGGCGCGGTGGCAGTGAATAGGTCACCACCGGATCGAGCACGGCGAACAGAGGCTGCACCAGCGGAGAGAAGAAGTGTTGTTTGTCGCCGCTGCTTTTACGGGTGATCACCGCGCCGCTGTTGGACTCGGAGCCGGTCGCTGGCAAGGTCAGCACACAGCCCATCGGTATCGCGCTGACGATCTCGCTGCCCACGGTTTTCAGGATATGCCAAGGATCGCGATCGGCCAGGTAGTCGGCCGCTGCCGCGATAAATTTGGTGCCATCAACTACTGAGCCGCCGCCGACCGCCAGCAGGAAGTCGATCTTTTCTGCCCGCACGACTTCCACCGCTTTCATCAGCGTTTCATAGGTCGGGTTAGGCTCGATACCGGAGAACTCCTGCACGTTGCGGCCAGCCAGCGCGGCATAGACCTGATCCAGCACGCCGTTGTTCTTCACGCTGCCACCGCCGTAGGTGATCAGGATGCGGGCGTCTGCCGGGATTTGTTTGCCTAATTCGGCAATCTGGTCTTTACCGAACAGGATTTTGGTTGGGGTGTGGAGGATGAAATTTTGCATTATCGTATTCTCTTTTGTATACCCGTCGTCTTTCAAGCTGCAGCGTTGTTACCTGCACTTAGCTATTCGGCCCATCCGTGGACCTCACCCCTTCGGGGCCGCTGTGTACAGCGTTCAAATCTGTTCCCGACAGATTTGTCACCCCAGTCACTTACTAAAAGTAAGCTCCTGGGGCTGAGATAGCTTGTCGCCTAGCTGCAGCTTGAAATCCATAGGGTATGGCTATAAAGGAAGCGCCAACGGCGCAAAATAACTGGAGTCTATTGTCGGTAACCTGGCCCGATCGCACAATGCACATTCCTGCCGGTGTCTTGCCTATTTCTACACTACACTGTAGAAAAGGCATCTTTATGGTTATTATCCGTGTCGAATTATTCAGGCGACTAGAGGGGCTTGCTGATGGACAACGTTGAACTACGTAGCCGTATGGCGCGCCAGGCGATGCGCTTTGCCGCTGCCAAAGGCTATAGCCCAACGCCCGTACCTATGGTGAAGGTGCTGTATTCCGACGAGTATTACCCGCGTCAGCCGGTGATGTATGAGCCAGGCATTGTCATCATCTTTCAGGGCCACAAGGTGGGCTACTGTGGCAGCAAGGTGTTTCAGTACGATCCGCGCAACTACCTGTTGATGACGGTATCGCTGCCGTTTGAGTGTGAAACCTTTGCCAGCCCGGAACAGCCGCTGGTGGGGCTGGCGGTCAATATCGACACCCAGATGCTACAGGATCTGCTGATCGATATCGGTGATGACGATTATCTGATGCAACCCAGGGGGGAAAGTTGCGGCGTTAACCTCTCAGTGCTTAGCGATGAAATGCTGTGCGCCACCGAACGCCTGTTGGACGTGATGGAGAAACCGCTGGATGCTCGGGTGCTGGGGCCACAGATCGTGCGTGAGCTGCTTTATTACGTGCTGCGTGGCAGTTGCGGTGCTTCGTTGCAGGAACTGGTTAACCGGCATACCCATTTCAGCCAGATCGCCAAGGCGTTACGGCGGATTGAGAATCAGTATGCCGAGAACCTCAACGTCGAGCAGTTGGCGTACGAAGTGAACATGAGCGTGTCGGCGTTTCACCATAACTTCAAGGCGGTGACCAACACCTCGCCGCTGCAGTATGTGAAGTCGTATCGCCTGCACAAGGCGCGTTTGCTGATGGTGCATGACGGCCTGAAGGCCAGCACGGCGGCGATCCGCGTGGGCTACGAGAGCGCTTCGCAGTTCAGCCGCGAGTTTAAGCGACTGTTTGGCATTACGCCGAGCGATGAAATCGCCCGGCTGCGGGACAACAGCGCCATCATGCAGGGTTAGCGCGTCAGTACGATTTTGCCGAACGGACCGCGATCGAGGTGATCGAGCGCCGCGGGTAGCTGATCGAAACGGTAACGCTGGTCGATGACAGGTTTGATGCCGTTGGCGTCGACGGCGCGTACCAGATCTTCCAATGCGCGGCGATGGCCGACAGCAATCCCCTGGATCTGTGGCGACTTCAGCAACAACAGGCCTGCGGGGATGGCGATCTCCGCGCCTTCCAACATGCCGATCACGGAAATACGCCCGTGGATCGCCACTGCGCGCAGGGAGTTAATCAGATTGCTGCCACCCACGGTTTCGACAATATGATCGATACCGCGATCCTGCGTCAGTTGATAGATCGACTCCACCCAATCCCCTTGCAGGCGGTGAATGCCGTGATCGGCCCCTAACGCCTTGGCTCGTAGTAGCTTCTCTTCGCTGCCGGAAGTGATAAAGACCTCTGCTCCGTGGGCTTTGGCAATTTGTAGCGCGAACAAGGCAACGCCACCGGTGCCTTGCACCAATACCGATTCCCCGGCACGCAAATGGCCGCGTTCTACCAAGGCGAACCAGGCCGTCAGTCCGGCGCAGGGTAGGGTACTGGCTTGGGCATCGTCCAAACTGTTAGGTGACGCGCTCAGCCAGGTTTCATCGACCACTACGTATTCCGCCAGCATTCCCTGATAAGTACCGCCTGCCGTACGATAAGGCGGGGTGCGGGCATCACCGTCAGGTTTTCCGTCGATCCAGTCTGGGCTAAAGGTAGAGATCACCCGATCGCCAGGGCGAAAACGCGTGCTGCCGCTTCCCACCGCGTCTACCACCCCAGCCATATCCGAGGCAGGGGTAAACGGCAGCGGCAGATCCAACGGCATGGTGCCTTCTATCACCATCTTATCGCGGTAGTTCAGCGCCACGGCGTTCACTTTCACCCGTACCTGATGTGGGCCGGGTTCTGGAATGGCGCTCTCGGTTAATTGCAGATGCTCACGCCCTACGGCGTTCATCGTCCAACGTTGCATGGTATCGGCCATGTGGTGCTCCTGATGGGTTGAAGATATTCACAGATAATAACGTTGATTTAAAATCACCAGTGGCGATAATTTTTCCCATGATTGTTTCCTGAAAGGCTACAAAAAATGAACGACCGATTAAGCGGCATCTCGGTATTGGTCAGCGTGGTGGAGGCGGGCAGCTTTGCGCTGGCGGCCAACAGGCTGCATCTTTCCCGTTCGGCGGTGGGTAAAACTATCGCCCGGCTGGAACAACGGCTGGGCGTGCGGTTGTTTCACCGCACCACCCGCAGCCTGAATCTGACTGACGACGGCGCGCTGTTCTATGAGCGTTGTTTACGGGCGTTGGAGGAGATCCGCGTTGCAGAGAACCTGCTGGAAAGCGGTAAGCGGCAGGTCAGTGGCCGGTTGCGGGTCTCGATGCCGGTGCTGATTGGCCGCCTGTGTATCGCGCCGGTGCTTACCTTGTTGGCGCGTGAGCATCCAGGATTGGAACTCGATCTGTCATTCAGCGATCGGGTGGTGGATGTGGCTGAGGAGGGATTCGATCTAGCGGTGCGTAACGGCCCATTGCCGGACAGCGCCGGGCTGGTGGCTAGAAGGCTAGGGGATAACCGCATGACCCTATGTGCCTCGCCGGATTATCTGGCTCGCTGTGGTATGCCGAGGAGCGTTGAGGAACTGCCCCAGCACGATGCTATCGCTTATCGCTACGCCGCAATGATACGTAGCTGGTTGATCCCGCAGGCAGACGGAACAATGCGAGAAGTGATGCCTAAACCCCGTTTGTTGATGGACGATCTGCAGGCGATTGCTGACGCGGCGGTGGCCGGGTTTGGCATTGCCTGGCTGCCATGCTGGCTAATCCGTGATGCCTTGCTGGAAGGCCGATTGCAGCAGGTGTTGGGAGAAATCCCGGGGAAAGACTTTGAAGTGCATGCCGTCTGGCCGCTGACGCCGCATTTACCCTTGAAAGTGCGGCTGGCGGTGGATGCGCTGGTCAGCCACCTGCCCGCGAGGATGGCGCTATAGCCGCGCCTTTCGGCTCAGCAAGAAGAACGCGGCGCCAGCTGAGATAATAGTAAAGAGCGTGAGTATCAACATTAGGGTACTAAAACCCTTCTGGTATACGGCAAGTACCAGCGCAGGGTCTAGGTTTTGAGAGAGGCTCATATCCCCCATGACCAAACGTTGGACCAATTCGCCATTATCACTCTGCGGTTGCAGGCGAAGGAGGTTGCTGTTGACCAGAGTAGTGAGCATGGCAATGGAGATTGCAAGTGCGATACCTTCTCCAGCGACACGAGTGGTGTTAAAAATTCCAGCCGCCATGCCCGCTTGTTCTTTAGGTACCACGCTTACCGCTAGTCCATCCATCAGCCCCCAGGGAAAACCTGTTCCGATACCGATGATTAGCATGGCCAAGATCAACTGCCGGTGATCGCCGATGGGCACTTGGCTGAGCATGTACAGCCCTGTGGCTGCCAGCAGAAAACCGACGCCAGAGAGGGTTCCAGCAGTGATCCAACGGGTTAACCAAGCGGCCAGTAACGGCACCACCAGCATCGGCGCCGAAAGTGCCAGCATGACCAGGCCGCTTTGTATGGGGGAAATACCTTCAACGCCGGTCAGCCTGAATGGCAGCAGCACTATCAGAACGATGTAGCAATAGCAGGTTCCTAAAGGAAGTATCTGGACACCGATGAAACGTGGATGCCTGAGCAGGCTGAGTTCGAGCATCGGCTCCTTTGAGCGTAGCTCAATAACCACGAACGCTATCAGGCAAGTCAGCGCGCTGATAAGTATGCCCACGATCAACGATGAACCCCACCCAGCTTGTGGGGCGAGGATGATCCCGGTAGTGAAAAGCACGAGCATCGCTGAAAAACTCGCCAAACCGGGAAGATCCAGCTTTTGAGACTGCGGATTCTTGCTTTCGTGCATCTGTGAAACGGCGGCGATCAGCGCTGTTGCGGCGAGTATTGCGGTGGTAATGAAGATCGAGCGCCAGCCGAACTGTTCAATCAGCGCACCAGCAATCATTGGGCCAAATGCCAGGCCGAGGCCGAAGGTCGCTCCCAGCAGGCTAAAGGCTCGGGTTCTGTCATGCCCTTCGAACTCTTGCGCCAGAGCGGCCGAACCGCTAGCGAGTGCTGCTGCGGCGGCTATCCCCTGAATTGCCCGCAATATATCCAGCCAGACAATGCTGGTGGCACTGGCCAGAAGTAAGCTGACGATGACGAATAGCATAAGACCCAAGGTGAATAAGCGTTTACGGCCGTAAATGTCCGAAAGCGTTCCGGCGGCCATGAGTAGGCTACCGAAACTCAACATGAACGCGTTGGTTACCCAGGCTTGGGCAGGTGGGCCGGCGTTGAAAACCTTGCTGATGGTTGGGGTGGCGACGGCACCCCCGGTGAAGCTCAGCGGTAATACCAGAGCGGCTAGGCAAATCGCGCCTAGAACGTAGTAACGGCCTTTGGAATTGTTACCCATTGCGTAATCCCTCATTTTTGTAGCAATCTGGGAAACTAAATCTATAGAGGTCGCAATGTTGAATAAATGGGTTAAAACTCCACTTATAATGAACAAAAAGGTCTTAATCCTATGGAGAGTCTCACCAGCATCCTCTCGTTCGTGAAAACCGCAGAATCGTTGAGCTTTGTCTCTGCCGCACGTGCCATAGGCATTTCCGCAACGGCGGTAGGAAAGAATGTTGCGAGGCTTGAAGGGTCTCTGAACGTTCGCCTGTTTCAGCGTAGTACCCGCAAGGTTAGTCTCACTGTTGAAGGGGAAATGTTCTACCAACGATGCCGGAAAATCCTTGATGACTTGCAGGACGCTGAGGCCATGCTGTCGCATTCAGTTCAAGCGCCCCGAGGTCGTTTGCGGGTCAGTTTGCCCACCATCGGGTACCGCTTTCTGTTACCAATGATGCCTGACTTTCGCAAAGCCTACCCAGAAGTTGAGTTAGAGTTGGATTTCAACGATCAACTCGTTGATCTTATCGATGATGGGTTTGATGTGGTGATACGAAGCGGTGATCTTGTGGATTCGCGGCTGATGTCGCGTAGGCTTGGGCCTTTCCGTTTTGTTCTTTGTGCCGCCCCTGGTTATCTGAAACGTAAAGGACGACCTGAGAAGTTGCTCGATCTGGAGTTGCATGATTGCCTTCGTTACCGTTTTGTCACGAGAGGTAAAATCATGGACTGGACATTAACGGCAGATCCGGAAATAACCCAGTTGCGCCTAAACTCATCCCTGACGTTGAATAACATGGAGGCAATGCTGATGGCAACCATTGACGGGCATGGCATTGCTTACATGCCTGATTTTTTAGTCAAGGAGGCGTTGGCCGTGGGCGATCTTGAAACGTTGTTAGATACTTACACCAAGGATCAGGGGGGCTTTTGGGCGCTCTGGCCCTCCAGTCGGCATCTATCACCAAAGATTCGAGTATTTGTGGATTTTATCTGCGACCAACTTTTTAAACAGGGATAAGAGGCATCACGATATGGGTTACTGTGGCGGTGGGTAAAACCGCCACCTGACTCAGGATGCGCGTTTTTTACGCCAAACGACCAGCATCACGCCCAGCAGTCCAACGACCAACAGCACCATCGGCAGGATCATCAGCCCGGCCATCACCTGATCTTCGTGGCGTTTCACCAGCGGGATTTGGCTAAAGGCATAGCCCAGCGTGACTACCGAGCCTACCCACAGCAAGCCGCTGAGCCAGTTAAAGATTTGAAAACGGGCGCTATTGAGGCCCGAGATACCGGCCATGGTAGGCAACAGGGTGCGTACAAATGCCAGGAAACGGCCAATCAGTAAAGCGACCAGGCCGTGGCGGTTAAACAGCATGTGCGCGCGCTGGTGGTATTGCGCCGGTAGCTGTAGCAACCAGCCTTTCACCACCGAGGTATGGCCAAGCCATCGCCCTTGCAGATAGCTGAGCCAACAGCCAAGGCTGGCGGCGACCGTCAGAATAATCAGCGTGGGGATAAAGTTCATCACGCCTTTGGCGATCAAGGCACCGGCCAACAGCAGTAAGCTATCTCCGGGCAGGAAGGAAGCGGGCAACAAACCGTTTTCCAAAAACAAGGTGGTAAAAAGGACGGCATAAACCACCCAAATCACGCTGGGATCGGCAAGTGCAGTAAAGTCTTGCGTCCACAGTGCGTGAACAATCTCTCTTAATACATCCATTCTTTATCCTGGGGTGCCTGGGCTGACTTTCTATAGGCTACCGTGCTGTTATAGCCGTGCTCACCGGTAAAAATAGGCCACACACGGTGGTGAGGCCCTAGAGCACTATATAGTGTACCGCTATTAGCTTAAGCGGACATTAAACAGAGCATAGAAAATGTGGCAAAGGCCGTAAAACTCGGAAAAAGTACAGGTGACCGTGGGTATGGCCAAGTAAAAACGCGGTAAAACCTCGCGCCTTACTGTGTGATTTTATTCTAGCCACTCTTCATCAACCGGGCCTTACGTAGGGGCGCTGCATGCTGCGCCCGCAGACGTTTTCCCGCAGTGATGGCGTGAGATATTCACTCCGTTTGTGGCCAGTTGGGGTATAAATCAGCAGTTTGAGTGATGATTTTGTTAGCGTTATGGGTAGGCAATGTTATGCCAAACGACGCGCAAACCCTGACAGTGACTGGGGTTGTATCATTTTTTGCTCCTCGATGCGTAATTCTTCAAATAATAATGATAACTACTATCAATCCCTGATTGGTTTGATATGATCGCACGCTGAATTCTTCCTTAAATGTTGAAATGGGTGGAGGCACAGCGTGAAAACGGCTGGCAAAATGACAAATCAAAGTGCTCAGGGCGCAGGCCGTGGGCAATGGGGCGCATTGGGGCGCAGTGTGATCGCCTCACTGGTATTGGTGGTGGGGTTGGCGGGCAACGCTCAGGCGGCACCGGCCACTGCACCAGCAGTCGCTGAAAGCGTTGCCGCGGCAACGACACCGGCCACACCAACAGCGGTAACCCCAGTGGCGGGTACTCCGGAAAATATCACTCCGGTTAATCCTGAACCGACCATCCAACCGCCAGAAACGCGTGGTATGGACCTTTCCGTCTGGGGCATGTATCAGCACGCCGATATCGTGGTGAAAATCGTGATGATTGGCCTGGTGCTGGCGTCTATCGTCACCTGGACCATTCTGTTTGCCAAAGGCAGTGAGCTGTTTCGTTCCAAGCGCCGTCTGCGCCGTGAGCAGTTGGCGCTGGCTGACGTGCGTTCGCTGGACGATGCCTCCGAATTGGCGCAAAGCTTCTCGCAAGAGAGCATCAGTGCGGTGCTGCTGCAAGACGCGCAGAACGAACTGGAGCTGTCGGCGGCCTCTAACGACAACTACGGCATTAAAGAGCGTACCGGTTTCCGTCTGGAACGCCGCGTAGCGGCCTATGGGCGTCAACTGGGGCGCGGCAATGGCTTCCTGGCTACCATTGGCGCCATTTCACCGTTTGTCGGCCTGTTCGGCACCGTATGGGGCATCATGAACAGCTTTATCGGCATTGCCCATTCGCAAACCACTAACCTGGCGGTCGTTGCCCCGGGGATTGCGGAAGCCTTGCTGGCCACCGCGCTCGGTTTGGTTGCGGCCATCCCGGCGGTAGTGATCTACAACATCTTTGCTCGTGTCATCGGCGGCCACCGTGCTCAGGTGGGCGATGTGGCGGCACAGGTGCTGCTGCTGTTGGGCCGCGATCTGGATCTGGCGGCCTCGGCCGATGCCAAACGTTCGCAGCATGCGCACCAACTGCGGGTGGGGTGAGTTATGGCGATGCGCTTAAATGAAGATCTGGACGACAGCGGCGAACTGCATGAAATCAACGTGACGCCGTTTATCGACGTCATGCTGGTGCTGTTGATCATCTTTATGGTGGCTGCGCCGCTGGCAACGGTAGATATTCGTGTTGATCTGCCCGCTTCTTCCGCTAAACCGCAGCCGCGTCCGGAAAAACCGGTGTTCCTGTCGGTGAAGGCAGACAAGCAGCTGTATGTCGGTGATGAACCGGTGACGGCGGAACAGCTGACGTCGGTGCTGGATCAACGCACGCAGTCTAATAAAGAAACCACCATCTTCTTCCAGGCGGACAAGACCGTAGATTATGAAACGCTGATGAGCGTGATGGATACGCTACGCAAATCCGGCTACCTGAAAGTGGGGCTGGTGGGAATGGAAGGCGTGGCCAAGTAATCTGATACCCAGCCATTTCCTCTTCTTCGGGTTGCCTGACTCGAAGAAGAGGGTGTTACTACCTAGTTACCACCCGCGAAGTTTGCCCCCCCCCGAATACCAACGATACTTCTGACAACCTCAGCTGACTTAACCTATTGGTTATCATGTCGCGTCCCTATGGTCGAACCAATCTGGCTTACATAGTGCGGTCTTACAACTATAACCTTCTGTATTTAAATAATAATTACTGATACCCCCTATTGATCACACTTTTCCCAGGAATATGGAGAAATTGTGAATTTACGCTTTCCTGCGTTTAAATAGAAATGGTTATCATTACAATTCTCAATTACAAAAATAGTTACAAATATTATTATCTACTTTAAATAAAAGGGATTATTTCGATGTTTATACCGAAAAAAAACAGACTGCGACCTGGTGTGATCCTGCTGGCGGGGCTTTTCAGTAGCGGTGGGATGGCGGCAGAGGAGGTGCCAACAGAGGACAGCGAGACCATGGTGGTGCGTGCCACCGCGGCGGAGGAACTGAAACAACAGCCCGGGGTTTCGATTATCACCGCCGAGGATATACGCAAAACGCCACCGGTTAACGACCTCTCCGACATCATCCGCAGAATGCCCGGCGTAAACCTCACCGGCAACAGCGCCAGCGGTAGCCGAGGTAATAATCGGCAGATTGATATACGAGGAATGGGGCCGGAAAACACCTTGATCCTGATCGACGGTGTCCCGGCAACCTCACGTGATTCAGTGCGTTATAGCTGGCGTGGCGAAAGGGATACCCGTGGCGATACCAACTGGGTGCCCGCAGAAATGGTTGAACGTATTGAGGTGTTACGTGGCCCGGCTGCAGCCCGCTATGGCTCGGGGGCAGCAGGCGGGGTAGTTAATATCATTACCAAACGCCCAACCAAAGATTGGCATGGCACGCTTTCGCTGTTTACCAACCAGCCCGAAAACAGCAAGGAAGGGGCGACCAACCGCGCCAACTTCAGTTTAAGCGGCCCGCTGGTCAGTGATGTGCTGACCATGCGCCTGTTCGGTAACCTCAATAAAACCGATGCCGATGCCTATGACATCAACACCCAGCAGAATGGTTCCTATGCCGCAGGGCGTGAAGGCGTCAGAAACAAAGATATCAATGCGTCACTCTCCTGGAAAATAGACCCGCAGCAGATCCTCGACTTTGACTATGCCTACAGCCGCCAAGGCAATATCTACGCGGGCGATACGCAGTACAGCAATGGCAATCTCAGCCCTGGCGGTCTGGTGGCTTCGCTGTACGGCCAGGAAACTAACCGCCTGTATCGCCAGAGTTACGGCATTACCCATAATGGCATCTGGGATTGGGGCCAATCCCGGCTGAATTTTAACTATGAGAAAACCAACAATACCCGTCTGGCGGAGGGCACAACTGGCCGCATTGAGGGGATGATCAACGACGATACTTACAACACCAGCCGGTTGGAGAATTATCGCACCGGCGGTGAGCTGAATATCCCGCTGGATCTGCTGTTTGAGCAGAACGTCACGCTGGGTGCCGAGTGGAACCGTGAAAAGCTTAACGATCCGGCATCCATGCAGATGACCGACTCCAGTGGCATCATCATCGGCGGCGTCTCTGGCGATCCCTCCGAGCGCAGCGCTAAAAATAGCGCCGACATCAGTTCACTGTATTTTGAGGATAACATCGAGCCGCTGCCGGGAACCTTTGTGATCCCTGGGCTGCGCTTCGACTATCACAATAAATATGGCGCTAACTGGAGCCCAAGCCTGAACCTTTCGCAGGAGCTTGGCGAGTATTTCAAACTGAAGGCGGGTATTGCCCGAGCCTTTAAAGCGCCAAACCTGTACCAGTCCAGCGAAGGTTATCTGTTATCCACCCGTGGTAACGGGTGCCCGAAGGACATAGTTTCAGGTAGCTGCTATCTGCTGGGGAATAACGATCTGGATCCGGAAACCAGCGTTAACAAAGAGATCGGCCTGGAATTTACCTGGGCGGGTTACGATGCGGGTATTACCTATTTCCGCAACGACTATAAAAACAAGATCGTGGCGGGCACCGAGATTGTTGGCTATGCCTCTAACGGTTACAACATCTTGCGTTGGGAAAACGGCGGTAAAGCGCTGGTCGAAGGGTTGGAGGGCAACCTGGTGGTGCCGTTGGTTGAGGATATGCTCACCTGGCGCACTAACGCGACCTATATGATCACCTCTGAAAACAAGGATACCGGTAATCCTCTGTCGGTGATCCCCAAGTACACGGTGAATACCCTGCTGGATTATCAGGTCACCGATAAGCTCTCCACCAACCTGAATTGGACGATGTATGGTCGGCAAAAGCCGCGCGAATATGCGGAGATCCGTAACGAAGCCGGCACGCTTGCCACTCAGGAAGTCGGGGCTTATTCGGTGGTGGGCATTGGCGTCAATTACGATCTGATGAAGGATCTGAGCCTGAAAACCGGCGTCACCAACCTGTTCGACAAACAGATCTACCGTGAAAACGAAGGGGCTTCGACCTACAACGAACCGGGCCGGGCCTATTACGCGGGCCTGACCCTGTCGTTCTAATCGCGGCTGGTATTACGTATCCCCTCTGGCGAGGGGATATCATTAGCCGCGAGCATGTGCCGCAGCGCGGGTGATTTGCTCATCGGAAGGGCGCACACCGGTGTACAACACAAACTGCTCCAAAGCCTGTAAAGCGATCACTTCGGCACCGGTCACCACCTGCAAACCTTGTTCACGGGCATAGCGGATCAGCGGGGTTTCTGCCGGTAAGGCCACCACGTCGAAGGCGATTTTCGCCGCCTTAATAGTGGCCGGTTCAAAGGCCAACTGCTCGGCTTCGCTACCGCCCGCCATGCCGATCGGCGTGACGTTAATCACCATCTCAACCTGCAAATCGCCTACTTCTGACTGCCACTGATAACCATATTGCGCCGCCAGTGCCTGGCCCGCCTGTGGGTTGCGAGCAATGATATGGCCGTTCTTGAACCCGGCATCGCGCAGGGCTGCGGTGACCGCCTTAGCCATACCGCCGCTGCCACGCAGAGCAAACGAGGTGGCCGGGGGGATCTGGTATTTCGCCAGCAGTTTGGCGATGGCGATATAGTCGGTGTTATAGGCCCGCAGGAAGCCGTCGTCGTTGACGATGGTATTGACTGACTCAATAGCCGTGGCCGACGCATCCAGCTCATCAAGGAACGGAATACAGCTCTCCTTGAACGGCATGGAAACCGCACAGCCGCGAATACCCAAAGCGCGCACGCCGCCGACCGCTGCCTGAATGTCTTTGGTGGTGAACGCCTTATAGATGAAGTTCAGATCCAGTTCCTGATACAGATAGTTGTGGAAACGGGTGCCGAAATTGCCTGGCCGACCGGCCAGCGACATACACAGCTGCGTATCTTTGTTGATTTCACGACTCATGACGTGCCCTTAGCTCATTGGGAGAAATGTCCCCACTGGCGGACAAGCACCCGGTGGGGATAATCAGTTTACCTTACGCCAAAAGTCGCGTTATCAAGTACAAAATATTGCCCCCCTTCATCCCATTTTCGGGTAGACCCCAGGTCCGATAGGCAGCCCCAGCATGTACCACACCACCAGCAGCAGAGTCCAGACGGCGAAGAACACCAGCGGATAGGGCATGATCAGCACGTAGTAGGTGCCGAGTTTGGCGTCTTTCAGGTAGCGTTGCAGAAAGCCAAGGAATAGCGGCAGGAATGGCGACATCGGTGCCAGCGGCAGCACGGATGAGTCTGCGATGCGGAAAATCATCTGGGCGAAGGCCGGGTGAAAGCCCAACAGCATAAACATCGGCACGAAGATCGGGGCCAGGATCGACCAGATGGCGGAACCGCTGGCAATAAACATGCACAGGAAGGCGGACAGGAACATCAGGCCGAGGAACGCCGGTGCACCGCTCATTCCGGCCGCCTCCAGCAGATCCGTCAGGCCGATGGCCATGAACTTGCCCATGTTGCTCCAGTTGAAGAACGCCACAAACTGCGACAGCGGGAACACCATGACGATAAAGCCCGCCATGTTCTTCATCGGCTCGACCAGCTGGTTGGGAATATCGTCCGGGCGGCGGATGCTCTTGGTGACGACGCCGTAAGTGATGGCGACGGTGAAGAAGAACAGGATGATGATCGGCACTATGCCTTTAATAAAGGGCGAGGGGATCACCGAACCGGTTTGCGGATCGCGCAGTGGGGCACCCTCTGGCACTACCAGTGCGGCCATCACGGCGATAAACACCAGTGCGGAGATCCCGCTCATTATCAGGCCACGGTTTTGTAATGGAGTTAGTTTCTCGAGCTTGTCTTCGGCGGTGCCTTGCCATTTTGGTAGCCGGGGCTCGATAAATTTATCTGTTAACAACGCGCCAGTGATGGTTAGTACGATCACCGAGGTGGCCATAAAGTACCAGTTATCGATCACGCTGACGTGGATTGCGCCGTCAACCGCTTTCGCCGCTTCGGTACTGATGCCGGAAAGCAGCACATCGGTGGTGACAATCAGCAGGTTGGCGGTAAAACCCGAGCCGACACCGGCGATCGCCGCCAGTAGCCCGGCAATGGGGTTACGCCCGACGGCCAGGAAGATCAACGCCCCCAGCGGCGGCATCACTACCAGCGCGGCATCGGAAGAGATATGGCTGAAGAAAGCGATAAACAGCACCATATAGCTGGCGTAGCCGGCGCTGACGTGTGAGGCCATTTTGTACATCAGCGCCTGTAACAGGCCGACCTTTTCCGCCAGACCGGCACCGATCACCAGCGCCAGGATCGCCCCCAATGGTGCAAATCCGCTGAAGTTGTGAATGATATTGGGGAGGATCCATTGTATTCCCTCCACGCTCAGCAGATTTTTTACCTGGATCATTTCCCCGGTGGCCGGGTTTTTCACCACCAGGCCCAACCAGGAAATGAGCGCGGTGGCGAGCATTAACACCACGATCAAATAAACGAATAACAGGAAGGGATTGGGGATTTTATTACCGATACGTTCTACCCAGTAAAAAATACGCCCGGGGCTTTTATTGGCGGATGATGCTATCTCACTCATGATATTACCCTCTTGTCCGTCATCAGATTTTTATAGTTTTATGGGTCGCTATGGAGTCCTGGCTCGGAACGGGAGCCAGAACGGTCGGGATTTACTTCAATGGGGAAGGTTTCACCCCCGCAGGGATGGGGCATTGATATGGCTGTTCGGCGCGTTGCTGGCGGAATTCCTCGCGGCAGGCGTTCAGCAAGGCGTTATCGCTCAGTAAGGCGACGGCGCTAGCGGCCATCACTTTACCGGCCAGGCACATGCCCTTATGGGCTATTGAGGTGCGGCCCTGGGCGACCAACTGCCAGGTATGCAACGGCGTCCCCAGAGCAAAGCAGGGGCTGAAGCACTGGGCCGTTGGCGTGACCCAACTGACGTCGCCGACGTCGGTAGAGCCGTACAGGATTTCTTGTGACTCCACGTAGGGAGCGACTTCGTCCATCAACACCTTATCGCCCAACTGCCGTACCCATTCCTGCCCAGCCACTCCACCAGTACGTGAAATGTTCAGCTTGGCATTACGCAGGTCGTCTTTACTGAGCGTTTGGCGGATCTCCGTGGCAAAACGCCGCTCTTCGTCGCTGTAATCCGGCAAGCCGAAATCGCACACGTACTGATACATCGCCTGTTCCAGGCGGCGATTGGGGACGTAGTTGGAGCAGGCTTTTTCAAAGTGCACCGTCATCTGAGTATCAGTCATCAGCGCTGCGCCTTTGGCCACGTTGACCAGGCGCTGGTAAATATCCTGCACCTGATCGAGCTGCGGAGCGCGCACCAGGTACAACACTTCGGCATCGGCCTGCACCACGTTGGGGGAACTGCCGCCGGTATTGGTGACCGCATAATGCAGCCGGGCTTCCTGCACGATATGTTCACGCAGAAAGTTGGCTCCGGTGTTCATCAGCGTCACGGCATCCAGCGCGCTGCGGCCGAGATGCGGCGAGTTGGCCGCGTGGGCGGCGACGCCCTTGAAGCGGAACGCGGCCTGAATATTGGCCAGGCTGCTGGTATTGAACATGCCGCTGAAGCCTTCCGGGTGCCAGGTGAGGGCGGCATCCACATCGGCGAACAGCCCTTCACGCACCATAAAGGTTTTACCAGAGCCGCCTTCTTCCCCTGGGCAGCCGTAAAAGCGTATCGTGCCGGTTAACTGTTGCTGTTCCATCCAGGCTTTAACCGCAAAGGCCCCGGCCAGTGCGGCGGTGCCGAGCAGGTTATGCCCACAGCCGTGACCATTGCCGTTTTCCACCAGCGGAGACGGGGTGGCACAGCCCGCATGCTGGCTCAGACCGGCCAATGCATCGTATTCACCCAATAAGGCGATCACCGGATGGCCGCTACCGAAGCTGGCGATAAACGCCGTTTCAATGCCGCCAACGCCGCGTTCAACCGTAAAACCCTCTTGTTCCAAGGCGTTTGCCAGTAGCTCGGCTGAGTGGATTTCGGTAAAGCGGGTTTCCGGGTGATCCCAGATCTCATCGCTTAAGGCACTGAAATGGGCCTGATGACTATCGATGTAATGGTGGATAAAAGAGACCAGTTCCGGCTGTTTCATGCTTTGCTCCCAAAAGTCGGTAGGTTCAGCGCCAGGGTAGCCAGCGTTTTTACCGCCACCGTCAGTACCTGCTCGTCAAAATCAAATTTCTCGTTGTGATGCCCGGCGCCGAGTTCGCAGCCGAAGATCACATAAGAAGCTTGGCCGCCGTGAGATTTCACCCGTTCCATCATGTAGGTGGCATCCTCAGAGCCTGCCGCCTGCTCGCGGCGATCCACCACTGAACCAAGCTCGCTGATGCTGAGTGCCTGGCGATGGATGTAATCCACCCAAGGTTGCGTCGGCTGGCTGCTTTGCGCCGCGCCCATCAGGGTGATGTCGTATTCCACCCCCTGCATGGTGGCGGCTCCTTGGATGACGTTGAGCGCTTGTTGATAGACAAACTCGTTGATCTCATTGGTGGCGCCGCGTGTCTCTACCTTCATAAAGGCGCTGTCTGCGATGACGTTACGGCCGGTGCCTGCCTGCAACACGCCAACGTTGATACGGGAGCTGCCTTCACTGTGGCGGGGGATAGCATATAGCCCAACGCTGGCCTGAGCTGCCGCCAGCAGGGCATTGCGGCCATCCTCCGGTTTGGCACCGGCATGGGAAGCCACGCCACGGAAAGTGACGTCCAGCTTGGTGGTAGCCATAAAGCTGTCGCTGCCGCACACCAGTTCCCCGGCCGGTACGCCGGTGCCGATATGCACGGCGGTAAAGAAATCGACGTCATCGACCACGCCGGCTTCCACCATCGATTTGGCTCCACGGGTGCCTTCCTCGGCCGGTTGGAAGATCAGCTTGATGCGGCCATGCAGCTGTGGCTCCAGGCTCTTGAACACGCGCGCCAACCCTAGGCCGATTGTGGTATGCCCATCGTGCCCGCAGGCGTGCATCATGCCGCTATTGCAGGAGGCGAAGCCTTCACGGAATGGCAGATGGTCGGGATGTAGCAGTTCATTGAGATCGAGCGCGTCCATATCGACGCGAAAGGCGATGGTGGGGCCAGGGCGGCCGGTATCCAGCGTGGCGACAATGCCGGTAAAACCGCCGGAAAAGAAGGGCAGCCATTTCGCCAGGGCACCTTGTTCGATGGCGCGTTGTTCTTGCGCCGCCAGGATTTGTGCAGAGGGTAGCCCCATGCGGGCTTCGGCGTTGATTACCTCGCGGCCGAGCTGCAACTGATAACCTAATCGATCCAACTCTTCCGCTACCAGCGAAGCGGTACGAAATTCAAGCCAGCCGGATTCGGCATAGTGGTGGAAGTCACGGCGCCAGGCTTGCAGTTGCGGGTACAGTTCGGTCACCAACGTTGAAAGCGGAGTGTTCATAGCAATTTTCCATTAGTTATCACGCCTTGAATAAAATTCAGGCAGCAGTGAAGGTCAGGCAATTAAATTAAAATTGAATATTTACGTAATTAGTTACTAAAAAGCCGTGAATGGCGCTTATTGAGCGCGATACTGCGTTTAAATAAGCGAAATGATGATTGGGTTATTTATTATGTTTTTTTCGAATGTACACAATGGTATCGGGTTAAATAAGATGCCAATATCTTGCTACTGATAAACAACGGTTATCGCCAATCGCCTATGCCAGCCTCGATAAAATTGCACCAGTTACGCGCCTTTGTGGAAGTCAGCCGCCAGGGCAGTATCCGCGCCGCCAGCCGTACCTGTAACCTTTCCCAGCCTGCGTTGACCAAGTCAATTCAAGAACTGGAGGAGGTGCTCGGCGCCAAGCTGTTTGTCCGCCGCAGCAAAGGGGTGGTCTTAACCGACTGCGGTGATAACTTTTTTCAGCATGCCAGCCTGATCCTCGAGGAACTGCGGGTGGCGCAGGAGGATATTCAGCAGCGGTTGGGGCTAGCGGGCGGCTCGGTCAATATCGGTGTCGGTGGCAGCGTTGCCCGCACTGTAATGCCGAAAGTGATTACCCAGTTTCACCGCGAATATCCCAATGTGAAGGTGCGCATCGTGGAGGGACAACTGGTCTCGATGATCCCGGAGTTACGCCAGGGGGAGCTGGATTTTACCATTAATACCTACTACCCCAGCAGCATGGACAATGAGTTGAGCTTTGAGCGGCTGATGGAAAGAGAATACAAGGTGGTGGTACGCAAAGGACACCCTTGTGAGAACGCCCGCACGCTCAAGGAGCTGCAACATTGCGATTGGACTATGCCAACCCCCAATGGCAGCTACTACCGTCTGCTACATGAACTGTTTGGTGATATGGGGATGGCACCGGCGATCAGCGTCACCTGCGAAACCTTTATGGCCTGCACCAGCCTGGTGGCGCAGAGTGACTTTGTCAGCATTCTGTCGGTTGATGTGATTTCCGATCCTATCCTTGGCCGCCATCTGGTCGCGTTGGAATTGGACGAAGCATTACCACAAGCTACCTTCTACCTGATCCAACGCAAGGATACGACGCTCACGCCGATGGGCGCCTACCTGGCCCGCCTGTTCAGGCAGCATTGCCGGTAGCAGTCTATCCGTGGTGCCGTTAGCTGCGAATACAGACGATCAGGGGATTAGTAAACCCTTTGATAATAATGGCGTTTTTTTCTAACCCCTTGATCTTTGAGTAAAACCCGATGCCCGGAGTTTGCGGTAACACTCTGTTCTGCCAAAGGTCTTCTGGCGTATTATCCACGGGGTGGCTTTCTGTACGGGTAAAGACGACTTCGTTCACGTTTTCCAGCTCCGACGGGTTGATGGTAAAGTAGACCGTCCTTCTCAGGATATAGTTATTGCCCTTATTCTTGATTGAGCCGGAAAATTTCATGATCCCATCATGGGTCGACCTAAATATGACGTCAACATGGGTGTTGACTTCAACTTTATCAGTTTCATAGAGTTTGAGTTGCGCGAACAACTGAGCATTACAATGAAACGGTTTACGGGACTGCACCTGATAAATATAAAAAAGGGTTGCACATAAAATAATAATCAACAGCAGGGCTACGACGATCTTTTTCATGTTATTACTCTATTGTTTTGTAATTTAAACAATTTTTATAGCTGGTGGCATCAATTTTACTGCAGGCAGCGAGCAGCCGCACTCTGAGGCGGTCGTTATTAGGGTGTGCCTCTGCATAAAAAACATCCAGCTCCTCCCGTGAACAGTCTATGCCTTCCGCTGCTATCTCCTTGACGATTTTAGCCGCCAAATCATTATTTGGCTTGTCGTCGTTTAAGTTATAGATACTGCATTTTTCATGCGTCACCACGAAGTTCACGCTCTCTTTTTGGTTGTGTCTCAGCATTGTCGTGCCGGTTACCGTGGTCAGTAACAGTAAAAGAGCAAGTATGTAGATCATCATCTTGTGTTTTTTTAACGATAAATAGATAGATTGATGTTCTCCTTGCTCGGTCATTGTCGGCGGTAGGGTTTCTGATGAGGTGTGAGACTCTTCAGTGACAGGAACCCTGGAGACCGGTGCTTCTTCTGTGATCCCCTGCTCCGATTTTTGTATCGGATGGATTTCCGCATCCATTCTAAAACCGACGCGGGGAACGGTGGAAATTATATCCTTACTCACGCCGAGATTAGTGAAGGCTTTGCGTAGCTCACTAATATGGTTATTCAGGCTGGCATTAGACGGTGAAAAGCCATAGTCCGCCCAGACATTTTTTAGCAGGTCATCGCGAGCAAGGTTAACTCTATTGTTGTTGATCAACTCACTGAGTAACCGGGTTGCTGGCTTTGATAATTCAACAGATTGCTGAATGTCGTTTTTAACCGTCAATACTCTATTGTCAGGATCAAAGATAATATTAAGGTTTATTATATATTTCATGGCGATAACCGAGCATCCTTGGTGTTAGTGTTGAACTGCGTCCAGTGATAAGAATAGTCTTAATGGCTTGACTGTGCGTAGGAATTTAGTTGTAACCCGCTACCGTAGTCAACCCTGATTTGAACTATTTTTTCAGCAATAATAACTAGTTGAATTCAAGACAGTATTACCTACTCGCTTATCGGTTTTTTTTTACCCAAATCAACATTAAATATATTAAAAGCGATAATTTTTAGTCATTAATTCTAATTTTTGTCTATTAAGTAGGTTATTTTGCTTGTTCATTATCTAGCCATTAAGATTTATCGCAACGCCAAACCAACTGGCGAAAGCGTTTAAAGAGTGTGCGTCACGGTGAAATCGGTAACGAGCCAAATGCCAAGAACAAAGTGACTGTGCCCTTCAATGGGAACGTCGCTGCCGTCGCAGACCCTTGGATATTGGAGGCTAGTCTCGTCATTGAGCATGCTAGCGCTCCTATTAAGCTGATTGAGCCAACCACCATCCAAAAGCTGCAAAAGGCATAAGACCCTGAGCTTCAGTGCCTATCTGCAGGGTGATGGTGCGTTTGCCACTGTTACCAAAGGTAAAACTCAAAGCGGTTGCGGGCTTCACTTTAGCTGGCCAGTCATCGGCTACGTCATTATAGGCATAACCTATATTGGGTATTCGCATCCCATGTTTGGGGGCGATAGCGTCAAGGATGATTTGCCCTATAAATGAAACCCATATTATCGCCGTGTTTTTTGCCGATTTATAAGGAACTAAAATGACACCACATATTGTTATCACTATTCAGGATAGCAACCGTTATTTTGCTCTGGGCATTCAACATATTTTGCAGGACTATTTTCTGGCTAAAGGCTGTACATGGAGTTTTGTGCCGGTTGCGCCTGGAATAGCGATCGACCTGATGATTTGTGTCAACCCCTTTGGCTGGTCGTCACGGTTCAATTCTCGCCGGGAAAATTCGCAGAACCGGCGGCTTGGGACGATTATCATAAATGATACGGCTGCTGCGAATAAAATACGTCAGCATGAACTGGCGCTATTAGGTCGCAAGGAACGGCCTGATGCCGTGGTGCGTCTGGTTGAGGAGATGTTTGAGCAGGCAAGTCAGTCGTCTTTGACAGACGATACGGTAAGTGTGTGTCGGCATTTGCATCTGACCCCGCGTGAGCGTGACGTTCTGCAAGGGATCTCACAGGAATTAAGACCTGACGAGATCGCGAGCAAACTTTCGCTTAACGTCAAGACAGTCAGCACCCATAAACTTACGGCGATGCGCAAGCTGGGCTTCAAGCGTAATGGCGAGTTATATTACTGGCTGCTGCAAGGTGGCCTGTGGTTGGGAAATAGCACGCGATAAACCAAATACAGCTGCCAGCGGCGCAAGCGCTGGGAGATCAAAGCCTTTTGTTGAGCCCTGTGGCCGTTTAGGTGAGGATTGGGCTCGCATAATTCCTAATTATGCCGGTTGGTTTTTGCCGTATTGTTTTTTCTCAATGCTTACGACACTATCTCAGGCAAAATTCACTCGGGATGAGAGTGAGCACTGGAGATAAGTAAGGATATCGATGAAAAAACTCATAGTAGCCGCGGTGGTCTCAACCCTCGCTGGTACCAGCCAGTTCTCACTGGCCTCTTCCGATGAAACTGGCTGCCGCTGGAGCGACTATTGCGCAATGGGCGGTGTGCCTTACCTGGCCGCTGATAATGATACCCGCGTCAATCTACTGATGCTGGCAGCGGGGATGCGTAATTTACCCGTGGCGTTGTCGTCATTGCCGCAGGATATCAGCCGCAGTAGAGGCTACCAGTTTGGCGTATTCCCTGGTGAAGCAGCGCCTGTAACCGATCAGACCACCACACCAGGCCAGACAGCCGTGCCGCAGGAAGACCCACTCGATGCGCTAGCATTAAGCCTGGGCATTAAACCTTCGGGGTTAACCGGCTTTTCAGCCGAATATGAAGGCCGCTGGATCTCTAATAATCCGCTGTCACTCAGCCAATTTTTCCAGACCCTGTTGGACGACCAGCAGTTAGATCAGGCCGAACGCGATTTACTGGCGTTGCGCCGGGCCAAAATTTACCGGGGTGAAGCGCAGCCGGAGCAATTTTTACCGCTGATGGCCAACTATGCCGCAGGGTCTCATGCGGCGGCGTTCAGAGATTACCTCACCAGTGCGGAACAGTTTTATCAGGGGCAATTTGCCGATGCGGATACCGGGTTCCAACGGTTAAAAGAGTCGGATCAACCATGGGTGGCTGAAACGGCCGCTTATATGCTGTTCCGCGTGGCCCTGAACCAGATCACTGAAAATGCCACGGATCAGTACGGTATGTTCGATCCGCAGCGGGCTAATAAAGACGCAGGCGCTCAGGCATTGCAACGTGCGCAGGACTATCTGGCCGCTTACCCCAAAGGTGAATATGTGGCTTCCGTGCAGGGATTACAGCGCCGGGTGAATTGGTATCTGTCCGACTGGCCACGATTGGCACAGCTGTATGAAAGCGAGATAACCTCTGCCACCGATATCAATACGCTTGGCGCGATGATTGATGAAGGGGACCAAATTCTGCTGAGCCGCAACATTCCTTATGACAGCGCAGAACAGCCTTTCGTCAGCAGTGCCGATGCCCCGTTGTTGACCTTTACCCAAACCATGAAGTGGCTGCGTAAATACAATCTCGATAACCAGTCGATGCCGAAAGTGAGCGATGAGATGCTGCAGGGGTACAAACCGATGTTTGCTGCCGCCAATCAGTTGCCGCTCTGGGAATATATGCATAATGCCTGGCTGTTCTATCAGCAAAAGGATTATGCCGCGGTCACCAAGGCGATCCAGCCTGCGGCACAGCTGGCAGCGAACGATCTCATCGCGTTCAGCCAACAGATCCTCTACGGCGATGCTCTGGTGATGCAGGAAAATTGGCAGGGTGCCGAAGCCCATTGGCGTCATCTGCTTGGCATGAAGCTTGCCCCTTATCAGCAACAGTATCTGCAGCAGATGTTGACCACCGCCCTGGTGCAGGAAAATAAAACTGCCGCTATTTTTGCCCCTGACAGCCCAATCAATAGCCTGCGTTATCGCTCCGTGGTGCTCAAAAGCCTGGCCAACAAAGCGTTGCTGCAACAGCAAGCCGCTGGCGCACCCAATGACGAAGAAAAGACCATCGCTCTGCATACGCTGCTGTTTAAGGATTTGATGGTAGGCGACTACCAGGGGTTTATTGACGACAGCCAACTGAAAAAAAATATCAAGCAGACGCCTGACCCACAGGTATTTGGCGATGTCGCACTCAGCGTTTTCGATTGGGATGGCAGTCGGACCGAGCCTGGCTATTTCTGTGCTTCTTTAGACGCTAACGTTGCCGTATTGGCGAAGAACAAGACCGATGCGCACGCCATGAACTGTGTGGCAGAGTTCTTGCGTACCACCTTTGCCGATATCAGCACCGAAGCGGAAATGGGGGGTAATGAACAGCTGGATGACCTGGCTGGGGCCGAACTGGGTAAAGATAAAGCGCACGGCAGATTGAAATATTATCAGCAAGTGATCGCCGATCCCAGGGCCGAACCTGAAGATAAAACTTATGCGCTGTACCGGGCGGTGATGTGCTTCTCACCTTCCGGCTACAACAGCTGCGATCGGCAGGAGATCTCGCAAAAAACTCGCCAACGTTGGTTTAACCTGTTGAAGAGCCAGTATAAAGGTAACCAATGGGAACAAAAGCTCAAATACTATTGGTGATGCGGTTATTGCTGCTGCTGTGGTTGCCGGTCTTTGCAACCGCCGCAGCGGCGGATAATGCAGCTGGCCGGTATGTAAATGCGCATAATTACCGCGCATTCTGGCTTTGGTCCGGCGTTTGGCCGCAGCCTGCGTTGCAGCAGGCCGATCTGCTCTATCTCCATCAGGGTGAAATCGTGAACGGCCGCCAGGGTGCTCGTTTTCTGAAGTTAGGGCTGCCGTTGAGCAAGCTTCAGGCGCCCGCCGTCTGGATCACCGTACGTGTTGCAACTCTGGACATGTCTGACGAGGTATTGGCTTCGGCGGTGCGTCTGCCTGCCCGTTGGGCAGCGGCAGGCAATCGGGTGGTAGGGCTACAGATCGACTTTGACGCGGCAACCTATCAACTGGATAAGTACGCGGAGTTTCTCGACAAGCTGCGCGGTCGATTACCCAAAGAATATGCTTTGGGCGTGACCGGCCTGCTCGATTGGGCAAAGACCGGTAACGTCAGCCAGTTAAATGCGTTGCCAATCGATGAGTTGGTGATCCAAACCTATCAGGGGCGGCGCACGGTCACGGAGTATGAACGCTATCTCCCCGCGCTGCTTAAGCTACAAATCCCCTTCAAAATCGGTCTGGTGCAGCAGGGCGACTGGAACTCCGAGTGGCAACGGCGGCTGGCCACATCGCCTTATTATCGCGGTGAGGTGGTTTTTTTGTTGAATACCACTAGGAAAACATCCTTAGGAGATAACAATGGTTAACTTTACGTTCAGTCAGGCCAAAACCCAGTTTAAACAAATGATGGCTACAGCCCAGCGTGAACCAATTTGTATCACTCAAAACGGTCAACCCTCCGTAGTGGTCATGCCTGTTGAGGACTATAATGCGTTTGCAGAGTTTAAGTTACAAAACCTGCGCGCCAAGCTTGAGCACTCTATAAATCAAGCCAAGCTAGGAAAGTTACATGAGGGAGAGTGGGTATTTGACGAACTGATAAACGATATATGATGGGTTAGTAGCCTACTCCAACCGACCATTATATGTAGGGGCGCTGCATGCTGCGCCCGACCAAACCCCGTTCCAGCCTTTAACTCCACCACTAAACACTGACTAAACAGCCGGGGATTTTACCCGTGTTTAGTAATGCCATGGCGCTGGGCTTGATAGCTTTCACAAAAGCATCACGCAACCACGGCGCGGCCGGTAAAGTCGCTTGATTGAGTCATATCTCCGCTATAAATTGATCTGCATCGTTTCACTAAAACGATACAGATTATGTCAAAGGTTCTATTTAACGTATTGATTGTGCGGTGATTTAACGGATTGTCGTCCATAACGTCACCGATTAACGTCAGCACCGGAGGGGGGAGCGAAAACATGGCCAATATTCGTGATGTCGCGCATCTCGCCGGTGTTTCCGTGAGCAGCGTTTCCAACGTGTTAAATGGGCGCAGCAATCAAATGCGCCCGGAAACCCGGCTGCGTATCGAACAGGTGATGCGCGAATTGAACTATCAGCCCAACAGAGTGGCGCAGCAGTTGAAAACCGGGCATGCCCGGATGATCGGTCTGCTGGTTCCCTCGATCGTCAACCCCAGCTTTTCTGCCCTGGCTCGCGAGGTTGACCTGGCGGCTAAAGAACACCGCTACCGGGTGCTGTTGGGCAACACCTATCGGCAAGAAGATGAAGAGCGCACCTTTATCGAAGATATGTTCGCCCATGGGGTGCGCGGCATTATCGTTGCGGCGAGTGATATCCGTAAGACCCATTTTGCACAGGCTGCCGAAATGGGAATGATGATCGTCAACTACGATAACCGGATGGCGGGGAGCTTCACCGCTGATGTCCGGTTATTCGACAGCGTCTCAATGGACAACGTAGAGGCCGGTCGGCTGGCGGCTCAACACCTGATCGAGCGCGGTTGTCGCAATATCGTCTTTGCCACCGAGTCCAGTCTGACCATGAGCCGCAGCCATAAGATTGAAGGGTTTCTCACCGTGGTGCGTAATCATCGCCTGCCCGCTCAGCAGCGGGTGATAGAAGGCAAAGCCAGCGGAGAGTATGGCGATACCGAGATGGCCGAACTAGGCTTTACCCTCGCCGCTCAGGTACTTGCTCTTTCTCCGCGCCCGGATGGCGTGGTGGCTATCAACGATGCTCTGGGTATCGGCCTGTTGGCGGGGCTGCGGGAAGCTGGAGTGGCGGTGCCTGGTGAGATATCGGTGGTGGGCATCGACAATATTCCGCTCTCGGGGCTGGTGTGGCCCGCACTGACCTCCGTCATGCCACCGCTTGCCGAGATGGCCCAGGTGATGGTGGAGCGCTTATTGCAACGCGTGGGGGATCCTACATTAATCCCTGAAGAGTTTATTTTCCCGCCGACGTTAGTCAGCCGCCAGTCGGTAATAACTATTACGCCATAACTCGAATAGCGTAACGAGAACGATTAAATAGCATTATTTATTATCAGGTAAATATACCTGTATCCATCAGGCATGCCTGTAGCAGATTATTATTCCGATTAACAACGTTGGAAGTATTCTATTATGCAAAAAAGAACGCCTCAGGAAATTGAACGCAGTGCCATTAGGAAAATGACGCTGAATATTGTCCCGTTAATGATCTTATTATACTTTCTGGCTTTTTTGGATCGTAATAATATGGCCTATGCGGCAATTGCTCTGGAAGATAGCCTGGGGTTAACCGCCTCGGCCTTTGGCTTTGCCTCTGGGATATTCTTTATCGGCTATTTTATGTTTGAAATCCCCAGTAATGCGGGAACCATCAAGTTTGGGCCGCGTATCTGGTTTGCCAGGATCCTTATCACCTGGGGAATATTTGCCGTGTTGATGGGTTTTGTCCGCACGCCGATGGAGTTGTATATCTGTAGATTTATGCTGGGAGTCTGTGAGGCGGGTTTTTTCCCCTCGGTTGTCTATTACTTCACGGTGTTTTTCCCGGAGAAGTACCGCACCAAAATCCTCGGCATGTTTATCATCGTACAGCCGTTGTCGAACGCTATCGGTTCACCGATTTCTGGGCTGATCCTTAACATCGAACATGGCTGGTTTGGCCTGGAGCCCTGGCAGTGGCTGTTTATCCTCGAAGGCATTCCACCGGTGATTATTGGCCTGTTTATCCCTTTTATTATCAAGAACTCACCGAAAGATGTGGGCTATCTCGATGTGGAAGAGAAAGCCTGGCTGATGGACAACGCCACGCGTAGCAAATCGGGTTCCAAGGTCAAGCTGTCTGATTTTATGCAGGGCATAAAAAATAAAAAGTATCTGTTATACGCCATGTTGAATTTTGGCATGGTGTGCGGGATCTACGGTTTCGGGATGTGGCTGCCTTCCATTATCACAGCTATCTCTGGTGATGATATTTTCCACGTAAGCCTGATTGCTTTTATTCCCTATGGCTTGGCCGCTCTGCTGGTTTATCCGTGGAGCCTATGGGCCAGTAAAAGCAAAAAAATCGGCGTGTTTGCCGGTATCAGCATGATTGTCGCCGCCTTTGGCCTGATAGGTGCCGTGGTGTTTTTTAACTACAACGTATTTATTGCGTTGATGTTCCTGAGCGTTGCTGCGATAGGTATCTATACCTCGGTTCCTTCATTCCTTTCCATGCCCGCCAATATTTCTACCGGGGCGGCGGCAGCGGCCGGACTGGCGGTGGTGAGCTGTATCGGTAATATCGGGGGCTTTGTCGCGCCTTATGTGGTCGGGTTATTAAAGGACGTTACTAACAGTAATACTTCGGGGCTGATTTTCCTGTCACTGTGTTTATTGGTTACCGGATTGATCTGCATTTTTTACTGCGCCAAACAGCGTGAAGGCGTTATTCGCTCATAACTGGTGTTATCTACAAATAATCGAGAGGCAATAAAATGGGAAATCTAACGGGTAAGAAAGTGTTTATCACCGGAGCCGAGCAGGGGATTGGCAAAGCTACCGCAGAACAGTTGATTAACGCCGGGTGTGACATCTACATCCACTATTTCAGCGGCGAAGAGGGGCCAAAGGAACTGGCTGAGCTAGCCCATTCACGCGGTCAACGCGCCGCCTATGGTTATGCTGATTTAACCGATACCGCAGATACTCAGCGATGTGTCGCTGCCGCCGCCGAGTTTTTGGGGGGGATAGACATACTGATCAATAACGTGGGCGGCATTATCGCCCGTAAATGGCTCGGTGAGATCGACCGCCAATTCTGGCAGACGGTGATTGATGTCAATATGACGACCATGCTGAACGTCACGCAAAGCGCGCTACCTTACTTAAAAAGCGCCAAGGACGGAGCCAGCGTCGTCAATCTGGCCTCACTGGCTGGCCGTGCCGGCGGGCATTCTGGTTCACTGGTTTACTCCATGGCCAAAGGGGCGGTATTAACCTGGACTCGTTCCCTGGCTGCGGAACTGGGTGAATATGGCATCAGGGTCAACGCCGTAGCGCCGGGGCTTATTCTTGGCACTCGCTTCCATAACCTGCATACCAGCAAAGAATCTGCCGATGAAACCATCCACGGCATCCCCCTTGGCCGCGCGGGGAGCCCGGAAGACGTTGCTCGGGTGATTAAATTCCTCGCCTCGGAATATGACGGCTTCGTCTCTGGTGCCACCATCGACATTAACGGCGGTATTTACCGTATGTGATCCTACCCAACCCCAAAAAGGAGAGGGAGCTGGTACGAAGCTGTGGCCAGGTATGGGAAGCAATCTGTAACACCCACAACCGGGCTCAAACGTAGGGGCGCTGCATGCTGCGCCCACTTGCCTTCACTACGGGAAAACTATGATCAAAGCCGATATTATTCATCCGCAACTGTTGGGCGCCCTGGCGCTGTGCGGGCATAAAACCCAGATCCTCATCGCCGATGGTAACTATTCGTTCGTCACCAACTCGTCGAAAGAGGCCACCATTGTCTATCTGAACCTGGCCCCAGGAATGATCGCCAGCAGCGTGATATTAGATAAAGTGCTCAAGCACATTAACGTGGAACACGCCTCAATGATGGCCTGGCCGCAGGACTTCACCAACACCATCGCTACCGAATATCAGCAACTGCTGCCTGACGGTTGCCCCATCAATTACCTTAACCGCGAGGCTTTCTATCATGCGGCAAAATCACAGGAGACATTACTGGTGATCGCCAGCGGTGAGATGCGGCGCTTTGCCAACCTGCTGCTGACCGTGGCACCGGTTTCGCTGGCTGATTGAATGCGGGTTATCTTTGCGGGAGGGGGCCTCTGTTGGCTACTGACAGAAACTGTCAACAGTGCAGGTTACTCTTGGTTTTTGCGGGTAGGAAAATCCTGAAAATTGCCCCCATAACTGACAAGGACACTCCGATGATACGTGCTATTACTCTCCTGACTGAAAACTTTTCCGATTGGGAAACCGCTCTGATCAACTCGACGGGGCGTGGGTACTACGGTTTTGACTGCCGTTTTGCTACTCCTGGCGCAGCCCAGGTCACCTCTTCAGGTGGCATGCTGGTTTCCCCTCATCTGGCAATAGAAGCCATTCAGCCTGATGAAGTCGATCTGCTGATTGTCTGCGGGGGCACTATCTGGCAAACCGCACAGGCACCGGATATCACCGCCTTGGTTGCCGCGGCTTATCAAAGTAACGCTATCGTCGCGGGGATTTGCGATGGTACTCGCGCTTTAGCGCAGGCGGGCGTGCTTGATGCGGTCCGCCATACTTCTAATTCGGCAGAAAACCTGTTGAGCCTGAACTATGGTGGTGCGCAATACTATCAGGATGTGCCTTATGCCATCGCCGATCGGCGCGTTATCACGGCACCGGGTACCGCGCCGGTCAGCTTTATGGCCGCCATCCTGAGCACGTTGGGTCTGGGGGATGAAAACCTCAATGCCTACCTTACGATGCATGCTGCGGAGCACCGCAAGCCAGGCTAAACCACGATTATAATTTGCCTCCGAGGGCCACCTCACGTGGAGACCGGCTCCCTCTGGCCGAGGGGGTCTGCCTGCTTGTGCGTGGACAAGGCAGCGTAAGGGCGGTCTTTTCTCTGCCGTCCCACTAATTGTGCCGGAGAGATGAGGTTGGTTTCTGCCAGCAACGTTGGTGGCTGCGGCAAGCGCGGTTGACTGATTGACGACCGTTCGTTCAGATAGTTTCCTCCCCCCTGCAGCAGCCACTGATACAGCTCCTGATTGCATCTGAAATTGAGCTTGCGCATGGCGTTCTGCTTATGGGCATTGGCGGTTTTATTGCTGATTTGCAAATAGTTGCCGGTATCCTGCCCATTCATTCCCATGTGTATACAGCGCAACACCTCCTCTTCCCGCGACGTCAACGGAGACATACATGTGCAATCGTGGCTTGATGCTATTAGCGATGCGAAGGGCGAAAACAGCACACTATCCAACCGCTCGTATAATGAGGATAACGGCTGGTGGCGGTACAGCGCCCTGGTATGGCATTGTTCGCAATGCACCCTTGGCTTGAGCTGGTTTTTGTTGCGCCCCTGCTCAGTGATAAAGAACACCATCGGGTGATTTTTCCGTTGATGCAAGCGGTAATGCCATGGGTAGCTAGTGACCAGATCGCCCAGGAAAATGATGTCGATATCGCTGCCAACCTGTGTTTCCTCAAGCAGACGGATGTCCTGCTGACGGGCCTGAAAATAGGCTTGCAGCCCCAAGCCCAGACCATAGGTAAAATAACGGTCAGCATCGATTATCATGATGGACAGAGGTTGTTTCATGGCATGAGTTCCTTTCAACCTGCGTGTCTGCCTTACGTGGAACACCGTGGCAGACACGGGATAGATAAATGTCAGTAGAAAAAAATCAAACACAAGTCAGAAGGGGGAAGGCGTATTTAGCCTTCCGCCGCAACGGGCTGCGCTTCCCTTTTTTCATGATGTTTAGGTGATGGCGATGGCTCAGCAATATACCAGCGTAAACTGTTATTGAGAGCGCCAGAGGTAACATAAGCTTTTTTGTTTTCAACTAATCGCAGCAGATAGTAACGAGCAAGGTATATTGTCGTCTCGGAGTATTCTGCGATTTCCCTTGTCTTGGGCCATTGAACTTGCGGGGGAACGCCTGTGTGATGAATGTCGCGCTTGCAAAGGGTTTGTAGAGCAATAAAAACATTATTTAGCTGCTTTTCCCTTTCTTTATTGGTGCGATAAGACATGTCACTACCTCCTTTTAATGCGTCTTGATGGGTGCTATTCGAAATGGAATAATCCTATGCTGCTGGCTTTTGTTGCTAACTTTTCTAGGTGATCACAGGGGAATACTGTCAGAATCATAACCCCCATTTCTTCCTTATGAGGCGTCAGTTTACCATTCTAAGCTATCATGGACTATTGTTTCGTGAAAACCAAATTTACGATCAATGAGTTCGCAAATATCGCGTTTCGCAGCATAAAATACTAAGTAATTCGTTTTTGCGACCGTAGTCGTCGCAATAAGAATATTCTTGCATATAAATAAGGTTTTTATGGCGAAATTGCTCTGTTTGGAAAACAACACTTTCAAAAATTATAGGTATTTGCAATAATTTTTTGGCGACAGGAGATGAGGTTGTCCGATGGAAGGGTCTGAGAATTATCTTATCATAAATACCCGGGTCAATGAAAAAATTGGTGTGTGGCTGCTTTATGGTTGAAATTCTATCTATTCAGGGCTGTCGTATAAAGTTGTATTTTAATAATTCGCTTTATTCATCGGATGAAGCGCCGGAAGAGTCTTGTCTTTTCTGGTGAGCTGCCCCTTCGCAAATAAAGGGGAAGGAAAGGGATGCCTTCTTTTATACCAAATGAAAGGATGCTGCCGGGTATATCAATGACCGTCAAATAAAACAGCGTTGTTCTGATAGGCACCGTTTTAATTGTGTCGGGCTAGGTATGTCTGGATTTCTCGTTAAATTAACGTTTTAAGGATAAAGAAAACATGAAACTGACTAACATTGCGCTGGCTACGGTTCTGTCTCTGGGTATGGTCTCTCTGGCAAATGCTGATGCGGGTTCGGGCAAGGTAAATTTCGAAGGTAAAATCATTGATGCACCTTGCTCTATCGCTCCAGAAAGCCTTGATCAGACCAAGAGCTTTGGCCAGGTGGCGAATGTGGCTCTGGTGAACGGCGGTAAATCCAGCGTTCTGAACTTTGATATCAAACTGCAAGGTTGCGATATCTCTAGCAAGAACAAGGTACAGGTCACCTTCGCTGGTCCAAATGGCGGCGCAACTGGCACCACCAACACCCTGCTGGCCATCACTGGCGTGGCAAAAGGTGCAAGCATCGCGATGTTTGATGGTTCTAACCAACCGATCACCCTGGGTACTGCGACTACCGTCCAGAACCTGATCGCTGGTAACAACACTCTGAGCTTCTCTGCCTATCTGCAAGGGCATGCCGGTACCACGTTGGCGGATATCGAGGAAGGTGACTTCACCTCGACCACTAACTTTACCCTGGCTTACAACTAATAGTCGGTGTGACTGCATGCGGTTTCCGCATGCAGTTTTTGCTGTTCTTGTGGATTACGGGAGCCAGGGATGTCGGTGAATAGTTTTACGGCTACCTCGTTGTTTTTACTGGTGGGTGCGATGACTGCACTGCCGGTTTGGGGGGGCAGCCAGCTCAGCATGAACGGGGCGATAGTCGCCACCGCCTGTGATATTGACACCACCAGCCGAGACCAGACCGTTGATATGGGCACGCTGCCCTTTGATCGGATTGTTAATGACAGTCAGGCGTTGTCGCGGCCATTCAGTATCCGGCTGGTGAACTGCACGCTTAAGCACAGCAACAATAACATTCTGGGCAAGCAGCACTTTCGCGTCACGTTTGACGGCCGCAATGAGGATGGGCACTTCGGTGTTGAGGGGGAGGCACGCGGCGTAGCGCTGGTGCTGACCGATGCGTTGGGGAATGAGGCCGTTCCAGGTAAGGAGTTGCCGCCGCAGACGCCGGTGTTGCAGGGCAAAGAAATGCTGCTGAATTACAGCGCACGCATGGTCGCCAACAACCAGCCGTTGCAGACGGGCACCTATAGCGCACAGGTGCGCTACCAACTGGAATATCACTGAGCTGCAGGCTGACATGATAACGGATAGTCAGCACGCCTAGACAGATTGACTTCCCCGGCAGGGTATTCCCTTTAATAACAACCATAACGCCCGGGAAAGTTTTAACGCATAAAGGTCAATGGATGATGAGCACCCCACTTGTAGGAGTACAGGTTCCGCGCACCCGCTTGTTGCCGCTGTTGATTGCGCTGGCACTGGTGAATGGCCAGGTTTCTGCCGCAAAACCCATCGAATTCAATACCGACGTGCTCGATGTTCAGGAGCGCGGCAATATCGATTTGGGACGTTTTTCCCGCAGTGGTTACGTGATGCCGGGTGAATACAGCCTGCTGATTAACGTCAACCAGCAAGAACTGCCTGAACAGACGATCCCATTTTATCCCACGGACAACGATCCAAACGTGACCGAAGCCTGTTTGTCTGCCGCTCTGGTGGAACAAATGGGGCTGAAAGAGGAATTTACCCGAGATCTGGCCTGGTGGCACAACGGGCAATGCCTGGTGATCGGTAGCCTCGAGGGGATGACGGCGCGCCCCGAGCTGGGCAGCAACACCCTCTATCTCAGCGTTCCGCAGGCTTACCTGGAATACAGCTCTCCCGATTGGGATCCTCCTGCACGCTGGGATAACGGTATTCCCGGGCTGCTGCTGGATTACAACCTCAATGCTCAGAGCCAACGTCAGGATCAAAACGACGGTGTCGAGAAAGGCTATAACCTGAGCGGCAACGGGGTGGTGGGCGCCAATGCGGGAAGCTGGCGGCTGCGTGCCAGTTGGCAGACACAGATTGATCATCAAACCGGCTCAGGGCAGTCCAGCCAGCGCAACTTTGAGTGGACACAGTATACCGCCTACCGGGCGATCGCGCGGCTCCGTGCCAAATTGACTGTGGGTGAAGACTTCCTCAACTCCGACATTTTCGACAGCTTCCGCTACACCGGGCTAAGCCTGGTAAGCGACGACGCAATGCTGCCACCGAACCTACGTGGTTATGCGCCAGAGGTGAGTGGCGTGGCACGTACCAACGCCCGTGTGGTGGTCAGCCAGCAGGGGCGAGTGTTGTATGAATCCCTGGTGCCCGCTGGCCCGTTCCGTATTCAGGATCTGAGCAACGCGGTATCGGGGCTGATGGACGTGCGGATCGAAGAGCAGGACGGCAGCGTCCAGGCGTTCACTATCAGTACGGCGAGCATTCCTTACCTGACCCGCCCGGGAATGGTGCGCTACAAGCTGGCGAGTGGGCGGCCAACAGACTGGCGGCACCGTACGCAAGGGCCGCTATTCGGTAGCGGTGAATTCTCTTGGGGCGTCAGCAATGGTTGGTCACTGTTCGGCGGTGGCGTGGTGGCCGGTGACGAGTACAACGCGTTGGCGGTGGGGATTGGCCGTGACCTGATGGCGTTTGGCGCACTGTCGTTTGACGTGACGCAGTCGCGGGCCAATTTGCCTCAGGGGGACACCCTGAGCGGTGGCTCTTATCGCCTGCGCTATTCGAAGAACTTTGACCAGATTGGTGGTCAGGTGACCTTTGCCGGTTACCGCTTCTCTGAACGCAGCTTTATGACCATGGGGGAATTCCTGGAGGTACGTAACCTCGGAACCCGCAGCCAGAGCAGCAAAGAGATGTACACGGTGTCCTACAGCCAGCAATTCCGCGAGATAGGGCTGACGGCCAACCTGAACTATGACCACCAGACCTATTGGGATCGGGACGCCAACGATCGCTACAGCCTGTCGCTGATGCGCTACATGGATATTGGCCGCTTCAAGAACCTCAGCCTGTCGATGACCGGCTACCGCAATCAGTACAACGGGCAGAATGACGACGGGGTGTTCCTGTCACTGTCGCTGCCGTGGGGCAACAGCGGTTCGGTGAGCTACAGCGGTACGCTGGATCGTAATGACAATACCCACCGGGTCAGCTACTCAGACCGGGTCGGCGATCGCGGCAGCTATCAGGTGAGCAGCGGCTGGAACCGCAAAGGGCCATTGGCCAGTGGTTTCTATAGCCACGAGGCGGATTGGGCAAAGATTAACGCTACAGCCAGTGCTCAATCCGGGAGCTACAGCACGGTGGGGTTGGCATTGCAGGGTGGGGTAACGGCGACTGCGGAAGGTGCAGCAATGCACCGGGTCTCTATCCCGGGAGGCACCCGTTTGCTGGTCGACACCGATGGTGTAGCCAATATCCCGATCCGTAACTACGGTGCCCCAGTGCGCACCAACCGCTACGGCAAAGCCGTGGTGGCTGACATGAACAGCTATTACCGCAACCGGGTGAATATCGATCTGGATAAGTTGCCGGATAACGCCGAAGCGATGAAGTCGGTGGTGCAGGCCACGCTGACGGAAGGCGCGATAGGTTATCGCCGGTTTGACGTGATAGCGGGTGAGAAGGCCATGGCGGTGATCCGTCTGGCAGACGGCACGATGCCGCCGTTCGGGGCGACGGTGCAGAACCTGAAAAAACGCGATGTGGGGATCGTCAGCGACGCCGGCAGCGTGTACCTGAGTGGTATTGAGCGCGGTGAAACGATGACGGTTCACTGGGATGAACAGGCGCAGTGTGAACTGACATTACCGGCGGTATTGCCAGCGAACGGCATGGCTGAACTCTTGCTGCCTTGCCGGGCGATAACCGCGAAAAAAGACACCACAGACCTGGCTGCAATACAGAAAAAGGCTGAGACAATACAATGAGATACGAAATGACGAAAACCAATACGGGGATGGCGCTGGTCGCCGCAACCTTACTGTGCGCGCTGACCACGCAGGCCCAGGCGGCGATCGCGCTGGATCGTACCCGGATCATCTTTCCTGGCGGCGATAAGTCGGTCAGCCTGAGCGTCAACAATGACAACCCGCAATTGCCGTATCTGGCGCAGGGCTGGATAGAGGATACCAAAGGCAACAAGGTGACCAGTCCGTTAACGGTACTGCCGCCGGTACAGCGTATCGAACCGGGTGCCAAGAGCCAGGTGAAGGTACAGGCGTTACCGGTGTTGAGCCAACTGCCACAGGATCGGGAAACGTTGTTCTACTTCAACCTGCGTGAAATCCCGCCGAAGAGTGACAAGGCTAACACCTTGCAACTGGCGTTGCAGACGCGCATCAAACTGTTCTATCGGCCAAAAGCGTTGGTGAAAACGGTCACCGAGATGGCGACGCCGTGGCAAGACCAACTGACGTTGACCAAGCAGGGCGATAAGTATGTGGTGAACAACCCGACACCGTACTACGTGACGCTGGTGGATGCGGGCAGCAGAAAGGGCGTCAGCGCAACGGGTTTTGAACCGCTGATGCTGGAGCCGAAAAGCAGTGCTCCTTTAGGTATCAGCGCGTCGGTATTAGGGGGATCGCCAGTGCTGACCTACGTCAACGATTATGGCGGCCGCCCAGTGCTGACGTTCCGTTGCGGCGGATCGGACTGCCAGGTGGAACCGGCGAAGAAAAGTTAATTGAAACCGGTCGTGCCAGGTTACAGGGAGAGGGCGCGGGGTCAGGTCTGCAAGGAGAGAACGTATGCAACAATATTATCCTGTTCCTGGTAAGCATCGCCGGGGGAGCATGAGATCGAGGGCCTCAGGCTGTTGTCTTGCCGGGGCGCTATTCGGTGTCTTGCTGACCAGCGTTCCGGTCAGCGCGATGCCGGTGAATATCAGGGGAACCGTTATACTGCCACCGCCCTGTACGATTAATAATAATCAAACTATTCGGGTGGACTTTGGCGATGAGGTGATGACTACCCGGATTGATGGCGTCAACTATAAGCAGACCATTGCCTATAGCCTGAATTGTGACATCCAGAAATCCAACGATCTGAAAATGAGCATTCAGGGCGGCACGGCGGGCTTTGGGACCGGATATTTGAGCACCAATAAAAGCGATTTGGGTATCGCTTTGTACTATGGGACACAACGGTTAAATATCAATACCTGGTTTAACTACACCTATCCCAATCAGCCGGTGCTGTATGCGGTGCCGGTGAAGCGTAGCGGGGCCACCTTGACGGGGGGCGAGTTTACCGCCTCCGCCACGTTATTAATTGATTACCAGTAAGGGAGCATAAGACATGCGAATTCTACTGTTATCCCTACTGGCTGCGGGTATAAGTGGCCTTGTCTCTACTGCATTTGCCGCAGGGGGCGATATGGAGTTTCGAGGAACGCTGCTCGAGCCACCGCCTTGTAGCATTAACAGCGGTAATAATATCACCGTTGATTTTGGCCTTAAGGTCGGTGTCAAAAAAGTGGATGGCGTTAACTATATGCAGGACATTAATTATGATCTGGTTTGTGAGCCAAATACCCATAGCTGGGCGTTGAAATTGAAGCTTACAGGTAACCCTATCTCTTTTGATAACGCCGCGGTGCAAACCAATATTAACGGGCTGGGGATTAAAATTCTGCGTGACGGTCAACCCTTTGTTCTTGGAAGTGAAATAACCATCACGCCCACCAGTAAACCCCATCTTAAAGCCGTGCCAGTACAGCAGGTGGGCATAGTTTTAACGGAAGGCGCGTTTGAAGCAACGGCAACGCTGCAGGCTGATTATCAATAACAGGGAGAAACCATCATGCGATTTTCGGCACTGTTAATATCCCTGACTATAGGGCTTGGCAGTTTATCCAACGTATCCCAGGCGGTTGATAATGTACGCTTTAGAGGCGCTCTGGTGGCTGACCCTTGCACATTGCGAGTCACGGATGAAAATATCAATATCGATTTTGGCTCGATCGTTGAGAAATATCTTTATCTCAACACCCGTACGCTAGGGGTGCCATTGGTATTACACCTCGATGATTGCGACCTTAGCCTGGGAAATATGGTGAAGTTGACCTTTTCCGGCACGGAAAATAGCAGGTTGAACGGTTTACTGGCGATATCTGGGGCGAGCCAAACCAGCGGTATTGGCATCGGTATTGAAACGCAACAGGGAAATAAGGTCGCGATCAATACCGGCAGTTATAACCAAGGGCTGATCTCGGGCAATAATACCATCAGCCTGCGGACCTATGTGCAGGGTGAACCCGATGCGATTAGCCAAAAAACCATTAACCCTGGCGACTTTACCGCCAGCGCGACGTTTTTATTGGAATACGAGTAGCCCGTAATACGGCTTACCCTGAAATCGACGGCGTGACTAATGAGTCCGCGGTAGATAAGGGATGATCACAGGGGCAGTTATGAAAGCCATTAAAGCGATACTTTTGGCTGTCACGTTGCTGACAGCGTATAGCGCCAATAGCGCGATTTACTCTTATATTACCCGCAGTGAGGGGACACCTGAGAACGCCAGATATTGGTGGACTATTGAATACTGGGACACCGTTGATGCGACACCAAATCCGTGTTACGGGTGGGGGCAATGTACGGTATTTATTGGCCACCGGCACAGTGATGGGGGAGAAGCAGGCCCTGGTGTTTCTGATGGTATGGAATATCTGGATGGCATCCAGACTTTGCGCACGGTAGGCGATGTGGGCGCGGCTTTTCAGCGTAAGTATTCGCTACCGCGCAGTGGAACCCAGGATCACGTTGGCCCAGCAGTGACGCAGGAATGCGTTGGGATGTACTTTAAAACGACCACCGGGACCACAGATGCAGGTGGCAGCAGAATGATGCCCAGTAGCTTATGCGGGATCGTACCACCGCCGGTGGGTAAATGTGAATTTACCGAAACCAGCATTGAACTGACCCATGGTCAGGTTCAACTTAGGGATATTGAAGGGCATCAGGCGCGGCAGACAGGTTATATCCGTTGCACGCAAACAATGGACGTTATGGTTTACCTTGCAGGGTCGGCTGGTAACGGGATGGTTAACCTGAGAAGCGACGGTAGCCTGCAAACCCGCTTGACCATTGGTGGGGTGAGTGGCTCTACCGGGGTCAGGATCCATGCTTTAGCAGCGACCAAGATGCCGCTGGAGTTTATGTCTACGCTGACTAAAGTGGGGACCGTTGAAGCCGGTGATTTCTTTGGTTCGGCTACCGCAATACTGACTATGCCTTAGTTACTGATATCGGGCGCAGCCTGCGGCTGAGGTTGCTTTAACCGCATGCTGCGCCCGTTTAATCCAATCATCAGGTTTTTCGCACCGTAAACTCCAGCGCCACGCCAATGAGCGTCATGTTTTTTACCGACTGAGCCTCGGTGACCGGGATGAGGCTTCCCTGAAACTTAACCTTCTTCAGCGGTCCATTGATCACCAATTTGGCCCGCAGGTTGGGTAGAGACTGGGGGCAAATGGGGTAAATGACCCGCCCTTTGATAGCAACCGGGATCTTCCGCAGGTCAATTCGTTGCAAAACGCCAATCGAAGCATACAGCACCGCCACCGGCGTTATGGATACCAGCGGCCGCGGTGTCACGCTGATAAAATCCAGTAATAGCTCTGGTTTGAGGTAATGCAGGCCGTCATGAGGTACGGTGACGCCGGTGATCTCTGGCATCGCGAGAGTATTAGGCGAAGAGGATAAGTCTGTCATCGGATCAGCCTTTGTCTGGAGTTGCCGCATGAGCGTTAGTTTGCTCTCACTGAACATCCCCTCTACCAAACCTCCTTTTTTGTCTCTCAAGCAAGGGCGGATGCCAGATAATTTGAAAAACGGGATTCAGCTCACTCTTATTCCCCTCTAAAGGGGCTTCCGCCTAAACTCAAATGCTTGGTTGGGGTCTGCATCGTGCTGGCATCAATGGTGCCAATAGATGACGCTATTAATAATCTCTCTGAATAAATAAATTGATATTTAATCATGGAGTCTTATATTTAACTAGGATGTATCTTGTTTTATATTAAGTAATAACTTAGATGTTAGGAATTCAAGACAATAAATGTAGGATTATTTGCATATTTAAGGGAAGATTCCATTTGAACTATCAGGTAAATTAATCAATAATAGTTGTCATTCAAAATTTCAATCAGTTTTATTATCACTCATGTCAATTTAAACGTATTTGTCCACTACAGGTTCGGCACACGATTAGGGGCGGCGGCTTTGCTATCCTGCCTGCGCCATTGTACCTTGATAAAAGCCATTCATTAATTAGGGATAAATGGTTTTATTTATAACTTAAGCGTTATGAAAGGGATGGTAGTTATAAGTGATATCAATAATAAGCTCTCTGCACATATTGGCCTTGGTGGGGGGTATTATGGATTCACGTGATGGTTTAATTCGATGGCGGCTTTGCGGCTGGGAATTGGCAGGAATAGACGAAATAGCTAGGGAAAAATATCCATATGTTAAAAGGACGAACAAAACGTAGGCTGCTAGGAGGAGGCGCTTTAGTGGCGATTGCCATGCTGGCCTATTGGCATTTCAGCCAGCCGCTACCTGCGGAGTTTAAAACGGTTAAGGTTACCCAGCGTGACTTTCAACAGAACGTTTTGGCGACCGGCCAACTGGATGCGGTACGTAAGGTTGATGTGGGAGCTCAGGTCAGCGGACAGCTAGAGAGCCTGAAGGTCGAGATTGGCGATAAGGTGCAAAAAGGCCAACTGCTCGGCGTGATCGATCCCCAACAGGCACGAAACAGCATTCGCGAAGGCGAGGCCACGCTACAGCAGCTGCAAGCCCAGCTGCAACAGGCGCAGGCGGAGCAGCAACTGGCAGAGGTCACCTTGCAGCGTAACCGCGAGCTGGCCAAGGTGCAGGCGTTATCGCGCCAGGATCTGGATAAATTAACCACCGATCTGGCGGTGAAAAAGGCGCAGGTGGCAAACACCCGGGCGCAGATCGCCAAAAATCAGGCCAGCCTGGATACCGCCAAGATCAATCTGGCCTATACCCGTATCGAAGCGCCGATGGACGGTGATGTGGTGCAGATCACCACCTTTCAGGGCCAAACGGTGATCGCCGCACAGCAGGCACCCAACATTCTGACGTTGGCAGACATGAGTACCATGCTGGTGAAGGCTCAGGTTTCCGAGGCGGACGTGATCCACCTCAAGCCGGGGTTGAAAGCCTGGTTTACCGTGCTGGGCGATCCGAACACACGCTTTGAGGGCGTGCTGAAAGACATCCAACCCACCCCAGAGAAGGTCAATAACGCCATCTTTTATTACGCGCGTTTCGAAGTGCCCAATCCGCAGGGATTGCTGCGCCTGCAAATGACCGCGCAGGTGCATATTCAGCTGGCTGGCGCCAGCGATGCGCTGGTTATTCCGCTGGTAGCGTTAGGGGAGCAGATCGCCGATAACCGTTACCACGTTGCGGTGCTGCAACATGGCCAGAAACAGCTGCGGGAGGTGACGATCGGCATGCGTAACAACCTGGATGTGCAAATTGTCAGTGGATTGACAGCCGGTGAAGAGGTGATTGTCAGCCGCGGCGGCGTGGAGGACAGCTGATGGCCGCACTGTTGGAACTGAGTAATATCCGGCGTAGTTATCAATCCGGCGATCAAACCCTGGAGGTATTGAAAAGCGTCAGCCTGCGGATAGATGCCGGTGAGATGGTGGCGATTATCGGGGCTTCCGGCTCCGGTAAATCGACGCTGATGAACATTCTCGGCTGTCTGGACAAACCCAACAGCGGCATTTACCGCGTGGCCGGGCAGGACGTGGCCACGCTCAATGGCGATGCATTGGCTCAGCTGCGGCGCGAACATTTCGGCTTTATCTTCCAGCGTTATCATTTGCTGCCACATTTGAGTGCGGCGCATAACGTGGAGGTGCCTGCCGTTTACGCTGGGATGAATAACTCGGCCCGGCATGCCAGGGCGGCGGCCTTGCTGCAACGCCTGGGGTTAGGGGAACGTATCGCCTATCGGCCAAGCCAGCTGTCCGGTGGGCAGCAGCAGCGTGTCAGCATTGCGCGGGCATTGATGAACGGTGGCCAGGTGATCCTGGCGGATGAACCAACCGGTGCGCTCGATAGCCACTCAGGTAAAGAGGTGATGACGATCCTCAAGCAGCTGTGCGAGCAGGGACACACCGTGATCATCGTTACCCACGATCCGGCGGTAGCGCAGCAGGCCGAGCGGATTATCGAAATCCACGATGGCGAAATCATTGGCGACTCTCGGCCACAGGCGCAGGGCAAGCCACAGGCCAAATCGTTGGAACTGGCCACGCCAGCCCCGTCCTGGCAGCAGATGGCCGACCGTTTCCGGGAGGCGCTGTCGATGGCCTGGTGGGCGATGGCGGCCAACAAGATGCGCACCTTATTGACCATGCTGGGGATCGTCATCGGCATTGCCTCGGTGATCTCGATCCTGGTGATAGGGGATGCAGTCCAACAGCAGGTGTTGGCCGAGATCAAATCCATCGGCACCAACACCGTGGACGTCTATCCCGGTAAGGATTTTGGTGACGATGACCCAACCCTCCGCCAGGCGTTGAAATATGACGATCTGAGCGCATTGGATGCACAACCTTATATCAGCGCGCTTTCTCCCATGACTCGCAGCAGCATGCGTCTGCGCTTTGGCAATATCGATGTGGCGGCTAATGTGGCGGGCGTCAGCGAGCAGTTTTTCCGGGTGTACGGCATGGAGTTTTCCCAGGGAACGGCTATTGATGTCAGGCAGGTAGAGTCCCAGACGCAGACGGTGGTGATCGATACCAACACCCAGCGCCGTCTGTTCCCGCAACAAAAAAACGTGCTGGGTGAGGTGATCCTGATTGGCAATATGCCTGCGACCGTGGTGGGGGTGGCGAAGGAAAAGCAAACCATGTTTGGCAGCAGCAAGATGCTCAGCGTCTGGGTGCCTTATACCACGATGGCCAATCGCCTGATGGGCAACGACTACTTCGATTCGATCACCGTGCGTATCCGCGATGGCTATAACAGCCAAGAGGCAGAACAGCAACTGACGCGGCTGTTGACGCTGCGCCACGGCAAGAAAGACTTCTTTACCTACAACATGGATAGCCTGGTGCAAACGGCGGAGAAAACCACCCGTACGCTGCAACTGTTCCTGATCCTGGTGGCGGTGATTTCGTTGGTGGTGGGGGGTATTGGGGTGATGAATATTATGCTGGTATCGGTAACAGAAAGAACGCGAGAAATCGGCATCCGCATGGCCGTAGGCGCTCGTTCCGGCGACGTTCTGCAACAGTTCCTGATAGAGGCGGTGCTGGTCTGCCTGGTGGGAGGGATTTTAGGGATCGTGCTGTCGTTCACCATCGGCTTACTGGTGCAGTTGGCAATGCCGGGCTGGCAGATCAACTTCCCGCCGGTGGCTCTGCTGAGTGCGTTCCTGTGTTCTACCGGTATTGGTGTCGTGTTTGGTTATCTGCCTGCGCGCAGCGCTGCGAGGTTGGATCCGATTGACGCATTGGCACGGGAATAATCAGCCAAACCCTAATTTCACCCTGATCCGCGAGTACTGCTGAACCCTCGGCACAATAACGTTCAGGTGATACCTATTGCTGTGAGTCGATGCTCACGGTGTTGGCCGTGCTATGGCTCAAGCCAGCCCAAATATTTATAAATAAAATATCTCAAGGAGTAAAATAATTATGGCGAATAATATGGAAAGAATAACGCTCACCCCCTACCAGACAATTTTTTATTATGAGTGGCTACAGGACCCCGATCGCAGTGATTACAATATTGTGATCGACAATACTATTGTTGGCGAAATAGACAAAAAAAAGTATAACGATAGTTTTGAACAAATGCTTAACGAGCATTTTATTACCCGTCATAACATTGATGACGGACCTGAGGGAGCCTTTTGGGTACCGAGAGAGCCCGTTTTCAATTTAGTCACCTATCACGACACCCCGTTAACCGATGAAGAAATTTATGCGTTAGTTTCTGCCCCCTTTGACTTAAGAAATGGTCCACTGGTACGGATACATTTGATTTCTCTTGGGGCAGAGCGATACCGTACATTGTTTATTTTTCACCATATTGTTGTCGATGGCATCAGTACCGAAGAGATCTGGGACAAATGGCGTAAACGCTATAATGGCATCGACTATCAGGTGCCATCGCTGCAGGAACAGGGGGTTATGCACCAGCAGCTTTGCCATAATTTCGCCACGCTTCTGCAAGAAAAAGGCGAACAAATGCGTGAGTTTTGGCGCGAGCGTCTGGGCGATCTTGAAGGCGTTGATTTACGCTTTTTACAAACGGGCCGCCAGCTTACAACCGCTGCAACCCGGCGTCAGATCGGCGAGTTACTGTTTGGTTTTGATGAAGATATCAGCCGACGTGTAAAGCTGTTACTGCGTAAGTATAAGTTGACCACTTACCTGTTCGGGCAAATGGTCATGGCCCTGCTGTTACACAAAATGTCAGGGCAAAAATCCGTTGCGCTCGCTTACCCGGTGGCGATCTCTGAAGGTAAGGATCTGTTGTATGGCGCGCATATCAATACCTTGGCCATCGATTATCGCTTTGCGGATGATGCGACGATCCGTAGCGTTATTGCCAGTGTTCATCGTTATTACAAATCATTAAAACAGACAAAAGCCAAATATTTACCTGTCCATGAGATCCTGGCTTGTGGCGAGGCCACCGGCGTACTGGATGTCGCTTTTGCCCAAACTTTCCTGCGCGATCATCAGACCCATTTTAGCGGCGTCGTGGATGAGTCGGCCAATCACGACTTTCATATCGACCTGGTGAATGAACTGCTGTTTGAACAGGAGGTGTTAGCGAGTGGTATCAACTATCGCGTCAGGTTTGATAGCAACGTCCTTGATGCCGCATTGGTTGAGAATTTTATTGAGCTCTATAAAGATCTGTTTATTAATACGCTCGATAAGCTGCTGGCGGGTGAAGTAGACACGCCAATAAATTCCATCACGCTGATTGCGCAGCTGCCACACCACACCCAGCATGTATGCGCTGGCGCTAAAGTCCCTCAACATTCGATTGTCGAACAGTTTGAGCGTATGGCCGCGACTTACCCAGCCCGCAACGCCGTTGTTTGTGGCAATCAAACACTTTCCTATCAACAGCTTAATCAGCAGGCCAACCGTCTGGCTGATTACCTAAGGTGTGAACTGCGGATTAAGAGTGGCGATTTCGTCGCCCTGTGTCTTGAAAAGTCGGCAGCAATGCCCGTATGTATTCTTGCCGTACTCAAAACTGGTGCCGCCTATGTTCCGCTTAACCCTGGCGAGGCCGGGAACAGGTTAAGTTTTATTCTGCAGGACACACAAGCTAAAGCCATCTTGGGCGATAGCGCCAGCGTGAGCTATTTGAATGAGATTGCAGAGCTGCCGCAGGTGCCGATTATTGCCGTTGATAACCTACAGTTTCAGCGCGATCTGGTTGCTCAGCAGCAGTCAGAGAACCTTGATATCGCTATAGATCTGAAGCAGTTAGCCTATATTATTTATACCAGCGGCACGACAGGTAAGCCAAAAGGCGTCATGATCGAACACGCGGGCTTAATCAATCTGGCTCGGGTTCAGGGCGAAGCGTTTGGCCTGGCACCTAGCGAGGCGTCGGTAAAGCAATGTCTTTGGTATGCCGCCTATGTTTTTGATGCTCATGTCTCTGAGCTCTTTACGGCGATTGCCAATGGCCATGTGATACATATTTTGCTGGAAGATAAGCGCAAGGATTTTGACGCGTTAGCGGCATATATTGCCGATGCCAGCATTGATATTGCCACCATTCCCCCGGCGTTATTGGATAAAAACTCCCTGTTAGCGCTCTCTACTTTGGTTGTTGCCGGTGAACCTTGTAATCGTGAGATTATGCAACGTTATCGTGCGCAGGGAACCACGGTCATCAATGCCTATGGCCCGACGGAAAGCAGCGTCTGTGCGACGTTGCACTATTACGAAAATGGCGATAGCAACCTCAATATCGGCCTGCCGCTGCTGAATCTTGATGTGCATGTTTTAGATGAACACCTGGCACCTGTCCCCGTCGGTGTGATCGGTGAGCTTTATATCAGTGGCGTTGGCCTGGCCCGGGGTTATCTGAATGATCCGCAGCAGACCGAGCGCGCCTTTATCGCCAACCCCTTCCAGAGCGACGAGCAAAAGCAGCGTAATGAAGCGGCACGGCTGTATAAAACCGGCGATCTTGTCCGCCGCTTGGCCGACGGTCACATTGAGTATGTCGGCAGGCGAGACTCCCAGCTGAAGATCCGCGGTTTCAGAATTGAATTAAGCGAAATTGAAATGCAGCTGGTGCAAATTCCGCAGATTATCCAATCGGCGGTCATTGCACATAAGCTCCCGACGGGAGCGCTGTCGTTAGTTGCCTACTATGTTGCGGATGTTGCCGTGGACAAAGAGCAGATCATTGGGCACCTGGCGGATGCTTTGCCTGACTATATGATCCCGCTGGCCTATGTTCATTTAACGGCGTTCCCGATGACGGTTAACGGTAAATTAAACCGTAAGGCATTACCGCTGCCCGATCTGAGCGGGCAGGATGACTATGTCGCTCCTGCCGATGAGATGGAAAGGGCACTATGCCAGATCTATGGTGAGATATTAGGCCAGGCGCCGGGTCAGGTCGGTGTTAATGACGATTTCTTTAAGCTGGGCGGCGACAGTATCAGCGCCATTCAGATGGTGAGAATGATCCGTCAAAGGCTAAAGGGGACGGCCAGCGTCAAAGAGATTTTCGACTGCAAAACCGTTCGTTTACTGGCCCGGAATATCGTGCTGGATAGCGATGAACATTACATCAAACATCTCTCCGAGTCAGGGATGTTGAGCGGCCCTGCACAGTTGCTGCCGATCCAGCAGTGGTTCTTCGATCGTGTCGATCAGGGGACTTTTGCCGCTTATCAGCACTGGAACCAATCCTTTGTGCTGGATGTTCCCCCGTTGGATATTGGCATACTCAACAAGAGCCTGGCGCTGTTATTTGCCTATCATGATGCCCTGAGACTGGTCTTTACGCGTGACGGTAATGGGGGTTACAGCCAGCACTACCAATCAGACGTCGGCGAAATACCGCTGTCGGTTATTGATGACCCCGTGGATGCCGAGCAACAAATCGCGCTCTTTGATCGGTGGCAAAGTGAGTTTGATATCTTTGGCGGCAAGCTGTGCCATATTGGCTATATAACAAGCGAAAATGCGCCGCGGGCCAAGCTGCACTTTGCTTTCCATCACCTGATTATGGATGCGGTAAGTTGGCATATCATCAAACAGGATCTGGAAAGGATTTATCGCGCGCTGGAAGCAAATGCGGCGAGCATTAGCGATCCCGTTGAGATTTTAGGTGATAAACCCACCAGTTATCGTCAGTGGGCTGCCCAGGTACAGGATTATGCCAACCATCAGGGAGCCAATGAGGAAACGCTTTATTGGCGTACTGTTATTGGCGGCCTGGGTGACTATCGCCAACGGATAGCGCCGCTTTTCACCTCGCCATCGTTGAGCCAACGCGAGTTATCGTTAAACAAAACCTTAACGCAGCATCTGTTGGGTGGGGTACATCATGTGTTCAATACCCAGGTTAACGATCTTCTGTTAGCCAGCTTTGTTGAGATCCTCAATGAGTTTACCGGGCTGCATACCCAGTACCTGACGCTGGAAGGCCATGGCCGAGAAGCGCTCGATATCAGCGTCGATATCAACCGTACGGTAGGTTGGTTGACCACTATGTACCCGGTCCGCTTGAGCAGCGAGGGGGACTGGCGTCAACGGATCGTGACCGTCAAAGAGACCGTTGGCGGGATCCCGCGCCGGGGCGTTGGATTTGCGCCGTTGATGGGGTATGACGCCGACCAACTGCCACCGGTTAGCTTTAACTATTTAGGGCGCTTTGATGAGGTGCAGCAGGAGGGATGGTGCTTCAGCCCGACAAACAGCGGGCAAACCGTTGCGCATGAGAATGGCGAAGCGCATCTGCTCAGCGTCAACTGTGGTGTCGTTGGCGGGGAACTGAGAATACGCCTCTCCGGTTACCTGACGGATGACGTATTGCAACACCTGGCGAGCCGTTACCAGGGGGCGATTGCCGGCGTTATTGAGCGCTTGCTGGCGGAAAGCCGCACCTATCTGACCGCGCGAGACATTGACGGGGTAATACCGCAAGCAACACTTGACGCTCTGCAGCGTGATACCGAGCTGGAGTCGGTTTATCTGGCCAATAGTTTGCAGGAAGGCTTTATTTACCACGCGTTATCGCAGGGTGAAGTCGACGATGCCTACCATACCCAGATGTTCTGGGACTATGACAATGCGCTGGATATCGACTGTCTGAAGCAGGCGTGGTTGCAGGCGCAACAGCATTATCCAACGCTCCGTCTGCGGTTTGATTGGGATGAAGAGTTGGTACAGATTGTTGATGCCCATGCCGCTCTGAACTGGCATTTCTTTGATCTCAGCGGAAAAAGCGAGCAGCAACAGCAAGCCTTCTTCTCTGATTTATCTGCCCAGGATCGAGCAAGGCCTTATGACTTGTCGATCAGCGGGATCTTCCGTGTCTATGTGGTCAAAAATGCAGATGAACGTTACCGCTGCATTTTCAGCTGCCACCACGCCATCATGGATGGCTGGAGTAACCCGCTGCTGATTGAAGCGGTGCATAAATTCTATCTGGCGTTGTTGCGTGGTGACACATTGCCGCAGGCATGTGACCACGGTTTCCACCAGGTTCAGCGCTATATACAGTCGCACAAAAGCGAGCATTTACCCTACTGGCGAGACTATCTGGCAGCACAGGATGAACCCGAAGATTTAAATATCTTGCTGTGCGGGCAGGCGAAGCACGTTCAGTTAAATGAATATAAGCACATTAAAACGTCGAAAACACAGCAGTTGATGTTTGATGAGCCGTGTTACCAACAGCTGAAATCGTTCACCGCCGAGAACGCGATAACCCTTAATGCGCTATTGCAATATTGCTGGCATAAAGTGCTCAGTATTTATTCTGGCAATGCGGCCAGCATCGTTGGCACGGTGGTTTCAGGCCGTAACCTGCCCGTGGATGGCATTGATCAAACGGTAGGATTATTGATCAACACACTGCCGCTGATCGTCGATCATCAGGCTTCTGTGTCGGTCCTCACGGCTATTCAAAACCTGCAGGACGCGATCAACGAGGCGAATACCCGCAGCCATGTCAATCTGGCTCAGCTACAACCGGCAGGAAAACGCCTGTTTAACTCTTTGTTTGTCTATGAAAACTACCCGATGCCCAGTGGGGATATCGATAGCGATTTACGGCTACGTTTTGCCAGCGCTAACGAGAAACAAGATTATCCGTTGGTAGTGACCGTGCTGGAACAGCAGCACCTGGCATTGAGCCTGCACTATGCCGGTGAACTGTTTGACGACGTGCTGATCGAACAGCTGCTGAACACGATGAGAACGTTGGTAGAAAATATTGTTCAGGGTGCCTCTCAGTCTCAAACCGAGTTGCCTTATCTACAGGCAGCGCAGTATCAAACGATGATCCACCAGTGGAATGATACCCGCAGGCCCTACGAGCAGGATAAAACCCTCGCCGCGCTGTTTGAAGCTCGCGTGGCCGCTTCACCAGACAGCGTCGCCGTAGAATTTAACGACGTGGTGTTAACGTACGCACAGTTAAATCAACAGGCGAACCAGCTAGCGCATTATTTGCAGCAATGTTGCCAGCTGCGCGCCAACGATCTCGTGGGTCTCTATCTTGAGCGCAGTGAGCAGTTGGTCATTGCTATTCTGGCCATACTGAAAGCGGGCGCGGCCTATGTGCCGATGGATCCGGATTCCCCCGATGAGCGCAATGGCTATATTATCGCGGATGCCAAGGTAAAAGCGGTGCTTTGCCAACGGCAGGCTTTGCAAAGGGTAGACCTGATGGCACCCGGCGCCATGCTTATCCCTCTTGACGCACCAGATACCACTGCGCGTTTGGCGCGCTGTGCAACAGATAACCCATGCAGCAATACCGGCCCCGAAGATCTGGCGTATGTCATTTATACCAGTGGCACGACGGGATACCCTAAAGGGACGTTGATAGAGCAACGCTGTGTGAACCGGCTGGTGATTAATCCCAACTATGTTGAGATCGGTGAACAGGATCGCATTCTTGGTATTTCAGGCTATCAGTTTGATGCCTCCATTTATGACATCTTTGGCGCGTTGTTAAATGGCGCCGCGTTGGTGATTGCCGATAAGCCAAATATCCTGGATTTAGACCGTCTCTCTCAGCTGATTGTCGATCGTCAGATCAGCAATTTCTTTGCCACGACCGCCTTCTTTAATACGCTGGTGGATGCTGAACTGCCTGGGTTGCAGCGGTTGAACTACCTGCTGTTCGGCGGTGAGCAGGTGTCCGTTAACCACGTTAATCGTTTTAGAACGCTTTACCCTCAGGTCAAGTTGGTACATGTTTACGGGCCGACGGAAACGACAACCTACGCTACGGCCTATTTGACCAACACGGCGACGCAGGCGTTTGATTACACTGTTCCCATCGGTCAGCCAATCAGTAATACCCAGCTGTATATACTCGACGAACAGCTGCGCCCCGTCCCACAGGGGGCCATCGGTGAGCTGTATATCGGTGGCGCTGGCGTTGGGCGCGGCTATCTGAATAATCCGCAGGCGACAGCGGACGCGTTTATTGCCAATCCGTTCCGCAGTGACGCCGAACGCAGCCGTGGTGAAAACGCCCGCCTTTATAAAACCGGGGATCAAGGCCGTTATCTGCCGGACGGTAACATCGAATACCTGGGCCGCAATGACTTCCAGGTTAAAATCCGTGGCTTCCGTATTGAGCTGGGGGAAATCGAAGCTCGGCTGATCGACCATCCTGCCATCCAGCAGGCACTGGTCCTGGCGAGCACTAACCCGGCGGGGCATACCCATCTGACGGCGTACTACGTCGCGCAGGACCCCTTGGAGCAAGATGTGTTGCGCGCCCATCTGCAACAGGTTCTGCCGGACTACATGGTGCCGTCTGCCCTGGTTCACCTGCTATCGCTACCGATGACCGTCAACGGCAAGGTCGATCGCGCGGCCTTGCCGGTCCCCACGTTTGAAGCGCAGGCAGACCGGGTAGCACCAGAGACGGCGACCGAGCAGCAACTGGCCGAGATCTTCGCCGAACTGCTCGCCATCCCGCAGGACAGCCTCAGCGTGCTGGACGATTTCTATCGCCTGGGGGGCAACAGTATCCTGGCGATCAAGCTGGTGGGCCGTTTGACCCGCGCGTTAGAAAAAAGCGTGCACGTCTCTGACCTGTTCCGCCTGAGATCCATCCGGGCGCTGGCGGCATTTATTGACGGCGAAGCGCAAGGCTGCCAGGTCATCCAGGCACCGTCGATCGCCCGGCCTGAGGAACAGCGACTGTCGTTTGCCCAGGAGCGCCTGTGGTTTATCGACCGTTATGAAGAAGGCAGCAACGCCTACAACGTCCCACTTACGCTCAAGCTGCAGGCCGGTACCGATCCGCAGAAAGTGGCCCAGGCCCTGATGAAGGTGATCGCGCGTCATGAAGCGCTGCGCACCCTGATCCTGTGTGACGACGACGGGCAGGGGTATCAATATATCCTGCCAGCAGAGACCTTCTCACTGACCGTACCGCACGAAATATGCGACAGCGTGCAAGCGCTGCATGCGCGGCTGCACGAGCATCAGCACCGGGTATTTGACCTGGCGCAGGAGTGCCCAATTGCAGCCAGCAGTTATACGCTGGCGGGAGCCCACTACTTCAGCATCGTTATTCACCACATTGCGTTTGATGGCTGGTCGGTAGATCTGCTGCTAAAAGAGTTGCTGCACTATTACCGCGTGTTCACCGGAGAGGCCAGCAATGAACTCCCGGCACCGCCGGTGCAGTACCGGGAATTTGCGCTGTGGCAGCGCCAACACCTGCAGGGGGCCACGCTGGACAAGCAACTGGCCTACTGGCACGGGCAACTGGCGGACCATGAACCGCTCAACCTGCCGACGGACCATGTACGTCCACTGCAATTGGATTACCGCGGCGACGATATCACCTTCCAGCTGGATGCGGAGACCAGTGCCGAGCTGCGGGCGTTGGCCGCCTCGTTGAACGTCAGCCTGTACACGGTACTGCTGAGCGGTTATTACCTGCTGCTGGGCGTTTACAGTAACCAGCAGGATATCGTGTTGGGGACGCCGATAGCGGGCAGGCATTACCCGGGGGTGGAAGACACCATGGGCCTGTTTGTCAATACGCTGGTCCTGAGAAGGCAGATAGACGTCAGCCAAACGGTCAGAGAATTTATTGGCGAAACGGGCCAACAGGTCAGTGAAGCGCATACCCATCAGGATCTGCCTTTCGAAAAGCTGGTTGAAGCCCTGAAGACGGAGAAAGACAGTTCAAGGCACCCGATATTCCAGGTGATGTTCAGTCTCCAATCGTTTGGTGCCACAGGACGTACGGAAGGAGAAAGCCTGTTTGAGCAGTATGACGCGCAAGAAGGGGCATATCGGGCAGCGAAGTTCGATTTGACCGTGATGCTGGACGACAGCGAAGAGGCGATCGGTGGCGTCTTCAACTATGCGACGGCGCTGTTCAACGGGCAAACGATGCAGAACTACATTGCGACCTATCGGCATATCCTGCGCCAACTGGGTACGCTGTGCAGTCAGGGGCGTTCCCTTGCGGAGCTCCAGTACCTGGATACGGCGCAATACGAGCAAATCATCTGCCAGGGGAACCGCACCGAATGCGACTACCCACGGGAGATGACGATCCACGAAATGTTCGAGGCGCAGGTAGCAAGGACCCCAGAGAATATCGCTCTGGTGTTTGAGGGGGTGAGCCTGACCTATCGGCAGTTGAATGAACGTGCCAACCGGTTGGCGGCTTATTTGAGAGCGCAGTTTGTTTTACAACCGGACGATCTGATCGGGCTTTGCCTGGAAAGATCGGAGCGCATGATCGTGAGTATCCTGGCGGTATTGAAAGCCGGTGCGGCCTATGTACCGCTTAGCCCCGATATGCCCGCGGAGAGAATGCTCTGGACGATAGAAAATATTCATTCCCGCGTTATTCTGACGGAGTTGGGCACGCAAGAGGCGCTGGCCAAGCTGATTGATCCACAGAAGACGGCGCTGCTGTGCGTGGACGATCCTGAGTTGATAGCGCGGGCTGCCAGCCACCAGGTGGTTAATGTGGCAACCCAAACCAAACCTGACAATCTGATTTATGTCATCTATACCAGCGGGACGACGGGAACCCCTAAAGGGGTGATGATTGAGCATCATTCTGTCGCCAATCTTGTGGAGGCGCAGCGGAGTATCTTTGGCACTGAGATCTGCCAGGCCGGAGAGACGACAAAAAGTTACCTCTTCTATTCAAATTATACCTTTGACGCGCATGTCCTGGATGTGTTCAGCCCGTTGCTGACCGGCCATTGCTTACATGTCTTGTCTAAAGAGATACGTTTGAATTTCGCGGCGCTGGCTGCCTACATTAAACAACATGCCATTGATATCGGCTTTGTGCCTCCTGCGCTGCTCAATAACAATGAAACACTGGGGCTTTCCACGCTAATCCTGGGAGGGGAGGTGGCCAGTAGCAGCGTGATGGAGCGCTATAGCGCTCAGGGGGTAAAAGTAGTTAACTGTTATGGCCCAACGGAAACCACGGTCTTTGTCACCAGGAACGTTTACCAAACGGGCGATAGCAATACCATCATTGGCCGGCCAATAGGCAATGCTGACGCTTATATTCTGGACGGTTGTCTACGGCCGCTCCCTGCGGGTGCCGTGGGTGAACTCTATATTAGTGGTGACTGTGTAGGTCGTGGCTATTTAAATAATCCTGAGGCGACTCATCAGGCGTTTATCGTCAATCCATTGCAAAGTGATGAAGATAAAGCTCGAGGACGTCACGATCGGCTGTATAAAACGGGCGATTTAGTCCGTTACCTGAACGACGGTAAGATTGACTATATTGGGCGTAATGATGCCCAGGTGAAGATCCGTGGCTTCAGGATCGAATTGGCCGAAATCGAAAGTTGTCTGACCCAATATCCACAGATTGAACAGGTTGTGGTACTGGCACTGGAGCATGACTCGGGGCAAAAGTACCTGGTGGCCTATTATGTTGCGCCAGACGCATTGCCAGCAGATGTGCTGTCTGAGCATCTGCAACAGCGTTTACCTGCCTATATGATCCCTACGGCGTTTGTTCATTTAACGGCATTGCCGATGAACATGAACAATAAGTTGGATCGTAAAGCCTTACCTCTGCCGATATTAACGGATGAGGCGAACTACGTGGCCCCAGCCAACGAGAGTGAAATGCTGATCTGCCGCGTATTTGCGGAGGTATTACAGCTTAAGGATTATGCGGTGGGGGTCACCGATGACTTCTTCCGTTTAGGCGGGGACAGTATCAGCAGTATCCAACTGGCGAACAAACTCAAAAAGTTATCTGGCCACCATCTCACGGTGAAAGACATCTTTGCCCACAGAACGGCCAAGGCATTGAGCACTTACCTGCTGCAACGTCAGGGTGACAATTTGCCGGTTATCCAGTCAGAGGCGGGCATGCTGGCGGATGACCTCCCCTTGGCGCCGATCCAGCGCTGGTTCTTCCAGGCCGTAGAGTCAGGGAAATTGCCTGATGCTGGGCATTGGAACCAGGCATTTATGGTTAAAGTGCCCACGTTAAACGTTGAGCTACTGCGTTTGAGCGTGGCGAAACTGGTTGAATACCATGATATTTTGCGGGCCGTTTACCCGAAAGATGCCGCTGCCGGCCACTACCGTCAAACGATAGCGACGTTGCCATTTGATGCGATCAATCAACAGGACTTCACAGCCGTTCAGCTCGATGCGCAGTTGACGGCCTGGCAGAACCGTTTTTGCCTGGCAGAAGGGCCACTGTTCCATATCGGTTATATTGCAGGCTACGCTGACGAGACTGCGCGTATCCATGTGGCGGTACACCATCTCAATATTGATGCGGTCAGCTGGCGTATTATTAACCAAGACTTACGCACGCTTTACCAGTTCTTTGCTGCACAAGGCGATAACCTGGATGCGACGGTTGATGCGCAAACTATCCTGGGCCAGAAAGGCACGAGTTACCGCCAATGGGTCAACTCACTGCAAAACTACCCAGCCGTTGCCGTGAACAACCATAGGGATGAGAGGCATTACTGGGATAACCTGACCACGGAGTTGGACGGCTGGCACCAGCGTTTGGACGCCCATCGCGTGGGGACGCTCAATCGTACGATGATAAGCTTGTCGCCAGAGCACACCGGTTGCCTGTTGCGAGACCTTCATCATGTTTATCACACCGAGGTGAACGATATTCTGCTGACCGTACTGGCGGATGCGTTGTCGCAGGTGGTTGGCGGTGACAGCCAGTATGTCCTGCTGGAAGGGCATGGCCGAGAGGCGATGTTTGACGATGTGGATATCAACAATACCGTCGGTTGGTTTACCTGCATGTATCCGGTCAATCTGCGTATTGAGCAGCGTGACCTTGTACGCAATTTACCGCTGATTAAAGACAGGCTACGAACCCCTCCTCACCATGGCTTGGGCTATGGCGTGCTGGTTGGCTATGATGCGCAGGCATTGCCCGCCGTGACCTTCAACTACCTTGGCCAGTTCGATGGCGATGAACGAGATGGCGAGTGGGCGTTTGTTCAGGAATCTACGGGGTCGGCATTATCAGCGAATAACCGCACAACGGACTTCTTAGCGCTGAACGGCGGTGTGCTCAATGGCCAATTACAATTCCTGGTCGAAGGGGATCTCAGCCCGGAACAGCTCGAACTGTTTGCCACGACTTATCGCCAGCGGTTAATCCAGTTGATCGACGAGCTTAAGCGGTCATCTCGCTCTTATCTCACCGAGTCTGATGTTAAGGGTGTGGTCTCCGGTGAATTGTTAGCGCGCCTCCAGCAGGATGAAGAGGTTGCGGCGATTTATCCGGCTAACAGCCTGCAACAAGGATTTATTTATCATTACGTCCTGCAAGGCGATATCGACAACGCCTACCGTACGCAAATGGTCTGGCACTATCGCAATGCGTTGGATGTCGAGCTGTTAAAACGGGCGTGGCAATGCAGCCAGGCGAAATATCCGGCGCTGCGGCTAAGATTCTGCTGGCAGGAAGAGTTTGTGCAGATTGTCGATAAGCAAGGCACCTTTGGTTGGCAGTTTATCGATATCAGTGAGCAGGACGAACGTGCACGAGCAAGCACCGTGGCTGAACTCATCGAGCAGGATCAGCAGACCCATTTCGATTTGTCTGCTAGCGGGTTATTCCGGCTGTATATCGTTAAGTGCGCGGACGATCACTATATTTGTCTGTTTAATAACCATCACGCGATTCTGGACGGCTGGAGCCTGCCGATCTTGCTCAATGACGTGCACCAAAATTATCTGGCCCTGCAACAGGGAAGCGCGCCGGAGCAAGCCGCAGATCAAAGCTATCTGGAGGCACAGGCATTGCTACAGACGGTTAGCCAGGAAACCGAGCAGTTCTGGCAAAACTATCTGAGTGGCCTGGAGGTGCAAGAGAATCTCACTGGCCTGCTAAAGCCGGAGATGAAACACGTCAATTTAAGTGAATATAAACACCTGCAAGATCCCCAGACGGTATCGACCGCATTGGCTGGTGAGCTTTACCACGGGCTGAAGGCGCTCTCGCGGCAGCATGGCGTGACGTTGAATGCGCTGATGCAGTATTGCTGGCACCAGCAGCTCAGTCTTTATAGCCATGCGGACGTGACGATTGTGGGCATGACGGTGTCTGGCCGTAATCTGCCGGTAGATGAGATAGAGCGATCTGTAGGGTTATATATCAATACGTTGCCTGTGGTTCTGGCGCACACCGATGAGGCGATCATCGATAACGTCAAACGCCTGCAGGCTCATATTAATGACATCAATAGCTACAGCAATATCAGCCTGATCACGCTGCAAAAGGCGGGGGTACGTCTGTTCAACTCGCTATTCGTGTTTGAAAACTATCCGGTGCCTGCCGAGAACGCCGAGAGCCCATTCAAACTTGAGTTTGAGGACAGTGATGAAAAACTGGACTACCCGTTGGGCATCATGGTGTATGAACAGGATGGGCGGATTGAGTTCAAGATCAACTATGCGGGCGAGCTGTTCAGCCGCTCGGCCATTGAGGGCGTGCTGCAAGGAATACGGCTCACCGTACAGCAGTTGATCGCGGACCCGGCCATTGCTCCCCAGAAGTTATCGCTGCTGACGCAGGACGACTATACGCAGCTGGTAGCAAACCAGCCGCGGGTTCAGGTTGCCGTGGAGCGACATAAACGGGTCGGTCAGATGTTTGAAGAGCAGGCAGCCAGAACGCCGGATGCTTTGGCGTTGGTGTATCAGGATACGCGGTTGACGTATCGCGAGTTAAATCAGCGGGTGAACCAGTTGGCGGCTTACCTGCAGGCGAACTTTGCGATACAGCCAGACAGCGCGATTGCCCTCTATTTTGATAAGTCGACCCATATGGTCATTGCCATGCTGGCCGTGCTCAAGGCCGGGGCGGCCTATGTCCCGATTAGCCCTCAGGCACCGTTGGAGCGCTTGAGCCTGCTGGTTGACGACGTTAAACCGGTGCTGATCCTGACGCAGCAGCATTATGGTGCACGCATCGCTGGCTGTGGTTTCCCTGTGCTGGATATTGATAACCCGCAACTGGCCAACAGGCTGGCGCAGATCGATGACAGCAACGTGCAGTCACGCACCCAGCCAGACGATTTGGCTTATATCATCTATACCAGCGGCACCACTGGCCGGCCAAAAGGGGTGATGATTGAACATCACTCGTTAATCAACCTGGCGCAAGGGCAGTCAGACCTGCTAGGTATGCCTACGGGCTATGAGCAGGCTGCCAGGCTAAACACGCTGTGGTATTCGGAATATGTTTTCGATGCCCATGCGCTGGATGTCTTCTGTGCCTTGTTGAATGGCCATTGCCTGCATATTCTGGCAGAACACCAACGTCTCGACTTTATCGCGCTCTCTGCCTATATCAGGGATCACGCCATCGAGTTTGCCTTTATTCCTCCGGCGTTACTGGCGCAGAATGAACTCCTGGAGCTGTCCACGCTGGTTGTTGGTGGGGAGTGTCTCGATGCGGCGATGATTGACCGCTACTGTGAGGCCGGAGTCCGGTTGATCAACGGTTACGGGCCTAGCGAAACCACCGTTTGGGCGACGGCGCGGATCTATCAACCTGGCGATGCCAATACCAATATCGGCAAGGCGATCAACAACGTTTGTGTTTATCTGCTGGATCGCCATCTGCGCCCCGTCCCACAAGGGGCGATTGGTGAGCTGTATATCGGTGGCGCTGGCGTTGGGCGCGGCTATCTGAATAACCCGCAGGCGACAGCGGACGCGTTTATTGCCAATCCGTTCCGCAGTGATGCCGAACGTAGCCGTGGTGAAAACGCCCGCCTTTACAAAACCGGGGACCGGGGCCGTTACCTGCCGGACGGTAACATCGAATACCTGGGCCGCAATGACTTCCAGGTTAAAATCCGTGGCTTCCGTATTGAACCGGGGGAGATCGAAGCCCGGTTGAACGACCATCCTGCCATCCAGCAGGCACTGGTCCTGGCGAGCACGAACCCGGCGGGGCATACCCATCTGACGGCGTACTACGTCGCACAGGAGCCCTTGGAACAGGAGATGTTGCGCGACCATCTGCAACAGGTTCTGCCGGACTACATGGTACCGTCGGCCCTGGTTCACCTGCTATCGCTTCCGATGACCGTCAACGGCAAGGTCGATCGTGCCGCCTTGCCGGTCCCGACGTTTGAGGCGCAGGCAGATCGGGTAGCACCGGAGACGGCGACCGAGCAGCAACTGGCTGGGGTCTTCGCCGAACTGCTCGCCATCCCGCAGGACAGTCTCAGCGTGCTGGACGACTTCTATCGCCTGGGGGGCAACAGCATTCTGGCGATCAAGCTGGTGGGCCGTTTGACCCGCGCGTTAGAAAAAAGCGTGCACGTCTCTGACCTGTTCCGCCTGAGATCCATCCGGGCGCTGGCGGCATTTATTGACGGCGAAGCGCAAGGCTGCCAGGTCATCCAGGCACCGTCGATCGCCCGGCCTGAGGAGCAGCGGCTGTCGTTTGCCCAGGAGCGCCTGTGGTTTATCGACCGTTATGAAGAAGGCAGCAACGCCTACAACATCCCACTTACGCTCAAGCTGCAGGCCGGTACCGATCCGCAGAAAGTGGCCCAGGCGCTGATTAAGGTGGTTGACCGGCACGAAGTGCTGCGCACCCTGATCCTGTGTGACGACGACGGGCAGGGGTATCAACATATTCTGCCAGCAGAGACATTCTCACTGAGCATATCGCACGAAACATGTGACAGCGTACAAGCGTTGCATACACGGCTGCACGAGCATCAGCACCGGGTGTTTGACCTGGCGCAGGAATGCCCGATTGTGGCCCAGTGCTATACGCTGGCGGGAGCAGACTACTTCAGCATCGTCATTCACCACATCGCGTTTGACGGCTGGTCGGTAGATCTGCTGTTAAAAGAGTTACTGCACTATTACCGCGTGTTCACCGGAGAGGCCAGCAATGAACCCCCGGCACCGGCGGTGCAGTACCGGGAATTTGCGCTGTGGCAGCGCCAACACCTGCAAGGGGCCACGCTGGACAAGCAACTGGCCTACTGGCATGGGCAACTGGCGGACCATGAACCGCTCAACCTGCCGACGGACCATGTGCGCCCACTGCAATTGGATTACCGCGGCGACGATATCACCTTCCAACTGGATGCGGCGACCAGTGCCGAACTGCGGGCATTGGCCGCCTCGTTGAACGTCAGCCTGTACACGGTACTGCTGAGCGGTTATTACCTGCTGCTGGGCGTTTACAGTAACCAGCAGGATATCGTGTTGGGGACGCCGATAGCGGGCAGGCATTACCCGGGGGTGGAAGACACCATGGGGCTGTTCGTCAATACGCTGGTCCTGAGAAGGCAGATAGACGTCAGCCAAACGGTCAGAGAATTTATTGGCGAAACGGGGCAGCAGGTCAGTGAAGCGCATACCCACCAGGATCTGCCTTTCGAGAAGCTGGTTGAAGTGCTGAAAACGGAGAAAGACAGTTCAAGGCACCCGATATTCCAGGTGATGTTCAGTCTCCAATCGTTTGGCGCAGCGGGACGCACCGAAGGAGAAAGCCTGTTTGAGCAGTATGACGCGCAAGAAGGGGCGTATCGGGCGGCGAAGTTCGATTTGACCGTGATGCTGGATGACAGTGAAGAGGCGATCGGTGGCGTCTTCAACTATGCGACGGCCCTGTTCAACGGGCAAACGATGCAGAACTACATTGCGACCTACCAGCATATCCTGCGCCAACTGGGTACGCTGTGCAGCCAGGGGCGTTCCCTCGCTGAGCTTCAGTACCTGGATTCGGCGCAATACGAGCAAATCATTTTCCAAGGGAACCGCACCGAATGCGACTACCCACGGGAGATGACGATCCACGGGATGTTCGAGGCGCAGGTAGCAAGGACTCCAGAGAATATCGCTCTGGTGTTTGAGGGCGTGAGCCTGACCTATCGGCAGCTGAATGAACGGGCTAACCGCTTGTCGGTTTACTTGAGAGAACGCTTTGCTGTCCGCACTGGCGATCTGGTGGCGCTGTGTTTAAACCGCTCTGAGCATATGCAGGTCGCGATACTGGCCATTCTCAAGGCGGGGGGCGCTTACGTTCCACTGGATCCGCTGGCACCGGATGACCGGGTCAGTTACATGTTGGACAACGCCGGTATCGATATCATCTTGACGGCACATCCTGGCGACGAGAAAGCCGCAGCGCTAGCAGCAACCGGCAGAACCGTTATCGATGTCGCCGATCGGGAAACGTCATCCGATATTGCCCGCTACCCAGGTGAAAACCAGCCTTCATCGGTGCGGTCTAGCGATTTGGCTTACATCATCTATACCAGCGGCACCACGGGCAATCCTAAAGGCGTCATGCTAGAGCATCACAGCGTGATCAACCGTATTGTCTGGATGCACAAGCAATATCCGATCACGGCGCAGGATCGTATCTTGCAAAAGACCAACTACACCTTCGATGTTTCAGTGTGGGAGCTGTTCTGGGCTAACTGGTACGGGGCCTGTATCGTTTTTGCCTCGCAGGAGGCCTATAAAGATAATGTCTATCTGGCAGAACTGATTGAACAGCAACAGGTAACGACGCTCCATTTCGTCCCTTCAATGCTGTCGGCATTCCTTGAAACCCTGGAAGGGCAGAGTGCGTTGCAGGCCAAACTGGGCAGCCTTAACTACCTGTTTTGCAGCGGAGAGGCGTTAAACGTGGGGGAAGTCAGAAAATGCCAGCGCTTACTGCCGCATTGCCAGATCCACAATCTGTATGGCCCAACGGAAGCGACGGTGGATGTGCTGTTCTACGACTGTAACGCACGCTCCATCAAGGATGTGTTAATCGGTAAGCCGATCGACAATACTTCCGCCTACGTGCTGAATGCACAACTGCAACCCATTCCACCGGGGGCAATTGGCGAGTTATTCATTGGTGGCGTCGGTGTCGCTAGAGGTTACATGAATAATAAGCTATTGACGGATAAGGCTTTCCTAAACAATCCATTCCAGAGCAGTGAGGAGAAGGGACGGGGTTACAATGGCCGGATGTATAAAACCGGCGATGTGGTTCGCTATTTAGCCGATGGCAATATCCAATATCTGGGCCGCAATGACTTCCAGGTTAAAGTGCGTGGTTACCGTATTGAGCTGGGCGAAATCGAAACGCGCCTGGCCAGTTATCCGGACGTTAATCATGCGGTGGTGATCGCCAGTGAGCGTGGCAGCAACGATAAATATCTGGTGGCTTATTATGTTGCCGCGCAGGAAATTTCCACCGAAAAGCTATGCGCTCATCTGCGGGAAACCCTGCCAGATTATATGGTGCCTAGCGTATTTGTTCATTTGACGGCGCTGCCGGTGACCTCCAACGGTAAGTTGAACAGAAGGTTGTTACCTGAGCCGCAAATAACCCATTCCGTGACCTATGTGGCACCGGAAAACAAGGTTGAAAAAACGCTGTGTGAGTTACTCGCCGATACGCTGCAAGTTTCCTTTGAGGCAATCAGCATGGAGGATAACTTCTTTGCGCTGGGCGGCAACAGCATCCTGGCGATGAGGTTGAACAACCGGATTAACCAGGTGCTGAGGGTTAAAATACGTCTGCTTGATATTATCAATGCGCGCACCCTCAGCGAGTTATCGCAAGCCATTGCACAGGCTCAAGGGAAGTCATTTGAGGTGATCGTGCCATTTAATACGGTAACGCAAAAACCACAGATGTTTATGGTTCACCCTGGGATGGGGAACTGTTCGGTCTACCAATCCTTGGCCAATAGGCTGAGTGAGCGTTACTGCTGTTATGGGGTTGATTCATATAACTTCTATCATGAGCAGAAGATCGAGCGGCTTGATGAGTTGGCGCGTTATTATCTGGAGCATATCGATCGCATTCTTGATGTCAGCCAACCGGTCACCTTATTAGGCTGGTCGTTGGGCGGGAAGATTGCACTGGAGATCGCGGCCTATTTAGAAGCGCGTGGGGTTAAGGAGATCACGGTCTATCTGCTGGATACCTGGTTGTTAAGTGAAGATCATTATCAGCGCAATGAGTCATCCTTTAACCTGGACTCTATGATGGAGCGGTTACAAATCCCACATTATTTAAGACATAATGTCGAATCGGTTGTCGTAAGCGATAAGGTGTTGAATATACAGCCACTATCTGCCGTATTAAAACAGACTCAGATCGTGTTGTTTAAGGCGATGGAGGAGATCGGTTATGAGGAGTATCAACAATACCGGTTTAACAACATTGATGCTGGTGTTGAAAACATTGCCCAACTACAGCTGTTTGAAATAGCAGCCAGTCACTTTACCTTGCTAGAAAAGGAGGATGAGTTGATTAGCCACATCCGCTAATTTATTTTTTGGCGCTGGGCAGGGGTTCTATTACCTGCCCAGCATGCTGTCGATGAAGGGCTAAACAACATGACCAATTATATCTACTGCTCTCGTATTGACGAGCTAAGCAGCGAACTGCTTTATTCGCAGCGGGATTATCTTGATAAAGACCAACGGATCCTCTTCGATCGGTTTAGATTTGATGACGACAAACGTCGGTCATTATTAGGGAGAATGCTGCTACGTTATGCATTAAAAAAACATGTTGGGTATCAGGGAAGTCATTTTCCCAAGCTGCACTATAACCGCTATGGCAAACCTGCGGTGATGGGGATGAAAGGGGCTTTTAATCTTTCCCATGCGGGGGACTGGGCCGTGTGTGCCTATACCACGCAGGGGGATATCGGCGTTGATGTGGAAAAAAGAGTCCCCATTGACATACATGACTACCAGGAAGTGCTCACCCCTGAGGAGTTTACACAACTTGTTCAGGGGGGAAACGTTGATTTCTTTCGTCTGTGGTCATTGAAAGAAGCCATCATAAAAGCGGATGGCCGGGGTTTTGCTTTATCTCCGACCACGTTTACCTTACCTCACCCTTTTGCCAATGGCTTAACCGTCGACGTGGCTGAAAAACGTTGGTACTTGTACTCACAGGACATTGGGGAGGAATACGTATTATCCAGCGCCTCAACATCCTATGAAACCGCACTGTTTTCGTTAGCCTTTGACACTTTGTTGGCCTGATTTAATTGCTGCCGTTCTCTGCCAAAGCCATACGCGATATGGCTGGTCGCTCAGCTCTGGCAGACAAAGGCGCTGTCCTTGTCCAACAAATAAGGGCGCAAATAGGCAACCGTGCTGCACATCGGCAAGATATCTGCTGACAGCGTTATCCCCAACGTTTCGACCAGGTATTTTCTACGCTGCTGCATCCGCTGCCATAGCTGTGGATACTGCCGTTGGATCTCCAACTTCAGCTGTTCATCCGCCAGTAGCACGGTGCTCTCGGCAGAAACGCCACCAAAGTTGGGCACTGAAGGAATGATATCAATCTGCAGGATCATGCCGCTCAACAGCTTTTGCTGAGAGCCTTGATAAATAGGCGAAGACATCCACTCTTCTTCAGCGGTCAGGTGCCCTGGGCACAGTGACCAACCGTACTTTGAGCGTGGTAAGACCGCTTCCACGTGATCAAACAGCTCGCCGCCACGCATGCCAACGCTAATCACTTCAAGCCAGTGCGCATAAGCAGAGAAGTAGGGCTTGGCGACCGCATCCAGATAGTTTTTTGCCTCTGTTGATAACTCACCATTAGCATTTACCGCATAACCCGCCCGGCTGGAGGCACCGCCGCGATAGCCTACGGTTAACGAGATCGTATCACCGTACTTCACGGTGTTGTCGGTTGGGAACAGGTTACCCTTGATAAAGCGTGGGCCGCTGGCAGCAATGGTGACGATACTCGGGTGTTGGCCAAAGCGTACCAGGCAATCCCCTAACTGCTGCTCTGTGACGCCTGGGGCCAGCTTATTCATCGCATCCAGAATGCAATCGGAGGCTAATGCGGCACCATATTCGTAGTGGGCAACCTCGTTGGCATTATTGACCGTTCTGACCCCGTGCTCGCCGATAAACAAGTCGGTCTCATTGGATAAGCAGGCTTCATCACCGACAATGTTGCGGAGGGTATCGACAATAAATGACGGGAGGTCGTAGATTTTCTTGTCGATCTCTGGCCCGTTGGTAAACATCTTCCAGCCAACCAGGCCGGTGCGGGCATTTTCCCGAATGCCGGCTTCAACCAGCAGTTCCTTAATCGACTTATCGCTTCTACCGGGTTGATTTGGCAATGAAAATTGAGATAAATGTACCGCCTTGGTCTGGATCCGGGCTTTGCTGACCTTATTGAGATTCTCGTTCCCTAGCACCAGCGTCATTTCGCCATCGGCGTTGATCACCAACAAGGCTTCTTCAAAGCGGGTGAAAAAGCCGACCAGATATTCAAAATTGCCACCGTGCTCGACATCACAGTAAATCACCAGTTGATCAAGCCCACGCTGCTTCATCCTGCTGAGGATGTTGGTTTTTCTTTGTTGGATGGTTTCGTCCGTTAGTGCAACGGGCACGCCAGTGCAGTCCTTTTGTGGCTCTGGGATGGTTTTTAAGCTTACTTGCTGGTTTTTCATCTGACCCTCTTTTGCTAAGTGGGAGTTCGTACAGCCTGTTGATCAGGCCATAACATCGTAAATATAGTTGAGACTTATCTCGCAGTGTTAAACAGCTAAAAATCAGCTTAACGTTAATTTGATCACAGTTTCTACTTTTATAGATTTGATTTCTTGCATTCATTTATCAAACTGATAGCGTATTGGACTGTAAATTAGGATTGTTACTGTTTAACAGGCAAAACCTAAACCTCTGGTGGTGTTGGCTATTAGCTAGCACGCCGCCAGAGGTTTAGGTTTTTTTTTGCCTGAAAATCAGTTGATACAACAAGCAGGTAACAGAGGGCATTCCGGTAACGGATAAAGAAGGCAACGATGAAAATATGAATAACTAGCGAAAGAGTTATGGATGGAGATAGGGGCCATCTACGGAAGGCCAATAATGATACAAACTAAAACCATTGAGGAAATAACCATGAAACGGTTTACGCTATTACTTACTTTGTTGTCTTCACTTATTTTAAGTCCGCTTTTGGCTTACGCTGAAACAGCAGGTGATAATACAGTCACCATTTATGTCACCCGCCATGGGAAAACCATGTTTAATACCGTACATCGGGTTCAGGGTTGGGCAGATACCCCGTTGACTACCGCAGGTGTTACGGTTGCTGAACAACTTGGCAAGGGCCTAAAAGATATTGAATTTAAAAAGGTATATGCCAGCGATCTGGGGCGAGCGCGTCAAACTGCGCGTATCATATTAGCCGCAAAAGGGCAGCAGTTGAACATCGTTGAAAGCGAGAAACTGCGTGAGTTCTGCTTCGGCATTTATGAAGGCGATCTCGATGCCAATATGTGGGGAGCAATCGCCACCAAGCTTGGCTATGAGTCGGAAAAAGCGCTATTCGGTGATTTTGCCAAAGGGAAATTGCCATTTGACAAGATGTTCGGCGGTGTAGCTCTGGTTGATACCAGCGGTGAAGCTGAAACGTTTGCCACCGTCAAAGCACGTATGCAATCAGAGCTAAAAACTATTGCTGAGGAAACGGCAGTTCAAGGTGGCGGTAACATACTTCTGGTTTCACATGGAGCAGCTATTCTGGCCATGGTAGCAGATATGGCCTCTACGCCCATTGTCGCGCCACTGTCTAATGCTAGCGTTACGCGGATTACTTATAAAAACGGTGAATTTACCGTGGGTAAACTGGGCGATATGAGCTATGTAGAAAAAGGTACAAAGCTCTGATTGGGCGGTGAGCTAAAGGAAATATAAGCTTCTGGGTAGGCCTTGGCTTCGAGTGGCTGTTTGTGGACAACGATTTTCTAGGATGTTCCCATCAGCACTGTCAAGCAATAGCGGCGATGCAGGAACGGATGGCCTGAATATCAGGGGGGCCGTTCCATCATGTTGGCCCGTGCAAAAAAAGACTGGGTGGGTCCATAGGAAGTTGATAAGTGGGTTGGGATTGGGAGCGTAAAATGCGGTTAGAATCGTTTAGGTTGTGGGTGTGGAACTAAAAATCGTTAATCTTTCCCCTACTCAATTCTAGGCGAGCTGCTTTGACATGCGATAATTGTGAATAGGGACATTGTTTATACTGAAGTCGTTACGGTTATCAATGTGAAAACCTTGACGTTCAAATAGATAACGCGCCGATTCGCTTGCTTCGACAAACAATAGCACCATCCCCTTTTTTCGGGCCGCAGCCTCTAAAGCTTGGTAAACGGCAGTGCCCACTCCGGTACCCACCCAGTCTGGATGGGTGTAGAGATGATCGATGTGTCCGTTTAATTCCAGGTCACCGTATCCGATTATCTGGCCTGAATCATCTTCGGCAACAAAAATGATGCGATCTTGAGCCTTTTGTAAATACGTCTCTGGCGCTGGTTTTGCTGGGCTCCAAACCATAACTTGTTCATGGCTATAGTCTTTGATAGCAGCTTTATGCACTGACGTATGAAAAATTGTGGCAAGTGCGGTGGCATCGGATTTTTTAAAGGGGCGGATTTTCACAACTTATAACCTCCACGCTTAACATGAAATACCATTCAATCATACTTTTAATACTATTTCACTGTGAGTGTATCATGACACTCATTATACGGTGTTGAATAGTAAAAGCATAGATGAAGGGATGCCCTTGGCAAGGTTACGCCAACCATCTTTGTAAGCATTCCTAATGCCAAGGGAATAGTGTAGTCTCGTTAGTCATTAACGATGTCGTTTTCACATTAAATAAAAATTACTAAATCTAAAAATCAACCCTGCCACTCGCCACTTCAATATGGTTGAGTAAAGTAGCTACGCCAGTGTTATCATGGCTTTTCGTGTTGGAGCATTAAATAGAAACATCATTTTCTGTCGTTCTGCTTCCACGTCAGCTTTGAGTAAGTTGTTATTTAGACAGAGGCCATATCGATACATGGTGATTATTGCATCGTTTGGACAACCTACTGCCTGAAGGGTCTCTCGTAGTTTAAAGACCAGTTGGTTGTATTTGTTTTCATGGGTCGAATTATTATCCCCCCACAAGTATCTCATTATGTCATTTTTATAATTGACATTGCCAATTAAACATAAAAGCAAGTTTCTTTGCTTGGTTGTCAACCTAATCTTTTTGTTTGTCGATTTTAAACAAAAAAGATCATCATTCAACATTATATTGTCATTTTCGAACTTGCTATAATTTTTAATTAAAGTGTTCATGGAACTCTTAATCTTATATTTTAAAATTTACCTATATGCAATTCCCGGCGTATGAGATGGTTTGTTGAATATAAAAAGGAAGCCGCTACCCAACCACCACTCAACGATAATTAGGATAATTCTTGCTTGGTGCAGTTAGCTATCTATAAGAATAAATACGGGTTTTATATTTTTTTATTCTAAAATTTCGTTGTTTGATAGGTTTTTATTCTGATTTGGTAGGGCGTGGGTAGGAGGCGTTATGGGGGGAAGGATTAATATCTGCATTCAGTAATAGACCCCCCCTCTATTGGAGGGGGGGAAGAGGCTTGGTTTAATTATTTTCTGTTGTGCACATCAGGATGGGCCTTAGCGGCGTGGTGATAATATAATCGTTACTGTTGGTCTTGGAGATTTTTATTTTTATCACCTCGTCGGTGAGTACTTTGGCAATTCGGGACTCACTTACATCTCTAGGGCCAAGGGTGAGTGAGTAAAAATCACCTTCTTCAGTATAGGTAAAGTTGATGGTTTCACTTTGAGTAACAAGTTGTTTTTCATCTTCGCAGGTTGAGGATCCGGATATAATAATGTATCCTGTGCCATCTTCCTTCATTGCAAAGAAAAAATTAGAGGAGCTTCTTCTCGTGCATGGCAAGAAATCGGCTTCATCCCAAACATACACCTGTGCCCTGCAATTAAAACTCATGGGGATTGTTTCATAACTATAGAGTCTAATTACTGATGATATCAAGGCAATCACCAGGGCTGTTGCCATGATAACGAGATAGGTACGTTTTTTCATTTAAAACTGTGCTCTTTATAGTTAATACATTGCGCCGAGCTATTGAAAGGGCAATAAGTTATTATCTGATTAATAGTGTCGCGACCCATGGCATCCTTAATCTCGCTATAGAAAAAATAGACATTAGATTTTAATTGATGACAACTGATTTTTTTCTTTTTCAAAAAATCTTCAAGACGGGTTTTAATATACTCTTTGCTCAAGGATTTTGTATCGTTATCGGTCACATAAAATCGACATTGTTCGACACTAAGGACCTCTTCACGAAAAGAGGAAAGCTTCATGTGTTCATAAAAATTTGGGAATCCGATAATGATTAAGATTAAAACAAGAAATGCTGTTATTGTAAAAAAGGGAATGGGTTGAGAATCATTTCGGGGTGATGATGGCGTTAAAGATTTTGGCTTTATTGATATTAACTCATTCTGCGATGAACTTGTTTCCCCAGCTCGGGCGAGCGAGGTGACAGAGTTTGCAGTGAACATCAATCCTTTTTTGGGTATGGTTTTAATAATGTCGTCACAACCGCATTTGGCCAGTGATTTTCTTAAAATTGAAATGTGGTTATTCAAGTTGTTATTAGAGGAGTCTAGCCCTTGGTTTTCCCACACTTCCTTTAGCAGATGATGTCTGGTGAGCAACTGGTTATTGTTATTAACAAATTGAAGTAAAATGCTGTTATTAACCCTAGTTAAAGTGAGGGTATCTGAGTGGTGCTCTGGCGAATAGAGAGTGGCCGATAGCGGGTCATACTTTAAATGTTCATTGATTACGTAGATCATCGGGCTCTCACTTTCGCAGGATTTTGGTCTTTTGGATCGGTAACACTTTAACTTCCATTCAAAGGAATAGGAATATTATTGTATTTGAGTTTTTAAAACATTCAACTCATTAGGTTTTATCAATGATAGTAGTGCGGTTATTGTTGAAGGAAAGACGGTTTAGTGGTTGCCCCCTTGCTCTCTCATTTTGGTTATAGGATGATGTTTTTTAAAATGAAAATGGTAGTGGTGAAATGAACTTATGTTCTCCTGATAACGGAGAAGTATAGTAAGAAAAATCCCATAGCGAGCACATTGCTAAAAAAATCTAAATTATCCTAAGCAGTTAGACGTAACGGGTTACCTTCAACGGAGTAACCGATAGGGCGCTTTTCTGAGCCGTATTGGCGATAATGTAGGGGAGTACAGCCTACCTCTGCAGCGACTAATGTACTCGGTTTACCGTCAAGTAGCGGATGTGGTTAATGACCCATCGCAGCCACGGTTCAGGAGCGACGCCCGCAGGCAACGGCCATCATTATGCTACAGGTGCATTCCATCAGCAGGGGGATCGGCTGGCAATTCGCATTGGTTCATGAAAATGTCTCTTCTTGGTTATTTAGGCCGCCATTGCGCAGCCAATAGAACAGTTCAGAATTACGTTGAAGCCCCAGCTTACCCATGGCATTACGTTTGTGTGCACTGATGGTTTTGGGGCTCAAGGAGAGAAAGCGTGCGACCTGGCTGAGGCACATACCATGCTGAATGGTCGACAAAACCTGCTTTTCCCGCAGAGTTAGGGCTTTGCCACAACACGGACAGTCGGGGCGATCGGATGTCTGAGCGCCAAACTCCCACACTCGCTCCACTTCTAGCAGCATTTCCTCACAATCAATATCTCGGTGGATCAAACCTTGTACGTATAGGCATGCTGGTTGCATACGGTGATAGGTGTTGGCTGAGTCTTGTATGGCGATCACTTTCGATTTTGTAAGTGTTTGGTGATACTGACAAAATTGTACGCCGTGTTGTGTGTCGACGTTCTGAAAAATGAGGTCGGCACTATAGCCGCGATGATCGTTGATAAAAAACCGAGGCGTCAGTCCTTGGTTGGTGAAGTATTGGCGCAACACCGCTTCCAGACCTTTGGCAAAATAATGGTTGGTATCAGATATCATGATGGTCAGAGTAGGGATCATTGCTTACTTCCATTGGTGTGTGAAAGGGGAGTCGAAGAACATAGAAGATTCCACCAGTTCGAGTAATAAACAGCGGGCCTTATAAATACTGATGCCATGCCGAACAGTTGTTTTCCGTGGGTTTAGCCACCCCACGGATAAAGAAAATACCAAGGGGGACCCGTTTGGCGGATGAGGTAATTTGAACAGTAAATTCAAAAGGTTTCGCTGCCTATCGCGCAGAGCGATTGGCATTAAAAAGGAATGAAGAGACATTTCTCTATTGCTCCAACTTTCTGGCCAACAACTACCGGTACTTCATAAGAATGCCCTTAATAATAGAGGGGTATCCCATAATAGTCTGGTGCATCCTTTAGCTGCCTGTGTATGTCTTATTCTTTAATGCTTGCACAGAGGCAACCTCTCATGCCTCTGGTTATCATACGGATTTTTCTGATTTTTAGAAGTTTAATATCGCAAAATCAATAAATTCAGAGTAATTATCCTTTTTATTTTAATGTTGTGGTTTATTGTACTTTTGGGTGTTTAAAAAAAATAATAGCAGCGAAGGGTTATTGCGTTTTTTAATCAATCTATATTTCAGGGGTTTTCTGCGTGCGTTTTTTTTGTAATGATTATTGCGACGAAGAAGAGGTTGGAATACTCACTAATAGGATTGAAGTGGGTTTTTCTTTTTAATATTGTCTTGTTAATCATTTGTATGCTATTAACCGACGATACGTCTCATCGCGTAGTAATGTATTTTCAATACACTCAAAACAAGGAAATAGATCACATGTTTATGAAGAAAACGCTGCTGGCTGCCGTTATTGCTTTGGGCTCTGTCTCTGTGGCGCAAGCCGGTGAACTGGGTCATGGTAAAGTCACCTTCAACGGCTCTATTATTGATGCGCCATGCTCAATTTCAGCCAAGTCCATCGACCAGACCGTTGAGTTAGGCCAGATTTCAAATGTTGCTCTGAAAGATGGTGGCAAAACAGAACCGCATCATTTCTCTATCGATCTGGAGAGCTGCGATTTAGGTACTACTCCTGAGGCCAAAAACAAAGTAGTGATCACCTTCTCTGGCGCAGAATCTACCGCGCAACAGGGTCTGTTGGCTATCTCTGGGACTGCAAAAGGCGCCAGCGTGGCTATCGCCCAGGGTAATGGCGAATTGATTAAATTGGGTACGGCAACCAAAGAACAGGTATTGCAGAACGGGTCAAATAGCCTGAAATTCGCAGCTTATGTACAAGGTGACGGCACTGCTGCTACGATTACTGAAGGTAGTTTCCAGGCCTCAGCTGATTTTACCCTCGCTTATAACTAAGCCCATTTTTTAATTTCTCCGATATTTGTGCACATGCATGCGGGTTCCCCGCATGCATTTTTCAGGCGCCGGTGCAATGAAGGGCATATCTCGAAGAGTATTAAAAATGCGAAATTTTTAGTGTTTCCCTGCCTGTTGTCCTCATTTCTCGTGTCTGCCCAGACGGTGGATGCCCTCATCGACTGGGGACGGGTCAACATGCAAGGAGCCATTATCGTTAGCGACTGAACCATTGCAGTCGCCAGCGTGGCGCTGCAGATTATCGACACCGTGGGAAATATCGCACTTCCAAGCAAGGCATTACTGATCATGGCAATTACTCCTGGTGAGTGGCAATTAAATTGCACCCTGCGGCTGATTGCCAATCGTCACGCACTCAAGTCGGGAGATTATTTTTCCGCTATCCGGTTCAAGCTGGATTATTTCTGATGTTGGATACGGTAGACCGCCGTTGAAATATAAAAATCATATTAACAGGGCAAGGATATGGAATTCTCCCCGGCTGGGAAAATAGCCCGTCTTCACGTGCTGACGTTTTGTGTGTCTTTGGCTTTGGGAAGCCTGATGACGGTGGTCCACGCCGCCGGTGATATCGAATTCAACACCGATGTGTTGGATATTAACGATCGCAAGAATATCGATCTGAGTCAGTTTTCCCGGGGCGGCTACATCATGCCTGGGATCTACGACATGGTGGTGCACGTCAACAAGAACGATTTGCCGGAGCGGCAGGTGCCGTTTTATGCGCCGGAGAATGACCCGAATGGCAGCCGTGCCTGCATCAGTCCTGCACTCGCTACCGAGTTGGGGTTCAAGGACAGCGTACTCAAGGATCTGACTTGGTGGCACCATGGTGAGTGCCTGGATGAGAGCACTGTGCAAGGCATGGAGGCGCGGGGGGATCTGTCGACGTCGTCGCTGTACCTGAATATTCCCCAGGCCTTTCTGGAGTACACCGACGAGAACTGGGATCCGCCGTCGCGCTGGGAAGAGGGGATCCCGGGGCTGTTGTTAGATTACAACGTCAACGCCCGCTCACAGCATCAGCAGCACGAGGGCACTAACTCGTACAACGTCAGCGGCAACGGTACGGCCGGCGCTAACCTGGGATCATGGCGCCTGCGGGCAGACTGGCAGGGCAACTCCAATCACCAAACCGGGTCTGGAGGTTACAGCGAGAACCGGCTGGAATGGAGCCGCTATTACGCCTACCGTGCCGTACCAACGCTGCAGTCTAAGTTGACGCTGGGGGAGAGCTCACTGGATTCCGGCATGTTCGACAGCTTCAGTTTTACCGGGATGAGCCTGGTATCGGACGACAACATGCTGCCGCCGAACCTGCGCGGCTACGCCCCGGAAGTCACGGGAGTGGCGAAGACCAACGCCAAAGTGATTATCCGTCAACAGGGGCGGGTGCTCTATGAGAGTTCGGTGGCGGCGGGGCCGTTTCGTATTCAGGACCTCAACGATGCGGTGTCGGGTGAATTGAACGTGAGGGTAGAAGAGCAAGATGGTTCCGTGCAGGAGTTCACCGTGAACACCGCCAGCATTCCGTATCTGACCCGGCCGGGTTTGGTACGTTTCAAGCTGGCGGCGGGCAGGCCGTCGGACTCGCAACATCATTCACAGGGGCCACTGTTTGGCACCGGTGAGTTCTCTTGGGGGGTGAGCAACGGTTGGTCACTGTATGGCGGTGTACTAGCAGGCGGCGATTACAACGCACTCTCGATGGGGCTTGGTCGTGACCTTATGGTGTTCGGTGCCCTGTCGTTCGACGCGACTCAATCGCGCGCGCGCCTGCCACAGGAAGCGAGCACGCTCAGTGGCGGGTCGTACCGGTTGAGCTATTCAAAGAGCTTCGACGAGTACGACAGCCAGGTGACCTTTGCCGGTTATCGCTTCTCGGAGCAGAACTTCATGAGTATGAGTGAGTATCTGGACGCAAGGAACTACGGTACCCGTACCGGGAACGGCAAGGAGATGTATACCATCACTTTTAATAAGCAGTTCCGCGATTGGGGCCTGAGCAGCTACATCAACTACAGCCACCAAACCTACTGGGATCGGCCAGCCAACGACAGGTACAGCCTGACGTTGTCGCGCTATTTTGACCTCGGTCGGCTCCGTAACCTGAGCGTGTCGCTATCGGCGTACCGTAACACCTATAACGGCACCAATGACGACGGGGGGTATCTGTCGCTGTCGATGCCGTGGGGTGACAACGGCTCGATAAGTTACAACGCTACGGTAAACCGCAGCGACACCACGCAAGGGATGAGCTACTACGACCGAATTGACGATCGCAGTAACTATTCACTGAGCGCCGGTGCCTCCCGCAGTGGTAGCAGCGCCAGCGGGTATTACAACAGGGAAGGGGACGCAGCCCGGATCAGCGCCAACGCCAGCTATCAGGACGGACGTTACAGTGCGGTGGGATTGAGTAGCCAGGGTGGAATAACGTTGACTACTGAAGGCGGCGCGTTGCACCGCATCGGGGTGGCGGGCGGTACGCGGATGCTGATTGACACCGAGGGGGTAGCTGGCGTGCCGGTACGCGGCTATGGACGGGTCAGTAAGACCAATGCATGGGGTAAGGCGGTGATCGGTGACGTAAACAGTTATTACCGCAACCGGGCAAGCATCGATTTGAACCAACTGGGTGACAACGCCGAGGCCACGACATCAGTGGTGCAGGCGACACTGACCGAAGGGGCGATAGGTTACCGTACGTTTGAGGTCATTGCTGGCGAGAAGGCGATGGCGGTTATCAAACTGGCCGACGGCAGCGAGCCGCCGTTTGGTGCGACGGTGCTGAACGCGCGCAAACAGGAGACAGGTCTGGTCAACGATGGCGGCAGCGTTTACCTGAGCGGCATCAACGCTGGTGAAGCCATGACGGTGAACTGGAACGGAGCAGCGCAGTGCGAGGTGCAGATGCCGACGCCGTTGCCGGCGGACATGTTGATGAACACGTTGTTGCTGCCATGCCACCCGGTAAACGGCCGGGCCGAGGGAGACGATAAATCGTCAGCGTCGGTATCACCGATCAACAAATAAAGAGGGGATGCTGGCTTAACCGGAGACGGTGAGCGCCCTTCCTCTGAAAGAAACGAATACGACAGAGAGAAATGAAAATGAACGACCAAATGAATGTATCAAACCTTCAACGAACTCCCAGCCTGACCGCGCGGGTACTGAGCATGGTGCTGTTAGGCGCGGTGGCTACACCTTCGGTACAGGCGGCGATAGCACTGGACCGTACTCGGGTAGTTTTTGACGGTGGCCAGAACTCGGTGAGCCTGAATGTCAGCAACCAGAACAAGCAACTGCCGTACCTGGCGCAGGGTTGGATTGAGGACGAACAGGGCAACAAAATTCAGAGCCCGCTGACCGTGCTGCCACCGGTACAGCGTATTGAGCCAGGCAAGCAGAGCCAGGTGAAAATCCAGGCGTTGCCGACGGCGAAGTTGCTCAAGCAGGACCGGGAAACGCTGTACTACTTCAATCTGCGGGAAATTCCGCCTAAGAGCAGCAAACCGAACACGCTGCAAATTGCGCTCCAGACGCGCATCAAGCTGTTCTACCGTCCGGCGGCGATCGCGATGGACAAGAATAACACGCCACCGCAGGAGCAACTGACGCTTACGAAGCAGGGGAACCAATACGTAGTCAACAACCCGACCGCCTACTACGTCACGATAGTGGATGCGGGCAATAACAAAAGCGCCGGCGTGAAGGGTTTCGAGCCGATGATGGTACCGCCGAAGGGCAGCCTGTCGCTAACGGTGAGCGCTGAGGCGGTAGGTAATAGCCCGGTGCTGACTTACGTCAACGATTACGGTGGTCGGCCGCAGCTCAGCTTCCGCTGTAACGGCAGCACCTGCACGGTGGTGCCGGAGAAGCAAGCGTAATAAACCGGCGGAGCGGCAAGGGAGATGAAAATATGACGAACAAAGCAGGCAAGCATATGCCACGCGGGTGGGGAGCGGGTGACTTGAAATACTACGGCACACTATGCGGACTAGCCCTGATGGCACCACTGACGCTGGGCATGATGCTATGGTTGCTGCCAGCGGCCCAGGCGGCGGCGGACAACGCGGACGTGGAAGGGGCCAATGGTTCGTTGTATGTGCACGGAGCGCTGACCGAGAGTGCCTGTCGGCTGGCCGAACTGATCGCGGGCCGCTATCGGGCCGTGATGGATTTTCATCTGAGTTATGACTGAGGCAGCCATGAACGGAACATTGCGATACCGGAAGGTTTCCTGCCTGCTGTGTGGGGTGCTGGTCACGCTGCCGCTGATGGCGGGGGCGGCCAATACGGCCACGATCACCGTGAAAGTGACGGTGCTGGCACCGCCGCCGTGCACCGTCAACAACAATAGTGTGATAGAGGTACCGTTCGGTAACGTGATGACCACACATGTGGATGGCACCAGCTATCGGGTACCGGTGAACTACACGCTGTCATGTCCCGAAGGAGCGCCGAATGCCATGAAACTCCAGGTGCAGGGCAATGGTGCGAGTTTTGACAGCACGCTGCTACAGACCAGTAAGGACGGCCTGGGCATTGAACTGCAACAGGGGAATACCAAGCGGGCCATCAACAGCTGGCTGACCTTCACTTACCCGTACAAGCCTGATTTGTGGGCAGTGCCAGTTAAACAACCTGGAGTCACACTCACTGGGGGCCAATTCAGGGCGGGCGCGACGATGAAGGTCGATTACCAGTGACAAGGGAGCGAAGTATGAATCGAACCAGTGCGTTGAAGGTATTGCTGACCAGTTTGCTGTGGGTTGTCATGGCGGTACAAGCCAAGGATAACGAGGCAGATATGGTGTTCTCCGGAACGTTAATAACGCCGCCACCGTGCACCATCAACGACAATAATCGCGTTGACGTGGACTTTGGCGAGCGGGTAGGCATAAACAAGGTGGATGGTACTCACTACCGCCAGCCCATGAACTACCAGATTAGTTGTGAAAAGGGCAGCGGCGGAAACTGGCTCCTCAGCCTGAGCCTGATCGGCACTGCGACAGGTTTTGATAAGAATGCCCTGCAGACGAACCAGTCAGACCTGGGGATCCGGGTTTACCAGAACGACGAGCCGTTTATGCCAGGAAGCAGCCTTGCAATCAGCCTGGACAACAAACCACGATTAGAAGCGGTACCGGTGAAACGAGCCGGGGCGACGCTGACGGAAGGCACGTTCGAGGCCTGGGCAACGCTGCAGGCGGACTACCAGTAAGGAATGAAAAGATGTGCATGATGAGACAGCCGCCCAAGGGTGAGGCATTCGCTGGCGCAATGTTGCTGGCGCTACTGGTTGGGGGCCCGGCGGCGGCACAGCAAAACGTTCACCTGTATGGCGCTCTGGTGGCAGAACCTTGTGTTATCCCGCCGGGAGAAGAAAACATTCCGTTGGATTTTGGGACGGTTATAGACAAATACCTGTATCTGAACACCCGAACGTTGGGACAGAGCTTTCGTATTCACCTGGCAGAGTGCGACCTGAGCCTTGGGAAAACGGTGAAGGTGACGTTTTTGGGGTCAGAGAACCTGGCGTTGCCGGGGTTGCTGGCGCTGGATGCGGGCAGTCAGGCTAAAGGCATTGCGATAGGGCTGGAGACGGCGGGAGCGAAATTGCTGCCGGTGAATAAGGCGAGCGGAGCCTACCCGCTGCGGGCAGGCGATAACCTTATTGCTCTTAAGGCCTATGTGCAGGGCGAGCCCCAGGCGCTTGGCAATAAAACGATAGGGCGTGGGCCGTTTACCGCCACGGCGACGTTCAACCTGGAATATGAATAAGGGGCCTGTCTCACGCGAGGGCGACAGGGATATCCCGTGGGACGAGGCAATACTCTAAGCCCGCTCATTGGCCGCAGGGAGGACCTCTTTTATGCCCGCTATAGGGACGACTTTATTATTTTCACCCAAACGCGATGGCATTTACGCAAGGCAATTAAACGTCTGCATGAATTTTTTGACCTGGGCGGTTTTGAGGCACATCCGGATAAAACCCAGCTTGGTCGGATTGAGCGGGGTTTTGACTGGCTGGGGGTGTGATATGCCCCCGAAGGGCCCCGGATAGCGCCGAGGGCAATCGAGAACCATCGGGAACGTATCGCGCGGCTTTATGAGCAAGCCCGGTATCGGAAGCTGTCAAAGACAGAGACCGAGCTGCGGGTGCGGGAATATGAGGCCCGGTGGATAACATGGGCAAAGCACCTTCTACAAAACGTGGGGTAATTGCCTGCTTTTTTTAACAAATAAAAACCAGGATTGTCGATGTATAAAGTGTTTATCTTGTGTCTTTACCTAACTGGCGGCATGGCGGCAGCCTCCGTGACGGTCTTATATCCTTTCGCGGTGAATCCACATATCGTTAGTTGCGGGGACCCCGAGTGCACCCGTGATATTCACGCCGCCATCGACGGAGTGGAGTTACGGCCGGTGCCCGTGCTCTACCCACCGTATCCAAAGACATCCTGGCCCAATTCCTACAAACAACTGGAAATAGTCGGGGTCCGCTGTTCATATGTCCTTGGCGATACTGGGCAGGTCGTCCCCGCTCGATGCAAATTCGGTGTCGGCGAAGGATATGCACCCCAACTTGTCCGGCAAACGTGCGCACTTCGATCCGAGCTCGTGGTCTGGGATCTCGACAAAAACGCCAACACCTGTACGTTAAAGACGCGGGACTGGATCATTCCCGCGCTGCCGAAAACTGAGCGGCCAGTGGTCTGCCTGGTGTTCGCTACCATCGAAACCTATATGTCAGGTATCGTGCGAACGCCCGGCGGTGATGTCACTCCCGACCAACTCGTTGCGGCCGGGGCGAACGGCTGCGTCGTGGTAGCGAAGCCGCCTGTCCCGTGTGAGATCAATCTTCCGGCTGAAATAGATCATGGGACTATAGGGGTCAACGGTGAACGCGCGGCCACGGTGGTAGGGACCGTTCGATGCGGGTTCTATCCCCAGTACCTGGTCGGTAATGTGAAGAATGGTCCGACGACGATACAAATGGGCCCAGGGGTAACCAGCACCATCTCGCTGGGTGCCGGGGGGGATGAGCGGACGGTGCAGGTGACCTCGACCTTGCGCGTTATCAATGGGGCACCTGGGGTACATCAGGGAGCGGTGGTTATCCAAGTCAGGCCCTACTGAAATAGGGTTTGGAAGCCGATAGGCGGGAACACCGACGGCCCTAAGGGGAATTTGGCGGTGGGCGGGGGTTCGGCGGGATTGATGTTGGTGAGGGTGACACGGTGGGGATAGGGTCGAGTCTGCCTGACCCGCTCCGCCACACGGTAAATGTCCTATAGCTTGTAACGGGAATGGTGCGTATGTAGGGGGCTGGGAATACTGGCGACCCTACAAATAGGTCATACTCATTCATCCTGCGTAGTAGTGACCACCGGTCCAGCGCACCCGATACGTGGCATAGCCCCTGGGGGTCACTGTAATGTGGTGGTTAATAGATAGGTTTGCTCCGCCTGGCGCACTGAGTTCTTGATTATGGGATAGCACTTGTTATGCAACGTCTGGTTGAACATGGTAGTTGCACCTGGTCGCTCCCCTTACCCTACACGATTTCCATTATTAGAATAGAGCATCCGCCGATAGACTCCCTCTCGCCCCCCAACACCGACCGGGCAGTCATCGAAATATCAGATCCTTCAGCACTATAGATCAAGGCCTTTTGTCCCCATCCGCGGCCAAAATCGAACTCGACACGTGTCTTTATGTCACCGTTTAGCGGGATAGATCCCCCGCTGACATAAACCCGAAGGCTTGTCGGTTGATCGCAAGAGACGTGGATCGCTTGAGTCAATGTGCCGTAGTCACCCTGTGCGGGAACAGCTCCCCAGTCGAATTCGATCACGTTTTGTGTTAAGCGACAATACGACACCTTGGGCGGGGTATCAGCACAGTTTGAGGCCCGAGTATGGGGTTGCATTTCAGCCCTATCGCTGGCGTAAATGGCGGGGTCTATGCAGAAGGTAGGAACGTTTCCTTCGTATGACGGGAGAAAGTCAGTGAGTTTAATAAAAAGTAAGCCCTGCTCTCTTAGCCGGCGGGCTACTTCTCCCATGGTAGGAACTCCGGATGCAATAGCTCTCCGACGCCAAGCATTATCCGTATCCAAGCTTACATATCCCCATCTTCCATTTCCTTGCCAGAATTTTTTAGCAACGAATCCGGCGAAATAACAATTAATGTTTTTATAGCAAGGGTGGGGTGAGGGATCATCTTCGTTGGCTGCGACGATCTGACCAGTAAACAGACCATTGGCCCGGTCGGGTTGCGCTGTGATGTTAACTTGGAAGGTATTAGAAGACAATGATACAGTCTGGCTTATTATGGTTAATATTACCAGTAAGAAAGTTTTCAGGATATTACTGGTCTTCAAGTGTATATTGTACATTGTTGTTTTATCGATTTTTTATGATCACTTTAATTCTGCCATGGCAGAACAAAAAAATATACCGCTGGTTGTCTACAGAGATGACAAACAAAGAAGCGATGCTGTTATTTCTCCCTAGGTGTTTAGCATTGCAACTGCCTGTGTATGAGATGATTGGAAAAAATAAAAACTCATTTATCCGATCACCACTTGGCGATGACTAAGGTAATTACCATGGCTACTACTTTGCTGCATATAACTTAAAATATGGGCTATATATGTTTTTATTCTAAATTATCTTAATATATAGATTTTTATGCTAATGTTTCTGGGCTGAATTAGAAGTAGGGGCCAGGAATAAATATAACCTTCGCCATCGAAACACTCGAAAAAGGAGGTTGTTGGTGTAGATGGGACGATGAGTTGTGGTGAAACTCACGCGATCGCCATCCTTGGGGGGAATGCTCTTAACCTTGTGTCCGGAGTGACCAGCCCCTCAGCGCGACACCGCTGGCTTTCATCTCCTCACACCTTCCGATCGCTCAGAGCAAAAAGCTATTAAAAAACATAGTGCAGCATATAAAAATATACATCCAGTATTCATGGTTATATATATCACGATATGCGCGGAGGAAATTATCATGCTAGTGGCGAGATGTGATTAGCATTTTCAACATCTATTAATACAGTAAGCCACAAGGAGAATGATGCTGTGAATAATATAAGTAGGGAGAGCGATACTTCGGTTATCAGCGGCAGCGATGCTGATGATGTACTGCGCGGCAGCGGTATCTTTGAGGGCGGGAAAGGCAACGACACTATCTATGCCGAGGAGTTCGGGTCGGAAGACACCCTGCGCTTTAACCTCGGCGACGGGCAGGACACCATCATCAGTGATGACTGGGATCAGGTGCAGGACACCGTGCAGTTCGGCAAGGGGATCACCCAGGAGATGGTCGGCTTTGTCCGCAGCGTCGACGACCTGATCGTGACGGTGGGGGATAACGGCGATCAGATGACCTTCCGCGGCTTCTTCGCTGAAAGAGACAGGCAGACCTTTACCCGCTTCGAGTTTGCCGACGGTTCCGTCTGGAGAAATATCCGTGCAACCGAGCAGTGGAAAAGTATCGACTTTGCCCCGGTCACTCGCGGCACCGATGCGGATGATAGACTGCGCGGCAGCGGCATCATTGAGGGCGGAAAGGGTAACGACACCCTCTATGCCGATGAATGGGGTTCAAAAGACACCCTGCGCTTTAACCTCGGCGACGGCCAGGACACCATCTACAGTTATGACTTGATAGATAGCGGCGTGCAGGACATCGTGCAGTTCGGTAAGGGGATCACCCAGGAGATGGTCGGCTTTGCCCGCAGCGGGGACAACCTGGTCGTGATGGTGGGGGATAGCGGCGACCAGATGACCTTCCGCGACTTCTTTGCGGATACAAGCAGCCAGACCTTTACCCGCTTCGAGTTTACCGACGGCTCCGCCTGGAGCAATATTCAGGAAACCGCTCGTTGGAAGAGCACCGACTTCACCCCGGCTATTCGCGGTACCGACGGCAATGACGTGCTGCGCGGCGGCGGGATCTTTGAGGGGGGCAAGGGCAATGACACCATCTTTGCCCAGGAACTTAACTCAAAAGATACCCTGCGCTTTAATCTGGGCGATGGCCAGGACACGATTTACAGCCGTGACTTGCTATATAGCGGCGTGCAGGACACCGTGCAATTCGGTAAGGGGATCACCCAGGAGATGATCGATTTTGTCCGCGCCGAAAATGGCGATCTGCTGGTTAAAGTCGGTAACCAGGGCGACCAGATGACCTTCCGTAATTTCTTCGCGGATAAAAACAGCCAGACCTTTACCCGCTTTGAATTTGCCGACGGCTCCGCCTGGAGCAATATCCGCGAGACCGCGCAATGGAACCAGCGCGGGACCGATGGCGATGACAACCTGCTTGCTGCCAGCGGCCTTATTGAGGGTGGAAAGGGTAACGACACCCTCTATGTCGAGGGGCAGGGCAAAAAAGACACTCTGCGCTTTAACCTCGGCGACGGCCAGGACACCATCTTCAGTGATGACGCACGGCGGGTGCAGGACAGCGTGCAGTTTGGCAAGGGGATCACCCACGACATGATCGGCTTTACTCGCAGCAAATACGATCTGATCGTGACGGTGGGTGATAAGGGTGACCAGATGACCTTCCGCGGCTTTTTCACCAATTCCAGCCGCCAGACCTTTACCCGCTTTGAGTTTGCCGACAAGTCCGTCTGGGGCAATATCAAAGAGAGTAAAACCTGGAAAGAGAGCATAGACAAGCCTGCATACAGTGCCAATGACATGCCGCGCCCTGCTAGCAGTTTCGGTCTGGAGTCGTCCGTGGCCAACCAGGCGAACAGCCTGCTGACGGCCATGGCAACATTCGCCCCTCAGGAGGGTGGGATCGGCTTCCTACCCGAGAATAACGCTCAGTCAGCACCGATACTGTCTGCCAGCAGTGTCTCATAACAGATCATAAAACCTGACTTAACTCCGGCATACAACTACGTTGTGTGCCGTTTTCTTTTGTTTATTTTTGGATATATTTATATGGACAGCCAGGCTGATAACACCAGGCAAGCTGATGAGATCCCCCCTAAAGAACAGCCTGATACTGGACTGATGGGGTTGGCATTACTGGCACAATTTCATGGTGTTTTTGTCGATATTCCCCAGTTGATACATCAGTACGGTGAGGGGGCTGGCTATTTCAACGAAACCACACTACTGCTTTGTGCCAAGTCCCTCAACGTGAAAGCCAGAATAGTGAAGCAGCCTCTGGCACGTATTGCGATGGCTAACCTGCCCGCGCTGGCGTTATCCAAAAACGGTTCGCACTTTATTGTCGGCAAGGTAGAAGATGAACGTGTTCTGATCCAGGATCTGGTCGCGCAAAAAACCAAAGTGCTGAGCATGGAGGAATTCTCCGCACGGTATGATGGCCGCCTGTTGGTGATGACCTCGCGCGCCTCTATTGCCCAGGCCCTGAATAAATTCGATTTTACCTGGTTTATTCCCGCCATGGTTAAATACCGCAAGTTACTGCTCGAAGTGCTGGCGGTTTCCCTGGTCCTGCAGATATTTGCGTTAATCACCCCGCTTTTTTTCCAGGTGGTGATGGATAAGGTGCTGGTAAACCGCAGCTTTACTACGCTGAATGTGATTGCCGCTGGCCTATTGATTGTCACCCTGTTTGATGTCGGTCTCTCGGCATTACGTAATTATGTGTTCTCTCATACCACCAGTAGAATTGACGTGGAGCTGGGCGCCAAGCTCTTCAGGCATATGCTGAATTTGCCCATTGCTTATTTTGAGGCTCGAAGGGTGGGCGAAACCGTTGCCAGGGTGCGCGAGCTGGAAAACATTCGCAACTTCCTGACTGGTCAGGCGCTGACCACCATCCTCGATATGCTCTTTTCGGCGATCTTTATTATCGTCATGCTGTTTTACAGTGGCTGGCTGACGCTTATTGTTCTGGTTTCCCTGCCTTGCTACGCCATCTGGTCTGCCAGCATTACGCCGCTACTGCGCCACCGACTCAACGAGAAATTTGCCCGCAGCGCAGATAACCAGTCCTTTTTGGTGGAATCGGTCGGAGGCATGGGGACCATCAAAGCCATGGCCGTCGAACCGCATATGGCGCGCAAGTGGGATAATCAGCTAGCCGCCTATGTTAATGCCAGTTTCAAAGTGACCCGCCTGGCCAACATTGGTCAACACGGCGTGCAGCTAATCCAGAAACTGGTCGTGGTCGCGACGCTCTGGGGCGGTGCGCAATTGGTGATTGGTGGGTATTTGTCGGTGGGGCAGTTGATCGCCTTTAACATGCTGGCCGGCCAGGTCGCCGCGCCGGTCATTCGCCTGGCACAGCTTTGGCAAGATTTTCAGCAGGTAGGCATCTCCGTTGAACGCCTGGGTGATGTGCTCAACAGTAAAACCGAAATTCCCGCCAGTAAGATGGTACTCCCGCCCATTAAGGGCGATATCCACTTTGAAGATGTCGTCTTCCGCTATCACCTTGATGGCCCGGCTATCCTCAAAAACCTGACGTTGCAAATCAAGTCTGGGGAAACTATTGGTATTGTTGGCCGCTCCGGTTCAGGTAAGAGTACGCTGACCAAGCTCGTCCAGCGGCTTTATGTGCCCGAGCAGGGGCGTGTTTCCATCGATGGCTATGATCTCGCCCTGACCGATCCGGCCTGGCTGCGTCGGCAGATTGGCGTGGTGCTGCAGGAAAACCTGCTGTTCAACGGCTCGCTTCGCGACAACATCGCGCTGACCGATCCGGGCATGGCCCTTGAGAGGGTCATCAACGCAGCAAAACTGGCGGGCGCGCATGATTTTATTACGGAACTGCCCGAAGGCTACGACAGCCAGGTTGGAGAGCAGGGGGGCAATCTTTCCGGTGGACAACGCCAGCGTATTGCTATCGCCAGGGCGCTGGTTACCGACCCACGCATTCTTATTTTTGACGAGGCTACCAGTGCACTCGACTATGAGTCCGAGCGGGCCATCATGCAAAACATGCACGCAATCTGCCAGAATCGCACCGTCATTATCATCGCCCACCGCCTTTCCACGGTTCGCCATGCCGATCGTATTGTGGCAATGGACAAAGGAAAAATTGTAGAGATTGGTCAGCATGACGAATTATTAGCAAGGCCAGAGGGCTATTACGCCCATCTGCACAGTTTGCAGCAAGGATGATGGGTAATGAAACTTTTGCTTGAGGGTTTACGTCATTTTATTCAGCGCTATAAACAGACCTTCCGCGAGGTTTGGAAAGTCCGCCTGCAATTGGATCCTCCTGCTCGTACCGCAGACGAGCTTGCTTTCCGGCCTGCGCATCTTGAGCTGATTGAAACACCTGTCTCCCCTTTGCCACGTTGGAGCATGCGCGCCATCATGCTGTTTGTCTTCATCGCGTTAGCCTGGTCCGTCGTTGGCCATATGGACGTGGTGGCCGTAGCCAGTGGTAAAACTATCACCTCTGGCCGCACGCGCATTATCCAACCCCTCGAACCCTCTATTGTTAAAGCTATTCACGCCAGGGACGGCCAACACGTCAAGCAGGGCCAGGTGCTGGTTGAACTGGACGCCACCACCGCCAGTGCAGAGTTGCAAAGAATACAGGAGGCGCTAAATACCGCACGGATGTCACTGGCCAGATACACTGCATTACTCAGTGCCGTACGGCGGAAGTTGAAATCAGAGAGCACACCGAGGAAAACGGGGAACAATCACATCCCCCGTTTGTTAGCCTCCTCCCAGCAACAGTTGAGAGATGAAGGACCCATTATCAATGCCCCGTCCGATATTCCTGCAACGCAAAAACAGACAGAGCAGGCTTTGTTGATCTCGCAATATCAGGCGTTTATTTCGCAGGTCGATAAGCAGAAACTGCTCATTCAACAAAAAAGTGATGAAATAGGGACCTTGAAAAGTCAGATAACCAAAGCGACTAGTATGCTGGCTCTGGCGGAGGCGAAAACTGCAGATTATCGCAGGCTTTACGACAAGAAGTTTGCCTCTAAACATGAATGGTTAGCGCAGGAACAGGAGAAAGTGTCATTACAGAACGATCTCTTCATTCAACGTAACCGGCTGCAAGAATTATCCAGCGCCATTGAGGTGCAAAAACAAGAACTGAGCAGTATAGAGGCGCAGTTTATCAATAATGCCACCGAGAAACTTAACCAGGCGCGAGATAGTACCGCCCAATACGAGCAGGAGATTGCCAAAAACCAAAAGCGCAAAGATATTCTGAGGCTGACGTCCCCCGTCAGCGGCACGGTCCAGCAGTTGGCTATTCACAGTGTAGGAGGCGTGGTCACTGAAGCACAACCGCTCTTAGCGGTTGTCCCCGATAATGAAGAGGTCGAAGTGGAAGTGATGATCGGCAATCTGGATATTGGCTTTATTAAAAAGGGACAGGTCGCTGCAATCAAAATTGCTTCATTTCCCTACACGCGTTATGGCTATCTTGAAGGTGTTGTCACGACCGTGTCACATGATGCCGTGCAGGACGAAAAACGCGGCCTACTGTTTCCTGCCACTATCCTGATGAAGCAAAGCTTTATCCTTATTGATGGTGTCAGGGTGAACTTGACGCCGGGTATGGAAGTCACTGCCGAAATAAAAACACGGCAGCGCAGAGTCATCGACTACTTCCTCAGCCCGCTCAGGCAGTACACTAGCGAAGCGATGCGTGAGCGCTAATCATAATCTCCTCTGGCCTTGCTGGAGGTAAAATAACTCGCTTATAAAATGATGAAGGATTTCCCCTTCCCGTACTTTTTTCGGCGTAAGCAGGATTATGCCTTTATTTTTGCCAAGCGATAGGTCATCTCTTTTGCGACACCGGGATCGTCGGAGTGAGAGAGCTTGTTGATTAGCTCAATCGCTTCCGGGGTATGGATACTGGCAAGCGCATGGCTAAACCATTTTGTAATGGTTTCATTCTCAGAGCACCTGTATTCAAGATCCGTACCCTTCAACCTCTCCTGCGAAACGATGAACAAATTCAGAAGCAGAATAGTGTCTTCATCTTTACTGTAAAGACACATATAAGTGTTATTTTTGTATAGATAGGTTTCCCTCTGATTTTGACTTCATTATAAAATCCCCCTTAGGTATGACTACATTTTGTATTGAGCATAAGATTGTTCTCTTAGCTGATGAGTTTGGCTGTTCTGTGTTTGCCCAGGCAGCGCGTATACCAGTGTAGGATCGTACTGGCGCGGGGTATCATATCGTACGTGCCCATGCCTTTATTAGGCCTGCATTGCGAGGTTTAGGGCGCGGTTGGTAAAAGAGCCTTATAAAGGTGCATGTGAGAAACCTCCGGCTATGCCGGAGGATATTTATTAGCTTTTTCCGTCTTTGGCCACGTCAAATCTTAACGTTTCCGTAACGGTTTCAAATCCGTCGATGTTGGTTTCTGTCCAGTTCGGCGGGAAATTTTCCGCATCACTATCGATATAATCCGTAACCGGATTGTTCTCAACATCAGCCTGAGGGGTAAAGTTCCTCCGTGTGTGAACAGTTCCGCTTTACTGTAAATTCGCTGTGGACGGCACCGCCCCGCCGCGTCAGCCGTTATGGACGGCGGACAACCTGGGCTTCACACAGCATCCTGTGCGCCAGCGTCAACTTTATCACCCCATCCTCCTCCAAAAAATGCCCCCCGCTGTCGTGACGTTTCAAGCCCGCTTCCAGTACATAGAACGCCCTGCGAGCCCCGTTGAATGCCACTTTCCAGTCTATCTGCTGCCCCCGCACCGGCGCGGGGAGCACCCGTTCAAGCTGGCGCAGGTTGAGCGTAAACTCGCGCATCATGTTCATGACCCCCATGCGTTCATGTTCGCTGATCCGCCCCCCGTCGGTCAGTGGCTGCAATATCCCACCCAGTGTCCTTTTCAGCACGCTATAATCCATGAATAAATGGCCGAACAGCGTCTGCGGTGTATGAACTTGGGTATGGATGATAAAAGGCAATGCCCCGTGGCGTAAGATATACTGATACAGCCCCGTGATGGCCATCGTCGGCTTGATACCCAACCCCCGCAAGATGATGTCCACATCCTCTTTCAGGGCCTTGTCCAGCTTTATCCCAATCTGGGCTTGTTCATTCATGATATATTCCTTGCTCTCCCTGACTTATTCTTTCTGCTTATTCGTAAATGATATTCAGTGTGGCCGTGGTACTTATTTTTCCTTTTCCTGCGGCGGTGAGATTATAAGGATAATAATAAGCCCCCATCTGGAGTGTAAATTGAGGCTCAAGAGGATGACCTGCCGTAATAGTAAACAGTGATGTTGCATTGCCTTTATGGGTATTGGATGAAGACATGGTAACAGGGAGGGCTGGTTGGCTGGCCTGTACCAGACGAATACCTATTCCTTTTGCTGAATCCACGCCAGTATCTATCATTACGCTACTATCGGAAGCCAGCAGGTTATTGCTTGATAAAAACATGTCAATACCACGATCGGTGGTGCCGTTCTCCAGTCGGTTATCGCAGCGCATATTCAAACTGAACGGGGTATATCCAGGACGATGTTGATCGGCTAACTGGGCAAGACCTAATCGGGGTAATTTAACCATCAATCCTGCATTTTCAAACGAGCAGGTTGTGGCTTTCGGTTTGTAGATAATATTGACAGGTTGCATATACATATCACGCTGGTCTGTCGGCCATCCATTGCCCAGCAGCCAGGATAAAAATTTTCCCGCCTGGACGATGGGCCAGGTAATGATTTCCCAGAGTGTCATGCCCGTCCAGTCTGAAACCATCATGGAGTTATCGATATAATAATGTTCCGCTGCGGTGGTACTCCCTGATTTCTTTACCAAGGCGGCTTTAATGGTATAGCCAATATTCAACTCCGTGGCGGAATGTTCACCTTTTTCCGGGAGAGTGATCTCTTTTCTTTCTGGTGCTGATGTTTGTATTCTCACCCAGTGTTTACCGTCGGAAAACCCGACGGTAAGGGTATTTTTTGACGTGTCATCGATGGGGGAGAAATACCCTAAGCGGCTATTGCGACTATTGCAATTAAACAGGCCGGAGAATTGAGTGTGAACTTGTCCAGACCATTCCGGGTTGTTTTCATTGATTTTATCAGATAGGTCAATGGTAATAGGGGGGGCTGTCACCAGAGAATTACCGTAGCATTTCGCGTGGATATCGCCGGCATACAGCGTGGAGATAAATAGAGAAAAATAGATGATTTTCATAAGGACCGCAGATCCGAGATTAATGGCAAAGGGATGTCGATGGAGTAAACACCGCGGATGTCACCGTGATGACGCATTCTTTTGTATCGCGTTTATTGAGTTTTACGGTGAGAGAGGAGGGCGGTTGCGCCATTTTGATATGCAGAATGCTACTTTGGCCGATATAACCGACGGGCTCTCCCGCATGATCGACAACCTCGGCACCGAAAGGCAAAGGAGACCCATCTGGGAACGTGGCTTTCAGGGTATAGGATTGGCGTTGGTCGGTGGCAAATATGACGCGGTTTACGGCCCCACGGAAGGGAACGGTATAGCCGATGTTATTGATTATTTCTGCTCCGGATGACTCGGGGGTATCAGACAGGGTGAGTGAGTTTTGACGATAAGGTGTTGCATAAGGTACCAGGGCCAGGCCCTGTTTGTTGGTGAGGATACTGCTGTCCCCATTGACCATCAGGCCCGATGCCTGAGGGGCGTCAATGATGGTCAGGGTGTGTCCAGTCTCATTGGCGGCGAGCAGGTGTCCAGGAATGGCTACCACGCTGCCGCGTGCACTCAAGCCGGCTTGTCGATAAGAAGTTGCCTCACTGTAGGAGCCGCCCAGCGTAGACAGCGGGGTGCGGTACTGAGTGTTCACACTGGCCATATTGTTGCCGCCAGGTTGATTGGCGCCGGACAGGGTATAACTGAGTTGGTTGGCATCGCCGGATACGCCGCTGATGCTGAGCTGACTTTGTTGGTAACGGCGGTCAGTCATGGCCAGACTGCTGCTTAAATAGGCGGACTTGCCGAAGGCATCAAAGGGAATAGCGACCGACATGTAATAGCGGGTTTCCTCATTGTGGTGGGTATTGCGGATCCGACTCGCAGACACATTATAATCTACAGGGCCCAATGCGTTGGAGTACCCTAACTGGTATTCCCTGCTGTGACCCGGTTCGTTCCAGTAATCACGCTGAGTTCCGGAGAAAAAGAGGGTGCCCAGGTTATCGTCGAGTCGTTGATTCAGGTTCAGGCTAAAAGTATTGCGGGGACGTGCGGAACGCAAGCCGTCCAACGTATTCATATCCAAAGACGGGGTCAGGCCATCGCCGGCAGTCGACGCTTTGGCCGCGTCATCAGAGTATTGACGATAGCCATCGTGGGCATAGAGAGCATCAGTAAAGCTGTAATAACCCCGGGTCGAATACCGGTATGCCGCCAGAGTAAAATTGGTTGCCGTGGTATCCAGGTATTTGCTGTAGGCAATACGGTAGCTTTGTCCCTTTTCGTTACGCCCGTAGAGGTGTGTATTCGCCTGGGTGATGTCGACGGAAAGGGCGCCAATGGGCAGATTCCAGCCGCTGCCGAGCAGGTAAGCACGATAGTCGTCGCTGAACAGGATCCCGGCATAACCGGTGACCAGATTATTTACCCCGTATTGCAGCGAGCTCTGAAGGAACGTCGGTTCATAGTGGGTGTGACTTTGTTTAACCTTACCAGCGACAACATCATAACGGCTCACACCTTGCTTCAACATGTTCGGTACGGAAGAGAAGGGGACGGTAAAGGATTGCTCACTGCCATCCGCTTCTTTTACGACAACGACCAGGTCTCCACCGGATCCCGTGGGCTGAATGCTGTTGAAGGTAAAGGCGCCAGGCGGCACATTTTCCTGATAAATAACGTTCCCCCCTTGAAGCACTTTGACCAGCGCGTTGGTTTGCGCGACCCCCTGCACAACCGGGGCAAACCCTTGTTGAGAATTGGGCAACATATTGAGATCGGAAGCCAGCGCTATCCCTCGCAAACGGAGAGAGTCAAAGAGGTTACCGGGCGAGTAGAAATCACCGCCGGTCAGTGTGGAGGTGAAGGAGGAAAAGCTACGTTGCAGATAACGGGTATTGTTTCGCCATTGACTGCCTCGGTCAGAATGATGAGAAAACGTACTGTTATCACGAAACTGCCATCCCCCGATATTCAATCCGCTATTCACACCGCTGTACAGGTCATCCCGGGCGGTTTGTTCACCGAGTTTAAACCGGGAATGGTAGTAGGTCGTATTATATGAGAGCAGTAAGGCTGATTCCCCTTGCTGCCAGAGTTGCGGGTTAACATAGCCCTTCTCTGCGTGGAGAATATACGCTTGGGGGACCTGCAATCGAAGGCTGAGAGTCGCGGTTTCTTGCTGGAAAGTCCCGCCCTGAAGTAGTGCATTGAGGGATATGCGCTGTGAGGCAGGGCGTCCGGATAATGCCGACAAGTCGATGCCCAGCAATGTGGCATCGCGATAGCGTAACGTGATGTCGTGTGGGTCATCGCCGAATAGTAAGGGGAAGCGGCCTTTCCAGGTGCCATTCACATAAATGTCAAAGGTATGCAGCCCCGGGGGCAAATCAGACTGACGATAAAAGCGCGAGAGATCGGCCTCCCTCGATGCTCCGGCTAATAAGCGGGTATCAAATTCAATTGCCAGAGCCCTGTTCGTGAGCGCCAGCGCAACGAAGGCCAGAAGCGGGGTAATATTATTTTTCATCATCATTGTTGATTAACCTTATCAATGAGACGTCAGAGTTTTTTCTTTATAAGCGCCAAAGTCATCAACATATATCACGGAGAGGCGCTCATTTTTCTTTATTGCGGCCTTGCTTTTGACGATGGCGTGAGAAAAAGGCGCAACCATGGTGGCATCGCTAAGCAGTTTCTTATGATCCGTTCGGTCAATATTGGCCAAGGTGAAATGATAAGGACTGTCATTCTTGATGGTGAGTTGAGTGCCTTGGGCATAAATGGAAATATTATCGGTCATCTTTTCTGGGCGTATTTTTAGCCCCGCAGGTCGATAAAACAGTTTGATCCGTGACTTGACGGCAAGTTGAAGTGTATTGAGACCCCGCATATTTTCTGGTACGGGAGGGATATCAAGAACATTTAAATAAAAAACGGACTCGCGATCGTTAACATGTGGTGTCGAGCTCTTTTTTATGCGCAGTTGTTGTCCGTTTCTGCCTGCAATTCTAACAACCGGAGGTGACAGTAAAAATGGTACGTTAGCGGTTTCTGGTGTGGAGCCAATATCGCCATCATCGAGCCAGGATTGAATAAGTGAAGGTGTATCTCCATTATTGATCAGTTGAACAATAACGTCTTTGTTGGGTTCCTGATAAATGACACGGGTCGCGTTTATCACGACATTAGCATCGGCTTGCCCTATGGCCAAAGCCATCCCTGCGAGTAACATATATTTAATCATAATACTCCCGGTTGTCGGGCTCATCCTGTGAGCCCGACGGATAATGAAATTACAGGTAAGAAATGGTGTACGTGATATTAGAATGTAAGGCCCCGACTTTTGCCGTTGCCGTATTGGTTTTGTAATAGTATGCATCCAATGTTAACGTTTCCGAGTTGGGGTCGGAACTGTCACCTTTGATATCAGTGATAAAAGGCTGATTCAATGGGATGGGGGTGGATGACGTTGTTTTAGCCAGGGAGAACCCGACATTTTTTGCTACTGTGGCATCATTTTCGTTGACCGTATCATTGAGCAGGTATTTCCCGTCGTTAGAAATATTATCTGCGGATGAGAAATATATTTTTAGTCGCTGATCCGCTTCACCAAGACCTGGCGCGCAATTAGAGAATGTCAAGGAAAATGATTTCTTGTTTTTGGTGATAGGCCCAACAACATCACCTGCATCGGTGATGGATATAGGGCTAAGCGCGACGGTTAAATCAGCGCTTTTACCTCCATTGATTGTACAGGTGGTGTCAGTTATTGCCCCTGAAAAAGAGATTATCCCGCCCGAGGAGGTATTATCGGCAAACGCTGAGGATGAACTTAATGCGGTGGCCAGTAATGTCAGAGAGAGTATTTTGTGACCCATATTGACTCCAGTTCCATGTCATGGAATGTGATGTTTACGTAATTAACTAGAAAGGTACGTCACCCTGTTTTCGATGAAATTAATTCATAGCCTGAAGTTAAAAATCGAAAGCGTGGTGTTTTCTTACTGAGTATTGACACGTTTTCTTACTCAGGAAGGCATTATAAAACATATGGTCTTTACATTCATGCATATATCTTATGAATTCATGACATGAAATGTCCTTATAAAACAAAAGGTAATATCATTATTGCAGTGACTTTTTATTTTTATATGTTATTTTCAATATCCTGCATCACGAATATAGATAAAAATCTATATTTTAGTTTCATCTCTTCTTCGGTTACTCTCTGTGTTCGATAATTCCCCTTCTGTTTTCCGTTAATATGCCACTGTCCGGGACTTGTGAGGATCACAATAGAACGGTAACAGACCGGCTCGCGCGTTGTTGTATTGGCACCCTGTGGGCAGATAATTCGGGAGGCATTACACATCACGCGCGTTATTGGTGGGGACGCCAGGGAGAATAGACCGTTTGAGGCCACACTTCATGATGCGTTCAGTGCGGAACCCACCGAATGGCCGCTCCCGCTTAAAACGTCCCGGGCTTGCCCGGGCGCGATAGCGTCATCATCCGATAGCCCTCGGAAAAGCGAGGGCTATCGGATGTGCCGTGATGAGTGTGCATTGTCACCGACGGCGTTATTCGGGGACATGGCTATTGTCAATACGCAACGTATAGACCATGGTCGCGTTGGGGGGCACTTTGGGCGGATACCCGGTTTCTCCATAGGCCAGGGCGGGCGGCACGACCAGGGTCAGTGAACCATGATTGCGCAGGTAGCCTATCGCCTCCCTGAACAGCGGCGGGAAAGCCGCAAGCGGTTGTGAGAGGACCTTTCCGTTGAGCTCCATGTCCTGAATGACGGTGTTGTCGGTCAGGGTTTCTTTTACCACCACGTCAATGATTGCCTCCTTTGCCAGTGCACTGTCGCCAGCATAATCGATTCGATACCAGAACCCCGAGGGAGACTGGGTCGCCCCTTTCTGTTTTTTGAACCTGGCAAGGTAGACGTCATCCTGAAGGCTTTGCGCCTGATGCCGTTTATCACGCGCTGCATTGGCGGTGGCATCGGCTTTTGCCACGAGTTGGGTCAGTTGTTCCTGTGGCAATTGCAGGTGCCCCGAGACGCTGTCGACAACGCCAGCCAACAAGGCAATCTTGTCCACAGGGACGCCCCATTCCTGGCGCTCCGCTATCATCGTCTGGATATCCTGACCCAGCGTCGAGCCTGCCGCATAGGAGAGGCGGGTTTTCTCCTGCGTCAATTGCGCCGGCGTCATGTTCCAGGACGTTCGCTGACGCAATGCGGTCAACTCCGTTTGCGCCTGGTTCGCGCTCGCTTGCAGTTCCGCCTGTTTCTGCTCCGCCTCTTTCAGGGTGGTGCGCAGGGTCTGCACGGTATCCTGGGTCTCACGCAGTCGCCGCGCCTGTATCCCTTCGGTCTTGAGCACCGCCTCTTTGAGTATCCTGACCTGTTCGTTGGCCTGGACTGTCGCGTTGTGTGCCTGCGCAGTCTGCTGTTTCGCCTCGCGAAGCAGGGCCGCCGTGCGTTGTGCGTCGGGTGAGCCACGCCAGGCATCGCCGAGCGTGGCGACCCAGTGTTTTAACGGTGTCAGGTCGGGGTGTGCGGGGGGCGCCACAACGGGTACTGCCGTTTTTTCTGCCCGCAACGCATTGAGCTCCTGGCGAAGCGCCTCCAGTTCTAGGCGTTGATGCGCCAGTTGCTGCTTGCTGGCGAGCAGCAGTTGATGGGGCGTGCCGGTGTTGACGTTCGCGGCCTTGGAGGGCTGTTCATCCGACCGGCGAACGGGATGCACCGTTTTTTTTGTCGTGTTGACGGCTTTCGATGTGGATGTTTTTTCTGGGGGGGCCGGTTTTTCGCTCACCTGTTGCCGGTACTGCTCAGCAAACTGCAATATCGCGGGCACACCGTCGTCCGCAGAGACGCTGCCGGCCAACACCAGGGCCGCGAGGGCCGTGTAATGCGTGGGAAGCCGCCACTTTTTCAGTCTCATTTAACCGGCTCCTCTTTACCCAGCTCAACGCGCTCAGCAAGCCCGGTCAAGACGGCTTGACTGACGTTGGCACACAGGTAGTTGATTTTGTAGCGGTATAGGGCATCCATCGTTTCCTGCGTATTCTCGTTTACCTGAACACGCACACGAGCATACTGTGCGGCGCCCTGCATCAGGCCGTCGAATGCCTGTTGGTATTGCTGATGTTGTTTGGGGGTGATCTTGCGCAAGGCCCCCATTTGTTCCTGGCACAGCGTTAATTGCGCGAGCTCACGCTGTTTAAGTCGCTCTTCTTCGGACTGGGTAGCGCCTGTGGCGGTCGGTTTCCCGGCGGGAGCCGTGCCGGGTTTTGGGGTTTGGCAGGCGACGCCACCGAGGGCAATGAGAAACAGAATGCCCCCGCGAAGGGAGCGATTGAGTGGTGTGTTCATGCGGGTTGCGTATCCTGTTGGGTGGGCGTGTTGTTGTTTGTCATGAAGACCTCTCTGTCGCTGAAGGGGCATGAGGGGAGATACTCCCTCGGGGAGCACCTTGATGCGATTTCTGATAGGGGGGCAACGCCTCGGCGTCGTGGAGGCAGTGCGGTAACCCGTCCAGATTGTTCAACCAGAGACATAATTCGTGATTGCGCGAGAACCCCAGCTTGCGCATGGCGGAACATTTATGGTGGCTGACCGTTTTGATGTGCACGCCGAGCAGTCTGGCTATGTGGTTAGCTGACAGCCCCTGCGCCAGGGCAGCCATAACTTGGCACTCTTTGCGTGTGAGTGTCGGGCGGATGCGCGGGGCATCGCAGATGATGCTGTCATTGTGTTTCTTGACGACGGCTTCAATGACCTGCCGCACGGTGTTTATGCTGTCATGCCGTTTAATGATGCCGGTCTCGTATCGCCTGTGTGAATATGTTCGGTATCGGTGGTTATCCTGGATCCGCAGGATACTCCGCCGGGTATACGTATTCGTCGTGGTCCGACAGGTGTTGAGAAAAGAGGAGAAGTCATCCGTCACGATAAACAGGTCGGCCAAATGGCGCTGATGCTGGGTTAAAAGGGTGACGTTTGTGTGTTTGCACAGGTCCTCGGTCTGCAGCAGGGTGGTGAGGCCCTGTGCAAAAAACTGGTTGGTGTCCTGTATCAGGATGTTGATGTGGGCTTTTTTCATGGCCAGTCCTGGTAATGTTGCGGTGCTGGGGTATCGACTGAGGAGGCAAAACGCCTGTCGGTCGGGAAAAGCAAGGCGGCCTCACGGCGATAATGCTCGGCCGTTGCCGGGTGTTTCTGGTGCCGTAAGATGGTGATCAGGTTGGCATATACGTGCTTGTCGATGCGGTGTTGCAGGTAGGTTTGTGCCCACCGGCTGTAGCCTTCCAACAGCTGTTCATCCCGCGTCCGGTTGTAGGTCATCAGGGCGCCTACCTGTTCATCAAAGGTGATACGTTCCAAAAGCAGATGACGCGCCGGGGAAGATAACGTTGTTAAGGGAGTGACATCTTCCATGCCAAATGTTTCTACTTGCGTGAGCGTCACTTCCCCTTCAATGGTCACCATGGCCAGTGCGGCAATACCCAGTGTCAGTGCCGTCATGGCCAGGTTCAGACGTTGGCTTGCCCTGTCCGCCAGAGTGGGCAGGGTTGACGTAGTTGTGCCGAGGCTGTCCGCCATGGCGAGCAAAAGCAGAAAAATGACAAAATGCAGTGTCGAGAGGTAGAACGGAAACTCCAGCAGGCTGTGGATAGCCATGGGCAGCAGGGCGATACTTAACGCGGTGGCTACCCCGGCCATGCGATGCCCGGCGCGCAGGGCAAGGCGGTCCCGTTTTATCGCCTGGCGGACGATAATTCCCGCGCCGGCGACCATCAGGAGCACGCCGACCAGCCCGACGACTCCGCCCTCAACGGCCCACAGCAAGATTTCGTTGTGGGGATGGCGGGCAATTTCAGTCACCGGGGTGGGGGGACTCTGGTTTACGCGAAAGTGCTGGAAGTCGTACTCGAATCCGCCATATCCCCATCCCAGCAAAGGCCGTTCGGCAATCATGGCCAGGGTGTCACGCAGCATGGTCCAGCGGGCCATGTTGCTGCCCGAGTGGTCTGTCAGCGGAAGCAGTGCCTCTCCGGAGAGCAGCCAGGCACTCCCCAGGGCAACACCACCGGTCAGGGCAGCGACGGCATTGACGGTGTTCGGGGCAGTGATACGGCCAAAACGAAAAAGCAGCAGTACGGCGGCGAGGCCTCCCAGCCAGCCGGCCCGGGACTGAATGCAAATCAACAGGGCCGAGAGCACGACCAGCAGGGCATTGAGGCTGTACTGACGGGCGCGTTCAATCCCCGCGTGTTTTGAGGCCAACCCGGGCAACAGCAACAAGGCAAGGATGAGGGTAACGCCGGTCGCAATAAAGCTGGCAAGCACGTTGGGCTGAAAGAAGGTGCCGTAGATACGGTGACCATAAAGGGGGACCCAGGCATTATCAGGCATGAGCCACTGCTGACCGGCAATAATCGCCTGCATACCAACCAAAAGAAGCACGCCATAGAGGACTGTGAGCAACGTGCATCGGCGCCAGCGTAGCTGCAGGCACGAAAAAAACCAAAGGATACCCAGCACGGCGCCAGCAACCCGCCATGCCGCTCCCGGCACGCGGACATCGGTGGTGTAGGCCAGGGGCAGGGCTAACATCACCATTCCCGCCGTAAAATAGCGCAGGGCAGGCGAGATGAAAATCGCGCGACGGTCTCTGATACGCCAACACCAAAATCCAAGGGCTCCGAGAGAAAGCCCCTGTAATATCAGAATATTGACAAGAAAGGTCACTGTGAAGTCCTCATTCTGTTTTATTCCGTCATGGCGTCTGTCGGTAATTCGGTGCCGAAAATGGTTTCGGGGTATTGCTCCCAATCGGAAACCAGCGAAGTGAATTATTTATGGCACTGTCACTGACGACGATATAATTTTTATTCACCATGTCGAGCAATAAATAACGCGCTCGGTAAATTCCGATATCAATGGCCATAGCCAGTTGGCGCGTAGAGGGCCAGCTCTTTTCCGGGGGTAACGTATGGTTCGTTACAGGGGGGGCCAATTGTTGCAATACATTAAGTAATGCATGTTGTAGCCGAAGGCTTTCTTGGTGAGTGGTTTTTCTCTTTGTCATGTTTTTCGCTCCATGTTTCTACCCCAAAAGTGGTAGAGATCTCGGTGGTTATGGGGCAATCCTGCATTTCACGGATCATTATATCGTTTATTTTGACTAATCAGATCGGTTGATTTGATGTTTGATGTAATTACAGCATAATATATCGCAACAATCATTATCACGATCGGATGTTTCGATTTTTAATGTGAAAGTAAAGCTTGTTAGTTTTATATATTTTTTTTGTTATATCCTGATGAAAATATTTGGTCTAAATGTACTTTCTTGCAATAATTGATTTCAGAACGAGGGTGTCCTTTGTTCTTGCTCTGGATCTATTTTGATATTGTGACGTGAGTCGAATCGTCACTTTTTTATTGCTTTCGGGGTGCATTGCGTAATGGATTATGCAGTCCGAGGTCCGGAATTAAACATCAATCATTAATCATGCTTAGGAAACTATAATGAACCTGAATAAGACACTTCTGGCTGCGGTAATCGCATTTGGCTCTGCCTCAATGGCGCACGCTGCTGACCAAGGACACGGTAAAGTGACCTTCACCGGCTCTATTATTGATGCACCGTGCTCTATTTCCCCGGACACTGTAGATCAGACCGTTGAGCTGGGTCAGATTTCCAACGCGGCGCTGAAAAACGGCGGCAAGTCCACAGCACGTAACTTTAATATCCAGCTTGAAAACTGCTCGTTTGGTGATCCGGCGGCGAAAAACAAGGTGGCAGTCACCTTCACCGGGATGGAATCTGCGGCGGGCAACGGTTTGCTGGGTATCACCGGGACGGCCAAAGGCGCCAGCATTGCCATCACTCAGGGCGATGGTGAAGTGATTAAACTGGGTAAACCGACCAAGCAACAGCTGCTGCAGGACGGTAACAATACCCTGAGCTTCGGTGCCTACATGCAGGGTGACGGTGCCTCTGCCGCCATCACCGAAGGTAATTTCCAGTCCGTCGCTGACTTTACCCTGGCATACAACTAAGTCCGATTTTTCCCTCTATTTTATTTTAAATATTGGCGTGCCTGTGCATGCGGGATCCCCGCATGCCTTTTTAAGACTGATTGCCCAGGAGATGAGTGGAAAATGCCCATTAATAATAAAACGTTAATCGTATTTTCCTGTCTGTTATTTCCCGCCACGTTTTCTTCTCATGCTGCCGCTGGCCTGGCGGGATGGGGACGGGTCAATATGCAGGGAAGCATTATCGATACGGCCTGTGCCATTGCGGTCGAGAGCCGCGAACAAAGTATTGATATGGGGATTATTTCCGTGGCCGATATTCTTCGTGACGGCCAGGGGCGCAGTAAATCCTTTTCTATCCACCTGGTTGATTGTGTTCTGGAGCGTCCGGGAAAAACAGGCTGGAAACAATTCCAGGTGACCTTTGACGGTGATGCCGAAGAGACATTATTTGGTGTTCACGGTGACACGTCCGGCGTTGGTCTGCAGATTTCAGATGGCGTAGGCAATATTGTCTTGCCAGGAAAAGCATTGTCGTTGGCCGATATTTTTCCCGGAGATATGAAGCTGAATTATTCCCTGAAATTGGTGGCCAATAATCACGCGGTCAAGTCCGGTGATTATTTTTCTTCGATACGTTTCAAGCTGGATTATTTCTGAATATTCCGCGCAATGGTTTCTAAAATAACAAGGTAAGGATATGGGATTGTCACCGACAGGAAAGCGGGTTCGTATTCAGGCGCTCGGGTTGTGTGTTTCGCTCGCGCTGAGTACGCCGATGACAGTGGTTTTCGCGGCCGATGACATACAGTTCAATACGGATGTGCTGGATGTCAACGACCGGAAAAATATCGACCTGAGCCAGTTTTCCCGTGGTGGTTACATCATGCCGGGTACCTACGGCATGGTGGTGCACATCAACAAGAATGAACTGCCGGAGCAACAAATTCCCTTTTATGCCCCGAAGGATGATCCGAAGGGCAGCCGGGCATGTATCACCCGGGCGCTGGCGAATGAGCTGGGGTTCAAGGAAGGCGTGCTCGGCAAGGTGACCTGGTGGCACGGTAACACGTGTCTGGACGAGGGCAGTGTGCAGGGGATGGAGGTCCGGGGCGACCTGTCGACCAATGCGCTTTATCTGAATATCCCGCAGGCCTTTCTGGAATACACCGATGAAAACTGGGATCCACCGTCACGCTGGGATGAGGGTATTCCAGGGTTGCTGTTTGATTACAACGTGAATGCACGAAGCCAGCAACAGCTGAAGCAGGGGACGCGCGGGTACAGCCTCAGCGGTAACGGCACGGCCGGCGCCAACCTGGGCGCCTGGCGACTGCGTGCGGACTGGCAGGCCAGCCTTGACCATCAGACCGGGAGTGGGCGGTCGTCCCGTCAACAGCTGGACTGGAGCCGTTATTACGCCTACCGGGCCGTGCCGGCGTTGCGTTCGAAGCTGACAATGGGGGAGAACTACCTGGACTCCAGCATGTTCGACAGCTTCCGTTTTACCGGGGCCAGCCTGGTCTCGGACGACAACATGCTGCCGCCGAACCTGCGGGGCTATGCACCTGAGGTGGTGGGGGTCGCGAAAACCAACGCCAAAGTGGTCATCAGCCAGCAGGGCCGCGTGTTGCACGAGACCACCGTGGCATCGGGGCCGTTCCGCATCCAGGACCTCAACGATGCCGTGACGGGTGAACTGAAGGTCCGGGTTGAAGAGCAGGACGGCAGCGTGCAGGAGTTCGTGGTTAACACCGCCAACATTCCGTACCTGACCCGCCCGGGTTCTGTGCGCTTCAAGCTGGCGGCGGGTAAGCCGTCGGACTGGCAGCACCATTCGCGTGGCCCCATGTTTGGCACCGGCGAGTTCTCCTGGGGGGTGAGTAACGGTTGGTCACTGTATGGCGGTGCCCTGGCGGGCGGCGATTACAACGCCCTCTCGCTCGGGGTAGGTCGCGACCTGATGGCGCTCGGGGCACTGTCGTTCGACGCGACCCAATCGCGCGCCCGTCTGCCACAGGAAGGCGGCACGCTCAGTGGCGGATCGTACCGCCTGAGCTACTCGAAGAATTTCGACGAGTTAGACAGCCAGGTGACGTTCGCCGGCTACCGCTTCTCGGAGCAGGACTTCATGAGCATGAGCGAGTACCTCGATGCGCGGTACTACGGCACCCGTACCGGCAACGGCAAGGAGATGTACACCATCACCTTTAACAAGCACTTCCGGGACTGGGGGCTGAGCAGCTACCTCAACTACAGCCATGAGACCTACTGGGACCGGCCGGCCAACGACCGCTACAACCTGACGGTGTCGCGCTATTTCGACGTCGGGCGGTTCCGTAACCTGAGCCTGTCGCTGTCGGCGTACCGCAACACCTATAACGGTACCCATGACGACGGGGGATACCTGTCGCTGTCGATGCCGTGGGATAACAGCTCGACCGTCAGTTATAACACCTCGGTCAATCGTAATGACACCACCCACCGGGTCGGTTACTCGGAGCGGATTGACGAGCACAACAACTACCAGCTTAACGCCGGGACGTCGCGCAGTGGGGCCAACGTGAGTGGGTATTACAACCACGAGGGTGACACGACGCGTATGAGTGCCAACGCCAGTTATCAACAAGATCGCTACAGCGCCTTCGGCATGTCAATGCAGGGCGGGATGACGATGACGGCTGAAGGCGGGGCATTGCACCGCGCCGGGATGGCGGGCGGTACCCGGATGCTGATTGACACCCAGGGGGTACCGGAGGTGCCGGTACGTGGCTATGGCAGGAGCAGCAAGACCAATGCCTGGGGCAAGGCGGTCATTGGTGACGTGAGCAGCTACTACCGCAACAAGGCCAGCATCGATTTGAATCAACTGGGTGACAACGCCGAGGCCACCACATCGGTGGTCCAGGCCACCTTGACCGAAGGGGCGATTGGTTACCGCAAGTTTGAGGTGATTGCGGGGGCCAAGGCGATGGCGGTCATCAAACTGGCCGACGGCAGCGAACCGCCGTTTGGGGCAAGGGTGCTGAACGCACGCAAACAGGAAACCGGCCTGGTCAACGACGGCGGCAGCGTCTACCTGAGCGGCATCAACGCCGGTGAAACCATGACGGTGCACTGGGACGGGGCGGCGCAGTGTGAAGTGCGGATGCCGACGCCGTTACCGGCGGACATGCTGATGAACACCTTGCTGCTGCCGTGCCATCCGACACATCAGGCTCCGGATAAAACGCGTGGGCCTGCGTTAACTGAAACCCTGTTGAAAGCGGCCGTGGAGGCCGGGGAAGAAAAAAATGCGTAATAACTCGTTGAACATGAATGCCGCTCTTTTACGAACGCCCGCCGTGCCGGGGGCGCTTGCCGTACTGCTGCTGGGTACTCTGGTGGTGCCGCAGGCGCAGGCCGCCATCGCGCTGGACCGGACCCGGGTGGTGTTTGACGGGGGGCAGAACTCGGTGAGCCTGAACGTCAGCAACCAGAACAAGCAGTTGCCGTACCTGGCGCAGGGCTGGATTGAGGACGAGAAGGGTAACAAAATTCAGAGCCCGTTGACGGTACTGCCCCCGGTGCAGCGCATCGAGCCGGGCAAGCCGAGCCAGGTGAAAATCCAGGCCCTGCCGGCGGCGAAGCTGCTCAAGCAAGACCGGGAGACGCTGTACTACTTCAACCTGCGGGAAATTCCGCCGAAGAGCACCAAGCCGAACACGCTGCAGATTGCCCTGCAGACCCGAATCAAGCTGTTCTACCGCCCGGCAGGGATTGCGATGGACAAGAACGGGGCGCCGCCGCAGGAACAACTGACGCTGACGAAGCAGGGGGACAAATACGTGGTCAACAACCCGACCCCCTACTACGTCACGATAGTGGATGCGGGCAGCAACAAAAATGCCGGTATCAAGGGCTTCGAACCGATGATGGTGCCGCCGAAGGGCAGTCTGCCGCTGACGGTGAGTGCCGCCAGCGTGGGGGCCAGCCCGGTGCTGACCTATGTCAACGACTACGGCGGCCGGCCGCAGCTGAGCTTCCGCTGCAACGGCACTACCTGCACCGTCGCGCCGGAAAAACAGGCGTAACCGGATAACCGTGGCCGAAGAGCGGCAAGGCGAGGGAGAAAAGGAATGGGTATGACACACGAGACGGGCAGGGACCGGCAGGGCCCCGTTTGGTCAGACGACCTGAAATATTACGGCACGCTGGGCGGACTGGCGCTGATGGTGCCGCTCACACTGGGCATGATGCTGTGCCTGCTGCCAGCGGCGCAGGCCGGGGCGGATATCGAAGGTAGCTACGGCACCCTGTATGTGCACGGGGCACTGACCGAGAGCGCCTGCCGGCTGGAGATGACCAGTGCCCGTCAGGACATTGCACTCGGCGAGACGGCTACGGGGCGCTTGCAGACCCTGGGCGCCCGGGGCACACCGGTGCAGTTCGAGCTGCGGCTGAGGGATTGCCTGCGCAGCCCGGCCGGCAGCCGGGATGGGCGCACGGGCGGCCTGACCTGGGCAAGCAACCAGCCGGCGGTGACGGTGAGCTTTAACGGCGTGCGCGATGCGGACAACCCGCAGTTGGTGAAAGCCCAGGGCGTCTCGGGACTGGGCTTGCGCCTGGAGGACGAGCACGGCCGCGACGTGCGTCTGGGCAGCCGGGGAGCCCCGCTGCTGCTGACGCCGGGGCAGGACGCGTTAACATATCGCGTGGCGGCAGAGCGTACTCCGGCCGGACTGGTTGCGGGCCGTTATCGGGCCGTGGTGGATTTTCATCTGAGTTATGACTGAGGCAGCCATGAACGGAACACTGCGATACCGGACGTTGGCCTGCTTATTGTGCGGGGTACTGGTCACCTTGCCGCTAAGGGCGGGCGCGTCCAATACGGCCACCATTACCATAAAGGTCACGGTGGTTGCCCCGCCGCCGTGTACCGTCAATGACAACAAGACCATCACGGTGGAGTTCGGCGACGTGATGACCACCCGCGTGGACGGCAATAACTACCGTATGCCGGTGAATTACACGCTGGACTGTCGGAGTGCGTCCGCCAACGCGATGAAACTGCAGGTGCAGGGCAATGGCGCGGCGTTTGACGGAACTGTACTGAGAAGCGACAAGGCGGGCTTGGGCATCAAGCTGTTGCAGGGGAGCAACAAGCTGCCCATCAACACCGCGCTGAACTTCACTTACCCGAACAAGCCCGAATTATGGGCCGTGCCGGTCAAGCAGAGCGGAGCGACCCTGACGGGCGGTGAGTTTGCGGCCACGGCCACGATGAAAGTGGACTACCAGTGACGGAGCTGAGTGTGAGCACAACCCCAAGGATAGTACATACCCTGTTGCTGACCGGCTGCCTGATGGGCATCGCGGGGGCACAGGCAAAGGACGGCGAAGCGGAAATGACGTTTCACGGCACGCTGATAGAGCCGCCGCCATGCACCATCAACGATGGTAACCGGGTCGAGGTGAACTTCGGCGAACGGGTAGGCATCACCAAGGTGGATGGTGCGAACTACCGCCAGGTGATGAACTACCAGATAACCTGCACGGGGGCCGTCAGCGCCGGCTGGGCCCTGACGCTGAGCCTGAGTGGCAACGCGGCGGCGTTCGACAGCGAGGCGCTGCTGACCAGCAAGGACAATCTGGGTATTCGGATTTACCAGAACGACAAACCCTTTACCCCGAACAGCACGTTGAACATCGACCGTACCCGACCGCCGCGTCTGGAGGCCGTGCCGGTGAAGAAAGCAGGCACGACCCTGACTGAAGGGGCCTTTGAGGCCTGGGCAACACTGCGTGCCGACTATCAATAAGGAGTGTGAGATGGAACGCAAAACGGGGCACTATTTTGGCCGGGCTATGAGAGGAGGGGGTCTGGCTCCGCTGCTTGCAGCGCTGATGACGTCACCCGCGGGGGCCGCCGGGGAGAACAACGTTCACCTGTACGGCGCCCTGGTGGCCGAGCCGTGCGTGATTGCGCCGGGGGATGACGATATCCGGCTGGATTTTGGGACGATTATCGACAAGTACCTGTACCTGAACACCCGCACGTTGGGGCAGGCGTTCGAAATACCGCTGGCGGAGTGCGACCTGTCTTTGGGCAACACGGTGACGATTACCTTCAAAGGGACGGAGAACGCGGCCCTGCCGGGCCTGCTGGCCATTGACGGGGGGGGCGGGGCGACGGGTATCGCGATAGGCCTGGAGACAATGCAGGCCAGACCGCTGCCCCTCAACAAGGCCAGTAGCAAGATGGTGCTGCAGCCTGGGGGGAACGTGATTGCCTTGAAGGCCTATGTGCAGGGTGAGCCTCAGGCGATTACCAACAAAACGATAGGGCGTGGGCCGTTTACCGCCACGGCGACGTTCAACCTGGAATATGAATAAGGGGCCTGTCTCACGCGAGGGCGACAGGGATATCCCGTGGGACGGAGCAGCACAACACTGGGAACAGGCGTATCGGTGGTTGTGTCAGCGCCGACAGCATGCGCCGGTCAATGCCGATATCTGGGACTTGCGGTTCAGGTGGCCGCAGCAGCAGGTCCGGTGGCTAAACAGGGTGCTGGCAGGGGAGTACCGGCTGTCACCGATGCAGGTTTATCGGCGGCGGCACAGGTGCTGGGTGCAGTGGTCTGCCCATGATGCCCTGGTGCTGAAGTGGGTGGCTATGTGCATTGAGGCGCACCTGCCCCGCCCCCGGGATTGCCATCACCTGAGGGGGCACGGCGGCGTCAGCGGGTCGACGCAGCAGGTTTCCTCGGCCTGGCGCAATGGGGAATGGCGGTATGTGTACCGTACGGATATCCGGGGGTATTACCGGCATATTTTAAAGCCTCAGGTGGCAGGGCAACTGCAATGGCATGTCCACAACAGGGTCTGCCGGGACCTGTGCCTGCAATGGCTCCATTACAGCATTGAGGACGGCGGTGAGATACACACGCCGGAGAAAGGCATTTGTCGTGGCAGCGCACTGAGCCCGCTCATTGGCGGCAGTCTATTACGGCATGTTGACCATTATTTTGGTGGCAGGGAGGACCTCTTTTATGCCCGCTATATGGACGACTTTATTATTTTCACCCAAACGCGGTGGCATTTACGCAAGGCAATTAAACGTCTGCATGAGTTTTTTGACCTGGGCGGTTTTGAGGCACACCCGAATAAAACACAACTGGGGAGAATTGAAAATGGCTTTGACTGGCTGGGGGTGTGGTATGCCCCCGAAGGGCCCTGGATAGCGCCGAGGGCAATCGAGAACTATCGGGAACGTATCGCGCGGCTTTATGAGCAAGCCCGGTATCGGAAGCTGTCAAAGACAGAGACCGAGCTGCGGGTGCGGGAATACGAGGCCCGGTGGAGTACATGGGCAAAACACCTCTTGCAGAACGCGGGGTGATTGCCTGCTTTTTTTGAAACAAACTACTGGTGTTCTATGAATAAGTTCCTCGCTAGTATCTGGGCTGTCGCGTCAATATGGACAGGGAGCGCCACCGCTGTGATGCATCCTGTTGTACTCAATCCACGTATCACCGCGTGTAAGGATACTACCGCGCAAGGTCCGTGCAGCAGAGACGTGGCTTATGCGATCGATGGGACGACCTTGTCTGAGACTCCTGCTACGACTACTCCTGATAAGACCCAATCGAAGGTCCTGACGCTGTATGGCATGCATTGTGATTTGGGCTCTCGTCTGACTAACACACCATTCTCGAAGTGTTTCTTCACCAACGCACTAGACCATACACCCGGTGTTACTAATTGTAATCTTATTAGTACGGACACATGGGAACTGACACCCGCGTCGACGTGTGCGCCCCGGTCTACAACGTGGGGGTACCACCACGGGGCTGGGCCCGGTGGGGAGTGCCTTGTTATAGCCCAAGATTGGTTAAACGTGGCTTATGAGTTGCATACTATCCATGGTTTAATAAGTGCCGACACTGCAGCGAATTCCGGAAGCACTTTTTGCCAAAAATTCGTTCCGCCGGACGTTCCCTGTGAAATCCTGCTGCCCGGGGAAATCGACCACGGGATTATTCCTACTGACATGGTTGATATGAAAACGGTAACGGGTGGCGTTAAGTGTGGACCGAAACCCGTGCTCTCTGTCGTCGGGGGGTCTAAGGTGACGATCGCTCCTGGGTTAACCACGGACCTATCCTTTGATATAAGCGAAGGCGGTATATTCCGTGCGACCTCCTCACTGAGAGCGGTAAAAGCTGTCGCGGGGACATATAGTCGTGCCGTAGTGGTGCAAGTCTCACCGTATTAGTTAATTACCGGGACGGTAGCACGGCCACGGCGACGGGCCGCCCTGGGGGGGGTAGTGGGCGGACGAAACGGGTGGAGGATGGACTACGGCGGGGCTGAAGTGGTTATTTCGTACTTCTATTTTCGTCGAGGGGATATCAGGTGAGAGCGGGACCACGCCCACGCCTGGTATGAGACTGCGCGGTATGGTCCGGACTTAACGGGCTATCCTGCATGAATAGATGGGGGGCACGGACGATGGGGGTGGTACGTCGTGGTTGACATAGTGGACGCCGTGTGTCGCAAAATTGGGTCCTGGTGATGCTTCGCAATAGGGTGCAAGGTTAAATTAGTCGCCGGTGAATAAGGAATTACCTGACTGTCGTTATGATGGTAGTAGAGAGGAACTCCAAGCGCGAATGGACTCTCGGTGAAGTCGTCTCTCTGGGGTTGAATTATAACAAGATACGAAACGATTTATTCCTGCACCTGTTTATCAAAACACTTTGGGAAATAGGGCTTTCCGTTATTTATACAGAGTGCTTTGGTTGAGCTTTTAACCCAGTTGGGGAAGGAGTTATATGATACTGGTAATACGATGGATTCGTTCGTTTTGTGATGGCTTTCGAAGATATCTATCTCAATGATAGAAACCGGAAAGGGGGTCTAGACTCCGAAAAATCCGTCTGGAACAGATTTAACAATGCTATGCGTTGACCCGCAACGGGGAGCTACAGGGATGTAGCTCATAACCGAACGTAGTTCGATGAAGAGTCCACACTCAGAAAGCAAAAAACCCGCCATAGGCGGGTTCTTCTAAATGATGGTGCCCGGACTCGGAATCGAACCAAGGACACGGGGATTTTCAATCCCCGTGTAGGATGTGGTTAACGTTTTACCAGTTTTTACTATTACTCGAATGATAAATTCGGGTAATAAATATGCATGTAATTTCAATCATTTCCACCAAAGGTGGGGAAGGAAAATCCACCCACGCAGCTAATCTCAGCGGTTTCTGTGCAGATGCCGGTCTCAAGACTCTGTTGATCGACGGTGACTACGCTCAACCGACAGCCTCCAGTTATTATCACCTGCAGTATGAAGCCCCCTGCGGCCTATATGAATTGTTAATGCAGACGGCGGATCTCAACCAACCTCAACAGCTTATTTCTCATACCAGCATTGTCAACCTCGATCTGATCATTTCAAACGATCCCCACGAACAGCTTAAAACGGCCATGATGCACGCGCCGGATGGTCGTTTTCGCCTGCGTAATTTACTGCAACACCCTCTGTTTACCGATTATGACGTGATAATAATCGATTCACAGGGTGCCCGATCCATCATGTTGGAGCTGGTCATGCTGGCAACGAACCATACGGCGCTAGCCATGATCAAGCCGGTGGTACCTGATGTGCGTGAGTTTTTACGCGGTACTATCCCGCTGATGGAAGGGTTGCTGCCTTATAAAGACTTTGGTATCGCATTGCCCCCGGTGAAAATCCTGGTGAACTGCATGGACTACACGGTTCTGGCAAGAAAAGCGCTGGCAGCGATAACACAGATCATTAACGAAAGCTCATACAGTGCCGCTGATATCCCAGTCAGTATGTTGGCAACGCAGATCTACGATTTAGAGGTTTATAAGCTGGGGCACAGCCTGTCTCAACCTGCTCATAGGTTGGAATATCAAACAGATCGTAAAGCCCCGCCTGCAGCACAGTCTATATGTGATCTGGCCTGTGAGCTCTTCCCAGAGTGGAAACCCTTGTTTGATGATGTTCTTGCTCGGGAGGTTCGCGTATGAATCGCAATCAAATTTGGCGTGCCGTCGCTTATTCCACTGATACCTATAAGGGACACGATGAGGTTCATGTGTTCGTTGACGCACCTGATTACGAAACGGCAAAAAGCCGGATTTATGAGCGTCTAGCCGATGAATGGGGGCTGGCGCGGGGTTTTATCGATTTCTGCAATCTTTGGAGTGAATCAGAACTTCGTGATATGGCTGTAGGTCCGCAAACACCGATTGGGCTTCCGTTGCTGGAGTCTGGCGCGAATTATGATCAGGAACCCCTGATCCTGGTCGCTTCTTCCCAACTCCGTGAGGTTCTGGAATGCGCGTTGCGCGAGGTTCAGAGTGAGGATACTTGCCATGCGTAACACTGAACAACGGCGGGTTCTACCGCATTCATTAGAGGCTGAACAATCAGTACTTGGCGGGTTAATGCTGGAAAATGATCGTTGGGATGAAATTGCCCCCATCTTGACGGCAGACAGCTTTTTCTCTCCGCCTCATCAGAAGATTTTTGCCGTTATGCAGGCGTTACTTGGCCGCAATATGCCTATCGATCTCATCACTGTTTCAGAGGAGCTTGAGCGGGGTGGGCAACTTGATATCGCCGGTGGCTTTGCCTACCTGGCCGAGTTGTCCAAAAACACCCCCAGTGCGGCCAATATTGTGGCCTATGCGCAGTATGTCTCTACCAGCAAACAGAAGCGCCAGTTGTTAGCGCTAGGGCATGATCTTGCCGGGCAGGCTGAAGATGCTCGTACAGATGTGGATGAACTACTGGCACAGGCAGAACAACGTCTCTTTGATATCGCCGGTCTGCAGGCGTCCGGCAAGCCGTTTGATCTCATATCATCGCTGGAGACCTATCTTGACCGTCTGGAGTTGCGTTGTAGCAGTGAGGACCTGATCACTGGTACCCCTACGCCTTTTGAGCAACTTAACGGGATGACTAGCGGGCTGCAGGACAGTGATCTGATCCTGTTGGCGGCACGTCCCTCAATGGGTAAGACCGCACTAGCTTTGAGTTTATGTGAGGGTGCCCTGGAGACCCGGAAAGATAAGCCGGTGCAAATCTACAGCCTGGAAATGCCCATCGACCAACTTTTATCACGGTTTATTGCCATGCTGGGGCGTATCCCTTTACAGAATTTACGTAGCGGCAATATGGGCGATGAGGAATGGGCCAGGGTGGGGGAGGCGCATAAAATTCTGCTGGAGTGGAAAGATCGTTTATTCATTGATGACGACAGCTTTATGACACCGTCAATGCTGCGTTCTCGGGTTCGTAAAAACGTTCGAAAATACGGGAAACCGTCGTTAATCCTGTTGGACTATCTGCAGTTGATGCGTTGCCCTGGTCAGGAAAATCGGACACAGGAAATTGCCGAGATTTCGCGTTCCTTGAAGGCGTTGGCGAAAGAGATTGGTTGCCCGGTGGTAGCCCTTTCACAGCTTAACCGTGCCCTTGAGAATCGGATGGATAAACGACCCAATAATGGTGATCTTCGGGATTCCGGCGCTCTAGAGCAAGATGCCGATATGATCGTGTTTATCTACCGTGATGAAGTTTACGACGAGCATACTCCAGATAAGGGCATTGCCGAGCTGATTATTGGCAAGCAGCGCAATGGTCCTATTGGCACAATAAAAGTGAAGTATCAGGCTGAAATAACCCGATTTGAAGATTTCTCGGGAGGCCGCTATGACTTCTAAAAAAGTGCAGACCTTGAGTGAGCAGTTGTTGCAACGGGGACGTTCACCAACGTCCAATGCCGTGGCCGTATTGCCGGTCAGTGAGATGCCAATGGTATTAACGCTGGATCAATTACGGCCCAACCCGGATAACCCGCGTACCACTCGCAATCCCAAATATGACGATATTAAAGCATCGATCCTGGCGCGTGGATTGGATTCAGTGCCAAAAGTGACGAAGAACCCAGACAGCGCCGAAGATGTGTATATCTTCAGTGATGGAGGGAATACACGCTACGCAATTTTGAATGAACTATGGGAAGAAACTCGCGATCAGCGTTTTCTTCGAATTCAGTGCATTTTCAAGCCCTGGCCGGGGCGGTTGAAGTGTCTCATTGGGCATTTAGCTGAAAATGATGTTCGAGGAGACCTGTCTTTTATTGAAAAATCGTTTGGTGTAGCCAATGCCAGAAACATTCAGGAGGAACTATTAGGGCGTGAGGTTAGCCAGAGGGAACTCGCAGAGCTGCTCAAATCTGAAGGGTATCCGATACATTACTCCACTATAAGCCGAATGGAGTATGTCATAAAGCAACTGTACCCCTATCTTCCGAAGGTTTTGGAGTCTGGATTAAGTCGTACCCAAACTCTTCCCCTTATAAATCTCCGTATGGCGGCAGAAAAGGCCTGGGGGGAGTTCAGTGTAAATACTGATGTGGGTAAAACGTTTGATGAGGTGTTTAGTGAGGTTTGTCGCAATCTGGATGATCCAGATCATTATGCCCTGGAAACGTTCAAAGACGAGTTGATCGCGGCATTACTCCAGGCAATACCCAGCTCGGAGATCACTTATGATCGCTGGTTGATTGAACTTGACCCGAAAGAACAGAATCGCCGGAAACTGTTTGGTGAACCCGTGCCTTTACCACAACATATTATCAATGCAGATAAAGGCATCGAAGAAAAAGATGAGTGGGCTACACCCATTGTTGCGCCAAGGTCTTCACTTGCGGTCTCTCCCTCTGATGATCGTCAGATTAAAGACAAGATCCCGACACAACATAGCCAGCCAGTACCAGATATCGATCCTGGTGAGCAGCATAAGGAAGAGCATAAGGAAGAGGAACAGCTTGATTTGTATGGACTGCCTGATAAGCCCAGGGAGTCAACGCTACCGGTGGCCTTCCCATCCTCTGCCTCAACGGGCGGTGTATTGCAAGAGCAGCAAAATAATAACCCGTCTCCCGTGTCGGAAAGCGCCATCTCGGACTCTTCGGTTTCATTCGCCAATACGGGCTTGGAGCCGGTGACCGATATCTGGCACATTTCTGCCCTGCAGGACGATATTGAGCATTTGCAGGACGCGGCTTTTCGTCTGGCGTTTGAACTGGCTGAAGTGCTTGAAGCTGAGCAGGAGCTGTGTGAAGACAACTTGCCTGGTTCGGCGGGGTATCGCCTACGGGTGAATACTCACCAGGCTTCCCCGATAACACGATTGCTGGCAGGGCTATCAGGTGATGCTGCCGTTTCCCTGTCTGCTACTGAACTGGCGAACATATTAATCGGTGCGGAGCAACCGGCTGATTGGCCGTTGCTGGATGATATTCAGGTGGTCAAGTTTTTACGGTTAATTCGCGTGATACGGCGTTTGCGTGAGATCCAACGCCAGTCACAGGATGGGGAGGGTCAAGGATGAGTCAATCACAGCGTCAGGTTCGCCTGGTGAAGTTAATTCGTAAACTGCTGGCGTTAGCTAAAAGTAACAGTAATGCCCATGAGGCCGGGCAGGCCTTATCCCGTGCTCGAAAGTTGATGCAAAAATATGGTATCAGTGAACGGGATGCTGAGTCTTCTTTGGTGCAGGAGTCTCAGACGCAGGGAGCCCCGTCCGATGCGGTGAAAGTCCCTCAGTGGATGAACAGCCTGGTCTGGCTCATGAATCGGGTATTTGGTTGTCGTGCTTATTATAGCTGGCAGCAAGCATGGTCTGGCGATAACCATCGTGTCGTGGTGTTCTGCGGTTTTGGTGAGCGTCCAGCAGTGGCTGCGTATTCGTTTGATGTCCTTTCCCGCCAACTGAAAATGGCAACAATTGCCTACCTTAAGACACAAAGCAAGCGTCTTAAACTGGCAACTCGCCGTGCTCGTGCCGACCAATTTCGCGAGGGGTGGGTTGAAGGAGTTCGCCGTGTCGTCGTTGATTTTGGTCCCTCTCAGCAGGAAGGCCAGATTATGGCGCATTACCTTGAATCTTTGTCGTTAGATCAGACCAAACTTCGGGAGGCCAGGGAATGTCGCGGGGCTGATATTGCCAGAGGAAACGGTTTCGTCGCCGGGAAAAATGCTCGGTTGTATCACGGTGTCGATGGCGCAGATCAAGGAAAACTGACGTGTAAACCTGAGGTGCCCTATGAATAAGGATAGATCAGGTATCACGCTGGTCATGCTCTGTATTGTGGCGTGGGTGATTGATTTAGGGATGCTTTTGGGAGGGAACTACTTATGAATCCGCAAACCGGTATGACGACAAATGTGCTGTTGACTCAAGTCTTGATGGAACTGAAGTCAGGCAATATCCGGCGTTGCGAAGCGATGGGGTTGACGCTGGAGGAGATCCAGGAACTGAACCAACTGACGGTTGAAGATTTGCATTACCTGGTTAATTCTTCAGTCTCAATACTGACGTTCCATATCAATCACACTAATCTCAACATGATGTTGGCACAGGCCCGGCAGGAGCAGGTACGGGTACAGCGAATAGACCGTGCTTTGGCTCTTGGCGGGTCGATAGAAATGACGCAGTACTATTTCGGGTTGACGGCGGCAGAGGTCAGTACCCGTCGTCGCCTTGCTGGGATACCCACCCGGCAGGGTCGTAATCAAACGCCTGCCGAAGCTGAAGAAGTATCGATTTGGGAGCAGTGGCGTGCTGCCAAGATAGACAATTTGGATTCGCTGGAAGCGCTGGAAGTCATGATGTTGATTGCTGAACAACAAGATATTGCCTTAACGTCTGTGTGGACGCTGGTAAAAGGCTGGGTTGAGCAACAGCGGAGAGTGGGTTGATGGCCTTGGCAGTAGACAGTGTCATACAACATACATTAAGCAAGATGACAGCCCGGATTGTGCAAAAGGCACAGTCTGGTGCTGTGACAAATGAACAAAGTGGTTTGCTCTATCTGGGGAATGTGCATGATGCCATTCCCCGGCAGCTTTATATGGATAATCGTCTATCGCCATTGGATAAAACCGCCTGGGTGATGATCCGTCTCTATGCGCAGCAGAATGACGGTGCTGTGTTCCCAACCTATGAAGAACTGCAGTTCCAACTCGCCTCTCCCCATTCAGGTAAAGCCTCCCGAGAAACAGTCAGTCGTGCTTTGCTTATGTTACGGCTCACGGGCTGGCTCAGTTTGTGCAAGCGCGTTAGAGATGACGGTGGCCGTGTTCGTGGCAACATCTATGCACAGCATGATGAACCGTTGGGATTATGTGATGCTGAGCATTTTGATCCGGGCTGGCTGGATGCGGTGGCGCAGGCCTGCCAGCACGGTAATAAAACTATCCGGTTAACGGCGCTGTCCGTGTTGAGCGAGATCAAGCAGGATACGTCCATGCGTCACCGCCACTCGCGTATTGCGTTAATCGAGGCCCGCTTGTCTTCGCCACAATCCCCCCAGAATTTGGCCTTGCGGCAGCAGGCTTCTTCGCCGGGTTCGGTTTCCGAACTCAGTCAAAAAATGCCTTCCCTCCCCCAAAGATCACCGGGTTCGGAAACCGAACTCAGTACCAATGGAGGGACTGTTTTACCGAGTTCGGAAACCGAACTCAGTCTAGAAACAATGGGTTATGACAGAGTTCGGAATCCGAACTGTTACGTACGTAGTTTTACACAGGGTGTAAAAGATACATACGTAGGGGCATCAGGAAAAAACGACAATCGGCTTATCTGGCCGTCAGTGCTGATTGAAAATCTGACTACGTTTGACCGGGATAACGTGGAGCAGCAACTGCAGGTGTTGCCGGAGTTAGGGCAGCAGATCTTGGATGAGGTTGCGGATCGTGTCGGTACTGGTGAGATCAAAAATGTTATTGCTTACCTGCTTGCCACGTTAAAACGGGCTAGGAATGGACAATTCAATTCGACCGCTGGTGTGGCTAAACGAGTGCAGCAGCCAAAAATACAGCCTGTAGAACCTGTTAGGTTTCAAGCCCAGGGTCAAGGGAAAAGCCAGAGAGCATCAGCGGAAAGCATTGCTCGGGTGATGGTAGAAATACGCGCCGCTCGTTGCGAGGTACAGCGGTGATTAAAAATCATACAGTGTTGCGGGGCGCAACAGTGGCTAAAAATCATACAGTGTTGCGGGCGAAGTAGATGTAAAAAGAATTGTAACGGTTGGGAAAATACTTTCTCGTTGTTGGAGCGGGCGCAGATCTTTGACTATCTCACTCTGCGTCAACTATCAATAGAGGCTGTTATGACTGATAATGCAGAGAGAAAGGATGGTAAGAAAGTAGGCTCACTACATTCAGAGCTGAGGATTGATTTGCATACCTTCTACGCCATCAGTACGTGGGAAGGTAGAGGGAAGAGCGAGAGGAAAGGTAAAATTATCGGGATGTCACAATTTTTCCGCCTGGTATCTAATATCAACCGAGATTCTCTTGCCGATAACCCCTATGCGGATGCTGTAATGTATCAACTAGAGAAATTGATTGATGATGCTCATCTGAATATTCAGAAATTTCTAACCGAAGCTGATTGTCATATGAGTCAGCAATTTCCTGGTATTACATTATCCAAAACGGTATCCGATATTCCCCTGAACATCGGGGTTCATAGCCATACTCCTCTAGGGTATCGTTGCGTTTACCTTCTTGTCGGCTTTGACCAACTGGCGCTGAAGTTATTCCAGGCTCATCATTACGGGTTTATCTCTCTGCAGCATCGTGACTATCAGTTGCGACAGGGTGGATACCAAATTCGAAAAATATTTTCGGCAGCTCAGAATTACAAATCATTCCCTGTCAGCCGTAGAGATATTGCCATGAAGGCTGAGATCACACACCTGGCGCAGCAGTATTTTGGTGATGTAGATCGTGGGGTGCTATTAGGTAAAAAACGCTCTCGTTTCTCACCAGCAGTAAATGCTGAGAGTCTCCGCTTACTAAATAATCGATTGCGGCATAAATCCAGGGATCATAAGGGAGAGGGAGACATTGATAAACAAGGAGATAAGAATGAAAGGAATGGGTCAAAGTCACTTTTATAATACCGCTGGTGTGGTGCTATCTGCCATTTTATTGGGGGGTGTGCAGGGAGCGATGTTGCCGAGTTGAACAAGAAAGTCAGTGATATGAGCTACAGCTTACTTTCACTGGGTAAGAAAACGGACAGCAATGAGAATAGTGGTTTGCCTACGTTGTCCAAGAATTCACCGATTGTTGATAAACAAACCATTCGGGAACTCGCAGTTCCGGTTGACGTCGATACGGCGGCGGCAAGGGTAAAGAGGTATTACAATTTCACCTCCAGTGATGCCGTGAACACCCTTAAGGGGCAGGGCTTGGAAGGCAGTATGAAGGCGGCAGCGATTACTCAGGGGGGGTATGCCTGGGATGCGCAACCTGGTGCTTACTATAAGATGGGCAGGGATTGGGGCGCAGATGAGGGGATTGAGGACAATATCCTGATTGAGCTTGAGAAAAATGGTGCGGGGAGTCGTATGTATATCACGTTCCGCTCCAGTGAAGCCTCACATGTCACTGAGGCTTATACCGGCAAACTGTTTGCCGAAGTAAAACAGGTCGCGGAAGGTAAAATCCGCTAACAGTGTCTGCATCCTGTGATGGTCCGGCTGGGCCATCACCGAGTTTTCTTTTTTCACCTGTCATTTTTATTGCCATGCCCTTTTGGGTAGGGCGTTGTGCATGCTGAATCTGGCGGGTTCGCTTTCATGGAGAATGGAATGAAACTCTTTTTGTGTGAAAAACCCAGCCAGGGACGGGATATTGCCGCCGTACTGGGCGCAACGGAGAAGAAGGGCGGTTATCTGTCGGGTGCAGGGGTAACGGTAACCTGGGGGTTTGGGCATCTGCTGGAGCAAGCCAGCCCCGATGTGTACGGCGAACAGTTTGGTAAACCGTGGCGTGCAGAGGTGTTGCCGGTGTTGCCCACGCAATGGAGAATGCAGGTCAAACCCGAATCCAAAGCGCAGTTTGAAGTGATCCGAAAACTGTTACTCAAGGCGGATGGTGTTGTGATTGCGACAGATGCCGATCGTGAAGGTGAAGTGATTGCCCGTGAAATCCTCGATTATTGTGGCTATCAGGGTAACATCGAACGGCTTTGGCTTTCGGCGCTCGATGAGACCAGTATTCGAGCTGCACTGGCCGCGATAAAACCGGGACATGAAACCTATCCTTACTATCTTGCGGGGCTTGCCCGTTCGCGTGCTGACTGGCAGATCGGCATGAATTTGACCCGACTGTATACGGTCAAGGCCCGTGATAGCGGTTACGGTAATGTGCTTTCTGTCGGGCGGGTACAGACACCGACACTCAATCTTGTTGTTGAGCGCGACCGGCACATCGCGGGTTTTGTGCCAAAGCCCTTTTTTGTGGTCGCGTTGGCGCTGGCGTCTAATCAACAGGCTTTCCACGCGCAGTGGGTGCCAGCGGCAACGTACTGCGATGAGGAAAAGCGCTGTATTCAGCAAGGGGTTGCACAGCAGGTTGCCCAGCTCTGTCAGCAAACGGGTGTTGCCTCGGTCACCGAGATAGAGACCAAACGTGAAACCGTTTCGGCACCGCTCCCGTTTGATCTGGGGACGTTGCAGCAGCAGTGCTCAAAGCGCTGGGGGCTCGGTGCTCAGCAGGTGCTGGATATTGCCCAGGCGCTGTATGAAACCCATAAAGCGACAACTTACCCGCGTACAGACTGCGGGTTTCTGCCGATCTCGATGTTGTCTGAAGTGCCTGCCGTTTTTTCTGCCCTGGTAAGAAGTGACCCTGCGCTATCGACAATGTTGGCACGATTGCAGCCAGATTTTGTTTCCCGCGCCTGGAACGATAAGAAGATCACTGCTCACCACGGTATTATCCCCACCAAACAGCAGTGTGATCTCGGTAAAATGAGTGAGGTAGAGCGTCAGGTCTACCAAGTGATCAGACAGCACTATCTGGCGCAGTTTCTGCCGGTTTATGAACAGGATGCAACCCGTGTGTCATTGCTTTTCGGCGGTCAACTGTTTAAATCCCGTGGTAATGTGGTGGTGGTGCCAGGCTGGAAAATCCTGTTTGAGAAAGAGCCGGAGGGCGATGAGGCGCAAGATGATACCGATAATGCGCAACTTCCTCCTCTACAGAAGGGATTGGAGTGTCGGGTGACGGGGGCAGCCATGAAGCCCCAGCAAACCAAACCACCGGAGCATTATACGGAGGGTACCCTGGTTGCGGCGATGAAAAATGCGGCGCAGTTTGTGACCGATCCCCGGCTGAAGAAAATCCTGAAAGAGAACGCAGGGCTGGGGACGGAGGCGACTCGGGCCGGTGTCATCGAAACCTTGCTGGCTCGTGGATTTATCGTGAAAAAGGGTAAATCTCTGCGTGCAGCCGTAGTTGCCGGTGAACTGATGGATGTGTTGCCAATGCCGTTGAAAGATCCGGGTATGACCGCCCTTTGGGAGCAGGCGCTGGATGATATCGCCGCAGGAAAGATGTCACTGGATGAATTTATGGCTAAGCAGTCAGCCTGGACAGCACAGTTGGTCGAGAAAGGGCGTCATCAGGCGGTCAGCATCACCGTCCCCCCTTCGCCGCCGTGTCCTGTGTGTGGTGGTGTAACTTTGCAGCGTACAGGAAAATCAGGGAGCTTTTGGGGATGTCTGCGTTATCCAGACTGTAGCGGGATAGTGAGTCACCCTCAACGGAACAAGCGGCGAGGTTTCCCGAAAAAGAAAGTGTGTTGAGGTAAAACTAATAATTCATTGCACTCGGTGCGGGGAGTTTGCTATTTTTCCGTGGCTTCTGAAGCACCCCGTGATTACTGCGGTCACCAGTAATAGACATCATTCTTTTTACCTGGGGAATGGATGTATAAGACGCAAAGTCTCAGTGAAAAATGCGTCGGGTTCGAAGGCTCGGCCTCTGAGTAGATGTATAATTTACAACAGCCTGTGGTGCAGGCATGGCGGGAACGTGTCGGGAAGATACTGTTCCCGTTTTTTTATGTGGTATAGGGAGTGTTTGTATGAAGTTAAGTCATGATTTCAGTGGGGCTTTGAGAACGTTTGCGTACTTCATGGCAAGTGGAACGCATTACATGCTTAAAGATGTGGATTACCTCGATTTATATGGAACAGAACCGAGTGCAATTGAGATGGTCTTCGCAATATTTGCGAATGTAATAGAGATTGATGATGAAGGCAATGTGCTAAATTTCACGTATGCCCAAAAAAGAGCGACTGATTACCTGAAGTCTTATTGCGAGCCATCCTTCCAAGTCATGCCGCCGCTTGAGGACTGGGAAATGGAGCTCTATTGTCCTCCCTCCCCCGGAACCAATTTATTGGGCGAATAAATGTAAAGCCTAATTGATTTGGTAAAGTGTTGACTTCTTTTTTAGTTCATTTAAATAATGATTGGGCTTACTCGTTGTTTCTGACAACAGCCAATGTCCTGGTGATTTGAGAAGGACGCCCTCGGGCAATCACAAGCCAAAGTGACCCTAACCTGAGAGGTCGCGCTTTATAGCGGTAACCCCCCTGAACCTTTGAAAGCGGGGATCGCAATCACTGCGATGAAGGTTGATCTTACCCAACTCAACAGACAGTCAGCGTCTTCATGCTGATACCCTGCGGGAAAATCCCGTTGGGGATGTTTCTCTGCATATCGATTTATTCCCATGGAGAAACACCATGTCTCAAGCGACCCAATCTACTGTTACCCACAATCAGACCGGCTATTTCAATCTGCATGTTGATGGTATGGGGTATCTCAGCAATATCCGTGAGATCACTACGGCCAATGGCTCATTCCAGACTTGCGTGATCAATGCCTTGCACGGCTCAACTGAGAAACCTGATTACACGCGATTCGATGTGACAATTTCCGGCAAAGAGGCCAGTAGTCTTATCCGGCGTTGTCAGAAATCCGTCGATGAAGAGAAGAAAGTGCTGGTAGGCTTTAAGCTCAGTAATCTGACAGCGGATGTATTTACGCTCACTAAAGGTGAACACGCAGGTGAACCTCGGCCTACTTTGAAAGCCAGATTGATCAAGATCAGCTGGATTAAGGTCGGGCAGGAAATGGTTTACAAAGCAACAAAAGCAGTACCAACACCAGAGGCTCCGGCCAGTACCACAAAAAAACAATACCCAGACAATACATTTTAGTTTGTCCATGTAGCACCATCCTTTTGCGCCAGAGTTTCTCTGGCGTTTTTTTATTTTCGGGAAATGAGTTGTTCGTTGAGGGATGACATGAAGATTCGCACAGTGAGCACGTCTTTTTGACTGTTTACTGAGGATATTCATGAAACCACACTATGCTTTTTCCCTTTGTCTACTGGCCGCTGCGGTTCTGAGCGGGTGTGCAAAATCGCCAAAAAGCCTGCAGCGCGACCCTGTTTCTCCGGTGGTCGGTGTCACCCTGTCCAGCAACGTACAATCTGCACAGCACGATGTGTTTGCTACCCCGTTAGAGGTGGTTCGCTACGACCGCTATCTGTTGGTCAGTACCTCGCCTACATTGGCACAACGAGCTCCGCTTGAGCAGGTAATTGATATCCGCATCCCGGCGTCAGTGACGCCAACGGTAGCGGATGCAATGCGCTATGCACTGCGCCAGTCAGGCTTCAGCCTGTGCAGTATTACCTCAGCCAATCGCGTGCTCTACAGCCAGACCTTACCCGGCGTGCAGTATCAACTGGGGCCAATCCGCTTGGTTGAAGCCCTGCAAATCCTAGCCGGTCCAGCCTGGCAGTTGGACGTGGATTCGGTGCAACGCGTGGTTTGTCATTCACTGCGTGAAGGATTCCGCTTGCCGGCAGAGCCGACACCTGCGCCTATCGTCAGCAGCACCTTTCTGCAACCGCCTGTATTGCAGACCGTCACCCCGGCAGTGCCCCCTCAGCCCACCCCGGCCCCCACCCGGCAAAGGATGCTGAAATGATTGAGTTGAAAGGAAAGAGCTGGGATAGCGAGTCTGTGCGTCCAGGCAAGGTGATGCAGCTGTTGCGCTACAGCGCCTTTACGCTCCTGGTGCTGTCTGTCACCGGTGTGGGGATCAAGGTGATGAGTCAGTCGGCTGAGATAGCTTCGCTGCAGATGGCGCTGGGGCAAGTGCCGGGCCGGGATGCGGTGCAGCAGGAGTTGGACAAGCTAAACGAGCAGGTCATCAGCAATAACGAGACGTTGAAAACGCTGTCAGCCTCACTGTATACGATGAAGGCGGCACCGGCGGTGGATAAACCGGCGTTTGAGCAGTTGGCGCAGCAGGTTCGTACACTTGAGACAAAAGTCAGCCAGCCGGTGTCGTCAGATTCGCTGCAGGGTGTGCAGGCCACGATGGCACTCCTGCAGACGCGTGTTGCTACTCTGGAGCAACGTGCCAATGTCGCGCAAACCCCTTCAGTTCCCTCTGCCACCATTCCAGGATCAACTCCTTCAGCAGTCAAAAAAACAGCAACCCGCAGCACCAGCGTTCGGGCGGTGACAGCACCTTTTCGCCTGACCAGTATCGAGCGGCGGGGAGGTACGGTGTTGGTCGCCGTGGCTCCGCTGCAGGCGTTCAATCTGGCTGATATCCGACTGGTTGAAACCGGCGAAACCGTCCAGGGCTGGACACTGTTGTCTGCCGGGTGCAATCAGGCCCAGTTCAGCGTCGCAGGCCGGACGCAGACGCTGACCGTTCAATAAAGGAGGTTCAGGATGAAATTGACATCAATCGCGCTGGTATTGGGCCTGGGTATGACCCCGCTTTTCCCGGCAACAGCCGCATTGCAAACCGAGCAATCCCAACTGGGAAACACCGCCAGTGTCAGTACCACCCTGCAGGCTCTGGAGGAAGAGCAGTCGAAAAAAAGTGCGCAGGAATGGGGGCTGACAACCGAGGAATGGCAACGTTATCAGCAGTTGAGTAAAGGACGGCGGGGGATTTTATCGCCTGGCTTAGATCCGATCACCACGCTGGGTATCGAGGCGCGGACGGAAGAAGAGCGCCGCCATTACGCCGACCTGTCGGTTAAGCAAGACTTTCAACGGGTGGAGGCCGAACTGGCATTCCAGCGTGAAGTGAATGCCGCCTGGGTGCGTGTTTATCCCGGTATCCTACCGGTGCAATCTGCTGGGGATGCCAGGCAGGGCAACGGGCGACTGGCGTTGTTTGTCCGGTCGGACTGCGGGGTTCCTTGTGAAACCAAGGTCGCTTCGCTGTTGGCGACCCAACGCCCGCTGGATATCTATCTGGTGGGGAGTGGTGGGAAAGACGAGGCAGTGCGGGACTGGGCGCGAAAACTGGCTATCCCAGTTGAGCGTGTGAAGGCAAAAACGCTGACGCTCAATCATGACCGGGGGCAGTGGATCAAGTTCGGCCAGGGACGTATGCCGGTGGTACTGCAGCAGGGGGAAAACGGATGGCAAGTTACCGCGTATTGAGTGCGCTGGCGCTGCTCTTGTGCAGTACGGGCAGCCTGGCAGCCGTATCTTCTCAACAAATACCGTCAGGCTATTACCAGGTGGCGGTACAAGAGCGGGTGCCCGCCGAGGCGTTGTACAGTCTTGCCCTTACGGAGTCGTCCAGAAAACTTCCTCACGGCGTTCGTCCCTGGCCGTGGACCATTAACGTAGCAGGAACGGGGTATCGCTATGCGACTCGACAGGAAGCCTACCAGGCCTTGCTGGGGTTTATGCGCAGCCATTCACTGAAGCGCATCGATGTCGGAATTGCCCAGGTAAACCTGGGTTGGAACGGTCACCATTTTCGCTCTGCCTGGGAGGCTTTTGATCCGTACACCAATCTGCATGTGGCGGCCCGTATTCTGCGGGCCTGTTACGACAACAAGCCGGGGAGCTGGATAACGGCAGCCGGGTGTTATCACCATCCGGCAGGCGGTCAGCCTGCCCGGACCTATCAAGCTATCGTCAAACGGCATTTGAACCGCCTACAACCGGCTACCGGCGTACTGGCATCGAATGTCATCATTGAACCTGCTGCAGGAGCTGCGCCATGAATCCCCGTTTATTGACCCGTCTGAGTGGTGTGCTGGTATTGGGTATTGCCAGTTTTACCGTGCAGGCCAAGCTCACGGTCGTCGCCGATTTGGGCGGCCAGTCTACGGCAACGTATTTCGAGGGCATCAACAGCCAGGGAAGGGGAGTGGAGCCGGAGCCTTTTTCCGCGCCGGTGATGGCGATGACGGCGTTACCGGTCACGACCCCCGAACTGACGCCGGGCAAGGTAGAGTCCAAGGCGCTGAGTCTGTCGGGTATGCGCCCGATTTTTTTGATCGGTGACGATGAGCTTTCACGCCGTTGGCTGTCGCTACGCCGGGATATCCTGGGGCAGTTAAATGCCGTAGGCCTGGTGGTGAATGTCGCCAGTGAGGCGGCGCTCAATGAGCTTAAGAAACATGCCGAGGGGCTTGATCTGGTGCCGGTGTCGGGCAGTGATCTGGCGAAGCGCCTGGGGCTGACCCATTACCCGGTGCTGCTAACGGAAAAGGGACTGGAGCAATGAGATCGGGCCTGATGTTGGAGAGCCTGGGACCGGTGGTGTGGTGGCTGCTTTTGCTGAGCGTACTGAGCTGGATAGCGCTGCTGATTGGTGCGGAAGTCAGTCGCCACCGGCGTTATCAGCGTCAGGCTCAACGTATTCTGGCGCGTCTTCCCCAACTGGCCGGTAACGGCCAGCGTCTGAATTACCTGCGCAAAGTGAACCCCTATGTGTTTGAAGAGTTGCTGCTGACTGCATTTGAACGCCGGGGGTATCGCATCAAACGCAACTGGCGTTACAGCAGTGATGGTGGACTGGATGGGCAGGTATGGATTGAAGGTCAACGTTACCTTATCCAGGCCAAACGCTATGCCTGTGCGATCACCCCGGATCATGTGGCTGAGTTCGGGGTATTGGTGCGCAGTGAAGGTTGCCGGGGACTGTTTGTTCATACCGGACGCACTGGCCCTAAAAGCCGCGCCATGCTGGCGCGGATCCCCGAGGTTGAATTGTTCAGCGATCAATGCCTGCTGGACTTACTGGTAAAGGATATCCCCTTATGAGTGACCGCTATGTGATTGAGGCAATGCTGCGGCCCGCTGTTGAACTAAATACGGCAGTGGTGGCTGCCTGTGCCAGCTATATCTGCGCGACGGCTCCCTGGGCTGTGGCGTTGGCCCCGACGGTCAGTTACGTCACTGCCGGTGGTTTTGCCTTGTTCGCTCTAAAGCGTACGCGTGAGGGGCTCAGGGTACTGCGCTACCGGCGCAATATCCGCCGTTTACCGCGTTACGTGATGACCAGTGCCCAGGTACCGGTAAGTCATCAGCGTCTGTTCCTGGGGCGAGGTTTTCTGTGGGAGCAAAAGCATACCCAGCGCCTGCAGGCAACACTACGCCCCGAAGTGGAGCGTTATGTAAATCCCCCGGCGCTGTACCAGGCGGCTCGCCGTTTTGAGCAACGCCATGAATATCGTTATCCCGCCCTGTGCAAATGGCTTTCCAGCCAATCAGCACTCAACCCGGTGCGACCGTTGCCGGATGTCGGCGGCAAGCCCGCGTTGCATGGTATAGAACCTGATGAGGTCAATGTATCGCTGAGTCTGCTGGAGCGGGTCGGGCATATGTTGGTGCTGGGCACAACACGCGTGGGCAAAACCCGACTGGCAGAGCTGCTGATCACCCAGGATATCCGGCGTGGCAATGTCACCATCGTATTTGACCCAAAAGGGGATGCGGATTTGCTCAAGCGTATGTATGCCGAGGCTCATCGCGCTGGCCGTGCCAGCGAGCTGCAGGTGTTCCACCTGGGGTGGCCGGATATCAGTGCCCGCTATAACGCTGTGGGCCGTTTCAACCGTATTTCAGAGGTTGCCACCCGAGTGGCCGGTCAACTGGAAGGGGGCGGTAATAATGCGGTGTTTCGGGAGTTTGCCTGGCGGTTTGTCAACATTATTGCCCGTGGCCTGGTCGCTCTTGGGCGACGGCCTGACTTTGGTCTAATCATGCGTTACGTCAATAACATCAGTGATCTGTATGAAGAGTATGCCGAGTTCTACCTGACGCAGAACGCCCCTGCGTTGTGGGGACAGATTGAAAACTTGGTGCCCATTATTGATGAACGTGATGTACCACGCCATATGGAGGGGCGCTCTATGCGTGTGGTGGCGATTGAGCAGGTGTTGGGCAGCGATGAGGGTAAACGGATTTACGATCCTATCCTGGATGGCTTGCGTTCGTCCGTTCGCTACGACCAAAAATATTATGACAAGATCGTCGCGAGCTTGTTGCCGTTGCTGGAAAAACTGACATCCGGCAAGACTGCGCAACTGATCTCCCCGGACTATACCGATCTGACCGATCCGCGCCCTATTTTTGACTGGCAGCAGGTGATCCGCAAAAAAGGTATCGTTTATATCGGTCTTGATGCCTTGTCAGATCCAGAAGTGGCTGCAGCGGTAGGCAACAGCATGTTTGCCGACCTGGTTAGCGTAGCTGGTCATATCTACAAGTTTGGTATCAACGATGGGCTGCCAGGAGGTGAAGGGAAGAAAACGCCGATCAGCCTGCACTGCGACGAGTTTAACGAGCTGATGGGCGATGAGTTTATTCCGCTTATCAACAAAGGTGGTGGGGCTGGTATTGAGGTCACGGCCTATACTCAGACCCTACCGGACATCGAGGCGCGCTTGGGCAGTGCCGCCAAAGCAGCCCAGGTGGTGGGGAACTTCAACAGCCTGGTGATGCTGCGTGTGCGGCATACCGAAACGGCAGAGTTGATGACAAAACAGCTTCCTGAAGTGGAGGTGTACACCAAAACACTGGTGTCCGGGGTAACGGATATCTCCAACCCGGAGATGGGCAGCGATTTTACCTCCAATACTCAGGACAGGGTCAGTTCAGTGCGTACGCCACTGATCACCCCTGCCAATGTGATCAACCTGCCTAAAGGCCAGGCCTTTGCCTTGCTGGAAGGGGGCAAACTGTGGAAGATCCGTATGCCGTTGCCAGCGGTGGGGAATGATGCCTTGATGCCGGAAAGTCTGGGGAAGATTGCTGAGTATATGAAGAAAAATTATCGCACGGGGGATACCTGGTGGTCGGGCGCTGCATTGCCGGGAGACCGGGCACCCGAGATTGACAATAACGTGGTTTGATGAGGGAAGTGCAATGAAACAACAGTATCGTGTCAGTGCTGTACTGGCATCCAGTCTGGGGCAGTCTGCCGAGGTGCCCCACGATATCATGACGGTGTTGAAGGCCCGGCATTGCTCAACGCCGTTTGCCCCGGAGATCGTGACAGTGTTGAGTGAGCTAGGGTATGACGCACGACGAGAGCAGGAGCCGTGCCCGGCCAACCAGGTGGGGATCTGGATCACGGTCAATACCGAGCCCATGCTGCTGCAGTGTGAGCTGGAAGTCTTGGGGCTACATTAAGGGGCAGGGTAATGGCACAAGCATCTTCTTCCCCGCAGCCAGTTCAGCAAAATCTGCCTGCTAAACGGCACAGTTTACTGATGACAGTCCTATGGGACATGCCTTGGCGGGTTGTTGGCATGTTACTGGTTTCCCTGTTGTTCAGCCTGATAGTGGAGTACATCGGTATTGCCTTCTTTTGGCCGGAGCAGGGCGCTGAACACAGCCGGGCGGTGATGGTGACGGAAAGTGGCTATTTTGCTGAAGGCTTTACTCGCAGCCTGCTGCTGTCTGCGCCGGTGACCACGGTGAGTACCTGGATAACCATCGGTTACCAGTGGCTGTTTGTGAACAGCGGTTTTCTGGGGTGGCTCCAGTCAGCGCAGTCAAGCAACAGCGGCAATGCGCTGACGGATGGCCTGAATGTCGGCGGGGCCTGGCTGATACAGGTGGCGCGTGAATACCTGATGGCCTCGATGTATGTCACGCTGGTTTTTCTGATGCGGGTCACCATCCTGATGCTGTCGGTACCGCTGTTTGTTCTGGTGGCCCTGGTGGGGATTGTTGACGGTATGGTGAGGCGAGATCTGCGGCGCTACGGCGCGGGGTATGAGTCGAGCTTTCTGTATCATCACGCCAAGCGGTTTGTGAAACCGGCCGTCTATATTCCCTGTATCCTCTACCTGTCCGCGCCGTTCTCAGTGTATCCGAACTTACTGCTGCTGCCTGCTGCGCTACTGATGGGATTAGCGATTTCCGTGACGATGGGGAGTTTTAAGAAATATCTTTGAAGGACAAACATAGCCTCCAGTCAAAGTGGAGGCTATATAGGTTTTAGTTATATAAACAGATATCTTTTTTAAATATGATGTTCTTAAATAGTCCAGACACCAGCATCATCAATAAAGTAGCTTCCTACACCAGCTGTTGATGAATTAATCTCGATCTGGAAATGTGTAGCCCATGCTGGCTTTGGTGATTTAAAGCTCTGCATGGTCATGTTTACCCAGTCAGTAGCCTCAGATAATTTAATTGTTCGGTAACTAATGCTATCGGAAGTTTTATGGATGACGGGTCTGCCGAGTTGGTCAAAATAGCTAACTCCTACCCATTTAAGTAATACGTTAATATTGCCAGTGATACCAGCAGATTTTACCCATAGAGTAGCACTTGGCTGTTGATAGGCTGCAACCGGTACTATACAGGATATACCATGATTAACGCCCCTAATAGTGCTGGTAACTTCCAGTACCTGTTTTCCACTTCTAGGAGTGGTATTTGTATTGTTATACAACTGAATATTCTCAGCTGTTGTACGGCTTTCTATCTTCCCATGATGACGTGAGATATACCAATCACAAACATTGGTGCTCTCATTACATCCATCGATCATTAGGTTCTGGACTTGTGACTGAATGACTGTGGTATTAGTATTACCACTGCCATTTAGGACTCCAGTGTTCCTAATGGAAAATACCCCGTCGCCACAATTTAACCTTCCAGATGCCGTTTTTATGTTATAAAAACTGGTCTTGTCGAAATAAACGCCATCACCACCGAGATTTGAATTAACCAAATAATCCTGCAACAAGCCTTCGTTTCGCAGGCAAACCATAGTCACACTATTGAGCTCTATACGACAGGTTTGTGTGGAACCACAGACATAAGGTGTATCTTTGAGTTGGTTGCTTTTATTTTCAAACTCCTGGTGGCCACCATAAAACACAATCGCTCCAGCCTTACTAACGGCTACTTGGCCGACATAATCGACACTGCAATTAATCAAATTAAAACGGCCATTGGGGTTTCCATTGTAAACTGCTATCCCACCTGATGTGGCGAGCGTGCAATCACTGAAGGTGATATTCTCTCCGTAGTTGGTGTAACCATGTGGCATTTCTGCATGGATTCCGCAACGTGCAATATTAGAATGGTGAATAGAGATGATATAGGCGTTTTGACGAAATGACATGCCAACACCAAATCTTTGACAGGTTAGTGATGCAACAGAAAAATTACCTAATGAAGCCTCTGGGCTATCAAACAAAAAAGCAGTTACTTGAGTGTTGTTGCCGGGGCCGATGACGTTGATTCCAACAGCTCGATGACCTGTAATAAAAGGGATGTTGGCTATATTCGCTTTACCTGAATGGTAAAAACGCAGAAAATAATTGCCTGTAACATCAGGAATGCCGCTGGCATCGATGCTGGTCCCTTCGGCTGAACCACATAATGTCACCCATGCTAGGTCGATATCAGTTTTCGCTGCATTCCAGGCGGAGAAATTGCGAGTCAGCCTAATCTCTGTTCTTTTCTTAATAGTGTTGATGATAAAGGATTGTGCGGCTAAGAGTTCGTCACGTGAACTTACTAAAATATATCCATCATCAAGATAGTTGTTCAGTTTAAAGCTTCTGTTGACTTGATTAATATAGTTGACATTCGAAGCGTCAATGTCTGTGGTTGATGTTGTCATGTGTCTTTCCTCGTGTAAAAAAGTGCTTTTAAACAGGGGGGGGCTGATGAAATAGAATAACTTCTGTATGGTGATATAGCACTCATCACATTTTGTGCTGGCGCTCAGTAAACATATATATTCGTTTATCCCAGTTATTCTCTCCGCCTGCGGGACACATAGATGCTGTACAGTATGTCCCATGTTGAACCCCCAAAATTTTCAACATCCCCTTTCTAGTTGTTTGCTGACCCTTTCCCCCCTTTTCGCCAAGCTCTGTCCTGCATCTATTACTCGAAAAGGAGGTATCCATGCACACAGCACCACTGCGGGCGTTGTGTCTCGCAGGCAGTCTGTTCACCGTGTTGTCCGTTCAGGCCGGTGAGAAAGACGAGTTGGCTCTGGTCATGAAGCAACTGGACCAGGTACAGGCCAGCCTGGATCGCGCCAGAGTGGTTGCGGTCCAGGACGGTCAGGCCGGACGTTTTCATTTTGACTACCTGAGGGCCACACAGGACGTCAATACGATGCGTCGGGGGATTGAGTTCTACCTCGAACCTTCCCGCGCTCAACCCACCACATCGTCAGTCTCCGGGCAATACCGCCAGGAGCGTCGGTAATGAATGAAGCACAGACCGCCGCGTTTAAAGCCGCTGCTGGCAACGTCGAGCCTGCCGTCCTGAACCTGCTGTTTATCGGTTCATTGATAGCGCTGTTGACGTTGTGGGCGGGGTGGGGATTTGTTCACGTTTATCGGGGTTATGCGGCAGGCAACATCAAAGGTGCTGCAGTTCAACGCTTCGTAGTCCGTGTCGTCATTCTACTGTTGGTCAGTCTGTATTTGTTCGCCAGTTAATCATTTATCTCTTCTTAATTTGTAAGGAAACAACCATGAATCTGCAGTCTATCTTCTCTTCCGCCCGCCGTGTTGCGCAGCGCGTTCGTCAGTCCACCGCGCTGCTGACCTTGACGGCGGTTACCTCAGCCGAGGCGGCTTTACCGACCGTTGAAGGCCCTAAAACCAGTACCGACAGTTCATTCTACGGCCAGATTTCTGGCTATGTGAATGATGGCATCGTGCTGGGCGGGTTGATCCTGGCTGCCGTGGCATTGCTTGTTGTGGCTAATGCCATTATTGCCACCTTTGCAGAGGTTCAACAGGGGAAATCCACCTGGGCCAAATTCGGGATGCTGGTCGTGGTGGGTATCGTGCTGGTTGTCGCGGTCATCTGGCTGGCAACCAAAGCGGCTACGGTTGTCGTGGGCTAAGGCAGGTACGGTATGGCGACCATCTCGTTTTTGCCTGACAGGCTCAATGCCGAGCCTATCGTGTTCAAGGGCTTTACCACGCCAGAGCTGTTTATGACGGCAGGGTTGAGCGTACTGGGCGGCCTGGTGGTCGCCATACCCGTTGCCCCGTTTATCGGTTGGCTGGCTTTTCCTACCGTCAGTTTATTGATGCCACTGTTTACGGTGTTTTTCGGTGGCAAGTTGATGTCCCGCTTCAAGCGTGGCAAGCCGGAGAACTACCTGTATCGGCGTGTTGAGCTGTGGCTGAGCCGCCAGCGGATGGGCAATCCCCACTTGATACACCGTAGCCAGATCTGGGCGTTGCGCCGTTCAACGCCGGTCATTCGCCAGTGTCAGGAGGAGTTTGATGAGTAAGTACAGAAGTGCGGTCAATGCGCGTGACCGCCATATTTCCACTCTGCGCGGAGCCTGCGGGGTGTTGATGGTTCTGCTGATGGTGGCGCTCGCGGGGTGGATGTTGTCGCCGCGCAATCTGACCGTTCATAACCCGCCCGACCTGCGCTCGGGCTCGACCCGAGCGTGGTGGGAGATTCACCCGTCCACGGTTTACAGTTTTGCCTTCTATATCTTCCAACAGTTGAACTCCTGGCCGAAGGACGGCAATACCGACTACCCGTACCGTATCAGTACGCTCTCTGCGTACCTGACGCCGACCTGTGAAGAGTGGCTCAACAAGGATGCGAAACAGCGCAAGTCTGCCGGGGAGTTGCGTGAGCGTGTCCGGGGGATCTCTGAAGTCCCTGGGCGCGGTTACAAGGACGACAGTGTCACGGTGGTGAGCCGCGATAGCTGGATTGTACGCCTGGATCTGGTGGCCGACGAGTATTACCACACCGAACCGGTGAAACGCGCCCTGGTGCGCTACCCGCTGAAGATTGTGCGCTGGGATCAGAACCCGGAAGCCAATCCCTTCGGTCTGGCACTCGATTGCTATGCCGATATTCCGCAACGCCTGGAGGCGGCTCCGGTCGCGCCGGTTGAGAAGAAAGGACTGTTCTGATGCGTATAAAACATTGTCATTATCTGCCGCTGTACCTGGCATTGTTGGGGGCTGCAGGTACGCTGGGTGTTCCTCTGCCGGTCGAGGCAGTAGAGCTGATGAAGTGGGAGCGTATCCCGCTGCAGGTGTCGCTGACCGTGGGGCAGGAGCGCATCGTGTTTGTGAACAAGAACGTCCGGGTCGGTTTTCCCCCGGAGCTGAACGGCAAACTGCGGGTGCAGAGTACCGGCGGTGCCGTGTACCTGCAAGCGAGTAGCGCCTTTGCCACCACGCGGTTGCAATTACAGGATGTGGAAAATGGTGAGCTTATCCTGCTGGATATCACCGCTCTGGAGGGCAAACAGGTGCGTGAGCCGGTGAGCTTGGTTTACCAAGGCGAAGTCTCCAGTGCTGCAGCCAGCAACAAGACCTCAGTCAGCCGCGATGAGACTGCGACGTCCAGGAGCAAGACGTCTTCGAAAGAGAGGGCTTCACGTATCACCACCCCGTTGCCGATTGCGCTGACGCGCTATGCGGCACAAAGCCTGTATGCCCCGTTACGTACCCTTGAACCGTTGCCTGGTGTTCATGCCATTTCGCACGGCCTGTCATCAAACATTACCTCACTGCTGCCCTCTGAACCGGTCACGGTACGTCCTCTGGCCGCATGGGGAGTGCAGGGGTACAACGTGGTCGCCCTGAAGCTGACCAACCAACGGTCGGGAAAAGTGGTGCTCGATCCGCGCCGCCTACAGGGTACTTTCCATTCGGCGACTTTCCAGCATCGCTGGCTGGGTGCAGCCGGTACGCCGGAAGATACCACCACGTTGTACCTGGTGATGCAGGGACGCCCGGATGCGGCATTTCTGCCGGAGCCGGTGGCCCCGATCATGAAGGGCAAGGCGCGAACCGCGTCAGGAGGGCAGGCCCATGCAAATTAAATCCAATACCTTGCTGAAAGTCCTGGTGCCGGTGGTGCTGTTTATTGCCATCACCATTGGGGTGAAATCCTGTGGTTCAGGCCCGGCACAAGAATCATCGGCAGTGAAGTCGGGCACGGTGGCCGATTTGACCGAAGAGGAGTTGCAGATCCTCGGTATTGAGGGGGATACCCCGGAAGATACCCTGCGTACCCTGGTGGCGCGTTTGAAGGTTATCCAGGACAAGCAGACCAGTCTGGAGCGGCAGAACGTCACGTTGTCAGAAGAGAATGCCACCCTCAAAGAAGGCGGGGCGAATGTCGATAAACGCATTCGTGACGCAGTTAATGTGGCAAAGCAGGAAGAGTCACAAGCCCGGCAGAAACTCCAGGCGGAACAGCAGCGCCTGGCAACGCTGATTGACAGTCTGAAGGGAGGCACGTCAGGTCCGGCACCGTCTGCCGGTGTATCTGGGCAGGGACATTCGGGGCAGGGTGACCTGCCCATTGGTCTGGGCCTGGAGGGCAGTGACGGGGCGGTGGGCACCGTGAGCGGTGGTGTGATGTGGATTGAACCACAGGACGCCGTACAGCTTGACCGTAATGGTAAACCGGTCATTGGGGCCGCTGCCGTGGGCACGGCGGCAGGCACCGGCAGTTTTCAGTTCCCGAGTTCGTTTGCCAGCCTGAATGATAATGAAATTTCCCGCCAGAAAGCCGAGCTGGATCGGGTGGCGAAAAATCAGCAAGCCATCGAGGAGGCGACCCCGGTGTATACGTTGCCGGAAAACTCAACGCTGATTGGCAGTCGCGGCATGACAGCGTTGCTGGGCCGGGTGCCGATTGATGGCAAAGTGACCGACCCGTATCCGTTTAAGGTGCTTATCGGCAAAGAGAACCTGACGGCTAATGGCATCGAGCTGCCTGACGTGGAAGGGGCGATTGTCTCCGGCACCGCCACCGGCGACTGGGTGTTGTCCTGTGTCCGGGGTGAAGTGCATTCCATTACCTTTGTGTTTTCCGATGGTACCGTGCGCACTGTCCCATCGCCTGCGAAATCCAGCGACAGCAGCAATGGTAAGACGAATGGCGGCAGTATCGGTTGGTTATCTGATGAAAGTGGGGTGCCGTGTCTGTCCGGGGAACGTAAATCCAACGCCTCAACGTACCTGCCGACCCTGTTCGCGCTGTCCGGTGCCGGTGCGGCGGCGGATGCGATGGCGAACAACCAGACCACCACCTCGGTAGATGGCACTACGGTGACCAGTACGCTGACCGGCAGCGCCGGGCAAGCGGCACTGGGTAAAGCTTTGTCTGGTGGCACCAATGAATTGGCTTCCTGGGTGAAAGCGCGTTACGGGCAGATGTTTGATGCCGTGTATGTGCCACCGGGTGCGCAAGTAGCCGTCCATATTACCCGTCAGATCCCAATTGATTTTGAGAAGCAAGGCCGCAAGGTCCGGTACGATTTTGATATCAGCCAGCAGCGTGAGCTGGATTGAGGAGGGAGAATTGATGAAACAGCACGTTTTACCGTTATTGTACCTGGCCGTGTTGCTGACTGGCTGCAGTACCACCAAAGATGAAATGCTGCCGCCGGGGAACTCGACCATGCTGGAGCTCTGGCAGAACAAGGGCTCATCAACCCGCACGGCCACCGAGGCTCGTACTATCTTGCGCCGGGGATTGACCGATGATGACCAGGCTGCGCGTCATGCCCTCGAGGAGAGTTATACCCGAACGGCAGAAAACGAGATCCAGCAGGTGTTCCCGCGTCTGCCGAACCCCGATATGGTGATCTACATCTATCCGCACATGGCGGGAAATACGCCCGCACCGGTACCGGGTTACAGCTCGGTGTTCCCGTTTTACAGCCTGGTGCAGTATGCGCTGCCGGGTGAACGCACGGAGGCGCTGTAATGTTCTCATTGTTCAGCAAGAAGAAAATCGGCAGGCAGGGTCCCGCTGTCGCTGAAGATGACGGCCAGGATAAGACGGTCTTGGCGCGTGAGCCGCAGGTAAAAGCGGGCAAACTGACGGTGGCCGAGGAAAAGGCGCTCTACCCGAACAACCCGACCTTTGTGGACTACCTGCCGTGGGCAGAATACCTGCCGCGAAGCCAGTGTGTACTGCTCGATGACGGGGTGTCGGTGGGGGCGGTGTTCGAGATTGTGCCAGTGGGCACTGAAGGCCGGACGCCGGAGCGGCTGGAGGAGATCCGCGATGTGGTGGAAGACGCCCTGCAGGACAGTTTTGAGGAGCGAGACTCGCACCCGTGGGTGGTCCAGTTCTTCTGTCAGGATGAAACCGACGTCACCGAATACCTGGACCAGTTGCGTGGCTACGTTAAACCCTGGGCGCAGGGAACGGCGTTTACTGAAGCCTACCTTACCGAGATGGAACGGCATATGCGTGGTATTGCGGTACCCAAGGGGCTGTTTATCGACAAGGCGATCACCGGCGCACCCTGGCGCGGCCAGCAACGTCGTACCCGGATGGTGGTCTACCGTTATGTCAATCCGGCCCTGCGCGAGCCTCATGCCCCCGAAGAGGCGTTAAATCAAGTCTGTGAGCGGATCTCGTCAGCGTTGGCCGGGGCGGGTGTCGTGGCAGCCCGTCAGAATGGGCAACAGATCCACGCCTGGTTACTGCGCTGGTTTAACCCCGAACCTGACTGGGTCGATAAAGAGACCTTATATCGCACGGCAGCGCACCAGGATAATGAAGCCGGAGTGTTACCAGTAGAGAATGATTTTAGTGAAACACTGCTGTTTTCGCCGCCGCGCTCTGACGTGGAGCGCGGCGTGTGGTGGTTTGATGATGTTCCCCACAAGGCCATCACCCTAGACCGGTTACGCCGGGCACCCACTGTGGGACATCTCACCGGCGAGACGCGCAAGGGTGAGAATATCAATGCGCTGATGGATTTATTGCCGGAAGGAACGGTGGTCTCGCTGACTCTGGTGGTGCAGCCCCAGGACGTGTTGGAAGAGCGATTTAATCACCTGGCGAAGAACGCCATTGGCGAGAATACCGAGTCTGAGCGGGTACGTGAAGATTCGGAGACAGCCAAGCGTTATCTGGGGGAAAAGCACAAGCTGTACCGGGGCAGCATGACCTTCTATCTGAAGGCCCCGACCGTCAAGGTGCTGAATACCCGTCAGCGTGACCTGACGGCGGTGTTGCTGAATGCCGGGCTGCAGCCGGTGAAGCCGGAGTTTGATGTCGCCCCGCTCAATGGCTACCTGCGTGCCTTGCCGATGTGTTTTAACCCGATGCACGACAAAAAGCACTGGTATACCCGGCTGACCTTTGTCCAGCACATGGCTAACCTGTTGCCGGTGTTTGGTCGGGATACCGGTACCGGGCACCCGGGCTTTACCTTCTTCAATCGCGGCGGCGCACCGCTGACCTTTGATCCGCTCAACAGTCAGGATCGCTCCAAGAATGCCCACCTGGTGCTGTTTGGTCCCACCGGTTCGGGGAAATCGGCCACATTGAACAGCCTGTTTGCCCAACTGATGGCTATCCACCGCCCCCGGCTGTTTATTGCCGAAGCCGGTAACTCGTTTGGTCTGTATGCCGATTACTGTGAGGAGCTGGATCTGACGGTGAACAAAGTCAGCATCAAGCCAGGTTGTGGCATATCTCTGGCTCCGTTTGCCGATGCGCACCGGTTGATCGAGACGCCTGCGGCGATGGTGAGCGAAGAGGAACTGAGTGAGCGTATCGAGACCGATGAGAGTGATGAGGAGGATGACGATGAGGAGCGTGACATCCTGGGTGAGCTGGAGATTGTGGCACGGCTGATGGTCACCGGCGGTGAGGCCAAGGAAGAGGCCAAACTGGAGCGGGCTGACCGGGGCATGATGCGTGAGGCTATCCTGGTGGCGGCAAAAGCGGCCTATGACGAGGGGCGGCAGATGATCACCGGCGACCTGCAGGCGGCGTTGTACCAGTTTGCTGCTGATCCGGCACGGCCTGAGGTTCGCCGCACCCGTGCGCAGAATATGGGGGAGTCGCTGGGCGTGTTTATGCAGGGGTTTCTAGGCGAGCTGTTTGATCGCCCAGGAGAGAACTGGCCGGAGGCGGATGTGACGTTGATTGACCTGGGCACGTTGGCGCGGGAAGGGTATGAGGCGGCACTGGCGGTGGCTTACACCTCGTTGGTGAACACCATCAACAACATTGCCGAGCGCGATCAGTTTCTGGACCGTGAAATCGTCTTTGCGACCGATGAGGCGCACATGATCACGACCAACCCGCTACTGGCCCCGTTCGTGGTCAAGATAGTGAAGATGTGGCGAAAACTCGGTGCCTGGCTATGGCTGGCCACGCAGAACCTAGAGGATTTCCCCAATACCTCGAAGAAAATGCTCAACATGATCGAGTGGTGGCTGTGCCTGGTGATGCCACCGGAAGAGGTGGAGGAAATCGCCCGCTTCAAGAAGCTGACGGCGGAGCAGAAAGCCATGCTGTTGTCGGCGACCAAAACCCCGCGCTGTTATACCGAAGGGGTGGTGTTGGCGAGCCGTATTGAGGCGCTGTTTCGGGCGGTACCGCCGAGCTTGTACCTGGCGCTCGGGATGACCGAGAAGGAAGAGAAGGCGGCCCGCAAGGCGATTATGCAGGCGCAGGGCGTGACGGAACTGGCGGCGGCGAAGCAGATTGCACATCAACTGGACGTGGCTCGCGGTATCGCTAAGGCGGTGGCATGATGCAGTTGAAAAATAGGGTACTGGACATTGTTGCCGGTGAGGGGAACGTCTGTGGGGTGTTGTTTGAGGCCCCGCCGCAAGGTAATCCGCGTATCAGTGAGGTTCATGCCGAGCAGTTGGCGGAGCTGTGCGACCACATCCGGGCACGTACCCCGTCAGTGCTCACTATCACCTGCTCACCGCACCGGGTGGGGCATCACAGTTGCGTGGCAGTGAAACTGGCCGGTGCCGATGACTGCGTTAATCTGCTGTTGACTATCACCGGCACGCTATGCTGGCCGACCTCGCAGGATTATGCCCAGGCTCCGCGCTGGTATATCAACCTGCCGGATGCGGTCGATGCTGTGTACCTGGTGATGCAGTTGGAAGAGCGTCTAGGTATTCAATCATCGTAGCCTTTCTCGCAAACCGGTCAAATGACCGGCTAGCTGTACTGACTCCTACTTAATCTGACACTACTTTGGAGTCAATCATATCTTGCAATCAGCTCAGTGTTAAAAATGGAAGTGTATTGGGGAAGAATCATGTACTGTGATAGCATACGCTTGTTTGCAGAACTAGCATATAAAATGGAGTATAAGTGAAGAAAGAAGAAGGTATCTCAAAGTATAAGCTTAATAAAATCGCCACTGAGTCATTGAGAAATACTATCCGCCTTCACTTTGATTCAATATTGCTCTATGAGAATGGATCTTATCCAAGTGCATTTCAGCTTTCTGTCTTGGCTCTTGAAGAATTCTCAAAGGCCAACTGGGTAGATCACTACATCTGGACATCTGAAACTAATGAAGGTTACCCAAATGCTGAATTCGAGCAGGAATGGTTAAAACTTCTGTATCTACATCCAAAGAAACAGTGGAACTTTGTAGCAAGAGAAATACATGATTACTCTCCAATTTTTATTTCTCTGGTTCAGAGCAGGAAACTAGAAGAGAAAAAACAAAATGCTATATATGTTGGTTTGTCTCGTGCCAAGGGGGGGATTGATGTGGGTAGTCGAGTTTCTACTCCGTGGGAAATTAAAAAAAAGGATGCAAGGCAGTTTATTTCGATAATCAATGATGAATTGATTAGGATATATTCAAGGATTGAAAAGGATGGTTTTTATTTTGAAGGTGTGCAAGGCATGAATGGTGTTTTTGGCTGTGAAATTTATAATAATCTTTTGAAGTGGCCTCACGAAAGTGGAATGAAAAATAATGACTGGAGAAAGAAAGATGGCCAGCAAGGCTAACTGGTGAATTAGTTTTTCGCTACGTACGATATTTATCTCAGAGTGCGGGAGTTAAGACCACTCCTCGCTCACAACAGCCCAACATCCCTTTTTGACGGCTTGGTGCCTTATGCGGGTATTAGAAATGATTTAGTGTTTTGTTAAGGCGTAAATACCCTTTATCAATACCCGAAAAACGCAACGTTTAGCAAAAAAACTAATCGTTGCGCATTACACCTAAGTGGTTTATTAAACCCTTTTTTCTATTCCGCCGAGAATCTCAATCTTTTCAAACGCATTCTTATCGTGGCTAAACTAACAGGATCTATTGATTTTACATAGCGTCCATAAGAGTCCAGTTCAGATATTAAATCTAACAACTCTTTCAAAACAGAATGTTCAATTTGAATATCTTCACGCAGTTTCATCTGTTTTCTTTTCATGCCCATAAGTGTGCTCGCAAAGGGAAATATCATCACAATGCTTGAGGTGAAAAGAATAACAAAAAAATAACGATAATACTCATACTGTGTTATGTTGAGAGAGAATGCTATTATTGCTAAGGCATTTGCATAAAAATAAAGCGCCCCATATAGCCAGTAAGTTTTTTGTTTGGTTTTACTTATTTCTATGTTTAAATATTTTACTTTATTTGATGCATCCTCCGCTAATGATAAAAGTTTGTCAAGTTCTTCCACAGTGGTCTTTTTTTCATAAGGCGATGAATAAATATCTTTATATGAATCATTGTCCATTTGAAACCTCCGCCATTATTAAAGCGAAATTTTTCATAAATTTTGCTGGCTCATCAAATGTTTCAAGAGAAGGTGTTTGTTTTTGCCCGGCCCATTCATACGGTCTTGGCTTAGGGCAAACTGGTACTACTCGGCACCTGAGATGATTGGAGCCGACTCTAGCCATAAGCCGGTTAAGTGTTTCTACAAAAGGTCCTGAACCGTCTGGGTGATAATATCCCTTGGCTTTTGCTAAATCTGAAAGGAATAAATCAGCTTTGTTAACAGCAATAATGATCCACTTTGGCCCACGCCCATTGGCACAAGCATTAGCTATTAAATCGCAAACCCTTCTGAACTCTTCTAACTCTTTCTGTAAATTATAATCACGGACCGCTTGGATTGAGTCAACTCCTGATTCAACTAATTTTTGTTCAGCAACGGATGAACGTATTGTTGTGTAACCATAATCTACAACGTGCACTACGCCTTCTAAGTTGGAGTGCTTGTGAAAAGCTTCATTCAGCGCAATCTCCCGTGCATGTATGTCTTGTCCTGGTACAACTGAAAATACTTTAGTCCACTCTCCAACTGTAATCGCTTTTTTTTCAACCATCGTCGAAGCGTTCGGTTCTTCCCATTCTTGATCTTTTACTTCGCCATGATGGCAAGTGGTTAAGACTGTCTTACCTGCGCCAGCACCTCCAGTTACAACTACATTTGTGTCACCAGTTCCGATAAAAACTAGCAACTTTTTCCACCATTTGTTAATGATCTTTTTGTTTTGGTAGATTGTAATCGGTGCTCGCACCGCTGTAGGCAAAAAATCTGTCCAGTCAGCCATAATTAATCCCATTTTCAAGCTATAAACCAAACTATTGTAATAGACTTCAATAGGTCAGTCACCTTTTACTGAGCTAATAAAATTAGCGACCCTGGCTCCTTAAGCCGCAGTAATCACTATAGATGCAGTGATGACGGCGTGAATTGCTATGGCAAATCTAGACATTTCAGGGCTGTTGCTGCTTTGAGCGGTTTTGGACAGAAAATGTGCTCGCTTCTCGCTCTTAGCAGATTTACTCACCTTTCATTATAGGGCTGGTCAGATTTTTCAGCTTCTCACCCAGAATCACTATCTTGATCAACTATCAATAACGATCTCAGTGGTTACCCTCCCAAATTTCCCCCAACGCATTTAGAGTTGTTTGCTGTTTTTGTCGCCAGCGCACGTCACCCTGCGGTTTTGTCCCACAGGAGTGAGATGTGATGAAGAAATGCAACGTTGTGTTCCTGCTGGCTATCGGGTGCGTTGCTGTGTCGGCACAGGCGGCTACCGTGGTGTACACCGACAGTCAGCATCCCCCGGCTGGATTAGGCTCCGGGCATCAAGTGATTTACCTAGATGCACCGGAGGTCGTCCAGCGCGAGGTATTCGGTGAGTTGTCGGCTGACCCGCGTCAGGCTGAGCAGCAGGCTAAAGTGGTACTGCAGTCCCCGGACTGGCAACAGAAAGTGCAACAGATAGCGCAGGCCTACCAGGGAGTTATCCAGGCCTACGGTCTTGGCTTGAAGAAGTACCCCGCAGTGGTATTTGACGACCTCTATGTCGTGTACGGCACGGCAGACATTGCCCTGGCCGAAGCGAAATTGGCCCAGTACCAGGGGGCGCAATGAAACGACTCCCCTCTCGTCATAAGTTGGCGACGGCTTTGTTGCTGTGTAGTGCGGCACAACCGTTGACGGCCAGCGCCATCAACTCGGCGCAAATCATTGCCAGTGCCCTTTCCCCAACCTGCCTGGAGTACCGGGTGGTCGGTATTTGTTACTGGCTGTTCTGTACTCCCTGGGGATGTAAGGTACGAACCTCCGTCAAGGTGAAGCACTACATCCCCAATGCCGTGGTATCCAGCTACGCCCAGACTGGGGAGAACCCCTGGTCTGAAGTCGCGATGTTGGGAACGGGCATTCCTGGGGTGGCTGAAGGCGGTGGCCATAATGAGCAGAAGCGTGTGCAGCGTAAAGACAACCTGCGTTTCAAGAACGCCGATGCGATTGGTCACCCTGCCTTGGCTGCTCCTTCATTTAACAACTTTTTGGGGGTGATGGGTTACACCTGTCCAAGTTCAGCCACGGCGTTTGTGCCGTATTTCCTCAGTACCCTGGATGCCTTGATGTGGCGTACCGGCCTCCCGGAGAGCCTGTACCCAGAGGCTCTCACGCCAGGACTGCGGGAGGTCGGCTCCAGCCTGAATATGTGGGGCAATGTGTATCCCCGCAGCGGATTTGTTACTCAGGTGGATGACTACAAGGCGGCGGCTGTTGTCGCACAACGTACGGCAGACATCATCACGCGCACCGGGCAGGTACATGTCTACAACCCGATGACGGCCAGTAAACGTGAAGGTTACTGGCCGCCGGGGTCGGTGACCGAAAACACTGGCACTAAAAACCATAAATGGCAGCGCTTGGCCCCTTCTATCTCTTCTTCCTGTGCCGTATTCCCAGACAACAGCAACCCGATAGCAGCGGATGGGGCTTACGCCTGGGCGTTGTGGCAACCCTATTCCTGTTGCCAGAAGCGTGGACAAAGATTTCTGTACAGCACTGATTTTTAACTTAAGGGAGTGTACGCAATGACATTCAAGGCAATTTTAAAAGCCGGGGCACTGGCAGGTGTAGCTCTGCTTTCCCTGAATCAAGCCGCTTTTGCTGCGTTTGATATCACGGCAGAGGAGGCTAATACCGGTTACGGCAAGGGAATGAAGGGGGCGATAAACGACAATCTGTTTTATTCCATTGGTGGGGGTACGGTGATATCCCAACCCCCCAGTAGCAACAACATGGAGAAAATCGGGCTCGGTATCAGTTGGAACAACGATCTGATGTGCGGCAACTTCGATTTGAGTACCACGGTCAAGAACCAGCTCAACGGGGCGACGGACGGTTTCAAGAACATGATGGGGGATGTGATTAACGGGGCTACCGGCGCGGTTGCCAGCCTTCCGGCGATGATCATCCAACGAGCGAACCCCGGACTGTACGAGCTCCTGACCAATGGTGTCCTGCAGGCCAATGTGGCGTTCGACAAGGCCCAGCTCAACTGTCAGACGATGTCGAAGAAACTGGCTGATTACTCCTTGTCAGGCAAGTTGACGCAAACGGCGATTGGCGAGGAATTTCAGAATGTCATTTCCAGTACGTCTGATGCGATCCGTGCAGATAACAGCTTGAAGAAATCCACGGGTAAAGAAGGGGTGAAATGGGTGGGGGGGCAACAGCGAGGAGGGACGGGGCAGAAGGCTATCAAACCCACGTATGACATTGCCAAAGCAGGTTACAACATCCTGAATAAACAGTCTGCCACCAGTGATGCAGCGGTGAGTTCATCGGCGTGTAATGGCTCGTTATGTCAGAAGTATAAAACCAGTGCTGAAGCAGCAGATGCGGTATCGAAAGTTCTGGGGGATCGCGCGCTACGCACTTGTGTGAGTGGCAGCGAGTGCAACAGCGGTGGGCTGGAAAATGAGCCGGGTACCTCTACACCGGGTGAGGGCTTTTCTCCCATGCTGGAAAAAACCACCAAAGAGAACCAGGAAACCCTGATCAAGCTGGTGAACGGTAATCTGGCTCCCAATGCGACCAATCTGGCAACGTTGAAAACCGGCGATCTGGCCGTGACTCGCGGAGTTATCCAGGCCCTGAAGGATGACCCGGACAATGGTGCTCTGGTGCAGCGCCTGGCCGGGGAACTGGCAATGGCTGACACCATCACGACGGCATTGGCGATGCGTCGGATGTTGATGGTGGGGCAATCAGAACCGAGCGTGGCAGCTCAAGAGCCTATTGTAGCGGAATCTGATCGGCGTCTGGAGTTTTTAGACCGGGAGATCCAGGCGCTGAAAAATGAGATGGAGATACGAAAATCCATCAGTAACAATTCCATTCTGGTGGCGATCACCCGTCAGGAGGCGCGTGAGGTGGATAACAGCCTGCGTCAGGATCGTCAACAAAATGACAGTGCTGTCCAGGGACTCAGCAAGTCCACGGAGGAATAATCATGGTGATTGCAAGAGTTTCGAAGGCCGAAAGCCCGTCCAAGGAAAGGGGGCCGCGCCGGTGGCGTAAAACGGTCGGCTTTATTGCTGGCATGGTGGTTATTCTGGTTCTGGGAGGGGGAGCTACGGCATTGGGGCTGTATCTTGCCGGAAATGAGACCGCATTGACAGACTGGCTGCAGCAGGCGCGTGTGCCGCTGTTTATCTGGCGCGTGATGCTGTACGGCACCGTGGCTGCAATGTGGTTTCACCGAGTCCGAGCAACGTTGCTGCGTCAGGCTCCCTCGCGGGGCGTAGTTTACCGTATTGAAGTGATGATGGTATGCCTGGCTCTGCTGATTGAATTCACCAGTTACCGTTGGGGGATGTGATGACGACGGACAGTTATCTGGAATTCTTCCTGGTGTTCCTGGGGTGGCTGATTAATAACGCCCTGTGGATCATCATTACTACCACCGGACTGTTTGCCTTGCCTCTGGCTCTGAAGGTGGCTGGCGTCTGGCTAAAGGTGCGCACTGAGGGGGATGACGAGGGGAACAAGGGGGCGCTGGCGCTCCCCCGCATTGAGCAGGTGCTGTATGTGGCGTTCGTGGTGATTATGTTCTGTGCCATGCCGTTCAAGGAGGTGGATCTAACTGTGATGAAGTTTGATCAGACACGCTCCCGGCAATGCGGCACCAATGTGCCCAAACCGGAGGAATCTGGGTATGGCGGGTTGTTGACCGACTTTAACGGCCAGGTTGCCCAGGTACCGATGTGGTGGTATTTGGTTCACAACCTATCAAAAGGGGTGACACATGCGGCCATCGCGTCCATCCCCTGTGGCATGGAACTCCGCCAACTGCGCTTTGAGGTGCAGCATACCCAACTTATTGATCCGGTGATCCGTCAGGAAGTACAGGAGTTTGCCAGCCAGTGTTATGCCAAAGCCTATTTCAAGCTGAAATCCACCAATAGCCAGCTCAGTGACGCCACAATCAATTCGGTGGGTTGGATAGGTTCAAGCTACTTCCTGAATACCGGCGGTTACTATGACTATTACACGTCTACCTTACCCCGTTCGCTGTGGCCGTACAGAGAGAGTCGGGATAGCGGTTATCCTGATGTAGGACGTGGGGGATATCCCACCTGCAAGGAGTGGTGGAACGCATCCGGCATCGGGCTGAAAAGTCGGTTGGCGGGGGCATATAACGTTAAAGTCGCCAACCGGATGAAGTTCGTTGATGGTGAAAACTGGGAGGAAAACCTGTTGCGTTGGCTGGTTAGCCCGCAAAATACCCTGATGTCTGGTGGTCACGAAACTTATCTGGCGGGAAGCCAGCGGGGTACTGGCATAGACCTTGATACTAGCTTCAAGCAGATGATCAGTGGTCTGGGGGCATTTTCGGCTCAAGCGACTCAGCTACCAGCGTTCGATGCGCTGCGCCAGGCGTTGCCGATGGTGCATGGCATTTTGATGATGGCGATGGTGATCTGCATCCCTCTAGTAATGCTGTTCGGTGCCTATGACCCCAAGGTGGTGGTAACGCTGACTTTTGCCATGTTTGCGATGATATTCGTGACGTTCTGGTGGGAACTGGGCAGTTGGCTTGACGATCGGCTAATCGAAATTGTGTATACCGGCGCTCGCGGATATTATAACTGGTTCAGCAGTGTTGGGGCCGAAGGCTGGATCATGAACCTGGTACTGGGGTCGATGTTTGTGGTGCTACCTGCATTTTGGTTTGGAGCGGTAAGCTGGAGTGGTATAAGTATTGGGGGGGCGATATCTCAAGCAATAAATAAATCAAGTGAGGGAAGCCAAACTGCTGGAGCTAAGGGAGGGAAAATCGCTACTGATATAACTAAAACAGCAGTAATAAAGGGCATGAAATAGAATCAATATCTTGTAATCTAGGTAATGGCTGAGGCGTTTCAGCTATTACCTAGTCTTTATTCATCATCGTCACTTCTAATATCACCAACGTAAAAACCATATCCACTATGCCCATCTCGCCATCCATCTTTATGACCATTTTCTAAGGGGGCATTTGATGTTTTGCTTGAACTCGCTGTAAAAATAAATGCCGAGACAGAAAACACCATTTTGACAGCTTCCACTAACCCTTTAGCGATAACGCTCCAGATATCATCCTTTTGATTTGATGCTTTTTTGGTCATGGTCATTAATCTCCTGCGTTTTGTTACTATTACATTACGGCAGATGTGATGCCAGGACAACCTGGGTTGTGTGTTTGTCATTTTCATTTGTTTTTTTCATTGTTGAATTTTATTTCAAATGATTGGCCGTTTTTATTGTAAGTAAATTCTGATTTTCTCCCAATCTCCTGTTGGGCACTATTCATTGCTACGGGTTGATTGAATTCATTGAACTGGGCATGATTTTTTAGATAATTAATCATTCCCTCCCAACTGGAGTCCATAGCAGAATCTTCATTTATCTCTTCTATTTTTTTTATTAGTAAGCTAAGTATCTGGCCTTTTGACATATCATGTGATTTTTTGTAGAGTTCAGTAAGGATTTTTATTATTATTTTTTTCTTGGGGGAAATAGCCTGGTATGCATTTTTTAGTTCATTGTTTTCTTGTGTTAGTTGGGATATCTCACTATCTTTTTCTTTACCTTTTCTATAAACTCTATACGTGGTAAATAGACCGCTAAAAAAAGCACCTGCAAGATAGGATAGTATGGTTATTCTATCTTTATAATCAGCTGATATAGTTGGGGTGTTTGTGTTTATATATGATACAAGCATTATAGGAACGGCTACGGCAAAAAAAGATGCAATCCACCCAAAAATGAATATTAATATTTCATTGCTTTTTATTGTATCAGTTTTTTTCTGCTTCATTGTCACCGGCCACTGAAAGAAATACACTGGGGGCATCTATTACAATAGACAAAGATAACATGACTCTCTTTAATATAAAGTTTTTATTTCTAGTGTCTTCTTGCGAGATAATTTCTTCTCTTGAGAACATAAATTTGAAGGCTGTATTACCTATAGCTATACATTTTGTAGCGACAGCATAAGTATTAAATTTATTTGAAAGTTCGAAAGCATTCGTGCTTTCATCAATCTCACCAAGCTCACTAAAGTTTACGGGGTTGTTTACATTTATAACGTAGTGATTTCCAAATGCTTTTTTTATCATTACTAGGAATATTTCTTTTTTGTATTGTATTTGTAGGGCTATAGTATCCTGTAATTTTTCTTTGTTAATGATTTTTACTTCTTTTGCTGATCTTATTGCTTTTTCGATGAAAAGTATTTCGCTATCCATATTTTTCCTTGTTTAACTCATTGGTTGGCCTGTGTGCTACGTATGATAAAAAGCGCTTAATGTACTAATTAGCAAGAGCTCTTTAGTATCTTAAAAGTAATTGGTTCAAATGGAGCACATTTACATTAACCAAATTACTCTCTTTTAGTATAGCTGAAAAAGGGTAAACCCTTCAAGAGGTTTGAGGGCCAAGGAGGTAAAAGATACGTTAATTAGTTGCAAAAATCGAAATAGAGACAGGGAACATCAACATAGTCGAAAACAGGTATTTGAAACCATTTTTGAGAAATTAAATTACCATAACTTATTGTATTTAATTGGTTTTTGATGAAATTACTTTTTTGCGCCGCTGAAAATCTCTATGAAATAGGAAAGTACAAAAATAGACTCGCCGTGTAATGCTCTCCAATTGGAGGAGTATAAAATCGGAAACCAAATTGGCGGAGAAAAAAGCCATTGAGAGCTTGTCAATGTTGAGAAAATAAATTGAGTTATGCACATATCCACGGTCAGAAAAGCCAGTGAAGCCGGGGCCACCCAGCACCCCGGCAAACGGGAGCGGTCTGTGAGCGGGGCAAGCGAACAGACTCTGGCGGTGGGTATGTGCAAAACTCCGTCTCTTTTGCTGCATATATCCCCGCCTTGTTTCTGTTGAAGATTTCTGGACTCTCCTTTATGATCCCCCTGTTCTATCGTTGTCGATGACAACAGTCAATGCTTCAGCGCAAGGAGTGCGCAGGTGATCTGAGAGAAGTGCCCTAGGGCGATCACAAGCCAAAGTCATACGGAGAGAAGCGTGGTCTGAGACTGACGCTTTCGAGCGACCACAGCCAATGCGACCTTAACCTGAAAGGACGCGCTTTAGAGCGGTAACCCCCCTGAACCTTTGAGAGTGGGGATCGCAGTTTATTGCGATGAAGGTGCGTTTATCCACTCACAGACAGTCAGTTTCATCACGACAACTGACACCCAGCGGGAAACTTCCCGGTGGGATAGTTTCTCCATTACCAGGAGAAACATTATGTCTACGCCCTTATCTTTTTGGATCGACGTCCAGCAACCCCGGCAACATTTGCGGCGTTCTGCTATGCCAATCGGAACATTTGGCATCTGCAGAAGCAGCATTTGGCGCGGGAGCTGCGCAGCGCGTCACTTGTGTAATTGCGAAGCATATACCAAGTGACGCGCAAAGCGCATAACGGACAAACCCACGTAATACGGGCTTTACCAACGTCTTCTACGCTCTGACCGACACGTAGTACTCTGGTCGAACCACGGACTATGGACCATTCAGCGCATGTGAAATGACATTTTTCCAACCATCGCGTCGTAAATACGGGGTAACCCATGAAGGCGCTTATTTATGTAATGAAGGAGAACAATCGACTCGGTAACGATGGCAACATTAGCGAAAGCTGATGGATGGAGGTGACCTGGCAGTAGTCAGGTACCGGCGAAAGCCGCAAGCAGCTCAGCGAGCTGTGGATACCTCACAAGAACTCAACATTTTGCCACTCCGACGCACAGTTATCAGTCGAGCCGCAGGAAGCGCAAATCACACCGTGTCGTCGGGCCAGGATGTATCACCGTCGTGCTGAACGTTGTTCAGACGTTTTGGCGTACATCAAAAATGCAGTTCGGTACGTCCTTCATCCCTCGGGGCGAAGGCGGTAATGTCGTACGTTTTTCATGACGAAAGGAGGAGGGAATGTCGAGAGCCAATAAGCAGTTAAGCAAGCAATTAATCACGCTGGCTCGAAAGTCGGGTGGGAGTTTTAAAACCGTTTCAGATCGCGCCAGAATAGCGTCGCGTTTCGCCGAAAGTATGTTGAAATTAAATATCCAGATCCGAGATGTCAATAATTTAAAAACTAATCATGTTGAGCTCTATATAAAGAATCGTCTGTCAGAAAATATCTCCAAACGTACTCTGCAAAATGAAATGGCGGCTATTCGGGCGATGTTTTCTACTGCTGGCAGGACGAAACTCGCCGATCCAAGTCATGAAAGATTAAGTAATTCGGCTCTCGGCTTATCTGGGGCTAGTCGTGACGGCTCTAAAATAGCTATTACAGACGAGCGCTATCACGCAGCGCTCGCCCATATACGTGATAAAGACGACGGTGTCGCCGCTGCAATGCAACTGGCTCGTTATTTAGGATTGAGGACGGAAGAAACGGTTCAATCTGCCAAATCATTAAAGACATGGCGGAAGGCATTAAATAAAGGTGATGAGCGTATACGGATTATATTCGGAACCAAAGGTGGACGCCCGAGGGATACCACAGTTGTAGATCGCGAAACGGTTATTCGTGCAGTCAATGAGGCGATAAAATATGTTGATACACACAATGGACGTTTAATAGACAAACCTAGTCTGCATTCTGCTATTGATCGGTACCGAAATACGCTCAAAGAGGCAGGGTTAACGGGGAAAGAATCTCCGCATAGTCTGCGTTATGCCTATTCCAAAGAGGCTACGGACTATCATATGAGTAAAGGATTAAGCCGGAAAGAAGCAGAGGCAATGGTATCGATGGACCTGGGGCATGGTGATGGGCGCGGGCATTATGTTGCCAGAGTTTATAATCGAGTGAGTGATGATGAGTCTTAATAGTGAGAACGGCAAAATACATGCAGAAAGGGGCTTGTCGAGTATGTTTTATTTATGTACGATTTTAACCGTTAAACCGTTGTCTCTGACAACAGCCAATGTCCTGGTGATTTGAGAAGGACGCCTTCGGGCAATCACAAGCCAAAGCGACCCTAACCTGAGAGGACGCGCTTTAGAGCGGTAACCCCCCTGAACCTTTGAGAGCGGGGATCGCACTTCACTGCGATGAAGGTGACTTGTCCAACATGCCTTGATTGGCATCCTATCTGATTGACTCATCCCCAAGGGAACATGCTTCCCTCCAGGGGATAGATGTTCCCTTATTTTTTGCGTAAGGAGACATCTATGGATTCACAAAAAGAACTGGCATTCTTACCGGTATCTATCACGTTATCTGCATGGGATCGCGCCGTAGACCGCTTCAGCATTGCTGAGTGGGAACGTCGGCAACTTGCGTTGATAAAAGCAGCGCAGGACGCCTGGAACAAGCGGTCGGTTTCTTCCGATACAACCGTGACATTTTCGCTAACCCTATTTGTTCGTCTGGGCGAGGAAACAACCGAACTTACAGAATATTTCACTGTGAAGTATGACGATTACAAACTGATAATTACTTCAGCGAGCTAATGGCTCTTATATCTGCCAGGGAGAATTTTTCCCTGGTAGATATCCTTTAACCTATTGGGGGGTAGCTCTCCCACAAAGGGACTACTCCCTGTCATGTTTGATACGGAGTGACTTATGACAACCTTTGTTCTTGTTGCGGAATACCGGAATGCGACGGACCGTATGTTTACCTTGGCTAATGCTCACTTTTGCGCATGTGTCGGGAATGATGAACGACGGTCATGGCGTGGTTGTGCGCAACGTCATCTTGCTGAACTGGAAAATCTAAGTTGTAAGCGAGCGAGTGAACGGGATCGGCGTTGTTTTAGCCATGCCAGCCGTTTATTGCGGGAGCGTATACCGATGGTCAGTGAGCAAGGTGAAATATTGTCATCGAAAGGTGTGGTGGGCCAGGCCTAGCTGTGGCCACCATTGCGATAACAAGACAGCACTGCCCTGGTGGCTAGTATTTGTATCTTTACAGGGCGTGTCCCCTCAAAGGGCGGGTCCTGCGTTTTTAACAAGGACTTGGAATGACACAGACAAGATCGGCAACACCTGTCGTTACCTTGGAAAACATTGATTGGGACAACGGCTACAACGGGTTTGTCTCACTCATGATGCAACAGGGTTTTTCTCCAGATAAATCATTTATTGCAGCAGCCGCGTTTACTCGATTGTGCTATGGCTATGCTCGGAAATTCAGCCAGGATTATCAGGGTGACTTTTGGTGCTGGTATACGCAGTCTGATGAGGGTTTTTTCATCTGTCCGCAGACTGAGAAAATCTACCGGATTGAGGTTCATTCGGACTACTACCGTGGTGAGATGAGTACCCAGGCACTAGGAATAACGGTATCACTGTATGTACTGTGCATTATGGCAGAGTCGGGCCATGAATTTTTTATCGAGAGCTACCATCGACTGCGTGGCTTTGCGGTTCGACACCCTGAATGGGCCGCTATTGGTGGCGCGATTGACTGATCCCCACGGTTACTAAGCCTTTTACTCACCCCATAGGGACTGACTTCCCTATCGGGGGGTAAGTCCCTTTTTTAATTCTAGAGGACTTACCATGATGACGATAAACCAGACCAACAGCACTTTTTCTCTCGATGATCTATGTGAACTGGCAAACCTTGAAGGTGAATTACGGGCGATTGCCGCATACGAGAAATTAGGCATTGGCAAACAGCCGGATGAAGACGGTTTTACCGATAATATCTGGACGGTCGCCTGGCTAGCACAAGAACTTGCTAAAAAATGTGGGTTGGAGCCATACCGCTATACCCATAATTCATGCAAGGTTTTGTTCGACGACATTGTTGCCTTAGGCAGAGCGGTTTGCCCTGGAGCCTGGGACCACTTCTTTAATGTGGGTCAGGAGGAAGCAAGGGCGATTTTAGAGGGATGGTAATGCGCCGGTGTTACTTTTTCACCCATATCAAAACGATCCCCCATGAGGCTTGGCGCGAGCTGTGCCGTGCCGTAACTCGAGTGCATCATGGGGTACGCAACGAGGCGGGTTTTCGCTGGCTGGGTAAACCTTTGACTGTCTTTGACCTTAGTGGCACAAAACCGCTGAGGTATGACGACAGTCTGATTGGTGTCGGCATTATCTCCTTTAATGGTGATGATGCCGCAGGCCTGTCAGGCGACCCCTTTTGCCTGCTTCGGTCGTTATCCTCCGAACGACGGCAAAGTCAGTGTGATACCGGTCATCACCCTTACGATTTTTTGGTGATAGCGGTGTTGCTGCTGGTTAATCACTATTGCCCTACATGTTACGTCATTCATTCGACGGTCGGACGTGCCGAGTGGCAACAGGTTTCTGATTGGTTAGATACCCACCTTCACTTGGCGGTGACGTTACCACCAGGACTTTAACACACTGACGCTGTTATCGATTAACGCGACTTTAGCACTAACAACCCTTACGGGGATTTACTCCCGTAAAGGGGGAAGTCCCCGTTTTTTATGGCGAGGACTGACCATGACAACGAAACAACCCCGGCAAAAGGCAACTTCACGTTCACGTCACCAGGATAAGGTGGATCTGTTCCAGGTGGTGACGGATAAAATCATCGCGGTGCTGGAAAAGGGGACATCTCCCTGGCGCAAACCGTGGCGAACCGTTGCCGGTGGCATGAGCGGGTTACCGGCCAACGCTATTACTGGACGGGCTTACAGCGGTATCAATGTGTTGTTACTGTGGATCGATGCGGCGGACAAGGGGTTTACCTCTCACCGTTGGTTGACGTTCAAACAGGCACAGGACGCTGGTGGTAACGTTCGCAAGGGCGAGAAATCGACGCTGGTAACCTTGTTCAAGCCGTTTGAGAAGAAAGAGACGGATGAGCAGGGCAGGCCGATGTTTGATGAACAGGGGAACGCTGTTGTTTCCCAGCGGAATTTCATGACCAGTTTTCATCTGTTCAACGTTGAGCAGTGTGAGAATTTACCCGAGAAATTGCTGACGCCGGTGAGTGTGGCCGGTGATACTGAGGAAACACCCGAGCAACACGATATTGAGCGTATCCAGCGGGCAGAACAGGTGGTTGCCTGCAGTGGCGTACCGGTGGTACACCGGCATCAGGATCAGGCGTTCTACAGCCCTAGAGCCGACCGTATCACGGTGCCAGAAGCGGTGCAGTTCAACTCCCCTGCTGATTACTACAGTACGCTGCTGCATGAATTGGTGCATTCCACCGGACATATTTCCCGACTGGCGCGAGAAGGTATCACGTCTTCTTCACGCCGGTTCGGGGAACCGGTTTATGCGTTCGAAGAGCTTGTGGCGGAAATCGGTTCGGCATTTTTGTGCGCTGAAGTGGGTATCCAGGGGGACGTTCAGCATGAGAGTTATATCGCATCATGGCTGAAGGCACTGAAGGAAGACAAGAAGGTTATCTTCCAGGCAAGCCGTTTTGCCCGTGAAGCCTTTGAGTACCTTATTTTACGTGAACAGGCCCTGGCTGCCGCTTGAGCGGCTATTGGAGGAGGACTCGATGGACACTGCAATTCGTGAATACCAGACGATAGCGGCCTATTTGCTGGAAAAACATTTCGGGCTGACGCTGAACGATACCAACCTGCATGACGATGCCGTTGTGCAGGAGCTGGTCGAGCTTAACGTACCGGTGTTTGAAGCGATTAACCAACTGGTGGATAAATATCACCTGGATCGGATAGACCTGAATACCTGGTCTCCCCGGAGTCCCTTGTTGACCCCGAGCAACTTCTTGGGTGCCGTATTGGAAATTGTGCCAGAAAAAGTCCAACTCGTCTGTATCGATGAGAGAGGCGACAAACTTACGCGGCACTGATTTTACACAGGGTTACTAAGTTAACCTGCCACTCCCCAGGGGAAACATCTCCCTGGGGGGATGTTTCCCTCTCTTCAGGAAACATCTCTATGACAAACCACAATCCGCATGTTGCGGAGTTTATTGCATTATTTAACCAAACTGCTCGCTATCATCATCGTTACGAGGTCTTTCGGGATTTCGTACAGATGGCCGCGTGTGCAGTCCATAATCAGGTGGCTTTTTCGCAGTTGCTTGAGGATGAGTACCTTACCTTGGTGAAACGGTATGAGCGTGATGACGTCAATCGTATGGGGAAACTGTTGGGCATTCTCTGCAACGGCCTTGGCCAGCAGCAGCCGATTTACGATGATATGCTTGGCAGGATATTCATGAACCTCGAACTGAGTGACGCACGACGTGGGCAGTTTTTCACGCCGTTTGACATTTCGCGGATGATGGCAACGCTGTCAGTTCAAGATCTGGAGAGCAAACTGAAACAAGCGACGTTCCTGACCGTGGGGGAACCAGCTTGCGGTGCCGGAGGTATGGTAATCGCAGTGGCCGAACAGTTTAGCCTAGCGGGATACCCCCCTTGCCAGCATATGTTTGCTTCCTGCGTTGATATTGACCCTGTAGCTGCAGCCATGTGTTTTTTGCAGTTGGCGTTGTTGCGGGTACCGGCAGAAATCATCACCGGCAACTCGTTGACGATGCAATATAATCGGGTTCTACGAACGCCAACTTACTATCTGAATGGTTGGTCAGTACGTTTAGAAAGTAAAGAAAAATCAGTGGGATAATACTTGGTTCGGCGCCCCAGCAACATAGGGGCGTTTTTATTAGAAATTGCTAATTAGAGCTTTCCTTAACTATCTCACTTGTTTAGAAAGATAGTAGGCATTTTTTTTGAAATGCTATTCTGGATATAATTCAGGTGTTCGTTATTGAACGTCTTATTTCTAAGTCGCGATTCTTTTCTTCTTCAATACGAATAAGGAAATTATAAAGAGGTGCCAACTGAGTGAAGGCCTCAGCTAGTGTGTTGACCAAGGTATGATCAAATATTTCAGCGATGTCATTATTTTCTTTCATTACAGAAAAGGATTTTTTGTTATACCAAATGGCAATTCTTTCGGGCTGGTTTGGTTTTAGTGGACGTTTGTAAGAGTCACCAGTTAGCGTAAAGTTTTGTAAAAGATGTGAAGTGGCATTCAAAAAGTCTTTTTCTCGACAGGAAATGCTTTCCCTTACGCGATCCATAGTTTCACGTGTTGCAGCATAATAGCCTAATCCATAATAAAAAGCATGGGGTCTAATTTCGAAGAAAAAAACCGGTGAATCAATCCAATTTTTTTTATCACGCTTAAATGTTAACCACATTCTATCCCGGAAACGCGATTTGTCTTTTGAAAATCGAGTGTCACGATAAATACGAGAAATGGTCTTTCCTATTTTTGGACTCACCTCAATATTTTTGTCTATTTCTTGTACAATGGGTGTTAGTGACTTAACAAGATGTTGGAAAGGTTCTAGTAAATATTTTTCATATGCCGTTTTGTTATTTTCATACCATTCCTTGTTATTCTGAGATTTGACCTCGGTTAAGAAAGCTATGCTTTGACTGCTGAACATGTTGCATGGGGAATTAGCATCATTCATGGCGTAGCACTCCATTCATCATTTTTCATGTTAAACATATCTCATGTAATAACTTAAGCAAAGTATTTCAATCAAAAAATATGCTATGAATCTGTTTTTTTGACCTGGATCAATAAATTGTGATATATGCGCATGTTTTATAGACACTATAAGGTTTTTGAGGCAATTTTATTTTGTAATAAATAATTGGTTTCACTATCTGGCATTAGTGTGATTGGCATTAATTACTAATGATTTCTTTCTAATGCATAAGTATTGTGAATGGTTTTGAGGGTGGAGAATTGGTTACCTGTATGAGGTAAGCGCAGCATTTGTGACTATGCTTATTGTAAAAAACAAAGCATATTCTTTCATAATATAATGGTGATTTACTTACTTAGGACAAGGTTTCATAGGAGAAATAGTATGTTCAAACCTAACAGTGTTATTTTATATGTTGACGACGTAGATGCCAGTACTGCATTTTATAAAGCTATCTTTGGCGAAGATCCAATCGAAGCTTTTCCTGGGTTTTCAGTGTTTTCGCTAAAAGATGGCTTTATTTTGGGGTTGCAAACCAAGCACGATATTGAACCAAAACCCCAGCCAGCATTCGGCGGGTTTGAGTTGTGTTTGAGCGACATTTCGATCGAAGAGGTCGATGCCATTTTCAATGACTTTAAAGCACGTAATGTTCCGATGGCGCTACCGCCAACAAGACTTGAGTTTGGATATACTTTTGTTGCGTTAGATCCTGACGGACATCGAATCCGTCTGTGTGCGACAGATACTAGTGGGATTGAGAAATTGTAAGTAGCAGGACCGATTTTCATATACAAGTGTTGTGAATAGTATCTGTTTTTATAATGATTATTATTCCTGAATTGGGATGAATATCGGTCCATAACATCATGATTATAATCAAGGAAACATATGTGAATAAAGTATGGTTTATCACTGGTGCGGGTCGTGGCTTTGGCCGCGTCTGGACTGAGGCCGCCCTAAAGCGTGGGGATAGTGTAATCGCAACGGCGCGTGAGCCGGAAAAATTAACCGATCTTGTTACTCAGTTTGGCGATAATCTCTTGCCGGTGATGTTGGATGTGCGCGATCGTGCCGCCGTTTCTGCAGCGGTAGATACTGGCTTTCGCACCTTCGGACGCATTGACGTAGTGGTAAATAATGCTGGGTACGGCCTGTTTTGCCCTCTGGAAAACGTGCCAGAAAATGATGCAAGGCAGATTACTGAAACTAATATACTGGGTTCGCTCTGGGTTATTCAGTCGATACTACCGTATATGAGGCAACAGAGGCATGGGCATGTTATTCAGATTTCGAGTATAGCCGGTTTAATGGCACTACCTGGTATGGCCATGTACAACGCAACTAAGTGGGCGCTAGAAGGAATGGTTGAAACGCTTGCGAACGAGGTGAAAGAATTTGGTATCAATGTCACATTGGTTGAACCTGGTCCCCACCTTACCGATTGGATCGGCAGCTCGGCTGTACGTCCGGAACGTGGAGAAGCTTACCCTACACATGAGCAGATGATGCAACAGAGTTGGCCACACATGGTACCGGCTGATCCTAGCCATGCAGTAGAGCCAATGCTTAATTTGGTGGATACGAATACACCGCCGTTACGGATGTTATTAGGTGAGTCATTGAATGACATGATTATCCAAGAGGGACAACGACGCCTAGCTGAAATCGAATATTCATAAAAGAATACCGGTATATCTCATACTGTCTTACAGGAGCTGTAATGATGGAAAATAATATGCGTAAGAACAATCGTAACATTGTTGAGCAATATATGAATACTTATGGTCAGGCGCGTTTATCCAGACATGAGCTATTTGATGAGGAGGGATGCGGAGGACTTTGGACTACGGATACAGGAGAGCCAGTTGTTATCAAGAGTAAAAAGCAACTGGCTAAACATGCACTCTGGTCGCTGGACTGTTTTCCAGACTGGCGATGGTACAATGTACAGATATTTGATACGCAGGATCCGGATATTTTTTGGGTTGAATGTGACGGGAAAGGTGAGATTAATTTCAAAGGTTATCAGAAAGGTTTTTATCAAAATCATTTTATTCATTACTTCCAATTTAAAAATGGTAAAATAATTCTTCAACGTGAGTTTATGAATCCTTGTCAGCAATTCCGTGCTCTTGGAATTGATGTTCCAAAAATAGTAAGGGAAGGCATCCCAACTTAATATTTTTTTAAATTAAGGTCACTCAATCTTTATCGCTTATTTATGTGATTAATTTTTGCGTTATTATAAGACTTGAGGAATGACGGATATGGCTATACCTGAAATTGAAAACTATGATCTTGCTTCTCTGGTGTTAACGGAACCCAATAAGGTGGACTGGTTAATCTCTCCTTCGAGGGGGATTCTTTTGGTCCATGATATGCAAAATTTTTTCCTTAACCCCCTACCTGAATTATTACGTAATACCTTATTGGAAAATTGTAAACGGCTAATTAACTGGGCCAGGGAAAACTCAATTCCCGTGGTCTATACCGGCCAGAAAGGTAGTATGAGCGCTGAAGAGCGTGGCTTGCTTTATGATTTCTGGGGCGCTGGCATGCAAGCTGATCCGATACACACGGCAATAACGCCATCATTGTTACCTCAACTGGGAGAGCCTGTGCTAAAGAAATGGCGATATAGTGCTTTCTTCTCTTCCGAACTCGCCGATATATTCGCTGCCCAGAAACGTGATCAAATCATTATATGTGGTGTTTATGCGCAAATCGGTATTCTAACTACTGCTCTGGATGCCTATTCCAGAGATATCGAAGTTTTTTTAGTGCAGGACGCGATAGCTGATTTTTCACAGGATGCACATCAACGTATGTTGGCTTATGCCGCGTCGTGCTGTGCATCGATATTATCGGTGGGAGAGGTATTAGCATGAGTACAGATATGGCGATTACCTCCTTACTCCAGCATGGCAGCAAAAATGAGTCGTTTGCTCTGTTATTCAGATGCGGGCGCGGCGCTGCTCCTGAAATAGAAGTGATTGTGGGAGATGAGCGGCATCTGAACAGTCTTCAAGATTTATCTGAATTACAGACAAGTTATCATGACAGCGATGATCAACAAATGTTGCTAGTCGCACCTTATCGACAGATTGTAGAGCGAGGCTATGCTGTTAATGACGACGCTAAACCGCTCATCGCTCTCGTCAATACGCGCTATAGCAAAGTACCACTCCATGAAGCATTGGCTCTGCTGCCTGATAGTTCATTGAAGGTCAGCAATACTGCTTTTGAACCTTGCGACGAAGAATATGCTCGAATAGTAGCTCGAGTCATTCAGCAGGAGATCGGTTCCGGACAAGGAGCCAATTTTGTTATCCGCCGCTCCTTTACCGCTGCTTTCACTGATTATGCTTGTGAAACAGGGTTAACTGTCTTTAAAAATCTGCTCCTGCAAGAAAGCGGCGCTTACTGGACCTTCTTCATTAAATGTCAGGACGTGACGCTTATCGGTGCATCTCCGGAACGCCATATCACTTTGCAGCAGCAGCGTGTCTCTATGACGCCGATCAGCGGCACATATCGATATCCTCCGACCGGGCCAACCCGTGAGGGGCTCATTGACTTCTTATCTAATGAGAAAGAGAAGGACGAGTTATCGATGGTGCTAGATGAAGAGTTGAAGATGATGACCCGCATCTGCGACGCCGATGTCAAAACTTTTGGCCCATTCTTAACACCCATGTCGCATTTGGTACATACCGGATATCGGCTTGAGGGGCACTCATCGCTGCCAGTACCTGCGATTTTGCAGCACTCAATGTTCGCTCCGACGGTTACTGGCAGCCCATTGGAGAACGCGACTCGAGTCATCGCTAAATATGAGACATCTGGGCGAGGCTACTATAGCGGTTTTGCCGCATTGCTGGGTTCTGATGGTGGTGAGCCGACGATCGATTCGGCGATCTTGATCAGGACGAGTGAAATTGAATCGACAGGTAAATTGACCATGGGGTTGGGGGCAACGTTGGTGCGTACTTCAAATCCCGCCTCCGAAGCGGCTGAAACTCGGGCTAAAGCCGCTGCGCTGCAGTGTGCTATGGGGCTGAAAGGTAGTTCCCCCTCTATTTTCCAAGACGAGGAAGTCGCTGTCGCGCTGCAAAAACACAATCATCGCCTAGCTGCATTCTGGTGTGATGATGTTGCCAGTGTGAGGCCAATACGCTGCCAGGGGAGGGTACTCCTAGTTGATAATGAAGACGCTTTCACCTCCATGATGGAGTATCAGCTGCGTTCGATGGGATTCAATGTCCGTCTTGCACATTACACTTCCCCCCTCCAACTCAACTCACATGAGCTGTTGGTTATCGGTCCCGGGCCAGGAGATCCGCGCGATCTAGGTGATGAACGGGTAGCTCGTAGCCGCAAGCTAATTCTGGATGCCATACAGAGGGAGCAACCCTTTATAGCGATATGTTTTGGTCATCAGATCCTATGTGCAGCACTGGGATATCCGATCGTCGCGCTAGATTCGCCCAATCAAGGGATACAAAAAGAAATCACCTTCTTTGACAAAGTTGAAAGAGTCGGTTTTTACAACACGTTCACAGGGCTGGCTGCCAGTAATGCGATGGCCTGTGAGTATGGCGAGATCCGCGTCGCACGAGATGAAGCTACTGGCCAAATTTATGGTCTTCGCGGACCACATTTTTCATCCATGCAATTTCATCCCGAATCTGTACTGACAATTGATGGACCACGGATCCTCTATGAATCGATCAAGCAGGTGGTGATGTCATGATAATGGAATGCGTATGGTGGGAATTAGCGCCGGGAGAGCTGGGCATTGAGCAACTACAAACGCAACTAGAGCAAATAGATCTCGCCGTTTGGCAGCGGATCGAAACGTTACATAGCAAATACTGGATTATGAATGAGACTCCGCCACGTTGGGGGGCGGTGATGGTGTGGCGTGGAGATAAACCAGATCTTTCTTTATTGCCGTTAAATGTGGCTGCCGAGGCTATCGGGCGACCGCCGGATGTACGAATGCAGTTTAGTGTGACGGCATCTTGTCTAAATGAATCGATTATCACGCCATGGGCGTCTCTGATAAGTAGGGAGGGAACATGCACCATTATGTCATCGTAAATGCGTTCAGCGATCGTGTGTTGGCGGGGAATCCAGTCGCTGTATTTTTTGATTGTGACGATCTAGAGCCGGAAACCATGCAACGCATAGCCGCTGAAATGCGGTTATCGGAATCTACTTTCGTGTCACGTCCCCGCAGCGGTGGTGATGTACACGTTCGTATTTTTACCCCAGTGAATGAACTGGGTTTTGCCGGTCACCCGTTGTTGGGTACGGCGCTGGCGCTGTCCCTTAGACTGCAGAAAACGACACTGAATATCGAAACTGCGAAAGGCGTTTTCCCCTTTGCGTTGGAATACACCAAATTAGGCGGTGATCTCCCAGTTGCACATGTCGATATGCGCCAACCATCCCCCGTAATCCAACCCTATACACAAGTTGAGGCGCTTCTTAATGCGCTTGGTTTGTCACATAGCACGTTGCCAGTTGAACAGTACGATGTCGGACCGCGCCATGTCTTTGTTGGTGCAGCTGATATGGCGACGCTGACGGCACTCAACCCCGATCAGCGCGCATTAGCGGAACATGAAAATATGGCTGCTCTCTGTTTCTGTCGCGACAGGGATACCTGGCGCTTGCGAATGTTTTCACCTGCATATGGTGTAGTTGAAGATGCTGCGACCGGCTCTGCCGCCGGGCCTCTAGCGCTTCACCTAGCCCGGCATGGTTGGAGCGACTATGGTCGGTCGTTGGAGATTTGGCAGGGGATTGAGATAGGGCATCCGTCAAAAATGTACGGTATGGCGCAAATAAATGGTGCGAACTACCGACTGCATGCTGGTGGCCACGCTATCCAGGTTGCACAGGGAACTTACGCGATTTGAAGGGGAAGAGAATATGGGGAGCAGTGCATTCGAAAGTGTTAGCGGCAAAGTAGATACGGAATTTCCACCCTTCCATTCACAAGTAAACCAGCCAATTGAACTTGCCTGTGCTTGGGTACAGGAAGCGATACGTGAAAAGGTCAGAGAACCTCGAGCGATTGTACTAACTACTGCTAATGCCCAAGGAGAAATGAGTTCGCGCGTTATGGCGATTCTCGATTTTTCAGGGAGCGGCATTCTATTTGCCACCCACAGTTGTAGCCGCAAGATTCAGGATATCAATAGTAATTCCCACGCATGTGCCCATTTCTACTGGAAAGAACTGGGGCGGCAATTATCGGTCAGCGGCAAAGTGATCAAGTTACCGCACGCTACCGCCAGAACTGTGTGGGAAAAACGGCCGATTCCGTTGCACGCGATGTCGACTGTTTCTCACCAAAGCGAACCGTTGCTGGATAGCGATGAGTTGCGTAGATCGGCAGAAGCCCTTGAAGAGGCTGGCGCATTGCCCTGCCCTGAACGTTTCTCCGTCTACCAGTTGGTTCCGCAGGCGCTGGAGTTTTGGGCCGCCAGTTCGGATCGCCTACACCGGCGTTTGCGAGCCGAATATCACCGGAACGAATGGCGCAGCGCTTGGCTACAACCGTAACAATGGGAAAAGATGATGAATTTACCTGACTTTACCTCCCACTTGACGGGAATGATGAAATGGCATTTTTCACCACAAACCGGTGCGCCGTTCTGGCTAGATATGCGTCAGAGGTTCGATTTTGATCCGCTGCATGACATTAATACTTTCGAAGATTTAGCGCATTTTCCCGATGTTGCCGACAGTTTGCGCGACGTTCCCGTCGAAGCTCTGATTCCGCGTGGGCTGCATGACGCAACCATTGCGGGTGTTTTTGAAAGCGGTGGCACTACCGGAAAACCCAAACGCATCGTGGTGTTCCAACAATGGCTAGATGAGCTGGTGGACTGGCGGCTGTGCGATCGACAGTTTGGTGGTGATAACACATCCGGCAATACGTTGGCGCTGATTCCTACGGGGCCACATATCGTCGGCGCAATCAACTCCCGCCGCGCGAAGGCGAAAGGTGGACTGTGTTTTACCATCGATCTGGATCCGCGCTGGGTTAAAAAATGCATCCAACAAAACAATATGGCAGGGATGCAAGCCTATGCTGCACATATCGTCGAGCAGGCCGAGGATATCCTTTACACGCAATCTATCCAGTACCTTATCGCCACACCGCCGATTCTGGAACGAATGGCGCAGCGCCCCGCGCTGGTTGCTCATTTAAACAGAACGCTGAAGGAGATAACTTGGGGGGGAACCCAAATGGATCCCGACACCCTTACATTCCTGCAAACAGAAGTGTTTCCGACAGTGCCGATCACTGCCAGCTACGGTAGCACGATGATCCTGGGTGAAGCTAAAGCGCGTTGTTCAGTGGATGCCGCCAGCCCGGTTATTTTCGACAGTTTTGCGCCCTATATCATACTGGAGGTGGTCGATCCGCAAACGTTGAACCCCGTGAATTTTGGCGAACGTGGGCGGGTGGTTATGCATCATCTAAGTCGTTATGCCTTCTTCCCCAATACTCTGGAGCGGGATACCGCAATTCGTCTGCCGCGAAACGATGATTTCCCCGGTTCATCGGTCAGCGACGTCGGCCCGTTGCCGACTATTGACGGGCGGGCGGTGATCGAGGGGGTCTATTAAACATGAATATTCCTCTTGAGCCGTTAGCGGCTACCACAGATCGGCGGATTGAGGCCATAGCATTGGGACGTACGTATACCACACAACGACGTGCCATAGTCCACGATCTGCTCAGTATCCCGGTTGCGGAGATGACTGTCGCTCCACCTATTTATATCCATAAGGCGATCAGCTCGATGAGAGAAGCACCCTCGCTCTCTTTGGCTGAGATTCATGCCGCGATGGCACGTGCAGCGGATAGCTACCAATATGACACGATCGCGGGATTATCGCCCGATGAATACTCTAGGTTGTTGCAGCGCACGACCGGTTTGCCTGAGACGGTGACGCAAAATGCTTTGGCCACGGTCGCGGATGCTTTGCGAAATATGCCGGATATTATCAACGCTGGTAGACCACAAGGTGCTAGATGGTCATGGGATGATGCGGACGCGTTGGCTGGCTACAGCTTATTCAGCCGTAAAGGTGATGTTTTTGCAGTACTGGCCGCAGGCAATGGACCAGGCATCCATGCGTTATGGCCACAAGCAGTAGCATTAGGCTACCGCACTCTGGTCAGGCCCTCGACCCGCGAGCCGTTCACGGCGCAACGCGTGATATGCGCGATGGTACAAGCAGGTCTAGAGCATTATGTTGCTTTGATCCCCACGGATTATCGTGGGGCGGATGAGTTAGTCGCTTCTGCCGATCTGGCATTGGCATATGGCGGGCAAGACATTGTGGATAAATATCGCCACCATCCTCAAGTGCGTGTGCAGGGACCCGGACGTGCCAAGATTTTAATTGGCGCTGACGTTTGCATGGAAGAAGCTGTATCACTGGTGGCAACATCAATGACTGATCTTGGCGGTGCCGCTTGTGTGTCGGCCAGCGCGGTTATGGTAGAGGGGGATGTGAGCGATTTTTGTCGGCGTTTAAGGCAGACGTTGCAACAACTGCCGGAGAAGGTGCTGCCGCGAGCTTCACAACAAACGGTAGACTGGTTGAACAGCGTAATTGATACGCCTATTGAAGCTAGCTTGATGTCTGAAGGCTATTTGCTCCGTCCTGTAGTTACCGAAGTCGCTGAACCTGACGATCCTCGGATTCACCGCGAATTGCCTTTCCCTTGCGTTACAGTTGCGCCTTACCATCCAACGCGCAGCGCTCAGATACTGTCTGGTTCGCTAGTCGTGACGGTATTTTCACGTCAACCCCAACTGCTGAAGTCGATTATAGCCGATGCTAGCATCAGCAATGTCTATGTCGGTGATATTCCCACAACTTGGATGTCCCCTTTGGTTCCCCACGACGCTTACCTGAGCGATTTCCTAATGTGCAATCGGGGATTCCGCATAGCTGCATCCTGGATTGAGGCTGAAAGTAAAGGAGAGAAACTGTGAATATGCCTTATGCGATGATTTTTGGACCTGCGGATGTTTCCCACATGATGAAGGACATGCAGCGTCTTTATGATATTCACCCACAGGTTCGTACTCGATTCGGGCAGGTCGCGAGTTCCGCTGGCATAGATGTCGATGTGATTTTACGCAAGACGCCGTTGCTTGATGGCGTTTCATGCATGCAAGTGGTTTCGCTAGGGCTGCTTGCCGGCATGCTGGGCATCGCCGATGGCATTATTGAACAACGTGGGACGCCTAGCTGCGTCGGTGGCATCAGTTTGGGAGAAGTGGTCGCGCTCTGCGTAGCTGGCTCATTAACACTGGACGATGCGACGGAACTGATCCGCCTGAGAGTCGATATACCCGAGTCTGAGGAAGAAACGGTAGGGTTTGTCATGCTGATGGAAGAGAGCGATCGTGCTTTTTATCACCAGCCGCCAGCGATGCGCATCGCGGTCGATTACGGTCTGATTCACCAAGGCATCGGCTCTCTGTTGATGGTTGCCGGTTTGCGTCGGATGTTGGAGGGGCGAGGACAGGAAGGTTCCGGCGTGCTGGAAGTATTACCGCCAGAGTTGTGTAACTCAGCATACCACACCCCTTATCGTCGGCGGATTGCTGGGCAGATTGAGGAATATCTGCATGGATGCACGTTGCCTGCTCCTGTTTACCCAGTAATGACCTGTCTGTCGGGATTGGGGGTAGTTAACGATTCGCAGGGAATAAAAGAGATGTGCTTGCGTGGTGAAACAGAAACCTTGTCTGTTCCGATGATGATTCAGCAGATGCAACACTTTGATGTAGCAGAAGTCATCTGCATCGGACCGTTTTTACGCAGTCTCAATATGGATTTTGGTGGTATACCGGCTTCATTTCGCGATGAACAGTGGGTCGACGATATATCTCTGTCGCCCTCGACAATCTCATAACGACGTAAACGGGTTTATTCAATGAGTTGCCAATAGGAGCACACATGTCACACACGATGACAGGAAACAACCGAGTAACTTTCACCGAAACCGGCAATGTGGCTGAGTTGATTCTTCAATCAATTATTCAGTATCCAGAGAGAACAGCACAAATCAACGGCGAAATCCGTATGGATTATGCAGAGTTCGAACGACATGTTGTCGCCGTACAACAACAGCTAACGCGAGCTGGTGTGGAGCGTAATGATGTCGTTGGCCTACTATTGCATCGCGATCAGTGGCTGATTCCGGCAATGATCGCTACCTTGGCTCTTGGGGCGACGTTTGTCCCTCTGGATCCCGCTTATCCGCTGTCCAGATTGGAGCGCTACGTTGATGTAGCTAAACCGAAAATGCTGCTCGCTCATCCTGAAGAGAGTGTTCTGGCGGAAAAATTGAATAATAACGTCATTTATCCCTCGCTTACCACGACAGGGAAGATGGTTTGTGTTGCAAGACAGTGTGATGAAGTTGCTTATATTCTGTTTACCAGCGGTTCGACTGGGCAACCCAAGGGCGTCAGTATTAGCCATCGAGCATTGCACAATTTCTTAATCGCTATTGCAGATCGGCTGGAGGTTCAGTCGTCACATGTATTTCTGGCACATACGACTGTGGCTTTTGATATCTCCATTCTTGAGTTGCTGTTGCCGCTTAGCGTTGGAGGGACTGTTTTGCTGGCGAGTAACGACGACGTGAGCACCATTGAAGGCATTCTTCCGCTGATCGAGAAAAGCCATTTTGTTCAAGCTACTCCCAGCTTATGGAAAATTTTGTGGGCGACAGACTGGAGGCCTGATTCGTCAGTGACGCTGTTATCCGGTGGAGAGGAGCTACCGATAGGGCTGGCGAAAAAATTGAATCAGACATGTGGCCGGTTATGGAATCTGTATGGTCCGACCGAGGCGACGATATGGACTTCGTGCGAATGTGTTGAGCGGGATGCGGATTACATTTCTATTGGCGAGCCTTTGGCGAATACTCAATTGCATGTGCTTAATGAGGTGCTTGAGCCTTGCGAGCATGGCGAACTCTACATTTCTGGTTATGGTTTGGCGCAAGGTTATCACGGCAACCGCGAAGGAACGGAACAAGTATTCATCACTCATCCGAAAACTGGCATGAAGCTTTATCGCTCAGGCGATCGCGTCCGCTTGCGCGAACAGGGAAGAATTGAATGGCTAGGACGCGGGAACGGAGAGATTAAAATCCGTGGCAATCGTATTGGCGTGAGCGAAATAGAAACGGAGTTGGAAAATATCCCAGGTATCGCTGGGGCGGTGGTGCTGGCTAGACGGTTTGAAGGGCGTGGGGACGATATGCTTACCGCATACGTCGTTAGCCAGGCTCCGTTGACTAAAGCGTCGTTGGAAAATATGTTGGGTGAAAGGTTGCCAGATTATATGGTGCCGGATCTGTTTGTCGTGTTACCTGAATTTCCTCTACAACCAAACGGTAAGTTTGACAAAAAATCCTTGCCAGACCCGAGTTGGAATAACACGTTGCACCATCATACTGATAGCGCTACATCCGCTCAGGGTAATGCCCAGCTTCAAGCTATTGCCGCGACGATTTGCCAGGTGTTCGCCACCGCGTTAGGCTGCAAAGAGTTTGATGAGGCATCGAGCTTTTTTGATCGTGGCGGCAACTCGGCACTAGCCTTAATTTCTTCAGGCATTATCAGTGCTAAGTTGAACAAAAAGATCCCGGTATCGTTGATCGTAAGTGGCGAAAACCCCAATGCGATTGCTAAGCAAATATTGCAACATACCTAATGGCGGAAATTTAATATCAATACATCCAGAACACTATCCAAAGATTATGCTAAGGAGGGGTAATGAACATTGAAAAGCAGTTGCGTGAAATATGTCATTTCATTAATCAGGAACGAGTGTTAACGTTAAGTGTCGCTGCTGAAGGTGTAGTCTGGTCAGCAAGCTGTTTTTATCAATTTCAGAAAGACCAGATGGCGTTATATCTGATGAGTGATATCAATTCACGCCACTCCCAGTTAATGCTGAAGGCACCGATGGTTTCTGGAACTATTATTTCATCAGCGAGTTCTATGATGTCTATGAAGGGAGTGCAATATCAAGCCCACATTACGCCTTTGTCCGATGAACATGAAGAACAGGCACGGAGCTTCTATTATGAGCGTTATCCAATTAGTCGAGTTATGGCTTTTAAAATATGGAGGCTGCAATTGAGAGAAGTAAAGCTGACACAAAGGCGTATGGGCGTGAAGCGGTGCCTGCATTGGGTATGTACACAGAAACTTGAGGTGCTCTCTCAATGAAAAAAAAGAATATCGCCATTATCGGCGGCGGCGCAGCAGGGACTGTAGCAGCTTGGTTATTGCGTGATAAACATAATATAACGTTATTTGAGGTAAACGATTATATCGGCGGACATGTTTATACTTGCCATATTGATACTAATGAACACGGCCGTATCCCCGTAGATATGGGGGTGGAATATTTTAACGAGCGGATTTCACCAAACGTATTTAATTTGCTGAAGTATTTAGGCATTGAAAACTACGTGGCACCTTCATCATTCCATGCTCGCTTTCCTGGGGAGGCGCAATACTGGAGCAATGTTCATTTGGATGGCCCTTTACGCCAAGCCATGCAGGATGAGTTTAGTCGCTTTCAACTGGGAATGTCGGAGGTTATTAGTTCCGGCGAAGAACGTTATAAAACAATGTCGATTTCGGATTATCTTGATGAGAACAGTTATTCGTCAAGGTTTATCTACCAAGCACTCTACCCGATGATCAGTATTTCGACTGGTTGTAATGTCGACCTGTGCAGCTATCCGCTGATGTTTTTTGCAATTTCGTTCAATGCAAATTTGGTTTCGTTTTTTTCGCCCGGTTATTGGCGCAAAGTGGAAGGCGGTATGAGCCGCTATCTACAAACTCTGGCAGACATGTTAGGGGAGAGCTTAAAGCTGAACACACCTGTGCAGCGAGTGAAACCCTATGGCAAACGTGTTGCGGTATACTATAAAGGAAAAGAAGAAGTATTCGATGCAGTTATTTTCGCTACTTCGGCAGAGGTCACCTTATCCCTATTGGATGAAGCAACGACAAAGCAAAAGGAAATTCTTTCTCATTTCGCCTACCACGATATAGAAAGCATTGCCCACCATGACACTCGCTACTTGGGTGAGAACGTGGTACCACACTATTTCAATTTCCGGCAATTTACTGACATCCAGCCGAGAACGCCAGCCGGAAGCGTCACACGGGTGATTAACGCGCTGTCGCCGTACAGGAATATTATCGAACCGCTGCTGGTAACTCTCGATCCCAAAGTGCCCGTCGATCCGCTAAAGCTGGTAAGAACCTGCCGTTGGCGTGTGTCTAAGCAGCAACCCGACGATTTCTTGCATAAGGCCCGTTTAGGAGAAATACAAGGCGGCAACAACATGTGGTTTTGCGGCGTAGATACCAGTTTGGGCGGGCATGAAGGGGCAGTAGTTTCTGGAATGGTAATCGCCGACCGGTTAGGTGCTTATTACCCTTATAAGCATGACCTGTTGGCGTATATTCAATTCAAAGTGACTAAAGATATTATGGGCGTTAAAACACGCGGAGAGGGAGTGAAAGATATGCTGGCTAGCCTATTATTTATCATAGCCAAAAAATTCTCTCTTCATAAAAGCCTTTCTTACAAGTTTATTAAGGATTTTATCGTATAAACATGTACACCAGTGTTTGCATTAAGGAACGTTATGTACAAAATAGATGAGTTCTGTATTGATAGTTTAGAGACACCAAGTAATCTAGCAGCTAGATTACCAGCCCCTGTAGAGGTAATTGATAATGTCATTACAGCACGTAAACGGATCGAGCGCATTCTTTACGGGGAAGATAAACGTTTACTGGTCGTCATTGGCCCATGTTCGATTCATGATCGGGGGGCTACGCTGGATTATGCCAGGCTGCTGGCTGCGCAGCGGGAGCTCTATCAGGATAGGTTGGAAATCGTCATGCGTACCTATTTCGAAAAGCCACGTACTGTTGTTGGCTGGAAAGGGTTTATCTCCGACCCTGCGTTAGATGGAAGTTGTCAGGTCAACCGCGGCCTTGAAATGGCTCGTAAACTGCTGTTGGATATTAACCAACTCGGGTTGCCAACTGCTACAGAGTATTTAGATGTGGTTGTGGGAAGGTATATTGCTGATTTAATTAGCTGGGGTGCTATTGGTGCACGCACTACTGAAAGTCAGGTACATCGGGAAATGGCGTCGGCACTATCTTGTCCAATAGGGTTTAAAAATGGCACCGATGGCAATGTCGCCGTTGCTATTGATGCAATTCGCGCAGCCCGTGCCAGCCATACCTTTTTCTCTCAGGATAAACATGAACAGATGGCGGTTTATCTAACCAGGGGCAACGCTTACGGGCATCTCATTTTGCGTGGTGGTAAAACTCCGAACTACCATGCGGCAGATATTGCAACTGCGCACGACAAGCTGCGGGCATACAGTTTACCTGAATATCTGGTGGTCGATTTTAGTCATGGGAACAGCCAGAAAATAGCCCGTAATCAATTGGTTGTCGCCGAGGATGTTTGCCAGCAAATTCGCACAGGATCGGCTACTGTGGCTGGTATAATGGCGGAAAGTTTTCTTGTCGAAGGTACACAACCAGTAACCTCGGGCCAAGCGTTGACCTATGGGCAATCGATCACGGACCCTTGTCTCAACTGGGAGGATAGTGAGCACTTGCTTGCCATGTTAGCTGATGCTGTCGATACCCGTTTCTAAGCGTACCTGTTATATCTATCGGCAAATACTACTTGGTTTTATAGTCTAGGCATCGTTTTATCAGTCTTTATAGGTAATCAATAAACTGATGACTCATGAGCGTTCCCTTGACCCCACATTGTGATGGTTACCTCCGGTAAATGTTGTGTTTGGCATTTTGCGGGAATAACCGCAAGTTGCAAATTGTGGGTGGGCTCCTCCGTTCTGGCTAAGGCTCAGTAATCGTTTTCAGTAGTAATATTTGTCGTAGAACCTGGCAGAAGTCATCACCAGTAACTCGCTGGTGGTGAAATATAACCGGGTTCTGCGAACGCCAGATTACTATCTTTATTGGTGGTTAGTACGTTTAGAAAGTAACAGAAAATCAGTGGCATAATACTGATTTCAGCGCCCCGGCAACATTGGGGCGTTTTTCTTGGAGTTTAATTTTAAATTTTCATATTAGAGTTGTTTGTTGCTGTAGCACTCTATCTTTATAGAGTGAGGCTCCTATTTCTTAGGAAAACAGGACTACGTTATGCGACTTCCTTTCGAACTCAACCCGCAGATTTTTCAGACCGATCTCGCCGAACAAGAGGCCTTGGAGATGCAAGAGCAGCAGCGGATCGCAGCCTTATTGCAGTTGCCTTTGGAGATGATTGTGGGCGATGCTTTGTACTGGATGATGGGGGAGAATGAAGCTGCGATACATCAATATTGGGTAGAAAAACCTTGGAAAAAGGGCATAGAGGATGACTTATGTTGAAGTCTCTCCTGAAGTATCTGCCCGTTCCATCAGTCAAGACAGTTAACGACGAAAAAGCTGCCGCGGCGCAGTCATTGTCACTCCATGTGCCAGACGGTTATCATGCTCCTGTGTCGGCCTGTGAGTTGTTGGCTCCACTCCGGCGAGGGCAGTGGCTGCAAATGTTATGGGATTATTCATCACTGCCAAAAGACCTATACCAGCAGTATTATCTGCAGCCGTTGGAGCATTGCGTTGCTTTAATGCAGCAGTTCCCTGCAACGGAGAACGATCACCATGCGTATCTGGGGGGCATGGTGGATCACCTGCTTGAAACAGTGGCTTATGCCGCTCGGCTATCCAAAAATTATCTGCTACCGGTCGGGGCCCCACCGGAAGAACAGGCCTCACAGAGTACCGCTTGGAATGCGGTGATTGTCTATTCAGCAATGCTGCAATCGCTAGACAGGTTATGCCAAATTGAGGTTGAGTTGGAGAGTGGGCAGCGTTGGGTGCCACTCAAGGCTATGCCGGACGAACCCTATCGTTTTCGTTTCAAGCCGGTTACTGATTCGGCGCAGGCGCGAAGTTTGAGTGCGATGCTGGCCTGGAGAGTCATTCCTGATGAGGTATTGCTCTGGTTGGGGGCCTGGCCGGAGTTGCTCAACACGCTATCGTTATATTTGACGGGATTTCGCAATGAGTCAGGAATAGTCAATGCCATAGTCTTGGATGCTATCAGCAAATCGGTAGGAAAACCGGGACCTGACATTGCCAATATGGCTTTGGCACCAGTACAACCTGTTTCACTCGATTCTGTATCTTCCAAGCCACTGCATTTTGCCTCCCAACTCGTTGAGGGTGCTTTGCCCGAATCATCCGTTTTCGCTCTTGATAGTGCCGTAGTTGATGAAAAGGATATAGCGCCTGCTTTGCTTGAGGAGGATGTGGCTGGAGATTTATTGAATGTTATGGAGTTTTCTAAGCCGAGTGATTTGGTATTGGACGAGGGGGCGGTATCGGCTCAGCCGGTCCAGTCAACAGAAGCGCTGGCAATAACGGAATCGGAAAATATTCCCTCTCCAGAGACTGATGGAATTGGTGAGGGGTTTTGGCAATGGCTCAAAGAAGGGTGTTGCTCAGGAAAATTTTCAATTAATACGGCCAACTCTCGAATACATATCATCGCAGGTTATGTCTTTATCCGTTCGCCAAACATCTTTCATCAGTTTTTAGCAGAAAATCACCAATCTTCCGCAGATAAAACCAAATTACAAAGCGCGTTTGAACGATTAGGCAGACATCGACAGGATAAAGGCGTGATGTATACCTGTCATGTATATCAAGACAAGGCTAGGGAGGGAAAATTTCAGAAAATGACAGGCTATCTTATCGTCGCCAAGAAGCTTTATGAAAATCATCACATCCCTGAGGATAATCCGTCTATGGTGGTAAAATCTTAACGCCCTGTGTACAACCTTATCCGACAGTCGGCTTTGAGCGAGGAGCAGATTTTGCCTCTGTGTAGAGAGATATTGGGAGGCATATAAAATTGAATGTTCTGTTTTTACGGGGTGCTTACAAAAACTGCTGAGGTCTTTTTCGTAGCGAATTAACACCATGGCAGGCACGTTGTGAAGAAATTAATGAACGGATTAGGGACGGTATTATTAAGTCTAACGGCTCTTCAATATAAGGGGTGGGGCTGAGAGTTCTATTTATTTCTCAGCCCAATAATATTATATGGTATAAGGGGAATTAGAATTAACCCAATCAATGCAGTATTTTTCAATCCTCCATTTATCCATTTCCTTAATACCATTTTCTACGAACGCACCAATTGCTTTTTTATACGGCTCACAAGCTGCTGTTTGTCCATAATAATATGGTGATGTCGACTCCCAAGAATCAAGGGCGAATTTTAAAAAATAATAGCTTGCGAGATTTTCACCCATTGCATGTAAACTTTCAAATATCCATTTTGAAACATGTCCGAAATTTATCAGGCGATTTGCATCATTTTCTTGCATCACGCAATAAAATGATTTGTAGTAACAAGTCAATGCATCGGCATGATTGTTATTCAATGCCAAGCATTTTCCTATGTTGCCATAAGTTGATGCACTAAACTTATCAGTTATCTTCTCGCTTTGATCGAGTAGTGTTTCAAGAGAAATATTTTTGGTGAACAGTTTTAGCGCTTTTGAAATGTTTTTAGGTTCACCACTATCTCTTAGGCTAAGTGCGTATGTATTTTCTATATGATATTTATCTGGCTGGTTGGTTCTTTCCAACAAGTAAAGAGCCTCTTCGCATATATTAATTGCAGTATCGTATTTTTTTTCAGCCCATGATGAAAATGCTTTCATTTTACATAGTTGTATATATTTTTCGTCTTTCCCTTCCACTACGCTTTCGAATTTTTCGATGCAAAGATTGCAGGTGGCTATATCTCCATATTCGGCAGCCATAGATGATGCATCATTAAGGAACACATCTAAATTCGCAATTTTTGATATGCTATTTTTCGACCATGAAAATGAATTCAGAAATATTTTACATACGCGGAGATATTCTTCAGTATAACCAGCAGCATTAATTGCTGAGTAAACCTCCTTTAAGGAGTTAATAGCTTCTTGATAATCAGCTGCGTTTATAGCAAGTTCTGCCTTGTTTGTGAAGCCAGATAATTCCTTGAAGTTAAGTTTATGGCTCAACTTCTCCTTTAATATAATTAGGAATTTGTCATAATATTTTATAAGTAAATAGATATACTTACTGCGTTCACCAACATAATGATTTTTTCGGACAAATTCTTTTACTAATGGATGTAGCTCAATATAATCACTGTTTATTTTCTTTATGATTAAGTTCAAGTTAGATAATGTTTTTAATGACTTACTGAACTTATTGTAATTCAATTCATCACGAAGTATTTCTGCATAATCCTCCGCAGTTTCCGAGCGGACAGCTTCTGCAAGTGTTTTTAATAGCTTTTGATCTCGTTCATTTAATATACTCCAAACTTTGTTAAGAATAGTTTCTGCTAGTAATGCTGAATCTGTGGAGTCGCTAGAGATAGACGAACCAATATTGCTTAAAAATTGCTGCAAGCTGCCTTCTCCACGCAAAGCCTGAGCCATGATTAGATTTAACCAAAGAGCATGGCCTTTAGTTAAATTATGCGCGACTTTCGCATAATGCAATCGTTTTTCCTTACTTAAAGGTATTTCAGGTTTGTTAAATAGCTCTATTGTGTTAGCTTCCGTTAATCCTTTTAAAGACAGCTGAATGAAATCAACCGTTGCATATTGAATAAATGGACGACAAGTAAATATAAAGATAGATCGATGATCGAACTTCATTGCTGCTTTGAAAAACTTACCGATCTCATTAATCGGCTCTAAAGTTTCCATATCAATATAGCGGTCAACATTATCTAATATAAAAAGGCCTTTTTTATTTGACAGGTTATTGAAGAATATCTGAATGAGGGCTTCATCATCCAAACCACTTAGGCTATTCAAATTAAAGTCAGAAGAGACAAGACGGATCATGGATAGTATTTTATAATGGAAGTTGTGTTCTTCTTCCTTAAAATCTCTCCAGTCATAAATCGAATAATCACCTGAAGTTTGCAGCATTGAAAAAGCTTGAGAAGCTAGAGCTGATTTACCTTCACCGCCGAATCCGGTGATAAAAATCACTTTGTAATATTGTCTTTGAATTGCTTGCAACTCTCTTTCTCTTCCAACCCAAGACGATACTAGTGGAGGAATATCACTTCCATCCATCTCTGCGGAAGATAATATATTAGTGAAAAACGGTGCGCTTTTTTCTGTAACTTCTTTTGTTTTTTCTAATGAATATGGGGAGAGAGTCGCTAGCTTGTTAAAATAAGCGGGTAGTTCATCGTAATTGGATAGTTTGATGGTTCTAATGCCGGGTATTTGTATTTCATTAGTGGAAATGATAAAGTTGTTTTTACCAAATCCATTATATTTTTTTTGAATGTAGTCAAATAGTTCTTTGACATAGGGATCTTGAAACGAAAAACCTACAAATAAGCATGTATTTTCTGAAAGTAATTTTTGAAGTTGAAATACCCCGAGTGATTCATTTTTATAAAGTTCATCAAACTGGTTGGTGAAAATTATGCATTTATCGGCTTGGTTGATATCTCCATGTATTTTTAGTATAAATTCGTCATGATCATCTATTTTGGATAAATTATATTGACTGTCATGAGTAATGATGTTTTCAATTGAACTGTTACTCTCGATGAGTTTGTCGAAATTTGTGGTTATTATTTTTCGACTAATTTCACTTAGGGTTCGGTGTATTTTGCTTTCATTGTCCTTTATTTTTAATTTTCGTTCAAAACCTTCTAGAATTATTTTTTTATCATTCTGTATTTTGTCAAGAACCTCTAGCGGGGTCATTACGTCGTTTTCTAATGCAGAATAAAACCCGGTTGCTTTTGATATTGTTTTTATGTTTTCAGCAAGTATCTCCATTGTTATTTTTTTCCAATCAGGTAAACCTGCTGATCGGGAAAGCCCTGCACCAACAAAGATAACAAGTTTTTTTTCATTGATTGAATTTTTAAGAAACTCAGGGATGAGGTCTTTGTCCTTGTCGAAATCCATTTTTCACCTAAAAATATGTGACGTGGTAGATGTTTTATATCATAAGTATTTTTGGTTATGCACGCAATGCTTTCCCCGCCACGCCAGCCCGCTTTATGGGGCGCTTTGAATGCAACTGCAACAATCATCTAGCTCTGTACCTGATGGTCCGGTAGAGTCGTGCCTGAAATGCCATCACAGACAGTGACAACACCGGAGTTAACGCTTTCAATCATGCGGTGCTTACGAGCTGGGATCAGGCGTCCAGCTGATATCGCACATTTCCTTATTTGTGTTACTTTTTTCTGTGGGAAACTGTTTTAATCGCTAAAAGTGATTATCCAATTCCCCACTAATTTTCATTAGTCAACTATCAGAAATTGATATCATCTACATATTAATCAAGTATTTTATGTCAATTAGAACCCGTGGGGCAATGACGTGCTCCACACAGGCTAAATACTATGATTGTAGGCAACGCCCGCTTCAGGCACAAAGCAGCCTGTCAGATTGAGTTTGGCTTTGTGCCGTAGCAGTGTTAGGTCAAGTTTAAACTCATACAGCTCAATGAAGCTGTTGGCTTGCGTCTGGAACAAAGCGTTCCATAGGCAAGCCCCGTTTCTCCGTTTCATCATCAGGAGCATTCTTTTCTAACTGTTGTTACTCTCAGCCAAAGCCTGGCGCAGCATTAATTTTGCCCCCCAGACGGTGAGATCGGTGATCTCATCTTTGTTTAAGCCAAAGCTGTCCTTGAGCACAGTCAGTGCTTCAGTTCCGTAGAGAACCGACATTAACATCACCAGTTTTTGGCGCGTTTCTTCTGGAAGCTGGCCCTCAAGTGGCGACAGGGCTTCAGACAAGGCAGCCTTTCGGTTACTCTTTTTGAGAGATCCTATTTCTTCGCTTTCCGAGTTGTCTGAGATTGAGGCTTGCCAGCGTTGCTGGGAAATGCGCATGGCATCACGCATCAGCGCTTCATGCGTATCCAGTTCACCGAATCCCCAAGTGAGCAGTTTTTCTACATTTTCTTCAGCAGTGTTGTCCATTGCGGGTTTATCAAATGAGTTGATCACCTGCTTGACCACGTACTCGACGAACTCACTGTGTGTTGAGAAATAGCTTTTGAGCGTGACTTTGGCGTACTCGGCCTCTCGCGTGATTTCTTCTGAAGAGGGGAATTTTTGCTCTTGATATAGTTTGAGTGCCGCACTGGTCAAGCGTTCCAGCGTTCTGCGTCTTACTGGCGAGAGGTTGTTCTCATCAAACAGAATCATTGTGATGCCTCATTTTTGCAACAAAAACATCCTAAAGGATAAAAATATCTTGCGAGATATAAAATATTAGCCTAGCTTTATATTGCACTATCTCAACAAATCTTTCACGTCTTACATGGAGTGAGTCGTCTATGGCGAAATTTGTGTACATCATAGGGACCGCAGATACCAAGCTTGAAGAACTGCTTTGGTTGAAGTCCTGTCTGCGTTCTGCAAGTGTAGATTCTCATGTTATTGATGTTTCTACCGGTTCATCCAATGCATTTCATACAAACAATCAAGTAGATATCAATGCGACGCAGATTGCGGCCTACCACCCTGATGGTATAGACGCTGTTTTCTGTGGTGAACGAGGGAGAGCTGTTACAGCAATGGCTACCGCGCTGACCCATTTTTTGCGGAACACGGTGGATGATATTTCCGGTCTTATCGGTATTGGGGGATCAGGAGGAACGGCATTGATAACGTCTGCTATGCAGGCAATGCCTATCGGTATTCCCAAATTAATGGTGTCCACTATGGCATCGGGCAATGTTGGGGGGTATGTCGGTGGTGTCGATATCGCCATGTTGTATACCGTTACTGACCTCAGTGGATTGAACTACTTGTCACGTACCATATTGGCTAATGCGGCCAATATGATAGCTGGTGCCGTTAACAGTGCTATTGAACATGATCACGCCAGAAAACCGGTTTTAGGCCTGACGATGTTTGGTGTAACAACACCCTGTATCAATCAATTGATTGCATCGTTGGGTGAACAATTTGATCCATTGGTCTTCCATGCTACCGGCAACGGTGGAACCAGTATGGAGCGGTTGGTTGAAAACCGTGAAATTGTCGGCGTTCTCGATATCACGTTGACCGAAGCGGCAGATTTGCTGTTTGGTGGTGTTCTTGCCTGCCCGGAAACACGTCTTGACTGTATCGCACAAACGCAGACGCCGTGGGTAGGGAGTGCTGGAGCACTCGACATGGTTAATTTCAGTGGTCGGGACAGCATACCTGAGCGTTATGCTCATCGGCAGTTTGTAGAGCATAACGCTCAGGTGACGCTGATGCGCACAACACCAGAGGAAAACTACCAGCTCGGCGTCTGGATTGGCAACAAGCTTAATCTCTGTGAAGGGCCGGTACGCTTCATCATTCCAGAAGGCGGATTTTCGGCATTAGATGCTCCAGGGCAACCGTTCTTTGATCTACAGGCAAGGCAGGCTTTTGCTGAAGGATTGGAGTCAACGGTTGTCCAGACGGCACAACGCCAGATTATCAAAACGCCTCACCACATCAATGCACCTGAGTTTTGCTCGCTTGTGATTGCGCAGTTCCAGAATGTCATGCAACACCAAGGAACTGAACATGATTCAACACCAGGGAAACCTTTATGAAAAATTACGATACAGTGAAAATGAAGCTGCAACAGAAAGTTTTGCGCCAGGAGCCTATTATCGGTGCTGGAGCAGGAACCGGCCTGTCTGCACGTTGCGAAGAAGCTGGCGGTGTAGATTTGATTGTGATCTACAACAGTGGCCGTTTTCGGATGGCAGGGCGTGGTTCGCTGGCGGGATTGATGCCGTACGGTAACGCCAACCAGATTGTGCGTGAGATGGGTAATGAAGTGCTGCCAGTGGTAAAAGAAACGCCGGTGCTGGCCGGTGTTTGTGGAACAGATCCCTTCTGCAATATTCCGTTGTTCTTGGACGAATTGAAAGTGCAGGGCTTTGCCGGTGTCCAGAACTTCCCTACCGTCGGGCTGATTGATGGGAATTTCCGCAAGAACCTGGAGGAAACGGGGATGGGTTATGGCCTGGAGGTGGAGATGATCCGCCAGGCGCACGATAAAGGGATGCTGACCACGCCGTATGTCTTTAGTGAGGAAGATGCGGTAGCGATGACTGAAGCCGGTGCGGATATCATTGTGGTACATCTGGGATTAACGACCGGAGGTGATATTGGTGCAAATACTGCGCACAATCTGGAGTCTTGTGTCCCAGTGATCAATGCCTGTGCCGCAGCGGCAAAAGCCGTGCGTGGGGATGTTATCGTGCTGTGCCACGGTGGGCCCATCGCAGAGCCGGAAGATGCAGCTTATATTCTGTCGCATTGTTCTGACTGCCACGGGTTTTACGGTGCCAGTTCGATGGAACGTTTACCGACAGAAGTGGCGATTAAGAATACCATTAACGCATTTAAGAAAATAAAACTGAATTAATATCCAATATATTAGCTCAGTCAATGGAGTGGAAAGTTAAAGCAACTATTTGAAGGGTATTCAATATAACGCCCCGGCAGTTATGGGGCGTTTTCTATGAAAGAAAGTTTTAAATATCAATATAGAGTTTTTTGTTGCAGCCGTCATTTTTCCTCATAGAGTGGAGCGCCTGTTCACTATCAGGATACCCCATGCTATGAATTCTTCCGGCGGATACAACCTTGCTTCTCAACCGCTTGATGCAGTCTATGTTCGAAACAGGCGGCCAGCACCAGTCTGGCAAATGGATATTGCTGAAATGTTTTCTCATTTCTTGCAGGTAGTTCTTTGATTATTTTATGGATAAAATCTGGGGAACATCTGGTGACTTGTGAACAATTATTAACATTCGATGCGCTGTTAGACCATTATTTTTTCAGTCACGCTGTCCGTAATGACACTGAGTGGAGTTATCGAAAGGTGGTGAGAACCTTTATACGGTTTACTACCAAAATGCCGAATGAGGTCGATAACAGGCTGGTGCTTGAATGGCGCAGGTACGTCCTAAAAGAGCAACAATTACAGGCGACGACCTGGAATAACAAAGTAACGCACATGAGGGCGCTGTTTAATTTCGGGATGAAGTGCGGGCTGTTGCAGCATCAAGATAATCCCTTTAATAAAGCGGTGGTCCGGGCAGGGAGGAAAAAGAAGAAAACCCTGACTGAAGGGCAGGTGGAGGCCGTGTATCGTTTGATGGCGCAGTATGAGGAACGTGAGCGGTTGCAGGCCAGTAGCCTGGCAGTGAACTGGCGGGTTCATGCCTGCCAGCCAGCCTGGTTCTGGCTGACGGTGCTTGATACTCTTAGTTATACCGCGATACGTCAAAACCAGCTTCGTCACATACGTATCTGTGATGTGAATCTTGAAGAGCGCTGGTTGGACTTGATTATCGCCGGTGCGAAGAATCATCGTGAGCTGCGTATTCCCATCATTAGCGAGCTGTTTCCCCGGTTGGAGATACTGGTGATCCGTTCACTCGAGGCCGGTGCTGAACTGGAAGAGCAGTTGTTCAATGTGAACCGCTTTGATGTGGGACGCAGGGTGAAACAACAGGGGGAAATGACTGATATGGGCATCTATCCTATCCGGGCCTTTTTTCGGCGTCTTTCGCGGGAGTGCAGGTTTACAGTCAGCCCCCACCGATTTCGGCACACGGTAGCGACCAACATGATGAAATCCCCGGATCGCAATATTCAGGCGGTAAAGCGCCTCTTGGGGCATTCCAGTTTGCGTTCTACGCTGGAGTACATTGATGAAGATGTGGAGAGCTTGCGGGATATTATGGAGCAGGAGTTCAAGCGTTAGGCGAACGGGCACAAGGGGGACAAGGTATCTCCTTGACACAGTTTGACATTTGCATACGAAATCTGTAAAAATTGAACGCGAAAAATCCCGCCTACACGAATAGGCGGGACTATCAAGAGCCTTTTTACAACAACCGGGTAATGGTATCACTGAGTGAAACCTTTCAACTACGCCTGCGGTTATTGCGTGTTCTGACCCATTTTCGTACCTGCCAGGTTTTCGTCCTGAAATCTTGACAAGCGCTTCTGAATATGGTGCCCGGACTCGGAATCGAACCAAGGACACGGGGATTTTCAATCCCCTGCTCTACCGACTGAGCTATCCGGGCAACGGGGCGCATTAAACCGTATTTGGCCCTGTGTCGTCAATGGGTTTCTGTCACAAAGCCGAGCGATTGCTCTAATTTCAAACAAGGGCAGGGCTACCTTCCTGCGCCAGCATTCTCCCTTTTCCCCCAAAATGCCCGATACCAGAGATCGAAAAACTCACCCCAACAATGTTCATCCCTGCCTATTCCCTAATCAAGTTAATGTTAGTGATAAGTACAACATGTTACATATATGTATTTTAAGGCTATTGTCATTTTTAAATGTGATCGGTGTAACTTTAATAACATATTGTCTGTGTTATGTTTCGATAATAACATCATTAGTTCCCGGCAAACGTCAGGGTACAAGGCTCGGCAACGGAACGTAAAAGTTCACAGATAATTTTGGGGAAAAGATGAAATATATCATAGGGATAGTGTGTATCGTTACTATCTGTATTTTGGCACTTTTAGTGAGCAACGATCGCAAAAACATCCGCTATCGTCCGATTTTCGTCATGCTGGCCTGCCAGTTTTTGATGACCGCACTGCTGCTTAAGACCGACGTAGGCAACAAAGTGATTGGCGTGATCGCCGGGGTATTTGGCAATTTACTGTCCTATGCCAACGAAGGGGTAAACTTCGTCTTTGGTGGTTTGGTGAATCACGGCGAGATCTCTTTCTTCCTGTCCGTTTTGCTGCCCATCGTGTTTATCTCCGCGCTGATCGGCATCCTGCAACACTGGCGCATCCTGGGCTTTATCATCAAGTACATCGGCCTGGCGCTGAGCAAGGTCAACGGCATGGGGCGCTTGGAATCCTATAACGCGGTGGCTTCGGCGATCCTCGGCCAGTCTGAAGTGTTCATCTCGGTGAAAAAACAGCTCGGCCTGCTGCCGGAGCACCGCCTGTATACGCTGTGTACCTCAGCCATGTCGACGGTCTCAATGGCGATTGTGGGGGCTTACATGGTGATGCTCGATCCACGCTACGTGGTGACTGCCTTGGTGCTGAACCTGTTTGGTGGCTTTATCATGGCGTCGCTGATCAACCCTTATCAGGTCAAGCCTGAGGAAGACATTCTGGATGTCATTGAAGGGGAGAAGCAGAGCTTCTTCGAAGTCTTGAGTGAATACATCCTCGATGGCTTCAAGGTGGCGATTATCGTTGGCGCGATGCTGATCGGCTTTATTGCGCTGATCACCATGGCTAACGCGCTATTCACCGCTGCATTTGGCATTTCCTTCCAAGGCGTGTTGGGTTACGTGTTCTCTCCGCTCGCTTTCCTGGTGGGTGTGCCGTGGAACGAAGCAGTGCAGGCCGGTGGCCTGATGGCAACCAAGATCGTCAGCAACGAATTTGTTGCCATGCTCAACCTGTCGCAGGGTGATTACAACTTCTCTGAACGTACCATGGCGATTATTTCGGTGTTCCTGGTGTCGTTCGCCAACTTCTCCTCTATCGGCATTATTGTCGGTGCCATCAAGGCATTGGATTCCAAGCAAGGTAACGCCGCAGCCCGTTTTGGCCTGAAGCTGCTTTACGGCTCCACGCTGGTCAGCTTCCTGAACGCCGCCGTCGTAGGTTTCTTCTTTTAATTATCTCAAGGCCACATCGAGAGGTTGTGGCCTGCTATCGCTATAACAATAAGGAATATGTGATGAAAATGACTTCTCCCCTCAAACTATCGTTATTGGCCCTGTTGGTTGCAGGCGCTGCGCATGCCGCAACGGTGGATCTCCGTATCATGGAAACCACCGACGTTCACGGCAACATGATGGATTATGACTATTACAAAGATAAAGCCACCGCTCAGTACGGTTTGGTGAGAGCGGCCACGTTGATTGATGCTGCCCGCGCGGAAGCGACCAACAGCGTGCTGGTCGATAACGGCGATATCATTCAGGGTAGCCCGATGGCGGACTATGCCGCAGCCAACCTGAAAAAGGGCGATGTGCATCCGGTTTATCAGGCGATGAACACCCTGGATTATGCGGTCGGCAGCCTGGGCAACCACGAGTTCAACTACGGGCTGGATTACCTGAAAATGGCGATTAGCGGGGCCAAATTCCCGTACATCAACGCCAACGTCTACGACGCCAAAACCAACAAGCCTTATTTCAAACAGTACCTGATCGTGGAAACGCCGGTAAAAGATACCGAGGGTAAAGAGCATAAGCTGCGCATCGGTTATATCGGCTTTGTACCACCACAGGTAGTGCTGTGGGACAAGGACAAGCTGTCGGGCAAGGTGATTACCAAAGATATTACCGAAACCGCCAAAGAGCTGGTGCCACAGATGCGTAAAGAAGGGGCGGATATCGTGATTGCTATCGCCCACTCCGGCATCTCTGCCGATCCTTACAAAGCGCTGGCAGAAAACTCGGTCTACTACCTCACGCAGGTTCCAGGCATCGATGCCATTACCTTTGGCCACTCTCACGGTATTTTCCCAAGCAAGGATTTTGCCGCTATTCCTGGGGTAGACCTTGAAAAGGGTACGGTCAACGGTGTACCTGCAGTCATGCCAGGCCACTGGGCAGATAACCTGGGGGTGATCGATCTGGTGCTGGAAGGGGAAACCAATAAGTGGAAAGTGGTCTCCAGCCGTGCAGAAGCGCGCCCAATCTTTGATAAGAAGAATGACAAATCGCTGGTCGATGCCAAGGCCTCGTTGGTGAAAACGCTTGAGCAGGCACATAACGACACCCGTGAGTTCGTTAACAAGCCGATTGGCACCATTGCCGAAGATACCAATACCTATCTGTCGTTAGTGCAGGATTCCTCGGCCATCCAGATCATCCGTGCGGCGCAGAAAGCCTACGTTGAGCACTTTATTCAGGGCGATCCGGATCTGGCTGATATCCCAGTTCTTTCTGCTGCGGCACCGTTCAAGGCGGGTGGCAGGAAGAACGACCCGGCGGCCTTCGTTGATATGCGTAAAGGGCCTCTGAGCTTCCGTAACGCGGCCGATCTTTACCAGTATTCCAACACGCTGGCGGCAGTGAAAGTGAAAGGCAGCGATCTGAAAGAGTGGCTGGAGTGCTCTGCGGGCATGTACAACCAGATCGACGTGAAAAGCGATAAGCCACAGTCACTGCTCAACTGGAACGGTTTCCGGGCCTACAACTTCGATATGTTTGACGATCTGAGCTATCAGATCGACGTGACCCAGCCTGCGCGTTATGACGTGGATTGCAACGTGATCAATCCACAGGCCCAGCGTATCAAGTCGCTGACCTATAAAGGTAAGCCGGTGGTGGCAGACGCGCCATTCCTGGTTGCCGTGAACAATTACCGGGCATTTACCGGCAAGTTCGCCGGTACGGGTGAAAAAAATATCGTTATCTCTTCGCCGGATGAAGTGCGCACTATCGTAGCCAACTACATCTCCGAGCAGACCAAACAGCATGGCGCATATAAGCCAGAGGTAAAAAACAACTGGCGGATCGCGCAAATTACTGCGGATAAGCCGTTGGATATCCGCATCGAGACCTCACCAAGCCAGAATGCGGCTGATTACATTTTGCAGTCCGCACAGCATCCAATGACGCTGGTAGGAAAAGACGATATCGGCTTTGCCGTTTACAAGATTGATTTACAGAAATAAAGAGCCGGGGAATGACAATGAGAATGGTTGATATCATCGCCAAAAAGCGCGATGGAAAAGAGCTGACTACGCAAGAGATTGAGTTTTTTGTTAACGGCTATACCCGGGGAGATATTCCGGATTACCAGGCCAGTGCGCTGGCGATGGCGATCTTCTTCCAGGATATGAACGATCGTGAGCGTGCCGATCTGACCATGTCGATGGTGAACTCCGGTGACGTGATCGATCTCTCGGCGATCGAAGGCGTCAAGGTAGACAAGCACTCCACCGGCGGCGTGGGTGATACCACCACGCTGGTGCTGGCACCGCTGGTAGCGGCGCTGGATATCCCGGTGGCGAAGATGTCGGGCCGCGGCCTGGGGCATACCGGTGGCACTATTGATAAGCTGGAAGCGGTAGCCGGTTTCCACGTGGAAATCTCCAGCAAACAGTTTATCGAGCTGGTGAACCGCGACAAGGTGGCGGTGATTGGCCAAACCGGTAACCTGACCCCGGCGGATAAGAAGCTGTATGCGCTGCGTGATGTGACCGGCACGGTGAACTCAATTCCGCTGATTGCCGGTTCGATCATGAGCAAGAAGATTGCGGCGGGTGCCGATGCCATCGTGCTGGACGTGAAAACCGGTGCCGGTGCGTTTATGAAAACCACCGAGGATGCCGTCGAGCTGGCCACGGCGATGGTGCGCATTGGTAACCACGTGGGCCGTAATACCATGGCGGTGATCTCCGATATGTCGCAGCCCTTGGGCTACGCCATCGGTAATGCGCTGGAAGTGAAGGAAGCCATCGATACGCTGCGTGGCGAAGGCCCGGAAGATCTGACCGAACTGGTCATGCAGTTGGGTAGCCAAATGGTCGTGCTGGCGAAGAAGGCCGATTCGTTACCGGCTGCGCGCGCCATGCTGCAAGAGGTGATCGATAACGGCAAGGCTCTGGCCAAGTTCCGTGACTTCCTGGCCAACCAGGGCGGCGATGCTTCAATGGTGGACCATCCAGAGAAGCTGCCGCAGGCTAAATACCTGATTGAAGTCCCCGCCAAGCAGGCCGGTGTGGTAGCCAATATCGTGGCCGACGAAATCGGTGTGGCAGCCATGTTGCTCGGTGCCGGTCGTGCCACCAAGGAAGATGACATCGATCTGGCCGTGGGCCTGATGATGCATAAAAAAGTCGGCGATCGGGTCGCCATCGGTGACTCACTGGTAACGATCCATGCCAATCGCCCGGATGTGGCGAACGTCATGGAGAAAATCTATGACAGCATTACCCTTGCCGATAAGGCACAAGCGCCAAAACTGATCCATACCATTATTACAGAATAATAATATTAACCGTGTGTCGCCCTGGTTGCAGGGTGACACATTTTCAACATTATCTAGAAATCATTTAATTAAAATAGTTCTGGGTGAGTAGATAGAAAACGGGATTTTTCTATGTATCAAATTAATAAATTTAAAATTAAAAAACCTCTGGCACTGTTTGCACTGATGTTCTCTTTACCCCTCAGCGCAGAGGAAATAAAGGTAAGCGATCATCTCTTCTCAAGTTTTATTAACGATAGCCACGCAGACCTTTCTTTCCGTAACGTGTTTAAAAATTTAAGCACCGAGGATTATGGGGAGCGCTCCATCCAAACGGCCTGGGGGCAGGGGATCACCCTTGATTATCAGTCCGGCTATTTTGCGGATATGTTGGGAGTAGACGCTTCTTATTATGGCGTGATTAAGCTGGCCGCCAGCGATGATTTCTGGGGCCGTAGCGTGTTGTATAACGATAACGGCCAGGCGAAAGGTTTCAACAAGATTGGTCAGCTCTACCTGAAAGGGCGTTTGGGTGATGATGATACCTATCTGCACCTTTATTCCGGTTGGCAGCAGATTAAAAAATGGGGAGCACTCAATAACTCCACGCGTGCCATTCCAAGTACCTATCTGGGCTTGCGTGGCGAAGCGGCTACCGGGCCTGTTCGGGTTCGCGGTGCCTACGTGACCCGTTATAGCGACAGGGATTCTCCGGATAAGATCCATTTCCGCACTGCGGATAAAAAGGAGATCAGCAGCATTGCGACCGGTGAATTGAGCTATAGCGATCACGGCTATAGCGCGCTCTATTTCCTGGGTGAAAGCCATAACTATATGCAACGTCACGGGGTGGAGCTGGGTTGGCAACCGGCGTCCTGGGCAGAGAATCGCCTCAAGTTTGCCAGCCAGGTATATTACAACCATGGTTTGCAAGACTGGACCCGCATGTCTACCCGTCACAAGACGTTCGATGATGATGCCTACCATTATGCGATGTACGCCGAATGGCGCGCCGAGCGTTGGAAGCACAAGGTTGGTGCTTCATACACCCGGGCCTCACTCGATAATGGCAACGGGTTAGGGCGCTTTGAGTGGCACTTGGCCAAACACAGCCGCGGCACCTTTAACTCCATGGCCGACAGTTGGGGTAACGACTATGTGGGCGATAAGGAAAAGATGCTGGCCTGGACCTTCGGCTATGCCGTTACGCCAGAAGTTGAGTTAGGGATGGTCACCAACTATGGCTGGGGGATGAAGTACCGTGGCCATAGCATCGAGCGTGGTGAAACCCTGGTTTACTCCCGTTGGACGCCGTCACAGCCTGCGCTGAAAAATCTGGCGTTCCAGCTGTCCGGTGGCCCATCCTGGAACTACCAGAGCCAGAACAACCAGCCGAAACTGACCTCGGATGGCAAGCCGATGCGCGCTCAGAACCACTCGATTGAGTTCCAGGTGGATTACAAGTTCAACCTGTTCTAATCAACGCCTGCCTGGCCGTGTGGGAAACCCACACGGCATCACTAAATAATTATGCATTAATAGTAACTATTAACCGGCTTGAACCCTCGAAAAAAACGTGTAATCATTGCGCGAATTCCCCATTTCATCACAGAGGAGTACAGGCATGACGGGTTTAACCACCTCAGCGCAACTGCGCTCCAGAAGTCTGATGACGCCCTCACTCCGAGTTTCCTTAACGCCATTTATGCGAACACCGCTGCCCTTTATGCGGTAAAGCTAGCCAATGCTCGCTGTTAGGCATGATTAAAAATAGAGCTGCGGCTCTGATTTTACTGATGTCTATCGGACGCTGCCGATCCCAGTCCCCGATAGTTGTCTGATGCCTACCCGCATCGGCCGGTCATGGTTGCGCCTTGGCTCATCACTTTGCCGGGATAACCAGGGTTATCTCATTATGTGCCCAGTGGCACACCCTCATCCTTAACCGTTTGAGACTCAGCATGATGAAAGAATTGAAGATAGCAACCAGCGCCAGCCTGGTAGCCAGCATTGAAACCCTGCGCGAAATCGTGCGCGTGGGGCAGACTGACTATACCGATGTGGCGGCTGCCGTGGTCTCCGTTAGCGATGTGGATGCCGGTATTCTGGCAACGCTCAAAGCGACCGGCTTTGAGATCCCGACGTTTGTTGCCGTTGAGGGGGATGAGCAGCTCTCCCCGGATCACCTGCCGTTGATTACTGGCGTATTTGCCTTGGCTGCCGCGACCAAAGCGTTTTACATGGCGCAGTTGGAGGCCGCCGCCGATGCCTACGAGCAGGCGCTGTTACCGCCGTTCTTCAAAACGCTGAAAACCTACGTGGAGATGGAGAACTCAACCTTTGCCTGCCCGGGCCATCAGGGCGGGGAGTTTTTCCGCAAACACCCGGCAGGGCGCAAGTTTTTCGAGTTTTACGGTGAAACGATTTTCCGTTCGGACATGTGCAACGCCGATGTGAAGCTGGGCGATCTGCTGATCCATGAAGGCTCGGCCAAGGATGCGCAAAAACACGCGGCGAAAGTGTTCAACGCTGATAAAACCTACTTCGTGCTGAACGGTACTTCGGCCTCCAATAAAGTGGTGACCAACGCGCTGCTGACGCGTGGCGATCTGGTACTGTTCGATCGCAATAACCATAAATCCAATCACCACGGTGCGTTGATCCAGGCTGGGGCGACGCCGGTGTATCTGGAAACCGCGCGTAACCCGTTTGGTTTTATCGGCGGCATCGATTCCCAATGCTTTGATGAAGCTTACCTGCGCGAGCAGATCCGCCATGTTGCCCCAGAAAAAGCCTCTGCGGCACGGCCATTCCGCCTGGCGATCATTCAGCTCGGCACCTATGACGGCACGATTTACAACGCCCGTCAGGTGATCGATACCATCGGCCATCTGTGCGATTACATCCTGTTTGATTCGGCCTGGGTGGGGTATGAAGGCTTTATCCCGATGCTGAAAGAGTGCTCGCCGCTGCTGTTGGAACTGGATGAGCACGATCCGGGTATTTTCGTCACGCAATCGGTGCATAAGCAGCAGGCCGGGTTCTCGCAGACTTCGCAGATCCACAAGAAAGACGATCACATCAAAGGCCAGAAACGCCACTGCAACCACAAGCATCTCAACAATGCGTTTATGCTGCATGCCTCAACCAGCCCGTTTTATCCGCTGTTTGCCGCGCTGGACGTCAACGCCAAGATGCATGCCGGTGCCGCTGGCCGCCGCATGTGGATGGAGTGCGTCAAGCTGGGGATCGACACGCGTAAACAACTGCTGGCACGCTGCTCGCAGCTGCGGCCCTTTATTCCGCCGCAGGTGGCAGGCAAGAACTGGCAGGACTACGATACCGACCTGATCGCCAACGATGCACGCTTCTTCAACTTTGTACCGGGCGAGCAATGGCACGGTTTTGCAGGCTATGCACAGGGGCAGTATCTGGTCGATCCCTGCAAGTTGCTGCTGACCACGCCGGGGATTGATGCGGCCACCGGTCAGTACACCGAGTTTGGTATCCCGGCAACCATTCTGGCCAACTTCCTGCGTGAGAACGGCATAGTGCCGGAGAAGTGCGATCTCAACTCGATCCTGTTCCTGCTGACCCCGGCGGAGAACCCGGCGAAAATGGATCATCTGGTGGATATGCTGGTGCAGTTCGAGCGTTACGTCGAGGCAGATGCGCCACTGAGTGAGGTCTTGCCGACGGTCTATCGCAAGAATCAGCAGCGTTATGCAGGCTACACCCTTCGTCAGCTGTGCCAGGAGATGCACGATCTGTACGTCAGCTTCGACGTGAAGCAGTTGCAAAAAGAGATGTTCCGTCAGGATCATTTCCCGCCGGTGATGATGAATCCGCAGGATGCCAACGTCGAGTTTATCCGCGATAACGTTGAGCTGGTGCCGATCGCTCAGGCAGCCGGGCGCATAGCGGCAGAAGGTGCCTTACCTTATCCACCGGGCGTACTGTGCGTGGTGCCAGGCGAAGTGTGGGGCGGCGCGGTACAGCGTTACTTCCTGGCGCTGGAGGAGGGCATCAACCGCTTGCCTGGCTTCTCACCGGAGCTGCAGGGCGTGTACATCGAGAAGAAAGATCACGGCTGGAAACGGATTTTTGGCTATATGATCAAGCCGTAAAATCGCAACCAATTTGCCTTGCTGTAGGGGCGCCGCATGCTTAGCCGTATGCCGCCCCGTCTATCTTGCATGACAAAGACGGATGTCACCGCTACATTGAGTAGAGTGGTATGACAACGAGTCCAACGATGAAAGATAGAAAATACGCCGCCTGGGTTGCCAAAGAAAAAAGAAAGTCCACGTTTCACAGTTTTGACTGGTTTTTGCTGGTTAACGCCTTGTTCTCTTTCTACCTGTTCCTACAGCGTCTGGGGTCAGGGCTTTACGAGTCGTTAAGCCATTTGCTACGTTCAGCTCCGGCGATCACCGGCGTGATGTTGGTCGCCTTCGTCACCTATGTAGTGTTGAGATTATTACGGCCATACGGTGAGAAAGCCCGCTGGTGGGGGTTGATCGCCAGTGTGACGGTTTTGTCGCTATGTTGGTGTGCTGCCTTTCATCACCTGATTGTCATGGACAACGTTACCCTGGTCTACCCCTTGCTGATTGGCTTGGTGTTTGCCTCTCTGATCCCCTTTTACCTCTCTCCTTTGCTGCTGTGCCTGTTTACGATACCGATATTGGTGATGTCCATCAGCGAAAATATTATCCTGCGCGGTGCGGCCTCTGTGGCGAACGTGTTCTCTTATTTGCTGATGCTGTTTCTGATCTACTCGGCCAAACGCATGTTGGAGAAATGGTTTATGTTGGCCATCGAGCGGGAAAGGGAGAACAAGCAACTGATTGACCGCCTGGGGAAATTGGCTAATCGCGATCCGCTGACCGGGCTGGCCAATCGGCGCTATTTCAGCAACTACTTCGACTCGGTGTTTTCTCGGGAGGCGGAGAGTCGGGAACCTTTCGCCATCATCCTGCTAGACGTGGATTTCTTTAAAAAATATAACGACCATTACGGCCACCAGATGGGGGATGAGTGCCTGATCCGCCTGGCCGAATGCTTTGAAAGTAGCGTACGTCGTTCACAGGATCTGGTGGCTCGTTACGGTGGAGAGGAATTTATCATTCTGCTGCCAAAAGCCGATCGTGCCGAGGCGATAGCGGTGGCTGAAAGGATCAAGTCTCAGGTCGCGGCGATCGCGATCCCGCATGAAGGCTCCGACGTTGGGCAATGGGTCACGGTGAGCCAGGGGATTGCATTATGGCGAGCAGACGTGGGGCGTGAGCAACTGGTAGAGATGGCCGACAAGGCTCTGTATCAAGCCAAGGCTAATGGACGCAACGGCTATACATTGGCGGAAAAAGGGTAGCTCTCAAGTCCAGTCTTTGCCCCTCACCCCAACCCTCTCCCTGTACAGACCGGGGACATCATGAACACTTGTTCGGGGACATGGTAGACACTTACAACATAGGTATGAGTACTTCTGAGTGGAGCTGCTTATGCCGTGGAATGAGAGATCTGCCATGTCATTACGTACCGAGTTTGTGCTTTTCGCCTCGCAAGAAGGCGCTAATATCCGTGCGCTATGCCGTCAGTTCGGCATAGCGCCTGCTACCGCATACAAGTGGTTACATCGCTGGCAGTCTGATGGGCGGGCCGGTCTGAACGAACGTTCTCGAGTGCCACACCATTCCCCTTCCAGAACACCCGATATCGTTGTCCAACACCTCCGCGCTGCGCATCTGGCCCATCCGATGTGGGGGGCGCGCAAGCTCAAGCGGTGGCTTGAGATGCAGGGGCATACGTTACCTGCCGCCAGCACCGTGCATAACCTGATGCGCCGCCATGACCTGCTACCGGGTGGCCCATCACCAGCGCCCACTGTTGGACGCTTTGAACATGATGCACCGAACCAGCTCTGGCAGATGGACTTTAAAGGCCACTTCCCCTTCGCCGAAGGGCGTTGCCATCCGCTGACCCTGCTGGATGACCATTCACGCTTCTCGCTCTGTCTGGCGCACTGCCCAGACGAACGACGCGTCACCGTGCAGTCTCAGTTGGTAGCGGTGTTCGAACGTTATGGCTTGCCGGAGAGAATGACCATGGATAACGGTGCGCCCTGGGGCGACACGACGGGCAGTTGGACCGCACTGGAACTGTGGCTGATGCGTCAGGGTATCCGGGTGGGTCACTCGCGGCCTTATCATCCTCAGACTCAGGGTAAGCTGGAGCGCTTCCACCGCAGCCTGAAGGCAGAGCTCCTGCAGGGGCGGTGGTTTACCCATGCCACGCAGTTGCAGGAGGTGTTCGACGCCTGGCGAGAAATCTACAACCTAGAACGTCCACATGAAGCCCTGTCAATGGCGGTACCGGCGTCCCGTTATCAGCCTTCATCGCGACAGTACAATGGTAATCCAGCGGCAGCCGAGTATGACGAGGGGGTCTTGGTCAGGAAAGTGGATGTCAGTGGAAAACTGAGTCTGAAAGGGATGAGCCTGAAAGTGGGCAAGGCCTTTATCGGTGAATATGTCGGACTGAAGGAAAGTGAGAGGGAGGGGTACTACGAGGTATGGTGGTACAGCACGAAAGTGGGGACGATCGACCTGAGAAATAGGTCGATCATCATGGGTAAAGGATGTTAAAAAGTGTTCACCATGTCCTTGAACACCTGTTCACCATGTCCCCGGTCTGTACACTCCCACAGGGAGAGGGAGCTGACCGGAGTGGTGGTTAGGTGTGGCGTAAAGCTGTGGCATGTTCGATTTGATGTGGCGGTTGGATACTGGAGTTAAGTTGTTGCACGTTCGGTCCCCTTATTTTTCGGGAGAGGGAGCTGACCGGAGTGCTTGGTTGGCCTGTGCTGCTCCGGTAAATGCGGAGTAAGAAGAACGAGGATGGGGGTATGACGCAGAAAAATCAGCGTACTCGATCTGTCCCCAAAAAGGAGTTGGTGCTGTGCTCAGATGTGGAAGTTATTCCGTAAGAAGGTGATGTCGAGGACGAATACCGTAGTTAAGATCTAGCACGGTCGGTCCCCTCTCCCTGTGGGAGAGGGTTAGGGTGAGGGGAAACATGTCTCCCCCCAGCCCCGTATTTTCCCACCAGCGATTACTTCCGCCGGTAGTTTTTCTGCGCGTTGTTAACCTTCACCAGATAACGGCGTGATTCACCCGCCGGATGCTTGGTGGTCAGGGTTTGATAAATATCACCAGGTTGCATGCTGTTGATGATGGTTACCGCCTTGGCCTTGTCACTATTGAACACCCGCAGCACGCTGCCAGCCCCACCGTTATAAGCAGTGATCACCGCATAACGGCGTGAGGTCGGGTTCTGGATGCCGCCCAGGTAGTTGTTCTGCAAGATAGCCAGATAGGCGGTACCGGTATCAATGTTGTTCTCCGGATCGAACAGGTAGCTGCGGCTTGGCGTACCCCATTTACCTTTGCTCTGGAACACGTCTTTACCGGCGGTATGTTGCACCACCTGCATCAGGCCCAGCGCGTCGGAACCGCTTACCGCATACGGGTTAAAGCTGGATTCGGTCTGCATAATCGCCAGGATCAGCGACTCTTCGACGCCGTATTTCTCAGACGCCTGGCGAACCATCGGCAGATATTTGTGTGCACGTTTATCCAGGTGGTTAGGCACCAGTTGCATAGTCACCGAGTAGATCACGTGCAGGCCCGAGGTGCGCCTCTTTAGCTTGTTTTGCAGCAGGTAGTCGGCGAAGTGCGCTGCCCGCCATTCCCAGCGGATGGGTTGGCCCTTGTTATCCAGCACCTGGCCGTACAGGAACGGCTCTTTGCTGATCTGGATATCATTGGCGTCGGAATAGAGGTCGATCGAGCCTGGATCGTCACCCATCAACAGGGTGCTGATCACCGCCTGGCGCAGATGAGCCGCCGGATCGGTGGTGGCGATGGTTTCGATAGTGATGGTGCCCGAATCAAAGTTGATGTGGCTACGGGTCTGATATTGGTCGGTATATTTGACGTAGTCCTTTGGCCCGGCGATCAGAACTTCGCTCAGCCCCCAGATGTTCTCGATATTGTGGGCAAATTGGCCCATCAAAATATCAAAGGCGTTGGTGTCTTTGACATAGGCTTCCGTGACCACGTCGTTTTTTTTGCCGGAACAGGAGATCAGCAAAGGCGCTATCACTAGCAAAGCTAATATTTTCTTCATCTTGTTAAAGCCGTATACGCGAAGAATTAAACAGGGGGAAAGGGCCAGCGCTGGCCCGGAAAATCTTATTCGCTCGGTGGCGTATAGCCTTCGATGTGGACCTCATGTCCTTCGAACAGGAAGCGGACCATCTCTTGTTCCAGCAGTTTGCGGTCATCCACGTTCATCATGTTGAGCTTTTTCTCGTTGATCAGCATGGTCTGCTTCTTCATCCATTCTCCCCAGGCTTCCTTGGAGATTTCGTTGTAGATGCGCTTGCCGACTTCCCCTGGATAGAGCTGGAAGTCTTGCCCATCGGCGTCACGCTGCAGGAAGGTACAAAAAATGGTTCTGCTCATGCTAATTCCTCGTCAATGGCGCTGTTGCCAAATAAACCGGGTTGGGTCGGGGACTGTTTGGCCAACTGCTGTAGCAGGCGCTCAACCGGCGCGGCCAGCCCGACCGAAGGGGGCTGCGTTAAGTTATACCAGAGACCGGAACCCGCATCCATGGCGCTACCCGCTTTGTCGATGTTCAGCCACATAGGCACAATATCCAGATGGAAATGGCTGAAGGTGTGGCGGAAGGCGGTCATTTGCTCTATACGGCTACCTTGCAGGCCGCGTTGTTGCAGCCAGAGTTCCAGATCGATCCGCGCGCTAAACTGCGGGAAGCAGAATAACCCGCCCCATAGGCCAGCTCCTGGTCGCTGTTCCAGCCAGACGCCATCGCCCTGTTGTAGCATCAGGAAGTAGGCGGTTTTTTCCGGCAGGGTTTGCTTGGGCTTTTTGCCCGGGTAGTTGGCCCAACTGCTGTTGCCGTTAGCGATGCAGCCGACATTGAGCGGGCATAGCTCACATTTCGGTTTACTACGGGTGCAGACCATCGCTCCCAGATCCATCATCGCCTGATTGAACTGGCCAACCCCTTTTGCTGGAGTGACCTCTTCGCTGATCTCCCATAGGCGATTTTCCACCTCTTTCTTACCCGGCCAGCCAGCTATGGCGTAGCAACGGGCCAGTACACGTTTGACGTTACCGTCGAGGATTGGATAGTGCTGCCCCTGGGACAGAGAGAGAATGGCACCGGCGGTTGAACGGCCTACGCCAGGCAGAGCGACAATTTCTTCAAAGGTTGTCGGGAACTCACCGCCGTGCTGTGCGACAATGGTCTGCGCCGCTTTATGCAGGTTTCTGGCGCGGGCATAATAGCCAAGCCCGGTCCACAGATGCAGGACTTCATCCTGCGGCGCTTCGGCCAAGGCTCTCACGTTCGGAAAGTGTGCCATAAAGCGCTGAAAATAAGGAATAACGGTGGCAACCTGAGTTTGTTGCAGCATCACCTCAGAGAGCCATACTTGATAAGGCGTTTTATCGAGTTGCCACGGCAGCGTTTTACGGCCATAGCGTTGGTACCAGTCAAGCACTACGTGCGAGAACTGTTGTGCTTGCATCATGAGCGAGTTCGCTATCCGGCAGATAAATAATGATGCGCGATTGCAGCATAGAGTGATGGTGCTGTAAACCGGAACTTTCCGCAGTAGCACATCCGGTATGATGATGAACGCTTGCTAAAGCAAGGTATCTTTGCATAATGCGCGTTCCCCTAATTGGCAGCCAAATAGACAGAAAGCACTATGATTAATGACGTCATCTCCCCAGAATTTGATGAGAACGGCCGCGCGATGCGCCGTATCCGCAGTTTTGTTCGCCGCCAAGGGCGGTTGACCAAAGGCCAGCAGCAGGCGCTGGACAACTATTGGCCGGTGATGGGCGTGGAATATCAGGCTGAACCTGTCGATATCGCCGCGCTGTTTGGCCGTGAAGCGCCAACCGTGCTGGAGATTGGTTTTGGCATGGGGGCATCGCTGGTCACCATGGCGGGCAATAATCCGCAGCAGAACTTCCTGGGGATCGAGGTTCACTCGCCGGGCGTGGGTGCTTGCCTGGCCGATGCCCATGAGGCGGAGTTGGCCAACCTGCGGGTGATGTGCCACGATGCGGTAGAAGTTTTGCAGAATATGATCCCGGACGCTTCACTGGATATGGTGCAGCTGTTCTTCCCGGATCCGTGGCACAAGGCGCGCCACAACAAACGCCGCATCGTACAGACGCCGTTTGTTGAGCTGGTGCTGCGCAAATTAAAAGTCGGTGGCGTATTCCATATGGCCACCGACTGGCAACCCTATGCGGAACACATGCTGGAAGTCATGAACAGCAGCGCAGGCTACCGTAATCTCTCTGAGAGTAATGATTACGTACCGCGCCCGGACTCGCGTCCGCTGACAAAATTTGAATTACGTGGCCAGCGTCTGGGACATGGCGTTTGGGATTTGATGTTTGAGAGGATGGAATAATGGCTAATTATAGTAACCAAACCATTTTTTCGTGATGAGTCAATAGGGATATTTGCGCATTAAATTGATTTTAAAATGAGTGTCATGTAACAGTGACACTCATGGAGTTAACTAGTTAGACAAAAAGAGAAAAAACACCATCAGCCAAAATTATTGAAACCATGAAACCAGGCGATAAAGACAAAGCTGACACAGGCGAAAATCGAACATTACGGATCACTTGTGGAGTGACCCCGAACCCGTAGACAAATCTGGCCTATATTTTGAGAATAGGAGGAGTCTATGGGCACACCCCAGGCCATCAGCGTCTGAATATCCAGGCCCAGCGCAACCCACGCCGCGTAGGACAGGCGTACGTTATCCTACACCAATTGGATTGGGGTGATATTCCACGATGATCGTTTGCGCACGTCATCGAGTTCTGCCTGTGTCTGTTGGGTTATCGTTTTCTGTTTTGCCAGCTTCTGCTCATTGTCCTGCTGGGAGGTGCGTAAGCCTGCTGGTCCTCTCGCTGCCGTTGTTCATGGGCCTCCTCGGTTTGTTGCGCCCTTGCGGTCTGCTGTGTCGCCTGACGAAGCAGGGCGGCGCTGTGTAGCGCATCGGGCGAACCGCGCCAGGCTTCGCTCAGCCCGGCAACCCAGCGTTGCAACAGGTGCAGCTCGGGCAGTGAGTTGGGAGCCATGACTGCGGGGAACGCCGTTTTTTCAGCCCGTAGCACGGTAACCTCCTGACGCAGCGCTTCTAGTTCGAGTCGTTGGTGCGCCAGTTGCTGCCTGCTTTGGACTGATGTCGCGGACATATTCCCCCTGTAGGGGAAGCCGGTCAGGGCGGCTTTTTCTGTTGGGTGGTCGTTTTCGGCGCGGGCGATTTTTCGGTGCTTGTGGGGGCGGCAATCACCGGCTGTTGGCGTTGCTGCTGATACTGCTCGGCAAACTGCAACAGTGCCGGCACGTCGTCATTTGCCGGTCATCACCAGGGCCGTCAGCGCCATGTCCCCCAGGTTAGCAAGCACGTTTTGCGCCTCATTTAACCGGTTCCTCTTTCATCTGCTTCCCCTGTTCGGCCAGCCCGATCAATACGGCCTGGCTGACACCGGCACATAGGTAGTTGATTTTGTAGTGATACAACGCATCCTCCGTCTCCTAGGTCGTGTCATTGACTCGTGCTTGCAGACAGGCATAGTGGGACTCGCTGTTCATCAGATGATCAAAGGTCTGTTTGTACTGTTTGTACTGTTGGTATTGTTTGGGGTTTATATTTTGCAACACCCTTAATTGTGTTTGGCACTGCGTTAATCGCTCAGTCTCACGTTGTTTGAGTGGGGCGTTTCCAGCGCCCGCCTGCTTTGCGACGGCGGCACGCGAGTCGGGCTTACTCGCCTTTGGGGGCTGGCAGGCTGAGGTACCCAGCGCGAGCAGACACAGAAGGGCGGTACGAAGTGTGCGAAGGAGCGGTGTGTTCACTCTGTTTACGTATCCTGTTAGCGGAGGTGTTGGGTGTTTATCGTGGTGACGCCACCCGTCACTGCGTGGTGGCTTGCAAGGGGTCACGTCCTGGAGGGGCCCTTCCCATCGCCTGAGGCCGGTATTGCCCGGTGGCGATGTAGCCGCACAGGAGTCAATGCATTCTGGTTGTGCAACCAAAGATACAGGTCGTGAACGCGGGCGAGCCCCAGCTCGCGCATGGCGGCGCACTTATGAGCGCTGACCGTTTTGACGCTCAGGCCATACAGCCGGGCTATCCGGTTCGGTGTCAGTCCGCGGGCCAGGGCGGATAAAATCTCGCGTTGCCTGGCAGTTAGGTTCGGCCTGCCAGGCAACGCTTCTCTGGTGAGGCCGTCATAGTGCCTTGCGAACATCAGTTCAATCATCGCCCGCACGGAGTTGATGCTGTCGCGACGATTGATGACACCGATGTCGGGCTGGACCCGAGAAGCTGTCTGGTAACGGACGCGGTCCTGGATAACGAGCATGTTATGCCGGCCTTGTATCGCAGGAGGAGAGTCGGTCCTGATGTGCGTACGGGCATCATTCGTGACAATAAGAACGTCGGCCCTATGGCGGTGTGCGGGGGTTAAAAACGTCACGCTGGTATTCCTGCGTTGGCACTCCGCGTGCAGCAGGGCGGTAAGACCCTCGGCAAAATACCGGTTGGTGTCTTGTATGAGGATGTTGATATGATTTTTTTTCATCGCCTGTCCTTACTACTGAGTGTGGTCGTCATGTCGGTTGAAGGAGTAAAACGCACGTCGGTGGGGAAAAATACGGCCGCTTCGTGACGATAACGCTGAGCTTTTTCTGGGTATCCCTGGTGCTGCAATATGGTTATCAGACTGACATAGACATTCTTGTCGATACGGCGCAGCAGGTAGCTCTGAGCCCACTGGCTGTAGCTTTGCAGCAGATGTTTATCCCCGGTCTGGTTGTAGGCCATCAGGGCCCCTACCTGTTCATCAAAGGTGACTCGCTCCAAGAGCAGGTGACGCGATAGTTGGGGTAAGGTGTTTAAGGGCGTCACGTCTTCCATACCAAATCGTTCCACTTGCGTGAGCGTTATTTCTCCACGGAGGGTAAATCCGGCCAGCACGGAAACACTCAGTGCCAATGCAGCCATGACGAAACTCAGTCTTGTGCTTGTAGTGTCCAACAATGTGCGCTGCGTCCGTACCGATGTGCCGATACAGTCGGCCAAGGAGAGCAGTAGTAGGAACGTGACAAAATGCAGCGTCGAGAGGTAGAACGGGTACTCCAACTGGGTATGAGTGGCCATCGGCAGAGCTGTAAGGCACAGCGCAGTCGGTACTCCGGCCATGCGATGGCCGGCACGCAGAGCGCTGCGGTCTCGTTGTATGGACTGACGGACAATCACACCTACGCCAGCCAGCATCAGGCCCACTCCGGTCAGTCCAATCCCGCCGCCTTCCACAACCCACAGCAATATTTCGTTATGGGGATGGCGGGCAATTTCGGTCACCGGGGTTGGCGGCACCTGGTTGACACGAAAATGCTGGAAGTTGTACTCGAACCCACCGTAGCCCCATCCCAGCAACGGTTTGTCGATAATCATGGCAAGCGTATCGCGCAGCATGCTCCAGCGAGCCAGGTTGCTGCCGGTGTGGTCCGCCAGTGGCAGGAGGGTATGACCGGAAAGCAACCAAGCGCTTCCCAGGGCAACCCCTCCACTCAGTGCGATAATGGCACCCCGGGTATTCGTGGTGTTGATACGACCAAAGCGAAAGAGCAGCAACACTGCGGCGGCGATGCCGCCCAGCCAGCCGGTCCGTGACTGAATGCACACCAACAGTGTCGTGAACCCAGCCAGCATACCGAACAAGATTGACCGGCGTATGCCATTCAGGCGAGCGGGGCGCGCCGCCAGGCCGGGCAACAGCAGCAGTACAAGAGTTAGGGTGATACCGGTGGCGATCAGACTGGCGAGGACATTGGGCTGAAAGAAAGTGCCATAGACCCGATTGCCATACAGTGGAACCCAGGCACGGTGAGGCATCAGCCACTGCTGACCGGCAATAATAGTTTCGGCAGTAACCAGAACAAGCACGCCGTAGAGGGTTGCGAGCAGCCTGTGTCGATGCCATTGGAGTTGCAGGCAGGAAAGAAACCAAAAGGCTCCGAACGCCACTCCGGCGACCCGCCAGGCCGCCGTCGCAAACCGCATATCCGGGGTATATAACAAGGGAAGAGCCAGTATCGCCCCCCCAGCAGTGAAACAAGCCAGGGTTGGCGAAACGAAGATGGTACGGCGACGGACTGCACGCCATAGCCAAAAAACAAACAATCCCAGCGACAACCCAAGTGTCATCAATATGTTGACGTGAAAAACCACGTTGATTCCTTTATTTATTATTTTGTCTATTCATAGGTACGGTTATTAGATGGCTGCTTACACTGCGTTGCGAACACTATCTGGGTGATATCCGGTCCCTCATTTTTAAGATGTGAATAAAAATAAAACTGATTACCTCTTGGTATATGATGGCAAAGGTGATTATCGGAACGCAATTTAATAATTATAATTTTTATTTGTTTTTTATATTAAGTTTATTTTTAATTTAATTTTTTTAACTAAGTGCTATTGTTTTGATGGGTGCGCGGCTTTGCTAGGTGGCGAGCCTCAATTATAGAAATTAAGGCTCTCTGTGATGCTAGTCTTGTATGGTGCAAACAAAGATAGGGTTGTCTAATGCCTTGATAATTAAGGCGTTTCTCTTAAGTTTTAAACTTTTAATATAGATTGGTAAGTCTCTGGTTATAGGTAGTGCGTATTTATTCCACAAATCGGCAGGAACATTATCTCTGGGGTATAGAGATTCTTTAGTAATAGCAATAGTCGATGTGTTTTTTATTGGGCCTTCTTGTTTGGTTAGAAGGATTCTCCTGGTGATTGTATAACTTTCATTTGAATGTTTAAACGTGCCAAATAAGAAAATTTCGCTTTGATTATCATCATCATTGACTACATCAATATCCACGTTGAGCTCAACTTTCATACCATCCTTTAATGTGTATTTTGTCACTTCGTGAGTATAACACCGCTCCCATTTCTGCGTTGAGGTATTTAAGTATAGAAAAAAAAAGCTCAAACCCAAGGTGATAGCAATAAATACAGCTATAATGTATTTTTTCATTTTAATTTACTCGATCGATTTATAGTTGTTACAGGACACATATATTCCATTTTTTCCGATATTGCAAACAGCTATGAACGTCATTTTACCAATTTCATTTCTGGCTCGGTATTCCATATAGTAAACATCGCTATTAATGTTAGAGCATTCTATACCTTCTTTATCAAGAATATTATTTATTTTATTTTGCGCATTAATATATCCGTATTCATTGTTTAATGCATACACATTACACTTATCTTGGGTAAATATTAATGCGGGTTCTTTGTTCCTGCTTTTTAATGTAATGACGAAGATGACCACAATACTAATAGCTAAAATGAAAAGTGATGCCAACTTCACATGGTTCCGTGGCCCTTTCTTTGACAGCAGAGGAACATGTTTCAATTCATCATTTTTATTCGTGTGAAGGTTTATCTCTCGCATATCTATGTCGATGGAGGGGGGCTGATCTATTTTTTTAATGGATTTTAGTTCTGGGTGGATCTCTGCATCCATTTTGAAACCTATCCTAGATATCGTCATGATAACATCTTTGCTTCCACCCGCAGTTTCAAAGGCTTTTCTGAGTTCACTAATGTGATTACTCAATGTTGCACTGGAGGGTGAAAATCCATAATCTTCCCAAACTCTTTTTATGAGTACTTCACGGGTTAGCACTTCTTTATTATTTTTTATCAACTCGGTTAATAGTCGAGCCGCAGGCTTAGATAACCCCACTGTTAACTCATCGTTGTTTTTCAGTAGTAATAGCTTGTTTTCAGGGTCGAAGACGATAGTTAAGTTTATGATGAATCTCATTTTTAAATACTCATTCTTATATTTCTAAAGGCCTTTTCTGGCAATAGGAATTATCTTGCTTTATTAATCTAGGTGTGTTCCTGGGAATAGTCAATTATTTTGTGATCATTGCATTAAGGGGATAAGAACGGCTGATTTATGAAATAGTTATTGGGGGTGATTTATGGCCTCATTTCGTTTTTTTATTCTGCATTTTTGTTTTTCATCTTTAGCTTGTGGTTAATAATTCTAATTTTACTGCATTTTAAAGATTAATTGTCTGTTGTTGTTTTTGTTTGTTATCATTTTTCTCGTCGCCGCTTGCCCTCGTTGTGGCTGGCGCTCGACATGCTGTGACTTGCTTGTGGACGCTTTTTTACTGACAACCTAAATCACTCAGGAGGGGGTAAATGAGTATCTCTACAATCAGCAGGTCTGAGCAAGTCGAGGTGGCTTGCATTATAAGTTGGCGACTCAACTCAATAAAAAATTTCTTAACAAGGGTGTAAAAATGAAAGCTAACAAAACTCTATTGGCTGCTGTGGCAGTATTTGGTCTGTCTTCTCTGGCGCACGCCGCCGACCAGGGTAACGGCAAAGTGACCTTCACCGGCTCTATTATCGATGCGCCATGTTCTATCGCCCCGGACTCTGCCGATCAGACTATTGAGCTGGGTCAAATTTCCAAGGTTGCACTGAAAGACGGTGGCAAATCCACGCCGCGTAACTTTGATATCCAACTGGAAAACTGTTCAGTCTCTGAAAAGGATAGCCAGAACAAGGTTCAAATCACCTTCACTGGTATGAAGTCTCCAGCTAAAAACGGCCTGCTGGGTATCACTGGTTCTGCGAAGGGTGCCAGCGTAGCTGTTACCGATGGTAGTGGTGCAGTGATTGAACTGGGTAAGCCAAGCACAGCCCAGGAATTGTCTGACGGTACGAACACCCTGAGCTTCGCTGCGTACGTGCAAGGTGACGGCGCTTCTGCCGCCATCACCGAAGGTGAGTTCCAGGCGGTGGCTGACTTCACCCTGGCATATAACTAAGTTCGTTACTTGCCCCTTTGTTTTATTTTAAATAGTAGCGTACTGATGCATGCGGGTCATCCGCATGCATTTTAAAAACTCTTGCTAAAAAGAATATGGAAAATACCTATTAATACGGAACCATTAATTGTGTTTTTCTGCCTGTTATTTCCTGCTGTTTTTTCCTCTAATACGACTGCCGGCCTGGCGGGATGGGGGCGGGTCAATATGCAGGGCAGCATTATCGATACTGCCTGTACCATAGCGGTAGACAGTCGCGAGCAAATTATCGATATGGGTGTTGTCCCCGTGGTCGATATTATTCGTGATGGCCAGGGGCGTAGCAAATATTTTTCTATCCACTTGGTTGATTGTTTGTTGGAACGCCAGGGGAAAGAAGGTTGGAAGCATTTTCAGGTGACCTTTGACGGTGATGCAGAAGCGGGGTTGTTTGGTGTTCACGGTGATACTTCAGGCGTTGGCCTGCAAATTTCTGATGGGTTGGGGAATATTGCCTTGCCTGGGGAAGCGTTGCCTTTAACCGATGTTGTTCCCGGTAACCTGCGGATGGATTACTCACTAAAACTGGTAGCTAACAACCATGCCGTTAAATCCGGTGATTATTTTTCCTCGATACGTTTCAAGCTGGATTATTTTTGAATGTCTGCCGGGATAGTGGAAAGGATTATTAAAATAACAAGGTAAGAGTATGGAATTGTCACCGACAGGAAAACGAGTTCGAATTCAGACTGTGGGGCTGTGTATTTCGCTCGCAATGAGTTCACCGATGACAGTGGTCTATGCAGCCGATGATATTCAGTTCAATACGGATGTGCTGGATGTCAATGACCGGCAGAACATCGATCTGAGCCAGTTTTCCCGTGGTGGCTACATCATGCCGGGTACGTACGACATGGTGGTGCGTATCAACAAAAATGACCTGCCGGAGCAACAAATCCCCTTTTATGCCCTGAAGGATGACCCCAAGGGTAGCCGCGCGTGTATTACCCGGGCACTGGCGAACGAACTGGGGTTCAAGGAAGAGGTGCTGGCCGGGCTGACCTGGTGGTATGACGGCGCGTGTCTGGACGAAAACAGTGTGCAGGGTATGGAGGTGCGGGGCGACTTGTCCACCAATGCTCTTTACCTGAGTATCCCACAGGCCTTTCTGGAATACACCGATGAGAATTGGGATCCACCGTCACGCTGGGATGAGGGCATTCTCGGCGTGTTACTGGACTACAACGTCAACGCACGCAGCCAGCAACAACTGAAGCAGGGGACCCGCGGGTATAGCCTGAGCGGCAACGGTACACTCGGTGCCAACCTGGGGGCCTGGCGTCTGCGGGCGGACTGGCAGGCTAACCTTGGCCACCAGACCGGCAGTGGGCCGTCGACTCGTCAACAGTTGGACTGGAGCCGCTATTACGCCTACCGGGCGGTGCCGTCGTTGCGTTCGAAGCTGACGATTGGAGAGAGCTACCTTGACTCCGGTATGTTCGACAGCTTCCGTTTCATCGGGGCCAGTCTAGTATCGGACGACAATATGCTGCCGCCGAACCTGCGGGGCTATGCGCCAGAAGTGGTGGGGGTCGCCAAGACCAACGCCAAGGTGATCATCACCCAGCAGGATCGTGTGCTGTATGAAACCACGGTCGCGTCGGGGCCGTTCCGCATTCAGGACATCAACGATGCGGTCAGCGGTGAGTTAAAGGTCCGGGTCGAGGAGCAGGATGGCAGCGTGCAGGAGTTTGTGGTCAACACCGCCAGCATTCCTTACCTGACTCGCCCCGGCATGGTGCGCTACAAGCTAGCGGCGGGCAAGCCCTCGGATTTTGACCATCATTCACGCGGCCCGATATTCGGTACCGGCGAGTTCTCCTGGGGGGTAAGCAACGGCTGGTCGCTGTATGGCGGGGCCCTTGCAGGCGGCGATTATAACGCGCTGTCCCTCGGTATCGGGCGTGACCTGATGATGCTGGGCGCATTGTCATTCGATGCTACCCAGTCGCGGGCCCGGTTGCTGCAGGAAGGCGGCACGCTCAGCGGTGGCTCGTACCGTATGAGTTATTCGAAAAACTTCGACGAGTATGACAGCCAGGTGACGTTTGCCGGTTACCGCTTCTCGGAACAGAACTTTATGAGTATGAGCGAGTATCTGGATGCACGTAATTACGGTGCTCGAACCGGCAACGGCAAGGAGATGTACACCATCACCTTCAACAAGCATTTTCGTGACTTGGGGTTAAGCAGTTATATCAACTACAGCCACGAGACATATTGGGACCGGCCGGCCAACAACCGTTATAACCTGACCGTGTCGCGTTATTTCGACGTGGGCCGCTTGCATAATGTGAGCCTGTCGCTGTCGGCGTATCGCAATCAGTACAACGGTACTAACGACGACGGGGGGTATCTGTCACTGTCGATGCCGTGGGGAACCAGTTCAACCGTCAGTTATAACACCTCGATCAATCGTCGCGATACGACACATCAGGTTGGTTATTACGACAGGATTGACGAACATAACAATTACCAACTGAACGCCGGGATGTCGCGTAGCGGAGGTACCGCGAGCGGATATTACAGTCATGAAGGGGATATGGCGCGCATGAGCGCCAACGCCAGTTACCAGCAGGACCGTTACAGCGCCTTCGGCGTGTCGATGCTGGGAGGGATGACCGCCACGCTGGAGGGGGCTGCCGCCCACCGCGGCGGTGTGGCAGGTGGCACCCGGATGTTGATTGACACCGGTGGTGTGTCGAATGTGCCGGTGCGCGGTTACGGGAACACGACCAGCACCAACGTTTGGGGCAAAGCGGTGATAGGCGATGTGAGTAGCTATTACCGTAACAAGGCGAGCATTGACCTAAACCAATTGGGTGACAACGCGGAGGCCGCCACGTCGGTGGTGCAGGCGACCCTGACCGAGGGTGCCATTGGCTACCGGAGATTTAATGTGATTGCGGGTGCCAAGGCAATGGCGGTCATCAAGCTGGCCGACGGCAGCGAGCCGCCGTTTGGCGCCACGGTGCTGAATGCCCGTAAGCAGGAAACCGGCCTCGTCAATGACGGCGGCAGCGTGTACCTGAGCGGCATTAATGCCGGTGAGCAGATGACTGTGCACTGGGGCGGCGCGGCACAGTGCGATGTGCAGATGCCGACCCCACTACCGGCGGACATGTTGATGAATACGTTGCTGTTGCCGTGCCATCCGAAACGTCAGGCCCTTGAGAAAGCCGCTGAGTCGGCGTTAACCGAAACTGAAACCCTGTTGAAAGCGGCCACTGAGGCCGGGGAAGAGAAAAATGCATAACACTGAGTTAAACGAGTTAAATATGAATAAAAACGTTACGCGGCTGTGCGACGTGTCGGCCCGTACCGTCATGCCGATGGCCCTGACCTTATTGCTGTTGGGCACTCTGGTTGCCCAGCAGGCACAAGCTGCCATCGCGCTGGATCGGACCCGGGTGATTTTTGACGGCAGCCAGAAGTCGGTGAGCCTGAATGTCAGCAACCAGAACAAGCAGCTGCCGTATCTGGCACAGGGTTGGATAGAGGATGAGCAGGGCAATAAAATCCAGAGCCCTCTGACAGTATTACCTCCGGTGCAGCGCATCGAACCGGGGAAACCGAGCCAGGTGAAAATTCAGGCGCTGCCGCCGGCGAAGCTGCTGAGCCAAGACAAGGAGACCCTGTACTACTTCAACTTGCGTGAAATACCGCCGAAGAGTAGCAAGCCGAACACCCTGCAGATTGCGCTGCAGAGCCGTATCAAGTTGTTTTACCGCCCTGCGGGATTGAGCATTGACCCTAACGCTGCGCCCCCTCAGGAGCAAATGACACTGACGAAGCAGGGCGACAAATACGTGGTCAACAACCCGACGCCGTATTACGTGACCCTGGTCGACGCTAGCAACAAGAAAGACGGCCCCGGCATCAAGGATTTTGAGCCAATGATGGTACCGCCGAAAGGCAGCCTGCCTCTGACGGTGAGTGCGGCCAGCGTGGGTGGCAACCCGGTGCTGACCTATGTCAATGACTACGGCGGCCGTCCGCAACTGAGTTTTAGTTGCAGTGGCACCACCTGCACGGTGGTACCGGCGAAGAAGGTATAACCGGATTAACGCCCAGGCGGACACCGGCGAGGCGAAGGACAAGAGCATGACAGGCAAGAAGGACGGCCGCTGGCAAGGCCGGTTCGGGTCGGCTGAACTGAAATACTACGGCACGCTGGGCGGTCTGGCGCTGATGGTGCCGCTAACGCTGGGTGTGATGCTGTGGCTGCTGCCATCTGCCCAAGCGACGGTAGATAACTGGGTGGTCGAGGGTGCTAACGGGACGCTGTATGTGCATGTAGGCCCTGTCACGGCCTTTGACAGCACCGTGCTATGGACTAACAAAAATGGATTGGGTATCCAATTGCTGCAGGGCAGTACCAAGCTGCCTGTCAACACATGGCTGAACTTCACCTACCCCAATAAGCCTGAACTGTGGTCGGTGCCGGTGAAGCCGAGCTGGGTAACCCTAAAGGGCGGGGAGTTTGCCGCAGGTGCCACCATGAAAGTGGATTACCAGTAACGGGAGCAGAGCATGAGCAGAATGATGATGATCCTGCTGCTGACCAGCGGCCTGGCAGGCGTTACCGGCCCGGCGCAGGCAAAGGACGGCGAGGCGGACATAACGTTCCACGGTACGCTGATAACCTCGCCGCCGTGCACCATCAACGACGACAACCGGATAGACGTGGACTTCGGCGAACGGGTGGGCATCAACAAGGTGGACGGGGTGAGCTACCGTCAGTTGATTAACTATCAGATAACCTGCAGGGAGGGCGACCCTGGACAATGGGCAATGACACTGAGTCTGAGCGGCAATGCGGCGGGGTTCGATAATGAGGCGCTGCTGACTGACAAGGCAAACCTGGGTATACGCGTCTATCAAAATGACCAGCCCTTTACGCCGAACACCACGCTAAAAATTGACCGCGATAACCCGCCGCGGCTGGAGGCGGTGCCGGTGAAAAATACCGGCGCGACCTTGACCGAAGGGACCTTTGAGGCCTGGGCAACGCTGCGTGCAGAATACCAATAAGGAACCCGTGATGAAACGTAACAGAAGCCGTTTTTTTGACCGGGCAGTAACGATGAGCGTAGCGGTTCCTTTGTTTGTGGCACTAACGACGGCGCCTGCCGAGGCTGCCGGGGAGAATAACGTTCACCTGTATGGTGCCCTGGTGGCGGAGCCCTGTGTAATACGGCCAGGTGATGAAGAAATCGCGCTGGATTTTGGCAGTGTTATTGACAAAGACCTGTATCTGAACACGCGCACGGTGGGCCAGGCCTTCGAGATACACCTGGAGGAATGTGATCTGACGGTGGGCAAGACGGTGAACGTAACCTTTACCGGCACTGAAAACGGCACCTTGCCGGGTCTGTTGGCCATCAAGGGCGGCAGTCAAGCAACGGGCATTGCCATCGGGTTTGAGACACCGTCTGCCAAACCCCTGCAGCTTAATCAGGCTGGCAGCAAACTTTTGCTGCAGGAAGGGCACAACATTATTGCGCTAAAGGCCTATGTGCAGGGCGAGCCTGATGCGCTCAGGGAACGGCGTATTGAGCGGGGTGCGTTCAGTGCGGCGGCCACGTTCAGCCTTGAGTATGAGTAGGCATGGTATGACTACCATCGAGCGTTTTAAATATGTGGACCAGAGTGGCAGAGACCAAGAGTAAGCCCTGGCAGGCTTTTGTGGGCCAATGGCTTATCCGGTTAGTAAGGTAATTGCCAATCATTCATTTGGGTATACTGACACCACCATAGGCTAGCAATAATGGAAAAAATAAAATTGGAATATAAACCCATCGGTTGCTGGGTAATTGTGATGCTAATGTTCCTTGGTGTTGCTGAAGCGTCGCAAGAGTCCTTTATTATGTTTGATGTTACCGTTATGGCCCCAACATGCACGATAAACGACAACAGGGAAATCGCCGTCGATTTTGGAACTAATGTCATCATTAGCCATCTCGGTGAGTATGGTTATAAATTGACACCGATTATATTTACCTTGAACTGCGCGGCACCCGGGAATTACTCTTTTATGGTTCAAGGTGCTGGAGCTGTCTTTGATGAGGAGCTCCTTGCTACAAATAAACAACAGCTTGGCATAGAGATTACCTATGATGGAAGGCGCCTCCCTCTAAATACGCGACTCTCATTTACCTATCCCAATATTCCAGTGTTGCAGGCTCAGCCAATAGCGAGTAAAATTGGTCTGCTCGCTCCTGGTGAATTTTCAGCAACGGCAAGCGTTCGGGTTAGTTATGATTAAAAAGTATTTACCATTTTTATTCCTGCTTCCTTTTCAGGTATATTGCAATAACCTTCACTTCGCTCCTATTTCAAGTGGCGGATATTTTGTTACTGGTGAGGTGGACCCCAATTTGATGACTCTCAACCCAGGTGTTACATGGGGGAGGTTTTATGTTAACGTCCATGAAACAAAGAGGGATTACTATGCTTTCATTAATAAATACAGCCAATATTGTTCTGTAGATAGAAATGAGGCGGCTGCATATATGAATCGCATTCTCAAGGATGGAGTGAGTGCTACAACGAAGATGACATTTGACGACCAAAATGGGAATTGGACTGTGAGTGTGTTTTGCCAAGCCAGTGCCACCGAATACTGGTATGCTGAGACAACCCTCCCTTCACCACCTTCCAGTGCGAGATGTGATATTGATTATCCATCAACAGTGTCTTTTGGAAGTGTGGTATTGGGTGAGCGGAAAAGTATTAATGCCAATATCAAGATTACTTGTAGCAAATACGCTTATATGAAGGTAAGTCTGTCTAAAAATATCATAGACCTTAATGATGCTAAGGTGAAATATGCGTTCCCTAATGGAAGTAATTCATTCCAGGGAGGTATTAATGGCTCTACCCCCGCAAGTTTTGACGTAACATTTACGTTAGATAATACCGGCACGGCGGTTGGCTATAAATCTGGTAGTGCCGTCATGCTTTTTCAGTGGGAGTAAGTTTTGAATCACGGCTCGAGAGGCGAGCTATGGGAACAACCAAACAGGGAGGCGGCATGTTTTCTCCGCAGGTTGAAGGACTGCCTGCGCACTTCGGCGGGCGGTCGTGGCGAGCGTACCCGCGCGTTCGGGGCTACACACAACTTATCGTACAACGAGGGGCTTATGGAATTACGGAAGCGGTACACTACGATCATAGTCATGCTGACAGCATTCGCCTCGGTGCACTGCAAAGGTGAATTCATTGATATTACAATATAAAACGGCTACAGCTGTAGCTACGAAGCCCTCGGTATCGGTAGATGGGACGTGCTGGCGGAGGGTATGGCTCGTATGTCCAGTTTGATGGGAGAAAAAATGGCTTCCTTCGTCGCTGGACATGCTATGGGACCTTTACCGTTATCCTGCCACCGCTTCAGTGCCAGGTTAGTCAGATTCGTCCGTTCGACCTTGGCACCATTAATGCCGGGGATTCAGTCAATTGTAGCGCCAATGCCCCGGTTCTATTACGTGCAATGCAACTGCAACCACGAGTGCTAAAATTCGTACTCAATTGCAGCTGGAGGGACAAGACGTTGAGTTCACCATGAATGGTAAAACTCTAGGTCTGCAGCCTACCGTGATCGCTAGGGGGTATAACCATACATCAAAGGTGCACAGTGGTGCATAGTAGAGTGATGAGCAGTTAGTTTGTAATTAATTGATTTAAAGCAATTAATTTAATGCGTGAACAGTAAGCATAGTTTTTACATAAATCTTTCTTGAGTAATGAAACTAGGAGGGGTGGCGAAGTATTGTTCATGCAATGGGGTCACTCCAAAGGCCTGCGATTCAGTGAAACGCGTTTTATTCATGATGAGCCTCCATTGGTTGTATTTAAACCAGAGAACTCCATCAAGCGGTAAGACTAAATTCGGGAGGAGGTTACAATTTATTGTCTTCTCGGATGCAGGAATTAATACCTGTCGAGTAAAAATCTATTAAAAATAAAGGGGCAGCATTTTATCCGCATGAGCAGCAATTTTACCGTGTTGGAAGCAAAGCATGTGAGGGCGTAGAACCAGATTTTAAATGAGAAGTTTTGAGAATAAAGGAGAGCTAAAAAAGGATTAATTTTTTTAGATCACTAACATCCTTTTCACAAAAAATGCGTCTTTTCAATCATAAGAAGCCAGGGATGAGTCAGAGAAAATTGTTTCGTGAAGAATCAGTAAAGCACCAGCAAGATAAGTGGGCAGGCAAAGCCATGCTTCTGTCTTCGCTACCAGCAAAGTGGGTAGCAACCTTTTCAATATTATTTATTCTTACACTGATTGCGTTTCTGATATTTGGTAGTTACACGCGCCGTATTCAGGTGAGCGGTGAGGTTACCACTCAACCCGGGGCAATGAACGTTTTTTCGACTCAGCAGGGTATTATCAGCAAGCGTTATGTTAAGACAGGTCAGTGGGTGAAGAAAGGGCAGCCATTATACAGGATTGATCTTGGCAGGGTTACTGACTCGGGCAAAGTTAGCGTGATGACTCGCATTTCAATTGAAAGTCAGCTCACAAAAAACCACAGTATGATTAACAACCTAAAAAAGAATAAAAAAGCAACATTAGATAATGTAGTGGCGCAGCGTGAGCAATATGTTAAAGCGCATAAGCTCACGGAAAAATTGTTGGAAAAAACACTTAAAGATCTTGAAAGCATGCGCAAGTCCAGCCAGAGCTATGCGGAGTATCAGAGGCGTGGGTTAGTTACCAAAGAGCAGTCAAACAACCAGCAGTACATGTATTCCCAACAACAAAATACCTATCAGACACTGTTTAGCCAGAGTATGCAGGAGTCGGTCCAGATTGCCACGCTCGGGACAGATTTAGTGACCCGCAGTGCTGAATTTGATAACCAAATCGCACAGCTGGAAGCACAGATGAATGACCTCGAACGTCAGCAATCTGAAGCAGAAGCTAGCGGCACGATTATTATAAATGCACCTGATGATGGCAGGGTAGAGTCACTGAGTGTAACCCAAGGGCAGATGGTAAATATCGGCGATAGCCTCGCACAGCTTTTGCCAGGAAATAAGGTAACCTATTATTTAATATTGTGGGTACCTAACAATAGCGTTCCCTATATTAAAAAGGGTGATCGGTTAAATTTACGATATGAAGCATTTGCCTATGAAAAATTTGGGCAGTTTCCGGGGGAGATCGCTAATATCTCCTATTTACCCACATCAGCTCAGGAAATGTCAACTTATCATAGCTCTCCTTTGAAAGGGGAGGAGAAAAGTAGCAATGCTTATTATAAGGTACTGGTCGATATTGATAGTACGGCATTCAAATATAAAGACAAAGAGTTACACCTTTCAAGTGGGTTAAAAGCAGACGCAACACTATTTTTGGAGACAAGGCCACTTTATCAGTGGATGTTTGCACCATTTTACCGTATTCAAAAAAGTATAACCGGAGTAGTAAATGAATAAGAATAATAAGATACGCGAACTCTACAACCGGTTACACCTGTCCTGGCGACGCCGGACACCTAAAATGCTGCAAACGGAAGAGGCGGAGTGTGGCCTGGCCTGTTTAGCGATGATTGGAAACTTCCACGGTGTAGATGCAGACTTACTTTCTTTACGTCAGCGTTTTGGTGTGTCATCTCAGGGGACATCATTGACAACATTAATGACGATTGCCGAGAAGCTCAAACTTGATTCACGTGCACTATCATTGGATATCAATGAAGTCAGTGAACTCAAGTTGCCATGTGTTTTACACTGGAACCACAACCATTATGTGGTGCTGACCGAGGTAAAGCATGCACATTTTGTCATCCATGACCCAGGTTTTGGTGAGCGAGTAATCAGTTATAATGAGTTTTCACAAAACTTTACCGGCGTGGCTCTGGAAGTATGGCCTGCGAGTGATTTCGTTACTGTCAAATGGCGGGATAAGTTAAAATTACGCTCCCTGCTAAAGAATGTTCGTGGTCTACCTTCGGCACTAACTAAAATATTTTTTCTCTCTTTGGTTATTGAAGCCATTAACCTGATTTTTCCAGTGGGCATTCAGCTGGTCATGGACCATGTCGTACAGGCAAGTGATCGGGACTTGCTAACCGTAATTTGCTCTGGATTGCTTGTTTTGGTGCTGCTTCGCACAGGAATGATGGTGTTGCGTTCGTGGACTTCAGTAGTGATGAATGCGCTGATAGATATTCAGTGGAAAAATGGATTATTCAATCACCTGTTAAAACTACCTGTTACCTATTTTGAAAAACGTAAACTGGGTGATATCCAGTCACGCTTCGGATCTCTCAATACCTTACGAGAAACCTTCACCAGTAATATCGTCAGCGGGATTATTGATATTATCGTAGCGATAGGCGTGCTGATAATGATGGTCCTATATGGCGGCTGGCTGGTATGGGTAGTTCTGGGCTTTACTTCGCTGTATACCATTTTGCGCGTATCAACCTATCGCTTGTATCGTCAGGCAAATGAAGAACACGTGATAAAAGAAGCGAAAGCAGAATCGCATTTTATGGAAACCTTGTACGGAGTCACGACGCTCAAATCAATGGGACTGGCTAGTACTCGCTCGCGTTCGTGGATGAATTTAAACATTGATACAGTGAATGCACAAATTCGCATTTCACGCCTCGATATGGTGTTTAACAGTGTGAGCACGTTGATTGCAACCTTCGATGAAATATTGATTTTATGGCTGGGTGCAGCGATGGTCATCGATAGCAAACTGACCTTTGGCATGTTTATTGCCTTTAATGCTTACCGAACTCAATTCACAGAGCGCACCAATAACCTTATTGATGTCGTATTACAGCTTCGAATGTTAAGCCTCCATAATGAAAGGGTTGCAGATATCGCACTGACGCCACCGGAAACTGAAGCAGCACCGAGGCGAATTATACCTGCTGTGGGACCAGCAAAATTTGAAGTTACCAATCTACACTATCAGTATGACGATATCAGTCAACCCATTCTCAGGGGATTTAACCTCTCTATTGCAGCAGGCGAAAGTGTGGCAATTGTGGGGCCTTCGGGTGTGGGAAAAACAACATTGCTGAAGATCCTTAGCGGTCTGGTTCCTCCGACTGAAGGAACGTTGAAAATTAATGATATTGACATACAAACTGCAGGTATTAATAACTATCGCCACTGTATAGCGAGCGTGCTCCAGGAGGATAAATTGTTCTCTGGTACTATCGCTGAAAACATTGTGGGTTTTGAATCAGAAATAGATGAAGAACACATGATTCAGTGCTGTAAAGATAGCCACATACATGAAGATATTATGAGTATGGCAATGGGATATTACTCACTAATTAGTGAGTTGGGTGGAAGTCTGTCGGGAGGTCAAAAACAGCGACTATTTATTGCACGGGCACTCTATCGTAGGCCATCTATTCTCTTTATGGATGAGGCTACCAGCCATCTTGATGTTAACAATGAGGCACGAATCAATGAAGCAATTGCAGCATTGAATATCACTAAGGTTATTGTTGCTCATCGCCAGTCAACAATTAATTCTGCTGACAGAATTATTGAGCTAAAGAGAGATAAAATTGAGACAAAATGAGGGTGGTGAGATAAAAAAAGGTTATGATTAGATTGTTGCGACAAAGAGCGCAGTAAAAAGGTGAGCATTACTTGAAAAATGATGTTCAGTATATTAATTAGAGTTCTAACTATTTCTTATGGGAAATAAAAATGAAGGTATTATCAACTCAGGAAACTAACCAGGTTGTAGGTGGTTTTTTCTTCTTTAAATTGTTCTCTTGCGTTATCTCAAAGTTCTGCGGATATAAAAATTCGTCCAGACCACAAGTAGTGAATCCACCTGCTGTTAAACCGCCAGTAGTGAAGCCACCGGTTGTTCACCCGCGCTAAATGATAAATTCAGGCATTAATGGATCAATGCCTGATGCAGCGTAAATGAAATCGGCAGGTGGCTAACCTGCCGATTTTAGCGTAAAGAGTTTAAAATCAAACTGATAAGGTGATGTTAATCATTTCGACTTACAGGGAATGTGCTGGTTCATCCTTTCCTGTCGATTTCATTATACTTCTGAAGTTTTAAACAATTATGACATCACCCCCGCGATAAGAATAAAGATTGGACGTTAACGTGCGATTGATATCGCTATGGATAAACTGTCCCTCTTACAGGTGTCCTCAGGGTTGTGGAGAATGCGGATTTACAGCTACAGTATCAGACTATTATTCTTTAAAATCATATATGCAAGTTAGTAATGCTGTATGAATTATTTTTTATCAAGATGTGGGCATTAAAATATTGCAATATATCATGATGATGTAAATGAGTAGTTAAGATGATTAAGTAAGGTTATAATATGAATCAATGAGCTCGCAAAAGATTTATTGAGTGCTATTCTTGACGGAAAAAATGAGTAAGTAATATACTTATTTTACAAGGCAGTATAAAATGTTTAAGAATGGTTTTTAGGGGATTTTATAATTCGGGTATGGAAATCGGAGTTAGCACATGCATGGTACGGAAGGATATCAAGATATTATATTTACTCTCGATAACGGCGTAATATTCGTTCCTTCAAAACGCTGTTTGATATCAGATAGTGATAAGATTTTTGAACTGTCAGAAAACAGTTATCGTTTTCTGTTATTGCTATTGCAGGGTGAAACAGATAAGCAAAATATTATTAAAAAAGTGTGGCATGAGCAGCGCGGATCTGTTTCAGAGAGCAGCTATTATGGCCAACTCTATCTGCTACGACAGGCATTCACCTTCGTCGGGTTATCTAATACCTTGATCAAAACTATTCCTCGCCGCGGAGTAAAGTACATTGGTTATGTTACCAGTGGAAAGATTGCAGAAACCGAGTTATTAGAGCGCATTACCAGTAATGATAAGAATGTCGTTGCAGAGAACCTCGGCCCGATAAATTCACCCCTGCCGACCGCAGAAACTCCAGTGGATACAGAAATACTCCATTCCGAGAGTATCAGTAACGAAACATCCATAGACAACTGGTATCAGACCAGGAGTTGGAATATTTTTGTCACTACGCTTGCTGTGTTAGCAGTGTGCTGGCTCACTACTATCATCTTTTTTATGGTTGTCTTTCTCAAAAAATGAAAAAAAACACTCTATTGTGATATTTATAAAAATAAAATGAGAGTGAAGTGAAGATCATGATAAATGAGTAGTGTTTAATTTGATGGTCAGGTAGTCAAGCGAATGGAGAGTATCTCTAGTCAGTATTTTATTGCTTGTGCCTTTCTTATCGATAACATATTTTTTAAAAAACGCTACTAGAATAGGGAGTTTTAAATGACTAACATCATCACGAAAGCATACATTATGGTACAATTACGTAGTGAGCAGTTCCTTAAAGACCAGCGCGGCGTAACAGCAATCGAATATGCGCTTATTGGTGTGGCTATGGCAACCTTGCTGGCAGCTATCTTTGGTAACCAAAATTCCGGCTTCCTCGGTGCGATTAATACGGCCTTTACCAAAATAGTTAGTTCAATTACCAGTGTTACTACCGGGAACGGAAAGTAAGCATACTTTTTTGGGGGGGGGGGGGCGCCCCCCAATACTAACAGAAAAATTTTAATTTCAGATGTCTATTTTGTTTGATAGATAAACACCTGATTTTAAGTAGGGTTTAATTAGAAAATAAAACTTGTATAGAACGATATTTTTCGAACGTAAAGATAAAGGGGACATTCTGTGCAGTGGTTGAATAATGTTTGTTACCTGATAATAATAATTATCCTGGCTAAAGTTTGCATGGATGATCTTCGCAAAAGAATAATAAGTAATACAAATGTGTTGTTGATAATTTTCATGGTATGTATTTTGAGTTTATCAGCAGATACAAGTCCTAATATTTTTCTTTCATTATTTGTTTTATTTTTTGGGTTCATGCTCTTTATCAGTAAAATTTTGGGGGCTGGCGATGTGAAATTGATTGTTGCTCTCTCTTTTGCCTTTAACTATGTTCAGTTCATCAATTATCTTTTCTTGGTAGCAGTGCTAGGTGGAGTATGTGCGATCATCGGATTACTTTTTTATCATAAAAACGTCAAGAAAAATGGTATTCCCTATGGCGTTCCTATTGCATTAGCATTCATGCTTTCCTACCCCGTAGGATAACGTAAATATTTTTTAAGGAGCCTGAAGTTGAGTCACCGGACACTATTAATTTTGTCAGTTTTATTACTGGCAGTCGGCGTTGTTGGTATTGTTTGTAACAAAAATGAAACTATTGTAAAGACTGAGATTCCTCCTTCCTCAACAAAAGAGCGAAAAATTCAGGTTGCAGTAGCGAACAATGCATTGCAGCTACGAGAAATATTACGAACGGAAGACTATAAAATCTCCACGATTACCATTCCTGCGGAGTCTACGGATAATCGTGATATAAGTTCTTACTCAAAAGGTGATATAAGTGGATTTTTGATAAGAAACAATGTCGAGGCAGGTAGTGTATTGACAGCCGAATTGCTTGAATCACCAGAGAGTCCAACTTTTTTTCAACATGCCATAAAGTCTGATGAGATTCCTTATCCACTTATAATTAATTCCATTGACTCTTATTTGCTCTCATTACTTCATTCTGGGGATAGTATTTCATTGTATTTGCGATATTCTAAAGGGAGTGAGAAGAAAACTGGGGGAGGTGCAGTCATTCAGGAAGTGTCTGGGGCTATGAGAAGTGAAAGTGAAAAAAAATTAGACCTCATTTTCTCTCGATTGAAAGTTTTGGAAGTTAAACCGGTTGAAAAACATAATTCTATTGATGCACCATTCGCCGGTGATGAAAAAAAAGTCGGTACTATCGCTGTGAAAGTCAGTACAAAACAATATGCCCAGCTTAAAGTCATTGAAGGTAAAGGTGAGCTAATAATTATTCCAGAAAGGCCTGGGCAGAAACTACCTTCACGTATAAGAGTTGGTAATTTATTACCGGTATTTAGTTCCATAGATGAATTGCGAGGGAAAAATTGAACGTCAAGGTAATCTTCCACGCGAACCTGTTTCGCAATTTTTTAGTTATATTGTCTCTGTTCGTGTCCGTGCACAGTCAGACTTCGTTCGCTGCAGAGTCATATTTGTCACCTGGCGAATCTCAAGTTATACAGGTAAAGGGGAGTGTTGATACTGTTTTCATGTCTTCACCCGAGGTCGCTGATTATGAGATGATCGGCGATCGGAGCATCGTGGCCTACGCGCGTAAAGAGGGGAAAACAGATGTTATTGCTTTTGACGAAAATGGAGAGCAGATATTTAAGACAACGTTGGTAGTAAACTCATTGCTCGGCGAAGTACATAAAAACATCAGCAGAATATTCCCTAGCAGTGATATTGAGATTAAAAAAATAGGCCAAAGTTATGTTATCTCGGGAACGGTGGCATCAGAAGATGAAAAAGATAAGATTTATCAGATAGTAGGAGAGGGGATTGGTGCGGCGGCGACTATAAATCAGAAAAAAGTCAGCGCTATCCAGGGGGCTGATAGTACGAGCGACGATAGCAACAATAGTAGTGGATGGCTTGATGAGGTCATTTATAAAGGCGTTATTAATAAGTTGCAGATGCCACTTGCCAATCAGGTCAATGTTAAACTTACCGTGGTCGAAGTCACTAAAAACTTCAGTGAAAATCTGGGCGTTGACTGGGGAACTATCACAGGAGCGTCGTCCAGTGTTACACCTGGTGCATTTCGTTTTGTGAAATTTAACGCTGATACGCTATCTAGTATGGTCCATGCGATTAGTAACGACTCAGTAGCCCGTGTACTGGCTGAGCCGAATTTGTCGGTACTATCCGGAGAAACAGCTCAGTTCCTGGTGGGAGGAGAAGTTCCGCTAGTCACATCATCGCAGAATGGCACGAGCGTACAATATAAAGACTTCGGCATAAAATTGAATATCGGCGCCAAAGTACGAGATACGGGACATATCCGTATCTCACTTAATGAAGAGGTGAGTAATATTGATTCGACGTTCAATAGTCAGGCGGGGATGAGCTTTCCAACTTTCCAGACCCGAAGGGCCCAAACCATCGTAGAACTGGCGGATGGTGAAAGCTTCCTCCTTGCTGGATTGGTGAATAATAGCGAACGTGAAGCACTATCGAAGATCCCGTTTATTGGCGATGTACCTCTCTTAGGTGGGATGTTTCGTAATGCTGCAACTGAGCGTTCGAACAGTGAGTTAGTTGTGGTTGCTACGGTAAATCTGGTTAAACCTGCTAATAAGCGTAATATCAAGATACCTGATTTCCAGCGAACCTCTACGTTGTCCAGATTTTTTAATCTTAGCAAAATTGACAATCGTCTTGAAAGAAAGCGCGCACGGGAATTTATAGAGCAGGGTGGTTTTTCCCATTGATAAGGGTGCACTGATCCATTTCATGGCATGGGGGGCGCAACCATGCTTTTTATATACCTGAAATACAGTATATATAGATTCGGGTTATTTCATACCAAGAAGCGCAAGGTGAAAATTAGTCTGTGCGCCTTTCAATGATGGTAGTTCTCTTCTATAGGGATGTTAAGGGAAAGTAATGTTGTTATTTCCGCAAAAAAGCGTTTCATCTAATGATGTTAATAAGAAAGAATTTTATATATTATCTCCTCGTGTTGGAGTTTTTACAGCATTGAGTGAAAACCTGCGCATGGCAGGTATCAGCTCGGTTGAAAAAATCCGCGTTGATATTACCACGCAGCAACTTAGCGTGCCTGAGAATGCCAATGGGGTAGTGGTCGACATAGGAACCAGCGTTGAGGTTGACAAGATTATGCTGACAATTCATTCACAGATACCACGTGGAGCTTGGTGCTGTCTGGTGGGTGATAGCGATTCAATAGGTCTGGCCCAAAGCTTTATGAAAAATAACATCCACTATTTCAATATACATTCACAGCAGGATAATCTGGTACAGGCGGCGGTGTTGGGTACTGAATTGAAGAGTATCCGCCATCCGGTAAGCGTCAGCGTTCTGGGTTGTAAAGGTGGGATTGGAACTACAACTTTAGGGTTTCTGCTGGCTAATGAGATTGTTCGAGCCCGTAAGTTACCTTCGTTATTTGTGCAGGGTAAGTTTGGCTCACGTGATTTGGACCTCATTACTGGAAAAAAACTGTTGCCTGAGCTGACCCCTGTGTCGAAACAGCTTGATTTAATGAGTAGGGAGAGCGAATTCCTCCCGGACCTTAGCCAACCTGATTTGCAAAAATATAACTTCGTGGTGTTTGAGCAAGCGATCAATGTCGCGAATAAAGAATTGCAACGTGACTTAGCCGAACAGTCGAAATGCGTTGTACTGGTACTTGACCGCTCGATGTCATCAGTGCGTGTAGCACGGAATATGATTGAAAATATCGAAGTTTTGAAACGTTCGAATCGTGTATCGCGTCGTTTATTTGTCTGTATCAGTGATACCAGACCAGTAACGATAAATTCGTTGACTCATGATGATATGAGGGTGCTGTTGAATCATCCTATTGATGCCGTCATACCCTACTCGCGGGAAAAGGGGGGGGGTAGTGCTAGGAGAAAAATGTTTTTCAATAATCCTTCACCATTGCAAGAGCTGGCACGGCAGGTGTTAGGCGGCGCGGTGCAAAAAAAACAAAATCTGTGGCGAAATATTATTATGAATGGCAGGAAGGTTAACTGATGAATAATAGCGTAGATATTGAGCTTCAGGAGATCTTGCGCAATGGTGTACTGAGCAATATCGATATCAATGTTATCGAACATCTGGTGACCGATCGTGCACAGTTGATAACTGAAATGAATCGCATTCTTGAGCGAATCGTTGAGTTGCAAAATATTTATTTGAATGTGGTCGGTCAGCGCCAGATGGCTGAAATGATGGCAGATGAAGTCATTGGATTTGGCCCCCTGCGGCCACTGCTGGAAGATGATACCGTTAGCGATATCCTGGTTAATGGCCCAACAAAAATTTTCGTTGAGCGATTTGGCAAGCTGGAATTAACCCAGCATCGATTCATTAATAATGCACAGTTGACTGACATCGCTAAACGGCTGGTGCAGAAAGTTGGCAGAAGGCTCGACGAGGGGTGTCCTCTGGTGGATGCTCGCCTATCAGACGGCAGCCGTTTGAATGTCGCCATACCCCCCATCGTCTTAGACGGGACGTCGATTTCAATTCGCAAGTTTGGGAAGTCATCTTTACAACTGGCGGATCTTGTTGAACATGGTGCATTGAGTGGGCAGATGGCGAACTTTCTGGTCATTGCCGCACGTTGCAGAGTGAACATTATCATCTCTGGGGGAACTGGTTCTGGTAAAACGACATTGCTTAATTCATTGTCGAAATATATTGATGAAAGTGAACGTATCATCACTATGGAAGACGCAGCAGAGCTGAGACTAATGCAACCTCATGTACTAAGAATGGAAACACGCCTTGCTGGAGTTGAAAATACGGGGCAGGTCACCATGCGTGCATTGCTGATCAACTCATTACGTATGCGACCAGACAGAATCATTGTTGGTGAGTGTCGCGGTGAGGAGGCATTCGAGATGCTGCAAGCCATGAATACAGGTCATGATGGTTCCATGTCAACGCTACATGCTAACAATCCCCGCGATGCAGTATCACGTCTTGAAAATATGGTCATGATGGCGGGCATGAATATACCGATGGAGTCGATAAGGAAGAATATCGTTTCCGCTGTAAATCTTATCATTCAGGTTTCCCGACTAAATGATGGTTCTAGGAAAATCATGAATATTAGTGAGATCATGGGTATTGAGGGTGACAGAATTATTTTACAGGATATCTTTCATTTCAAAAGCCAGAATGAGCGTGATGAGACAGGGAAAATACAAGGTGAGTTTGTTAATAATGGGTTGTTGATGCGTTCAAGTGTAATGAATAATGCGATAATGTTTAACCTGAGTAATGAGTTGAAGTTGATATTTGGAATGAGTTAATTAATGTACTATTTATTGTTTTTTTTCGGGCTAGGTTTGCTATTAGTCAATCTGTATTATTGGCGTCGTATGATGAAAGGCGCTATAGGAGCGGCAGAACGGTCTGTAGCCAGGTTCGGTATTATAAATCTCTTAAGAAAACGACTGGATGAATGGTGTTTGTATGCCATTTCCGATAATACAATAAAAGGAATGCGTGGGTTAATTATTGCCTTTTTGTTTTTATTAGCGGCACTAATATCTAACTACCTCTGGTTGCATTTTGATTGGATTGGGCTGATCATTATCACTAGTGTAACGATATTTTTTGGGCAGATTAATATTGGCCGGATGCTGCATCATAAAAACTATGAGGCTCGCTTCCCAGAAGCGTTGTCGATTATCAATGCTGCGGTTTCGGCAGGTAACAGCATTCATCAGGCATTGCAGCGTTGTGGTCAAGGGATCGATGGAGAAATGGGGCAGACTTTCAATCGTATCGCGCGAAGACTGAATCTGGGTGAAGAACCTGAAAGGGTAATGAAGGATGCCAGGGGGCTTTATCCTTACCGCGAGTTCTACTTTTTCTCTGTGATTATTTTGATTAGTATTCAGCGTGGTGGACAGTTACGTGTGCTTATTAGTCGACTTTCCCGGATAGTTAACAATAGTAAAACTATCGCTCGGCGTAAAAAGGCCATGACATCAGAGGCACGTTCTTCGGCGAAGATTGTTGCAGCGATCCCTATCTTGTTTTTTATAAGCATGAAATTTTTGAGTCCGCAGAATTATGACTTTATTATTAACGATCCGCTGGGGAGAATGATCTTATACTATGCAGTGAGTAGTGAGGCTTTGGGTATGTTTATTATCTGGCTGCTATTACGTAAGGCGACGTAATGATATTTATATATAGCGTAACCCTAGTGTTTGGTCTGGTAGTGACAATCTGTACTCTGCTAAGAATGCAGTCACTGTCGAGCCAGAAAAAAATTATTGAGCAAAGTCACGAGTCGAACAGTAATGAAATTTTGACGACTATTGATCACCGCTTACTTATTATTAACAACAATTTATGGTTAAGTCGCCTGGATCTACTTGATAAAAAAGTTAGCCTGAAATTGAGGTTGTGTGGTGCTGTAGGAGGGGGGGCTCTACTGCTAAAATTTACAGGTGCATGGAACCTGTCAATGCAGGAGTTGGCGATGATATTACTGATTGTGTTAGTGATAATTATTGTCACTCCAGGCATTCTGGTCAATATGGGAGTGAAAACGCGTATGAAATTACTCATTGACGCAATTCCATACTATATCGATCTTGTGGCGGTTTGTGTGCAATCCGGGATGACTGTTGAAAGTGCATTACGGTTTGTTTGTGATAATTTCCATGAAATTGATCCAAATTTAGCCAGTCTAATGTTAATTGTTGTTAAAAAGGCGGATGTCAGTGGTCTGCAGTCTGGCCTAGAAGAACTATACCGATCCATGGAGGAAACGGAAATGCGCATGTTTTGCTCTACACTTCAGCAAAGTGTATTTTATGGGACCTCTTTATATGAGAACCTCCTCGAGATATCAAGAGAAATTCGTGAGTTACAACTACTTGATACTGAGGAGAAGGTTGGAAGCCTGTCAGCAAAGATGAGCATTCCTCTTATTGTATTTATCATGTTCCCAATTGTCGTTTTGATCGCGGCGCCAGGTATTTTAAGGATAATGAAAAGTGCTGTTTTTTAAGAAATCAATTATTATTGTTTCATTTTGCACAATACTATCTGGCTGTAATTTGCTGGAAGGGAAAACTGCGCGAGATGATAAAGTAAAAGAAACTGTCTTGTTACAAACTAAGGATTACGATGGGTTGATCAATTTATATCGTGGAAGTTTAAAAGAGCGAAATAATCCTCAGGACCGTTTTAAACTGGCTTTTTATTATCATGAAGCTGGTGATTATAAATCATCCCTTTACTATCTGGAACCACTGGCTGGGGAGAATAGTGAAACGGACATACTGTTAACTAAGGACCTAATATATTTAGGACAATATGATAAGGCGCTAGCGGTGACTCAAAATATGATTAAGAGAAACCCGAATAATGCTGAAGCCTGGAACCTACAAGGTGTTGCCAGTGCGCTAAATGGAGACTCTGTCGCTGCGCGTCGCTTCCTGTTGTCTGCCCGTGACCATTTTCTTGCTGATGAGAAAAGTATCAACAATTTAGCCATGCTATCAATCATGGATGGAGATTATAGTGATGCCGTTGCCATGTTACTACCACAATATTTTCGTGGTAAAAAGAGCAGAGTGATGATGCATAACCTGGTGTTTGCACTGGTTAAGACATCGGATTTGCAATCGGCTTACAATATTATTGAAAGAGAAAATCTCTCAGAGCATCCTTACGATCTCATCGAATCGCTTAGTCAAGTCCTATTAACCGATAAAATGAAAATATGAAGAAATTAATTTCGGTTTTTTTTAAAAATAACCGTGGCGTAGCCAGTATTGAATTTTCTTTAACCGTTATATTGTTCATCTTTATGGTTATGTTTGTCGCTGAAATTGCTCGTATGGCATATATATCCTCGGTGTTAGATTTAGCTATATCTGAGGGAGCTAAGGACGCAAAAAATTACTCATCTGCTAGTGGTAATGATTACCAGACTCGCTTCAGACAACGTATGACAGAGCAGGGAGGAACCTTGTGGGGTTTCCTGGCTGAAAAAGATATGCTGGCTATAAACGTTTCTTATGCTAGCTCAATAGCTGAAATGATTTATAGCGGTGGTGGAGTCAGTGGAAGAAATAAACCGTTGGCAAGATATTTTGTAAGATATCGCTATCAACCTATTTTTTTTCCGGTACCTGATGCATGGAAAGAATCAACATTTATCCGAGAGGTGATTTTTGTTCAGGAATATGAACGTTCGGAATTTATGGACTGATCAGCGAGCGTCGATAACGGTGGAGTTCGTCTTTATCGCTATTGCTCTGGTAACATTTATTTATTTCCTTGGGGATTTAGTTATGCGTCAGGCACTGATTGGACGCCTGGATCGTACTGCCTATTCGATAGCCGGAGTACTACGAGAAAGAACGCAACTGTACGCTGCGCGTGAAAATTTATCGCAATACGACGTTGATAGTGCGCTTTTACTAACAAAGAAAATATTGGCAGATATGGACCCTGCAATAGACCAAAATGCCATTGGTTTGATAGTAGAAGAGGCGCATTTTTATCCTCCCTCTAATGTTAATGATACTTCAAAAAATTTAAAGATGTATCGGTTATGGACGGCAAATAACTCATCCGTTAGCTGTGCGCCTCCGGTATTACTGTCCAGACAACTGGCTCTATCTCCCAGAGGAAGTTATACCCGCTGGGTGCCTATTTATCAAATTACGGTTTGTGCACCCACTTCTAGTATCTATACAAGGATGACCAGCGGGTTATGGACTAAGCCGGTGATGACATCGTATGCATCCGTTATGGTTCGCTAATTCATCATTATTAATTGTTATCCGCCACTGAGTTTTTACCAACGGAAACAGGTCTGCCATTTTCTTGGTCAGCCAGCCGCATACGTGAGCTTTATAAGAAGGTTGGTATGGATAACATTAATCATGAACCGAGGTAAATCATGTTAAAAATTAGAAGATTATTGAAGACGCCAGGAGCATTTCTTCGCGATCAGGGAGGGGCATTTGCCGTCAGCTTCGTCATGATGAGTGGTTTTCTGCTTGCAATGGCAACGTTGGGCCTTGAAGGATCGAGGATTATCACAGACAAAGCCAGACTATCTGATGCGATGGAACAAGCTGCACTAGCGCTAACTGCAGAAGATAACGGAGCAGGAAATCCCCGTAATAACGTTATTGCTACCGCTTATTTTAATGCTTACATGCGCCACAATACGGCAGTATATACACCAAAAATTACTGTGTTAAATGGACGTTCTGGATACGATGGTAATCTATCTTATGTCGAATACCGAGTTTCTGGTCAGACCGTGCAAGATGCCTGGCTTGCATCGCCTCTTTTCCCTAACTTCGGGAAAAAAATTGTGGTGGGTAACAATGCGGCAGCCCGTAAGTATCGTTCAAATATCGATGTGGTTTTTGTCACGGATTTCTCCAGTTCGATGACCGATTACATCGATGGCTATCAGAAGATTACGGAGCTAAAAAGAATCGTTCTGAAACTCTCGAATGAGCTTTTTTCACAGAATGTAGGCAATAAAGTTGGTTTTGTACCATTTAGCTGGGGGACGCGTACCGGAGATCACTGTACTCCACAATTTGTGACTCGCGTGCCGGCCCCCAAAGGGATCCTCAGTGAGTTTGAGTCTATGGAAAATCTGGGCCAGTACATTGATAGCCGTGCCACCGTTGCGGCTATCCCCAATAGGGTGGACGATATTAACGTACCGATCGATGATGTTTACGAAGATCTGTGTCTTAAATTCGCTAATGCCAAACAAATTCCGCTCACCGGTAGCATGACAGATATTTCAAAAATCAATGCAATGACCGCCCATGGGGGGACGCTAGTTAGCTCCGGTGTACTTGCTGGTACGCAGGTTTTGGCAAAGGGAAGTGGCAACCGTAAAGTGTTAGTAATTATTTCTGATGGTATGGACGACCCTGATGCAGCGAAGGTTCCTATCACTCGAAATCTCATTGCCGCAGGGATGTGCGACAAAGTGAGGAATTCACTACAGGTTGGTAGGGCGATAGGTAAGATTGCTTTCATCGCACTAGGCTATAATCCGACGGTAAACTGGAGTGCCTGCGTAGGGGCCACTAACTACTATACCCCACATAGTCTGAGACAGTTTGAAGACTCATTACGCCGGGCCGTATTTGAAGAAGTAGGGCACAACACGATTAAAGATTATTAGATAATAACTAATTAAACTTTTATACGGATTTATAAGGTCTCAATCAGGTAAATAAGGATTAGTGATGTTAATATTCTCTATCATTGGCAGGGTGAGAAGGAATATATTATCTTGCTAATGCGGATGTAATTAATGCCATCCTTTAATGGATGGGGTAATTACTAAAATATCTGTACTTTTAAGGACTAAACAAATGAAAAAGATTTTCGCGCTTTCTCTTATCACTGGTGCTATGTTCTCTGCTTCAGTATTTGCCGCAACGCCAGCAAGTTATGATACTAAATTCAACGTTAGCGCTAACGTACCTGACAGTGCGCACATCACCGATGCAAGTGGCCGTCCTCTGACCGATCTTGATGTTGAGTTAAAGCCTGCTGCAAGTGGCTTCATGGAAGCGACTACTCCGGCACTGCGTCTGTGGAACAATGACGTGGCAAAGCTGGAGGTTTCACTGATCCTTGACGATGGCCAGAACGCAAGTGGTGGTGCTTTTACTCTGTACAGCACCGATCGTGACACGTTGTCTTCTTTAAGCTATAAAATTAATACCATCACTGAAGTGGGTCAGAAAGCTTACGTTAAGTCAGGCGATTCTCAAGATTTTACCCTGCAAGCTAACGGCACCCATGGCGAGCTGCCGGTGGCATTCAAGTTTGTTTCTGACGCTAAATACAGCGAACTGGGACAGGGTAACTACACCGGCGTAGTTTACGCTAACGTAAATGCGAAAGCCTAACTCTTAATCGAGTGTCAGGGTTAGGTAACTGACCCTGTTTTTTAATGATAAAACTAATTCAAACAATAATTACTCTCGTTATCATAATCGTAGCGATGACGGACTGTGTTGCAATAGAGTCACCTAAGTTTGACGTTAATATTAATGCGGAGTCGATACCACGAGTGGCGCTATATTATAAGTTGCGTCCGATCAGTAACGGTGAAATTGATTTCCCATTACCTATAAATGGGGCTTCAAAACATTTTGAAAATACCTCTACCTCATTTTATATAGTAGGAAATATTCCGGGTGCTGAAGTGGTATTTTCCGATTCGGATTTTACTCTCTATTCGTTGTCAGGAAGAGATAATGTCATCAATCTTACGGGGGAGTTTGTTTTCAATAATAATCACTCGTCAGCTTTGCAGATGATTTCTATTCCTGTTCTTAAGAATATACTGTTTGCAAACTCGACTAATGGATTTAAAGTTCATTTCAAGTCAAAATCCCTAGCGGGTAATTATTCCCAGGGTGGTTATGCAAACTCCTTCACATTATTAGTAAAACCAACGCTTTAATTCTGGCAGGGAAGTATGAAAAGTAGAATGGCGCTAGGAATGGTATGTTTTGTATGGTGCATGGGTTTAAGGCCTTTTACTGTTCAGGCTTCCGTAATAGAATTGCCTGTCGGATTTGAAGAGATTTTCAATGCTCAACAAAACGAAATATTTGATTTTATTTATAGCGGCGCCTCTATCGGTTCATTCACTGCACTTTTCGATAACGATAAGGTCATGCTAGATGCACCGCAAAATATATTTGAGCAGTTAACCGCCGCAGATATGCCTGCATTAAGTGTAGATAGAAATAAATTACTAAAAGAACTTTCTGCACCTTTGAAAAGAGTGGCGGGGCAGGAATTTGGAAATCATAGCATTACTGTGTGGATAAACAGTTCTGATGCTTCTTTGCACCTGTTGTTACCTGCAGAGTACTTTTCCTCTTCTGAGGGTGTGACTAAAAAAAATTATATTACTTATAAAAAACAGTCCGGGTTCGTACATAACCACAATGCAAATTTCTTAGCAGATAGTTATGGCGATAGCTTTACCTTTTCATCGGTAGATACATTAAATCTTACCGGTAATAGCTATTTAAAAGGTGCATGGAGTTACTCGAAAGAAATAAAATATCATATTGATGAACTGACATTATATTTTGAGAAAAATAGTACGCGTTTCAAGGCTGGTCGCCAGCGTATTAATGATAACTATACTTATAGCACTCCCTCATTGCGCTACAGTTTTTTCAATCCTCTGAGTTTTGATGGGATATCGGTAGGATATATGACCGATAACTATTTGGATCTGACGCGAGGGGCTGCCTCCGGTGTCACTGTTTTTCTGCCGCAGTCAGGTACGGTTGAGATTTATGCTAATGGAAAAATGATTGATTTACAGCAATTACCTCCGGGATTGCAAACCCTTAATACGGATAGCTGGCCGATGGGGGGCTATGATGTACAACTTGTTACCATCCTGACAAATGGTGCCCGTGAAACTAAAATTCAACCGTTCTTCAAGCGTAGCGGAATGTTCCGCTCGGGCGATCTCGAGTATACTCTTCAGGTTGGTAGTTACGACCGGGAACAGTCTAACGTCATTTCCAGTCGTAATTATGAGTGCGTTGAATGTATGGGCAATCAACGACGTGATAAATCCGCCCGTAGTACACTGGCGAGTTTCGCTGCGGGTTATACCACTAGCTCTGTCGTCTCTTTTGGCGGTGGTGCGTTACTTGATTATAGTAATTCCTACCTCAATGGCAACCTGGATATACCGGTTGACAGCTGGGTTGCAGAACAACTGCATACCGATTTTATCATTGGCAATGATGGTAGCTATGGCTATCAACTGGGGATGAATAAAAACCTTAATCATCTGGGTCTTAATCTTAGCTACCGTAGCCATCGCTATCGTGGTGACGAGCCGGATTACCGTCGGCAGGGCGCGGTGCCAGCTTATGACTTTAATTTTTTTCAGCTTGGTGCCACAACTTTTATACCATGGAATATCGGGCTTTCAGCAACATATAGCATGAACACTCAATATCAGCAGTATAAGATGCGTGATAAAAATAACTATAATTCCTGGGATATTTCATTAAACCGGGATATGCCTCTTTCACATATGATGAACTTGCGTGTCGAGCTGGGCTACCATCAGGCCTCAAATAAATCTATCCGTACGCTGGCGGGACGTGACTCATTGAGTAAAAGCAATGACGACCGTTTTTTTGCAAACTTTACCCTCGGATTCCGTGAGCAGAGCTTTAACCACTATCAGACTCTTAACCTGCGTGGTAAGCTCAGTGATAACCCGCAGGAAAAAGCTGATTACAGTACTGACTATGCCGTAGATTTATACAATCCCGATTTTGACCGAAGTGGGATCTATTCACTGAGCGCCAGCGCCAGTCAAAGTCAGGGCAATCAACGTAGCGCAGGAGGCAGCCTGTTAGTTGATAATAATCTAGGATACAGCTCAGCGGGAATAGTTCACACGCTCGGCAGCGGAAGTTATAACCAGTACTATTTTTCCCAACGTAGTGGTTTCGCCATAGGCGATAATTCCATGGCGTGGGGTAAAACCGATAATACGTCTGCCTTGATTATCGATGCGACTGAACTGCCTCGCGGTCAGTATTTCGAAATCAATAATCGTGATAGCCAGGGGGTTGTCGTTATGGGGGGTAAAAAAACGACGCTTAACATACAACCTTATCGTAAGATTTTACCTATTGCAGAACAGTTGTTTAATGATGAAATAAATCAATTTTATAATTTGTCCACCCGCTCTGCGTCGACATGGGCGCTTCCAGGCCAAGTATATAATGTAAAGTTGATGGCAACGAAAAATCAAACCGTAACTGGCCGTGTTTATTCTAAGGGGTATCCTTTGCCTAATGCCCGCATCGTGGGGGGCAATGCGATCACTGACAGTGAAGGCTACTTTGTTGGTGACTTTATACTCAATATTCATAGTCAGTTGGGCAGTCTTAAAGTAGAAAAAGATGGCATCAAATACCAGTGTCCATTGCAGAATGAAAATATCAAATTAACACATGGCGTAATGCAAATTCGAGAGGTTCAGTGTGAGGTTAAGTCGTAGTGCTACAATGCTTTCTGTTGTCGTTTCAGTTTGTCTACTTTCGGTTGATTCAGTTAAGGCAATTGAAGTATTTCCAATTATTAAAGAAGTCAAAAGTAACTCGCCAAGAGACAACTATTTAACTGTAAAGTCAAATTTTCAGGTTTCTACTGATGATACCAATACAAATTCGGATAGTCAGCAATATGAATTTGTGACGCTAGAATTATACTCCGTAATCAATCCAGGTTTTGAAAAAGAGCGGCTGGAAAAAGTGCTGACTCAGGAGGACCCTGAAATTATCTATTCTCCTTCACGGATGGTTGTGCCATATGGTGAAGAGCGAAAAGTACGATTGATGCCACTTAAAGCAGTAGATGTGGAGAAAGTGTATCGGCTACGAATTCGCCCCAGCTATCCTGAACATGAAATAGATAAAGGAAAAGTCCGGTTTGCCATCGGCTATGATGTGCTATTACGCTATTTACCAGAAGGTAAACATACGACAGGAGTAGCTATTCGTTGCAATGGTGATAACTGGGAAATTAGTGCAACCGGGAATGTCCGTAGTGAGTTAAGGAATCTGGTCATTGATGGCAGGAAGGACAAAGTAAACTTTAATGTTTACCCGACATCCAATCGTTCCTTGCATGTTAAGCATAATCTGGCCTTTGAGATGGATAAAACCACTTACAGATATCAAGACTGTAGGCTAAAGGAATAAATAATTATGCGTCTACTGTCCATGATATTGCTAATGTTTAATATTCACTCTGCGCTGGCAAATGAGTTACTCCTTCGTCCCCTGCCGGCAGGTGGCTGGAGTATTACTCAAGGAGCGGTGACTGACATGGCGCCGAATATTGTTTCGCAACCGCAACCAGCGGGCAAGGCATTAGTCATCCAGATTATGCCTGCCGGTTATGGTACCTGTGAAGGGAACCGGCTTAGTGGCCTGGGTCGACTTTCGTCAGTCAATATTTCCTTCAGTGCCGTCTCAGGAAGTGGAAAACATTCGTCTGAGATGATGAGCTGCGGTCAGTCGATAAATATTACCGGACCAACCGAATTGCAACGTCCGGCTGTTAAAGCAGAGATAGTTAACGTCGATAAGCGAGCATTTAAAAGTGATCTTCAGGAATTGTATGGGCAAAAAATATTATTGGGGAGTATTACTTTCATCAACGAAGGTAACCGGCCAGTCATTCATCATATTTACCTTGATCTGACGCTGTTGCCCACAGCGGCCCCAGCGTTACAGGCATCATTCAACAAGGCGACATTATTACTTGGTGAGGTTAATGCGTTTAGGGATGCTCGACAAAGGTTAATGTTGAGTATCAGTAAAACTCAATATGCTGGTAATCTGGCACAGCCATATATTTTGAAATTTGAGTCAAGCCAGATGAAGGATAATAGTTATCAATTAAAATCTGTACAGGGAGATATTCATGTGCCATATAAGGTTATGATCCATGACGTAAATATTTCTCCAGGCGATGAGTATCGTGGCGTGGTTGCCGCTGGCGAAGCAACATCTGATATCGTTCAGATTGAATTCTTACTGCCTTCAACACAGGTGGGAGGGATAGCCGCAGGGACTAAACTTTCCGATGTTTTAACAGCTGTGATTATTCCGGACAGTTAATGAGGGTTGTCATTTTGCATCTGTCAAAAATATTTTTTTATTCCCTTACTGTTTTCTGTTCCGTAAAGGTGAGTGCAGCAATTGTGCCAGTACGAACAGACATCAATGTTCAGGCCGAGGTTTCAACTGCCGTGCAGATTTTCGTGAACGGCAAGGATGTTACTAACGGCAGTATAAACCTAAGTTTGGTTGAAAATAAAGGGTATCTCTCGGCTACCACACCGCCATTTCTTTTTATCGGTAATGCCCGAAATGTCTCCCTGAGTTTACTTCAGCCAGCGAGAAAATCATTACTTTCTCAAAACGGTGATGCCATGCAACTTGCCGTTAAGTGGATACGGCTTGATGGGGGGATGGTGTACGCTGATTATGATTACAGTAATATCCCAGTCTATCCCAGACTAGCAGAAGTTCCTGACCCAAATGGTGGGGTAAAAGTCCTTTTTGAATCTGTAAACAGAGCCGAGTCCTACCCCTTAGGGATATATAGTGGTACTTATACGGTTATTGTTACTCCATCTGCTTGATTGTTAATTTTCCCCGTGATTGCGGGCGTTGCGTATCTAATGGCTCCTTAAATATGCAGCGTTTCCGCATCCTTTTTAATTTTTAGCCTGGAGGGGGCATTACTTTCTGGGGGGCGCGCAAATTTAATATGTTAATGCTACTGAAATTCTGGCAATCACAGGGTAAATGCTATCTGGCAAGTATTTGTCGCACTCTGGCTTGATTTAATTCACGACGTTAAGTTTATCTTGCTAGCCCATACAGCGAATTTAAGGCCCCTGTGGACCCTTACGTTTCAGACATCGCTGCGCAGTGGTACAGCGTATTATTATCTGCCTTTTAAGTCTTACGGAAGTTAGCGTAACAGATCTCATATTGGCATCTATTCTGACTTCATTTAATCCCGGTTATTATAAAGTTAATCTCTGGTGAATACGCTGCCTCAATGGCATAAACAGTTTCCGCCCCTTCCATGCCACGCTTTATGCGCCTGGCGGGGAGGGACTGAAGCCCTTCAATACTGTACAACGTAAACCAGTAATCCATCGACCCACTGATGAACGGGGGCAGCAGAGCGTTCTGACCACAAAGCTGACTCGGTTGCCCGCAGCATCAGCACGGCACCCAGCCTGCGGGTGTGGTTCTTGTCACGCGTTTATGGATAGTTTTTGCATTAGATGTCGTTCGGTACGGGGTATGGGGGCTATGATCGGCATACCTCAGTCCGGTTGGTGGTTTGGGATATTCAGCGATTGATCAGATCGCTTAAATCAGACCGAGTTCCCTCTGGTGACCTACTCTTTAGAACGGCTATTTAGGCGAAATTACGCTAATGGTCTAAGCGCGTCCTGGCAGTGGCAAGCTGAGGCTGGAGAGGGTAAAATAGACAGAATGATCGAGATAAGTGCTTAAAAAATAAAAGTGCTTTAAATTCATATGGTTGATTAACTGTAGGTTAAAATTAAGATTTTAGTCATAGCGCTTAAAAAACCCATAAAATCAAAATAGGATGGAATAATGGCTAAGAACCGTAGTCGTCGTTTACGTAAAAAGTTGCATATCGAAGAGTTTCAGGAACTAGGCTTCTCTGTAGCCTGGCGTTTTGCTGAAGGGACCGCCGTTGAAGATATCGACAGCACCCTGGACGCGTTTATCGAGGAAGTGATCGAGCCGAACGGCCTGGCGTTTGACGGCAGTGGCTATCTGCAGTGGGAAGGTTTGATCTGCCTGCAGACGATTGGCCATTGCACCGACGAACACCGTGAGCTGATCAAAAACTGGCTGGAAGCACGTAAGCTGAACGATGTGAAAACCAGCGATCTGTTCGACATCTGGTGGGATTGATCCCGTCCGATTAGCATTGCCGAAGGTGCCTTAATGGCACCTTTGTTTTATCTGGTGTCCTTTCTGGAGTAGTGAGCGCGGTGGTAACAACATTAGATAACGCGTTGCTGGAAGAGATCCTGCAACAGGTACGCCCGTTGATTGGGCAAGGTAAGGTTGCAGACTATATTCCCGCTTTGGCAGAAGTCGCCGCCGATCGGCTGGCGATCGCCGTCTGTACCGTTGACGGTGAGCTGTTTCAGGCCGGGGACGCGACGGAGCGCTTTTCGATCCAGTCGATCTCCAAGGTATTGAGCCTGACGCTGGCGCTAACGCGTTATCAGGAAGGTGAAATCTGGCAGCGGGTGGGGAAAGAGCCCTCTGGCCTGCCGTTTAATTCGTTGCTGCAGTTGGAGATGGAGCAGGGCAAACCGCGCAATCCGTTTATCAACCCCGGAGCGCTGGTGGTATGCGATATGCTGCAAACCCGGCTTAGTGCTCCCAAGCAGCGGATGCTGGAAGTGGTGCGCCAGTTGGCAGGCGTTGATGACCTATCCTATGACACCCGCGTGGCGCGCTCTGAATTTGAGCATTCCGACCGCAATGCCGCCATTGCCTATCTGATGAAGTCGTTCGGTAACTTCGACAATGATGTGCTGACCGTGCTGCAAACCTATTTTCACTACTGTGCGTTACGTATGAGCTGCATTGAGCTGGCACGCAGCTTTGTCTACCTGGCTAACCAGGGCCGGACGCTTGATGGCGAAGAGGTGATCAGCCCCTTGCAAGCCCGGCAGATTAACGCCTTGATGATGACCAGCGGTATGTATGATGGCGCAGGCGAGTTTGCCTATCGGGTTGGCATGCCGGGCAAGTCTGGAGTGGGCGGCGGTATCATCGCCATCGTCCCTGATGAACTGTCGATTGTCGTCTGGTCGCCGGAGCTGGATGCATCCGGTAACTCATTGGCGGGAACTGCTGCACTAGAACTGTTGTCTCAACGCATTAGCCGTTCGATTTTTTAACTCCATCGCACATGCGGTTGGAAGGGAGTCAGGAGAAACTATGTTAAAGAGAACCGGATTGGCCTTGCTGTTGTTAACGGCTTCACAGGCGCATGCCGAGTACCAGTGCAGCGTCAGGCCACAGGACGACGTGATTATCAGCCCACAGACCGTACAGGTGGTAGGTGCCAGCGGTAACCTGCAAATCACCGCCGACGGCGATGTCACTCGTGATGGCAAAGCATTGAGCCTCAACGATAGCCAGCGCCAGAAGGCGTTCAGCTACCAGAACGCATTGCGTAAAGACTTACCCTGGATCGATCAGGGTGCGCAGCAGCATCTGGAAAAGGCGCGGGTAGCGCTGGATAAAGTCATCGTTCAGGAGTTGGGCACAGACAGTAACGTACGCAACCGCCTGACCACGCTCAACGATCAGTTGAAGCAGCAGATGAACCGTATTATTGAACACCGCAGCGACGGCCTCACGTTCCACCACAAGGCGATCGCTCAGGTGGAGCAGGATGGCCGCAATATCGTGCAGCAGAGCATGGGCGGTGTATTGCAGGACAGCCTGAACGAAATGGGCGTCAAGCAGGTCGCCAACAGCAATGGCAACCCGTTGCAGGCGATTATGGGCAACCTGGGTGGGCTACAGCAGGCCATCAAGAACGAATGGAATAATCAGGAGCAGGACTTCCAGAACTTTGGTCGCGACGTGTGTAAGCGCGTAACGGCTCTGGAAACCCAGCGTAAGGATCTGGTTAAGGCGCTGAACTAAGGTTTGACGTTAACAGGTTCCGTTGTTTTAAGAGTTGCACTCTTAACTCGACGGAACTTTTTTTTTGCCAGGGAAGCGTGTGGCAGCGAACCGCATTGATTAGCTAAACGGGCGCAGCATGCGGCGCCCCCTACAGGTTAGTTATTCTTCCGGCAAGAACAGTTCCAACAGCGAATTAAGGAACAGTTTGCCATGCTCGGTGATCTGCCAATACTCTGGCGTCTCTAGCAGATAGCCTTTAGCCAATGCTTCGTCCAATGGCGCGCGGATCACACTCTCATCCAGCCCGGTATATTGGGCGAACTCGGCGCGTGGCGCAGCTTCCAGCAGGCGGAAACGGTTCATAAAGAACTCGAATGGCCGATCGTGCGCCTCGACTTCATGCAGCTTGTCCCGATAGTCACCCCGCATAAAGCCGCGCGGATGCTTGGTTTTGGCGGTGCGCAGAATGCGACCATCGGCAAAGGTCAGCTTGCCGTGTGCGCCACAACCAATCCCCAGATAGTCGCCAAAGCGCCAGTAGTTGAGGTTGTGCTGACACTGATAACCCGGTTTGGCGTAGGCCGAGGTTTCGTACTGCTGATAACCGGCGGCACTCAACAGCTCATGCCCTTGTTCAAAGATATTCCACAGCGCGTCATCATCCGGTAATACCGGCGGGCGTGAGCTGAACAGGGTATTTGGCTCGATGGTGAGTTGGTACCAGGACAGATGCGGCGGATTAAGGGCGATAGCCTGGCGCAGATCGTCCAGCGCTTCTTCCAGTGACTGATCCGGCAAGCCATGCATCAGGTCCAGATTGAAACTGCGTAGGCCCAGGCCGGTTGCCAGATGCGCCGCGCGTTTGGCCTCATCCGGGCCATGAATGCGCCCCAGACGGGTTAACTTCTCGGCGCTAAAGCTTTGTACGCCAATCGAGATGCGGTTCACCCCGGCGCGCTGGTAGCCACTGAAGCGATCGGCCTCTACGGTGCCTGGGTTGGCTTCCATGGTGATCTCGGCGTCATCCGCGACGTGAATGCGTGCCCGCACGCCATCCAGCAGCGCCTGCATGGCTTCGGCACTCAACAGGCTCGGCGTACCCCCACCGATAAAGATGGTGCTGATTGCACGACCGCTGGCGAGCGGCAAATCGGCATCCAGATCCGCCAGCAGATGATCGACATATTCCTGGTGCGGCACTTCGCCCTTCAAGGCATGCGAGTTGAAATCGCAGTACGGGCACTTTTGTACGCACCAGGGAATATGGATGTACAGGCTGAGCGGTGGCAGTTGTACGCTGTTAGCTGGCATTACGCATCGCTTCCAACATCAACTTCAACGCCTTGCCACGGTGAGAAATGGCAATTTTCTCTTCCCGCGTCAACTCTGCTGCGGTGCAGCCCAACTCTGGCACATAGAAGATCGGATCGTAACCGAAACCGCCAACGCCGGCCGCTTCAAAAGTAATCTCACCGTTCCAGCAACCGTGGAATACCAGCGGAGTTGGATCTTCTGCATGACGCATATAGACCAGCACGCAATGGAATTGAGCACCGCGCTTGCCCTCAGGCACGTCTTTCAGCGTCACCAGCAGCTTGTCCAGATTCTGCTGGTCGCTGGCCTCTAAACCGGCATAGCGGGCAGAGTAGATACCCGGAGCACCGCCCAAGACATCGACTGCCAGGCCAGAGTCGTCGGCAATCGCTGGCAGGCCGGTGATCTGCGCGGCATGGCGGGCTTTGAGAATGGCGTTTTCAATAAACGTCAGGCCGGTTTCTTCGGCGGAGTCTACGCCAAGCTCGGTTTGCGCTACCACGTCAAAGCCGAAATCGGCCAGCAGTTCGGCGAGTTCACGCACTTTGCCGGGGTTGCCGGTGGCAAGAACGATTTTTTGCATATTAGATACCTTGAAATTATTCGATGAGCGCCGCGATGGCCTCAGGGATCTGTTGCGGGTTGAGGATGCGCAATTGCTTGTGCCGCCCTAGTTCGCCTTTCTCGATGATCACGTTGCTTTTCGCCACCTTGAACTGCTTGGCGATAAACTTGATGAGATGGGCATTGGCCTGGCCATCAACCGGCGGTGCGGTGATGGCGACTTTTATCTCGTCGCCATGCAGGCCAATAATCTGATCGCGGCTGGCTTTGGGCTGAATATATAGCCTGACCACCAGCCCGTCCAGTTGCGGGGTAACTGCACTCACAGCAGGAACCAGAGCTCGCCAAACAGATCCATCCCCAGGTAGTTGATCAGATACAGGATCAGGATCACCACCATCGCGGAGAAATCAATACCGCCCATCGCCGGGATCACGCGACGGATAGGGGCCATCAACGGCTCGGTAAGCTGGAACATCACATAGTCAATCGGGCTGCGGCCCTGGCTGATCCAACTCATCAAGGCGCGAATGATCATCACCCAGAAGATCAGGTAGCCGACGGATTTGATTAGAGAAATCAGGCCAAACAGCAAGTTGTACAGGCTGAGTGACAGGGTACCGCTCTGGATCAGCAGCAGTAGCGGATATTTGATGGTCATCAGCAGGAACGCCAACAGTAATGAGGCGCTATCTACCGGCCCCATCGAAGGAACGATGCGGCGCAGAGGGCCGACGATCGGCTGGGTGATTTTCACCACAAACTGCGAAAACGGGTTATAAAAGTCAGTGCGCGTCAGTTGCATCCAGATGCGCAACAGCAGCACCATCACGTAAATATCAACGACGGTTTTGACCAGGAAAGTCAGCGTTAGCATGTAAGTTACCCTTCTCCTTAACTTCTGGGTTATCCCCTTGGTTATCAGACCACCGTGGCGGCCTGAAACTCATCGGGCATAGTTAAAATGATTTTTCCATTTCCTGCGCACGGGAAACGGCGGCCTGCATGGCTTTGGCAACGGTCTCTGGCAACCGCTGTTCGTTGAATACCCGCAACGCCTCGGCTGTGGTGCCCCCTTTGGAGGTCACCTGCTCACGTAGCGTGGTTAGCGAGATCTCCGGGTTGGCGGCGGCTAATGCCGCAGCACCGATAGCGGCTTGCTGCACCAGATCGCGAGCGGCCTGGCTGCTGAATCCCATACGTTCGGCTTCCTGTTGCATGGCATCCATAAACAGGAAGAAATAGGCCGGTGCACTGCCTGCGGCGGCGATCACGCCATTGATACCGTTTTCGTCATCAACCCAGCAGACTTTACCCACCGAGCTCATCAGATCGCTGGTGTAATCACGATCCTGTTGGCTAACCTGCTCGGGAGCATACAGCCCGCTCATTCCTTTACCGACCAATGAAGGGGTATTGGGCATGATGCGCACGATATTCAAGCCTTCGCCGAGCATTTGATAGAAACGGCTCACCAGAATACCGGCGGCGATCGACAGCACCAGTTTACCGGAGAAATCGACCTGTTCCTGTAAAGGTAAGCAAACCTGCGCCATCATTTGCGGTTTCACTGCCAGGACCACGACGTCGGCCTGTTGTGCACAGCTGATGTTGTCTGCGCTGCTGTTGATGCCATATTCGGCGGCCAGGGCGTCACGGTTTTTTGCCGACGGCGCACAAACGCTGATGGCCGTTGCCGGATAGCCACCGGCGACCAGGCCAGCAATGATAGCGCGAGCCATATTACCGGCACCAATAAAGGTAATTTTGCGATGTTGCATCCAATCCTCGTTATACGGTGGTGTGCGAGTAGTCACGGGCGCCAAAAATTGCGGTGCCGATACGAACCATCGTGCTGCCAGCGGCGATCGCTGCCTGCATATCATCTGTCATGCCCATCGACAGCGTATCCACCTGCGGATAGCGCAGCTTGAGCTCCTGGAAAGCGTCATTCATCTGGCCGAATGTTGCCAACTGGCGCTGATAGTCGTGTTCCGGGGCCGGGATGGCCATCAGCCCACGCAAGCACAGGTTAGGCAATGCGGCGACCGCCTCGGCCAGCGCAGGCAGCTCACTCAATACAATGCCAGATTTACTCTGCTCGTCACTGATATTTATCTGGATCAGCACGTTTAATGGCGGCATTTCTGCGGGGCGCTGATCGCTCAGGCGCAGGGCAATACGCAAGCGGTCAACGGTGTGGCACCAGGCAAAGTGCTCTGCCACCAGCCTGCTTTTATTGGATTGCAGCGGGCCGATAAAGTGCCATTCCAATCCAGCCCCTTCCGGCCGCTGGGCAAAATACTGGATCTTGTCTACCCCTTCCTGCACGTAATTCTCGCCGAACGCGTGCTGGCCTGCGGCGATGGCTTGTGCGATCGCCTCCGCAGGTTTGGTTTTGCTGACTGCAAGCAATGTCACTTCTTCTGGAATGCGTGCGCAGTCTTGAGCGGCCGCTGCGATGCGGCTCCTGACATCCTGCAGATTCTGTTGGATAGTGCTCATGATTAACCCGGGAGATTGATATGGATATCGATGAATTTGTGGCCCTTAGTGTAAAGCATAATGCCTCCGATCTGCACCTATGTACCGGCCATCTGCCAATGTTACGTATCGATGGGGAACTCCAGGCCGTGGAAAGTGGGGAAATCCTCACTCAACAACAGATGGCGGCATGGTGCCAAACGCAGTTGTCGCAGACAATGTGGCAGCAACTCCAGCAGGTGGGGCAGCTCGATCTGGCGCTAGCCCTGGCTGATGGTACCCGGCTGCGTGCCAATTTCTTTTTGCAGAACGCCGGGGTCTCTGTGGCGCTACGCAGGATAGCCAGCCAGTGCCCAACGTTGGCCGAACTGACTACCCCGGAAATTATTCCGGCGCTGCTGCAGTGTGAAGATGGCTTGATACTCGTCACTGGCGCTACCGGCAGCGGCAAGTCGACCACCTTGGCGGCGATGATCGACTTTATTAATCGGCATCAGCGCCGCCATATCCTCACGCTGGAAGATCCGATCGAGTTTATCCACCGTAGCCAGCGTTCCCTAATCCAGCAGCGGGAGTTAGGCCGGGATACCCACAGTTTTGACGATGCGCTGCGGGCCGCACTGCGTGAAGATCCAGACGTGATCCTGCTAGGGGAGCTACGTGATACCACCACCGTTCGGCTGGCGTTGACCGCGGCAGAAACCGGCCATTTAGTTCTGGCTACTTTGCATACCCGCAGCGCGCCACAGGCGGTGGAACGGCTGGTGGATGTATTCCCGGCGGAAGAGAAAGCCTATGTTCGGGCCCAGTTGGCCAGTAGCCTGCAGGCGGTGATCGCGCAAAAGTTGCTGAGCAAGCCCGGGGGAGGGCGTGTGGCCATTTACGAGATCCTCACGGCCACGGCGGCGGTGAGCAGCATGATCCGCGAAGGTAAAACCCATCAGTTGGTCAGCGTATTGCAAACCGGTGCGCAGTCAGGCATGCAAACTTTTGAACAAGGGTTGCAACAGCGTGTTGCGCAGGGAATATTATAATGCCACAATCGATTAGCTATTTTTCCCTTATACCTTATATTTAATTGCAATCAATAGCGCAGAGGTTGCGTGCGAGAGCGAAATATATTGGTAATTCAAGAGCGAATTGTGTTGCAGTATAAGCAACTATCTATGGGATGTTATTTTTAGGACTAGTATTAGGATAAGGATATTCTTATGGGTTCTTGGCTGATTGTTGACGATCACCCCGCAATTTGTTTCGCTGTGAAAGCAATTTTATCTTCATTAGGTAATGACTCGATCCAGACCGCAACTAACGGTCTGGATGCCATGGCGCGAATAAGGGAAAATACGCCGCAGCTGGTGATCCTTGATATCATGCTGAACAAAATGGATGGGCTGCAGATCCTGCAGCATATTCGCCAGGTGGACAGCGCTATTAAAGTGGTGGTCTATACCAGCCTGCCCACGGGGAGCTATGCAGAAAGAGCGTTGCGTGCCGGAGCTAGCGGGTTTTTCAACAAGGATCAGGATATCAGTCAATTGGCACCATTGTGCCAACTGGTGCTGCAAGGCTATGCCTGTTTTCCACAGATTACTCTGATGCCTTTGCTAAACTCACCGCAAAAGAGTGAGAATAATCTTACGAATCTTTCCAATCGTGAATTGACCGTGTTACGGTATTTGTCAGAGGGTCTTAGCAATAAGGAAATAGCCGATCGTCTGATTTTGAGCAATAAAACTATCAGCACTTATAAGACACGTCTGATGGAAAAACTAAAAGTTAGTAGTACAGAAGGTTTGGTGGCTTTTTTTCACCATCAGAGTGAACGACCTGACGATGAATAAATTGCTTTTGATACTTTTGTTTTTTTGCTGCGGTGTTTCCGCTGGGGAAGTTCCAGCATTTCGTGAAACTAATTTGCTTAGCCGTAGCCAAGTTCAATTATCCGAACCCGAGCTAACCAGTGATGATTGGCAATGGTTGCGCCGTAAACGTGTGCTGGTTTTCGGCATTGCGGCACCCAATTATTCTCCTTTTGATATCATCAGTGGCACCCGGGATTATGGCGGTATCAATGCTGATTACCTGGGGATTGTCGGCTATAACCTTAACGTACAGATAAAGGTGCGTTACTACGAAGATGCCTCAGCCCTGCGGCGGAGTCTGGATAAGGGAGAAGTCGATCTGATCGGCAATGTCGCTGCAAAAAACGTAGCCGATCCCGACATGCTGCTTTCTACACCTTATGTCTCTGCCTCACCGGCATTGGTGGTGCGCACCGACAGCCTGCTGCAACATAGTTCCCCCAAGCGCATTGCTATCGAGCGCCTATACAGCGGTAATCAGAGCTTGGTAGCACGCTTCCCGGCGGATTATCAGGTTTTTGACATACCGCGCCGGGCGCTGGAGGCGTTGTCGTTCAAGAAGCTGGACGCTTTTATTGGTGATGCCACGGTAGCTCGCTATTTAATCAACCAGGGCAACCTGAACAATCTGCGTTTGCAGCTACTGCCGCAGCAGGATATCAAAGGTTTCTCCTTTGGTATGGCCAGCGGGAACGTGCGTTTACAGAGAATATTGAACGCTGTTTTAGCGAGAATTCCGGAAAGCACTCAAGCAGAGATCCAAAGCCGCTGGAATGGCGGGATCCCCATGTCACAAAGTGATGAACACCTGCTGCTGACCTCACTGGAAAGAAAGTGGGTGGAAGAGCATCCCAGGGTGCGCTTGGCCGTGAATGGTGATTTTGCCCCTCTGGGCTTTTTCGACGTTCAGGGGGAGTTCCGTGGTTTGACGGCGGATGTCATGGAGGCTATCTCTAGCCGTATAGGGCTAAAATTCGACATTATCCGCGCGCAATCACTGCAAGACTCCCTGGATGCGGTGAAAACCGGCAGGGCTGATATTGTCGCTGGCGTGACGCTAGATGCAATCTGGCCTAACGGGTTGCTGACCACTCGATCTTATTTATTCAACTCTTGGGTATTGCTGGGGATCCAGGAGCAGATTAGCCATGATCCTCCGCAGTTGATTGCCCTGGTCGCAGGGCACCCTCTGCAGGTTATCTTGCGGGAACAGTACCCCGAGAGCCGGATCATTACCGTGCCTTCACCCCAAGCCGGTATTGAGGCGCTAAAAGCGGGGAAGGCTGAAGCACTCGTGTTGCCGATGATTAGCGCCGATTATTTCCTGGCTCGGGAGCCCACATCGGGGCTTAGTATTCTGAGTGCTCTGGATATTGAACCGGCGCGTTTTGTGATTGGTGTCTCTGGTAATGAATATCCCTTGGCAACCATCCTCGATAAGGCATTGCTGAATATCCCCCCAGAGGATATCCATGCGATGACCAGCAATTGGTATAACAACACCTATCTGCTTGAAGGGACCCCGGGTGATGGAGAATTGCTTGCCCACTGTTATTCCACTGCATGGTTACTGATCGTTCTGTTGCTGGCAATGCTGGTGATCGTTTTGGTTATCAGCCGGTTGCGCAGTAAGCGCCGCCTGGTGCAGCGTTGCCAGGCGATCATAGATAGCGTGCCCTTGCCGATTTACATCACCAATCTGAAAGACCAGATAGTGATGGCGAACACGCCGTTTTTTAATGCCATCAATGTTCCTGCAGAGAAGGTGATCGGTAGCTCACTGGACAATTACCCACTGCAACTGCCTGTTACGCTGGATATTGGCCGGGGCGGTGAGCAGGAACAGGTTTTATCTGTTATGCAGTTGGGAGGCCAGCCGCATACTTTGCAGCAGTGGGGCCAATTGCTGATTACTGAAGATCAGCGTGCAGAAGGCAAAATCGGCGGGTGGTTCGACGTGACCGAACGCGATCGCCTGATTGCGCAGTTACAGCAGGCGAAAGAGCGCGCAGACAGTGCCAACCGGGCTAAAACCACCTTCCTGGCCACCATGAGCCATGAGATCCGTACCCCGCTCAATGCCATTATCGGCATGTTGGAACTGTTGCTGAACCGCCCGCAACGGGAGGAAGCTTTAGATCGAGAACTGCTGAGCGTTGCACATGAGTCTGCCCATTCTCTGCTGGCCTTGATTGGTGACATTCTTGATATCTCACGCATTGAGGCTGACCGTCTGATCCTGCATCCACAGCGTGCAGATATCCGTCGTTTGATTGAAGCCGTAGCGATGTTATTTGACGGTGTGGCACGCCAAAAAGGGTTAGCGTTCAGGTTGGATATTGACGCGGAGATCACCGGCGATGTGTTAGTTGATCCCATGCGTTTCAAGCAGGTGCTATCCAATCTGGTGAGTAATGCCATCAAGTTTACCGAGCAAGGGCAGGTCACGCTCAGCGTCGTGGTCGATCAGATTAGCGAAGAACGAGCGGATCTGCGGCTACGTGTTTCTGATACTGGCAAGGGGATTGATGCTGTTACTCAAGCGCGTCTTTTCCAACCCTTTACTCAGGGCAATGGAGAGGCTGGCGGGACAGGGCTTGGGCTGTATATTTGCCGCAAGCTGGTGGAGATGATGGGGGGGACCATCGCATTGAACAGTGAGGTGGGTATTGGCAGCGAGGTCACCGTGCTGCTTTCGGTGCCGAGATTGCTGAAATTCTCCCCTCAAACACCTCTGGAGGAACCAGCCCCGGTGGCATCATCCCAACTGCGGGTACTGATCGTTGAAGATCATCCTGCGGGCAGAATGTTGTTGACCCAACAGTTACAGTTTCTAGGCCATCAGCCCAGTGCTGTGGGGGATGGGGAGCAGGCGCTGCAGTTGCTGGAGCAAGAGAGCTTCAACCTGATTATTACCGACTGCCAGATGCCTGAACGTGATGGTTACAGCCTGAGCCGCCAAATTAGGCACCTCGAGCATGAACAGCAGTCCGTTCCTACGGTGATCTGGGGGCTGACGGCCAATGCGCAAGAAAGTGCACGGGAGGCCTGTCTGCAGGCGGGAATGGATGACTGCCTGTTCAAGCCGGTTAACCTGAGCATATTAAAAGCGAAATTGTCTACGCTGCCACTGGCTGATGCGGGGAACAGTGAAGAGGAACCCGCGTTTATCGTGGAAGATTTGCCAGCGGAATTGCGCCAGCCAAAGGTATTGCGGGAGTTCATCCAAACCCTGCTGGATTGTTTACAGGAAGACTGCGCGCAACTTGCCATGGACATTAAGCAACAACCGATGGACCTGATAAGCATACGGGCGTTGGCCCATAAACTGGCCGGCGCGGCCCGGTTGGTGAATGCTGAAAGACTGAATCAAGCTTGTCAGTCATTGCATGACAACCCCGTTCAGGCAACCGCAACGGTGGTGCTGGGGGAAGCACAGCGGCTGCTCAGCACCTTAAGGAAGCTACAACGGACTACAGAAGAATAGTCCCTTCCTACAGAGTGATTAAGGCTTCTGTAGATATTAAGGTAAGGGCGATCATTTTATTCTTTGTTGCACAGGAAGGGGGGCTTTTGGGCTCCTCATGTGTAATAACGTTTAAGGATTAAATGATGAAAAACACCACTAAATTAGCGATTCTGCCACTGGTTCTGGTTCTGGGCGCCAGCTTCTCTACCATGGCTAATGCGGCTTACGACTGTAACGCCAAGCGTGCAGCGATCGAATATCAGATCCAGCAGGCTGAGAAGTACGGTAACTACAACCGCGTAGCGGGTCTGAAGCGTGCTTTGAGCGAAGTTAATGCCCATTGCACCAACGGCAGCGTGCTGCAGGACGCGCAGAAGAAAGTCACCAAGCTGGAACAGAAACTGGCTGACAAGCAGAAAGACGTCCAGGAAATTAAAGCCGACCTGCGCGAAGCTCAGGCTAAGGGTGACGCCAAGAAAGTGGCCAAGTACCAGAAAAAACTGCAAGAAAAGCAGGCTGACGTAAAAGAAATCAAACAAGAGCTGAAGCAGGCTCGCGCTGAACTGGCCGCTGCACAGAAATAAGCAGTCATGATTTGGTAATTAAGGGGCGCAGATGCGCCTCTTTTTGTGTCGGATAAATATTGTGGTTTGCACTCAGGGAACGAATGAAACCCACTTTTCATATTGCCATTATGTCGTTAAGCCTGTTGGTTAACGGTGCCAGGGCTGAAACAAATAACGTCTATCTCATTATTAACGATAACTTTAAGGGTGAGCTGGCCGTTAACCTGGGGCTGGATGGGCAGCCGTGTATTAATGCCCCATTGCTACGTGAGTGGGGGATACGTGATGCCGCGATAGTGATGGAAACGACCCCTGAAGGCTGTATTCTGCCCGACGTATTGAGTGCCCGAAAAATTGGGGTTTTCTATGAGCCGATAGCACAATTGCTGACGGTAGATATCCCGGCTGGCATGCTGGGTGACAGCAAGCTGGCAGGCCGCTGGGATGACGGCATCAATGCGGCATTTGTTAACTATCAGTTCAATTACGGCCATTATGCGGGCGAAAACTATCGCGATACGCAACGGCACGAAAGCCTGTATGCCGATATCACCACCGGGGTAAACGTGGGCCCTTGGCGGCTGCGTTATCAGCCCGTCTATCAGAAAGAGATCTGGGGTAATCCGACCTGGCACACCGAAAGGGCGCTAGCCTATCGGGATATCAAAGCCTGGCGCGCCACGCTGACCTTGGGCGACAGCGTGACGCCGTCAGTTTTGTTCGACAACGTCCGATTCCGTGGCATCAGCCTGGTATCGGATAGCCGAATGCTGCCGGATGGCCTGCGGCAGTTTTCACCTTGGGTACGCGGCTTCGCACGCAGTAATGCGGAGGTGAGGGTGCGCCAGAACGGTGAAATCATCTATCAGACGTTTGTTTCCCCGGGAGCATTCGTGTTGAAAGACGTCTATCCGCCCGCGCTCGAAGGGGATCTTACCGTCACGATACGCGAAAGCGACAGTACCGAAACCGAACGGAAAATACCCTATTCCTCCATGCCCAACCTGGTTTATGCCGGTCAGTGGCGCTATGACGCCTCGGTGGGTAAATACCAACCTTATTACGGCATGGAAGAGGAACAGCCAGGCTTTGCCCAGGCATCGGTCAGCTATGGGCTACCTGGAAAGGTCACGCTGTACGGGGGTTTCCAGGGGGCGGATATTTATCGCAGCGCGGCGGTCGGGATTGGTAAGAGCCTTAATCAGTGGGGAGCGATCTCGGCGGATTACACATTTTCGTCTGCCCGTCAGCCAAGGCGTTCAGCGCCGGACACCGGCGGCATGGCGCGTATGCGTTACGCCAAGGCTTTCCCGGCCTGGGAGTCTTCCCTCAGCCTGATGGCGCAATATTATCCGCGGCAGCGCTATCGTACGTTTGGCACGGCGATAGATCAGCAGAGCACCTATTGGTGGGACTGGGAAGACGGCATTTTTGTCGGTGACTTTGACGAGGAAAAAAAGTATCGCCTGGAAGCGCGCTATAACCAGTATCTGTCCGATTCAGACAGCCTTTACCTGACGTTGGCTCGAGAAGCCACTCGGGGTAATCAAAGAGGCGAAACCAGCATTGAGATGGGTTTCAGCGCCAGCCTGGGTAAGGTAGACGTTGCGCTGTATGCGGAATATAACCGCCCCTCGTATGGCAAAGAACAGGCACAGTTGGGGCTTTCTGTCTCCCTGCCGTTGAACGCGCTCGGCGCACCACGTATGAAGCTGAACTATGATCATACGTTGGCTAACGATCGGACCGACAGCCGGCGGATAGGCGTCAGCGGTACGCTGCTTGACGACTATAGCCTGAGCTACAACGCTAGCACCAGTCAGAGCCAACGCAATGGCAGCAGCCAGGATCTAAGCGCCAATTATCAATATAACGCAGGTGATCTGCGGGTAGGTCATTCGCAAGGGGCAGGCTATCGCCAGCAGAATCTGGAGCTTGCTGGCAGCCTGATGGCGCATCAGGAAGGGCTCACGCTTGGGCAGACGTTAGGCGAAACCGTGGCCATCGTCAGCGTGACTGGGACGCCGGGGATTGGCATCGATAATCAGTATGGCGTCACCACCGACTGGCGGGGCTATGCGCTGATAGGCAATCTGACGCCGTACCGTATCAACAGTCTGACGCTGGACAGCCTTGAACTACCGGATACGCTTGAGTTGCCTGAATCCGATCAGGAAGTGGTGCCTACCGCCGGTGCGATCATGTTCAGCCGCTTTGCTCCGGCACGGAAAATCAGCCCGGATGCTGCTCAAACCAGCTCTCCAGAATAACCACGGCGGAGGCAGAATCGACGCTGCCTTTATCCAATGCGCGGAATCCACCATGGTCAAACAGATTGGCCCGTGCTTCAACGGTGCTCAGGCGCTCATCATGCAGGGCAATCTGCACGCCAAAGCGGCCATGGAGTCGGTTGGCAAATTTACGCGCTCGTTCGGTCAGCGGCTGTTCGGTGCCATCCATATTCAACGGTAAGCCAACCACCACCAGGTCTGGCTGCCATTCTTTCAGCAGGCGCTCGATCTTCTGCCAGTCAGGTACACCGTCCTGGGCTTTAAAGGCCGCCAGCGCCCGAGCGGTGCCAGTAATTTCCTGGCCGATCGCTGCGCCGATGCTTTTGGTCCCGAAGTCGAAGGCGATAATGGTGCGGTTAGTCATCAGGCGTGTCCTGCGTGGCTGGCAATGCTGCGAATATCGATGCCAAGGCGGTTGGCTGCTTCACGCCAGCGGTTGGCGATCGGCGTGTGGAACAGAATGTCGGTGTCAGCCTCGGTGGTCAGCCAGGCATTCTCCAGTAGCTCTTGTTCCAACTGGCCCTTTTCCCAGCCCGCATAGCCAAGCGCCACCAGCACATCGGCGGGTTGATCTGGCGTGCCAAGCGTTTCCAGCACGTCTTTTGAGGTGGTGATCATGGTGGCCGGTGAGATTTGAATGCTGGAACCAAAGCCTTTGCGTGGGGTATGCAGAATAAAGCCGCGATCGTCAGCCAGCGGGCCACCGGCGAACACTGGCTTATCCAGGCTGATCGCCGGATCGCGCGGTGAAGGCTTGATGTCGAGTTTATCCAGCACCGTCTCCACGGTGAAATGTTCCACGGGCTTGTTGATCACTAATCCCATGGCTCCGTCGTCATTATGTTCGCAAACGTATATCACCGAACGTTTGAAGCGCGGATCTTGCATTGCGGGCATGGCAATCAGGAAATGGTGCTGTAAATTCATGGCGTTAATTCAATTCGGAAGTAAAATGCATGCCCTCTCCCAATGAGAGAGGGCGCGTCGTCGGCCTACTTCGCGGCCAGACGTTTTTCAATGGCGTCCATCAGCATGCCGGTGACGGAAACCGGGAATGCAGCTTCGATCTCACGGGCACAGGTTGGGCTGGTGACGTTGATCTCGGTAAGGCGATCGCCGATCACGTCCAGGCCAACAAAGATCAGCCCTTTCTCTTTTAGCGTTGGGGCAACTGCGCGGGCAATTTTCCAGTCGCTTTCGCTCAGCGGGCGCGCTTCACCACGGCCACCGGCGGCCAGGTTACCACGGGTTTCGCCTTGGGCAGGGATACGCGCCAGGCAGTATGGCACTGGCTCGCCATCCACCACCAGGATTCGTTTGTCCCCATCCTTGATGGCTGGCAGGAAGTTTTGCGCCATGCAGAAACGGCTGCCGTGTTCGGTCAGGGTTTCGATAATCACCGACAGGTTGGGATCGTCCTGCTTCACGCGGAAGATCGAGGCCCCGCCCATGCCGTCCAGCGGCTTGAGGATGATGTCACCGTGCTGCTGGTGGAATTTACGGATATGAGCAGCGCTGCGGCTGACCAAGGTGTCTGGCGTCAGCTCCGGGAACCAGGCGGTGAACAGCTTTTCGTTACAGTCACGCAGGCTCTGTGGCTTGTTGACCACCAAAGTACCTTTCACTTCGGCACGTTCCAAGATGTAGGTCGCATAGATGTATTCAGTGTCGAACGGCGGATCTTTGCGCATCAGGATCACGTCCAGATCCTGCAACGCCAAATCCTGCTCGCTGCCAAAGCTGAACCAGCTCTCTTTATCTTCTTTCACGTTTAGCAGGCGCGTGCGGGCACGGCCATCACCGGCATGCAGATAGAGATCGTTCATCTCCATATAATGCAGTTCCCAGCCGCGGCGCTGCGCTTCGAGCAGCATGGCAAAGCTGGTGTCTTTTTTGATATTGATGGATGCGATAGGGTCCATCACGATGCCGAGCTTGATCATCTCTTCTCCTTACGAACCTGTGAAGACAGGTCCTTAGCCCAGGTCGCCGAAACGGACCTGCAAAGCGGTAATTGCGGTGAGCGCGGTGGTTTCTGTACGCAAAACGCGTGGCCCCAGCAGGATATCAGTAAATCCATAGTCTGTGGTCATGGCAATTTCTTCGGCGGATAATCCGCCCTCCGGCCCAATGAGCAGACGTACGCTCACTACCGGCAGCGGCAGGGTATTGATACTTTGGCTGGCGCGTGGGTGCAGGTTCAGCTTGAGGCTATCGTCCTGCTCGGCGCACCAGTGTTCCAGAGTCATCGCTGGGCGGATCTCCGGAATGCGGTTGCGGCCGCATTGCTCGCAGGCCGCGATGGCGATTTTTTGCCACTGCTGGAGCTTTTTCTCCAGGCGCTCGCCGTCGAGTTTAACGCCGCAGCGCTCGGAAAATAGCGGAGTGATCACGTTCACCCCCAACTCGATGGATTTCTGGATGGTGAATTCCATCTTTTCGCCACGTGAGATCACCTGGCCAAGATGTAAGTTGAGCGGTGATTCGCGATCTTCCAGTTGCCCGGCGTTGATCTGAACCAGCACGTTCTTTTTATCCACCCGGGTGATTTCTGCTTCAAACACCTGGTTGCTGCCATCGAACAGTTGCAGTGCCTGCCCGGCGCTCATCCGCAGCACGCGGCCGACATGATTGGCTGCATCCTCGCTCAATGCAATTTCTGCACTGGCGCTCAAGGGCTCTGGATGGTAAATGCGGGGTTTACGCATAATGATTGTCAGATCCTGGCTCAATGATACGGCGCTGCCGATGGCAGCGCGAAAGCACTATAGTAGGTCAGCCTTTTCGCTGCTGACAAGCCTGTTGAATATAAGGGTTGTGATTCCCTTGTACCATGGCGATGTGTGCTTCACGTCGGCATTCCCAAGTGTTGACCGGATACTGGCGGTTCCAGGCTTCAAACAGCTGGGTTTGCTGGCGTGAAAGCGGTAACTGGTAGCGATCGCGCATGTAGAAGTAGGTGCGGGCGATGGCGCCTCGCGCACGGGCCGGTGGCTCGGCCTGCTTGTTCTTGAAGTCTACCTTCATCTGGCACTGTCCGTATTGCCCTTCGCCACCCCGCCACTGGCTGTACATAAAGTTATTGCGGTCACCGTTGACTTCACCGATGGCAGGTTGCAGGTTGTGCAAGTCGATCTCTATCTGGCGATAAACCGGATCCTTGTTGCAGTTTTTACGCCCACCCTGTTGCCAGCACTGTAACTGATGGCCGAACTGCCAGGCCGGAACCACATGTTCCCACTCGATACGCTCGGCGCGTTGGGCATTTTTACGCACCTGATAGCCACAGCTACCGAGATCGGGAATACCTTTCTTACCTTGCCAGTCGATCTTGCAGCCACAATAAAAGCTGCCTGGGGCGTCCTGGTTGATTTTGGCGGCAGCAGCCTTGGCCTGGGTAAAGTTATTAATCCCCTTGGCTAGCGTGCCGCTGGAGGCCGTCAATACGACTAAAAATAAAATTTTGCGATGCATATTCCAAAACAGCTCAAAATTGGAAAGGCAGGCAGGGTAACGGAAGTCACCGACAGGTGCAAATAGAGATAATGGATTGTTTTAACTTATAAATATGATTGTTAACGGCTTTGACTAACCGGAAAATGTCAGCTTTTCACCACACTGGCGGCAGCGGTATTCGCTCTCGCCGCGCATCACCCGATTATGGCGGCGCAGGGTCAGCTGATGCTGCTGGCAATCGCAGCGGTAAGGGAAGGTTTTGCTCTGTACCGAACGGGTCTCAAACTGGTGGGTACGGCTGGCCGGAACCTGCAATACGTTTTCCATCATCCAGCGCCATTCCCGGCCATGCGGCGGCACGCGGCCAAACTGGCGGAAGACCAGCAGATGAGCCAACTCATGGGGGACCACTTCGTCGATAAACGGCTGTTGGTTTTCCATCAGCAGCACCGGGTTGAGGCGGATTTCCCAGGCTTGCAGCCAGGCGGTGCCCGCGCTGGTGCCGCGTTGCTGATACAGGATCTTGGGCTCTGGGAACTCGACGGCAAAATGCTGCCGCGCCAGCTGCAACTTGTCTCGCAGGCAGCGCATTACCGCCTGTTGCAGCGCAATGGGGATTCTTACTCTGTTCATAGTGGCGCTAGCTTAAGCAATGATGCGGCGGCTGGCAACGGGGCAGTAAGGAAAAGTCTATGGGCTCTTAACCGTCACGCAAGGCTTGTATGTACGAGGCTTGTGTCTACAATAGCAGCGATTTTTCCCCTTACCCTAACGGCGATAACCATGCTTTTACCGAACCAGATTGAATTACTCAGCCCCGCCCGCGATGCAGGTATCGCCCGTGAAGCTATTTTGCACGGGGCCGATGCGATCTATATCGGTGGCCCAGGTTTCGGCGCCCGCCATAATGCTGGCAACAGCCTGAGCGATATCGCCGGACTGGTTGAATTTGCCCGCCGCTACCGGGCCAAAGTGTTCATCGCCCTCAACACCATTTTGCATGATAACGAGCTGGAGCCAGCACGCCGCTTGATCCATCAACTGTATGACACCGGAGTCGATGCGCTTATCGTGCAAGATATGGGGATCCTGGAGCTGGATATTCCACCCTTTGAGCTGCATGCCAGTACCCAGACCGACATCCGTAGCGTAGAGAAGGCTCGTTTCCTGTCCGATGCCGGTTTTTCCCAATTGGTGTTGGCACGTGAGCTGAATCTCACTCAGATAAAAGCTATCAGTGACAACGTTGACGCCGCCGTCGAGTTTTTCATCCATGGCGCGTTGTGCGTGGCCTTCTCCGGCCAGTGTAACATTTCCCACGCCCAGACCGGACGCAGTGCCAACCGTGGCGACTGTTCGCAGGCGTGCCGGCTTCCTTACACCCTGAAAGATGAGCAGGGGCGGGTAGTTGCGTATGAAAAGCATCTGCTGTCGATGAAAGACAACGATCAAAGCCGCAACCTGACGGCGTTGATCGACGCCGGTGTTCGCTCATTCAAGATTGAAGGGCGTTATAAGGATATGAGCTATGTGAAAAACATCACTGCGTACTATCGTCAGCACCTGGATGCCATTCTCAACGATCGTTCCGATCTGACGCCGGCATCGTCAGGTCGCACGGAACACTTTTTTATTCCGTCGCCGGATAAAACCTTCCACCGTGGCAGTACCGATTACTTCGTTAACCAACGCCAGATGGATATTGGTGCCTTTGACTCACCCAAGTTCATTGGCCTGCCTGTAGGAGAGGTGCTAAAGGTGGGTAAAGATCATCTGGACGTGGAAGTAAAAGAATCGCTGACCAACGGTGATGGACTTAACGTGCTGATCAAGCGCGATATCGTCGGCTTCCGTGCTAATAAGGCGGATAAAATTGCTGAAGGGCGCTACCGGGTTTGGCCTAACGAAATGCCGGCGGGTCTGGATAAGCTGCGCCCAAATCATCCACTTAATCGTAACCTCGATCACAACTGGCAACAGGCGCTGCTAAAAACCTCATCGGAACGCCGCATCGCTGTCGATATTCTGCTGACACAAAGCAGCGACGGAGTGACGCTAACCCTGATCAGCGAAGAGGGCATCAGCGTCAGCCATACGCTGCAGGGCGAATTCGGCGCCGCCAACCAGCCGGAGAAAGCGCTTGTCACACTGCGTGACGGACTGAGCAAACTGGGGCAAAGCCTTTATTACCCGCGTGACGTTCATATTGATCTGCCGATGGTTTGCTTCATACCCAACAGCCAGGTCAACCAACTGCGCCGCGATGCGGTGGAAGCGCTGGACGCCGCACGCCTGGCGGTAAACGAACGCGGCGACCGCAAACCGGTTTCCGTCCCGCCGCCGGTTTATCCGGATACGCACCTGACGTTTCTTGCCAATGTTTATAACCAGAAGGCGCGTAAGTTCTACCAGCGTTATGGTGTCACATTGATTGATGCCGCCTTCGAGGCGCACGAAGAAAAAGGGGATGTACCGGTAATGATCACCAAGCACTGCCTGCGCTTCGCCTTCAACCTCTGCCCTAAACAGGCCAAGGGTGTGCAGGGTGTGAAGGGGCGGGCATCGCCGATGCAGTTGGTACATCAAGGTGAGGTGTTGACGTTGAAATTTGACTGCAAGCCATGTGAGATGCATGTGATTGGCAAGATCAAAAATCATATTTTGCGGATGCCAGTGCCGGGGAGTGTGGCAGGAGGGATCTCGGTAGAGGAGCTCAAGGCGACTCTACCGGGGAAGAAAAAATAGCCGTATACCAGAGACTGCTGACAAACCCTCACCGGGCTAACAATGTAGGGGCGCTGCATGCTGCGCCCGTCTGGATAATCAATGGGTTAGCAAATACTGGTATAGATAGATCCCGACCAATTCAGCAATATTGCCACTTTGTCAGCAATCTGATACCAGGTCATTGCTGAAAACGGCGTGGTGTGGACATGAGGCAGCAAGGCAATTGTCGCAACGCTATTTTCCCACAATGATAAGCCGATCGACTCACACAGATTGTAATCATTGTGTTAACTGCGGGATAATAATCCGTGCATGATGAGTCTGTACCCGCAGTTCTCACCGGATGAGGTCAGAAAAACATCGCCAGCGTTAAGTCCTTACGTTAATAGAGGTTATTTTGCGATTTGGCGCAATAACTGACTACCTAAAAATACGTAAGGTGTGGGGAGTTTTTTTGACGCAGCGCGCCCCGAGCACGCTGGGTAAGTGTGAATTTAACGCAGCTGATGTTGCAAGTGAGAGATCAATGTCGAATAAACCGTTCCATTATCAAGATCCGTTCCCGCTGAAGAAAGACGATACCGAATACTATCTGCTAAGCCGTGACCACGTTTCCGTCGGCGAATTTGCCGGCCAGGAAGTCCTCAAGGTTGACCCGCAAGCCCTGACCCTGCTCGCCCAGCACGCTTTCCACGACGCCTCGTTCATGTTGCGCCCTGCGCACCAGCAGCAGGTGGCGGATATCCTCAACGACCCCGATGCCAGTGAGAACGACAAGTACGTTGCGCTGCAATTTTTGCGTAACTCAGAAATCGCCGCCAAGGGTATTTTGCCAACCTGCCAGGATACCGGCACGGCGATCATCATGGGTAAAAAGGGCCAGCGCGTCTGGACCGGTGGTGGGGACGAAGAAGCCCTGTCGCGTGGGGTGTACAACACCTTTATCGAAGACAACCTGCGCTATTCGCAAAACGCCGCGCTGGATATGTACCAGGAGGTCAATACCGGCAGCAACCTGCCTGCGCAGATCGATCTCTACAGCGTGGATGGTGACGAGTATAAATTCCTGTGTATCGCCAAGGGCGGTGGTTCGGCCAACAAAACCTACCTGTATCAGGAAACCAAGGCGCTGCTGTCCCCAGGTAAGTTGAAAGACTATCTGGTCGACAAGATGCGTACTCTGGGCACCGCGGCCTGCCCACCGTATCACGTGGCCTTTGTGATTGGCGGCACTTCGGCGGAAGCCACGCTGAAGACCGTGAAGCTGGCTTCAACCAAATACTATGATGCGTTGCCAACCGAAGGCAACGAACACGGCCAGGCGTTCCGCGATGTGGCGCTGGAAGAGGAACTGCTGAAAGAAGCCCAGAATTTGGGCCTGGGTGCACAGTTTGGCGGCAAATACTTTGCCCACGACGTGCGTGTAGTGCGTTTGCCACGCCACGGCGCTTCTTGCCCGGTGGGGATGGGGGTTTCCTGCTCCGCCGACCGGAATATCAAAGGCAAGATCAACCGTGAGGGGATCTGGCTGGAGAAACTGGAGCATAACCCAGGTAAATTTATTCCACAGGAACTGCGCCGCGCGGGTGAAGGGGAAGCGATCAAGGTGGATCTGAACCGCCCAATGGCTGATATCCTCAAGCAGCTGTCACAGTATCCGGTGTCTACCCGCCTTTCCCTGAGCGGCACCATCATCGTTGGGCGTGATATTGCCCACGCCAAGCTGAAAGAGCGCCTGGATCGTGGCGAAGGTTTACCGCAGTATGTGAAAGATCACCCGATCTACTACGCGGGCCCGGCCAAAACGCCAGAAGGCTATGCTTCAGGTTCTCTGGGGCCAACTACGGCAGGGCGCATGGACTCCTATGTCGATCTGTTGCAGTCACACGGCGGCAGCATGATCATGCTGGCCAAAGGTAACCGCAGCCAGCAGGTGACGGATGCCTGCCACAAGCACGGCGGATTCTATCTTGGCAGCATTGGTGGCCCGGCGGCGGTGCTGGCACAGCAGAGCATCAAGAGCCTGGAGTGCGTGGAATATCCTGAACTGGGTATGGAAGCGATCTGGAAAATCGAAGTGGAAGATTTCCCGGCCTTTATTCTGGTAGATGACAAAGGTAATGATTTCTTCCAGAAGATCCAGGAATCTCAATGTACGCGCTGTGTGAAGTAAGCTGATTGATAGCCGCCCCCGGTGGGCGGCTTGTTCTTTGAGTAACAAGCTGCGATGTTTGTGATGAATTCGTCAGCCTTTGTAAAATAGTGTCGTCGCTTTGGACGCTCTAAATAAATCTGTATACCATTGCCGTGGACAATTTTGGCTAGGAAAAGTAATGGTGACGCAGGAAACACATATCAAAGAATTACTGGTCTGGATAGAAAACAACCTACGCAATCCACTATCCCTGGATATTGTTTGCGAGAAATCCGGCTACTCTAAATGGTATCTGCAGCGCATGTTCCGCCAACAGACCAACCTGCCCCTTGCTGCTTATATCCGCGCCCGTCGCCTCTATCTGGCGGCCTTCTCATTACGCTTTACGCAAAAAAGCATTCTGGATATTTCGTTGGAGTATCAGTTCGATTCCCAACAGACATTCTCACGCTGTTTCAAAAAACATTTCTCTGTCACACCTAGCGCCTACCGTAAGGCCCAGAATTGTGACTTCAGCCATCTGGTGCAATCGCTGTCGCTGAATCAACCCAGCGATATCTCTATTGACTATGTTGAGGTTAAACCAGACAGCTACTCGCTGGTCGGTCAGTATTATTCTTATCACATCGATATTGAACAGTTGGGCGAATCCCACGCGACAATTCGTGATGGAATAAAGGATCGTTTTTGTGATGAGTTTAAATTAAATCCAGACAAACTTTATGCGCTAACCAATTTTACGCCCGATGGTGAGCGGGTGAAGGTCGACTATTTTGTGGCGGTAGATAAAACCATCGCCAAAGGTAAATCGTTGCTGGAACTACCGGAAATCAGCGGCGGTTATTGCCGCTTTCGCTATGCTGGCAAGCCAGTGGCCCTTCACGAGTATATCGCCAGCGTTTATACCAAACTTCTGCCGCAGTTTAATCTGGTACGCCGGGAAGGGTACGATATCGCGCAGCATAGCTACTCGCTAGATGGTGACGAAGAGCTGTACCTGGAATATGAGTATCTAATTCCGATAGTGCCAGACAAAGCCTTTGCAGAGAAAACCAGTCCGCGCTCCTGATTGTCATTGCGGATGTAAATACCGCCCGAAACGGGCGGTAATCAAAGACCTCGATCAGTGTGAACCAATCTCCCGTAGTGGTTTCCCAGCCATCAAATTCCGCTCGATATGTTCCAGAGAGATATTTTTGGTTTCAGGTATCAGAGCAATGGTAATGAAGATAAATACCAGGTTCAGCCCGGCATAGATCCAGAAGGTATGCGCGCTGCCCAGGGTGTTGAGCATAGTCAGGAAGGTGGCCCCCACGATCATGTTGGCGATCCAGTTTACCGTCGTTGAGCAGGTGATACCGAAATCACGGCCTTTAAGCGGTTGGATCTCTGAACACAATACCCAAATCAGCGGGCCGGCACTCATGGCAAAACCGACAATAAACATCAGCAACATCAGTATCGCGAAGTATTGAGCCGCAGGCGTATCCATGCCGATATTCATCATGGTACCCAATGTCCCCATGCCGATGGCCATCACCAGGAAGCCCAGCTTCAGCGTAGGTTTACGGCCCCAACGATCCACCAGGCCGATGGCAATAAAGGTTGCCAGCACGTTCACTAACCCGACGATCACCGTTCCCCACATTTGTTGCGCTGTACTGGCAAAACCGGCCAGATCGAAAATTTTCGGCGCGTAATACATGATGACATTCATGCCGGTGAACTGCTGCATGACCTGAAGCAATACGCCAAGATAGACCGCACGGCGGAAATTCTTGTTGTCTTTGAACAGTGCCCAACCGCTTTGCTTTATTTTCAGGCTTTCACGGATCTCATCCAGTTCGGCTTTCGCCTGTTCAGTCGTATCTCGCAGCATTTCCAGCACTTTCCTGGCTTCTGCATCACGGCCACGTGACGCTAACCAGCGAGGGCTGCGGGGCAGGAAGAACACGCCAACGAACAGCAACAAAGCCGGAAGGGTGATGATACCCAGCATCCAGCGCCATGAACCGCTGTAGCTGAAAGCCGTATCGGACAGATAAGCCCCCAGGATCCCTATCGTAATCATTAACTGGTACATGGAAATCATGCTACCGCGAATGCGCTCAGGCGCGATTTCAGAAAGGTACAGTGGGGCAGTGAAGGATGCGATGCCTACTGCCAGGCCGAGCAGAACGCGGGAAATCAGCAGCACATCGTTGTTGGGGGCGAAAGCAGAGCAAAGCGAGCCAATGACAAACAGCACGGCGCCAATCATCAGGCTGTATTTGCGCCCCAGCCGGTAAGAGAGCCAGCCACTGCCGACAGCGCCAACCGCTGCGCCAAACATCATTGAGCTCACCACCCATTCTTGTTGCTGGGAAGTGATTTGGAACTCATGAGCAATAAAAGGTAATGCTCCGGCGATCACGCCGATATCCAGTCCAAACAATAAGCCTGCCAGTGCTGCCAGAAAACAGACAAAGAAGGTCATTTGGGCATTCGATCTGCCTTTGCTTGTTGATGATGTACTCATAACGGCCTCGGTTAACCAGATAGGTGATTCGTTAGTAGGCTATGTTATTGGTCTGGGTGATGATTTAACGTGCTATCGATCACATTTAGTGTAATCGCTTACACTTGGTGTGTTTATGGATTGTCATTTAACATCATGAATATGAGATGTTAAACTATGGGTTAAGGTGTGGTTGGTGATTTTTGATGTTAATTTGTGTAATCGCTTTCATTTTTTGGCCAGCAAATGATTTGCCATCGCGGGAAGGATTGCGTCAGGTATTCAACTGGGTTGGCGGTGTTGGTTCTTCTGCTGCACGATATCGGCCATCACGGCCAGCGCGATCTCCGCTGGAGTTTTACTGCCAAGCGGCAGGCCGATCGGCGCATGGATACGGCCGAGTTCCTGCGGGCTGAATTCGGCGATCTGTTGCAGCCGTTGGCGGCGGCGATCGCTGTTCCGTTGGGAACCCATCGCACCGATGTAAAATGCCGGGGTGTGGATCGCCTCCATCAGGGTTAAGTCATCCATGCGCGGATCGTGGGTCAGCGCCACAATTGCGGTGTTGGCGTGGCAACCGCCTTCCTCAATGAATTTGGCCGGGAACTGGCGCAGCAGGGTGATATGCGGTTTGAGCTGCGTAGCGAAGTTCTCCAGAGCTTCCGGACGGCTTTCGCATACCAGCACTTCAAAGCCGAGTGCGCTGGCAAAGTCGGCGCAATACAGCGCCACGCTGGAAAGCCCGGCAATCAGCAACCGAGGAGCGGCGGCGATGTGCAACTGGATCTCCTGTTGGTTGCGCACGACCTGGGTGGCGCTGGCAAAGCTGGTGGTTTCCAGCGCGCTACAGGCATTGGGCAAGGTCAGGTGTTTGACCAGGGCATGATGGCCGGCCAACGCCTCGGCGATATTGCGCAAGTAGCTAATGCTGGCAGGGCCCGCGGGCAGATGCTCGATCAATACGTCCAGCACGCCACCACAGGGCAGCGCCACGCTGGGGGTTAGCCCGCCAGCACCGTAGCGGATCACCTGGCTGGCGGCTTGATATTCCCCTTCTGCCAGACGGCGTAAAAAGTCCTCTTCCACGCAGCCACCGGATAACGATCCACAATAGTGTCCGTCGCGGGTAGCCACCATCAACGCGCCAGGAGAACGTGGTGATGAGCCATAAGTGTTCAATACGGTACACAGCCATACCGGCTGCTGTTCCAGCCAGTTGATTGCCTGGCTGACTACGGTGATATCAAGGTGTTGCATTAATTAATGGACTCGTTTGCTACTAGCTGGGAAGGGAGATCGATATCTTGCACGATGCCCGGTTGGTCGAGATGGAGCAGGTAAACCCCCCCGTGACTGCGTAGCAGCTCTCGCGCACCATTATCGCCATGCAGCGCACACAGTTGTTTGCGCAAAATGGCGGTGAAGCCCACCGGGTGGCCGGGATGGTGCTGGAAACTGGGGCGAACGATACTGTGTTGGCTCAGGGCTGCGGCTACCTGTACAAAGATCTGCGGCGAGACAAACGGCATATCCGCCAAATGGATCAGCCAGCCATCCCATTCTGCCGTTGCGGCAACGCCAGCGGCAATAGACTCACCCAGCCCACCGCTGGCCAGTAAGGTGCAGGGAACCTGATGCGCAGCACAAGCCTGTTGCACCGGCAGGTTTTCTGGCCGGGTGACGACCCGTACCGGTAAACCGGAGGCCAGCGCCTGTTGCAGCGTCTGTTCGAACACCGTCTTGCCCTGCAATAGGGCATTAAGCTTGTTGCCACTGCCACCGGCCTGAATAAAACGCTCACCCCGCCCGGCGGCGGTAATCACGATACCTGTCGTCATCTCTTTTGCCCACGTTTGCGCAAATCAGCCACACTATAGAGGCATTATATGTTTCCAAGTGTTTCATTTTATGAAAACAAAATGTTAATACTCACATATTTTTGGTTATAAGCTTATGATTATAACGTCTTCGGCAAGGTTACTAGCGGTTGCGCAACAAAACCGATAAAAAAAACGACTTACCTCCAGCCTTCGGGTTAAGGCGCTAATGCCGTATCTGGATGCTAGGGGTAGATAAGAACGTAAAGGATATTTTATGAGCAATTTCAACCCGTCACGACGCCGCTTTATCAAGGGTGCCGTGATAGCGGGGGTGTCTGTTTACCTCGCGCCTCTGTACAGCCGCGCCTATGCCGCGCTGTTTGAGCAGAAGATCCTGCAATCGCCCAACTGGGATGCGCAGACTAAACGCATTCGCTACCGTATCGATGGCCGCTCCAAGGTCATGGGCCAGAAAGTGTTTGCCCGCGATATTCGTGCCGTTGATATGCCGCACTGGCCGCAGCAGCAGGCTCATGCCTTTATTCTGCGCGCCACCAAAGCCGATCGTCTGTTTACCGGCATCGATCTCTCCTTGCTGGGGGACGATCTGCAACCGGATCGTTTAGTTACGGCAGAAGATCTCGAGCGAGATGGCTTGGCCTTCCCGGCGTTTTATGGCGATGACATGCTGCTGCCCACAGGGAAAACCCCAGCCTATCTCGGCCATGCGGTGGCAATCCTGATTTATCATGATTTTGCTCGTTTCCGCTTTGCCAAAGACAAGCTGAAATTCCACGACGAAGTGATCCAGTATGGTACTGAAACCGGCCCGTTACAGCGCGATCCTTGGGGTAGCTTCCGCTACGTGCGCGTCGGGGGCGAAAAGCCATTCGATGACGATCGCTTCTCCAGCCTGAAAGACACTCCTATCTTCCCGCTGTCAATGCGCAGACACCTGCCGGTGTGGCCGGAAGGGCGTGAGGGCGGCAAGCTGGATCAGGAAGGCATGTATTACGCTGGGATGATTGCCGACCAACTGCAAACCCCACCGCAGGACTGGTTGGTAATGTCACGCCGCTATACCACGCAATCCGTTGATACTTCGGCCCTGGAGCCGGACAACGCCAATGGCTGGTTTGATACTGCCAGCCAGACCCTGCACCTGGTGATCCCGACCCAGTCCCCGCAGGAGGTGGCGGACGAAATGCCACGCATGTTGGCCAAACGTCATCAGCCGGTCAAACAGCTGATCCTGCACCCTTGTTACACCGTGGGCTACGGCTCGAAAGATCACTATAACTTCCCATATTACGGTGCGGTTGCAGCGTTGTACGGTGACGGGCTACCGGTGCGGCTGGCTAATGACCGCTATGAGCAGTTCCAGACCTCGATCAAGCGCCATGCCTTCGATATGGATTACCGCATTGCGGTAGACAAGCAGACCGGCGTATTGCAGGCCTTCCAAGGGGCGATGACCGCCGACGGTGGCGGGCGCTGTAACTTTACGCCATCGGTGGTGATGGTTGGCGCTACGGCGGCCCAGTCGATTTACTACTTCCCGAAAAGCGATCTTTCCTCGGTCGGGCTGGCCTCTCGTGCCATCGATGCGGGTTCCGCACGCGGTTACGGCACGTTGCAAAGCATGGCCGCCACCGAGATGATGATGGACGAATTGGCACAAGAGCTGAAGCTCGACCCGATCGAGTTTCGTTTGCGCAACGTGCTCAAGTCCGGCATGAAAAACACTCAGGGGGCGATCCCGGCAGGGGCTATTCGCGCCGATGAAGTGCTGGTGAAAGCCTCACAGCATGAGATGTGGCGCAAACGCGCCGAACGCAAGGTGGAGTTTGAGAGCCAGAATCCCGGCAAACGCTATGGCGTAGGCTTTGGCTGTGTACAGAAAGACTTTGGCACCGGGGCTGAAACCTCTTTTGCTCGTGTGGAGTTCAGCGAAGACGGGCGTATCTCGCTGTTTCACAGCGGGGCCGAAATGGGCACCGGCATGTCAACGTCGCAGTCGGTGCTATGTGCGCAATGGCTGGGTAAACCGGCGGATGAGGCTCATTTCTCGGTGACTGATTGGGCGCTGTTACCGATGGTGACCAGCGGCGATCCCTACACGATGTCGCAGGATGAGCAGGACAAGCTGCAAACCAATCCGAACTGGACGCCAAGCTACTGCTCACCTTCCAGCGCCAGCAACTCCGCTTACTATTTCTCGCACAGCACGCGTGAAGCGGCCCGGTTGGTGTTTGAACAAGGGCTGTGGCCTGCCGCGCTGTCTATCTGGCAGTCTGGTATTGGTGGTGGCCAGGCGGCACCGCTGGTGGTGCGTAAAGAAGATGCTCGCTGGGTCGAAGGTGGCCTGACGGCGGCCGGGATGCAGATATTGCCGTTTGAGCTGTTGGCTAAGAAAGCCTATCAGATGGGTAACCTGACTGGCGCAGTGGTGCACGTCTTCAACCGCTGGCAGTGGGCGGAAGCGGACTTCAAGCTGAATAATCACAGCGAGCGCCTGCCTGTCGACGGCTTGTCGGTACGCATTGGCAACGGTGAATTCAGCACCCTGGCACGTGAGCAGGTTTATTACCCGCCAACCCAGCGTAATAACGCGGCTGTGACCTATTACAGCGCCGTGGGTACGTTGACGGAAATAGCGGTGGATATCGCTACCGGCAAGGTTGAACTGCTGAACCATCATTCGATTATGGAGTGTGGCAACCTGATCGTGCCTGAGCTGGTTTCTGGCCAGTTGCAGGGCGGTTTGGCGATGGGTATTGGCCATGCGCTGCATGAGTATTTACCGCTGTACGAAGATGGGCCAGGTAACGGTACCTGGAACTTTAACCGTTACCATTTGCCGCGCGCCAGCGATGTGGCGGTCTGGAAACAGACCGGTGACATCCTGCCTGCGCTGTCGGAAACCGATCCGCCGAAAGGAATGGCGGAAGTCGTCATGATCCCAGTGGTCGCCGCATTGGTTAACGCCATTGCCCACGCCACCGGCCATCGTTTCCGTGATTTGCCTGTCCGTGCCGAAAATATTCTTGAGGTGTTACCATGAGCATTAAAACCCAACCCATTACCCTGACCGTTAACGGCAAACAATATGGCCCCGTCGAGGTACCGGAAGGGCTGATGATGATCGATTTTCTGCATGAATATCTCGATCTGACCGGCTCACGTCTCGGCTGCGGGCAGGGCATCTGCCACGCCTGCGTGGCGATCCTCGACCATCCAAGCGGCACCAGCGAAGAAATCCGTACCTGTATCACCGGCGCTCACTTTTTCAATGGCAAACAGGTACGCACCATCGAAGGCCATGCGGAGGTGGATAATCAGGGCGAAGTGGTTGAACTCTCTCCGATCCAACAGTCGTTCCTCGATCATTACAGCTTCCAGTGCGGCTATTGCACGCCGGGCTTTGTCAATGCGGCCACCATCTTTGTCGAGAAGCTCAAGCGCGAGCCAATTCCGCGCGATCAGTTGGAAGGCGCGATTGAGCAGGCGTTGGAAAACCATATCTGCCGTTGCACTGGCTATGTCCGTTATTACGAAGCGGTGCGTGACGTAGTGTTGAAAACCCCTGGCCTGCTGAAGGAGACGGCGTAATGAAAAAACGTCTCGCATTGTTGATTGTGCTGATTGCGGCGATTGTCATCGCCGTGCTGTGGTGGCGAGAAAACCGCAGCTACGACGGCCCAGTCCAGCAGGTTACCTCCAGCAGCGAACAGATTGCCCGTGGGCGTTATCTGACGCAGGCTGCCGACTGCGCCGCTTGCCATACCGCCGCTGGTGGAGCACCGCTAGCGGGTGGCTATCCTCTGGATACTCCATTCGGCACCATTTATGGCAGCAACCTGACGCCTTCTGCCGACCAGGGGATTGGCCGTTGGACCAAGGATGACTTCTTCCTGGCGTTGACGCAGGGGGTGGCTCCGGGTGGTCGCCATCTGTACCCGGCGATGCCTTATACCTCCTACAAAGGCATTTCGCGTGAGGATGCGGATGCTATTTATGCCTATCTGATGTCGCGCCCGGCGGTGGACGTAGCCATTCCAGCCAACGAGATGCCGTTCCCGTTCAACCAGCGGATGGCGTTGATCGGTTGGAATTTGCTGTTCCGCAACAGCGATCCGTTACCAGCCAGCTCGCAAGGGAACTCCGCTGAATGGCAGCGTGGCCGTTACCTGTCTGACGTGCTTGGCCACTGTGGCGAATGTCATACGCCACGGGGCATGCTGGGGCAGATGGAAGTGAACAAGCCGATGCAGGGCGGCGATCTGGGGCGCTTTATCGCGCCGGATATCACGCCACAGGCTTTGGCACAGCGCGGCTGGACGCCAGAGGATCTGAGCCGTTTCCTGAGCACCGGGTTAGCGCCGCAGGGCTCGGCGTTTAGCGAAATGCACATGGTGGTCGATCTCAGCACTCGTCATTTGACGCCGGAAGATCATCGGGCGTTGGTGACCTACCTGATGGGCGACAAGCCACCGCAGCCGGTGGCCGCTAAGATCGGGCAGGGCAGCGATGCCGGGCGTATCACCTATCTCGATCAGTGCTCCGCCTGCCATGAGCGTGATGGTGCAGGTATACCGCATGTGGCGGTGGCGATGCGTGATAATGCCACGCTACGCCAACCAGACGGCAAGAACCTGATCGTTTCGGTGCTGGATGGGCTACCAGCTCAGCAATTCCCCGGCAACGAAAGCATGCAGAGCATGCCGGGCTTTGCCGATCGTCTGGATGATGCGCAAATTGCCGAGCTGGTGAATTACCTGCGTGTCACCTGGGGCGGACTGCCGGCGGATATCACCGCCGAGCAGGTGAAGGCACTGCGCAAAGCTCATTAACCCCGTCAACTGTGGGCTAGTGATTATCTGCCGGAGGAACGCCAAACAGTGGCATTCCTTCGGCATCCCACTCCAGAGTTTTAATCCGCGTATGGCGATTCGGATCGTATAACGGATCGCCTTCTATTTCGGTGTAATTGCGGGCGTGGTAGACCAGCACGTCATTACCCTGCTCATCCACGGTAAAACTGTTGTGTCCTGGGCCGAACTGGCGGTTGGCATAGCTGGTGCGAAACACCGGTTCGCTGGCCTTATGCCATTGTGTCGGATCGAGGAGATCGGCATCGATGTCTGCCCACAGCAGGCCGATGCAATAATTCTCGTCGGTGGCGCTGGCCGAGTAGCTGATGAAGATCCGCTTACCGTGTTTGATCACCGCCGGGCCTTCGTTCACCCAAAACCCAATGGTTTCCCAAGGCAACTCCGGTTTGCTCAGCATCACCGGGGCCCCTGTTAGCGTCCAGGGATTGGCCATTTCTGCCAGATACAGGTTGGAGTTTCCCCGGATCTGCGGGTCTTGCTGCGCCCAGAGATAATAGTGCTTTCCCTGATGCTCAAAGTGAGTGGCATCGAGCGAGAAGCTGTCGATCGGGGTTGCAATACGCCCTTTCTCTACCCATTCTCCCTCCAGCGGGTTGGCGGCGCTGCACTCCAGCGCAAACATGCGATGCTGGAACAGGCCGTCGGCAATCTCCGGGCTATGGGCCGCCGCAAAGTAGACATACCACTTACCGTCGATAACGTGCAGCTCAGGTGCCCAGATCAGGTTGCTCATAGGCCCAGACGCGGGTTTACGCCAGATGACCTGCGCTGGGGCCTGTGCAAGCTCCGTCAGTTGCCGAGCGCGGCGCAGTTCCAGGCGATCGTACTCCGGCACCGAGGCGATAAAATAGTAATAGCCGTCGCTATGGCGATAGATAAAGGGATCGGCACGCTGTTCAATCAGTGGGTTAGGGTAAATAGACATCTGTTCCTCTCAAGAGTGTTTGGCTTCGAGCTGTTGTTCGCGGTATTCCGCCAGTTCCTGATAATTGACGCGGCGCTTTTCCAGATCGCTCTGGATCTGTGACATCAGGTTGCGATCCACTTTCAGCAAACGGACCACGCCAGCGGTGATCAGGTAGCCCACGCCAGGGATCACGGTAAACAGCAAGACGATGCTCTGCAGTGCCCCGGCGCTTTGAGCTCCTGCATCGGCCTGATAGCCGGAGTAAGACATCACGAAACCCACCATTGCCCCGGCTACCGCCAGCCCGACCTTCAGGAAGAACAGGTTACCGGAGAAGCTGATACCGGTGATGCGCTTGCCGGTTTTCCATTCGCCGTAGTCGTCCACGTCGGCCATCAGCGACCAGTGCAGCGGGGAAGGGATCTGATGCAGGATATTCAGCAGGAAGTAGGCCACCACGATCAGCGAGGTCAACTGCGGATTGAGGAAGTAGAAGCCGCTGGAGAAGATGGCCAGCACGATGTTGGTCCAGAAGAATACCTTCAGCTTGCAGAAGCGGTCGGTTAACGGCTTGGCCAGGGCGCTGCCGATCATCATACCGACCACGCCCAAGGCGATAAACAGGCTGGCGAACGAGGTGGATTGCTGCATGACGTAGGTGACGTAATACATGGTGGCGGCCATGCGAATAAAGCCGGGGCAAACGTTGCAGAAAGTCAGCAACAGAATGCGTACCCACTGATCGTTTTTCCACACGTCTTTCAGATCGGCCTTCAGCGCATCGTGAGTGGGCACCGCCGGGCGGATACGTTCTTTCACCGTCGCAAAGCAGAACAGGAACATAGCCAGTGCGATCAACGCCATCACGCCCATCGACATTTGGTAGCCCTTGGCCTTGTCGGCCCCGCCGAACCATTCCGCCATCGGCAACAGGGTTAGCGAGAGGATTAGCGTTGCGATGCCGACCATGATGAAACGGTACGACTGGCAGGAAACGCGCTCTTGCGGGTCGGCGGTGATCACGCCTCCCAGCGAGCAGTAGGGAATGTTGATGGCGGTGTAGGTCAGCGACATCAGGAAATAGGTGACAAAGGCGTAAATCACCTTGCTGTTATAGCTCCACTCCGGGGTGGTAAACATCAATACGCTAAATAGCACGTAAGGCAGGGAAATCCATAACAGCCAAGGGCGGAAACGGCCAAAACGGCTTTGGGTTCTATCGGCAATCGCTCCCATAATGGGATCGCTCACGGCGTCCAGTACGCGTACGGATAGCAGCAAAATCCCCACCAGTGCTGGGGTAATGCCAAAGATATCGGTATAGAAGTAGTTGAGGAACAGCATGATTGCGCCGCCGATCATGTTGCAACCGGCGTCTCCCATGCCGTAGCCAATCTTTTCTTTTATCGATAGGGCATTGCTCTTCATGGACATTTTCTCCGCGATGACAGGATCGGACTGTTGGATAACGATTATTGCCCTGCGTGGCGGTGAACTATCAGAAATTAATGGTTGTAGAGATGGACAAATCAGCCACTGCGGAAAAAGTGTGAGCCAGTTGGCAAAAAGCGTAGGGTAAAAAAAGGCCCGCGCTGGCGGGCCTGAGAAAACTGATTCAAGATTAACGGCTTGCGGCACTGGCCGGTTGTTGGCCACGCTGCTTGATGAAGTAACCGATACCGAGAATAGCGAGCCATACCGGGATCAGCAGCACGGAAATCTGGATCCCCGGCGTCAGATACATGATCACCAGAATGGCAGCCAAAAAGGCCAGGCACAGATAGTTGCTGAACGGATACCAGAAGGCTTTGAACTTCGGCTCGACGCCCTCATGGTTTTTCGCCTTGCGGAATTTCAGGTGTGCCAGGCTGATCATCGCCCAGTTGATCACCAGGGCAGACACCACCAGCGCCATCAGCAGCTCAAAGGCACGGCCTGGGATCAGGTAGTTAATCAGCACGCACAGTGCGGTTGCCAACGCAGAGAAACCGATGGCAACTACCGGCACACCGCGGCTATCCACTTTCAGCAGGGCTTTCGGGCCATTGCCCTGTTTGGCCAAGCCGTACAGCATGCGGCTGTTGCAATAGACGCAGCTGTTGTAGACCGACAGCGCAGCCGTCAGCACCACGATATTGAGCACCGTTGCGACCATATTGCTGTTCAGCGCATGGAAGATCAGCACGAACGGGCTGCCGCCTTCGACCACTTTGCCCCACGGATAGAGTGACAGCAGAATAGTCAGCGAACCGATATAGAACAGCAGGATGCGGTAGATCACCTGGTTGGTGGCTTTCGGGATGCTTTTTTCCGGGTTATCGGCTTCGGCGGCGGTAATGCCCACCAGCTCCAATCCACCGAAGGAGAACATGATCACCGCCATCGCCATGAGCAACCCCATGGTGCCGTTCGGGAAGAACCCGCCCTGGGCCCACAGGTTGGTGACGCTGGCTTCCGGGCCGCCGAGGCCGCTGAACAGCAGGTAGGCACCAAAGACGATCATGCCAATGATGGCGACGACTTTGATGATGGCGAACCAGAACTCCATTTCACCATAGACCTTCACACTCGACAGGTTGATGGCGTTGATGGCCAGGAAGAACACGGCAGCGGAGATCCAGGTGGGGATCTCCGGCCACCAGTACTGCACGTAAATGCCCACCGCGGTCAGTTCCGCCATGGCAACCAGCACGTACAGCACCCAGTAGTTCCAGCCGGACGCGAAACCGGCGAAGTTCCCCCAGTATTTATAGGCGAAGTGGCTGAAAGAACCGGCCACCGGCTCTTCTACCACCATTTCACCGAGTTGACGCATGATCAGGAAGGCAATAAAACCGCCAATTGCATAACCAAGGATGACCGACGGGCCAGCCATTTTTATTGTTTGAGCGATACCGAGGAACAGGCCGGTACCTATAGCGCCACCTAAGGCGATCAGCTGGATATGGCGGTTTTTCAGGCCGCGCTTCAGCTGGTCGCCATGCTGTTGACCATCCATCAATGAAACCCTCTGTGCTGACATAATGCTCATTACCGTAAAGTAATGATTACGATGTGTGTTGTTTTTTGTTTACGACGTTATAGCTATAAATTCCGCGGCGTCGCTACCGTTTGGCAGAGAATAATGGTATGTGCGAAAGTTTGCACCTGCTTTGTTGTTCGAATGATGAAGATTGCAGCAGTTTAGGCAACAAAATGCGGGTTGTGTGACGAGCGGGGGGATTGCGTGCACGAAATAAGCAATAACTCACAGAATTGGCAAAAATAATCGCCATTGTTGTTGTTTTTTTGTTAACAGGACAGGGCTCGGAAAGCAGTAGTAAAGCGAAAATAACCCTTAATCTCCTTGCCATATAACCCGGGCATTCTTCTAACCAGAGGTTTCACAAAAGTTAAATTCGGCGGCTACCTCGTAAATGGTATTACCAACGCTGAGTTGCCGGTTTGCAAAGGCTTATGGATTGAAGTGTTAAAATGTGCGGCATTCATGATTTCGATCAAGGCCCATATGGACAGGAGGTGAATACTTTGTTACTTTACCGTCACGTTTTTGAAATTGGTATTACCAATTGACTCCGGGCACTTCGCAGAGAAGAAATCACCCATGGCCTACAGCAAAATCCGCCAACCCAAGTTGTCAGATGTTATCGAGCAACAGCTCGAATACCTGATCCTCGAGGGTACGCTACGTCCAGGCGAAAAGCTGCCTCCAGAGCGCGAGCTGGCGAAACAGTTTGATGTTTCCCGCCCTTCTCTGAGAGAGGCAATTCAGCGTCTGGAAGCTAAAGGGCTGCTCCTGCGTCGCCAGGGAGGCGGCACCTTTGTACAAACTAATCTGTGGCAGAGCTTCAGCGATCCGCTGGCTGAGCTGCTGGCCGATCATCCTGAATCACAATTCGATCTGCTCGAAACCCGTCATGCCCTCGAAGGTATCGCTGCCTATTATGCGGCGTTGCGTGGGACTGACGAAGATCTGGCGCGCATCCGCGACTGCCATCATGTGATCCAGCAAGCTCAGGACAGCGGCGATCTAGACGCCGAAGCCGACGCGGTCATGCAATACCAGATTGCCGTGACCGAGGCTGCCCACAACGTTGTGTTACTCCATCTGCTGCGCTGTATGGGCCCGATGCTGGAACAGAACGTTCGTCAGAACTTTGAATTGCTCTACTCGCGCCGTGAGATGTTGGCAACAGTGAGTAGCCATCGCGCCGGGATCTTTGAGGCGATTGTGGCACGCGAACCTGAAAAGGCCCGTGAAGCCTCGCACCGCCATTTGGCGTTTATCGAGGAAATTTTGCTGGATCTCAGCAGGGAACACACCCGGCGTGATCGATCGCTGCGGCGTCTCCAGCAACGCAAGGATTAAGAGTGGTTCTCTTCAAGGCACACCAGCTTGTAGAGATAAAGCTCGGAGTGCTTAGTTAAGTACTTAAGCGGCAACCAAACTGATGAGCCTGTCTTCGTGCGTTTTACGATAGAGCGCAGGAAGACAGGCTCCAAACAAACCATTAGACAGATAAGGAATACCACCATGTCAGAACGTTTAAACAATGACGTGGATCCGATCGAAACCCGCGACTGGCTGCAGGCGATCGAATCGGTCATCCGTGAAGAGGGTGTTGAACGCGCTCAGTTCCTGATTGATCAGGTGCTGGGAGAAGCCCGCAAGGGCGGTGTTAGCGTTGCAGCTGGTGCTGCGGCTAACAACTACGTCAACACCATCGCGGTAGAAGACGAACCGGCATACCCGGGCAACCTGGATCTGGAGCGTCGTATTCGTTCTGCTATCCGTTGGAATGCCGTGATGACCGTGTTGCGTGCTTCCAAGAAAGATCTGGATCTGGGCGGCCACATGGCTTCCTTCCAATCTTCCGCGACCTTCTATGAAGTCTGCTTTAACCACTTCTTCCGTGCTCGCAACGAAAAAGACGGCGGCGATCTGGTTTACTTCCAGGGCCACATCTCTCCGGGCGTTTATGCACGTGCCTTCCTTGAAGGCCGCCTGACCGAAGATCAAATGAACAACTTCCGTCAGGAAGTGCACGGTAAAGGCCTGTCCTCTTACCCGCATCCAAAACTGATGCCTGAATTCTGGCAGTTCCCGACCGTCTCCATGGGTCTGGGCCCAATCAGCGCCATCTATCAGGCCAAGTTCCTCAAGTATCTGGAACACCGTGGTCTGAAAGACACCTCTGGCCAGACCGTTTATGCCTTCCTGGGCGACGGCGAGATGGACGAACCAGAATCCAAAGGTGCGATTACCATCGCAACCCGTGAGAAACTGGACAACCTGGTATTCGTCATCAACTGCAACTTGCAGCGTCTGGACGGCCCGGTTACCGGTAACGGCAAGATCATCAACGAGCTGGAAGGCATCTTCGCAGGTGCTGGCTGGCAGGTGCTGAAAGTGATCTGGGGCGGTCGTTGGGATGAACTGCTGCGTAAAGACACCAGCGGCAAGCTGATCCAACTGATGAACGAAACCCTGGACGGCGACTACCAGACCTTCAAATCCAAAGACGGCGCTTACGTGCGTGAGCACTTCTTCGGCCGCTTCCCGGAAACCGCTGCGCTGGTCAAAGATATGACCGACGACGAGATCTGGTCTCTGAACCGTGGTGGTCACGATCCGAAGAAAGTCTTTGCTGCTCTGAAAAAAGCGCAGGATACCCAAGGTAAACCAACCGTGATCCTGGCCCATACCATCAAAGGTTACGGCATGGGTGAAACTGCGGAAGGTAAAAACATCGCTCACCAGGTGAAGAAAATGAACATGGAAGGGGTTCACCACTTCCGCGATCGTTTCAACGTGCCAGTGGCCGATGCCGATATCGAAAAACTGCCATACATCACCTTCGAGAAAGACTCCGAAGAGTACAAGTATCTGCACGAACGTCGTCAGGCGCTGGAAGGCTACGTGCCAACCCGCATGCCGAAATTCACCGAGAAGCTGGAAATGCCAGCTCTGGAAGATTTCAGCTCCTTGCTGGAAGAGCAGAACAAAGAAATTTCTACCACCATCGCCTTTGTGCGTGCCCTGAACGTGATGCTGAAGAACAAGTCGATCAAAGATCGCCTGGTGCCAATCATCGCCGACGAAGCGCGTACCTTCGGTATGGAAGGTCTGTTCCGTCAGATCGGTATCTACAGCCCGAACGGCCAGCAGTACACCCCGCAGGACCGTGAGCAGGTTGCATACTACAAAGAAGACGAGAAAGGCCAGATCCTGCAGGAAGGTATCAACGAACTGGGTGCTGCCTCTTCATGGCTGGCCGCAGCGACTTCCTACAGCACCAACAATCTGCCGATGATCCCGTTCTACATCTACTACTCCATGTTCGGTTTCCAACGTATTGGCGACCTGTGCTGGGCAGCGGGTGACCAACAGGCGCGTGGCTTCCTGATCGGCGGGACTTCAGGGCGTACTACCCTGAACGGCGAAGGTCTGCAGCACGAAGATGGCCACAGCCACATTCAGTCTCTGACCATCCCTAACTGCATCTCTTACGATCCGGCTTACGCGTATGAAGTGGCAGTGATCATGCATGATGGTCTGGTACGTATGTACGGTGACGCGCAAGAAAACGTCTACTACTACCTGACTACGCTGAACGAAAACTACCACATGCCAGCCATGCCGAAGGGCGCAGAAGAGGGTATCCGTAAAGGTATCTACAAGCTGGAAACTCTGGAAGGTAGCAAAGGTAAAGTACAGCTGCTGGGCTCCGGCTCAATCCTGCGCCATGTGCGTGAAGCTGCGCAGATCCTGGCGAAAGACTACGGCGTGGGTTCTGACACCTACAGCGTAACTTCCTTCACCGAACTGGCGCGTGATGGTCAGGACTGTGAGCGTTGGAACATGCTGCACCCAACCGAAACCCCACGTGTGCCTTACATCGCTCAGGTGATGAACGAGGCGCCAGCGGTAGCTTCTACCGACTACATGAAGTTGTTCGCAGAGCAGGTTCGTACTTTCGTACCAGCCAGCGATTATCGCGTACTGGGTACTGACGGCTTCGGTCGTTCAGACAGCCGCGAAAACCTGCGTCACCACTTCGAAGTTGATGCTTCCTACGTGGTGGTTGCTGCTCTGGGTGAACTGGCTAAACGCGGTGAAATTGAAGCTTCTGTGGTCGCTGATGCGATTAAGAAATTCGACATCAACCCAGAAAAAGTTAACCCGCGTCTGGCATAAGAGGTACTGAACAATGTCTATCGAAATCAAAGTGCCGGACATCGGTGCAGATGAAGTTGAAATCACCGAGATCCTGGTGAAGGTTGGCGATAAGGTTGAAGTTGAACAATCGCTGATCACCGTGGAAGGCGACAAAGCCTCCATGGAAGTGCCTTCGCCGCAGGCTGGCGTGGTGAAAGAGATCAAAGTGGCCGTCGGTGATAAAACCGAGACTGGCAAACTGCTGATGATCTTTGAAGCAGAAGGTGCGGCCGCTGCCGCACCAGCCGCCAAGGCTGAAGAAAAACCAGCCGCAGCTCCTGCAGCTGCCGCAGCCAAAGATGTTGAAGTACCAGACATCGGCGCTGATGAAGTTGAAGTCACCGAGATCCTGGTGAAGGTTGGCGATACCGTGACTGCCGAGCAGTCTCTGATCACCGTAGAAGGCGACAAGGCCTCTATGGAAGTGCCTGCGCCATTCGCCGGTACCGTGAAAGAGATCAAAATCAACACCGGTGACAAAGTGAAAACCGGTTCCCTGATTATGGTCTTCGAAGTGGCTGGCGCGGCTTCTGCTGCCCCTGCTGCTGTGGCTACCCAGGCGGCTCCGGCTGCTGCCCCTGCGGCAAGCGCGGCGAAAAACGTCGAAGTGCCAGACATTGGTGGCGACGAAGTAGAAGTGACCGAAGTGATGGTGAAAGTGGGCGATAAAGTTGCCGCTGAGCAGTCACTGATCACCGTTGAAGGTGACAAGGCTTCTATGGAAGTTCCGGCTCCGTTCGCGGGCACCGTGAAAGAAATTAAAATCGCTACCGGCGACAAAGTGAAAACCGGTTCTCTGATCATGGTGTTCGAGGTGGAAGGCGCTGCACCAGCACCTGCCGCTGCTCCGGCCCAGAAAGCAGAAGCTGCTCCGGCTCCGGCCAAGCAGGAAGCCAAAGCGGCTGCACCTGCCGCTGGTAAAGGCGAGTTCGCTGAAAACGACGCCTACGTTCACGCTACCCCAGTCATCCGCCGCTTGGCGCGTGAGTTCGGTGTTAACCTGGCGAAAGTGAAGGGCACCGGTCGTAAAGGCCGTATCCTGCGCGAAGACGTTCAGGCTTACGTGAAAGACGCGGTCAAACGTGCCGAAGCCGCTCCTGCCGCTACCGGTGGTGGCCTGCCAGGCATGCTGCCGTGGCCGAAAGTGGACTTCAGCAAGTTTGGTGAGATCGAAGAAGTTGAACTGGGCCGCATCCAGAAAATCTCTGGTGCCAACCTGAGCCGCAACTGGGTGATGATCCCGCACGTGACTCACTTCGACAAGACCGATATCACCGATCTGGAAGCGTTCCGTAAGCAGCAGAACGACGAAGCTGCCAAGCGTAAGCTGGACGTGAAGTTCACCCCGGTGGTGTTCATCATGAAGGCCGTTGCCGCTGCCCTGGAGCAGATGCCACGCTTCAACAGCTCACTGTCCGAAGATGGCCAGAAGCTGACGCTGAAGAAATACATCAACATCGGCGTGGCGGTAGATACGCCAAATGGCCTGGTGGTTCCGGTATTCAAGGATGTGAACAAGAAGAGCATCACTGAGCTGTCCCGTGAACTGATGGCGATCTCCAAAAAAGCGCGTGACGGTAAGTTGACCGCAGGCGAAATGCAGGGCGGTTGTTTCACCATCTCCAGCCTGGGTGGTATCGGGACTACTCACTTCGCGCCGATTGTTAACGCGCCGGAAGTGGCTATCCTGGGTGTCTCCAAGTCTGCGATGGAGCCGGTCTGGAACGGTAAAGAGTTCACTCCGCGTCTGATGATGCCAATGTCGCTCTCCTTCGACCACCGTGTGATTGACGGTGCTGATGGTGCACGCTTTATCACCATCATCAACAACATGCTGGCCGACATTCGCCGTCTGGTGATGTAATGAAAAAAGGGCGCAGCATGCTGCGCCCTTAGTAATTCAGTAGCAGTTTTGTCGGGTTTTGCATGACTCGACAGAATTGTTGGGACACGGGTCACTCGAACACGCTTTGCAGATTATTAACAATTCTGTAAACTGCTCGCGGTGTATGCGTCCCGGTGGATGAAGGGCGTTATGAGATTGATTAATAATATGCCCAATGGATTTCAAGCTGCAGTTAGGCGGTAAGTTCGTGAGTCCCCAGTAGCCTACTTGAGTAAGTGACTGGGGTGAACGAATGAAACCAACAACGCTGCAGCTTGAAAGACGAAGGGGATAAAATGACGTCTGACCCGCCGGACAACTAATTAAGAGGTCATGATGAGTACTGAAATTAAAACTCAGGTCGTGGTACTTGGGGCGGGCCCTGCAGGTTACTCCGCTGCTTTTCGTTGCGCTGACTTAGGTCTGGAAACCATTCTGGTTGAGCGTTACTCCACTCTGGGTGGTGTTTGCCTGAACGTGGGCTGTATTCCTTCCAAAGCACTGTTGCACGTTGCCAAAGTGATCGAAGAAGCCAAAGCGCTGGCCGAGCACGGCATCGTTTTCGGCGAGCCGAAAACCGACATCGACAAAGTGCGCGTCTGGAAAGAGAAAGTCATCAATCAGCTGACCGGTGGTCTGGCTGGCATGGCTAAAGGCCGCAAAGTGAAAGTGGTCAACGGCCTGGGTAAATTCACCGGCGCCAACACGCTAGTGGTTGAAGGTGAGAATGGTGCAACTACCATCAACTTCGACAATGCCATCATCGCCGCAGGCTCCCGTCCGATCCAACTGCCATTTATTCCTCATGAAGATCCACGCGTGTGGGATTCCACCGATGCACTGGCGCTGAAAACCGTTCCAGAGCGCATGCTGGTTATGGGCGGCGGTATCATCGGCCTGGAAATGGGCACCGTATACCATGCACTGGGTTCACAGATCGACGTGGTTGAAATGTTCGACCAGGTGATCCCGGCTGCAGATAAAGACGTGGTGAAAGTCTTTACCAAGCGTATCAGCAAGCAGTTCAACCTGATGCTGGAAACCAAAGTGACCGCGGTAGAAGCCAAAGAAGACGGCATCTACGTCACGATGGAAGGTAAAAAAGCCCCTGCAGAACCACAGCGCTACGACGCGGTGCTGGTAGCGATCGGCCGTGTGCCGAACGGTAAACTGCTGGACGCTGGCCAAGCCGGTGTAGAAGTTGACGAACGTGGCTTTATCCACGTCGACAAACAACTGCGTACCAACGTGCCGCACATCTTCGCGATTGGTGACATCGTCGGTCAACCGATGCTGGCGCACAAAGGCGTGCATGAAGGCCACGTAGCTGCTGAAGTTATCGCCGGTATGAAGCACTACTTCGACCCGAAAGTGATCCCATCGATCGCTTACACCGAGCCAGAAGTGGCATGGGTAGGGATGACTGAGAAAGAAGCCAAAGAGAAAGGCATCAGCTACGAAACTTCCACCTTCCCGTGGGCAGCTTCAGGCCGTGCTATCGCTTCTGACTGTGCAGACGGTATGACCAAACTGATCTTCGACAAAGAAACGCATCGTATCATCGGTGGCGCGATTGTCGGCACCAACGGCGGCGAGCTGTTGGGTGAAATCGGTCTGGCAATCGAGATGGGTTGTGACGCAGAAGATATCGCATTGACTATCCACGCTCACCCAACCCTGCACGAATCCGTAGGCTTGGCAGCAGAGATCTACGAAGGCAGCATCACCGATCTGCCAAACCCGAAAGCCAAGAAGAAGTAATTTCTGCGGTTGGTAAGGTTGATAAGCGGCTCCTGTAAAGGGGCCGTTTTTATTTGGCGAGTTGTAGACATTCCCGCTCCGGACTTAAAAAGTAGGGGCGCTGCATGCTGCGCCCGCCTGGATAAAAGGCCGCTCAAAGAGCGGCCAGTAGCTTACTTGTTCTGGAGTACAACGTTGAAGATCAGTTGGTTGCCGGAAACTGACCAGCCACCTTTACTTACTCCAAACACCGATCCCAGTACAATGAGCAGGATAATGAGTGATCTCCCTTTCATTGCGCGTTCCCTGTGGAACCACGACCACCGCGACTTCACCGGGAAAGCCCCGGTGGAACAAGCACTTGGTAATGCTTGTATCGCAGTAGTTGCAGCACTGTTCTCAAGCCCGATGACCGGCTGCTAAACCGGCAGAACAGACCCAAAATCAGGGTACATAAAAAAGGTTCGTTTTTACACCCGGGTGGTTGATTTTTTAACCATCTTTACGCACAATGCTGGAACTTGGTAGTGCTTGTATCGTTCTTTAACGATGTAAAAAATTCGTTCGGTGCCTGCTAACACCGCGCGGATACAAAAGAACCGTCTTTATGGCGGTTTTTTTGTGCCTTGAGCCGGGGGATTGGCGAGCCCCTGATAAAAGGCCGCTCAAAGAGCGGCCAGTAGCTTACTTGTTCTGGAGTACAACGTTGAAGATCAGTTGATTGCCGGAAACTGACCAGCCACCTTTACTGACTCCAAACACCGATCCCAGTACAATGAGCAGGATAATGAGTGATCTCCCTTTCATTGCGCGTTCCTTGTGGAACCACGACCACCGCGACTTCACCGGGAAAGCCCCGGTGGAACAAGCGCTCGATAGCGCCTGTATCGCAGTAGTTGCAGCACTGTTCTCAAGCCCGATGGCCGGCTGCTAAACCGGCAGAACAGACCCAAAATCAGGGTACATAAAAAAGGTTCGTTTTTACACCCGGGTGGTTGATTTTTTAACCAAATTTACGCACAATAGCCTTGCTCGGTAGCGCTTGTATCGTTCTTAACGATGTAAGAAATCCGTTCGGTGCCTGCTAACACCACGCGGATACAAAAGAACCGTCTTTATGGCGGTTTTTTTGTGCCCAATGCCCGCCAATTTCCCCAACTCTATCGATAACCATTGTAAAAGTATGGACGTTATGTTGTGCTCATTGGGCTGAGATTGCTGTTGTGCCGTAACGAACCCGAGCCCGTCCCGCCTGCTTTGCAGCCGATTACGCTGCGGTCAACGATTCAGCAAAGATTTAATGTTGCTTTTATGTGAACGAATTAACAACCGATTCAAATCCTGATATGCTGGCTGGGCGGAACCGGGCACTGTACCTTACTTACAGTCCAGGATATCGACAGCAGTGCCCGACAAGTATCACCGTACGCTCTACCCGTCGTCTTTCGAGCCGTAGCGTTGTTGACTGCACTCGCTCACCCCAGTCACTTACTGTAGTAAGCTCCTGGGGATGAACGAGCTGGTCGCCTAGCTACAACTCGAAATCCATAGGGTATAAAAACGGTTGAATATAAAACGCCAGGCACAATAAATGACAATGAGAGCGAGGAGAAAGTCGTGCTAGAAGAATACCGTAAGCACGTGGCCGAGCGTGCTGCAGAGGGCATCGTCCCTAAGCCATTAGATGCGACACAAATGGCAGCGCTGGTTGAATCATTAAAAAATCCGCCAAAAGGCGAAGAAGAATTTCTGTTAGACCTGCTGATTAACCGTGTACCACCGGGCGTCGATGAAGCCGCCTATGTCAAAGCAGGTTTTCTGGCAGCCGTTGCCAAAGGCGAAGCCACTTCCCCCCTGGTTACCCCCGAAAAAGCCATTGAACTGCTAGGCACCATGCAGGGCGGTTACAACATTCATCCGCTGATCGATGCGTTGGATAACGAAAAGCTGGCACCGATTGCTGCCAAGGCGCTTTCCCATACGCTGCTGATGTTTGATAACTTCTACGACGTAGAAGAGAAAGCCAAAGCCGGTAACCCACACGCCAAGCAGATCATGCAGTCCTGGGCCGATGCCGAATGGTATCTGTCTCGCTCACCGTTGGCGGAAAAGATCACCGTGACCGTGTTCAAAGTGACTGGCGAAACCAACACCGACGATCTGTCACCCGCTCCGGATGCCTGGTCACGTCCAGATATCCCACTGCATGCGTTGGCTATGCTCAAGAGCGAACGTGAAGGTATTTTCCCGGATCAGCCGGGTAGCGTTGGCCCGATCAAGCAGATTGAAGAGCTGAACAAGAAAGGTTTCCCGCTGGCCTACGTCGGTGACGTGGTCGGTACCGGTTCTTCTCGTAAATCAGCCACCAACTCGGTGCTGTGGTTTATGGGTGACGACATCCCCTACGTGCCGAACAAGCGTGGCGGCGGTGTGGTGCTGGGTGGCAAGATTGCGCCAATCTTCTTTAACACTATGGAAGATGCCGGTGCGTTGCCGATCGAAGTGGACGTCTCCAACTTGAACATGGGCGATGTGATCGACATCTTCCCGTATAAAGGCGAAGTGCGTAACCATGAAACCGGTGAACTGGTTGCCAGCTTCGAGCTGAAAACTGATGTGCTGCTGGATGAAGTGCGTGCCGGTGGCCGTATCCCACTGATTATCGGCCGTGGCTTGACCACCAAGGCGCGTGAAGCGCTGGGCCTGCCGCACAGCGAAGTGTTCCGCATTGCCAAGCCGGTAGCGGCTAGCAGCAAGGGCTTCTCGCTGGCGCAGAAAATGGTTGGCCGCGCCTGTGGCGTTGCTGGTGTTCGCCCTGGCGAATACTGCGAACCTAAGATGACCTCGGTTGGTTCACAGGATACCACCGGCCCGATGACCCGTGACGAGCTGAAAGATCTGGCTTGCCTGGGCTTCTCTGCCGATCTGGTGATGCAGTCGTTCTGTCACACTGCCGCGTACCCGAAACCGGTAGACGTCACGACTCACCATACGCTGCCAGACTTCATCATGAACCGTGGCGGCGTTTCGCTGCGCCCGGGTGATGGTGTGATCCACTCCTGGCTGAACCGCATGTTACTGCCGGATACCGTCGGTACCGGTGGCGATTCCCACACCCGCTTCCCGATCGGCATTTCCTTCCCGGCCGGTTCTGGTCTGGTGGCCTTTGCTGCCGCGACCGGTGTGATGCCGCTGGATATGCCTGAGTCGGTGCTGGTGCGCTTCAAAGGCAAAATGCAGCCTGGTATCACCCTGCGTGATCTGGTGCATGCTATCCCTTACTACGCGATCCAGCAGGGCCTGTTGACCGTAGAGAAGAAGGGCAAGAAGAACATCTTCTCTGGCCGCATTCTGGAGATCGAAGGTCTGCCGGAACTGAAGGTTGAGCAGGCGTTTGAGCTGACCGATGCCTCGGCAGAACGTTCCGCTGCCGGTTGTACCATCAAGCTGGATAAGGCACCGATTGCCGAATATCTGAGCTCTAACATCGTGCTGCTGAAGTGGATGATCTCCGAAGGTTATGGCGATCGCCGTACTCTGGAGCGTCGTATTCAGGGGATGGAAAAATGGCTGACGGATCCGCAGTTGCTGGAAGGCGATGCGGATGCTGAATATGCCGCAGTGATCGAAATCGATCTGGCCGATATCAAGCAGCCAATCCTGTGTGCGCCGAACGATCCGGACGACGCGCGCCTGCTGTCCGACGTGGCCAACAGCAAGATCGACGAAGTGTTTATCGGTTCCTGTATGACCAACATCGGCCACTTCCGTGCGGCGGGTAAACTGTTGGATCAGCATAAAGGCCAACTGCCAACTCGCCTGTGGGTGGCTCCGCCAACCAAGATGGACGCAGCGCAACTGACTGAAGAAGGCTACTACAGCGTCTTTGGCAAGAGCGGGGCGCGTATCGAGATCCCTGGCTGTTCACTGTGTATGGGTAACCAGGCACGCGTAGCGGACGGTGCGACCGTGGTTTCCACCTCGACCCGTAACTTCCCGAACCGTCTGGGTACCGGTGCCAACGTTTATCTGGCTTCCGCAGAGCTGGCAGCAGTGGCATCACTGCTGGGCCGTTTGCCAACGCCTGATGAGTATCAGACCTATATGGCACAGGTCGACAAGACGGCGGCGGATACCTATCGCTACCTGAACTTCGACCAGTTGACCCAGTACACGGAAAAAGCCGACGGTGTGATCTTCCAAACCGCGGTGTAATTCGGTACTGAGTCAGCATCATCACGGGGAGCCTTTGGGTTCCCCGTTTTTTTGTGATCGTCTCCCACTTTTATTGATATTAACTGATTGATTAGTCTTGTTTTGATGAAATCATTACTCTCAGGCTAATAAACCATCCCCCTGCTTGATTGATGGCGTTCTCCTAGACTCTTACTCTAACCGTACTGAACACAACCAAGTAAACCCAGGAGGTTGAGGTATGTTGCTTCATCAAAGCCCCACGCGCGTTTGGGATACCCGGCGGCAGGAAAAAAAACGCCGTATCGCGAGTGTGCAAGGGCAGTCGCAGGGCAAAGTGATCCCCACCGCCGATCTGACCAGCGTGTTGGAAAAGCTGCTGGTTTCTGGCGATCGGGTAGTGCTGGAAGGTAATAACCAGAAACAGGCCGATTTTCTCTCCCGTATGCTCGCCGAGGTCAACCCCGCCAAGGTCCACGATCTGCATATGATCATGCCAAGCGTTGGCCGCGCCGAGCATCTGGATATTTTTGAAAAGGGCATCGCCCGCAAGCTCGATTTTGCCTTCTCTGGTACCCAGAGCCTGCGCATTTCCCAACTGTTGGAAGATGGGCAGCTCGAAATCGGTGCCATCCATACCTATATCGAACTCTATTCCCGCCTGTATGTGGATCTGGTGCCGAACGTGGCGCTAGTGGCCGGGTTCAAGGCCGATCGTCATGGCAATCTGTACACCGGGCCAAGTACCGAAGATACCCCGGCACTGGTCGAGGCCACCGCGTTTAAAGACGGCATCGTCATCGCTCAGGTCAACGAACTGGTTGATGATGAAACGGACTTGCCAAGAGTTGATATCCCCGGTTCCTGGATCGATTTTGTGGTGGTGGCAGACAAGCCGTTCTTTATTGAACCGCTGTTTACCCGCGATCCGCGCCTGATCAAACCGGTGCATGTGTTGATGGGGATGATGGCGATCAAAGGCATCTACGCCAAACATCAGGTGCAATCGCTGAACCACGGTATCGGCTTTAACACCGCCGCCATTGAACTGCTGTTACCTACCTACGGCGAGCAGCTGGGCCTGAAGGGTAAAATCTGTAAACACTGGACTCTGAACCCACATCCAACCCTAATCCCGGCGATCGAAAGTGGCTGGGTGGAGACCGTACACTGTTTTGGCGGTGAGCTGGGGATGGAGAATTATATTGCCGCCCGTCCGGATATTTTCTTTACCGGTAGCGACGGTTCCATGCGCTCCAACCGTGCGTTTTGCCAGATGGCCGGTCAGTACGCTGTAGATATGTTTATCGGCTCCACCTTACAGATCGACGGTATGGCCCACTCATCTACCGTGACACGGGGCCGCCTCTCCGGTTTTGGCGGCGCACCGAACATGGGGCACGACCCACACGGTCGTCGCCACGCTACGCCTGCCTGGTTGGATATGATCGAAGAGCCGGATCCGTTGGCCCGTGGCCGCAAGCTGGTGGTGCAGATGGTGGAAACCTTCCAGGCAGGAGCCAAACCGACCTTCGTAGAAAAACTCGATGCCGTCGATGTGGCGCAAGAGTCTGGTATGCCGTTGGCGCCAGTGATGATTTACGGCGATGACGTGACTCATGTGCTGACCGAAGAGGGGATTGCTTATCTGTATCGTGCACGCTCGTTGGAAGAGCGCCGCGCCATGGTGGCTGCGGTGGCCGGTATCACCGATATCGGGCTGGGTGTGGACGCCAAACGCGTGGCCGAGTTGCGCCGCGAAGGCAAAGTGGTGTTCCCGGAAGATCTCGATATTCGCCGTACCGATGCTTCGCGTTCTTTGCTGGCCGCGGGCAGCGTAGCGGATCTGGTCGAGTGGTCCGGCGGCTTGTATGACCCGCCAGCTAAATTCCGGAGCTGGTAATGAAACTTTCCCCCTGTTTAATCGCCTCTGATGCGGATCTTGTTGCCGCACGATTGGCGGAGTTTGCCACACAAGCGCTAGTGGATGAGGCGCGTCTCAGCCCGAAACCGGGGCTGGTGGATGCCCGGGGTTCCGGTGCGCATCAGGATCTGACGTTGGCGTTGATGGAGCGTTCGGCCCACAGCCTGACGCCGGTCTTCCATCGGCTGGCGATTGCCGGTTGGCAGCGTCCGGCAGATAGTGCATTACGCCAGGAAGTTGGCCGGATTGGCCGGGAAGGTGAACAGCGGATGATGGCAGCCACTGCCGGTGTTAATACACATCGCGGGGCGATCTGGGCGATGGGCCTGCTGGTGACGGCGGTAGCCATGCAGGGGGGTAACGCAACACCATCCAGCAGTTGCGCATTAGCCGCGCAGTTGGCGCAGTTGCCGGATCACGCCAGCCCGAAGGTGTTCAGCAAAGGCTTGCGAGCCACTCAACGTTACCAGGTACCCGGCGCGCGGGAAGAGGCCCAGCAAGGTTTTCCGCATGTGATGCAACGGGCGCTGCCGCAGCTGTGGCACAGCAGGAGCCAGGGGGCCAGTGAGTCAGCCGCGCAGATTGATGCGCTGATGGCCATCATGACCACCCTGAGCGATACCTGCGTGCTGTCGCGTGGTGGGTTAACGGCGCTGAATGCAATGCAGCAGGGGTCTGCCGAGGTACTGCATGCCGGAGGATATCAACATCCGGCAGGACAGGCGGCGTTGGCCAAACTGGAACAACGGCTATTGGCGAGCAACGCTTCACCCGGCGGCGCGGCCGATTTACTGGCTGCGGCTCTGTTCCTCGATCGGGCTACGGCCCGCTGAATAATCAATCCAGAGGAAGTTATGGAACATATCGATTTGAGTTATCCGGCCAGCATTACGCTGCCGGGTAAGGCACTCACCGGCGTCGTAGGATCCGGTGACATGGAGGCTCTGTTTGAGCCTGCGGCTGACGGCACACTGACGGTGGCGATCAAAACCTCCGTAGACGGTAGTCGTCAGCGTTGGCAGCACCTGTTTGAACGCCTGGCTTCTTTGCGTGATTTACCTGCCGGACGGTTAGAGATTAACGACTTCGGCGCTACGCCGGGGGTGGCTCGGTTGCGTATCGAACAGGTATTTGAGGAGGCCGCCCATGCGTGATGATCTCAGCTTCATTGAACTCAGCGCCCGGGAGCGCGCTCGTAATCTGCTGGACAGCGGCAGTTTTCGTGAACTATTGGGGCCATTTGAGCGTATTACTTCACCCTGGCTGGAGCCGCAGGGCATCGTCACCCAGGCCGATGACGGTATGGTGGTCGCCAAAGGCACCATTGACGGTAAACCGGCGGTGGTGGTGGCGGTAGAAGGGGCATTTCAGGGCGGTAGCATGGGGGAGGTTTCCGGTGCCAAGATGGCCGCGGCCCTGGAGCTGGCAGCAGAAGATAACCGCAACGGCATTGCGACTCAGGCAGTCTTGCTGCTGGAAACCGGTGGCGTGCGTTTGCAGGAAGCCAACCTGGGGCTGGCAGCGATCGCGGATATTCATGCGGCGATTGTCGATCTGCGCCGTTACACCCCGGTGGTGGGTATTATTGCTGGAACCGTGGGTTGCTTTGGCGGGATGTCGATCGCAGCTGCATTATGCAGCTACCTGATCGTCACCCGTGAAGCACGCCTGGGCTTAAACGGCCCACAGGTAATTGAACAGGAAGCCGGTATCGAAGAATACGATTCCCGCGATCGGCCTTTCATTTGGAGCATGACCGGTGGCGATGTGCGCTATCGCAGCGGCTTTGTCGATGAAGAAGTCCCGGATGCGCTGCATGCGGTCAAGGCGGCGATGACAGGTTGTCTGCAACGCGGCGTGCCTGCCCAGCACCGCTCCGACAATTATCACTATTACTTGCCGAAACTGTCGCAGTTCGATACCCGCCAGCAGGCGGACTCGGCGGTCATTGCTCAACTGTTTGCTGCGGAGGATCGGGTATGAGTACGTCATCATCAAGCCGTGGAGAATATTGGTTCTCTTTGCTGACGGAGGGGGCCGATCAGCGCCAGGGGCAGTGCGCCTCGATCCGGGTCGCGGACGCTGAACTAGAGGGCCAACCGGTGCGTTTTATCGCCGTGGTGCCGGATGCAAATAACCATTACCCACGCGCCGCACGCGGTGAAGTGGGTTTACTGGAAGGTTGGACATTAGCCCAGGTAGTCAGTGAAGCGGTCGCGGCTGACGTTGATAAAGCACAAAAGCGAGCCATCGTGGCGGTGATCGATGTGCCGAGCCAGGCCTATGGGCGTCGGGAAGAGGCCTTTGGTATTCATCAGGCGTTGGCCGGTGCGGCCGGGGCTTATGCCAAGGCTCGGCTGGCAGGCCATCCGGTGATTGGTTTGATCGTCGGGAAAGCCATGTCCGGCGCGTTTCTGGCGCACGGCTATCAGGCCAACCGCTTGATCGCCTTCAACGATGCAGGCGTGATGATCCATGCGATGGGCAAAGAGTCTGCAGCGCGCATCACGTTACGTTCCGTAGAGGCACTGGAGAAGCTGGCAGCAACCATTCCACCGATGGCCTATGACATCGAGCATTACAGCTCGCTCGGCCTGCTGGAACAGTTACTGGATATCCGTGACCCGCTGCAGGCCAGTGAGCAGGAGCTTAATCTGGTGCGCCACTCGGTGGTCCAGGCGATTGCTAAAACTCGCAGTGAAGGGGTTGGATTAACTAACCGCCTGGGGGCAGACAACCGCCATAGTTCTTCGCTGGTGCGTGAACGTATGCGCGCAGAGTGGTAATGCCACGTTAGCCATTTTTACGTCAGAGTTCAGGAATCTAATACGACCGCCGGGAGAGCGCCTTTGATGCGTTCCATCCCGGCATATAGCTTCACCTGCATATAACAACATAACTAATACCATCGCACCTGATCTGACTGATTTTTTCTTTTTAACAGGTGATTTATGACATACGTAATTATTCATGCCTTGGCACCGATTTTTGTCATTATGCTGCTGGGCTTTTTTGCCGGTAAGGCAAAAATGGTCGATAACCAGAACGTTTCATTACTCAACATCTTCGTGATGGATTTTGCACTACCGGCGGCCCTGTTCGGTGCCACCGTACAAACGCCTTGGGCGGGGATCGTTGAGCAGTCGCCGCTGATCGTGGTGTTGGTGCTGGCGATGTGGATCACCTATGCGGCGATCTATTTTACCTGCACCGGGATCTTCCATAAGTCTCCGCAGGATGCCGCGGTGCTGACGCTCACCGTGGCGTTGCCCAACTATGCCGCGCTTGGCCTGCCGATCCTCGGTAGCGTACTGGGGGAAACGCCGGGAACCTCGCTGTCCGTGGCGGTGGCAATCGCCTGTGGTTCGGTACTGATGACGCCGTTCTGCCTGCTGATCCTCGAGCGTGAAAAAGCCCGCGCAGCCGGTGCGGTTCAAGGTTCCAGCCTGGGCATGTTGCCGGTGCTGATGTGGCGCTCGGTGAAAAAACCGATCGTCTGGGGGCCGCTGCTTGGGGTGGTGCTGTCGGCGGTAGGCGTGCATATGCCTGAAATGGTGCTGGCCGCGATCAAACCGCTTGGCCTATCGGCTACGGCGACAGCGCTGTTCCTGACCGGCGTGATCCTGTCTGCCCGTAAGTTGCAGATCAACGGCCCGGTGCTGCTTTCGAGCGTAACCAAACTGCTGATCCAACCGTTTATTGCCTGGGGGCTGGTGCTGGCATTGGGCCTGCACGGTAGCGTGGCCATCACCGCTATTTTGATGATTGCCCTTTCCGCCGGCTTCTTCGGTATCGTCTTTGGTAACCGTTTTGGCGTGCAGTCGCCGGATGCCGAAGCCACGTTACTGATCAGTTCCGTGTTGTGTATCATTACCTTACCGCTGTTTATCACCCTGACCTCAGGGATGTAACTGGAGAAGCCGATGATTCGCCCGCATGACCTGATTTGGATTAGTGACCGTTCTGCCCTCAGCGCCGACCAGGCGTTGCCGGAGTGGGTTAGCCAGCAGTGGCGCACCTCATTACCGTTGGTGGTGCGGCGCGATGTTCAGAGCAACGGGCGGATCCCGGTGGGGATCCGGGGTATGAAACGCAGCCAGCGCGCCGCAGCCTGGGTTAGTGCAGAGGCTATCCGGCGCATAGTGACGCCGGAGTTTTTGGTGAGTGAGCCGTTGGCGTTGCTGCACTCGAGCTTTGTTTCCCAGCCTCCGGTGCAGGCGCTCATAATGCTGGCTCAGCGGCCTTGGCCGTGGGGCTGGGGCGTGACCGGCAGCTGTGGTTATGCGCTGGCGACCGAAATCCCGGTGATGCATGCCGACAGCGATCTGGATCTGTTGGTTCGCTGCCCGCAGCCTGCCAGCCCCGAGGAGTTGCAGCGGCTGGCACAGTGGTTACAGGCGCTGCCTTGCCGCGCCGATGCCCAAATAGAAACACCGCTCGGCGGCTTTGCCCTAAGCGAATGGCTGCGGGATGGACGAGCGATGCTGAAAACCGCTGAGGGGCCGTTGTTGACGACCGATCCATGGGCCAGCTCTCAGGAGATCTGATGAAGATTTTATTTACCTTTCCCGGCCAGGGACCGCAGGTGCCTCAAATGCTGCACCAACTGCCGGCCAATGAAACTACCCGACAGTTGTTAAGCGAGGCCTGCGCTGTTCTTGACCAGGACGTACTGACGTTGGACAGTGCCGAAGCCTTACAGAAAACCCGGGCGGTGCAGCTGTGCCTGCTGATAGCCGGTGTGGCCTACGCGCGGGAATTACAGCAGAACGGGATCGAGGCTGATTTTGTCAGTGGGCTATCCATCGGCGCTTTTCCGGCCGCGGTGATTGCTGGGGCCTTGGCATTTCCCGATGCCGTCCGGTTGGTGGCGTTGCGTGGCCAGCTAATGGAGGAGGCGTATCCGGCGGGATATGGCCTGGTGGCGATTATAGGCTTGCCGTTACGCCAGGTGGAAAGGCTGATAGCAGAGGTCAACAGCGCTGAGCTACCGGTCTATTTGGCCAATATCAATGCCGAAGACCAATTGGTCATTGCGGGTAGCGAAGCAGCGATGGCGCAGGTCATGGCACTGGCAAAAACCGCAGGTGCAGCTAAAACCCAGCGTTTGGCAGTGAGCGTTCCTTCCCACTGTGCCCTGTTGGCACAACCGGCGGAAAAGCTGGCGCAGGCCATGAAGCAGGTAAATATCAACCGGCCGCAGATTGCGTATCTCAGTGGCAGTACCGGGCGCGTGTTATGGCAACCGGAGCGAATTGCTGACGATCTGGCCTTCAATATGGCCCGCACCGTGCGCTGGCATGAGGCAATGGTGGCGGCCTACGAACGGGAAGTCCGTCTGGCGATCGAAATGCCGCCGGGCGCGGTATTAACCGGCTTGACCAAAAAAGTGATGGAGCAGGGGGAAGCGCTGTCCCGCTGCCAACTGGGGCTGAACGCAGTCTGCGGCATTGTGGCTAAATATCGGCGAGATTAAACCGGCCCTTCACCGCGTGCGTACATGCGGCCTTCCGCCGTTAACGCCAGCAGGTTCGGATCCTGCTGCTGGTTACGGTTGAACACCAGCGCGATGGTTTGGCGCATCTGGTACTGTTCGCACAGCGGCAGTAATTTCAAGGTGTGTTCATACATCTTCTTCATCCGCCCAGGCACCAGCGTGTAGCCCACCCCGGCCTGCACCAGGCTGAGCATTGAGAAAATATCATTCACCCGGGTGACGATTTCCGGTTCAAAACCGGCAATCTGAAACGCTTCGCTAAAGCCGTGGTAGGTGGCGAAGCCTTCGGTCAGGGAGACAAACTTCTGGCTGCGAAAGTCTTGCAGGTCTGCCGTGCCATCGCTGTTTAGCGCCGAGGCTGCCGGTGCGGCAAGATAGATATCATCTTCAAACAGCGGCAGGATCTCAAAGCGTAGCGGATCGATTTGACTGTCCGAAACCGAAATCAGGATGGCGTCCAGCAATTGGTTCTCCAACTGGGCCAGCAGATCCTCATTCGATCCCATCGTCAGGCTGATCTCCATGGCCGGGCGGCGTACCTTCAGCCCCATGATCAACCGTGGAATAGTTTCCAGCGTCAGTGAGTAGAGCGTGCCGATACGCATGCGTTGCTGGCCAAACCCCGCCTTCAACCGAGTTTCTTCGATGCCTTTGTAGGTGAGATCCACGATATCGCGTGCGTATTCTGCCAGCGTAAGTGCTGCGGGCAGGGGCAGCAGGTTGCGTCCTTTATGAATAAACAGCGGGCAGCGAAAGCCCTCTTCCAGGGTATGTAACGCACGATGCACGCTAACGCTGCTCAAGCCAAGCTGTTCGGCGGCTCGGCCGATGTTCTCCTTCTCCATAAACGCCAGAAAGATTTCCAATTTTTTCAGGGTGATTTCGCTGTCGATCATCGGCTCAGGCTTGGGTAAGGGCTAAGAAGTGTCATGATAACAACAATTGCCCGTCCATAGCAGGCACCGAGAGCCTTCCCGCTTCCCAAGTGGAGGGCAGGCCGTTATATTGCGCCACGAATTATTGAACAACTTTGCGAGCGCTCACTGAGTTAGCCGCGAATTTAGGGTTAAACTCAGTCTTATACACGGCTCAGGAGGGCATGCTATGGATTACGAATTTCTGCGTGACGTAACCGGTCAGGTGGTGGTCAGATTTTCGATGGGGCATGAGGCCATCGGCCATTGGATTAACGAAGAGCTCAACGGTGATTTTAACCTGCTGGACCGTATTGAAGCCGGTGCGGCAGGGGTCAAGGGCAGTGAGCGTCAGTGGCAGTTGGAAGGTCACGAATACACGTTGCTGATGGACGGTGAAGAGGTGATGATCCGCGCCAACCAGTTGGAGTTCGAAGGTGACGAAATGGAAGAGGGGATGAACTACTACGACGAAGAGAGCCTCTCTTTCTGCGGCATCGAAGACTTCCTGACGGTGCTGAAAGCCTACCGCTCGTTTATGCTCAACTACTGATTATCCAGACGGACGCAGGATACTGCGCCCCTTATGAGTCCCAGGTGGCCGAATCTCGGCCGCCTTTCCTCCCTTTTGTAGTGATTAAATAAAATCAAATAATCATGTTACTGATTTTTTAATCTGCGACACAGCGCCGATTTTTTATTTTTTGATTCAATATAATCATTTTGATTAAAATAAATCATAATGACGAGGGTAGGATGAAAATTAAGGCGACAATAGAGAAAATCCCTGGGGGGATGATGGTCGTCCCACTGGTGCTTGGCGCAATGATCAACACCTTTGCTCCACAGGCGCTGGATATCGGCGGCTTCACCACGGCACTGTTTAAAAACGGTGCGGCTCCACTGATTGGTGCTTTCCTGCTGTGCATGGGGGCTGGCATCAGCTTCAAGGCGGCTCCGCAGGCACTGTTGCAAGGCGGCACTATTACCTTGACCAAGCTGCTGGTTGCCATGGCCTTGGGGTTAGGCGTTGAACATCTGTTTGGTGCGGAAGGTATTTTCGGCCTGACCGGTGTGGCGATCATTGCCGCAATGAGCAACTCCAACGGTGGCCTGTATGCGGCGTTGGTAGGCGAGTTTGGTAATGAGCGGGACGTAGGGGCGATTTCGATCCTATCCCTGAATGACGGGCCGTTCTTCACCATGATCGCGTTGGGTGCGGCAGGTATGGCGAATATCCCACTGATGGCGCTGGTGGCGGTGTTGGTTCCCCTGCTGGTAGGGATGATGTTGGGTAATCTGGATCATCAGATGCGCGACTTCCTCACCAAGGGGGGCCCAATCCTGATCCCATTCTTTGCCTTCGCGCTCGGTGCTGGCATCAATCTGGAAATATTACTGCAAGGCGGTATGGCCGGGGTTCTGCTTGGCGTGTTGACCACTTTTGTCGGCGGTTTCTTTAATATTCGCGCCGATCGGCTGGTGGGTGGCTCAGGTATTGCCGGTGCGGCAGCATCGAGCACTGCCGGTAATGCGGTGGCGACGCCATTGGCGATTGCCCAGGCGGATCCTTCGTTGGCTAGCGTCGCGGCTGCTGCGGCCCCATTGATTGCCGCTTCGGTGATCACCACCGCTATACTGACCCCGATTCTCAGCTCTTGGGTGGCGAAGCGTAATGCCGCGAAGGGCGCAGCGCTGAAGGAGACAGCATGAAGATGATCGTGATTGCCGATGATTTTACCGGAGCCAACGATACCGGTGTGCAATTGGCAAAAAAGGGCGCGCGTACCGATGTAGTGCTCAACGAGCTACCACAGTCTACCCGGCGCACGGATGTGCTGGTGATCAATACCGAAAGCCGGGCGTTATCTCCTGCAATGGCGAGCGCCAAGGTGAGCGAAGCCTTGCGAGCTTATTGCCAGAGCGATACGCCGCCCCTGGTGTATAAAAAAATCGACTCGACCTTTCGCGGTAACGTAGGGGCCGAGATCGAAGCGGCGATGGTCGCCAGCGGTGCGCAGTTGGCTATCGTGGCCGCAGCCATCCCCGCTGCGGGACGGGTAACGCTCAATGGTGAATGCCGGGTTCACGGCGTACCGTTGGTGGAAACCGAGTTCGCCAGCGATCCGAAAACGCCGATCGTTTCTTCTCATATCAAGACCTTGATTGGTTTGCAGACTGCCTATCCGATCCACGAGTTGGATTTACAGGTAGTACGTAGTGGCGAGCTAGGCCGCGAGTTACCGCTCCTGAGCCACAACGGGCCAGCGATTGTGGTAGTTGATGCCGAAACGGATGGCGATCTGGCGCAGTTGGCACAGGCAATCCAGCAACTCGGCAGCCGTTATCTGCTGGTGGGCGCTGCCGGGCTGGCAAATGCATTGCCAGCCAGCAGCTATCTGGCTGCTCGCCAGCGTCTGCCCGTGCTGGTGGTTGCCGGATCGATGAGTGAAGCCACCCGACAGCAGATTGTGTTTGCCGCAGAAGAAAAATCGCTCGGCATACTGGACATTGATGTTGAAGCCTTGTTGCAACTGCACAGCCAGTCTGCGGTAGATGAAATTATTCGTCAGGCTGTCAGCGTACTGCGAGATCGGCAGCACTGCGTGCTACGCACCTGCAGAGATGCCGATGCTCGCCAGATGATCGATACGCTTTGTGAAAAGCATGATCTTTCGCGCCAGCAGTTGGGGGACAAAATCAGCCAGACATTAGGCTCCATCACCTTGGCGATTATCAATCAGGCTCAGATTGGTGGCTTGTTCCTGACCGGCGGCGATATCGCCATTGCGGTTGCGAGAGCGCTGGGTGCGGAAGGTTACCGTATTACCAGTGAGGTTGTTCCTTGTGTGCCCTGTGGCACTTTCGTCAACAGCGAGATCGACGATCTGCCGGTGATCACCAAGGCCGGCGGATTTGGCGGCGCTTCAACGCTGCGGGATGCACTTTATTTTATTGAGGAGATGTACAGTGGCAAATAACACGATTGCGGTCACCATGGGCGATCCGGCAGGCATTGGGCCAGAAATTATCATTAAGGCGCTGTCTGAAGGCGAGTTGGCGGGAACGCCAGCGGTCGTGGTGGGCTGTCTGCAAACGTTGCAACGTATTCAGGCATTGGAGATCGTGCCAAAGGTCGAATTGAGGCCGATCCTGAACGTTTCGGAGGCACGCTTTGCGCCCGGAATTATCAACGTGATTGATGAACCGCTAGAGGATCCCGCAGCGCTGACACCGGGGAAAGTGCAGGCACAAGCGGGCGATCTGGCTTACCGATGCGTAAAGCGTGCCACCGAACTGGCCATGGCGGGTGAGGTGATGGCCATCGCCACGGCGCCGCTGAATAAAGAGGCGCTGCATCTGGCCGGGCATCTGTATCCAGGCCATACGGAGCTGTTGGCAAAACTGACCAACAGCCGGGATTATGCGATGGTGTTGTACACCGATAAGCTGAAGGTGATCCATGTTTCCACCCATATCGCCCTGCGCAAGTTCCTTGATACGCTGAATGCCGAGCGGATCGAAACGGTGGTGACGATGGCGGATACCTTCCTCAAGCGCGTCGGTTTTAAACATCCAAGGATCGCGGTCGCGGGCGTTAACCCCCACGCGGGTGAACATGGCCTGTTTGGCGATGAAGAGATCAACATTGTCAGCCCGGCGATTGCGGCAGTAAAACAGCTTGGGATCGATGTCTCAGGCCCGTGCCCACCGGATACCGTCTTCCTGCAGGCTTATGAAGGCCAGTACGATATGGTGGTCGCCATGTACCACGATCAGGGGCATATCCCCCTCAAGCTACTGGGCTTCTACGACGGGGTTAACATCACGGCGGGCTTGCCGTTTATCCGGACTTCTGCCGACCACGGCACCGCGTTTGATATTGCCTGGACAGGTAAAGCCAAGTCTGAGAGCATGGCGATCTCGATTAAATTAGCCACTCAGTTGGCGTGATATCACGGACGTCATGAAGCCACAAACTCGCCAGGACCAGATTCTGGAATACCTGAAAGCTCATAATCTGGTCACCGTTGAGCAATTGGTCAGCGCTATCGATGCTTCTCCTGCCACCATCCGGCGCGATCTTATCAAGCTGGATGAGCAGGGGATCATAAATCGTAGCCATGGTGGCGTGGCCCTCAACCGTTTTATCCCCGCACAGCCCACCACTAACGAAAAGCAGCTGCGTAACCCGCAGGAGAAGCGGGCGATCGCCCTGTATGCGGCCACGATGGTTAAAGCCGGTGACGCAGTGGTGCTGGACGCAGGCACCACCATGCTGGAGCTGGCGCGGCACTTGACCCACCTTCCGCTACGGGTGATCACTGCCGATTTGCATATCGCACTGTTTCTCTCAGGATTTAAACAGATCGAAGTGACCATCATTGGTGGCCGTATTGATGACAGCAGCCAGTCCTGCGTCGGCGATCATGGGCGCAGGTTGTTGCGTGGGATCTACCCGGATATTGCATTTGTCAGTTGTAACTCGTGGAGTATTGAGAACGGTATTACCACCCCAACCGAAGAGAAGGCGGGTTTGAAGCAAGATCTGATGGCCAATGCCCGCCAGCGGGTGCTGTTGGCAGACAGCAGTAAATATGCTGCCTATTCATTATTTTGTGTGGCTCCGCTTGGCAGCCTGACGGATATCGTCACCGATAAGGCGCTGCCTGCCACCGCACAGCAGCAACTGGCGGATTTACCCGCAGGCTTGCATCTGGTGTAACCTCAACCAGGGGGCTTGCATGCTCCGCTCGTGGAATACGCGTAATGGGTTTAATCGGGTCGAACATGTTCGACCCCTACAAATTTAACTCGGAGCTCGTGGCGTAGGGGCGCTGCATGCCGCGCCCGCCTACTATCACAGGTGCGGAATATTGCGCCCGTAGTAGATCTCCTGCATCTCTTTCCACAGCAGATCGGTGATCCTTTTCCGCTCCGCCTCGCTCAGTTCGTCCGGCCTGGCGTTGAACAGATAGTGCTTCAGATCGAAATCCTTCAGCAGCATCTTGGTGTGGAAGATGTTCTCCTGATACACGTTCACATCCATCATGTGGTACAGCGCCTTCATATCCTCGGACATAAAGTTCTGGATCGAATTGATCTCATGATCGATGTAATGCTTCACGCCGTCGACATCGCGGGTGAAACCACGTACGCGATAGTCCATGGTGACGATATCGGATTCCAACTGATGGATCAGATAGTTCAGCGCTTTGAGCGGTGAAATCACGCCGCAGGTAGAGACTTCAATATCGGCCCGGAAGGTACACAGACCGCCTTCTGGGTGGCTTTCCGGATAGGTGTGGACGCAGATATGGCTTTTATCCAGATGTGCCACCACCGTCTTTGGCAGCGGCCCTGGGTGCTCAGAGGTATCCACGTCTTTCGGATCGACCGGCTCTTCGCTCATCAGGATGGTGACGCTGGCGCCTTGTGGATCGTAGTCCTGGCGGGCGATGTTGAGAATATTGGCGCCAATGATCGAGCAGGTTTCACTGAGGATCTCGGTCAGGCGGTTGGCATTGTACTGTTCGTCAATGTAGGCGATATAGCCATCGCGATCGTCTGCGGTTTTGGCATAACAAATATCGTAAATACAAAAACTCAGGCTTTTGGTCAGGTTATTGAAGCCGTGCAGTTTAATCTTTTGCAATTAGTTTTAGCCCCTATCTTCTCGCTTAACGTGAAACGTTCAGTGCATTAAGCAAATACTGCGGCAGGGCAAAGCTGCCAGCGTGAATTGCCGGATTGTAGTAGCGGCAGTCTAAGCCACTTTGATGAAAGCGTTGTTGCAGTGTGGTGACATCCAGCTGGCGCAAGGCCGGGTTCTGGCTGGCCCAGGCAAAGGTCATGATGCCGCCGTAATAGGTCGGGATCGCTGCCTGATAGAAGCTGACGTCGTTAAAATACTGGCTGAGCTTGGTGTGGCTGTTGACCGCTTCGTCCTGCTGCAGGAAGCAGACGCCGTTCTGGGCCACGAAGATGCCGCCCTCGTTGAGGCAGCGTGCGCAACCTTCATAGAACGCCGAGGTAAACAGGCTTTCACCGGGGCCGATCGGATCGGTACAGTCAGAAATAATCACGTCGAACTTTTCGTCGCTCTGGTTGACGAAATTGACGCCATCGTCGATCACCAGCTTGAAGCGGGGATCGTCATAGGCCCCGGCGTTGTGATTCGGTAAGTATTGGCGGCAGAACTCCACCACGCCCGCGTCGATCTCAACCATGGTGATATGTTCAACGCCCTGATGACGGCAGACTTCACGCAGCATAGCGCCGTCGCCACCGCCGATAATCAGCACTTTCCTGGCCTGGCCATGGGCCAGCAGCGGCACGTGGGTCATCATTTCGTGATAGATAAACTCATCGCGCTCGGTGGTCTGCACCACGCCATCGAGAGCCATCACGCGGCCCAGCACCGGGTTTTCAAAGATCACCAGATCCTGATGTTCGGTTTTCTCACGGTAAAGTACCTGCTCTACTGAGAAGTACTGGCCAAAGTTGGCATGCAGCGTTTCATACCAAATCTCTTTCTGGGTCATGTGCGGGTTACTCCGTAATAACAACCATGAAAAATGAGCGCAACATCATAAACCCTCCGTGTGGCAAATTACAGCATTGTCGGCAGGGCAACAGATAGGCGATAGCAAACCCTGCCAGCTATCGTTGGCAAGGCTGAGAGAAAGCAGGGGGAAGTTAGTTGGCGTAGGCCAGAAGGCTCAAGGAGTCGCGCGCCAGAGATTTGCACTTATTGGGGGTAGGAATAGCAATGCCGCTGAGATCGCGGTAGCTGTCTTCACCCAGGGATTTCATATTAAAGCTATTATAGTTAGTCAAATCCCAACGGTTTTGCTGGGCGAAGTACACGATGGCACGTTTGATTTGCGCGTTAGGCAAATCATTATAGCCACAGTCGTTTTTGAGATAGACAAACACCGCGGTCAGATCGGCAAGATCTTCCGCTTCGGATTCATTCAGCGCCAGGCTGGCATTGGAAAAGCCCAGCATAGTCAGCAATAGCATTAACAACGTTGTTTTTTTCATCATGAAATAGACCTGTTCAATATCTGCTGACGTTACCACACTTGGCTGTAAAGGCACCAAATTAATTATGCGGGCTTAACACTCCTTAATAGTAGTTCTTGACCTTCCACTAAGGGGAGGGTTTAGGCTGCGGACCTTAAGCTTTCGATCACTGAGAAAAGGGAACCAGCGATGTTACGCCGTGATTTTATCAAACTGACCGCCGCAATAGGTGCCGCAAGCGCCTTGCCATTATGGAGCCGTGCCGCCTGGGCCGCCGATCGCCCAGCCTTGCCGATCCCACCGATTTTGACGCCAGATGCGCAAGGAAAGATCGCGTTAGCGCTGCAAACCGGTGAGATGAACTGGTTGCCTAACGTGGCTACCCGCACCTGGGGGATCAACGGTGCGTTGCTTGGCCCTGCGGTCCGTTTGCAACGGAGTAAGCCGGTGACGGTGGATATCAGTAATAAACTGCCAGAGGCCAGCACGGTGCACTGGCACGGTTTAGAGATCCCCGGTAATGTCGACGGTGGTCCACAAGCCTTGATCCAACCTGGTACTACCCGCACGGTGAGTTTCACTGCCGATCAGCCAGCGTCTACCTGCTGGTTCCATCCCCATACGCATGGCAAAACCGGCGAGCAGGTGATGAAGGGGCTGGGGGGACTGGTGCTGTTGGAAGATGACGAAAGCAGCCAGCTACCCTTGCCGAAGACCTGGGGAACAGATGATATTCCCGTGATCCTGCAAGATAAGCGCCTGGGCAAAGACGGCCAAATCGAATATCAGTTGGACATCATGAGCGCGGCCGTGGGCTGGTTTGGTGACCGTATGTTCACCAACGGTGCCAGCTATCCGCAACACATTGCGCCACGCGGCTGGCTGCGTCTGCGTTTCCTGAACGGCTGTAACGCCCGCTCGCTTAACCTCTCCACCAGCGACAATCGGCCATTATACGTGATTGCCAGTGACGGTGGCTTCCTGGGCGAACCGGTTAAGCTGACCGAACTGCCGATGCTGATGGGCGAGCGCTTTGAAGTGTTGGTCGATGCCTCCGATGGTAAGCCGTTCGATATCGTTACCCTGCCGGTGAAGCAAATGGGTATGACGTTGGCCCCGTTTGACCAGCCGCTGCCGGTATTGCATATTCAGCCATCGCTGGCACTGGGCGTGAAATCCATGCCGGACAGCCTGGTGAAATTGCCTGCGCTGCCATCGCTGGCCGGGGTGCAGGAACGCTGGTTGCAGCTGATGATGGATCCTAAGCTGGATATGCTGGGGATGCAGGCTTTGATGGATCGTTATGGTCACCAGGCAATGGCCGGGATGAGCATGGATCACGGCAATGCCGCTGGCAACATGGCTGGTATGGACCATAGCAAGATGCAAGGCATGGATCACGGTAACATGGCGGGAATGGACCACAGCAAGATGGATCATGGCAGCAAGCCGTTTGATTTCAGCCATGCCAACACCATCAATGGCAAAGCCTTCGATATGAACAAGCCAGCGTTTGAGGCTAAACGGGGCAAATATGAGAAATGGACCATCTCTGGTGAAGGCGACATGATGCTGCACCCGTTCCATATCCATGGCACCCAGTTCCGCATTCTGTCGGAAAACGGCAAGCCACCGGCGGCCCACCGGGCAGGTTGGAAAGATACGGTGCTGGTAGAAGGTTGGCGCAGCGAAGTGCTGGTGCGTTTCAATCATCTGGCCAGTGCCGATCAGGCCTATATGGCCCACTGCCATCTGCTGGAACATGAAGATACAGGGATGATGCTAGGCTTTACCGTAGCTGAATAAGTTATCCCTGGCTGCGGCTTGTCACGCCGCAGCCTGTAAAGTGGTGACGCACTCGCGTCGCCACCGCCCGCCAGCTATGCTAAACTCTGCGCCCTTCTTCCGGCAACTGACCTGAAAACTATGAAACACACTGTAGAAGTAATGATTTCCGAGCAGGAAGTTAAGACCCGTATTGCTGAACTTGGCCGCCAGATCACCGAAGACTACCGCGATAGCGGCAGCGATATGGTGCTGGTCGGGCTGCTGCGTGGTTCTTTCATGTTTATGGCCGATCTGTGCCGCACTATTGAGGTGCCGCATGAGGTCGATTTTATGACCGCTTCCAGCTACGGCAGCGGCATGTCTACCACCCGCGACGTGAAAATCCTCAAAGATCTGGATGAAGACATCCGCGGTAAAGACGTATTGATCGTCGAAGACATCATCGATTCCGGCAACACCCTGAACAAGGTGCGCGAGATCCTGGCATTGCGTGGGCCGAAGTCGTTGGCGATTTGTACGCTGCTGGACAAGCCTGAGCGCCGTGAGGTTGAAGTACCGGTGGAATATGTCGGCTTCCCGATCCCGGACGAGTTCGTAGTGGGTTATGGCATCGATTACGCCCAGCGTTATCGCCATCTGCCTTACATCGGCAAAGTGGTGATGCTGGACGAATAATCCGGCCAGGGTTCAGCAGGGCGCTGAACCCCGATAAGGCGCTAGAACAGGCCTTTCTCCTGCTTGAGTGTGGCTATCGCTTTGCGGTAGCCCATCTCCAGGCTCTCACGGCTGGTGGCGGTGACTTCCAGATCGTGCAGACGACCGTCCTGGATCCCGTATACCCAACCGTGGATCATTACTTTCTGGCCGCGTTTCCAGGCAGACTGCATGATGGTTGAGTGGCCCAGGTTATACACCTGCTCAATGACGTTGATCTCGCACAGCACATCCAGACGTTGTTCCGGCTCCAGCTCGCCGAGCAGGGAACTGTGCTTGTACCACAGATCGCGAATGTGCAGCAGCCAGTTGTTGATCAACCCCAGTTCCGGGTTCTCTACTGCCGCTTCTACCCCACCGCAGCCCAGGTGACCACAGATAATGATATGTTCCACCTCCAGCACGTCGACGGCATACTGCACCACTGACAGGCAGTTCAAATCGGTATGGATCACCAGATTGGCGACGTTACGGTGAACGAACAGCTCACCCGGCTCCAGGCCGGTCAGGCGTTCGGCAGGCACGCGGCTGTCTGAGCAGCCGATCCACAAGAATCGCGGTTTTTGCGCTTGAGCCAAACGTTCAAAAAAGCCGGGATCTTCCTTGTTGATGTTAGCGGACCAGGCTTGGTTATTGGCGATAAGCCTTTCGATTTCTTGCATGGCGGTTATTGGCCTGTTATGAACGAATTGCGTTGATGTAATATATGGCAAGCGTCACAATTTGGAAATCGGAACAGTTGATCAAATTTCTGCCCTATGGAATTCGCACGGATTCAACTCGGTAATAAGGCCGCTGATGATAAACTCCCTCTTAGACAAGTTCGGCAGCCAACTCCATCACAAGGTACTCTCATAACTTATGAATTATGCACTGGAAATAGCGCAGCTGACCAAAACCTACGCGGGTGGCGTCAAGGCATTGCGCGGTATCAATCTGAACGTGGAGGCGGGGGACTTTTATGCCCTGCTGGGGCCGAATGGCGCCGGGAAATCCACCACCATCGGCATTATCAGTTCGCTGGTCAACAAGACGGCGGGCACGGTGCGAGTGTTTGGTTACGATATCGATAAGGATATCGTTAACGCCAAGCGTCAGCTCGGGCTGGTGCCGCAGGAGTTCAACTTTAACCCGTTTGAAACAGTGCTGCAGATTGTGGTCAACCAGGCGGGATATTATGGCGTGGAACGCCGCGAGGCGATGGCGCGGGCAGAAAAGTACCTCAATCAGCTCGATCTTTGGGGTAAACGTAACGAGCGGGCGCGTATGCTGTCTGGCGGGATGAAACGCCGCCTGATGATTGCCCGTGCGCTGATGCATCAGCCCAAACTGCTGATCCTCGACGAACCGACTGCTGGGGTGGATATCGAGCTGCGTCGCTCGATGTGGGGCTTCCTCAAAGAGCTGAACGCCCAGGGCACCACCATTATCCTGACCACGCACTATCTGGAGGAGGCAGAAATGCTGTGCCGCAATATCGGCATCATCCAGAACGGTGAGCTGGTAGAAAACACCTCGATGAAGGGGCTGTTGGCCAAGCTGAAGTCCGAAACCTTCATCCTCGATCTGGCGGCGAAAAGCCCATTGCCCCATCTTGAGGGTTATCACAGCCGTTTGACGGACACCTCTACGCTGGAAGTGGAAGTGATGCGTGAGCAAGGTCTGAACGGTCTGTTCACCCAACTGAGCGCACAGGGGATCCAGGTCCTGAGTATGCGTAACAAGGCCAACCGGCTGGAAGAGCTGTTCGTCAACCTGGTGAATGGCAATGGAGAACAAGCATGATGCATTTGTATTGGGTGGCCTTGAAAAGCATCTGGGCCAAAGAGATCAACCGCTTCGCCCGCATCTGGATCCAGACGCTGGTACCGCCAGTGATCACCATGACCCTGTATTTCATCATCTTTGGCAACCTGATTGGGTCGCGTATTGGTGAGATGCACGGTTTTGATTATATGCAGTTTATCGTGCCGGGCCTGATCATGATGGCGGTGATCACTAACTCCTACGCTAACGTGGCGGCGTCTTTCTTTAGTGCCAAGTTCCAGCGGAATATTGAAGAGTTGCTGGTGGCACCGGTGCCGACGCACGTGGTGATTGCCGGTTATGTTGGCGGTGGCGTAGCGCGTGGTATCTGTGTGGGGATCCTGGTGACGGTGATCTCGCTGTTCTTCGTTCCCCTGGTAGTCCATTCCTGGTGGGTGATCGCGGTGACGCTGCTATTAACGGCGATCCTGTTCTCGCTAGGCGGTTTGCTTAATGCCGTCTTTGCCAACACGTTCGACGATATCAGCCTGATCCCGACCTTTGTGCTGACGCCGCTGACTTATCTGGGCGGGGTATTTTACTCGCTGACGCTGTTACCGCCGTTCTGGCAGGCGGTCTCCAAACTGAACCCTATCGTCTACATGATCAGCGGTTTTCGCTTCGGCTTCCTGGGCATTTCCGACGTGCCGTTAGCGCTGACCATGCTGGTGCTGGTAGCGTTCATTGCGGTGTTCTACGGGCTGGCCTGGTATCTGATTGAGCGTGGCCGCGGCTTGCGTTCCTGATGTCATTTCCCACCCCCTAACCCTCTCCTTTAGTGAGAGGGGACCGATCGAGTTGGGCTGAAAGCGTAGTGATTCTTCATGAGCACAGACTGACTCACTTTGGATGAGTGGGCGATCGAGTTTGCTGAGATGAGCCCTTAACTTCCAAAAGAGCAGGGGCTAACAGCTCCCTCTCCCTGTGGGAGAGGGTTGGGGTGAGGGCGAATCGTGCTATGCTGGCGCTCCACATTTTCTTCATTTTTTCATGACGCACTCGTAAGCAGAACAAACCATGCAGCCTCAACATAAGATAGCAGCAGGGCTACTCGGCATTGTTATGTCGCTGTTGGCACCGGCGGCGTTGGCGGATTTGCTGTCAGAAGACAGTGCTATTCAAGCCCAATACATGGAAGTGCAGCGTAACAGCGAGGTTTATTCGTTGATCGGTGAGCATGTGATCCCGGTCGGTGAAGTGAAAAAAGGGCAACTGATCCAGATGTTCCCGGCGGATGCGGAATATTACGAGCTTAAGTTTGGCAATGGCACCGGCTTTATCGATAAAAACGACGTTCGCACCATCAGCAAAACCCGTAAGGTGAAGGACGATCTGGGAGATCTGAACAAACCGCTGACCAACCAGAATCTGATCACCCAGCGCGCAATTAACGTCTACACGGCGGCGGATAATAAAAGTGAAATCTTTGGCGTACTGGAAGAGAACCTGCGCTATCCGATTATCGGCAAGCTGAAAGATCGGCTGAATAACACCTGGTATGAGGTCAATATCGGCGATCGTCTGGGATTTGTCAGTGAGTTGGACTGCGAAGTCGACAACGGCATTCCGGTGCTGACCTATCATCACCTGCTGAAAAACGAAGAGAACAAACGTTTCCGCAATACCTCGACGACCACCTCGGACGTGGCCTTCAGCAACCAGATGACCTATTTGAAGCAGACGGGTTATGACACCATCTCGATGTATCAGCTGGAAGCCTACCTGAATAATCAAATCAACCTGCCGGGCAAAGTGGTGCTGCTGACTTTTGATGACGGGTTGAAGTCGGTTTATCGCTATGCGTATCCGGTACTGAAGGATTACGGTTTCCGCGCTACGGCGTTTATCATCTCTTCGCGTATCAAACGTCACCCACAGAAATGGAATCCGGATTCGCTGCAGTTTATGAGCATTTCAGAGCTGAAAACGATCCAGGATGTGTTTGATATCCAGTCACACACCCATTTCCTACATCGTACCGATGGCAACCGTAGGCCGATCCTGCTTAGCCGTTCACTGCATAATATCGAATTCGACTTTGAACACTCAAGACGGGCGCTGGAGCAGTTTAACCCGCATGTGTTGTACCTTTCCTATCCATTTGGTGGCTATAACCAAAAGGCGATCCAGGCGGCAAAAGATGCCGGGCTGCATTTGGCCGTGACCACGGTGCAGGGCAAAGTGAAACCGGGTGATAATCCTTATACCTTGAAACGGCTGTATATCCTGCGTACCGACTCCATCCCTACCATGGCGGAGCGGATAGCCAACAAGCCTGGTGCATTGCCGGGTGTGACGGTAACAGAATAGAGAGAAGACGGGCGCAGAAAGCGCCCGATTTTTTAGGCAACCTGAACGGGGACGGCTTTTGCCTTGCGTTGCAAGTGATTGTCACCTTCGAAGTAGGCGACTTTGGGGTGGTGCTGGCGGGCATCGGCATCGCTCATCTGCACGTAAGAACAGATGATCAGTTTGTCACCCACACAGGCACAGCGGGCGGCCGCACCGTTGACCGAAATAATGCGCGAACCGCGTTCGGCGGCGATGGCATAGGTGGAGAAACGTTGGCCGTTATCCACGTTGTAAATATCGATCGCTTCATATTCCAGGATCCCGGCGGCTTCCAGAAAATCCTGGTCAATGGCGCAGGAGCCTTCGTAGTGCAGGTCAGCCTGAGTCACTTTCACCCGATGCAGCTTGCCTTGCAACATAGTACGTATCATAGCGTTACCTAACTGAATATCGGCCTTTTCAGGCGGCTGAAGAAGAACTGCTTCCTTGCACTATTTATCGTCACCGAAAACCCGGCCAGTCTACCGCCAACCGGGTAAAAACGGCAACGACTGTACAATAAAGGGCTTACTGTGTCAGATCGACCTGTTGATTATCGATCAGGCGGGCTTTGCCCAACCAGGCGGCCATCAGCACCACGGCCCGGCGGCTTTCTACGCCCAGCGGTTGCAGCGTGTCGGCATCGCGAATAAACAGCTCGTCTGGGGTGAAACCTGCTGCGCGCAGTTTTTCGGCCGTCTGCGCCAGCAACTCTTCGATGTGGCGTTCGCCGTTGCCGAGCTGCTCTGCCAGGGCGTTCATGATTTTGCTCAACTGTGGCGCGATCTTGCGTTCTTCTGCGGTGAGATAGCCGTTGCGGGAGCTAAGCGCCAGCCCGTCTTTGGCCCGCACCGTTGGTACACCAACGATATCAATGTCATAGCCCATATCCGCCACCATCTTGCGGATCAACGCCAACTGCTGATAATCCTTCTCGCCAAAGCAGGCCAGATCCGGTTGGATCAGATTGAACAGTTTGCTGACGATGGTGGAAACACCGCGGAAGTGGCCAGGACGGCTGGCGCCTTCCAACATGGTGGAGATCACCGGTACGTCGACGCTGGTGTGTTCTTCCAGCCCTTTGGGGTAAATTTCTGCCGGGGCAGGGGCGAAGATCAACTCGACATTACGGCGATTGAGCTTTTCACAGTCTTCCTGCAAGGTGCGCGGATAGCGCTCCAGATCGTCTGCACGTTCGAACTGCAGCGGGTTAACGAAAATGCTCACTACTACCACGTCGGCACGGGCGCGGGCTTCTTCCACCAGCGTCATATGGCCCTCATGCAGATTGCCCATGGTGGGCACCAGCGCAACGCGTTTGCCCTCTTGCCGCCAGCGGCGGATCTGTTGGCGCAGCAGTGGCAGGGTTTCGATAATTACCATTCCATAACTCCTCGGTGTCTCCCCCGGTGTTGAAGTACCAGGGGATAAGCTAGTTAGCTATACCCGTCGTCTTTCAAGTTGCAGCGTTGTTACCTGCACTTACTCACCCCAGTCACTTACCCAAAAGTAAGCTCCTGGGGATGAGTAAGCTTGTCGCCTAGCTGCAACTTGAAATCCATAGGGTATATCAATCGTGGCCGGTCACTCAGTTGAACGAGTGCTCTTCGTCGGGATAAATCCCTTGCTCGACTTCCCGAATATACAGCTGCACGGCACCGCGAATATCGCCGCCCTGCGCCAGAAAGTTTTTGGCAAATTTAGGGGTATGGCCGCCGGTGATCCCCAAGGCGTCATGCATCACCAGGATCTGGCCATCGGTAGCGTTGCCGGCACCAATACCGATCACCGGGATCGACAAGGCTTCAGTAACCTGGCGGGCCAGTTCGGTTGGTACGCACTCCAGCACCAACAGCTGCATACCGGCCAGCTCCAGATTCTGGGCGTCGATCAGCAGTTGCTTGGCCGCCAACTCGTCACGCCCCTGTACCTTGTAGCCGCCAAACACGTTGACAGATTGTGGCGTGAGGCCAAGATGGCCGCAGACGGGGACGGCGCGCTCCGCGAGCATTTTCACCGTTTCGCAAAGCCAACTGCCGCCTTCTATTTTGACCATGTTGGCCCCGGCGCGCATCACCTCGGCCGCGCTTTGGCAGGCAAGCTCAGGCGTGGCGTAACTCATGAAAGGCAGGTCGGCCAACAGCAGGCTGGCTGGTGCCCCACGGCGTACCGCGCGGGTATGGTAAGCCACGTCGGCCACGGTTACCGGCAGCGTTGAGTCATGCCCTTGCAGCGTCATCCCTAGCGAGTCGCCGACCAGTAATACTTTAATACCTTGTTCTTCAAACAGCTGGGCAAAGCTGGCATCGTAGGCGGTAATAGTCGCAAACTTGCGCTGCTCCTGCTTCCACTGGCGTAAATGGCTCAGGGTGGTAGGTTTCATCACAACGTCTCCTGCAGTAACCGCGCGGCCTGGATTTGTAGCACGGTGGTAAAAAGTGTTGTCATTCTACTGTAACCCTTCAGGGGTGGGTAGCTCCGATGCTGATGGTTAAGATGTTCTTAAGAAGCTTATGATGTAATGGTCTGTCCAAAGGGAGAGCGCATGAGAATTCTGTTGATTGAAGATGACAAACTGATCGGTGATGGCATCAAGGCGGGCTTGACCAAGCTGGGGTTTAACCTCGACTGGTTTACCGATGGCATCGTCGGTAAGAACGCCCTGGACAGTGCACCTTATGATGCGGTGATCCTCGATCTCAGCTTGCCGGGGTTGGACGGGTTGGATCTGCTGCGCCAGTGGCGTCAGGCCGGGCAGGATGTGCCGGTGCTGATCCTGACCGCGCGTGACGCGTTGGAACAGCGTGTCAGCGGGTTGCAAAGCGGAGCCGATGATTACCTGTGCAAGCCTTTTGCTCTAACGGAGGTTGCCGCGCGGTTACAGGCGTTGATCCGCCGCCGCCATGGGCAACTGACGCCTCAACTGGTCCACGGCAACCTGGTGTTTGATGCCGCATCCCGCAGCGTGAGCTGCAACGGTGAGCCCGTGACGCTGACCCCGCGCGAACTGGCGGTGCTGGAACTGTTTCTGCACAACAAGGGGCGTGTGCTGGCACGGCCGCTGATCCAGGAAAAACTGTATAACTGGGATGACGACGTGAGCAGTAACGCGGTTGAGGTCCATATCCATCATCTGCGGCGCAAGTTGGGTAATGGTTTTATCCGCACCGTACATGGCGTGGGCTACACGTTGGGGGATGAACCGTGAAGTCATTGAGTTTGCGGTTGCGGCTGATCCTGATCTTCAGCCTGCTGGCATTGCTGACCTGGTGCTCCGCCAGCATGGTGGCGTGGATGATGACGCGCCACAATATCAACGAAGTGTTCGACACCCAACAGATGCTGTTTGCCAAACGGCTGGCGACCGCCGATCTGGGGGATTTGCTGGCTAATCAGCAAGTGCGCAGCCTGCCAAAAACCAAGAAGATGCTGAACCACGGCAAGCGCGGAGAGCAGGACGATGATGCGTTGGCGTTCGCCATCTTTTCCCACGATGGGCGCATGCTGCTCAACGACGGTGAGAACGGTGAGGATTTTCAGTTTGACGGTGAGCGACAAGGATTTGTCGATGGTCAACGCAAAGAAGATAGCGACAGTTGGCGGTTGCTATGGCTCACCAGCCCGGATGGGCGTTACCGCATTGTGGTCGGCCAGGAATGGGATTATCGGCATGATATGGCGTTGGGGTTGGTGATGGGGCAGTTGCTGCCCTGGCTGGTGACGTTGCCGATCCTGATGTTGCTGATCGCCCTGATGGTTGGCCGCGAGCTAAGACCGTTGCGTGAGGTGGCCGCCAGCCTACGCCAACGAGCTCCAGACGATGCTACGCCGCTGAATGCACACCAGGTACCCAGTGAGGTGCGCCCGTTGGTGGAAGCGCTGAATACGCTGTTTACGCGCATTAATAGCCTGCTGGTGCGTGAGCGTCGGTTTACTTCGGATGCTGCCCATGAGTTGCGCAGCCCATTGGCCGCATTGCGGGTGCAGACCGAGGTGGTGCAACTGGCGGGGGACGATGTGCCCATGCGTGAACATGCAGTGAATAACCTAACGGTGGGTATCGATCGAGCCACGCGCCTGGTGGACCAACTGCTCACCCTGTCCCGGCTGGACTCGCTCGCCGATTTGCACGATCTGGCCTTGGTCGACTGGTGCCAACTGGTGCCGATGACCCTGGCGGAGCTGGATCGACAGGCGCATACCTCCGGGATCACACTGCGTTACCAGCAGCAGGGCGAACCTCCTGCACTATCGGGCCAGCCGCTGCTGTTATCGTTGTTGGTGCGCAATCTGGTGGACAATGCGATACGTTACACTCCGGCCGGTGGCACGGTAACGGTCACGCTCAGCCAGCGGCAACTGACGGTGGAGGACGACGGCCCTGGCGTCACGGCTGAGCATCTGGAAAGACTGGGGGAGCGCTTTTATCGCCCACCGGGGCAGGAACAGACGGGAAGCGGGCTGGGTTTGTCCATTGTGCAGCGGATTGCCGGCTTGCACGGACTGCGGGTGAGCTTTGCCAATCGGACGGAAGGTGGGTTTATCGCGACGTTAACGTTGTCTGGGAGTGGTATTCAACCCTTGGGTTGATGCCACAGCGTCATGCCGTTTTTTGGCACGCGTTGTAAGCACTCCGCGAGGGTTTCACCGTCTGGGAATACCAGATCCGGAGCGATATCCGCCAGCGGGTAGAGCATAAATTCACGTTCTTTCAGGCCGTAATGGGGCACGGTGAGGCGTTCGGTGTCGATCACCAGATCGCCGTACAACATCATATCCAGATCCAGCGTGCGAGGGCCCCAGCGTTCATCTTTGCGCACTCGGCCCTGATTGCGTTCAATCGCCTGGGTGTGATCGAGCAGCTGTTCCGGTGGCAACTGGGTATCCAGTGCCACCACCGCGTTGAGATAATCCGGCTGGTTCTGTGGCCCCAGCGGCTTGGTGCGGTACAGCGGTGAACAAACGATCAGACGGGTGCGTGGAATATGCTCCAACGCCTCCAGCGCGGTCTTCACCTGTTGCAAAGGTTGCGCCAGATTGCTACCCAGCGCGATATAAACGCGGATCATTATGCTCCTTCGTTATTTGGAGACCTGCGGCGTGGGCGGCGCTGACGAGCCCGACGCGGTGCCGGATCTTCGCCTAGCGTGCTCAGCATGTTTTTCTGGCGGGCCGCGGTGGCCACCTGGAATTCATCCCACCATTCGGCAAGACGCAGCATCTCCGGGTTGTTTTCCACTTCGGCACGCAGTGCCAGCAAATCATACGCCGCACGGAATTTAGGGTGTTCCATCAGTTTGTGCGCACGCTTGCCCTGACGACGGGACAGGCGTAACTGCAGTTGCCAGATGTCACGTACCAGTGTAGTGATTCGTTTGGGGATTGCCAGTGAACGGCACTCTTCGTCCAACACATCGTTCATGGCCAGGGCAAAGGCGTCGTAATAGGCCAGGCCGCTTTCCTGCGCCAGTTTCTGTGCGTGCTCCAGCAGTGGGTACCACAGCATGGCGGCAAACAGGAACGCCGGGTTGACGCGCTTGTCGTTTTGCAGGCGATGATCGGTATTTTTCAGTACCTGCTCAAGAATGCGTTCCATCGGCGTGTCGTGATTCGGCGTGAAGTTACGCGCGATCAATGGGAACAGCGGCTGGAACAGCTGATATTCACACAGCTTCAGGTAGGTCTGGTAACCGTAACCCGTTTGCAGCAGCTTCAGCGCCTCTTCAAACAGGCGAGCCGGTGGGATTTCGTGCAGCAGCGAGGCCAGGCGTGGAATTGGCTCGGCGGTTTCTTCGCTGATGGTCATATCCAGCTTGGCGGCAAAGCGTACCGCGCGCAGCATCCGCACCGGATCTTCGCGGTAGCGGGTTTCCGGATCGCCGATCAGGCGGATAACGCCCTGTTGCAGATCGCGCAGGCCCCCAACGTAATCACGCAGGGCAAAGTCGGCTACGCCGTAATACAGGCTGTTGATGGTAAAATCGCGGCGCTGGGCATCGTCTTCGATGGTACCGAAGATGTTATCGCGCAGCAGCATGCCGTTCTGGGCCTGCTGGGAAGAGTTCTTGTCAGATTCCTGACTCTGTTCGTGGTGGCCACGGAAGGTGGCGACTTCGATGATTTCCGGCCCGAACATCACGTGCGCCAGCCTGAAACGGCGGCCGACCAGGCGGCAGTTGCGGAACAGTTTGCGCACCTGCTCTGGGGTAGCGTTGGTGGTAATGTCGAAATCTTTCGGCTTTTTGCCGAGCAACAGATCGCGTACACCGCCGCCGACCAGATAGGCTTCATAGCCGGATTTATTCAGGCGATACAGCACCTTCAGCGCATTTTCGCTGATATCTTTGCGCGAGATCGCATGTTGATCGCGGGGGATAACGGTCATTGAGCGCGTTCCCTCTGCGGCTACAAATGGCGGGCGTTTACGCGGCGCCGGACGGCGGGCAGGTGTTTCCCTGCCGCTCTCGGTAGAGCGCGGTGGCGTTGTTGCTAACGGTTCTGCAGGCGCGCTTTCTTCGCGGACTTGGTTTTTATCGCTGGCCGGCGCATCTTCGCGGGTCAACTTGTCATCGCGGATTAGTACCTTACGGCAGAAATTGGCTACTCGGGTAAAAATGGTACACCTCGATAGTGACGGATAAAAATGGCGCTAACAAAAATAGCGGCTAATCATAGCTTACCCCGGCTGTTTTGAGAATGCCGTTGTGTTTTCACACTGTGGGATCGCTTGCTGACGTGGCACATTTGCCAACTGCCAATGCTCAACCGCCCAGCTCAATAATAACGGCAGATCAAGATCTTGCCAGTTTTCTGGCAGCGGTTGGCGCAGAAACTTCAGGGCAGCAACCAGTACTGGCCGTGGATCGCCAGTGGGCAGCGCGGGAGCATGATTTTGCTTCGACAGTTTAATGCCGTTATTCCCCAGCGCCAGTGGCAAATGCACATAGTCGGGAACCGGTGCCTGTAATTGCTGATACAGCGCAATCTGGCGCACCGTGGGTTCGATCAGATCGGCACCGCGGACGATTTCGGTCACGCCTTGAAAATGATCGTCGATCACCACCGCCAGATTGTAGGCAAACAGGCCGTCGCGGCGGCGGATGATGAAATCTTCCTGTGCCAGCGCCGGATCGGCCCGTAGCTCGCCCTGCAACCGATCGTGGAAGGCATACACCGGGTTTGATTGACGTAAGCGGATTGCGGCACCCTGCGGGCCAAGCCGTAACTGGCGGCAATGACCATCGTACAAACCGCCGATCTGCTGGATGCGGCTGCGGGTACAGGTGCAGTAATAGCTGAGATCCTGGCGTTGCAGCCAATCAAGGGTTGCGCGGTAAGCTTCAGAGCGTTGGGATTGATAGATGACCTGGCCGTCCCAGTGGAGACCATAGTGTTCAAGTGCGGATAAGATACGCCCGGCAGCTCCGGCGACTTCGCGCGGAGGGTCGATATCTTCAATACGTACCAGCCATTGCCCGCGTTGAGCACGAGCCTGGAGGTAGCTTCCCAGAGCGGCAATCAGCGAACCGAAATGCAGATCCCCGGAAGGCGATGGGGCAAAGCGCCCCACATAGTGACTTGCTAGCATATCTGAAGGGATTGCTTCCCTTAACTCTGTGCGGCGCGCGTTATTGGCACGCGCCGCAGGAGGTAACAACTGCTTAGCCGGCCATCTGCTTTTCGCGGATTTCGGCCAACGTCTTGCAGTCGATGCACAAATCAGCAGTCGGACGCGCTTCAAGGCGACGAATGCCAATCTCCACGCCGCAAGACTCGCAGAAGCCGAAATCATCGTCTTCTACTTTCTTCAGCGTTTTCTCGATCTTTTTGATCAGTTTGCGCTCGCGGTCACGGTTACGCAGTTCGAGGCTGAACTCTTCTTCCTGAGTGGCACGGTCTGCCGGATCCGGGAAGTTGGCTGCCTCTTCTTGCATATGCGACACGGTACGATCGACTTCGTCCCTGAGTTGGTTGCGCCATGCTTCAAGGATGCGCCTGAAATGCGTCAACTGGGCGTCGTTCATGTACTCTTCGCCCGGTTTCTCTTGATACGGCTCCACCCCAGCGATGGCGAGAATGCTCAAGGACGAGGTTTTACGGGTTTGCCCTTCTTGCATATTGCTTCTCCTACATACACACGCACTATACCCTTTAATGCTAGTAGGGTATGTCGAATCCCCAATACGGGGGAAAAACAGGCCGCTATAAATAACAGAAGGGAAGAGGGATGGCAATTATTCCTGTCGCCTGCTTGACAATGGTGTGAAGGAAGGCGTATTTGGCGAAGCAATATCCGGTTGTCGATTTATTTGTGCCCGGCACCGCTAGCCAATAAAAAACGGTAACTTAGCGCTTAGCGAGATACCGTCAGGTGATAATTTTGCCCCGTAACAAACAACTTCCACTCCCAACTGCTGAACCTGCGCTAGTAGCACCGCATAATGCTCATCAATATGATTTGCTGGGGTGACCCGATCGATGCCGCTGTGTAACACGGCAAAGAACAGCACCGCCCGCTGCCCTTGTTCAACCACGTTTTGCAACTCACGCAGATGCTTCTGCCCTCTCAGCGTTACGGCATCAGGGAAGTAGCCCTGTTGATGTTGCAATAGTGTGACTGACTTAACTTCAATATAGCAGTCAACCCGGTTTTCTGCCTGTAATAACAAATCGATACGGCTGTTTTCGCCGCCATATTTCACTTCGCCGGTGATTTTACTGTAACCGGATAATTCACTGATTATATTCTGTTCAATAGCTTCACGAACCAGGGTGTTGGCGCGCAGGGTGTTGACGCAGATCCAGTCGCCAGCCTGGGTATGTGTCAGCTCCCAACTGTGGGCATATTTGCGTTTGGCGTTGTCCGAAGTGGAGTACCAAACGGTGTCCCCTGGCGTAGCACAGCCGGTCATGGCGCCGGTGTTGGCGCAGTGCAGGGTAAAGGTTTCACCTTCGGGGGTGATCACATCGGCCAGAAAACGTTTGTAGCGCTTGATGAGCGTGGCCGGTTTTAGCGGTGGGTCAAAGATCATGATTTATCCTGTGGGCCGAGTGGCCACTGCTCTAATTCGTGGTAGCGGGTACGGCCCTGTTCAAACGACGATTGGTAGAGAGAGAAATGGCTGGCGTTGAACGGCCAACCCGGCGTGCCAGGAGGAATAGCGACCGGCTGGGTCGCGGCGCGTAATAACGTGATATGGGGATGAAACGGCATCGGGCTTTGATAACAGCCGCTGCGGGCCGCTTGCGAACGCAGCAATTCCGCCAGCTGTAACAGCGCGCGTGGGGGGCGTTTGCTGCCCAACCATACCACTCCGGGGCGCGGCCAGTGGCCAAGATCGTCCAGATTGAGGCTAAAACCCGCCTGCGTGATACGCCCGGCCTGCGTTTTTAGCGCCAGCTCTTTCTGTGCACTGACCTCGCCGAGAAAGGCTAGCGTCAGATGCAGATTGGCGGCGGCCACCGGGCGGCCATCTTCGGGTTTAAATGCCTCGGCCCGCCAGCGGATCACCTGCTGCTGCAAGGCATCGGGTAGCGACAAGGCGAAGAACAGGCGGCGCGAGCTGGACATGGAACCCCGGTAAATGAATGAAATGCTGAGCCTAATGCTACAATGTGCGCTGTCCATTAACTACCCCATGGAGAGTTTTGTGTCCTCACTGCCCGTCAGCGCGGTTCTTGATGAGCTGCTTGCCGCACTGCAATCTGCCCCACAGGTGTTGTTGCATGCCCCCACCGGTGCCGGGAAATCCACCTGGCTGCCGTTGCAGATCCTGGCAAAAGCCGGGCTGCCGGGGCGTATCATCATGCTGGAGCCACGGCGGCTGGCGGCAAAAAACGTCGCTTACCGTTTGGCGCAACAGCTGGGTGAAGAACCGGGTCAGACCGTGGGCTATCGCATGCGTGCCGAGAGCAAAAGTGGGCCGCATACGCGACTTGAGGTGGTGACCGAGGGCATTCTCACCCGCATGTTGCAGCAGGACGCCGAACTGCAGGGTGTCTCGCTGATTATTCTTGATGAATTCCACGAGCGTAGTTTACAGGCCGATCTGGCCTTGGCTCTGCTGCTGGATGTGCAGCAAGGGCTGCGTGACGATCTGAAACTGCTGATCATGTCCGCGACGCTGGATAATGCGCGGCTGTCGCAACTGCTGCCGCAAGCGCCGGTGGTGGTGTCGGAAGGGCGTAGCTACCCGGTTGAACGGCAGTACCAACCTTTGCCAAGCCATCAACGGTTGGAGGATGGCGTTGCCTCGGCGGTGAAGCGTCTGTTGGCTGAGCAATCAGGTTCGCTGCTGTTATTCCTGCCCGGCGTGGCGGAGATTAACCGCGTGCAGGAACGGCTCATTGGCGAGGTGCCAGCGGATACCGATCTCTGCCCGCTGTACGGCGCATTGCCGTTGGCACAGCAGCAAAAGGCGATCCAGCCGGCGCAGCACGGTCGGCGTAAAGTGGTGTTGGCGACCAATATCGCCGAAACCAGTTTGACCATTGAAGGCATCCGTCTGGTCGTCGACAGCGGGCTGGAGCGCGTAGCACGTTATGACGTCCGTAATGGCCTGACGCGATTGGTCACCCAGCGTATCAGCCAGGCTTCAATGATCCAGCGCGCCGGGCGTGCCGGGCGCTTGGAGTCGGGAATTTGCTGGCATCTGTTTGCCAAAGAGCAGGCGGAGCGTGCTGCGGAACATGCCGAGCCGGAGATCCTGCAAAGCGATCTGGCCAGCTTCTGGCTGGAACTGCTGCAATGGGGCTGTGTGGATGTGGATCAACTCACCTGGCTCGATCGGCCGCCGTTGGCCGCATTAGCTGCCGCTCGCCGTTTATTACATACCCTGGCAGCTATCGACGACGGTGAGAAGCTCACAACCATTGGTCGTCAAATGGCCGGGTTGGGTTGCGATCCCAGACTGGCGGCTATGCTGTGTGCCGGTGCCAAGATGGGAGCCGATGGATTAGCCACGGCGGCGATGTTGGCCGCTTTGCTGGAGGAGCCGCCGCGCAGTGGACAGATGGATATCGGTTATTGGCTGAGCCGCCCCCAGCCACATTGGCAACGCCGGGCGGCGCAATTGAGTAAGCGCTTACCGCAAAAAAGTGGGCAGATTGATGCCGATCTGGCCGCTCCTTTGCTGGCGCAGGCATTTGCCGATCGTATCGCTCAACGGCGCGGGCAGGATGGGCGCTATCTGTTGGCCAATGGCCTGGGCGCAGCGATGGCTCAGGACGAAGCGCTCTCGCGTGCTCCCTGGTTGATTATTCCCAGCCTGTTGCAAGGCCATAACAGCCCGGATGCCCGTATCCTGCTGGCGTTACCCATCGAAATTGATGCGCTGGTGGCGAGGTTGCCCGAGATTGTCAGTAGCCAGACAGCCGTCGAGTGGGATGAGGAAAAGGGCACCCTGCGGGCCTGGAAGCGCCAACAGATTGGCCGCTTGACGCTGCGGGCTCAGCCGCTGGCCAAACCGGCGGAAGAGGAACTGCAACAGGCACTGATAAACTGGGTCCGCGCCCAGGGATTGGTCGTGCTTAATTGGGACACTGCTGCCGAACAGTTGCGCCTGCGTTTACACTGTGCCCAGCGTTGGTTGCCAGAGGCCGACTGGCCACCGGTGGATGACGAGACGTTGCTCGACTCCCTGGAAAGCTGGTTGCTGCCGTCATTGAGCGGCGTTCGCGATCTGCGCGGATTAAAGCAGGTCAATATCGCTGAAGCCTTGGCCCGCCGGTTAGACTGGCAGCAAAAGCAACGGCTGGATAATGCCCTGCCAACTCATTATGCTGTGCCGACCGGTAGCCGTTTGCCGATCCGCTACGATGCCGACAAACCGCCGGTATTGGCGGTGCGTTTACAGGAGATGTTTGGTGAGCAGCGTAGCCCAACGTTGGCTGAGGGTCGCATCCCGGTGGTGCTTGAGTTACTCTCTCCGGCGCACCGGCCATTGCAGATCACCGGCGATCTGGCCGCCTTCTGGCAAGGGGCGTACCGCGAGGTGCAAAAGGAAATGAAGGGGCGCTATCCCAAACACGTATGGCCAGACGATCCGGCTAATACCGCCCCCACCAGGCGCACCAAGAAATACCAGTAACGAATTCAGATGTTTCTTCTGTTCAGCCCGGCAACATAGGCACAGATTAAGCGACAAAATAACGGACCCGTCGTCTTTCAAGCTGCAGCGTTGTTACCTGCACTAACTCACCCCAGTCACTTACCCAAAAGTAAGCTCCTGGGGATGAGATAGTTTGTCGCCTAGCCGCAGCTTGAAATCCATAGGGTATAAATTGCAGCAAGCGTGGAGAAGAACCGCAATGGCTGGGGATGACCGCGAGCCCATCGGGCGCAAAGGCAAACAACCAAAACGTAATCAGCCGCGCAAAGCGGCGCGTCGTCAACGTGACGACGATTATGAAGAAGACGAGTATCAGGATGAGTATGACGATGATGAGTACGATGACGACGAAGAGGAACAACGCATGCCGCCAAAGGTAAAAGCGAAGTCGCCGCGTAAAAAGCGCCGTTGGCTCGGCCTGCTGATAAAACTGTTCCTGGTGATTGCGGTGCTGCTGGCGATCTACGGTGTTTATCTGGATTCCCAGATCCGTAGCCGCATCGATGGCAAAGTCTGGCAGTTACCGGCGGCGGTGTATGGCCGCATGGTTAACCTTGAGCCGGGCATGCCGTATAGCAAAAAGGAAATGGTCGCCCTGCTGGAGGGGATGCAATATCGCCAGGTCAGCCGCATGACCCGGCCTGGGGAGTTTACCGTGCAGGCCAACAGCATCGAGATGCTGCGCCGCCCGTTTGATTTCCCGGATGGCAAAGAAGGCCAGATCCACGCTCGCCTCGATTTCCAAAACAATGGTCTGGCGAAAATCGTCAACATGGAAAATCAGCGTAACTTTGGCTTCTTCCGCCTCGATCCGCGCCTGATCACCATGCTGCAATCGCCGAATGGCGAGCAACGCCTGTTTGTACCGCGCTCTGGTTTCCCAGACCTGCTGGTCGACACGCTAATCGCTACCGAAGACCGCCATTTCTACGAGCATGATGGTATCAGCTTCTACTCCATTGGCCGTGCGGTGGTGGCCAACCTGACCGCAGGGCGTGCGGTGCAGGGGGGCAGTACCTTGACTCAGCAACTGGTAAAAAACCTGTTCCTGACCAACGAGCGTTCGCTGTGGCGTAAGGCCAACGAAGCCTACATGGCTTTGCTGGTAGATTACCGTTATAGCAAAGACCGTATTCTGGAGCTGTATCTGAACGAGGTGTATCTCGGCCAGAGCGGCAGCGATCAGATCCGTGGCTTCCCGTTGGCCAGCCTGTACTACTTTGGTCGCCCGGTCGATGAACTGAGCCTGGATCAGCAGGCGCTGTTGGTGGGCATGGTGAAAGGGGCCTCGCTGTATAACCCTTGGCGTAACCCAAAGTTGGCGCTGGAGCGTCGTAACCTGGTGCTCAAGCTGTTACAGAACCAGGGGGTGATCGACGCTGAGCTGTATAACATGCTGAGCGCTCGCCCGCTGGGCGTACAGCCGAAAGGTGGGGTGATTTCACCGCAGCCTGCGTTTATGCAACTGGTGCGTCAGGAGTTGCAGGCCAAGCTGGGTGACAAGGTTAACGATCTTTCCGGCGTGAAGATCTTCACTACGCTGGATCCGGTTTCACAGGATGCGGCCGAGAAGGCAGTGGAAGACGGTATCCCAGCTCTGCGCGCTGCGCGTCATGTGAACGATCTGGAAGCGGCGATGGTAATTGTCGATCGCTTCACCGGAGAGGTTCGCGCCATGGTGGGCGGTGCCGATCCTCAGTTTGCCGGTTTTAACCGTGCGCTGCAGGCGCGCCGTCTGGTTGGGTCACTGGCCAAGCCGCCAACCTATCTGACCGCGCTGTCGGAACCGGATAAGTATCGGCTCAATACCTGGCTGGCCGATCAGCCGCTGTCGATCAAACTGTCTAATGGCAGTTCGTGGCAGCCGAATAACTACGATCGCCAGTTCCGTGGCCGGGTGATGCTGGTGGATGCGTTGGCCAACTCGCTCAACGTGCCAACGGTCAACCTGGGGATGTCGGTAGGGCTGGATCAGATCAGCGCGACCCTGCAAAAGTTGGGTATTCCTAAATCGGCGATCACTCCGGTGCCTTCCATGTTGCTGGGGGCCATCGGCCTGACGCCGATGGAAGTAGCACAGGAATACCAGACCATCGCCAGTGGGGGTAACCGCGCGCCGCTGTCTGCCGTGCGTTCAGTGATCGCGGAAGACGGCACCGCGTTGTATCAGAGCTTCCCGCAGGCGGAACGTATGGTGCCAGCACAGGCGGCTTACCTGACGCTGTATGCTATGCAGCAGGGTGTGGCACGCGGGACTTCACGTTCGCTGTCGGTCAAGTTCCCTAATTACAACCTGGCCGCTAAAACCGGTACCACTAACGATCTGCGTGACAGCTGGTTTGCCGGTATCGACGGTAAGGAAGTGGCGATTGCCTGGGTAGGGCGTGACAATAACGGCCCAGCCAAATTGACAGGTGCCAACGGTGCTTTGACGCTGTATCGCCGCTATCTGGAAAACCAGACGCCGCTGGTGCTGAAGCTGCAACAACCGGAAGGCATTAGCCAGATGGGGATTGATTCTGCCGGTAACTTTATCTGTGGTGGCAGCAGTTGGCGCACCATCCCGGTTTGGACTGAAAACCCGCAGGGGCTATGCCAGGCAAGCCAGGCCGAGCAGCAACAAACTCAACAGCAGCAAGCCGGCGAACAGAAAGATGCCGATGGCGTTGCTGGCTGGATAAAAGATATGTTTGGCAAATAAACCCCAGCCGTTATGTTAAGCATATTTATCATTTGATTTTACTGTGTTATCAAGCCCGTAGCGTTCTGTTACGGGCTTTCCTTTCTGTGTTGTTGGTTTTATTTCCACTCTGTTAATGCGGTTACCACACCAATCCCATAGCTTTTTTACGGCCGAAATACGCTTGCAGTTCCGCTAGCCTTCTGCATAAAATGCCGCGCTTATAATAATTATTATCGTTCACATTCGTTATCAAATCACATCAGAGAAACCAGACATGCCGACCAAGCGTCATTCCTCATCACCGGCCAAATCAGGCTTGTTCCCCGTAAGCGTTTTGGCTGCCACGATCGCGGCTACGCTAACCTTGCCTGCGGTTGCAGCTCAGACGACGGCTGCCGCGGATGCCGATACTATTACGGTGGTAGGGGGCGGCAGCGGTGGTGCTTCACAGGAAAGCGCCTGGGGCCCAGTGGGCACCATCGTGGCGAAACGCAGCGCGACCGGCACCAAAACGGATACGCCGTTGGTGAAGACCCCTCAATCGGTGTCTGTGGTCACGCGTGAACAAATGGACGTTATGCAGCCTTCCTCGGTGAAAGAAGCGTTAGGCTTCACCCCTGGTGTGATGGTGGGCAGCCGCGGCAGCTCCAACGTCTATGATGCGGTTTATATTCGTGGTTTTGGCTCGGTCAACCAGAATATCTATCTGGACGGTTTGAAGCTGCAAGGCGACTATTTTAACGAAGCCGTAATCGATCCTTATTTCCTGGAGCGGGCCGAAGTGCTGCGCGGGCCTTCTTCCGTGCTTTACGGTAAAAGCAGCCCGGGTGGGATTATCTCGCTGATCAGCAAGCGCCCAACCACGGAACCGCTGAAAGAAATCCAATTTAAAATGGGTACAGATAACCTGTTCCAGACTGGCTTTGATTTCAGCAATGCGTTGGATGATGACGGCAAGTATTCCTTCCGCCTGACCGGGTTGGCCAAAGACGCTGACGCTCAGCAGGAGATGGCCAAGGAAAAACGCTATACCATTGCGCCTTCATTCAGTTGGCAGCCCGATGAGCATACCAACCTGACGCTGTATTCTTACCTGCAAAACGATCCTAACCTCGGCTACTACGGCTGGTTGCCGATGCAGGGAACGGTGGTCAACGCGCCTTATGGCAAACTGCCAACCAACTTCAACGAAGGCGAAAAGAGTAACTTCTATTCGCGCCAGACGCGCATGTTTGGTTACAGCTTCTCTCATGATTTCGATGATACCTGGGCCGTACGCCAGAACCTGCGTTATATGCAGTTGCATACCAACCAGAACAATATCTATGGCACTGGCGTAAACGCCGACAACACGACCCTCAACCGTAACTATATCGCTTCGGATGAGCGCCTGAATAACTTCAGCGTCGATACCCAAGGCCAGGCCAAGTTTGCTACTGGCCGTGTGGATCATACGTTGCTGGCTGGCGTAGATTTTATGCGCATGAGTAACGATATTCAGGGCGGCTGGGGCGTGGCCAGTCCACTGGATCTGGCAAACCCGCAGTTTGGTAATTATACCAAGGGGACGTTAAACCCAACCAGTAAGGTCAATGGTCAACGGCAGGTGGGTATTTACCTGCAGGAACAGGCCGAGTGGAACCAATGGATCCTGACAGCCGGTACGCGCTATGACTGGGCTAAGAGCACCGTTGAGGATCGCACCGACATGGCTACGATCCCCTACAGCGAGCAGAAAGATCACCAGTCTACCAATCGCATCGGCCTTAACTATCTGTTCGACAACGGCATCTCGCCGTATGTCAGTTACGCGCAATCTTTCGAGCCGAACGTGGGCGCAGGTTATGACGGCAAAGCCTTCGTTCCTTCCAAAGGCGAACAGTATGAAGCTGGCGTGAAATACATGCCAAAAGATCGCCCTGTCTCTGCCACCATTGCCATCTATCAACTGACCAAGTCAAATAACCTGGTCACGGATGTTGAGCATGCCGATAAAGGTTGGTTCCAGCAGCAAACCGGGGAGATCCGCTCTCGCGGCGTAGAGTTGGAAGGCAAAGCGGCGCTGACGGCTAACGTCAACCTGCTGGCGTCCTATACCTATACCGATGCTGAATACACCGAAGACACCACCAACCAGGGCAATACGCCAGCGATCATTCCTAAGCATATGGCCTCGCTGTGGGGGGATTACACCTTCCACGAAACCGCATTGAGTGGCCTGACGCTGGGCGCGGGTGTGCGTTATACCGGCTCAACCTATGGTGACGAAGCCAACACCTTCAAAGTGCCGGACTACACCGTGTGGAATACCGTGATCAAATATGATTTGGCACGCTTCAACCTGCCAGGTTCTTCCGTAGCGCTTAACGTTAACAACCTGTTTGATAAAGAGTATGTCTCTAGCTGTTTCGCCACCTATGGCTGCTTCTGGGGTGCAGAACGTCAAGTGGTCGCCACGGCAACCTTCAGTTTCTAATCGGCTACCGGGAGCGGCCTTTGGTCGCTCCCCGCCAAGCAGGGCCTATGCAGGATAAACACCTTAATCGCGATGCTACGTTCCAGCTCGACCGCGTGAGCTTTGCCGTGCCAGGGCGGGTGCTGTTACAGCCGCTGTCATTGGCTTTCCCTCAAGGCAAAGTGTGTGGATTGATTGGGCATAATGGCTCCGGCAAATCCACGCTGCTGAAAATCCTCGGTCGTCACCAAAATCCTACCTCCGGCCAGGCGCTGCTTAACGGGCAACCGCTGGGCCAATGGGATAGCAAAGCCTTCGCTCGCCAAGTAGCCTATCTGCCGCAGCAATTGCCCGCAGCGGAAGGGATGACGGTGCGCGAATTGGTCGCCATCGGCCGCTACCCGTGGCATGGCGCGTTAGGCCGTTTCAAGGCTGGCGATCGCGAGCTGGTAGAAGAGGCGATCGGGCTGGTGGGGCTCAAACCCTTTGCCAACCGCCTGGTAGATAGCCTCTCCGGGGGGGAACGTCAACGGGCCTGGCTGGCGATGATGGTCGCGCAGGACAGCCGTTGTTTGTTGCTGGATGAACCGACTTCGGCGTTGGATATTGCTCATCAGGTTGAAGTGCTGGCGTTGATCCAACGCCTGAGCCATGAGCGCGGCCTGACGGTGATTGCAGTGCTGCATGACATCAACATGGCGGCTCGGTATTGCGACCATCTGGTGGCGTTACGCGGTGGCGAAATGATTGCCCAGGGGTCATCGCTTGAGCTGATGCAAGGGCCGGTGCTGGAACAGATCTACGGCATCCCGATGGGCATATTGCCGCATCCAAGTGGCGGTGCACCAGTGAGCTTCGTTTATTAATGCCTACCTCTGCCGATTTTCATCATGATCCGCTGCGCCGGCGTTTATTAACGGCGATGGCATTATCGCCTCTGCTGTTCTCTTTACCGTCGCGAGCGACAGATTTGCCCGATATCACCCGCATCGCGGCATTGGAGTGGCTACCGGTCGAGCTGTTGATCGCACTGGGCGTGATGCCGCAGGCGGTTGCCGATATCCACAACTACAACCTGTGGGTACAAGACCCTCGGTTGCCGGACTCGGTGATCGACGTCGGTCAACGTACCGAACCTAATCTGGAGCTGTTGCAACAGCTCAAACCTTCTCTGATCCTGCTTTCCAAAGGCTATGGTCCTTCGCCACAAAAACTGCAGCCTATCGGCCCGACCATGGAGTTTGGCTTTAACGACGGTAGCGGTAAACCGCTCACCGTGGGCAAAAACTCGTTGCTGCAATTGGCACAGCGGATAGGTCTGGAGGCGCGGGCTACCCAACATCTGCAACAGTTTGATGCTTTCATGCTAGAGGCGCGTAACCGCCTGGCGGGGTACCGGCAACAACCGCTGCTGCTGTTTTCTTTGCTCGATCCTCGGCACGTGTTGGTCATCGGCCAGAAGAGTCTGTTTCAGGAAGTGATGGATCAGCTAGGCATCGAGAATGCCTGGCAGGGGGAAACTAACTTCTGGGGAACTTCGGTGGTGGGGATAGAACGTCTGGCGACAATAAAAAATGCGCGAGCGATTTATCTCGATCATGGTAATCAAGCCATGATGGATAAGGTCAGCAAGACGCCGTTGTGGCAGGCCTTGCCGTTTATCCGCCAGGGACAACTGCGGCAGGTGCCAGCGGTGTGGTTCTACGGTGCCACGCTGTCAGCCATGCGTTTTTGCCGCTTGCTGGAGCAGGCGCAGGAGACCGGCTCATGAGTGCACGCCTGCGTATCTTGCCGATAGCGCTGATCCTGCTATTGCTGGTAGCGGCGGGTGGCCTGACGCTCTTCAACCTGCTGCATCAACTGCCGTGGGACCAGTGGTCACAGGCGTTGGTACAACCAGACATCGACAATGTCGATCAGATGCTGTTTCACTACAGCCTGTTGCCACGCCTGTCGGTGTCGTTGCTGGTGGGGGCCGGACTGGGATTGGTCGGCGTACTGTTCCAGCAGGTATTACGCAATCCTTTGGCGGAACCCGCTACGCTCGGCGTGGCTGCCGGGGCTCAGCTAGGCTTGACGATTGCCACGCTGTGGATGCTGCCTGGGGGCGAATTGACCCGACAACTGGCGGCGATGGTCGGTGCCATTGTGGTCGGCGGGCTGGTGTTCGGCGTTGCCTGGGGCAAACGGATGTCGCCCGTGACGTTGATTCTGGCCGGTCTAGTTCTTGGGCTGTACTGCGGTGCGGTCAATAGCCTGCTGGCGTTGTTCAATTACGATCAGCTGCAAGGCTTGTTCCTGTGGAGCACCGGTGCGCTAAACCAGCAGGATTGGGGGACGGTGCAGTTTATCCTGCCGCGCTTGCTGTTGGTTGCCGTGCTGGCCGCGTTATTGATCCGACCGTTAACGCTGTTAGGGCTGGACGACGGCGTGGCGCGTAATCTGGGCCTGGGCCTGGCAATGTCGCGCTTTGCCGCGTTGGCGGTGGCGATTGTGTTCAGCGCCATGTTGGTCAATGCGGTCGGGGTGATCGGTTTTATCGGCCTATTTGCCCCGTTGATGGCCAAGATGCTGGGAGCTCGCCGTCTGGCGCACCGCATGATGCTGGCTCCGCTATTGGGTGCATTGCTGCTGTGGTTGACCGATCAGGTGATGATCTGGCTGACATTGGTATGGCGTGAAATCCCGACCGGCGCGGCAACGGCACTGATTGGTGCACCGTTGTTGCTTTGGCTACTGCCACGCTTACGCAGCAGCGCAACCCCGCCGCCGATGGATCTTGGTGACAGAGTGCCTGTCGAACGTGGCAACTTGCCGATATGGATCCTGCTGGGGAGCGTTTTACTATTGGCCGGGATTGCGGTGGCGCTGATGTTTGGGCAAAACCCCCACGGCTGGCACTGGAGCGTAGGCAGTGAATTACAGGCGTTGATGCCTTGGCGCTGGCCACGAGTGGTTTCTGCCCTGGCGGCCGGGATGATGCTGGCGGTAGCCGGAACGCTGATCCAGAAACTGACCGGTAACCCGATGTCCAGCCCGGAAGTGCTGGGGATCAGTTCCGGCGCAGCTTTCGGCGTGGTGGTGATGCTGTTTATCGTCCCTGGTGATGCTTTTATCTGGCTATTACCCGCCGGGAGTCTGGGGGCGGCGGCTACGCTGTTGATCATCATGATTGCGGCTGGGCGCGGCGGATTCTCTACCGAACGTATGCTGTTGGCGGGGATCGCCCTCAGCACCGCCTTTAGTACCACCATTTTCCTGCTGCTGGCCAGTGGCGATCCCCGTATGGGGGGGCTGTTGGTGTGGCTTTCCGGCTCTACCTACTCGGTGGATGCTCCGCAGGCAATACGTACGGCGGCGATTGCTGGCGTGTTGATATTGTTGGCCCCGCTGTGTAGACGTTGGCTGACAATTCTGCCGTTGGGCGGCGCTACAGCACGTTCCGTAGGGATTGCCCTGACGCCGACCAGGCTGAGCATTTTGCTGCTGGCGGCAACGCTGACCGCGATGGCAACGCTAACCGTTGGGCCGCTGAGCTTTATTGGCCTAATGGCACCGCATATGGCCCGCATGTTGGGATTCCGCCGGGCGCTGCCGCAGATGGTGATTGCTGCGTTGCTAGGCGGCCTGCTGATGGTGTTTGCGGACTGGTGTGGCAGGATGGTGATGTTCCCTTACCAAATCCCCGCCGGGCTGCTGGCGACCTTTATTGGCGCGCCGTACTTTGTCTATCTGCTGCGTAAGCAAACTTCGTAGACTATTTCGGGTTACCACCATTGCCACCAAGGGCTCAGCATTGCTGGGCCCTTGTTTTTTCAGGCCGTTACAATGCATTGCGTGGCACTGCGCAAAGTTGGTATTTAGCCGTGAAACAGCCGCCAGCCGGGCTGGAGAGGTGAATATACTGCGGGTGGGTGCTCTGGATCTTTGTATCTGGAGCCTGAGCAAAAGGTACAAAGAGAAAAGCCCCGAGTCGATAATATCAACCCGAGGCCAACTCTAACGCTCGACAACATTAGGTTAGCTTCTTACTCGCCGCGAGGCAAGGATAAGGAGGCATGATGCCAAACAGAGGAGATATCGTAAAACTGGTCGTTATCTGTACCACGGTGATCTTGTTGGTATGGATAACGCGCAGCAAACTTTGTGAGCTGCGCATTCGATCGGGCAACACGGAGGTTGCGGCCATTTTGGCCTACGAATCCGAACGGTAAGGCAACCCAACGGCGGGGGCCTGCTCCCGCCCGTTGGTTGTAAGCGTATACCCGTCGTCTTTCAAGTCGCAGCGTTGTTACCTGCACTATCTCACCCCAGTCACTTACAAAAACGTAAGCTCCTGGGGATGAGATAGCTTGGTGCCTAGCTGTGCCGTACAGGGATGTACAAATGCCGTGAGCGCAGGGATGCGCAAGAGCGGCCAACTTGAAATCCATAGGGTATAGAGATCTATGAGCACCCATCTACAAACTAAAACGGCGAGCCTCAGGCTCGCCGTTGTTACGTCTAACGCTCAGGCTTACTTCAAACCAGCCGCTTCACGAAGTTGGGCTGCCTTGTCGGTCGCTTCCCATGGGAAGTGTTCGCGGCCAAAGTGGCCGTAAGCCGCGGTTTCGCGGTAGATCGGTTGCAGCAGATCCATCATCTGGATCAGGCCGTATGGGCGCAGATCGAAGAACTCACGCACCAGCAGGGTCAGTTGCTCGGTTGAGATCTTCTCGGTGCCGAAGGTTTCCACCATGATGGAGGTAGGTTCCGCTACGCCGATAGCGTAGGACACCTGGATCTCACAGCGATCTGCCAGACCCGCGGCCACGATGTTTTTTGCCACGTAGCGTGCAGCATACGCCGCAGAACGGTCAACTTTGGAAGGATCCTTGCCGGAGAACGCGCCGCCACCGTGACGGGCCATGCCGCCGTAGGTATCAACGATGATTTTACGGCCAGTCAGACCACAGTCACCCATTGGGCCACCGATAACAAAACGGCCGGTTGGGTTGATGTGGTATTTGGTGCCTGCGGTCAGCCACTCGGCTGGCAGTACCGGCTTGATGATCTCTTCCATCACCGCTTCTTGCAGATCTTTCAGCGCGATATCATCGGAATGCTGGGTGGACAGCACCACGGCATCAATACCGACGATTTTGCCATCGTCATACTGGAACGTGACCTGGCTTTTGGCGTCTGGGCGCAGCCAAGGCAGGGTACCATTTTTACGCACTTCGGCCTGGCGTTGAACCAGACGGTGGGCATAAGTGATTGGTGCAGGCATCAACACGTCGGTTTCATTAGAGGCATAACCGAACATCAGGCCCTGATCGCCAGCACCTTGCTCCAGCGGATCGCTGCGGTCAACACCCTGGTTGATATCCGGTGATTGTTTACCGATGGCGCTCAGTACGGCACAGGAGTTGGCATCAAAGCCCATATCGGAATGGACATAGCCAATCTCGCGCACGGTTTTGCGGGTGATCTCTTCGATATCGACCCAGGCGCTGGTGGTGATCTCGCCGCCAACCAGCACCATGCCGGTTTTCACGTAGGTTTCGCAGGCTACGCGGGCTTTTGGATCCTGTTCCAGGATGGCATCAAGAACGGCATCCGAGATCTGATCGGCAATTTTATCCGGATGTCCTTCGGAAACAGATTCGGACGTGAAGAGGTGTTTAGCCATGGTGTTCTTTACCTTGCAAAAGACGGGTTGGAAATTACTGCACAGCGCTGGAGATCCGGGCATCAAAGCGAAGGGTCTTCCGCTGATGGCGAGATGCATCCTGCAACGCCCCTCAGGCAAAGCCGTTAAGCAGTTTATCGGTTAATCAGTATAGATGGATTAACATCTGGACGTCTATTTTAGGTCAGCCTTTAGCCGGATTGCCAGCAATTTTTTGCCCTAACGCTCTTTTGGGCAAACCACTTGCCGCCATTTTCATCGCTTGAAACAGTTTCTGGCGAATTTTCATTTTGCATTTTGCCCGGGGGTCCGGTATAAACTGCGCGCGCGGTTCATTTGGTGCACAGCGTGTTGCAGAAAATTGAAACTTTCTGTAAACCCGGCAACGCCGCGCCATGATCTACCGTAGGTACCCAATGATGGGGCCGCCGCTTCATTGAACGTTCACGTTCTTATACTATATAGAGGCTTTGTCGTTCATCGCGAGCGGCATGCGTGGAGGTGGTTGGATTAATGATCCGTTGTCTACTGGTTGTTGGTTCTCAACAGCAGTGCCGTTCTGGCGCGCATTCTTGTGCTATTTCCCGTCTTGTCTCTACACCATCTACCCGATGTTACACACATCTGGGCGCTACTCAGGATTCTCGGGCCGGTTAACGGCTGTCTGAAGCACTGAACAAGGGTAGCCTACAGCTCTCCTGTGGGATGATTCTTTACCCGATTCACGAGGTTTGAACAGGGTGTCTTACAATAAATCTATTGGGTATAAACCGATCGCTGACCACGAACGGCAGGTGAATTCACTGCTAAAATGGGGTGTTTCCGGGTTGTTCTCGCGGGTTGTAGCTGCGATAGTGGCTGACTATATCGTCAGTATGCAAGGTGAGGCGAGTAATGTCTGAAGATATGCCGATCCAACGCCCGTCAGTAGCGGGTGATAATTTATCTTTACGCTCCATGCAGGAGGTTGCCATGAATGATCGTAATGCCAGCAAGATGCTGCGCACTTATAACGTCGCCTACTGGGGCAACAATTACTTTGACGTCAATGAGCTGGGCCACATCAGCGTGTGCCCGGACCCAGACGTCCCGCATGCGCGCGTCGATCTCGCCGAGTTGGTGAAAGAGCGCCAAAAAGATGGCCAGCGCCTGCCCGCCTTGTTCTGCTTCCCGCAGATCTTGCAGCATCGTCTGCGTTCCATTAACGCCGCGTTCAAACGTGCGCGTGAATCCTTCGGCTATGAAGGTGGCTACTTCCTGGTTTACCCGATCAAGGTTAACCAGCACCGTCGCGTAATTGAATCACTGGTCAACTCCGGTGAACCACTGGGGCTGGAAGCCGGTTCCAAGGCGGAACTGATGGCGGTACTGGCCCATGCCGGTATGACCCGCTCGGTGATCGTCTGTAATGGCTACAAAGACCGTGAATATGTTCGTCTGGCGCTGATCGGTGAAAAGCTGGGGCACAAAGTGTACCTGGTGATCGAGAAGATGTCGGAAATCCAGATGGTGCTGGAAGAAGCTGAGCGCCTGAATGTGATCCCACGCCTGGGTGTGCGTGCCCGCCTGGCCTCACAAGGGGCAGGTAAATGGCAGTCGAGCGGTGGCGAAAAATCCAAGTTCGGTCTGGCAGCCATTCAGGTATTGAAACTGGTGGAAACCCTGCGTGAAGCGGGCCGCCTGGATAGCCTACAACTGCTGCATTTCCACCTGGGTTCTCAGTTGGCCAACATTCGCGATATCGCCACTGGCGTACGTGAGTCTGCGCGTTTCTACGTAGAGCTGCATAAGCTGGGTGTTAACATTCAATGTTTCGACGTGGGTGGTGGCCTGGGTGTGGATTATGAAGGCACCCGTTCGCAGTCCGACTGTTCGGTCAACTACGGCCTGAATGAATATGCCAACAACGTGATTTGGGGGATCGGTGATGCCTGTAATGAGCATGGCCTGCCGCATCCAACGGTGATCACCGAGTCTGGCCGTGCCGTAACCGCCCACCATACGGTGCTGGTTTCCAACGTCATTGGCGTTGAGCGCAACGAATTCTGTGAGCCGGTTCCTCCGGTCGAAGATGCGCCGCGCGCGCTGGAAAGCATGTGGGAAACCTGGCAGGAAATGAACGAGCCGGAAAACCGTCGTTCGCTGCGTGAATGGTTGCACGATAGCCAGATGGATCTGCACGATGTGCATACCCAGTATGCCCATGGCATGTTGGATCTGACCAAGCGTGCCTACGCCGAGCAGCTGTATCTGAACATCTGCAACAAGATCCAGCAGCAGCTCGATCCAAGCAATCGTGCGCACCGGCCAATCATTGATGAATTGCAGGAGCGGATGGCGGACAAGTTCTACGTCAACTTCTCACTGTTCCAGTCGATGCCGGATGCCTGGGGTATCGACCAGTTGTTCCCGGTCTTGCCGTTGGAAGGCTTGGACAAGCCGCCGGAAGGCCGTGCGGTATTGCTGGATATCACCTGTGACTCCGATGGCACCATCGATCACTATATTGATGGTGACGGCGTAGCCACCACCATGCCGATGCCGCCGTACGATCCGGAAAACCCGCCTCTGCTTGGGTTCTTCATGGTTGGTGCCTATCAGGAAATCCTGGGCAATATGCACAACCTGTTTGGCGATACCGCTTCGGTAGACGTGTTTGTGTTCCCTGATGGCAGCGTAGAGACCGAGCTGTCTGATGAAGGCGATAGCGTAGCCGACATGCTGGAATACGTGCAGCTCGATCCGATCGCGCTGCTGGCTAAATTCCGCGATCAGGTGAAAGAAACCGATCTTGACGCGGAGTTGCAGGCGCAATTTGTCGAAGAGTTTGAGGCCGGTCTGTATGGCTATACTTATCTCGAAGATGAGTAAGCTATCCCGATAAGCTGACATACTTTCTATCCAGGAGCGCGGCAGAGGCTGCGCTCCTTCATTTACCCTTCTTAGCCCTTACCCCGCCAAATTAGAAATTCCATTTAAACTTTCAACGTATTAATGCAGCGTTCCCAGTTATCACAAATTTGTGAACTCTCCGTGAGGATTTGGTCACGACTTTCTCTGTAGTTTGTCATTGTCGGTGAATAGCACCAGAGGTAACGATGATGATCAACAGACGGTATTTTATTCTGGGCGGTGGGGCACTCTCTGTGGCCTATGCCGTAGGCTTGCTGCCTGCACTTTTTTCTCGTTCGGTGATGGCGGAGTCGTTTGCCGTCAACTATACCGCAGAGCAATGGCGGCAACGGCTCTCCGCCAGCCAATATGCAGTTTTGCGCGAGGAAGGCACAGAGCCACCTTACAGCAGCCCGCTTAATGAGGAGCACCGCGATGGTCAGTTTGCCTGTGCGGGTTGCCAGCAGGCGCTGTTTTCTTCCCACACCAAATTTGACAGCCATACCGGCTGGCCCAGTTTCTGGCAACCTCTCGAACAGGCGGTGGCGACGCGTAAGGATCGAACGCTGGGCATGGTCCGCGAAGAGGTGCATTGCAGCCGCTGCGGCGGGCATTTGGGGCACGTATTTGATGATGGCCCGCAACCCACCGGTTTGCGCTACTGCATGAATGGCATCGCCATGCTGTTCACGCCAAGCTCGGTCTGACCAGAATAGTGAGGAATAATATGAGAAACGTAGACAAAACGCTGCCATCGCTAGGTAAATACGGCATATGGGGCGCGGTATTGGTTGCCGCTGGATTCTGTTTGCAAAGCGTTGCCTGGCCACTGGGTGATGCCGAGGCGGCGGTAGAGATCCCTGCGCCGGTAAAAGACGAAGCGCCAACGGCATCGCGCACGGAAACCGCGATCTTTGCCGGCGGTTGTTTCTGGGGCGTGCAGGGGGTGTTCCAGCACGTTAAAGGCGTGACCAATGCCATATCCGGTTATACCGGAGGTACGGCACAAACGGCTAATTATGAGGCCGTCAGCGGAGGGGATACCGGCCATGCAGAGTCGGTACAGGTCACCTTTGATCCACAGCAGATTACCTATGGCCAACTGCTGCAAATCTATTTTTCGGTAGCACATAACCCAACCGAGCTCGATCGCCAAGGGCCGGACAGCGGCACGCAATATCGCTCAGCCGTTTTCCCACTGACGGCGTCACAACAGCAGGTTGCCAAGGCTTATATTGCACAGCTGGATGCCAGTAAACGCTTTGCCAAACCGCTGGTGACTCGCATTGAGGACAAGGGTCATTTTTATCCTGCCGAGGCTTACCACCAAAACTATCTCACCCTTAACCCGGATCAGCCCTATATCGTGGTGAATGATTTGCCGAAGGTAAAACAGTTACAGCAGCTGTTCCCAACGCAATATCGTACAGATCCGGTGTTGGTGAAATAATAACAGTCGCTGTTGTAATATATTAGCCAGTGGAGTTTTTCCAGTAGCCTCAAGCCATCTCCCCGGAGATGGCTTTTACTTATTTATTTTACGTTATCAATCAACTAATAATACTTGACGGTGTTGTTGAGTTGTTCTGTTTATTTTGGTAATTTCATTGTTAAAGAAAACCTCTGTTCAAAAATCAAGTAAATAACAATCTGTCACTTTTAATTAAATAACTAATGCTCAAGTGTCGATTGGTAATAATCGCTATTAATTTCATTTACAGGGAACGGTAATATTTATGGTTAATAATAGATTGCCAGAACAACGTTATATCGCTGGCAAGACGATTAAATTAGCTGATCCAATCACGTGACGCGTCTCTACCGCCAGGCCTATTTTGCCGCCCAGGCCACGCGAGCCGAAGGGAGGATTTTGATTTCCCCCAGTCCGGATATGACGCTTTATGCCTGTGCCAGCGTGCTCTTGGTGGTTGCATTAATCGCTTTTTTAATCGGTGGCGAATATACCCGTAAAGCCCGTTTGGAAGGTGTCGTGATGCCTTCAACCGGAGTCGTCAAAGTAGTTGCGCGCACGCAAGGGCGGGTTGAGGCCTTGCTGGTTAACGAGGGCGATGAGGTTGCAGCAGGCCAATTACTCTACCGGCTAAGTGGTGAGCGCTATGACGGCCAGGGGTTGGCCACCTTGGCGACGCTGAAAAACTCCCTGGCGCAGCAGTATCAGATGTTGGTGCAGCAACAGCATCAGGAGGTTGCCGCCATTACTCTGCAGATACAGGGATTACGGCAGCGGGCAAGCCAACTGAAGGATGAACTGCGCAGCGCCGATGGGGCTCTGAAACAGACGCTGCGCCAGGCGGCGTTAACCCGCTCGATGATGGAGCGTTATCACCGTTTGGTGCGGCAAAAGTATGTCTCCGAGCTTGAGTATCAGCAAAAGCAGATTGAACTGGCGGCCGCGGAAGGTTATGTCGAAAACCAGCGGCAGGTACAACAGCGCCTGAAGCGTGAGTTGACCTCGGTTGAAACGGATCAGGGGAGTTTGTTGCAGCAGGGGCAAAGCCGCCGGGTGGAGCTGGATCGGTTACTACAAGGGATCCGTCAGCAACAAATAGAGTTGCAATCACAGGAGGAGAGCACGCTGGCTGCCCCGGTGGCAGGGCGTGTTGCTGCGGTGTTGGTCAAGGCGGGGCAAACGGTCAACCAAAATGAGCCGCTGTTAACGCTGGTGCCACAGGCGGCCCAAATGCAGATTGAGCTGTATGCACCGAGCAAGTCCGTTGGGTTTATCAAGCCTCATCAGCGGGTTGGCCTGCGTTTCGCGGCTTATCCCTATGAAAAATTTGGCGTGCAGTATGGCACGACGCGGGAAGTGACCCGCATCAGCCTCAGCCCGACAGATGTCATGCCGCATAACCCGGTGGTGTGGAAAGAAAACGAGGGACATTACCGGGTGATTGTCGTGCCAGATAAACCCAGCGTGACCGTGTATGGCCATCAGGAATTACTGCGCACCGGGATGGTGGTGGCAGCAGATATCGAGCTGGACAAGCGGCGACTGTACGAATGGTTGCTGGAACCGTTATGGAGCCTGCAAGGAAAAATATAGCCATGGAATGGACCGAGCATTTGCACCTGAATTTGCATTGGCGCCGCCGCTTGCCGTTGATCCGTCAAACCGAGTCGGCGGAATGTGGGGTGGCCTGCCTGGCGATGGTCGCCGGTTGGCACGGTTATCGTATTGACCTCCCCAGCCTGCGTGCAAGATTCAATGTTTCGACGCAGGGCATGACTTTCGTGCATTTGATGGAATGCGCTCAGAACCTGAAATTAACAGGTCGTGCAGTACGTTTAGAGCTGGAGGAACTCGGCCAACTGACCGTACCCTGCATTTTGCACTGGGATCTCAACCACTTTGTAGTGCTTAAACGGGTACGTGGCAACGAGATCGAACTGCACGATCCGGCACGCGGGGCGGTTAACATGTCGTTGGTAGAGGCTAACCGTCGTTTTACCGGTGTCGCGCTGGAACTGACGCCAACCCATGACTTTGAGCAGCGTGACGAACGCAAGAAAGTGCGGCTAACCGAATTGGTCGGCAAGACCGTAGGGTTGAAGGCTGCGTTGGCGCGCATTTTCTGCTTTGCTCTGGCGTTGGAAGTCTTGGCCTTGCTTAGTCCGTTGATCAATCAGATCGTGATCGATGAAGTCCTGGTGGCGCTGGATGATAGCCTGCTGGTGCTGATCGTTATTGCCATGTTGCTGATGAGTGCGACCCAGACGTTGATTGGCCTGGCCCGGCAATGGGCCACCATCACCATGGCGGTCAATTTCAATATGCAGTGGACGGCCAACGTGTTCCATCACCTGCTGCGTCTGCCGATCGACTGGTTTGAGAAGCGTGACATTGGCAATGTCAGCGCCAAGTTTGATACGGTCGATACCATTCAGGATACGCTCACCACCAGCATCCTTGAGGCGCTGCTAGACGTATTGCTGGTGGTCGGTACCTTGGGCATGATGTTGCTCTACAGCGTGTCGTTATCCATGCTGGCGTTAGGCGCGGCGCTGATTTATGGCTTATTACGCGTGTTATGGTTTCGCACCCTGCGCCGGGCGGCGGAGGACAGTTGGACGGCGGGTACCCTGGAATCAAGCCACTTTCTGGAAACGCTGCATGGCATGCTTAGCCTGCGGGTTAATGGGGCGCTTGCCCAGCGGGAATCTGCATGGCGTAACCTGAATATCGCCAGACGCAATAGCCAACTGCGTGAGCATAAGCTGGCCATCGGCTACGACATCATTAACCAGGTCATTGGTAGCCTGGTGGGCGCGGCGGTGCTGTGGTTTGGTGCCAATTCGGTGCTGTCGGGCTCGTTTTCGATCGGCATGCTGGTGGCGTATATGTCATTTCAAGGGCGTTTTTCCGCCAGCATCAATGGCCTGATCGATAAGGCGTTTGCCTGGCGAATGCTGGATGTCTATAACGAACGGCTGGCAGATATTGTGCTGACCCAGAAGGAGGGCGGTGCTCAGGCGGCAGAATCTATTACCGTAGCTTTCCCCGTGCAAAGAGAGGATCGCCCGGTTATTGAACTGGAAAATATCACCTTCAGCTACGGCCAGGGAGGTAATGATATCCTGGCTGGAGCGGCGTTGCGTATTATGCCTGGGGAGGTGGTGGCGCTGGTAGGGCGCTCCGGCTGCGGGAAAACTACCCTGGCGAAGATCCTGCTGGGGCTTTACCCGCCAACGGCCGGGAGGTTGCAGGTGTTTGGCATCGATCATCATCATGCGGGCTATCGGCAGGTTCGCCAGATGATCGGCGCGGTGATGCAAGAGGATCGGTTATTCCGTGGGGCAATACTCGACAACATCACTTTTTTCTCTCAACACAGCGATCTGGATTGGGCGCAACACTGTGCTCAACTGGCACAGCTGCATGAGGATATCATCGCGTTACCGATGGGCTACCAGACGTTGATTGGGGAAATGGGGAATTCGTTATCGGGGGGCCAAAAGCAGCGCCTGCTGTTGGCCCGGGCATTATACAAACGCCCACGGTTACTGATCCTGGACGAGGCAACCAGCCATCTTGATGTCACCAATGAAATCCTGATCGGCAGCACTTTGCGCAACCTGGGCTTAACCATCCTGCTGATTGCTCACCGGCCTGAGACGATAGCCTCTGCCGATCGAGTGGTCGAACTCGATGCTGGCAGGTTGGTTGTTCCTTCTTCTGCATCAGCTGACAACGGGCACCTTGAAGAGTGAACCAATTGCGGCGATAATCTATCCATTGAAACAGACATCGAATAAATCCCTTTCTCGTCGGGCTAACGACGCGGGAGGGATTTTTTTTTGCTACCGCCCAAGCGTCCGGCTACGGGCGAACCGTTGAAAAATGAGGGTAAATATGAGTACCTTAGGCCATCAGCCCGATAATTCCTTAGTGTCCAACGCCTTTGGTTTCCTGCGCTTTCCGCTGAACTTTATGCCTTACGATAGCGATGCAGAGTGGGTGATCACCGGTGTTCCTTTTGATATGGCTACCTCCGGCCGTGCCGGTGGACGTCATGGCCCTGCGGCGATCCGCCAGGTTTCTACCAATCTGGCATGGGAAGGGGCGCGCTGGCCGTGGAACTTTGATCTGCGCGATCGTCTGAACGTGGTCGATTGTGGTGACGTGGTATTCAACTTTGGTGATGCCCAGGATATGAGCGACAAGCTGCAGGCGCACGCAGAAAAACTGCTGGCAGCCGGCAAACGCATGCTCTCTTTCGGTGGTGACCACTTCGTGACGCTGCCGTTGCTGCGCGCGCATGCCAAGCATTTTGGCAAAATGGCGCTGGTGCATTTCGATGCCCATACCGACACCTATGCCAACGGCAGCAAGTTTGACCACGGCACCATGTTCTTCCATGCGCCGAACGAAGGCCTGATCGATCCCAATCACTCCGTGCAAATCGGTATCCGTACCGAGTTCGATCGTGACAACGGCTTCACCGTACTGGATGCTGCGCAGGTTAACGATCGTGGCGTGGACGATCTGCTGGCGCAGATCAAACAGATCGTTGGCGATATGCCGGTTTATCTGACCTTCGATATCGACTGCCTGGATCCGGCTTTCGCACCTGGCACCGGCACCCCGGTGATCGGCGGCCTGACCTCCGATCGCGCCCTGAAACTGGTGCGTGGTATGCAGTCGCTGAACATTGTCGGCATGGATGTGGTAGAAGTAGCTCCGGCTTACGACCAGTCAGAGATCACCGCACTGGCTGCGGCGACCTTGGGTCTGGAAATGTTGTATCTGCAAGCTGCCAAAAAGCAGGGCTAAATCAGTTTGCTGAATGGGTAGGGGTCGTACATAGTCGACCGTAGGGGCGCTGCATGCTGCGCCCGCTTGGCAGCGGCCCTTACCCGTCAACCCATCATGAAAATATTGCCGTGAAGATAAAGTGTATTTCGCGTTTACGGAGGAACCGTGCTGACTAAACCATCTATACGCCTCAACAAATATATTAGCGAGAGCGGCATCTGCTCGCGTCGCGATGCCGATCGTTACATCGAACAGGGCAATGTTTTTATCAACGGTAAGCGCGTAGCGCTCGGCGATCGGGTATTCGCTGGCGATGTGGTCAAGGTTAACGGGCAGCTTATTGAACCCCGTAACGAAGACAACCTGATTTTTATTGCGCTGAACAAGCCGGTGGGTATCGTCAGCACCACCGAAGACGGTGAGAAAGACAATATTGTCGATTTCGTCAACCACAGTACCCGTGTCTTCCCGATCGGGCGCTTGGATAAAGACTCGCAGGGGCTGATCTTCCTCACCAACCACGGCGATCTGGTGAACAAGATCCTGCGTGCCGGTAACGATCACGAGAAGGAATATCTGGTCACGGTTAACAAACCGGTGACCGACGATTTTATCCGTGGTTTGGGTGCCGGAGTGCCGATGCTGGGCACGGTGACCAAGAAATGCAAGGTGAAGAAAGAAGCCCCCTTTGTGTTCCGTATCGTGCTGGTGCAGGGGCTTAACCGCCAGATCCGCCGTATGTGTGAGCATTTCGGTTATGAAGTGACCAAGTTGGAGCGCACCCGCATCATGAACGTGGGCCTGTCTGGGCTGCCGTTAGGGGAGTGGCGCGATTTGACGGACGACGAGCTGGTTGAGCTGTTTAAGTTGATTGAGGACTCGTCCTCAGAGGCTAAACCGACCAAGAAAGCGGCCAAGCCCAAGCCTGCGGTGAAAAAACCGGCGAGCAGCGGGCAGAAAGCCGCGGATAAAGCGGGCAGTCAAGCACCGGCGCGTAAGCGTTTTGCTCAGCCTGGGCGCAAAAAGAAAGGGCGCTGAAACGGGCGCTGCATGCGGCACCTCCACAAATCACTGCTGATTAAACGGCCTCAGTCATCATGACTGGGGCCTTTTTCTTATAGGGGCGAACATATCCAACCGTAGGGGCGCTGCATGCTGCGCCCGGCCCTATTATCTTGTTTTCACCCCCAGTGCATTTTTTCGTGATCCACTCCGCAGTTGTAACTTTAAAATAACCAATCATTAACATTCTTCCCTTTGCTGGCTTGACGAAAGATTCGCCATACCTATAGTGACTGTATTAAATAAGAAACTGAGTTTCATATATGAAACAATCAGATAGAGGACAGAAGCAATGAGCTGGAAGAACGTGTGCGAAGTGTCTCAAGTTAAAGAAGATTTTCCTTTCTCCGCCAATATTGAGGGAAAAGAGGTCGGCGTCTATTTGATCGACGGTCAATATTACGCGCTGGAAGACGTTTGCCCGCATGCCTATGCCTTGCTCAGCCAAGGGTTTGTTGATGACGGAAAAGTGGAGTGTCCACTGCACGAAGCGGTGTTCGATGTGCGTAGCGGCCAATGCCTGCGCGAACCCGGTGGCCGTGATCTGCAAACCTACCCTACCCGGGTGATCGACAATCAAATCCAAATCACCTTTATCGCGGAGGAATAAGCATGCAGCACATTACCGATTTCAACCCTTGGCTGCCGGATACCCAACAGGTGATCCCGGCGCGTGAGGGCGGCAACGGCCAAATCCACCAACCCGGCCAGTTTCAGAATGTGATCTGGCAAACCCGGGCACGTGTACCAGACGGGTTTGAAACCTCGCTGGTGGCCGCGCTGGAAGAGATCTTCGAGCAAGGGGCTGAGGAGCTGGAGCAGATCGTCAGCGCGCTCAATCAGCGTCGCCTGTTCGATCGCAGTGGTCAGCCATGGAATGAAGCCACGTTCCGCGAATTCCTACACGTCAACGGTTTCTGAGCCGCACAGGGAGAAGGACAATGACAGCAAACACAACATCCTCCGCGCAGACGGTACAAGACTATCTGGATCAGGGCCTGCGCGGTATGTGGTACCCGGTATTGGCCAGTTGGGAAGTGGGTAACAACCCGGTGGGCATCACCCGTCTTGAACAACAGATCGTGGTGTGGCGCGATAAACAGGGGGCGATCCACGCACTGGAAGATCGTTGTCCGCATCGTGGCGCGCGCCTGTCGATGGGCTGGAACCTTGGCGATCGCATTGCCTGCTGGTATCACGGCGTTGAAGTGGGTGGCGATGGCGAGGTTAAAGATGTGCCAGCGGTGGACCGTTGCCCGCTGGTGGGGCAGAAATGCCTGAAATCCTACCCGGCAAAAGAGGCTTACGGTGCGGTGTTCCTGTATTTCGGCGTCACTGCCGATGAACAGCCTGCCGAACTGAGCTTCCCGCAGGAACTGGCGGATGAGGCCAACTACAGTAACTTCCTGTGTACCGCCAGCTGGGACTGTAACTATCAATACGCATTGGAAAACGTGATGGATCCGATGCATGGCACCTACCTGCACTCCTCATCGCATTCGATGGCGGAAGGGGATCGCAAGGCCGATATGGCGCTGGAACCTACCGATAGCGGTTTCATCTTTAAAAAGAACGGCCAGATTGGCGTGAACTTCGACTGGGTCGAATTTGGCAGCAGCGGTGCCTATTGGATGCGCCTGTCGATCCCTTACAAAAAGCGTTTTGGGCCAGGCGGCCATTTCTGGATCATCGGCATGGTGGTGCCGGAAGATAAAGATCACTGCCGGGTATTCTTCTGGCGTATCCGCAAAGTGAAAGACTGGCAGCGTGACGCGTGGCGCTTTATGTACCGCAACCGTCTGGAAGAACTGCACTGGGACGTACTGGAGCAGGATCGCATCGTGCTGGAGAACATGGCACCGAACGCGCGCGGTCGTGAATACCTGTATCAGCATGACGTGGGCCTCTCCCGCCTGCGCCGTATGATGCAGAAAGAGGCACAAAAGCAGCTGGCAACGCTCAGCGAGCTGGAGGCGGCACAGTGAGCGGCTTGCTGGCAGGAAAACGTATCGTAGTCACCGGAGCGGCACGTGGGCTGGGGCGCAGCTTTGCCGCTGCGGTGGCTCAGGCCGGGGCCAGCGTGGTGATGTGCGATATCCTGGCGGAGGAGTTGCAGGACAGCGCCGCCAGCCTGCGTGAGCAGGGGGCACAGGTTGAAGCTCAGGTTATCGATCTGGCTTCACCACAATCCATCACTGCGGCGTTCAGTGCGATTGCCAAGGGCGGCGCGATCGACGGGCTGGTGAACAACGCCGCGATGGCAACCGGTGTCGGTGGCAAAACCATGATGGAATACGACATTGATCTGTGGGACAAGGTCATGCAGGTCAACGTGCGGGGGACCTGGTTGGTGAGTCAGGCGGCGGTGCCATTATTGGCCCAAACGCCGCATGCCAAAATCGTCAATGTTGCCTCGGATACCGCTTTGTGGGGTGCGCCGAAACTGATGGCCTATGTGGCGAGCAAAGGGGCGATCATCTCGATGACCCGCTCCATGGCACGTGAGCTGGGGCCACAGGGCATCTGCGTCAACGCCATAGCACCGGGCTTGACGCGCGTTGAAGCCACTGAGTATGTCCCTGCCGAACGGCATCAGCTTTACGAGCAAGGCCGGGCACTGGCAGGTGCACAGCATCCGGACGATGTGACCGGTAGCGTGCTCTATCTGCTGTCGCCGCTGGCGGATTTTGTCACCGGCCAACTGATACCGGTCAACGGTGGTTTCGTGTTTAACTGACCGCCTGACGGACAGGCAAACATTTAGGAGCAGCACATGGCAGACGATCAAGCGTGTAAATATCTGATCCCGGGGCTGGATCGCGGGTTACAACTGTTGCTGGCCTTTGGCGAGCAGCATAAGGAAATGACCTTTGCAGAATTACATCGCCTGGTCGATATGCCAAAGGCAACCGCCTACCGCGTGGTGCAAACGCTGGAGCATCTGGGCTTTTTGGAGCGCAATCCACGCACCAACACCTTTGCGTTGGGGATCAAAGTGCTGCGTCTGGGCTTTGAGTATATCGCCTCGCTGGACGTGGCCCAGGCTGGCCAACCGGTGATCGAGCAACTGCGCGATCGCAGCCAATGCAGCAGCCATCTGGCGATCCGCGATGGGCATGACGTGATCTATATCGCCCGCGTCAGTGCGGCTGGCTCGCAGATCAACCAGGTAAGCGTCGGTACCCGTTTACCAGCGCACCGCACCTCTCTTGGCCGTATGCTGCTGACCAGCACCAGCCGGGAAGAGTTTGAACGCCTGTTCCCGCATGAAGCCTTGCCCGATGCGGCACCAGGGACACCGGCCAATCGCGAAGCGCTGTGGCAGATGGTGCAACAGGATAAGGCTCGTGGCTATGTGATTGGCGAATCCTTCTTCCGCCATGGCATTTCCTCGATCGTCTATCCGATCTTTAACCGTGAACAGCGGGTGGAAGCGGTGGTCAGCATTATGGTGCCTTCCGATGAGATCCCGAAGGCGGATCGCGAGCGGTTGCGCATGGAAGTCCGGGACGCTGCAGTGAAAATTTCCGGCCTGTTGGGCGCGCCACCGCAGGCTAACGTCGGCTAACCGGCCGAACGCTTTGTTGTCTGGGCGAAGCTAGTCGCCCATTACCAATCACTCAGGCAGGGATAAGACTCATGGGCTTCATGGGCCGGGGTCGATCATGCCTGAAAAACGCATTCAGCGAGAACGTGAGGCACAATAATGAGCATAACCGGAATCGAAAAGCTGGAATTTGGCGTCGAAGATCTACCAACGTGCGAAAAATTCATGCAGGACTTCGGTCTGCAACCGACGCTACAGCATTGGGGCGAACCGCGCCGTGAATTTACCACGTTGAGCGGGGCTAGCGTGGTGCTGTATCCGCAAGACAGCGAGGTCTTACCGGCCGCGTTTGAGGCAGGTTCTACCTTGCGCCGCATGACCTGGGCGGTTGAAAGCCCTGCCGCGCTGGCTGCGTTGCAACCCCTGTTGGCGCAGATGCCAGGCTTTCGCCACGTTGACGAAGAACTGGAATGTCGCGATCCCAACGGTATGACGCTGCGTTTTGCCGTTACGGCGCAGCAACCGGTGGAACTGCCCGTTTCGCCGATCAACCAATGGGGCGATGTACGCCGCATCGACCAGCCTAGCCCGGTTTATGCCAAAGCCGAGCCGGTCAATATCGGCCACGTAGTATTCTTCGTTGAGGATTTGGCTGCTACCGAACGCTTCTACTGCGATCTGCTCGGCTTCCAGGTTTCCGATCGCTATATCGATCGCGCCGTCTTCCTGCGCACCCAGGCTCGGGGTGGCCATCACAACCTGTTCCTGCTGAAACTGCCTAACCGCCCACGGGGCCTGAACCACGTCGCCTTCACCGTACGCGATATCCATGAAGTGATCGGCGGTGGCATCGCGATGAATAAAGAGCAGTGGAGCACCTTTATTGGTCCAGGCCGCCACCCGATCTCCTCGGCCTATTTTTGGTACGTCAACAGCCCGACCGGCGGTGCCTTTGAGTATTACACCAATGATGACTACCTGACGGAAAACTGGCAGCCGCGTGAGCTTGAGCATTCGCTGGTGTCGTTTACCGAATGGGCGGTCGAAGGCGGGATCGATCACGATACCCGCCGCCAACATAAGAAGCCGGGGGCGGTATGAGCCAACCAACCCGTGCAGGCATTGTCATTATCGGCGGCGGTCAGGCCGGTGGTTGGGCGGCGAAAACGCTGCGCGATCGCGGTTATAGCGGCAGGTTGTCGGTGATCAGTGACGAGCCTTATGATTTTTACGAACGTCCACCGCTCTCCAAGGCGGCGCTGTTGGATGGCAGTGCACCACTCAGCCGCCTGTTCAGTGAAGAGGTGGTCGCCGGGATGAATATCGACTGGTACCGCCCACTTCGTGCCGAAGCCATCGACGGACAGCAGCAAATCGTCACGCTCAGCGACGGCAGCCAGTTGCAGTTCGATCAACTGCTGATCGCCACCGGTGGCCGACCACGCCTGCCAGATGCCAACTGGGCCAAACACCCGCGAGTAATGACCCTGCGTTCTTGGGATGATGCGGCACGCCTGCGCCAGGGCCTACAGCAATGCCAAAAGCTGGCGATTGTGGGTGGTGGCTGGATCGGGCTGGAGATTGCCGCCTCGGCCCGCAAGCTGGGTGTTGACGTGACGGTGTTTGAGCGCCAACCCGCGCTGTGTATGCGTAGCGTAGGGGCTGGCGTTTCCCAGGCGTTGTTGGAACTGCATCAACAGCAAGGCGTCACCGTGCATTGCGACTGCGGCGAGATCACGCTTGAAGATCGCGAGGGTGAAGCCTGGATTGGCAGCGCCAGCAGTGCCGCGCGGCCCTTCGACCTGGTGGTTGTCGGCATCGGCGTTGAGCTGAATCTGGAACTGGCCCACAGCGCCGGGCTGAAGCTTGAAGGCGGGATCGTCGTCGATGGGCAAGGGCGTACCAGCCACCCGGCCATTTTTGCCGCAGGCGATGTTGCGCGCCATCCGACCCTAGGCCTGTGTCTCCAATCCTGGGCCTACGCACAGAATCAGGCGATCAGCACCGCTTGCGCGATGTTGGATGCGTTTGCCGCCCCTTACGATGATGTTGCCTGGCTGTGGTCGGATCAATACGACGCCAATATCCAAATTCTGGGCGTCCCTACCGGCGGCGTTCACCAGATAGTGCGCCGCACGCCGCAGTCACAACTGTTCTTCACCCTGAATGCCGATCGGCAACTGGTGCAACTGGTGGCGTTTAACGACGCGCGCACCATCAAGCTGGGTAAACGCTGGCTGGCCAGCGGCCGGGTACTGGATCCGCAGCAACTGGCGGATGTGGAATTTTCTCTGATGGCGTTGAAATAACGCCCGACCCAAAGGGAGCGTTTTATGACTACGCAAGATATCGACGCCCGCAGCGGTCGGGTGGGGGATGCTGTTGCCGAAAATTCACCAACCAGCGTGCGTTGGTCGGTGCCGGCAGCCCTGTTTGCCTGTGTGCTGTTGGCGTTTTTCGACAAGATCAGCATTGCCGCGCTGTTTTCTGACCACCAGTTTCAGCAGGCGATGGGCATCGGCTTTGATCCCACCCGGCTCGGGCTGCTGATGAGCGCCTTTTTGTTCTCCTACGGCTTCTCTTCGATGTTGTTGAGCGGCATTGGCGATCGGCTCAATCCGGTCAAAGTGCTGATTGGCATGATGGTGACCTGGGGCGTGCTGATGGTGCTGATGGGGATGACGCGCTCTTATCACACCATGATGACGCTGCGTATCCTGCTGGGCATCGCCGAAGGGCCGCTGTTGCCAATGGCCTATGCCATCGTGCGCCAGGCTTTTCCGCAACGTCTCCAGGCGCGTGCCACCATGCTGTGGCTGCTGGGAACCCCGATTGGCGCGGCGCTGGGCTTCCCGGTCACGCTGTTCATTCTCAGCCGCTTTAACTGGGAAACCACCTTCTTCTTTATGGCGTTTCTGACCGTGCCGGTGATGTTGTTGGTGCTGTTTGGCATGCGTCACCTGAACGTGGCGCGCCCGGCTGCCAGCACCACCAGTAAACCGGCCGTTGCCGAGCGTAAACAGCTGCGCCGTGAACTGTTCAGCACCCCGCATTTTTGGATGATTTGCCTGTTTAACATCGCATTTCTTACCTACCTGTGGGGCATGAACGGCTGGCTGCCGAGCTATCTGATCGAAGGCAAAGGCATTCATCTGGAGCACGCCGGATACCTGTCGTCACTGCCGTTTATTGCCATGTTGCTTGGCGAGGTGGTGGGGGCCTGGCTGTCGGACAAGATGGATCGCCGCGCGTTGGCCTGTTTCATCTCGCTGTGCGGTGCCGGGATCGGTTTGGGTGTCGTTCTGTATATGCAGGGCACCTACAGCGTGATCGCCGCCATGTCCTTCAGCACCTTTATGTGGGGAGCCGGTGCGCCAAACATCTTCGCGCTGTTGGCCAAGGCCACCAGCAGCCGGGTGAGCGCCACCGCTGGCGGGGTATTTAACGGATTGGGTAATTTTGCCGGTGCATTGGCACCGGTGCTGATGGGGGCACTGATCGCCGCCACCGGCAATATGGATAACGGTTTGCTGTTCCTGGTGGTGATGGCCTTTGTCGGCTGCGCCATTCTGCTGCCGTTACTGAATAAGTATTGATGCAACGAAGGAGAGACAACATGTCCCAGGTTGAGAATAAAGCCGGCATCAAGCCGCAGGATCTGACGATGGAAAACTGGGTGGAATCGCGTATCGCCCGTTTTGAAGGCCGTAAATATGACTGGAATGCACTGAAGTTCCAGGCCGATTACGATCCGAAGTACCGCCGTGCGCAGATGCGTTATATCGGCACCGGTGCCACCGGCGTCGTCAGCGACACCAACACCATTCCGGCGGGGAACTTTACCTTCTCCACCATGGTGCTGCCGTCGAAATGTGAGGGGCCATTGCACCTGCATGACGACGTTGAAGAAGTGTTCTTTATGCTCAAAGGCAAGATCACGCTGATGATCCAGGACGGTGAAGAGTATTACGAAACCATCCTGAAAGAGCGCGATCTGATTTCTGTTCCGGCGGGGATTTATCGCGGCCTGTTCAATCACGGCGAAGAAGAAGCGCTGATGTGCGTGATGCTCGGTACTGCCAAGCCGGAAACCCCGACTTACCCGGCCGATCACCCGTTGTCGAAAGTGAAGCGTAACTGATGAACGGTTTACCGGAACGCCAGCAGGCGGATTGTGGAGGCCAGCGGCTAAGTTGGCGCGAAGCCGGGCATGGTCGGGCAGTAGTGCTGCTGCATGGCATCAGTTCCGGTTCTGCTTCGTGGGTGAAGCAGTTCAGCGATCGCGCCCTGACCGACGGACACTGCCTGATTGCCTGGGATGCTCCGGGTTATGGCGGTAGCGCCGCGTTGGCACAGACAGAGCCAGATGCTGCCGCTTATGCCAACGCGCTGGCGGCGTTGATCGCCGAGTTGGAGTTACAACAGCCGCTGATCGTTGGACATTCGCTCGGTGCGTTGATCGGCAGTGCCTTTGCCGCTGCCAATCCGGATGGGCTGAGTGGACTGGTACTGGCCGATCCGGCTCAGGGTTATGCCACTGCGCCGTTGGAAAAACGCCAGCAGGTGTATGGCCAACGCAAACAGATGATCGAAACGCTTGGCCCACAGGGCTACGGCGAACAGCGTGCGGCGGCACTGCTGCGTGAAGATGCGGATCCGCAGGATATTGCCTGGGTACGCAGCGGCATGCAGCAACTTGATCCAGCCGGTTTTCTCAGTGCCGCCTGGATGCTGGCCAATGATGATATCAACCGCTACCTGTTGCGCTATCGCGGCCCGTTACAGGTGTGGTGTGGCAGTGTCGATCGCATCACGCCACCGCAGGGGGCCGCAACGTTGGCGCAACAGCAGGATGCGACAATGCGCCTGATTGATGCGGCGGGGCATGCCAGCTATCTCGATGCGCCAGCGCTGTTTAACCGCTATTTGCAGGACTTTACGGGGGCAATCCAACCATGAATTTTCAGATTGAACAGCGAGTGGCGGTGGTCACCGGAGGATCCTCGGGGATCGGTTTTGAAACGCTGCGTCTGTTGCTGGCCGAAGGGGCGAAAGTCGCTTTCTGTGGCCGCAATCAGGACAAACTGGCCAGCGCCGAGGCCAGCCTGCGTGAAGAGTTCCCGCAGGCGGAGATCCTGGCGTTACGCTGCGATGTGCTCGACGCCGAGCAGGTTGCCAAGTTTGCCGAGCAGGTCAGCACGCATTTTGGCGCAGTGGATATGTTGATCAACAACGCCGGGCAGGGGTTTGTGGCGCATTTCGATCAGACACCACGTGAAGCCTGGTTGCATGAAGCGGAGCTGAAACTGTTCGGGGTGATCAACCCTGTGCAGGCCTTTTTACCGGCGCTGGAGCGTTCAGATATCGCCTCCATTACCTGCGTTAACTCATTGCTGGCCCTGCAGCCGGAAGAGCACATGATTGCCACCTCGGCGGCCCGTGCCGCGTTGCTCAACATGACACTGACCTTATCCAAAGAGCTGGTGAGCAAAGGGGTTCGCGTCAATTCCATCCTGCTGGGCATGGTGGAGTCGGGCCAATGGCGGCGGCGCTTTGCCGAGCGCCAGGATCAACAACAAAGCTGGGAACAGTGGACGGCGGCGATTGCCGAGCGGCGTGGCATCCCTATGGGGCGTTTAGGTAAACCGCAGGAACCGGCACGGGCGCTGCTGTTTTTAGCATCCCCCATGTCCTCCTTTACCACCGGTGCGGCGCTGGATGTTTCCGGCGGTTTCAATCGCCATCTCTGACGGGACTGAAAAGATGAAGAAGATCATGATGATTGGTTATGGCGCGATGGCAAAAGAGGTGCTGGCGCGCCTGCCGGAGGGCGTGGCAGTCGGTTGGATCGTGGCACGGGAAACGCATCATGCCGAGATCGACGCTGCGTTTGCCGGACAGGTGCAGGCGCTGACCCATCCTGACCAGTGTACCGAGCAACCTGATTTGGTGCTGGAGTGTGCCAGCCAGCAGGCAGTCGCCGAGTTTGGTGAGGCCATCGTTAAACGTGGCTGGCGGCTGGCAGTGATCTCTACTGGCGCTCTGGCAGATGCTGCATTGCAACTGCGTTTGCAGCAGGCCTGCACACGCTACCACGGGCGGCTGATTGTGCTGTCTGGTGCGGTGGCGGGTATGGATGGCTTGGCTTCGGCGCGGGAAGGAGGGTTGGACAGTGTGACCTATCAGTCCAGCAAAAGCCCGGCCAGTTGGCGCGGCAGCCCGGCGGAAAAACTGATTAATCTGGATGCCGTCAGCGAAGCGCAGGTGTTCTTTGAAGGGTCGGCCCGGGAAGCCGCAAGCATGTTCCCAGCCAACGCCAACGTAGCGGCCACCATTGCGCTGCATGGCTTGGGGATGGATGCCACGCGGGTACGCTTACAGGTAGATCCGCATACTCAACGTAATACTCACCGCTTACAGGTGTGTGGCCAGTTTGGCGAGTTCCAGATTGAGCTGTGCGGCAACCCGCTGGCCAGCAACCCGAAAACGTCAACGCTGGCGGCGCTGAGTGCGGTACAAGCCTGCCGCAGTCTGGTGGACGGCGGTTTTATTGCCTGAATGGCAGGAGCAAAGCATGGAAACGTTAAAGATTTTTCTTGCCGGCCGCTGGTGCGAAGGGCGCGGCGAAGAGATGAGTTCGGTTTTCCCGGCTGATGGCAGCGTGAATGCTCGCCTGCGAGCGGCCAACGTCGAGGATGTGAATGAGGCCGTTGCGGCGGCAGAAAAAGCCTGGCGCGATCCGAGCTGGCGTGGACTGGTGCCGCATCAGCGCGCGGCGATCCTGCATCGCGTCAGCGATTTGATTACTGAACAAGTGGAAGCCCTGGCGCAGCTGCAAACCCGTGACAATGGCAAACCGCTGGCGGAGACCCGCGGTCTGGTGATGAGTGCGGCGGCTACGGCTCGTTATTTTGCTGCTGCCTGTGAGGTGCTGGAGGGAGAGCTTCCCACCCAGCGTAACCGTGACGCGATGACGCTGAGCCAGTATCAGCCGCTGGGCGTGATAGCGGCGATCACGCCGTGGAACTCACCGATTGCCAGTGAAATGCAGAAGGTGGCTCCGGCGCTGGCGGCAGGGAATGCGGTGGTACTGAAACCGGCAGAAGCCACGCCGTTAATGGCGCTGAAGCTGGCTGAACTGTTTGAACAGGCAGGCTTGCCTGCCGGATTGCTCAGCGTATTGCCGGGCAAGGGCTCGGTGATTGGTGAAGCCTTGGCTCGCCATCCGTTGGTGAAAAAGATCTCCTTCACCGGCGGGACTTCCACGGGCCGTCATTTGGCGCATATTGCCGCAGAAAAACTGATCCCTACCTCGTTAGAGTTGGGGGGCAAGTCGCCCACCATCGTGCTGGAAGATGCGGATCTGGAACAGGCTGCTCGTGGTATCTGCTACGGCATTTTCAGCTCTGCCGGGCAGGCATGTATCGCCGGTTCACGGCTGTTTGTGCACCGTTCGCTGTATCAGCCGCTGTTGGCCCGTTTATGCGAGCTGACCGCCGGGCTGCGTATTGGTAACCCGCTGCAAGCCGGTGTTCACCTCGGCCCACTGATCAGCCACAAGCATCGCCAGAGCGTGGCGGACTACGTGGCCTTGGCTCAGCAGGAAGGGGGCCGGGTGCTCATTGGCGGTGAAGCCCCTGCCGATCCGCAGTTGGCTCAGGGTAGCTATTACCTGCCGACCATTATTGAAGGGTTGAGCAACAGTGCCCGCACTTGCCAGGAAGAGATCTTTGGCCCGGTGCTGGTGGTGTTGCCGTTTGATGATGAACAGCAGCTGATCGAACAGGCCAATGACTCGATCTATGGCCTGGCTGCCGGGATCTGGAGCCGTGATTTTGCCCGCTCGATGGCGCTGGCGGAACAGCTGGAAACCGGCACCGTCTGGATCAATACCTACAAGACATTCTCGATTTCCACACCGTTTGGTGGCTTTAAACAAAGCGGCCTGGGGCGCGAAAAGGGCCTGCATGGCATCCAGGCCTATATGCAGCAAAAGAGTTTGTATCTCTCCCTTAACAACCAACCTAACTGTTGGAGTAATTAACTCGCGGTTAGAACTCCCTGTTTACCCTATGGATTTCAAGTTGTAGCTAGGCGACCAGCTCGTTCATCCCCAGGAGCTTACTTTTAGTAAGTGACTGGGGTGAGCGAGTGCAGATAACAACGCTACAGCTTGAAAGACGACGGGTAAAGATTGAAGACAATAAGAAGGCAGACGATGAGCGAAAAAATTACGGTTGGTGAGGCGATAGCCCGAACGTTGGAACAGTACGAGGTGGCGGCAATGTACGGCATCATCTCGATCCATAATCTGCCGATTGCCGATGCCGTTGGGCAGCGTGGCGCGATCCGTTTTGTTCCGGCGCGCGGTGAGGCAGGTGCTGTAACTATGGCCGATGCCCACGGGCGCTTTTCTGGCTTGGGGGTGGCGCTGACCAGTACCGGAGCCGGAGCCGGTAACGCCGTCGGTGCGATGATTGAAGCGCTGAATGCCAATACGCCGCTGTTGCATATCACCGGTCAGGTAGAGAAAGCCTATCTGGATGCGGATGCCGGGTTTATCCATGAAACCAAGGATCAACTGGGCTTCCTGCGCGCCTGTTCTAAACAGGCTTATCGGGTGAACTCGCCGGAGCAGGCGGTCGCGGTGATCCAGCGCGCCATTCTGGATGCGCAGACCGTGCCTTGTGGCCCGGTGGCGGTCGAGATCCCGATCGATATTCAGAACAGCCTGGTTCCCGCCAGCCTGGTAGGGAAGGTGGTGCTGCCTCCTGCTCTGCCTGCTGCGGACGAAGCTGCGGTTGAACGTCTTTACCAACAGGTGAAGCGTGCCAAGCGTCCATTGCTGTGGGTCGGTGGTGGTGCGCTGGCCTGTCGTGAGGCGGTGAAACAGTTGGCGGATGCCGGTGTGGTCGTGATCTCCAGCACCCATGGGCGTGGGATTTTACCGGATAGCCATCCGCGCAGCCTGCGGGCCTTCCACAACTCGCCAAGCGTAGAGGCAATCCTGACGCAGTGTGATTTGACGCTGGTGGCCGGTTCCCGCCTGCGGAGTAACGAAACTCGTACCTGGTCACTGCCACTACCTCGCCCGTTGGTACAGATTGATATCGATCCGGCAGCGGCCAACCGCAATTATCTGGCGGATGAGCAGGTTTATGGCGACTGTTCCGCCTTGCTGAGTGCGCTGGCAGCACGCCTGGCCCCCGGCGAGAAGGTGAATGCCGAGTGGGATGCCGAGATTGGCCGTGCGGTTGAGTTGGCCGAAACGGCGCTGCGCCAGCAGTCTGGTGAGTACGCCAAATTGAACGATGCCATCGCCGCCGCGCTGCCGCAGGATGGCCTGCTGGTACGTGATATCACCGTTTCTGGCAGCGTATGGGGTAGCCGCCTGTTCCGGGCCATCTCGCCTTTATGCAATATTCACTCGCTGGCCGGGGCGATCGGCATGGGGTTACCGATGGCGATCGGCACGGCCATTGCCAACCCGCAGCGTAAGGTGGTTGGCTTGGTCGGGGACGGCGGTTTGGCGCTGGGCCTGGGGGAACTGGCAACCATGGCGCAGGAACAGGCCAATATCACTTTGCTGATCATGAACGACGGCGGCTATGGCGTGATGCGTGGCATTCAGGACAAGTATTTCTCTGGACGCCAGTATTATAACGAACTGCATACTCCGGCGTTCTGCCAGGTAGCGGAAGCGATGGGGCTGAAAGCCTGGAAAGTGAGCGATGCCGCGCAGTTTGGTGGCGTGCTGGCGGAGGCGATTAATTACCCTGGGCCATCGGTGGTAGAGGTTGATATGAAAAGCGTTGGGCCGTTGACCTTCGCTGGCCCACCGCAGAAGCTGTACTGATTGCTTGCTCGGTTCCCTCTCTAGAGACGTACTCCCAAGAGAGGGAACATAGCGTTACTTACCGGCGGCGATGCGATCGCGAATGTGCTTGGCACGGGCTTCGGAAGTTGGGTGGCTGTCAAACATGCTGCTTTCATGACCACCGTCTAATTTCGCCAGTTTATCGAAACTGGTGGCCAGGCCTGCAGGATTGATGCCGCGTTTTTTCAGCAGATCGAACGAGTAATCATCCGCTTCACTTTCCTGTTTTTGTGAGAACTGGGCATTGACCAGTTTTTCGCCCAGATCGGCCAACTGCGACTGAGACAGTGAGGCTGCTACGCCGCCAGCTGAAGATGCTGCGGTACGTAATGCCACGGTCCCATAAGCGACCTGCATGGCTTTACGAGTGTGGCCCAGCGCAACGTGGCCCATTTCATGGCCCAGTACGCCTTCGACTTCGTTATCATCCATCATGTCCATCAGGCCGCTGTAGACGCGGATACAGCCGTTAGCCATCGCCCAGGCATTGACGTCTTTGGTCACGTAAACCTTGTAGTTTGCAGGGGTACCGTTGATGTTATCCCCCAACGCTGCGGCAATCTTGTTCAGGCGCTTGGTATAGTCGCTGCTTGCTGGCGCAATTTGCTCCTGGCTATCCATCTCTGCGCAGGATTTATCACTGAGTGCCTTGACGTCGCTATCGCTCAGCGTCGCCGCCTGGTAGGCCTGGGCGCCGGATTGTAGTAGGGTATCGGTATTAAGGTTTTGACAGCCGCTCAATAAAGCAGTAATGCTCAGTGCAATCAAAGAAGTACGGATTTTCATCGTTCTATCGTCCTGTGATAGTTAAGGGGGAGATCTGCTGCCATTATTCTGCGCATAGCCTAGTGTACGGCAGGCTTGGTCGAAATAGCTATATTCCGAAATGTGTTCCGAACGTGCGCATTAGTGATGAACTCGCTCTCATTCGGTATTAGGGATTGCTGTTTCAATGCCGAGTCTGAGAAAATAGAAATCTTGATCGCTTTTTTAATCCGACCTGGAGTAAAACATGTCCTCTCGTAAAGAGCTTGCCAACGCCATTCGCGCACTTAGCATGGATGCCGTACAAAAAGCCAATTCCGGCCACCCGGGTGCCCCTATGGGCATGGCAGATATCGCCGAAGTCCTGTGGCGTGACTACCTGAACCACAACCCGACTAACCCGCACTGGGCTGACCGCGACCGTTTCGTGTTGTCTAACGGCCATGGCTCAATGCTGATTTACAGCCTGTTGCACCTCACCGGCTACGATCTGCCGATGAGCGAGCTGGAAAACTTCCGCCAGCTGCATTCCAAAACTCCGGGTCACCCAGAATATGGTTATACCCCAGGCGTAGAAACCACCACCGGTCCGCTGGGCCAGGGGATCGCCAACGCGATCGGTTTCGCCATTGCCGAACGTACGCTGGCCGCGCAGTTCAACCGCCCGGGCCACGACATTGTTGACCACCACACCTACGCCTTCATGGGCGATGGCTGCATGATGGAAGGCATCTCTCACGAAGTCTGTTCCCTGGCTGGTACCATGAAGCTGGGCAAACTGACTGCGTTCTATGATGACAACGGTATCTCCATCGACGGCCACGTAGAAGGCTGGTTCACCGACGATACCGCCAAGCGTTTCGAAGCCTATGGCTGGCACGTGGTGCGTGGCGTTGACGGCCACAACAGCGACTCTATCAAAGCCGCGATCGAAGAAGCCCATAAGGTCACCGACAAACCTTCCCTGCTGATGTGCAAAACCGTGATTGGCTTCGGTTCACCACATAAAGCGGGCACCCATGATTCCCACGGTGCTCCACTGGGCGCAGCCGAAGTTGCGGCTACCCGTGAAGCTCTGGGCTGGAAATACGCTGCCTTCGAAATCCCGCAGGACATTTATGCCCAGTGGGATGCCAAAGAAGCTGGTAAGGCTAAAGAAGCCGCCTGGAACGAGAAACTGGCCGCTTACACCAAAGCCTTCCCGGAACTGGCCGCAGAGTTCAAACGCCGCACCAGCGGTGAACTGCCAGCCAACTGGAAAGCGGAAGCGAAGAAATTCGTTGAGCAGTTGCAGGCTAACCCAGCCAACATCGCCAGCCGTAAGGCATCACAGAACTCACTGGAAGCCTTCGGCAAACTGCTGCCTGAATTCCTCGGTGGTTCTGCGGATCTGGCACCAAGTAACCTGACCATGTGGTCCGGCTCCAAGTCTCTGGGTGACGATCTGGCGGGTAACTACATTCATTACGGCGTGCGCGAATTCGGCATGACCGCCATCACCAACGGTATCGCGCTGCACGGTGGTTTCCTGCCGTACTCTGCAACCTTCCTGATGTTCGTGGAATACGCCCGTAACGCGGTGCGTATGGCTGCGCTGATGAAAATCCGCAACGTGTTCGTCTACACCCACGACTCTATCGGTCTGGGCGAAGATGGCCCGACGCACCAGCCGGTTGAGCAATTGGCCAGCCTGCGCGTGACTCCGAACATGAGCACCTGGCGTCCTTGTGACCAAGTGGAATCCGCTGTCGCTTGGCAGTACGGCATCGAGCGCAATGATGGCCCGACCACGCTGGTGTTCTCCCGCCAGAACCTGACCCAGCAGCCACGTACCGCCGAGCAATTGGCGAACGTTTATCGCGGTGGTTATGTGCTGAAAGACTGCGCAGGTACTCCGGACGTGATCCTGATTGCTACCGGTTCTGAAGTGGGCATCACCGTTGAAGCTGCCGACAAGCTGACCGCCGAAGGGCGTAAAGTGCGCGTGGTATCCATGCCGTCTACCGACGCCTTCGACAAGCAGGATGCGGCCTACCGTGAATCTGTGCTGCCAGCGGCAGTTTCCGCTCGCGTAGCAGTGGAAGCGGGTATCGCGGATTACTGGTACAAGTATGTTGGCCTGAACGGCGCTATCGTGGGCATGACCACCTTCGGTGAGTCTGCTCCGGCAGAGCTGTTGTTCAAAGAGTTCGGCTTCACCGTCGACAATGTGGTAGCCAAGGCTAACGCGCTGTTGAAATAACGACTGAGCTTTAACTGTGCGAGGGGCGAATATTCGCCCCTTATTTTTTACTCCTCGCCAACCAACCTCTCTCCATCCACAGCCAGGCAACATTAAGAAATCCTTAATGATTGGATAATCATGGCTGTTGCTGTCCAAAAATCGCCCACCATCACAAAACAGCAACATGGCGAATTAACGGCGTTGCTTAACCACCGCTATTCGCTATATGTTAATTTTTGGTTTTATAAATGTAACCAGGAGTTAATGATATGTTTTTGAAGATTGGCGTATCCATGGCGGCGGCCGTCTTGATCTCTGCTCCGGCCTTCGCGCAGTTCCCGGCAGGCTACCCGGCCGATTATCAAAAGATTGTCGATGCGGCGAAAAAAGAAGGCAAGGTAGTGGTGTACTCCACCACGGATACCAAAGCCGCGGGGCCACTGATCCAGGGGTTTGAAGCGCTGTATCCTGGTATCAAAGTCGAATACAACGATATGAACAGCACCGAGCTGTATAACCGCTATATCAGCGAACAGGCGGCTGGGGGCACCAGTGGTGACGTGGTGTGGAGTTCCTCCATGGATACCGCGCTGAAGCTGGCCACCGACTATGCGCTGGAATATGCCTCGCCAGAGCAGGGGCAATTGCCTAAGTGGGCCGTGTGGAAAGATAAGGCCTATGGCACAACTTATGAGCCGGTGGTGTTTATCTACAACAAGCGCCTGATCCCGCAGGGTGAGGTGCCTGATTCCCATGCTGCGCTGGCTAAACTGATTGCCAGCCAGCCGGATAAATTCAAAAAGAAAGTCACCACCTATGACATCGAGAAGTCGGGCCTGGGCTTCATGCTCTCGGTGCAAGACTTCAAGGCCGATCCAAACTACTTCGCTACCTTGGCTGATATCGCCAAGGGCGGGTTGGCCGTGCAGTCTTCCACCGGCACCATGATGGAAAGGGTCTCGTCAGGCGAAAACCTGATTGGCTTTAATATCCTGGGGTCCTATGCCGAGGCGCGGGCCAAAACCGACCCTTCACTCGGTATCTCATATCCCAAAGACTACACGCTGGTGTTGTCACGCGTGACCTTTATCAGCCAGGAAGCGGCCAACAGCAATGCGGCCAAACTGTGGGTGAACTACGTGCTGTCTGAGCAAGGGCAGAACATTCTGGCCAACAAGGCGGATATCCCCTCCATTCGCAACGATATCGAAGGCAAGAACGACATCGATGGCATGACGCAGATGTTGGGCAAGGCGTTGAAGCCGATCCCGGTGGACGAAAGCCTGCTGGAATATCTGGAACCTGCCAAACGCCTGGACTACATCAAACAGTGGCGTACCGCCGCCGCGAAGTAATGGTGGAATTGGGGCCATGCTAATCATTGTTGCCCCTCACCCCAACCCTCTCCCACAGGGAGAGGGAGCCAGTTCAGTGTTGTGGGTGGGGGCAGAAGCCCATCTGTGGCACGGGCAAATCTAGTCCTTCTCCTCAAAAAGGAGAGGAAACCAGCTCGGTGTTGTAGTCAGGCGCAGAAGCCCATCTGTGGCACGAGTGTAGTGACCAGGCACTAAAGTGAATAGGTAGCACAATCAGTCCCCTCTCCCTGTGGGAGAGGGTTAGGGTGAGGGGAACTGCACAGAGCTAAAATCTCTGCGGCGTTCTCCTTCAGCATGAAGCCTGTATTGCTTAAACAGGGAACTCTACCCCGGTGCATCTCAGGATGCAGGGGATATCACCATCGGGACAGTCTATGAAAGCATTGCGCAACAAGTGGCAGAGTCTGCCGCGCGGCTTGGTGGTGCTGATAACCGCGCTGGTTATCTACGTACCACTGTCGTTTATCGTGATCCAAAGCTTCCTTTCCGCGCCGTTTTTCTCGCCTTCCAAGGTGTTCAGCCTTGAGGCCTTCCGCTTTATCTTTACCGACCCCGATTTCTACAAGGCGCTGAAAAGCGGGTTTATTCTGGCGTTTGGTCTGGTGGTCATCTCCATTCCGTTGGGCGGCGTACTGGCGTTTTTAATGGTGAGAACCGATCTGCCGGGCCGCCGCTTTATTGAACCGCTGATCCTGGTGCCGATCTTCGTTTCGCCGATGGTGTTGGGTTTTGGCTACGTGGTGGCCGCCGGGCCGGTCGGTTTCTTCTCGCTGTGGGCAGAATCCTTGCTGGGTTTTGTGCCCTGGAATATCTATGCGATGGGCAGCATCGTGGTGATCGCCGGGCTGACGCACGTTCCCCATGCTTATCTCTATATTTCATCGGCGCTGCGCAGCGTCGGCTCGGATGTCGAAGAGGCCGCCCGCACCGCCGGGGCTTCTCCGTTGCAGGTGATGACTGCCGTCAGCTTGCCCATGGTGCGCCCGTCGATCCTATACGCCAGCGTCTTGCTGTTCTTCCTGGGGCTGGAAGTGTTTGGGCTGATGCTGGTGCTGGGCGATCCGGAAGGCAACCTGGTGCTGGCGACTTACCTGTATCAACTGACCAACAAGCTGGGTACACCGTCTTACCACCTGATGGCGGCGGTGGCGGTGGTGTTGATCTGCATTACCATTCCATTGGTTATGCTGCAACGGCGTCTGATGCGTACCGCCAACCGCTTTGTCACGGTCAAGGGCAAAGCCTCACAGGCCCGTGCATTACCCTTGGGTAAATGGCGCTGGGTTGCCGGTGGCGTGGTGGTTTTGTGGCTTACCGTGACCATCGGTGTCCCCCTGGTGGGCGTGGTGCTGCGCGCCTTTATCTCCAACTGGGGCGTCGGGGTTTCCATTTGGGATGAACTATCGCTCAACACCTTCCGCACCATCTGGCAGCAACCTAACTTGCTGCGGGCGATCGTTAACTCGATGGCGATCGGGGTGTTCGGTGGTGCGCTGGCGGTGGTGTGTTATCTGTTTATCGGCATTGCGATGCACCGTAAACCTGACGGTGTAACCCGTTTTCTGGATTACAGCGTACTGGTGCCGCGAGCGGTGCCTGGCTTACTGGCAGGCTTGGCCTTCCTGTGGGTGTTCTTGTTCCTGCCGATGTGGCTGGATAAATCGCTAAAAGCCGGTTGGCTCTCCGCGCTGCCGATCGCCGAATGGTTGCGTGAAAACCTGGTGGTGTGGCTACGCTCCCTGCGTAGCACTATCTTCAGCGTCTGGCTGGCTTATACCGTGGTGTGGATGGCTTATGGCCTGCGGCTGATCTCATCGACGCTGTTGCAGGTTGCTCCCGAGTTGGAGGAGGCTGCACGCAGCACCGGCGCCTCTCGTGGCCAGATCACGCGCCATGTGACGATCCCGCTCTCCCGTTACGGCCTGATTGGTTCCTGGCTGCTGATGTTCCTGATCTTCGAACGTGAATATTCCACCGGGGTCTATCTGCTGTCTCCGGGTACGGAAACCATAGGTTCCATGCTGGTTTCCCTGTGGGCGGCGGGGGCGATTGACATTGTCGCCGCGCTTTCTTTTATTAACATCCTTCTGGTCGTGTTAGGACTAGGGATTGCCCTGCGATTTGGAGTGAAAATCTATGATTGAGCTTTCAGTAGATAACCTGCACCTGACCTACGGCGATAACCCGGTATTGAAGGGCGTTTCGATGCAGCTCAAACGGGGGGAGGTAGTTTCACTACTCGGGCCGTCAGGCAGTGGCAAAACCACCTTGCTGCGCGCGGTGGCCGGATTGGAAAAACCTACCCAGGGGAAAATCGTCATTGGCAACAATACCGTCTATGACGGCACGGCGCGCAGCGAGATCCCGGCGGAAGAACGCAATCTGGGCCTGGTGTTTCAATCCTATGCGTTATGGCCCCACAAAACCGTGTTTGATAACGTGGCCTATCCGCTGAAATTACGCAAAACGCCTGCAGCGGAAGTTACTCAGCGTGTACAAGCGGTACTTGAACAGCTCGGTCTGGGGCAGTTAGGTAAGCGTCATCCCCATCAACTCTCCGGTGGTCAGCAGCAGCGCGTGGCGATTGGCCGTGCGTTGGTCTATAACCCGCCGGTGATCTTGTTGGATGAGCCGCTATCTAACCTGGACGCCAAGCTGCGTGAGGAAGCACGGGTGTTCCTGCGTGAGCTGATCATCAAACTGGGTCTTTCTGCGCTGATGGTGACTCACGATCAGAACGAGGCGATGGCGATCTCCGATCGCATCCTGCTGCTCAATAACGGCAAGATCGAACAGCAGGGCACACCACAGGAAATGTACGGTTCGCCTGCCACGCTGTTCACCGCCGAATTTATGGGCAGCAACAACCGTCTGTTTGGCAAGGTGACGGAGATCCGTGAAGGCAACGCACGGATCGAAGGTAAAGACTGGGTGCTGTGGGGCAAGGCCGGGGCTGGGTTAACCACCGGGCAGGAAGCAACGGCGGTGATCCGCGTTGAGCGCGTACGCTTAGGGGAAGATCCGCAAGGCAATCAGATCGCGTTACCCCTGCTGACCAGTATGTACCTGGGCGATCGTTGGGAATATCTGTTCCGCACGGTAGCAGAGGACTTTGTGGTTCGCGCCTATGGTACAGAAGTCCGCGGCCAAGAGATGTGTACGCTGTCTCTGCCCGCTGAACATCTGTGGATTTTCCCCAAGGTATAGCTAGGGGTTGATAACGCAGGGCGCAGAGATCGCCCTGCGGACAATGAGTTGCACTTAGCCATGCAGTTGCGCAATCCGGTGGCAATTACCGGCTTAGGTTTAAAGTTAAACCGCTATGCAGCAGCCAGTGAAACAATTCACTGTTGCGGGTGAAGTTCAGTTTCTGCATTGCTGAGCGTTTATGTGAGTGCACGGTTTTCACTTTCAGTTGCAGAATACACGCCGCCTGAGACTGGCTCATCCCTTGCCGCAGATAATACAAAACCTGGCGTTCCCGTTCGCTCAGGCTTTGGCGATGGCAGGCTGGGCAACGCTGCGTCCTTTCTTGTGGTAGAGAGTTGAACTGCATGGCCAGTTTTACCATCCCCAGTATGTCGTCGATACTTTGGTGACGGTATAGCGTACTACTCTTGGCGATGCAGCGGATAGGCGGAGTAAACTGTCTTTCAGCTTTATCACGTATCACAAAATAGAGCGGTTGAGGGGCGTCAGCAGGAAGGCGCCGACAGATGTCGGTTTTTTCACCCTGATACAGCGCCTGAAAAATGATGTCTGGCCTCTTGCTGGAGTAACCGCTAAAAAAGTCAACCTGAGTGCGTATATCGGTAAAGTATTCAATCAGTGCGTACTGCAGACCCGCTAAGAAGTAACTATTGTGATCGTTTAATGAGATGGATACCTTGTTCTTCATGGTCAAATTCCATTTAGTGTTGTGTCAATTTCAGCAACTACCGAGAAGATCGTTTGGGGGCTATAAATGCAATGCGTTAACTATGGGGATGACTTTTCTGCATAATATGTTATACAAACGCTTTTAATGTACCAAACTAACTTACTTAACCTCATTATATTGGTTTTTAATTTTGAGGATTTAATCTTTACGAGGTGGTTGTTGGGTTAGTGTGGTTTTTCATGGCATAGCATTAGGCTTTTATACTATGCCATTTCCCACTAAAGCATGGCAGCAGGTCAACGGTGGGATTAACAGGTCGTGTTAGTCCTGCTTTATGCAGACCAGGAACGGATTGCTAAACCCACGAATTAATAATGCGTTGTGGAATAAAGGGACAACTTCCGTGTAAATATCAACGAGTTCAACCTCCGGCATGACATATTTTCGCCAGATGTAGTCCGGCGTGTTGTCAGCGGGGTGAACTTGTTCATGAGTGAATTGGACATTGTTACCACTTTTTATTTCTGATGGCGTGATGGTGAAGGCGGTATTGCGATCCAGCAGATAGCGGGTGTCATTTTCTTTGATCGAACCGCTGATGTAAAACATGCCAGATTTTGATGAGGAAAATAGGATGGTAGCACTTGCATTAAGCACAATATTACTCTCTGCTTTCACCTGTAGCGACACTTGCTGAGTATCGCAGCGGAAAGGTTTTCTACCCTGATGATGAACGTTGAAGGACCACAGGCACATCAGCAGGACGGTAAGGAGTAACGCTGCGCCAATAATTTTTTTCATTTCAGTTTACTCAACGGTTTTAAATATTTTGCAATGCTGATAATCGCCTTCAGTCGGGTCTTTTTGACAGGCGGCCAGAAAAGTTATCTTCAATAGTTCGTTATCGGGGCGCTCTTCAGTATAAAAAATGTCTTGTCTGACCAGGTCGCAATCCAGTTTTTCTGACTCCAATATCTTTTTTGCCCTGAACTCTGATCCGGGGATGGGGTCTTTTCTTATGGAATAAATATCACATTGCTTATAGTAGCCAATCAACTTGAACGGAGTTGCTGGTGGCCAAAATAGTAAAACCAGGCCGATGATGATACCCAATACTATCACCAGAGTCAGGATAGGCATCACCATGGCTTTTTTAATCAATTTTTCTGGCATAACCAGTGGGAGAGGGCTAACAGTTTCTGCCTGTTTAACGGCCACCATTTTCTCGGGTTTCGTCGCCACCGGTTCCACTTTATTTATCTTGGCATCGGCTTCTTGTTTTGGAGCCGGATGAATATCTGCCTCCATTCTAAACCCTACTCTAGGAAGGGTTATAATGATGGGTTTCTCTATCCCCAGGCTAACAAAAGATTTCCTCAAGTCACTGATGCAGTTGTTCAAGCTGGCGTTAGAAGGAGGGAAACCATAATCCTCCCACGCATTTTTCAGTAACGAGTCACGGGATAAGTTATCCCCACTGTTTTTGATAAATTCATTAAGCACGCGGCAAGAGGGTTTTGAGAGTTCAATTGCCGTCTGATTATTATTATTTAACGCCAGTGTTCGATGCTCTGGATCGAAGACAACGATTAAGTTTATGGTGTATTTCATTTGGTAATCAATGCCCTGACTGCTGTTTGTGAGATGATTTTTCTGATTAGGAATAATCTCGTTTTTTAAATTTAGGAGAAATCTAAGTTAAGTGTGCATAGCGAGTCAAGCGTGAATTAAGAATTAATTTTTCACTGATGATCCCGTTGATTTTGAGTAAGTTATAAATGTTGTTCGGCGACTCCTGTTTGGCTTAACTTGGTTTTTAATGTTAACTAAATTAATTTTTTAGATTTAAAATCTAACATTTGGCTTGTCTTTGGATTAATTTGCTGTTGATGGGAGTTATCCATAGTATTTATCGGGTCGCCGACAGAGGGACATCAGCCGTTAGGCCAGGCCCTCAACGTATAAGGTAATGCGATATTCAAGAGCGGCGGCAACAATAGTATAGGAAAACTTCTCAAGGAATTTATGCAATGAAAATGAAACTTCGCACACTCGCTCTGACCACGCTGACAACTGCAATGTTATCAGGTTACGCCTTCGCTGATGTTCCTCCGGGCTCTCAGGGGAACGGTGAAATCATGTTTAAAGGCTCTGTTATCAAAGCACCTTGTGGCTTGGCTCCTGGCCAGGATGGTGACAACCAGAACATCAATCTGGGGCAAATTGCCGATACACAGTTGAAGACTGTGGGTTACAGCGCACCGAAAGAGTTCAAAATCAAACTGATTGGCTGCAGCTTTGATCCTGCTGCGACTGCGGAAACCAAGGTCAACGTGCGCTTTGACGGTATGTCTGTCGGCGCTGCCAACGGCTTCCTGGGCGTAAGCGGTGATGCAAAAGGTGTCGCTATCCGCCTGCTGGATGCGGCCAACAAGCACGTTAAAATTGGTGCTACCTCAGACAACTATAGCCTGCGTACTGGAGATAACACCCTGCAATTCTCCGCTCAGGTTGTAGCGTTGGATGGCCAGGATATTGTAGCTGGTACTTACGATGCAATGACCAACTTCTCTCTGACTTATCTCTAAGCTATAACATTTTAGAGTAGTACCCCAGTGCCAAATTACCGCAGAGAAAGGTAATTTGGTGCTGTCTCCTATTTAGAGAGGGCATTCACTGACAGGCCCCGTTCTACGTTGTTGCCTTAATGGGTTAATATAATTATGGATGATAAGAAGAAATGCTCATTTATTTCTACCGTTATTCTTTGCCTCATCGCGGTGGACTCGGCCAAAGCCGATGGTGATAACATAGAGTTTGAAACCAGAGCGCTTGAATTGCGTGATAATAACAATATTAACCTGAGTAATTTTTCTCGCCCTGATTATATACCTGAGGGGATTTATCCCCTGTCTTTAAAAGTCAATGACCGGGTTATCACCAGTGATAGCTTTAGCGTTATTACTCTGGATGGCAAGAGTCAGATCTGTTTTACTCCCCAGACGATAGAACAGTTCGGCTTTAAAGAAACGCCATTGGCAGAGCTGATCAAACATTCTTCCTCAGGTAAACCGAATTGCCTATTGATTGCCGGTTATAAAGGGATCACTGCCCGTATCGATCGCGGCAAGAGCGAGCTATTGGTGAGCATTCCCCAGGCGTTACTCAAGTACAGCGATCCGGACTGGACGCCACCGGCACAGTGGGACGACGGTATTCCCGGCATGTTGTTTGACTACACGTTGAGCGGCAATAAGTATCAGGGTCGTAATACCAGCAATAGTGCGTTTTCCAGTTACGGTACCCTTGGTGCGAATTATCAAGGCTGGCGCTTGAGAAGTAACTACCAGGCGTCGTTGTACAGCAGTGGTTATGGCAATGATCAACGCCAATTCACCACGATGACCGTTTATGCCGCTCGTGCACTGAAAGAGGCAGGGGCGAATCTGACGATCGGTAAAAACTATCTCCAATCCGACGTTTTTGATTCGATCAATTACACAGGGGTGGCGGTCGTCAGCGATGACCGTATGTTGCCTCCGGCGCTACGTGGCTACGCCCCACAATTGACAGGCGTTGCCAATAGTAATGCCCGTATCACCGTAACGCGCGGTGACAGCATTATCTATGAAAAGATGGTTCCACCAGGTGAATTTGTTATCCAGGATCTCACCGATGCTACCTCTGGCCAGTTAAAAATGACCATCCGTGAGGAAAATGGCGAAGAACGGGTTTCTACCATAGAAACGTCGAACGTGCCTTTCCTTACCCGCTCAGGCCATATTCGTTATAAAGGTATGGTGGGGCAAATGAACCAGACCAATGGTTCGATCAAACCGTTATTGGCGACCGGTGAGGCTTCCGTTGGTGTTTACTCCGGCGGCTCAGCATTTGGTGGCGTATTGCTAACGGATGAGAATTATTACGCCCTCAACGGGGGTATTGGCTATGACATGAATACGTTGGGGGCGATATCCATCGATATGACGCACGCCAGTTCTCAGTTGGAACACCAAACCCTGAAGGGCGAGAGCTACCGTTTTAATTACTCCAAAGTGTTCGACAGTATCGACAGCCAGATCACCTTTGCCGGTTACCGCTTCTCAGAGAAAAACTATCTCTCGTTGGATAATTTTGTGGCGATGAAGGTATCACCTGATTTCACCTCCACCAACAAGGAAAGTTATAACCTGGTTGCCAGCAAGAACTTCCGTGATTTAGGAATATCGGTCAACGCCATCTATAACCGTCAGACCTATTGGCAGGATGTCTCTGATAGCAACAGCTATGGCCTGAGCGTCGCCAAATCTTTTGATATTGGTAGCCTGAAAAACGTCAATGCCTACGTCTCGCTTAACCGTACCGAGTATAAAACCAGCTTTGTCTCGCAAGAGCAGAAGAATAACAACACCGTGTATTTCAGCTTGAGCATACCGTTAAATTCGCAATCCTATCTCAGTACCGCGATGCGGGTCAGCAATGGCAGCGTTTCGCCGAGTGCCACTTATACCAACAACTCAGACCCTGGAAATACCTGGTCAATCGGCAGTAGCTCATCGAGTTCGTTCAGCAACAGCAACCTGAATGGCAATATGGTTATGAACCGCGATGCGTATGCCGCGACGCTAAACACCTCCATGAGCAGCAAAGACTACTACCTGGGGGGGAGTATCAAATCGGGTATTACCGCTACCGAGCACGGTATTGCCGTACATCGAGAGGGTTATGCTGGCAATACCCGCCTGATGGTTGATACCGGTGGGATTGAGGGCGTTTATGTTGGTGGCCGGGGGAATAACAACGCGATGCCAACCAATGCCAACGGTATCGCGGTGATCAACAACGTGCCTGACTATTACCGCACCAACTACACCATCGATACCAACCTGTTACCCGATGATGTCGAGAGCACCAACCCCAATATCCAGATGGTTTTGACCGAGGGGGCGATCGGTTATCGCAAGTTAAACGTCTATCGCGGCATTAAGGCATTGATTAAATTGACTGACCCGCAAGGCCGGGCCATTCCTTTTGGTACCACGGTAGAAGAAAACCAGGAGCGGCGTCAGGTCGGCGTGGTGGGTGAAAATGGTGAAACCTATATTTCCGGCATTGGTGCGCAAGCTCATCTGAGCGTACTGGATAGCGACGGCCAGCGCTGCCTGTTTACTCTTCCAGCCCAGGGGCTTTCTTTATCTTCTGCTTTGCCGATTGCTTGCCGTATTGATTCATCCTCTCAAGGAACTTCACAATGATGCATAAATCACTTTCCGCTGGCTTGGTCAGCGGGCTGCTGTTTCTGTTTGCCGGTACGGCACAGGCGGCAATTTCTATTGACCGGACCCGAGTCATTCTATTAGGAGATGAGAAGTCATCTCCGGTAAATGTCATCAACCACAGTAAAACATTGCCCTATCTGGCACAAACCTGGCTGGAGAATGAAGCGGGTGAGAAAATCAACTCGCCATTAACCGCGCTGCCGCCGCTGCAGCGGGTAGAGAAAGACAGCACCGTGCAGATACGTGTAACGCCTCTGGCGGATGCCACCCGTCTGCCGCAGGATCGGGAATCGCTGTTTTTCTTTGTATTGCAGGAGATCCCACCCAAGTCGGATAAGGCCAATGCGATCCAGTTAGCACTGCGCATCAAGGTTAAAGTCTTTTATCGCCCTGCCTCCCTGAAGCCATTGGCCGAGAAAGTCTGGCAGGAAGAGATCCGCTTGGAGCCCGGTAGTCAAGGCTTGAAGCTGGTAAATCCCACTTCGTTTTTTGTCATTCTGCCGGAAGTGATGACGGGGAAACGTAGGCTGTTGGCAGAGGATGAAGCTATTACTCTTAGGCCGAAAAGTGAAGTCACATTGGCTAGCATCAAGCCGCAAACACAGAAAATTACGCTCAAATATATCAATGATTATGGTGCCTACCAGCCGCTGAATTACAGCTGTACGGCGACAACCTGTGTGCGGGATAAGTCATGATGAAAATAGTGAAGAGGCGTTTGCAACGCCAGATAAAAATCTTGCTGACGGCTTTGGTGCTGGCGTTATGCTCCCTAATCAATAGGGCTCTAGCGGCCGAGGATCTGATGGTCTGCAGTTGGGAGCATCTCAATGGCGATTTTGTCAAGCTGACTTCCGGCAGTTTTCGTGATGTTATAGAACCCTATATTGAATGGAAAAAAGAGGAGGATCAGTGTAATGAGTACGAGTGTACTTATCGCAATTATTGGGATATCCCCAACCGTACTTATACGGTAACAGCTTCGGCTGCCGTAAGGTGTATTAATATGGGTAATAAAACCGGGCCCATCCGGTTTTCTTTTGAGAGAGCGTTTACTCCCAAAAAACCAACCTACTACAAAAATTTGACGATGAATATTTCAGGTGCGGGTTCGTTATCTCTAAGCGGTCTGGAGAATATGATGGGGGGAACCATCAGAAATTGGTCCGATGGCACCTTAGCGCCTTGCCAGATAGACTGTCGCAGCATGAGTAGCGGTTGGCCACAGTATTACAAGGTATTGTCGTTCACATTTACCGTGAGACCGATCAAGAGCAGGGTAGAATTTGGTCCAATACCTAACTTTGATAACATCAATCTGTTAGGAAATATTTGGGTACATAAAAGCAGTGATAACCCCGGTATGAGCTATTACGGCTGGGGCAGCACGAGTATTCCGGGTATATGCGGGTTGATGAATTCGGATATGAGTGATTGTATACCGTCTAGTGGCGGTGGTGGAGCGGGCCCGATTATCCCCCCAATCCCTGCGTGCACGTTGACCATTACCACCCCTGGCGTGGTTGAGTTTCAGCCAATCTCGTCAGACGATTTGAGCCGTAATCGGGTAAGGATGGAAGACTTTACCCTTACAGCCACCAAAGGGCCGGTTCAGTCGCAGAGCTGTATGGGTAGCACTTATAATCTACCAGGCACGATCAAGACCGAGGGAGGGTATTCGATCAGCAGTACCTTCTGGGGAATTAATCATTCCAGTGGTTCGCCGCAGGGGATTGGCTTGAAACTCTTTGATCTGGGTAAAGGTAGTTACCTGCAGTTCAATCATACCTACCCGTCATTTATCGCCAATATTTCTAGTATGAGCGAAACCAAAAGGATCCGCGCCGAGATTGCGGCTACCACCAACGATCTGAAAAGGATCAAGGATGGCGAATATAGCCAGGTATTGATTTTTGAAGTCAAGATGCCTTGATTGCTAACGGGGGGCCGTCTGGTTCCTCGTTATTTGGAGTGAATGATGAAAAAACTGATTTATTTATTATTGTTCTCTGCGTCGTTGGCTAATATGGCGCAGGCTGAATTGGTAGCCAGCAGCAGGACGATATTCAAAGGCCGTATCACGATTGCCACCTGCAATATTGTGGTGGGTGATGACAATCAGACGGTTTACCTGGGGGAGATATCGACCGCCGAGCTGGATACTAAAGGGCAATCTACCCCGGTCCCGTTCACTATCCGCCTGTATGGTTGCAATACCGCAGACAAGATCGTCAAAACCCTGTTTGATAAAACCGGCAAAGGGGCAATTGGGTCGGTGATCCCGGTTGATGGCGTTAGCGGGGTGGGACTAAGCCTGCTCGATGGTGCCGGTAATCGGCTGAATTTTGGTCAAAAGTCTGGCGGGCAGAAGATCCAGAGCGGGGATAACGTGCTGCTCTATTCTGCCTATATGGTAAAAACCGGTGCGGTTCAGCCAGGGAATTTTGCGCGTTTACTGCATTACACGCTGTCTTATGAATAGAGGGTGAGGCAACGTAAAGGGGCGCATCAGGCTGTGCCCCTCATCGATACGATTACAGCTGAGTCAGTTTTTTCACTTCCAGACTGACCAGTTTCCCTTCCAATTCGGCCAGGAAGGCATCGTGGTAAGACATCGCCATATGCTCTTTCAGCGCTTGCTCAGAAGTCCAGCGTTCGATAAATACGAAAGCGCCCGGATGGCCCTGCTCTTCATGCAAATCATATTGGATGCAGCCTGGCTCGGAACGGCTTGGGGCGACCATGGCGCGCACGGCTTTGTCTACCGCAGCACGGTGTTCTGGCATGGCTTTGATCAGGGCGACTACTTTGATTTCACTCATCTTGGTTCCTTGTAGAAAACAGTAAAAGATAGAGAGACTGCAGACATTTCCCCACAGGCTCACAACATGGGGGCCGCTGCTAGGCGGGCGCAGCATGCAGCGCCCCTACGGTCGAACATCTGCGACCCCTACCCATTCAGCAATCTGAGGGTAAAGAATATTTCCATCAGCATTTGCTTCACCTAACAAACGCAGGGTCTATTATGGTGGTCTTGACGTTACCGGCAAGTCATTTGCGCATTCGAACTCAATTCGGCTAGCGGGGGCTGAGGGTAAAAATGTGCGCTAGATCATTTTATTTTCGCAAAGTCCCCTCGACATGACAGGCAGCGCATTGCGCCTGTTCCTTTTGGCAAAACTTTGGTTTATGCTCGGCTGAAGCGTTTCAGTTATCACTGTTGTCAGTGGAAATGCAGAGTGAGTGGTTGCGATGAGCAACGAGGTTTGACGAATAATGCAAAGCAGCGATTCACAGCAGGCGGTACGCTAAAGTACTCTAGGCGAGATAATCAGTCTGCGCGATCCTTCAAGCGGAACACCACCGCCAGGGAGCGCCCTTTTTCAGGGAGTAGCATGACCATCCGCATAGCGATAAACGGCTTTGGCCGTATTGGCCGCAGCGTTTTACGCGCACTGTACGAATCGGGACGACGCGCCGAAATTTCTGTCGTCGCCATCAACGAACTGGCACATGCCGAGGGGATGGCCCACCTGCTGAAATATGACTCCAGCCACGGCCGCTTTGCCTGGGATGTGCGCCAGGAATGTGACGTGTTGAGCGTGGGGGATGACAGCATTCGTTTGTTGCATCAGCCAGAGCTGGACCAGTTGCCCTGGGGCGAACTGGGCGTGGATGTGGTGCTGGATTGCAGCGGTGTGTACGGCAGCAGGGCAGATGGCGAAGCTCATCTGGCGGCAGGGGCAAAAAAAGTGCTGTTTGCCCATCCGGGCGGTAACGATCTGGATGCAACCATCGTGTTTGGGGTTAACCACCAAACGCTGCGTGGCGAGCATCGCATCGTGTCCAATGCCTCCTGTACCACCAACTGCATTATTCCGATTATCAAGCTGTTGGACGATGCCTACAGCATTGAGTCCGGCACGGTTACCACCATCCACTCCTCGATGAACGATCAGCCGGTGATAGACGCCTATCATCAGGATTTGCGACGTACCCGCGCGGCGAGCCAGTCGATTATACCGGTCGACACCAAGCTGGCAGCGGGCATTACGCGCATCTTCCCGCAGTTTTGCGATCGTTTTGAAGCGATCTCCGTGCGGGTGCCGACGATCAACGTAACGGCCATCGATCTTAGCGTCAGCGTGAGCTCGAAGGTGTTGGTCACAGAGGTAAACCAGCTGTTGCAAAAGGCGGCACAGGGATCATTTCGTGGTATAGTTGACTATACAGAACTACCATTAGTCTCGATTGATTTTAACCATGACCCGCACAGTGCCATCGTTGATGGGACGCAAACCCGGGTCAGCGGACAGCACCTGATCAAGACCTTGGTCTGGTGTGATAACGAATGGGGCTTTGCCAACCGGATGTTGGATACAACACGGGCAATGGCCGCAAGCGGTTTCTAGTAAGGCGCTATCAACGTGGTGTTGATGCGTCGCTCAGGCAACTTTATAGAGAATCAACAAAGAGGGTTCACCATGTCTGTAATTAAGATGTCCGATCTGGATCTGGCGGGTAAACGCGTTCTGATCCGTTCCGATCTGAACGTACCAGTGAAAGACGGCAAAGTGACTTCAGATGCGCGTATCCGTGCCTCCCTGCCAACTATCGAAGCTGCGCTGAAACAAGGCGCCCGCGTGATGGTAACTTCCCACCTGGGTCGTCCTACCGAAGGCGAGTACAACGAAGAGTTCTCCCTGCTGCCAGTGGTCAACTACCTGAAAGAGCATCTGAAATCCCCAGTCCGTCTGGCGAAGGATTATCTGGAAGGCGTTGACGTTGCAGAAGGTGAACTGGTTGTTCTGGAAAACGTTCGCTTCAACAAAGGCGAGAAGAAAGACGACGAAGTGCTGTCCAAGAAATATGCTGCGCTGTGCGACGTGTATGTGATGGACGCCTTTGGTACCGCACACCGTGCACAGGCTTCTACACATGGCGTGGGCAAATTTGCTCCGGTTGCCTGTGCAGGCCCGCTGCTGTCTGCGGAACTGGAAGCCCTGGGCAAAGCGCTGGGTAACCCGGCTCGCCCAATGGTGGCTATCGTTGGTGGTTCTAAAGTGTCTACCAAACTGACCGTGCTGGATTCTCTGTCCAAGATCGCCGATCAGCTGATCGTTGGTGGCGGCATCGCTAACACCTTCGTGGCGGCACAAGGGAATAACGTGGGGCAGTCCCTGTACGAACCCGATCTGATCCCGAACGCGCAAAAACTGTTGGAAACCTGCGATATTCCGGTGCCAACCGACGTACGCGTAGCAACCGAGTTCTCTGAAACCGCAGTGGCCACTGTGAAGCAGGCCAACGAGATCCAGGACAACGAGCAAATTCTGGATATGGGCGATGTCTCTGCCGAGCGTCTGGCCGTTATCCTGAAGAACGCCAAAACCATTCTGTGGAATGGCCCGGTTGGCGTATTCGAGTTCCCTAACTTCCGTCGTGGCACCGAAATCGTTGCACGCGCTATCGCAGATAGCGAAGCCTTCTCCATTGCAGGCGGCGGCGACACCCTGGCAGCTATCGATCTGTTCGGTATCGCTGACAAAATTTCCTACATCTCTACCGGCGGCGGCGCCTTCCTGGAATTCGTTGAAGGGAAACCTCTGCCTGCAGTAGTGATGCTGGAAGAGCGCGCTAAGCAGTAATTCAGATAACGGGGGGCGCAAGCCGCCCGTTTGTTTATGCTCCCCAGCTGAGCTGTGGGGGTAAAAAAATCGCTATTTATCCATCGCTACCACTAGCTTGCAGGTTGTAGCTTGCAAGACGACGGGTATACGGCCAACGAAACAGGACAACGTCTAATGTCTAAAATTTTTGATTTCGTAAAACCAGGTGTCATCACAGGTGATGACGTGCAGAAAGTTTTCGCAGTTGCCAAAGAGAACAACTTTGCACTGCCAGCGGTAAACTGCGTGGGTACCGACTCCATCAACGCAGTGCTGGAAACAGCAGCCAAGGTGCGTGCTCCAGTAATCGTTCAGTTCTCTAACGGCGGTGCTGGCTTTATCGCGGGTAAAGGCATCAAAACTGACGTGCCACAAGGTGCTGCGATCCTGGGCGCAATCTCTGGCGCGCACCACGTGCATCAGATGGCTGAACATTACGGCGTGCCAGTGATCCTGCACACCGACCACTGCGCGAAGAAACTGCTGCCATGGTTAGACGGCCTGTTGGACGCGGGTGAGAAGCACTTCGCGGCGACCGGTAAGCCACTGTTCTCTTCACACATGATCGACCTGTCTGAAGAATCACTGGAAGAAAACATCGAAATTTGCAGCAAGTACCTGACCCGCATGGCGAAGATCGGTATGACCCTGGAAATCGAACTGGGCTGCACCGGCGGTGAAGAAGATGGTGTAGACAACAGCCACATGGACGCTTCTTCCCTGTACACTCAGCCACAAGACGTTGATTACGCGTACGAAAAACTGAACGCTATCAGCCCACGCTTCACCATCGCTGCCTCTTTCGGCAACGTGCACGGTGTTTACAAGCCAGGCAACGTGAAACTGACCCCAACCATTCTGCGTGATTCTCAGGACTATGTTTCCAAGAAACACAACCTGCCGCACAATGCGTTGAACTTCGTGTTCCACGGTGGTTCAGGTTCTACCGCAGCAGAAATCAAAGAAGCGGTCAGCTACGGCGTAGTGAAAATGAACATCGATACCGACACCCAGTGGGCAACTTGGGAAGGTATCCTGAACTACTACAAAAAGAACGAAGGCTATCTGCAGGGCCAACTGGGTAACCCAGAAGGTGCCGACAAGCCGAACAAGAAATACTACGATCCACGCGTATGGACTCGTGCTGCTCAGACTTCCATGATCACCCGTCTGGAACTGGCATTCAAAGAACTGAACGCGGTAGACGTACTGTAATAGCGTCCCTTCGTACAGATTGACGCTAAAAGGCTCCCTCGGGAGCCTTTTTTATGATGAAGCGGGCGCAGCATGCGGCGCCCCTACAGGGTAAGACTCGTGACAATGTATTTGTAGTGGCGAGCATGTTCGACCGTAGGGGCGCTGCATGCTGCGCCCGTTCACCTAATCAGCTACCCCAATAACCCCGCCCCGACGTTAATCGACAATCCCAGTATCAAGATATTGAAGACAAAAGAGATCACCGATTGCAGTAGGGTAATTTTACGCACGTCTGCGGTGCCCACGGCCACGTCGGCAGTTTGTGACGCCACGGCAATGGTGAAGGAGAAATAAGCGAAGTCCCAATAGTTTGGCTCGGTCAGCTTGCCGGGAAACAATAGCGGTAACACCTCCGTATTGGCCCGCTGGCGGTAAAACAGATGGGCGTAGTGCATGGTGAATGCCGTGGGTAGCAGCAGCCAGGAAACCACCAGTGTGGAGCCGGTCAGGGCCAGATGTAGCGTTTTCAACGAATCGCTGACCTGTTTGGCGGTGCTCAATTCAAACAGGATAGCCAGAATGCTCACCACGCAGCCCAAACTGACCAGCGCCAATACCTGGCTGGCACTCTCGTCCTGCTTGCGTGCCAATTGCCGGGTACGTTGTGGTGTGCAGCCCAGCATCAGATGCCAAAGGCACAATAAATAGATCCAGGCCATCACGTTCCAACCAACGATCAGCCGTTGCAGCCATGGCAGATGAGCAGGAAGCAGCCCGACACACACAAGCCCAGCACCTACCGAAATCAATAATCTGGGGCGTACTTGCCAATAGTGCTTGATTGAGAGGGGAAGGTCGATCACTGCGCGTTCCTTGTCGTTTATTTTGCCAGTATGGCTAGTTTCATCATAGTTGACCTGGCCGGCGCTGTTCACGTGCCAGTAAAGGGAATTGCTATGTGGTTATACCAAAGGAGTTTTTTCCTATGGCGATTGGCGTCGGGTTGAAATGTTGCATACCCTTAAGCTGCGGTTTTCTGACCGGCATTAAGTGTCGGTTTATTTCGCCTATTCCCGCTATTTGGGGGAAATAAAGTAGGAATACATGAATGGAAGATCTCAACGTTGTAGAAGGCATTAATCATGCCGGCAGTTGGTTGATAGATCATCAGGATCTGTTGATTCGTTATGCGGTTAACATCGTTACCGCGCTTGTTATTTTCATTATTGGTTCGATCATAGCCCGTGTTGTCAGCAATATGCTCACTCGTGTAATGAGGCTGCGCGGTATTGATGTCACCGTTTCTGACTTCTTGGCTGCGATGGTGCGTTACAGCATTCTGGTCTTCACCTTCATTGCCGTATTGGGGCGTGTGGGCGTGCAGACCACCTCATTGATTGCGGTGCTGGGGGCCGCTGGGTTGGCGATTGGCTTGGCGCTACAAGGATCACTGTCCAACTTTGCCGCAGGGGTAGTGTTAGTGGTGTTTCGCCCGATGCGCACAGGTGAGTATGTCGATCTGGGGAGTGTGGCTGGTACGGTCTATCAGGTGCATATTTTCTCTACCACTCTGCGTACTTCAGATAACAAAATCATTATGGTGCCCAATGGAAAAATCATCGCTGGCAATATCATCAACTATTCCCGAGAACCCAATCGCCGCGTGGATATTGTGGTCGGAGTGGCCTATGACGCCGATATTGATGTAGTGAAAAAAGTGCTGGGTGACGTGATTGCGGGCGATAAGCGCATCATGCATGACAAAGGGGTCACCGTACGTTTAAACGAAATGGCTCCGTCTTCGCTGAATTTTGTGACTCGCTCCTGGACCACCAATGCGGAGTATTGGAACGTCTATTTTGACCTGATGGAAAACTTTAAGCGTCAGTTAGATGCCCACAAGATTGGCATTCCCTATCCGCAAATGGATGTGCATGTGCGCCACATAGAGAAACCGCCCGAACAACCGGAATAATGGCACCCTGTATCGGTAGCATGGTTTACACATGCCCGCGTGATATTGAATGCTGGTGACTTAAGGTTACTGGCATTTTTTTTAGGATATTTCTGTGCGTTGCCGTAACATCTCCTTGTTAAAGTAACGCCCGTTGGCACTCCGCTGTATATTTGTATATTCCGCTGTATCTAAGAGCTTTCTAGCGACTTTTTTCGGTGGCGCAGGATTTTTCCTGTGGCAGTTGGCGCGACGTTAAAATGTTGGTTACCCTTAGCCGGTGGTTTTCTTGCTGATATTGTTTCGTCAGTATATTTTGCTCATTTCTCCCTTAGGGGATTTCAAGTAGGACGTCAGAATGGAAGAACTTAACGTAGTAGAAGGTATTAACAATGCCAGCAGTTGGCTAGTCAATCATCAGGATATGCTGATCCAGTATGCGGTGAATATTGTTGCCGCAATCGTGATTTTCATTATTGGTTCGGTGGTGGCTCGCGTAGTGAGTAATGCGCTCAGCCGTGTGATGAAGCTGCGTGGCATCGATGCCACCGTGGCGGATTTCCTGGCTGCGATGGCACGTTACAGCATCCTGGCGTTTACCTTTATTGCGGTGCTGGGGCGCGTTGGTGTTCAGACGACCTCGGTAATTGCCGTTCTGGGTGCGGCCGGTCTGGCCGTGGGTTTGGCGTTGCAAGGCTCCTTGTCCAACTTTGCGGCTGGTGTGCTACTGGTGGCCTTCCGTCCGCTGCGGGCCGGGGAGTTTGTCGATCTGGGTGGCGTTTCAGGTACGGTAGATCAGGTGCAGATCTTCTCCACCACGCTGCGTACTTCAGATAACAAAACCATTGTTGTGCCGAACGGTAAAATCATCGCGGGCAATATCATCAACTATTCCCGTGAGCCAAACCGCCGTGTGGATATCGTGGTCGGTGTGGCCTATGACGCTGATATCGATCTGGTGAAGAAAGTGTTGGGTGATGTGATCGCGGCAGATAAGCGCATCATGCACGATAAAGGCGTGACGGTTCGCCTCAATGAGATGGCACCTTCTTCACTGAACTTTGTGACTCGCTCCTGGACCACCAATGCCGAGTACTGGAACGTGTACTTTGATCTGATGGAAAACTTCAAGCGTCAGCTGGATGCCCACCAGATCGGTATTCCATTCCCGCAGATGGACGTGCATGTCCGCCATGTCGCGAAAGCGGCAGAACAGCCGGAGTAATGATCTGACGTTCCCTCACTTTGTAGTGAGGGAACGGATTTCAATCAAACAAACGGAGCTAACGGATCGGCAGCGGCAAAGGCCACTTCACGTTCCGCCTGCGGGGGATAGATCAACTCGTTGGTAATGGAGACTTTGATTTTCTTTCCCTCTTCTTTGGTGAATTTCACCACCTGATCCCAACCTTCGCTGTAGACCGCGCCCCAGGTTCCCAGATCCAGACAGGTAACGTAATTCACCTGGCGGTAGGGCAAGGGTTCAATACCGATCAGATCGGCGGCGACGTTATGGCCGACAAAGCGCCCTAACATAATGGCGTGCTGGCAGGTCATCAGGGCGTGATTGCCTTGATCGTCAGTACTGGCAAAGGCGACATCGCCGGTCGCATAAACCGCGTTCTGCCCTATCACTTTTAAGTGCTGATCGACGTGCAGCCTGCCTTGCGGATCGCGCTCACCCGGGATTTGCCGGGTTAACGGACTGGCCTGTACGCCCACGGTTAAAATCACGGTGCTGGAGGCGATATGTTCGCCGTTTTTCAGCGTCAGCCCGCTCTCGTCAATGGCCTTAATCCCGCTATTCAGTCGCCACTCGACGCCTAGCTCTAGCGAGGCTTGGCTAATCACGTCGCGCAGTTGTTCGCTGTAACGGCCTCCCGCCACCGGGCTGCGATCGACGACAATCACACGAATTGCAGCTGAATCACCGAGGATCGCCCGTAAGCGTGATGGCATTTCGGTGGCCACCTCAATACCGGTAAAGCCGCCGCCACAAACGATGACGGTATTACGTGCGGCGCTCTCAGGCTGCTCGGCCAACGTAGCAAGATGCCGCTCCAGGCGGGCTGCACTCTCCATTTGATCGACGTCGAAGGCGTGCTGCTGTGCTCCAGGCAAGGCATGAGCGATGTGGCTACCGGTCGCCATGATCAGGCGATCGTAACGTACGGCAGTCAGTTGGTCCTGCTCGTTGTGGTACCAAACCTGCTGGCTGGCGCTATCAATCTCACTGGCAACCCCGGTGATAAATTTTACCCCGGTTACTGCGAATAATGGCAGCAGCGGAGCGGCGTAGTTTTCCACTTCGGACTCATAGAAACGGGGGCGAACACGCAGCTCTGCCTGAGGGGACAGCACGGTGATCTCGATATCGTGACGATCGTGGAGATCGGTTAATCGTGCCGCGCTCAATGCCGCCCACATCCCTGCAAAACCGGCACCCAGGATAAGAATTTGTTGTTTCATGCTGTCACTCCGCTGTTGTTTCATCTGTAAATTGGCTCAATCTTATAACTACGAATATATTGATCGCAGTTAAGATCATCAAGCCTTTTACCAGTAATCGTGGGTGTGGTTTGTTTAATTATTTGAATTTTATTGTGTTTTAAATTTTTATGGTGTGGCTGCATGCTGGCATTGCATCGCTGAAGGGAAGAAATTACTATCTAACTCAGAATTAATCGCGCGGAGATAACATGGCGTTCTACAGTTCCGGGGTGGAGTATGGCATCCATAGCCTGATGTGTATGGTCGATAGCAAAGGCGAAGGGCGTGAGATGAGCGTGCGTGAAATCGCCGAATTGCAGGGCGTGCCTTATGACTACCTGGCCAAGATATTCACCAAGTTTTCCAAGGCTAAGTTGGTTGAAAGCAGCGAGGGTAAGGGCGGTGGCTTCCGGCTGGCCAAACCGGCCGATCAGATCACCGTGCTGGATATCGTGGCGGCTATCGACGGTGAAAAGGCCATCTTCGACTGCAAAGAAATCCGCCAACGCTTGGCTGTCTTTGATGAACCTGCGCCCGACTGGGCCTGTGAAGGCATCTGCGGCGTGCGCCAGGTGATGAATATTGCCCAGCAACGTATGGAAGAGGCGCTATCGCAACATACCGTGCTGGACCTGGTGCGGCGGATGTTGAGAAAGGCGCCGGATGTCTTCCCGATCCAGATTGAAGAGTGGATCGATCATCGCCGTAACGATTGAGCATTAGTATTACTGATGCCTGATTAGAAATATCCATTTCCCCTAATAATTTTCTCTTCGTATGATGCGCGTGTTGAACAGCACACGCCGCATTCCCGGCGCTGATATTTCCAGAAGGAACACCATGTTAGCCATCTATCTGCAAGGCTTTGCCTTGAGCGCCGCGATGATCCTGCCGCTTGGCCCACAAAACGTGTTTGTGATGAACCAGGGGATCCGTCGCCATTATCATCTGATGACCGCCTCGCTGTGTGCGTTGAGCGATATCATTCTGATTTGCGCCGGTATTTTTGGCGGTAGCGCCTTGCTCAGCAGTTCACCTATGCTATTGGCGCTGGTGACCTGGGGCGGCGTTGCTTTCCTGTTGTGGTACGGCTGGGGGGCTTTCCGCACCGCGTTTAGCCAACATCTGGAACTGGCTACGGCGCAAGAGATGAAGCAAAACCGCTGGCGCATTGTGGTGACCATGTTGGCTGTCACCTGGCTGAACCCGCATGTGTACCTCGATACCTTTGTGGTGCTCGGCAGCCTGGGAGGGCAACTGACGCCAGACATTCGTTCCTGGTTTGCCCTTGGCGCGGTCAGTGCTTCGGTCGTCTGGTTCTTTGCCTTGGCATTGCTGGCCTCATGGCTGGCTCCATGGTTGAAAACCCTGACGGCACAACGGATTATCAACGTTCTGGTCGGGCTGGTGATGTGGGTCATTGCACTGCAATTGGCCTGGCATGGGCTAACCGCTAATTGGTAATAATCAACTATCTTTGACCGTAGGGGCGCCGCATGCTGCGCCCCTACAGCCCGATTAGCCCTTATATTTGTCACTAATCCGAATTCCAAGGGCGGCAGGATGTGTTAGCTTTGAAGGCAAGCATTTAGTCATTCAAGGAGACACTGTGAAGCTTAAAGCATTGGCCATGGCCGCAATGATTGGATTAGGCACGTTACCTCTGGCGCTGCAGGCAGCAGAAGTACCTGAAGGGCCGCACGTGGTCACTTCCGGCACGGCCAGCGTAGACGCCACCCCGGATATTGCCACACTGGCGATCGAAGTTAGCGTCTCTGCCAAAGATGCCGCCCAGGCGAAAAAACAGGTTGATGAACGCGTAGCGCAGTATTTTGACTTCCTGCAGAAAAACGGCATTGAAAAGAAAGATATCAATGCGGCCAACCTGCGTACCCAGCCAGAATATGACTATCTGAAAACCGGCGAATCGCAGCTGAAAGGCTACCAGGCCGTGCGCCAGGTGCAGGTGACCTTGCGCCAGTTGGATAAACTCAACGAGCTGTTGGACGGTGCGCTGAAATCGGGTTTGAACGAAATTCGTGCGGTTGAGCTTGGGGTGGCCAAGCCAGAGGTTTATCGCGAACAGGCGCGTCAGAAAGCGATTGAAAATGCCACTCAGCAAGCCGCATCGTTGGCGCAGGGCTTTAAGGCCAAGCTGGGGCCGGTGTACAGCATTCGCTATCACGTTGCCAACTACCAGCCGATGCCAGTCGCACGCATGTTTAAGGCCGCTTCTGCGGCACCGGAAAGCGATGCCGCTCAGACTTACGAACAGCAAAGCATCCACTTTGACGATCAGGTGGACGTGGTATTTGAGCTGAAAACCAACGCCGCGCAGTAAGCAATCTCTTGCCATGGCGCGGTGTTATGCCGCGCCTTTAATCCTGCCTTAATACCTGATGCCCGTGAGACAGCAGCGCATCGGTGACCTTACGCATCATGCGGCTCTCCGGCGCAAAGCGGTGCCAGAACAGCATACGGCGCTGAAACAGGCCCGGAGTCAGGTCGATCAGTTCTCCGCTAGCCAGCTCTCTCTCAATCTGCAAATGCGGGATCATACAGCAGGTGGTGCCTTGCCGTGCCAACTGAACAAATGCCTCTGACGAGTTAACGATATGGCAGGGAACGCTGCCCGGCGAGAGATCGAAGTTCTGCTGTAAAAACGCCTGATGCATATCATCGAGATGATCGAAAGCCACCGCCGGTGCCTTCAGCAGGGCAGAACGGGTCACGCCATTAGGGAAATAGCGATCGGCAAAGGCTTTCGAGGCGACAAACAGATAGTCCAGCGCGCCCAACCGATCGACCAGGCAGCTCGGCAGCGGCTGCGGCTGGATACTCACCGCACCCACCACTTCCCCCCGGCGCAGACGTTCCTGCGTGCGGGTTTCGTCTTCCACCTGCAAATTCAGACGTACAGGAGAATCGGCCAGCACCGGTTTTAGCGCCGGTAACAGCCAGGTTGCCAGGCTGTCGGCGTTGACTGCCAGTGACAGCAACAGCGGCGTATCGACCCCATTGTCATTCCCTAACCACTCCTCTTCCAGCAGCTCGACCTGATGCAGCAAGGCCAGCAGTTTTTGACCCTGCTCGGTTGGGCGCGGTGGCACGGTGCGTACCAGTAGCGGTTGGCCGAACAGGTTTTCCAACTGTTTGATGCGCTGGGATACCGCCGATTGGGTGATGCAAAGTTTTTGTGCCGCGCGCTCAAAGCCACGCTCACGGATCACCGCGTCCAGCGCTTGCAGCGTTCTATAGTCTGGGCGTTTCATCGGAGAGAAGATCCCTTTTAGTAAATTGATTCAGGCACTATGCCACATTTTTGCACTTTCTCAGGTGAAAAAATCCCGCCGCTCTTTTCAGCGCGGGCGCCGTAGGGAAGGGCAGAAATGTGCGTCAGGTTAAATAAGTGTGTTTTAGCCTAAGTTGCCGTCAGTGATTTACCCTATAATACGCACACGTTTTCGTATATAGGCAATGAGACATCATGACTCAGGATGAACTGAAAAAAGCGGTAGGCTGGGCAGCATTGGAATTCGTGAAGCCTGGCACTATCGTGGGCGTGGGCACCGGCTCTACTGCGGCTCACTTTATCGATGCGTTGGGTTCGATCAAACACCAGATCGAAGGCGCAGTATCCAGCTCAGACGCGTCGACCGCCAAGCTGAAAAGCCTGGGGATCCACGTTTTTGATAGCAATGAAGTGGATTCGTTGGATATCTACGTGGACGGTGCCGATGAAATCAACGGCCACATGCAGATGATTAAAGGCGGTGGCGCAGCGTTGACCCGTGAGAAGATCATTGCTGCCATTGCCCGTCAGTTTATCTGCATTGTCGATTCCACCAAGCAGGTTGATGTGCTGGGTAAATTCCCGCTGCCGGTAGAAGTGATCCCGATGGCCCGCTCCTACGTAGCGCGTGAGCTGGTCAAACTGGGCGGCCTGCCGGAATACCGCCAGAACGTGTTAACCGATAACGGCAACGTGATCCTGGACGTGCACAACCTGGAAATCCTTGACGCTATCGCGTTGGAAAATAAGATCAACAGCATCGCAGGTGTGGTTACCGTGGGTCTGTTTGCCAACCGTGGCGCGGACGTTGCACTGGTCGGCACGCCGGATGGCGTAAAAAAAGTGGTCAGATAATCTGGCCGTTAACAGGTTGAGCAATCCCAGCCTGTTCACTAAGTAGGGGCGCTGCATGCTGCGCCCTTTAACGTGTGCCGGGCATGCTCAGCAGCTCGGGGGTGAAAGTCCCCTGTCCAGCCTGATGGTGGCGAAGGACTAGTGAAGCGCAAGGGCGTCGTCGTGAGGCGGGGTCTGAAGGAAGCGTGGAGCAAAACCATGACCTGACGAACAGAAATCAGATATGAGGCCTACCCGGCTGGCGGAGCAAGCGTTTGATTGCAAAGGCCATAACCATCAAGAGTCGGGGGGGTAGATCTGGCAGGTGTGTGGTGAAAGCGGCTGAGCTTACCCCGGGAGGCCTGTCCGGCGTTCTGCATTCAGAACTGAGCGCACCGTAAGGTGCGCTGATCGGCGGACAGGAGTCAGCAGAGGGCATAGTAGGACAGGACTGTCCGAAGGCCCGAACGGTAATGAGTGACAAGTATCAGCGGAGGTTCTGAACGGTCATGCAGCAGAAAACGCATCGCGGCCCTGAAGCAGAAAGACGGGGTGAAGCCCCGAACGTCGGCTCTCAGGGGGCTGAAACCGTACAGGCACCGACGACCAGAGAAAGTCCGTCGTCAGCAGAATGGCTGATGGAAGCCATCTGTGAACCCGTCAATCTCAAGCAAGCCCTGAAAAGAGTGAAAGCCAATAAAGGTGCGGCGGGAAGTGACGGCATGAGCGTAAGCGATCTGCCGGACTACCTGAAACGCCACTGGCCGGAACTGAAAGCGCAACTGCTGTCCGGCAGTTACTGCCCATCCCCTGTGAGAAGAGTGAGCATCCCGAAACCCGGGGGCGGCGAACGCCTGTTGGGTATCCCGACGGTAGTCGATCGCTTTATCCAGCAGGCGGTGATGCAGGAACTGCAACGGCAGTGGGATGCGTCGTTCAGCGATAACAGCTATGGGTTCCGGCCCGGACGCTCGGCCCATCAGGCAGTGAAACAGGCTCAGGACTATATCGGTTCTGGGTATCACTGGGTAGTCGATCTCGATCTGGAGAAGTTCTTTGATCGGGTAAATCACGACGTGCTGATGAGCCGGATAGCGAAACGGGTAACGGATAAACGGGCGCTGTCACTTATCCGCCGGTTCCTGAACGCAGGTGTGATGGAGGCCGGTCTGGTAAGGCCGGTGACAGAAGGGACGCCGCAGGGCGGCCCACTGTCGCCGTTGTTATCGAATGTGCTACTGGACGACTTCGATAAGGAACTGGAGAAACGTGGCCTGAAGTTCGTGCGTTACGCAGATGACTGCAATATCTACGTGAAAAGCGAACGGGCAGGCCGCCGTGTGATGGAGGGGCTGACACATTGGCTGAGCCGAAAACTGAAACTGAAGGTGAACGCGAAGAAGAGCGCGGTAGCGCAGCCGGAAACGCGTAAGTTCCTGGGTTACAGCTTCAGAAGGGGCAGAAAGGTCAGGTGCGTGGTGTCGCCGGACGCAGTGAAACGGTTCAAAGTGCGGGTAAGGGAACTGACGGGGCGCAACACAGGGAGAAGTCTTGAGCAGCTAATCCAGCCATTAAAGCGGTATCTGATGGGATGGAAAAGTTACTACGGGATGAACGAGTGGCCGTCGATAATGCGAGAGCTGAACGGATGGATAAGACGCAGGCTGCGAAGTGTACTCTGGAAACAGTGGAAAACAGGCAGCAAGCGTTATAAAGAGCTGCGGCGGCGGGATGTAAGGAAAGACCTGGCGGCGCGGACGGTGGGAAGCAGCCATAAACAGTGGCGGATAAGTAATAGCCCGGCGCTGAGCATAGCCCTTCCCAACCAGCTGTTCATCAAACTGGGCCTGCCAGAACTGTAAGCAGGCGGCGATAAACATAACCGAACCGCCGTATACGGACCCGTATGTACGGTGGTGTGGGAGGAGGCTGATCGTGAGGTCAGCCCCTATCCCGATCGTGCCCGTCATAATTCTTGTCTTAAAATATCTTTTCTCAAAATCGACGAATTTGGTGACATATGTCACATTCCGTTAATAACCTCCGTTAAGCTTCTGCCTAAATCTTTCCCAATGGCATTTTCCACCAGAAAGCACCGACATCGCTGAGCCTTGTGCTAACGGGTAGGCAATCGTTTGTATTGCCGGGCGCGTTATTTTTGTTATGTTGGAGGGACGTGCTGTTGATTTTGGGTTGCTGCCAGTGTGGTGGCAATTTGAAAGCTATCCCCGTCGTGTGGTTTAAAGGATGGCGGGTATAAAGGGGAAAACAGCCGCTTCTGAAGTCTGATTATAGGGTCGGGTAAATGGCAAAAGTATCATTGGAGAAAGACAGGATTAAGTTCCTGTTGGTAGAAGGGGTTCATCAGAGCACCGTAGATAACCTGCGTGCTGCCGGATATAGCAACATCGAATATCACAAAGGTGCGTTAGACACCGAAGCGCTGAAAGCATCGATCCGTGATGCACACTTCGTAGGTATCCGATCGCGCACGCATCTGTCCGAGGAAGTCTTCGCGGCCGCAGAGAAGCTGGTCGCGGTGGGCTGTTTCTGTATCGGCACCAACCAGGTTGATTTGAAAGCGGCGACCAAACGCGGCATTCCGGTGTTTAACGCGCCTTTCTCCAATACTCGATCCGTGGCCGAAATGGTGCTGGGTGAGCTGCTGTTGATGCTGCGTGGGATCCCAACGGCCAACGCCAAGGCACACCGTGGCCAGTGGCAGAAACTGGCCGTAGGCTCGTATGAAGCACGGGGCAAGAAACTGGGGATCATCGGCTACGGCCATATCGGGACTCAGCTCGGCATCCTGGCGGAAGGCCTGGGGATGAAGGTGTTCTTCTACGACATCGAGAACAAGCTGCCGCTGGGTAATGCCCAACAGGTGCGCCATCTGTCCGATCTGCTCAATATGAGCGACGTGGTCACGCTGCACGTGCCGGAAACGCTGTCGACCAAGAACATGATCGGCACCGAAGAGCTGGCGCTGATGAAGCCAGGTGCGATCCTGATCAACGCCTCACGCGGCACCGTGGTGGATATCCCGGCACTGTGTAACGCCTTGGCGAGCGACCATCTGGCCGGTGCGGCAATCGACGTGTTCCCGGAAGAGCCGGCAACCAACAGCGATCCGTTCAATTCTCCACTGTGCGAGTTCGATAACGTGCTGTTGACGCCGCATATCGGCGGTTCAACCCAGGAAGCGCAGGAGAACATCGGTGATGAGGTGGCTGGCAAGCTGGCGAAGTATTCCGATAACGGCTCAACGCTGTCTGCGGTCAACTTCCCAGAGGTGTCGCTGCCAGCTCATGGCCCGAACGCCAGCCGTTTGCTGCATATTCATGAAAACCGCCCAGGTATCCTGACGCAGATTAACCAGATCTTCGCCGAAGAAGGGGTGAACATCGCGGCCCAGTATCTGCAGACCAGCTCGGAAATCGGCTACGTGGTTATCGATATCGAAGCGGAAACCGAACGTGCGGATGCCGCGTTGCAACGTATGAAAGCGATCGAAGGGACTATCCGCGCCCGCCTGTTGCTCTAACTGGCCATACAACGGGCGCAGCATGCGGCGCCCCTACGACGAACCATCTGAGGCCGGAGCAATCCGGCCTTTTGCTATGTGGAGAGCGGCCAGGCCCAGCTTTGTGACGGGGTAATAATTTCTGGCAGAGGGATATCCCATTGCTCCACCGGCAAGGCGCTAACCCGTTGGCAATCGTGCGCAATCCCCATCGGATAGGGGCCTGCGTGCTGCCAGTTTTGTAAGGTGCGATCGTAAAACCCGCCGCCCATCCCCAGACGTTGCCCTGCCGAATCGAAGGCGACCAGCGGTGTCAATACCACATCCAACAGCGACACCGGCAAGACGTGGCGGACATCGAGCGCTGGCTCAAGAATGTTGAAGCGGTTGCTAACCAGTGATGTTTGCGCGGTGTAATGCAGGAACAGCAAGTTACCGGGGCTGAACGGATGCAAAACCGGCAGATAAACCTGTTTACCCAGTTGCCACAGCTGCTCGATCAGCGGGCCAGTATCTAGTTCACCATCAAAAGAGAGAAATGCCGCGATGTACCTGGCTGCCTGAATGCGTGGATGCTGCGCAATATTGCTGGCCATTTGCTGGGCGAAATCATGCTGTTGAGCGGGCGTTAAGGCACGGCGTCGTTGACGTATTTCGTTACGGATGAGTTGGCGTTGCTGAGCGAACTGAGGTTGCAAAGACATAGTGTTAGATTCGCCAGTAGTGGTGAGTTAACACACTGAAAACGCAGGTGAAGGGATCTCCGAGATGCCGTCGCAGGCTGTAACCCTTGAACCCATGGTTCAAGGTGAACGTGCTGTCACAATCTTAAGGCTTCTCGGACGGGCCGAGCATGCACACCGATCGTGGATCATCACATTCTGTTGGTACTAAATATCGGCTCAGGGGACTGGCCCGCTGGCAAACATCTCAGAGAAATTTTTCACTCATTGCCGGAGCCTTCAACTCCAGCAACTTAAGTTATTCGAATTGTGCATCCTGACGTTCAGAGATGCGACCCTGTTCAAGCAGCGCTTGTTCAATGGTCTGTTGCAGCATACGAATTCGTTGTTCCATATTGGCCGCATAGTCACGCGTTTTCAAGCGTTCTTGAGCAAGTTCGTGACAGACGTTCAATGCTGCGATAAATACGAGCTGCTCTGTATTTGTGACTCTAGTGCGAACTTTAAGATCTTGCAACCGTTGGTTAAGATCTTCTGCTGCCATGTTCAACGCATCTTGTTGTTCTGGCGGGCAATTGACTCTTAACGAGCGGCCAAAAATTTGAATATCTACCGGTTGTGCAGACATGCCACCTTCCTGCCTAAATTTCGCGCCAGCACCGGTCAGCCATTGCCGGGCTGCCGAAGCGGGCGTCACTATATATACCTGGGTACCAAGATTCAACACTTTTTCAGTACCTGGTTGTAATCTACCGCGCCTAACATTACCAGACAAAAAACGGTTGCAAAATGCGTATTTACCGTACGTTTGCCCGGACTGCGCTGATTATAACTAGCCACTGAGGTGTTGCCTCAACTGGTATACCAACGGACCTTGGTGGTAGCATAACACGAACTTATCCTGCCAACGATGACGAATGCGCATGTCTATACAGAATACATTTCCAAGTTACCAATCTTTGACCGTGGCTCTTAACCAGCAGGCGGTTGCTTTGACCGCCGCTGAGATGCACGGTTTGATCAGTGGCCTGCTGTGCGGCGGCAACCGTGACGCCAGCTGGCAGACGCTGGTGTTTGATCTGACCAACGAGGGCATTGCCTTCCCGCAGGCGTTGAGCCAACCGTTACAGCAGCTGCATGAAATCACTCGTGATACGCTGGAAGATGACGAGTTCATGTTCCAACTGATGATGCCGGAAGGCGAAACCGTCAGCGTGTTTGACCGTGCGGATGCCTTGGCAGGTTGGGTAAACCATTTCCTGTTGGGGCTGGGCATGATGCAGCCGAAGTTGGCGCAGGTGAAAGATGAAGTGGGCGAAGCGATCGACGATCTGCGTAATATCGCTCAACTGGGTTATGACGAAGGCGAAGACCAGGAAGAACTGGAACAGTCGTTGGAAGAAGTGGTGGAGTACGTGCGCGTTGCTGCGCTGCTTTGCCATACTGAATTTACCCGTCAGAAACCGACGGCCCCGGAAAATAAAAGGCCAACGTTGCACTGACCGGCGGATCCCACGTCCGTTGGCCGAGAGCGCTGATAACCCCTACTGACCGCGTTCAGCAGGTGGCATAAACCGATTTCAGGAGATGTGATGACCCAGCAGGAATTTCATAAACGCCGTCAGGCTTTGTTGGCACAGATGGCTCCGGCCAGCGCGGCAGTGATTTTTGCCGCACCGGAAGCGACGCGTAGTGCAGACTCTGAATATCCTTATCGTCAGAACAGTGATTTCTGGTATCTGACCGGTTTCAACGAGCCGGAAGCGGTGCTGATCCTGGTGAAGAGTGATGAAACTCATAACCACAGCGTGCTGTTCAACCGCGTACGCGATCTGACGGCAGAAATCTGGTTTGGCCGCCGTTTGGGGCAAGACGCGGCTCCGGCCAAGCTGGGGGTAGACCGCGCGCTGGCCTTCGACGAAATCAACGATCAACTGCACCTGCTGCTCAACGGCCTGGACGTGGTGTATCACGCGCAGGGGCAATATGCCTATGCCGATGAAATCCTGTTCGGCGCGCTGGATAAACTGCGTAAAGGCTTCCGTCAGAATCTGGAAGCTCCTGCAACCCTGACGGATTACCGTCCTTGGTTGCATGACATGCGCCTGTTCAAATCGGCAGAAGAAGTTGCCGTTATGCGCCGCGCCGGTGAGATCAGCGCCATGGCACATACCCGTGCGATGGAAAAGTGCCGCCCGGGCATGTTCGAATATCAGCTAGAAGGGGAGATCCTGCACGAGTTTAATCGCCTGGGTGCCCGTTTCCCGTCTTACAACACCATTGTCGGCAGCGGAGAGAATGGCTGCATCCTGCATTACACCGAAAACGAATGTGAAATGCGTGATGGCGATTTGGTGCTGATTGATGCCGGTTGTGAATATCGTGGTTATGCTGGCGATATCACCCGTACTTTCCCGGTCAACGGCAAGTTCAGCAAGCCGCAGCGTGAGGTATATGACATCGTGCTGGCGTCGATCAACAAGGCGCTGGAAATGTTTAAACCGGGGATCAGCATTCGCGAAGTGAACGATCAGGTCGTGCGCATCATGATCGCCGGGTTGGTGGAGCTGGGCGTGATGAAGGGCGACGTGGAACAGCTGTTTGCCGAGCAGGCACACCGCCAGTTCTTTATGCACGGCCTGAGCCATTGGTTGGGGCTGGATGTGCATGACGTGGGCCACTATGGCTCAGCGAGCCGCGATCGCGTGCTGGAGCCTGGCATGGTGTTGACGGTAGAACCTGGCCTGTATATCGCACCAGATGCCGATGTGCCGCAGGAGTATCGCGGTATCGGTATTCGCATCGAAGATGACATCCTGATCACCCAAGACGGCAATGAGAATTTGACCGCCAGCGTGGTGAAAGATGCCGACGCGATTGAAGCCCTGATGGCGGCGGCCAGATAACATGAGCGTAATCATTGTGGGCGGTGGGATGGCGGGCGCTACGTTGGCGCTGGCGATTTCATCACTGACGCAGGGCAAGGTGGCCGTCGATCTGGTGGAGGCCACCCGGCCGGACGATCGTGCGCATCCAGGTTTTGATGCACGGGCTATCGCTCTGGCGCAGGGAACCTGCCAACAGCTGGCGCGTATCGGCGTTTGGGCTGCCTTGCGGGACTGTGCCACGGCAATCACTCACGTCCACGTCAGCGATCGCGGGCATGCCGGTTTTGTGAACCTGCACGCGCAAGACTATCAGGTGGAGGCGTTGGGGCAGGTGATTGAACTGCACGACGCTGGGCAGCGGTTGTTTGCTCTGCTGGCGAAGGCCCCTGGGGTCACTCTGCATTGTCCGGCCAAAGTGGTCGACGTGCTGCGCACCGCCGATCGTGCTGAAGTGCAGTTGGATAACGGGCAGCGCCTGACGGGCCAGTTGCTGGTGGCGGCGGACGGTTCACGTTCGGCGCTGGCGCAGGCCTGCAATATCCAGTGGCAGCAGAGTGATTACCCGCAGTTTGCCACCATTGCCAACGTTTCGACGGCCGAGGCTCCGCAAGGGCGTGCGTTCGAACGTTTCACCCGCTACGGGCCGTTGGCGCTGTTGCCGATGTCTGGTGGGCGTAGCTCGTTGGTTTGGTGCCATGCACGGGAAAATCGTGAACAGGTCGATAGCTGGAGTGATGAGCGTTTTCTCAGTGAGCTGCAACAGGCCTTCGGCTGGCGGCTGGGCAAGATGCTGAAGGCGGGTAAGCGCCACAGTTACCCTCTTAGCCTGCTGAAGGCCAATCAGCACGTTAGCCACCGTCTGGCGCTGGTTGGCAACGCGGCGCAGACGCTGCATCCGATCGCCGGGCAGGGATTCAACCTGGGCTTGCGAGACGTGATGTCGCTGGCGGAAACCTTGGCAGAAGCCGCGCAGGCTGGCACCGATTTGGGTGCCTATGCGTTATTGAGCCAGTATCAGCAACGTCGGCAACAGGATCAGCAGGCGACTATTGGCGTCACCGACGGTTTGATCCGCCTGTTTGCCAATAGCTACGCGCCGCTGGTCGCCGGGCGTAATCTGGGGCTGATGGCAATGGAGCAGCTACCGGCCATGCGCGATGCCTTTGCCAAACGCACGTTAGGTTGGGTTGAACGCTAATTTATTCCCTCATATTCCTTGTCGAAGTGGGGCAAGATATTGATAACGGTCACCGAATCAGTTCCCTCTCCCTAGTGGGATAGAGTTAGGCCGACGTTGGGATGAACACTAATTTTTGCCCTACCACCTTGCCGAAGTGGGGCAATATTTTGATAAAAGTCACCAAATCAGCTCCCTCTCCCTGTGGGAGAGGGTTGGGGTGAGGGGCAAATTTAAGGAACTCAAGCAGCATGCAATCATTTGATGTGATTATCGCCGGTGGCGGTATGGTGGGATTGGCACTGGCCTGCGGCTTGCAGGGAAGTGGCCTGCGCGTCGCGGTGCTGGAACAACGGCAGCCGGAACTATCGCCGTTGCCAGAACAACCCGCGTTGCGCGTATCTGCCATTAACGCCGCCAGTGAGCGCTTGCTGCAAAGCATTGGCGTGTGGGATGAGATCCGCAACCTGCGCGCCAGCCCGTATAACGCGATGGAAGTCTGGGATCGTGACAGCTTCGGTAAGATCGCGTTTCGCGGCGACGAATGTGGTTTCAGCCATCTCGGCCATATCATTGAAAACGAGGTGATCCAGCAGGCGCTGTGGCACAAGGCGGCCACCTTGGCCGATGTGACGCTGCTCGCTCCGGCCGCGCTGAAACAGGTGGCATGGGGGGAAAACGACGCCTTCGTCACACTGGAAGATGGCCGCATGTTAACCGCCCGACTGATGATCGGGGCCGACGGAGCCAACTCCTGGCTGCGCCAGCACGCCGATATCCCGTTGACCTTCTGGGACTACCGCCACAGCGCGCTGGTGGCCACCATTCGCACCGAAGAGCCCCATTTGGCCACGGCCCGCCAGATGTTTCATGGCGAAGGGATCCTGGCCTTCCTGCCGTTTAGCGATCCGCATTTGAGTTCGATCGTCTGGTCGGTTGCGCCAGAAGAAGCTGAACGGCTGCAACAGCTGGAACCGGAAGCCTTTAACCGGGAACTGGCAATGACCTTCGATATGCGTTTGGGTAACTGCCAGCTCGAAAGCGAGCGGCTGACCTTCCCGCTTACCGGGCGATACGCCCGCAGCTTTGCCGCCCATCGTCTGGCGCTGGTAGGGGATGCGGCACACACCGTGCATCCGCTGGCCGGGCAGGGCGTAAACCTGGGCTTTATGGACGCCGCCGAGTTGATATCCGAGCTGAAGCGTCTGCAGCGTCAGGGCAAGGATATTGGTCAACACCTGTATCTGCGCCGTTATGAGCGCCGCCGCAAGCACGGTGCTGCAGTTATGCTGGCGAGCATGCAAGGGTTCCGCGAACTGTTTGCAGGCCATAACCCGGCGAAGAAACTGCTGCGTGACGTGGGCTTGAGGCTGGCAGACAGCCTGCCGGGCGTGAAGCCGAAACTGGTGCGGCAGGCCATGGGGCTCAACGATCTGCCGGACTGGCTCGCCTAAAACCAGTGTAGTTGTCAAACGGGCGCACATGCGGCGTCCCTACGGCCGAATATTTCAGCAACCATGGCGTTGCTGCCAAAACTTGACCGATTCACTACGTCGTAGGGGGTGCCACATGCCGCGCCCGCTAATCTGCATGTTTACCCGTCATCGATTTCCCTTATATCTCCCTTCGTTTGAGAAATTCTAATTTCAGGCAGAATTTCCCATTACTTTTTCTAATTCCATGGTCGGTTATCAAAAACCGAAATTCTCTATCCCAGCCTCTGTTTGTTATATAACTTCGGATTTTTGCCGCTTTAATTGTTAATTTTGTGCCTCAAAGCGCATTTTTCCAGTGAAAAACTCTGCAAACTAACGCGGCATTTTACCGACCCTGAACCCGGTCGAACCTATTTTAACTTATGGTTAATAGGGGCGTTCGGTGTTAACGTCAGGACAAAGGTATCGTTTGCGTCGTTGACCATTGGCGAGGCAATTTGTGTTGAGCAGCCAGCGTGTTTCGCGCAATCAGGCCCGCGAGCTACACCCGCCTTATTGCGTAATAACACCCTGTCTTCGGCTACTTGAGTGGAAAGAGGGAAAAGATGGCAAAGCAAACCCCACTGTACGACCAGCACGTGGCGTGCGGTGCGCGCATGGTTGATTTTCATGGCTGGATGATGCCGCTGCACTATGGCTCCCAGATTGATGAACACCACGCCGTGCGTCAGGATGCCGGCATGTTCGATGTCTCCCATATGACCATCGTGGATCTGCGCGGTGCTCGTACCCGTGAATTCCTGCGTTACCTGTTGGCGAACGATGTCGCCAAACTCACTCAATCTGGTAAAGCGCTGTATACCGGCATGCTGAATGCCTCCGGCGGCGTGATCGACGATCTGATCGTCTATTTCTTTACCGAAGACTATTTCCGCCTGGTGGTGAACTCCGCCACCCGCGAAAAGGATCTGGCCTGGATCGAACAGCATGCGGCTCCGTACAACGTTGAGCTGACGGTGCGTGACGATCTGGCGCTGGTTGCGGTGCAAGGCCCACAGGCCAAAGAGCGCGCCGCCACCTTATTTACCCCAGAACAGAAGCAGGCTGTGGAAGGCATGAAGTCGTTCTTCGGCGTGCAGGCGGGTGACCTGTTTATTGCTACCACCGGCTATACCGGCGAAGCGGGCTATGAAATTGCCCTGCCAAAAGAGCAGGTGGTGGATTTCTGGCAGAAACTGCTGGCCGCTGGGGTAAAACCTGCCGGACTGGGTGCCCGCGACACCCTGCGTCTGGAAGCCGGTATGAACCTCTACGGCCAGGAAATGGACGAAGGCGTTTCACCACTGGCTGCCAATATGGGCTGGACCGTTGCCTGGGAACCGCAGGATCGTCAGTTTATCGGCCGTGAAGCGTTGGAACAGCAGCGCGAAAATGGCACCGAACAACTGGTCGGCTTGATCATGACGGAAAAAGGCGTATTACGTAATGAGCTACCGGTGCATTTCACCGATGCGAACGGTCAACCCCAGGTTGGGGTGATCACCAGCGGTTCTTTCTCACCAACCTTGGGCTTCAGCATTGCGTTGGCAAGGGTTCCGGCCGGTATCGGTGAGCAGGCTATCGTACAGATCCGTAACCGTGAAATGCCAGTGAAAGTCTGTAAGCCAGGTTTTGTACGTGCCGGTAAGTCACTGATCAATTAGTTTTTATTCTTCGAAGGAGTAGCAGGCCAATGAGCAATGTGCCAACAGAATTGAAATACGCCACCTCCCATGAGTGGGTGCGTGACGCAGGCAACGGTGAATATGTTGTCGGTATCACCGAACACGCGCAGGAACTGCTGGGCGATATGGTCTTTGTCGATCTGCCGGAAGTCGGCACCACGGTTTCCGCGGGCGATGACTGTGCCGTTGCGGAGTCGGTCAAGGCCGCTTCCGATATTTACGCGCCAATCAGCGGTGAGATCATCGCGGTTAACGGCGAACTGGAAAGCTCCCCGGAGCTGGTCAACAGCGAGCCATACGGCGAAGGTTGGTTGTTCCGCATCAAGGCATCCGATGCGGCAGAGCTAGACAAGCTGCTAGATGCGGGTGCTTACCAGGCCTCCATCGACGAATAATCACTATCACGCCCCACCTACCTGTGGGGCGTTTTGCAGTTCAGGCTATATCCCGTACCCCGCAAGCATTCAGGAATTTGTAGCAATGACTCAGACACTCAGCCAACTTGAACACAGCGAAGCGTTCATCGAGCGCCACATCGGCTCTTCCGCAGAGCAACAGCAGCAGATGCTGGAAGCCGTGGGCGCTCGCTCGCTCAGCGCGCTGATCCAACAGATTGTGCCAGCCGATATCCAACTGCCAGGGCCTCCGCCGGTAGGCGATGCGGCCACGGAACATCAGGCGCTGGCCGAACTGAAGGCGATTGCCTCACAGAATCAGCGCTACAAATCCTATATCGGTATGGGCTACAGCGCGGTGTTGACGCCGCCGGTGATCCTGCGCAACATGCTGGAAAACCCAGGCTGGTATACTGCTTATACCCCTTATCAGCCGGAAGTGTCGCAAGGCCGCCTTGAGGCGCTGCTCAACTTCCAGACGCTGACTCTCGATCTGACCGGGCTGGATCTGGCCTCTGCCTCCTTGCTGGATGAAGCTACCGCTGCCGCAGAAGCGATGGCGTTGGCCAAACGTGCCAGCAAACTGAAAGACGCCAACCGCTTCTTTGTGGCTGACGATGTGCACCCACAAACGCTGGACGTGGTCCGTACCCGTGCCGAAACCTTTGGCTTTGACGTGATCGTCGACAAACCGGCGAAGGTGCTGGAGCTGCAAGGCGTGTTTGGCGTACTGCTGCAACAGGTTGGCACCACCGGTGAACTGCACGATTACAGCGCCCTGTTGGCAGAGCTGAAAACGCGCAAAATCATCACCAGCGTGGCAGCCGATATCATGGCGCTGGTGCTGCTGACGGCACCGGGCAAGCAAGGGGCCGACGTGGTATTCGGTTCTGCGCAACGCTTTGGCGTACCAATGGGCTACGGTGGCCCACACGCGGCGTTCTTCGCCTGCCGTGACGAATTCAAACGCTCGATGCCTGGCCGTATTATCGGGGTGTCCCGCGATGCTGCCGGCAATACCGCGCTACGCATGGCGATGCAAACCCGTGAGCAACATATCCGCCGCGAAAAGGCCAACTCGAATATCTGTACCTCGCAGGTGCTGCTGGCCAATATCGCCAGCCTGTATGCGGTGTACCATGGTCCACAAGGCCTGCAACGTATTGCCGGGCGTATCCATCGCCTGACCGATATTCTGGCCGCTGGCCTGCAACAAGCGGGTCTGACACTGCGCCATCAAACCTGGTTCGACACACTGACCGTGGAAGTGAAAGACAAGGCGGCGGTGCTGGAACGCGCGCTGGGCTTTGGCATCAACCTGCGTACCGATATCCACGGGGCAGTCGGCATCACGCTGGATGAAGCCACTTCCCGTGAAGATGTGCAGACGCTGTTTGCCCTGTTGCTCGGCGATAACCACGGTTTGGATATCGATGCGCTGGATGCCGCCGTGAGCAAAAACAGCCAGTCGATCCCGGCGGCAATGCTGCGTAAAGATCCGATCCTCACGCATCCGGTATTTAACCGCTATCACAGCGAAACCGAGATGATGCGTTATATGCACCGTCTTGAGCGTAAAGATCTGGCGTTGAACCAGGCGATGATCCCGCTGGGCTCCTGCACCATGAAGCTGAACGCCGCTGCGGAGATGATCCCGATCACCTGGCCTGAATTCTCTGAACTGCACCCGTTCTGCCCACCGGAGCAGGCCGCAGGTTATCAAGTGATGATTGGGCAGCTTTCCCAATGGTTGGTGCAACTGACCGGTTACGATGCGGTGTGCATGCAGCCTAACTCGGGCGCACAGGGCGAATATGCCGGTTTGCTGGCGATCCGCCGCTACCATGAAAGCCGCAATGAGGCAGGGCGTAATATCTGCCTGATCCCAAGCTCGGCGCACGGTACCAACCCTGCTTCTGCCCAGATGGCGGGCATGGGCGTGGTGGTCGTGGCCTGTGACAAGAACGGCAACATCGATCTGCACGATCTGCGGGTGAAAGCCGAGCAGGCCGGGGAGGCCCTGTCCTGCATCATGGTGACCTACCCGTCAACCCACGGCGTGTATGAAGAAACCATCCGCGAAGTGTGCCAGATCGTGCATCAGTTTGGCGGCCAGGTTTACCTGGACGGTGCCAACATGAACGCGCAGGTGGGGATCACCACGCCGGGCTATATCGGCGCGGACGTATCGCACCTCAACCTGCATAAAACCTTCTGTATCCCTCACGGCGGTGGCGGCCCAGGCATGGGACCTATCGGCGTGAAGTCTCATCTGGCACCTTTCGTACCAGGCCACAGCGTGGTGCAGATTGATGGCGTTACCACCCAGCAGGGCGCGGTTTCTGCCGCACCGTTCGGCAGCGCCTCTATCTTACCTATCAGCTGGATGTATATCCGCATGATGGGCGCGGAAGGGCTGAAGCAGGCCAGCCAGGTGGCGATCCTGAATGCCAACTACATCGCCACTCGCCTGAAAGACGCTTATCCGGTGCTGTATACCGGCCGCGATCATCGCGTGGCGCACGAATGTATTCTGGATATTCGTCCGCTGAAAGAAGAGACCGGCATTAGCGAGATGGATATCGCCAAGCGCCTGATCGACTACGGTTTCCATGCGCCGACCATGTCATTCCCGGTAGCTGGCACGTTGATGGTTGAACCGACCGAGTCGGAAAACAAGGTGGAACTGGATCGCTTTATCGATGCGATGCTGGCTATCCGCAGCGAGATTGACCGCGTGCAGCAAGGCGAATGGCCACTGGAAGACAACCCATTGGTTAACGCACCGCACGTGCAGGCTGAACTGGTTAACGACTGGCAGCATGCTTACAGCCGCGAGCTGGCGGTATTCCCGATAGCTGGCGTACGTGAGAATAAATACTGGCCGAGCGTGAAGCGCCTGGATGATGTTTACGGCGATCGTAATCTGTTCTGCTCTTGCGTACCGATGAGCGACTACGAGTAACACCATCTGCCAAAATGATGATCGAGGGACACTGCATGATGCCGTGTCCCTTTTTTATTGCAGCTCCACAGTGATTGCTGTTCACTGAGTAACGGGTCACCCGAACGAACAAGGAAACGGTATGAAAGCGGCAGTCGTTAATACGTTAGGTCAGGCACCACAGTTAGGCGTTTTTGCTGTTCCACAGCCATTAGACGGCGAAGTGGCTATCGAAGTGATGGTTACCGGTATCAAACAGTTGGATCGCGCCATTGTGGCTGGTAAACACTACTCCAGCCCGAAGGATCTGCCGTTTGTCCCCGGTACCGATGGTGTAGGCAGAACACCAGATGGGCAGCGGGTGTACTTTGCTTCTTTTCGCCAGCCACACGGCGCATTGGCCGAGCGTACCGTTGCTTCATGGACGGTTCCAGTGCCCGATGCGCTGGATGATGCGACCGCCGCAGCGTTGATCAATCCGGCGCTGGCGGCATGGTTGCCGCTGTTCTGGCGTGCCAATATTCAGCCAGGGGAAACCGTCTTGATCATTGGCGCGACGGGCACTTCAGGCAAGCTGGCGGTTGCGGCGGCGCGTCAGGCCGGTGCCGGGCGAATTGTCGCGGCTGGACGGCGGCAGAGCGTACTGGATGCGTTAGCAGTGGATGCCACGGTGGATCTGAGCCTTGAGGGTATTGAACTACAGCAAGCCTTTACCGCCGCTGCCGGGCCGCAAGGCTATGACGTGGTGGTGGATTATATCTGGGGACCCGCTACGGAGGCACTGCTGGCGACCTTCAATAATCACGATCTTTCCTCTCATGCTGGTGGGCTGGGCATCCGCTTGGTGAACGTAGGCTCCATGGCTGGGCCTACCATTAGTTTGCCTGCGGCGGTGCTGCGCAGTACGCAGTTGCAGATCCTGGGTAGTGGCACGGGCAACTTCCCGCCGATCCCGCAATTAAAAACCATCGTGGCCGATATTCTTGCACTGGCAGCGGAAGGAAAAATCAGTGTCGATACCCAGGAACATGCCTTTGCCGATATTGCCGAGGCGTGGGATATCAACAAGAAAAGCGATACCCGCTCCGTTATCCGCATCCGCGACTAAGCGCAGTTAAGGAACAGAAATGACAAAAGTAGTGTTAGTGACCGGTGCCAGCCGTGGGATAGGCCGCGCGACGGCATTATTATTAGCCCAACAAGGCTATGCGGTGGGGGTCAATTATCTGCGCGATAGTGAGGCGGCTGAGCAGGTGGTGGCGCAAATCCGCCAACAGGGTGGCAAGGCGCAGGCACTGCAAGCCGATATCGCTGAAGAAGCAGAAGTGGTGGCGATGTTTGCTGAATTGGAGGCCACGTTGGGGCCAATCGGCGCTCTGGTCAATAACGCAGGTATTCTGTTCCAACAGGCGAGCATTGAGCAACTCACCGCCGAGCGGATCAATAAGGTGCTGACGACTAACGTCACCGGGTATTTTCTCTGCTGCCGCGAAGCGGTAAAACGTATGGCGCTACGCCATGGTGGGCAGGGCGGAGCGATCGTCAATGTGTCTTCCGCTGCGTCGCGTCTGGGGGCCCCGTGGGAATATATCGACTATGCGGCGTCAAAAGGGGCGGTGGATACGTTGACTACCGGTCTGGCGTTGGAAGTGGCGGCACAGGGGATACGCGTCAACTGTGTAAGGCCAGGTTGTATTTACACCGAGATGCATGCCAGCGGAGGAGAGCCGGGGCGGGTAGATCGGGTGAAGGCGGCGTTGCCAATGCAGCGGGGTGGTCAGCCAGAGGAAGTGGCGCAAGCTGTTGCCTGGCTGCTTTCCGATGCGGCGTCCTACGTCACCGGCACTTTTATCGAGGCCGCTGGCGGACGTTAAGTACGGCAATTGCGGTGTCCCCTCACCCCAACCCTTATGTCTTGATCTTCTCCGCCTTAGCGGAGAAGATCCCCGACTGATCATCGGGAGATAGCCGGTGAGCTCCCCCTAACCCTAGTGCCTATGAGCCCGTGGGAGAGATTGTGCCCCGGCTGTCTATTTCCCTGTCGCCTTCTAGACCGAACGGTATCCTGTGCCTATGAGCACCCACATATAAGGATGGTCCGGCGATAAATTTCAGACATGGTTATGGAGTGCCATAATGCGTAGAACCCCTGTCGGCGTTGATATCGCCAAACACAAATTTGATGTCGCCGTACTGCTGGACAATCAGAAGTATAAAACCAAAAAGTTTGCCAATACCCCTTCTGGATGCCGCGAGTTCGCAGCCTGGTTGAGCCGCTTTGGCGACTGTCATGTCTGTATGGAAGCCACCGGGAGCTACAGTACGGAACTGGCCACTTATCTGGCAGACAACAACTACCACGTCAGTCTGATGAACCCGGCGTGTATCCATTCCTTCGGCAATACAGAACTGGCCCGGAACAAAACGGACAAAAGCGATGCAGCGATGATAGCCCGCTACTGCGCACTGCATCAGCCTGACCCGTGGTTCCCAGCCCCGTTGAGCGAACGCCAGTTGACCGCGTTGGTCAGGCATCTTAAGAACCTGGAAGAGATGCGTCAGATGGAAGAAAATCGCCTGGAGGTGGCCGAAGCAGTCATCGTCCCTTCACTCAATGAGCACATCGCCACGTTGGATGAACTGATACGAGAAACGAAGAAGAAAATCAGTCAGCACATCGATGATAACCCTGACCTGAAACGGGACAGCGAGTTGCTAAAAAGTATCCCTGGAGTGGGAGAGATGCTGAGCTCCAGCCTGCTGGCCTTCGCAGGAAACCTGCGTCGGTTCACCAGCAGCAAGGCCCTGGTAGCGTACGCAGGACTGAATCCACAGCGATGTGAGTCGGGGATGTTTAAAGGGAAAAGCCGGTTATCGAAAGTGGGACACGGTGAGCTACGAAGCGCGTTATACATGCCCGCGGTGGTGGCAAGCCAATACAATGTTGTGGTTAAAGACTTAACAGAAAGACTGAAGTTGCGTGGGAAATCGGGCAAAGAGAGAGTGTGTGCGGCGATGCGAAAACTGCTGCAACTGGCCTATGGTGTGGTGAAATCAGGAAAGACATTTAATGCGGAAATACCGCTTGCCGGATAGCCGACAAGACGGTATCTCTCCCTGTACAGACCGGGGACATGGTGAACAGGTGTTCAAGGACATGGTGAACACTTTTTAACATCCTTTACCCATGATGATCGACCTATTTCTCAGGTCGATCGTCCCCACTTTCGTGCTGTACCACCATACCTCGTAGTACCCCTCCCTCTCACTTTCCTTCAGTCCGACATATTCACCGATAAAGGCCTTGCCCACTTTCAGGCTCATCCCTTTCAGACTCAGTTTTCCACTGACATCCACTTTCCTGACCAAGACCCCCTCGTCATACTCGGCTGCCGCTGGATTACCATTGTACTGTCGCGATGAAGGCTGATAACGGGACGCCGGTACCGCCATTGACAGGGCTTCATGTGGACGTTCTAGGTTGTAGATTTCTCGCCAGGCGTCGAACACCTCCTGCAACTGCGTGGCATGGGTAAACCACCGCCCCTGCAGGAGCTCTGCCTTCAGGCTGCGGTGGAAGCGCTCCAGCTTACCCTGAGTCTGAGGATGATAAGGCCGCGAGTGACCCACCCGGATACCCTGACGCATCAGCCACAGTTCCAGTGCGGTCCAACTGCCCGTCGTGTCGCCCCAGGGCGCACCGTTATCCATGGTCATTCTCTCCGGCAAGCCATAACGTTCGAACACCGCTACCAACTGAGACTGCACGGTGACGCGTCGTTCGTCTGGGCAGTGCGCCAGACAGAGCGAGAAGCGTGAATGGTCATCCAGCAGGGTCAGCGGATGGCAACGCCCTTCGGCGAAGGGGAAGTGGCCTTTAAAGTCCATCTGCCAGAGCTGGTTCGGTGCATCATGTTCAAAGCGTCCAACAGTGGGCGCTGGTGATGGGCCACCCGGTAGCAGGTCATGGCGGCGCATCAGGTTATGCACGGTGCTGGCGGCAGGTAACGTATGCCCCTGCATCTCAAGCCACCGCTTGAGCTTGCGCGCCCCCCACATCGGATGGGCCAGATGCGCAGCGCGGAGGTGTTGGACAACGATATCGGGTGTTCTGGAAGGGGAATGGTGTGGCACTCGAGAACGTTCGTTCAGACCGGCCCGCCCATCAGACTGCCAGCGATGTAACCACTTGTATGCGGTAGCAGGCGCTATGCCGAACTGACGGCATAGCGCACGGATATTAGCGCCTTCTTGCGAGGCGAAAAGCACAAACTCGGTACGTAATGACATGGCAGATCTCTCATTCCACGGCATAAGCAGCTCCACTCAGAAGTACTCATACCTATGTTGTAAGTGTCTACCATGTCCCCGAACAAGTGTTCATGATGTCCCCGGTCTGTACACTCCCACAGGGAGAGGGAGCTGTAATCAGGTAATAGGTGTTAATCTTTAACAGTGGCGATTTAGGGGACGAATACAGAAGCCGATATGTAGCACGTTAAGTCCTCTCTCCCTGTGGGAAAGAGGGAGCTAGTACTGAGTTGTAATCAGGTATAGGTGTTAATCTTTAACAGGGGCGATTTAGGGGACGAATACAGAAGCCGATATGTAGCACGTTAAGTCCCCTCTCCCTGTGGGAAAGAGGGAGCTAGTACTGAGTCGTAATCAGGTATAGGTGTTAATCTTTAACGGGGCGATTTAGGGGACGAATACAGAAGCTGATATGTAGCACGTTAAGTCCCCTCTCCCTGTGGGAGAGGGTTAGGGTGAGGGGCGTTACTTCAGCCAGCCTTTACGCTGCGCATCCTGCAAATGCTGCTCCAAATAGTGCCACAGCTCAGGATGGATATCGGCAATCATCGTATTACGGTCCAATACCTGCTGCAGGCTGATATCATTCTCTACCCAGCTCTGACCGCCGTTGTGCAGGTTCATCAGCATTGGCATGCAGCGATCCAGCACCAACGCGAAGCGGGCATCGGCGCTTTCGCCTGCTTCATACTCTTGCCACAGCGCGGTGAAAACCCCGCGTTGAGGTTCAGGTAATATCCCGAACAGCCGTTTTGCCGCCGCCACTTCCTGATCGTGGATCGCCGCCCGTGCCGCCAGATCGTAAACCATAACGTCACCGGCATCGATCTCGACGATATCGTGCAGCAGGGCCATCTGGATCACGCGCTGAATATCCACTTCATCGCTGGCATAAGGGGCCAGGCTCAAAGCCGCAATGGCAAAGTGCCAACTGTGCTCGGCCGAGTTTTCCTGACGCTGGGTGCCCATCACCTTGGTACGGCGTTGCACGCTTTTAAGTTTGTCGATTTCCATCAGAAACTGGATGGTTTGAGTCATGGAGCCAAAGTCTAACGCGGGTACAGCGGATGACATGGTACGAACCTCGAGGTGAATGATGGGATACCCGCCGTCTTCCAGCCGTAACTGAAATCCATAGGGTGCAAAGCATATCGATTGTAGCCCAGCGGGCTGAGGATTTCGATGTTAGCGTGGTGTTACAAGCGCTCACAGTTTTATTTTAGCGTACACGTGTACACTGGAATCGTTCTCAGTTAATCTCATTTGCGGTTAATTCGCACAATATGCGTTGTTTTGAGGAGTTGCGCGTTATGGGGAAAAAGGACGAAGTGAAAGCCGGGGCCGACCAGTTGCCCGCCACGGCTTATCCATGGGCAGAGGAAATTGCCAACAGCATTAGCCACGGTATTGGCTTGGTGTTTGGGATTGTCGGCCTGGTGCTGCTGTTGGTTCAGGCGGTAAACGACGGCGCTGGGGTAACGGCCATTACCAGTTATAGCCTGTATGGCGGCAGTATGATCCTGCTGTTCCTGGCTTCCACGCTGTACCATGCTATTCCACATCAGAGAGCCAAACACTGGCTGAAAAAATTTGACCACTGCGCTATCTACCTGCTGATCGCCGGAACCTATACGCCGTTCCTGCTGGTGGGGCTGGACTCACCGTTGGCGCGAGGGCTGATGGTGGTGATCTGGGGGCTGGCGCTGTTCGGCGTGATTTTCAAACTGGCATTTGCGCACCGTTTCGAGGTGCTGTCGCTGGTGACCTATCTGACCATGGGCTGGCTATCGCTGATCGTGATCTACCAGTTGGCAATGCGCCTGGACGTCGGTGGAGTCACTTTACTGGCGGTGGGGGGCGTGGTGTATACGCTAGGGGTGATTTTCTACGCCTCGAAACGCTTCCGCTTTGGCCATGCGATATGGCACGGTTTTGTGCTCGGCGGCAGTGTGTGCCACTTCATGGCGATCTACCTTTACGTATAATCCGCCCATCTGTTGTCGATATATTGCCAAAGCGTTTCTTTTGGGTTAAAAAGAGGCGCTTGTTTCTTTCGGGTATCCAGCAAGCCTTAGCTTTATTTCTGAGCCCGCCAAACCCCTCGCTTTCAAGTCGCAGGGGGTTGGCTGCGCTTGCTGCTGGCTGACCTGCATCTTGAGATCTATGGGGTCGTTTGCACCTCCCGGTGCCTTTAATCATTACCCAGGACTCTTCACTATGATCGTTCGTTTATCCAAAGCCCTGCTGGTTTGCGCTATCGCGCTATTTGCCTCACTGGTGGCCTTTGGCAATATCACTGATTACGACACCAACTTCGCCTTCGTACGCCATGTTTTTATGATGGATACGATCTTCCCTGATGCCACTATCACCTATCGTTCCATCCAGTCGCCATGGCTGCATCAGGCGGGGTATATCGGCATTATTGCGTTGGAAACCCTCACCGCTATTTTGTGTTGGATTGGGGGGATCCGCCTGCTGTGCGGCCTGAAATTGCCTGCGGCCAGCTTTAACCGTGCCAAGACCTTTGCCATCGCAGGGTTGACGTTAGGCTTCCTCACCTGGCAGGTGGCCTTTATGTCGGTTGGTGGTGAGTGGTTTGGCATGTGGATGTCAAAACAGTGGAACGGGGTGCCCGATGCCTTCCGCTTCTTTGTCACTATTTTGCTGGTGCTGATTTATCTGGTGCCGCGTGATGGGGAATTGGACGAATAACTCGTCTGGCCGCAGGCGCGATGCCTGCGGCCAAACCATTTACTTTTCTTCTGCCAGTGAGTAAGGCAGAGACTTGATGGTTAACTGGCTGCTGACATCATCGCGTACGCGCAGCACGCTGTCCGCTTCCAGATCGTTATTCATTACCACCTGCACCCACAGTGTCCCGTCAGCCAGCGAGCTTGCTGCCAATACGGTGCCGGTACGGCGCCAGTTTTCACCCAGCTTCAACTCCAGATCGTCACCCGCCTGCGGAACCTGACTGCTTTTACCTTCCAGCCAGTACAGGGCACGTTTGTTGGCTCCCCGGAACTTGGCACGAGCTACCATTTCCTGCCCGGTGTAGCAGCCTTTACTGAAGCTGATCCCGTCCAGCGCCTGTAGATTGGTCGCCTGAGGGATCAACTGCGCACTGTTTGCAGCATCAATCACCGGATAACCGGCCTCGATATCCAGTGCCAGCCATTGGCGGCTGTCGTTCAGTTCAGCCTGACCTTCCAGCTTGGAAGCTAGCAGAGCGGCGGTTTCTGCCGTGGTAATCAGCACAAAACGTTCTGCTGGCAGCGCAAAGTGCAGCAAGGTGGTATCGCCGTCTTGCACCACTTGATGTTCTGCATCCGGCAGGGTGCTAAACACCTTCGCCAATGCGGCCCGAGCCTCAAGGCCAGCTAGGCCCAGCAGCACCGCATCGCTGTCTGCCGCGATGGTGATTTTAGAGAACACCGCGTATTTCTTTATTTCCGCCAGTTGGCTTTCCAGCACGCTGCGGCGCTCAAGATAGGCAAAGCCTTCACCGCGGTGGAATAAACGCAGATTGCTCCACATTTTGCCTTTGGCATCGCAATGGCCGCACAGCACGTGTTGATCGGCCGCCAGTTTATCGATATCAGCCGTTACCTGGCCCTGAAGATATTTTACCGTGTCTGGCCCGCTCAACTGCACCATGGCCCAATCTTCCAGTGAGATCAGCGTCAGTGGCAGATGGGAAGAGGCGGAAGGTTGACGGGGTGGAAAAGGAATATTGAACGCCATAATCGGTTCCTGCTGCATGTTTAGCATACCTGTTGGGGTTGCTACCATGGTAAAAGAGGTGGCTGGCTTTGCAAACAGTTATTACCAGGCAGCGCTTTTTTTGACATTTTACGTTTTGTTGGGTGAACGCCCTTCCCGGCGAGTATGTCAAATTGTTACTCTAGGCGCTTACGGCCAACGAGACCCAATTGCACTCAAATCGTTGGCTGACGGAATTAAATTGCGCGCGCGTTGCCATACCAAGTGTCGGTTGCCCAAGAGCATGGCAAGCCATGCCGAAAAGAGGTTAGTCATAACAACATGGATATTAATAATAAAGCACGTATTCACTGGGCCTGCCGCCGCGGCATGCGCGAGTTGGATATCTCGATCATGCCGTTTTTCGAACATGAATACGATACGCTGAGTGATGCAGACAAGGCCGTATTCATCCGCTTGCTCGAATGTGACGACCCCGATTTGTTTAACTGGCTGATGAATCATGGCGCTCCGCACGATCAAGATCTGCAGAGAATGGTGTCCCTGATCCAAACGCGAAATAAAGCCCGTGGCCCAGTGGCGATGTGATGTCCGCGTTTCCTGGCGTACCCAGTTAATCTCGTTGTTGACTCACGGCCTGCTGATTTTGCTGATCCTGATCGCCCCGTGGCCGGAAGGCTATGGCCCGATTTGGTTGGTGCTGTTGACGTTGGTGGTGTTTGAGTGCATTCGCAGCCAAAAGCGCATTGCATCCAGGCAGGGAGAACTGCGGTTGCTGGCTGAACGCCGGATTGAGTGGCATGGCCAGGAATGGCTGATGGTGAACAAGCCCTGGATGCCTGGGTTCGGTATTTTACTGTCGCTTCAGCAGATCGACGGCAAGAAACGCCATCGGCTGTGGTTGGCTTCGGATTCCATGAGCAAAGCGGATTGGCGCCAACTGCGTCAGGGGTTGTTGTTTGAACAATCCGCTACCGACGAGGACGTATAATGAAACCGCTGCTTTGGCTGGTAGAAGACGAGCCCAGCATTGCGGATACGCTGATTTATACCCTAGAGAGCGAAGGCTTTCAGGTGCGTTGGTTTGAACGTGGCGAGCCTGCTTTGCAGGCTCTGCAACAGGGCTTACCGGCGTTGGTGATCCTCGACGTCGGTCTGCCCGATATCAACGGTTTTGAGCTTTGCCGTCGGCTGCTGGCGCAGGCGGCGGATTTACCGATCCTGTTCCTTACCGCCCGTAGCGGCGAGCTCGATCGCCTGATCGGGCTGGAAATCGGTGCCGATGACTATGTCGCCAAACCCTTTTCCCCGCGTGAGGTTAGCGCTCGTGTACGCACGATCCTGCGGCGTTTACACAAACAGCAGCGCTTGCAGCAGCCGACTCTCTATCATTTTGGCGCCTTCAGCCTGGATGAAGAGGGGGCCACGATCTGCTACCACCAACAGCCGCTGCCGCTGACCCGCTATGAATTCCTGTTGTTGAAAACCCTGTTGCAAGCGCCTGGCCGGGTGTTCTCCCGCCAGCAGTTGATGGATATCGTTTGGGCCCAGGCGGAAGAGAGCCTGGATCGTACCGTCGATACCCATATCAAAACGCTGCGGGCCAAACTGCGGGCGATCGACGCCGCAGAACCCCCGATCCATACCCATCGTGGCTTAGGCTATAGCGTGAGCCGCCAGCCATGAGGATTGGCCTGCGCCTGCTGTTGGGCTATTTCCTGATTGTGGCGGTGGCGGGCTATTTCGTACTGAGCATTTTCGTTCAGGAGGTCAAACCTGGCGTACGGCGTGCCACCGAAGGCACTCTGGTGGATACTGCCAACCTGCTGGCGCAGGTGGCGCGGCTGGATATGAGACATGGGGATGCGGCAAAAGGCCAGTTAGCACAGGCTATCGCCCAGCTTAATAAGAGGCCGATCGGGGCCAATATTGCCGGGATCCGCAAAGATCGTAACGAATATCGCGTCTATCTTACCGATGGGCGCGGCAAGGTGATTTTCGATTCATCAGGCCAGGCGCTGGGGCAGGATTACTCCCGTTGGAATGATGTTTATCTGACATTACGTGGCCAATACGGTGCGCGTAGCACCCGAACGATTGCCGAAGATGAGAGCAGTTCGGTGATGTATGTCGCCGCACCGGTGGTAGAGCAAGGGCAGATTATCGGCGTGTTGAGCGTCGGCAAGCCCAACAGCACCATGGCTCCGGTGATCCGCCGCAGCGAACGGCGTATTTTGCTGGCGGGCGCGGTGCTTCTGGGGATTGCGCTGGCGATCGGCCTGGGCTTCGTCTGGTGGATTAACCGCTCGATTAACCGTCTGGTTCGCTATGCCGACGGAGTGGCGCACGGCGAGGCGGTGCCGTTACCACGCATGGGCAGCGTTGAGCTGACCCAACTGGCGCAAGCGCTGGAAAGCATGCGCATGAAGCTGGAGGGCAAGGCCTATATTGAGCAGTATGTGCATACCCTGACTCACGAGTTGAAAAGCCCGCTGGCGGCGATCCGTGGCGCGGCGGAACTCCTCCAGGAATCACCGCCTCCCGCGACGGCGAAACGCTTTTTGACCAACATCGAACAGCAGAGCGCCCGCATTCAGCAATTGGTCGATAAGCTGTTGGTGCAGGCGCAGTTAGAAAGCCGGCCCGGTTTGGAATTGGCTGCGGTAGCGCTGGTGCCGTTAGTCCGGCAGATTGTCGCGGGCAAAGAAGCACAAGCTGCGCAGCGTGGTGTCACGATCAAACTGGGAGAGTTAGCTGAAACCTCACTGACCGGGGATGCCTTTTTACTGGGGCAGGCGCTGAGCAACCTGCTGGACAACGCCCTTGATTTCACCCCTGCTGGTGGCTCGGTAAGTATCGATGGCGAGCGGTTAGAGCATCACTACCAGATCACCCTTTGCGATACCGGCAGCGGCATACCCGACTATGCGCTGGATAAAGTGTTTGAACGTTTCTATTCCCTGGCGCGGGAAGATAAACCCAAGAGCAGCGGCCTGGGCCTGAACTTTGTGCAGGAAGTGGCGCGCCTGCATCGTGGCACCATCCGTTTGCAAAACCTGCAACCCACCGGCGCGAAGGCTATCCTCACTTTACCTCTCTGATTACAACTTATTGCCCGCACTTCACCTTCTCTTCACATAACCACATTCTGATTTCACTTGCCGACTCTATCGTAGCGACATTACCTACAAGGAGTCTGCCACGATGTTTAAATCGGTACTGTTTTGGAAAATAACCACTCTGCTGGGATTGATGATCCTGATGATGATCCCGGTGGGTATGCTCATGGATGTGGTACAGGAACGCAGCGGCTATCGCCAGAGCGTGGTGGGGCAAGTGAGTGAAAGCACCAGCCGGGCGCAGCGTATTCTTGGGCCAGTGATCGTGATCCCTTACACCTTGCGAGAAGAGAAGAAGAATGAAAAAGGTGAAATCAAGATAGAGACCAGCCGCTATCAACGCTTTGTCTTGCCCGAATCCTTGGTGGTGAATGGCAGGCCAAACGTTGAGATCCGCAAGCTGGGTATCTACCAGACTCAGGTGTATCAGGGGCCACTGGATTTCCAGGTGAAATTCGGCCAACCCGATCTGGAGGATTTGCAGCATAGCAACATCACGGTTGGCCAACCCTTCCTGATGGTGTCATTGAGCGATTCTCGCGGTATCAAAAGCATTTCTGCCCTCAACGGCATTCAACAGCAGGCCAAGTTTGAGCCGGGTACTTTGGTCAGCGGGCTTTCTCAGGGGATCCATGCGCCTCTAGCCCTGGCCTCGTTGCAGAAAGAAGGGCTGACGGCGGATTTCACACTGAACCTGGCAGGGACCAGCAGCTTGTCCCTGGTGCCGGTAGGGCGTAGTTCCGAACTGCTGCTGCAAAGCAACTGGCCGCACCCGAACTTCCTGGGCAACTTCCTGCCGGATGAGCGCAAGGTGACCGATAGAGGCTTCTCTGCCCGCTGGCGCAGCACCTGGTTTGCCAACAACATCAATAGCGCCTTCATGTATGACAACGGCATTATGGAAGAGGAAAAGCTGCCGACCTTCACCACCAGCCTGATCGAACCGGTCGATCACTATCAACTGACCGAGCGGGCGGTGAAGTATGCGGTGCTGTTCCTGGGGCTGACGTTTATGGCGTTCTTCCTGTTCGAAACCCTGACCGGGCTGCGGGTACACCCGATCCAGTATCTGCTGGTGGGGGCGGCGCTGGTGCTGTTCTATCTGATCCTGCTGGCTTTCTCGGAACATCTGGGGTTCGACGTGGCCTACCTGCTGGCAAGTGTGGCCTGCAGCGGACTGATTGCCTTCTACCTCAGCGCGGTACTGCGCGGGATGCGCCGTGGCATGCTGTTCGCCGCCAGTCTGCTATTGCTGTATGGCATTCTGTATATGCTGTTGCAGTCGGAAGATAACGCGCTGGTATTAGGGTCGGTGCTGCTGTTCGGGGTGCTGGCAGGCATTATGCTGCTGACACGTAAGCTGGACTGGTATCAGGTGGCCGACCCGGCTCGCTTGAAGGGCAACGCTGCCGAGCCAGAAACCGCTGAGACGCCAGCCAGTAATGGCGATAGCCGTTTCAGATTGTGGAAGTAAGATTGTCGGGTCGAACATGTTCGACCCCTACAAATTTAGCTCGGAGTTCGTGATGTAGGGGCGCAGCATGCTGCGCCCGTTGCGTTACAGCAGAGGTTCCATCTCCAGCAGGATCTGTTCACACCACTGTTGCAGGCGTTCTTCGCTCAGGTCGTATTGATTCACTTCATCCAGCGCCAGGCCAACAAAGTGTTTGCCGTCGGCGCTGAGCGGTTTGGGGCTGGTAAATTCAAACCCGTCAATCGGCCAGAAACCGATAAACTGCACGCCCTGTGGGGCAAGCTGGTCGTGTAACATCCCCAGCGCATCCAGGAACCATTCGCCATAACCCAACTGATCGCCCATCCCGTACATGGCGACGATCTTGCCTTTCAGGTCTAGTTCAGTCAGTTGCGGCCAGATCGCTTCCCAATCCTCTTGCAGCTCACCAAAATCCCAGGTTGGAATACCCAGGATCAGGATGGAATAGTCTTCCATCAGCTTGGGGGAAACGTCTTTCAGGTTGTGCAGGTCGACCAGGTCTTCACCCAGAATCTCACGGATTTTTTCTGCCGCCATCTCGGTGTAGCAGGTGCTGGAGCCGTAAAACAGACCAATCTTCATGTTTAAACCATTTATAATGCCGTAGGTAGAATTGCAACGAGTATACCTTAAGGCATAATGCCTGTGGCATATACCCGTCGTCTTTCAAGCTGCAGCTTGAAATCCATAGGGTATGAAGATAATGAAGAGGGGACCGCGTGCAACAGCAAGACAGTGCGCTGATTGAGCAATTCCTGGATGCGTTGTGGATCGAACGCAATCTGGCAGAGAATACGCTGGCCTCTTATCGGCTCGATTTACAGGCGCTGGCCGGTTGGTTGGCTCTCAACAACCGCAGCCTGTTACAGGCCGAAGCGTTGGACTTACAGGCCTTTCTCGCCGAACGGGTGGAGGGAGGATATAAAGCGACCAGTTCAGCCCGGTTGTTAAGCGCGATGCGCCGCCTGTTCCAATATCTCAACCGTGAAAAAATGCGGGCGGATGACCCCACCGCGTTGCTGGCCTCGCCCAAATTACCGCAGCGGTTACCCAAGGATCTGAGCGAAGCCCAGGTTGAGGCCTTGCTACAGGCACCTTGCGTCGATCAACCGTTGGAGCTGCGTGACAAGGCTATGCTCGAGGTGTTGTATGCCACCGGGTTGCGCGTGTCGGAACTGGTGGGGTTGACCATCAGCGATGTCAGCCTGCGCCAGGGCGTGGTGCGGGTGATCGGTAAAGGCAACAAAGAGCGCCTGGTGCCGTTGGGTGAAGAAGCGGTGTACTGGATCGAAAATTATCTGGAACACGGCAGGCCCTGGATGCTGAACGGCCAGACGCTAGATGTGCTGTTCCCCAGCAACCGCAGCCAGCAAATGACCCGCCAGACGTTCTGGCATCGGATTAAACACTATGCGATCCTAGCGGGTATCGACAGCGAACGGCTGTCTCCGCATGTGCTGCGCCACGCTTTCGCCACCCACTTACTGAACCATGGGGCCGATCTTCGTGTCGTACAGATGTTATTGGGGCATAGCGACCTCTCAACCACACAAATTTATACTCATGTAGCCACTGAAAGATTGAAACAGCTACATCAACAGCATCACCCGCGCGCCTGACGCGCAGGGATCGAAAGGATTGGAAGAATGAAAAAAGGTTTAATGCTGCTCTCCCTGCTGGTGGCTTCGGTTACTGGCGCGGCCCATGCTGACGATGCAGCCATTCAGAAAGCACTAGGTAGCCTGGGCATTAAGCAGGCAGACGTGCAACCCTCGCCGGTCGCCGGTTTGAAAACCGTATTGACCGAAGGCGGCACGCTGTATGTGACGGAAGATGGCAAACACGTGTTGCAAGGGCCACTGTATGACGTCAGCGGCGGTGAGCCGGTCAACGTGACTAACCAGCTGTTGATGACCCGTCTGGAAGCGCTGAAAGATCAGATGATCGTCTACAAAGCGCCGAAAGAGAAACACGTGATCACCGTGTTTACCGATATCACCTGTGGCTATTGCCACAAGCTGCACGAGCAGATGAAAGAGTACAACGATCTGGGGATCACCGTGCGCTATCTGGCGTTCCCGCGTCAGGGGCTGGAATCTCAGGCAGAGAAAGATATGCGTTCCATCTGGTGTACCGCAGACCGGGCTAAAGCCTTCGATGCTGCCATGAAGGGCGACGCGGTGTCTCCGGCAACCTGCAAAACCGATATCAGCCAGCATTATGCGCTGGGCGTACAGTTTGGTATCAACGGCACCCCGGCTATCGTGCTGAAAAACGGCATGGTTGTCCCTGGCTACCAAGGGCCGAAAGAGATGGCCGCGATGTTGGATGCGCATGCAGCCTCCGCAGCCACGAAATAAGTCACGGTGAGTATTAAAACCCAATTACGCCGCCGCGAGGCGGCAGATGCCAGCCATTTACCCGCCAGCCTGCCCCCCCTGTTGCGCCGCTTATACGCATTGCGCGGAGTTAAGGGCGAGCAGGAGCTGGAGCGTAGCGTCAAGGGTATGTTGCCTTGGCAACAGTTGAGCGGTATCGATGCTGCGGTAGCGATATTGCAGCAGGCACTGGCCGATGGCCGCCGCATCATGGTGGTGGGCGACTTTGATGCCGACGGCGCCACCAGTACCGCACTGACGGTGCTGGCCTTGCGCAGCATGGGCTGTAGCTCCATCGAATATCTGGTACCCAACCGTTTTGAAGATGGTTATGGCCTGAGTCCCGAAGTGGTGGAGCAGGCGGCGGCTCGGGGTGCTGAGCTGATCGTCACGGTCGATAACGGTATCTCCTCGCATGCGGGCGTTGACGTTGCGCACGGCTTGGGAATACAGGTGCTGGTCACCGATCACCATCTGCCGGGGGATACTTTGCCTGCGGCAGAGGCGATCGTTAACCCGAACCTGCGTGACTGCGATTTTCCCTCCAAATCCCTGGCTGGTGTCGGTGTTGCCTTTTATCTGATGCTGGCTTTGCGGGCCAAGCTGCGTGAAAGTGGCTGGTTTGAACAGCGTGCGCTGGCTATGCCTAATCTGGCCGAATTGCTGGATCTGGTGGCGCTGGGCACGGTGGCGGACGTGGTGCCGCTGGATGCCAACAACCGTATTCTGGTGTATCAGGGGCTGAACCGCATCCGGGCTGGCAAGTGTCGGCCAGGTATTCGCGCTCTGCTGGAAGTGGCCAACCGCGATGCGCGGCAATTGGCGGCCAGCGATCTCGGCTTTGCCCTTGGGCCACGGCTGAACGCGGCAGGGCGGCTGGACGATATGTCGATCGGCGTAGCCATGCTGTTGAGCGACGATATTGCCCAGGCGCGTATGTTGGCCAACGATCTCGACGCGCTCAACCAGACCCGGCGTGAGATTGAGCAGGGGATGCAGGTGGAGGCGCTGGAGCTGTGCGATCAACTGGAACGCACTACCACTGAACTGCCTTACGGGTTAGCGATGTATCACCCAGAATGGCATCAGGGCGTGGTGGGTATTCTGGCTTCGCGCATTAAAGAGCGTTTCCATCGCCCGGTGATCGCCTTTGCCCCTGCGGGCGACGGCATTCTGAAAGGCTCTGGCCGCTCGGTAGCCGGGTTGCATATGCGTGATGCGCTGGAGCGGCTCGATACCCTGAATCCTGGGCTGATGATGAAGTTCGGCGGCCATGCGATGGCGGCGGGCTTGTCGCTGGAAGAGGCCAAGTTTGACGAGTTCCGCCAGCGTTTTGGCGAGCTGGTCGGCGAATGGCTCGATCCGGCGATGCTGGAAGGCGTGATCTGGTCGGATGGCGAACTGATGATGCAGGAACTGACCCTGACCACCGCAGAGCTTCTGCGTGAGGGCGGGCCGTGGGGGCAGGCGTTTCCTGAGCCAACCTTTGACGGCAAGTTCCGTATCCTGCAACAGCGGCTGGTGGGCGAGAAACACCTGAAGCTGATGATCGAACCGCTCGGTGGCGGCCCATTGTTGGACGGTATCGCCTTCAACATCGACACCACACAGTGGCCGGACAGCAGCATCAAAGAAGTGGAACTGGCGTACAAACTGGACGTGAATGAGTTCCGTGGCAACCGTAACGTGCAGTTGCTAATCCAACACCTCTGGCCGCGTTAACCTGCTGGCCCCTCTCCCAAAGGGAGGGGGGACTTAACGTGCCACATGTTGATTCCTGCATCCGATCGCCGATCCCCCACAAAAACTGACCAACTCGCTATAAACTGGCCGCTGGATCCGCTAGAATTACCGGTTCCAATGGCATTTCGCCATCGACGACATCAACGTAAGAACGCAAAAAATCATGTTTGAAATTAATCCGGTAAAAAACCGCATTCAGGATGTGTCCGAGCGGACAGCCGTTCTCAGGGGGTATCTTTGACTATGATGCCAAGAAAGAACGCTTAGAAGAAGTTAACGCCGAGCTGGAACAGCCGGACGTTTGGAACGAACCTGAACGCGCACAGGCATTAGGCAAAGAGCGCTCGTCGCTGGAAGCCATTGTCGAAACCATCGATCAGTTGGAACAGGGCTGTGAAGACGTCACTGGCCTGCTAGAACTGGCGGTTGAGGCGGAAGACGAAGACACCTTCAACGAGACCGTAGTTGAGCTCGATCAACTGAGCGCCAAGCTGGAACAATTAGAATTCCGTCGTATGTTCTCTGGTGAATACGACAGCGCGGACTGCTATCTGGATATCCAGGCAGGCTCCGGCGGCACCGAAGCGCAGGACTGGGCCAGCATGCTGCTGCGCATGTACCTGCGTTGGGCGGAATCCAAAGGCTTTAAAACGGAAGTGATTGAAGAGTCCGACGGCGACGTCGCGGGCCTGAAATCGGCAACCATCAAGATTATCGGCGACTACGCGTTTGGCTGGTTACGTACTGAAACCGGCGTGCATCGCCTGGTACGCAAGAGCCCATTCGATTCCGGCGGCCGTCGCCATACCTCTTTCAGTTCCGTATTTATCTATCCGGAAGTGGATGACGATATCGATATCGAAATCAACCCGGCCGATCTGCGCATTGACGTTTACCGCGCCTCCGGTGCCGGTGGTCAGCACGTTAACAAAACCGAGTCGGCGGTGCGTATTACCCACTTGCCAACCAACATTGTGGTGCAGTGCCAGAACGATCGCTCTCAGCATAAGAACAAGGATCAGGCATTCAAACAGCTACGCGCCAAGCTGTATGAATACGAGATGCAAAAGAAAAATGCTGACAAGCAAATGCTGGAAGACAACAAGTCCGATATCGGCTGGGGCAGCCAAATCCGTTCTTACGTGCTGGATGACTCCCGCATCAAGGATTTGCGCACCAACGTCGAAACACGTAATACGCAGGCCGTACTGGATGGCGACCTGGATAAATTCATTGAGGCAAGTTTGAAAGCCGGGTTATGAGGAACAGAAATGTCTGAGCAACAAGCACAAGGCGCCGAACAGGCGTTGGATCTCAACAACGAGCTGCAGTCACGCCGTGAAAAACTGGCCGCGCTGCGCGAGAACGGCATTGCGTTCCCGAACGACTTCCGTCGTGATACCACCTCCGACAAGCTGCATGCCGAATACGGCAGCAAAGAAAACGAAGAGCTGGAATCACTGGGTATCGAAGTGACCGTGGCTGGCCGTATGATGACCCGCCGTATCATGGGTAAAGCCTCCTTCGTGACGCTGCAGGACGTGGGTGGCCGCATTCAGCTCTACGTCGCACGCGACGATCTGCCTGAAGGCGTTTACAACGAGCAGTTCAAGAAATGGGACCTGGGCGATATCCTCGGCGCACGCGGTAAGCTGTTCAAGACCAAAACTGGCGAATTGTCTATCCACTGCACCGAACTGCGCCTGCTGACCAAAGCACTGCGTCCGTTGCCAGACAAGTTCCACGGCCTGGCCGATCAGGAAACCCGTTATCGCCAGCGTTATCTGGATCTGATCGCCAACGAAGAATCCCGTAACACCTTCAAGATCCGTTCGCAGGTGATGGCGGCGATCCGTAACTTCATGGTGGGCCGAGGCTTTATGGAAGTCGAAACCCCGATGATGCAGGTGATCCCTGGCGGTGCGTCTGCTCGTCCGTTTGTTACTCACCACAACGCGTTGGACATCGACATGTACCTGCGTATCGCGCCAGAGCTGTATCTGAAGCGCCTGGTGGTAGGTGGCTTCGAGCGCGTGTTCGAGATCAACCGTAACTTCCGTAACGAAGGTGTTTCCCCGCGTCATAACCCAGAGTTCACCATGATGGAACTCTATATGGCGTATGCGGATTACAAAGACCTGATTGAGCTGACCGAGTCGCTGTTCCGTACGCTGGCGCAGGACGTGTTGGGTGACGTCAAGGTGCCTTATGGTGATGAGGTGTTCGACTTCGGCAAGCCGTTTGAAAAGCTGACCATGCGCGAAGCGATCAAGAAATACCGCCCGGAAACCAACCTCGACGATCTGAACGAGATGGCTAGCGCGGTAGCGATTGCCGAATCAATCGGCATCAAGGTAGAGAAGAGCTGGGGTCTGGGTCGCGTGGTTACCGAGATCTTCGAAGAGACCGCAGAAAGCCATCTGATCCAGCCAACCTTCATCACCGAGTACCCGGCAGAGGTTTCTCCGCTGGCACGTCGTAACGACGAGAACCCGGAAATCACCGACCGTTTCGAATTCTTCATCGGCGGGCGTGAAATCGGTAACGGCTTCTCGGAGCTGAACGACGCAGAAGATCAGGCGCAGCGTTTTGCCGATCAGGTTAGCGCGAAAGATGCTGGTGACGACGAAGCGATGTTCTACGACGAAGATTACGTCACCGCACTGGAACACGGCTTGCCGCCAACTGCAGGACTGGGCATCGGTATCGACCGTATGGTGATGCTGTTGACCAACAGCCACACCATCCGCGACGTGATCCTGTTCCCGGCCATGCGCCCGAGCAAGTAACGTTTGCTGAGTGATTAAGCCGGTACAGGCGACTGTGCCGGTTTTTTTTCGCCCGAAGAGAACCGGTTGTTGCTAACCGCTTAAAACATCGGCAGTTATGCGTTATCTTCGCTTGCCCGGCGCGCATAACCGGTTATAATGCCAATCGCACACCTAAGCGGGTGTAGTTCAATGGTAGAACGGCAGCTTCCCAAGCTGCATACGAGGGTTCGATTCCCTTCACCCGCTCCAATCTCAAGTCTCCCAAAACTCCACTGAAATCAACTACTCCCTGATTTAACAGCGTTTTTATCCTATTCCATATCAACTTGGTTTAACCCGTGTTTCCCTAATCAACCCACTATCTTGTATAGCAATGTGTAGTTGCACCTATGCAGTTTGAAACTGCACAAATTGCGTGATTTCAGAGGTGGAAACTATACTCATGCCATCTTGGAAAACCACTTCTGCGTAGATCTGACAAGCTGCCTTACAATTAGAGGGGATAAGGCATGGTTCGGTTGGTAATGATTTTACTTGGGGTAGATTATTTGCGTAACCGCTGGCGAGGGTTGATGACTGCCGGTTGGTTAGGCGTGTTAGCGGGCTTGATCGTTTTCATCGATGCGTTGGATAACGCGATTTATTTCCCTTTGCATCCCTTCGCTTTCCTGTTGTTGGTTGAGGGGCTGGCAACGTTGATGGTCGCGCATACCGGCATTGGCGGGCAACGTACTTTGCGTTATGTAAAAGGAGGCGCATTTTCACTGGCCGCGGTATTGATATTGAGTGGGCAACACCATGGCCACTTTATTTTATCGATGATTTTTGGCACGTTGTTTTTGGCCGATGGACTATTGCAAATTGCCTCTGCTGGGGTCGTGCGCTATAAAAACTGGAAGTTGGTGATGGCTGGCGGTGTATTGGAAGTCATGTTAGCTATTTTCTTCTTTCAGCCCTATCCGACCCATTATGTCGGCACCGTGCCTTATTGTTTAGGACTGGGGTTGATGTTTGGTGGGTGGAATATGGTTATGTTGGCGATGCGCGTCAAAAAGCTGGAGGTCAACCCCGCAGTTTTGGGTAATAAGGCCGCTGAGGAAGCCAGTAGTGCAGTAACCACGCCTTTGGTGACTGAGTGGGAAGGCCCTCCGGCCGATGATGAAGCTGCACTGACCATACATGTCTGGACTCCAGTGGGATCCTCGAAGAGTAAAACGGTGCCTCATCCTGTGATTGATCGTTATATTGCTGCGGTGGATAAAAATGGGGTGATTTCCACTGGCCATGCTGCACTTGAATCTCCGGAAGGTATTTATATCAGTTTGTATCCAGCGGTCGATATTGACCGGTCGCCGGATCAATTTACCCGTTTGCTGCGGGCAACCGCAGACAATAATGTTGAAGGGAAATTCCAACCGGATTATGTGACTGAGTCAGGTGCATGGTGTCCTTCAACCCAGCGTGTGCGGATCAGAAACTACGATGCTGAACGTCTGCAACGGTTCTGGGAAGTTTATCGTGAAGACAATACGTATAATCTAACGCATCGTAATTGCTCAAGCAGTGTGGCACGGGGTCTTGAAGCGGCGCTGGAAGGCGTAGTGAGCAAGATATGGGGACAACGTGGCCACTGGTGGGTGTTGAGTAAAATTCTCACGACACCGGAATTATGGGTGGCAGTGCAAATACGTAAACGCGCAAAAACGATGGCTTGGACACCAGGGCTGACGCTTGACTATGCACGTGCATTAAGCATGTTGGCGGATCCACGGCCAGCCGGCTGGATCGCCACCATACGACGTGCCCTGGAGAAAATGTTTTCTTTGCGTAAGCAATGGCGCGATGAAAAAGCGCAGGGCGCGATAGCGTCCGGCGTTCGCAACGAGCCCTCAAATGACAAAGGCAAATAGCGATTATGGCAATGTTTCCGTGGTTGAGCTCACCAGGTGTTTTCATCGATAGGGGCTCAATTTGTTTCCCCCTGATACGCGTGGCTTTATTTGAATAATGGTGGGAGTGAATAGGTTAAGCAGAAAATCGCAGCATCAATCTCATCTTTTGGCAGAAGAAATGCATAGGTAAACCTCGGGTTCAAAAGGTCATGCTGCCCGAATGGAGCCGTGGCAAGTGCTGGTAGCGAGGTGGAGTCCGTGTTTGTCACGTAACCCACTAAATGCAAACTAAAAAAAGGTGAGTGCTCTGATGAGTGGCTATAACGCAGTATTAGCAAGGAATACGGAAAATGCGCCCAAAAGTATTGGGCCCTATTCACAAACCGTGGCTTTTTCTCATTATAATAATTTATCGGCTCAGCTACCTATCGAACTGAGAACGGGTAAATTAATTGCCGGGGGGATAAAAGCACAGGCCGAGCAGTGCTTTAACAATATCAAAGCCATTTTAGACAGCATCAACCATGCGATGAGTGACGTGGTTAAAATCACCGTATTCGTCAAGAATATCAAAGATGTTGACGTGGTAGATCTGGTTTATAAGTCATTCTTTCCTGCCTATGTCCCCACGCGGACGGTCGTCGTCGTTGATGCTTTACCTATGGGGGCTTTGATACAAATTGAAGCCCTGGTTTCAAACGGTGAAGGGACAATTCCACATGCACCGCAAGCAGGCGATCTGATCAAGCTGACCAATAACACGGAAAACGCACCAATAAGTGCGCTATCTACGCAAACCGTGGCTTTCTCTCATTATAATAATCTGTCGGCTCAACTACCTATCGATCCAAAGACCGGCAGGTTGGTGGCTGGTGGTGTAAAAGAGCAGGCGGCGCAGTGTTTAAAAAACATCAAGGCGATTTTAGCCAGTATTGACGTGCCTGTGGATGATATTGTTAAAGTTAATCTCTTCCTGAAAAATCTGGCGGATATTGAAGCCGTAAATGAAGTCTACAGCACCTTTTTCCCTGACTCGGCTATCGCCCGGGCCGCAGGCTATCTGCCTGCACGGGCGGTAATTGCAGCTTCCGCTTTACCTATGGATGCTTTGGTACAAATTGAAGCCGTGGTGTCACACGGGGATGGCACTCCGCCACAAGCCGTGGAAGACAGACATGGGCTGATCATTAAGGCCAACAATACGGCCAATGCCCCAAGATGTGCTTTATCTACCCAGACGGTCGCGTTTTCCCATTACAACCATCTGTCGGCTCAACTGCCTGTCGATCCCAAAACGGGTGAGGTAGTCGCTGGCGGCGTAAGTGCGCAGGCTAAGCAGTGTTTAGCTAACATCAAGGCCATTTTAACCAGCATCAACCACGCGATGGACGATGTGGTTAAGGTCAATATTTCTCTTGGAAATATCGCCGATATTGCCGCTGTTGATGAAGTTTATACCACCTTCTTCCCCGCTGGCATTCCTGCACGCAGAACCATTGGCGTATCGGCTTTATGTAAAGGGGCGTTAATCGCTATCGATGTCGTGGTCGCTAATGCTGAAGGAACGCCACCACAGGCATAAATCAGCTCGCTTTGTCGTAGGGGGGGCCGCATGCTGCGCCCCTAGGTTGTGAACGTAGATCTATTTTTTGATGAAAGGCGCCAGGAACGGCTCGGTAGATTGCTCTAGCAGCGTGATAAGTTCAGGATCCATATATTGATAGTCATCGGGGATATCGAGAACATGCAGGGGCTTATGTTCCAGCAGGCGGCGATACTCGGCAACCAGACGGTTTTTGTGTTTTTGCTCCATGACAAAAATCATATCCGCCCAGTGCAACAACTCCGGCGTCACCGTTTTTATGGCATTACGGCTGGTCCCGGCCGACCTTGCGGTCAGGCCGGGAGTTCTGTGCCATATGCGCTCTGCGGTTGGGCTGCGCCATTGGTTACGGCTGCAGACAAACAGCACATTCATGGTCAATCGATCTCATCAAGTGCGTTACGCCGGGCTACGGCGCGGGATATCTGCGGATACTCAATACCCAATTGACTCGCTCGCGTTATTTTATGTGAGCGGGTGTAGAGCATTTTCCACCGTTTCTCTTTGGTGAACTTGGGTTGAAAATCCCCCATTTCACTGTGTTTGTTGCGTTTGTTATTCACCAGGCGCCAGGCCCGGCCACGTATGTCAGTCATGTTAATGCCTCATCGGTTTATCGGGGTTCAGCAGCCGCGATAATACGAGAGGTGGTGCAGCAGCATCTTATGCCGCCCGGTAATGCTAACATTTCGGCTATAAACAATAAATCATCTTGATACGGTGGCCGCTGGCCTGACGAGGTTGCAGCCTCTCTATGGGAAATAAAAGGAATGCATGATGTCAGTGAAGGATAGGTTATTGGCGCTGTTCGTGGTGGTGGCCTGGGGGCTGAACTTTGTGGTGATTAAAGTTGGGCTGTATGGCATGCCACCGTTTCTACTCGCAGGCCTGCGTTTTGCGCTGGTGATGTTCCCGGCCATCCTGTTTGTCAAACCACCGAATATCCCTCTCCGTTGGATGCTGGCGTACGGCATCACCATCAGCTTTGGTCAGTTCGCTTTCCTGTTTATGGCCATCAAGCTTGGCATGCCTGCGGGTTTGGCATCACTGGTGCTGCAGGCTCAGGCTTTCTTTACCATTTTGCTCGGCGCGCTGCTGTTGGCCGAAAAGCTGAAATGGAACCATATTGCCGGGATTATGATTGCCACCGTTGGCATGTTTATGTTGGCTAGTGCGGGCATGGCTGGGCAAACAACGGCGGGCATCACGCTGACCACCATGATGTTGACGCTGGCCGCAGCGTTATCTTGGGGTCTGGGGAATATCACTAATAAGGTGATTATGCGCGATCGCAATGTGCCGATCATGTCACTGGTGGTGTGGAGCACGCCCGTACCGGTGGTGCTGTTCTTCATGTGTTCATGGTTGTTTGAGGGGCAAGCGCTGTTGATTGACAGCCTGGTGCATATTCAAGGTGAAACCATTCTGGCGCTGATCTATCTGGCGTTTGTTGCCACCATTATGGGTTATGGCATCTGGGGTAATCTGTTGAGCCGCTATGAAACCTGGCGCGTTGCGCCGTTGACGCTGCTGGTGCCGGTTATCGGTATTCTCTCTGCCGCATGGCTATTAGGCGAAAGGCTATCATTGCAACAAATGATCGGTGCATTGGTGATCATTGTGGGCTTGCTGGTCAATGTGTTTGGCGGTTTGCTCAAGCCTGCCATCAGAAAATATCAACAGCGCTAGCGGTGAGGGGAGGCAACATGCTGAACTCCCTCATCTATTCTTTTTATCATGCTGAGTCCGTCAGGTGTTGAAGGCAGCGAGATAAAACATCAGCCAACGCTGCCATCGCAGGCCCGAATTTATTTGTTTCACCCCCACACATTTTGCGACTATTCCGGATCCATCGCGATAGGCATCGGTGGTACAGTGGCGCGATTTTCATTCATTTTGCTGTTTTTTTGGCTGTTGAACGCCGAGGTGTGAGTATGAGTAAGTTTATTGCTGCGGGCCTGCTGGCCGTTTTACTGTCCGGGTGTGCTACCGAATCACCTTGCGTACCGGTCTATGATGACCAAGGCCGTTTGGTACATACCAATACCTGCATGAAAGGCACCACTCAGGATAACTGGGAAACCGCCGGGGCGATTGCAGGCGGGGCGGCAGCGGTAGCTGGCCTGACGTTGGGCATTATCGCGTTAACCAAATAGTGATGCTTTTAGTAGAGGCACGCCTATGTGCCTCTACTGCTGTTCAATCTCAACTACGCTAGTCGCATGCTGCGCCCGAACATGTTTATCCCTAACAAATCTCCCACCCTAACCCCATTGTTGTTCCCCAGTGAAAGCTGCTAGCCTACTCACCAGCAAATCGTTTGTTACGTTCTGACGCCTAAAACATCACCTCCCATTGATTGCATCTCTGTCATGAAACGAATTGAGAATTAATCCAGTAATAGGTGGCATGCTATTATTCTGGTGATGTTGGGGAGGGAAAAAATTAATCCCACGGTCTAAAAATGGACTTTTGATGCATATTTGAACCGGAATTTTGTTGAATGGTAATTAAACATATGGATAATATGCAACAGAAGATAGGAAATACCTTAGCAAGGAAAAACGTTTTTAACCATATCTAACATTATTCTAGTTAATAGTGGCGGTTTGTTCTGGTTTGAGTTTCGTTGTTGGTATCTGTCTGTGTGGCTATTTCAGCAATTATAAATAATGGAAAAGTCATGTAAATAAAATCCAATTTTAAAATTGGATGGGGTTTGTTTTTATATTTACTGGCGAGTATTTAACTATTAAGGAGTTTTTCATGAAGAAGAACCTGATTGCTGTTACTGTGTTGGTTACTTCTGTATTTGGCGTTGCTTCTGCAATTGCTGTTGATTAGTTGGGGGTGAGCTGGTAATGAACAATGTCATGTAACCATTCCACTCCCGAGTAAAAACATTAACTTGCCAATTGCAATTATCACTGCAAAATGCCGATGGGTAGTAGAAAATGAAATTGATACTGAGATTAATACTGCTGATATGCCTCCCTATATTGACTATAGCCCATAGCTATGCGGAATGTAATTATGGAAGTGTGGGTCATTATGCTCCAATGTATGTGGATATTGGTGAAATAAATGTACCCCGGGGCCTGCCGATAGGGACATTAATAAAAACTGTCTATTCTGATTCACAGGTACCAAGTGTTATTTACTGTTCAACGAACTTTAGGACTGAATATCGGGTCAATGGCGGGGTTTTCGCCACTCCTGCTCCCTGGGGTAGTAATGTTTGGCAGACAAATATTCCTGGTATTGGTTTGTATTATCAGTTTAATCCCATAGTATACCCGTCAGCTAACGGTGTAAATTTTCCTGGGGGAATTCAGATACGGGTCTATAAAGTTAGTGACCCTGTCGGCGGCGGCTCGCTGACCCCAGGAAAGTTATTCGAAATTAATGCTATTAGTTTGTCTCCAACATTTTTCAAGGGTACGGAAGTGGATCTGAGAGGTGGTTCGGTAAATCCGACCGGTTGTACAATAACAACAGAAAATTTATCATTCCCGATAGGGGACGTTAACCAGTCAGAGTTTAGTAATACTGTTGGATTCTCACCGGCTGCCGAAAGTACGCAGAATTTAGGTCTGGAATGTGATGCTGGGTACAATGTGAAGGTTACACTTAATGGCGTTCAAAATCCAGATGTTAGCGGCAATAACAGCGTACTTGCCTTAACTGGTCAGGGCTCTGCAGGGGTAGCAGGAGGGGTGGGTGTTCAGTTGTCTTATAATTCACAACTCTTGAAACTGAATGAGCCACTTGCTCTTGGTGTGTCGCCAGACGGATTAGTGACTTACCCTTTAAAAGCAAAGTATTATCAAACACAAACGACCGTTACACCGGGTAGTGCGAATGCTTTGGCGACGCTGCAAATAACATATCAATAATAATTTTCAGAGAGTAGTAAGTGTAAAAGACCACCTCCTGAGGGGGTGGCTTTACACGATGCCCCCTAGAAGGAGGCAATATCTGAGTTAATCCTGTAATAACTCCATTTGCTGTTTGATCTCTTGGCCCTTCTTATCCTGATGCCTCCGCATCGGTCACGTTGTTCAGTGACAGGTCAGCACAGATAACCTCGTGGGTTTCGGCATCCACGGCGAGGTGCAGTTTTCGCCAGGCGCGGTGCTTTTCCTGACCGTGCTTTTTAACCTTCCACTCGCCCTCACCGAAAACTTTTAAGCCGGTGGAATCGATAACGAGATGGGCAATCTCACCGCGTGTGGGGTTTTTAAACGGGGTGCAGACGGACTTCGCTCGTCTGCTGACGCAGGAATAATCCGGGCAACGAAGCGGGAGCTTCATTAACGTAAAAATGGAGTCAATGAAGCCCTGAGCAGCACGTAGCGTGAGGCGAAAGACACGTTTGAGCATCAGTACGGTGGAAATCGCTAATGCAGAATAACGTTGTGGACGCCCTCGTGAAGATACTTTTGGCTCGTCGTACCAGGCCTGGATGGCCGACTCATCCACCCAAAATGTGAGAGACCCACGGTTTATAAGCGCCTTGTTGTAGGCTGTCCAGTTGGTGATTTTGAACTTCTGCTTTGCCACGAGATACCACTACAAGGTCAGGGATGTGGTGATCTGATCCTGATTGCCGTAAGAAGTTCGATTTATTCAACAAAGCCATCTCTGTCATGAAACGAATTGAGAATTAATCCAGTAATAGGTTGCATGCTATTATTCTGGTGATGTTGGGGGAGGGAAAAAACAAAATTAATTCCATGGTCTAAAAAGGGACTTTTGATGCATATTTGAACTAAAATCTTGTTGAGCAGTAATTAAATATATGGATAATGTGCAGTAACAGATAGGAAAAACCTTAGCAAGGAAAAACATGCTTAAATATGACTTACATTATTCTTGTTAATAATGGTGGTTTTTTTTGGTTTGGTTTTTGTTGTTAGTGTCTGTCTGTGTGGCTATTTCAGCCAATTATAAACAATGGAAAAGTCATGTAAATAAAAACCAATTTTAAAATTGGACTGAAAATTTTTTTCTATTTACTGACGAGCTTTTAACTACTAAGGAAAATTTCATGAAAAAGAACCTGATTGCTGTTGCTGTGTTGGCTACCTCTGTATTTGGCGTTGCCTCTTCAATGGCTGCTGTGGGCCAAGTGAACTTCACCGGTGAAATCATCGAAACCCCTTGTGTCCCGGTTAATACCCCGGCAAACCCGCTGGAAGTAAAACTGGGTACAGTGAGCAAAACGGAGTTTACCGGTGCTGGTTCTACTGCAGCAGCGACCAAGTTTACCCTGCAGTTGAAAGATTGCCCAGCCACTGTAAGCAGCGCGACTATCAAGTTTGACGGTACTTCTGTGGCGGGTGACAACAGTGTATTAGCCCTGACCCAGGTTAGTGGCGTGGCCACCGGTGTAGGTATCCAGCTGTCTGACGATAGCAACACCGTGCTGCCATTATACACCGCGTCTAAAGCATACCCACTGCTGCCTGGTGTCGGCGTAGTCAACGATTTGGACTTCGTGGCGCGTTATATCGCTACTGCTGCGACTGTAACAGCAGGTCCTGCCAACTCCATGGCTAGCTTCTCCGTCGTCTACAACTAAGTTAGTTGGGTGCCTTTCCGGGCACCGGATGGCTATTTCGGGCCGGCGTGTGATTGCCGGCTTTTTTTACCTTCTTTTATTGGATTTTTAATGATGAAACTTATTCCCACCACGCTGTTGGTTGCCTTGCTGGCGAGCGCCAGCGTTGCCCAGGCCGGTGTGGTTATTGGCGGTACGCGGCTGATTTATGACGGCGGCAAGAAGGAGTCTTCACTGAGCGTCAACAACCCAGACAAAGTGCCGTATCTCATTCAGAGCTGGGTGGAGACCACCACCGGTGGCGCTGAGAAAGCCCCCTTTATGATCACCCCACCGCTGTTCCGTCTGGACGGTGGTCAGCAGAACGTACTGCGTGTGATACGTGCGGGTGGCAATCTCCCGTCAGATAAAGAGTCGATGTTCTGGATGAACATCAAGTCTATCCCGTCGGTAACCAAGGACACCAACCAGAACACGCTGCAGATTGCGGTAAAAACCCGCATTAAGCTGATTTATCGCCCAGAGGGCTTGAACGGCACACCAGAAGATCAGACTGAGAAACTGACCTGGCGCCGCAGTGGCAATAATCTGCAGGTGACCAACCCTACACCGTTCTACATGAACTTCCAGGAAGTGAAGGTAGCGGGTAAGGGCGTGAAGGACGTGACCTATGTGGCACCGATGAGTTCGGCGACCTTTGCGCTGCCAGCAGGTACCAGCGGGGGAAGCATAAGTTGGAAAATAATCAGCGATTACGGTGCCGTGGGGGATGCCCACACCGGTTCCCTGTGAGTTGCTCTTGATTACAGGCAGAAAAACTAGCAGGACCCCTACAAGGTCGTGGGGCCACAGGACATAGGGTTGTCGGTTCGCCCTGCAGGCAATGGAGTAAAATGGATGAATAACTATACAAGTCGGAACGTACGTGGCCAGTCGCCCCGTATCAGCCGGTTGGCTTATTTGATTGCCGCGCAGTTGGCCTTGTTAGGTAGCATCTCTTTTGGAGCGCAGGCGCGTGACTACTTTAACCCCCAGATGCTGGAGATTGATAACCCGAATCAGGGTAGCACCGATCTGACCGTATTTGAGGATGGAGCCAATCAGGCACCAGGTACCTACCGTGTTGATATCTATCTCAACAATGAACAACAAGACACGCGCGACGTCGAGTTCCGCATTCAGAAAGACGCTAGCGGTAAAGAGAGCTTGCAGCCCTGTTTGAGCGTTGCATCACTGAATGCCATGGGCGTGAAGACCGATCTGTTTCCCGGCTTGGGTGATGCCAAGGCCCAGTGTGCCAACCTGAGTGGGATCCCCCAGGCCAGTGCCGAGTTCCGTTTTAGCGCGCAACAACTGTTATTAAGTATTCCGCAGGCGGCTGTCTCGCAGAAGGCTCGTGGCTATGTGCCAGAAAGCCAATGGGATGATGGCATTCCAGTCGCACTGCTCAATTACAACCTGAGCGGAGCGAATAACTATGCCCGTAACGGGGAAGGTCGCGATGATAACAGCCAGTACGCTAACCTGCGTCCAGGTATCAACGTAGGGTCATGGCGGTTGCGTAACTACACTACTTATAACCGTGACAGCAACGGCCAGGGTAAGTGGGACACGGTGTATACCTATGCGCAGCGCGATATTATTGCCCTGAAAAGTCGGATGACGTTGGGTGACAGCAGCTCCCCAAGTGACATTTTTGACAGCGTGCCGTTTCGCGGAGCGCAACTGGCCTCGGATGATGACATGGTGCCGGATAGCCTGAAAGGCTACGCGCCAATTGTCCGTGGTATTGCACGGACCAACGCGCAAGTGATCATCCGCCAGAACGGCTATGTGATTTACCAGAGTTATGTGGCACCGGGTGCATTTGAAATCAACGATATGTTCCCTACCGGGGGCAGCGGTGATTTGTATGTCACCATCAAAGAAGCCGACGGCAGCGAACAGTTATTGGTCGTACCCTTTGCCTCGTTGCCCGTGTTGCAACGTGAAGGACGCCTGAAGTACAGCGTCACCAGTGGTCAATATCGCTCATATGATGGCAGTGTGGAAAAAAACCTGTTCAGCCAAGGTACGGCCATTTATGGCCTGAGTAATGGCTTCACCGCTTATGGTGGCGGCCAGTTTGCCAGCAAGTACCAATCTTTGGCGTTAGGTTTGGGTAAAAACCTCGGTGATTTTGGGGCGATATCTACTGATGTGACTCAGGCATGGTCCACCATGGAGGATCAGCCAAAAGACAACGGTCAATCGTGGCGTATCCGCTACAGCAAGAATATCGTGCAGACGGGCACCAACTTTGCGATTGCTGGTTACCGTTATTCAACCGACGGCTACTACAGTCTGCAGGAAGTGCTGGATACTTATCGAGACCATCAGAACTATCAGCCGTTGAATGAACGCAAGCGTAATCGTACCGAACTGACCATGACGCAGAACCTGTGGGAAGGGGCGGGAGCACTGTCGCTGAGCCTGATAGCCGAGGATTACTGGAACAGCGATCGCAAGATGCGCTCAATCGGCGGCGGGTATAACAACAGCTGGAAGGGTATCAGCTACGGCTTGAACTACACCTACAACGAGAACTCGACGGCCAATGGCAGTAACGACGGGAGCAGTAGCAGAGTATATGACCGCGATCAGGTATTCTCCTTCAACATCAGCGTGCCGCTTGATCGTTGGTTAAGCAATACCTATGCCAGTTACAACCTGAATACTAGTAAAAATGGTAACACGACCAACAGTGTAGGCCTGAACGGCACGGCATTGGCGGACAAAAACCTGAGCTGGGGCGTCCAGGAAGGCTATGGCAGTCAGGGGGTCGGCAACAGCGGCAGCCTGACCGCGGATTATAAAGGCACCTATGCGGAAGTGAACGCCGGTTATGCCTATGACCGCAACAGCCAGCGTCTGAACTACGGCCTGCAAGGCGGGATCGTGGCGCACCAGGATGGGGTGACCTTCGGGCAACCGTTGGGTGAAACTATCGCGTTGGTGAAAGCGCCGGGGGCGAATGGCGTGGGTATCACCAATCAGTCTGGGGTGAAAACTGACTGGCGCGGTTATGCCATCGTACCGTACACCAGCCCATACCGTAAAAACCAGGTGCAGTTGAATCCCGAGACGCTGCCGGACAACGTCGACCTGACGCTGACCACTCAGAACGTGGTACCGACCCGTGGGGCTGTGGTGCGCGCCAACTTTGAGGCGAATGTCGGCCAGCGGGTGCTTATGACGTTGCTCAGAACGGGTGGTGCGCCAATACCGTTTGGTGCCACGGTCAGCGATGCCGCGCAGAAAACTGCACAGGGCTTTATCGTGGGTGACAATGGCCAGGTGTACCTGACCGGTCTGGCAGACAGCGGCACACTGAACGTGAAGTGGGGCGGTGGAGCAGACCAACAGTGTCAGGTGAGTTATTCCCTGGTGAAACAGACAACAGAGAACGCTGGTGTTCAGACTGTGAATGGACAGTGTAGGTAAAACAGGTGGACAGGAAACATTCCCGTTTATAGCCCTGTATTATCAGACAAAAAATACGGTAACTGCAGATCTGGTTAATGTTATCGCGATGTTAAAAATTACATGCCAATAACGTACTGTTTTAATTATTTAATCAAGTTTTTACTGTTAGTTAATGGATTATATAGTTGTCATTATTAAATAGAAGGATGAAATAGTTATGAATACATTATTAAAACACTCATCATTGGCATTGCTGATCATGACTGCTGGGTATAACGCAGCGATGGCAGCAGTAAATATTAATATTACCGGCCGGGTGATAGCTTCACCTTGCGAAGTAAATAATAACCTAAGCAACTTGGACGTAAATTTAGGGCAAAATATCCAAGCTTCTACGTTGGCCGCTGCTGGAGCGGGTACAACACCTACGCCGTTTAATCTGGAATTAAAGTCGTGTCCGGTGGGTACTGATAACGTCAAGGTGACCTTTACCGGTACCGCTGCCGCCGCCCCGCAAACCGATATGTATATGAACACCGGGGTAGCTACCCCACTGGCGGTGGAATTGTCTAGCGGTTCGACAATTCTGGGTAATAACAGCTCGCTGACCCAGCCTGTTCTGTCCGATAGGAGCGTGACCTATGCGTTGAGCGCTCGTGCCGTAACGTCGACAGGTAACGTGACGACCGGGAGTATCGCTGCTGTGGTACAAGCTGATTTTACCTACAACTAAACCCATCGTTTTATAAACAGGAGTTGCCTGAATGAGCGACCTGATCAAAAAAACACTGCTGATTATGGCAGCAGGCGTGCTCAGTAGCGCCGTTCAGGCTACTGACCTGAGAATTAGTGGGATGGTGGTGGCTAGCCCTTGTACTGTTGATTCAAGTTCGGTGAGCCAGGATGTGGATTTTGGCCAAGTAAGCCTCTCAGAGATGAGGGCTAACGGTAATGCCTCGGACTGGAAGCCGTTCGTGGTCAAACTGATCAACTGCCCGCAAGGCACTACTGCCGTGACAGCAACCTTCTCGGGAACGCCTGCCACTGCCGATGCCACGCTGTATGCTAACACAGGGACTGCCATCAACGCGGCAGTACAGGTGGTACAAGATGCCAATAAAACGTTGGTACAGGGTGATGGCACCAGCATGACGGTGTCAGTTGATGCGTTACATAACGCAACTTATGCTTTGGCCGGGAGATTGATAAATTTTAATGATACTACTGCAGGATCGTTTCGCAGTATAGTACAGATGAATTTTACCTATCAGTAAGGCGCAGCTAACACAGCGCTAGGTCTGACATCAATGTTTCAATAGTGCACCGGTGTAGATTTTTATGCCGGTGTTATCTGTTTAACCACCAATATATCAAGCAGGGGTGTTCAGAACTTATTGGGTAATTTATTAATTTTAATTAACAATCCCCTTTTTATGACGATATAACTGCCTGAGTTTAACTCAGATAGGGTTTTCATAATCCCGCTGCGGGACAACTGAGTTCTCTCGAGGATGTATTGCACTGCTGATACGGTGGCCCGGGTTTCAAAATCCTCATCGTTCAATGCGCGTAGGCAGTTGCAGATAAGCTCATAGCTGGATAGCGCGGTATTCGATTGCATATGGTCATCGTACCGTGCGGTCAGATACATCAATGTATAAGAAAGTGGCTTCCATAGGTTCAGTTGCTCGATATGCATCAAGAAGTCCTCTAGAGGGAGATACATATACTCGATCGGGGTGTTGGCCTGAATAATAAGGTTGGCGGGGTCGTGCACTAAATTGCTGACACCAACAATAATAGGGGCTTTAAAAATGCCGATAAGCAGTGAGTCTTTGCTCCGCTTAAACTCACACTCTCCCTGTATTAGCGCAAGGCACATCCTTTTATCGTTTAAAATCAGTGGGAAACGTTGCCCTGCTTTGCCCTTGCGTATGCTAAAAACCGTTGATAGGGAGTCCTGTAACGTTTGAATATGAGTGACGGGCTTAGTCTCGGTAAATTTTTTGCTGTTGTTCATGAGCGACCACGGGAAAACACGGATTGTAGTGAGTATAGGTGAAATCGGTAACAAAGATAAGCGAGTGAGGTCGCTGATGACATCCCCCGCTTACCTTGATCTGATGCTTTCCGCTGTGCGTTGCCCCACAGGGGCATTGGGGGATTTGGCAGTTTTATTTCTGGGGATAAGTAACACATTTAGTCCATTTTTGGACTGATGGGCTAAAAATGAATCACAAAGACTTTGAGAGTATAGGGTTACTATAAGATAATGCTTAGTAATAAGGGGCGTCTGCAATGGTTTCTTCTCTTGTCGGTGAGGATAGACAGCCTCTATTATTCCCATAATTGCTTCTTGCCTGGAGACTCGTTTACTTTTATCGAAAGTATCAACGGGATTATTCCTTAATGCCTAACTCTTATTGATCATCAAAGGGACCTGATCAGTATTATATGCTACTAAACTACTTCTTGCAGGTTTTTAATATCAACAATGGAATTCTATAGTTCATTCGAGTAAACAGTATGTATGACTTTAGTAAAGTGACGGAAAGAACGAAGGCACTCGCTGCGGTTGACGAGATTTTAGCTTCAATTAGATCGATTGCCCAGATAAAGCAAGGACGAACGGGGCAACGATTTTATCTCGAACAGAATGATAAAAGAATGTGCTTTCTGCTTTACAGTGGGATCTGCATCGCTAAAAGAACTCAAGATTCTCTGGTGTTATCAACAATAAGAGCGCCCTGTATTATCGGGCTGCAGGATGTTTTTCATGCTAAATCGGATGTGCAACTCTTGGCGATCAGTGACGTTGAGTACGGCATTCTGCCGGTAGATGATTTTTTTCGCTATGCAGATACTAACGATGTTTGGAAAGACATATGTCTTATGCTAATGCTTTCGACTACACGCTTTAGTGAATATCAGCGGGAAACGGTCGGCATCAGTAATTATGAATTAATTTGTAACCTTCTGAATTCACTAAGTATTGAAGATTTTGAGATCAGGGCTACCACTACGGCGCTGGAGTATATCCAGGAGCGCAGTCTGTTATCCCGTAGCGGAATAATGAAAACTCTTTCATCATTAAAAACGGGGGGGTATATCGACATTAAAAATGGGTTGCTGATCAAAATAAACTCTTTACCAAAAAAGTTTTAATCATCGCTATATCGAAATTTTTAGCATGCAGATAAATAAAGAATAGTTAATGGAACCAATTTTATGATCTCTTCAATCGGAGTGGTAGAGTCTGCTTTAAACATAGAGGTAGAAAAAACATGCTATATCAGGCAGGTATTGATTATTGATAATTGTCCGATGATCCAGATTGGGATCCGCCATGGGTTTGCTCAATCAGGCATTCAGGTCGAGGCTTACCAAATGACTCCAAAGGTAACGGGTGTATTGGAGTTGATGCACAGATACCAAGCTGATTTGGTGATGATAGAGTTATGCGGTAGTGGTGATTCGGTGCTAGAGAGCTTACGTGTGATTAGCCAACTCATCAGCAACTGGCCTAAAATCCGTCTGATTGTGTGCACCAGCTTGACGGATAGCCGATTGTTGAAACAATTGGTTACGATGGGGGTGAGTGGTATTTACCTTAAAAACGAACCGTTGTCAGCATTGGCACAGTGCGTATTTCAGGTGATGGCCGGTCATTATCATTACAGCTTCCAGACCGGTACGCTAGCCACAAACAGCAAGGCCTACCCCTATCCATTGACCCATCGTGAGCTGGATGTTCTTGAGCTTTTGTTCAAAGGGAAAAGCGTGACCACAACGGCTCAGGCACTACAGCGTGATATACGCACCGTTAGCGCGCATAAACGGAATGCCATGTTCAAGCTCGAACTGTATAGCGATAGCGATCTTTATCGCTGGGCAGCACAGGTGTCTGTTGCGGGCACTGCAGTCAATGGCGGGCAATAATGATGAAATCTCAATCATCAAATATCAATTTAGGTGTCTTGGCTTGCAACCCGCTGATGGCTTTGGGTCTTGCGTATTATATTGAGGATTTACAGCTCGGCCATCGCTGCCAGATGGCCACGATGTCCTTAACCGGCCTGGGGGATAGACTGAGACAGGCCGCCGTTTCGGTGTTATTAGTCGATCTGAGCGGATCGCCACAGGAAATGGCCACCATAGCCCTGCGGCTAGCAATGCTGCATGAGCAATGCCTGTCATTAAATATTGTGGTCTACACGGCCTGCTGCGATGTGAAAATCCTGGCCCCATTACAATATCAGGAACGGATCAGCCTGATTGCGCAGCAAGAGCAACCGGAGCAAATATGTCGGGATTTGACTGAGGCATTAACGGGGGGACACGTCCATAGCCCTAGCATCAAACTGTGTCTCAACAATATGAATGCGCTGAAACCGCTGGATCAATGCTCGTTGACCCGCAGTGAGCGCAACGTACTGATCCATTTGTATTCCGGCTTGAGTCTGACGGAGATCGCGAAATTATTAAATCGCAGTATCAAAACCATCAGCGCGCATAAATGCAGCATTATGCGCAAGCTGGGTGTCCACTGTGATGCCGAGCTTTTTCGCATTGCTCAGCGGGATGCCCTACTGGCTGGTGGTATTGCAGATGTTACCTATGCTCCTGAACGCCCTTTAGTGGCAGGACTTTGATTTATGGAGCTCGGGAGTCCAACTTTGCAAGTAGCGGTGGTTTCGCCGTGCCAAATGGTGCGTATCGCTTTGCCAGCGCTGTTTAGCCAATGCTCCTGCAAGCTGTCCTGGCAGAGTGAGAACTATCAAGAACAGGTGTTGCAACAACTGCTGGAGTACCCGGTTGATTTGCTGATCATATCGTTACATATCTATCAGCCCAATTTGCCGTGTGCTATCCGTTTGATCCAACGTTTACAGACCATACATCCTAAACCACGTTTAATCGTCACCATCGATGTGGATATCCCCTATCTGGTATCACGATTACATGATTGGGGAATAGATAAGGTGATCACCTTGAGATTGCCATTGGCAGATTGGCACAAGCAGTTCCATCTTATTGATGGTCTTGAAATACCCTCCTTGATTGAACAACCCGCAGGCCGTCGTCAACGGATTAAGATAGCGAGCTTGTCCCCAATGGAATCTCGCATCATGCGTTATTTCCTCGAGGGTTTTTCTCTATCCGAAATCGCCGGTTTGATGATGCGAAGTATCAAGACCATTTCCGGCCAAAAAAGTCGCGCGCTGCATAAAATGGGGATCAGCCACTATGCGCAATTGGTCGCGCTGAAACCGGTATTCGTCGCAATTCAGAACGAATATGAAAGCGGCAGACTGATTAAAGTACTTCCCGACAAAGTGGTTAAATTGAGAGTGAGACGCCCGGGTTTTTGATGCGGGGCGCAGCATAGGCGCCCCGACCCTCTTACTGCTGCTGAGCCAGTTTTTTGCTGTCACAGCCGGTACTTTTGCATTCCCGCTCTACGCTTTTCAGAAAATCGATACGGCTTTGCATGGTCTTGTTTGAGCAGGCGACATTGATCATGGAGTCGTCGCTACATTGGCTGTCCCGATTTTTCAGCCATTCGATCTGCGACTGCTTCAGCGTCTGCTTTTGTGGTTGAGTCAGCAGTCCCATCACTTTCTTGTATTGCACGTTGATCTCTTGATCCAGTTGCACCATCTCCAATGCCGCGCAGTAGGTCACGTCATAAGGGGTGCGCGGGCTGTCACAACCACCAGCCAACGCAGTGGCAGAGACCAACAGCAGCGAACATCCCAAGATTGTTTCTTTAATCACTTTGCACTTCTCCGTGTTTGGTTTTGAACTGGCTACACAGTAAACCAATGCCGCATTTTGCAATAGCCCGATTTATGCAAGAGGCTCTCTTTATTGCGAGGCCGTGTAAACGGGCGCAGCATGCGGCGCCCCTACGTAGAGTGCGATCTCAAGCTTCAGTCGCCACCTTTTGCTTGTCGGAGTTCATGCAACTGTAGATCACCGGCAATACCAACAGAGTCAGCACGGTAGCAAAGCCCAGGCCGAACATGATCACCACCGCCATACTTTGGAAGAAAGCATCGCTAAGCAGTGGGGCCAGGCCGAGTACGGTGGTAAAGGCCGTCAGCAGGATAGGGCGCAAACGTGAGGTAGAGGCGTCGATGATGGCCTCCAGGATCGGTTTTTCCTGCCGCTGCAACCCAATCTCCTCTACCAGCACAATGCCGTTACGGATCAACATGCCGCTTAAACTCAACAGGCCGATCAGCGCCATAAAGCCAAACGGAATACCGGTTAGCAGGAAGCCTACGGTTACCCCAATCAACGCTAGCGGAATGGTCAGCCAGATGGCGACGGCATTTTTCAGCGAGCTGAACATCAGCACGGTGATGATGAACATGATCACAAAGGCCACCGGCAGGCTGGTGAACAACCCGGCCTGGGCTTCCTTGGTACTTTCATAGTCGCCGCCCCAATTCAGTTCATAGCCGCGCGGTAATGGGATGGCATCAATATCCGGTTTGATGCGTTGCAACAGTTCGGCAGAGGTTTCACCGCTCTGGGAGCTAGGATCGGCCTGAACCGTCAGGGTGCGTTTGCGATCCCGGCGCATGATCAGCGGATCTTCCCACTCGGTAGTAAAGCCGTTGACCACGTTGTCGATAGGAATAAACGCCTGCCGTGCCTGGCTCCAGATCATCACGTCGTTCAACCGTTCGGCATTCAACCGCTCCGAGTCCGGCGTTCTTAACACAATCGGCATTAACCGTGTGCCATCACGATATAGGCCAACGGCGATCCCGCCAAAACTCATGCGTAGCGCACTGTCGATTTCGCGTTTATCCACCCCTAATTCACGGCCAAGATAATCCGAGAACTGCGGGCGAATGACCTTACTGCGCTGTTGCCAGTCGTGCATGACTCCGTCGGCATTGGGGTCTGCGCTGGCGATGGTTTCTGCCTTGGCCGCCAGCGTGCGCAGCACGTTCGGATCCGGGCCTATAAAGCGTGCCTCGATAGAGCTGTTATTTGAAGGCCCAAACATGATGCGTTTAGCCTGGGCATTCACCTGAGGGAAATTATTGCGTACGTAGCCCTCTATTTGGCCGATCATGCCGGGGATCTGGTTTAGCTGATCGGCCCGCACCATCACCTGTGCGTAGTTGGAATATTGCCGCTGTGCGTTATAGGTCAGCATGAAGCGCATTGCACCTTGGCCAATGGTGACCATGGTATCGCTGACGCCCTCTTGCGACTGGATATGTTGCTCGATTTCGGCGGCAATCTTTTCGGTATAGGCGATATCGGTGCCATAGGGCAGCCAGAGATCGACGAAGAAGATCGGCGTATTGGACGGCGGGAAGAAGCTTTGGCGCACGTTGCCAAAACCGATCACCGAAACAACCATCAACGCGGCCAGCACTCCCAGCGTAATAGTGCGCTGGCGCAGCAGTTTGCCCAACAGATTGCGATAGACGCGGAACAGCCAACCATCATAAGGCGATTTGACCGGCTCATCGGGTTTTGGCTCGGCCATTTTCTGTTTTTCAAACGCCCATTTGGTGAATACCGGCGTCAGGGTCAAGGCGGTGAACCAGCTCAGCATCAGCGAGATCAGCAATACCTGGAACAGTGACTTACAGTATTCGCCGGTGGCATCGTTGGATAAGCCGATCGGCGCAAATGCCAGAATGGCAATCACCGTCGCCCCCAGTAGCGGGAACATGGTGCGTTTGACCACGTTATTAATGGCCTGCAGGGTCTTCTCACCCTGTTGCCGCCCAACCAGCACGCCCTCGACGATCACAATGGCGTTATCCACCAACATACTTAAGGCGATCACCAGCGCCCCGAGCGAAACACGCTGCAGCTCAATATTGAACAGCTTCATGATCAGCAGGGTGCCAAGCACGTTCAGCGCCAGCGAGGCGGCGATCACCAGCCCGCTGCGCACCCCCATAAAGATCAGCAGGGTGCCGACCACGATCAGCAGCGCCAGCAAGAAGTTCGTGATAAAACCGTTCACCGCGCCTTCTACTTCATGGGACTGATCGTAGAAAACGCTGATATCCATCCCAGCGGGGCGTTCGGCTTGCAGTTGGGCCAACCGGGCCTTGACCGCTTCGCCCACCACAATCACGTTCACATTCGGAGCAAAGGATACGCCGATAGAGAGCGCAGGCCGCCCGTTGGCACGGTAGATATTATTGGGGGAGTGGGTTACGCCCTGGCTGATGGTGGCGATATCGCGCAGGTAAACGCTGCGCGGGCTGCCCGGCTCGCTAATCAGCAGATTACCCAATTCTTGCACGCTGGCAAATTCCCCGGTGGGATGCAGCCTGATCGACTCGCTGCCCACCAACAGATCCCCGGCGTTGGACACCACGTTCTGCCGGCTCAACAGATCGTAAAGCCGCTGTGGGATAATATTGGCGGCGGTCATCTGGGCGCGGGAAATCTCAATCTGCACCTCTTCCGGGATCACCCCGACAATCCCCACCTTGCCCACGCCTGGTACCACCACTAACTCACGGCGTAACAGCTCGGCAAAGTTGCGTAGCTCCTGATTGCTAAAGCCGTCGCCATACAGCGAGAAGAAGAAGCCATACACATCACCAAAATCATCGTTCACTATCGGAGGGCTGGCACCGGGCGGCAACCGTATCGCGGCATCGCCAATACGCCGGCGCAACACATCCCAGATTTGCGGCAGTTCGGCGGCACCGTATTCGGCACGGATATTAATGGTGATCTGCGACAGCCCCACGCTGGAGATGGAGGTGACGTTGTCGATATATGGCAACTGCTGAATGGCATTTTCCAGCGGCAGGGTGACTTCTTCCTCCACTTGCTGGGCTGAAGCGCCGTCATAGCGGGTGACCACCACCGCAGTCTTGATGGTAAAGGCCGGATCCTCCAGCCTGCCGATGTTGAGAAACGCCAGCACGCCGCCAATACTTAGCAGCAGGATCGCCAGCCAGATACGGGTGCCGTTGTTGATAAAGTTCTCTGTCAGTTTCATTACAGACCTCGCTCACGGACCCAGGCGCGCACTTCCTGATTGGGGCGCAGTTCGCGAGTACCGGCGGCGACGATCCGTTCACCATCGGCCAGACCGGAGACGATCTGTATTCCGTTCGCGGTCAGTTGTCCGGTTTCAACCTGACGAGATTCCACAAACAGTTTGCCATCACGTTCCTTGATCACCCACACATGGGGCTGATTGCGTGGGCTGTTATCTGGGTTAAATATCGCTTCTACGGGCACAATGACATTGGCTTTCTGCGAAGCCCCGGCCAGATTACCGAGATTGATTTTCACGCTGCCGCTCATTCCCGAGAGCATTGGCAAGTCTTGCGGACGCGGCATGGTCAGGGTCATTTGATAGGTCAATGAGCCCGCGGTGGTATTGGTGGTGTGTTCTTTATAGCGGGCGGTAAACTCGCGGCCCGGCAAGTTGTTCAGAAGAACAATAGGCTGGTACTGTGCATTGTTTTCATCAATCACAATGAACAGATTTTCGGGGATGCTGAAGACCACATCCAGCGAATCCAGCGAGTTCAGGGTCGCTATCGGTTGGCCTGCCGGGATCACTTGATAGTTACGGGCAGTGAGCGTGGCAATCACACCGGTAAAGGGTGCACGGATTTGCATATCGTTCACTTCTTCCCTGGCCAACTTCAAGGCGGCCTGGGCCGAGTCACGCGCTGCACGATGAACATCCAGTTCGGCGCGGGGAATGACATTGCGGGCACTCAGGGTGGCGAAACGGTTGAATTGCGCCTGCGCCAGATCGAACGTGGCCTGTCGATCACGTAACCGCAGGCGTGCGTCATTACTGTTTAGTTCGGCAATCACTTGCCCCTTGCTGACCTGCTCCCCTTCACGTACCAGCAATTGCTGCAGTTGCCCTGGGCGCTTAAAGGCCAGGTCGGTACGGTCACCCGCGATAATCCTGGCTGGGAAGATGCGTACTCCTTGCTGAGCACTGTTGCTAACTTCAAAGATATTCACCGGACGGACGCTTTCGAGTTCTTTAGGCGTCTCCCTGTCACAGGCAGTAAGAAAAAGTGTGCAAAGCACAACGGCAACCAGTTTTATATTCACGATGCAATCTCTTAGGATCGGATTTTAGGGGAGCGATGAGCTAACTTATTGACCATATGCATCACGTCTTACCGCTCGTCTAGGCCAGCTCCGGCCTTTGTTCACGCTGCTGCGGGAACGTAATCTTGCTACTGTGACCGTAGGACACAACCACCTCGGATTTCACGCACTCCCGGCGCTATTCCCCTTGCCCGTTAGCGGGCGTGCGCCATCTCTATTGTTTCCTTCAGTTTCAACCACTCGTAGACTCTTCAAGCTTAGTATGCCGTTTGCTAACGTGAGTAAATTATCTTCAGTTCATGCCGTCGGCCCGGTTTTTGGCTATGGCTAATCCATCAGTGCTAATGATTTCCCGACTCAAATGATGTGTAAAAGACAATGAATACCCGCTGTGTGTGGCTGGATGCCGATGATGGTACGGAGTGAGATGATTCCTGGTTATGATCTCAATCATTTTTCTAGTTATAGCGTTGAATATTTTTTTAAAAACAGACATTTTATTTAGGTTTCGTTTAGGAATCTTCTTTTCTCAATGGGGTGAAAATAATCCTATTGGATAGGGAATATCCCGTGATAGAGCTTGTGGCAATATTATTGCGATTAATTGTCATTTACACCTGTTATGAAATTGTAATCCACAACTATTGTATAGTTATGATTTAGCGCAAAAAACCAACAAATTGTGTGATGATTAGAGGCGTGTCGACGTTAAAGATCTTAATGAAATGATGCTTGTTACTTAATTAATTGATAATAGTGGTTATTTTATAATTTATGGTTGGCTTTAATCAGTGGGTAGGTGTTAATGATTTCTTAGTTAAAGTTGTTTTTAACATTTATTTATCAATTTAATTCAATAAGATAAACAACTGCGTTCGTTTTTACTACATTTTAAATGGGTGAATGTGTCTTTGGTGTTATTATTTGTGATGTATTTCGTTTCGTCTGATCACTAAAATATAACAGATACGATTAAATTGCGGGGTTTATATTTTTAATTGTTAATTTAAATGTTAATTATTTCGAGGTAAATATTATGATGGTGTAATATTCAGACATATTTTGAATTTATTTGAATTTAACTATTGCAATGAGATTTTACTCAATATACTTTCCTCCACCAGAAAGGAACTGGTAAGGAGTTAACTTCGTCATGCTAATTATGGCTCCCGTTTTCATCCGCATTTACCGTATTTCGATAATCACTTTTATATAAACTTTAGATAGAGAGCTATTATGAAAATTCGCGTACTTTCACTGTTGGTTCCGGCTTTGCTGGTTGCAGGCACCGCGGGCGCTGCTGAAATCTACAACAAGGACGGTAACAAGCTGGATCTGTTCGGCAAGATTGACGGCCAGCGCTACTTCTCCAGTAACGACTCGGTTGATGGCGATCAGTCTTATATGCGTCTGGGCCTGCGTGGCGAAACCCAAATCAACGACAGCCTGACCGGCTTCGGCATGTGGGAGTACCAGGTTAACCTGAACCAGGCAGAAAGCGAAGCCAACAACAGCTTTACCCGTGTAGGGTTTGCCGGTTTGAAATTCGCCAATTATGGTTCACTGGATTATGGCCGTAACTACGGCGTGATGTATGACATCGGTGCATGGACCGACGTACTGCCAGAGTTCGGTGGGGACACCTACGGTGCCGATAACTTCCTGTTCCAACGTGGCAACGGTTTGCTGACTTACCGTAACAGCGACTTCTTCGGCATGGTTGAAGGCCTGAATTTTGCTCTGCAATATCAGGGCACCAACGGCAGCGCCTCCGAATCCAACAACTACCGCGATGTATTGGCGCAGAACGGTAACGGCTACGGCATGTCCGTCAGTTACGATTTGGGTTATGGCATCAGCGCAGCCGGTGCGTTCTTCAGTGCCGATCGCACGGCAGACCAGAACGGCCGCAACAACCCGGCAATCCTGGGTAATGGCGATAAGGCTCAGGCCTATAGCACCGGTCTGAAATACGATGCCAATAATGTCTACCTGGCGGCCATGTTTACCCAGTCTTATAACGCTAACCGTTTTGGCAGCCGTAATAGTCAGGCTTATGGCTTTGCCGACAAGGCTCAGAATATTGAGCTGGTGGCACAGTATCAGTTCGACTTTGGCTTGCGTCCGTCCGTGGCCTACGTACAGTCCAATGCCAAAGACATTCAGGGCTTTGGCAGCCAGAACCTGGTGAAGTATGTTGATCTGGGGGCCACCTATGCCTTCAATAAAAACATGTCCACCTATGTGGATCATAAAATCAACCTGCTGGATGAAAACGACTTTACCAGCAAGGCGGGTCTCAACACCGATAACGTGACCTCGGTCGGTATCGTTTACCAGTTCTAAGCTTGTCCGTTTGGCTTAGCCCGGTACATCCGTGTATCGGGCTTCGCTACGTATGATAAAAAGCCCAGTGCCGCACACCTCGTGCTATCAACATTGCAAGTGGTTCCGCTCTCTCCCTCCGATTATCGCCTCGTAATACTGTTTAGATTCTCTTTAATATCTTGCGTTCTTGATGTGGGGCTGCTTTTACGCTCAGGGAATTGTCCTTTATTAATTATTGTTATTTGGTACGGTATATCTAGTAGTGTATTTTCCTATTGTATTTAATCTTATTATTTAGCGAGAAATATCCTGCATTAGCGGTGTTATGATCTGGTTGGAATATGTCAATTGCCATAAAAATTATTATTGATCTGCTTTAAACGTCGGGCTATCCTTGGGTCAGAGCTCTTTTGATAGAGAGAAATAATTAACTTTAACTTAACTCCCTACGCTTTAATAAAGGTATGGTTAATTGTGCCTTTATATCAAGCGTAGGATTACTCTATCACTGATGATAGACGTTACTCGGGCTGTTTTTGTTTCACTTTTATAAAAAGGACGACACTGTGAAAAAAGTTAATACCTTAGATGCAGGTGCAATTGTTGGTGGTAAATGTAAAAGAGTCTGTGCTGTTGAGTATGTGGGTGGCGTTGGTGGTGCTTGCTATCTAGTCAGAACTTGCCTGGATAAGAATGGCCGAATTGTGAGTCAGACTAGCTCATCTGTTGACTCTGCCAACTGCCCGGCTGGCCGGCCGTAAGCTCTTCCTGAGTTTCAGGATATAAGTTTGGGCTGATGCGATAGGATTTTTGCATCGGCCTGTTTGAGAATGGTGCTTATTGATGGACAGGGATGTGATGGCTGTTGGTTCGCCAACGGCGCTACGTGCTAAATAAAAATGGCTATCCCTCCGTTATAAGATCTCATTGGTGTGCCTTTTTTAGGATGTATGGCTTATGTTCAAAAGACCCCTGCTGCTTCTCATTTATACCTTGGCGATCATCGTTATTTCCTCGTTGATCACAACGGCCTATTTCCACTATTTTGTATTGAATCAGGGCATCGAACAGCAAGCTCTGGTTGCCGTCAGCGATGACGAGATCAAGAATAGCCCGATCAAAGAGGGTAATACCATCGTCGAGATATTCTCTTACGGCTGCCACTACTGTGCCATAAACGAAGAGAATATTGCCAAGCTGGAAGCGCGTATGCCAGCAGGTACAAAACTGATCCGTCTGCATCTCAATAATGCGCAGAGCAATGGTCTGGCAAGTTTCGCCCCATTATTTGCCACCCTGACGGTGATGGGCATTGAACCTCAGCACCGTGAAAGTGCCTATAACGCCGTCATCAAACAGCAAAGCGATCTGAGTAAACCCCAAAATCTTGATAGCTGGTTGATGGAGAATGGTATCGATCTCGCGGCTTATCACGCTGCCAGTCAAACTCCGCAGGTCGCAGAGTTGCTGAGCTATATGACCATCGTGTCCGATCACTACAAAATCAACGCGACCCCAACCTTTATCGTCAGCAAGAAGTGGCTGGCCCTGCAGGATCGCGATTTCCCGGAATTTGCCGATCACCTGCTGTCGCTGCTGCAGCATGATAAACCGCTGGAGCAATAATGCGTTTCTTTGCCGTGTGGGTTTACCTGGCATGGAGAGATGCCCTCGCAAAAATCGCGCGGAGTTTTTCGCCATTGCGCAGAGCACAGGACAAGACCGTTTGCTGGTTGCTGCGGCATGGCGATTATCGTTGGTTTCTTGGGCTGGCGGCGCTTAGCCGCTGGCTGCGGTTGAATAACCGGGGGGAGCGCAGGCGTGCTTTTGTGGCCGCAGCCAATAAGCAATGCCTGATTGATGATGGCCGTAAGGTGGATTTTGCCAAGATCAGCCAGCGTCGTCGCTTGCTGGATCTGGCCGCTGCCCATGCCGCTAACGCTCACCTCCTGGCCCAGTTGGAACATTGTCAGGTACAGCTCAACGCAGTCGTCGAGCCCTTGCACCGAGCAGGGCAACCGGTGGTGCTTGCACCTCTGCATATGGTCTCTGACGTGCTGGCTGGCATGGTAGGGGCTGGGGTGTTTCCGGGGCAGGCAACGGTGGTGGTTTCTGCCAGTGCAGAGGTCTATCAGGAAAGAACGCGGCAGCAAGCGGGAATTAACCTGACTTACTGCTCGATCCATGATGATAACCGGGCGATTGCCGGCAATTTGACTAGCGCGATTATGGCGGCGGCCGATCATCAACGCAATATCATGATTTTCCCCGACATCTCACCGGATTACACCGTTAATACCAATGAGGCGAAAACGGCGAAGCTGAGTTGTCGCCTGTTTGATCGCCCGGCCAACCTGCACAGCGGCGTTATTCGTATCGCCAGAGCCTTGTCTGCGCAGGTGGTCTCTTATTACCTCTATTACGACCAGGGAATAAAAATCCACATCTATCCGCCGATACCGGCCTGCAACCTGAAAGCCAAACTGCCGGAGCTGATTGAAACGTCGATCGTCAGGCACCCGGAAGATTGGCTGTTATGGCACTCACATTCGTTATTTTTTATCAATGAATAACCTGGAAATTGAAGAAGTCAGATCATGGAAAAGATAATCCCGGCGCTGGTGTTTCAAGGCGAAACGAATGAATGTGGACTGGCCTGCATCGCCATGATGGCGGAAACGCAGGGCATCAGTGCGCCATTGGAGAGCTTGCGGGAGCGCTATCCCGCCTCGCAGCATGGCACCTCGCTGGCCACACTGTGCGACATTATGGCTGAACTGGCGATGCCCGCCTATCCCGTGGCCTTCGAGCACGGTGAACTGGCGGAAATACCGCTGCCTGCCATTTTACATTATGGGGCGAGCCATTATGTGGTGCTGGCCTACCGTAAAGGTAATCACGTTTGCGTGATGAACCCGGGCATTGGCCAGCAACTGTTGCCGATTGATGCGTTAAAAATGGAAATCAGCGGTTATGCGTTGGTGCTGGACAGTGAAACCCAGCCTGACCCTCAGGCGCTGGCCAATGTTCAGCCCAGTAAACGCTTCAGTGCGTCCGACACCATGAGCCTGAAAGAAACCGCGCGTATCCCCGGTATTTACCGGCTGATGATACTGGCGTTTCTGATCTCTTTAACGCTGTTTATTATGCCGACGATGGTCAGCAGCGCCATCAATCAGGTTTTTTCCAGCGCAGGTGAAACCGACTTCCCTTACTTCTACTTCCTGTTGGCGTTTGTCGTTTCGACCACGCTGGCTTTCGGCGTGCGTTGGATCACCGAGCGCTTTATCAAACGCTTTGTGGTGATCAACAGCGTGGCGGGATTCTCGCGCCTGCTCAGTAATTCGCTGAACTTCTTTGATAAACGCGCACCGGGCGAAGTCTTCAGCCGTTTTTCCAACTGGCAGATGGCGTCGGGGACTAAAATCGAGCTGGATAACGGCCTGCGTACCGACTGGATCATCGGCGCTATCGCACTGGCGGTGATGTGCTACATGAGCCCGCTGCTGGCCATGGTGTCTGGTGTGGGGGTCACTCTGATGGGGTTGGTCAGCGTCTGGGCTATCTATCGTGACCGTTTTTACACCCAGCAGTTGCAGGTCAAGACCGCCGAGCAGAGCGACTTTATCCTGGAGAGTATTCAAGGGTTCTCCACCATCAAGTCCGCCGGATTGGACAGCCAGCGCAAGGGGATGTTTGCCAAGTTTGCTCTGTCGCTGTTTACCTGTCGCCAGCAGCAGAAGATGTACGAGCAGGTCAAAAGCAGCCTCTATCAGTTGATAGGCAGCCTGGAGATGGTGTTCTTTATGTTGCTGGCGCTGCCGTTGCTGAAAAACGGCACTATCACGCTGGGTGAGTTCTTTGCCTACAGTTTTGTGCGTGAAATCTTCACCTCTTATATCACCAAGATTTTCTACTCCGTCCTGCAAAAGAATCAGCTGCACGTGATCGATACCCGCGCCAGGGACTTGTTCCCATCACGGCCTGAACAGGATAGGGCGGAGGATGCGGTACCTGCACCGATCCCTAAATTCACTTCGCAGTTACGTTATAAAAATATCGCTTTTGCCTATGACGCCCAGAAGCCGGTATTGCAGGACCTTTCCCTGTCTCTCAAACCGGGGAAAAGCATTGCCATTGTGGGTGAGTCGGGGGCGGGGAAAAGTACCTTGCTGAAAGTGATGACCGGCCTGATGGCACCGCAACAGGGGCAGGTGATTGTCGATGGGCAGCCGCTCGATTATCAGCAGGTGCACGCGCTTTTCTTCCTGCAAAGCCAGGAGGACATCTTGTTCAATGCCTCGGTGCTGCAAAATATCACCCTGTTTGATGAGGGGTTTGATGAGCGCAAACATCGGCAGATCGAGCGCTCCCTTGCAGGGCTGAATCTGAGCTCGGTGATAGAAAAACTGCCGGGGGGCTTGAATGCCCTGATCCGTGAGAGTCATGCCGGGCTATCGCTGGGGCAGCGCCAACGTCTGCTGCTGGCGCGGGCTATGTACAGCGATCGTCCGGTGCTGGTGCTCGATGAGCCTACGGCCAACCTGGATGAGGAAACTGCGCACCAGGTGATGACCACCTTGCTGACACATTGCCGCGAGCAGCATAAAACGTTGATCACCGTGACGCACAGCGAAAGCGTATTGCCGATGTTTGATCGGGTGTACCGCGTGAGCAACGGCCATGTGGTGAGCGTTGCTACGGAGCTTGAAGCGTCAGCAGCGTTAACCACGGCGGTGAGTTAATGAAGTTGAAAATGTTTGGCATGGATAAACGCAGGCTAGTGCCGATTGCCTTGCTGTGTCAGGTGGTGTTGATAGGCACGATTGCCTGGTTCATCGTTGGGCCTACGCACAATAATACCTATGACATCGAAGAGATCGCCCGTGGCGATATCGAGAAAACCGTGTTGGCCACCGGTATCCTCAAGCCGGCGCTGCAGGTCAGCGTCGGTGCGCAGGTTAACGGACAATTGCAAAAGCTGTATGTGAAGCAGGGCGATCGTGTCACCCGAGGGCAACTGCTGGCGGAAATCGACCCGACCTTGCAACAGAACGCACTGCGTAAATCGGAGGCTGCCCTGCAAAGCGCCGAAGCGCAAAAGCAAGTCACCCAGGCAACGCTCAAGCAGTATCAGCAGGAATTGAAGCGTCAGATAAAGCTGGATCGTGATGGTTCAGGCGTGAAAAGCGATCTGGAGAAGGCGCAGGCGCAGTTCCAAACTCAGCTTGCCCAGTTGAAGGTCAACGATGCGCAGATCGTTCAGGCGCAGATGGAGCAGCAAACCGCGAAAGCCAATCTGGGCTTCACCCGCATCGTAGCGCCGATCGATGGCGAAGTGTTGGGGATCGTCACCAAGGAAGGGCAGACCATCGTATCGTCACAAACCGTGCCGACCATTCTGGTGCTGGCGGATGTGGACACCATGACGGTACACACCCGTATTTCGGAGACTGATATCCTGAAGGTGCGCGTCGGGCAACCGCTGTGGTTCTACGTTGTTGCCGATCCCAAACAGCGTTACGAAAGCGTGATGGGCTCGATCCAGGAAGCCCCGAACGAAGCCTTGCAGGAAGGTAACTCGTCAGGCTCTGCCAATCAGCAAGCTTCGGCGGTGTATTACAGCGGCGTGTTTGCCATTGCCAACAGCAAACGTCTGTTGCGCACCTCGATGACCGCTCAGGTCTTTATTATCACCGAACAGGTGAAAAATGCCCTGCGCGTGCCGGTGGCCGCCTTCGGTGAACAACAGGGTAAAGATCGTTATCAGGTGCAGGTAATGAACGGCAAACAGCTTGAAACACGCTGGATCCGCATCGGCCTGAACGACCGCCAGTTTGCCGAAGTGAAAGAGGGGCTGAAAGAGGGTGACCGCGTAGTATTGGCGCAGCATGCCATCGGGAGTGCTAGCAATGGTTAAGCCATCCGCTCCCTTGATCGCATTGAGCGGGATCTCCCGGCATTTTGTCTCCGGGTTGCAGACCGTGGCGGTGCTGAAAAATATCTCTCTCTCCATTCAGCGTGGCGAAATGGTGGCGATCATTGGCGCTTCCGGCTCGGGAAAATCCACGCTGATGAATATCATCGGCTGCCTGGACAAGCCCACGCAGGGGACGATGCAGATCAAGGGTATCTCTACCCAGCTTGCCAGCAGCGATCAGTTGGCCCAGCTACGCAGCCAGTACATCGGCTTTATTTTCCAGCGTTATCACCTGATGCCCTATCTGAGCGCTGCCGAAAACGTCGCTATTCCCGCCCTGTATACCGCGATGCCTGCGGCAGAACGCCAGACGCGGGCCGAATACCTGCTCACCCGGCTTGGATTGCAGCACCGAATGGATTACAAACCGGCGCAGCTCTCTGGTGGGCAACAGCAGCGTGTCAGTATTGCCCGCGCGTTGATGAACGGGGCGGAGATTATTCTGGCTGATGAGCCAACTGGTGCGCTCGACCGTGCCAGTGGTCAGGAGCTGATGGGGATCCTGCACTCGCTGCACCGGTCGGGGCATACCATCATTATCGTCACCCACGATCGGGACGTGGCCAATCAGGCGCAGCGCATTATCGAAATCAGCGACGGCGAGATCGTGGCCGACCAGCGTAATGAGGCGGTAGCCCTACAGGAAACCAAACCTGCGTTGCCGGTTGCCGCGGCTACCGGGCGCAACCCGTTCTGGCCGAGCGTGCAAGAGGCGGTCAAGATGGCCTGGCGTGCGTTACTGGGGCACCGGGCAAGGGCCTTTTTGTCGATGTTGGGCATCATTATCGGCGTCTCTTCCGTGGTGTCGTCAATGGCGGTGGGTGAGGGCGCACGTCAAAATATACTGAATGAAATTAGCCAGTTGGGCAGCAGTACCCTAGATGTTCGCCCCGGCATGGGGTGGGATAAACCGCGTCCGGATCTCGCCCGCTCGCTGACGGTGGCTGATGTTGAGCTGTTGGAGCACCAGCCTTATGTCGACAGCGTGTCGCCGGTGGTCAGTAAAACCGTGGCCGCGGTGCGCGGTGGCAAAGAGGCGATGGCTTCAATTTCCGGTATCAGCAACGCCTATTTTCGTGTGCAGGGCCTGAATTTCCTTTCCGGTAATGGCTTTACCCGGCGCGATCTGGATGAGCGTGAGCCGGTGGTGATTATCGATCCGCAATTACGCGACACGCTGTTTGAGCCGGATGAAGTGGCTGAGGGTGGGATCGTCCAGCTTGCGGGTACCCCTTACCGAGTGATCGGCGTTGCCGAACGTAAAGGCGGCAAATACAGCGGCATGATGTTGGGCGCCTGGATGCCTTATACCGCGGTGTTGGAGCGTATGTCCGGTGATATGCCGATCGAGTCGATTATGCTGCGTGTGCATGAAGGGACCTCGCTTATCGAAGCACAGGGGCGCGTCGAACGGCTGTTGGAACAGGCGCATGGCCGGCGCGACTTTTTCACCCAGACCAATGACCAGATGACCAAGGCCATCCGTAAAGCCTCGGATTCCATGACGCTGCTGATCACCGCCATTGCAGGGATTTCACTGCTGGTGGGCGGGGTTGGCGTGATGAATATCATGCTGGTGTCGGTCACCGAACGCACCCATGAGATCGGCATACGCCTTTCGGTCGGCGCGCGGCCTGCGGACATCATGCGCCAGTTTCTGATTGAGGCAATGGTGATCTGCTCGCTGGGTGGGTTGATTGGCATTATTGGCTCTGGGCTGGCGGGAGTTATTTTCTCCCTGGTGACGCAGGAATTCACCATGATTTTTACCTGGCCGCCGTTGGTGCTGGCCTGTGGGTTCTCGGCGTTGATCGGCCTGGGGTTTGGTTTTTTCCCAGCGCGCAACGCGGCGCGACTGCATCCAACGGAGGCGCTGGCGCGCGAATGATGAAGAGCAAACTTCCTCTACTACTGTTGCCTCTGCTGCTGAGCGGCTGTGGCGCCTTGACGAAAAGCGACTATCAGCGGCCGATGCTGTCGGTGCCCGCCGAGTGGCGAGTGCAGGAGACCGGTTCTGGCTATCTGCAACACACTGACCACTGGTGGGATAACTTCGAGGATCCGCAGCTCTCCGTGCTGATTGGGCGGGTGCTGACCAGCAACAACGATCTGGCCATTGCCGGGCTGCAACTCCAGCAGGCGAGGCTGGCGGCCGGGCTGAAGAATACCAACCTGACGCCAACCGCCACGGCAAGCGGCGGGGTCAGTAATAGCAAGAACCTGCGTCAGAATACGAACTCCACAGAGTCTTACAACAGTGGGCTGGAGCTAAGCTATGAAGTGGATTTGTGGGGCAAGTTGGCACGAACCAGAGAGCAGGCGCAGTGGCAGGCTGAGGCCAAGGAACAGGATCGGCAAAATACCGCGCTGACGCTGATCGGCAACACGGCGCAGTATTATTGGCAGATCGCCAACCTTAATCAGCAAATCAAGCAACAGCAGGCGGGGCTGGAAATCGGCCAACAGACGCTGGCGATGGTGCAATCCCGTTATGACGCCGGTGCCGCCGGGCAACTCGACCTGCAACAGGCGCAGCAATCGCTGATCAATCGTGAGAACACCTACCGCACGCTGCAACAGCAGCGGGAAGAGAACCGTAATGCGCTGGCGATCCTGTTCAACCGTTCGCCCACCGATCGTCAGGCCGAACGCCGCTCCCTTGATATCACTCAGGAAGTGCCGGTAGCGAGCGCTTTGCCGGTAGAAGTCATTGCTCGTCGGCCTGATGTGCAGGCGGCAGAAAAGAACTTGCGTGCTGCGTTGGCAGGGTCGGATGTGGAGCGTTTGAACTTCTACCCTACGCTTTCGCTGAGTGCTTCACTCAATGCGGGCAGCACGATTTTCCAGCAGTGGTTCAGCAACCCAAGCAGAAGTTTGGGGAGCAGCGTTGCTTTACCCTTCCTGAACTGGAATACCGTGCAACTGACCATCGAAATAGCCGATTTGGACGTCAAGCAGGCGGCGATCGCTTTCCGCAGCCAGGTCTACAATGCGTTGGCCGACGTGGATAACGCCATGTCGCAACGTCTCAGCTATCAACAGCAAAAAATCAATCAGCAACGCAACCTGCGGCTTGGTCAACAGCGTTTGGCGCTGGCCAACAGCCAGTATCAGGCCGGAGCGGTCTCTCTCCAGACTTTGCTGGATGCCGAGGATGCGTTATTGACCATCGAAAGCAATTTGTCAGATCTGCAGTACAACTATCTCAACGCCACCATGAAGCTGTGGTTGGCGTTGGGCGGCGGTGTGGAAAAAGACGGTGATATAACAGGATGAGATCATGAATAGAGAGGCTTTGCCACGTCGCGTGGTGGTTACAGGTTTTGGTGCGGTCACGCCATTAGGGATGAATACCGAGCAAAGCTGGGCGGCGATGATGGATTACCGCTTGGGTTATCGCTATTACGATAAATCTGCCGTGGGGATCCAGTCGCGTTTCTTGGGGGTGATCGACGACGAACCTGACTTGAAAGGGGTGCCTGCGGCGATCCGCCGCCGTTTGCCCCGCTTTGCCCGGTTAGCCTTGGGGGCGGCCCGCGAAGCAATGGAGATGGCCTTCCATGGGGAAAGCCCGGCGGCCTATTACGATCTGCTGGACTGCGGCACTATCATCGGCAGCGGTTGGGCGGGCCAAGATGAAATACAAAACAATCATGAGGACTTTTTACGTGCAGGATTGGGTTCACCCTTTGGGTGTTTCCTGTCCATGCCGAATGTCGCGACGGCCGCCTGTAGCCTGTTTTGGGGGCTGCGTGGCTATCAGAATAGCCCGATTGCGGCCTGCGCCACCGGGACGATCGCCATTGGCGATGCGTTTGAGGTGATCCGCAGTGGTCGTGCCTCGATGATGCTGGCCGGGGCAGGGGAGTCGTTAAGCAGCGACACTGCCGTCTGGAATATCGATGTGCTGCGTGCTTTGACGAGTGAGCAGGACGACATCAGCAAGGCCTGCTGCCCGTTCAGCCTCGATCGTAACGGCTTTGTGCTATCCGAAGGTGCTGCCGTGTTGTGCCTGGAAGAGCGCGAAGCCGCACTGGCGCGTGGGGCAACCATCTTGGGGGAAATCAAGGGCTACGGCAATTACTCTGATGCCTTCGACTTTACCGCTCCCGCAGAAGACAAGCTTGCCCGGGTGAAAACCATCCAGCACGCCTTGCGGCAGGCCGGTGTGGCGGCGGAGGAGATTGACTATATCAATGCGCACGGCACCTCTACGCCACTCAACGATCTGAATGAAACCCAGGCGATCAAACTGGCCTTCGGCGAGGCGGCCTACAGCACGCCGCTTTCCAGCACCAAGTCTTACTCCGGGCATCTGATTGCGGCGGCAGGCAGTTTTGAATCCATCATCTGCCTGCAAGCGTTGCAGCATCAGCTGATCCCAGCCACCTGTCACCTGAAAAATGCTGACCCGGAGTGCGATCTGGATTACGTCAGCGAAGGGCACCGTCCGGCCCGGTTACAGAACATCTTGAATCTGAGTTTCGGCTTCGGCGGCGCTAACGCGGCGTTGGTTATCGGGCAGGCATAAGTATGATCTTCAACTACACCCTGCGCGATGCCGAGGAGTGGGCCGCCTTTTCCGGCGACTACAACCCGATCCACTTTGATCTGGAGCACGTGCGCAAAATGGGGGCCGATCAACTGAGCGTCCATGGGATGCGTGCGATGCTGGATGTGAAACGTCATTTGAGTGCGGTGTTGCTTGCGACTCCGCTGGAGCATGACTTTTATGTTTTCAGCACCCGCATGCGCCGACCGGTGCTGTGCCAGACGCCGTATCACTTGCAGATAGCGGGCAACGGCAAGCAGATCAGCGGTGAGTTGCGGGATTGTGCCACGCAGGAAAGCTGCTTCAGCAGCAAGCTGGCTCCGGCCAGGTCACTAGACTTGGTGGCTTGCGATCACGAACATGCGCTGACCGTTAACGAGGTGATGGCACTCTGCCAGCCCTTCCCAGGGCAGGCATCGGAGGCCGCTCAGGCGTGGAGTTTCTTTGACGCCCTGCTGTTCCAACTGCTGGTGAAATCCCCGGAAACCGTGGCGATGCTGGCGACGACGTTGCCGGAACTGCAGGCCACCACGCTGATTGAGGTGTTTGCCCAGAGCCCGGTGGTACAGACGCATCATGAAACCCACTTCAGTGCCCGATTATTCACCCCCGAAGCGCTTTTTGCACCCGAAGATCGGCTGTATTACCGCATTCAGCCGATGCTGGTGATCGGGAATGTAAGCAGCGGATTGGTGTTACGCACGGTGATCGAGGCCAGAACGCAGCAGCATCCGCTGCTCGCGACTTCCGTCACCTTAAAAACATGGCCAGTGGCCGATCATTAACATAGGGATATAACAATGGAAAACTACCAACAGGTTTACGACACCGTCACGGAAATGATTTGTGATGCCAAAGATCTCGAGATGGCCGATCTGGCGCCAGAGATGCCCCTGCACCAGTTGAAGCTGGACAGTCTGGACTATGTGGAGCTGATGGTATTGGCCAAACGTGAGTTTGGGGCCACGCTCACCGCCGAAATGTTCATCAATCAGCCGACTATGACGCTGGGTGAACTCTGTCAAAACCTGGCCGATGCGCAAAAGTAATCTCATGACTAAACAATGGGTGTTGGTGACCGGTGGGAGCCGGGGGATTGGCCGCGCATTGGTGGAAGAATTGGCCAAGCAGTGGAACGTGGTGTTCACCTGCCGTAGCGGCCAGTCGGCCAGCGCGGCGGTGATTGAAGCCTGCGCGGGTTTGCCGGGCTGGGTGGAAAGCTGCATCTGTGACGGCAGTGACGAGCTGGCGGTAGACGTTGCAGCTCCGCCGTTGCTGGCACGCCTAGGTGCGCCTTTTGCGGTGATCCATAACGCCGGGATCACGCAGGATGATTTGCATATCCAGCAAACCGGTGAGCGCTGGCGGCAGGTGATCGATACCAACCTCAACGCCATCTTCTACTGGAACCGGCACCTGCTGCCCGCCATGATGGCGCAGGGGGAAGGGGCGATGGTGCTGATGTCCTCAGTGACGGGTATCAAGGGCAACACCGGGCAAACGGCCTACGGGGCCAGTAAGGCGGCGATGATCGGCCTGGGGAAATCTCTGGCGCTGGAAGTGGCGCGCTTTGGTATCCGGGTGAACAGCTTGCTGCCCGGGATTATCGAAAGCGAGATGACACAGGCCATTCCGCCGGAGGCGCTGAAAGCGCTGCGCAAGCAAATTCCTCTGCGTCGTCTGGGCAAAGCCAGCGAGGTAGCACGTACCACCGCGTTTCTCATCGGTGATGACAGCCGTTACATGACGGGGCAAATTTTGGTGCTAGACGGTGGTTTGACCGTCTGATCGCGTTAATACCTCCTGTATCAAGTCGGGGCACTGTCTATCGGTGCCCCTTTTTTATTGCCGTACGTTCCTGCGAATTTATTTTTATCCGTTTGATTGCCAACCCGCTCTATATGCGTATTTTCCGATATGATCACCTTTTTATATAGGTGGTGGTTATGTTTTCCACTTATTTTATGTGCTTTTATTTTGGGATGATTCTCTGACCGATCCGTTGTAGGACGCCTCTCCGTTTAATGTCCTATTGATTGTCGGGGGTGGGTATTATTCCATTTTCCATCAAGGTGCATTTATGTTGTATTTCTTGCTTTCATTATGTTGTTGTTATGTTGCATAACTCAACCCTGCTGTTTTATTAACCTATAACTGAGCTGAATTACTGATTTTAATCTAAGTGTTAGCTAAGTTGCGTTAGATCATGGGTAATTAGCATTGTTCCATGACCTGGCTGTTTCGTGATTACTTATCGGCTATACTCCGCTGAGGATCCAGGATGTTATCCGAAGGCAGGGGCAAATGCTCCTGAGCGTTGTTGTGGAAATAAAAGGGAGGAAAAATCCACATACTTTTGGTGAAAAGTCAAAGAGGTACTATGACCAGTCGTAAACATTTAACGCCTTCCGAAGTGGAAAAGCTGCTAGAGGCAACGCTGAAAGGCAAGAACCCAGAGAGAGATTACTGTTTGATTTATATGTGCTTTATTCATGGTTGCCGCGTGAGTGAAATCAATAGCTGGCGGCTGTCAGATATCGACCTTGAAGGTGGCAATATTTATATTCATCGATTGAAGAACGGCTTCTCAACGGTTCATCCTTTGTATGTGCGCGAGCGGAAATGTTTACAGCGTTGGATGGCCAAGAGAAAACAGTACCGTGGCGCGGATAGCGAGTGGTTGTTTCTTTCTAACCGGGGATCTCGTTTATCACGCCAGCGAATTTATTGGCTAATTCGTAATTACAGTGAAGCGGCCAATCTGGAGGTCAATGCACATCCCCATATGCTGCGTCATGGCTGCGGTTTTGCCTTGGCGGACCGGGGAATAGATACGCGCTTGATTCAGGATTTTCTTGGCCATAGGAATATTCAGAATACGGTGTTATATACGGCAAGCAATGCCAGGCGGTTCAAGGAAGTATGGTGATTTGAGTAAGGAAAATATGTCTAATGAGTCACTTTGAACTAAATTGCAACATACTCTAAGGATACTCAAAAATAATGTCAACACTAACTATTCAATAATTCATATTGATTGATAAATGCATTGAATAACAACGATTTAAATAATTTTAGCCATAAAAAACCCTCACCCAGCCTTAAGTTTTTTCTTACGTAACCACCTAAAAAAAGCCAAGAGCGAAACCAGTCCGTTTTATAACCAGTTCATAATCCTTTTATATTTGTGTTTTTCAGAATATTAACCCGCTAATTTTTTGTTTTAAGGCCATCCCTGGCACGTTAAACCAAAGGAGTCACTTTAGTTCAAAATGAATCGTTTGACTGGAAAGGTATTGCTGCCCCATTGCTATTTGCGGAGGCGTGTTTCAGTCGATGAACTAAATAAAAAGGAATGACATAGGGTTATGTCAAAAATAAACAAATGTGCGTATTTGAAGTGCATTATTTAAAAGGAAAGTAGTATATGAACAAGAATCTGCTCGCCGTAGCTGTATTGGCTGCCTCCGCGTTTTCCACCGCTGCGTTCGCTGCAGACGGCAAAGTCAACTTCGCTGGTGAAATCATCGATCAAGCTTGTACCGTGCATTCTGACTCAGAAAACCAGACCGTTACTCTGGGTAAAGTGTATGTCGGCGCATTCAAGGGTGGCGCGGGTGTCACTGCTGCTTCTAAGGATTTCTCCCTGATCCTGCAGAACTGCCCAGATACGGTTAAAGCGGCGACAGTGCGTTTTGATGGTATCCAGGTCGCGGGTAACGATGCCGTTCTGGCGCTGACCGATGAGCCAGGTGTTGCCACCGGTGTTGGTGTTCAGATTGCTGACAACAACAACAAAGTGATTAACCTGCACACGGATTCCAGCGTTTACCCACTGAGCAGCACCGATGATAACGTGCTCGGGTTTGTTGCACGTTATTACGCGACTTCAGCCACCGTAACGGCTGGCAAGGCTAACGCAGTGAGCAACTTTACCATTATCTATCAGTAAGTTTTATCCGCTCGGCTGATACGGGCGGTATAAGGCTGGTCAGGGGAGCGAAAGTCACCCCCTGGCCTTTCTCTCAATGGCCGAAGTGGTGAATAAGCAATGAAAGTCTGGCGGAGCACAATAGTCGCAGCGCTGTTACTAACCTTTGGTGCGCAGGTACAGGCGGGCATTATTGTCGGCGGAACGCGCCTGGTTTATGACGGTGGTAAAAAAGAAGCCTCCCTGGGGGTCAATAACCCGGATAAGGTGCCTTATCTCATTCAGTCCTGGGTTGACACAAACGAAGGGGATACCTCCAAGGCACCATTTATCATTACCCCCCCTTTATTCCGTTTGGATGGCGAGCAGAATAATATCCTACGCGTAGTGCGTGCAGGGGGGAATTTACCGACCGATAAAGAATCTCTCTATTGGCTGAACATCAAATCTATTCCTTCGGCCAAGAAACAGGAAAACAGTTTGCAAATTGCGGTCAAGACGCGCATCAAGCTGATTTATCGCCCTCAGGGGTTACCCGGTACGTTAGAGGACGCCGCCAAGACATTGACCTGGCAGCGTAGCGGTAACGCGGTTCAGGTGACTAATGCATCGCCCTATTTTATCACTCTATTCTCAGTCAAGGTTAATGGTAGCCCGCTGAAAAGTGTCAGCATGGTTGCACCGAAATCCAGTGCACGCTTTGAACTACCCGAAGGTAGCTCTGGTGGGGCATTGAGCTGGGAAGTTATTAACGATTACGGCGGTATTACTAAACCGTTTATCGGGAATCTATAAAGGCATTCACCAGATTAAATACTGCAAATCCCTGCACAGGTAGTACAGGGAAGGGACGCGGCTTGCCGGAATTTACTGGCGCGGCTGATAAATGGAGTTAAATGGATGAAAAACCCGAAGCGTATAGGCTCGCGCGGATTTAACCGTACCCAGCTGGCGTGGTTAATCCCATGCCAGGTTGCCATGTTAATGGGAATGTCCGGTAGCGCACAGGCCCGCGATTACTTTAACCCGGCACTGCTGGAGCTTGATAATCCGTCTCAGCGAGGGGCTGATCTGACGGTGTTTGAACATGGTCGGAGTCAGGCCCCAGGTACGTACCGGGTTGATATCTATCTTAATGGGGCGATGATCGATACCCAGGATCTTGATTTCTCCCTGCAACGGAGCCCGGCAGGTGAGGATAGCCTGCAGCCTTGCCTAAGCAGCGATATGCTTGAGGCAATGGGGGTGAAGATCGCCTCCTTCCCCGCTATCCCGGCCTCGGGGCAGTGCGTTAATCTGGCGCAGATCATTCCCCAGGCATCGGCCACGTTCCGTTTTAATCAACAGCGGTTGGATATCAGTATCCCCCAGGCGGCATTGAACTCGACCGTCCGTGGCTATGTTTCACCAGATCAGTGGGATCAGGGAATACCGGCGCTGTTGGTCAACTATAACTTTAGCGGTGCCAATAGCTGGGCACGAAACAGTAAGAGCTCGGACAGCAATAGCTATTATCTCAACCTGCGTTCAGGGATCAACCTTGGCGCCTGGCGTCTGCGTAACTACTCAACCTGGAATCGTGACTCTGATGGTGAAAGCCACTGGGATTCCATCAATACCTATTTACAGCGCGACATCGTAGCGCTGAAGAGCCAGTTGATACTGGGTGATAGCTCCTCTCAAAGTGAAGTGTTTGACAGTGTGCCTTTCCGGGGCGGTCAGTTAGCCTCGGATGATGACATGCTGCCAGAGAGTTTAAGAGGTTATGCACCAACGGTGCGCGGCATTGCCCGCAGTAACGCTCAGGTCACAGTTCGCCAGAACGGCTATGTCATTTATCAGAGCTATGTGCCACCTGGGGCCTTTGAAATCAGCGATCTGTATCCGACGGCGGGCAGCGGCGATCTGCTAGTGAGCATTAAAGAGAGCGATGGCAGTGAGCAAAGGTTAGTGGTGCCGTTTGCTTCCGTCCCGGTGTTACAGCGACAGGGGCGTTTCAAATACAGCCTGACCAGCGGCCAATATCGTTCATCCAACAGTAACGTGGATGATACGTTGTTTACTCAAGGCACGGCGATCTACGGCTTGCCGAGGGGGGCCACCCTTTACGGCGGTGTGCAGGCCGCCAGCAAATATCAGGCACTGGCTTTCGGCTGGGGGCAAAACATGGGGATTATCGGCGCGTTTTCTACCGATGTTACCCAGGCTTGGTCTAAACCTGAATTTTCTGCCAAAGAGCGCGGCCAGTCGTGGCGTATGCGTTACGGCAAGAACTTTGTCGAAACGGGCACCAGCTTCACCTTGGCCAGCTATCGTTACTCTACAGCGGGGTTCTATACGCTGCAGGAAACGTTAAATACCTATACCGGCGGCAAAACATCACAAAGTCAGATTCACAAGAAGAGTCGTGCTGAACTGTCGATGAGCCAGGCGCTATGGGAAGGTGCCGGTTCACTATCGCTCAGTCTGTACAACGAAGATTATTGGAACGATCGGCGCCGTAACCAGTCGGTGAGCGTCGGGTATAACAATAGCTGGAACAGTATCAGCTATGGCCTGAACTACACCTTCAGCAGAGATGGTTATGACAGCAGCGGCGAACGCGTCAACTATGACGACCATATTCTCGCCTTTAATATCAGTATGCCATTGGGCGGAAGGCTGTCTGACAGCTATGCAAGCTACAACCTCAATACCAGCCGCAAAGGCACCACCAGTAACTCCGTCGGCCTTAACGGTACCGCATTACCCAGTAATAACCTGAGCTACAACGTCAGCCAGGGATACACCAGCCAGGGCGTCGGGGCTTACGGCAATAGCAGCCTTGGCTATCGTGGCGGCTTGGGCAGAGTCAACGTGGGGTATGGCTATAACCGTTCCGATCAACGCCTCAACTACGGTGTACAGGGCGGGATCCTCTTGCACGAAGACGGTTTGACACTCTCGCAACAGATGAATGAGACGGCGGTGCTGGTAAAAGCACCGGGAGCCAAGGGTGTCAATATAGCCAACCAACCTGGGGTGACTACCGACTGGCGTGGCTATGCCGTGGTGCCTTACGCCACGGTCTATCGCAAAAACAATATTGCGATAAACACCACTACTCTGCCAGATGATGTCGATATGACGATAACCAGTCAGACGGTGATCCCAACCCGTGGTGCGATCGTGCGCGCCGAGTTCAAACCTAATGTCGGTCAGCGGGTATTGATGACCCTGTTGAGGCAGGGGGCGCCAGTACCGTTCGGTGCCACCGTAACCGATAGCAATGGGGGTGACAACGGCAGCATCGTCGGTGACGGTGGTCAGGTATTCCTCTCTGGGATGGCCGGTAGCGGCAAGTTGCAGGTCAAGTGGGGCAACGCCGCGTCGCAACAATGCCAAGTGTCTTACAGTGTGCCGGAGCAAAAAGATAGCACCGGGATCCGTTTGATGAATGGCCAATGTTTATAAAGGCTTTAATGATGAATAAATGGAAATCGTTAGTGCATTATTCAGCCATCGGGGGAGTTATCGCCTTGGGGTTGGGGAGCCTGCCATCGGCGCAGGCCGCCATCGGGCAGTGCGAACCTGCAGGCTCGACTATGGGTTATCACTTTACGTTTAATCAGCTGTTCGACCATCCGGATAAGAACACGGCTGGCAAGACGTTTTATGAGGTGAATAAGGCCGAAAATGTGTGGCAGAACGAGGGGGACGGGTATCTGGTCAACTGCGACTGCGGTAGCGAAACTCGGATGAAAGAGTCGTTTATTATGGCTGTCCCAAGGGGGGCGGCTCTGCCGGATGGGGATGGTAGTAGGCAGTTCTATTCGTTGAGCGGTAGCGAGGATTTTTCTGCCGCTATGGAGGTGTATATTGCCGGTGCGGTCAATAAATATTTCCCTGTGCCTTTCCCTGGTAACGGATGGCGGGGGAATGGCTTTTTTAACCGGCCTCAGGATTGTAAGGGCGTACTCTACGATAGTGGTGCACAAGGATTAGTTCATCTCTATTTCAGGCAGGCGGTTATTGGCACGTCGACAATAACGCATTCTCCCCTGTTGGATGTCTATATTAATTCGGATCCCAATGTAGGCCGGGGGAGCAGACCAACGGCGTCAGTGAGCATGAGCGGTAAGATCACCGTGCCGCAAAAATGCGAACTTAAAAACCCAATGATTACCGTGCCCTTTGGCAGCATTATGTCCACCGATTTTAATGTTAAAGGTCAAAAGCCAAGTACCGTCCAGATTCATGAAGAAACCCTGTATCTGGAGTGCACCAACCTGTCGACGCGCGCAAAAATCAGCTTGCTGTTTGAGGGCGAGGTGAACCCTCATGATCCTACTGCCCTGAAGACCACCACCACTAATGGTTCGGTGACGTCGAATAATGATGATATTGCGATCAGAATTGAAGAAAAACGTGGCGGGAATACTCAGGTTATTTCGCCTGGGGACCGACTATCAATGGAAATGAATGGCTTGGGTAATATTAATAGTGATAGTCAGACGACATTGAACATCTACCCTATTAGCACGACCGGCAAAGCACCGAAAGTTGGAGACTTTGAGGCAACCGCGACTATTACGGTAAAAATGGAATAATCCCGTTTGCCTCGGAAATCTCGGGCTTTCTGCGAAAGTAAGTTTAACTAAAATGGAGAAGGATATTTATTATGGATATGAAAGCAATTTTTAAAACGACTGCATTGTGCCTGGCTCTCGGTGGTATGGGGATCAGTTACTCGGCTTTGGCGGTCGATGCACGCATAAAGATCACCGGTACGGTTAAAGCTTCGCCGTGTACGGTCGATGCCGTAGGGGGCGATGTAAACGTGAATTTGGGGGAGATCAAGGCACATACTCTGACCGCGGGTGCGGGGAGCGATTGGGAGAATTTTAGTCTGGATCTGAGTGACTGCCCAGCCTCAACCACTAACGTTATTGCGACTTTCACCGGTACGGCAGCGGATGAAAGCACGGATTTGTATAAGAACGAGGCGGCTAATCCTGCCGGTGCCGTGCAGATTGAAATGGTTGATGGCAGTTCATCAGCTAATCGCCGGTTGGGCACCGGCAGTGATATGACCGTGGCTGTCGATCACTCCACCAGTAAGGCGAGCTTCCCGCTGAAGGCGCGCGCTTTTAGCACTAAAGGTGGGGCAACCCCAGGCAGTATTGAGGGCGTTGTGCAGGTGGCTCTCACCTATCAGTAATCACCAGTAATACCCTCAAGCCATAAGAAAGCCTGGCCCCACTTTTTTATGGTAGTTTTAGCTGTGTCTGTTGGGTTAATTGCCTGGGGCTTATTAATTATTGGTAGCTGACTTTATTTTCAATGTGTTGTTTGATCAATAAAAACAAGAAAAGATAGCCCTCATAACTATGAGAGGGAATGACATTTTTGCACACCAATTTATCAAGGAAGTAAAAAAGGGTATTTAGCAGAAATGGGAGGTTTAATATGACAATGGTTCATACTTATCAGAGAGGGAGTGCGCATTCCCCCAGCCCTTATGGGTTAAAAGGGGACGGTGTGATTGTAATGGAATCTTGCCCCATCACGGCACTCGGAATGCGTAACATTTTGGCCCAGTCCTGTGGCTTGACGGACGAGGTACAACGAGTCAGTAATCTGGAGCAAATCCCAGGATTGATGCGCCATCGCCCGGCCCGGCTGTTGATTATGGAACTGTGTGGTGAAGAAGAGTCGGTTCTGGATGGTTTAAGGCTGATTGCACAGTGCCTGGAGCATTGGCCAACCACGGCGATGATCGTGTGTACCGCTCTTGACGATCCTCGGGTGCTGCAATTGCTGACCGCATCAGGCATCAAAGGGCTGGTGCTCAAACAGGAGCCTGGCGTTGCGCTGGCGCAATGCGTAAAGCAGGTTTTATCGGGTTGTCGCAGCTATAGCCATAAGGTAAGGCAATTGCTGAGCAGTCAGTCCGCCATTGGCAAAGCCTTGACGTCCCGTGAGCTGGATGTGTTGACGCACCTGTTTTCCGGCAAAAGCGTGACCACCGCGGCGTTGATGATGCACCGTGATGTCCGCACCGTCAGCACCCACAAGCGTAATGCGATGCACAAGTTGGGCTTTCAGAATGATGGTGAACTTTATTTGCAAGGCAAGTGGATGGCAAAGACCGGCCCGGTGTTTGCCCGCTAACCCTTGATACCGCTATGCACTTATTCTCTGGATGGAATCAACGAGATATTTATACAGGAGTCGTCTATGCAACCGTTGTCACAAAAGCCGCTTGGCTTGGCGTTAATGGATCGCAGCCCACTCACACTTACTGGGCTGTCTTGCTTTCTTGGCACGCTTAACGTCGCCAATGAGATTATCGTGCAGGAAACCAGCATGGCTGGGGTTGCCGAAAGGTTGCTGTACCAACCCGTCGATATTCTCATCACCGAACTCAATGGCCTGAATGAAACCATCGCACAGTGTCGTGAAGTTCTCCTTAATTTGTGCGCGCAGCAGCCTGAGTTACGGGTCATTGTTTACACCCGCAGCCAGACAGGGGAGGATCTGTGCAAGCTGCTTGATGTGGTCAATATCAGCGTGGTGTCCCGTGGGGATGAATTGCCGCTGGTCGGGGAGTTCTTTCACCGGGTATTTAACGGTGAGCGCGTACTGAGCCCGTTGATCGGCTCTTATCTGGCGCGTACCGATCCTGAAGATGTTTCCAGCCTGCATCATCTGACCCGTTGCGAAAATGATGTCCTGTCGTTCTTGTTCAACGGGATGAGCCTGCGGGAAATTGCTGAACTGCAACAACGCAGTATCAAGACCATCAGCGCGCACAAATGTAATGCCATGCGCAAACTGCAGGTTAAAAACGACAGCGAGCTGTTCTCGCTGAGAAAAAACATTAGCCAGCAGTTTGCCTGTGATTGATGGCTGGAAATCGCTTGATGCCCCGCCGTGCTGTCATCAAGTATGGCGGGGCATACCGCAGAGCTGACGGAACGGTACCTCGAACTGAGCCGCTATCCATAGATATTCAGAACGGCGTTCTCGAAGCGGCCAAATCTCGGCAGTATCATGATAATCGTGCCGTCAAGTTTGGCTTATGGCAATAAAGGCCAGCCCCTGATATCCCATCGTGATCGACTATGATATATAGCGTAAGAATATTGGCTGTTGCACAGCTAGCTACACTTGCGAAGTAAAGAATGCGGTGCCAGTTTGAATCGGTGGCCTGCGCTGGGTTAAATATGTATTACCCGAAAGCGTTCAACATTGCTGGCAGTATAAATAACGGTGTTCTGAATGTTGCGATGGCCCAGGTAATCTTGAATGAGTCTGGTGTCGATCCCTCTATCTGCCAGGGCATAGCCGCAGGAGTGGCGTAGCATATGGGGATGGACCTGGACGTCGATACCGGCTAATTCACCGTAGGACTTTATTAATCGGTAAAGTTGTTGGCGTGAAATTTGCCCACCGTGGCGAGAAAGAAACAGCCAGGGGCTATCAGGTTCCAGGTAGCTTGGGCGTTTTGCCAGCCAGCGGCTCAGCGCGATACGCTCGCGGATTTGAATAGGATGCTGGACCGAAAAACCGTTCTTTAGGCGGGATACATGTAAGCGGTTGGTGGCCAGGTCAATATCCTCCAGCCGCAGGCCCCGTAGTTCGCTGACGCGTAATCCATGAATAAAGCACATCAACAACATACAGCGATCGCGGCAACCGTTGGCACCGTCCGGGACGGCGGAGATCATTCTCTCAATTTCAATATGGCTGAGATATTTGCGTTTTGTCATTCTCTTATCCCTAAGTTAAATAAAGCAAATATGGCGGGTGGTTTATTCATTTAAACATTGAATACCCTTGGCAGCAATAAAAATAGCAGTGTGAATGCGGGGTTAATCCTGCGGTATTATCTTATCTCTAGGGTTGAAGGGGGGTTAGTGGTTATTTATTAAGAAAAAATCAACTCACTTGATCATCAGGAAATCCTGCTTGATGGGGTTGAGAATCGTATGTTTAGAAATGATTGGCCTAATCTAACTATTTTAATTGTTTATCTAAAACGACTTGAACATCTTTGGGTTTATACCTTTTTTTGAGATTTTTATTATTGTGTTAATAATATTTCTTAGCCCGATAAGCAGCTGCTTGCCCTCTATTTTCTTTAGTCATCGCCCCGCGTTTAGTCTGCACGGACAGGCCAGGGCCAGCATCTTCTCACCCAACAAAATGAGAATTGTTATTGATATCACGCTTTCGCCCACTACAATGCCCGCCAGTGCATGATTTTTGAATAGGGTTTCTGATGGAGTTGTTACGGGTGGTGTTCCAGCAGTATCGCTGGCCGTTTCTGGCGGTAATGGCGTTAACCATGGCCAGTGCGGCGTTGGGGATTGGCATCATTGCATTTATTAACGTGCAATTGATGGGCGCGGCGGGTAACCCGCTAGTGGTGTTGCCACAGTTTCTCGGCCTGTTGGCTCTGTTGATGGCGGTTACGCTCGGCTCTCAGTTGGCGTTGACCACTTTGGGGCACTATTTTGTTTACCGGCTGCGTGGTCAACTGGTGAAGCGCATATTGGATACCCATATTGAACGGTTGGAGCAGTTGGGCAGTGCCTCGCTGCTGGCTAGCCTGTCGAGCGATATCCGCAATATCACCATTGCTTTTGTCCGCCTACCGGAGTTGGTTCAAGGGGTGATCCTGACCCTGGGATCGGCTGCCTATCTGGGCTGGCTGTCACCTGCCATGCTGGGCGTGACCGCGATATGGGTGACGATCACCATTTTGGGAAGTTGGTATCTGGTCTCGCGGGTTTATAGCCATCTGAGCAGCGTGCGCGAAGCGGAAGAGCGGCTCTATCTGCATTATCAAGCGGCGATCGACGGGCGCAAAGAATTGGCGCTGAACCGCGATCGGGCAAAAATGCTATTCCAGCAGGCTTACCAGCCCGATGCAGGTGACTACCGTTACCATATTATCCGTGCAGATACTTTCCACCTTAGTGCCGTGAACTGGTCGAATATCATGATGCTGGGCGCCATCGGCCTGGTGTTCTATATGGCAAACAGCCTGGGCTGGGCGAACACCACGGTGGCGGCGACCTATTCCCTGACATTATTGTTCCTGCGTACCCCCTTATTACAGGCGGTTGGGGCATTCCCGACGCTGATTGCGGCCGAAGTGGCCTTCAATAAAGTGAAGGCACTCAAACTGGCGGACTATGATCCGGCATTTCCGGCCCCACAGACTCGCGCGTGGCAAACGCTGGAACTGCGCGACGTGGCATTCCACTATGCGGCGGGTGAACAGCAATCAGGGTTTGCGGTTGGGCCGATCAATTTGACGTTACGGCGGGGCGAACTGGTATTCCTGATTGGCGGCAACGGCAGCGGTAAATCGACGCTGGCCATGCTGCTCACTGGGCTGTATGTGCCCGTTAGTGGGCAGATCCTGCTGGATGGTCAACCGATTACGGTTGCCGATCGTGAAGATTATCGCCGCCTGTTCTCTGCCATCTTTACGGATTTCTACCAGTTTCACCATCTGTTGGGGCCGCAAGGGGAACAGCCGGACGCCGAACTGGTGGAAACCTGGTTGCAGCGCCTGAAAATGAAAAGCAAATTGGAGTTCGACGGTACGCGCGTCACCAATCCGCAACTGTCACAAGGGCAGCGCAAGCGCCTGGCCCTGCTGCTGGCGGTGGCTGAAAAGCGGGATATTTTACTGCTGGATGAGTGGGCGGCGGATCAGGATCCCCAGTTCCGCCGTACTTTCTACCGCGAGTTACTGCCTCAGCTGCGTGAAATGGGAAAAACCGTGTTTGCCATCAGCCATGACGACCATTACTTTGAACATGCAGATCGTCTGCTGCAAATGCGAGATGGTCATCTGAGCGAACTGATTGGGGATGAGCGCCATCAGGCGAGCCGGGACTCCGTTAGCCAGCTTGATTGAATTGCCGAATTTGTCGGGGCGCACATGTTTGCCCCGACATAGCGAGCCGGTTGAGAAATATCTGTCGTCCCATAGGCCTAGGCTTGTTGAGTGATTGTTTATATCGATAATCAAAATCGCCGCCAATGATTTACTCTGTGTCTAGGGGAAAACGGTACATGGCATTGCGCTCGTGGTACCGATTTCAATTGGCAACAGGGTAGCCAGGGGAGCAGGAACGCGCCGATGGACAATCAATCACTCATTCCCACCACAGAGGTCCCATTAGCGGAAACGCTATTATTTCCGCCATCCTGGCAACTCAATGAGCGGCAACAGCGCTTTATCGAAGATCTTTGGCTGGTGGAAGATCATACCGTGCCCGGTTCAGCCGATAATCTTGCGGCGCCCGGCCAGGATGCCGAATAGCATCTGCAGCAGCGTTAACCCCAGCAAAATTGTCAACGGCACCGTCCAGCCTTGCGTCAAATCATGCACCAGGCCAAACAAGGTCGGCCCCAAAGCGGCCAGCAGATAGCCGATGGACTGCGCCATCCCTGACAGCACCGTTGCCTGATGATGGTGCTGGCTGCGCAGACCAAAGAATGACAGCGCCAGCACCAACGAACTCCCCGCCCCCAACCCGGCAAATATCAGCCAGATAAGCGAGTGGGCAGGCAGCAACAGCAATCCGCCGACGCCAATAAAGATCAACAGCGAACTGACCAGTGCGATCCCCCGCTGGTCGCGTGCGCGTGGAAGTGCAAACACCATCACAAAGTTGGCGGCGATTGCCACGATCTGATAAACAAACAGCTCGAACCCCGCCTGCTGCGGTGAGGTGCCGTGGCTGGCGGCAAAGGTGCTGAACCAACCGATAATGGTGTAGAAGGTGATGGATTGCAGCCCCATGAACAAGGCTACCTGCCAACCCAGGGCGCTGCTCCAGGGGGAGCGAAAGGTTTCTGCGGCCACCGGCGTGCCGGTTCGGGTTACCGGAGTGGGCTTGCGTTTCAGTTGGGGTAGCCAGATCGCCAGCGCGATAAACGCCGGCAGGCTCCAGCACAGCAGTGAAAAACGCCAGCCGTTATCGTTGAATGCCGCTAACGGCACCGCCATGCCGGAGGCGATAGCGGCCACCAGTGACATCACGGCTGCATAGGTACTGATCATCACCGCAGCCCGATGGGGAAAATCGCGTTTTACCAGCGTTGGTAGCACCACGTTGGCAAAGGCGATGGCCGCGCCGATCAACACCGTTCCCAACCACAGCATGCCATCCCGCGGTTGTGAACGCAGCACGATCCCGGCGACCAGCAGCACCAGCGCCAGCCCAAGCGTGCGCTCAATCCCGATGCGCTTGGCCAGCGACGGTGTTAATGGCGATAACACCGCAAACAGGATCAGCGGCAGGGAGTTGAGTAACCCGGCGGCGGTGGCAGAAAGCATCAGCTGGTGCTGGATCTGTTCCAGTAACGGGCCTACGCTGGTTAAAGGGGCGCGCAGGTTAGCTGCCACCAGCATGATGCCGGCCAGCAATAAGAAACGCGTCAAACGACTGCGTTTAACAACACAATTTGCGGATGGTTCGGGTTGGGGCATGAGATCCTCGCATCAGGCATGCAGCCAATCATTACTGCACGACGGGATGCGTTGATTGACGTTAACGCTTACGTACTGGCAGGGCTGCCAGTATCTGCGTGCCAGTTTAGGAAAGATCGCCTCGCCTGACAAGAGGTTAAGGAAACCGCGCCTGGCCCCCCACCAAGTGACTTTGATCAACGTGAGGGAAACTATTGCTGGCAGCATTGCTCGCCATAACGGATAGTAACAGCAGTAAACTTATTGTGAGGAATCGCTATGTCTTCTTTCTACAGCCCCCGCCGTATTGTGCTTTACACCATCGCCGTGATCGTGATTTTGGTGATTGTCGGTCTGGTGACCCACCTGGGTGTCGGTTGGCTAAACTGAGCCAATTAACAGTTTTGTGATGTTGATCACCTAAGGAAAGAAAAGCCTTTCCGCTGCTGCCCGCCAAAGCCGCTTTCACTGTGCTATTTTTCACATACTCTTAACCTGCCGCCCTATCGGCCTGCGGCAGATTTCACTTTTCTCGCGCCCGCCGAGGAAATAGTTTCATTTCGTTTCGATCCGAAAGCTTTTTACCCCCATTTGCTGCTAAAACTGCCCTGTAACCCCGATCACAATTTCATTGCTTTCGCTTTGTTGTAATACCGCCGCAGTAGAGCGAAAGCCATCATCTCCCGGCCAAAACCGGAAACCTGAGGACCTATTGCTCATGCCAGTGAACACCGCTAAACGACGTGAAGACATCATCGATCTGCTCTGCGAGCACGGAAGCGTGCGGGTGGAACAGCTCAGCAAACAGTTTGCCGTTTCCACGGTGACGATCCGCAACGATCTGCGCTTTCTGGAACGTAAAGGCTGTGCGCTGCGTGCCTATGGTGGGGCAATGCTCAACCAGCAGTTTGCCTTTGACCGCCCGTTACATGACAAAGGGCGTTTGAACCGCGATGTGAAATCACAGATTGCCTGCCGAGCGGCAAGCTATGTGCGGGACGGCGATGCGCTGATCCTGGACTCCGGTTCCACCACGGCCCAGATCGTGCCCTGGTTGAAACCGCGCCGCGATCTGGTGGTGATGACCAATGCGCTGAACATTGCCTATGAGCTTTCAGGTTACGACGGGGTGGAAGTAATGGTGTTGGGGGGAAGCGTCCGGCAGAACTCCTATTCGCTCTATGGCCCGGCTGCCGAGCAGCAATTGCGCCAGTACCGCTTCGACAAACTGTTTCTGGGCGTCGACGGTTTCGATCTGGTTGCGGGGATCACTACGCCTCACCCCGGTGAGGCACACCTCAATCGTGTGATGTGCGAGGTGGCGCGTGAAATTATCGCGGTAGCGGATGCCAGCAAGTTTGGTCGCAAGAGCTTTTGCATGATCCGCGAAGTCGGGCAAATTCATCGGCTGATCACAGATAGCCGTCTTCCACAAGATTATCAGCAGGCGCTCAGCGATTTAGGCGTAGATGTGGTGATAGCCGATCGCGACTAGGGCGCCCTCATGGGGGATTCATGCAGCAGTGGTTACAACTGGTAGCACAGCACAAGGCCGGCCAGCCGGTGGGGATATTTTCCGTTTGCTCCGCGCATCCTTGGGTATTGCAGGCCGCCTTGCGGCAAGCAAAGGCACGTGGCACACCGGTATTGATCGAGGCGACGTCAAACCAGGTTAACCAGTTTGGCGGCTATACCGGCCAGACCGCCGCACAGTTTCGTGATGCACTGTGGCAGATGGCGGATGACATCGGGTTGCCAAGGAGCGCTATTTGGCTGGGGGGCGATCATCTTGGCCCCAACGCCTGGCAAGACCGCCCGGCACAAGAGGCGATGGCGCTATCCGAAACCCTGATTGACGACTATGTGCGCGCCGGATTTCGCAAGATCCACCTCGACTGCTCCATGTCCTGCGCTGACGATCCTACCCCGTTGGGAGATGAAGTGGTGGCACAGCGTGCGGCGCGCCTGTGCGCGGTGGCGGAACGAGCCTGGCAGCAAGCGGGTGGTGAAGCTCCGGTGTATGTGATCGGAACCGAAGTTCCGGTACCGGGTGGAGCGCAGGAAACGCTGCAAGGCATCCAGGTGACTACGCCACAGGCTGTCTCCGTCACGTTAGAGGCGCACCGTCATGCCTGGCTGCAGGCAGAGCTGAGCAGCGCCTGGTCTCGAGTGATCGCCTTGGTGGTGCAACCCGGCGTCGAGTTCGACCATCACAGCGTCGAACATTACCAACCGCAGGCGGCGCAGGAGTTAAGCCGCTTTATCGAACGCCAGCCGGGGCTGCTGTATGAGGCCCATTCGACCGATTACCAGGCACCCAAGGCCTATTCGCAGCTGGTGCGTGACCATTTCGCCATTCTGAAAGTTGGCCCGGCGCTCACCTTTGCGCTGCGTGAGGCGCTGTTTGCCCTCGATCGTATCGAGCGTGAATGGTTGGGGGAGCATCGTTCGGCCCAGCTGTGCGCCACGCTTGAGCAGGTGATGCGCGAACAGCCGCAGCAGTGGAGCCGCTATTATCACGGCAGCCCGCATCAACAGTATCTGGATCGGCACTACAGCCTGAGCGATCGCGTGCGCTATTACTGGCCGCAGCCACAGGTTCAGCAGGCAGTGGATGCGCTGATGGACAATCTACGGAGCAACCCAATCCCGCTGGCCTTACTCAGCCAGTATTTACCCGATCAGGCACGGGCCTTGAATGCCGGTGAGCTGAGCCAGGATCCGCAAGATTGGGTGATCCACAAAATTACCCAGGTGCTCGAAGACTACCACTCAGCCTGTTACCCGGAGGTGCGCTGATATGCCCAATATTCTGATGACCCGTATCGATAACCGCCTGGTACATGGCCAGGTCGGGGTGACCTGGACCAATACGCTGGGCGCCAATCTGGTGGTGGTGGCCAACGATGATGCCGCCGCCGATCTGGTACAGCAAAACCTGATGGACATGGTGGTCGCGGAAGGCGTGCAGACCCGTTACTTCACCCTGCAAAAAACCATCGACGTGATCCATAAGGCGGCGGATCGGCAAAAGATTTTTCTGGTGTGCAAAACGCCGCAGGACGTGTTGACGCTGGTGCAGGGCGGGGTGCCCATCACCTTTGTCAACGTTGGCAATATGCACTTCGCCGCAGGGAAACGGCAAATCCACAAAACGGTCTCGGTGGATGACGATGACATTGCCGCCTTTCGTGAGCTGGCGGCGTTGGGCGTAGCCTGCGAGGTGCGCCGGGTGCCGGATGAAGCCGGTGAAGCGATAGGCAAACTGCTCGCTTGAGCGCAGGGGGAAGCATGTTAACTGACGCGTTATTGATTGCATTGCTGGCGGGGTTGGCCGGGGTCGACCTGTTTAACGGTCTGACCCACTTCCATCGCCCGGTAGTAATGGGGCCACTGGTTGGCCTGATCCTGGGGGATGTCACCACCGGCTTATTGGTGGGCGGGACGCTGGAGTTGGTATGGATGGGCATGGTGCCATTGGCCGGTGCACAACCGCCTAACGTGGTTATCGGCGGGGTGGTCGGCACGGCGTTTGCCATCCTCACCAAGGCCGATCCCAAGGTGGCCATTGGCGTGGCGGTGCCGTTCGCCATTGCAGTACAGGGCTGCATCACGCTGCTGTTCACCGCGTTTTCACCCATGATGCACCGCTGCGATCGCATGGTGCAGGAACTGAACTGGCGCGGCGTTGAGCGGGTGAACTACCTCGGCATCAGCATTCTGTTTGTTTTCTACTTTGTGGTGGCGTTCTTGCCGATCTACTTCGGTGCCGATGCGGCCAGTGCCATGGTGCAGAAAGCGCCGACCTGGCTGCTGGATGGGCTGGCGGTAGCGGGCGGCATGATGCCGGCAATCGGCTTCTCACTGCTGATGAAAGTGATGATGAAGAAAACCTACGTGGCGTATTTCATCCTCGGTTTTATTTCGGTGACTTTCCTTAAGCTGCCGATCCTGGCGGTGGCGCTGGGGGCATTGGCGATCGCGCTGATCGATTTCTTTAACAGTCAACGGGCAGATGCGGACGTGACCAGAAAGCCTGTTCAACCGGAGGACGCCGAAGATGGCATTTGATGATTCTGACGATCTGCTGGCGCAAAAGGCCGCAAAACGCCTGGAACAGGCATTGGCCACCAGCCAGGTAGAGCAGGATGACTATGTTGATAGCCAGCCAGCAGAAGCGCTGACGCGCAGTGATATCAACCGCATGGCCTGGCGCTCGCTGCTGCTGCAGGCATCGTTCAACTATGAACGTATGCAGGCCGGTGGCTGGCTATACACCCTGATCCCTGGCTTGCGCAAGATCCACCGCAATCCTCAGGATCTGGCGAATTCGATGAAGATGCATATGGAGTTTATCAACGTGCATCCCTTCGACGTCACCTTCCTTTCGGGGTTGGTGCTGGCGATGGAGCAAAACAAGGAAAAAGTCTCCACCATTCGAGCGGTGAAAGTGGCGCTGATGGGGCCGTTGGGAGGCATTGGCGATGCGCTGTTCTGGCTGACGCTGTTGCCGATCTGTGCGGGCATCGGGGCATCCCTGGCGCTGGAGGGCAGCCTGTTTGGGCCGATAGTGTTCCTGCTGTTGTTCAACGTGTTCCACTTCGGGCTGCGCTTTGGGCTGGCGCACTATGGCTATCAGGCGGGCACCAGTGCGCTGACGCTGTTGAAAACCCATACCAAACGAATATCCCATGCGGCGTCGATCGTGGGCATGACGGTCATCGGTGCGCTGGTGGCCTCTTATGTGCATCTTTCTACGCCGCTGATCATGCATGCCGGTAAGGCCACCGTCGCGTTGCAAACGGACGTGCTCGATAAGTTGATGCCCAACCTGTTGCCGCTGTGCTTCACGTTGTTGGTGTTCTTCCTGATGAAGCGTGGTTTCTCACCGGTGAAACTGATCGGTGTGACGGTGGTGATTGGCGTAGTGGGTAAATTTATCGGTTTGCTGTGAGGAAGAGAACATGCCAGGAATTGTCATTACCGGCCACGGCGGTTTCGCCAGCGGCCTGCTACAGGCGGTAGAGCAGGTGGTGGGGGAACAACCCGCCTGTATCGCGGTGGATTTCCCTGTCCATATGGGCACGGCGGAACTGAAAGTGGCGTTGAGTGCCGCGCTGCAAGCGGTAGCGCAGCCGGACGGCGTGGTTTTTCTTACCGATATGCTGGGGGGATCGCCATTTCGGAGCGCATGCGAGTTGGCTGATGCGCATGGCAACTGTGAGGTGCTGACCGGGGTGAATATGCAGTTGGCTGCCGAAATGATGCTGGAGCGCGAAGGGCTGAGCCTGACTGAGTTCCGCGACATGGCGCTGGCCTGCGGCAAACGCGGCTTGACCAGCCTGTGGCACGAACGGCGTAAGGTGAAATGCGCCAACGCCGAGGCGGATGGGATTTAATCAAGGGGACCCGGTTCTCTATGGGAATGGAATCCCCTTGTATGTTGAGACTAACTCGGTATTGGCAACGGGCTAAGCGCCATCTGGGCCGGGCCATTTTCATCACGGCTGAAACGCCAGCAGGTCTGATGATATTTCGCCACGCTGTTGCGGTGTGCCACGCTGACCAGCGTGACTTCGGGCAGTTCATCAACCAGCAGGCAATACATCAACTGCTCGGTTTCATCATCCAACGCGCTGGTGGCTTCATCCAGGAACAGCACATCCGGGCGGGTCAGGATCGCACGAGCAAACGCCAACCGCTGCTGCTCACCCGGTGAAAGGCGATGGCTCCAGTTGGCGCTGGTATCCAACCAGCGTTGCAGGTGCTTCAGCCGGCAGTTTTCCAGGACTTTCAACAACTGCTCATCGCTGTAGTCTTTATCCTGATGTGGATAGCTCAGCGCTTCACGCAGCGTACCGATCGGGATATAGCTGCGCTGCGGCAGGAACAGCGTAGTGAGATGTTTATCCAGGCCGATCTCACCAGAACCGTAAGGCCAGATCCCGGCAATGGCCCGCAACAGTGTGGATTTACCACAGCCAGAAGGGCCGACGACCAGCACGCGCTCACCGCGTTGCAGCGTCATGGTTGCCGCACTTAACAGCGGCTGTCCATCGGGCAGCGTCAGGCCAACATCGCGCAGCATTAGCGGCGAGTGGTCTTCCTGTTGCAGGCTGATACCGCGGGTTTGGTTATGGACTTCGTCCACCGCCGCGTTAAAGCCTGCCAGACGGTTAACGCAGGCTTTCCAGGTAGCCAGATCGGTAAACGCGTCGATAAACCACGACAGCGATCCTTGCACCTGGCCAAACGCGGAGGAGATCTGCATCAGCCCGCCCATCTGGATCGCACCGGAGAAATAGCGTGGTGCCGCCACCAGCAGCGGAAAGACAATGGCAAACTGGCCGTAGAAGTTGCTGGCGATATTCAGCCGCCGGGTGATGCGCATGATCGACCACCAGTTGCTGCGGATGGCTTCAAAGCGGTTACTTAGCTGTTGCTTCTCTCGTGGTTCACCGTGATACAGCGCGATGGCATCGTTATTTTCGCGGATACGGATCAGCCCGAAACGGAAGTTCGCCTCATAGCGTTCCTGATTAAAGCCGAGCATGACCAGCGGCTTGCCGACCCACCAGATCAGCAACGAACCCAGTACCGCGTACAGCAGGGCGAACCACACCATATAGCCGGGCAGGGTAATGGTATGTTGGGCGATCACAAAGGTCATCGGCCCGCTGATATGCCAGAGAATGGTAATAAACGAACAGAGCGTCACCAGGCTGGAGAGCAGGCCGAGCGACAAAGATAAGGTGTACTGGGTCAGGACGTTGAGATCGTCGGAGATACGCTGATCGGGGTTATCGATAATCTGCTGCTGTTCGGTATGGTAATAGGCCTGATGTGCCAGCCACTTGCCCATAAATTTTTCCGTCATCCAGCGCCGCCAGCGCATCTGTAGGCCCTGGGTCAGGTAGATCTTGTAGACCGCCAGCACGATGAAAGCCAACGCCAGATAGGTAAAGCGCCACAGCTGGGCTTTGAATACCGGGTAGTTCTTATTCTGCAGGGCATCGTAGAACACCTGGTTCCACTGGTTGATCAGTACGCTGATATAGACCAGCCCCAGAGATAGGCCCACGATAGCGATCAGCATCGCCCAGGCGCGCCATTTTTCTTCCGAAACCCAAAAGGGTTTGATTAATTGCCAGACGGCTCGTTTTTGTGTGGTGCTCGTGTTCATAAAAATCCAGAAGGTATCGTTTTCTTCTAGCATGGGCACGAGGCTGGTAACAAACAAACCGCCACATGTAAGCAGTTTTGACGTGGCTCATTATTTGCAATACAGCGGAGATAAAGCGAGCGCTAGTAACGTTGAGTAGCGTGAGGCGAGGATGTCATGGGCGCGGCGGCTAATCACAACACAAAATGAAATTGTTACAACTATGTTCGGGGCGAACATGTGCTCGCCCCGACAGATTTATTTCACGGCATCTTTCAGCAAGGCTTTCCAGCCTTCAACATTCCCCAAAAACTCCTGCACGGGGATCTGGGATAGCCGCCCTTGATTATCCTCCAGGGCAAAGGTTGGGAAGCCATGCCCACGGACTTTGGCGAGCAGTGCACGGCTGTCGGCAATATGCTGTGCCGTTGGCGCGCCGCTGTTCAAACGCATCTCGGCAATAAAGGCAGCAGGATCCAGGCCCAGCTCACTCGCCAGCGCTTCCAACACCGGCGTATCGGCAATACGTCGTCCTTCCCGGTAGTGAGCTTCCTGAATGCGGTGCAGCATATCCAGGCCTCGTCCGGCGAGCTGTTCAGCTGCCAGGATCGCGACGATCGGCGGCTCAGAGTCCATCACCGCCGTGGTGTCACGCAGTAGGCCGTTGAAGTAACCGTCGCCGAAGGGCTGGCCGGTTAGCTCGGCAATCCGCTTATCATGGGGCATCACGTAATTGCGCCATTCCTCGTTGATGGTTCGGCGGGCATTGCCGGTCATCATGCCACCGGCGTGCAGGGCAACGGTCAGGCCCGGAATAGCCTGCAAGGCCTTGGCCAGCGGTGCCGCTCCGTAGCACCAACCGCACAGCGGATCGAAAATGTAATGCAGGGTCGTCATGTTTTTGCTCCTACCGTTTTACTGCGGCCACTTCATTTCGCCTTTCAGCACCTTGGCGCTCAGTTCCAGGCTGGAACCATCTTGCAGCTTTGGATAGTGCTGCTGCATGGCCGCGATCAGTTCAGCGGAGTTCTTGGCTTTTGGCAACTCGCTTTCCAGCGTGGTCAGGTAATTGTGGGTAAAGGTCACCGACTCCAGCGTTTGTGCCGCTCCTGGCAGGAAGTGCCCCGGAACCACTACCTGCGGTTTCAACGCCTTGATGCTTTCCAGCGTTTGCTGCCAATGCGCACGTGACTCGACAGTCTGATTATCCGCAATCCACGGATGAATATTGTCACCGGCTACCGGCACACCCCCCACCACGGCTTTCAACGATGGGATCCACACAAAGGTGCTATCCGGCGTTGGGCCATTGAGGCCTTTCACTTCGACCTGTTGGCCATCAATGCTAAAGCTGCTGCCCTGCAACGGCTGAGGCACGATCACGGTCTGCGGTGCATTCTCCTTCAGGATCGGCCCCCAATAGGCGAGTTTACCTGCCTGGGTCGCATTGATCGCTTTGATCGTTTCCGGTGAAGCAATGATGTTTGCCTCTGGGAAGGCGGCTTTGATCACGTCCAGGCCGAAATAGAAATCCGGATCCGAATGGCTGATATAGACCGTGGTCAGCTTCTTACCGGTGGCCTTGATCTTTTTCACCAGCTCCTGCGCGTCGTTACGCTGGAATTGGGCATCGATCAGCGCCACTTCGTGTGGGCCGCTGACAATCTCGGAAGAGACCGGGAATACGCTCTTTTCGCCTGGGTTGTACACTTCCAGGGTCAACGTATTAGCCGCATTGGCGAAGGTGCTGAATGAAACGAAGCCGGTTACGGCCAGGGTCAGTAATGATTTCTTAAACATGTGCAGGTGCCTTTTGGGTGTTTGTTATCGTTGGCCAGATGATAGGTTGCATAGAACGGGAGAAAAACCGGATAATAAGCAATTATTCATTGCGTAAATCGAGCGAATCATGGATCGCATTACCGCCGCAGAGGTTTTTGTCACTATCGTCGAACGCGGCAGCATGATTGCGGCAGCGGATACCCTGGCGATGTCGCGGGCTATGGTGACGCGCTATCTGGCACAAATGGAACAATGGGCCGGCGCACGATTGCTGCATCGTACTACGCGCAGGCTCAGCCTGACCGATGCCGGAGAACGCACCCTGGAGCGCTGCCGCCAAATGCTGGCGGTAGCGAAAGATATCGATCTGGTGGAAAACGAGCAGAGTGACGATTTACGTGGCCTGCTACGAATCACCTGTTCGCAATCGCTTGGCCAAACGGCGCTGGTGGGGGCGGTGGCGCAGTACCTGAAGCGCCATCCTCAGGTTGCGGTGGATCTGCAAATGAATAACCGGGCGGTCAATCTGGTGGAGGAGCGGATCGATCTGGCACTACGCATCACCAATGAGTTGGATCCCAATCTGATTGCCCGGCCGCTTTCCAACTGCGCTTCGGTGATCTGTGCGTCTCCAGCCTATCTGGCCGCTCATGGCACCCCGCGCCACCCACAGGATTTAGCCCTGCACAACTGCCTGACCTACTCCTACTTTGGTAAAAGCCTGTGGCACTTTGATGAGCAAGGCGTGAAGTCGGCGGTGGCGGTCAGTGGCAACCTCAGCGCCAACGAGTCGGTGGTGTTGTTGGCAGGAACGCTGCAAGGGGCGGGGATCTCCATGCAGCCTTACTATTCCGCTGCGCCATTGTTGGCAAAGGGGGAGTTGGTGGAACTGTTACCGGGGTATCTGTCACAGACGATGGGGATCTACGGCATCTACACCTCGCGCCGCCAAATGCCCGCCACGTTGCGTACCATGCTGGACTTCCTGGTGGAATGGTTTGCCACCGATCCTGGCTGGTGCGCCACTCTGCGCTAGCGTTGGATCACCGAAGCCAGGCGGGCAGGCAACTGTTGCGCCTGCTGTTGCAAGTGCTGCACAAAGGCGTTGACCAGTGCGGAAGAGGGGCGGTGCAGCGGGCGGATCAGGCTCACGGTAAACGGCACCTCGACGCTGAAGGGCCGCACATGAACGCCATTATTGGCGTAATCCAACGCGGTCAGCGGGTTGACGATAGAGATACCGACTCCGGCCTTGACCATCGCACACACCGAAGCGGCGCTGTGGGTCTCCATCACCATCCGGCGCTCGATGCCTTGTTCATGGAACAGCGCATCCAGCAGTTGCCGATAGCTGTCGGTGCTCGACAGGCTGATAAAGTTTTCTGCGTTGAAGTCCTGCGGCGTCAGCGTGCTTTTCGCAAGCATTGGGTGCCCGGCAGGCAGCACACACACTTCATTCATCGTCATCAGCGTCATGCGCTCGGTGCCAGCGGGCGTCAGGGTATTTTCCGTCAGGCCCAGATCGTGGCGCTGTGCCGAAAGCCACTCTTCCAGCAACGGTGACTCCTGCGGGATCACGCTGAAGCTCACTTCCGGATAACGATCGACAAAAGGTTTACACACGGCAGGCAGCAGCGATTGGGAAAACACCGGCAGGCAGGCAATGGAAAGCTGCGCCTGCTGGAATTGCCGGATACCGGCGGCCGCATTCTTGATGCGATCCAGGCCGTAATAAGAGCGCTGCACTTCTTCAAACAGCCGTAAGCCTTGCACCGTCGGGTAAAGGCGGCCACGTACGCGGTCAAACAATTGCAGCTGGATCAGCTTCTCGAAGCGTGCCAGTTCGCGGCTGACGGTCGGTTGTGAAGTTTGCAGCAGCGTCGCCGCTTCGGTCAGATTGCCGGTGGTCATCACCGCGTGGAAAATCTCAATCTGGCGCAGGGTAATAGCGTACATGGCGACACTCCACGGAGAGGGAAAGCCATATCATAAATGAATAGACTATGGCGAAATAGATATTTTTCACACCGAGGCCGCTGCGGCATGATGGTGGAAAATTTGATTATGGGAACCGAACCATGCCACGCGCCTTGAACGACACCTCTACCGCCCTGAACGCCGCCAATCTGCTGGCGCTGCCCCAACGCTTTGGTTGCCCAGTCTGGGCCTATGATGCAGATATCATCAGCCAGCGTATCAGCCAGTTGCAGCACTTTGACGTGATCCGCTTTGCCCAGAAAGCCTGCTCGAATATTCATATTCTGCGCCTGATGCGCGAGCAGGGCGTCAAGGTGGATTCGGTGTCGCTGGGGGAGATTGAGCGCGCGTTAAAAGCCGGTTTTGAGCCGGGTGGCGAGGATATTGTATTTACCGCCGATGTGCTGGATCACGCTACGCTGGCGCGCGTCAGCGAATTGAAAATCCCGGTCAACGCCGGTTCTATTGATATGTTGGAACAGCTTGGCCAGGTGTCTGCCGGGCATCCGGTGTGGCTACGTATCAACCCTGGTTTTGGCCACGGCCATAGCCAGAAAACCAATACCGGCGGTGAAAACAGCAAGCACGGTATCTGGTACGCCGATCTGCCGCAGGCGGTCGCCAAGGTGCAGCAATACGGCCTGAAACTGATCGGGCTGCATATGCACATCGGTTCCGGGGTGGATTACCAGCATCTGGAACGCGTGTGTGATGCCATGGTGCAGCAGGTGATTGCCCTGGGGCAGGACATCACGGCGATTTCCGCCGGTGGCGGCCTTTCTATCCCTTATCAGCAAGGGGAAGAGGCGATCAATACCGAACACTATTACGGCCTGTGGAATCGTGCACGTGAGCGAGTTGCCGCACATCTGGGCCATCCAGTGAAGTTGGAAATCGAGCCGGGGCGTTTCCTGATGGCCGAAGCGGGCGTGCTGGTGGCCGAAGTGCGTTCGGTAAAACAGATGGGCAGCCGTCACTTTGTCCTGGTGGACGCTGGGTTCAACGATCTGATGCGTCCGGCGATGTACGGCAGCTATCACCATATCTCCCTGCTGCCTGCCGACGGCCGCAATACTGATAACCAACCGCTGCAAGACACTGTGATTGCCGGGCCGCTGTGTGAGTCGGGTGATGTGTTTACCCAGCAAGCGGGTGGCGGTATTGAAACCCGTCCGTTGCCGCAGGTGCGGGTCGGGGATTATCTGGTATTCCATGACACCGGGGCCTATGGCTCGTCGATGTCCTCCAACTACAACAGCCGTCCGCTGCTGCCGGAAGTGCTGTTTGAAAACGGTGAACCTCGGCTGATCCGTCGCCGCCAGACGATTGAAGAATTGATCGGGCTGGAGCTGCTTTAAGTTGAAATTAACGCGCGTAGGGGCCTGGTACCACGGACTCGCGCAGTTTTAACTCCCCGACAAACGGCGTTAGCGGTTGTAGCGCTTCGCCGTTGATCAGACGCAGGGCTTGGGCTATCGCCGCTTCGATCATCGCGTCGATCGGCAGGTAGACGGTGGACAACGCCGGTTGCAGATAGGCGGCGCTTGGCTCATCGTCGAAACCAAACAGCGAAACGTCCTCAGGCAGGCGTTTGCCAGCCTGGTGCAGGGCCTTCATCGCGCCGATAGCCATATCATCGTTGCTGGCAAACAGCGCGCTGAATGAGTTGCCGCTAGCCAGCAGGGCCTTACAGCTTAAGTATCCGCCAGGTACGCTGCTATCACCGTTGGTGATCAAGGCATCATTGAACGCAACCTGGTGGTGTTCCAACGCCTGACGATAACCCGCCAAGCGGGATTGGGCGGTGGGTGTATCGATCGGCCCGGTGATGCAGGCGATCTCACGGTGTCCTTGACGGATCAGATAATCCACTACGTTGAAGGCGGCCTGTTGCTGTTCGAAGAACACGCAGCGTTCACGAGCCTGCGGCAGATCGCGGTTAATGACCATCACCGGAACCGGCAGGTCTTCCAGCAACTCCATCAGGGCTTTTTCGCTCATAAAGCGGGTGTACAGGATAATCGCGTCGCAGCGGCGATCCGCCAGCAGCCGTACCGCCTGTAATTCATCTTCTGGCGTGTCGTGGCCGTCGGTGACGATCAGGTGCTTACCGCTGGCCTCGACCAGTTTGGCGGCCTGGCGCAGCAAACGGCCAAAGTAGGGGCCATCAAAATTGGACACTACCAGCCCAATGCTGTTGGAGCTTTTATTGGCCAGCGATTGGGCGAGAAAGTTTGGCCGGTAGCCCAGTTCATCCATTGCCTTGAACACCGCATCACGCGTGCTCTTCTTCACCTGGCCGGTGCCATTTAAAACGCGGGAAACCGTCGCTTTGGACACCCCCGCGCGCATGGAAACATCCAACATGGTGATCATCAATGGCTACCCTCTTTCAACGTCCGCTGCGGTAAATAGTGCAGAGTCTAGCATAGGGTGAGATCGGCTCGAACATGTTCGACCCCTACAAATTCAGCAACCTATGTTGTTAGGGCACCCATGCATTGATTCACGTACACTGACGGTGCTGGCATTAAGGCATTTTTCAGAGGGGATTAGCGTGTTTCGTATTGTGCATCTGGCGGACTATCCGCAACATCAGCAACAGGTTATCGACTGGCAGTGGCAGGCGTTTGGCAGCGAAAAAAGCCGGGAATTCTTTGCCAGCGTGGTGGCCAGCAGCCTGCGGCATGAAGGTTTGCCGATCACCTTTATCGCCCTGTTGGATGACAAGCCGGTAGGCACCGTGGGGCTGTGGCGCTGTGATTTGATCAGCCGCCAGGATTTAACGCCGTGGTTGGCCGCGCTTTACGTTGAAGAGAGCCAGCGCGGCAGCGGGCTGGGGTTGCAGCTCCAGCAATATGTGCAGGAGTACAGCCGCCGGGCCGGGTACAAGGAGCTGTATCTGTATGCCGAGTTTAGCGGTTATTACGAACGTCATGGTTGGCAGCACATCGGCAAGGCGCTGGAGTACCCGGATCGCCCCGTGCGCCTCTACCACCGTCTGCTAGATTAGTTTTGCTCGAAAGCGTTATTGATGCTGGCGACCGAATGGCGGCGTACCAGCGTCGGGCTGAACATATTGGTGATCTCCGGTAGCGGCTGGTTGTTGGCCAACGCTAATGCCAGCTCAGCAGCCTGCGTCGCCATCGCCACCACCGGGTAGCGGATAGTGGTCAGGCGTGGGCGCAGATAGCGCGAAATCAGCACGTCGTCAAAACCAATCAGCGAAATCTGGCCTGGAACGTCCACACTGTTATCACTGAGCACCGAAAGCGCCCCGGCGGCCATCGGATCGTTATAGCAGGTGATGGCGGTGAACTGCTTACCACGGCCCAGCAACTCGGTCATGGCCTGCTCGCCGCCAATCTCATCCGGCTTGCCGTAGGCAACCAGCTTTTCATCCACCGCAATACCGTGCTCTTCCAATGCATCCAGGTAGCCCTGCAATCGATCGGTAGCATCTGAAATCTGATGGTTGGAGCAGATGAATGCGATCCGTTGGTGGCCTTGTTGGATCAGATGGCGGGTGGCCAGCCAGGCACCGTAGCGATCGTCAAGCGCTACGCAGCGGGGCTCAAACCCAGGCAGCGTACGGTTGATCAGCACCATGCCTGGGATCTGGCGCATCCAGACGGTCAGCTCATCGTCGGTCAGCTTCTTGGCATGCACCACCAAGGCCGCACAGCGATGGCGCACCAGTTGCTCAATGGCCTGGCGTTCTTTTTCGGCATTGTGGTAACCGTTACCAATCAGCAGAAAATTATGCGTGGCGTAGGCCACCTGCTCCACGGCTTTTACCATGGCACCAAAGAAGGGATCGGAAACGTCAGAGACAATCAGGCCCAGGGTTTCGGTGGATTGTTGTGCCAGCGCACGGGCATTGGCGTTGGGGTGATACTGCAATCCTTCCATGGCGGCCAGCACGGCGGTCCGTGAACTTTCGCTGGCTTTCGGGGAGTTATTTATTACGCGGGACACCGTGGCGACGGAAACACCCGCCAGCCTGGCAACATCCTTAATCGTGGCCATATCTGCAACACTTCCTGGGTAATCGCTTACATTCCTCAGTTTTGCGGAAAAAATCGCGCGCCGCAAGGGCTGGTATCGTTAACTTGTGGTGAGCGTTGCATTTATGGTTTTTAAATTCACCTTTTCGCCCCAAGTGGATCCCGGGTTAACGGGGGCTGCATGCGGTTAAGCGGGCGCAGCGCCCTTACATTGCATGGTATGGCCATTGAGCAGGCAACAAGAATAACCATGTCTATCAAAGGCAAAACTACATCGCTGGTTACACTTTGCGCCTGACTGTTGCGATTGGCCGCTGGCGAGAGTTTGGCGTGGCGGGGTAAATTGACTGTCCCAGAGGTATTGATTGGTGAGCAATCGACATACTCTGTATGTTGAAGCCATTTTCAATTGCACCAACCTACGCGGATGCGTAGGTTTTTTTTTGCCTGCCGTATAGTATTCTTCCCTCAGACAATTTTTAAGGCCATCAACCCCGAGGGAGAGTGGGATGATATATACCGTGTTACGTGCACTGTTTCGCCTGATGTTTCGTGTTCGTGTCGAAGGCGACGCCAAGCATTTTGAGCAGCAGAAACTGCTGATCACCCCGAATCACGTTTCTTTCATGGATGGCGCGCTGCTGGCGTTGTTCTTACCGATCAAACCGGTGTTTGCCGTTTACTCCAGCATTTCCGATCGTTGGTTTATGCGCTGGCTGAAGCCTTATATCGACTTCGTGCCACTGGATCCCACCAAACCGATGGCCATCAAGCATCTGGTGCGCATGGTTGAGCAGGGCAGGCCGATCGTGGTGTTCCCGGAAGGGCGCATTACGGTGACCGGCTCATTGATGAAGGTCTACGACGGGGCGGCCTTTATCGCCGCCAAATCTGGTGCCACCATCGTGCCGGTACGTATCGATGGCCCGGAGTTCAGCGTGTTTGGCCGTATGGCCGGGGTGTATAAACTCCGCGCCTTCCCACAGACCACCATCAGCATTCTGCCGCCAACCACTTTACCGATGCCAGAGGCGCCAAAAGCCAGTCAACGCCGGCAGTTGGCCGGTGACAGGCTGCATCAGATCATGATGCAGGCGCGCATGGATACCCTCAAACCGCAAACCCTGTTCGGCGCGCTGTTGGCCGCGCAGCATCGTTATGGCCGCTTCAAGCCCTGCATCGAAGACGTGGGCTTCAAGGAAGACAGCTATCATACGCTGCTCAAAAAATCGCTGGGCGTCAGCCGCATCCTGGAACGCTTTACCGCGCCGAAAGAGCATGTTGGCCTGCTGTTGCCGAATGCCACTATTACCGCTGCCGCCATCTTTGGCGCTTCATTGCGGGGCCGTATTCCGGCCATGCTCAATTACACCGCCGGTGTGAATGGGCTGAAAAGCGCGATGACCGCGGCCACCATTAAAACCATCGTCACCTCGCGCCAGTTCCTGGAAAAGGGCAAATTGACGCATCTGCCAGAGCAGGTGCCGGAAGCTAACTGGGTCTATCTGGAAGATTTGAAAGATACCGTCACCCGGGACGATAAGCTGTGGATCCTGCGTCACCTGCTCCAGCCACATAAGGCAATGGTGCCACAGCAGCCAGAGGATGCAGCACTGATCCTGTTTACCTCCGGCTCGGAAGGCCATCCGAAGGGCGTAGTGCATTCCCATGCCAGCTTGCTGGCCAACGTGGAGCAGATCCGAACCATTGCGGATTTCACCCCGCGCGATCGCTTTATGTCCTCGCTGCCGTTGTTCCACTCTTTCGGCCTGACAGTCGGGTTGATCACCCCGTTGATGACCGGTAGCCGGGTATTCCTCTACCCTAGCCCGCTGCATTATCGCGTGGTGCCGGAACTGGTCTATGACCGTAACTGCACCGTGCTGTTTGGTACGGCAACCTTCCTCAACAACTATGCCCGCTTCGCCCATCCTTACGATTTTGCCCGCCTGCGCTATGTGGTGGCCGGGGCCGAGAAGCTGGCCGAGAGCACCAAACAGATTTATCAGGATAAATACGGCATCCGCATTTTAGAAGGCTATGGCGTCACGGAGTGCGCTCCGGTGGTGTCGATCAACGTGCCCCTGGCGGCCAAAGTTGGCACCGTAGGCCGCATTATGCCGCAGATGGAAGCACGTTTGATCAAGATGGCCGGCATCGATAACGGCGGCCGTCTGCAATTGAAAGGCCCGAACATCATGAAGGGCTACCTGCGGGTTGAGCGCCCAGGCGAACTGGAAGCTCCGGCAGCCGAGGACGAAAACGGCGTGCTGCAAGCTGGCTGGTACGATACCGGTGACATTGTCAGCTTCGATGAACAGGGCTATTGCACCATTCGTGGCCGTGTGAAGCGCTTTGCCAAACTGGCGGGGGAAATGATCTCGCTGGAGAGCGTGGAACAGTTGGCAGTGCGCCTGTCACCGGAAGGGCTGCATGCGGCCACGGTGAAAAGCGACAGCAGCAAAGGCGAAGCGCTGGTGTTGTTCACCAACGACGCCAGCATTACCCGTGATAGCTTGCTGCGGGTGGCTCGTGAGCAGGGCACCCCGGAGCTGGCGGTGCCACGTGATATTCGCCTGGTGAAGGCGTTGCCGTTACTGGGCAGCGGCAAACCAGATTTCGTTACTTTGCGCCAAATGGCTGAACAGCCGGAGAAGGCATAATGAATGCAACTGATTCCCCACTGCTGTCACGTTCAATGATCGCGGTGATCTGTGCCCAGTTTCTCTCGGCCTTCGGCGATAACGCCTTGCTGTTTGCTACCCTGGCGCTGATCAAACAGCAAATGTACCCCGATTGGAGCCAACCGATACTGCAAATGGCCTTCGTGGCTACCTATATCATCCTGGCTCCGTTTGTGGGCCAAATCGCCGACAGTTTCTCCAAAGGCCGGGTGATGATGGTCGCCAATGGCTTGAAGCTGGCCGGTGCGCTGGTGATCTGCTTTGGGCTGAACCCGTTCCTGGGCTATACCCTGGTCGGCATTGGGGCTGCGGCTTATTCACCGGCGAAGTACGGCATCCTGGGTGAGATCACCAGCGGCGATAAGCTGGTGAAGGCCAACGGGCTGATGGAAGCTTCCACCATTGCCGCCATCCTGGTGGGTTCGGTAGCCGGTGGCATGTTGGCAGACTGGCATATCGTGGCCGCACTGGCGGTGTGTGCCGTGGTTTACGGCGCGGCAGTCGTCGCTAACCTCTATATCCCGCGCTTGCCGGTTGCCCATAAGGTAGCCTCCTGGCACCCACGCGTCATGGGGAGCACTTTCTTCAACGCTTGCGTGGTGCTGTGGCGCGATGGCCAAACCCGTTTCTCACTGATTGGTACCAGCCTGTTCTGGGGCGCTGGGGTTACCCTGCGCTTCCTGCTGGTGCTGTGGGTACCGGTAGCGCTGGGCATTAGCGATAACGCCACGCCAACCATGCTCAACGCGATGGTGGCAATAGGTATCGTGGTCGGGGCCGGGGCGGCAGCCCGCTTTGTGACGCTGGAAACGGTTAAGCGCTGTATGCCTGCCGGGATCCTGATCGGCATCGCCGTGGCCTTCTTTGCCGTGCAAACCAGCATGCTGAATGCTTATGGCGTACTGCTGGTGATTGGTGTGCTGGGTGGCTTCTTTGTGGTGCCGCTGAATGCGCTGTTGCAAGAGCGGGGCAAACGCTCAGTTGGGGCGGGGAACGCCATTGCGGTACAGAACCTGGGTGAAAACACCGCCATGCTGCTGATGCTTGGCCTCTATTCTTTGGTGGTCAAATTAGGCGTGCCGGTGATCGGCGTCGGGATCGGTTTTGGCGTCGTGTTCGGTCTTGCCATCACCGTTCTGTGGATATCTCAGTTCCGCTCGAAAGCCTAACAATAGTCCCCTCACCCCAACCCTCTCCCACAGGGAGAGGGAGCTGGAATGGTGTCGTATCAGGTAACGTGATCACTCTACTACCTCCGCAAAGGGGCAGGTGCAGTGTCTAGTCAGATAGCGTGTTCAATAAAAGAGAGCTGATTCGGTGCGGTGGTCAGGTAGATTTCTGCAACCGAAATTGAACTCGATCGGTCCCCTCTCCCTGTGGGAGAGGGTTAGGGTGAGGGGGCATTTATGGTGCTGGAATGGTGAAGCGGCTGTGGATCTCTTCCAGGGCCTGCAACACCTCCTCGTTCAGCATCACGTCAAAACTGTCGATATTTATCTTCAACTGCTCCAGCGTGGTGGCGCCCAGCAAGGTGCTGGCAACAAAAGGCTGCTGGCGCACGAACGCCAATGCCATCTGTGAAGGATCCAGACCGTGCTTTTTCGCCAGCGCCACGTATTCGGCGATCGCCGCCTGGCTCTGTGCTGAAGAGTAGCGGGTAAAGCGGCTGAACAGGGTGTTGCGTGCCCCGGCCGGTTTGGCCCCGTTGAGGTATTTACCGGACAGCGTACCGAAGGCCAGGCTGGAATAGGCTAACAGCTCAATGCCTTCATGTTGGCTAATCTCCGCCAAACCAATCTCAAAGCTGCGGTTTAACAGACTGTAGGGATTCTGGATCGAGACGATACGCGGGAGTTCGTGTTTTTCTGCCAGTTGCAGGTAGCGCATCACGCCCCATGGGGTTTCGTTAGAGACGCCAATATAGCGAATTTTGCCAGCACGGACCTGCTCGGTTAACGCTTCCAGGGTTTCCAACAGCGGGATGGTGGCTTTCTCATCGGTGTACTGATAGTTGAGCTTGCCGAAACAGTTGGTGGTGCGCTGCGGCCAGTGTAGCTGGTACAGATCCAGATAATCGGTATTTAACCGTTTCAGGCTGGCATCCAGGGCGGCGCGGATATTCTTGCGATCCAACGCCTGCTGTGGGCGAATGCCCGCGTCATTACCCCGGATCGGCCCGGAGACCTTGCTTGCCAGCACGATTTTGTCGCGGTTGCCGCGCGCCTTGATCCAACTGCCAATGTACTGTTCTGTCAGCCCCTGGGTTTCCGGGCGCGGCGGCACTGGATACATCTCTGCGGTATCAATCAGGTTGATGCCAGCGGCTAATGCATAATCCAGCTGTGCGTGGGCATCGGCTTCGCTGTTTTGTTCGCCAAAGGTCATGGTGCCCAGTCCCAGCACGCTCACTTCTAAAGAACTGTGGGGAATACGGTGGTATTGCATTAACGGCCTTCCTTCAATGTTAGCGCTGACGGGCGTGATGCCCGGTAAAACAGAAGCCAGAGATCCAACGGCGTAACACGCCTTACTTGACTATAACCAAGCTAAGAAGATGGTGAAAGAGGAATATAACTGCCGGGGGTAGGGCTAAACCCCTGATTGATAATCCGTCAGGGGTCAGGATGATGCGGGGGCCGGGATTAACGCTCGATAACCTGCGAGACCCGATCGCCGTTAATCTGGCGCTGGTTGCCTTGCTCGTCCTGATAGCTGATCAGGCCGGTATCCTTATCGATTTTAGGCTTACCCTGCGTGAGGATCATATTGCCGTCTTTGGTGGCCATCACATAGTCGCTGGAACAGCCTGCTAATCCGGCGACCATCATCAGGGCGGAAATAGCCATTACCCACTTTTTCATGCCGAACACCTTATATACCTGGAATAATTGTCTTAATAGAGTAGCAAACTCTGCCAAAGATGGCTTTCGGACGTATCCCATCTGTGTCAGGAGAAATGACGGTGAAAACAGGAGCGGAGGACTAATCAAAGCGTAAAGTGCCTGGCCAGCAGCGCCCGGGTGAAGTTTTTCTTCAGATAGAAGCCGCGCGGCAAGGTGAGGATCGGCTGGCCCTGTTCGCCGGTGGCTTCGGTCAGTGCCTTGTTGTTGGCCGCTTTTGGCCGCAGCTGTAGCACTTCGCCATGGCGGGCGGTGATCCGCTCAACCTGGCCGAGCACGATAAGATCCATCAGCTCTTCCCAATCCCGGCGCAGCATCTCGGTTTCTTCCTGATTGGGCTGCCACAGCAGCGGGGAACCTACGCGGCGCTGTGCCAATGGGATTTGTCGTTCACCTTCCACAGGGATCCACAGCACGCGTGCCAGTTTGTGGCGTACGTGGCTGCTTTCCCAAGTGACGCCGCTATTGCCTGTCAGCGGAGCTACGCAGACGAAAGTGGTTTCCAGCGGGTTACCTGTGGCGTCGACCGGGATGGTTTTCAACTCAATGCCCAGCTCTGGGAAATCCTGCTCAGGCTTGCTGCCCGCCATGGCCCCCAGATAGAGCTCCAGCAGCATGCCGACCCAGCCTTTATCCCGTTTGAGATCCTTGGGAATGCTGACCTGCGCACGGGCTGCCAGTTCGCCAAGGTTAAAGCCAGCCAGCGCCTGGGCACGGGCTAATAATTGCTGCTCGTTTTCTGGTGGCAGCGGGGATAAACACGCCATAAATCAGACCTATGCATTATGGTTAAAAAACGTACCGAATTTACTCACTGCCTTAAAAGGGAAAAGCAGGCTGGGGAAAACAACAATAGTAGCATGATTTTGCATGACTTTTTGGCTACCCCATCGCGGTAGAAAATTTTCAGTGCGGGGTTGTGCACCTGTAGCCACCGACAATAAACAGGATCTTACACCTATTTATCCACAGATTTCTGGGATAACCCAACTTTTTGCCGATCACTGGTTTGATTTACAGCCTTGACGCGGGGCATTTTTTACGAATTTGGCGGTTTTATAGGTCACTGGGTATAATAATCTGTGGATAAAATCCGCATTGGTGGATCTTTCGCCAGAGAAAGATCCAAAGCGTGCATAGATCACATTTTTACCCTGTTCATAACTGTGTTTAAGTGTTTATTGCATTGTATTTAAAGGAATAATAAAAAATTAAAAATACGGCGGATTTTAAGTTCAATCGAGTTTTCCCGGCTTATCCCTAGAGTTCTTCACACACCTATCCACAGAAAAAGTGAATAAAACCGCCCTCGAACCTCGTTACATGTTTATAACTTTGCCATTATCTGTGAGTTATCCCAATGTTATCCGAGCGACGGTGCTGCAAAGCAGTGGTTTACCGCCTGTGGCTTGTGTGAAACAATCAGGTTATCAATACGAATTTATGCTTATCGAGGTAGTCCGGTGATCGATGATGATGGCTACCGCCCGAATGTTGGTATCGTAATCTGTAATCGTCAGGGGCAGGTCCTATGGGCCCGCCGTTACGGTCAGCACTCCTGGCAGTTTCCCCAAGGGGGAATAAACCCTGGCGAAACGCCTGAGCAGGCGATGTACCGTGAGCTGTTCGAAGAAGTGGGGCTGAGTAAAAAGGATGTGCGTATCCTGGCCTCAACCCGCAACTGGTTGCGCTATAAATTGCCAAAACGTTTGGTGCGTTGGGACACAAAGCCGGTTTGTATCGGCCAAAAGCAGAAATGGTTTCTGCTGCAGTTAATGTGCAATGACGCGGATATCAACATGCAGCGCAGCAGTACGCCGGAGTTTGACGGCTGGCGTTGGGTGAGCTTCTGGTATCCGGTGCGCCAGGTGGTGTCGTTTAAACGCGACGTGTACCGCCGGGTTATGAAAGAGTTTGCCGCAACCGTCATGCCAATGCAGGAACTGGCAGCGCAGCGGCAGCCTCCTGCTTATCGCCGAAAGAGAGGTTAAGTCAAACCGACTATGCTCACGCGCTTGCGAGAAATTGTTGAGAAAGTGGCCGCGGCGGCCAGTCTGACAGATGCGCTGGATCTTTTGGTCAATGAAACCTGTCTGGCGATGGACACCGAAGTCTGCTCCATCTATCTGGCAGACAACGACCGCCGCTGTTATTACCTGATGGCGACGCGCGGGTTGAAAAAGCCCCGCGGGCGAACTATTGCCCTGGCCTTTGACGAAGGCATCGTCGGCCTGGTCGGGCGGCGGGCAGAGCCGATCAACCTGGCGGATGCCCAAAGCCATCCCAGCTTCAAATATATTCCGCAGGTCAAAGAGGATCGTTTCCGATCCTTCCTTGGCGTGCCGATCATTCATCGCCGCCAGCTGCTTGGCGTGTTGGTGGTGCAGCAACGTGAACTGCGCCAGTTTGACGAAAGCGAAGAATCCTTCATGGTTACCCTGGCCACCCAAATGGCCGGGATCCTCTCGTTATCACAGCTAAACGCCATTTTTGGCCAGTATCGCCAGACCCGCATTCGGGCGCTGGCTGCGGCTCCTGGCGTGGCTGTGGCGGAGGGGTGGTTAGATAGCAGCCAACCTTCACTCGATCAGGTGTATAAAGCCTCCACGCTGGATACCGTCAGCGAGCGCGAACGTCTGACACAGGCGTTGGAAGAGGCTGGGGCAGAGTTCCGCCGCTTCAGTAAGCGTTTTAGCGCCAGCTCGCAAAAAGAGAGCGCGGCGATCTTCGATCTCTATTCCCACCTGCTCAACGATGCTCGCCTCAAACGTGAACTGTACGCGGAGATCGATGCCGGTTCGGTGGCCGAATGGGCGGTAAAACAGGTGATTGAAGCTTTCGCTGCCCAGTTTGCGACCTTGCAAGATACCTATATGCGTGAGCGTGCCAGCGATCTGCGCGCGCTTGGCCAACGTCTGCTATTCCACCTCGACGATACCACCCAAGGGGCCAGCCAATGGCCAGCCCGTTTTGTGCTGGTTGCCGATGAGCTGACGGCTACCCTGTTGGCCGAAGTGCCGCAGGATCGCCTGGCTGGCGTGGTAGTGCGGGACGGTGCTGCCAACTCCCATGCCGCGATCCTGGTGCGGGCCATGGGTGTGCCAACGGTGATGGGGGCAGACATCCAGCCTGCGCTGTTAGCCCAGCGAATGCTGATTGTTGATGGCTATCGCGGCGAGCTGCTGGTCGATCCGGAACCGGTGCTGGTGAAGGAATATCAACGTCTGATCAGCGAAGAGCAGGAGCTCAGCAAGCTGGCAGAAGACGACGTTGAACAGCCCGCAGAGCTGAAAAGCGGTGAGCGGATCCAGGTGATGCTGAACGCCGGCCTTAGCCCGGAACATGAACAACTGCTGGGCGCGCGCGTGGACGGCGTTGGCCTGTACCGCACCGAGATCCCGTTCATGCTGCAAAGCGGCTTCCCGTCGGAAGAGGAGCAGGTGGCGCAATATCAGGGCATGCTGCAACTCTTCTATCCGCATAAGCCGGTGACGCTGCGTACGCTGGATATCGGTGCTGATAAACAACTGCCCTACATGCCGATCAGCGAGGAGAACCCGTGCCTCGGTTGGCGGGGGATCCGCATTACGCTGGATCAGCCAGAAATCTTCCTGATCCAGGTGCGCGCCATGCTGCGTGCCAATGCGGGAACCGGCAATCTGGGGATCCTGTTGCCGATGATCACCAGCCTGGAAGAGATCGACGAGGCCAAGCGCCTGATCGATCGCGCCGGGCGAGAAGTGGAAGAGATGCTGGGATATGATATTCCCAAGCCGCGGATTGGCGTCATGCTGGAAGTGCCGTCGATGATCTTCCTGATCCCTTATCTGGCCGCACGCGTCGATTTTATCTCGGTAGGAACCAACGATTTAACCCAGTACCTGCTGGCGGTGGATCGTAATAATACCCGCGTTGCTTCGCTGTACGACAGCCTGCATCCAGCCATGTTGCAGGTGCTGAAATTGATCATCGAGCAGGGGACGGCGGCTGGGTTGCAGGTCAGCCTGTGCGGTGAACTGGCGGGAGACCCGATGGGCGCTCTGCTGCTGGTGGGTATGGGTTACCGTAATCTGAGCATGAACGGGCGCAGCGTTGCACGTATCAAATATCTGTTGCGCCATATCGAACTGGAAGATGCGCAAGGGCTGGCCCAGCGGGTATTGAGTGCCCAGATGACCACCGAGGTTCGCCACCAGGTTGCGGCGTTTATGGAACGGCGTGGCATGGGTGGGTTGATCCGCGGTGGCCGTTGATTAGGCGTTGTCCAGCCCGTTAAGCGTTGACCTATTTTTTTACAGAACTTTTCCCTGCCGGCAAGCCCGGACGTGGTTAAGCCTATGTTATGATGCGCCATCTCAACGCGGTGCTCCCGTTGCACGGGCTTTGCACCGCGTTTGGCACCTGCCGCCCCCGCTTGGGGATGAATAACAGACATATTGTGGTGATAGATGAGCACTAGCTATCTGGCGTTTCCAAAATTTGATCCGGTAATTTTCTCTATCGGCCCGGTCTCTTTGCACTGGTACGGTTTGATGTACCTGGTTGGCTTTGTTTTTGCCATGTGGTTGGCGGTACGCCGCGCGAACAAGCCCGGCAGCGGTTGGACCAAAGACGAAGTGGAAAACATGCTGTATGCCGGTTTCCTTGGGGTCTTTATCGGTGGCCGTGTCGGTTATGTGCTGTTTTACAACCTGCCGCTATTCCTGGATAACCCGCTCTACCTGTTCAAAGTCTGGGATGGCGGTATGTCATTCCACGGCGGCCTGATTGGCGTGATCGCGGTGATGCTGTGGTTTGCCCGCCGCACCAAGCGCAACTTCTTCCAGGTTTCTGATTTTATTGCCCCGCTGATCCCGTTTGGTCTGGGCGCTGGCCGCCTGGGTAACTTTATCAACGGTGAGCTGTGGGGGCGTGTCACTACCAATACACCTTGGGCGATGCTGTTCCCAAGCTCGCGTCCGGAAGATATCGCCATCGCTGCCGCCAATCCTCAACTGCTGCCGCTGCTTAACCAATATGGCGTGTTGCCACGTCATCCGTCGCAGCTGTATGAAATGGTGCTGGAAGGCATCGTACTGTTTATCATTCTGAACCTGTTCATCCGCAAGCCGCGTCCGATGGGGGCCGTTTCCGGCCTGTTCCTGATTGGCTATGGCACGTTCCGTATTATCGTCGAAGCGTTCCGCCAGCCGGATGCCCAGCTTGGCCTGTTTGACGGGGTGATCAGCATGGGGCAAATCCTGTCCGTGCCGATGGTGCTCGCCGGTATTATTATGATGATCTGGGCGTATCGTCGTCGTCCACAGCAACAACAGTCGTGAGGAAAAATGAAACAGTATCTGGATTTGATGAACAAAGTGCTCGCCGAGGGCACCCCTAAAGCCGACCGTACCGGCACTGGCACGTTGTCGATTTTCGGCCACCAGATGCGTTTCAACCTGCAGGAAGGCTTCCCGTTGGTGACCACCAAGAAATGCCACCTGCGGTCGATTATTCATGAGCTGCTGTGGTTCCTGAACGGCGATACCAACGTGGCGTATCTGCGTGAAAACAACGTCAGCATCTGGGACGAATGGGCCGATGAAAACGGCGATCTTGGCCCGGTCTATGGCAAGCAATGGCGTGCCTGGGGCGCGGCGGATGGTCGCCAGATTGACCAGCTAAGCACCGTATTGCAACAGCTGAAACAGGACCCGGACTCGCGCCGTATTATTGTTTCTGCCTGGAACGTGGGTGAGCTGGATAAGATGGCTCTGGCACCGTGCCATGCCTTCTTCCAGTTTTATGTGGCGGACGGCAAACTCTCTTGCCAGCTGTATCAGCGCTCGTGCGACGTGTTCCTCGGCCTGCCGTTCAATATTGCCAGCTATGCGTTGCTGGTCCATATGATGGCGCAGCAGTGCGATCTGGAAGTGGGCGATTTCGTCTGGACCGGTGGTGACACCCATCTGTACAGCAACCACATGGAACAGACGCAGCTGCAATTAACCCGTGAGCCGCGTGCGTTGCCGAAGCTGGTGATCAAACGCAAACCAGCCTCGCTGTTTGATTACCGCTTTGAAGATTTTGAGATTGAAGGCTACGATCCGCATCCGCCGATCAAGGCTCCTGTCGCTATCTGATTTGCTGAGGGCCGTATCCGGCCCTCTTTCTTAATCCCGCTGAAAGTAGGCGCGCCGCATGCTGCGCCCGTGCTGTATTGCCAAAAATGCGAAGCCGTACTCAATTTCCCCCGCCGTGTTACCTGCTAACTAAAAATTCTGCGCATCATTTGCCAGCCTGAGAAAAGGTGCCTTTCATCGTGCCTCTGGCTGATTACACTCGCCGTATGAACCGATATAAAAATAGCCCCGAACACCAGCAAGGCCTGACGCTGATCGAACTGTTGATCGTCATGGTACTGGCAGGGATGCTGACCTCTTGGGGGGTTAGCCAGTGGTATCACTATCAACAGGCGCTGCGGCTGGAGCAGACCGCCCAGCAACTGCTGGCATTCCTGACGCGCTTACAGGCCGATGCCAACTGGCATAACCGCACCGTTTTACTGTGGTTTCGGCCTGGGAAAATCTGGTGCATAGGCAGCGGCCCGCAGGCGGCATCCTGTACTGCATTGACGGACCGGGCCTTTACCCCAGAACATCTGGATGTGGAGTTACAAGGTTATACCCAAAAGGATATGGGATTTTATGGGGTGCGCAACAATGCGCAGGCCGGGCATATCTTGCTGGGCAATCCGGCTGGCCGCATACGTCTGGTGCTCTCTGCCAAAGGGCGGTTGCGGCTGTGCAGCGAAGAAACCGCCATCCGGAGCCTGCCCTTATGCGCACCTTAGAACAAGGCTTTACCCTGCCGGAGGTACTGCTGGCGATGACATTCGGCAGCCTGATTGCATTGGCGGCGGCGAAAACCTTACCGATACTGCGTCAGCAGACGGTTGATATGGGCCGTCATTATCGGTTGGATCTGGTGTTACGCCAGCTGGCTTTCGGGATTGAAAAGGATCTGCGCCGCAGCGGGTTTTGTGCCGGGCAGTGTCAGGGGCGCTCGCTGCTGATTGGTCATGCGGCGGGGGAAGCACCGGGCAGCTGTGTGATCGTGGCCTACGATCTTAACCGCAATGGCAACTGGGAAAGCGGTGGCGATGCCGAGTATTTTGGTTACCGCCTGCGGGCCGGTGGGCTGGAGGGGCAAAGCGGCGTGACCCAGTGCCAGGGCAGCGGCTGGGAACGCTTGCTCGATCAGGAAGAGGTACGGATTGAGTCTTTTTCTGTCAGCCAGATTGCAGGGCGCGATGGCAAATCCTTGATGTTGTTTGCCCTAAGTGGCCGCTCAACGGTGCGGGCAAATATAGAACGCCGCCTGGAGTGGGCGGTCAGCATGGAGGCACCCTAGAGATGGATAGGCAGCAGGGGGGCAGCACATTGGCTGCGGTGATGTTGTTGCTGGTAATGGGGCTGATGCTGCTCACCGCCCAGCAGCGGCAATTGGACAGTGCGCTACTGCTGGCCGTCGATCAGCAGCGCTATCTGCGGGCTTACAACCAGGCGGCTTCGGCCCTAAGTTGGGGGCTGGCGCAGCCGTGGCCTCGGGAGTCTCTACAGGCGAGCCACTGGTCTTGTCAGCAGATAAGCGGCGAGGCGTTGCAAGCCTGCGCCCGGCTCTCGGCCCGTACCGGTTTGGTGATGGTGCGTGGGGCTGGGGATTTCGCGGGAGCGGAACCTTTGTGGCTATACCAACTGGCTACACAGCAAGGTGGGGCAGGTAGCCACCTGCTGAAAGCGCAAAAAGGCGGCTGGCTGGATTTTTGTCCGGAAAAGCGGGAAAGCGACTGTGCTGATTAAACCAGCTGGCCGGCATACTCAGCGGGGGTTCAGCCTGCCCGAAGTGTTGATTGCGGCATTGTTGTTCGCCGTCTCGCTGCTCGGGCTGTTACAATATCAGCAGGTGCTGTTGCAAGCTTTTCAACGGCAGTGGCAATATCGACAGGCCTGGTCGCTGGCGCACCAACAGCTGGAAATATTCAGTGCCGGTGCTGAAATAAATCATGCCGTATCGCTACCGCCAAATTGGCACTACCAGGTCGAAACCCACCAGGCGCAAGGCTCATGCCTGCGGCGCACGGTGAAGATACAAACGCCACTGCACCAACAGATTGAACTCAGCCGCTGGTATTGCGGTCAGTAGCGCGGGCGCAGCATGCCGCGCCCCTACGTAGTGAGCCGGTGAGGTTTGTCAGTCGTCTTGATCGGTATATTGGTCGAGGTGTTCTCGATCGGTTCCCTCTCCCTGTGGGAAAGGGTTAGGGTGAGGGCGGTCACTGAAATTACGGCCAGTAGCACGAGTGTTGTTGGGCTTGCCCTGGACTGTTTTGGCCGAAGTATTCTCGATCAGTCCCCTCTCCCTGTGGGAGAGGGTTAGGGTGAGGGGAAACTATGTCGTCGGTAATGCCCTTTTTCGCTTCCAAGGAGCCTCATGTTTACGGTTTATCATTCCAATCAGTTGGACTTGCTGAAAACGCTGACCAGCGCGCTGATAGCCAGAGAACCTTTGGCCGATCCGTTTCAACAGGAAGTGGTGCTGGTGCAAAGCCCCGGTATGGCACAGTGGTTGCAGATGCAGTTGGCCGAGCAGTTTGGCATTGCCGCAAATATCGTCTTCCCGCTCCCGGCGACCTTTATCTGGGACATGTTCACCAAGGTATTGCCAGGCATTCCCAAAGAGAGCGCCTTTAGCAAAGATGCCATGACCTGGAAGCTGATGTGGCTGCTGCCAGGCATGCTGACCCGGCCCGAGTTTGCTCCTCTACAGCATTACCTGACCGATGACGCCGACAAGCGCAAGATCCACCAGCTCGCCGGGCGCGTTGCCGATCTGTTTGACCAATATCTGGTTTATCGCCCGCAGTGGCTGGAAAGTTGGCAGCGTGGGGAGGCGGTAGAAGGGCTGGCGGAGGCGCAAAGCTGGCAGGCCCCCCTGTGGCATCGGCTGGTGGAATATACCCACGAGCTGGGTCAGCCTGAATGGCACCGTGCCAACTTATATCGCCGGTTTATCAGCGCGCTGGAGAATGCCACTCAATGTCCTGCGGGGTTGCCGCCACGGGTGTTTATCTGTGGGATTTCTGCCTTGCCGCCAATTTACCTGGAAGCACTGCAGGCCTTGGGTAAACATATTGATATCCATCTGATGTTTACCAACCCCTGCCGCTATTACTGGGGCGACATTCAGGACTACGCCTTTCTGGCCCGTTTGCAGAGCCGCAAACGCCGCCACTATCACCAGGCGCGGGAGCAAGGCCTGTTCCGCGAGCCGGAACAGGCAGCCCAACTATTTGATGCCGAGGGCGAACAACAGCTGAGTAACCCACTGTTAGCTTCCTGGGGCAAGCTTGGGCGCGACCATCTGTATTTACTGTCGCAGATGGAGGCGGTGCAGGAGGTGGACGCCTTTGTCGAGATCCCGGCTGATAGCTTGCTGCACGCCATTCAGCACGACATGCTGGAGCTGGAAGATCACGCACTGATCGGCACCACGCCGGAAACCCTGGAGCGCAGTGACAATAAACGCCAGCTCGATCCGCAGGATCGCTCCATCAGTCTGCATGCCTGCCACAGCCCGCAGCGCGAAGTCGAGGTGCTACACGATCGGTTGCTGACGATGCTGGCAGAAGATCCCCAACTTACCGCGCGCGACATCATCGTGATGGTGGCGGATATCGACAGCTACACCCCGTATATTCAGGCGGTGTTTGGCAATGCCCCGGCCGGGCGCTATCTACCGTTTGCCATTTCCGACCGCAAGGCCCGTCAGGCGCATCCTGCGCTACAAGCCTTTATTTCCCTGCTAGATTTGCCGCAAAGCCGTTTTACCTCAGAGCAGGTACTGGCGCTGTTGGACGTGCCCGCGCTAGCGGCACGTTTCTCAATTCAGGAAGAGGGCTTAAGCCTGTTACGCCACTGGACTGGTGAATCCGGGGTACGTTGGGGCTTGGATGATGACAACGTGCGTGAGCTGGATCTGCCCGCAACCGGGCAGCATACCTGGCGGTTTGGCCTGACGCGGATGCTGCTGGGCTACGCCATGGACAGCAACGCCGGAGATTGGCAGGGCGTATTACCTTACGATGAGTCGAGTGGATTAGTGGCCGAACTGGCCGGGCAATTGGCCGATCTGCTGGCACAACTCAGCCGTTGGCGGCAAATCCTCAGCGAAGAGCGGCCGTTAGCCGAATGGTTGCCGCTGTGCCGCCAACTGCTTAATAGCTTCTTTGAGACGGACAGCGAAACCGAAGAGGCGTTGGCGCTGATCGAAGAGCAGTGGCAGAAAGTGGCCAGCTTTGGCCTGGCGGCGCGCTATCCCGATGCCGTGCCGTTGACGCTGCTGCGCGATGAACTGGCCGCAAGGCTCGATCAGCAACGCATCAGCCAGCGTTTCCTGGCCGGTCAGATCAACTTCTGTACCCTGATGCCCATGCGTTCCATTCCGTTCAAGGTGGTCTGCCTGCTGGGCATGAACGACGGTGTCTACCCTCGTACTTTGCCGCCGCTGGGTTTTGACCTGATGGCGCAGCAGATTAAGCGGGGCGACCGCAGCCGCCGTGACGATGACCGCTACCTGTTCCTGGAGGCGATCCTCTCTGCCCAGCAGCAGTTGTACATCAGCTTTATTGGCCGTTCCATTCAGGACAACAGCGAGCGCTATCCTTCCGTATTGGTCACTGAACTGTTGGAATATCTGCAGCAAAGCTATTGCCTGCCCGGTGATGAAGGGCTGGATGCAGACGGCAGCGCACGCAGGGTCGGTGAGCACTTGCTTAAACGCCATGCCCGCATGCCGTTTGCTGCGGAAAACTTCCTGCCGGGAAGTGAAGATCAAAGCTATGCGGCAGAATGGTTGGCCGCTGCCGATGGTCGTGGCGCTGCACATCCGGAATTTAATCAACCGCTGGTGGTGGAAGAGAAAACTCAGGTTTCTCTTGATGAACTGCTCCGTTTTTACCGCCATCCGATCCGTGCCTTCTTCCAGCTACGTCTTGGCGTTAACTTCATTCTGGAAGAGACCGATCTGCCGGAAGACGAGCCTTTTACGCTCGATAACTTCAGCCGCTATCAGTTCAACAGCCAATTGCTGAACACGCTGATCGAAGGGGAGGACGCAGGCAAGTTGTACCAACGGGTGCGTGCATCGGGGGGATTACCTTACGGAGCTTTTGGTGAGATTTACTGGCAAAAGCAGCAGGAAGAAATGGCGGAGCTGGCCGAACGGGTGCGTGAACAGCGCCAGGAGAATGGCAGCCTGGAGCTGGATATCGACGTTGCGGGTATGCGCATTACCGGCTGGTTGCATCAAGTGCAACAGGATGGCTTGCTACGCTGGCGGCCAGCAACGCTTTCGGCCGTAGACGGCATCTTACTTTGGTTGGAACACCTGGTGTATTGCTGCGTTGGGGGGGCCGGGGAAAGCCGTATGTTTGGCAGCAAGAATTCCGCCTGGCGCTTCGCTGCGCTGACGAGCGAGGAGGCCCATGAGCAGTTGGCGGAGCTGGTGGCGGGCTACCGCCGTGGCCTGTCGCAGCCGCTGATGCTGCTCAATAAAAGCGGCTGGGCCTGGTTGAGCCAATGTTATCAGGCGCAAACGCAGCAGATAGACTGGGATGAAGAAGTCCAGGTCAAGGCGCGTGCCAAGCTGCTGCAAGCCTGGCAGGGCGATCAGCGGATCCCGGGCGAGGGGGCAGATCCTTATACTCAGCGCGTTTTCCGCCAAATGGATAATGTTCGCCTTGAACAAATCCTGAAAGAAACAGAGCGTTACCTGCTGCCCGTGGCCCGTAATAATCTTGGGTAACAATCCCTCGGTGGCACAGGCCGCAGTGAGGTGATAAAAATTTTACGCTTTTATACTCAACCATTGAGGTTAAGTCTGGTCTTACATAACGTATAGGCATATACGTTATAGAGTGGCGTACGCTGCGCCCCAACGATGTGGGCTATAGTGAGTTGAGTGTTTAAAACCGTAATGCTTTGAGTTAGAAATTGAATTTCATTGGGCATCGCTTTCGGTTGTGTCATTTTGCACCGTGCTGTCACCGTCAGGGAGTTGGCGTGACAGCCAGAGAACAGGGGTTTATTTTGGATATGCGCAGATTGTTGACCCGCATTACCGGGTTGATGTTATTGGTTATGTTTTGGGCGCCGTTAAGCTGGGCCGCACAAGGCTGGCAACCGCTGGCGGAAAAGATCAACAAAAGCGATCACGATCCGCGTGAATATCAGGCTATCAAGCTGGATAACGGCATGACCGTACTGCTGGTGTCTGACGCGTTGGCACCAAAGTCACTGGCTGCCCTGGCGCTGCCGGTAGGCTCACTGGAAGATCCCAACAGCCAACTTGGCTTGGCTCACTACCTGGAACATATGGTACTGATGGGCTCCAAGCGCTATCCAGAACCCGAGAACCTCTCCGAGTTTTTGAAAAAGCACGGTGGTAGCCACAATGCCAGCACCGCGTCTTACCGCACCGCATACTATCTGGAAGTGGAAAACGACGCTTTAGAACCCGCTGTCGACCGCATGGCCGATGCCATTGCCGAACCTATTCTGGATCCTGGCAACGCGGACCGTGAGCGTAATGCGGTGAATGCCGAGTTAACGATGGCGCGCTCCCGTGACGGTATGCGCATGGCACAGGTTGGGGCAGAAACCCTTAATCCGGCTCACCCTAGCGCACGTTTTTCTGGCGGCAACCTCGAGACTTTGCAGGACAAGCCAGGCAGCAAGCTGCATGAAGAACTCGTTGGTTTTTATCAGCGTTACTATTCTGCCAACCTGATGAAGGGCGTGCTGTATAGCAACCAATCCCTGCCTGAACTGAGAGCGCTGGCGGTCAAAACCTTCGGCCGCATTCCTAACCACGATGCGAAAGTGCCACCGATCACCGTTCCTGCGGTCACCTCGGAGCAGCAGGGCATCATTATTCATTATGTACCGGCGCAGCCGCGCAAACAGCTGAAGGTCGAATTCCGTATCGATAACAACAGCGCCGAGTTCCGCAGCAAAACCGATACCTATATCAGCTACCTGATTGGCAACCGCAGCACCAATACGCTTTCCGACTGGCTGCAGAAGCAGGGGCTGGCAGATGCCATCAATGCGGGTGCCGACCCGATGGTCGATCGCAACGGCGGTGTGTTCTCAATCAGCGTTTCCTTGACCGACAAGGGGCTGGCGGAGCGTGACCAGGTGGTGGCAGCGATCTTCAGCTATCTGAAAATGCTGCAGGGCGAAGGGATCAAACAAAGTTATTTTGACGAGATCGCCCATGTGCTGAATCTGGATTTCCGCTATCCGTCGATTACCCGCGACATGAATTACATCGAATGGCTGGTGGATACCATGCTGCGTGTACCGGTAGAGCATACGCTGGATGCGCCGTACCTGGCCGATCGCTACGATCCTAAAGCCATTGCTGAACGCCTGGGTCAGATGACGCCACAAAATGCGCGTATCTGGTTTGTCAGCCCTAATGAGCCGCACAATAAAACGGCTTACTTTGTTGAGGCACCTTATCAGGTCGAGAAAATCAGCGCGGAACGCTTCGCGAAATGGCAACAGTTGGGTAAAGATATCGCGCTTTCTCTGCCGGGGCTGAACCCTTATATTCCGGATGAGTTTACCCTGAACAAGCCTTCACATGAGTTCATCAAACCGGAAATGGTGGTGAATCAGCCAGGCTTGCGGGTGCTGTATATGCCAAGCCGCTATTTTGCCGATGAACCCAAGGCCGATGTGACGGTCGCTTTGCGTAACGCCAAAACCATGGATTCAGCGCGTAATCAGGTGCTGTTCTCGTTGATGGATTATCTGGCGGGGATTTCGCTCGATGAGTTGAGCTATCAGGCCTCGGTGGGCGGGATTAGCTTCTCTACCTCACCTAATAATGGCCTGATGTTTAGCGCCAATGGCTTTACCCAGCGCCTACCGCAGCTGTTGACCTCGCTGATTGAAGGCTACTCCAGCTTTACCCCAACGCAAGAGCAGTTGGAACAGGCGAAATCCTGGTATCTGGAACAGTTGGATTCTGCCGAGAAGGGCAAAGCCTTTGAGCTGGCGATCCAGCCGGTACAGATGCTGTCCCGCGTGCCTTATTCCGAGCGCAGCGAACGCCGTGAAGTGCTGAAAACCATAACGTTGCAGGACGTGCTGGCTTACCGCGACAGCCTGATGGCCGGGGCCACGCCGGAGTTGCTGGTAGTGGGTAATATGAGCAAGCAACAGGTGGACACGCTGGCCTCTTCACTGAAGAAGAACCTGGGTTGTACCGGTGTGGAATGGTGGCACGGTGAAAACGTCGTGATTGCCAAAAACCAGTTTGCCAACCTGCAGCGTCCTGGCAGCAGCACCGATTCGGCGCTGGCGGCGGTGTATGTTCCAACGGGGTATGACGAAGTGACCAGCATGGCCTATAGCTCATTGCTGGGGCAGATCATCCAACCGTGGTTCTACAGCCAATTGCGTACCCAAGAGCAGCTCGGCTATGCGGTGTTCTCCTTTGCGATGCCGGTTGGCCGCCAGTGGGGCATAGGTTTCCTGCTGCAAAGCAACAGTAAGCAGCCAGCCTATCTCTACCAGCGCTATCAAGATTTCTATCCGAAGACGGAAAAGCGTCTGCGTGAGTTGAGTGATGCCGATTTTGCCCAATACAAACAGGCCATGATCAATGAACTGCAACAGCGTCCACAAACCTTGGGTGAAGAAGCGGGCCGCTTCAGTAGCGATTTCGATCGCGGTAATTTCGCCTTCGATACCCGTGAAAAGCTGATCGCTCAGGTACAGACTCTAACGCCTGCCAAACTGGCGGATTACTTCCATCAGGCGGTGATTAAGCCACAGGGTCTGGCACTGTTGTCTCAGGTGAGTGGCAGCAGCCAGCAGAAAGCCGACTTTGCTGCGCCGGGTGAGGGTTGGGTGACCTATCCTAACGCCTCATCACTGCAAAAAACGCTGCCTCGTAAAGTGGCGACGCCATGACGAAAGGCGTTCCTCAGCGGCTTGATCCACTGACGTTGCCGCTGTTTGGTGAACGGCTGATCGAAGCCTCGGCAGGGACAGGGAAGACCTTCACTATCGGCGCTTTGTATCTGCGCTTGCTGCTTGGCTTAGGCCAGGCAGCGGCGTTTCCACGGCCGCTCACGGTAGAAGAGATCCTGGTGGTTACCTTTACCGAAGCGGCGACGGAGGAACTCCGGGGCCGCATTCGCAGCAATATCCACGCATTACGCATTGCCTGCGTACGCGGGCATAGCTCAGACCCGCTGTTTGCCGCGCTGATGGCGGAGATTGGCGATCTGCCAGAGGCCGCAGCGCAATTGCTGGCTGCTGAGCGCCAGATGGACGAAGCGGCGATCTACACTATCCACGGTTTTTGTCAGCGAATGCTTACTCACAACGCATTCGAGTCGGGCATTCTGTTTGAACAAACGCTGGTGCAGGACGAACTGCCGTTGCGCCGTCAGGCCTGCGCCGATTTTTGGCGGCGTCACTGCTACCCATTGCCACTGGGCGTTGCCCGGGCGGTTAGCCAGGAGTGGAGCGGCCCAGAGGCTTTGTTGAGCGATCTCTCGGGCTATCTGCATGGCGAAGCTCCTACTCTGCGTCAGCCACCGAAAGATGAAGAAACGGTGCTGATGCGCCATGAACAGATAGTTGCGCGGATCGATGCCCTCAAGGCGCAATGGCAGGCAGCGGCGGCCGATCTGGAGGCGCTCATCAGCCAGTCTGGCGTCGACAAACGTAGCTACAGCAGCAAGCATTTACCCAACTGGCTGAATAAGGTGGGCGAATGGGCGGGGCAGGAAACCGAAGATTACCAGTTACCTAAAGAGCTGGAGAAGTTCCGCCAATCGGTGCTGCTGGAGAAAACCAAGAAAGGTGAAGCTCCGCGGCATCCGCTGTTTGTGGCGGTTGATGAGCTATTTGCCGAACCCTTGACCCTGCGTGACTTGATCATGGCAAGGGCGTTGAGTGAAATACGCCTTTCTATTCAACAGGAAAAACGCCAGCGTGCCGAACTGGGTTTTGACGATCTGCTCAGCAGGCTGGATGCGGCACTGCAAAGCGCCGGTGGTGAACAATTGGCGCTGGCGATCCGCCAGCGTTATCCGGTGGCGATGATCGATGAGTTTCAGGATACCGACCCACAGCAGTACCGGATCTTCCAGAAACTGTATGTTGGCCGGGAAGAGTGTGGCCTGCTGCTGATCGGCGATCCTAAACAAGCGATTTACGCCTTCCGTGGGGCCGACATTTTTACCTATATGAAGGCTCGTTCAGAGGTAAGTGCCCACTACACCTTAGAGACCAACTGGCGCTCATCACCGGCGATGGTTGGCAGCGTTAACCGCCTGTTTGCTCAGGTGGAAAAGCCGTTCCTGTTTGGCCAAATCCCGTTTATCGAGGTGGCTGCCGCAGCGAAGAACCAGGAACTGGTCTTCGAGTGGCAGAATAAGCCGCAACCGGCCATGCAATTTTGGTTGCAACCCGGGGATGGGGCCGGAGTAAGTGATTACCAACAATTAATGGCGCGCTTGTGTGCAGCCCAGATCCGCGACTGGCTGAGTGCCGGGCAGGCCGGAGAAGCCTGGCTGGTCAAAGGGGATCAACGTCGCCACGTTCAGGCATCGGATATTACCATTCTGGTGCGTAGCCGCGCCGAAGCGGCGTTGGTGCGTGATGCACTCAGCGCGCTGGCCATCCCCTCGGTTTACCTTTCCAACCGTGACAGCGTGTTTGATACGCCGGAAGCCAAAGATTTACTGTGGCTGCTACAGGCGGTGCTGGCTCCCGAACAGGAGCGAACCCTGCGCTGCGCTTTGGCCACTGGGCTATTGGGGTTGGATGCTTTGACGCTGGATGGATTAAACCATAACGAGTCTGCTTGGGATGATTTGGTCAACGAGTTTGATGAATATCGTAGCCATTGGCTGCGCCGTGGCGTGTTACCAATGCTGCGTGAGGTGATGGCCAAGCGGCATCTGGCAGAAAACCTGCTGGCCAGCCCTGGGGGCGAACGCCGTTTGACCGATGTCATGCACCTGGGGGAGCTGTTGCAGGAAGCCACGGCGCAACTGGATGGTGAACACGCGCTGGTACGTTGGTTGGCGCAGCAGATCGCTCAGCCGAATCGCCAGTCGGACAATCAGCAACTGCGGCTGGAAAGCGACCGCCATCTGGTGCAGGTGATCACCATCCACAAGTCGAAAGGGTTGGAGTTCGATCTGGTGTGGCTGCCTTTTGTGGGGAATTTCCGCCAGCAGCAGCAGGTGCTGTACCACGATCGCCAGACCTTTAAAGCCCTGCTGGATCTCAATGCCAACGAAGAAAGCGTGGCCTGGGCGGAAGAAGAACGGTTGGCAGAGGATTTGCGCCTGCTGTACGTGGCGCTGACCCGTTCGGTGTATCACTGCAGCATCGGTATTGCGCCGTTGTTCCTCGGCACGCGCAAGAAACAGGGCGATACGGATTTGCACCGCAGCGCGCTGGGATATCTGGTACAGGCGGGGCAGGCGGGCGATGCGGCCTATCTGCAAACCTGCCTGCAACAGCTGGCAACCCAAGGCATCGCGCTGTCGCTGGTGGATGCGCCGGGTGAACAGAGCTGGCAGCCCCAGATGGCCGACGCTGCAGAACTGACGGCCAGGCAGTTTCCACGCAGGATGCAGGATTTCTGGCGAGTAACCAGCTATACCGGCTTGCAACAGCATGGCGCAAGCCGGATGCAGGAGCTGTTGCCGCGCCTGGACGTTGATGCTGTTGGTGAGGGCGATACGGCTACACCACCCGCATTTACTCCCCATACTTTTCCGCGTGGCGCGGCTCCTGGCACCTTCCTCCACAGCCTGTTTGAGGAGCTGGACTTTACCCAACCTCTAGATGAACAGTGGCTGTTGGAGCAGTTGCAACAGCAAGGGCTAGAGGAGCATTGGTTGCCGGTATTATCCGGCTGGATGCAGGTGCTGTTGAATGCGCCGCTTAATAGCAGCGGCGTCGCGCTATCCGCCTTACCGTCGGGGGCCAGGCAGGCAGAGTTACAGTTCTATCTGCCGATCGGCGGCCTGCTGCAAGCGCAGCAACTGGATGAGTTGGTAAAACGCTACGATCCCCTTTCTGCTGGCTGCCCGGCGCTGGATTTTCAACAGGTTCAGGGCATGCTGAAAGGCTTTATCGATCTGGTATTCTGCTGGCAGGGAAAATACTACCTGCTGGATTACAAATCCAACTGGCTGGGCGAAGACAGCAGCGCCTATACCCAAGAGGCGATGGCGCGGGCGATGGCGGAACACCGTTACGATCTGCAATACCAACTCTATACCTTGGCGCTGCACCGCTATCTGGGGCATCGTCTGGCGGATTACGATTACCAGCGCCATTTTGGCGGGGTGATTTATCTGTTTTTACGCGGGGTGGATGCCGAGCATGAAGGCAACGGTATTTTTGCCTGTCGCCCGGAGTTCGCTCTGGTTGAAGGAATGGATCGCCTGTTTAGCGGTGAAGCGGCCAACGTTGAGGATGGGCAATGATTGAGATTTTGCATCAGGCGTTGGCTCTGGGCGCCCTGCGACCGTTAGACGTGCAATTTGCCCAGGTGGTCGCCAACGATGATGAACCGGATATCCTGCTGGCCGCCGCCTGCCTGAGCTCGGAGGCCGGTGCGGGCCACGTTTGTCTGTTGCTCGAACAGCTATTGCCGGAGAATCTGTTTGGTGGCCGCCAGCCGGAGTTGGCCTTGGCCGCGTGGCAGGCTTGTGGGCAACCGGACGTGGCGAGTTGGCAACAGCGTCTGGCGGTCTCGCCAGCGATTAGCGATGGCAGTACGGCAACGCCGATGGTCCTGCAACAGCAGCGGCTGTATCTGCAACGCATGTGGCAGAGCGAAGGTGACGTCGCCACTTTTATCAGCAGCGACAGCGTGCCACAGGAACTTGAAGAGGCACAGCTACGCACTATTCTCGATCGGTTATTTGGCGCGGCCACGGACGAACCTGATTGGCAAAAAATTGCCGCAGCGGTAGCGGCCACGCGCCGCATCGCGATTATTTCCGGCGGCCCCGGTACTGGCAAAACGACCACCGTTGCCAAGCTGTTGGCGGCGCTGGTGCAGTTGGCGGCCGGGGAGCGTTTGCGTATCCAGCTTGCTGCGCCTACCGGTAAAGCAGCGGCTCGTCTAACCGAATCCTTGGGAAGCGCTAGCCGTCAGTTGGACTTAACCCCGGAGCAACGGGCCTTGTTTCCTACGGAAGCGGCGACGTTACACCGCTTGCTGGGGGCCCAGCCAAACAGCCAGCGCATGCGCTATCACCGGGGCAACCCGCTGCATCTGGATGTGCTGATAGTGGACGAGGCTTCGATGGTGGATTTGCCCATGATGGCAAGGTTGATTGCCGCCTTGCCCCCCAAGGCGCGAGTCATCTTCCTTGGCGATCGCGATCAACTGGCCTCAGTGGAGGCTGGCGCCGTGCTGGGGGATATCTGCCGGTTTGCCGAGCAGGGATATAGCGAAGCCCGTGCGGCGCAGTTGGCGCGCCTGACCGGTTGCCCTTTGCAAGGGCAGCCAGCGCAGGCCGAGGCAGCGGTGCGCGACAGCCTGTGTCTGCTGCGCAAGAGTTACCGGTTTGATGCCAAATCCGGCATTGGCCAGTTGGCTTTGGCGGTGAATGCTGGCGATAGCAAGCGCGCCCTGGCAGCGTTGAACGGCAGCTATTCTGACGTGGAGGGTTACCCACTGGCAGAAACCGAAGATTATCAACGGCTGCTGGATAGCTGCGTTGCCGGTTATCGCGACTATCTGCAGCTGGTAGCAGAAGGGGCAGGGGCCGTGACGATCCTGGATGCCTTTGGCCGCTTCCAGTTGCTCTGCGCCCTGCGCGAAGGGCCATTTGGCGTTGCTGGCTTGAATGAGCGTATCGAAAGCGGGCTGCAGCGTGCCGGTTTGATCCGGCGTAATCCTGGCCCCGCCGGGCGCTGGTATTTAGGGCGGCCGGTGATGATTGGCCGCAACGATAGCGCGCTGGGGCTGTTTAACGGCGATATAGGCATTGCCTTGCCCGGTGAGGGCGGCGAGCTGCGCGTGCATTTCCAATTACCGGACGGCAGCATCAAATCGGTACAGCCTAGCCGCTTACCGGCGCATGAAACCGCCTATGCGATGACGGTGCATAAATCACAGGGTTCGGAGTTCGACCATACGGCGCTAGTACTGCCGAATCATTTTCTGCCGGTACTGACCCGTGAGTTGGTTTATACCGCCATTACCCGCGCACGCCAGCGGTTGTCGCTGTATGCGGTAGACAAGGTGTTGGTAAGCGCTATCCGCACCCCCACGCAGCGCCGCAGCGGGTTAGCCGAACGCTTGCAGATTGGGAAATAACAACGGGTGGGTGTTTGCTAGTGCCGCCATACAATCAAACATAAAAAATGACAGGTGATGGGGTTTGATATCGTTGACAAACCCTCGCCGGGTTCAGCACGTAGGGGCGCAGCATGCTGCGCCCGTCTAGATAATCAATGGGTTAGCTAGGGGGAGTTAAAGATCGGCCAACAGGATCTTCGAGCGACGCTGGTAGTTATATAAAGCCTGTTTCTGCATCGGCAGCACGTCAACTTCCGCCGGAGTGAAGCCGCGCTCCTGGAACCAGTGGATGCTGCGTGTGGTCAACACAAACAGCTTCTGTAGCCCCATCTGGCGAGCCTGGCTTTCTACCCGCTGCAGCAGCATCTCGCCCCGTGACGAACTGCGGTAATCCGGATGCACCGCCACGCAGGCCATCTCACCAATCTTCTCTTCCAGGAACGGATAGAGCGCCGCGCAGGCAATGGTCAGGTTATCGCGTTCGATAATCGTGAACTTGTCGATCTCCATTTCCAACTGTTCGCGCGAACGGCGGACTAAAATCCCTTGTTGCTCCAATGGGCGGATCAGCTCGAGTATCCCACCGATATCATTGATGGTTGCCCGGCGTACCTGCTCGGCACTCTCCATAACGATTTGGGTACCGATACCGTCGCGTGAAAATAGCTCCTGTACCAGTGCACCATCCTCCTGATAGCTGATCAGGTGGCTGCGGCGTACCCCGCTGCGGCAGGCCTTTACCGCGCCGCGCAGGAAGCGCACGGTGCCGGAATGGTAGTCACCAGTCTCTTCCAACTGCTCAATGCGTTTTTGCGCATCATTGGGGAACAGTTCGGAAAGGATATTGCCTTCCGCATCGGTCACCCCTTGTGATGAACAGAAGCCGATCATTTTCTCGGCCTTCAGCTTGATTGCCAACTGGGTGGCGACTTCTTCCGAGGTCAGGTTAAAGCTTTCGCCGGTCACCGATACCGCCACCGGGCCAATCAGCACGATGGCCTTACTGTCGAGTTGGCGATGAATGGCTTCTTCATCAATACGGCGTATACGGCCGCTATGGCAATAATCGACGCCGTCATCCACGCCCAGCGGTTGAGCGATAATAAAGTTGCCGCTCACTACGTTGATGTGCGCTCCTTGCAATGGGGTGTTATTCAGGCTCATGGAAAGTCGTGCGGTAATATCCAGTTGTAACAAGCCGGCGGCCTGCTTGACCAACTCTAGCGTATGGGCGTCGGTCACCCGGGTATGCTTATGGTAAATCGGCTCGTAGTTATGCTGCGCCAGATTGGCGTCAATCTGCGGCCGCGCACCGTAGACCACCACCAAACGAATGCCCAGGCTATGTAACAGCCCGATATCGTTGACGATACTGGAAAAGTTTTCATGTTCAATAGCTTCGCCACCCAGCATGACGACAAAGGTCTTGCCACGGTGAGTATTGATATAGGGTACTGAGTGACGAAATCCTTGCACCAGCTCTGTACTACGTTCCTTCACGGCAAGACCTCATTTGCATATTTATACGGTATTTTTGTATTTTTATTCCTTTATCGCGTCAAAGGCAAGTAGGAAATGAGAGTGATTTTTCTGACAAATGTGCTAACTGATTAATAAATTGAAAGATCATAAAAAGATTTTCTGATGACAGCGGTGAATGGATTGGGTAAAGTTTTTGCCATTGTTTTTTTTTGCTGTTTTTTTAATCGTTATTTTTACCGGAGCCGCATGCCTAACTCTAATCACAATCCGGGTCGCCGTCGTTTGTTGCAGGGGGTTGCCGCAACCTGGTTGCTGAGTGTGAGTCGCGTTGGTTTCGCCGCTGCTTCTCATGTGATTGCTGTCCGTGTCTGGCCTTCCTCGACCTATACCCGAGTCACGCTGGAATCCAATGTTCCACTGAAATACAAACAGTTTGCCCTGACCAATCCAGAGCGCATCGTGGTGGATGTGGAAGGGGTACAGCTGAATAGCGTGCTTAAAGGGATTGCCGGGCAGGTGCGTAAAGAAGATCCCTATCTGAAGCAGGCGCGGGTCGGCCAGTTCGACAAGAATACCGTCAGGTTGGTGCTGGAACTCAAGCAAAGCGTCAGCCCAAATATGTTTACCCTGACACCCGTCTCCGAATACCGCAACCGCTTGGTGATGGATCTTTATCCAACCAAGGGGGGCAGCGGTGAAGAATATGATCCGCTGTTGGCGTTACTGGAAGATTACAACAAGGGCGATCTGGAGCGGACGTTACCGGCAGAAGCTCCGCAGGCCGGTAAGGCTGGGCGCGATCGGCCGATTGTGATCATGCTCGATCCTGGGCACGGCGGTGAAGATCCGGGGGCTATTGGCAAAAACAAAACCCGTGAAAAAGATATTGTGTTGCAGATTGCCCGTCGTCTCAGTGCGCTGATCAAACGCGAACCCAACATGAGAGTGTTTATGACGCGCAATGAAGACGTGTTTATCCCATTAAAAGTGCGCGTAGCCAAAGCTCGTAAGCAGCGGGCAGATCTGTTTGTCTCGATCCACGCCGATGCCTTCAGCAATCGTTCGGCACGTGGTTCCTCGGTGTTTGCGCTTTCTACCAAAGGGGCCACCAGTAACGCCGCCAAGTTTTTGGCGCAAACCCAGAACGCCGCCGACGACATCGGCGGGGTCAGCAAGAGTGGCGATCGCTACCTGGATCACACCATGTTCGATCTATTGCAGACCGCCACCGTCAATGACAGCCTGAAGTTCGGTAAGGAAGTGCTGAACCGGATGGGTAAAATTAACCGTCTGCATAAGAATCGTGTCGATCAGGCCGGCTTTGCCGTATTGAAGGCCCCGGATATTCCGTCGATTCTGGTGGAAACGGCGTTTATCAGCAATCTGGAAGAAGAGCGCAAGCTGCGCACCAGCCATTTTCAGCAGCAGGTGGCGCAATCTATTCTGGCCGGGATCAAAGCCTATTTCGCCAACGGTGGCGCATTGGCACGGCGGTAAACCAGGCGTAGCCCAAGGAGGGGCGGCGCGGTTAATTGGGAAGGTAGGGGAAATTCAGATACAAAAAAACACCCGTTAAGGTGCTTGTCTGATGTAATCAAGATTGGTTGCGGGGGCCAGATTTGAACTGACGACCTTCGGGTTATGAGCCCGACGAGCTACCGGGCTGCTCCACCCCGCGTCCGTCTTGATACTGATATTATCGAACCAACCCTTCATGTGATACCGCCATTGCCGTATCGGTTGGTTGCGGGGGCCGGATTTGAACCGACGACCTTCGGGTTATGAGCCCGACGAGCTACCAGGCTGCTCCACCCCGCGTCCGTATAATACCTTTTCTTTCATCGAATCCAACACATTTTTGATACCGTTATCACAGTATCGGTTGGTTGCGGGGGCCAGATTTGAACTGACGACCTTCGGGTTATGAGCCCGACGAGCTACCAGGCTGCTCCACCCCGCGTCCGATGGAAGCGCACTATACTCTCCAGGCATTTTGTTGCAAACCCTTTTTGCATATAATTCACCGAAAGCCATTTATATGCTGAATTAGTCCCCAATTTGCGTTTTTTTTCATCATAATCATCTGGCTGGGAATTTTTAGCGGTAGCGATTCCTTTATCTATAGCCGTTTGTTATCGTTCAGCCAGTTTACCCGTATCCATTGGGTATGGAACATATCAGTCTGAGAGAGTGTGCAATGAAAGGACGTTGGGGCAAATACCTGCTCGGTGGGTTAGTGGTTGCGGTACTGGCCGGTTGTTCGTCAAAACCGACCGACCGTGGGCAGCAGTATAAAGATGGTCATCTGGATCAGTCGCTGGAGTTGGTGAATCGTCCCAATGCCAGAGGCGCCCCGATCAACGGCCAGGATTACTCTAACCAGCTGATGGAGATTAAGTACGCTTCGCCGTCGCTGTTTAACCGCAATAACTCCACCTATCAGGCAGTGCAAAACTGGATGGCGGCGGGGGCGGATACGCGCCAACTGAACCAGTTCGGCCTCAGCGCCTATCAGATGGAAGGTGTAGATAGCTATGGCAACGTCCAGTTCACCGGCTATTACACCCCGGTGCTGCAGGCGCGTTATACCCAACAGGGCGAATTCCGCTACCCGCTGTACAGCATGCCAGCCAAAGGTAAGCGCCGCCTGCCGGATCGTGCCGGTATTTACTCAGGGGCGCTGGACAGCCGTTACATCATTGCTTACACCAACTCCCTGATGGATAACTTCATGATGGAAGTGCAGGGCAGCGGCTATGTCGATTTCGGCAATGGCCAGCCATTGGTGTTCTTTGGTTATAGCGGCAAGAACGGCCATGCTTACCGCAGTATCGGCAAGGTGCTGATCGATCGCGGTGAAGTGGCCAAGGCCGATATGTCCATGCAAGCCATTCGCCAGTGGGCGGATACCCACAGCGAAGCCGAGGTGCGCGAACTGCTGGAGCAAAACCCGTCGTTCGTGTTCTTCCACCCGGTGCCTTTCGCTCCGGTGAAAGGGGCCAGCGCGGTGCCGTTGATTGCCAAAGCCTCCGTGGCTTCCGATCGCTCCCTGATCCCGGCCGGTACCACGTTGCTGGCAGAAGTCCCGCTACTGGACAACAAGGGCAAGTTCACGGGAAAATATGAAATGCGCCTGATGGTTGCCCTCGATGTGGGCGGTGCCATCAAGGGCCAGCACTTTGATATGTACCAGGGGATTGGCCCAGAAGCCGGACACTCGGCAGGGTTCTATAATCACTATGGCCGGGTCTGGGTATTGAAAGGCGGTAATCCTGGGGCACAGCTGTTTAGTGCCAATCAACCGTTGACCACCTCAAGTGGTTCCCAGCTGGTTACCCGTTAAATTAGTTCGACCGTAGGGGCGCTGCATGCTGCGCCCGCAAAGCAGCGCCCAACGTTGTGATTCCGGTGGGTTTATGAGCGTCCTCAGGGCCGGATTTCCGGCCCTGACTATTTGCAACCAAGGTAAGTAAAGAGAAATGAGTACAGCCTATTCAGAGGCCTATCTACAGCGTTTTGGCGGTACGGCACGCCTGTACGGCCAATCGGCATTGGCACTGTTTGCCCAGGCGCACGTTTGTGTGATCGGCATTGGCGGGGTCGGCTCATGGGCGGCTGAAGCGTTGGCACGCACCGGCATTGGTGCGATCACCCTGATCGACATGGATGACGTCTGCGTCACCAACACCAATCGGCAGATCCATGCTTTGCGCCAGCATGTTGGCCAATCGAAAACCGAAGTGATGGCAGAGCGGATCCTGGCGATCAACCCGGAATGCCGGGTGACCTGCGTAGATGACTTTATTACCCCGGACAACGTCGCCGAGTTGTTGAACCATAATTTCAGCTATGTGATTGATGCGATCGACAGCGTGCGGCCCAAAGCGGCGTTGTTGGCCTATTGCCGCCGTTTCAAGATCCCGGTGGTCACTACCGGCGGTGCCGGTGGGCAGATTGATCCTACGCAGATCGCCGTGGCCGATCTGGCCAAAACTATCCAGGATCCACTGGCAGCAAAACTGCGCGAAAGGTTGAAGAACGACTTTAACGTGGTGAAAAACAGCAAAGGCAAGCTGGGGATCGACTGCGTCTTCTCCACCGAGCCGCTGGTATATCCGCAGCCGGATGGTTCAGTGTGTGCCTCACGCAGTACCGCAGAAGGGCCGAAGAGAATGGATTGCAGCGCGGGTTTTGGCGCGGCGACCATGGTCACCGCGACCTTTGGCTTTATTGCCGTCTCCCACGCGTTGAAGAAGATGGTGGCAAAGGCGGCACGTCAGGCATAGCTGGCAGCGATAGCGTGCACTCTGGCCGCCAAGGCTGCCAGGCCGCTGGCTCGGGTGGCGCTGAGCTGGGCACGCAGCGCCAAGCTATCAAACAGTGCCAAAGGATCGATAGCTAAGACCTGCTGCGGCGTTTTGCCTTCGACTGCGGTCAGCAGGATCGCCAGCAGGCCGCGCACAATGCGTCCTTCGCTGTCGCCATAAAAATGCAGTGTTCCATCAGCCAACCGCTGGTGCCCCAACCAGACCCGGTTTTCGCAACCGCTCAGTTCCATCTCCGTTTGCCGCAGATCGGCTGCCAGCGATGGCAAGCGTTTCGCCAGCATGATCAGTTGGCGGTAACGGTCTTCCCACTGTTTTAGCGCGCTGAAGGTTGTTATCAGCGTCTCGGCGGTGATTTCACGGCCAAAGGGGTGAGGGGCAAGCATCGGTTCTCCATTTTGCATCTTATTCCGCCAGTAATTCGATGGCATTAGTTAACGCCAGCACCAGAGCATCGACGTCTTGCGGCGTATTATAAGGCGCAAATGACGCACGTAACGTTCCGCTGACCCCTAATGCGGCGATCAAAGGTTGGGCGCAGTGTTGGCCCGCGCGTACCGCGATGTTCTGTTCGGCTAACAGGGTGACGATATCGCTGTGGTGGATCCCGGCGATATCAAAGGCCAGCAGGCTGGAGCCGGAACTGCGGAAGCTGCGAAATCCGGGTAACTGCTGCAAACGCTGTTCGGCATTTTGCGCCAGGGCGCGGCTGTATTGCTCGGCGGCGGCCATATCCTGCGTTTCCAGCCAGCTCAACGCGGCACCCAGCCCCAGCACTCCGGCAATATTCGGCGTACCGGCCTCAAAACAGTGCGGCGGTTTTTGTGGCGTAAAGCCGCTGAAAGAAGCCTGCGTCAGCATTTTCCCCCCGCCTTGCCATGGCCCCATTTGGGCCAGCAACGCGGTTTTGCCATACAACGCACCAATGCCAGTTGGGCCATAGAGTTTATGCGCTGAGAAGGCGTAGAAATCGATATCCAGCCGCTGAACGTCGGCAGGGCAATGCACAATGCCCTGTGCGCCGTCGATCATCACTACTGCGTTGACCGCATGAGCCAACTCAATAGCCAGCGCGATATCCGGGCAGCCTCCCGTGACGTTAGACATTTGTCCCAAGGCCAGAATGCGGGTTTTCTCGCACAACAGCGTAGGGAGCAGCGTCAAATCTGGCAGGCGATCGGGGCCAAGCGGCAGCTTCACCACTTCGGCACCGGTCTGTTCTGCCACCATCAACCACGGGATCAGGTTGGCATGATGCTCCGCCTCGCTAACCAGGATCTGATCCCCGGGCTGCAGGCGTGGGCGAGCATAGCTCTGCGCGACTAAATTGATGGCTTCTGTGGTGCCACGGGTCCAAACGATATCGTCCGCACCGGGGGCATTAATCAAGGTGGCGACCTGCTGGCGTGCCAGCTCAAAGCGCTGGGTCAAATCCTGAGCCGCACGATGTTGGCTACGGTGTACGGTGGCGGCATCTGCGCTGTAAAACTGCTGCGTGGCGTCGATCACCGCCTGCGGTTTTAGCGCGGTAGCGGCACTGTCCAGATAAATTCCCGCCTGTTGAAGGGCCGGGAACTGGCTGCGGAACAAGGTAGGCTCAAAAGGCTTCATCGGCTGATTATCAGTGGCTTTGTCAGCCATTGATCCTGTCCTATTTTGCCGTCAGAGACAAGTTATCCCGAACAATTGTCGCTGTTTCCTGGAAATCTGACGAAAGTTTGTTATGCTGAATATTGGCGTTCGAATGAGTCCCTTAAATAACAGAAATGAGTTTTACAGCATTTTTATCTACAAGGAGTCACAAATGAACAAGACAGCCGCAGTTATCTCTGCCCTGATGCTTACGTTTACCCTATCAGCCTGCTCAAGCAACTACGTCATGCATACCAGCGATGGGCGCACCATTGTCGCCGATGGAAAACCCAAGGTGGATGACGATACCGGGATGATCAGCTACAAAGATGCCAACGGCGTTGAGCAGCAGATTAACCGTGCCGATGTGAAAGAGATGGTGGAAGGTAACCAGTAAACATTGGGCAAAAAAAAGCACCGCGAAGTTGGCGGTGCTGCATAAAATCACTATGGACAGACAGGGTAAATGTACAGGAAGTGAAAAACAGTAGCCTAGCTACCATGTCCGAATTGGCGGACAAATTGCAAACACAACATCACAACCACAAGCCAAAAGTTCATCGGCGTCCTCGACACCCAATCCCTTTTCGTTCCGGCCCAGGAAGTGTCGCCACTATAGGTATTTACTGGCGCATGCTCAACGGACAATTTATAATGGCTCGGATTAAAAAAACTAATGGCAATAGTCCACGCGGATGGGCTAGTGGCGTTATGTATCGTGCAGCCTGATCTCGTTTGCGAAACCCGGCGGCCATTTGTTACATAAATGTAACTAAAGCCGATGAATTGCAGATTGGCCGCTTAGGCGCATCCTTGCGCTCGCGGCATTTGAACATCCCTGTTCGGCACAGCCTGGCGGCGTTAAAGGCGCATTCAGCCGACAACGCCGCAGTTTGCAATACAAAAGGGTTAATTCATGTCTAAACGTCTCCCTCCTCTTAATGCTCTGCGGGTTTTTGACGCGGCAGCCCGCCATTTGAGCTTTACCAAGGCGGCAGAGGAGCTGTTTGTTACCCAGGCCGCAGTCAGCCATCAGATCAAGTCTCTGGAAGATTTTCTGGGGCTGAAACTATTTCGACGGCGTAACCGTTCGCTGTTGCTGACGGAAGAGGGACAGAGTTATTACCTGGATATCAAAGAGATTTTCTCTTCGATCAATGAGGCAACACGCAAGCTTCAGGCACGCAGTGCCAAGGGGGCTTTGACCGTCAGCCTGCCGCCCAGTTTCGCCATTCAGTGGCTGGTGCCACGTCTTTCCAGCTTTAACTCAGCTTATCCGGGGATCGATGTGCGTATCCAGGCCATTGACCGCGAAGAAGAAAAGCTGGCGGATGACGTTGACGTGGCGATCTTTTATGGCCGTGGCAACTGGCCGGGAGTGCGCACCGAGCGTTTGTATGCGGAATATCTGCTGCCGGTTTGCTCTCCCAGCCTGTTAATGGGCGATCATGCACTGAAAGTGCCGGGCGATCTGGCTTATCATACGCTTCTGCATGATACTTCACGCCGCGACTGGTTGGCATACACCCGCCAACTGGGGTTACAGCATATCAACGTGCAGCAAGGGCCAATCTTTAGCCATAGCGCCATGGTGGTTCAGGCAGCCGTTCATGGTCAGGGGATTGCTCTGGTGAACAACGTGATGGCGCAAACCGAGATCGAAGCCGGTCGGCTGGTCTGCCCGTTTAACGATGTGCTGGTAAGTAAAAACGCTTTTTATCTGGTATGTCATGACAGCCAGGCAGAACTGGGTAAAATAGCCGCCTTTCGCCAATGGATCTTGGCGCGTGCGGCCAGCGAACAGGAGAAGTTCCGCTTTCGCTATGAACAATAAGGCCGGCTGCGGTGACGTTGTGGCTGGTGAGTCTCGATTAAGGTGAATAATGATGAGTAGCCGTTCTATGCTGATTTTTGCTGCTATCAGTGGTTTTGTCTATGTTGCTCTGGGCGCGTTTGGTGCGCACGTATTGAGTAGTGCGCTTGGGGTCAATGAAATGGCCTGGATCCGCACCGGGCTTGATTACCAGGGGTTCCATACTCTGGCGATCCTGGGGCTGGCCGTTGCCATGCAGCGTCGGGTCAGCCTGTGGTTTTACTGGAGCGGAGCGCTGTTGGCGCTCGGCACCGTGTTGTTCAGCGGCAGCCTTTACTGTCTGGCGCTGTCTCACCAAAAGGTTTGGGTTTATGTCACGCCAGTAGGCGGGACCTGCTTCCTGATCGGTTGGGCATTGATGTTGATTGGCGCTTTGCGTCTGAGGAAAAAGGCCGAGCGCCATGAATAAGATCGCGTTGTACTGCCGCCAAGGCTTTGAGAAAGAGTGCGCGGCGGAAATTACCGACAAGGCCGCCCAGTTGGAAGTATTTGGCTTTGCCAGGGTTAAAGACAACAGCGGCTATGTGCTGTTTGAATGCTATCAGCCGGACGATGCCGATCGCCTGGCGAAAGAAATCCCGTTCCGTGAGCTGATCTTTGCCCGCCAGATGTTGGTGGTGGGAGAACTGCTGCGTGATTTGCCGCCGGAAGATCGGGTTTCACCGATTGTCGGCATGCTGATGGGCGTGGTCGACCGCGGCGGTGAATTACGGGTCGAAGTGCCAGATACCAACGAAAGCAAAGAGCTGCTGAAGTTCTGCCGCAAGCTGACTGTGCCGCTGCGCGGCGCATTGCGTGAGCAGAAAGTGCTGATGGCGCGTGAGAATCCCTCTCGCCCGGTGGTACACGTGTTCTTTATCGCGCCGGGCTGTTGCTACGTGGGGTATTCCTACAGCAACAACAACTCCCCGTTCTATATGGGGATCCCTCGGCTGAAGTTCCCGTCTGATGCGCCAAGCCGCTCTACGCTGAAGCTGGAAGAGGCTTTCCACGTATTCATCCCGGCAGACGAATGGGATGAGCGTTTAGGCAGCGGAATGTTTGCGGTCGATCTGGGGGCTTGCCCTGGCGGCTGGACCTATCAGTTGGTCAAACGCAGCATGATGGTGCATTCGGTGGACAACGGCCCAATGGCCCAGAGCCTGATGGATACCGGGCAGGTGACCCATCACCGTGTCGACGGCTTCCGCTTTGAACCGACCACCAGCAAAAACTACTGGGTAGTGTGCGATATGGTGGAGAAACCGGCAAAAGTGACCAGCCTGATGATCCAATGGTTGCTCAAAGGCTGGTGCCGTGAGGCGATCTTTAACCTGAAGCTGCCGATGAAGAAGCGTTACGAAGAGGTGTCGCAGAACCTGCAAAGTATCCACGAAGCCTTGGCCAACGAGGGGATTAGCGCAGAGATCCACGCTAAGCAGTTGTACCACGATCGTGAAGAGATCACCGTACACGTGCGCCGCATGTGGTCGGCCATTCCCGGTCGCCGCGACGAGCGCGAGTAAGGCATAAGGGCGTTGCTGCTGGCAGCGCCCTTAGTTTATTGGCAAACGTAACTGTTGCAGATTGCCGTCCAGCGTCAAATCGGTACGCAAAGTGGCGACCTTTTTGCTGATATAGGCCAGCTCGCGGTGCTCTAACAGTTTGCTGTGCCACTTCTCCGGCACCTGCTCCAGGTGTTGATACAGACCATCCAGACTTCCCATCTGTTGCAGTAGCAATACCGCCGTTTTTGGCCCGATACCGGCAACGCCAGGGATCTTGCTGCTACCAATGCCTGCCAGCCCCCAATAATCTGTGAGCTGTTGCGGTAACACGCCAAACTCTTGTTGCACAAACGGCATATCCAACCAGCGTTTCTGGAAGTAGTCTCGGATCTGTACGCTGGGTGCCAGCAGCTGGCAGTAGCCTTTGTCGGTAGAGACAATCGTCACCTGGTGCCCGCCAGCGGCAATTTTGGCCGTCAGGGTCGCAGCCAGATCGTCCGCCTCATTGCCTGCAGAATGCCAACTGGCCACCCCAAGCTCGGCAAACGCTTCGCGCAGCTGCGGCATTTCCTGATGCAGGTTTTCCGGCATCGGCGAGCGTCCGGCTTTGTAATCGGGCAGAATTTGATGGCGCCAGCTCTCGCTACGGTCGTCTTCGTCGAACACCGCCACGGCATGGGTGGGCTGGCTGTGTTGAATCAACTGCTGTAGCGCATGTTTGCAAGCGTTGACACAAGGGGATCCCTGCACAGCATGAATGCGGCGGATTAAGTTCAGAGCATCGACAATCAGTAAATGTATAGGCATAGGCAAGACAACAACGTCAGAAAATAAGGGCGGCTATGACGCCGCCCAGAGGTGATGATCAGGCTACAATCTCGTAGCAAGGTACGTAGGCGGTACCCGGCAGTTTCATCCTGTGCTGGGCGACAAAGCCCTGCAACAGGCTGTCCATCTGCTTCATCATCAACGGATCGCCATGCAGCTTGTAAGGGCCGAACTGTTCGATGGCATGAATGCCGTTCTCCTTCACGTTGCCCGCCACGATCCCTGAGAATGCACGGCGCAGGGCCGCAGCCAACTGTTCTGCCGGTTGATTCGGGTACAGGTTGAGGTTGGCCATGTTTTCATGGCTTGGCTCGAAGGGGAGCTGCAGGTCCGGTGCAATACGCATCGACCAGTTAAAGCTGTAGGCATCACCGGTATTACGGCGGTTTTCTTTCACCAGCGGCATGGCCTTTTTCATCTGACGGGCCACTTCGGCTGGATCGTCAATGATGATGGTGTAATGACGGCGTGCTTCCTCGCCCAGCGTATTCATGATGAATTCGTCCAGCACGCGGAAGTAATCGGCACTCTCTTTTGGCCCGGTGAGGATCAGCGGCAGGACCTGTTCGCTGTTTTCCGGATTCATCAGAATGCCCAACAGATACAGCAGTTCTTCCGCCGTACCGACCCCACCAGGGAAAATGATGATGCCGTGTGCGATACGCACAAAGGCTTCCAGACGTTTTTCGATATCTGGCATGATCACCAGTTCGTTAACCAGCGGATTCGGCGGCTCGGCGGCAATGATGGAAGGTTCGGTCATACCGATAAAGCGGCTGTTGTGGTAACGCTGTTGAGCATGGCCGACGGCGGCCCCTTTCATTGGCGCTTCCATCGCCCCTGGCCCACAGCCGGTACAGATATTCAGCTCGCGCAGGCCCAACTGGCTACCGACTTTACGGGCATACAGATATTCGTTTTCATTGATCGAGTGGCCACCCCAGCACACCACCATATTCGGGTCTTCGTCGAGGTGCAGCGTGCGGGCATTACGCAGGATGGAGAACACCAGATTGGTGATATGAATGGAGTCTTCCGAATTCAGGTGTTGGAAACGCTCGGCGCTGTCAATTTGGCCGTGGACAAACAGGATATCGCGCAGCACCGCAAACAGGTTGGCCTGCAGTGAACGAATAATGCGGCCATCAACGAAAGCCTCTTCTGGCGGGTTCACCAGCTCCAGTTTTACGCCGCGTTCACGGCGCAGCACGTTGATATCAAAGTTTTCGTAACGCGACAGTAGCTGTTTGCTGTTGTCGGTCTGGCTACCGGAATTTAACACCGCCAGGGAGCAGTTGCGGAACAAACGGTACAGGTCGCTGCTGGCGGTACGCTTCAGCATGTCTACTTCCAGCTGCGACAACAAATCCATAGCGCCAAGTGGGCTGATATGTGTAATCAAGGTAACTCCTTTGCGCCCATAAACAGGGCGATAATAATCCTTACCTGTCTCTGTGCACTGCGGTAAGAATTTTGTATTGCCTACTGGAATGCCTGAGCAAAAAGCGGGCACTCTTGATTTAACCTTACCGCCGTCTCCGGATTTTTACCAATACAAACCGCCTGTTAGCTCAGTTGTTGAGCATTATTGGCGGGCTAGACGGCCATGCGACGGCTCGAACGCCACATTGCTGCGCCAAGGGTTGATATCCAGACCACCGCGCCGGGTATAGCGGGCATAAACGCTCAATTGTTGCGGCTGGCAGAAACGCAGCAGATCGTTAAAGATCCGCTCAACGCACTGTTCATGGAATTCGTTGTGATGGCGGAACGAAACCAGATAGCGCAGCAGGGCTTCACGGTTGATCTGCGGACCGCGATAGCGGATTTGCACCGAGCCCCAATCGGGCTGGTTGGTGATCAGGCAGTTGGACTTCAGCAGATGGCTGACCAGCGTTTCCTCAACGATTTGGCTACCGGCTGCGCCTTCCAGGTAGCCCGTATCGAACTCGTAGTTATCAATGCTGATGTCTTGCTGGTCGAGGCATTCGCCCTCCAACCGGGCGATTGGGCTGCCTTCAAGCCGATCGACGCTGAACAGGCTCACGCTGACATCCCCTTGCGCGCAGGCGGCGAGATCGCGTTGTAGCGTAGAGCGCACCGCTTCCCAGTCTGGGAAGTGGGTTTGGTTAAAGCTGTTGAGATAGAGCTTGAAGCTTTTGGACTCAATCAGGTTGATGCTGTTGGCATTCAGGCTGATTTCTCCCACCGCGACCTGCGGCAGCCCCTTGGCATTGAGCCAGGACAGTTCATACAGCGTCCAGATATCGGCACCGTGGAACGGCAGGCTATCGGGATAAAGCCCCAGCGGCTCCCGGTTCATGCTGCGAGGAACAGCTTGTAACAGTGAGGCATCGTAGTAGTCACGGTATGCGGTTGGCTTGCCCAGCGTCAGTGCCGCCAGAGCCTGATGATCTTGATAGGAGGACATGAGCTGTCACCTTGGTCTTAGATAGGTACAATAGGCACCAGTTTACCGTATGCGAGAAAAAATATGGACCATGATGTATCGCACGCCCTGCGTGAATTTACCCAGCGCTATGTCGACAAATGGCAGCAGCAGTATGGCCATGCCCCGGCTAGCCAGGAACTGTACGGCGTGGCTTCCCCCTGTATTGTCGAAAATCGCGATGATACGGTGCTGTGGCTGCCGCAGCCTTTTACGCCAACGGCCAGCCTGGAAAAGGTGGAGCAGGCGCTGGAACTGCAACTACAGCCGGATATCCACATCTTCTATACCCAACAGTATGCCGGTGATATGAGTGCGGAGTTTGGCGAGCATCCGTTGACGCTATTGCAGGTCTGGAGTGAAGACGACTTTATTCGGCTGCAGGAGAATCTGATTGGGCATCTGGTGACGCAAAAACGCCTTAAGCTCTCGCCTACGTTATTCCTGGCGACCACAGAATCGGAAATGACGGTGGTGTCGCTGTGTAATGTCAGCGGCAACGTGCTGCTTGAGCAATTTGGCAGCAAAAAACGCACGCTATTAGCTGCCTGTTTGGGGGATTTTCTCAATGCTTTACGCCCCAGAGTTAATTAATCGGCTAATTTGCCTTTAGTGCGTGTGCGAGATCTCTTACAAAAGCTGTGAGAGATCGCTTTTAATTTTTAACTATATTTAACCTTTTTTTAATTATTAACTATATATATCAATTTGTTATGTGTTTTCGCTGGTGTGGGTTAAGTCTGATTTACTGTAATCCGTCCTACATGCCCTTGTGAACGGAAAGGAAATAAGCGATCTTATGTCTACCGGAAGGAAGCCGGATGGAGCAGGAAAGCGTCAGGATGATGCAGCTTCAGGAAGAAGAAAGGGATGCACTCAGGAAGAGTGGAAAGGATTGGTATCAGGATGATACACAGGATGTTTCAGGATTGAAACCAAGGACACCTCCAGGACGGAGATAGAGAGCCAACACAGGATTGTTGGTGGGTCAGGAAGGCCGAGGAACCGCGTCAGGACGATGCTATAGGATTTTGCGAAGGATTGTTTTGGTCAGGATGGCCGAAAGGAAAAGTTTTCAGGGATTGAGCAGGGAGCACACTTGTAGCGGGATTAGCTATAAAACGAACCGGGGGCACTGTTAACGCAGTGCCCCCAACTTTTTGTCTGGAGCAAAGCCAGACAGCAAATTCTGCCTGACCTCCCCCCTCAAGGTTTACCCGATTGCCCCCAACGTATCGCCCGTGCTTTGTTTCTTCGGTAGCAGGAACAGCGTGGCGAAAATATCCAACAGGTAAATAGCGGCCAGCAGGCTGATCGCAGCGGTAAAGGAAACCTGAGTGACCAGCGCACCGATCACCAATGGCCCCAGCCCACCGACGCCACGGCCCAGGTTGAACAGGATATTCTGCGCCGTGGCGCGAGCCTGTACCGGGTAGGTGTCAGAAATCAGCGCGCCGTAGCCGCCAATCATTCCGTTAACGAACACCCCCATCAGAGCACCCGCAAACAGCATCAGCGTGGGATCGGTGAGCTGCGCATAGCTGATGACCATCACCACGGCACCAACCTGATAAATGACAAAGATGATCCAACGGGGAAAGCGGTCGGCCAATACGCCGAACAGCCAGATACCGAAGGTCATGCCGATCACCGTGACTCCCGTCCAGACGCCGGATTTGGTCAGCGAGAAGCCAAAGTTTTTGGCCAGATAGGTCGGCATCCAGATCATCAGCCCGTAATAGCCAAAGTTCTGCACCGAGCAGAGGATAAAGATCCCCAGGCTGGCCTTGCTGGTGGCGCGATCTTTAAATAGCAGCTTTAATCGTTGAGTAAAGGAGAGTTGCTGTTCGCTGGTTTTTTGCTGCGTAAACTCTTTAGGTTCGCCCATGGTTCGGCGAATAAGGAAGGAAACCAGCGCTGGCAGCAGGCCCACCAGGAACATGCCACGCCAGCCGATATAAGGCAGCAGCAGCGGGGTGAGGAAGGCCGCTGCAAGCACGCCAAGCTGCCAACCCATGCCCACATAGGCCGAGGCGCGGTTGCGCTTCTCTGCGGGCCAGGCTTCGGCGATCAACGCCATACCAATACCGAATTCGCCACCCAGCCCAATCCCGGCCAGGGTGCGATAGGCCAGCAAGTCCCAGTAGCCGACGGCAACGGCGCACAGGCCGGTAAACAGCGAAAACATCAGGATAGTGATGGTCAGCACGCGGATGCGGCCAAAACGGTCGCTGAGATGGCCAAAGATCACGCCGCCAATCACTGCGCCGATCAATGTCCAGGTCACCAGCGAACCGGCTTGTGATGAGGTAAGACCCAGTTCAGTGGTGATCACTGGCAGCATAAAGCCGAGTATCAACAGATCGAAGCCGTCCATAGCATAACCGGTAACCGAAGCCAGCATGGCTTTACCGGGCGTAGCGTGATTTTTATTGAGTGATGTTGCGGGCATGTCTTTTATCATGTGTGATTTTTGGGTGCGCGTATTGTGCCGTGCCAGGCGTGGCGCCACCAGATAAAATTGGGTGCTTTGGGCTTAAATGTTATGCTTTGCGGCTCTCAGCCATAGGCTGATTTTACATACCTATACCCTATAGATTTCAAGTTGTGGCCTAGCCACAGCTTGAAAGATGACGGGGATAAATTGTTCGGGAATGTTGATGAGTATATCCAACCAGGTTCGCCACAATTTACAGGCGATTGAACAGTCCATGCGGGATCTGGCGCTGTGGCAGTTGACGCCGCCGGAAGCCGAGGCTTTTGCCAGCACGGAACCTTTTTGCATCGACAGCATGCAAGCCGAAGAATGGTTGCAGTGGATACTGTTGCCAAGGATGCACGCGCTGCTCGATGCCAATGCGCCACTGCCAACGCGTTTTGCCATTACCCCCTATTTTGAAGAAGCGCTAAAGGATAAACAGCCGAACTGCCTGCCGCTGCTGTTGCTGCTACAACAGCTGGATTCACTGCTCAATATCGAGCTGTAATCGCGCTGTAAGTTAGACCTGCATGTTCGATCTGTATATTAGACCTGTATGTTCGACCGTAGGGGCGCTGCATGCTGCGCCCGCTTAGCCTCTCTGTTGTGGGCTTTACCAGCAATTTCCGATTTATGCGTAGCAATGCGCAATTCACGCGGTATGGCTAAAATAGAGTTTCCACCGCCGTGTGGAACTAGTGGATAATGTGCACATTACCGCGAGTCACCAAGGAGGGTTTCGCTTGCTCAGACAAAATATATTCGGTTGGTCGGGGATCGCGCTAGGCGGTTTGGCGCTGTTATTGGCGATGGTGCATTTCTATGCCGGGCCATTTGCCCCTCAGCAGACGTTGGAAAGCCTCGTTGCGGGCAAAGCAGTGGCTATCAAAGAATCACTGCTGGCCTCATTGGCTGGCCATCAAATCCCTGAAAAGGTCTCGCGGCCTCATTATGATGTGGATCGGATATTGAAGATCGTCACTGCCGTATTGGCGGTGGGTGCCGTGATCCTGGGCGCTATTGCTGGGGCGTGTAAGGAAAACCCGCGCGCGGTTTCTGCTGCGGTAATGCTCGGTATTGGCACGCTGGCTTTTCAAATTGCCATGTTTGCTTTTGGCGTGATCATGACCATTCTTCTTATTGTATTGGTATTGTCACTGATTTCTGGAATTGGTGCAGGCTGTTAGCTGCTTAGGTTCCGCCGTCGGGAACCTTGTCTCTGGGTGTCTTTCAAGGATTAATAAGGTGCTGCAATCATGGATTTGCTGAAGTTTATCCTCCGTTTGCCTTTTACGTTGATAAAAGGCCTGTTCCGCCTGTTGGCCGTGATTTTTGGCCTGTTGGGGCGGCTGTTCAAGCCGGTGGTGGGCAACCTGAACTGGAATGCACCTGCCTGGTGGGCAGAGGTATCCGGCGGGGTGAAGCGTGGCTTCCTGCGGCTGGAAGGTGGGGTAGATAAATATCCCAAAGCCATTAGCCTGTCGTTGCTGGTGCTGTTGTGCGCCGCGGGTGGCGCCTTCTACGGATGGCACTGGTGGCTGAATCGGCCACAGCCGATTGAACCGGCACCGATGGTGTATCAGGAAACCAGCGTGCGGGTATCCGATCCTGAACCGGTTAACTATGCCGTGCAGAAATCTGCGCCACAGCAGGTCATCCTCACTTTTAGAAACTCCGTGGCACCCTTGACCGATGCCGGCAAGGCCGTGGAAAAAGGTATCTCCATCAGCCCGGCCCTTGAAGGGCAGTGGAAGTGGAATAACGCCTGGACCCTGGTCTTCACGCCGAAAAACCCATTGCCGATGGGCAGCAAATATGAGGTTAAGCTCGAACCCGCCGTGTTGCTGGCCCCGCAGATTAAACTCGCCAATACCAACTACAGCTTTAGTGCTCCGGCTTTTGACTACCAACTTGGGCAAGCCGAGTATTATCAAGACCCACAAGATCCGCAAAAGCGCAGCGCTATCTTCAACGTCAAATTCAATGCGCCAGTAGACGTGGCCAGCTTTGAAAAGCAGATCGCCATGGGGTTGATCGAAGCCAACGCCAAATCTGAAAAGAAACTCAATTTCTCCCTGGTCTACGATGCCAAGAAGCTGAACGCCTGGGTGCATTCTGAACCGCTGAAAGCGCTGGATCACGGTGGTAAAGTGCATCTGGTACTGGGTAAGGGCATCAAGTCGGTGGTGTCTGCCAATGAGATCGCTCAATCAAAAGACGGCTGGGTATCGGTGCCAACCCTGTATAGCCTCACGGTGAAGGATGCCAGTGCTCAGGTGGTGGATAGCGATGGTACCAAAGGCCAACGTGCGCTGATCGTCGCCTTCAGCGATGCGATCAAAGACAAAGATGCCGGGCGTGCGGTCAAGGCCTGGTTATTGCCGCAGCATAACCCTAACGATTCCGAAGCCAGTAACGAACCGGATGATTTTTATCAGTGGGGCGGGACTGAGAGCATCGAAAATAGCGTGATGGCCCAGTCTACGCCGCTGACGCTGACCTTGAATGAAGCGGAAGAGACCTATCAACCACAGTTCAGCTTCAAGTTTGACGCACCGGCTCACCGCTTTATGCTGCTGGAGATCACCAACCTGATGACCTCTTCGGGCGGCTATAAAATGCCGGAGAAGGTCTATCGTATCGTCGAAGTACCCGATTTCCCGAAAACCTTGCAGTTTATGTCACAGGGTTCTCTGCTGTCGGTGAATGGTGACAAGCAAATCAGCGTGGCGGCGCGTAACGTGCCCGGCCTGCGTCTGGATATCAAGCGGGTGATCCCAAGCCAGCTGCAACATATCGTCTCATTCAAAAGCAGCGAATACTCTTCGGCCCAGTTCAACCAGCTCAACGATGAATATTTTACCGAACACTTTAAATATCAAACGGTCATCAACAACGATCAGCCGGGTGAAGTGAGCTACAAGGGCATCGATCTCTCACGTTACCTGTCCACCAGCACGGATTCCCATCGCGGTGTGTTCCTGCTGACGCTGTCGGAATGGCAGCCGGAAAAGAAAAAGACGCAGGCCGCAGAGGATGAAGGCTATCAGGGCGAGCAGGAAGGGGATGATTCACCAAGCGTGGGAGATTCACGCTTTGTTGTCGTGACCGATCTGGGGATTATTGCCAAACGTTCGCAGGATAAAACGCGCGATGTGTTTGTCCAATCTATCCACAGCGGTGCGCCAGTCGGTAACGCCAAAGTTTCGGTGATCGCCAAAAACGGTGTGACGCTGCTCAGCCAGGTGACCGATGCCAATGGTCACGTGCGTTTCCCATCGCTGGACGTGTATACCAACGAACGCCAGCCGGTGATGTTCCTGGTGGAAAAAGAGGGCGATGTCTCCTTCTTGCCGACCACCCGCTACAACGACCGCGGGCTGGATTTCTCCCGTTTTGATATTGAAGGGGAAGAGACCCCCATCGATCCACGCACTTTGAGCAGTTACCTGTTCTCCGATCGTGGTGTGTACCGTCCAGGCGATACCTTCAATATTGGTCTGATTACCCGTGCGGCCGATTGGGGCGTTGCCCTGGCTGGCGTACCAGTGCGTGCCGAGATCCGCGATCCGCGCGACAAACTGATGACGACGGTGCCGCTGACTCTCGGTGGCAGCGGTTTCAATGAATTGAGTTACACCACAGATGAGAACTCGCCAACGGGTGAGTGGAACGTCTACCTGTATCTGATTGGCAAAAATAACGACACTTCGACCTTGCTCGGCCATACCGCGGTCAACGTGAAAGAGTTTGAACCAGACCAACTGAAGGTGAAGCTGGAGTTGACGCCGAACCGGCAGCAAGGGTGGGTAAAACCTTCTGAGCTGCAGGCGAACATCGATGTGCAGAACCTGTTTGGCACACCTGCCCAGGATCGCCGAGTTACCTCGAAGCTGACGCTGCGGCCAATGTACCCAAGCTTTGATCGCTTCCCGGATTACGCCTTCTTTGAGAACCGCCAGAATAGCGACGGTTTTGAAACTGAACTGGAAGACCGCACTACCAACGAGCAGGGCGTTGCGAATATTCCGCTGGATCTGAAGTCCTATGCGGATGCTACCTATCAGCTGCAACTGCTGTCGGAAGCCTTTGTGGCCGGCGGTGGACGTTCCGTTGCCGCCACCGCTCGGGTGTTGGTATCGCCATATGACTATCTGGTGGGCGTTAAGCCAGACGGTGATTTAGGCTACATCAACCGGGGTTCGGCGCGAAATCTGAACGTGATTGCCGTCGATCCTGCTCTGAAACAGATTGCACTCGCCGATCTGAAGCAGGTGTTGATCGAGCAGAAATACATCTCGGTGCTGACCAAGCAGGATTCTGGCGTTTATAAATACCAGTCGAAAATGAAAGAGGTGCAGTTGTCCGAGCAGCCGTTGGCGCTGAGCGAGCAGGGCACCGATCTGACCTTGGCAACCGACACCCCGGGGGACTTCGTCCTGGTGATCGAAGATGCACAGGGCAAGGTGCTCAACCGTATCGCCTATAGCGTGGCGGGCAATGCCAACCTCAGCCGTTCGCTGGATCGCAATGCCGAACTGAAGCTGAAACTGAATCAGGCGGAATATCAGCCGGGTGAAGAAATTGAAGTGGCGATCAACGCGCCTTATACCGGCAGTGGTTTGATCACCATCGAAAAAGACCGTGTCTATGCTTGGCAGTGGTTCCACACCGACACTACCAGCTCAGTGCAGAAAATCCGGGTTCCGGCCGGGATGGAAGGCAACGGTTATATCAACGTGCAGTTTGTGCGTGACGTGAACTCCAGCGAGATCTTTATGAGCCCGCTGAGCTATGGCGTCATGCCGTTTAAAATCAGCACGAAAGCCCGGCAAAACGGCTTGGAAATAGTGACGCCTGAGGTGATTAAGCCGGGTGAAAACCTGACGATGACGGTGAAAACCGATGGTCCTCAGCAGGTGGCACTGTTTGCCGTAGATGAAGGGATCTTGCAGGTAGCGCGCTACCGTCTGAAAGATCCGCTGGAGTACTTCTTCCGTAAGCGTGAGCTGAGCGTGGAAAGCTCGCAGATCCTCGATCTGATCCTGCCGGAATTCAGCAAGCTGATGGCGCTTTCGGCGGCACCGGGCGGTGATGCGGGTGAAGGGCTGGATCTCAACCTGAACCCGTTCAAGCGCAAGCGCGACAAGCCGGTGGCCTACTGGTCTGGCATTACCGAAGTCAACGGCGAGAAGCAGTTTACCTATCCGGTGCCGGATTACTTCAACGGCAAGATCCGCGTGATGGCCATTTCGGTTACGCCAAGCAAAATTGGCAAGGCCCAAACCTCCGCGACGGTACGTGACAACTTCATCATGACGCCGAACGTGCCTTACATGGTGGCTCCGGGGGATGAGTTTGATGTCAGCGTCGGGGTTAGCAATAATCTCGAAGGGTTGAACGGTAAACCTGTGGCGATCGCCGTGCAGTTGACGCCACCGCCGCAGTTGGAAGTGGTGGGTAAGGCCGAGCAAAGTCTGTCATTGGCGGAGAAGCGTGAAGGCGTGATCAACTTCCGCCTGCGTGCCAAGGCGGCACTGGGTGATGCTCCGTTGGTGTTTGATGCGCGTTATGGTGATAAAACCAGCCGCCGTACCATTAGCACCTCGGTACGTCCGGCAATGCCTTACCGCACCCAGACGGTGATGGGCCGCATGAGCGGCAGTAGCCAGAATATTGATAATCTGCGGCAGATGTTTGATGCCTATGCGCAGCGTAGCGCGGCGGTCTCTCACTCCCCGTTGGTGCTGACCAACGGCCTGGCGCAGTATCTGGCGGATTATCCGTATTACTGTTCAGAGCAGATCGTCAGCCGTTCCATTCCGCTGATCATGCAAAGCCAGCATCCGGAAATGAAAAGCAGCCTGAGCCAGGCCGAAGTCAGCAAACAGCTGAAAAACCTGCTCGGCGTACTGCGTTCCCGCCAGAACGACAGCGGGGCCATTGGTGCCTGGCGTTCATCGCCGGAAACCGATCCTTTCGTCACACCATACGTGGTGCAATACCTGCTGGAAGCCAAAGCGGCGGGTTATGCCTTGCCGGTAGGGATGCTGGAAGATGCCAACGGCGCGCTGCGTGAGCTGGCAGCCAACCGTTATGATGATATGTATCATCTGCGTCTGCGTACCTGGGCGGTCTACCTGCTGACCTTGCAGGGCGAAATTACCACCAACTCGCTGGCCTCGGTGCAGGATACGTTGCAGAAACTGTATCCAGACAGCTGGAAAACCGATCTGAGCGCCCTGTATCTGGCATCGTCTTACCGTCTGCTGAAAATGGACGATGAGGCCAATGCCTTGCTGGAGCCTAGCTGGAAGCAACTGAGCAAAGCCTATGACAAAGGCTGGTGGACGCAGAATTACTTCGATCCGCTGGTGCAGGACGCAACACGTCTGTACCTGATCGCTCGCCACTTCCCGGAGAAGGTCTCTTCGATCCCTCCGCAGGTGCTGGAGAACATGGTCAAGGCGTTGAAAGAAGAGCGCTACACCACCTATTCTTCGGCGATGAGTATCCTGGCGCTGGAAAGCTACTCGGCTCAGGTGGCGGCGCAGGCCAATGCCACAGATTCGCTGACGATTGCGCAGCTCGGCAAGCAAGGTAACGTCGATCCGCAGGTGATTTCAGAGATGATAGGGCTGTTTGCCAAAGGTCAGTTTACCGCTGAGGCCAAGGCTATTTGCTTTACCAACAGCGCCGACGCTCCGGCCTGGTATGTGGTCACTCAGGCTGGTTACGATCTGGCTGCTCCACAGAAAGCCATTGCTCGCGGTTTGGAAATTACCCGTGATTACACCGATGAACAGGGTAAACCTGTCACTCAGGTGACGCTGGGGCAGAAGATCAACGTTCATCTGAAAATCCGCGCCAATTCGAAAGAAGGGCAGAGCAACCTGGCGATTGTCGATCTGCTGCCTGGCGGATTTGAAGTGGTGCAGCAAACGGCACCAGAGCCAGAATCGACCGGCGAAGACGGTGAAGCCAACGAGGATACGGACGCAGGGTGGCAGTCGCCACTGGCTGCCTCGGGTTCCACTTGGGCTCCTGATTACAGCGATATCCGTGAAGACCGAGTGATCATCTATGGTAGCGCCAGCACCGACGTGCAGGAGTTTGTCTACCAGATTAAAGCGACCAACACCGGTAGCTTTGTGATCCCTCCGGCTTATGGTGAAGCCATGTACGATCGTGAAGTGCAGGCCATGTCGGCCAGCAGCGGTAAACTGGTGGTTGTACCGGCGGAAAGTCAATAAGCCATCGCGATGCCCCGCAGCGTTGAGCTGCGGGGTTCGTGGGTACCGAGACTCCATGAGAATCCTTCCTGCATCTGCTGTGGCAAAACGCTGGCTGCAAAATATCTTGATGGCGGTATTTCTGCTGGCGCTGGGCCTGGTAGGAGCGCGGCTGTGGCCGCATCCTCCTCTTTCGCAGGGCGTGCCCTTCTCCACGGTTTACTACGATCGCCACGGGACGCTGATGCGCCTCACGTTAGCCAATGACGATCGCTATCGCCTGTGGACGCCGCTGGAAAAGATCTCGCCGCTGGCGGTGCAGGGTATTTTGCTGCATGAAGATCGCTGGTTCTATTACAACCCCGGATTTAACCCCGTCAGCCTGCTGCGTGGCTTTTGGCGCAGCTACGTAGCCGGTGGCAAAATGCAGGGCGGTTCGACCATCACCATGCAGTTGGCGCGCATGCATTGGCATCTGAATACCCGCACACCTGGTGGTAAACTGATGCAGGTACTGCGGGCCGTTCAGTTAGAACTCAGCTATTCCAAGCACGATATTCTGGAGGCCTATCTCAATTACGCCCCCTATGGCCGCAATATTGAAAGCATCGGTGCGGCCAGCCTGATCTATTTTGCCAAGGCACCGCAGGATCTCACCTTGCCGGAGGCGCTGACGCTCTCGGTGTTGCCGCAGTCACCCAGCTATCGTATCGACCCTAAAACCGGCGTGTTGGGGCAAGCCCTGACGCAGGCCCGTAACCGCCTGTTTCAACGCTGGCAAGGCGTGTATAGCACCGACAGCAGTCAGCGTGCCCTGTTTCAACTCCCTTTGGCACTGCGCCAGCCAGAACGGATGCCGTACATTGCTCCACACTTTATCGAACAGTTGCGCCAACAAACCCAGCAGTTAGTGCAGTTGGATACCCGTGTGGATACCACGTTGGATGCCGGGCTCCAGCGGCTGATCGAAAGGCAGGTGAACGCGTTTATCGTCCGTAACCAGAGCCGGGGGATCCATAATGCCTCGGTGCTGTTGGTGGACAGCCGTGATATGGGGATAAGGGCGCTGGTGGGCTCTGCCGATTATTACAATCGCGAGATCCAGGGGCAGGTGAACGGGACCAATGCCAAGCGTTCCCCTGGCTCGACCCTCAAGCCCTTTATTTATGCCTTGGGGATGGAGCAGGGCGTGTTGCATCCGATGACCATCCTCAAGGACGTGCCTTCATCCTTTGGTGCTTATGCGCCAGAAAACTTTGACCGACGTTTCCTGGGGCCGGTAACGGCGACAGACGCGTTGAATTTCAGCCGTAATATTCCAGCGGTGTACGTGGCCTCCCAGCTACGGCAGCCGACGTTTTATCAGTTTTTAAGCCTGTCCGGCATCGCCAACCTGGCCAGTGAAAACCATTATGGGCTGTCGCTGGTGTTGGGGGGCGGTGAAATCACTGCCCAGGAACTGGCGAAGCTGTATGCGCTGTTGGCCAACCGGGGCGCATTGCGCCCATTACGGATGCAAAAGAGTGATGCCTATCCGCCACCAATCCGTTTGATTAGTGAAGAAGCCAGCTTCACTACGCTGGATATGTTGCGTCAGCACCGCCGGCCTGGTGACACTTTGGCACAACGCTCATCATCGCTGCCGGTCTATTGGAAAACCGGGACCTCCTGGGGCTTCCGCGATGCCTGGAGCGTCGGGATCTTCGGGCCTTACGTGCTGGTGGTATGGGAAGGGAATTTCGACAGCAGAGGCAACAACGTGTTTGTGGGGGCCGATGCGGCAGCCCCGCTATTTTTCAATATTATCGACAGCATTAACGCCAGCTATCCGGCCTTGCAGGAGCCGAAACATCCCTTCCCGAAACAGTTGAAGCGGGTGGATATTTGCCTGGCCAGCGGCAACCTGCCGACGCAGTGGTGCCAGCAGAAAGGCAAAACCTGGTTTATCCCCGGCAAGTCGCCGATCAAGGTCGATACCGTCTATCGTCCGGTGGTGCTGGATATTAACAGCGGTGAGGTGGCCTGCCCGCCGTATGATAAAACACAAACCCGTACCGAAGTGTTTGAGTTCTGGCCTTCCGATCTGGCTAACGTGTTTGTGCAGGCTGGATTACCCAAGCGGGCTCCGCCGGTAAACCATTGCAAGGATAATGCGGTGGCGATCGGTGGCAGCCCGCCGCGCATTACCTCGCCGCTGAAAAATACCACCTATACCTTGCGGCAATCTCAACAGGGGCGTGACAAAATCTCCTTCAATGCGGTGACGGACGCGGACAGTAAAACGGTGTATTGGTTTGTCGATGATATTTATCTAGGCAGCAGCGCCAGTAAAACCGCCATCGATTGGCGGCCGGTCAACAATGGTCAGTATCGAATCCGGGCGGTGGACGATCATGGCCGGGCCGATAGCCGCCTGATCACCATTGAGTTGGTGAACTAAGATGCCTCTCCCCTCACCCTAACCCTCTCCTTTAGTGAGAGGGGACAGATCGAGCGTGTTTGAAATGGTAGTGACTTACCTTGGATAAAGAAGGTTATTGAGTTTGCTTCTACTTCCAAAACAGCTTTAGAGTTTGCTTGAGATTATCGCTTTACTTGCAAAAGAGCAGGGCCCATCAGCTCGCTATCCTTGCGAAAGAGGGTTGGGATGAGGGGGCGTAAATGCCCGCTTTCTGCGCCATCGTCTGCAAATGACCAAAAACATTACCAACGCGTAAGCCGTTATGCTCATACTCGTTGGTGATCCACGGCGTCAAATTACCCACCTGTTGCGCCGTCGCCAGCGAGAGCTTCAAATCGACATACATATCGCTGAAATAAATGGCGGCAAATACCGGTACCTGATTGTCGAGCAGGCGATCGCTGTCATACAGCGGTGACCACTCGCGGCGATCGGCCAGCAGCTTAGCGGGCTCATTGAAGGGGCGCAGAGCGGCGATCTCGGTGAACATCCAGGGATAGATCATTTCCCCAGTCAGGTAGAGCGGGCGCCGATCCTCGGCGAAAGCATTGAAGTTGCCCCGTTGCCGCTCGGCGGCCCAGTTGGTGGCCTTATCCTGCGCGTAAATACTTTCATGCAGCGCGGCAAACAGAGGATTCTCCGCGTAACTGGTCAACGCCATCACCTGCGACAGGAAGGTGTCGCTGAATTCACCGTCTGGGTTAAAGGCTTCGTCAAACAGCCAAAGTAGCCGCTCGTAACCTTCACTCATGCCAAGATCGATCCCCAGGCTTTGCAGGCGGCGTACGGTCAACCGGTCGCCATCGGGTAACAACACCTCTTCCTGCTCCAGCTTGTCGGCAATCTGGCCAAGCAGCGGCTCCAGATGTGGGTAACGCTGATAGAAGATGCGATTTTTGGCGATCACCTGCGGATAGGTATGAGCGTAGACTTCATCGGCATCAGGCTGCAGGCTGGCCAGGCCGCCGGTCATAAAGCAGCAGTGTAGACCTTCCGGAGCCTGAGAAAGATAGGTCAGCGTGATAAAGCCGCCATAGCTTTGCCCCAGCGTGCTCCACGGGCGATCGCCAAAGCAGTTTTTACGCAGATATTCGGCATCGCTCACTATCGAGTCGGCGCGGAAGCAGGCCAGGTAATCTGCTGCCTGCTGGGCGGTTAGCCCGGCCAGACTCTTGCCTTCAATTCGGCTACTGCGCCCGGTGCCACGCTGATCGAGCAGGATCACCCGATAACTTTTGAGGGCTTCGGCAATCCAACTGCTGCGTGCCGTAGGGCGTGGGCTTTTTCCTCCGGGACCACCTTGTAAAAACAGCAGGCAAGGGAGTTGTTCATCACGGCGTAACGGGTCAACCAACTCACGGGCAAAGATCTCAATGGTGCGGGTATCCTTGCTATTGAACCAATTCAGCGGGACCTGGACCAGGTGTTCACGTACCCAGATCGCTGGCAACAAATATTCTCGTTCAACGCTCATGTTTTCTCTCCCTATTATGGTGTTCTCTTTTTTCTGCCGGTTATTTTAATGCCATATCGGTGTTTACCTGGAGCGTTCAGATCTACTCTATTTTATCGATAAGCAACAATGGTCCGGAGTTTGAAGAGTGAACATCAGCGTAACAGGAGGAAGGAACTTAGCAAATGCACAAATGATTAAATTTTAGTCAAAATAGGCCAGAGTGTGACTGAATAAGTATTCTCATCTGAGAATTTAGAGGGTGTGCTGGTGGCCGTGGGAGCCACCAGTCATCATCGATCGGGCTCAGGCGTTATCTATGACGTCGGCAGCAAGGAACTCAAAGGGAGGGCTGATTTTAAACTCAGCGGAAACCTCACCGGTAAAATCTGCCATCTCATCTTTACCCAGCACCAGCTTTTTAACCGGAGCGCCAGCAGCAAAGTCGACCTGTTTCAGGTCTACCCAAAAAGTACTGCTGCCCAGTGCCGATTCAAAGTAGTACAGCTTGTTCTTTTGATCGGCCAAAGTACGCCAGCGAGTGGAAGAAATATTGGGTTCTTCAGGGGTCGTGATGCCAAAGGGCACAGAAACATTGCGCATAACGCTCAGCACGCTAGAGGCTGCCAGCCTGGCCTGATGATATTTCGGGATAGCGTTGATATAAAACTGTGCGCGTACAAAACGGTCGGCAGCACGGTTTGTGCCAGGCAGCATGACGTTACCACCGATCCCTTGCCAGTACTTGGTGATGGCCAACTGCTGCTCGAAGGTAGGGGAATTGGTCAGGACCTGATAGTCGCGGCTATGGTGAATCACTAATTTGCCGTTAATGTATTCGAAAATGGCACTGTCCCCACTGGCATCGGACAACGACAAATGAAGGGAGGCCAAACGTTCCTGGCCAGGCACACCGCCGGTTACTACGATAAAGGGGGATTTTTCCAGTGCGTTAACCGCTTCTTGCACCGTGGCGAAGTTATCCAATGCATACTGTGCCCATGCTGCCAATGATAAGGTTGGCTGCTGGCCATCGAATGCCGGGTATTGAGATTCAACCAACCACAGCATATTGGCTACCAGGCCTTTTTCATTCATCCCATCGGTGGTTGCAACACCATAGGCGGAAGTCACGACGCTGCCGTATTTGGATGTCCATTTGATTGAGTTGCTGCCTGCATTACCACTGCGCTCCATTCCTTGTGGGAAAATCCACAGGTCAGAGTGCAACTGTTCTTTCCAGTCCATAGTGCGGCCGGTGATCACCAGGTTATCTTCGCCGTGGTAGACCGCGCGAGTACAGGCCATTGCCAACTGGGGTGAAAACAGAATGCCGCACATAGACAGTAAAAGGGGGGCTATCAAAAGCGTTATATTCCAATTCACTGTTATTTCTCCTTGCTACTTTTTGTACAGTGTAGGCACTACTGACCCGTGGGGCAAAAACGAGAGCGCCAAACGGGATTTTCGTTTCGTCATTATTTATGTTTGACGATAGAATCAATCAATTACCTATTTTCTCCCCCCTGCAAACTGGCCAGCAGGCTGCAACTTGCAGGGGCAAGGAGATAAAATGCATGATTAATCTATGGAAAAAATCACTCTATGAAGGTGTTGTACCAGGACGAACATCTGATCGCCGTTAACAAACCCTCCGGTTGGCTGGTGCATCGTAGCTGGCTGGATCGTCACGAGACGAGGTTTGTCATGCAAACCGTGCGTGATCAGATTGGCCAGCACGTATTTACCGTACACCGTTTGGATCGTCCTACTTCCGGCGTATTGCTGATGGCGTTGTCCAGCGATGTGGCTCGGTTATTGTCGCAACAGTTTGAACTGCATCAGGTACAGAAAACCTATCACGCGGTGGTGCGGGGCTATGTTTTAGAGGGCGGCACCGTTGACTATGCGCTGACGGAAGAGCTGGATAAGCTGGCGGATAAACATGCCAACCCAGACAAAGGTCCAAAACCGGCGGTAAGCCATTATCAACCCTTGGCAACGGTAGAGATGCCGGTGTCGATTGGCCGCTATGACACCTCGCGCTATAGCCTGGTTGAGCTGAAACCAGAGACCGGGCGTAAGCATCAGCTGCGTCGTCATATGGTGCACCTGCGCCATCCGATTATTGGTGATACCGCTCACGGCGATCTGCGGCAAAACCGTGGGATGGCCGAACATTTTGGTTGTTCACGCCTGATGTTACACGCCAGCCATGTTCAACTTACTCATCCGGTGAGCGGCCAACCGCTGCATATTTCCGCGCCCTGGGAAGCGGATTGGCAAGGTGTCATGTCACAATTTGGCTGGCATAACGTGCTGCCAGAACTTGAGTTTCAGCAGGCTAGCGGTCAGGATAGCTAATCATTTTTTAACGGTCATAAGGGAGCAGCAACGATGGCTCAGGTCGGCATTTTCGTTGGAACGGTCTACGGTAACTCTTTGTTAGTGGCGGAAGAGGCAGAAAATATCCTGCAACAACAGGGCCATGAGGTCAAAGTGTTTGAGGAAGGGACGCTGGCAGAGTGGCAGTTTTACCGCCAGCATTATGCGCTGGTCGTGACTTCCACCACCGGGCAAGGGGACTTGCCTGACAGTATTGCACCGCTGTTCCAGGCTATCCGCGACCAGGTGGGTTATCAGCCGGAGCTGCGTTATGGCTTGATTGCACTGGGCGATAGCAGCTATGACAACTTCTGCGGTGCCGGGCGTACCTTTGATGCTTTGCTGCAAGAGCAGGGGGCAACGCGTGTAGGTGATGTGCTGGAGATCGATGCGATCGAGCAACCTGAACCGGAAGTGGCTTCCTGCCCGTGGGTAGAGCAGTGGGGCGCCTTGTTGAAATAACCTCTCGATGCCTGGTGGCGAGCAGCCAGGCACGACTTTATTCCTCCTATCTCCTGTGGTGATGATAAAGCAAAAAAAAACCTAATCCCTTAAGCACTCAAGGCCGCAGCCAGCAAGCGTTAAAGAATTAGGTTTTGCCTGCCGGAGCAGTAACAACCCTATCGATTACCGATTTACCCTATCACACAGAAAACCGGCAAAATGTGACCCCCCTCACCCTAACCCTCTCCCACAGGGAGAGGGGACTGAACGTGCCACAATTTACCACCTGTACCTGCCTGCGACTCCGGGCTCGCTCCCTCTCCCAATCTCTGTGTTTATGAGATCCCTGGACTCTACAGCGGGAGAGGGCAGGGGTGAGGGGTGACCAATCGTCCTAAACTGACAAGTATTAGGTCGATGGTGGTGGTTATTTACCGCGTGTCAGCTTTTCCAGATCGGATTCGATCTCGGCAATCTTGTTGGTGACCACGTTTTGCAGATGCTGCAGGTCATCGAGGATCTTGCGTTTCAGATCCACTTCCACCTGATCGCGCTGGCAGAGTTGATCCAGTTCATCGATCACGTAGCGCAGGTTAGGGTTGATCTCATGGATCTCTTTGTAACCCTGGCCGGCATTGTCTGCCACCACGGTTTTGCGCTGGCGTGGATACTTGAACTTCACGCTCTTGGCAAAGAACTCGCCCTTATCTTTGCGGAAGTAAATCTTGAGGATGTCGTTATTGGCCTCCTGACGCAGGCTATAGCGATCGATATCTTCCGGTTGATTGATACCCAAGCTTTTCAGGTTGTCATACATAATAGCGCCACCTTTTAATCAACTATATTTGCCTGATTAGCCAATATGCAGTGTTGTAAGCTGCAAATCGAAACACATCAGGAATATTCCACTGCCAGAGAGTATGGCGAAAACGCCCGTCACAGACTGTGACGGCCCGCGTATTGAAGGCAAAAAAATGGCGGGTAATGCACCCGCCGTTCAAGCTTAGTCGATAGTGCGCAATAACTCATTAATCCCGACTTTGCCACGGGTCTTGGCGTCCACTTTCTTGACGATCACAGCGCAATACAGGCTGTAGGAACCATCTTTGGAAGGCAGGTTGCCGGATACGACCACGGAGCCCGCAGGTACGCGGCCATAGTGCACTTCGCCGGTTTCACGATCGTAGATACGGGTGCTTTGGCCCAGGTACACGCCCATTGAGATCACCGAACCTTCTTCCACGATCACGCCTTCAACCACTTCTGAACGCGCGCCGATAAAGCAGTTGTCTTCGATGATGGTTGGGTTGGCCTGCAACGGTTCCAGCACGCCACCGATACCAACGCCGCCGGACAGGTGAACGTTTTTGCCGATCTGTGCACAAGAACCTACGGTGGCCCAGGTATCTACCATGGTGCCTTCGTCGACGTAGGCACCGATGTTGACATAAGAAGGCATCAGCACGGTGTTACGAGCGATAAATGCCCCCTGACGCACGGTAGCCGGTGGCACTACGCGGAAGCCTTCCTTCTGGAAGCGAGCTTCATCGTAGTCAGCGAATTTCATCGGCACTTTGTCGTAATAGCGGGTTTCTGCACCGTCCATTACCTTGTTGTCGTTGATACGGAAAGACAGCAGGACGGCTTTTTTCAGCCACTGATGGGTAACCCATTGCCCCTCGATCTTCTCGGCAACGCGCAGGGCGCCGCTGTCCAGCAGGGCGATCACCTGGTTTACCGCTTCACGCGTTACGGTGTCTACGTTGGCCGGGGTAATATCCGCACGGCGTTCGAAGGCGCTTTCAATAACGTTCTGTAATTGCTGCATGCTGTTCTCTGTCCTGATTTTATTTACGAAAGGTTACTTTTATCACATTTTATCGGTTGGATTGAGTGCCTCTGTCAACCGTTGTTCTAATTTTCTGCGTGTTTGCGGATCCAGCGCCCGGCGATCGGCATCGGCCAAAATAAACAAATCCTCGACCCGCTCGCCGATGGTGGAGATACGTGCACCGTGCAGCGACAGACCCAGATCGGCGAAAACTTCACCCACGCGCGCCAGCAGGCCGGGCTGATCGAGTGCGATCAGTTCCAGATAGCTGCGGCGATCGGTGTGGGTTGGCAGGAAGCTGACCTCGGTCGGCACGCTGAAATGGCGTAGCTTGGACGACGGACGCCGAGCGCGCGGCGGTTGATAATCTCGCTGGGTGATCGCTTGCTCCAACGCATGGCGGATCGCGGCATGACGATCCTGGGCCAGCGGGCTGCCATCCGGCTCCAGCACGATAAAGGTGTCCATGGCCATGCCGTCGCGGTTGGTGAAGATCTGGGCGTCATGCACGCTGAGATTGCGCCGATCCAGCTCACCGGCAACGGCGGCGAACAGGTAAGGGCGATCCGGGCTCCAGATAAAGATCTCGGTGCCGCCACGCGTGGCCTGGTGGCTGACCAGCACCAGTGGCTTGGTTGAGTCATGGGCCAGCAGGTGGCGGGCGTGCCAAGCGAGTTGATTCGGCGAGTGACGCAGGAAATAGTCGGCGCGGCAGCGGCTCCAGATATGGTGCAGCGCCTCTTCATCGATATTGTCCATGCGCAACAGTGCCAGCGCCTGTAAACGATGGTGACGCACCCGCTCGCGCAGATCCGGGCTGTTCTGCATGCCACGGCGCAGTTGCTTCTCGGTGGCGAAATACAGCTCGCGCAACAGGCTCTGCTTCCAACTGTTCCACAAGGTCTCGTTGGTGGCACAGATATCGGCGACCGTCAGGCAAACCAGGTAGCGCAGCCGGGTTTCGCTTTGCACTTCGCTGCTGAACTGCTGGATCACGGTCGGGTCCTGAATATCACGCCGTTGTGCGGTAACCGACATCAGCAGGTGGCAGCGTACCAGCCAGGCAACCAGCTGAGCTTCGCGTGAGTTCAAGCCATGCAATGCAGCGAACTCCAAGGCGTCTTGGGCGCCTAAAATGGAGTGATCGCCGCCGCGCCCTTTGGCGATATCGTGGAACAGCGCCGCCAGCAACAGCAATTCTGGGTGAGGCAGGCGAGGATAGAGCTCCACGCACAGCGGATGGCGTGGGCGAGTTTCCTCATCGGAGAAGCTTTCCAGCTTTTGCAGTACGCGCACGGTATGTTCATCGACGGTATAGGCATGGAACAGGTCGAACTGCATCTGGCCGACGATGCTGCCCCATTGCGGCATATAGGCCCACAGCACGCTGTGGCGATGCATTGGCACCAACGCCCGTGAGACCGCGCCTGGATGTCGCAGAATGGCCATAAACAGCTCTCTGGCCTCGGGAATGTTGCACAGTGGCTGTTTCAGGTGGCGGCGCGCATGGCGCAACTGGCGTACGGTGGTGGAGTAGATACCTTTGATTTCACGGTTGCGTACCATCAGGTAGAACATGCGCATGATGGCTTCGGGCTGGCGGATAAACAGCGTTTCGTCGCGCAAATCGATCAGATCGCCACGCAGTTGAAAATCATCGTTCAGCGGGCGCGGCTTCTCCGTGGCGTCCAATGCCAGGATCGCTTCATCGAACAGCTGTAGCAGCATGTGGTTCAGCTCGCCGACGCGGCGCGTCATGCGATAGAAATCCTTCATCATGTGCTCTACCGGTTCATTGCCTTCCCCCTCGTAGCGCAGCAATTGGGCCACGCTGAGCTGGCGATCGAACAGCAGGCGGTTGTCATAACGCGGTAGCGCCAGGTGCAGGGCAAAACGAATACGCCACAGGAAGCTTTGGCATTCGTTCAATTCGTTGCGCTCGGCCTGGGTCAGGAAGCCAAAACCGACCATCTCATCGAGCGAGGTGGCGCCGAAATGGCGGCGGGCCACCCACATCAGCGTATGAATATCACGCAGGCCACCGGGGCTGCTCTTGATATCCGGCTCCAGGTTGTAGCTGGTGCCGTGATAGCGCTGGTGGCGTTGTTGCTGCTCGATCAGCTTGGCGTCAAAGAATTTGGGCGAAGGCCAGAAGCCGTCGCTGAAAATGTGCTTCTGCAATTGCAGGAACAGGGCGACGTCGCCGCAGATCATGCGGGATTCGATCAGGTTGGTGGCAACGGTCAGGTCCGCCAAGCCTTCCAGCAGGCACTCTTCCAGCGTGCGCACGCTGTGGCCGACTTCCAGCTTGAGATCCCACAGCAGGGTAATGAATTCACCGACGCGAGCGGCCTGTTCATCGGTCAGGCGAGTCTGGCTGAGCACCAGCACGTCGATATCAGACAGCGGGTGCAGTTCACCACGGCCATAGCCGCCGACGGCCAGCAGCGCCGTTTCGGGGATAGTGTCAAAGCCGTAAAACAGCCACAGCCGCCGCAATAGCCGATCGATAAACTTGCTGCGCGCCGCTACCAGGCTTTCGGCACTGGCACCGGCATTGAAGGCCGCTGCCAGCCACTGCTGAAACTGCTCAAGCCGCTGTTTGAGGACTAGGCAATTGATCTCTTCATCGCCATAGGTGCTGGGAGCATCCGGCTTATTGGGTACGGCCGGGGTCTCTAGCTCACGATAATTTTCAGACATGTTTCGCCGCCCATAAAAAAAGCCGGCATAGGCCGGCTTGTCACAAGAACCCTGTGGTTCTTACATCTCGTGCGTAATGATGTTGGGGATGGTGTCATCCTTGCGCAACGTCATTATCTCGCAGCCGTTATCAGTCACCACAATAGTATGCTCATACTGTGCCGACAAGCTGCGATCTTTGGTTTTCACCGTCCAGCCGTCTTTCATGGTGCGGATGCGGTAATCACCGGCGTTGACCATGGGCTCAATGGTGAAGGCCATACCGGCCTGCAGCACCACGCCGCCGTCATCGGCATCGTAATGCAGTACCTGCGGCTCTTCGTGGAAACCTTCGCCGATGCCGTGGCCGCAATATTCGCGCACTACGGAGAACTTCTCTGCTTCAACAAACTGCTGGATGGCTTTACCCAGAGTGCGCAGGCGGATACCCGGCTTGACCATCTTCAACGCCAGATACAGGCTTTCCTGGGTGATGCGGCACAGGCGTTCGCCCAGAATGGTCGGTTTACCGACGATGAACATCTTGGAGGTGTCGCCGTGGAAGCCGTCTTTGATTACGGTCACGTCGATATTGACGATATCCCCGTCTTTCAGCACCTTGTCGTCACTTGGGATGCCGTGGCACACCACTTCGTTCACCGAGATACAGACCGATTTTGGGAAGCCGTGGTAGCCCAGGCAGGCCGAGATCGCCTGCTGTTCATTGGTGATATGCTCGTGACAGATCCTGTCCAGCTCGCCGGTGGTGACGCCGGGTTTAACGTGGGGCTCGATGATTTCCAGCACTTCTGCGGCCAGGCGGCCCGCAACGCGCATCTTTTGAATGTCATCAGGTGTTTTAATTGAAATTGCCATGAAAGTTAGTCCGCAGGTGTCGTTATGGTCGACAAGGTAGAAAGATAAGGCATTGAGTTATGGTATCAGCCCGGCTTGAGGCTGCCAAATTTCATTTGTGAAGGGCCAGGCCAACTGCAACAAAAGTTGGTGTCTGGGGCGGGTTTATGGTATAAAGCGCGCCGGCAGATCCGCATTCGGCCTTAAGTGCCAATGAGGAAATGACCGAAGTAGTTCAACTGCACTCACATTGTGTAAATAACACACACGTATCGACACATCCGCCGGGGTGCCTTGAGATGACTCACGTCATTGTCCGGGTCGGCGTTATGGGATACGTGGAGGCATAACCCCAATCAACTCTAATAGAGGTTTTAATCATGGCAACTGTTTCCATGCGCGACATGCTCCAGGCTGGTGTACACTTTGGTCACCAGACCCGTTACTGGAACCCGAAGATGAAGCCTTTCATCTTCGGCGCACGTAACAAGGTTCACATCATCAACCTGGAAAAAACCGTACCAATGGCCAACCTGGCTTTGGCTGAACTGACCAAGATCTCTTCCCGTAAAGGTAAGATCCTGTTCGTTGGTACCAAGCGCGCAGCAAGCGAAGCGGTAAAAGAATATGCTAACGGCTGCGATCAGTTCTTCGTGAACCATCGCTGGTTGGGCGGCATGCTGACTAACTGGAAAACCGTTCGTCAGTCAATCAAACGTTTGAAAGATCTGGAAATCCAGTCCCAAGACGGCACCTTCGACAAGCTGACCAAGAAAGAAGCGCTGATGCGCACTCGTGAACTGGCCAAGCTGGAAAACTCCCTGGGTGGTATCAAGGACATGGGTGGTCTGCCAGACGCTCTGTTTGTTATCGATGCCGATCACGAACACATCGCGATCAAAGAAGCCAACAACCTGGGTATCCCGGTATTCTCTATCGTTGATACCAACTCCGATCCAGACGGCGTTGACTTCATCATCCCTGGTAACGACGACGCAATCCGTGCAATCAAATTGTACCTGACCGCCGTTTCTGCCGCCATCCGTGAAGGTCGTTCTCAAGATCTGGCCGTTCAGGCGGAAGAAAGCTTCGTAGAAGCTGAATAATAAGGTCAAGCCCTTATTAACCAGGTATTGAATATGTTGGTTAGGGGGGCCTTTAAGGGCCCCCTTTGCTTATCTGAATGAGAACTATCTCCGAGCGAGATAACCGAGGAAAAAGAAATGGCTGATATTACCGCTGCCCTGGTAAAAGAACTGCGTGAGCGTACCAGCGCAGGTATGATGGATTGCAAAAAAGCGCTGATCGAATCTAACGGCGACATCGAGCTGGCAATCGAGAACATGCGTAAATCTGGCGCGATCAAAGCGGCGAAAAAAGCAGGCAACGTAGCTGCTGACGGCGTGATCAAAACCAAGATCGAAGGCAACTTCGGCATGATCGTGGAAGTTAACTGCCAGACCGACTTCGTTGCTAAAGACGGCGGTTTCCAGGCTTTCGCTGACAAAGTGTTGGATGCGGCTTTTGCTGGCAAAATCACTGACGTTGACGTGCTGAAAGCGCAGTTCGAAGAAGAGCGCGTTGCGCTGGTGGCAAAAATCGGTGAGAACATCAACATTCGCCGCATTGCTTCCCTGGAAGGCGACGTGTTGGGTAGCTACCTGCACGGTGCTCGCATCGGTGTTCTGGTTGCCGCTACCAAAGGCGCGGATGAAGAGCTGGTTAAGCAGCTGGCAATGCACGTTGCCGCTAGCAAGCCTGAATTCGTCAAGCCTGAAGACGTGTCTGCTGAAGTGGTAGAGAAAGAGTACCAAGTTCAGTTGGACATCGCCATGCAGTCTGGCAAGCCGAAAGAAATCGCAGAGAAGATGGTTGAAGGCCGCATGAAGAAATTCACCGGCGAAGTCTCTCTGACCGGTCAGCCTTTCGTGATCGAACCAAGCAAGAGCGTTGCTCAGGTGCTGAAAGAGCACAACACTGACGTAACCAATTTCATCCGCTTTGAAGTGGGTGAAGGCATCGAGAAAGTTGAAGCTGACTTTGCTGCTGAAGTTGCAGCAATGAGCAAACAGTCTTAATGCTGTTAATGGAGCCGCCGCGAGGCGGCTCCATTTTATCCAGCCAGAGAAACGCCGATGGTGGGCCCCGCGTGCCCAGGCTAATCGGTTGAAAACCCCAATACTATTACTACTGCTTCTTAGGACAGAACACCATGGCAACCAATGCAAAACCCGTTTATCAGCGTATCCTGCTCAAACTGAGTGGTGAAGCCCTGCAAGGTGCAGAAGGCTTTGGGATCGACGCTAGCGTTTTGGATCGCATGGCTCAGGAAGTAAAAGAGCTGGTCGAGCTGGGCATCCAGGTCGGTGTAGTTATTGGCGGTGGCAATCTTTTCCGTGGTGCAGGTCTGGCACAAGCCGGCATGAACCGCGTAGTGGGCGACCACATGGGAATGCTGGCTACCGTGATGAACGGCCTGGCTATGCGTGATGCACTGCACCGTGCCTATGTGAACGCCCGCCTGATGTCTGCCATTCCGTTGAATGGCGTATGTGACAACTACAGCTGGGCAGAGGCGATCAGCCTGCTGCGTAACAACCGCGTGGTGATTTTCTCCGCCGGTACGGGTAACCCGTTCTTTACCACGGATTCTGCGGCCTGCCTGCGCGGCATCGAAATTGAAGCTGATGTGGTATTGAAAGCGACTAAAGTGGATGGTGTATACTCCGCTGACCCGGTGAAAAACCCGGACGCAACGCTGTACGAACAGATCACCTACCAGGACGTGTTGGAGCGTGAGTTAAAAGTGATGGATCTGGCGGCGTTTACGCTGGCCCGCGATCATGGCTTGCCGATCCGCGTATTCAACATGAACAAGCCGGGCGCACTGCGTCGCGTGGTGATGGGTGAGAACGAAGGTACTCTGATCACCAAATAACGGCTGTTTGGCCAAATTTCGCAGGAGCGGGTAACGCCAGGCGTTGTGTGCTTCTGATAAGTAAAATTCACGGGCTATACTTTTCAGTACAGCCTGCCAAGTAACCAGCTTCCAAGGGTTCGCAACGTGATTAATGAAATCAGAAAAGATGCTGATTCACGCATGGAAAAAAGCGTCGAAGCATTCAAAAACCAAATCAGCAAGATCCGTACTGGCCGTGCTTCTCCAAGCATCCTGGACGGCATCATGGTGGAATACTACGGTGCAGCAACGCCGCTGCGCCAACTGGCCAACGTCACGGTAGAAGATTCCCGTACGCTGGCGATCAACCTGTTTGACCGTTCTCTGGGGTCGGCGGTAGAAAAAGCCATTATGTCTTCCGATCTGGGCCTGAACCCAAGCTCGGCTGGCACCGTGATCCGCGTTCCGCTTCCTCCACTGACGGAAGAGCGCCGTAAGGATCTGATCAAGGTCGTACGTGGCGAAGCCGAGCAGGGCCGTGTGGCCGTGCGTAACGTGCGCCGCGATGCCAACGATAAAGTGAAGGCACTGCTGAAAGACAAAGAAATCAGCGAAGATGAAGATCGCCGTTCACAAGACGACATCCAGAAAATGACCGATGCCTACATCAAACTGCTTGATGCGGCATTGGCCGATAAAGAAAAAGAACTGATGGATTTCTAATCTCCATCGCCTTGAAATAGAGCGTCGCCTTGGCGGCGCTTTATTTTTTGTGGTGCAGATCTCGTTTTATCGTACGCACAAAGCGTAAACCAGCCGTGATGCAAGTTACACTGTGGTGTACTTCCGATCTCATCACGCAGTAGATTCAGAGCGATCTCATGAAGCAACTGACAATTCTGGGTTCCACCGGTTCCGTGGGCACCAGCACCCTGGCCGTGGTCAGGGAAAATCCCGACCTTTTCGCGATCAAGGCACTGGTAGCTGGCCGTAATGTGGCGGTCATGGCGCAGCAGTGCATAGAGTTCCGCCCGAGCTATGCGGCAATGGCCGATGAGCAGGCCGCCAATGAGTTACGCGCCGTGCTGGCAGAAAACGGTGTGAAAACCGACGTGTTGGCAGGTGAAAAGGCAGCCTGCGAGCTGGCCGCATTAGACGATGTCGACCAGGTGACGGCCGCCATTGTCGGGGCCGCTGGGCTGTTGCCCACCCTGGCCGCTATTCGTGCCGGTAAGCAGGTGCTGCTGGCGAACAAAGAGTCTCTGGTCACCTGTGGCCGCTTGTTTATGGACGCGGTGCAAAAGAGCCAGGCACAGCTGCTGCCGTTGGACAGCGAGCACAACGCTATCTTCCAGAGCCTGCCAGAAAGCATCCAACGCCAACTGGGGTATAGCTCGCTGGAAGCCCACGGCGTTTCGCGCATCGTGCTGACCGGTTCCGGTGGCCCGTTCCGTACTACGCCGATGGAACAGTTCGCCACTATGACGCCGGATCAGGCCTGTGCGCATCCCAACTGGTCGATGGGGCGCAAAATCTCGGTAGATTCCGCCACCATGATGAACAAGGGGCTGGAGTATATCGAGGCTCGCTGGCTGTTCAACGCCTCGGCAGAGCAGATGGAAGTGATCCTCCACCCGCAGTCGGTGATCCACTCCATGGTGCGCTATGCCGATGGTAGCGTGCTGGCCCAACTGGGTACGCCGGATATGCGCACGCCTATCGCCCATGCCATGGCTTATCCGCAGAGGGTCCACTCCGGGGTGGCAGCGCTCGATTTCTGCCGTATCGGGGCGCTGACCTTCTCTGAGCCGGAACGTGAGCGCTATCCTTGCCTGTATTTGGCGATCGAAGCCTTCGACGCAGGCCAGGCGGCGACTACCGCACTCAACGCGGCCAATGAAATTGCCGTAGCGGCATTTTTGCAGCAACAAATTCGTTTTACTGATATTTCAGCCGTGAACCAAAAGGTTGTTGAATGTATGGCGCTAGCGGAGCCCACCAGCATTGAGATGGTGCTGGAGATCGATCGTCAGGCGCGTGAGGTGGCTGGCGGTCTGGTTCGTAACCTGCGGGTTTAATCACTTGAGCGGGTTATACCGTGGGTAAATTCGGCTCTGCTACATTGTCTGAATTTGCTGGTAAACTCGCCAGGCCGCCGTGTGGCCGTTTGTTCAGGCTTCACGGAGGTGTTATAGTCTGCGCCATAATCACCGGTTATACCGTTGAATAATGGCCGGATTGGCAGCCCTTTTTACCTGACAAACGCGGCCAATAGGGCAGTGCCAAGCCAGAAGACGGGGAAAACTTACGCCAATCTTTGCCGGGAGCTCCTTGGGGCATCAGGCAGGCAGACTGAAAAGCTGTGTCAGGCACACGGCTTTTTTTGCGCGTAAGGTCCGATATTCCGGCAAGGCTGTGGTGTTTCTACCGAGGAAATAAGTACGAGTTATGTCGTCCGCAAACCAACAAGAAGCTAATCTTTCTGCTCATGGGCCACGTCATGTCGCGATAATTATGGACGGCAATGGGCGTTGGGCTAAACGCCAGGGCAAGTTACGTGTCTTCGGTCATAAAGCAGGGGTGAAATCGGTACGCCGTGCGGTCAGTTTTGCCGCCAGTCACCATTTAGATGCACTCACGCTTTATGCCTTCAGCAGCGAAAACTGGAACCGCCCGGCGCAGGAAGTCTCCGCGTTGATGGAGCTTTTTGTCCGCGCACTGGACAGCGAAGTAAAAAGCCTGCATAAACATAATGTCAGGTTGCGTGTGATCGGCGATGTCAGCCGGTTCAGCGCACGTTTGCAAGAGCGTATCCGCCGCTCGGAGCAACTGACAGAAAATAACGATGGCCTGACGCTTAACGTTGCCGCCAATTACGGTGGTCGTTGGGATATTATTCAGGGAGTGAAGGATCTGGCCGAGCAAGTGCAGCAAGGTACGCTGTGCGTAGATCAGATCAGCGAAGAGTTACTGGGCGAGCGCGTCTGTATGAGCGATCTGTCTCCGGTGGATCTGGTGATCCGTACCGGTGGCGAACATCGCATCAGTAACTTTTTGTTGTGGCAAATTGCTTACGCCGAGCTTTACTTTACTGATGTACTCTGGCCAGATTTTGATGAACTTGTCTTTGAAGGTGCGCTGAATGCATTTGCACAACGCGAGCGTCGCTTCGGAGGAACAACACCTATCGACGCCAATGCGTCCTAGGGGGAACTTTTGCTGAAGTCTCGCATCATAACGGCTCTGATTTTAATTCCGATTGTTATCGCAGCGCTGTTCTTGCTGCCGCCGATGGGCTTTGCCCTGGTAACACTCGCTGTGTGCATGTTAGCCGCCTGGGAGTGGGGGCAGTTGGCTGGCTTTGCTGCCCGCCCCCAACGTATCTGGTTGGCGATATTGTGCGGTTTCCTATTGGCGCTGATGATGCTCAGCGTGCCTGCCTACCATCAGTCTGTTCACCAATTGCAGATCGCTGGCCCGCTGTGGTTATCGCTGGGATGGTGGCTGGTGGCTCTGCTTCTGGTGCTGTTCTATCCAGGCTCGGCGGCGCTGTGGCGTAATTCGCGCACCTTGCGGCTGGTCTTTGGCCTGTTGACCATCGTGCCGTTTTTCTGGGGCATGCTGGCACTGCGTCAGTTCGGCTATGAAGAGAATCATTTTACCGGTGCCTGGTGGTTGCTGTACGTTATGCTGCTGGTCTGGGGCGCAGATTCTGGCGCCTACATGTTCGGCAAGCTGTTTGGCAAACACAAGCTGGCCCCGAAGGTCTCCCCGGGCAAAACCTGGGAAGGGCTGGTCGGCGGGCTTGTCACGTCTGCCGTGATTTCGTGGCTGTTTGGCCGCTATGCGCCGCTAAACGTGGTGCCTATGACCCTATTGGTCTGTTCGGTGATTGCGGCCCTGGCTTCGGTGTTGGGCGATCTGACGGAAAGCATGTTCAAACGTGAAGCCGGTATCAAGGACAGTGGTCATCTGATCCCGGGGCACGGCGGCATTCTGGATCGTATCGATAGCCTGACCGCAGCGGTACCGGTATTTGCCTGCTTGATGCTGTTAGTGTTTTAATCCGTCATCGGCGGGGGGAGTAAAGGGATTCTATGGTCAGCGTACTCTGGAACTTGGTCGCGTTTATTATCGCTCTGGGTATATTGATCACCGTGCATGAGTTCGGGCACTTTTGGGTGGCCCGCCGCTGTGGCGTCCGTGTGGAGCGTTTCTCTATCGGCTTTGGCCGTGCACTATGGCGCCGCACCGATCGTCAGGGCACCGAATATGTCGTCGCCATGATCCCCCTTGGCGGCTATGTCAAAATGCTCGATGAGCGCGTCGAAACGGTAGCTCCCGAGCTACGTCATGAGGCGTTCAACAATAAAACCGTCTGGCAGCGCGCGGCGATTGTCAGCGCGGGCCCCATTGCCAATTTCCTGTTTGCCATTCTTGCCTATTGGATCGTCTTTATCATCGGCGTGCCGAGTTACCGCCCGGTCATCGGTGAAATTACTCCGCAATCCATTGCCGCCCATGCCGAAATTTCTCCGGGAATGGAACTTAAGTCCGTTGACGGTATCGAAACGCCTGATTGGGAATCTGTTCGTCTGGCGTTGGTGACCAAAATCGGTGATACGCAAACCGAGGTGGAAATTGCCCCGTTTGGTTCTTCACAAAAGGTGAGCAAGACCCTGGATTTGCGCCACTGGAGCTTTGAGCCGGACAAAGAAGATCCCGTGCGTTCTCTAGGCATGATCCCGCGTGGCCCGCAGATTGAATCCGTGCTGGCAGAAGTCCAGTCCGGGTCAGCTGCGCAAAAGGCAGGTTTACAAGCGGGGGACAGGATCGTTAAAGTCGATGGTCAGCCACTTGGCCGTTGGGTTACGTTGGTTAAACGTATCCACAACGCACCGGGGCAACCGCTGGTTTTAGAGATAGAAAGAAACGGCGCCCCCTTGTCTTTAACGCTGATACCAGATACAAAGCCGGTGGGAAAAGACAAAGCGGTGGGGTTTGCCGGGATTATACCTAAAGTTATCCCTCTGCCGGATGAGTACAAGACCATCCGTCAATATGGGCCGTTCTCTGCGCTGTATCAGGCGGGGGACAAAACCTGGCAGCTGATGCACCTTACGGTCAGCATGATAGGTAAATTGATTACCGGTGATGTGAAGCTGAACAACCTGAGTGGCCCGATTTCCATTGCACAGGGAGCAGGGGCATCAGCAGAGGTGGGTTTTGTGTATTATATGATGTTTCTGGCGTTGATTAGCGTCAACTTAGGGATCATCAACCTCTTCCCATTACCGGTATTAGATGGTGGGCATCTCCTCTTCCTGGCGATAGAAAAGCTGAAGGGGGGGCCAGTTTCTGAGCGAGTACAGGACTACAGCTACCGCATTGGTTCGATCTTGTTGGTACTGCTGATGGGTCTTGCACTTTTCAATGATTTTTCTCGTCTTTAGGGGCGGGGACAGGTTAGGAAGAACGCATAACAACGATGGCGATGAAAAAGTTGCTCATAGCGTCGCTGCTGTTTGGCAGCGCCACCGTATACGGTGCAGACGGGTTCGTAGTGAAGGATATTCATTTCGAAGGCCTGCAACGAGTCGCCGTCGGTGCGGCGTTACTCAACATGCCGGTTCGCGTAGGCGATACCGTCTCTGATGATGATATCGGTAATACCATCCGTGCCTTGTTTGCCACTGGCAACTTCGAGGACGTTCGCGTACTGCGCGATGGTGATACGCTGATTGTTCAGGTTAAGGAACGCCCTACCATTGCCAGCATCACTTTCTCCGGTAACAAATCGGTGAAAGATGACATGCTCAAGCAAAACCTGGAAGCCTCTGGCGTCCGGGTTGGTGAAGCACTCGACCGCACCACCTTATCCAGCATTGAAAAAGGGTTGGAAGACTTCTACTACAGCGTCGGTAAATACAGTGCCTCGGTGAAAGCCGTTGTCACGCCGTTGCCGCGTAACCGTGTTGACCTTAAACTGGTGTTCACGGAAGGGGTTTCCGCCAAGATTCAACAAATCAACATTGTCGGCAACCAGGCCTTCACCAACGATGAGCTGATCGCGCACTTCCAGTTGCGTGATGACGTGCCGTGGTGGAACGTAGTGGCCGATCGCAAATACCAGAAGCAAAAGCTGGCGGGGGACCTTGAGAGCCTGCGCAGCTTCTATCTGGATCGCGGCTATGCCCGTTTCAATATCGATTCGACGCAGGTCAGCCTGACGCCAGACAAAAAAGGCATCTATATCACCGTTAACATCACCGAAGGCGAGCAGTACAAGCTTTCCGGCGTGGTGGTGAATGGCAACCTGGCCGGTCATTCGGCAGAAGTGGCCCAGTTGACCAAGATTGAGCCGGGTGAGCTGTTTAACGGCACCAAAGTGACCAAAATGGAAGATAACATCAAGAAGATGTTTGGCCGTTATGGTTACGCCTATCCTCGCGTACAGACTCAACCTGAAATCAACGACGCGGATAAAACCGTGAAGCTGAACGTCAACATCGATGCGGGTAACCGTTTCTATGTGCGTCGTATCAAGTTCGAAGGCAACGACACCAGTAAAGATTCCGTTCTGCGTCGCGAAATGCGCCAGATGGAAGGGGCATGGCTGGGTAACGATCAGGTCGAGCAGGGTAAAGAACGTCTGAACCGTCTGGGCTACTTCGAGACGGTCGATGTTGAAACCCAGCGTGTCCCTGGCTCTGCCGATCAGGTTGATATCACCTATAAGGTGAAAGAACGTAACACCGGGACGCTGAACTTTGGTGTGGGTTACGGTACCGAAAGTGGCGTCAGCTTCCAGGCGGGTGTACAGCAGGATAACTGGCTGGGCACGGGCTACTCTGTTGGCATCAGCGGCACCAAGAACGACTACCAGACCTATACCGAGCTGTCGGTGACCAACCCGTACTTCACCGTTGACGGTGTGAGTCTGGGCGGCCGTATCTTCTATAACGACTTTAAAGCGGATAACGCCGATCTGTCCGACTATACCAACAGCAGTTACGGTATTGACGGCACGCTGGGCTTCCCGATCAACGAGAACAACTCGCTGCGCGCTGGCCTGGGTTACGTCCATAACTCCCTGTCAGAAATGCAGCCTCAGATCGCCATGTGGCGCTATCTGAACTCGATGGGGCAGGATCCTAACCTGATCGATCGTGCCAGCTTTACAGCCGATGACTTCACGCTCAACCTGGGCTGGACCTATAATAATCTGGACCGTGGCTACTTCCCTACCCAGGGTAACCGCACTACGTTCAACACCAAGGTGACCGTGCCGGGTTCCGACAACTCATACTACAAGATGACGTTGGACACCGCGCAGTATATGCCGCTTAACGATGACAAGACCTGGGTGTTGCTGGGTCGTGGCCGTCTAGGCTATGCCGATGGGTTGGGCGGTAAAGAAATGCCGTTCTATGAAAACTTCTATGCGGGTGGTTCAAGTACCGTACGTGGCTTCCAGTCCAACACCATTGGTCCAAAAGCCGTGTACTACAACTCCAACTCGTATTCTTGCCAGTACGCGCCGGGAACGACTACCTCTCAGCCGATTTGTAGCTCGAACGATGCGGTGGGCGGTAACGCCATGGCCGTGGCAAGTATGGAATTGATCACGCCTACGCCGTTCCTCAGCGAGAAATACGCCAACTCGGTGCGTACTTCGCTGTTTATCGATGCCGGTACCGTGTGGGATACCCACTGGGAAAACACCGATCAGACGCTGATGTACGGGGTGCCAGACTACAGCAAAGCGAGCAACATTCGCGTGTCTGCCGGTCTTGCGCTGCAGTGGATGTCTCCACTGGGGCCGTTGGTCTTCTCCTATGCGGATCCGATCAAGAAATACGACGGCGACAGGTCGGAGCAGTTCCAGTTTAACATCGGTAAAACCTGGTAATAACCGGTTTCACCCGTGGGCATAGCGGTACAAGAATCGCAAATGCCAGGCTTAAACAAGCTCATAGCGAGAGAAATCTCATTGTGTAATGTGATAAGTCTGGCAGATTGTGTACTTTCAAAAGTGTCATGTGACACAAATGGGTGATGGTAAGGAGTTTATAGTGAAAAAGTGGTTATGTGCCGCAGGCCTCGGTTTAGCAATGGCTGCTTCTGCAGGCGTTCAGGCAGCTGACAAGATTGCTGTTGTTAACGTTTCTAGCATTTTCCAACAGTTGCCAGCTCGTGAAACCGTAGCCAAGCAATTGGAAAGCGAATTCAAAGGCCGCGCAGGCGAACTCCAGAACATGGAACGCGATCTGCAAACCAAAATGCAGAAACTGCAGCGTGATGGTTCTACCATGAAAGCCAGCGATCGCACCAAGATGGAAAAAGACGTGATGGCTCAGCGTGAGAAGTTCTCTCAGAAAGCGCAGGCTTTCGAGCAGGACAATCGTCGTCGCCAGATGGAAGAGCGTAACAAGATCCTGAGCCGTATTCAGGATGCTGTGAAAGCCGTTGCCAGCAAAGAAGGCTATGACGTCGTGATCGACGCTAACGCAGTTGCTTATGCAGGCTCTTCAAAAGATATTACTGCAGACGTGCTGAAACAGGTTAAATAACGCCATGCCTTCAATTCGACTGGCTGATTTAGCGCAGCAGTTGGATGCACAATTGCACGGTGATGGCGATCTCGTCATCACCGGCATTGCTTCTATGCATTCCGCACAGCCTGGCCAAATCACGTTTTTGTCAAACAGCCGCTACCAACAGCAGCTGGCTTCCTGCCAGGCGAGTGCCGTGGTACTCACCGAAGCAGACCTACCACACTGCCGTAGCGCAGCGCTGGTAGTTAAAAACCCTTACCTGACCTATGCGCGTATGGCGCAGTTGATGGACACCACGCCAGCACCCGCAGCAGATATCGCGCCAAGCGCGGTGATCTCTCCTGAGGCCAAGCTGGGGCAGAACGTTGCTATTGGGGCGAACGCGGTTATCGAATCCGGTGTTGAACTGGGCGATAACGTGGTCATCGGCCCGGGCTGCTTTATCGGCAAGCAGGCACGCATTGGCGCAGGTACGCGTCTGTGGGCCAACGTGACGATTTATCATGAAGTGGAAATCGGCCAGCACTGCCTGATCCAATCGGGAACGGTAATTGGTGCGGACGGTTTCGGCTACGCCAACGAGCGTGGCAACTGGATCAAGATCCCGCAGCTTGGCACGGTGATTATTGGCGATCGCGTTGAGATTGGTGCCTGTACCACCATTGACCGTGGCGCGTTGGATAACACCCAGATTGGGAATGGTGTTATCATAGATAACCAGTGTCAGATTGCACACAACGTGGTGATTGGCGAGAATACCGCCGTCGCGGGCGGTGTGATCATGGCGGGTAGCCTGAAAATCGGGCGCTATTGCCAAATTGGCGGCGCCAGTGTGATCAATGGTCACATGGAGATTGCTGACCAGGTAGTTGTCACCGGGATGGGAATGGTTATGCGACCAATCACCGAACCTGGGGTATACTCCTCTGGCATTCCGTTACAACCCAACAAAGTTTGGCGTAAAACCGCGGCGTTGGTGATGAATATCGATGAGATTAGCAAGCGCTTGAAAGCTGTCGAACGAAAAGTCGGAAAAGACTAATCACCACGGCCCGGGATGCTGGGTATAAAACGAAACGCGTTGGCAATGATGCCAAAAGCGCAAAGAGTTGTTAATTTGCGGCCTGCCTGATGATCTCCTTTTTGGGGTCAACGCAGGCCGTGTTGTTGATGCCATCAGTTTTTAGAGACAGGAAGAGTATTTTGACTACTGACACTCATACTCTAGATATTGCAGAAATTCTGGAACTGCTTCCTCACCGTTATCCATTCTTGCTGGTTGACCGTGTATTGGATTTCGAAGAGCATAAATATCTGCGTGCAGTGAAGAACGTATCCGTTAATGAGCCGTTTTTCCAGGGGCATTTCCCTGGTAAACCGATTTTTCCAGGCGTGCTGATTTTGGAAGCTATGGCTCAGGCCACGGGTATCCTGGCATTTAAGAGCGTGGGTAAACTGGAACCGGGCGAGCTGTACTATTTCGCCGGTATTGACGAAGCTCGCTTCAAGCGCCCTGTGGTGCCTGGCGATCAGATGATTATGGAAGTCACTTTCGAGAAAACCCGTCGTGGTCTGACCCGCTTTAAAGGCGTGGCGACCGTCGATGGAAAAATTGTCTGCGAAGCAACCATGATGTGTGCCCGCAGCCGGGAGGCATAATCCGTGATTGATAAAACCGCCTTTATCCATCCAAGCGCGATCGTTGAAGAAGGCGCCGTTATCGGCGCTGGTGCGCATATAGGTCCCTTCTGCTACGTCGGCTCCCAGGTGGAAATCGGCGCGGGTACGGTCCTCAAATCGCATGTGGTGGTGAACGGTATCACCAAGATTGGCCGCGATAACGAGATCTATCAGTTTGCCTCTATCGGCGAAGTGAATCAGGATCTCAAATACGCTGGCGAACCGACTCGGGTTGAAGTTGGCGATCGTAACCGCATTCGTGAGAGCGTCACCATTCATCGCGGTACTGCACAGGGAACGGGCCTGACCAAAGTCGGTAATGACAACCTGCTGATGGTCAACGTGCACGTTGCTCATGACTGCGTGGTTGGCAATTCCTGCGTGTTGGCCAACAACGCTACGCTGGCTGGTCATGTGGAGATCGACGATTTCGCCATCATTGGCGGCATGACCGCGATCCACCAATTCTGTGTGATTGGTGCCCATGTGATGGTCGGTGGTTGCTCCGGTGTCGCTCAGGACGTACCGCCTTTTGTCATCGCGCAGGGTAACCACGCGACGCCATTTGGTATCAACGCCGTAGGTCTGAAACGCCGTGGTTTTGATAAGGATCAAATGCAGGCGATCCGTAATGCCTACAAGATCCTCTATCGCAGCGAGAAGACCTTCGACGAGGCTAAAGCAGAGATCGAAACCCTGGCGCAACAGCAGCCAGTGGTACAGCAGTTCCTCGATTTCTTTGCGCGTTCTACCCGTGGGATTATTCGCTGAGTTATGCCAAATCGTCCATTGACTATCGGATTGGTCGCCGGGGAAACCTCCGGTGATATTCTGGGTGCCGGATTAATTCGTGCGCTTAAGACGCACTACCCAAGCGCCCGCTTTGTCGGTGTCGCTGGCCCGCTGATGCAGGCCGAAGGGTGTGAAACCTGGTACGAAATGGAAGAGCTGGCGGTGATGGGCGTGGTAGAGGTGCTTGAGCGTCTGCCACGCCTGTTGAAGATCCGCAAGGATCTGACCCGCCGGTTCAGTGAGCTGAAGCCTGACGTGTTTGTCGGTATCGATGCGCCAGACTTCAACCTCACGCTGGAAGGCCGCCTGAAACAGCGCGGTATCCGCACTATTCACTATGTCAGCCCGTCCGTGTGGGCCTGGCGTCAGAAACGCGTTTTCAAAATAGGTAAAGCGACCGACCTGGTGTTGGCGTTCCTCCCTTTCGAAAAAGCGTTTTACGATCGTTTCAACGTCCCTTGCCGCTTTATCGGTCATACCATGGCCGATGCGATGCCACTGCAGGCGGATAAGCTGGCCGCACGCGCTACGCTGGGCATTGACCCGGGCGCTCGCTGTTTGGCATTGCTACCCGGCAGCCGTAATGCCGAAGTGGAAATGCTCAGTGGTGACTTCCTGCGTACCGCTCAACTGCTACGCGAGCATTATCCCGATCTGGAAGTGGTGGTGCCTTTGGTCAACGCCAAGCGCCGTGAGCAGTTTGAACGCATCAAGGCCGAGGTCGCGCCTGAGCTCAAGGTTCACCTGCTGGATGGCAAAGGGCGTGAGGCGATGGTGGCCAGCGATGCCGCTCTGTTGGCTTCCGGCACCGCAGCGCTGGAATGCATGTTGGCAAAATGCCCGATGGTGGTGGGTTACCGCATGAAGCCATTTACCTTCTGGCTGGCGGAGCGGCTGGTGAAAACCCCGTATGTCTCATTGCCTAACCTGCTGGCGGGGCGTGAAATTGTCACCGAACTGCTGCAACACGATTGTGTACCGGATAAGCTGGCCGCGGCGTTATTGCCGCTGCTGGAAGACAGCCCGCAGGCGGAGCTGTTGAAACAGACCTTCCTTGAACTGCATCAGAGCATTCGCTGTGGTGCCGATGAACAGGCCGCTCAGGCTGTGTTAGAGCTGGCAAAAGCATGATGGAACCCTTTGTTTACCCTGCCGCCCGGCTGTTTGCCGGTGTGGATGAAGTAGGGCGCGGGCCTTTGGTGGGTGCCGTTGTGACCGCTGCGGTGATCCTCGATCCTGCACGGCCGATTGTTGGCCTGGCGGATTCCAAAAAGCTCAGCGAGAAGCGCCGCCTGGCGTTATACGACGAGATCGTGGAAAAGGCGCTGTCCTGGAGCCTGGGGCGTGCTGAGCCGGTCGAGATCGACCAACTGAATATCCTGCATGCCACCATGCTGGCGATGCAGCGCGCGGTTGCGGGTTTGCATATCGCACCGGACATGGTGTTGATTGACGGCAACCGTTGCCCCAAATTGCCGATGCGCTCGTTAGCGGTGGTGAAAGGGGATAGCCGGGTTGCGGAGATCAGTGCCGCGTCAATTCTGGCGAAGGTAACCCGCGATCGCGAAATGACCGAGCTGGATGCGATTTTCCCGGATTATGGCTTTGCCCAACACAAGGGCTATCCCACCGCGTTCCATCTGGAAAAGCTGGCCGTGTTGGGGGCTACCGAGCATCATCGCCGCAGCTTTGCCCCGGTAAGACGGGCGCTGGAGTCTGGCTCGTCAGCTAAGTAACCAAGCCGCATAGTTCACACGATGCTTAATATTACGCCCCCTCTCCTTTTGGGAGAGGGTCGGGGTGAGGGGAAATGGCTACGGTGATCTTCCCCACACCCTAATGTAACCCCGGTTCAGCAAGCTGAACCCCAACACGTTGGTATCTGGATATGGCCGAACCTCGTTTTATTCATCTGCGCGTGCACAGTGACTACTCCATGATAGATGGATTAGCCAAGATCGGCCCGTTGGTGAAAAGAGCTGCCGCGTTAGCCATGCCAGCCTTGGCCGTCACCGACTTCACTAATATGTGTGGTCTGGTGAAGTTTTATGGCAGTGCGCACGGTGCCGGGATCAAACCGATCATCGGTGCGGATTTCCATGTGCAAAGCGAAGAGCTGGGCGATGAGCTGGCACAGCTTACCGTGCTGGCAGCCGATAACGTTGGCTATCAAAACCTCACCCTATTAATCTCCAGGGCGTATCAGCGCGGTTATGGCCCGGCAGGCCCGGTGATCGATCGCGACTGGCTGATAGAACATCGTAGCGGGTTGATCCTGCTTTCCGGTGCACGCATGGGCGACGTCGGCAAGTTTCTGCTGCGTGGCAACCAGGCCCTGGTCGATCAGTGCCTGGAGTTTTACCAGCAGCATTTCCCAGACAGCTATTATCTCGAACTGATCCGCACCGGCCGTGGGGATGAAGAAAACTATCTGCACGCCGCCGTAGCCCTGGCAACCGAACGTGGGTTGCCGGTAGTCGCCACCAACGACGTCCGTTTCCTGGTGGAAGATGACTTTGACGCCCATGAGATCCGCGTAGCGATCCATGATGGCTTCACGCTCGACGATCCCAAACGTCCGAAAAACTACAGCCCGCAACAGTACATGCGCAGTGAAGAGGAGATGTGCGAGCTGTTTGCCGACATCCCGGAAGCGTTGCTAAACAGCGTGGAAATTGCCAAGCGCTGTAACGTCACCATCCGTTTGGGCGAATATTTCCTGCCACAGTTCCCCACCGGCGATATGACCACCGAAGATTTCCTGGTGCTCAAGTCCAAAGAGGGGTTGGAAGAACGTCTGGAATTCCTGTTCCCGGACCCTGAAGTCCGTGCCGAACGACGTCCTGAATACGATGAGCGTCTGGATCTGGAACTGAAAGTGATCAACCAGATGGGATTCCCGGGCTACTTCCTGATCGTAATGGAATTCATCCAGTGGTCGAAAGATAACGATGTGCCGGTAGGCCCGGGGCGTGGCTCTGGTGCCGGTTCGCTGGTGGCCTATGCGCTGAAAATCACCGATCTCGACCCGCTGGAGTTTGACCTGCTGTTCGAACGCTTCCTGAACCCGGAACGTGTCTCGATGCCCGACTTCGACGTCGACTTCTGCATGGAAAAGCGTGACCTGGTCATCGAGCACGTGGCGGAGATGTATGGCCGTGAGGCGGTATCGCAAATCATCACCTTCGGAACCATGGCGGCGAAGGCGGTTATCCGCGACGTGGGGCGCGTGTTGGGACACCCTTATGGCTTCGTCGACCGTATCTCCAAGCTGGTGCCGCCCGATCCGGGCATGACGCTGGAAAAAGCCTTTGCGGCAGAGCCGCAACTGCCGGAAATCTATGAGGCAGACGAAGAGGTCAAAGCGCTGATCGACATGGCGCGCAAGCTGGAAGGCGTGACGCGTAACGCCGGTAAACACGCCGGGGGCGTGGTGATTGCGCCAACCAAGATCACCGACTTTGCACCGCTCTATTGCGATGCCGAAGGTAACCACCCGGTTACCCAGTTTGACAAGAACGATGTGGAATACGCCGGGCTGGTGAAGTTCGACTTCCTCGGCCTGCGTACGCTGACCATCATCGACTGGGCGTTGGAGATGATCAACGCCCGCCGTGCCAAGACCGGCTTGGAACCGATAGATATCGCGGCCATTCCGCTTGAGGACAAGAAAAGCTTCGACATGCTGCAACGCTCGGAAACCACTGCGGTATTCCAGCTTGAATCGCGCGGCATGAAGGATTTGATCAAACGCCTGAAGCCTGACTGCTTCGAAGACATGATCGCACTGGTGGCGTTGTTCCGCCCCGGCCCGTTACAGTCAGGCATGGTAGATAACTTTATCGACCGTAAGCACGGGCGCGAAGAGATCTCCTACCCTGATATCCAGTGGCAGCATGAATCGCTGAAGCCGGTGCTGGAGCCGACCTATGGCATCATCCTGTACCAGGAACAGGTAATGCAGATCGCTCAGGTACTGGCTGGCTATACGCTGGGCGGGGCGGACATGCTGCGTCGTGCCATGGGTAAAAAGAACCCGGTCGAGATGGCCAAGCAGCGCGGCGGTTTTGAAGATGGTGCCAAATCGCGCGGCATTGACGGCGAATTGTCGGTAAAAATCTTCGATCTGGTAGAGAAGTTCGCGGGTTACGGCTTTAACAAATCGCACTCCGCTGCCTATGCGTTGGTGTCTTACCAGACGCTGTGGCTGAAGGCCCACTATCCGGCCGAGTTTATGGCCGCGGTCATGACCGCCGATATGGATAACACCGATAAGGTGGTGGGGCTGGTGGATGAGTGCTGGCGCATGGGCCTGAAAATCCTGCCGCCGGACATCAACAGCGGGCAGTATCACTTCCACGTTAATGACGAGGGCGAGATCGTCTATGGCATTGGCGCCATCAAGGGAGTAGGGGAAGGGCCGATCGAAGCAATTATCGAAGCGCGTAATTCTGGCGAGCAGGGGTATTTTAAAGATCTGTTCGACCTGTGCGCCCGCTCCGATATTAAAAAGCTCAACCGCCGTATTCTGGAAAAGCTGATCATGTCCGGGGCGTTCGATCGCCTGGGGCCTCATCGCGCCGCGTTGATGAACTCCCTGGGGGATGCGCTTAAAGCGGCCGATCAGCACGCCAAAGCCGAAGCCATCGGTCAGGCGGATATGTTTGGCGTGCTGGCGGAAGCGCCGGAGCAGGTAGAGCAATCCTACGCCAACGTCCCCCCTTGGCAGGAACAGGTGGTGTTGGATGGTGAACGGGAAACGCTGGGGCTGTATCTAACCGGTCACCCGATCACCCAGTATCTCAAAGAAATCGAACGCTATGCCGGTGGCCAGCGTCTGAAAGATATGCACCCGACGGATCGCGGCAAGATGACTACCGCCGTCGGGTTGGTGATTGCCTCCAAGATCATGATGACCAAACGCGGCAACCGCATCGGCATTTGTACGCTGGATGACCGTTCTGGGCGTCTGGACATCATGTTATTCACCGATGCCTTGGAAAAATACCAGCATTTGTTGGAAAAAGACCGTATCCTGATCGCGACTGGACAGGTCAGCTTTGATGACTTTAACGGCGGGCTTAAAATGACCGCTCGTGAATTAATGGACATCAGTGAAGCACGTGAAAAATACGCTCGCGGGCTTGCTATCTCGCTGACGGACAGGCAAATTGATGACCAGCTTTTGAACCGTCTCCGTCAGTCTTTGGAACCCCATCGCTCGGGGACGATTCCAGTGCATCTCTACTATCAACGGGAAGATGCACGGGCAAGATTGCGCTTTGGTGCAACTTGGCGCGTGACGCCGACCGACCGCTTGTTGATAGATTTGCGGACCTTGGTAGGTAATGAGCAGGTGGAACTGGAATTTGACTAAAATAGGAATGCTATGAGTCTGAATTTTCTTGATTTTGAACAGCCGATTGCAGAGCTGGAAGCGAAAATTGACTCGCTGACCGCAGTCAGCCGTCAAGACGAAAAATTAGATATTAATCTGGACGAAGAGGTTCAGCGCCTGCGTGAGAAGAGCGTTGAGCTGACGCGCAAGATTTTTTCCGATCTTGGGGCCTGGCAGATTGCCCAATTGGCACGCCACCCGCGCCGTCCTTATACCCTGGATTATATCAAACACATCTTTACCGACTTTGAAGAGCTGGCAGGCGATCGCGCCTATGCCGATGACAAAGCCATTGTCGGTGGTATTGCGCGCCTCGATGGCCGCCCGGTGATGATCATTGGTCATCAGAAAGGGCGTGAAACCAAAGAGAAAATTCGCCGCAACTTCGGTATGCCAGCACCGGAAGGCTATCGCAAAGCGCTGCGCCTGATGGAAATGGCCTCCCGCTTCAAGATGCCGCTGATCACCTTCATCGACACCCCAGGTGCTTATCCTGGCGTGGGTGCGGAAGAGCGTGGCCAGTCTGAGGCGATCGCCCGCAACCTGCGTGAAATGTCTCGCCTGAATATCCCGGTGATCTGCACCGTGATCGGCGAAGGCGGCTCCGGCGGGGCATTGGCGATCGGCGTGGGCGATAAAGTGAATATGCTGCAGTACAGCACCTATTCGGTGATCTCGCCGGAAGGCTGCGCCTCGATCCTGTGGAAAAGTGCCGATAAGGCTCCGATTGCCGCAGAAGCGATGGGCATCACTGCACCGCGCCTGAAAGAGCTGAAGCTGATCGATTCTGTGATCCCTGAGCCGTTGGGCTCCGCTCACCGAGACGTACCGGCAATGGCGGCTTCGTTGAAAGCCCAACTGTTGGCGGACCTGGCGGATCTGGATGGCCTGAACAACGAAGAGTTGCTCAACCGTCGCTATCAACGGCTGATGAACTACGGTTATTGCTAAGTGGGCGCAGCATGCGGCGCCCCTACGGCGGAACATGCTAGCCCTTACAAACGTCCACTCAGCAATATGAAACCGCCTCCGGGCGGTTTTTTTATGCGCGTAAGACAGCTTCGGCTTTTTATGTTGTTATAAGCTATTGGTAGTTAACTAAAGGATAGCTGCGATGAATATCATTGCGATCATGAGCCCGATGGGCGTTTATTACAAAGACGAGCCTATCCGCGAGCTGCACGTGGCGCTGGCCTCAATGGGTTTCCAACTGGTTTTCCCGAAGAACAGCGGTGATCTGCTCAAGCTGATCGAACACAATGCGCGTATCTGTGGGGTGATCTTCGACTGGGACGAATACAGCCTGGAGCTGTGCAGCGAAATCAATGAGCTGAATGAATACCTGCCGCTGTATGCGTTTATCAACACCCACTCCACTTTCGACGTCCACCTGCACGAAATGCGTATGGTGCTCTATTTCTTCGAGTATGGTCTGAACGCTGCCGACGATATCGCCCAGCGCATTCGCCAGTATACCGATGAGTATATGGACACCATCACCCCCCCGCTGACCAAGGCGCTGTTCACCTATGTGAAGGAGGGGAAATATACCTTCTGTACGCCGGGCCATATGGCGGGCACCGCGTTCCAGAAAAGCCCGGTGGGCTGCCTGTTCTACGATTTCTTTGGTGCCAACACCCTGAAGGCGGATATTTCCATCTCGGTGACGGAGCTCGGCTCGCTGCTGGATCACACCGGCCCGCATCTGGAGGCGGAGGAGTACATTGCCCGCACGTTCAACGCGGAGCAGAGCTATCTGGTGACCAACGGCACCTCTACTGCCAACAAGATTGTCGGCATGTATTCGGCTCCTGCCGGTAGCACGGTATTGATTGACCGTAACTGCCATAAATCGCTGTGTCACCTGCTGATGATGTGTGACATCGTGCCGATTTACCTGCGCCCGCTGCGTAACGCGTACGGTATTTTAGGCGGTATTCCCCAGCGCGAATTTACCCGCGACAGCATTGCCAAGCGGGTGGCAGACACCGCCAACGCCAGCTGGCCGGTGCATGCGGTGATCACCAACTCTACCTATGACGGCCTGCTGTATAACACCGATTACATCAAGCAAACGCTGGACGTAGCGTCGATCCACTTCGATTCGGCTTGGGTGCCTTACACCAATTTCCACCCGATTTATGACGGCAAGAGCGGCATGAGTGGCGATCGCATCCCGGGCAAGGTGATCTATGAAACTCAGTCGACCCACAAGCTGTTGGCGGCGTTCTCTCAGGCTTCGATGATCCACATTAAAGGGGATTATGACGAGAACACCTTTAATGAAGCCTACATGATGCACACCACCACTTCGCCGCATTACGGCATTGTGGCTTCGATGGAAACCGCTGCGGCGATGCTGCGTGGTAATCCGGGGCGGCGCATGATTAATCGCTCCGTGGAGCGAGCCCTGCATTTTCGCCGTGAAGTGCAACGCCTGCGTGCCGAGAGTGACACCTGGTTCTTCGATATCTGGCAGCCGGAAGAGATTGACGAGGCACAGTGCTGGCCGCTGAACCCGGACGACAACTGGCATGGCTTCGGCCAGACCGACAGCGATCATATGTATCTGGATCCGATCAAGGTCACCATTTTGACGCCGGGGATGAACGAACTGGGTGAGCTGGAGGAAAGCGGGATCCCTGCCGCGCTGGTAGCAAAATACCTGGATGAGCGTGGGATCGTGGTGGAAAAAACCGGTCCTTACAACCTGCTATTCCTGTTTAGCATTGGCATCGACAAGACCAAGGCGATGAGCCTGCTGCGCAGCCTGACGGATTTCAAACGTGCTTACGATCTTAACCTGCGGGTGAAAAACATGCTGCCGGATCTGTATGCTGAAGATCCGGACTTCTACCGCCATATGCGCATTCAGGATCTGGCTGCCGGGATCCACCAACTGATCCGCCAGCACGATTTACCGGGCCTGATGCTGCGTGCGTTTGACGTCCTGCCGGAGATGAAGCTGACGCCTTATGAGATGTTCCAGCAGCAGGTGCGCGGTAATGTTGAAACCTGCGAGATTGACCAGTTGGTCGGCAAGGTAGCGGCGAACATGATCCTGCCTTATCCGCCGGGCGTGCCGGTCGTGATGCCGGGGGAGATGATCACCGAAGAGAGCCGTGCGGTGCTCGATTTCCTGTTGATGCTGTGCTCGATCGGCGAACACTATCCAGGTTTTGAAACCGATATCCACGGGGCCAAGTTGACCGAGGATGGGCGTTATCTGGTGAAGGTGCTGAAAACCTCACAGATTGACTCTTAAACCTGATTACGGCTCCGTATCAGCTCCCTCTCCCTGTGGGAGAGGGTTGGGGTGAGGGGTCACTAAATAACTTACGGAGTTCATCCATGTTGGCATTACGACAGGTTCACCATATAGCGGTGATTGGTTCTGATTACGCCGTCAGTAAGCACTTTTACTGCGATATCCTGGGGTTCACCCTGTTAGCGGAATATTACCGCGAAGAACGTGACTCCTGGAAAGCCGATCTGGCGCTGAATGGCCAATACGTCATTGAACTGTTTTCTTTCCCATCTCCTCCAGCCAGGCCGAGCCGCCCGGAAGCCTGTGGCCTGCGTCACCTGGCATTCAGCGTAGAGGATATCGAGGCATCGATAGCGCATTTACAGGCGGCCGGGGTCGTTTGCGAGCCAATTCGGGTCGATCCCTATACCCAATCCCGCTTTACCTTTTTCAGCGATCCTGACGGATTACCGCTCGAATTATATGAACTATGAATGCTTAATCTGCTGAGAACGGCCCAAGTTATGGGTCGTTATGCTATCATCGCGCCCTTGCCCTCAGTGTCCACAGAGTTATTTCCGCCATGCAAGAGCCTGTTTTCCGCGTCGGGGAGTGGCTGATCACCCCGGCCGACAACCGCATAAGCCGTGATGGGCGTCAACGGACGCTGGAACCGCGCCTGATCGATATGTTGCAGTACTTCGCTCAGCACCCGGACGTGGTGCTCAGCCGCGACGAGCTGATTGATAACATCTGGAAGCGCAATATCGTCACCAACCATGTGGTGACCCAGTGCATTTCCGAACTGCGCAAATATCTGAAAGACGGCGATCCGGACAGCCCCGAATACATCATCACCGTCCCCAAACGCGGCTATAAACTGACTGCACCGGTCATGTGGTGTGAAGAGGGGGAAGATGCGCCGCCGTTGGTACCCCAGGTAGCCGTGGTAATGCATGAACCGGAAGATGGCAGCGAAGAAGAGGCTCCCGCCTATATACCGCCGCGTCCGGCTACCAAGCCAAAGGCCCTGTTACCCACTGCGGCAGGTCGTTTTTATCAACGCTCACCCTTTTGGGTCTGGCTGACTTTCCTGGCGGCGCTGTCTGCCTGCGTCGCCTTTGTCGGCATTGCGACCCTGTCTCAGCGCATTCCGGTGTCCACTATGCCGGTGTTGCTCAACCCGCGTGATATCGACATTCGTATCCAGGGGGGTAACAGCTGCAGCAACTGGACGCCACAGCTCTCTTACGTGGTTGGCGTGAGTGAACTGGTCACCGACGCGCTGAATACCTATTCCACGTTCCTGGTACACGATCAGACCAACTACAATTTTGCCGGGCCGAGCAGCTCCGGCAAGTCGCTGTATATCGAGTTTGTTAACCAACGCCATTACCGTGCCCAGCAATGCTTCCTGTCGGTGCGGCTGGTGGATAATGCCGACAGCTCGATCATGCTGGATAAACGCTACTTTATTACCACCGATAATCAGCTAAAAATTCAGCAGGATTTCCTTACCAGCCTGTCGGCGGCGTTGAAACAGCCTTGGCCGCAGCAACTGGCACTGCGTTTGGCGCAGTTGCTGCCGCAAAATGGCCCGGCGCTGCAGCGTTTCTATCAGGCACATCAGTTGCTGGTACAGGGTGATGCGGACTCACTGACCCGCGCCAGCAGCCAATTGGAGGCGATAATCAAAGCCTCGCCGGACTTTGAGTATGCCGTTGCCGAAAAAGCGCTGGTGGATTTGCTGCGTAACTCCTACCAACCTCTTGATGCGGCCGAACTGGCACAGCTACGAACGGAAATTACCCGCCTGGGGACGTTACCAGCATTGGTAAATTCACCCATCTTGCAGCAGATAGTTACCGTCGATGCGCTTTCCCAAGGGAAAACCGATGAGGCTTACCGCGCCATTAATAAAGCTATCGATCTACAGATGTCATGGTTGAACTATGTATTACTAGGCAAAGTCTACGAAATGCAGGGCCATAACCATCAGGCTGCGGATTCTTATATTACCGCCTTCAACCTTCGCCCCGGTGAAAACACGCTGCATTGGATCCGTAATGGCGTATTCCAAACCTCAGTCACCGCAGTTGTTCCTTATTTAGACAATTACGACACGCAAAAATAACTCCATTGCCAACCGCTGGCACAAATACAGCGACACTAAAAGTCTAAGGCTGGTGGGAGTCATACGGTTACGACCGTTGAGCGCAGGGATGCGCGATTCGAGCCCCCAAGGATGGGTTTACGGCGTGTCGGCGTTCTGCATGGCTCCCATCTGTTGCACCATTATTTACAGCTACGCATAGAATTTATCTTATTGTTTCTAAACAAACTTTATCTTTTCTTTAGCTCATCCTGCGATCTTGATATGTGAGTTAAAAACCTCCGGATATCATTTGTAGGATCATGAGCGTAATTTCACCTTATCTTTAGGACTTTATTTTAGCCGACCGTTAGCATCCTGATTATCAAGTCTGTTCATTAATCTCGCCTCTTAATGCTCAGCACTTATCAGCATCGATAATCAGGAGAAACTGACCATGGCTTCATCCAAGAAAATAGGGCTTATTGCCTGCACCGGCGTCGTCGCCGGTAATATGATGGGGAGCGGGATTGCTTTATTACCGGCAAACCTGGCAAGTCTGGGATCTATCGCCATCTGGGGATGGGTGATTTCTATCGTCGGCGCGATGTCATTGGCTTATGTTTACGCCCGCCTGGCGACCAAAAACCCGCAGCAGGGTGGGCCAATTGCCTATGCTGGGGAAATCTCCCCGGCGTTCGGTTTCCAGACTGGCGTGCTTTACTACCATGCCAACTGGATCGGTAACCTGGCAATCGGTATTACCGCCGTTTCTTATCTCTCTACTTTCTTCCCCGCGTTGAATAATCCGGTTCCGGCCGGGATTGCCTGTATTGCCATCGTCTGGATATTCACCTTTGTCAATCTGCTGGGGGGCACCTGGGTCAGCCGCTTGACCACGCTGGGTTTGGTGCTGGTCTTGATCCCGATAGTGATCACCGCCGTGGCGGGGTGGCACTGGTTTGATGTTGCAACCTATCAAGCTAACTGGAATACCTCGGGTACCACCGACAGCCATGCCGTGGTGAAAAGTATCCTGCTCTGCCTGTGGGCGTTTATCGGCGTTGAATCCGCCGCCGTCAGCACCGGGATGGTAAAAAACCCTAAACGTACCGTACCACTGGCGACCATGCTCGGTACCGGCCTGGCAGGGATTATCTATATTGCTGCCACTCAGGTGATGAGCGGGATGTTCCCTGCGGCGCAAATGGCTGCCAGCGGTGCTCCCTTCGCCATCAGCGCCTCCGCCATTATGGGTAACTGGGCGGCCCCGATGGTATCCGCTTTCACCGCCTTTGCCTGCCTGACCTCGTTGGGTTCCTGGATGATGCTGGTAGGTCAGGCCGGGGTGCGTGCGGCTAACGACGGCAACTTCCCGAAAGTGTATGGCGAACTGGATAAAAACGGCATTCCGAAGAAGGGCCTGCTGTTGGCAAGCTGCAAAATGACTGCACTGATGGTGTTGATCACCGTGATGAACTCCAGCGGCGGCAAAGCTTCCGACCTGTTCGGCGAACTGACCGGGATTGCGGTGCTGCTGACCATGCTGCCTTACTTCTACTCCTGCGTTGACCTGATCCGCTTTGAAGGCGTCAACGTGCGTAACCTGCTGAGCCTGGTGGCGTCGGTACTGGGCTGTGGATTCTGCTTTATCGCCCTGATGGGTGCCAACTCCTTCGAGCTGTCCGGCACCTTTATCGTCAGCCTGATCATCCTGATGTTCTATGCCCGCAAAATGAATACCCGCCAGGTTGCCAAAGCAGCCGCAGCGGTCAACGACAGCGCCACGGCCAAAGCGCACTGAGATTGCGTGCTCTGACCCACTGAATTTACCCAGCCCCTTTCTTTCCGACCTGTCAGCCGCGACGGGAAGGGGCCCGCTTTGCCTGGAGAAATGATTATGAACGTTATCGCCATCATGAATCACATGGGTGTCTACTTCAAAGAAGAGCCGATCCGCGAACTGCATCAGGCGCTGGAAAGCCTGGACTTCCGCATCGTCTACCCTAATGACCGTGAAGATTTATTAAAGCTGATCGAAAACAATGCCCGCCTGTGCGGCGTGATTTTCGACTGGGACAAATACAATCTTGAGCTGTGTGAAGAGATCAGCCAGCTCAATGAATACATGCCGCTGTATGCCTTCGCCAACACCTATTCGACGCTCGATGTCAGCCTCAACGATCTGCGCATGCAGGTGCGCTTCTTCGAATACGCGCTGGGTGCGGCCAAAGATATCGCCGCCAAGATCAAACAGAACACCGACGAGTATATCGATGCCATCCTGCCGCCGCTGACCAAGGCGCTGTTCAAATACGTACGTGAAGGTAAATATACCTTCTGTACTCCAGGCCATATGGGCGGCACCGCCTTCCAGAAAAGCCCGGTAGGTAGCCTGTTCTATGACTTCTTCGGCCCGAATACCATGAAGTCTGACATCTCCATTTCGGTTTCCGAACTGGGTTCGCTGTTGGATCACTCCGGCCCGCACAAAGAGGCCGAAGAGTACATTTCCCGCGTATTCAATGCCGAACGCAGCTACATGGTGACCAACGGCACCTCCACCGCCAACAAGATTGTCGGTATGTATGCCGCTCCGGCAGGCAGCACCGTGCTGATCGACCGTAACTGCCACAAATCATTGACCCATCTGATGATGATGAGTGACATCACGCCGATCTACTTCCGGCCAACCCGTAATGCCTACGGTATTCTCGGCGGCATCCCGCAGAGCGAATTCAGCCGTGCCACCATCGCCAAGCGGGTGAAAGAAACGCCGAACGCCAGCTGGCCAGCGCACGCGGTGATCACCAACTCCACCTACGACGGCCTGCTGTACAACACCGATTTCATCAAAGAAACTCTGGACGTTAAATCGATCCACTTCGATTCTGCCTGGGTGCCTTACACCAACTTCCATCCGATCTACAAAGGCAAATGCGGTATGAGCGGGGGGCGGGTTGAAGGCAAGGTGATCTATGAAACCCAGTCGACCCACAAACTGTTGGCGGCGTTCTCGCAGGCTTCGATGATCCACGTTAAGGGTGACATCAACGAAGAGACCTTTAACGAAGCCTATATGATGCACACCACCACCTCGCCGCATTATGGCATCGTGGCGTCCACCGAAACCGCCGCTGCGATGATGAAGGGCAACGCCGGTAAGCGCATGATTAACGGTTCCATCGAGCGTGCCATCAAGTTCCGTAAAGAAATCAAACGGCTGAAAGTGGAATCTGAAGGCTGGTTCTTTGACGTCTGGCAGCCGGAGCATATCGATGAACCAGAATGCTGGCCGCTGCGTTCCGACAGCGCCTGGCACGGCTTCAAAAACATCGATAACGAACACATGTATCTCGACCCGATCAAGGTGACCATCCTCACCCCAGGGATGAGCAAAGAAGGCGAGATGCAACCGTTCGGTATCCCGGCCAGCCTGGTCGCCAAGTACCTGGATGAACGCGGCATCATCGTGGAGAAAACCGGCCCGTACAACCTGTTGTTCCTGTTCAGCATTGGTATCGATAAAACCAAAGCGTTGAGCCTGCTGCGCGCGATGACCGATTTCAAACGCTCGTTCGATTTGAACCTGCGGGTGAAAAACATGCTGCCATCGCTGTATCAGGAAGCGCCCGAGTTCTATGAAAACATGCGCATCCAGGATCTGGCGCAGAACATCCATCGCCTGGTCGAGCATCACAACCTGCCGGACCTGATGTACCGCGCCTTTGAAGTGCTGCCAACCATGGTGATGAACCCTTACCACGCCTTCCAGAAAGAGCTGCACGGCGAAGTGGAGGAAGTCTATCTGGAGGATATGGTCGGCAAGGTCAATGCCAATATGATCCTGCCTTATCCTCCAGGTGTACCGTTGGTGATGCCGGGGGAAATGCTGACCGAAGAAAGCCGCCCGGTGTTGGAGTTCCTGCAAATGCTGTGTGAAATCGGCGCGCATTATCCGGGCTTTGAGACCGATATTCACGGGGCTTACCGCCAGCCGGATGGCCGCTACACGGTGAAAGTGCTGAAAGCGGAATAATGGCATCACAGGGGAAAGCATAGACGCTTTCCCCTTGGTTATCCTGATGGGAGTACACCATGAAAACACCCTCACAGCCGCGCGCTATCTACTATGTCGTTGCGATCCAAATCTGGGAGTATTTTAGTTTTTACGGCATGCGCGCGTTACTGATCCTCTATCTGACCCACCAGTTAGGCTATTCCGATAGCCACGCCATCACCCTTTTCAGCGCTTATGCCTCTTTGGTTTATGTCACCCCCATTCTGGGCGGCCTGCTGGCCGATCGCCTGTTGGGCAACCGCGTCTCGGTGATTGCCGGGGCGGCCTTGATGACCTTGGGTCACATCGTTCTGGGGCTGGGGGCAGTCTCGGCCAACTCTCTTTACCTGGCGCTGGGCATCATCATCTGCGGCTACGGCCTGTTTAAATCCAATATCAGCTGCCTGCTGGGAGAGCTGTATCAGGCGCAGGACCCACGGCGGGAAGGCGGGTTTTCTCTGCTGTACGCTGCGGGGAACGTTGGCTCTATCCTGGCTCCTATCGCCTGTGGGTTGGCCGCTGAACGTTATGGCTGGCACGTCGGTTTTGCGCTGGCGGGAATAGGAATGTTTGCCGGGCTGATGATCTTCCTGTCGGGGAGTAAACATTTTCGGCATACGCGTGGGGTTAATATCCCGCTGATACAGGCCACTACGCTAAGCTTGCCACATTGGTTCTGGCTGGTGGCTGGGGTGTTGTCTGCTCCGCTGTTTTTCGCGCTGTTGTTCATTCACGATTGGGCTGGCTATTTGCTTGGCGTCGTGTGCGCCGCTGCGGTGGTGATCGTCATGCGTATTCTCTGGCAGGTGAGCGGTGAGCAACGGCGGGCGTTATGGCAAATCATCATCTTGATGCTGCTGGGAACGCTGTTTTGGGCCTTTGCCCAACAGGGCGGCAGCTCGATCAGCCTGTTTATCGATCACTTTGTTGACCGGCAATGGTTCTCCTGGTCGGTGCCTACGGCGCTGTTCCAGTCGGTAAACGCCTTTGCGGTCATGCTGGGCGGCGTGCTGCTGGCCTGGCTGATGCGTGGCAGCCAGGGGAACGCTCAGACCGTGCGCATCTGGTGCAAATTTGCCTTTGGCCTGCTGCTGATTGCCGTGGGCTTTATGCTGATGGCGCTAAATGCGCGCTGGGGGGAACTGCATGGCCAGGCCTCGATGGGGATGATGGTAGCCGGACTGGCGGTGATGGGATTTGCCGAACTGTTTATCGACCCGGTGGCGATGGCCCAAATCACCCGGTTGGATATTCCTGGCGTCACCGGCGTGTTGACCGGTATTTATATGCTGGCGACCGGCTCGGTGGCTAATTATCTCGCGGGCCTGATTGCCAACCAGACCACCGAAAGCCAATTGGGTAATGCGATGATTGAAGCTTACGGCAAGGTTTTCACCCAGATTGGCTGGGGAGCTGCAGGCAGTGCCGCCTTGGTGCTGGCGGCTCTGGTGCTGTGGTGGGGAATGACTCGGCGCAATGATAGCGCGGTTAATGCTTGATTGATGGCGATGGGCTGGTTAACGTGCAGCTATGTAGATGTCACTAAGCCCAATTGATGAAGACTCACCACCTCCTGACACAGATTGCCGACCATCTAGGGGCTGAACGCCAACTGCTGCTGGCGTTCAGCGGCGGCCTGGATTCCAGTGTGCTACTGCACCTGTTGGTGCTATTGCGCCAGCAGCAACCGGATATTTCCCTGCGCGCAGTGCATGTCCACCATGGCCTGAGCCGTTTTGCCGATGATTGGGTGGCACATTGCCAGCAGCAATGCGAACGCTGGCAGGTACCACTGGTGGTACAACATGTACAGCTTGAGGGACGGCCAGGGGGCATCGAGGCCGCGGCCCGTTCGGCCCGCTACGCCGCTTTTGCAGAAACGTTGGCCGTAGACGAGACTTTGCTGACGGCGCAGCATCTTGACGATCAATGTGAAACCTTCTTGCTGGCCTTAAAACGGGGCAGCGGCCCTGCGGGGCTGTCTGCCATGGCCGCACAAACCCGGTTGGGTAATAATCCCTTATTGCGCCCGCTGTTGGGAATATCTCGTCAACAGTTGGAAGACTACGCACAACAGCATCAACTGCAGTGGATCGAGGATGACAGCAATCAGGATCCCCGTTTCGATCGCAACTTCTTACGTCTGAACGTTCTGCCGATAGTGAATCAGCGTTGGCCGCATTTTGCTGCCGCCACCGCGCGCAGCGCTGAATTATGTGCCGAGCAGGAGCAACTGCTGGATGAGCTGCTGGCCGAGCAATTAACCCAATTGCTGGATGGCGAAAACGCACTCGCTATCGCCGAATTGGCTACCTGTTCTGCGGCCAGGCGCTATGCTTTGCTACGGCGCTGGATTGGGCTGTTTGGCGTCACCATGCCTGCGCGAGATGGTTTGCATCGGCTATGGCAGGAAGTGGCGTTAAGCCGGGAAGATGCCGAACCGCAGCTGCAACTCGGGAACTACCAGATCCGCCGTTTCCGCCAGCGCTTGTACCTGCTACCGCTGTTGGCTGATCTGAGCGGCACACAATTGCCTTGGCCTAATGAGGCTCCACTGGCGTTGCCGGACGGACTGGGTACTCTGTACGTGGGCGAAGGTGAATGCCAGATACGCGCCCCTTTAGATCATGAGTCGGTCAGCGTGCGTTTTACCGCCAAGGGCAGGGTGCGGATTGTTGGCCGTGCCGGTTCACGTCCGATCAAAAAACTGTGGCAAGAGTTGGCTATTCCACCGTGGCAGCGTGAACGTATCCCATTGGTCTATTATGATGAGCAGTTAATCGCTGCCGTGGGCGTATTTATTACTGAGGAAGGGCAAGCGTCTGCGGGGCAACCGGCCTGGCGGCTTGGCTGGAAAAAAAATAATAACAATCTGCTGTGAGGAGTGGGCAATGAAATTGGTGAGCGTAATGGTAGTGATGGCAAGCGTGCTGAGTTTTTCCGCCATGGCGGCGGGCGATGCGGCGGCAGGGAAGAATAAATCGGCCAGCTGCATGGCCTGCCACGGCGCGGAAGGCAAGGTTTCGGTACCCATGTACCCGAACCTGGCCGGGCAGAATCAAATGTATCTGGAGCACTCTTTGCAGGCTTACAAGAAAGGGGAGCGCTCTGGCGGGCAGGCGGAAGTAATGAAGGCCTATGTCTCGGGGTTGTCGGATGAGGATATTGCCGACCTGGCGGCCTATTACGCCAGCCTGAAACCTTAAATGACGAGGGCAGCCCTTGGGCTGCCCTGTGGAGATGGCGTTACCGCTATATCAGTCTGACAGGCTGACAACCACGGTACCGATTTCCGGATGACTGAAACTGAGGATGTGATCCAGACGCAAGCTGAGAGCGCTACCGGCCTGATCGACAATCAGGTACTCAACGCCCTTGGTAAATTTCAACTCGGTGGCAATGCCTTCGAACTTCTCTCCGTCGCGTAACTCTAGCTTCAGAATGTAGTTATGCTGACAGGCGAGTTCCAGGCTTTCATAGTCATCGCAATTGATGGATTGGTACTCATCATTCATCAACATGGTCGCTCACCAATAAGTTAGCGGCGGCAAATGCCGCCTGTTCCCTAACGGAGGACGGTAGCTCGCTATTCGCGGCAACCTCGTCCAATGCCTTTAACACACATGCTAGTGCATCCGGCACGTAGCCTAGATCTCCACTGCCGATCTGAGCGTAAAAACGTCGTACTAACTCACAGTATTGTTGCACAATGGCCTCCCTTTAGGATCTCTGCATTATCGCCACGCAGGCTGCAATAAGGCACAGACACTCGGGGTTAAATCCTATCTAAAGGACTATAGCACAGGTGTTAGTGAGTTATTAGTTCCTCTTTTTGGGCATTAGTCCACTTCTGGCGCTCCCCGTGCTGGCTGCGGGCTGCCCTGATCAAGTACAATGTGGCCTGTTAATAAAGAGGTTACCCATGGCGCTGAAAGCAACAATTTACAAAGCCACGCTCAATATCGCTGATATGGATCGTCACTTTTATCACGACACCACGCTTACCCTGGCCCAGCATCCTTCAGAAACCGAACAGCGCATGATGCTGCGCCTGCTGGCCTGGATCTGCCATGCCGATGAACGGTTGGTGTTTACCAAAGGCCTGAGTGCGGAAGACGAGCCGGAAATCTGGCGGCGCAACGACCATAACGGGCTGGAAATGTGGATAGAGCTGGGGCTGCCGGACGAGAAACGCATCAAGAAGGCCTGCAATCAGTCACCTCGGGTGGTGCTTTACGCCTATGGCGATCGCGCCGGGCATGTCTGGTGGCAATCTATGCAGAGCAAGGTGGCCAACCACAAGAACCTGAGCATCCGTTTTCTTGATGATGAACAACTGTCCCGCTTGACCGCGTTAGCCAGCCGCAATATGACGCTACAGGCCACGCTGCAGGAAGGTACCATTTGGCTGTCAGACCTTCAGAATAGTCTGGAAATTCAATTTGCCGAATGGCAGCAGGCGCAGGTATAACCGGTGCTGGAACTGTCAAGAAACGTAGCCATACCGGACAACGAAATAGAATTAACGGCGATCCGCGCGCAGGGTGCGGGTGGCCAGCATGTGAATAAAACCTCAACGGCGATCCATTTGCGCTTTGACATCCGGGCGTCCAGCCTGCCAGAGTACTATAAAGAACGGCTGCTGGCGCTTAATCATCATTTAGTGACCGGTGATGGGGTGGTGATTATCAAAGCGCAGGAATATCGCAGCCAGGAAATGAATCGTGAAGCGGCACTGGCCCGGCTGGTGGCGCTGATCCAGCAGGCGATGGTGGTCGAAAAGACGCGCAGGGCAACCAAACCCAGCAAAGGGGCCAAATTACGCCGTCTTGAAGGCAAGGTGCGCAAAGGTGCCACCAAGGCATTGCGCGGCAAGGTTCAGCCTTAGCCTACGCCGTGGATATCAATGGATGACAACAGGAGAATAACTTGAAGCAAATAACTATCGCCCTGTTTTTAGCGGCAGGAGCCCTTTCATTGCTGGGATGTAACAATCAATACCAGCCAAAAGAACAAGCGCTTCAGCCGATGCAGCAGAGCTATCAGGGCTTATTGCCTTGTGCGGACTGCACTGGGTTGGACACCTCGCTGTTCCTCGATGAGGACGGCACCTTTGTGTTGCAGGAAACCTATCGTGGCGCTAAAGGTGGCGATCAAACTTTTGCCAGCTACGGCACATGGGCGCGTACGGCGGATAAGCTGGTGCTGACCGAAAGCAACGGTGAAAAACGCTATTTCCACCCGGAAGGCAAGCAATTGAGAATGCTGGACCGCAGTGGGGCACCGATTGTCTCCCAGCTTAATTATGTGCTGACGCCGGTCACTAAAGCCTTGCCGAAAACGCCGATGCCATTGACCGGGCTATATACCTATATGGCTGATGCAGCGGTATTCCAGGATTGTGCCACCGGCAAAACCTTCCCAGTAGCGAATAATATCGCGCTGGAGCAGGGCTATCTGAAGGCTCAACGGGCGCCGGGCGAACCGGTATTCCTGATGTTGAACGGGCATTTCAGCGTGCAGCCTTCCATGGAGGAAGGGCAGATGCAAAAAGCGCTGATCCCGGAGCCCGGTGGCAAGATCGCTTTCGACAACAGCAAGAGCTGTGCTAACTGACCAACGGCGGCTAGCTCACTTTGTAGGGGCGCTGCATGCTGCGCCCGCTTAGCTTTGTTATCAATTTGAGCCTCTTCATTTTATGAGGGGGCTGCTAATTTGATCGGTTGATGAGGGCAGGTCTGTTGCGATTGGCTGGTTTTTTGCCAGCGCCCGCGAACGTAAATAGATCCCCGGCTTGATATGGCCAACGTAAACCAGCGCTTTGCTAGGTGCCAGCGTAGCAATATCCCCTTCACGCATATGCAGTAAATCGCCCGGGCTGACCCAGCCAGGGGCGGCCAACGTCAACGGATGCCCAGCGTTTTCAAACGCGGCAATCACAAACTCCGAGCAAAAATAGGACGACTCTGCGCCGGTCGGCGACTTGAGCTGGGCTGCGGCCAGGCCTTGTACACATTGCTGGCGGAAATCGGCAGAGAAGGGGTTCAGCGAACACAGCTGCTTGGTCATCATAAAGGGCACCATCTCGGCAATGCCCAGATAGTTATACCGGCTGCCGGCCTTCTGGCTGGCGAATTGGCGGATCTGGCTAGCCTGCTCCGGTGTCAGATCGGGGATGCGCAAAGCAAACATCTTGTCGCTATGGGTCAGCGCGTCTTTCAGGCTGATAATCTGCACGCCTTCCCCTACCGCTTCGGCAACCTGGCCTTCGCCAATATACACGGCCACATGGCTGACTGACGAAGTACTCAAGATACGGATCCCGAGTGATTTCAAACCAATCGTTGAGGAGAACAGCAGGTCTCCCTCTTGCAGGTCGGCCTGATTGATTTCGCGCAGCGTTTTTCCTGGGGCGGAGCTTAACGATTGGAACTGAACGTTGACGGGATTGATGGAGTGTTTTTCACGGTCGGATAAGCCTACGTCCATGGTGCAACCGGTCAAAAACACCGAAAGCAAAGCAAACAGGCGGGTAGCCGAGGGGCTGCGTAATGGCATAAGTTAATCCTTTAACAACAACATCCATTAATAAAGCCCCCCATCTGGGGGGCTTTGTCTAGCGATTAGCGTTGGATCTGGCCCAGCAGGAAATCAACGATTTCGCCGGTTTTGATCATCTGCTTCTCGCCAACACGGCGGTTTTTGTACTCAATTTCTTCGCTGTCGAGGTTACGATCGCCGATCACGATGGAGTGAGGTACGCCGATCAGTTCCATATCGGCAAACATCACGCCCGGACGTTCTTTACGATCGTCCAGGATCACATCGATGCCGTGTGAACGCAGGGTATCGTACAATTCCTCAGCCAGTGCCTGCACGCGGAATGACTTATGCATGTTCATTGGCAGAATAGCTACCTGGAACGGGGCAATCGCGTCCGGCCAGATAATGCCACGGTCATCGTGATTCTGTTCGATGGCCGCAGCCACCACGCGCGTCACGCCGATGCCGTAGCAACCCATGGTCAGCACTTGATTACGGCCATCTTCACCCTGTACGGTGGCTTTCATCGCTTCTGAATACTTGGTACCCAGTTGGAAGATGTGGCCCACTTCGATACCGCGCTTGATCAGCAGCGTACCTTTACCGTCTGGGCTGGCATCGCCTTCCACCACGTTACGGATATCGGCACTCTGTGGCAGCGGCAAATCACGCTCCCAGTTGATGCCAAAGTAGTGTTTGCCATCGATGTTGGCACCGGCGCCGAAGTCGCTCATAGCGGCTACGCTGCGATCGACAACCACTGGGATCGGCAGGTTGACTGGACCAAGGGATCCTGGGCCTGCGCCGACGATTGCACGGATTTCTTCTTCCGTGGCGAAAGTCAGTGGAACCGCGACCTGTGGCAGTTTCTCGGCCTTGATTTCATTCAGCTCGTGATCGCCGCGCACCAGCAGGGCAACCAGCTTGTGGCCACTCTCTTCACGGGCGTGCACCATCAAGGTTTTCACCGTTTTCTCTACTGGCAGTTGGAATTGCTCTACCAGTTCGGCGATGGTTTTGGCGTTCGGCGTATCGATGATGCGCAGTTCTTCCGTTGCCGCAGCACGTGGCTGAGCAGGGGCAACCGCTTCGGCCAACTCGATGTTGGCAGCATAGTCGGAACCGGTTGAGAACACGATATCGTCTTCACCGCTGTCTGCCAGCACCTGGAACTCATGTGAAGCGCTGCCGCCGATAGAACCGGTATCGGCCAGCACCGGACGGAAATCCAGACCCATGCGGTTAAAGATCTTGCTGTAGGCTTCGTACATCGCGTCGTAGGTGACCTGCAGGGATTCCTGGGTGGTGTGGAAGGAATAGGCATCCTTCATCAGGAATTCACGCGAGCGCATCACGCCAAAACGTGGACGAACCTCGTCACGGAATTTGGTCTGGATCTGGAAGAAGTTCAGCGGCAGCTGTTTGTAAGAGCTGATTTCGTTGCGGATCAGATCGGTGATCACTTCTTCATGGGTTGGACCAAGCACAAAGGGACGCTCGCCGCGATCGACAAAGCGCAGCAATTCCGGGCCATACTGCTCCCAGCGGCCGCTTTCCAGCCAGAGGTCTGCGGGCTGAACAACCGGCATGGAAACTTCGATCGCGTTAGCATTGTTCATTTCTTCGCGAACGATGTTTTCAACCTTCTTCAGAACGCGCAGGCCGGTCGGCAACCAGGTGTAAAGACCGGAGGCCAGCTTGCGGATCATCCCGGCGCGTAGCATCAGCTGGTGGCTGATCACTTCGGCGTCGGCAGGTGTCTCCTTCAGTGTGGAGAGCAGATATTGGCTTGTACGCATGGTGTTTTGGTTCCGTTAGAACTGCAAATTGCATCGGGCTGCCAGGGTTGGCCGCCAAAATTTTCAAAAGTGGTTTAGTTTACCAGCGCAAGCCGGTTGTCAAAAGAGAGCGGGCGGAATTTTAACGGGCGTCGAGCGACAACACTTCGCTTTGACTATCAACGATCCGCCAGCGCACGTTGAACTCCAACAACCATACCGCATATTCGCGCCCGCTGGCTTCTTCTTTTCGATAGGCGGGGCGAGGATCTTGCGCCAGAACCTGAGTGATAAAACGGCGCAGGTTGGGGTAGCGCCGCAAATGTTGCTGCAGCTGTTGTTCCGCTTCGGGTGAGAAATACACCGGCATATCACCAGCCGGAGCCGCCTGAGCAAAACCGGCTCGCGCTTGCGGATGGCTTTCGGCAAACGGCAAATAGGGTTTGATATCGACCACCGGCGTACCGTCAACCAAATCCAGGCTGCCCAACTCCAGTACCACCTCGCCCCCTTGAGTCCGTATGCCTTTCAGTTCGATCAAGGACATACCCAACGGGTTAGGGCGAAAGGTCGAACGGGTGGCGAACACGCCCATACGTGCATTACCGCCCAGACGAGGAGGCCGCACGGTAGGACGCCAGCCTCCTTCCATGGTTTGATGAAACACAAACATCACCCACAGATGGCTGAACTCGCTGAGGCCACGTACCGCTTCGGGCTGATTGTAAGGCGGCAACAGCAACAGTTCACCGCCGCCGTCTTCAACTAGCCCAGGCTGACGGGGAACCGCGAATTTCTCTTTATACGGAGAACGGATGGTGCCGATCTGCTCAAAAACAAATTCGGTCATTTGGCAGAGACGTTAAGCGCAGAGCCTTGACAGATGGCCTGCTGGTAACAACCGGCGACGCCGCTGACAATCTGACAGTCATGCAGTAGCACCGCATTGGCCTTCATGTAGGAAGCTCGGGTCTGCATACGCTTACGTGCGGTATTCAGATTAGGCGGAGAGTCCTGAACCGTGGTCTGACAGGATTCGCCAGAAACCTCACCTAAATCGCGGAAAGGCTTGCCGACCAGTTCTTCTGCACTCTTGTACAGTTTTACCGGGGCCGGGCGGGCTGCTGGGGTGGCTTTTACCGGAGCGGGAGCGGCCGTAGTTGTTGTGCTGTTTGTTGTGGATGGAGCCGTGTGCTGCGTTGAGCATCCAGTCAGCGCGAGCGCTAACAAACAGAGAGGTAAAACACGCATTGAGAGTCCCTGCCATTTTATAATCAAAGTGGCGCTATTGAAGCAATCTCTGGCGCAAATAACAAGACGGGCCTTAGCCCGTCTTGCAATTATCGGAATAAAATGGCTATTGAATGATTACCAGCCTTTTACTGCGCCACCGTTAAAGATCTTGTTGGCCGCTTCGTTGACTTCGTCAGACTGGTAAGCCTGAACGAATTTCTTCACGTTTTCCGCGTCTTTGTTATCTTCACGGGCAACCATGATGTTGACGTAAGGTGAGTCTTTATCTTCAACAAACAGACCGTCTTTGGCCGGCGTCAAACCAATCTGGCTGGCGTAAGTGGTGTTGATGATGGCCAGAGCGATTTGCTGATCGTCCAGTGAACGTGGCAGCTGTGGCGCTTCCAGTTCAACCAGCTTCAGGTTTTTCGGGTTCTCGGTCACGTCCAGCACGGTCGGCAGCAGGCCAACACCGTCTTTCAGCTTGATCAGACCCTGTTTTTCCAGCAGCAACAGTGAACGGCCCAGGTTGGTTGGATCGTTAGGCAGTGCTACCTGTGAACCTTCTTGCAGCTCATCAATGGATTTGATCTTTTTGGAGTAACCGGCGATCGGATACACGAAGGTGTTACCTACCGTAACCAGCTTATAACCACGATCCTTGATCTGCTGATCCAGATAAGGCTTGTGCTGGAAGGCGTTGACATCGATATCGCCTTTGCTCAAGGCTTCGTTCGGCAACACGTAGTCGTTGAAGGTGACCAGCTCAACGTCCAGGCCATACTTATCTTTTGCCACTTTTTGTGCCACTTCAGCCACTTGCTGTTCAGCACCGACAATAACACCCACTTTGATATGGTTTGGATCTTTTTCATCCTGGCCACAACCGGCCAGAGCCAGAGTACCGATCAGTGCGCCGATTGTTGCGATGGATTTAAATTTTAACGACATATCCCTTCCTCAATTAGACTCGCATATGAAATACGCCTTACTCTTTATCCTGCCAGATGCAGCAAAGCTATCGAGTAGATGTCAGCGCGTGGGTAAAGTTATTTGTGGGTAACGGCCTTCACGATACGGTCGCCACCAAACTGGATCAGATACACCAGCACCACCAGTAATATTAATACCGTATTCATCACGGTAGCGTTATAACCAATATATCCATACTGATAACCAATTTGACCTAAGCCACCGGCACCGACGGCACCGCCCATTGCAGAATAGCCCACCAGGGTGATCAGCGTGATGGTAGCGGCATTCACCAAACCTGGCAGCGCTTCAGGCAACAGCACTTTGGTGATGATTTGCATTGGGGTTGCCCCCATGGCACGAGCGGCTTCAACCAGACCTGACGGAATTTCCAACAGCGCGTTTTCTACCATACGGGCGATAAAGGGAGCCGCGCCCACGGTCAGTGGAACGATAGCCGCCTGCAAACCGATAGAGGTGCCAACGATCATGCGAGTGAACGGGATCATCCAGACCAGCAAGATGATGAACGGAATGGAACGGAAAATGTTCACCAACCCGGACAACACCTTATAGACGGTATTGTTGGCAATGATTTGCCCGGGGCGGGTCACATATAACAGTACGCCAACCGGTAAGCCAAGAACAAAGCCAAAGAAGCCGGAGACAAAGGTCATCGTAACGGTTTCCCACACGCCACGTGCCATTAACCACATCATTGCCTCAGACATAACCCAGAACCTCTACTTTTACCTGATTTTCTTGCAGGAACTCAATCGTTGCCTGTGCATCTTCATCGGAGCCGTGCAGCTCAGCCAGCATCACGCCGAACTTCACGCCGCCAGCGTAATCCATCTGTGCACTGATAATATTGTTGTTCACGTTAAAACGACGGGCCGCTTCTGACAGTAAAGGTGCATCGACCGAGCGTCCGGTAAACTCAAGGCGCAACAGTGGTTGACGGCCCCCGGTACGTTCAGGTACCAGACGTGCGGCATAATCATCCGGAATATCCAGATGCAGCGTAGCTTGGATAAACTGCTGTGCCAGCGGCGTCTTGGGATGGGAGAACACTTCGCTAACGCTGTCTTTCTCAATCAATTGACCTTGGCTGATAACCGCGACCTGATCGCAGATACGTTTCACCACGTCCATTTCATGGGTGATCAGCAGGATGGTCAGCCCCAAACGGCGGTTGATATCTTTCAGCAGTTCGAGAATGGAGCGCGTGGTGGCGGGATCCAGCGCACTGGTCGCTTCGTCGCACAGCAGCACTTTAGGATTGCTAGCCAGCGCACGGGCGATGGCCACACGCTGCTTTTGGCCACCTGACAGATTGGCAGGGTAGGCATCGTGCTTGTCAGACAGACCAACCAGCTCCAGCAGCTCGACCACGCGTTTTTTGATTTCCGCGCGTGGGGTGTTGTCCAACTCCAACGGTAGGGCAACGTTACCGAAGACCGTACGTGAAGAGAGTAGGTTAAAGTGTTGGAAGATCATGCCAATCTGGCGGCGTGCGCGTGTCAGCTCACCTTCAGACAGGGAAGTCAGATCCTGGCCATCAACCAGAACGGTACCTGACGTTGGACGCTCAAGCATGTTGGCGCAGCGGATCAGCGTACTCTTACCGGCGCCTGAGGCACCGATGACGCCATAAATCTGTCCGGCAGGAACGTGAAGAGTCACGTCGGAGAGTGCGCTAATGGAACGCGACCCCTGCTGGAACACTTTGGTGATGTTGGAAAGTTTAATCATATTCTTCTTATTTTTAGCTTGGTTGCCGTGGCCTAATAAAGAGAGACCTTGATCAGCGCCAAGGTCTGGATCAGATGTTAAGGCGTCTAGACGTCTAAGTCAACGTTAACGCTATTCTTCATCATTCTCAGTCTCGGCGAAAACATGCGATACTGTGGCGGTTTTCAGGCTTTCAGGAGCATACCGGTGACACAACGCGTTCCAGCAATTTTCTTAGATCGTGACGGCACGATTAATATCGATCATGGCTACGTCCATGAAATAGATGATTTCCAGTTTATTGATGGCGTGATTGACGCCTGTCGCGAACTGAAAAGCATGGGCTTCGCACTGGTGCTGGTCACCAACCAGTCTGGCATTGCCCGTGGCAAATTTAGCGAAGACCAGTTTATGCGTCTGACAGAATGGATGGACTGGTCGATGGCCGACCGCGATGTCGATCTGGACGGCATCTATTTCTGCCCACATCATCCTGAGGGAGTAATAGAAGAGTATCGCCAGGTTTGTGATTGTCGCAAACCTCAGCCGGGCATGTTGTTACAGGCGCAGAAAGAACTGAATATCGATTTGGCCGCTTCTTATATGGTTGGCGACAAAATCGAGGACATGCAGGCAGCCGCGGCGGCAGGGGTAGGCACTAAAGTATTGGTGCGTACCGGCAAGCCAGTCACTGAAGAAGGTGAGAAAGCGGCGGATTGGGTGCTAAACAGCCTGCAAGAGCTGCCTGCAGCGATTAAAAAGCGGGTTTAAGCAGCGTTATGCATGAATAGTGAGCGGTCGGAAGAAAAGTGCATATTATCCCTTGTCATTCTGAACCAGCTCCCTATAATGCGCCTCCATCGACACGGAACATGTGAACAACTTCACAGAGTCTCCGGGGGTCGCAGAGAAAAAACCTGAAATTAAGGTTGACTCTGAAAGAGGAAAGCGTAATATACGCCACCTCGAGTTAGCAAGCGAAAGCGCGTAACTCACTGCTCTTTAACAATTTATCAGACAATCTGTGTGGGCACTCACAAGACGATATCCAGCTACTTCGGTAGCAAAAAAATATCAAGTCTTGAAGAGTGACCAAGCAGTAATTCATGCGAATGAATTATTACGAAAGTTAATTTTCGAGCATCGCTGCACGAGTTGCAGCAAATCAAGCTTTTAATTGAAGAGTTTGATCATGGCTCAGATTGAACGCTGGCGGCAGGCCTAACACATGCAAGTCGAGCGGTAGCACAAGGAGCTTGCTCCTGGGTGACGAGCGGCGGACGGGTGAGTAATGTCTGGGAAACTGCCCGATGGAGGGGGATAACTACTGGAAACGGTAGCTAATACCGCATAACGTCTTCGGACCAAAGTGGGGGACCTTCGGGCCTCACACCATCGGATGTGCCCAGATGGGATTAGCTAGTAGGTGAGGTAATGGCTCACCTAGGCGACGATCCCTAGCTGGTCTGAGAGGATGACCAGCCACACTGGAACTGAGACACGGTCCAGACTCCTACGGGAGGCAGCAGTGGGGAATATTGCACAATGGGCGCAAGCCTGATGCAGCCATGCCGCGTGTGTGAAGAAGGCCTTCGGGTTGTAAAGCACTTTCAGCGAGGAGGAAGGGTTCAGTGTTAATAGCACTGTTCATTGACGTTACTCGCAGAAGAAGCACCGGCTAACTCCGTGCCAGCAGCCGCGGTAATACGGAGGGTGCAAGCGTTAATCGGAATTACTGGGCGTAAAGCGCACGCAGGCGGTTTGTTAAGTCAGATGTGAAATCCCCGAGCTTAACTTGGGAACTGCATTTGAAACTGGCAAGCTAGAGTCTTGTAGAGGGGGGTAGAATTCCAGGTGTAGCGGTGAAATGCGTAGAGATCTGGAGGAATACCGGTGGCGAAGGCGGCCCCCTGGACAAAGACTGACGCTCAGGTGCGAAAGCGTGGGGAGCAAACAGGATTAGATACCCTGGTAGTCCACGCTGTAAACGATGTCGACTTGGAGGTTGTGCCCTTGAGGCGTGGCTTCCGGAGCTAACGCGTTAAGTCGACCGCCTGGGGAGTACGGCCGCAAGGTTAAAACTCAAATGAATTGACGGGGGCCCGCACAAGCGGTGGAGCATGTGGTTTAATTCGATGCAACGCGAAGAACCTTACCTACTCTTGACATCCACAGAACTTTCCAGAGATGGATTGGTGCCTTCGGGAACTGTGAGACAGGTGCTGCATGGCTGTCGTCAGCTCGTGTTGTGAAATGTTGGGTTAAGTCCCGCAACGAGCGCAACCCTTATCCTTTGTTGCCAGCACGTAATGGTGGGAACTCAAAGGAGACTGCCGGTGATAAACCGGAGGAAGGTGGGGATGACGTCAAGTCATCATGGCCCTTACGAGTAGGGCTACACACGTGCTACAATGGCATATACAAAGAGAAGCGAACTCGCGAGAGCAAGCGGACCTCATAAAGTATGTCGTAGTCCGGATCGGAGTCTGCAACTCGACTCCGTGAAGTCGGAATCGCTAGTAATCGTAGATCAGAATGCTACGGTGAATACGTTCCCGGGCCTTGTACACACCGCCCGTCACACCATGGGAGTGGGTTGCAAAAGAAGTAGGTAGCTTAACCTTCGGGAGGGCGCTTACCACTTTGTGATTCATGACTGGGGTGAAGTCGTAACAAGGTAACCGTAGGGGAACCTGCGGTTGGATCACCTCCTTACCTAAAGATATGCAGTTGAGTGCAGTGTCCACACAGATTGTCTGATGAAAAAGTAACGAGCAGAAATACCTTTATAGGCTTGTAGCTCAGGTGGTTAGAGCGCACCCCTGATAAGGGTGAGGTCGGTGGTTCAAGTCCACTCAGGCCTACCAAATTCGCACTTGTGCTGCGTTGCACGCGATACGTTTACACCGTAAACGTCCAGTGAGCATGCCTTGCCTGAGCGAGTGGTAAATAAAGGTTTCTGCAAGTGACTGTATGGGGCTATAGCTCAGCTGGGAGAGCGCCTGCCTTGCACGCAGGAGGTCAGCGGTTCGATCCCGCTTAGCTCCACCATATCCATATGGTCCTTGATAATACTTCAGAGTGTACTGGCAACAGTATGCTGCGAAGTATTTTGCTCTTTAACAATCTGGAACAAGCTGAAAATTGAAACATGACAGCTGAAACTTATCCCTCCGTAGAACTATTGGGGTAAGGATTAACCTGTCATAGAGTCTCTCAAATAAACAGCACGACAGTGTTCTCTGTTTACAGAAACACCTTCGGGTTGTGAGGTTAAGTGACTAAGCGTACACGGTGGATGCCTAGGCAGTCAGAGGCGATGAAGGGCGTGCTAATCTGCGAAAAGTGTCGGTAAGGTGATATGAACCGTTATAACCGGCAATGCCCGAATGGGGAAACCCAGTGTGTTTCGACACACTATCGTATGGTGAATACATAGCCATACGAGGCGAACCGGGGGAACTGAAACATCTAAGTACCCCGAGGAAAAGAAATCAACCGAGATTCCCCTAGTAGCGGCGAGCGAACGGGGAACAGCCCAGAACCTGAATCAGTTCTTGTGTTAGTGGAAGCGTCTGGAAAGTCGCGCAGCAAAGGGTGATAGCCCCGTACACTAAAATGCATTAATTGTGAGTTCGATGAGTAGGGCGGGACACGTGACATCCTGTCTGAATATGGGGGGACCATCCTCCAAGGCTAAATACTCCTGACTGACCGATAGTGAACCAGTACCGTGAGGGAAAGGCGAAAAGAACCCCGGCGAGGGGAGTGAAATAGAACCTGAAACCGTGTACGTACAAGCAGTGGGAGCACCTTCGTGGTGTGACTGCGTACCTTTTGTATAATGGGTCAGCGACTTATATTTTGTAGCAAGGTTAACCGTATAGGGGAGCCGTAGGGAAACCGAGTCTTAACTGGGCGAATAGTTGCAAGGTATAGACCCGAAACCCGGTGATCTAGCCATGGGCAGGTTGAAGGTTGGGTAACACTAACTGGAGGACCGAACCGACTAATGTTGAAAAATTAGCGGATGACTTGTGGCTGGGGGTGAAAGGCCAATCAAACCGGGAGATAGCTGGTTCTCCCCGAAAGCTATTTAGGTAGCGCCTCGTGAACTCATCTTCGGGGGTAGAGCACTGTTTCGGCTAGGGGGCCATCCCGGCTTACCAAACCGATGCAAACTCCGAATACCGAAGAATGTTATCACGGGAGACACACGGCGGGTGCTAACGTCCGTCGTGAAGAGGGAAACAACCCAGACCGCCAGCTAAGGTCCCAAAGTCATGGTTAAGTGGGAAACGATGTGGGAAGGCATAGACAGCCAGGATGTTGGCTTAGAAGCAGCCATCATTTAAAGAAAGCGTAATAGCTCACTGGTCGAGTCGGCCTGCGCGGAAGATGTAACGGGGCTAAACCATGCACCGAAGCTGCGGCAGCGACGCTTAGGCGTTGTTGGGTAGGGGAGCGTTCTGTAAGCCGTTGAAGGTGAACTGTGAGGTTTGCTGGAGGTATCAGAAGTGCGAATGCTGACATAAGTAACGATAAAGCGGGTGAAAAACCCGCTCGCCGGAAGACCAAGGGTTCCTGTCCAACGTTAATCGGGGCAGGGTGAGTCGACCCCTAAGGCGAGGCCGAAAGGCGTAGTCGATGGGAAACAGGTTAATATTCCTGTACTCGGTGTTACTGCGAAGGGGGGACGGAGAAGGCTAGGCTAGCCGGGCGACGGTTGTCCCGGTTTAAGCGTGTAGGGGGGTGTTCCTGGTAAATCCGGAACGCTATCAACCCTGAGGCGTGATGACGATGCACTACGGTGCAGAAGTAGTTGATGCCCTGCTTCCAGGAAAAGCCTCTAAGCATCAGGTAACATCAAATCGTACCCCAAACCGACACAGGTGGTCAGGTAGAGAATACCAAGGCGCTTGAGAGAACTCGGGTGAAGGAACTAGGCAAAATGGTGCCGTAACTTCGGGAGAAGGCACGCTGGCGCGTAGGTGAAGAGACTTGCTCTCGGAGCTGAAGCCAGTCGCAGATACCAGCTGGCTGCAACTGTTTAATAAAAACACAGCACTGTGCAAACACGAAAGTGGACGTATACGGTGTGACGCCTGCCCGGTGCTGGAAGGTTAATTGATGGGGTCAGCCGCAAGGCGAAGCTCTTGATCGAAGCCCCAGTAAACGGCGGCCGTAACTATAACGGTCCTAAGGTAGCGAAATTCCTTGTCGGGTAAGTTCCGACCTGCACGAATGGCGTAATGATGGCCAGGCTGTCTCCACCCGAGACTCAGTGAAATTGAACTCGCTGTGAAGATGCAGTGTACCCGCGGCAAGACGGAAAGACCCCGTGAACCTTTACTATAGCTTGACACTGAACATTGAGCCTTGATGTGTAGGATAGGTGGGAGGCTTTGAAGTGTGGACGCCAGTCTGCATGGAGCCAACCTTGAAATACCACCCTTTAATGTTTGATGTTCTAACTCGGCCCCGTAATCCGGGGTGAGGACAGTGTCTGGTGGGTAGTTTGACTGGGGCGGTCTCCTCCCAAAGAGTAACGGAGGAGCACGAAGGTTAGCTAATCACGGTCGGACATCGTGAGGTTAGTGCAAAGGCATAAGCTAGCTTGACTGCGAGAGTGACGGCTCGAGCAGGTACGAAAGTAGGTCTTAGTGATCCGGTGGTTCTGAATGGAAGGGCCATCGCTCAACGGATAAAAGGTACTCCGGGGATAACAGGCTGATACCGCCCAAGAGTTCATATCGACGGCGGTGTTTGGCACCTCGATGTCGGCTCATCACATCCTGGGGCTGAAGTAGGTCCCAAGGGTATGGCTGTTCGCCATTTAAAGTGGTACGCGAGCTGGGTTTAGAACGTCGTGAGACAGTTCGGTCCCTATCTGCCGTGGGCGTTGGAAGATTGAGAGGGGTTGCTCCTAGTACGAGAGGACCGGAGTGAACGCACCACTGGTGTTCGGGTTGTCATGCCAATGGCACTGCCCGGTAGCTAAGTGCGGAAAAGATAAGCGCTGAAAGCATCTAAGCGCGAAACTTGCCTCGAGATGAGTCTTCCCTGGGCCTTTAAGGCCCCTGAAGGAACGTTTAAGACTAAGACGTTGATAGGCTGGGTGTGTAAGTGCAGCGATGCATTGAGCTAACCAGTACTAATGATCCGTGAGGCTTAACCTTACAACACCCAAGGTGTTTTGAAGAGATTGAAGTAGATTTTCAGCGAAGTTCCGAGATTGGTTTCAATGGCCCAAAAGGCGGTTGAAATGAAACAGAATTTGCCTGGCGGCAATAGCGCGGTGGTCCCACCTGACCCCATGCCGAACTCAGAAGTGAAACGCCGTAGCGCCGATGGTAGTGTGGGGTCTCCCCATGCGAGAGTAGGACACTGCCAGGCATCAATTAAGCCAAGAGGCCATCCGTAAGGATGGCCTTTTTGCTATACGCAGAAAACAGGAAATAACAGTGAAAACCCCTCACCCCAGCCCTCTCCCAGAGTACCCACCGAGAACATCCTGAACACTTGTGTAGGGGAGAGGGAGCTGTCCGGCATCGTGGGTGAGCCTGTGTGGCTTCGGAAAGTTGGAACCTTTGATTAGCCCATGCCGTTTCGGCAGTGATGAGTAAGCAGAAAGATGGGTATTTCTGAGGAATATCAGCGGACTCGATCGGTTCCCTCTCCCTGTGGGAGAGGGTTAGGGTGAGGGGTCATTACTCGATCTGGCTTAAATTAACTGACCCTCAACGGGCCAGATGATAAATACTGTACCCTGTCGCAGCCCCTGCCACATCCCAGGCAAAATCCTTCCAGCTCCAGCCCGTACCACCTTCCCGGCTGTCATACAGCTCTTTTGCCGCGCCCAAGCCAATCGAAAATAGCAGGCCAAAACTGCGGCTACGTGCCTCATTCCAGTTCTGGTGATCGCCATAGGCCGCGCCAGAGGCCGCAAATGCAGCGGAAGCGACAAAGTGTTGAGCCTTGTCTTTGCCGGTCCAGCTATCATTGGACATGTGGGTACAGCCACAGGAGAACAACAGTACCGGAAGGAGGAGAAGCGGGCGGAGTGGGCGCATAGTGAAAACATCCCGTCTCAAAATGTACAAAAAAGCCCGGCATTGCCATACCCGTCGCCTTTCAAGCTGCAGCGTTGTTACCTGCGTGCGTGAACCCCAGTCACTTACTAAAGTAAGCTCCTGGGGATACACGCACTTGTCGCCTAGCAGTGCTGTACAGGGATGTACGAATGCCACGAGCGCATGGATGCGCAAGAGCGGCCAACTTGAAATTCATAGGGTATCTGTGACATGAAATTACAATATACGGCTAATCAAGCGATCGATACGGATCCGACGCAGACGACGGATCAGCTTGCGCACCTTGACCGGATATTCCTGAATGCTTTGCAATTCGAGATAGTGGCCCACCACCGTGGTATGGGTGCGGATCGTTTCCAACTCTTTATGCCGCTGTTCCTGCATTTCGTGCTTGGGATCGTGGAACAGAATGGCGTTCTCCAGATCCAGCCGCCAGGCGCGCGGGTTGAGGTTGTTACCGGTGATCAACTGCCACTCGTCATCGACCCACATCCCTTTCAGGTGATAGCTGTTATCGCCGTCTTTCCACAGGCGCACAATCAGCTGGCCGGTATCAACATAGCGTTGCAGGCGGCTCAGGAAACGGCGCAGGTTGATTTCGTAAAGATAAGGCAGCGCACCGATAATCTTGAACGGCTGATCTTCAGGAATGTAGAAGTCATTGGCCGTCTTGTCACCCACGATGATCTCTACCTGTTTCCCCTGGCGCAGCAGATAAATGATATTGCGCACCAGCAAGGCTGGCAGGTTGAAGTAAGGCGTGCACAGCGTCAGTTTCTGATCGGTGCAGGACATTAGGTGGTGGATCGTTTTGTTCAGAATGCTCTGTTTACCCAGGCCGACTAATGGGGTGACGGCCAGCTCATCATTACTGGCATTCCCCTGAAATTGATAGGCGGCACGGCGTAGGGCAAAGCGGAACAGGCGGATTTCGTTTTTGATCTCGAGGCTTTTGGGTCTGTCATCACGATCAAGACGCTGCACGGCACCGGCGGTTAACAGATGCTGTTTGATGTAATCGCACAGAGTCACCGCCAACAGATTATTGGTGATCAACTGATAGCGATCGTAACGATACTTCTCATGCTGATGCAGATAGACATCATTAATGCTGGCACCGCTGTAGAACACCGTATCGTCAACGACAAAGCCCTTCAAATGCAGTACGCCCAGCGCTTCGCGAGTATTGACCGGAACGCCGTAAATCGGCACCGAAACCTGCGGGTGCTGTGCAGCCATAGCGCAGTACCAGTCGGCATTGGTATTGGCCGCTGCCGCACCGATACGCCCACGTTGAGCGCGATGCCAGTCAACCAATACGCAGATCTCCAGCTCAGGGCGCTGCTGCTTGGCTTGATAGAGCGCATTGAGGATATCGCGGCCCGCATCGTCATGCTCCAGATAGAGCGCTACCAGATAAATACGGGTTGTTGCGTTAGCGATCGATTCCAGCAGCGTTGCACGGAAATCTGCCGGCGTATAAAGGGTACGGACATCAGCAACCGTCTGGGGGAGTTTGGGCAGTTGTGCAAGGTGTTGTTGATGTTTGCTACGTTTAAATTTTGACAACATCACAGTGCGCTTCTTCTCTCATATTTGGATGGCCGGAACGCCACTTCCATGAATAAAATGCTTCGAACAATCGGGCGATAATACCACTAGTTGTCTCGATTGTGCGTATGTTTTGGCGTTAACTAGTGGATTCGTATTACATTGCGACAGCGGTCACGGCGTCGCCCCATCCTGTAGCGGCAGGGTTAAATTGACAATCCCCTCGTCAATTTGCACATCGACCTTGAACCCCAGCTTTTGTGCCAGCGTGACCATTCCGCGGTTATTCGGCATGGTAATGCCTGTCAGGCGGGTCAGGCCCTGCGCTCGCGCATAACCAATCATTTTCATCAAGAGCTGTCGGCCCAGACCCAGGCCTTTCAGATCGGAACGTACCAGTACGGCGAACTCGGCATCGGTGTTGTCCGGATCTGACAGGGCACGCGTCACGCCGATGATCTCTTCGCCATCGCGTACCGCGACGAAAGCCATTTCTCGATCGTAGTCGATTTGGGTCATGTTAGCCAAATCGTCGTGGCTAAACTCGTTGATCTCACTAAAGTAGCGGTAATAGAGATCTTCCTTGGTGACGCGGTCGATAAAGTGCTTCAGCGCCGGTTCATCCTCCGGCAGGATCGGGCGGAACAGGCATTGTGAACCGTCTTTTAATTCAATGGTTTCTTCCAGTTCATGGGGATAAGGGCGGATCGCCAACCGCGCCTGTGGATCGCCACTGAAAGGCGTTAACTGCATGGAAACGTCCAGCAGGGTAAATTCGCTGCCGGAGGCTAACACCGGATGAATATCGAGGCGTGAGATCTCCGGGCAGTCGAGGATCAGGTTGGAAACCTGCACCAACAGGCGGCTTAAGCCGGGGATATCAAGCGGCCGCAGTGCGCTGCGCCCACGGATTTTGCCTCCTTTCACTGCCTGCAACACCAGATAACGCGCCAGCGCCATATTCAGTGGCGGCAGGGCAACGGCGACCTGGTTTTCCTTGCGCCATTCGATGCCGCCTTCGCCGAGCATTATCAGTGGGCCGAAGGTAGCGTCCTGTTCAACGGCAATCCGCAATTCTTGTGCTCCGGCACGGTTGGCCATGCTTTGCACTAACAGACCGTGGATGCGCGCCTGCGGATAAGTACGCTTCACCCGATCGAGGATCGCTTCCGCCGCACGCTGCACCTCGGTGGCGGTACGTAAATAAAGCATGACCCCCTGAACTTCGGATTTATGCGAGATATCCGGAGAGCGCAGTTTCAGCGCCACCGGGTAGCCAATCTGTTCGGCAATGTGCACCGCTTCGGCGCTGTCACTGGCAATCCAGGTTGGCAGGGTGCTGAGGCCGTAAGCCTGCAGAATCGGCTGGACTTCATGGGTATCCAACTGGCTGGCCCCTTCGGCCAATGCCTGATGGATTAACTGGTGCGCGGCAGCGGTATTGGCCGTAAGCCCAATCGGTAGCGCCGGGGTTTCCTTCAGTTGCTTCTGGTTACGGCGGTATTCCACCATATGCATAAATGCGGTGACCGCGCCTTCTGGCGTGCGATAGGTTGGGATACCGGCCTCGGTAAACAGGCGCCGGGCCTCCTGAGAGGAGTATTCACCACACCAGTTGGTTAACAGCGTAATGCGTTTCCCACGGGGGTGCTGGCGGATGGCCTCGATCAGCCGTTCGGCGGTCTCAGTGCCCGGAGAGGCGGCGCTAGGGGCATGGATCAGCAGCAGGGCGTCATAGTCGTGGCTGTCGAGCAGCGGTTGCAGAGCGGCCAGATAGCGCTTGGGGGTTGCATCATCACGCAGATCGATAGGATTTCCTGGCCGGATAAACTCCGGCAGGGCAGCGCTCAGCTTCTCCTGAGTCTCATCTGTCAACGTTGCCAGCTTACCGTTGCGGGAGATCAATTGGTCCAGCGCCATGGCTGCGGGGGCCGCGCCATTGCTGATTATCATTAGCCGCTCACCGCGCAGCGGGTGCATATGGCTTAAGGTTTCCACGGCGGAAAACAGCTCGTGAGTATCCTGCACGCGCAGCAAACCGGCGCGTTGGATGGCGGCATCGTAGGCGGCGTCTAATCCCTGCTGGCTGTTGAGTAGCTGCTGTGCCTGTTGGCTACGGCCACTTTTGATCACCAGGATCGGTTTATTGCGTGAGGCACTGCGGGAGGCGGAAAGGAAACGCCGCGCGTCGTTAATGTTTTCCAGATACAACAGAATGGCGCTGGTTTTGCTGTCGCGGGCAAGGAAGTCGAGCAAATCGTCGACGTCGATATCCAGGCTATCCCCTAACGCGATGAAGTAGGAGAAGCCAACCTCCCGTTGTTGCGCCCAGTCCAGAATGGTGTTCGCCACGGCGGCAGACTGGGAGATAAACGCCAGCTTGCCTTTCTGAATGGGGACCGGCGAAAAGCTGGCGTTGATACCTTGCCAAGGTGCCAGCAAGCCCAGGCTGTTTGGCCCCAGCAGACGCATTGAGTAACGTTGTGCGGTGGCCTTCAGCTCGGCGAATTGTTCCACGGGGGAAGAAAGTACGATGGCGGTTTTGCAGCCGCGTTCACCCAAGGCTTCGATCAGTGCCAGGTTACGCTGGGCATTGGTACACAGCACGGCCAAGTCGGGAGTTAACGGCAGGCTGGCCACATCGGGATAGGCCATTACGCCGCAGACTGCCTTGTAGCGCGGTGTGACCGGCAGTATCGGGCCGGTAAACCCGCCAGCCAGCAGATTGCGCATCATCAGGTAGCCAGCCCGGCCGGGCTGTTGCGAAGCGCCGAGCACGGCAATCGATTTGGGACGTAATAGCGCTTCTAACCCTCTCTGGCTCATGTGCGGCTCCTGCTCCTGATCGGTTTGCCTGAAAGAGGCAAATTATCGTCTGATTCTAGGCGCTTTGTGGCAGATTTGCTGTGACCGGTGCCTCTGGGCGGTGAGGTTTCCCGGCCAGATACTGTTCACGGAAGTAATTGAAATGTTGGCTCAGCCCGGTCGCGGCCTGTTCATCCCCCGCCTGTTGCAGCAGGGCGGCAGCGACTTCTGCCGTACAGTGCTGTTCGGGGCGGCTGGCAACACGTAGCAAATAGTCCGATGAGGCCAACACGTTCAGTGAAAAGACCGGGAACTGATTCAGATAGGGGCTTTTACGGAACATTTTGCGCGCTTCCGACCAGGTACCGTCAAGCATGATAAATAAAGGCGGCTTGCCACCTGCGGGCAGGCTGCTAACCACCGGGCGATCCGCATCGGCATAAGAGGCTGGGAATACCACGTAGGGCTGACGAGTGGGATCGTTGATGGCTGCCAGCAGGCCCGGATCGATTTCGGTGCGTGACCAGGTAAACGCCTGGGTATCAGGCAGGATATCGGCGATCAGGCGGCCGGTATTGCTGGGCTTTAACGGCTCTGCGCCGAACATGATCAGGCAAAAGCGGCTGTTGGCCTGCTGCGGTTTGATGGTGGCACACAGGCAGTTTTGCTGCGGCAACAAACAACCCTGACAGCGTACGGCGCGGCTACCTCTGGCCAGAAACGGGCGTGTGGCGCGGTCTAAACGATCTTGGCGCAGACGAAGTACGGCGTTGTCAGTCATAGCTATCCTGAAAAACCGCCATTGTAGCGCAGAAAAAAGCCCGGCGGGAGAGGCGCACGGGCTATCTAGGCGATGTTATGCCGACAACAACTGGCGGCATAGTAAGCGCTTTTGCGTTAAACTAGCTCGTCAAGCCAGTTATCGAACGGCGCTTTCGGCATCGCGCCGTTGAGCATATCGACCATCTTGCCTTCACGGAACACCATGATGGTAGGGATGCTGCGAATGCGGAAGCGGGCGCTCAACTCGGGTTCGGCTTCGGTGTTGACCTTCACGAAACGCACCTTGCCAGCACGCTCCTGTGCCACGTCTTCAAAGATCGGCGCGAAGCTGCGGCACGGGCCACACCACGGGGCCCAAAAATCGACCACGATCGGCAAGTCGTCTTGCAGGAGCTGGTCCAGCGTGGCGGCGGTGGCGTTAATCACTTCACCGTCGAACAATTCATGGCCGCAGCGGCCACATTTAGCGCCGTCCGCCAGACGTTCTTCCGGCACGCGGTTGGTGGCATTACAAGCTGCACAAACTGTATTCATGGTTACCTCTGGGGCTGACGCAGCATGTTAGCCGCGTATATGTATCCTTAATGTTGCTTATTATCGGTAAAAGCGTGGCATTCGACCAAGTGATTTGTTCGATGAATTTGATAGATGCTAGCTTTTAGCGCAAGTTGGTGGCTTAGCGCACCAACATCAGGTAATCTTCGCGCCCTGCGCGTTGGTGGAGAAGACAATGAACGATTCATTTAGTGGCAAGAACGGTAAGGTTAAAGTGATGTTCGTCCGTAGTGACGACGATAGCGGCGACAACCGTAACAAGAATAAACGACCTGACGGCAAAGGCCGCCCGGCTGACAATGCACGCTCTGGCCGTGCCGGTCAGGATAAGGCGCGCGGTGGCGACCGTCGGGGTACCGATCCCCGTCGCAGCAGCAGTGAAAGCGATCGTCCTCGCCGTCCGGCGCGCACCGAAGACAGCGGTGGTTATGAATCACCGTGGAAAACCGTGTCCCGTGCTCCGCAAGAAGAACCGGCGTTCGATCATGGTGGCATCAGTGGCAAAAGCTTTATCGATCCCGAGCAGCTGCGCCGCCAACGTGCGGAAGAAACCCGTGTTTACGGCGAGAACGCCTGTAAAGCCCTGTTCGCCAGCCGTCCAGATGCCATCGTCCGTGCCTGGTTTGTGCAATCCGTAACCCCACGTTTCCGTGAGGCACTGCGTTGGATGGCGGCTAACCGCAAGGCTTACCATGTGGTGGATGAAGAGGAACTGGCCAAAGCGTCTGGTACCGAACATCACGGCGGCGTGTGCTTCCTGATTAAAAAGCGTCAAGGTCTGGATGCGCAGGCTTACCTGCAGAATGCTCCGGCCAAAGATTGCGTGCTGGCACTGGAAGAAGTGGGCAACCCACACAACCTGGGTGCGATCGTTCGTTCTTGTGCTCACTTTGGCGTGAACGGCGTATTGCTTCAGGATCCAGCTGTGCTGGAGTCTGGTGCCGCGGTGCGTACGGCTGAAGGCGGGGCGGAACACATCAAGGCAATCAATGCCGATGATTTCCTCTCCGTGCTGGATACGTTCCGCAAAGCGGGTTACACCATCGTCACCACCTCCAGCCATAAAGGCACGCCGTTGGCGCAGGCTAAACTGCCAACCAAGATGGTGCTGGTATTGGGCCAGGAGCGTGATGGCCTGAGTGACAGCGCTTGGCAACAGGGTGATATGAGCGTGTCTATCGGCGGGACCGGCAAAGTAGAAAGCCTGAACGTCTCGGTAGCTACCGGTATTCTGTTGGCCGACTGGTGGCGTCAGAATCAAGCGTAATACTTTACGCTATATAGAATCCGATTAATGACAAAGCCCTGGCCGTAAGGTCAGGGTTTTGATCTATGTGACTAAATATGTCTGCAACTCTAGCCCTTAAAAATCAGCTTTCCCAGTTTTCTCAACTTTCATGTTGTCGGAAAATTTCTTTTGTGTCGCATAAAAGCTGCCAAGGGTAAAAGCTTTCAGCTGTTGATCCGTATCAGCCCGGCACGAAGCGCTGTCGCAAGCAGCATTGATTATCCCAAAAGTTACGGCCTTTTGTTTCATATCAAATTTGGCTTCTTCAAGACTGTTTTTTCCCATAGCGATCACACATCCAGTCACAATGGCCTGAGCTTTTTGCTCGTTCATGCGCAGTATCGTGTCATTGACGAGCTTGCTGTACCCATCATTGTTATACACATCGACGGCGAACTCGCGGCATTCATCATAATACGGACTGGTTTTGACTTCTGCGTAGGCAGGTATTTTCATGGCAGCACAACCGACCATACCAAGGCTTAATGCTGCAATCAGCGTTTTTTTAATCATGCTTTAGCCCAGAGATTCCCTGTTAGAAAAGTTTATAAATTCAACTAATATCCATTCTGGCACTGCGGCATTATTGTTGTCTTTTATGTACCCAAAATCCACAAAAATAGGTCGATGGGGAAAGCATCATTCAATTCTATGAGGCGGTCCATCTTTGAACCGCCCCATATCACAGAAGATCTTTAGCCACTTCCATTGGAGTTTATGGGCGTGACTCGATCAGTGGGCTCCGCCCCCACCGCCCCCGGAACTGAACGGTGGTTTGGCGAACCAGACCAGCGCCAGCAATATCAGGAACACCCCCGCCGAAAGCCAGAATATCTCGTTGGCCGAGATGATTAGCCCCTGCGCGGTGATCTCGTTGGCGATATACGCCGAAGCCTGCTGCTTGCTCATGCCTAGCTGCTCCAGCTTGCTGTACATCTCCTGCGACTGCGGGTTGAACGGATTCACAAACTCGGTCAGGTGCGAGTGGTGCATCGCCTCTCTGCTGGTCCACAGGGTGGTGGTGATCGAGGTGCCGATAGAACCCGCCAAGGTACGGGTAAAGTTCGACAGGCTCGATGCTGCCGCTATGCGCTCCGGCGGCAACCCGGACAGGGTAATGGTCGTCAGCGGCATAAAGAAGCAGGCGATGGCAAAGCCCTGGAAGAATTGCGGCCAGGCGGAAGCACCAAAATCCATCCCCGGTTCAAACGTGTAGGCGCGCCAGTAGAAGCACACGGCATACATGATGAAGCTGAAGGTGACCAAACGGCGCATATCCAGCCGGTTACCGAAGCGGCCGATAATCGGTGACAAGATCACCGGCAGCAACCCGATCGGCGCAGACGCCAAGCCGGCCCAGGTGGCGGTGTAGCCATATACCTCCTGTAGCAACTGTGGCAACAGCACGATCGCCCCGAAATACAGCATGTAAGCCAGGCTGATACACAGACAGCCGATGGTAAAGTTGCGCGATTTGAACAGCGACAAATCCACCACCGGGTGATCGTCCGTCAGCTCCCACACCACCAGGAACACCAACGCCACCACAGCCACGACGGTCAGGACAATGATCTCGGTCGAGTTGAACCAGTCCAGCTCCTTGCCCTGATCGAGCATGATCTGCAGCGCACCGATGCCAACCACCAGCAGCACCAGCCCGACGGTATCGATAGGTTTGATCTCGGTTTTGGTCTCCCGGCCTTTCAGCGTCGACATTGCAATCAGGATCACGAACAGCCCAATCGGGATGTTGATAAAGAAGATCCAGCCCCAGTGATAGTTATCGCTGATATAACCGCCCAGGATCGGCCCGAAAATCGGCGCGACGATCACGGTCATCGACCATAGCGCCAGGGCCATCGATCGTTTGGCGGGGGGATAGTTATTCAGCAACAAGCTCTGCGACAACGGGATCAGCGGCCCGGCGACGATGCCCTGGATCACGCGGAAGAAGATCAGCATGCCCAGACTGTTGGAGATACCGCACAGCCAGGAGGCCAGGGCGAACAGCGCCGTGGACCACAGGAACAGGCGAACTTCACCCACGCGTTTCGCCAACCAGCCGGTGATCGGAATGGAGATGGCGTTGGCCACCCCAAACGAGGTGATCACCCAGGTGCCCTGCGAGTTGGAAGACCCGAGGTTACCCGAAATGGTCGGTATCGCCACGTTGGCAATGGTGGAGTCCAGCACCTGCATAAAGGTCGCCATGGCGAGCGCGACCGTCATCCAGGCGAGCTGGGCACCTTCAAGCGGTTTCTGTGCCAAGGTAGCCTCCCGCTCGCTTAACCGGCGTTTGCATGGATCACATCGGCGATCATCTGATTCACCGGCGCCAGATCCAGCGTCAGCGCGTTGGTTTCAAACAGCGGTTTTTGACGTACCGTATCGGAGAGCACCAGGCCGTCCAGATTGGTGGTGTCGACTTTGACCAGCGTAGAAAGACCGATACGCAGAGGATGCTCAGCAACCTGTTGCGCATCCAGTTCGATACGCACGGGTAAACGCTGCACCACTTTGATCCAGTTGCCGGTAGCGTTCTGTGCAGGCAGCAATGAGAACGCGCTGCCGGTACCCATATCGATACCCACAACCTTGCCTTTGAACACCACGTCGCTACCGTACAGGTCACTCACCACGGTGGCTTCTTGGCCGATACGCATGTTGGCTATCTGCGTTTCTTTAAAGTTGGCATCCACCCAGACATGGTCTGGTGCCACTATGGCCATCAGAGGCGTCCCAGGGGAGATCTGTGCCCCCACCTGAACGCTACGGCGTGAAACGAAGCCGGTGATTGGGCTGACGATACGGGTACGCTGCAGCGCCATCCAGGCGTCGCGCATCTGTGCGGCGGCTTGCAGCACGGCGGGCTGTTTATCCAACGGGGTATTCAGCACCATCGCCTGATTGGCATTGTATTGTTGCACCGCGACTTCCAGTGCCGCTTTGGCATTGTCTACCGCGTCACGCGCATGTTGCAGCTCTTCGCGGCCAATGGCATCGGCGTTGCCCAGCACGATACGACGCTTGAGATCGTTTTCTACCTTGCTCAGCTCGGATTTGCGCAGCGCAATGTTAGCCTGATACTGCTTACCGTTGATCACCAACTGATGCGTTTGGCGCACGCTGTTGGCCAGCGCGGTTTTGGCCCGCTCAAACGCCTGTTCGGCGTCGGTAGGATCCAGCGTTAACAGCACATCGCCTTTGCGGACAAAGTCGGTGTTATCGAAGGTAACGCTGTTCACGCTACCGGAAACCTGGGCCATGATCTGCACCTGATTACCGGCCACGTAGGCATCGTCGGTTTCTTGGTGATGACGCAGCACCAGGAACCAATAGACTAAATAGGCCACCCCAATAATCACAAAAATAAACGTCAACAGCAGCAGCCAGAATTTACGCTGCCGTTTTTTGCCAGCCGGTTGCTGCGGGGTTTGAGTTTCCGCGCTTGCACTCATGGTATTCTCCACGCTCTAAAATTATGCTTTTGGTTCCGCTGCCGCCGGGGCCTGGTAGCCACCCCCCAACGCGCGTACCAATGCTATCTTCGCCTGCATCAAGTTGCTGCTGGCATTCAGTTGTGCCTGTTGCTGCTGTAATAGCTGCGTCTGGCTGGTCAACAGTTCATCACGCCCAATAATCCCTGCCTGGTATTTGGCGTTGGCGACCCGGTACACATCCTGCATGGATTGGGAGGCAGAGGTTGCCTGCAGCAACTGCTTGCTACTGCTCTGTTGAATGGTGATGGCGTCGGCCGTTTCCTGTAACGCATTGACGAGCGTTTGGTTATAGGAACCCACCGCCTGATCGTAGAGTGCGGACTCTTCACCCAGCTTGCTGCGTAGCGCACCGGCATGGAAGATAGGCAGGGAAATGGCTGGAACCACGCCCCACGCCTGGCTGGCGGCTTCAAACAGATTCGGGCTGGTACCGCCGACGTTGGTAGTGGTCAAGCCAGCAAAGGCCGAGATCGACAGGCTAGGGTAGAACTCTTTGCGTGCCGCACTGACCCGTTGGTTATAGGACTCCACCAGTTGGCGCTGTGCCACGATATCCGGGCGTTTGCCCAGCAAATCCGCGGTGAGTTCGCCTTTGGGGGCTAACTGTTCTTCGCTTGGCATGGCCACCGGATGCAGAGACTGCATCGCATTCGGGCCAAGACCGGCCAGGGCGGCCAACTGGTGTTTCAGTTGTTCAATCTGTGACTGTAGCTGGATGATCTGCTGCTTGGCACTGTCGGCTTGTGCCTGGGTCTGTTGCGGGATTTCCACGCCGTAGATCCCGGCTTTATATTGCTTTTGGCGCAGGTCGGCCAGGCGTTGATTGTTATCCACCTCTTGTTGCAGCACATTCTCAAGCGCGTAATTCGCCTGTAACTGGTAATAAGCAGAGGCAACCGAACTGGTTAGCGTCAGAGCGGCCTGTGCCTGCTCGGCACGAGCGGCATCGATCTGCGCTTTTGCCGCATTGACCTGATTGCGATATTTGCCCCACCAGTCAAACTCATAAGCCAGATTCAAACCCAGCGAGTTGGTGGATTCATACACCGGGTTGGGCAGATAGCCAAAGCCCAGGTTGGTGTTTTGCGCCAGACGCTGACGGTTGATGCTGGCATTCAGATCCAGATTAGGGCCGTTGGCAGCACTGGCTTCCCCCGCCACGCTTTGGGCTTCACGCACGCGAGCGCCCGCCTGTTGCAGCGAAGGCGAGTTTTGCAGCGTCTGGGTCATCAGGCTATCAAGCTGGGGATCGTTAAGCGTGCGCCACCATTGCGGGCTGATGGCAAGCGAGCTGACTTTCGGCTGGGCAAGCTGCAGCTGTTGCGGATCCATCATCTTGGATTGCGGGGCAATATTATCGGTAGATGCGCACCCCGCCAGCAACAGAACGGCGAACAGCGGGGTGAATCTCCAGTTTAACGGGGATCGCATAAAATGATTACCTGAACAGGAATTATTGGGATAACTGTTCTGAAACTTCCATCTGATCCAAACGGGTCAACAATTTGCGCGTCAGCATTTCAAGCTGCTGCTGCTCCTCGTCGTTCAGCGTAGACCACAGAAAGTGCAGACATTTATGCTGCGGTGGCAGCAATTGTTCGAGAAACGCTTCCCCAGCCTGGGTCATATGCAGATGCAGGCAGCGGCGATCGTGATCGCTTTCCCGGCGCTCAATCCACCCGCGTTTCTCTAGTTCATCGGCAATGCGGGTGGCATTGGTGCGTGACGAACCTAGGGCCGAGCTTAGCTCAGAAGGCTGAATACTGTGGTTTTCCTGCGCATCCAGCGTAATGAGAGCCATAAACAAGGTTTCGTTGATTCCCTGTGCTTTCAGCATTTTATTGCGATTTTCCAACAGCTTGCCTTGCATATGCATGCATAGGCGGGTCAGCAGGATTTCCTGATATGGGAAGTCTTTCTGACGTTTGGCGCGGAAATTCAGCATTTGCTCTATGGGGGTAAACGAGCTTTCCATAATTTAGTGCCTCATTAATTTCGTTCGGTATAGTAACGATAGTGATTAATAATGTAAATCTTCAGCAAGGGGAATAATTTAGCAATTCGTGTCATTTGTAAGTTGTTTGTAAATGCTTAACGCCACAGACCCTAAGGTCTTGTGATTGAAGGCACAAATTCTGCCGTTCCGCAGGCTGAGATAGGTAAGGTTTGTTTATGTAACTGGGCGGGGCACTACGGCATCCTGCGGAGGGGATAGAAAGAAAACTTACCTGAGTAAGGTCGTTCATGGTGGTCCGGGGCGCAGGGTGCATAGGTCGCCAATAATTTACCGCGACAATATTACCAGAGTGTAAGTAATTTTCACACCCTGCGGCCTAATAAATTTCCTGGGTTATTATTTTCTTGCTAACTAGATCGAGGCCGGACCCTGCGGGTCATAGCGCTTGCCACGCCACCAGGTCAGCAGATTCAGCACGCACAATACGCCACCAATCGCCGCTACGCCGTTCCAACCAGCATGTTGATAAGCGGCGGCGGAAAGCACTGAACCCACGGCCCCCCCGATAAAATAGCTGGTCATGTAACCGGCGGTCAGGCGATTACGCGCCTCCGGCATGATGCGGTAAATCACGCTTTGGTTGGTGACATGCACCCCCTGCACTGCCAGATCCAGCACCAGAATGCCGATAATCAGCGCCCAGAGAGAGTACGGTGCCAACGCAATCGGGATCCAGGACAGCAACAGCAGTACCAGCCCGACGCTGGTGGTTAGCCCTGCTTTGCCCTTATCGGCCAGATGACCGGCGCGTGAGGCAGCCAAGGCGCCAGCAGCACCCACCAGGCCAAATAACCCAATCACGCCCTCGGAATAGTTGAAAGGTGGGGAAGCCAGCAGGAAAGCCATTGAGGTCCACAGCACGCTGAAGTTGGCGAACGACAAAGCGCCGATGATCGCGCGGGTACGCAGCAACGGGGTGAAGCAGAACAGGGAAAAGATGGACTTCAGCAACTGCGGGTAATTCAGGCCAGAATGCAGCTTATAGCGCGGCAAGGCACGCCACAGCAGAAGGGCCATCAGGATCATTAACACGCTGGCCACCCAGTAGATGGTACGCCAGCCGCCGAGGGCCGCCAAAGCACCGGCGACGGTACGTGCCAGCAGAATGCCGAGCAGCAGGCCGCTCATGATCACGCCGACGGTTTTACCGCGTTTTGCCGGGTGTGCCAAGGTGGCGGCGAGTGGTACTAAAAGCTGGGCCACGACGGAGAACAAGCCGGTGAGAGCCGTACCGAGGATCATCATCGATAAGGTGCTGGAAGAGGCGGTGATCAGCATGCCTCCGGCGGCTAACAGCGTCATAAAGACGATCAGCCCACGGCGTTCAAACATATCGCCCAACGGCACCAGAAATAGCAGGCCAACCGCATAGCCTAGCTGGGCCGCGGTGACGATAAATCCGGCCTGGTTAACCGATAGATTAAAGTTTTGTGCGATGGTTTCCAGCAGCGGCTGGGCGTAGTAGTTGCTGGCAACCGCCAGGCCGGTGGCCATCGCGATTAACAGCGTCAGTGCAGGGCTAAGGCCCGGGTGTTCGGTTGGTTGGTTCATAGGTCTTCAATAATGGAAATCTGTGATCGAAGTATCAGGCAGAACAGAATGTTAAACCAATGTATAATTTTCATCTGATCCATCTCATTTCGCGATAGATAGTATGAATCTGAAACAGATCCGTTATGCCCTGGCGGTGGCCGAGGAGCAGAGCTTTACCCGTGCTGCCCAGCGCTGCCATACGGTGCAGTCAGCCCTGAGTCATCAGGTCGCCAAACTGGAAGAAGAACTCGGTTGTACGCTGTTTGAGCGAACTTCGCGTCGCGTTGAGCTGACCACCGCTGGCCGGGCTTTCATTCAACCGGCGCAGCGGTTGTTGGCCGCCAAGCAGACGTTGGTGGAGGAAGTGGTGGCGGCCGCTGGTACGGTATCCGGTACGTTAACGATTGGCACCATTTCAACCATCAACGCGATTGACCTCACCGAAAAGCTGGGGGAATTCCACCGTCATCATCCGGCGGTGAATATCCGGCTGTACGTTGGCATTAGTGAGGTGTTGCTGGAGGATATTCGCCAGCAGAAGACCGATGTGGCATTTGTTGGCATCTGGCCGGGCGATAAAGACATGCTGCCAGAGTCGCATCGCCAGTTGACCGATGAGCCGCTGGTTGCGTTGGTGGCCGCAGAACATGCGCTGGCGGGGCATCAACGCATCAATCTGCAAACGCTGTCAGAAGTGCCGCTGGTGGATTTCTATAGCGGAACCGGAGCGCGGCGGCAGACCGACCGAGCCTTTCAGGCGGCAGGGATCAAACGCCATGTGAGCTTTGAGATCGACCATATCGAATGGTTGGAGAATCTGGTACGGCGAGGCCTGGCTGCGGGGATCGTGCCGATTTCCACGGCCCAGCGTTTGAGTTCGCTGGTGGCTATTCCGATCGTCGATGGTCCACGTCGTCAGGTGTATTGCGTGTGGAACCCACCTCTGTCGAAGACGGCAGAACGATTTTTACAGTTTACCGAGATGATGTTGCCGGAATGAGGGCGCAGCGTATAAGCCGCGCCCATGGGGATATTATGATTTGGCGGCTTCGGCGGCGGTTTTCACCCAACCGTCAAACGTGGCCTGGTGAGCCTTGATCCAGCCGTTGACATGGTTTTGGATGTCGGCTTCGGAAGCCTGGCCTGCATGCATCCGCAGGTTCTGCGCGTTGACGTCGGCAATCGGCAGTTTCATTATGGCAAACAGCTTGGCGGCGGCAGGGTTGGCCTGCGCCCACTGCTTATTGGCGGCAATATGCATGGTGTTGACCGGGAAGCCATAGTTGGCCCCGTTCGGCAGCTTGGTATCGACATCTTTCATCTCGCCCGGCAGGGAAGAGAACGGCACCTGCAGCCAGACAACGTCACGCCCAGGCACCATCACATCGCTGACCCAGTACGGCGTCCAGGTGTAATACAGCACCGGTTTGCCTTCTTTGAAGCGGGTGATGGTATCGGAGATCATGGCGGCGTAGTTGCCCTGATTGTGCTCCACGGTTTTGCCCAAGCCATAGGCTTCGATATGGTGATTAATCACCGTTTCACAGCCCCAGCCCGGGGTACAGCCGGTCAAGTCGGCCTTGCCGTCACCGTTGGTATCAAACAGCTTGGCAATTTTCGGATCTTTTAGCTGTTCAACGTTGGTGATGTGATACTGGTCGGCGGTTTTTTTGTCGATCAGGTAGCCCTGAGCAGCGCCGCTGACGTAAGCCCCTTCACGATAGAATTTTTTATCGCCCCCGGCGGCCTGATACTGATCGGCGTGCAACTGATCCCAGTTCACTGCCAGAAAAGTGGCATCCCCTGCGGCGATGGAAGTGTAGGCCACGTTGTAGTCCACCTCACGCGGCTCTTTGACGTCATAACCGAGTTTTTCCAATGCCTTGCTGACCAGCAGCGTTTGGAAGGTCTCCTCGGAGATGGTGCTCTGTATCGGTTGTACCGAAATACCTTTTCCTGGCAAATCAGCAGCGGAAGCAACCTGTGAACCAAGCAGTGTGGTAAGGGCAATCGCCCAGATCCCTGTAGTGCGCATAGTTTTTCCTCTGTTATTGATGTTGTTTGGAGATAGCCCGCCAGGGCAGTAAGCCGCTGGCGGGTAGAACGATCAGGCTTTTTTGATAAACGGGCGAGCGATCAACCCGATTGGGCCGTGGGTATACCAGCGGCCTAGCCCTTTACTGCGGCGATCGCGCCCCAGCGACTGGGTGAGACGATCGAGAATAATGGCCAGAATAACGATACCGACGCCACCTACGGCGGCCAGCCCCATATCCAGGCGGCCGATGCCACGCAGCACCATCTGGCCCAGACCGCCTACGGCGATCATCGAGGCGATAACCACCATCGACAGCGCCAGCATCAGCGTTTGGTTAACCCCGGCCATGATGGTTGGCATGGCCAGCGGCAGCTGCACTTTAAACAGCAACTGGCGCGGGCTGGAGCCGAAGGATTCGGCGGCTTCGATCAGATCTTCCGGCACCTGTTTGATGCCCAGGATCGTCAGACGTACGATGGGCGGCAGGGCGAAGATGATTGTTACCACCACCCCCGGCACGTTACCGATACCGAAAAGCATGACGATCGGCACCAGATAGACGAAGGCTGGCGTGGTCTGCATGGCGTCAAGCAGTGGCCGGATCACCTTGGCGGCATGTTTGCTGCGGGCCAACCATATGCCCAACGGCAGACCTATCAAGATGCAGAAGAACAGGGCGGTGAGCACCAGCGCCAGCGTGACCATCGCCTGTGACCAGGCCCCGATAGCGCCGATGGCGACTAACGACAGCAGCGTAGCGGCCCCCATGCCGAGGCTGGATATCTGCCAGGCGATCAGCGAGAACAGCAAAATGGCGACTGGAGCAGGCATACCCAGCAAAAACTGCTGGAAACCGCTGAGGATGAAATCTACCGGCACGCGAATGCCCTGGAACAGCGGACGGAAGTGCAGCACCAGCCAATCAATGGCGTGGGTGACCCAGCTGTCAAACGGCACCCAAGCCTTGTGGAACGGATCCAGCAGGCTAAAGTGCTCGGGCTCCACTGGGGCGCTGTTAAGCCAGTCAGCGCTCGATGCGGCCTGATTAGCGGCATCATGGGGCACACTGTCTGCAGGTGCGCCGGTTGCCCAGGGATCGCTGCTGGTGGCAGCCTGGGTTGCCGGGGCGTCGTTAGGGGATGTGGCAGCCGTTGCCCATGGATCCTGATTATCACTCATTCGTAGGGCCCTCTTTATCTAAAGCCTGCAGCAGCATGCCTTTGGAAATAATACCGATATAGTTGTTGTCTTCCCCGACCACCGGCACGGCGCAAGGGGCCTGTGCTACCAGTGAGATCAGCTCGCTCAGCGGCATATCCGCCGGAACGGGCAGTGGGGCATCCAGCAAGGCGTCGTCCAGCGTTTGATTGGCCGCCAGCGCCTGCTTGAGAGAGTCTATCGATACCACGCCGATAAATTTCTGGCCGCGTTCAAGCACGTAGCCATAGTCACGGTCTTCATCACGCAGGATCTGCAACGCAGAGCGCGGACCAAAACCGGGGGTCTTACGGATCAGGGTCACCGGGCGACGTTTGGCGATATCTTTGGCACTGAATACGTGGCTGATATCGACGCCGCGGAAGAAGGTACGCACATAATCGTTGGCCGGATTATTTAATATCTCATCCGGGGTACCCACCTGGATCACTTCGCCGCCCTGCATAATGGCAATACGATCGCCAATACGCATTGCTTCATCCAGATCGTGGGAAATAAAGACGATGGTGCGCTGATGTTTCGCCTGTAATTTGACGAGCTCATCCTGCATCTCGGCACGAATTAATGGGTCCAGCGCAGAGAAGGCTTCATCCATTAACAATATATCCGGATCGTTAGCCATGGCGCGGGCTAAGCCGACACGCTGGCGCATACCACCGGACAGTTCATCGGGATAGGCATTGGCATAATTTTCCAGCCCAACCTGACGTAACGCATCCAGCGCTTTTTCCTGGCGCTCCTGTAAAGGAATGCCCGCTAATTCCATGCCGAACGCAGTATTATTTAATACGTTCATATGCGGCATTAAGGCGAATGACTGGAACACCATACTGATCTTATTACGCCGTACGGTGCGCAGCGCAGCATCGGATATTTTGGATATATCCTCGCCGTCAATCAGCACCTCACCGCGGGTGGGTTCTATCAGACGATTGAGAAGGCGTACCAAGGTGGATTTACCGGAACCGGAAAGCCCCATGATGACAAATATCTCGCCTTCTTCAATGGCCAGAGAGGCGTTCTTGACGCCAAGTGATAACCCCGTTTTTTCCAGCAGCTGGTCTTTCGTCAAACCTTTGTCTATCAGCTTAAATGCGCGTTCCGGGTGCTCACCAAATATCTTATATAAATTTTTAACTTCTAGTTTAATTGCCATGCAATTCGCTGTTTCCTTTGGTTTATTATCAAACGCTAAAATTGTCCTAATAGAAAATAAGAGTGCCCTATACCCTAACACACTGACATTCTGAGACAACCCTCAATGTTCATATCGTAAGATTTTTCTAGTGATAGCAGGTTTGATGATTGGGCATAATTAGCGGATTTTTACATACTTAATTAACCTTAATCATTAAGAGGGAATGGCCGGATATATTGGCGACTATGGCAACTATTTGCAGGGAATATTGGCAGCGTCAAATGGGTAATTAATGCACGCATAGTAAAGTTCTGCGTGCATTGACGAACGGCAGGAAAATCAGCGGGTTTACCACCTTAGATCAGAGCGTGGGTTCTTCGCTGCCGGTGGGAATAACGACCAGTTCCACTTGCTGCTGCTGTAACACCGATCCCATTGCTGAGGGGGGAGGTAGGTCGGTAAACAACGCGGTCGCCTGTCGGGTATTGCCGATTTCCACCGCTGCAGATGCGTGAAACTTGGTGTGGTCCGCAGCCAGCAGAATATGACGTGAGTGCGCCATCATCGCTTTCACCACGCTGGACTCATTCACGTCAAATTCCAGCAGATCGCCGTTGGCTTCGATTGCCCCTACGCTGGTGATCAAATAGTCGGCGCGAAAGCCTTCCACAAAGCTTACGGCGCTGGGGCCGATGATACCGCCGTTATTGGGGCGCAGCGTGCCGCCCGGCACCATCACTTCGAACTCGGTGTTTTTATACAGGATATGCGCCACCCGTAGGCTGTTGGTAATGATGCGCAGGTGGCTGTGGTTCATCAGCGCCCGGGCAACATGCTCAACGGTGGTGCCGATGGTGATAAAAATGGTGGAACGATCGGGAATGTAATCGGCAATGGCCTCCGCAATGGCTATCTTCTCTTGTGTGTAAGAGAGTTCCCGTTGCTCAAAGGCCGTGTTGACCACGCTAGAGGCACGACCTGCGCCCCCATGATGGCGGCTAATCAGCCCCTGCTCGCTCAATTTGCGGATATCGCGCCTGACCGTCTGTGTAGACACTTCCAGCAATTGCGCCAGCTCGTCGATGTTCATATAGCCGCGCTTGGCGATCAACTGGATCAGCTGATCGTGGCGTGGGTTGCCGGTAAGTTCAGTCAGACTCATGCTCCGCTCCCTTAATATTGTCATCGGCCAACCATATTATACAAAACTGGCCAGGAAAGAGTCAGTTTGATCACAATTGGGAATGCCAGCGCGCCCGCCAGGACGGGTACACTTCAATGCGGCAACTGCATTGGCGTAACGCACCGCCTGAGCTATATCGGCCTGTGAACCCAAGGCTACCGCCAGCGCACCGTGGAAAACGTCGCCAGCCCCCGTGGTATCCACCACCTCAACCGAAAAGCCTGGCTGATGTTTCAGTTGAGCGTTTTCCAGCCAGAAACAGCCATGTTTACCCTGAGTGACATAAACTTGTCCGTTTTTGTCATTTTTTGCTGCACGCAATCCCTGCTCGATATCTGTTTTTCCTGTCATCCGCAGCAAACCCGGTTCGGAGAAGGCGGCATGGTCCGCCAAAGCAACTAGCGGGTGGATATCCTGCGGTGTGACATCGGCGTCCAACAGGGTAGTGACACCCGCGCGCCGGGCCAAGGTGAAGGCAGTCAGCGCGCCCTGATGCCAACGCACGTCCGCCAACACCACATCGTACTGGCTAAAGTCGATGTTATGCAGCCATTCGGCATCCTCGGGTAAGTCTGGGCTGGGATGGTTGATGATCATGCGTTCTCCCTGGGCATCCACCAGCACAGCCGATTGCGATGAGCGCGCCTGTGGGCAACGGCGGGCATGTCTGACATTCACACCATAGCTGCCTAACTCGGCCAACAGGGTTTGCCCGGTGGCATCGTCCCCGACCCGGCCAATGAAATCTACCTCTGCGCCCAATCTGGCTGCGGCCACCGCAGCCGTTGCCGCCGGGCCTCCGCCAATTTCGCGGTAGTCGGTAGCAACATATTTCCCCCCGCCTTCAGGCAGTTTCTCTACGTAATACAGGCGGTCTTGCACTGCAATGCCTACGCATGCGATTCGAGTCATGGTCTGGATCCCTGGATGTTGATCTGTGTAAGCGAACGGTTTTCAGCAAAAAGTGGCTGCCGATCACGCTGCCACCATTTTAATTCACTCAAATGTTAAAAGAGTGACGGCTGTCAATTTTTTGACCATAAATTACAAATACGATCAAAAACAGACAAAAATGGTCTGATTTGTGGTCGGTGAGATGACACAGAGATGACACTGGTAACCAACAGGAGAGAACCATGGCACAGATCGCATTTATCGGGCTAGGGCAAATGGGCGCGCCGATGGCCAGCAACCTGATCAAGCAGGGGCACCGGCTGAACGTTTTTGATATCAGCCCGGCGGCGGTCAGCGCTTTGGTAGCTCAGGGGGCCAAGGCGGCAGCCAGCCCGGCGCAGGCGGCACTGGACGCGGAGTTCGTCATCACCATGTTGCCTAATGGCGAACTGGTGCATGAGGTGCTATTTGGTGGCGAGGGGGTGTGCTGCACCTTATCGCCTGCGGCATTGGTGATGGATATGTCCACCATCCACCCACTGCAAACGGACCGGCTGATTGCCCAGATGCAGGCACGGGGCTTTAGCCTGATGGATGCCCCGGTCGGGCGGACTTCAGACCATGCTCAGGCTGGCACGTTGCTGATCCTGGCAGGTGGGACTGCCGAGCAGGTGGAGCGCGCAACGCCAGTGCTGATGGCGATGGGCTCGGAACTGATCAACGCCGGTGGGCCGGGCATGGGGATCCGCGTGAAGCTGATCAACAACTACATGAGCATCGCCCTCAACGCGCTGTCTGCCGAGGCTGCGGTGCTGTGCGAGGCGCTAGGACTGTCGTTTGACGTTGCGCTGCAAGTCATGAGCGGCACACCGGCAGGCAAGGGGCATTTCACCACCACCTGGCCAAACAAGGTGCTGAAGGGTGATCTCAGCCCGGCGTTCATGATCGATCTGGCGCACAAGGATCTGGGCATAGCGCTGGATGTGGCCAATCAGTTGCACGTTGCCATGCCGATGGGCGCAGCCTCACGCGAGGTTTATAGCCAGGCGCGGGCCAGCGGGCGCGGGCGTCAGGATTGGAGTGCCATTTTGGAACAGGTTCGGGCTGCTTCGGGCAGAGCGAATAACGCGTAACACTTAACGTAATTGCGGTTGCTATGCAGCGCGCAGAGGGGAGAAGAAATGCCTTATTTATCTGGTAACACCATGATCCAACATGCATGGGAAAACGGCTATGCCATCGGCGCGTTCAGCGCACACAACGCCGAAACCATTCGCGCCATTTTACTGGCAGCCGAACAGGAGCAGGCCCCGATCATGATCCAGGTGGGGCAGAAAGTGATTAGCGTGATGGGTCTGGAGCCCATGAAGGCGATGATCGATGCGTTTATGCACGATATCACGGTGCCGGTGTGCATCCACCTGGATCACAGCCGCAGCTTTGAACAGACCATGCAGGCGGTGCAGGCCGGGTTCCAGTCGGTGATGTTTGACGGCTCTCACCTGTCATTTGACGAAAACGTGCGGATCACCCGTGCCGTGGCGGACGTTGCCCATGTGCTGAACATTGGGGTCGAAGGCGAAATTGGCAAGATCGGCGGCACCGAGGATGATATTTCGGTCGACGAAAAAGACGCCCTGATCACCAGCAGTGACGAAGCGCTGCAGTTTGCTCAATCGACCACGGTGGATTATCTGGCAGTGTCCATCGGCACCGCTCACGGCCTGTACAAACAGGAGCCCAAGCTGGCGTTCGAACGCCTGCAAGAGATCCGCGAGATCGTCAAAAAACCGATTGTCCTGCACGGCGGCTCCGGCGTACCGGATGACCAGATCCGCAAGGCGGTCTCACTGGGGGTCGCCAAGGTGAACGTGGACACCGAACTGCGGCAGGCCTTCACCCAGGGGATGGCTGAAGTGCTCGGCAAGGATCCTCACGAGTTTGTCTTGGCGGTGTCGCTCGGGCATGGCCGTGATGTGATGCAGGCCAAAGTCGCCGAAAAAATCAGGCTGTTTGGCAGCCAGGGCAAAGCCGCTCAGTTTTAAGCATCCGTTGCGCGGCAAGCTGCCGCGCTAACCATAGGGCATCGATTATGACAACCATTCAACGCCAGCATTTTGGCGAACATCAGGGGCAGGCCGTTTCCCTTTTCACGCTGACCAATGCCAACGGGATGCGGCTGTGTGTGACCGATTACGGCTGCATCATTACTCAGCTTTGGGTGCCGGATCGCCATGGGCAGGCGGAAGATGTCGTGATGGGTTTCGACAATTTGGCGGCTTATCAGGCTGGGCATCCGTTCTTCGGCGCGATTGCCGGGCGCTGCGCCAACCGTATCGCTGGTGGACGTTTCAGCATCGACGGTCAGGAATATATTCTGGCCACCAATGAACTCCCTACCGGGCAACACCTGCACGGAGGACGTCGGGGTTTTGACAAGTATGTCTGGCAGGCACAGGAAGACGGCGACGGTATTATTTTCAGCCGTACCTCTATCGATGGTGAGGAAGGCTATCCGGGCAATCTGCAGGTTCGTCACCGCATCGGCCTGACGGAAGACAACGTGATGACGCTGAGCTTTGAGGCACAGACGGACAAGCCGACGTTGGTCAATCTGGTCAATCACAGCCACTACAACCTGCGTGGGCATCAGCACCTGATCCACGATCAGCAGCTCAAGATCGACGCCGACTTTATGACGCCGGTAGATGAAACCACCATGCTGCCCACCGGTGAAATCCGCCGCGTTGCCGGGACGGCATTTGATTTCCGCAACGCCCGTCGTCTTGGGGACGCCATGCTGCACCGCCCGGCGCAGGATTTTGATATGAACTACGTGCTCAAGCCGGCTGAGGGGGCTTTGCATCCCGCCGCCAGCCTGATTTGCCCACAGACCGGGCGGGTGATGGAAGTGCACACCTCGCTGCCGGGCGTGCAGTTTTATAACGCCTTTAAGCTTTCCAACAAGATCTGGAATGGCAAGGCTGGCCATCGCTATCAGGCATTTTCCGGCATCTGCCTTGAAACCCAGGCGTTCCCAGACAGCATTCACCACGCCCATTTTGGCAACGTAGTGCTGCGCCCAGGGGAAAACTATTACAGCCAGACTGAACACCGCTTCAGCACTGTGGCATAGATTTATTCGATTACTGGAAGCAATGTGATGAAAAATAAAGCAAAAGTTGGCGTGTTGGCACTTGGCCGCGCGACCTTCGATGTGCCCTACGCGCAAGAGATGCTGGCGCAAGCCTGGCAGACGTTGAGCGGGATGGATATCGAGCTGGTGGGGGAGCCGGTATTGCAGTTTGATGCCGAATCGGCTCTGCAAGTACTGCCCGCACTTAAACAGGCCGATCTCGATCTGCTGCTGATCCTGCAAGTGACCTTTACCGATGCCTCCCTTACCACCGAAGTGGTGCGTGATTTCCCGGTACCCACGGCGATGTGGTCATTCCCGGAGGCCCGTACCGGTGGCCGTTTGCGCCTGAACTCTTTCTGCGGGGTGAATCTGGCTTGCCATGCCCTGAGCCGTGAAGCCATCAACGTGCAAACGCTGCACGGCCTGCCGGACGATAGCCGGGTGATTAACGAATTACAGCAGTTGGCGCAGGCCGCGGCGATCGTTAAGCGCTTCAAACAGGCCAAGGTGATGGTGATTGGTGAACACCCGCTGGGTTTTGACGCCTGTAACTACAACCAGCAGCAACTGACGCAGCACTTTGGCGTTGAGGTGACTCGCCAGCCGGTGCTGGAGTTTATTGAAGAGGTGAAGGCGCTGCCGGATAGCGTGGCCGATGCGCCTTATGCCCGCCGTGCCAAGGATTTCCCTAACCTGGCGGAGATGGATCAAACGGCCACCCGCAAAACGCTCAAGGTTTACTCTGCCCTGCGTGAAAAAGCGCAGCGTGAAGGTTATACCGGCATTGCCGTGCGCTGCTGGCCGGATTTCTTTACCGATTACGGCTGCGCTGCCTGTGGGGCATTGGCGTTGATGAACGAAGATAAAGTGCCGTGTGGCTGTGAAGCCGACATGTTTGGCGTGCTCTCTTCGCTGATGGCGCAGTGGGCCTCTGGCAATGCGGCGTTCAATACCGACCTGGTGGATATCGATCCGCAGGATAACAGCGTGGTGTTCTGGCACTGTGGGCAGGCACCGATCGAAATGGCCGATCGCGATGGCCCGGTGCAGGCCACCATCCACTCCAACCGCAAGCTTCCTCTGCTGTCTGAATTTGCTCTGAAACCGGGGCGCATCACGCTATGCCGCATCACTCAGGGCGAGGGCAAGCTACGCCTGATGCTGGCCGGCGGCGAAATGATCAAGGCCCCGCTGGCGTTTTCCGGCACAGCCGGGACCGCGCGCCTGGATGTGGATGCAGACACTTATCGCCAGCGTCTGATTGCGGCGGGTATGGAGCACCACACCTCGCTGGTTTACGGCGAGCACCGTCCGCTGCTGCGCAAAGTGGCCGGTCTGCTTGGTTTGGACGTGATTGAACTGACCTGAGCGGGCGACCAACGCTTGGAAAAATACGGCATTTAACCTTTTGGAGAATGGATCATGGCTTCTCAGCAAGGCTTGGAACTTACGCAACACGCAGGTGGATTTACGTTGACCTTTCAGCAGCGGGTGCTGATACAGCACTCGGCTGCAGCTCCGTGCCTGTGGATTGGGCGCGGCAAGGCGGATATTGAGATGTTCCGCGGCAACTTCAGCATTAAAGACCAGCTCAGTGAAAAACTGGCGCTGACCGAAACCCAGATCGTCCCTCAGGGCAAAGGCTGGCTGATCCGCTTTAGCCGGGGCGATGTGGCCCAGTGCACGCTGGCAATCACTACCGATGCGCAAGGGCGGTTGGAAATGCAGCTGCGCAACAGCGACGAGCAGAACAACCGTATGTGGCTGCGCCTGGCTGCCCAGCAGGAAGATCACGTTTATGGCTGCGGCGAACAGTTTTCCTATTTCGACCTGCGCGGCAAGCCTTTCCCGTTATGGACCAGTGAGCAGGGGGTTGGCCGTAACAAGCAGACCTACGTTACCTGGCAGGCAGACTGCCAGGAGAATGCCGGTGGTGATTACTACTGGACCTTCTTCCCGCAGCCGACGTTTGTCAGCAGCCAGAAATATTACTGCCACGTAGAAAACAGCTGCTACATGAACTTCGATTTTTCTGCCCCAGAGTTCCATGAGTTGGCGATCTGGCAGGATCAGGCGGTGTTGCGCTTTGACTGCGCCGACAGCTACATCAGCCTGCTGGAAAAGCTGACCGCGTTACTTGGCCGCCAGCCAGAACTGCCGGACTGGGTGTATGACGGCGTCATCCTGGGCATTCAGGGGGGCACCGAAGTCTGCCAACAGAAGCTGGACGTGATGCGTGAGCACGGTGTCAAGGTCAGCGGGCTCTGGGCACAGGACTGGGAAGGACGGCGGATCACCTCTTTTGGCAAACGCCTGATGTGGAACTGGCGCTGGGACAGTGAGCTGTATCCGGAGCTGGATAAACGCATCCCGCAGTGGAAGAAGGAGGGGGTACATTTTCTGGGGTACATCAACCCTTACGTGGCCATCGAGAAAGAGCTGTATGCCGAAGCGGCAGAAAAAGGCTATCTGACCAAGGATTACGACGGCAAAGATTATCAGGTCGAATTTGGCGAGTTTTATGCTGGCGTAGTCGATCTTACCAAGCCCGAAGCCTATGACTGGTACAAGAACGTCATCAAAAAGAACCTGATCGAGTTTGGCCTCGACGGCTGGATGGCGGACTTCGGCGAATATCTGCCGACTGATACCGTTTTGCATAACGGCATCGATGCGGAAATCATGCATAACGCCTGGCCAGCGCTGTGGGCCAAGTGCAACTACGATGCGCTGGAAGAATGCGGCAAGCTGGGCGAGATCCTGTTCTTTATGCGCGCGGGCTATACCGGCAGCCAGAAGTATTCGGTGATGATGTGGGCGGGCGATCAGAACGTGGATTGGAGCCTGGACGACGGCCTGGCTTCGGTGATCCCGGCGGCGCTGTCGTTGGCGATGACTGGCCACGGCCTGCACCACAGCGATATTGGCGGTTACACCACGCTGTTTGAGATGAAACGCAGCAAAGAACTGCTGATGCGCTGGTGCGAGTTCTGCGCTTTTACGCCGATGATGCGTACCCACGAAGGCAACCGCCCGGATGATAACTGGCAGTTCGATCATGACGTGGAAACCATCCGTCAGTTTGCCCGCATGAGCCAGGTATTCACCTCCCTCAAGCCGTATATCAAGCAGGCGGTGGCGCTCAATGCGCAGTCCGGCTTACCGGTGATGCGCCCGCTGTTCCTGCATTATGAAGACGATGCTCACACCTACAGCCTGAAATACCAATACCTGTTTGGCCGTGATCTGCTGGTGGCCCCGGTGCATGAAGAAGGGCGCACCGACTGGACGCTCTACCTGCCGCAGGATAGCTGGATCAACCTGTGGACCGGTGAACGGCATAGCGGAGGGGCCGAGGTGACGGTAGCAGCACCAATGGGCCAACCGCCGGTGTTCTATCGGGCGGATAGCGAGTGGGCTGAGTTGTTTGCCTCGCTTCGCACGCTGTAATCACCAACTGTCAGCCGCCCGTTGCCCAACCGGCAAGGGCGGCTATCTCTGGGAATAGGTGTTTTCCAAGGAGAATCACCATGAGTGAAGCTAACCAGGATCCGGTGAAGCTGATATTGCCCCTGCGCGAGAAATTCGCCTATGGCATGGGCGATGTCGGTTCCAACCTGCTGTTGTGTGTCGGCACGCTGTACCTGCTGAAATTCTATACCGACGTGTTGGGGATCCCCGCTGCGTGGGGCGGGCTGATCTTTCTCATCTCGCGTTTCTTTACCGCCTTTACCGACATGGGCACCGGGCTGATGCTCGATTCCCGGCGCAATATTGGCCCCAAAGGCAAATTCCGGCCATTTATCCTTTATGCCTCAATGCCGGTGGCGTTGCTGGTGGTGGCCAACTTTATCGGCGTTGGCGCCTCGTTTGATGTCACCGTTAAAACAGTGATCGCCACGCTGATCTTTATGGCGTTCGGGCTATTCTTCAGCATGATGAACTGCTCCTACGGCGCGATGGTGCCAGCGATGACCAAAAACCCGCAAGAACGTGCGCAACTGGCTGCCTGGCGGCAGGGCGGGGCGACGGTGGGTCTGTTGTTGTGTACCGTAGCGTTTGTGCCGATCCTGTCGCTGTTTGACGGGCGCCCACAGGTGGGTTATCTGGTGGGGGCGGCTATCTTCGCCTTCGTCGGCATGCTGTGCATGTGGTGGTGCTATTCCGGCGTCAAAGAGCGTTATGTCGAGATCCCGAAACCGGGTGCACCCAAGCCGGGTCTGTTGCAGTCCTTCAAGGCGATCGCCGGTAATAAACCGCTGTTCGTACTGTGCGTGGCCAACCTGTGCACGCTGGCGGGCTTCAACATCAAGCTGGCGATCCAGATTTACTACACCCAATACGTCCTCAACGATATCACCCTGCTGTCCTATATGGGTTTCTTCAGCATGGGCTGCATCCTGCTTGGGGTACTGCTGGTTCCGACGGTGGTGAAACGCTTTGGCAAGAAAAACGTCTATCTGGGCGGCCTGTCGCTGTGGATCCTGGGCGATGCCATGAACTATATGTGGGGCAATACCTCCACGCTGTTTGTGTTGTTCTCTTGCCTGGCGTTCTTCGGGACGGCCTTCGTCAACAGCCTCAACTGGGCGCTGGTATCGGATACCGTGGAATACGGTGAGTGGAAAACCGGCGTGCGTTCGGAAGGCACGGTTTATACCGGTTTTACCTTCTTTCGCAAGGTTTCCCAAGGGCTGGCGGGTTTCTTCCCTGGCGTGATGCTGGCCTATATCGGCTATGTTCCCAACGTGGCGCAGGGGCCTGGCACGCTGGAAGGCTTGCGGCAGCTGATCTTCCTCTATCCGTGTGGCCTGGCAGTGCTGACCGCATTGACCATGGGGCTGTTCTATCACCTGACGGAGAAGAACTATCTCAAGATCGTCGGTGAGCTGGAAGAGCGCAAGCGGGTGGTAAGCCCGGCTATGTAAACAGATAAAACCAACCCGTTTATGGCTGATCATTCTTGCAGCAGAAATACCCTATGGATTTCAAGTTGCAGCTAGGCGACAAGCTATCTCATCCCCAGGAGCTTACTTTTGGGTAAGTGACTGGGGTGAGATAGTGCAGGTAACAACGCTGCGGCTTGAAAGACGACGGGTATTTAAGGGTTAAGACAATAATAAGGATCTGCCAGATGGCCAACTCTTTATCCTACCAAGATCCCGTTACGCTGCGGTTGCCGCTGCGCGAAAAGTTTGCCTACGGCATGGGAGACTTCGGTTCCAACCTGATACTGTGTATCGGTACCCTGTATTTGCTGAAGTTCTATACCGATATTCTGGGGTTGCCCGCCATCTACGGCGGCGTGATCTTTTTGATCGCCAAATTCTTTACCGCTTTCACCGATATGTTGACTGGCGTCCTGCTGGATTCGCGGCGAAATATCGGTGCCAAAGGCAAGTTCAGGCCGTTTATCTTCTATGCCTCGCTACCGGTGGCTTTGCTGGCCGTGGCCAACTTCCTCAATAGCGGGTTCAGCCTGAATACCAAAACCGTCCTGGCTACCGTGCTGTTTATGCTGTTCGGCCTGTTCTACAGCCTGATGAACTGCTCCTATGGGGCGATGGTGCCAGCCATGACCAAAAACCCGCAGGAGCGCGCGCAGCTGGCCGCTTGGCGGCAGGGAGGTGCAACGCTGGGGCTGCTGTTATGCACCGTGGGTTTTGTCCCGATCCAGATGCTGTTTACTTCACGTCCGGAGATGGGCTATCTGGTTGCCGCGGTAGTGTTTGCGACCTGTGGCGTGTTTTGCATGTGGTGGTGCCATGGCGGGGTCAAAGAGCGCTACGTTGACGTGGTACCGGCACATCATAAACCTGGCATCTTCAAATCCTTCCGCGCCATTTTCCAAAACCCACCGTTGCTGGTGCTGTGCATTGCCAACCTGTGTACGCTGGCGGCGTTTAATATCAAGCTGGCGATCCAGGTCTATTACACCCAATACGTGTTGCACGATATCCATTTGCTGTCCTATATGGGTTTTTTCAGCATGGGCTGCATTCTGATTGGCGTGCTGATGGTGCCAGCGGCGGTGAAGCGTTTTGGCAAAAAGCGGGTCTACCTTGGTGGCCTGTTGCTGTGGTGCCTGGGCGATCTGTGTAACTACGCCTGGGGCGACAGCTCGCTCTCTTTCGTAGCGTTCTCCTGCATGGCCTTCTTCGGGACGGCCTTCGTCAACAGCCTGAACTGGGCGCTGGTGCCCGATACCGTTGATTACGGCGAATGGAAAACCGGCATCCGCGCGGAAGGCTCGGTGTATACCGGCTATACCTTTTCACGCAAGATCTCCGCTGCACTAGCCGGATTGTTACCCGGCATTATGCTGACGCAGATCGGCTATATTCCGAATATTGAGCAGTCTGCCTCGGTGCTGAAAGGCCTGCGCGAGTTAATCTTTATTTATCCCTGCGTATTGGCGATGGTTGCCGCCGTCATGATGGGGTTTTTCTATAAGTTAAATGAACAGCTATTTATGCAAATCATCACCGAGATTAATAACAAAAAAGGAAACCGTGACGAACAGGCCGAGCTTCATCCGGCAATCAATACGACAATAATCAAAGAAGTCTAAGCCAAGGCATTACCAATAATAACGCACAGCTGTCATGCCTAACGGCATGGCGGCGGGATTTCTGCATGCTTTTATCAGGATCAATTTCACAAGGAAACTCAACCATGTCTACTCTCTGGGGTTCTAGCAGCAATAAAACCAATACGATACTACTGGTAGCGGCGTTGTTTGCCTCAGCAAGCGCTCAGGCCGGACGTGCCTATCTGGAAACTCGTGAGGCTTATAATACCGCCTCTGAATTAAACGAAATCATCCTGCGCGGCGGCTATAATTTTGATGGTGGAGCCGGTGTGATGGCCACCAACGCCTATAACATTGGCAAGTTTGATCAGCTCAAGCACAGCTATAACGAGCTGGAGGGCTGGTATCCATTGTTCCGGCCAACGGATAAATGGACGGTGTCCCCTGGCGGGTTGGTCAACTCGAGCAGTGCGGGATCCGGCGGTGCCATCTACCTGGACAACAACTATAAATTCCTGCCGTTTTTCAACCTGACCGTGCGTTATCGCTATAACCATAATAACTATGATTCCATCGATTTTAACGGCAACCCGGCGCGTAATGATACCCATGAAATTGCCAACTACTGGAACTTTAAGCTCAGCGATGAGTTAAATTATACCTTCGAGCCACATTACTTTATCCGGGTAAACGACTTTAACAGTAAAAATGGCAAGAGCCACCATTGGGAGATCACCAATAAGTTCAGCTATAAAATAGATACCCATTGGATGCCCTATCTGGAGCTGCAATGGCTGGATCGCTGGAACGATTATAATAAGGAGCAGTATCGTATCCGCGTAGGACTGCGGTATACCTTTTAAGCCACACAAATAAAAAACCCGGCCAAGTCTTGGCCGGGTAAAAAGAGCTGAATGTAACATTGATGCCGATATCGAAGGGGATATCTAGGAGCCAGCATAGCCCCGCAATGTGACAGGCAGATGTCAGCCTAAGCCTTGCGGTATAAACGGCGCGGATGACCGATATTACCGTAGAGCATTTCAACGTGCACAAACTGGGTTGCTACGCAGTATTCCAGATAGCGGCGTGCGGTGGTTTTGCTAATGCCAGCGTGTGACACCACGTCTTCCACCGCGTGGGCTACTTCCGGCTGCTCGATGAACAACGCCTGCACCAACTCCAGGGTGATGGTTTCAATCCCTTTGGCGCTGGGCTCGTTGGAAAACTGCTTGGACTGCAGGTTATACAACGCATCGACGCTGCTCTGGTCGATGACCTTGAAGGTGCGCTGGGTCTGCACAAACTGCATAAAGCGTTCCAGCGAATTGCGCAACCGCTTATAGGATACCGGTTTGATGATGTAGTCGAAGGCCCCATTGCGGATCGCCTGGCTACAGGTATTCATGTCGCTGGCGGCGGTGATAAAAATCACCGAGCAACCGGGCTTTTTCACCGCGGCTTCTTCCATTAGCGCAATTCCCTGGCCGTCTGGCAGAAAGTTGTCCAGCAGGATCAGTCGGGGCTGGTGAGCATTCACTTTTGCTCTGGCTTCCGCCAGGGTAGCGGCATAAGCCACCACCCGCAGGTTGAAATTTTTCTCAAGAAATTCGGCGTGCAGCGTGGCCAGTTGCGGCTCGTCTTCCACGATCAGAACGTCCAGTGTCTCAGGTTGCATAGGTCGGATCCGGGTGCTTAAGCTTTGGGGATAAACAGCGAGAAAATGGCGCCGTGCGGATCGTTGTCCGACACTTCGATGCTGCCATGCGCCTGAGCGACGTGGCTAGCCACCAGGTGCAGGCCGATACCGTGGTCGCCCTTATCTTTGGTTGTCACGCCTTGTTCAAACAGCGTATCACGAACCTGCGGTGCAATCCCGGTGCCGCGATCGGCAACTTCGATCACCAGCTCGTTGCTGCTGTCATTGATATAGAGTTCTACCGCTTCGTGCGGTGCTGCGCATTGCAGCGTAGCATCGAACGCGTTATCCAGCAGGTTGCCAATAATCGACATCAGCTCGGTTTCATTCAGCGCGGCGGGGATTTGGCGCAGTTGGCAAGCGGGATCGAAACGGAGCTCAATGCCTTTTTCTCGCGCGCTGGAGTATTTGCCCAACAGCAGGCCACACAACGCGGCGGAGCTGAAGCGCTGGGAAATAAAATCGAGGATCTCCTGTGCGCCTTCCGACTGGGCTTCCACATAGCGGATGGCTTCGTCATAACGTTGCATATGCAGTAATCCGGCGAGCGTGGCCGTCCAGTTCAGCTGTTCGTGGCGCATGATGCGCAGGTTATCGGCATAGCGTTTTACCTGGCTAAGCTGGCTGCTGAGGGTGTTGATGTCGTTCTTGTCGCGGAAACTGATCACCCAGCCCTGTAGCTCTTCTTCCTGCATGATCCGCACCCGGCTGGCAATCACTCGCACATGGTTGAAACGGCACACCTCATCATGGGTGTCGTGCCCCAGTTGCGCTGCGGCAAAGAAATCGGGCTGCGACTGGATGATCTCACCGATGTGCTGGCCCAGCAGATTATTGGCCGGTTGGCGCAGATCCAGCAGCTCACGCGCGGCGTGGTTAATCGTGATGATGCGCAGTTGCGGATCTATGGCGATCACCCCTTCATAGATGGCTTCCAGCAGGGCTTTTTGCTGGCGCACCAGCAGCGCGATCTCTTTCGGCTCTAATGAAAACATCTGGCGTTTCAGGTTCTTCGATAACAGCCAGGAAAAGATAAACAGCGCCATCAATAGCAAGACGATCGAGGCCACGATCTGGGTCAGCGTATGGGCATTTAAACTGTCGATATGGGATTTAAGATAACCGACGGAAACAATACCGATCACCTGGTTATTGTCATCGACAATCGGTGCCTTGCTGCGTAATGAAATACCGATCCCCCCATTGCGGATCGAGATAATACTTTTGCCTTCCAGCACTTCTTTATTATCGCCCCCTACCATGGGGGTTCCCAAACGATCGGCATGTTCGGAATGGTAAAGGTGCATGGTATGGCTATCGCCGATCACAATATAGCTGGCATCGCTGCTGGCGCGGATTTTTTTCATCAGCGCAGCAATGTATTGCGTGTCGTTATTTTCAACTGCGGTGACTAGGGAGGGGATCAGCGCAATCTCACGTGCCTGCACTTGGGCACGGGCACCCAGGTCCCGGTGCAACTGCGCATCCAGTTTGTAGTAAGTGTAACCCCCGATCAGCGTCAGCAACACGCAGGAAAAGGCGACCAGGCACAGGAACAGCTTGATATGAAAAGAGAGTTTGATGTGCATGGTTTGCCGCGGGTCCTGGTGTCTGTTTGGGTGACTACCCTATCATGAGTCGCCCTTGAAGTAATATTGCCCAAGATCAAGTTGTGAGCATCGGCACGGCTTTATTGTAAGGAGGAATATTGCACAGCGGCGCAGTGAACACCGAACGTGCGATAAAATCAGTAAAACTTAAAATAAGCCTATTATTAACGCCATTAACTCCACGGGATATTTTACATAAAGGGTATTAACACCATAGAAACCATAACCCCCATTAAAAACCCTTTTTTATTTTGAACAAAATCACAGCGGTGACTCCAAGCGTTTCTCTATGATGGCCGAACAAACAATAAGAGGCCAGATTATGAGCACAACCGATGATTCCTACCTCGTTGCCAAAGATAAAACTGCCGATATTCCGCTGCGTGAGAAGTGGTGGCATATTCTGGATAATTACAAAATAGGGATTATACCGCTGCCCTTCTTCGTGCTGGCCGGAGTGCTGATCCTGCTCGATTGCCTGGCAGGGAAATTACCCAGCGATATCGTGGTGATGGTGGCGACGCTGGCGTTCTTCGGCTTTGCCTGCGGTGAGTTTGGCAAGCGCCTGCCGCTGGTGGGGAAAATGGGGGCTGCCGCCATCTGCGCCACCTTTATTCCGTCCGCACTGGTGCACTATGGTTTGCTGCCGGACGTGGTGGTTGAATCCACCACCAAATTCTACAAGTCGACCAATATTCTTTATCTCTACATCTGCTGCATCATCGTCGGCAGCATTATGAGCATGAACCGCCAGGTACTGATCCAGGGTTTCCTGCGTATCTTTGTGCCGATGTTGTGCGGTGAAGTGGCCGGAATGCTGGTCGGGATGGCGGTGGGCATGGCGTTGGGCCTGGATCCGTTCCAGATCTTCTTCTTCCTGATCTTGCCGATCATGGCCGGTGGCGTAGGGGAAGGGGCGATCCCATTATCGATGGGCTATGCCGCCATTTTGCATATGGAGCAGGGCGTAGCCTTGGGGCGTATCCTGCCGATCGTGATGTTGGGCAGCCTGACGGCGATCGTGATTGCTGGCCTGCTGAACCAATTGGGGAAACGCTATCCACACCTTACCGGCGAAGGCAGCCTGATGCCGAACAAGCAGGGCGATAGCGAGGTCGCAGCAACGGAGAAACTGAGCGGTAACGTGGATGTCGCTACTATCGCCTGTGGCGCGCTGCTGGCCATCCTGCTGTATATGGTGGGCATGTTGTTACACCGGCTGATCGGCTTGCCGGCCCCGGTGGGGATGCTGTTTGCCGCAGTGGCGGTGAAGTTGGCACATGGCGTTTCGCCACGCATTCAGCAAGGATCGCAGGTGGTGTATAAATTCTTCCGCACTGCCGTCACCTACCCGATCCTGTTTGCCGTGGGCGTAGCCATCACGCCGTGGCAAGAGTTGGTGGATGCCTTCACCGTGCAGAACCTGATTGTGATCGTTGCCACGGTAAGCACGCTGGTGGCCACTGGTTTCCTGGTTGGCAAGAAGATCGGTATGCATCCGATCGACGTGGCCATTGTTTCCTGCTGCCAGAGCGGGCAAGGCGGAACCGGTGACGTGGCGATCCTGACGGCGGGCAACCGGATGTCGCTGATGCCCTTTGCCCAGATCGCAACGCGCATCGGCGGGGCGATCAACGTTTCGCTGTCGCTGCTGGTGCTATCGCATTTCTATTGAGTAGTGTGTTGCCGATTTGCCCCGCGAGGATGCGGGGCTTTTTTTATGCTAGATGGCGTCAGGCATTTAGAACGCCCAGTCCTCATCCTCGGTATTCACCGCTTTGCCCATTACGTAGGAAGAGCCGGAACCGGAGAAGAAATCGTGGTTCTCATCGGCGTTAGGGGACAGCGCCGACAGGATCGCCGGATCCACTTGTGCCATTGCCGGTGGGAACAGCGCCTCGTAGCCCAGATTCATCAGCGCCTTGTTGGCGTTATAGTGCAGGAAGGTTTTGACCTCTTCCGTCCAGCCCACTCCGTCGTAGAGCTCTTCGGTATAACGCACCTCGTTGTCGTACAGATCCTGCAACAAATCGAAGGCAAAGTTCTTCACCTGCTGGCGGCGGGCCGGGCTGGCCTGCTCAAGGCCTTTCTGGAACTTGTAACCGATATAGTAGCCATGCACCGCCTCGTCGCGAATGATCAGGCGGATCAGATCGGCGGTGTTGGTCAGCTTGGCCCGGCTCGACCAGTACATGGGCAGGTAAAAGCCGGAATAGAACAGGAACGACTCCAGAAACACGCTGGCGACCTTTTTCAACAGCGGATCGTCGCTGCGATAGTGCGCCAGAATGATGCTGGCTTTTTTCTGCAGCGTGGCGTTTTCCTCACTCCAACGGTAAGCCTCATCGACATCCCGGGTTTGGCATAGGGTGGAGAATATCGAACTGTAGGAACGGGCGTGTACCGCCTCCATAAAGCTGATGTTGGAATACACCGCCTCTTCGTGCGGGGTGATGGAATCGGCGATCAGCGCCGGAGCGCCAACGGTATTCTGGATGGTATCCAGCAGCGTCAGCCCGGTAAATACGCGGATGGTAAGCTGTTGCTCCTTGGCGCTCAGCGTGGCCCAGGACGGAATATCGTTCGACAGCGGCACCTTTTCCGGCAGCCAGAAGTTGCTGGTCAGGCGGTTCCACACCTCCAGATCCTTGTCGTCATCAATCTTGTTCCAGTTGATGGCCTGCACTCGTCGCATTGTCATAATTTTCCTCACAGCGCGCAGGACACGCAGCCCTGCACCTCAGTCCCTTCCAACGCCATCTGGCGCAGGCGGATGTAATAAATGGTCTTGATACCTTTACGCCAGGCGTAGATTTGCGCGCGGTTAATATCGCGGGTGGTGGCGGTATCGCGGAAGAACAGCGTCAGCGACAGCCCCTGATCCACATGCTGCGTGGCGGCGGCGTAGGTATCGATGATCTTTTCCGGGCCAATTTCGTAGGCGTCCTGGTAATACTCCAGGTTGTCGTTGGTCATGTAAGGGGCAGGGTAATAGACCCGGCCAATCTTGCCCTCCTTGCGGATCTCGATGCGTGAGACGATCGGATGGATGCTGGAGGTCGAGTTATTGATGTAGGAGATGGAGCCGGTAGGCGGCACCGCCTGCAGGTTCTGGTTATACAGCCCGTGCATCATCACCGCAGCGCGCAATGCCAACCATTCCTCACGCCCAGGTATGGCGATATTGGCGTTGGCGAACAGCTCACGCATCCGCGCGGTTTTTGGCTGCCACGCCTGCTCGATGTATTTGCTGAAATACTCTCCGCTGGCGTAGGTGGAGTCCTCGAAACCGGTAAAACTGCTGCCGCGCGCTATTGCCAGCCGGTTGGAGGCGAGCAGGGCGTGGTAGGTCACGGTGTAGAAATAGATATTGGTGAAATCGATCCCTTCGTCCGAACCGTAGAAGATGCGTTCGCGCGCCAGATAGCCGTGCAGATTCATCTGGCCGAGGCCGATGGCATGGGAGGCCTGATTCCCGGCGGCGATAGACGGCACCGAGCCGATATCGCTCATATCCGCTACCGCCGTCAGCCCGTAGATCGCGGTTTCCACCGCCTTGCCGAAATCGGGGGCATCCATGACTTTGGCAATGTTCAGCGAACCCAGGTTGCAGGAGATATCTTTGCCGATCTCGGCATAGCTCAGATCCTGATGATAACGGCTGGCGCTGTTGACCTGCAGGATCTCCGAGCACAGGTTGCTCATATTAATGCGCCCGGCGATCGGATTGCTGCGGTTGACCGTATCTTCAAACATCATGTACGGATAACCGGATTCGAACTGGATCTCCGCCAGCAGTTGGAAAAACTCACGGGCGTTGATGCGAGATTTGCGGATGCGCTTGTCATCCACCATCTCACGGTATTTTTCGCTGACGCTAATCTCAGACAGCGGCACGCCATACACCTGCTGCACGTCGTAAGGAGAGAACAGGTACATCTCTTCGTTATTCTTTGCCAGCTCGAAGGTGATATCCGGGATCACCACCCCCAGCGACAGGGTTTTGATGCGGATTTTTTCGTCGGCATTTTCCCGCTTGGTATCCAGGAAGCGCAGAATATCGGGGTGATGAGCGTGCAGATATACCGCCCCGGCCCCTTGGCGTGCCCCCAGCTGATTGGCGTAAGAAAAGGCATCTTCCAGCATTTTCATTATCGGGATCACCCCGGAAGACTGGTTCTCAATGCGCTTGATCGGCGCACCAACCTCGCGGATATTGCTCAGCAGAAAGGCCACACCGCCGCCGCGTTTGGAGAGTTGCAGTGCCGAATTCACCGCGCGGCCAATCGACTCCATATTGTCTTCAATACGTAGCAGGAAGCAGGAAACCAGCTCGCCACGCTGCTGTTTACCGCAGTTGAGGAAGGTGGGCGTCGCGGGTTGGAAGCGCCCGGAGATGATCTCTTCCACCAGATCCTGCGCCAGAGCGGTATCACCCGCTGCCAGCCGCAACGCCACCATGCACACCCGGTCTTCATAGCGTTCCAGATAGCGCTGGCCATCGAAGGTTTTCAGCGTATAGCTGGTGTAATACTTGAAGGCGCCGAGGAAGGTCTCGAAGCGGAATTTCTTGGCATAAGCCTGTTGGAACAGCTGCTTGATAAAGGCGAACTCATACTGCTCCAGCACCGTCGCTTCGTAATATCCCTCATCCACCAGATAGCGCAATTTTTCCGCCAGGTTGTGGAAGAACACGGTGTTTTGGTTCACGTGCTGCAAAAAGTATTGCCTGGCGGCCAGCCGATCCTTATCGAACTGGATGCGCCCTTCGGCGTCGTAAAGGTTGAGCATCGCGTTGAGCGAATGGTAATCCAGCGTGGCGCTGGCGGGCCTGGTCAGTTCTGTCGTTGCCAAAATGCGGTGACTCCCTGTTGAACGATAGCGACGTCTTGTGTAGTGCCGAGTAGCTCAAAACGATAAAGCACCGGTACCTGGCATTTTTTGGCGATGATGTCACCGGCGATGCCATACGCTGCGCCGAAATTGGTGTTACCTGCGGCAATCACACCACGCAGGTAACCGCGATTTTGCGGATCATTGAGAAAACGGATCACCTGGATCGGTACGGCACCGACGCTGCTGCCGCCGCCATAACTGGGTACGATCAGGATATAAGGGTGATCCATCAGTACTTTTTTACTGCCAGCGATCGGGATGCGTATCGCTGGCAGTGCCAGCTTCTCAACGAATCTGTGGGTGTTCTCCGAACTGCTGGAGAAGTAGACCAGCGGATCCATGGCACACCTCAGGAGGTTAGGGCGTTAGCTAACGCGCCGATCTTGTCCGGGCGGAAACCAGACCAGTGATCGTCACCGGCAATAATCACCGGAACCTGCTGATAGCCCAGTGATTTAACGTGGTTCAGCGCTTGCTGATCCTGGGTCAGATCGACCACGCGATAGTCGATCCCTTGTCTATCCAGGGCACGGTAGGTGGCATTGCACTGGACACAGTCTGGTTTAGTGTAAATAATAATACTCATGATTCGCATTTACCTTTTGTATTGAAGGAAAGGCGGATAAGTCAGAAAGTTGAGCATGATAGGGCGTTTCTGACGGCGTCACCAACCCAAGCGTTTCCCCCTGTGCTGATGAATGAATACTATATGTAGATATTTATATTATCAACATCACTATATGTGGTGTTTTTAGGTTTTTGGTGCGCAGGCCGCGCCGAGGCTGGAAAAGCGATGGGGAAATATTTTTTGCGATGCGGATCGAGCAGGCCGGGTTGCCCCGGCCAGCAAAATTACTGCCGCATGCTGACTGCCAGGCGGTTAAAGGCGTTCATAATGCTGATGGCAAAGGTCAGGTCGCTGATTTCGGCATCGCTGAAATGGGCTTTCAGGGCGTCAAAGGCGCTGTCCGGTGCGCCGGTTGCCGCAATCAGGGTGACCGCTTCGGCCCATTCCAACGCGGCACGTTCTGCCTCGCTGAATTCATGGCTGACGCGCCAGCCGGCCAGCGTATCCAGCTTGGCGTGGCTCGCTCCCCCTGCACGCAGCGCCTTGCCGTGCATATCCAGGCAGAAAGCGCAGCCGTTGATCTGCGAAACGCGCATAAACATCAGCTCAATGATCGCTTTATCCAGCGGGCCTTTTTCTAACCCGCCCAATGCGCTCACCATGGCTTTATAAGGGGCCGGTGACAGTTCGGCGTACTGCAAACGTTGCTTGATCATGTTCAAACCTCGGATTAATGACGTAACCAATGTATGGCGCTACTTTAGCCGCGATATGGTCTATGCTATAGAGCCATAAAATGATTATTTAACCAGGCCATGACACGTAGTGCTCATCAATTCAGACGGCCCATTTTCCCCTCACCCCAACCCTCTCCCAATGTACGGTTCGAGGTTCGTCACGAACACTTGTGTGGGGAGAGGGAGCCAGTCCGGAGTCGCCGTTGGGCGCAGGTGGTCATTTGTGGCACGGTATGTCCCCTCTCCCTGTGGGAGAGGGTTAGGGTGAGGGGGATTAAGCCATGACACGCCATATTTTTGCTTCCTTATGCCTGGATCACCAACAGGCCGAGCCTCTATACCGACAGATCTATCTGCGGATTAAAGACGCTATCGTGCAGGGCACCCTGGTGGCCAACAGCCGTTTACCTTCGGTACGCGGCTTGGCTAGCGATCTGGGAGTAGCGCGTGCAACGGTTGAGAATGCCTACGCTGCGCTGGTGGCCGAAGGTTTTCTGCAAAGCCGGGGCCAGGCAGGAACCTATGTCTCCTCCCAGTTGCTGAAAATGCCTGAGCGCGCCGAGCTGTCAGCGGCTCTCCCCTTGGCGACTCCGGCACCTTCCGCATTTCAGTCTCATCCCGCCGGGCCGACTCAACCCTTCCAGCTTGGTCTGCCCGCGTTGGATGCCTTCCCACGGGCGGTATGGCAGCGCATCGTTGCCCGGCAGTTGCGTGGCACCACTATGGCCTCACTGGCACACCCACCACCTAATGGCCTACCGGAACTGCGCGAGGCAATCGTCCATTACCTGCACCTTTCCCGTGGCATTGTTTGCCGCCCGGAACAGGTATTTATCTGCGCGGGTTATCAGGCTTTGATAGAGCTGGTGATCAACGCGTTGTTGCAGCCGGGAGAGGCGGTCTGGCTGGAAGACCCTGGTTATCCGGTTACCCAGCCGCTGTTTAGCGCCGCCGGAATGCAAATTATCCCAGTGCCGGTTGATGAAGAAGGGATGAATATTGACGCCGGTATTGCCTCCGGGCCAGACGCCCGCATGGCGGTGCTGACGCCGACTCACCAAAGCCCGCTGGGCGTTACCCTCAGCCTGGCCAGGCGTATGGCGCTGCTGGATTGGGCAACCCGTCACTCGGCCTGGATCATCGAAGACGATTACGACAGCGAATGTCGCTACTACGGCAAACCCTTGCCACCGCTAAAAAGCCTCGACCGTCAGGGGCGTGTACTGTACGCCGGGACCTTCAGCAAAACCCTGTTTCCGGCGTTACGCATGGCCTATCTGGTGGTGCCCGCAGAGCAGACGGCGGCTTTTGAGCGCTGTAGCCAGCTGCGAGGCTGCGGTTGCCCACCGTTACTGCAAGCCGGAGTGGCCGATTTTATCAACGGCGGGCATTTTTACCGCCATCTGAAGCGCATGCGGTTGCTGTATCGCCAGCGGCGCGCATGGTTGGTGCAGGCCCTGACACAGCGGCTTGCAGACTATTTGACGGTGGCACCACAGGCCGGGGGCATCCAGATGTTGGCTCATTTGAAGGCAGGGCTCAATGACAGTGAGCTGGCCAAGAGAGCCTGGCAACAAGGGTTGTCGATACAGGCATTGTCGGATTGGCAGATGTCTTCGCCTGCCGATAATGGCTTATTGATGGGCTTTGGCAACTTTACCAGCTATAGCGAAGCAGAGCGCGCGGTGGACCGGCTGGTGGCAATTATCGAGAGCTGAAAATAAAGCGGCCCACGGAAAACCGTGGGCCAGACGCACATCTGTTTTTATGGTTAAAACCAGCTACATGGGTTAACGCCGTGCAAGCAAGACGCCGAGCACGATACCAACAGCGGCACCGATGCCTACGCCCTGCCAAGGTTTGTCTCGTACATAGCTATCGGCATTGCCAACTACGTCGCGAGCATGTTGTGTCAGGCTGCTGGAACCGTTGAAGCGTGCACGGGCATCACGTAATATCCCTTTTGCCTTACTGTGCAGTTCATGCAGTTCTTCTTTGGTCTTGCTGCTGGAATCGCGTAATACTTCATCCAGCGTATCGGCCAGCAGGTTCACGTCCTGATCGATGTCTCGTTCTACTTTATCTGTCTTGTTAAACATTCGACTCTCCGTTACGACACATGTCCTTTAAGTGTAGACCATTTTGGGAAGTGTGCTGGCGATCACGAAAATTAATGGCTATCCCCGCGAATAACTAGGCTTTTTTTTGGCTTTATCCCAGCCTGAGGGCCTGGCTACAGGCTCTGTACATTTGGTTACTCAGCGAAACCAATCACTCACGGAAGCGGCGAATTGATTCCTCTATTATCTCTTCAACGGCCCAACCGGGCTTACCGAAAAACACAATCTGAGGATTTAAAGATGAAAAAAGTATTAGCGCTGATCGTTGCTGCCACCATGGGCCTGTCTTCTGTTGCTTTCGCTGCTGATACTGCGGCTGCACCGGCACCCACTGCGGCTCCTACTACTGCGGCTCCTGCGGCTGAGAAAGCTCCAGCTAAAGCGACTCACCACAAGAAAGAGCACAAGAAAGCCACCAAAAAAGCACCAGAGCAGAAAGCTCAAGCCGCTAAAAAGCACAGCAAAAAAGCGCCAGTAGCTCAGAAAGCTCAGGCTGCTAAAAAGCATCACAAAGCCGCCACCAAACCAGCTCAAAAAGCTCAGGCCGCTAAAAAACACCACAAAGCTGCCGCTACCAAAGCTCCAGTAGCTCAGAAAGCTCAGGCTGCTAAAAAGCACCACAAAGCCGCAGCTAAACCAGCTCAGAAAGCCCAGGCTGCTAAAAAACACCACCAATCAAGCAAGAAAGCCGCAGCTCCTGCAGCTAAATAAGTGAAGATAGCGGAGCCCTCAAAGGTTCCGCATCCTCTGCTGAATACTCAGACACCCGGATTTCCGGGTGTCTTCTTTTGAGGTGAGGTCATCATGATGAACCGCTACCTGTTTGAAGTGATCTTCAGTGCCGTCACGCTATGTGGTCTGGTGGTTGCCTGGCAATTGTTCCTGGCCAGCAGCTTCCTGTAATTATTGCCCGATAGGCGTTTCGTGCAGGTGCAGCCAGCGTAGCCCGTCGGCGCTCTGGGTAAATACCACGGTAGAATAACGCAGGGTCGCAGGTTGGCCTGGCAGCGTTTGCTTCTCGCGATAGTTGACTACGGCCCCCGTTGCCCATTCTGCGACCATCTTCATTTCTTCGATCACAATCTCCAGCCCCGGCTTTGCAGCCCGATGCGCCTGGAAAAATCCCCCCAGTTCGTTGGACCCCAGCTTGCTGCCGTTTAGGGCAATCATGGAAAAATCTGCGTGAAACCGTGCCAAGAGCGGTTGCAGTTCCCCAGCCCCTTTTCCCAGCCAGTCGGCGATAGCCACATGGGCGTCAATCACTTCGGTAAAATAACGATTCATCAGGATCCCTGTTCAGCGTTGAGATGGCGCACGATGGCGCGATTGGTAATACGCAGGCACAGCAGCATCGGGAACAGCGTACTGGCTGCGGCGAGATAAAAACAGTAACGATAGGCCACGAGCGGTTCCAAATGGCCGAGCAACAGATTGAGCAACAGGCTGAGCAGGGTAACGCCAAAGCAAAAGCTCAACTGGCGGTTGATATTCCATAACGCGCTGGCATCGGCCAACTGGGTGTCGGCAACGGTGAGAAAGGCGCAGCTTTGTGCCGTGCTGCTACACAGGCTGCCACCCAGCCCCATCAAGGCAAACGCAAAGATTTGCCAGCTATGCTGCCCGGCATCGCCGATCTGCGATAAGGCCAGCATCCCCAGCCCTTGCAAAGCACAACCGGCAATAAACAGCGGGCGCGGGCCGCAACGGTTGAAAACCTTGCCGGTCAGGGTGATGGCGGCGAAAGAAGCCAGTGACCAGGGAACCATCAGCCCGCCAACCTGAGTGGCTGACATACCCAGCTGGTTTTGCAGATACAGCATCGCCACCAGACTGACGCCGATGAACAGACCAGGAATGCACTGGTAGACGATCATGGCGATGCGCAACTGCGGATCCCGCACCAGCCGCAGATTTAGCAGCGGGTTTGGATGGCGCAGGCTGTGCCGCAGGTAGTAAGCAAACACCAACAGCCCAGCGAACAGCAAGATAGCGCCTTGCAACAGCAAATGGGGTTCACTCAGACGGGTCAGGCCAAGCAGGATCAAGGTGAGTGCCAGGCAGGCGCTAATCAGCCCGGTGATGTCCAGCCGTTTAACCTCGCTGGGCGCAGGCTCGTTACGCAGCCAAAAAATAGCCAACAACAAGGCCAGTGCTGCCAGTGGCAGATTGCTGAAAAATACCCAGCGCCAGTCAAGATGATCGACAATCAGGCCACCTAATGCTGGGGAGAGCGCTGGAGCCAGCAGCCCCACCAGCATGATGGCGGCAGAAAGCCCGGCGCGTTCATGGCTGCGAAACAGCTGATAGGTGAGCGTTTGGCCAATCGGGATCAGCAACCCTCCGCCCATACCTTGTATCACCCGCCAGCCGATCAGTGTTTCGATCGAGCCAGCGCGGCCTGCCGCCGTGGTTGCCAGCATAAACAGCACCAACGACAGTAAAAAAACCTGCCGCCCGCCAATACGTTGCGCTAGCCAGGCGCTGAGCGGGATCACCAGCGTCAGGCCAAGCAGGTAACCATTGCTGATCCAGGCCAGTTGGCTGATGCTGGCCTGCAAAGCATGGCCGATCGCTGGGTAGGCGACGTTGGCGATAAACATGTTGATCAGATCGACAAAGAATCCGAGCAGATAGACGATTGCCACTTTAGTGCGATAAGCCATGAAGCCTCCGGTTGAAGGCGTGCAGTGTAGCGGGCGGGAAAGGGCTGATAAATCGGCGCTGAGCGATTACACTGTCAAAAATATTTTGACAGTTGGTGGGTGAAAGATGCTCAATTTAGCCAGGTTAGCGATGTTTGCGGCAGTGGTCGACACCGGCAGTTTTACCGCTGCGGCGGAGGCACTAGGGCAAACCAAGGCGGTGGTCAGTTTTAACATCAAGCAGTTGGAAAGCGAGCTAGGCGTTTCATTGCTGGTGCGCAGTACGCGGCGGCTGTCACTCACCGATGCTGGCGAGCGCTTTTACCCGCGTTGCCAACGGTTATTACAGGATGCGGAATACCTGCTCGACGATGTGCGCCGCGATCATCATGGCTTGAGTGGCATTCTGCGCATCACCAGCACGCCGGAATATGGTGCGCAGGTGGTGGTTCTGGCCTTGGCCGCCTTCGCGCAGTTGCACCCGCGCTTACGCATTCAGCACGTTTCTTCTTCTTACCATGCGGATTTGATTTCCGAGCGGTTTGACGTGGCTATCCGCCTGGGCCAACTGGCGGACTCCAATCATCATGCGGCACTGATCGATAATTTCGCTATCTTACCGGTGGCGGCACCGGCCTATCTGGCACAGCAGCCGATCGCGTCACTGCCCCAACTGGCTCAGGCTGCCTGGCTGGCCCACAGCCGTCTCCCTTCACCGCTGAGTTGGCAAGTACTCACCCCTGAACGTCAGGCGGTGTTATTCAAAGTGGAAGATGACGCCAGGCTGATGGCCGATAGTGCCACTGCGTTGCTGACTTTCGCGTTACAGGGGGCGGGTGTGGTCCTGCTGCCGGAATGGCTGGTTCGGCCCGTTATTGCTAACGGGCAATTGTGCCACCTGCTGCCAGATCACCAGTTCCCGGCACAGAGCATTTATGCGCTCTATCCCAACACGCGCCATGTGCCGGAGAAGGTCCGGGCGTTTATCGATTTCCTGCGGGCGCGGATAGCCACGGCTGAATAAAAGCCAGCACGGCAGCGATGGTTTGCTGGTGGGCATGTTCACGTTCAGCAGGGGAAGACCCACAGATAAAGGTTTCCCCTTCTTCTGCTAATATCTCCGGGGCGGCTGGCGTACAAAGCTGTAAGAAATCGAAGTGATTGCTGCCCGGCAAAACGACGGCCTTGATTGGTTGCTGCCCGCTGTGCGTTGCTAGCGACTCAGCTCCCAGACTTTCCGGATCGTTACCCGGCATAAAATGTTGCGCGGCGATGAGCAGTAGCGGCGCGCTGATTTGGCGCAGGCTGGCCGGTTGCAGATAGGGCACCATGCCTGGGTCCAAGGCGATGGCGAAGCGGATGCGGGCATCGGTGTAATTAGCGTCAAACTGGGTGGCAGAGATACTGTTCTTGTTAACACCGGCATAAAACAGGCAGTTAGGCGATCGTGGCTGCTGTTGGCAACCGGCAATAAAATCCTTTAGCGCGACTCGGCCACCAATCGCAGAGATGGCGCTATAACCACCTTTGGAATGCCCCGCCACGCCAATGGCCTGCGTGTTGATCCGCGGTTGCCATGTGCCATCCTTGAGCATGGCGTCGATCAGCGCCGAGATATCGCGCGTTTGTTGCCACAGTTCGAGCGATTTTGCCGGAATGGAATCACCGCTGGTACTGCCCGGATGATTGGCTGCAACCACGATCATTCCTTGTTCTACCAACGCCCTCGCCAGCCAGGCTTGGCTGCTATTGTTGCCACCGCTGCCGTGGCTGATGATCATCAGTGGAAAATGTCCGGTTGCTGGCGGGGCGTCTGGCAGAGCAGGGATACCTACAAATACCGGCCTGCCGCCAACCTGTTGCAGCTGGCCTTGAGCGTTTGTGGGGTAATAGATGCGGGTGACCAATGGGCGTTCGCCGTTATAAAACGTTTGCAGGCGGCTGGCAACCTGCCAGGGCGCGGCGGTGGCGACACTGCTAAACAGCAGACACAGGATCCAGAACTTTTTCATAATTACTCCTTAAAGGGGAAAACCAAACCATGGCATCCGCGTTATCCTGGCGCGACCTAGATCGCGATCCAGGTCGTTAAGCGATTGTTTTAGCTGATTATGGTCTCTACACTGGGGCGTTCCCGAACAACCACAGAGGTAACATGCCGCTTATCCCGCTGTCTTTTCTCTTCAGCCTGTTGTGCCTGGCATTGATCGTGCGCCTGGGTTGGCCACGGCCACACTGTTGGCTGCTACAGCTGTTGCTGTTGATCTGCGCTTGGCAAAGCCTGCTGGTGGGGATCCGTTTTGGCTATCAGCAACCTTGGGTCGCTATTTTGCAACCGCTGGGGGCCGCCCTGATCCCGCCATTGTGTTATCTGGTGCTGATGTTACAAGCCCGTGGGCCGATGGGGTGGCGCGTCGTTGGGCATCTGACGTTCCCGCTGCTGGTGTTATTGGTGCAGTGGCGCGCATTGGCGGCGCTGGATGGGCTGATCGTTATTGGCTATCTCGGTTACGGCGCGGCTATTTTGCTGTACCTGCGGCGCGGCGAGAATGCCTTGCAGCAGGTGGCACTGGCGGACAGTTGGCTGAGCTATCGCTTATGGTGCGGATTAGGCGGCCTGCTGATCGTCTGCGGCCTGACCGAGTTGGCGATCACCCTGGATTATTCGCTGTTAGCCGGTAGGCATGCTGGTGCACTGGCGGCCTTTGGCAATGTGATGATGGTCCTGGGGGTAGGTTTGGTGCTTGGCCGTGAGCGTCAACAGCCGGAACCCGAAGAGCAGCCCTTGCCACCAGTGAAAGCCGAGGCGCTAACAGAGGATGACGAGCACTGCTTTGAGCTGATCAACCAGCGGCTACGCCAGGACGATCTCTATCTGGAACCGGCGCTGAACCTGGCCCGGTTAGCGCGCAAGGTGGGCATACCGGCACGTAAGGTCTCCCAGGCGATTAACCAGCAGGCGGGGATGAACGTATCCCAATACGTGAATCAATTACGCATTCAGCAAGCGGCGCGGTGGTTGAGCAGCAGCGATCGCCCGGTGACCGAGATTATGCTGGAGGCCGGTTTCAGCACCAAATCCAACTTTAACCGTGAGTTTCTGCGGGTTCAGGGGATGAGCCCTAGCGAATGGCGTAGACAGCAGGCGGGGGGCCTATAGCTGCAGATTATTCCTAAACCAGAATGAGTACGGATAAATTAATTGTTTCATCTCCTGATTACGGTAAGGTCGCAAAGCTAACCAGAACTGAGAGGAGAAATAGATGTATTTACGGCCGGATGAAGTGGCTAAGGTGTTAGAGAGTACCGGTTTTGAGCGTGATTATGTCACCGATCAGACCTACGGTTTTCGCAAGGGCGAGCACTACGTGTATGTGAATCGGGAAGCGCGAATGGGCAGAATGGCGTTGGTGATCCACCCGGCGTTGAAAGAGAAGAGCCTCCATTTTGCCACGCCGACCTCGTTGATGCGAAACAGCGAGCAGTATCTCGAGTTTCCTCTGGATTTAAGCGGTGATACGCCCAACACGCGTTACGGCATTCCTCACGGTTTCAGCTCCCGCGATGCGCTCTCGCGCTATCTCTACAGCATGTTCCTTTAAACTCTCCCCCGTTGCCGGGGGAAAGCTTCACCAGTTGCTCAGCGCTTCCCGGTTATAACGTTCGTTGTAGGCCCGGCGGAACTGCGCCAGTTCAAACGCATCCAGATCCAGTTCGGCAAAGTAAAACAGCGCCGCCTCGGTGTGCTCGGCGTGCAGTTCCGGCGACAGCCCGGCGCGCAGCAGCGTTTCCCGCCATAGGCCAATCTGCTCATCGTCCGCCTGCTTGATAAACGTCAGGTAGATAAACAGCATATAGGCGGCCTGATGCATCTCTTCGGTATAGCCGTTGTTCAACATGCGGATAAAGCTTTGGCTGTGGCGGCTGCCCATTTCCTGCAGCATGGACTCCACCAACATCGGTTTTACTTTCAGCAAATGCGCCAGTGAATCTATCGCCTTGCGGGTGTCGGAAGTCAGGACACGATAGCCAATAATGAAAACTACGATCAGGGCGGCGATGATGATCCACGTCATGTATGATTTTTACCGTCTTGGTGCGCAGCATACGCGCCTGAAATTGTCAGTGTTGCTCGCCGCTGAAATTGTCTGCGGCCCGTTGTTTATTATGGACATGGCGATTAAAAGTGGCGGCATCTTGTGCCAGCGCATCCAAATGGGCACCCAGCATCTTGATCTGCTTGACCAGGGCATGCTGTTCCGGCACCGAACTGGCGGTGCTTAGTTTGTTGACCAGTTGTTCATTCTGCATGCGCAGCGCGGTTTCACGCCGTTGCGCTTCGGCCAGCTGTTGTTGCAGAGCCTGGTAGCTTTGTTGCCATTCACGGTGCTGCTGTTCGAAGCTGGCTTGTAACTCATTCATTGCATTCTGAAACTGGATTTCCAGCTCGCGCATATTCATGGGTTGGATCCTTTGCGGCACTCAATAATGGCCTGCAGTATAACGAAAACCGCTCACAACCTCACCCGTTGCCGTCAATTCCTTACTTGCAACCCTGGCAAGGCGTCTTACAATCAAGCCATTCCCACTAAAAGCAATAGTCCGCCGGTGGGTGAAATCTCCCGAGAGTGATGTGAAATGAGCAACGAAGAGAACGATTTTTTTGCCCAGGCGATGGCCGATGTGAGGCCGTTATCCGCGGGGCAATCCACGCTGTACCTCAAGGCGCAGGACCCCGTCGATAAACGTGCTCGCCGGGAAGCTCAGGCGTTACAGTTGGAGAATTTCCTCAGCACTGGCTTTCTGGACATTATTCCCTGCGATACCCCGTTGGAATATAAGGGCGAAGGTATTCAGCAAGGGGTGCTAGACAAGCTGCGTCACGGCCTCTATCCGCCACAGGTCAGCCTCAATCTGCTGCGCCAGCCGGTCGAGAACTGCCGCCAGGCGCTGTTCCGCTTTATCATCCAGGCGGAGAAAGACAGCCTGCGTTCGGTGTTGATTGTGCATGGCCGTGGGCGGACAGATCAAAGCCATCCGAACATCATCCGCAGCTATCTGGCCAAATGGTTGGGGCAGTTTGAACAGGTGCAGGCATTTTGTCGGGCACTGCCACGTGATGGAGGTGAGGGGGCGTGCTACGTCACCTTACGCAAGTCTGCCGCAGCCAAGGCGGATAACTTCGAACGCCATGCCAAACATAGCCGTTAAGGTGTGAGTATGGCGGCGCAGGGGAGCGCCGCCATAGAGGGAGCGTTAGCGGTTAAACCACTTATAATCCAGAGAGTAACGGCCAGCACCTGTGACGGCAAGCAGCAGCAGGCCAGCGATAATACTGATGTTTTTAAAGAAGTTGATCTCGTTGCCGATCATTTCTGCCCCGCTAAAACGCCAGAACGGGTGGCCGATAAAGGCGGTGCCCAGCACATAGAGCGCATAAATGATGGCTATCGGCCGGGTGAAGGCCCCCAGCACGATGAAGATACCGAAAATGAACTCCACCACCACGGCGACAACCGCGGCCAGGTAAGGCATTGGCGTGCCGTAGCCTTCCATTGCCGTGACCGTGGCACCAAAGTTGGTCAGCTTCATCCAACCGAAAATCAGAAACAGGATCATCAGCAAAATTCTGGCCAACAGAATGGTGCCGTCTTTTAAACTTTCGCTCATTGTGAACCCCTTAACCACTACCCAAAATAGGTTGCTGTACCTGGTAAATACTAGATCAACTTCACATTTTATCTAGCGAGAAGGCATGAGAGAGTTCACGGAATATCAGCAGACGCCGAAGTCGTCGTCTTCGTGATAGGGGTTCACTTCATTGGCCTGTACCTCGGTGCGTTGTTCGACCCCCAGTTCAACCCAACTGCATACCAACGCCTCTCCATCCTCTTCGATAACGGTCATTTTTGGCCCACCGGTTTTACGCTGCACAAAATCACCCACGTTAAATGACATATCGTTTCTCCAGATCTGTTAGGGGGAAAACTGAGTATAGGAGACCACAGGCATTCCTCTATCAACATTCCTCAACTGCCACCTTACCTAGGGGGGCGCCCGCTCAGATGCCCGGTAAATTGCCGTTTGTGCCTGAATTGGTTAAGTATTATGCTGGCAGCAGGAAAATCACTCTCTTTAGGGAACATCATGACAATTGAAATCCGCCCGGCGGTGAAAGCCGATGCCAAGCTAATTCTGGATATGATCATCGAGTTGGCCGTGTACGAAAAGGCTCGTGATGAGGTGCGCACCAACCAGGCAGAGATCGAAGAAAGCCTGTTTGGCCCCAACGCCTGCGCAGAGGCGCTGATTTGCAGTGTCAATGGCGAGCCAGCAGGCTATGCAGTGTTCTTTATGAGCTACTCGACCTGGCTGGGTAAGAACGGCATCTACCTGGAAGATTTGTATATCACTCCCAAGTTCCGTGGGGCGGGAACGGGCAAAGCCTTGCTGCGCCATATCGCTCAGCTTGCCTGTGAACGCCGTTGCGGACGCCTGGAATGGAGCGTGCTGGACTGGAATCAGCCAGCGATTGATTTCTATCTCAGCATTGGTGCGGCTGCGCAAGATGAATGGGTGCGCTATCGTATGGAAGGCAAAGTACTCGAGCAGTTTGCCATGTCTTGATCTGCGCCCGCTTCGGGGGAGGCATCTCCTCCAAAGGCTGATATTTAATGCTTTTTTCCACCTCTGGCGCTATCCTCCCGCAATAGTGCTGCACCAATACCTTCATTTCCTGCTCGTTTTTTCCCCTGCTTTGTCCTGTGAGGTTTCCTACAACACCCATCGATGGGCGGCTTTGCCTCGCCTGGTTACACTAGAGCCAATAAAAATAAGGAGGTCTTATGCGGGACATTCAACAGGTTTTGGGGCGTTGGGGCGTGTGGGCAAGAGAAAGCTCTTCTCTGGGATATTCGCATATCGCCGCCGGTTTTAAAGGGTTGCTGCCGGGCAGTAGCAAACAGCAGGCCTCTTGCTGTGACGAGGACGGCTTGGTGGTGGATCGCGCCGTTGCCCACCTGCAGGCTCTACGGCAGCCGGAGGAGCTGGAACTGATCTTGCGTTACTACGTTTACGGGCAATCGAAGTCCGCCATTGCTCGCGGCTGGAAATGTTCGGAAGGCCGGGTAAGGCAGCAGATGCAGGTGGCAGAAAGTTTTATCGAGGGTTGTCTGGTCAGCCAGAATATTCGTTTGGAAATGGATAGATAAACTATTACCGATAATAAAAAATAAAGACTTTTAAAATTGAAGTAATTACTACCCCGCAATGCGGGGTGGTTTTGTTATTTTAAATAAATGGCGAAAAATAATTTAATAAAAATCTATTCGCTACGAGTTTTATCTAGTAAATTGATAGCGTGGTTATTGCGTTTCGCAGTTGATAAAATATTTTTTAAAATAAACTTCTCGCTACGAAATATATCAGCTAGAGTGCTATTACTGGTTTAATCCAAGGTGATGCACTCTTATCAATAGGGTTAAACCAGGAGGCGCCATGAGCACCTTGCGTATCAATGATTTGTTTGAGTCCAGGTTAACGGCCTGGGCTGAAGAGAACAATATTAAATACACCTTGGCTAATGTGACGTTTACGGCGGATGACGATCTTCATCTGGAACCGTTTATTGCTCCGGAGCCTGCGGTGGCGTTAGGTATTTCCCAAGAGGTGCAGACCTACAGCGGGAATTATCAGGTTAATATTGTGATGAAAAAAGGGACCGGCGCGAAAACGGGCTATCAACTGGCGGAGGAGATTATCTCATTATTCCCCCGGGGATTGGTGCTGGCGGACGATGCTTTTAACTGTTATGTCAATGCTGGTGGCAATATCCTGCCAGCGATTATCAAAGATGAACTATATACCCTGCCGGTCACCATCGGTTATTGGGCCGGGTATTAATGCCACAATAGTGTAGTAAACATCGCTGGGAGGGAACTCTCCAGCAAGTAAACCAAGCATACCGCCATCCGGCGGTTTTTTTATATCTGAAATTGGAGAATTACCATGGGTTTTGCATTACCAAATGGCGCCACCGTATTTGCTGGCGCGCCAACAGCACCAGGCGTAGTCACTACCGCAGTCAGCAATGCTAACGGCGCCGTATTTACCGTGGCCACCGGCCACACTCTGAAAGTGGGTGACATCGTGATGGTACGTTCCGGTTGGGGCCTGATCGACAGCCTGGTGGCCAAGATCACTGCCCAAGTGGATACCAGTATCACCATCGGTGCCATCAATACCACCGACGTGAGCTTCTTCCCGGCCGGTGGCGGCAAAGGCTCCTTGCAGAAGATCTCCAACTGGACGCAAATTCCTCAGATCACCGAGGTAGCGCAGTCTGGCGGCGATCAGCAATACGTGCAGGTGCAGTTCCTGGAAGACGATCGTCAGCGTAACCTGGCCACCTTTAAAGCGGCCAAAACGCAGACCTTTACCTTTGCGCACGATGCTTCTCAGCCGATCTACAGCCTGCTGCAGGATGCCGATCGCAATGGCGTCACGCTGGCGTTCTACATGCATGTGCCAAAAGCCAAGGAGCTGCGCTACTGGTCTGCGGTACCGGCTTTTGATCCGCAACCGACCACCGCGGTTAACCAGGTTGAAACCGTACAGGTGGCGCTGGCGGTGCAGTCTTGCGATATGACGTTCTATAAAGTGACTGCTTAAACACGTCTATTTCCCCCTCAGGCTTGGTTGCCCGAGGGGCTAATAAGGGTGAGTTAATCTGGAAAATGAGGAAATCATGGTTGAATTTAAATTGAATCCCAAGCCGACGTTTAAGGCGGATGTCTCCGTTCCGCGCCCTGGAGATGAAGATGGCGTACTGACTTTTACCTTCAAGCATAAAAAGCGTACCCAGCTAGAGCTGTTGGAAAAGTCTTTGCGTGAAACCCTGGAACTGCAAAGCGAAACGGGTATTTACAGCAATGATCCGATGGCGGATTTTTTGATGGAAATCTGCGCTGGCTGGGCTTTGCCTGACGAGTTTAATCGCGAAAACATGCTGGTGCTGTTGGATAACTACCCGCGGGCGTTTGATTCAATTGCCACTCTGTTTACCCGCGAACTGATGGCCGCACGCGGAAAAAACTGATAGCGCTTGCCAAAGCGTTTTATACGCCAGAGCCTGCCATTGAAGATCTCGGAGCCTTTGGCCTGAGTGCCGCCGATTATGATCCGGAGATCGTTGAAGCCTGGCCCGATATCTGGCCAGCGTTTCAGGTTTTTCAGGCCATGGGAACTCAGTGGCGCGTAGGCATGCAGGGTGTCAGCGGGCTGGATTATAACTGCCTGCCCTGGCTGATGACGCTTTATGGCGTGGACGATGAGGCAAGCGCGTTCAGTGATATTCGCGTAATGGAAAGCGCAGCACTTAGGATCATTCATAGTAAATAAATACTTATACCAGCATTAAGTTGGTTGGAGGGCAGTATGGCCAATTCAGACTCTATGTTGCTGCGTGAGAACATCAATAAGATGCAGCAGCTATATAATAAAGATTTACCTCAAGCAACTCTTGGCTTTGTGAGGGCTACTACTCGGATAACCGAGGCGGCCAAGTCATATTCTTTTGGGCTGCGAACCATTAATGAGAACTCCGGGGCCAAGGCGATACTGCTTATTTCCCAGTTGGGTGAGCTGGAGAAAACTATCAAAGGGGATAGGATAAGGCAAGAGAACCTCCGTAAATCATTGCGTCCATTGCCAGCTTATGAACTTAAAGTAGATCCGAAAAAAGAACCGGGTTTACTAAGTGATTATATCTCAGATAAACAGGCAGAGGCCGGTAGAAAAAGCTGGCAGAGTTACCTGGAAAGCGTAACCGATATTTCTGCTGCGGTAGTTCAGGTGGCCAAGGCCAGCCACGAGGGGCTGACGGAGATCCTTACCCGATTACTTACTACTGGCCGCTTTAGTTTTCATACTTTTTCTTCTTCTATTTTGCAGATGTCCGCCGGATTATTCAGCAAAATCATTAGCGGATTTGCGGTTGATAAAGCGGTGAAATGGATAGACTCAACCTTTTTCCCTGCGGCGGATCCCAATAAAACGGCTACGGATAACGCGGCCAAAACTGCGGCGGGCGGGGCCGATGCTGCCGCATTGGTAGAAGGTGGTGGCGGAGAGGAAAAAGGGGACTCTACCAAAGAGAAGCTGGATAAGGATAAGCAAACCTGGCAGGAATATTTCGAAAGCGTCACCGATGGTTATAAAGGGCTCAATGAAATTGGCCAGGCGGCCCACAAAGGATTATCTGACAATCTGACCGAATTGGTGACGACCGGTAAAGCTAACTTCAAGGAGTTTAGCACGTCGATTATCACCATGATTGTCCAGATGATCAATCAGATGTTGGTGGCTTATGCCATACAAGCCGCGATGGGATGGATCAAGGGGGCGTTCAGTCCTGCAGCGGACGCAGGATCGGCAAATAACGCTTTCTCTTTGGGCGCATACGACAACTTATCGTTTGATTCAGGTGGTTATACCGGCGACGGCGGTAAATACGATCAGGCGGGCGTGGTGCATCGTGGCGAGTTCGTGATGACCAAAGAAGCTACCCAGCGGATCGGTGTGGGTAATCTCTACGCCATGATGCGCGGTTATGCGGAGGGTGGCCTGGTGGGCGGCAACAAAGCCCCGATGTACGGCCTGGCGGCAGAGCAGGGGGGCGGCATTACGGTCAACAGCACCGTGGTCATGAACAATGACGGCTCGGCGAATGTGGCCAATAGCTCCTCTGCCGGTGACGGTATGGGCAAGCTGGTGCAGGGCATCGTTAATCAGGCGATCACCGAACGTTTGGGCAAAGAGCTCAAGCCTGGCGGCCTGATCTGGAATGCCTCAGCGGCCCGCTGAATCTCTTTATCAATCATCAATAGTAACAACCGCAGTCTGGCATCAGGCCTCATTAATTGCTCCTCAATCGTTGTTTCCCCTCACCCCAACCCTCTCCCACAGGGAGAGGGAGCTGGTATGGTGCCGTGTTCAGGTACATAAGTAACCTGTAACAAGGGTGATAGGAAAGACGAATGCATGATCCAATATGTGGCACGTACTGTCCCCTCTCCCTGTGGGAGAGGGTTAGGGTGAGGGGTAATTCTAGCCCGGTGACTGACGGTTATTACTGCTCGGAGTCTTTATGCTTATCGATACTTTCCAATGGCAAACCCAGGCCTCGCCTAGCGGTAACTTTGTCCATAACGTCAGAAGTGCGCAGTTCGGCGACGGCTATAAACAGGTCAGCAGCAATGGGCTGAACCAGGCGGTACAACAGTGGCAGTTGGCCTATACCGGCCATCCGGCCGTGACCCAGTCGATGCTGGCCTTTTTAAATCAACACGTGCTCGTCGCCTTTTTCTGGACGCCGCCCAACGGCAAGAAAGCGCTATTTCGCGTCAAGTCGGATTCAATCTCCGTCACGCCGCTTGCGCGCAATGTGGAGGCGTTGAGTTTTGCCTTTGAGCAAGCCTTCGGCGTATAGGTGCAATCATGTCATTTAACAGTCAAGTGCAAAAGCTGGCGCCAGGGGAACTGATCCAGCTGATTGAAATTGATGGCACCGCCTTTGGCGCGGCCATCATGCGCTTTCATGCGCACAATATTCCCCACACTCAGGCCGAGATCGCGGCGGCGGGCAACGATGCCCTGCGGCTGAAACCAAAATCGATCTGGTGGCAGGGAAACGAGTATGAAGCCTATCCCTACGAGATCACCGGCCTGGCAGCAACCAGCGATGGTTCGCAACCAACGCCCAGGCTCAGCGTCGCTAACCTCAGCAATCTGGTGTCCTCACTGTGCCTGACCTTCAACGACATGGTGCAGGCGAAAGTGCGGGTACACGACACCTTTGCCAAATATCTGGATGCGGCCAACTTCCCCGAGGGGAACGCCCTTGCCGATGCTTCGCAGGAGCGAGTGCAGGTTTTCTACATTGACAGCAAAAGCACCGAAACCAACAGCGTGGTGGAGTTCCAGCTCTGTACACCGTTCGATCTGCAAGGCCAGCAACTGCCCTCGCGACAAATTCACGGGCTTTGCACCTGGTGCATCCGGGGTTGGTACCGCAGCGGCAGGGGGTGCGATTACAGCGGCGGAGCCTGTTTTGATAAGGACGATAAACCGATCGACGATCCGGCGTTGGACGTCTGTGGTGGCCGGGTGTCCTCCTGTAAAAAACGCTTCGGTGACGCGCAACCCCTGGCCTTTGGCGGGTTCCCAGGTTCCAACCTGTTGGGGAGGTAATGATGCAGGCTGAAATCATGCAGGCCATCTGTGAGCATGCCGCGGCGGAATATCCCAATGAGTCCTGCGGTTTTGTGGTGCAGAACGGGCGTAAGGCGCGTTATCTGCCGTGCCGCAATGTGGCGGAAAACGCGTTGGATAACTTTGTCATTTCGCCACAGGAATACGCGCAGGCGGAAGATCAAGGCGAGATCATTCGCATCATCCACAGCCACCCTGATGTGCCCGTATTGATCCCATCGGAGATGGATCGCCTGCAGTGCGATCACTCGGGCATTGTCTGGGGCATCGTCTCGTGGCCCGAAGGGGATTACACCGAAGTTGTGCCACGCGGTGAGCGCCCGTTGGTTGGGCGCAGTTGGCTGTTGGGGCATGCCGACTGCTGGTCATTGATCCGGGATTACTATCGCCAGGAACACGGCATCGCGCTGAATGATTATTCGGTGGAGCATGAATGGTGGATCGACGGCAAAACCCGCCTGTATGACGATCATTGGTACGAAGAAGGATTCCGGGAATATCAGGGGCCGATGCGCGTGGGCGATATGATCATGATGCAGGTTTCAGCCCCGGTTACCAACCACGCGGGCGTCTATCTGGGGGACGGCATGATGCTGCACCATCTGTTCGGCCAGCTCAGCCAGCGTTATCCCTACAGCGGATATTTTCAGGAGCGGACGGTACGCGTAGTCCGCAGGAAGGAGCTTCTATGATGCAAACAACAAGACTGATCCGGTTGGGTGGCCAACTGGGCAAAAAGTTCGGTAAAACTCATCGGCTGGTGGTGGCGGATACTCGCGAAGCGCTGCGCGCGCTGTGTATCACGCTGCCCGGATTTGAGAGCTTTATGATGAATGCCCATAAGGACGGCGTGCAGTTTGCCTTCTTCAATGGCCCACAAAATATCGGCCTGGCCGAGTTTGCTACCTCTAAAGGCAGCGCTGATATCCGCATTATGCCGGTGATTGCGGGGAGTAAGAGTGGAGGGATGTTCCAGATTGTCATCGGCGTAGCGGCGTTGGTCGGGGCGTTCTATACCGCAGGTTGGTCGTTGAGTGCTTGGAGTGGTGCACTTGGCGCGTCGGGAGCAACAGCGACACTCAGTGCCTCCGCCGTGACAGCTGTTACTAACTTAACCCTGCTGGGTTCAACGATGGTACTCGGTGGTGTCATGCAACTGATGACGCCACAGCCGAATTTCGGCATGTCTTCGTCACAGTCGGTGGAAAACAAACCCTCCTACGCCTTTGGCTCACCGGTCAACACCACGGCGCAGGGCTACCCGGTGCCGGTGCTGTACGGCGAACGGGAAATCGGTGGTGCGGTGATTTCCGCCGGTATTTACGCTGAAAACCAGCAATAACCCCCTTTAGGGCATTTTTCTACAGGTCGCATTCGCGACCTTTTTTGTGGGCGCAATATGACAAAGTTAACTATTCATGGGCGCAAGGGCGGTGGTGGATCGGCGCATACGCCGGTTGAAGCTCCCGATGATTTGCAGTCCAACGCTAAAATCAAAATCCTGCTGGCGCTGTCTGAAGGTGAAATTGCCGGTGAGTTAGACGGCACCCGCATTCTGCTCGACGGCACCCCGGTACATAACCCCGATGGCAGTGAAAACTTTACCGGCCTGAAGTGGGAGGTACGTAACGGTACCCAGACTCAGGATTATATCCAGGGCATGCCGGATGTAGAGTCTGAAACGCCGGTCAACGTCAAGCTGACCACCACGAACGTCTGGACCAAAACCTTCACCCGAACCGATATCGACGCGCTGCGTATACGCATGGGCTTCCCGGCGCTGTTCCAGCAGGAAGATAACGGCGATATGAACGGTTCGCAGGTGGAATATCTGATTGAGCTTTCCACCGACGGCGGAGCCTATAAAACCGTGGTCACCGGTACGCTAAAGGGCAAAACCACCAGCCTGTACGAGCGCGATCACCGGATTAATCTGCCAAAAGCGACCACCAGCTGGACGCTGCGCATCAAGCGCATCACCCCAGACTCCACCAGCAGCAAGCTGGTAAACACTACCCAGATCCAGACCTACACCGAGATCGTGGACGCCAAGTTCCGCTATCCCAACACCGCCTTGCTGTTTATCGAGTTCGATGCCCAGCAGTTCAGTTCAGTGCCGAAAATTACGCTCAAGCCGAAGGGCAAAATCATCCGCGTGCCGACCAACTACGATCCGTTGGCACGGACCTACAGCGGCAATTGGGATGGCAGCTTTAAATGGGCCTGGAGCAACAACCCGGCCTGGGTGTTTTACGATATCGCGCTGGACAAGAATTACGGCTTAGGCAACCGGGTTACTGCCGCCGAGATCGACAAATGGGGGCTGTACAGCATCGCGCAGTATTGCGATGAGCTGATTGATGACGGTTTGGGGGGCGGGGGCAAAGAGCCGCGTTTCCTGTGCGACGTGTATATCCAGTCGCAGCAGGATGCGTACACCGTATTGCGTGATATCGCCGCCATCTTCCGCGGCATCACCTACTGGGGTAACGACCAACTGTTTGCCTACGCGGATATGCCGCGCGATGTGGATTTCGTTTATTCGCGGGCTAACGTCATCGGTGGTGAATTTGCCTATGCATCGGGTTCTTACAAGAATCGCTATACCTCGGCGCTGGTGAAGTGGGGCGACCCGGCCAACCATTATGCCGACGCGGTGGAAGCGGCTTACGATAACGAACTGGTGAAGCGCTACGGCGTTAACCAGACTGAAATCACCGCCATTGGCTGCACGCGGCGCACCGAGGCTCACCGCCGTGGGCGCTGGGCAATCCTGAGTAATGCCAAAGATCGTACCGTCAGCTTTACCGTCGGGTTGGACGGCAATATCCCGCTACCAGCTCGGATCATCGGCATTGCAGATGCCATGCTGGCAGGCAAGACCAACGGCGGGCGCATCCATTCCGCGCAGGATCGCGTGGTGGTGCTGGATCGTGAAGTAGCGTTTGGTAAAGGCGATCGCCTGATCGTCAATCTGCCAGACGGCACGGCGCAAACTCGCACCATCGCCAGTATCGCGGCTGACAAGCTTACGGTGACGCTGACCGCACCGTTCCGCCAGCAGCCTGAGCCTGAAGCCGTCTGGAGTATCGATTCCGACAGCCTGGCGATCCAGCAATTCCGCGTGGTGTCGGTCCAGTCCAACGATGATGGCACCTTCGCCATTAACGCCGTTGAGCACGATCCGGATAAATACACCTTTATCGATAACGGCATCCGCCTGGATGCGCCGCCAATCACCGTCACGCCACCAGGAGCGATGCCTGCTCCTGCGAATATCAGCCTCTCGCGCTACGACTACGTCAGCCAGGGGATTAACGTTGCCTCAATGCGGGGGCAGTGGCGTGCTGTGGCTGGCGCGGTGACCTATGAAGCCCAGTGGCGCAAAGATAACGGCAACTGGGTGAATGTGGGATCGACGCCTTCACTCGGGTTTGACGTTAACGGCATTTATGCCGGTAACTACGACGTGCGGGTACGAGCGGTGAATGCGGTGGGTGTTTCCTCACAGTGGGGTTATGCCGAGCCAAGCTATCTGGCAGGAAAAGCGGGTGTACCGCCCAAGATTGTCTCGTTGACGGCAACCAAGGATGTGGTGTTTGGCATCCAGCTTTCCTGGGGCTTTGGCCAGAACTCTGCCGACGGCCTGAAAACCACCCTGATGGTAGCCAGCCGGGCGGATTTCGCCGACGAACGCTTACTGGCCGATGTGCCTTATCCGCAGCACCGCTATGACATGCAGGGCCTACGTGCCGGGCAGGTGCTGTACTTCCGTGCAGCTTTTACCGACAAAACCGGCAACCAGTCCGACTGGAGCGAGTTTGTACGCGGGATGGCTTCGGACAGCGCGGACGTGGTGTTGGCGCAGATCGCACAAAGCATTACCGAGACCGAACTGGGCAAAGATCTGTTGGAGAAGATCAACAGCCTGCCTTCGGATCAGAACGTCCAGGATCTGGCCGAGAAGATCGCCCAGGCGCAGGCCGATATCGAGGCGAACAGGGATGCGCTGCAAGGGGATGTCGATACCCTGCAAGCAGCGCTGAACAAGGTTAACGCCGAACTGGCGGGCCGCAATGCCGATCTGAGCAATGCTGTCGACGTGCTGCAACAGGATTTGACGCAGCTGGGCAAAGCCGCCATCGAAAACAGCCTGACCATCGAGCATAACCGCCAAAAACTCGCCCAGGCCCAGGAGGCGCTGAATAGCGATATCAAGGATGCGCGCGGGGAAATTGATAGCACCCGAGCCAGCTTGGCGCGTGCAGATGCCGAACTGCAAGCCAAGGTCGATGCCCTTACCGGTGGCACCAACGCGGCAATGGCCGAGGTCGCTTCGCAGATCACTCAATTGCAGGATGATGATCAGCAACTGGCCAGCAAGCTAGACGTGGTGATTGCCAAGGCCGAGGGGAATACCGCGCAAATCGCGCAGGAGAAAGCGGCACGTGTGGATGCCGATGGGGCGTTAGCCAAGGATATCAGCTCGGTGAAAGCCACGGCGGATAATCAGCAGGGTTTGATTATCAAGCTGGAGCAGGCGCAGGCCGATGCCGATTCTGCTTTGGCTAAGGTGGAGTCCAACGTTTCCGCCAATGCCAAGGCAATCGGCAGCAACAAGACGGAACAGGACAAGGTTAACTCGCAGGTTACGCAGAAAACCGAAGCGCTGGCCGATCAGCAGAAAACGCAGGGCCAGCAGCTCAGTGGGCTGACTTCTGAGTTTAGTGAGAACCGAGCGGAGGTAACCCAGCAGCTGAAAACGCTGGCGGCGACAGACTCGGCTCAGGCCCAGCAGATTTCCGGTTTGCAGGCCAGCACGGGCAGTAACACTGCGGCTATCCAGGCAGAGGCGAAATCCCGTGCTGATGCCGACGGTGCGCTGAGCCAACGGGTTGACGTGATCCAGGCGACCAGCCAGGAAAACACGGCGGCCATCACCCGCCTTGGTATCGCGCAAACCGAAGCCGAAAGCAGCACGGCCAGCCTGCAACAGGCATTGGAGGCTACGGCCAAGGCGAATATCGAACAGGCGCTTAAGCAGGATAACGATGTTCAACGTCTGGACGAGAGCAGCGCCCGGTTAACCACGGCGCAAACCGTTTTCGCCGATCGGCAGCAGGCGCAGGCCCAGCAGATCACGCAGCTGGACGCGAACTTTGGTGATGTGTCTGCGCAGTTGCAGCAGGAGATCACCACCAGGGCCAGCGAGACCGGCGCGTTGTCACAACGCTTTGACCATCTGAGCGCAGATGTTGGCAGTAATCAGGCCGAGGTGAATCAGCGTTTGCAGGCGCTGGTGGATAGCGGCAGTGCTCAAGCGTCGTTAATTACTGGCCTGGGGGCAGCCAGTGGCGAAAATAAAGCGGCGATCGCCGCCGAATCGCAAGCGCGGACCACGGCGGATGAAGCGCTATCTCGGCAATTGAGTTCGCTAGATTCCACCGTGGGGCAAAATACGGCGGCCATCAACGAGCGGCTACAGACGTTGGCCAATCAAGACTCGGCGATGGCGGAGCAGATTGGTTCATTAACGGCGACCTCTGGCGAAAACAGCGCGGCGATCGGCGAGCTGAAGCAGGCACAAAGCGACTCGGCTGGTTCGCAGGCTTCGCTCAGCAGTTCGCTTGAAGCCATTGCCAAGGCGGATATCGAGCAGTCGTTAAAGCAGGCGGAAGACGTTATCAGCAATGACGTGGTCACCGCATCGATCAAGACCCAGCAGAACGTAATGGCGGACGATCAGCGCGCACAGGCGCAGCAGATAACCGAATTACGCGCGAGCTTTGGTGATGTTGATGCGCGCTTGATGACGGAACAGACGGTACGTGCGGAGGCCGACAAGGCGTTATCCCAGCAGGTGACAGCGCTGGTAGGCACCGTGGGGGACAACAATGCCCAACTCAATCAGCAACTGCAGGTGCTGGTGGATACGGACAGCGCCCAGGCTAAGCTGATTAACGACCTGACCAGCCGCACGGGAGCAAATGAGGCTTCGGTTACCGCCTTGAGTCAAACGCTTACCGATAACAGTAGCGCAACGGCTCAGCAAATTGGTGCTCTGCAATCCGCTACTGGTGACAATACTTCGGCGATTACCTCGCTGTCGAAAACCGTGACCGATAACCAATCGGCAACGGCTAACGATATCAAGTTATTGAATACCGCGGTGGGTGATAACAAGGCGGCAGTCCAGCAGGTGAGTTCTGCGCAGGCGACCTTGGATGGCAAGGTATCTGCAACCTGGTCGGTAAAAGTTGAAACCAGTAAGAAGGGGGAAAGCAGCGTTGCCGGATTGGCATTGGGGGTTGATGACGCCGGTAACCGGCAATTCCTGGTGCGGGCCGATCGATTTGCCTTGGTAACCAAAGATGAAGGCAATGTGTCTGTTCCCTTCGCCGTGCAAAATGGCCAGACGTTTATTAACTCGGCGTTTATTGCTGATGGGACGATTACTAACGCAAAAATTGGTAATGCGGCAATAACCACGGCCAAGATTGGTGATGCTCAGATTGATACCTTAAGAATAAAGGGGAACTCGGTTATTGTGCCTGCGGCATTTGAGTGGCAAGGCGGAGCATATGCTAATGATACTGAATATACCCTTATTGATGGCGTAGTATCGCTGGATTACGGTGCCCAATTGATTATGGTGGCAGCATTAAGACAAAGTTATTTTAATACCGAGAGACATACACGAGCGACGCTTTATTTGAATGGCAACCAAGTTGCTGAATTTTATGCTGGAGCACCTAATGATAGTCCTGTGATGATGGCGACAACCTATGCAGGTGCAGGTGTACATAGGTTTACCATAAAATGGTGGGCATGGAAGGATGTAGTTTTAAATAAAGTGACATTAGCAGTATGGGGGGCGATGCGATGAATGAAGAATTTACATTCTATGATGATATCGGAATGGTTAGGCAACAGGCAACATGTCGCCGACGGGATGCTGAGCTAACCGCGCAGCTTAATCATTGGTCTGTTTATGATGGTTATATTGATGGTGAGGTTTTCTATTTTTTGAATGGTATAAAGACGGCAAGGCCAGATTTAATCAGATTTGAAAATGGAAAATTAAAGGGCATACCTAAAGGTGAGACTTTCTTTATCGAACAGCAGGAGTTCATTTCTGATGGCACGGATGTTGAAATTAGCTTTAAGCATGCCGGTAGCTATAGTATTTCATCGAACCCATTCCCAGTGAAACGATTCGAGGTGACGTTTAATTATGAAATTAACGGTGAGTAAAGATTATAAAGAAGAGCGGCGAAAGGCTTATATGGATGTAGGGGAACAGCTTGATGCCATCTTGGAAGTGGCAAAACAGCTAAAAGAAAATGGGCTTGCGCTGCCTGAAAAAACCGAGCGTTGGATTGCTCATTGTATCGACGTTAAGTCATCAATAAGTAAATAGCTCAATATTAAATAAAAATTTTCGCTTCATTGCGAGGAGAATAACTCTATGTGGTACAAAACAGGTACTATCAATTTAACTGCTAATAACGCTACCGTAACTGGTACTGGCACCGCGTGGGCCGATACCAAGTTTGGCGTGATGCCAGGTATGATTTTGCTGGCACCGGACAATAAGCTGTATGAAGTTAAACAGGTGAATAGCAATACTTCGCTGACCCTGAACAGCAACTATGCCGGTACAACGGCCAGCGGGCAGAGCTATGCGATTATCACCACTTATGAAGGCGATATCAGCCAGTTCTCCGCCCGCTTTGCGGCAATGCTGACCTTCTTCCAAGGTAGCCGCAATGATACGGTGAGCTGGTTTACTGGCTCCGGGGATATGACCTTTACCAAGGATGATGGTACAAAACTAACTGTGCCGACGCTGGCTAAAATTCAGTCAGACTATTTGTCCAGGTCATCAACAGCGAATCAGCATGTCGCGGGTTCAGTTTCCTTCAGTCTTCCTATGGGGATGAGTCTCAGTACTTCCCAAGGTTTTTTGCCTAGGACACAAGGGGCTTGGGTCGGTTGGAATAGAGCAACTGGAGCCACTGGCGGCGCGACCAATGCAACTGATTTCGTGAACCATAAAGGATCTGGTTCAGGTGGGTTTAACTTCTGGAATTCAGATGGCGCTACAGCTGACCGCGTAGTCACTATTGGGAGTTCTGGAAATATATTACAGCGAGCAACTGTAGCTGGTAACACCGCACTTGTGCATAATTTTTACGCAAGTGATGACTCAGTAAAGGCATCGTTTAGTTCAAATACTGTCGATGGTTCACTTTCTATAAAATGGAATGGAACATCATATTCAATGAATCTAAGGCCGGATGGAACAATTACCATTCCTAATGCCTTATATATTGGTGCGACACCAGTCTTAAAGGCTGGTGAGTATGGGATAGGTGGCATAACTCCATTGTTAAATCCAGCAACGGTGATGGAGGAAGTAAAGAAAAAGCAGACGGGTAAGTATGCTGTAAACAGTGGTTCTACCGATATGCCGAGAGATGATGTGGCTTATTACTTAGACTGGTCGATGACGGCAACTTCAAGTGGGGGGCACGGGTTTTTATTAGCATCAGCTCTAGCTGATAAAGGAAGTGCTCAAGAAGGACTATATAAAAACACGCTTAGAAGTGGGAACTGGCAAGGTTGGTTGAAAGTAACAATGGATAACTCCATGGCTCAGATTATTGCGCCAACTATGAAGTCATGGGGCGGTTCAGCTGGTTATGTGAAATTAGCTGAATATGGCCCAACAGCCACTGGGGCTAGTGGGATATTATTTTCAGTATCAAATGGTCAAGGCTATGGTACACCTGGAATTGATCATAAACTTGTTTATTTCTCAACTCGAGGGGCCTCTAGTACGGCGTTAACCCCTAGAGGGCTGCAAGTTCTATCTTTTGGCTTAAATTATGTTGAAAACGTCAACCTTGTCTTCGGAACATTATACAATTCAACCACCGGTAAGTGGGAATTATGGATGAAAGGCCCAGGTTATAACGTACCCAGCATTCAAATTTTAGGGAATGTTAGTGGCACAGCAATCCTTGCTGGGATAACCTACAACAATGAGTCATCTTGGCAAACCGCAATGCCCGCCGGTCTAACTTTCGTTACCGAAACAAAAGCGCTAAGTGGTTTTAACACAACCGTGGACTCCAACGGTTTTATCAAAGCCGCATCCCCGATTGTGAAATTGTTTGGTGACGGTGTTAGCGAATTGAATGATGAAAGTCTGGGTATAACTACTGAGCGTGTTAGTCAGGGTGTTTACCATGTATCCGGCGTTCGTGGTTTTAATGCTGATGCTACTTGGGGCGGCGCTGGAAACGGCATCGAAATCCCGGTTGATGACAATAAGCGCCCATTAGTATGGATAGAGTCAAAAGTGTTGCCGGACGGCGATATTGAGATCCGCACATATCATCGTAGTTACGACACCGGACCATATTCAACGCGTAACATCGAGGCTATGGATAGCGGGGAAATCGATGATAAAAAGCAACCGATCTTTGTTGAGATGCCGGACGGTACTCCGATTGATATCCCTGAGGGGCGTTTTATTGATCTGCGCGTTGAAATGCCCGCAACTGATGAGCCTGAACCAGTATTTTAACCGGAATCAGCTCTGGCTCAATAGATGATTAGTAAAGCTAATCCAGAATTTAAACACCTTTATCAACTCATGCCAAAATGTAATTAAAAAATTGGTTATGTGTTTTTTAAGGAATTTTTTATTTTAGATGTATTTGGGTTTTCAGTTAAATTACAAATGAATAACTCGGAATAAGATAAGGTAATTTAATTCTCAATCCGAATCCGCTATGAGCGATTTTTATTTGGAGTAAATATTTATGTGGTACAAAACAGGCACTATCAATTTAACTGCTAATAACGCAACCGTAACGGGTACTGGCACCGCGTGGGCCGATGCTAAGTTTGGTGTGATGTCTGGTATGATTTTACTGGCTCCAGACAATAAGCTGTATGAAGTTAAGCAGGTAAATAGCAATACCTCGCTGACTCTCAACAGCAACTATGCCGGTTCAACGGCCAGCGGGCAGAGCTATGCGATTATCACCACCTATGAAGGTGATATCAGCCAATTCTCCGCTCGCTTTGCGGCAATGCTGACCTTCTTCCAAGGTAGTCGCAACGATACGGTGAGTTGGTTTACTGGTTCTGGGGATATGACCTTTACCAAGGATGATGGTACAACGCTAATCGTTCCTACCTTATCTAAAATTCAGACTGACTCAATTAGTACGACAAAAACATCTGATCAATTTGTTAATAGTAAGATCTTATTCAGTCGGCCATTAAGACTAAGTAGTGGAATAGATTCAGTTAACTACATCCCACCAAGCCAGGGTAGTTGGGTTACGTGGAATAGAATTTCTGGTACAGGTGCAACTGATATTATAAATCATAGAGGTAACGGTGGCGGAGGCTTTAGGTTTTGGAATACAGATGGAACAACGATAAATGCACTTGCTACTCTTAACGGTGGAGATGCGACTTTTAACCAATATGCGCCTGTCGGAGCTACCGCATTGACACATCGGTTTTTGGATTATAGCTCTGTAGAAAAGGGGGCTATCATTTCAAACCCGACTGACGGCTCAATGAGGATTCGATGGAATGGTACAGCATATTCTATGGAATGCCGCACAGATGGCTTAGTTTCCATACCAAAGGGACATGTTATATCAACAGCAATGTCAACGCCTCAGGAAGTTACTGATGTTATTGGCAGCAATAGTGCACCAATTACGTTTCGTGGAGCTGACTATGCTGGATTTGATAAACCTAATAATTACACTATTGGTACTTGGTATGGATTTTCCGTTGCACCTACAATTGGAAACAGTTTAGGCACTGGCGTAGAACGAGGGAAGCCTGTATTTTACGTTAATGCTCGTACAGGGATTACTTATGCGCTTAATGGGCTATATGTTGGTTCTTCACCAGTTATTACTGCTGGACAATATGGTATTGGTGGCGTAGCTGTGCCACTGCCGCTAGATACAGTATTAGATGATCTTAAAACCAAGCCTACGGGAAAGTATGGAGTAAACGCCAATGGTATAGGAATGCCTCGCGCTGGAGTTGCTTATTGCCTTGACTGGACGTTTACATCTAATGCAAATGGAGGGCATGGCACCTTATTGGCTTCAGCTATCATTACAGCACCTAGCTCGTATGATGAGGTATATCGCAACACTCTTAGGAATGGTGTCTGGCAAGGTTGGGTCAAATTGTGGGATGGGAATACTCTTTCAAATCCGATGCAAGTTGGTGACGCAGGGGTTGGCGCATATACCCCTGTTACAGTAGCAGCCCCAGATGGCGTCGGTGCTAACCAGTTCTTCCGTTTTGGAACAAATACCACCAATGCTCCAACCGCTGGGCCATGGGCGGGGATTATGGGAGGGTACGATGGAGCATCCCGTTTCCAGATGGCTTGGGCAATGGGCGGAGCAGCAGTAGATTTACGAACAAGAGTTCGTTCTTCAACGGGCGGCCATTCAGCTTGGCAAACAATTTGGCATACCGGCAACACCACCGTAGACGCCAACGGCTTCCTGAAAAAAGCATCACCCATCGCCCGTCTCTCCAGCAACCCAGAGAAAATGTCCGAAGAATTCTTGGATGGCTTTACTCTGTCCGGGCTGGCTGCGGTGAATGGTGAGGCTGCGGGCGTTACCGCAGAGCGAGTCTCCGTTGGCGTATACAAAGTGACGGGTTCGCTAGGTTTCGCGCTGGAAGGCTGGAATATCGAAGTCCCGCAGGACGTCAACGGTAACCGCCTATGCTTCGTCGCTACCGAAGCGGCCGAAGACGGTACTATCACGGTCAAGGTCAGCAAACGCCGCTTTGATATTGATACCGCAGCGATCGTTGCTGGGGATCCGATGGACATTCCAGAAGGGCGCTGGATCGATCTGCGCTTGGAAATGCCGCCGGTTGAGGAAGTTCAGAGCGAGTTAGAACCTGAAAGCCACGAAGGTGAAATGGCGAGCGAGTAAGTTGTACTGACAGTGAAACGGTGTTGTCCTGAAGTTGCCCAGATCCGTTTGCTGTGAATAAGCTTGGAAAGTATTGGGGGGAGGCAGCCTCCCCAATATTGGATGTTTTAACGATATTTAATAAAGCGAATAGGCATTACGCAGCGGGCTTTTGTACCGCCAGGATAAAGATCATCGGGCGTTCTTTTTCTTCATCCAGTGCCGGATTGTCGGCAATCTGCTGTGCCGAAGGACCCCACTCGTTCAGATAGCGGATGGTGAATCCCTGCTGGACCAGCAAATTGATATAGGTGCCCAGCATACGGTGCTGCTTGATCACGCCTTCCGCCAGCCAGTTGGAAATACGTTGCCCTTCTTGCTGATAGCCATTGATTGGCCAGGATTTTTGCCCTGCCTCATCCACCAACCAGCCCTGATGCTTTGGCGCAGTATAAATCGGGTGTTCGGCAGTAAAGATAAACTCCCCACCATTCACCAATGCCTGATAAACGGTTGCGAACAGCTTGCCGAGGTCTTCGATATAGTGCAGCGTCAGCGAGCTATAGATCAAATCAAAGCTTGCTGCTGGGAGCTGTAGCGCCTCCAGATCCTGCTGGCGGTATTCAATCGCCGGATCTTCGGTCATCTCTTTTGCCTTGCCCAACATCTTCTCTGAAAGATCCATTCCCAGTACCTGGGCTGCACCTTGCTCACGAGCGCTGCGGCAGAACCAACCGTAACCACAGCCAAGATCGGCCACCTTTTTGCCCTGCAAATCTGGCAGAATGCTGCGAATGGTTGACCATTCCGGCGCGCCATCTAAACCCTGCACCGAACGGCTTAGCTGCGCATAGCCGTCGAAGAAGGTTTGATTGTCATAGATATTTTGCGACATAACGTCTCCTGTATTATATAAACCGCATAACAGCGCGGCGGGTTAATGGTATTCGTTCAGCAAACAGACCGCCAACAAAAATAGGGCCTCTACCCCTTGTCTTTCAAGCTGCAGCGTTGTTACCTGCACTTGTCCACCCCAGTCACTTACAAAAGTAAGTTCCTGGGGATGATCAAGCTTGTCGCCTAGCTGCAACTTGAAATCCAAAGGGTATAGGTGTGTATTTATGAGCGTAAAACTTTGTCATAGAGGGGCTTAAGTGAACATTATTTCGGTGCGTCAGGAGCCAGCCTATCGCGATGTGGCTATCGATTATTTCCAGCGTCAGTGGGCATCGCCAGAGACCATGATGCTGTATCAAGACTCGATAACCCGTTGTATCGACGCGGTAAACCCGCTACCGCAGTGGTATTTGTTGCTGGATGGGGAAACGGTTGTGGGTTGCGCGGGTTTGATTACCAATGACTTTATCAGCCGCATGGAACTGTATCCGTGGCTATGTGCGTTGTACGTCGATGAGCATTATCGTGGGCAGGGCTGCGGTGCATTGTTGGTAAACCACGTAGCCAAGACCGCAGGCGAACTGGGATTTCCCCGTTTGCATCTGTGTACCGATCATGTGGGTTATTACGAGAAATTGGGTTTTAGCTTTGATGGGCTTGGCTATCACCCGTGGGGGGAGTCGTCACGGGTCTATTCGTTGGATCTTGCCTAGGGCGTAGGGGTTAAGCGGGCGCAGCATGCAGAGCCCCTACAAAAGAGTGATCGGGTTATTTGGGCTGGTTCCAAGGCATTTTGACCAACAGCGTCGCCATCCCGCAAAATCCGCTAATGCCGGCAAATAGCAATCCAGCACCGACAAAGCCGGACAACAGGAAGAACAGGGGAGAGATTACGTACCCCAAGATTGTCCCAGCGAGAATAAGGGAGCCAGCAGCAATCTGCACCTGTCGCATGATGGGGAGTGGCTGGTTGTTACCCTTGACGACAGCCAATCCCTGTTGCTTCCAACCGTTAATACCGCCTTCAAGCAGATAAACCTTGGCAGGCGTTGCGGCTCCTGCCAATAGCGCTGCGTTTTCTGCCGTACGGCGGCCAGACTGACAGTGAAAAATCACCACATCCTGTTCGCTAACGGCCTGTGGTTTGCCACCTTTCTCTATTTCAGGCAGCGATAGTAAGCTGGCTTGGGCAATATGCTCGTGTGCATACTCATCCATTCCGCGAATATCCAGCAGCTGCGCTCCCTGCATGATTATTTTTTGCGCTTGCTGGGCAGTTATCGTTTCTATGTTCATGGTGTCCTCAGGGGCAATAGATGGCTTTTAGCGTGCCGATGACCTGCTGCACGGCGCTATTTTTAATCGAGTAATTGATGCGCTGCCGATCGCGGGTGCTTTCAATCAGCCCTTCCTCGCGCATCTTGGCCAGATGCTGTGAGGTCGCTGATGGGCTAAGCCCGGTAGCTAGCGCCAGCTCACCGGCACTGGTGCCTGGCGCGTCCACCAACATACAAAGGATCAACAGGCGGCGGGGGTTGCTCATGGCTTTGAGCAACGTCGCGGCGGCATTGGCACTGGCAAGCAGCGAGGCGTTTTCGTCAGTCATTTGTTATTTTAGTATTTGCTAAATTTAGTTAATGCTAAAGTAAATGGCGGAAAAATGCACGTGCTTTTTCAAATGGCAGACAAAGGCCAAACTTGGGCTCATGCACAACGATATATACCGGCTATAGGGAGCGGCGCGTGAGGCCTTCGTAAATCAGCTTAATGGCGAAAGCCCCGATCACCACACCGATTGCTCGGCTGGCTCCCCGTTGCATGCTGGCATAGGTGCGCCGTACCGCTGGCAAGGAGAATGCCTGGCTGAGAAAAACGCGCCAGATAACCGAACTGAGCACTATTCCCAGCCAGGCACTCAGTTTGGCCCAGGCGGGCGTATTGGCGTTGAGGGTTACGGAGAAGATACTGATGAAAAACAGCACCGTCTGCGGGTTGGAGAGATCGGTGATCAGGCCTCGGCGGAAGAAGACATACCAAGGCGCACTGAGCGGTTGTTGCAGCGCAGGGGAGTGTGGCGTTGCCTGCTTATTCATACTTTTATAGGCAAACCATAGAAGATATAACCCGCCGATGACCTTGATGAACGAGAAGATCCCCTCGCATTGGGTGATCAACGTTGCCATGCCAAACAGGCCCAGCCCGGAATAAAGGGCGTCACCCAGCGCTACGCCAAGGCCGGTAAGCATGCCTGCTCGGCTGCCAGAAGCCAGGCTGGTTTGCACCACGACGAACAGGTTAGCGCCGGGATTGAAAAACGTTAACACAAATAGGCCGATCGTCAGGGTGATTGCATGTAGTGGATCCATCTCGGCTATCCTTTCTGCGCTCAAACACCAATGATATGGCTAGTCCTGCACCGGAGATGCGAATCGCATCACATCCACGACTGAGTAATGACAGAACCCTATCAGGCCCACTATAGGGCGAGGATCTAAACGGTGAAAAACCTTTAAGCGGCAGTTCTCAAACTGTGCTCGATCTGATAAAAAAATAGACTTGTTGCTAGTGAAGGGACTCAACTATGACGTTTGATGAAAAGAAGGAACGGGCATTAGCGTTGATGGCAGAGAAAAAGATGTGGCGTTGCAATTATGCTCCACCGCTCTTGCGCCTGCTGTGGAGGTTAGGCGTCCAGATCCCACCGCCACCGTTTATGTCGTTCTGGCTGAATGTGCTTTGCTTCGGTGGTTTTTTTGGCACTATTTGGGTTCTGTTTATGTGGTTTACGACTTGGAAAAGCGAATGCTACAGCGTATTGATGGCGCTGCAGACAAGCTTGCAGGTTGGGTTGCCGTTTGGCCTGATGATGGCGCTATATCACTATTGGCGCAAGAGGGTAAACAAGCTGCCGGACTGGGACAGTCTTTGATTGGCGGGTGGGGGCATAAGCCACTCGCCTGAGCCCCCAGCAAGCTGTGCTGTCAGCCTTTAGGCAATAAGGCACCAATCAGTGAGGTAAACACGCCACCAGTGGTAAAGGCATGCGCTGTTTTGTATTCCTCACCCTTGATGTCTTTAAATCTGACAAGGGCCGCTTGCGGGGAAGTGGCTTGCAACTCTTCAAATTGCTTGGCATAGCCTTTATCTAACAGGTGCTTTTGATTATCTGCGAAATCGGGTACAGAGTTATCCAGTACCACAATCTGCTCGCCCTTCACGAAAAAACTGTAAATCACCATAGTATCTTCCTTTTGCTGGTGTCACGACTATCCCAAGATCGGATGAATTCTGTGCACTGTCAAGGTGGGCTATCAGGAAACAGTTTCTGCCACCATTCGGTTTTCATATCTTCAAAAGAATGGTATTCCGGTGCCAGCGCAGGATCGTTTGGGTTATCAAATACCCCACTCAGTAATGCAATAACGGGGCCGTCATCTATGGCCCCAATGGAACTACCCCACCGTGGGCAAAAGGCTCGGCTTGAGGCCGGTGAGGAACGGTAGGTTGCGGGTTTGCCACCTTCCCCGATCCATTGCACATTGGAAGCCGAGAACTCAATCCATGCCGCGGACTGGGCACCGGTGTGCTTTTGGCAAATATCGCATGAGCAGGTGTGTGGGTTTGCTGGGCTGGTTGCCTTAAAGCGTATGGCTCCGCACAGGCAGCCGCCGGAAAACTCGTTGGTCATGCGTATTTGCTCGATGGTTGAGTGGGAGTTTAAAGTTAGCAGCGGAGATTCTATATCGCTATAACTGAAGGTAATTTATTGATGTTTAGAGTTATATTTTGGTATGACTGTTCAGCTTTTTAAAGCTTAACGCAGGAGCTCAAAAGCTAAAGAAGAGGGTGTTGATATCAGGCATTGCACCCCAAGGCCGCTTTCGCGACCTTGGGCAACTGTCTAAAGCCATTAATTTTCCACTGTTTCGCTAACAATAATCATTGTATTTTCTCTCCTCAGAACACCTTCATTCAATAAAACTTCTATGACTTCAGATATTGTCTTTCTCAAGACGCTGCTTGTTGCTCTGAATCCCAACATTCTGGAAACAGATGAAATGATCTCGTCATCTGTGGCCCCTAAGTTTCTTGTCACCACTGCCTTGATGCCGACGGCTATTTCTTCAGGAGCAATCATTTCAGGTTTTCTCAGACCAGATGACTGAACGTTCTGTCGATTTCGGAGCGTGACTTCTGAGGTGCTACACATAAGGAAATTCCCAGCCTGCAATATCGTTCCTTTTTTGCATGCGATATTGATTGCCTGATTTACTGCCGCTTCTATTCTTGCCCCGGCACGCTGTAACCCCCATGCGGTTCTTAGGCGTGTAACGACTTCACTGACATGAATTGGTGACTCTGTTTGAACAATTTTTTCAATCAGGTCTACCAAAATGCTCGCTGGTGTTTCATGCAGCTGCCAATTGGCATGAAACTCTGGGGTAGACTCGATATAATTATCAACATTCTCAAGACTCTGTTCAGCATCGACGAGACCAATTTCTGTTACAGACTCACGTTCAATAGTGATAATTTCAATGGGCACAGCTCTGGTATCAGAACTCCTGCGCTCCGAACGAAGGGCAAGTTCATTTTTTGCTGTTTCGATTGCTTCGACAGTACGTTGCAACTGTTCTTCTGGTCGCTGGAACCAGTCTGAACTCCAAATTCGGTGAATAATCCACCCATGATCCTCCAGCACGGATTGGCGCAATCTGTCACGTTCACGGGCGGACCGAGAGCTATGATAGGCTCGACCATCACACTCAATGCCAATCAGATATCGTCCTGGCATATCAGGATCTGCAATGGCTAAATCGATAAAGAATCCAGCAATGCCAACTTGTGGATGGACCTGGTAACCTCTCTTTTGAAGTGCATCAGCCACCTGTTCCTCAAACACACTATCCATTGCACGATCGGATTTTTGAGCCAGGGATAAACGTCCTGTGCGAGCGTATTGAAGAAACAGTTTGAACGCAAAGACACCTTTGCCTTTTGCCCGCTCAAGATCGATATCTTCGTCAGTGATTGACGCAAAAACCTCACAACGTCGTTTTGCTCGACTTATCAGAACATTCAAGCGGCGTTCTCCTCCCTCCGCACCTAGAGGGCCGAAACGCATCGCCATGTAACCATTGGTATTTTTGGCATAGCCAACGGAAATCATAATAACATCGCGCTCATCTCCCTGAACGTTCTCTAGGTTTTTAACAAAGAATGGTTCATTTGGATGGGCATGGAAGAAATCTTCCAACTCCGGATTCAAGCGGCGTAATACCTCTAGTTCATCCTGGATTGCTTTTCGCTGTGAAACCGAGAATGTCGCAACACCCAGAGACAGCCCTTTATGATTTTGTGCGTGTTCCATTATTGCTGTAGCTACACGCCTTGCTTCCACCGGGTTAGAGCTGCTGCTTCCCGACTCAAAAACACCATTTTGTACATGATGAAATAGCAACCCCATTCCGGCTTCTTGAGTGTACGGGCTAGGTACTATAAAGAGTTTATTCTCATAAAATTGGCTGTTAGATACAGCAATTAATGATTGATGGCGGCTACGATAATGCCAACGCAACATTCTCTGCGGTAATCCTCTGGCGACAAATAATCCCAATACACTCTCGATATCTGCCACCTGTGAAAGTTCATCATCATCCTCATTATCCGATTCCGTCATTCTAGAGAAGAAGCTGGTTGGGGGTAATTGTCGTTCATCACCTACGACAACCACTTGCCCACATCTTGCAATGGCGCCGATGGCATCAACAGGTTGGATCTGGCTAGCTTCATCCATCACGAGAAGATCAAATTTTTGGCATCCAGGTACCAGAAATTGTGCAATAGATAATGGACTCATCATCATTACTGGTTTTAGAGCTTGTATCGCCATGCCAGCCTTTAGCATTAGCTGCCGGATTGGCATGTGCCCCCTCTTACGTGCCATTTCTGCACGCAGAATACCAACAGGGCCCGCACCACCTATTTGAGATGGAATTCTACGATGGTGTGCTCTAACCACTTCAAAGCTAGCTGCTTTGATACGCTTACGATCCAAGTCAGAAAACTTTTCCACCTCTCGGGAATGAAGCTCTCCATCAAATCGAACAAGCTCAGGATCTTGTTCCACCATTAATGCCAATAAGGATTCATAATAAGTACGTTCAACAGCGGTGAAGCTGTTTTCTTGCGTAAGGCTTCCATTTGCAAGTTTTTCAATAAACTCGCTCATGCCTAGATTTTTAGCTAAAGAAGCTCGGTATTGCCAAGCAACCCATTTGGAAAGCTGTTCTGAATTATCCATCCACAATAGCAACTTAGTGCCTGCTGCTAGTATTGATAATTCATCAATTGAAGCTACTTTAAACAGCGTCTCAGTTTTTGAAGCTAATCTTATCGACAGGTTATCGATAGTGTTGATAAGTTTAATGCCTGTTTGTTGATATTCCTTTGCAAGTTCCGCTATTTCATTTCGATCGTTGATGTTGGCTGCAATATAACGTAAATCCTGATGCTGCTCTATCCAGTTGGATGCTTGCATCAATGATTTCCAATCGGAATCACTTTTCATCCAGCTATTAGCAAATGCCTGAGTGCCTAGAGTATCAAAAGAGTCTATTGTCTGAGATAGTTGCTTCAACTTTATTGTTTTCGATAGTAAGCATCGCCTTTCACTTAAGTTTTCTGGCGGATTTTTAAATAGCTCTCTAGATCTTTCGTCAACCCAGATTAACTTTTTAACATATTTCTCGATAAAATTAAGAGGTACGCGACTTATAGAAAAGTTATTTTCAAAGAATTCATTTGGTGTCGAGCCGAAAGCGTTCCATAGAGTATCTAACTGAACACTTACCTGTTCAAATGTGGTGTTAAGTTGTTCAACTTGGTATTTGACTAAATCACGATCCGCAAGGCGGCTAGCAAGAACCCGAGTTTCTGTATTGAATTCTTTTAATGTCTTCATCCAATCGATAAGTGCTAATAATAGTTGGTTATTGCTATTTTCCCCACGCCAATCACTGCCAAATGCGGCTTGTCCAAATGCATCGAGTTCTTTTATTTTTTTTCTTAACGATTGTACTTCCAGCAGTTTATCTAGTAATTCAACTTGCAATGGAATTGGCATTGAAGGGTCGCGAATAAGGGATCGCACAAAAGCCCGGGATTTTCGCCATTCACTGCTGAAAAACCGAAGTGGATCTGTTTGTACTGCTAAACTGTTTCTCGCAGTAATAACGTCAGCTTCCCAGGCAACCCCTTGTAGTTGGTGTTCAATATTAGAATACGTTTCGGTTAATCGTATTATCGAGTTAACGAGGTCTGAAGCTTGTTCAACACCTTGCTCCCAAACGGATGCAATGAGGGCTTCGGGGCTGACATCGGGCACAGAGGCCACTTTTTCACCTAGTTCGATCAACTGCTTGATATCTTGGCAAGTATCCCGTCCGGTTTGGGACCCTAATTCAAGCTGTAGTTGACGTGCTTCAGCCAGCAGTTTTGTCAACGACCTCTGAAGAGGAATTGCAGTGGCAAAGCCTGAGGGTAATAAACTATCCGGAAGCGCTTTTAATTCAACCTCAAGTTCAGTAAGAGGCATGTTTAAATTTCCAACTACAATCTCACTCTCAAGTTCTGCAAAGCTCCTTTGATAATCAAGGCCTAAATTAATTAGATTATTGATCTCTACTAGTTTAGTTTTCCATATTGGCGAGGTTAAGGCTTCCACAGAGAGATTTGGGGCGCTGTTAATGTGCTCCGTAACCACCACGAGTTCATCAATATCTTTGAAGGTGTTAGGAGCAGGAAATAGCGCTACATTTCTTGCTAGCGCTACAGTTTTAGAATAAAAATCTGCAAGTTGGATTAGCACTGCGTTAATATCAGGGACTAAACGTTCCACCTCGCTGGGTATTATTATTTCAAGACCAACGCCATGCCACGGGTGATTATCAGGTATCCCAATATCATTTACCCTATCTAAGAGTTCTTTTGTAAGCTCTAAGCGTTTTGTAACATCATTGCTGCTCCATAATTCGATACCGTGCAAACGGAAATTTGTTGGGGTTTGGCCAACCTGGCGTAGGCGGACTAAGTGACCCATGACTTGATATGGAGTGAGCTCCGAAGGGCTATAAACCTTATGGATCCTCGCAGGATGCTGGTTTAATAGGTCTCGAACTTCGGTCAGATTATCTATCAATGTGTCTGAGAATTCTCCGCGGGGGGAACCTAATTCCCAAACTCTTTTAAGTTCTTCCAGGAAGGCGCGCTTGTTTGTTTTGTTGCTGTGTAACTCTAGACAAGCATCGCCAACGCCGTACTGATCAAGGCGACGCTTAACAACCTCTAGAGCAGCCATTTTTTCAGCAACGAAAAGAACTGTTTTTCCATCCGCTACAGCAGAAGCAATGATGTTTGCGATAGTTTGTGACTTACCTGTTCCAGGTGGCCCCTGTATGACTAAACTTTTACCCCGACGGACCTCATGAATCGCAAGAGTTTGTGAACTGTCACTATCCATGATGTGCAGCATATCTTTTGGTGGAATAATAGGGTCGATTGGTACATCTTCGGATAGCAGACTGTCATCTTCATCAAACCCATCCGACATCAGTGCACGGATAATGGGTTGGGAGGTAATACTATCTTTGGCGGGCCAATTAGCAGGATCTAGATCGCGATACATTAAAAATTTAGCGAAGGAAAATAAGCCCAAAGAGATATCATTTTCTAGAACTTGCCAATCAGGCTTAAGGCTGACTGCTTCAGCGATATCTGACATGTAACTAATGATATTTAATTCATGATTATCATCTAGTCTCATCTCTGGAAGAGTAATTTGGTGAATTCTTTCTAAAAAAGCCTCAAGGGAAAGGTTGGCGATAATTTCTTCGTTCCTTGCTCGTAGTTTAAACCTTTCACCAACATTGCCACGTTCAAGAGTTACAGGAATTAAAATTAACGGTGCATAGCGAATATTTTCTTTATTAGCAGGATCTATCCATTTTAACGTTCCCAGTGCTAAATAAAGAATATTGACACCTTGTTCTTCCTCTAACGTTCTAGAGTCGTGATAAAGGTCCAATAGCCTTTTTTGTAACCCTTTAGCCGTTAGCCTTGTTTGGAGTTTTGTATCTAAATGCTGCGCTTTTGGAGTATCATCTTCTTTGAACGGATAGAGAAATGTTTCAATGTCATCATTCACTTCTTCACTTTCCTGGCTATCATCATCTTTGCCAGTTTTTCCATGCAGGAAGGTAAAGGTTTTAGCTTCAACCACTAATAGCTTATAAATATCTTCAGAGCGCTCATCACACACATCAAGAAATTTTGACGTCCGTGCTCTGGGAATGTTGAGCAATCTATTTCTAGCACCTAAATCAAGCAGTTGCGCTCGTGCTCTTTCAAGTTTTTGCTCAAGGGAGAATGCATTGCTTTGAAATAGTGTCCCTTCGTTATCATTCATACAATTATTAGTCCGTCATATTGTTCTTGTTAACCCCTACGCTATCTGAGATATCATTGCGGTAGGATGCTATGAAAGAGTGCTGATGAATATTTTATAATAATTTAATAATGACTTTACTCCAGCCCCGAGAGGAAGTGAAGAGGGGTATTCTGGTTTAGGTCTCTGTTTTCGCGTCTTTTGCCGATTGGTCGCAAGATTACCTTTCTAAGTTTCGATGAGACAGAGGGAGGGATAGGGTGCGGACCACACGTTAAGATAGGCTATTTGATGCTATTAGGAAAATTCTCACCCATTAAAATTTTCCTCCATAAAGTCGCTAGCCTCATCTTCTAGGGGCGTAGGTTTCAAACACAAAAAAGCCCGCAACGTGAATTGCGGGCTTTTTCGTCACTGTCGCCGGGTCTATCTGGTATCACTGGCGACCTATTTGGGCTGGGGTCCCTGTGTTTTATTTCGCAATATTTTGATTTTTATTGTTATTTTTGTAATTAATTTCACTCAGGGTTCAATAAAGGGTCCTAAAAAGGCGTAAGCACTGATTTTACTTTCTCCAGAGTTAAAATCTTCAACATTGTGGACGGTGAGGAGTTGAACTCAAGCAACAAAATCCATCAGGTTCAGAGGCTTTTTACCACAGGCACAATGGTAAACGTTTTACCACGAACCAAGTGTCCTCTAAGTGCCAAGCAAGAAGGATAGAGTGAAATCCTGCAGAATTATACGTGGATTTGTTTAACTCATTGATAAACATATTTTTATTAAAAAAACTCTTATGGAGTGTAATATTAGCACTTTTTGCAAAAGCCCTTCAAAGCCTACGCTGGCTTGCTTTCAAAATCCCTCCTACAAACCTGTCTAAAAATGCACCACATCTTGATCAATTCGTGCTTTTTGAGAGTTGATCGTCATAAGCGATCTGAAGATACTGCATCTATCAAAACAACGAAGGAAAAAAATATGAAAAAAATAAAAAGATTTATGCGATTACCCGAGGTTCTTGAAAGAACTGGATTAAGTAAACCTTGGATTTATCGGCTGATCGGTAGAGGTGAATTCCCTTCTCCTATAAAGTTGGGTGGAAGAGCAATAGGCTTTATTGAAAGTGAAATAGATGAATGGATTGACAAAATGATTTACTTATCAAGAAATAAAGCGGCATAACTAACGTAAATAAAAGAGAGGTTATATATGAAAACAAATATTGAAAAATGCACAATGAAAATGGATTCATTTGATTGGGGAACTTTAGATATTCTTGAAGAATATTTATACAATGATTGGTTGCTTGAATGCTATGATAAAGGTCCTTTTTATAGCATATTTAATACGTACAAAAAAAGTAATCACGAAACGCAGGAAGCATTAAAGCATTACGCTCTTTTCAGAAAGAGAAAGATACAAGCAGAAGAGTGGTAAGTTAGTATTTTGATAGCGAATGATATTTGGGATAAGCTTCCGAGCATTTAGGGTTATGTATGGAAAATATACTAAATGAAAAAAAATATAAGCCACTAGCGTGGCTTATATTGTTTATTCTGTAATGATAAATACCTTCTATAATAAGCTATCGCACTATATTCGGTTGTATTCATTCTTTCAGCTACTTCTTTCCATTTCAAACCGGATGATCTTAGATTAAACGCAATAAGGCGTTTTTCTTCTGCTTCTTTTAAATAGTCTTCACGAGGAAGGGATATATAGTTTTTCACAGTAGAAATAGATACACCAAACTTTTCTGCCATTTCTTTTTGTGTCATTGGTCTTTTCATTCTTTTCTGTATAATCATAAATTCTCCAAAAATTTTATTAATGATTTTGCTTTTCTTGTTTTTTTGGCTCTTGCTGATTGGATTGAAGAAAATCTTTCAGCCGTAAAGTTTCTCCACGTCCATTTACAAATACTGGTATTAATCTGTTTTATTTCACTGTATGTCAATGGATTACTATGATTACTATAATCATTCAGCATTGTAGCTTTTGAAAACATACCAAGATAAAAATCATTATATGTTTTATTTGCTTTATATTTCAAAACTTCTTTATAAGCTATTATTCTTAGATCTTCAAATAAATTAACGTTGCGACCTAAACCATATATTTCACTTCTGCTTTTAATATTTTTCGTCGTAAGAACTTCAGGCACAAACTCAGACAAGTAAGTTAAATCATAGGTTTCACTCTCAGCCCACGTTGTGCGCCATTCAGCTTCATTTAACGGGTTTTTTATTAAAATATCAGCATAAGCCTTATCAGCATCTAATCTTTCTATAAAACCACATTGAACAATGGACGCAAGTTTCAAAGGTTTTATTCTTGCCGAGTCTGTTTTAAGAACTGGATTTTTTAAAGCATACAGCAAGTGTGCATGGCCATTTCTGGTATTCTGTATGATTATATTAGGTTTCGGCAAATCAGCTAGATCCCAAGCAATAGCGCCGTATTCGTGGTCTACATCGAATACAAAACCGTTAATGAAAGAACGATTATTAAATCCAATATATTTCTTCAGCAATGCCTTTTCTTTAGGGTTTCGATACACACCATCATTAAAATCATCTGTGCTTAATGCGTATTTTTGAATTTGACTTTTGAATTTATCTGCATTATATATATCTTGTTTTAAATACATTTAGCTTTCCTTAATAAAGTAAACGCTCCTTTTTATAAGTTTCTCTGACTGGTAAAATAGGGGCTTTATTTTTTTTCGTTCACAACCAACATAGTTAGTTATACCTTTTATATTTTCTTGTAATATACAAAATAAATAATGCATTTTAATACTTTGTCAAGTAGATATTAACCATATCAGATAGTATGTGTTATTAGGTTATTAATATTACTCAGTGAAGCTATATTTATAGTCTAAAGGTGTCTTATGATTTTATGGCACTAATAAAATATAACTAGATCTAAAAAGTCCACAGGGCGAAGCCCAATAAATTAAAGAACAAAACCATGCCTATAAGGTATTAAAATATTTTCTGTGCCTTATAGCCCATCATAGACCTTTGCCTGTTGTTGCCCATCGTCAGGATTCGAATCTTTAACAGATAATGATCGGTTAAAAAGATCGATAAAAACTTATTGATAGGTTTTAGTAATCAAAAGTCGTTGGATCGATCGGTATTTAATTGGTTTAATCGATCGATTTACTACAAGTGATAGCTTTAGGCTATTGCACTGTGCTTTTCGATCGGTACAAACGATATGACGAACAATGAAAATAATTGAATTCTAAGACGTTTGCAGGCCAAGCGGTGGTCTGTGTCTCATCAGTGAAGGAAAAGGTATGCGTAAACTTATGATGGTGGCAGGTTTAGTGACGCTATTGTCTGGTTGTGGCGATGATGGCATCTATGGCAACTACGTTAATCAACAATACGGTGTCAGGCTTGATGTTCAGAAAGATGTGATCAAGTTCAGAAATGGCGTTTTTACTGTTAAAAGCTGGGATGAAAGCAAGAAACCCATCTATATAGCCAAAACGCAAAACAAAGATCTTGGCTCTTGGACTTTTAAAATCGAAAAAGTCAAAGATGGCGTTGTCTATCAAGGTGCTGTTTTTAAAAGGAACTGAAAAATGGAAAACAAAACAATCAAATGCCCTTTTTGTCTAAAAGAAAGCCAAAGAGGTGTTCAGGTATGCACAGGCTGCCAAGCGTCAGTTCTATATGGAACATATCCCGGTTGGTATGCGGCGGTGATCATCCTGTTAGCTTTTGGTCTGTCAGTGCTGATTGGAATGTCTACTGGCATGGCAGGAGCTACTATTAGCTTACCAATAATAGCTATTGTCGGTTTTGTCGCAGGTAAGGCAATTTTCTCAGACAACATTATCTTCAGAAGAAGAATGTAAATCAGTCTTGTCTTTCAGGGTGATGCTCCACTACGTGAACCATCACCCATATAAATTTTATTTCCTCCCCTATGTCATCAAGCACTAAATCGGAACCCGCAAACGGGACCCCACGATTTAGCACTTGACGATTTGCCCCCGCTGAAAATTTTACGCAAAGCTATTTATTACGCATGGCTACCAGAAGACAATATATTATTTACCCTATCTTTTATTTACATTTTATTCGTCGTGCAGTGTATTAGTTTATGTAGCCGCTATTGACAAGTATTTTAGATCGGTTATTTATTTAAATATAGATTGAGTTCAGCTTTATTTTTGTTTTTCGGAAACTAAGGCAAGGTGTAATAGCGTATCCGCTATTTACCCAATCCTTCGGATTGCCCTATCTCGCTTTGCTCGTAGGGTTGAAAAAGATCTACCCTTCCGCTTATTTCCCCTATCAAGGGGAAGCGGTAAACAATAGTTAGTTTTACATTTTAATAATGAACCAAGGAGTTATATATGGCATTACCTAAACACGCTAAGGATTTTGAACCTTTTATAGAAGAAGATTACACGCATATGAAATATTGCTTCAGATGTCAGAGAAAAAGAAAGGCAATATTATATGCTGATTTTGTTATTGTTGAGAGATTAATAAAATTCGATCCTAACGTTTCAGACGCTCAAGCATTTGATGGTTGGGTGCGTGAAGAGACTGAACAAGTTGAAATATTACGTATCTTTTATTCCTGCAAAAAATGCGGGGGCAGGAATGTTTTATGCGATTTTGACAGTTTATCAGATGATATTTTGCAAGAATATAAAATAAGAAATAAGGAGTAAATAAAATATGATGATTATGTCTGTAGCAATGGTAATACTTTGTATTATGTTAGGCGGTTTTATGATTAGAAGCTGCACAGGAAAAACAAACTCTTCAAGCGAAGCAAAGCAAGCAATATCAGATGTTAGGAAAATGATAGATAAAAAAGCTCTCATAAAATATAAAAGGAATAATAGAATATGAATGTGGAAAACTTAATGAATAATATGACCATGGAATATAAGTTCGAAATACTGGCAAGGTTTTTTTATTACATAGAAAAAGATGGAAATATACCATTCAATGAAATCAATGGTGATGAGCGAGATTTATGTTATTTTGTGGCTAATAGATATATTACAGAAAATAAAGCTGAGGAGCTTATTAAAGCATTACTTATTGACAATGATAACGACTACATAAGAGCAACTGAAGATTACATTATTATGAGGAATAAAGAATGCCAACAACAGATCGAAAAAGAGGACGTATAAATTTAAGTGCTGACGAACGCAGAGATATATCTATACAGTTCAGAGTAAACAAAGCAGAGTTTGAATATTTAAAAGAACTTGTAGAATCTTCTGGCCTTGAAAGAGGCCACTACATTAGAAGAGAAATATTAAAATCTGAACCTGTTGTAAGAAGAAAGATGCCAGAAGTTAATCAAAAAACTTATATACAACTTTCATCATTGGGAAACAATATAAATCAGGCAGCAAAGAAACTAAATAGCAATGAGTATTTTGATAAAGGCGAAGTTGATAAGCTTAATTTTAATATAAAGCAAGTTGGCAGAAGGATATTAGAAATAAACAAGGATCTAAATTATGAAGGGATACGTAGCGAAGTCAGGTAAATCATTTAAAAACAGAGTTAAGTATATATTAAAAGATGATCATGGTTTCATTTGTAGCAATATGTCAGCAGATAAAAATAATGTTAGTGATTTAACTGATGAGTTTAAAGCTGTAAGCAGTTTCAGACCTGATATAAATAAACCAACTTTTCATGCGTTTTTATCTCTTCCAAAAGATGAGAAGCTCACAGATGAACAATGGCAGGAGATAGCAAAAGACTATTTGAAAGAAATGAATATCGATATAGAAAAACATCAATATATTTGTGTGCGTCATAAAGATACTGATCAAGACCATATCCATATAGTAGCTAATCGAGTGGGTTTAGACGGTTCTGTATGGCACGGTCAACACTCAGCATTTAATACAATAGCAGCTTGTGAACGTCTGGAGATAAAGCACGGCTTAACCATTACACAAGGGCTTAAAGGTCAAAAATCAGAGGTATCAGCACCAACCAAGAACGAAATTGAAATGGCATTGAGGACGGGAGAAAAGCCAGCCCGTTTGGTGCTTCAAGCGTCTCTACAAGCAGCTATGGAAGGAAAACCAAATTTAGAGACGTTCATAGAACGTCTGCAGGCCGTAGGCATTGAACCTTGGTTCAATGTTGCCAGCACTGGCAACGTAGCGGGGGTTTCATTCAGTGTAAATGACATAGCATTTAAGGGATCTTCATTAGGTAAAAAATTCAGTTGGAACACAATTAAAACGAAGGTGAAATATGACAAAAATAGAGATGATGAACTCGTTAGAAGCTTCTCAGCAAGAAAAGATGATGAACCAAATAGTATTGGACGATCACCTATTGAACCAAATATCAATGACGGTAGAGCCACTGACCGAATCGATGATGATATTATCGGAGTCAGTCAGTACGGCATTAAATCAGACGCAACAGACATTAACCAGAGTGAACAACTCATTAGAAACAACAATAACAGCTTTAAACTCAGCGAAAAATATAATAGACCAACAGTCCCTAAAGTTAGAAGAACAACACAAAAAACTGCACAAATACTCAACAGAGTTAAAAAACAATACAATAAAGAACCAATCAAAACTTATACTAAAAGTATCTTTAGTCGTGGGAGTAATACATTTAGCGGCAGTTCTATCAGTAGGATACTTGATCATTCAGAAACAGCAACAACTGCTACCAATCAATTTAGACTCAAAGGCCGTCGCAGTTTCAATAGTAGAGCAACTAAGATCGAAGAGATAAGAGAAAGGTTAAATATTAAAAAAACTATTGCTCAGGTAAAAATTAAAGAAAAACTAATTAAAGAAGATATAAATAAAAAGCCAGCGTACATAGTTGACTATGAAAATAGATTTAAATCTAAATTTAACAAAAAGATTAAAAATAATCTTGCTGAAAAACAAGCTCCACTAGAAGAAATAGAAGAAAACCTTCCACCAAAAATACGTTTCAAGCTGTAATAGAGGAGGGTTGGCCCTCCTTTTACAACTAAGTTATTTTATATACCAATATAGTGTCGTAATTTATTTTAATATGCGTATATCTACTAGGAAGATAAGTTGCTTTTTTCTTGGCTTTTAATCTTTTCCCAACGAGCTAAATCCATATCCCAGATAGACAAGTATTCATCAATGTAAAGATCAATAGTGTTTTGGGTTAGATTATCATCCTTTCCCATTAGGCGTAATTTATTTTGTATTTGATATAGCTTTAGCAAAGTCCATTTTTGTCGTGCCCATTGTTCTTGATAGGAAAAATGTGATTCAAGGCCAACGGTTAAAGTCAAAAGTGCGCTTGTTATTAGTGAGAGCGTAGAAAGATTTATATGACCGTTGCTTATACCAACCAAGACAGTTGTAAGAGCTGCGAAAGACAAGCTCAGTAGTTTAAGAGCATTCGCTTTTTTTTTGGTAGTTTTTACTTTTTCTTTCATTTTCAATATTTTTTCATCAACTTCATTCAACAAAGCAGTTAAATTTTTATTCATCATTTACCCATAATTAACATGATTTCATTCAAATCATTTTCTGAAAATGGCCATTTATTTCTAAATATCTGTGGCTTTTTATCAACCATAAATAAGCAAAAAATAATGGCAGCACTTTGTTTAATATAGCTTCCTGTTATACAGTCAGAGTTGATTTTTTCAGAAAAATATTCTTTATAATCTTGGTTGATATCAAAATATGCTTGATATGTTTTGAATAGTGGGTCAGTTAAAGTGTCGAAGTAAACATTTAAAATATGATATAGAATTTTATCTTTTGCTTTTTTATTGTAATTTTCATTAATCTGGCAATTCATGGAGATAGAATGGCTGGCCCATTTTTCTATTTTAGCATTGCTTTTATTGAGTTCATTTTTTGCTAAGAGAAATAACTCATCAGTGGACTCCATTAGCGCTATAGTTCTTGCCATTCTCCGTTTAATATCAGATGATGGCTTAGCTTTACACTTATATACTGAATCATGTGATACTTCAGCATATGCGTGCTGAAGAAGCGTTCTCACTTGGATTTCGCATGGAGTGCCGACTGGTATCAATGTGTTTTCATCTATTGATATAGGTTCTAAGTTTTTAACCACATAATGAACAGATTGATAATCGAACAAATATGGTTTTTCTTCTTTTTCTTTTATAAAATCTCGGTCATCAGAGTATTCCCATATTGGGCAATCTTCGATTATATCTTTTATTATTGGGATGTCATCTGTCAGAAGAACAACAAATCTTACACCAACTTTATCTGTTATATCTTTGTAAGGGTTATCATAGTTTTTTGATCTGTAAAACGCTTTCTCTATAAGTGATGATATATCTTTTAATCTATATGATGGAGTGATTTTTAAAATAGACTCCATATCCTTTTCTACTAAACAATCGCAGATGTGCTGAAGGACGAGTTCACCCCAAGAGGAATAAATGATCTTCTCTCGGTCAAAAATTTCGATAAACTCGTCTACCTCATTCATACCTTAGTTTCCTATTAAATAACCATTAATTTTCACTATGGTGAACTCATCATTACGCTCGATTATTTTACAAGGACTATCGCCATTTATTGAAGGGTAAATTATTTTGACTTCATTGCTAAATTTAAATGTTGAGCTTTTTATTTTATTTTTAATCAAAGAATCATCTTTTTTAAATGATGAAATTACCGGATCTTTTTCTTCACAAAAAGAAATGTAATCATCGCGTTTATCAACAGCCATGTATTTCTCTGAAAAATCATTTGTTCCAATAATCTCTGATTGTTCTGTTTTAAGGTATATTCTTAGTGCGCTTGAAAGATCGATTCTTTCTTCAATTGATTCACTATTTTCATTAATATAATTTTCTGTGATTTCATAAAAACTTCTGGTTAATCGGCTAGAATCTGCTGAAATAGAAAGGCCTAAAAACCCTTTATAAAAATAAGCCGCAGCACCTGAATCGTCTTTTGATGTAAGATTATTATCGAATAAGTAAACTTCATACGATTTTTTATTTATAGTAGGTAATCGAGTTATTTCAGAAAAGAAAGCAACTTTATAAAGTTTTTGTTCAGGTGTTAGGATTAAGTTATTTAAATAATCGATTGTGGCAACATTATCTTTTAACGTTGAAGTGAACCCTTCATGCAGTTCTGCTTTGATTATTGCGACAGCCCTTGTTTTTTTTGTAATCCCGTATGAGCACCTGACTACGACGAGAACACCTTCAGGATGCTTTTTGCTGGTTTGTGCCCTACCTAACTTGTCGGCTATATCTTTGCTTTTCGATACAAAAACTTCCTCGCCAGCATTGTGCAAGGCATGAATTTTATCAAGTGGCTCATCTTCAACTATGTCCATCTCAATACATTTTGACCCCCTTGACAAAACTTTGGTCAGTCTTTGCTCAAGTGTCAGTTTTGCCTTTCCTGACAAAGGGATAATGTTATTTGAATGTTCAACAGCAAAATGGGACTGCTGACCGGGTAGATAGATCCTATGGATGATCAAATCGGTTATGTTCAGGTTTATTAAATTCAGTGGGCTTTTTATCACTGTTTTATCCTTATCAATCACATGGTTAGCTGTTGAGAGAAACACTCGCACTTACATAATACCATATTCAATCAATAACATAGGAATGCTCCCGAAATCATAACCGTTTTTCGAAAGGTGCTGGCCCATAGAACAAATCATTGTGCTACAGCATACAAAAGTAACTGTTTATTTATACAGTATTGTGGGGGCAGAGGCAATAACAACCAAGCTTCTTAGCTTTTTCGGATGTTATGCTCAGTGCGGCATATCTGTTTTGAACTGCTAGCAGATGTCCCTCTTTCACGCAGCAATTGCCTTATATTTCTGCGCCTGAACGTAATCTCCCCACCACTGCATCAGTTCTGTTCTTTCAGCAAGATACTCGGAACGATTGTAGGCAGCTATGATTTCGTTGTTCTTAGTATGAGCTAAGGCTGATTCAAGCACCTCTGTTCTGAATTTACCACTTTCTTCAGCAGCCGTTCTTGCTATAGAACGCATTCCGTGGGCTACCAGTTCACCACCGAATCCCATTCGGATGATTGCAGCATTAGCTGTTTGCTCATGCATGTGGTTAAGGGGGGCTTTGATACTTGGGAAAACCCACTCTCTATGACCACTGATCGGTTTAATTGACTCAAGGATGCGCATAGCTTCTTTGCTCAGCGGAATCTTGTGAGGGCGCTTCATCTTCATAAACTCACCGGGGATATTCCAGAACCGATTATCTTCGTCTATATCACTCCAACGAGCACGGACAGCTTCTCCCGGACGAACCCACGTAAGAAGCTGCCATTCAATTAGAAGACGTGTTTCGAGCCGTATTGAAGCGTTAGATATGGCGAGCATGAACCGGGGGAGTTCATTCGGTGGTAAAGCAGGCATGTTTTGCTTCTTGGGCTTACTGAATCGGTGACCGAGGTTATCAGCAGGATTAAACTCAATAAGTTCTTCTGTCGCAGCCCAACGGAAAATTTCATTTAGACGTGAAATGATACGGCGTAGGGTTTCCAATACGCCTCGTTGTTCTATGGGGTCAAGGTGTTGTTTTAAGAGCTTGGGGCGGATCTCTTTGATAGGAACATTGCCTAAACCGGGGAAAATATTTCGTTCAAGGCTCCGCCAGATGTCTTCTGCGTGGTCTGGAGAGATACCAGAGGTCTTAACCTTTTCATCTAACCATTTCCTAGCAACCGCTTGTAGCGTGTGCTCAGTGGCATCCTTAAGAGCATTAGCTTTATCGTTGTTGTGGATTTGCGGATCGATACCATTTGCCAGCAGCGATAAGTATTCATCACGTAAAGCCCGTGCCTTGGCAAGTGTGAGATGAGGATAGGTTCCTAAGCTCATCTTTGTTCGCTTTTTAGTTACTGGCACTGCATACCTGAAATACCAATTTTTCTTTCCACCCTTTGATAGGGGAGCGATTCGTAGCATCAGGCCGTCACCATCAAAAAGGTTGATCTCCTTTTCTGCTGGCTTGGTATTTTTGATTTCAGTATCAGTGAGTTTCTTAGCGATCTTTGCCATTTTAGGACCCTCGATTTTGGGACCCTTTGCATTGGGTCCCAAAAAGGGTGCCATAACGAGTAGCTTCTAGCAAATCTCAGTAGACTTCTGTAGACGTAAAAAAGCCCGCAAGGCTGGTTCCAAGCGGGCTTAGTAGACTTCAGTATACGTCATAATACTAAAAAGTGGTGGAGCTGGGGGGATTTGAACCCCCGTCCGAAATTACTACACCGTCGGCACTACATGCTTAGTCCAATCTTTACATTCGCCGGTCAGCTGCGGATGGACACGCCACTAACAAACTAGCCTGATTAGGTTTAGCACTTTAGCCCCAGGCAGGACTTCCATGCGATCTCTTTTGGGTTTGACCTCTCTTTATCCCCGTCTTAAGAGCGGAAGCTAGGGAGAGAGGGCTCTAAGCAGGGTATTAAGCTGCTAGTGCGTAGTTTTCGTCGTTTGCGACTATTTTTTTGCGGCTTTTTACGAGGCAAACCGCCCCTCGGCATGCTCCTAGGGCTTCGCAAATCCCGTCGAATCCAGAATCAGCCCCAAGTACTTTGTGCAGTATAACAGAAGATTACCCTGTTAAGCCAGCGGCTTAACGATTGGCATGCTTCATGATACGGGCTTTCGCCGTCTGCCACTCACGATCTTTGATGTCATCGCGCTTATCGTGTTCTTTCTTACCTTTGGCTACGCCGATCTTCACCTTGCTCCAGGCATTTTTCCAATACATGGAGAGAGCGACGACGGTATAACCATCGCGGGTAACGCGGCCAATCAGTGAGTCTAGCTCACGTTTTTTCAGCAGGAGTTTACGGGAACGTGTTGGATCGCATACCACATGAGTTGAAGCGACGTTCAGCGGCGAAATGGTGGCGCCAAACAGATAGGCTTCACCGTCGCGGAACATCACATAACTGTCGCTGATGTTAGCTTTGCCAGCACGCAGTGATTTTACTTCCCAACCTTGCAGGGCCAAACCCGCCTCGATCTCCTCTTCGATGGAGTATTCGAAACGTGCTCGCTTGTTTTGTGCAATGGTCGCGGAACCGGGTTTGTATGCTTTTTTCTTTGTCATAGTGCGCTCATTATACTGGATGGCGCAGCGAAAGAAATCCTTTCCCACTCAGCACCTGCGCAATTTCTCGCATTTTGGATCCGCGCCGCGCGTAGCAGATTTTTTGTTTGGCGCCAGATAAATGGTATTATCTGTACGTTTTTTGCCTCTCAGGAAATGATATGCCCCAGATCAGTCGTTCTGCATTAGTGCCATTCAGCGCTGAGCAGATGTATCAGTTGGTTAACGATGTTCATTCTTACCCCGATTTTCTGCCAGGATGCACCGGCAGCCGGGTGATTGCCGCTTCCCCAAATGAAATGACCGCCGCGGTAGAGGTGGCAAAAGCCGGCATCAGCAAAACCTTTACCACGCGCAATACGCTGCTGGATAACCAAAGCATCAATATGCAACTGGTCGATGGCCCGTTCCGCAAACTGATGGGCGGCTGGCAGTTCACCGCGTTAAGCCCCGAGGCGTGCAAGGTCGAGCTGCACCTGGATTTTGAGTTCACCAACAAACTGATCGAGCTGGCCTTCGGTAAAGTGTTTAAAGAACTGGCTGGTAGCATGGTGCAAGCGTTCACTCAGCGCGCCAAAGAGGTCTACAGTGTCTGAGATACGCGTTGAGGTGGTCTATGCGTTGCCAGAACGCCAGTATGTGCGCCAGGTTAAGTTGGCCGCAGGCAGCAGCGTTGAGCAGGCCATCCTGGCTTCAGGGCTGTTAGAGCTACGGAGCGATATCGATTTGGCCAGCAACAAGGTGGGTATTTACAGCCGACCGGCTAAGCTGAGCGATGCGCTCAATGATGGCGACAGGGTAGAGATTTACCGGCCATTGATTGCCGATCCGAAAGAACTGCGCCGTCAGCGGGCGGAAAAGGCAAAAAAATAAGGCGCTTAATGCGCCTTATCTTCATCAGAACGTTGTCTTCCGAGTTGCAGCCTGCGACTGTCATGAAGGATCTCACTCTTCCCCCACGGGCCGGATGACAGCTCCGGCTCGGCTTACTCGGTCAGTGCCGGTTTATTCTGCAGATCCGTCAACACGCCTGCGCTGTCGAACGTCAACGTCAGCGTTTGCTGCGTGATCTTCTCATGGCCTGGCTCTTGGCGGAACACGTAGAACCATGTCTGGGTACCAAACGGATCCTGCATCATTGGCGTGCCCAATGTGTAAGCAACCTGTTGTTGCGTCATTCCCTTGTGGATTTTTGCCACGTCGGTTGGTGTCAGGTAGTTACCCTGGTTGATATCAGGCCGGTAAACCACCTTCTCAAAAGTAGAACAGCCTGCGGTCAGCATCACAAGAACCACAGCGGCAGCTGTCAGCATTTTACAGCGCATAATAATCACATTCCTTTAGGGCATAGGATGCCGATGATAATAGACCTTGCAGCAGTTGGGAACCTTTACAGGGCCTCATTATGACCTCAGGAAAGTAAAAAAGTTATGCGGCCAGCAATTCTTTTGCGTTTGCCAGCGTATTTTTAGTGACTTCACTGCCGCCGAGCAGGCGCGCCAACTCTTGCAGACGGGCACGTTTGTCCAAGGGGGACATCTGGGTTTCGGTTACCGTGCCGTCGGTTTGCTTGCTGACAAATAAATGCTGATGACCGCAACCGGCGACCTGCGGCAGGTGGGTCACGCACATAACCTGAGTTGATTCACCCAACTGACGCAGCAGGCGGCCAACAATGGCGGCCGTTGGGCCACTGATGCCTACGTCCACCTCATCGAAGATCAGCGCCGGGGTTTCCATTTTACGGGCGGTAATGACCTGGATGGCTAACGCGATGCGGGAAAGCTCACCGCCGGAGGCCACTTTTGCCAGCGGCTGCAGCGGCTGCCCCGGGTTGGTGGAGACGCAGAACTCAACGCGGCTGGCCCCCTCACTGCTCAGGTATTCCGGTTCAAAGCGGACGTCGATATTAAATTTGCCGTGCGGCATCGAGAGCGCATTCATGCTCTCGGTGATCAGGGTAGTTAACTCGGCCGCATAGTGCTGCCGCTTCTGGTGCAACTGTTCTGCCAGCGCCAGTGCCTGTTGATGATGCAGGTTGACCGCCTCGCTCAGGTGTTGCTGATCGCTGGCCTGTTGGGAAAGCAGCTGTTGCTCATCCAGCAGTTGTTGATGCAGGCCGGGTAATTCTTCCGGTGAAACATGGTGCTTACGTGCCAGGCTGATTTGGCGCGACAGGCGCTGTTCCAGCTCATGCAGGCGGTTGGGATCGAGATCCATGCGGTCTGCGTAATGGCGCAGTTCATCGCTGGCTTCGCTGATTTGGATCGAGGCCTCTTCCAGCATATCCAGCAGGCCGCTTAACTTCTCATCCATGCCGATCAGGTCCAGCAGCAGGTGCTTGGTGGTGTAGAGCTGGCTGAGCATGTTGTGTTGTTCGTCATCGGCTAGCAGTTGTAGGGCCTGCTGGCTTAGGGTCAGCAACTGGCCGCTGTTGGCCAGACGCTTGTATTCGCTGTCGATCTGCTCAAATTCACCGGCCTGTGGGGCGAATTCGTTCAGCTCTTTCAACTGGTATTGCAGCAGTTGCTTGCGGGCATCGCGTTCGAGAGATTGCTGCTGATGGTGCGCCAGTTCGCGGCAGCTTTGATGCCATTGGTGGTAAGCCTGGTGCATGGCTGCCTGTAGGGCGGGTTCGCCAGCATAGGCATCCAGCAACTGTTTTTGGTGTTCGGGTTTTAGCAGCAGCTGGTGAGCATGCTGGCCGTGGATCTGGATCAGGCGTTGGCCAAGTTCCCGCAATTGGGAAAGGGGAACGGCGGTGCCGTTGATAAAACCACGGGAGCGGCCATCTGTCCCGATCACCCGGCGCAGCAGGCACTCGTTGCTGTCATCCAGCTGGTTTTGCTCCAGCCATTCGCGGGCGGATGGGGTATCTGCCAGTGAGAAACGGGCACAGATATCGGCACGGGAGGCCCCCAGACGTACGACGTTGCCGTCTGCGCGGTTGCCGAGGCACAGGCCTAACGCATCTATAGCAATCGACTTACCGGCACCGGTCTCACCGGTGATTGCCGTCATACCCGCTTGAAAGTCGATCTCCAACTCACGAACGATAGCAAAATTGCTGATGGTTAATTGCGCCAACATAGGGACCTTCCTGTGTATAAACACATAACTGTGATTTCATACAGTATAAACTGGTTTTATATACAGTAAAGCGGTTGGCGCCATTTTTAGAATAATTTTTTTGACCAGCCCAATTTGGTGCTCAACGTATTGAAATAGCTGTAGTCCTTGGGGTGGATCAGGTTTAAGTGGAAGTCGCTGCGGCGGATTAGTACCTCTTCGCCTTCCTGGATGGGCAGGGCGATCTGGCTGTCGCAGCTGATTTCCAGATCGCTGCCGATATGGGAAAACTTCAGGCGAATGGTGCTGTCGCCGTTGATCACCAGCGGCCGGGCGGAAAGCGTGTGCGGGAACATTGGCACCAGCGCGATGGCTTCCAGTGATGGAGTCAGAATGGGCCCACCTGCGGAAAGTGAGTAGGCGGTAGAACCGGTTGGCGTGGCGATGATCAGCCCATCGGAACGCTGCGAGAAGGCGAAGCGATCGTCAATATAGACTTCGAACTCGATCATATGCGCCACCTTGCCAGGGTGTAGCACCACTTCGTTAATCGCGGTGCTGACGCGGCATTGCTGGTGCTCTTTATGGACGATGGTTTCCAGCAGGAAGCGTTTCTCGTCGATATATTCCCCTTCCAGCACGTCCGCCAACTGCTGGAGTGCGTTGTCCGGGTCGAGATCGGTCAGGAAGCCGAGATTGCCACGGTTTACCCCGATCACCTTGATGTCATAACGCGCCAATACCCGCGCTGCGCCCAGCATATTACCGTCACCACCCACCACGACGGCCAGATCGGCCCGTTGACCAATCTCCGCCAGGCTGCCGGTGTCTACGTCTTTCATGCCCAAATCGTGGGCAATCTGGCGTTCAAGGATCACCTTGTAGCCACGGGCAACCAACCATTCAAACAGCATTTCATGAGTAGCCAATGCGGAAGGGTGACGCGGGTGCCCAACAATGCCAATACATGCAAATTTTTTCTTCATCGCTGCCATTTTCCTCACCAGGGACGGTTTATGCCCCACATTGTGACCGGTTGACTTGAAACCCCGGTTTTGATCCCCATAATAAGCCAAGTTGCGAGATTAATGCTAAAACGCGGAGATATTCATGAGTAGTAAAGAACAGAAGACGCCAAACGAGCAAGCCTCGGAAGAAATGGAACAGCAAGCACAGCACGAGGAAGCCATGGCGGCAGGCGCCGATCTGCGCGATGATCGCATTGCCGAGTTGGAAGCCCAACTGGCTGAAGCTCAGCAACGCGAGCGTGACAGTGTGCTGCGTGCCAAGGCCGAAATGGAAAACGTTCGTCGCCGTAGCGAGCTGGATGTCGAGAAGGCTCACAAATTCGCGCTGGAAAAATTCTCCGGTGATTTGCTGCCGGTGATCGACAACCTGGAGCGTGCGCTGGAGCTGGCGGACAAGAACAACCCTGAACTGGTCGCGATGATCGAAGGGATTGAACTGACGCTGAAGTCACTGCTGGACGCGGTACGCAAGTACGGCATCGAAGTGGTAGGCGAGCTCAACGTGCCATTCAACCCGGACGTTCACCAGGCGATGAGCCTGATGGAATCAGCCGACCATCAGCCGAACCATGTGATGATGGTGATGCAGAAAGGCTACACGCTGAATGGCCGCCTGCTGCGCCCTGCGATGGTAGCGGTATCCAAAGCCAAGTCTTAATAAGACTTGCTGGGGATAAAGGCACCTTCGTGGTGCCTTTTTTGTGCCTGGATCATTCCTGCGGCAGGTGTGGCACCCAGTCAATCGGTGCCAGGCCTTGTTGTTCCAGTAACTGATTGGTTTGCGAAAAGTGGTGGCAACCCAGGAAACCGCGATGGGCAGAAAGCGGGGAGGGATGCGGCGCTTTCAACACATGATGGCGCTGGCGATCGATAAAGCTCCCTTTCTTTTGTGCGTGTGAGCCCCACAGCAGGAACACGACACCCTCGCGATTTTCGTTTAGCGCGGCAATGACCTTGTCGGTAAAGGTTTCCCAGCCCAGATTGGCATGAGAATGCGCCCGGCCACCTTCAACGGTTAATACGGTATTGAGCAGCAGTACGCCTTGCTCGGCCCAGCTTTGCAGGCAGCCGTGTGTCGGGCGTTCAAAGCCGGGGATATCCGTCACCAGCTCTTTGTACATATTGACCAGTGAAGGCGGCGCAGGGATGCCAGGGCGCACGGAAAACGACAGGCCATGGGCCTGGTTCGGGCCGTGATAGGGATCTTGCCCCAGGATCACCACTTTGACGTCTGCCAACTCGGTAAAGCGGAAAGCGTTAAACACGTCTTTCTGCGGTGGATAAATGGTCTTACCAGCCTGGCGTTCATTAGCTACAAAGGCGAGTGTATCCAGAAAGTAAGGCTGCTCTTTCTCTTTGCCGATGACGTCGTGCCAGGTGAGGGAGGTAGACATAAGCACTCTCCTTTGTTTTTGTTAGCAATTCATGGTGCATAGCTTACCGTTAACCTCCGCTCGGCGAAACCCGCTTTTTCAATGGGTATGGCGAGCGAGGTATACAAATATTTTTGAAAATTTACAAAAATAATTTTAATGAGCAAAAAGGTAAAATTGATATAAAACATAAATTTGCCTCTGTCGCTCATTTCAGTACCCCGTAAAAATTGATTTTAGTCAAAGAATTGACCCGGTTTGACTGGTATACAGAACAACAAGACAACATTGGTTTTACCAAATGGCCGGGAACCACAACCGAGTTTTCGGCGACGTAGAAATTTTTCTCCCTATTACGGAGGCAACAAAATGATTACTGGTATTCAAATCACTAAAGCGAACAATCAAGCACTGGTGAACTCTTTCTGGCTGCTGGATGAAGAGAAATCAGAAGCGCGCTGTGTCTGTGCCAAAGCGGATTATGCTGAAGATCAGATCGTGCCTGTTAGCGAACTGGGCCAGATCGAGTACCGCGAAGTGCCGATGGAAATGCAACCTACCGTGCGCGTAGAAGGTGGTCAGCACCTGAACGTGAACGTGCTGCGCCGTGAAACTCTGGAAGATGCCGTTAAGAACCCAGAGAAATACCCGCAGCTGACCATTCGTGTTTCTGGTTACGCGGTGCGTTTCAACTCACTGACGCCAGAACAGCAACGTGACGTGATCGCACGTACCTTTACCGAAAGCCTGTAATTTTCGGCTAGGTAGACAAAAGGGAGCTTCGGCTCCCTTTTTTAATGCCTTCACGGCAGAAAATAGATTTTGATCACATTACCCGCAAAAAATAATCATTCTCATTACAGAACTCGTATGACTCGCCGATAGCTAAATCAGTTCCATTTGGGGCTGTCTATGGATAAGGAGTCTTTATGAGTTTGCCTTTGAGTTTCATCTCGACGATGACGCCCATCACCGCGGTATCTGCTGCGGCACTCCCGGCTCAAGACGCAATAAAACCACTCCACACCGACGAGCCACAGGTGACAAAAGTTGCTGTGTCGCTCCCCTCTGAAAATAGTCGTAATTCACAAAACCTGTTGGATTCACTGACTCGCGATCTCTCTGCTGCGGTACCTTTGGCCCCAAGGCTGGAGATGTCTCGTGGGCAAGCGTCTCAGCAGGGTGATTACTCTTTGGCGCTATTGGCCAAGGATGTCTACAACCTTACAGGGCAGGGTGCAGAGGGTTTTTCGCGCATGAGTGATAACGATTTACTGGGTGTTGGCATTGATCCCGCAAGTTTATTGGATACAGCCTCGGGGTTACAGGCGGGTATTTATTCGAATAAGCAGCACTATGTGCTGGCCTTCGCCGGTACTAATGATATGCGCGATTGGCTGAGCAATGTGCGTCAGGCTACGGGGTACGACGATGTGCAGTACAATCATGCCGTGGCGATTGCCAAGAATGCCAAAGCGGCGTTTGGTGACGGCTTAGTGATCACCGGCCATTCATTGGGGGGAGGGTTGGCAGCAACGGCGGCGTTGGCAACCGGTTCTCTGGCGGTAACATTCAACGCCGCTGGGGTTTCCGATCATACTCTGAACCGTTTCGGTATTAATCCGGCTGCGGCAAAACAAGATGCAGAATCTGGCGGGATCCGTCGTTACAGTGAACAATACGATATGTTGACGGGGACGCAGGAGTCGACCTCTCTGCTTCCCGATGCTATCGGGCATAAAATAACCATTGCCAACAATGAGACTCTGAGCGGCACTGATGCTTGGCGGCCGAGCAAATATTTCGATCGCAGCATGACGGCACATGGCATCGATAAAGTAATCAGTTCAATGGCGGAACAGAAGCCATGGGAGATCAAGGCGAATGCCTAAAAGGTGGTGCAGAGGCTGCAGGATAGCGGCTCTCGTTTTGCCCCTGTTTGGGATCGCTGGGTTATTGATGGTAGCCAAGGAGCACTATATGGAACAGCAAAATTCGCCATTTGCGGGTACCGATATCCTGTCTTTATCACAGGCGGTGGCTGAGGATGATGTTTGGCAAATTAGCCAGCAAGCAACAGCTGTACGGCAACATGTGCGGGGAGATTTGCAGATCACACTGTTGCAATGGGCGATTCTGCAGCAGAGGCCAGGCAGTGTACAGGCATTGATACAGGCGGGGGCAGATATTGGGCAACCTGGTATGGAGGGCAACGGGGCATTGCATACGGCGGCGATGGTTAAGGATGCGCAATATTTACGCTTGTTATTGCAACAGGCTCCCCAGGTTAATATGCGTAATCTGGTCACTGGTGCTACGCCATTAGCCGCTGCCGTGCTGGCGGGGCGGGAGGAGCAGGTGCGTATGCTGTTGAATGCCGGGGCTGATAGTTCATTGAGTGACAGAGTGGGGGATACGCCCTTGCACCTGGCCGCAAAAATCAACGCACCACAGTTGGCGCTGCTCCTGTTACAAACGGGGGCTGATGCCAAGGCACAAAATCAGCAAGGGAGAACGTTCCAGTATTACTTTGCCCAGACGCCAGTGCATTTGCAGAATAGCGAGTTGCGTGAGCAGTACCGTCAATTGGAGAGCTGGCTCAAAAGTCAGCAATTGGCCGGGCACTATACTCAGCCTTGAAAATAAAAAAACCGCCTTCAAAGTGATGGCGGTTTTTTGATGGTAGAGAGATTATTGTGCGTCTGGTTTGGCTTTTGGCTGGCGGCGCTTACCGACGTTTTTCGCGTCGCGATGGCGTACCTTCACCTTGGCCTTCTCTTTGTTCTTCAGCTTGTCTTCGATGCGCTTGGCCAGCACCTTCTTCGAAGGTTTACCGTTGCTCTTCTCGCTAGGTACCTTGGTGGACGGACGCAGTTCGTCGATCACACGGGCTTTCAGTGGCTCATTGAGGTAACGCCCCACTTTGCCCAGCAGCAGATGATCGTGCGCCTCTACCAGCGAAATGGCGGTGCCTTTACGCCCGGCACGGCCAGTACGGCCAATGCGGTGCAGATAGGTATCGGCGGTGCGCGGCATATCGAAGTTGAACACGTGGGTGATATCGAGGATATCCAGCCCGCGCGCCGCAACGTCGGTGGCGACCAGCACGTTGACGCGGCCATCCATCATGCGTTTTACCGCTTCGTTACGCTTGGCCTGCACCATTTCCCCTTCGAGATAGCAGGTATTGATGCCCGCTTCACGTAGCCAGGCGGCCAGCTCATGCACGCGCTCACGCTTACGCACAAAGATCACTGACTTCTGCACGTCCGGCTGTTGCAACAGATGCACCAGCAGGGCGGTTTTATGCTTCACGTCATCGGCGCGGTAATACCATTGCAGGATTTTTTTACGTTCGCGGCGGGACGGATCGGCTTCAACCTCAACCGGTTCCTTCAGGATGCGCTCGGCAAACTCGCGGATGGCTTCGCCTTCCAGCGTTGCGGAGAACAGCAACGTCTGGGTACGCCAGCGGGTTTCGGCCGAGATGGTTTCGATGTCTTGCGCAAAGCCCATATCGAGCATGCGGTCGGCTTCATCCAGGATCAGCGTTTCTACCGCGCGGCAGTCAAAGTTTTCTTCTTTGATGTATTGCAGCAGGCGGCCGGTGGTAGCAACCACCACGTCCTGGTTTTCACTAAAGACTTCGGCGTGGTTCATATACGCCACGCCGCCGGTGATGGTGGCGATATCCAGCGAGGTATGCGCAGCCAATTCACGAGCCTGATCGGCCACCTGCATTGCCAGCTCACGCGTCGGGGTGAGGATCAGTACGCGCGGTGGGCCAGACTTCTTGCGTGGGAAATCCAGCAGATGCTGCAGAACCGGCAGCAAGAATGCGGCGGTTTTGCCCGTGCCGGTCGGTGCCGAACCTAATACGTCGCGCCCGTCCATGGCTGGCGGGATCGCCTCGGCCTGGATAGCGGTGGGGCGATCGTAGCCTTTATCACGCAAAGCGAGGATCAGGCGCTCATCGAGTTCGAGTTCGGAAAAATTGGTTGCTGTCATTATCTACCTCTACTTGGGGCGCCGATTATAGACGGGATGGCCGCAGGGTTCACCCTTTTTAACTTTTACCCTAGATCAGTTTGCCTTATGCTACGCCAGTTTTGTCTGCTGGTGGCCATTGTGAGTAATCAAATTAAAACAAAATCGACCCCGCGCCGCGGCGGTTTTACCTTTAAACAGTTCTTTGTCGCCCACGATCGTTGTGCGATGAAGGTGGGTACCGATGCGGTTATGCTCGGCGCCTGGACTGCCGTGGATAACGTGCAGCGGGTGCTGGATATTGGCTGCGGCAGTGGGCTGATCGCCCTGATGTTGGCGCAGCGCACGGCTAGCGAGGTCACCATCGATGCGGTTGAGCTGGATAACGCCGCCGCCTTGCAGGCACGTGATAACGTGTTGGAGTCACCTTGGCCGCAGAAGATCCAGGTGCACAGCCAGGATATTCATCATTTTGCCCAGCAGCATGCCCATTGTTACGATCTGATCGTCAGCAATCCACCGTATTTTGAACCTTCCGTCGCCTGTCGCGATCTGGCCCGCACCAACGCCCGTTATACCGGAACCCTGACTCACGACGCCTTGCTGGATAGCGCCGAACGATTGATAACGGCGGAGGGGCAGTTCTGCGTAGTGCTGCCTTACGAGATTGGCGAAGCTTTTGAAGTGAATGCCCACCAACGTGGCTGGCACACCGCACGGCGGCTGAACATCAGTGACCGGGCCGATACGCCAAAGCACCGCTTGATGCTGGCATTAGCGCGTAAACCGGTGGCGAAAGAAGAGGCGGAGTTGGCAATAAAACTGGCGGATGGCAGCTACACCACCGACTTCCGCCAGTTGATTACCGATTTCTATCTGAATTACTGAAACCTCAGGGTTGCAGAATAGTGGGTTTTGGCTCCGGCAACATATCCGGGTAATCCAGCGTGTAATGCAGCCCACGGCTTTCCTTGCGCTCCATCGCACTGCGCACAATCAGTTCCGCCACCTGCACCAGATTACGTAGCTCCAGCAGATTGTTGGAGATGCGGAAGTTGGCGTAATACTCGTCGATCTCCTGCTGCAACGTATTGATGCGGCGTAGCGCCCGCTCCAGACGTTTGGTGGTGCGCACGATCCCGACGTAGTCCCACATAAACAGCCGCAGTTCGTGCCAGTTATGCTGGATCACCACGCGTTCATCCGAATCATCCACCCGGCTTTCATCCCACTGCGGCAACTGTTTGGCCAGCTTGATGGCAGGCAGGCGCGTCAGAATATCTTCGGCGGCGGACCAGCCATAAACCAGGCATTCCAGCAGCGAGTTGGACGCCATGCGATTGGCCCCGTGCAGGCCGGTGTAGCTTACTTCGCCAATCGCATACAGGCCGTCCAGATCGGTGCGGCCATGCTGATCGACCATCACGCCGCCGCAGGTGTAATGCGCCGCAGGGACGATCGGGATTGGCTGCTGGGTCAGGTCAAAGCCCAGCGTCATCAGCTTTTCGTGGATCATCGGGAAGTGTTGAGTGACGAATTCCGCCGGTTTGTGGCTGATATCCAGATACATGCAGTCGGCACCCAAGCGCTTCATCTCATGGTCAATCGCGCGGGCGACGATATCGCGCGGCGCCAGTTCACCACGGGGATCAAAGTCTGGCATAAAGCGGCTGCCGTCTGGGCGTTTCAGGTGGGCACCTTCGCCGCGCAGCGCTTCGGTCAGCAGGAAGTTACGTGCCTGCGGGTGGAACAGGCAGGTTGGGTGGAACTGGTTGAACTCCAGGTTGGCCACCCGGCAGCCAGCGCGCCAGGCCATGGCGATGCCGTCGCCCGAAGAGATATCCGGGTTGGTGGTATATTGATAAACCTTGGCCGCTCCGCCGGTGGCTAACACCACCGTTTTGGCACGGTAGGTTTCCACCTGCTCCCGCTCACGGTTCCAGACGTAAGCGCCCACTACGCGCTTGGTGCCCGGCAAGCCGATCTTGTTGGAGGTAATCAGGTCGACCGCATTGCGGCGTTCCATCACGCAAATATTGGGGTGAGCACTTGCTTTCGCTACCAGGGTAGTCTCTACTTCTTTGCCGGTGGCGTCGGCGGCGTGCAGGATGCGCCGATGGCTGTGTCCGCCTTCCCGCGTCAGGTGATAGCGTTCTTCACCTTGGGAATTGGTTTCGGTGTCGAACAGCACGCCCTGATCGATCAGCCACTGTACGCAGTGGCGTGCATTGCCGGCAATAAACTCGACGGCGTCTTTGTCACACAGGCCGGCTCCGGCGATCAGCGTGTCATCAACGTGTGAGGCGATGCTGTCCGTTTCATCAAACACCGCGGCGATCCCGCCTTGGGCATAAAAGGTGGCGCCTTCATTGAGCGGACCTTTGCTGAGTACAGTAACCTTGCAATGTTGCGCCAAGCGCAACGCCAGGGAGAGGCCAGCAGCACCGCTACCGACGATCAATACATCGCTAACATGTTCAGATGATGGTTGCATAACGTATGATGTGTGCAGAAGAAGAGTGAAATTCATGTTAGCCTACTTGTCCGGGCAAAAGCCACGGACAAGGTGACATCAACAAAAAAACAATGGCGGTATGGAACTTAGCGTTCCGTATGAACTCCAAGCGAGTGCTTGCTCAGGAAAATAATGTATGGCTGGCGGTACAATTTCACGCGTGGAGATAGATTTGGGGAGAATTTACCTCGGATGAGCGAGCAGTTAACGGATCAGGTTCTGGTTGAGCGGGTCCAGAAGGGCGATCAGAAATCGTTTAACTTACTGGTAATTCGTTACCAGCATAAAGTGGCGAGTCTCGTTTCGCGCTACGTACCACAGGGCGACGTGCCGGATGTGGTGCAGGAGTCGTTTATTAAAGCTTATCGCGCACTGGAGTCGTTCCGTGGCGATAGCGCCTTTTACACCTGGTTGTATCGAATTGCTGTCAATACAGCAAAAAATTATCTGGTTGCTCAGGGCCGGCGCCCACCATCAAGTGATGTGGATGCCAATGATGCCGAAAATTACGAAAGTGCGGGTGCACTGAAAGAAATTTCGAACCCTGAGAACTTAATGTTGTCAGAAGAACTGAGACAGATAGTTTTCCGTACCATTGAGTCACTCCCAGAGGATCTTCGCATGGCGATTACCCTGCGGGAGTTGGATGGTCTAAGCTACGAAGAGATAGCCGCCATCATGGATTGCCCGGTCGGAACCGTACGGTCACGTATTTTCCGTGCTCGGGAGGCTATCGATAATAAAGTTCAACCGCTGATCCAACGTTAGCGATAGCGGACACTGGAAGGGTACTTAGGCATGCAGAAAGAAAAGCTTTCCGCTCTGATGGATGGTGAAATGCTCGACAATGAGCTGCTGAGTTCATTGAGTAAAGATCGGGCGCTTCAACAAAGCTGGCAGAGCTATCACCTAATCCGTGACACGTTACGGGGTGATGTCGGGCAAGTCATGCATTTCGATATCGCAGACCGTGTTGCTGCCGCATTGGAAAAAGAGCCCGCTCGTCTGGTTCCTTCGGCAATCCCCGAATCTCAACCGCAACCTCACACCTGGGGTAAATTGCCGTTCTGGCACAAGGTTCGTCCTTGGGCTAGTCAGCTAACTCAAGTCGGCGTTGCTGCTTGTGTCTCTCTGGCAGTGATCGTGGGTGTGCAACAGTACAATCAGCCAACGGCCCAATCAGGCGCGGCTGAAGCACCAGCGTTCAATACGTTACCCATCATGGGGCAAGCTTCCCCGGTCAGCCTGGGCGTCCCGGCAGACAGTTTCTCAACCGGCAGCGGTCAACAGCAGCAGGTGCAGGAACAGCGTAAGCGTATCAATGCCATGCTGCAGGATTATGAGCTGCAACGCCGTTTGCACTCCGATCAGCTGCAACTTGAACAAAGCAGGCCACAGCAGGCCGCCGTTCAGGTTCCTGGAACTCAGTCTTTAGGAATGCAACAGCAGTAATGAAGCAAATCTGGTTCTCCGTTTGTCTTTTAACGGGCGGCCTGCTCAATTCAAATATCGCCTCGGCGCAGGAACCTGCGTCCGGGGCGTTATTGCAACAAATGAGCAGTGCCAGCCGTTCACTCAATTATGAACTCGCCTATATCAGCATCAGCAAGCAGGGGATAGAGTCGTTACGCTATCGCCACGCGGTGATCGATAAACAGCCCCTTGGGCAGTTGCTGCATATGGACGGCCCTCGTCGGGAAGTGCTGCAACGTGGCGGTGGGATCAGCTACTTTGAGCCTGGTCTGGAACCGTTCACGCTGTCTGGCGATCACATCGTCGACGCTTTGCCCGCCATCGTATTTGCCGATTTCGATTATCTGGCGAAATACTACGACTTTATCTCCGTTGGTCGCACCCGCATTTCCGATCGGCCTTGTGACGTTTACCGCGTCGTGGCTCGTGACGGTTCCCGTTACAGCTATGTGGTCTGGATGGATATGGAGACCAAGCTGCCGCTGCGGGTCGATCTGCTCGATCGTGATGGCGAAACGCTGGAACAGTATCGGGTCATCTCGGTTGTGGTGGGCGATCAGGTGAAAAACGTCATGCAACCTTTGCTCAAGGCCAATCTGCCACCGCTATTGACCTTACCCGCGGCTGAAGACGTTAAGCTGGCCTGGAATGCTGGTTGGTTGCCCGCTGGCGTTAACGAGGTGGCGCGTAATCGCCGCAAGTTACCGAATGTGGCGGTGCCGGTTGAATCGCGGCTTTATAGCGATGGCTTGTTCAGCTTCTCGGTTAACATCAGCCCTTCAGGTAGCAATACCAGCCAACAGTTTTATCGTCAGGGCCGCCGCACCATCCAAACCGAAATTCGTAATGGCAATGAAATTACCGTGGTTGGGGAATTACCGCCTTCAACGGCGAAACGCATTGCCGACAGCATTACTTTCAAGGTAGCGCCGAAATGATGAAAGAGTGGGCCACGGTCATCTCGTGGCAACAGGGCGTGGCACAGCTGCGTTGTGAGCCTAAAGCTGGCTGCGGCACCTGCACCGCGCGCTCTGGCTGTGGTGCTCGCGCATTCGACGAACTGGTGCCTGAAAGTGAACATCACCTGCAGGTGGCAATTGCCCAGCCTCTGGAACCCGGGCAGCGTGTAGAAGTCGGTATCGCCGAAGGCAGCCTGTTGCGCTCGGCGATGCTGGTCTATCTGACCCCGTTATTAGGCATGATGCTAGGTGGTGGCCTGCTGCAATGGTGGTTGGGCAGTGACGCCGCGGCGGCACTCGGTGGGATTTTAGGGGGCGGCCTCGCTTTCCTGATCGCACGCGCCTTGGCAAAACGCCTCGGCGAACAGGCCAATTATCAACCCGTGGTGCTGCAAATCGGTTTGCCACCCGGTGCCTTGCGGTTGCATACCGAAACCGAATCCCCGATCTAATACGGCGGCCGCGTCATCGCCGGGTTGTTATAGGCGGGGATGCGGTTGTTGATCATATGCTCCATCAGCGCAATAAACAGATCGGCGCTGAACAGCGAGTCATAACCCAGCGAAAACAGCTCATTGCCTTGTAGATCCAGCAAACGAAGGGTGCCACGCTGCTTATTGTTTTCCAGCCGGTGGATCTTTTCGATCTGAACCTGAGCCTGGGCGGAACTCACCGTCGTAGCGCTAAGCCGTAATGTTTGAGTCGGCTTCTCTTGCCACGAACCAAGCCAGCCCCTACCGCTAATGAGATAGCCGAAGGTCAATATTTCCCCCTGATAAAGCGAATTTAATGCCAGTGGCCCACGCTGCTGGATCTGTTGCTGGATCAGGGTTTCAATCAACTGCCGGGAGTGAGAGATATTGCTCTTGATGCTGTACCAGAACGCCGCCTCCGAGGTACGAAACGCCATACTGTCGTTTAGCCCGCCAAGCAGCCTGCTACCGCGAGAATGGTAGATATCGGCAATCTTTTCAAACGCAATAAACCGTTCTTTATGACTGTGGTGATCCAGCACGCGTACGCCGTGCTCATACAGGCGATAGGTCAGCATTGGTCGCATATAATGGCGCAATGCCAACAACGTAGTGCCTAACAGAATGGTTGCCGTGCCGGCTTGCAGTAAGGCCAGAACGTGAGGATCTTCCATGTTGCTCAATAACGGCATTAACAACAGCGCCGCACCGAGAGTGAACAGCAGCGTTACCGCTGCCAAAATGCCCCAGTTGACCTTGGAAAAATCGTGCCGGCTCAGCATTTGCCCTTTATCGATCATGATAAACCTTCCAATCAATGTTCAGAGGAGATGCTGGTGAACTCTGGTGGGCTTGCCGATGTCGTAGTGCCCTGAAGTCTGTTTTTATCCAAAGTTCTTGCCACTTGTAACCGAGGGGCAAAGGAGCGTATATCAGGTTTATCCTAAAGCGGTTGCGTTGTGGTTTAACTGTAAGTTATTGATAAAAATATTATTTATTAAATAATTAAGATTGGGTTTATTGCGTAATCGCGTAATATGTATTACCACCGGGTAAATAGTGTCTGGCCAAGAGGATTGGCGCAATTAACCCACAATTTTTATCAGGCCTTCGCCGCGTTAATATCTGCTTTCATCAACTGCGGCGCGTTGTAACACTAAACTACGTATAATCGAATAGCTTCCCAACACCGATTGCTAGGTTTTCAGTGTTGTGGCATGTAGAATGCTGCGATTCAGGCGAAAAATAGCCGACCCATTCACCGTCGCTTTATGTCCATGCGGGTTCCATAGGCGAGTAATTCAGAAATACCAAGGCAGAAAAACTAATTAAATGAAACACATAAGAAATTTTTCTATCATTGCCCATATTGACCACGGTAAGTCGACGCTGTCTGACCGTATTATCCAAATCTGCGGCGGCCTGACCGAACGTGAAATGGCCGCACAGGTGCTGGATTCTATGGATCTGGAACGTGAACGTGGTATTACCATCAAAGCGCAGAGCGTAACGCTCGACTATAAAGCCACTGATGGGCAGGTTTACCACCTCAACTTTATCGACACCCCTGGGCACGTTGACTTCTCCTATGAGGTTTCACGCTCACTGGCCGCCTGTGAAGGCGCATTGCTGGTGGTGGATGCCGGGCAGGGCGTAGAAGCCCAGACCTTGGCCAACTGCTATACCGCACTGGACATGGATCTGGAAGTGGTGCCGGTGTTGAACAAGATTGACCTGCCAGCCGCCGATCCGGATCGCGCAGCACAGGAAATCGAAGATATCGTGGGCATTGATGCGACTGACGCGGTGCGCTGCTCGGCAAAAACCGGCGTTGGCGTGCCTGAAGTGCTGGAGCGTCTGGTGCGTGATATCCCGCCACCAGAAGGTGATGCGGATGCTCCGCTGCAGGCGCTGATCATCGACTCCTGGTTTGATAACTACCTTGGCGTTGTCTCCCTGATCCGGGTGAAAAACGGCACCCTGCGCAAGGGCGATAAAGTTAAGGTCATGAGTACTGGCCAAACTTATAACGCCGACCGTCTGGGGATTTTCACCCCGAAACGTGTCGATCGCGACGTGCTGAACTGTGGCGAAGTGGGCTGGTTGGTCTGCGCCATTAAAGATATCCTCGGCGCGCCAGTGGGCGATACCTTGACGTTGGCTCGCCAGCCAGCAGACAAAATGCTGCCAGGCTTTAAAAAAGTGAAGCCACAGGTGTATGCCGGCCTGTTCCCGATCAGTTCCGACGATTATGAAGCCTTCCGTGATGCGCTGGGCAAGCTGAGCCTGAACGACGCCTCCCTGTTCTATGAACCAGAGAGCTCTACCGCGTTGGGCTTTGGCTTCCGCTGTGGCTTCCTGGGTCTGTTGCACATGGAGATCATTCAGGAGCGTCTGGAGCGTGAATACGATCTGGAACTGATCACTACGGCACCTACGGTAGTGTATGAAGTCGAAACCACTGGCAATGAAACCATCTACGTCGACAGCCCTTCCAAGCTGCCGCCGTTGAATAACATCGCTGAACTGCGTGAGCCGATTGCAGAGTGTCACATGCTGATGCCGCAGGAATATCTGGGCAACGTGATCACGCTGTGTATTGAGAAGCGTGGCGTACAGACCAACATGGTTTACCACGGTAACCAGGTGGCGCTGACCTACGAAATCCCAATGGCCGAAGTGGTGCTAGACTTCTTCGACCGTTTGAAATCCACCTCGCGCGGTTACGCGTCACTGGACTATAACTTCAAACGTTTCCAGGCCTCCGACATGGTGCGCGTTGACGTGTTGATCAACAACGAACGGGTAGATGCGCTGGCGCTGATCACTCACCGTGATAACGCGCAGTATCGTGGCCGTGAACTGGTTGAGAAAATGAAAGAGCTGATCCCACGCCAGCAATTTGATATTGCGATCCAGGCGGCGATCGGCACGCATATCATCGCTCGTTCTACGGTGAAACAGCTGCGTAAAAACGTGTTGGCCAAGTGCTACGGCGGCGACGTCAGCCGTAAGAAGAAGCTGCTGCAGAAGCAGAAAGACGGTAAAAAACGCATGAAGCAGGTGGGTAACGTTGAGTTGCCGCAGGAAGCGTTCCTGGCCATTCTGCACGTGGGTAAAGACGGTAAGTAAGAGCGAAAGCTCGCGTAACTAGGGAGTTTGCATGGCGAATATGTTTGCCTTGATCCTGGCGTTAGCCACTTTGGTGACCGGGATCATCTGGTGCTTTGAGCGCTTTAAATGGGCGCCGGCACGCCGGGCGAAAATCGCGGCGGTCAATGCACAGGCGGCTGGAACGATCGACGAAGCGGCCTTGGCGAAAGTGGCCAGGCAGCCGGGTTGGGTTGAAACCGGGGCTTCGGTGTTCCCGGTATTGCTGTTGGTATTTGTGGTGCGTTCGTTTATTTACGAACCGTTCCAGATCCCTTCAGGCTCAATGATGCCGACGCTGTTGATTGGTGATTTCATTCTGGTGGAAAAATTTGCCTACGGCGTAAAGGATCCGATCACCCAGACCACGCTAATTGAAACCGGTCATCCCAAGCGCGGCGATATTGCGGTATTTAAATATCCACGCGACACCAAACTGGATTATATCAAACGCGTGATTGGCGTACCTGGCGATCGCGTGACCTATGATCCGGTGAATAAGCGCGTGACGGTGCAAGAGTCCTGTAATAGTGGCCAGGCGTGTGATACCGCATTGGCGGTCACCTACAGCGATATGCAACCGAGCGATTTTGTGCAGATGTTTACCCGCAGCGGCATGGGCGAAACCAGCAATGGTTTCTTCCAGATCCCACTGACGGATAACGTGCCACAGGGCGGTATTCGCCTTGGCGAACGCAAGGAAACTCTGGGCAACGTGACTCACCGCATTCTGACCGTGCCCGGTGCACAGGATCAGGTCGGTGCTTACTATCAGCAAGCAGGCCAGCAGTTGGGCGAGTGGGTAGTGCCAGCCGGCCATTACTTCATGATGGGCGATAACCGCGATAATAGTGCAGACAGCCGTTATTGGGGATTCGTACCTGAGAAGAATCTGGTAGGTAAAGCCACCGCGATCTGGATGAGTTTTGAAAAGCAGGAAGGTGAATGGCCAACGGGCGTCAGATTGAGCCGTATCGGTGGTATTCACTAATAGCGTTTTGCAAACTGCAGCCAATTAGGCTGCAGTTTGACAGGCAATGGGTCTATATAATCGCAGCAATATATTTCCACTCGTTGTAGAATAGCCCCTCGAGCGATAAAAGTTGGCCCCTTTTGGGCGCCACTGCAAACGAAACAGCTTTGGATTGGCTTTTGGCAAAGCAGGCCTGTTCCGTATGCTGCAAGTTTTTGACGCATTCTTGATCTATTGGTAACTCATGAACCCCATCGTAATAAACAGGCTACAGCGGAAGCTGGGCTACACTTTTCAACAGCAGGAGCTCTTACTGCAAGCGTTAACTCACCGTAGCGCCAGCAGTAAACACAATGAACGTCTTGAGTTTCTGGGTGATTCTATCCTTAGTTTTGTCATCGCCAATGCGCTCTACCAGCGTTTTCCTCGCGTAGACGAAGGAGACATGAGCCGCATGCGTGCCACGCTGGTGCGGGGCAATACGTTGGCGGAGATGGCACGCGAATTCGATCTGGGCGAGTGTTTGCGCCTTGGGCCGGGCGAGCTGAAAAGTGGTGGATTCCGCCGCGAGTCGATCCTGGCGGATACGGTGGAGGCACTGATTGGCGGTGTGTTCCTGGATAGCGATATTCAAAACGTTGAGCGACTGATTTTGGACTGGTATCGTAGCCGGTTGGACGAAATCAGCCCCGGTGATAAGCAGAAAGACCCGAAAACCCGCTTGCAGGAGTTTTTACAAGGTCGTCATCTGCCGTTGCCAACATATCTGGTGGTGCAGGTTCGCGGTGAGGCGCACGATCAGGAGTTTACTATCCACTGTCAGGTGAGTGGTTTGAGCGAGCCCGTCGTGGGCACCGGCTCAAGCCGCCGTAAAGCCGAGCAGGCGGCAGCGGAACAAGCGCTGAAAAAGCTGGAGCTTGAATGAGCGAAGAAAAACAATACTGCGGTTTTATTGCGATCGTAGGTCGTCCCAACGTGGGCAAATCCACGTTGCTGAACCAACTGCTGGGGCAAAAAGTCTCCATCACCTCGCGTAAACCACAGACGACCCGTCACCGCATTATGGGTATCGATACCGATGGCGCTTATCAGGCCATTTACGTCGACACCCCGGGTCTGCATATCGAAGAAAAGCGCGCCATCAACCGTTTGATGAACCGCGCGGCCAGCAGCTCAATCGGCGACGTCGAGCTGGTGATCTTCGTCGTAGAAGGCACGAACTGGACTGCCGATGATGAAATGGTGGTTAACAAGCTGCGCGGCCTGAAAAGCCCGGTGCTGCTGGCGATCAACAAGGTCGACAACGTTACCGACAAATCCAAGCTGTTGCCGCATATTGCGTTCCTCAGCCAGCAGATGAACTTCCTCGATGTGGTGCCGATCTCTGCCGAAAAAGGCATGAACGTGGACACTATCGCGGCTATCGCACGCAAAGTGTTGCCGGAAGCGGAACACCACTTCCCGGACGATTACATCACTGACCGTTCCCAGCGCTTTATGGCGTCGGAAATCATCCGTGAAAAGCTGATGCGTTTCCTGGGTGAGGAGCTGCCTTACTCAGTGACGGTCGAGATCGAACAGTTTGTACCGAATGCGCGCGGTGGTTACGACGTGCACGGTCTGATCCTGGTTGAGCGTGAAGGCCAGAAGAAGATGGTTATTGGCAACAAAGGTTCGAAGATCAAGACTATCGGGATTGAAGCCCGTCAGGACATGGAACAGATGTTTGAAGCCAAAGTGCATCTGGAACTGTGGGTAAAAGTGAAATCGGGCTGGGCGGACGACGAACGTGCGCTGCGTAGCCTGGGTTATACCGACGACCTGAAGTAATACCTCCTATGGATGGTTGGGAGCGCGCTTTCGTCCTGCATGGGCGACCCTTTAGTGAAACCAGCCTGATGCTGGACCTGTTCACGGAAGGTCATGGGCGGGTGCGCTTGCTGGCAAAAGGCGCACGCAGTCGCCGTTCCAATCTAAAGGGTTGCTTGCAACCCTTTACTCCTCTGTTAGTACGCTGGGGCGGTCGTGGCGAAGTCAAAACGCTGCGCGGTGCCGAAGCGGTCTCCCTTGGTTTACCCCTCAGCGGCATGATGCTTTACAGCGGCCTTTACGTGAATGAACTGTTGTCACGGGTGCTGGAGCAGGAAGGCAACTATTCGGTGTTGTTCTTCGATTATCTGCAATGCTTGCAGGCCCTGGCGGCGGAAGACAGCTCCCCGGAGCATGCCCTGCGGCAGTTCGAGTTGGCGCTGTTGGGGCACCTGGGTTACGGGCTGGATTTCCTCCATTGTGCTGGCAGCGGCGAGCCGGTGGATGACGGCATGACCTATCGCTATCGCGAAGAAAAAGGCTTTATCGCCAGCCTGGTGGTGGATCATTACAGTTTTACCGGCCGTGAACTCCGCGCTCTGGATGAACGCCAGTTCCCCGATGCAGAAACCCTGCGTGCAGCCAAGCGCTTTACCCGCATGGCGCTGAAACCCTATCTCGGCGGTAAGCCGCTGAAGAGCCGTGAACTGTTTCGCCAGTTCGTGCGCAAACAACCTGATACCCCCGTCGACGAAGCCTAAGCGGTTTCTGCTTTTGCCGTTTTGCTCGCCCGTGTAAACTGCTGCTACTGAAAATGACTTAGTAGAGGGTTGTCATGGCTGATTTATTGCTGGGCGTCAATATCGATCATATTGCCACGTTACGTAACGCGCGCGGCACCAACTACCCGGATCCGGTGCAGGCGGCATTTATTGCCGAGCAGGCGGGGGCCGATGGCATCACCGTTCACCTGCGTGAAGATCGCCGTCATATCACCGACCGCGACGTGCGTATCCTGCGCCAAACCATCCAGACCCGTATGAATCTGGAAATGGCCGTCACCGATGAAATGCTCGATATCGCCATTGAGCTGAAACCTCAGTTTTGTTGTCTGGTGCCGGAAAAACGTCAGGAAGTAACTACCGAAGGCGGGCTGGACGTGGCCGGGCAGCAGGACAAAATTGCCGTGGCGGTTGAACGCCTGGCACAGGCTGGCATTTTGGTTTCGTTGTTTATCGATGCCGATCACCGTCAGATCGACGCGGCGGTGGCCGTAGGCGCACCTTATATCGAGATCCATACCGGTGCCTATGCCGAAGCGCAGGGCGATCTGGCCATTCAAGCCGAGCTCAAGCGCATTGCCAAAGCGGCCACCTATGCGGCCAGCAAAGGCCTGAAGGTGAATGCGGGCCACGGTTTGACCTATCATAACGTGCAGCCGATCGCCGCGCTGCCAGAGATGTATGAGCTGAATATCGGCCATGCCATCATTGGTCAGGCGGTGATGAGCGGTTTACCTGCCGCGGTGGCGGACATGAAACTGCTGATGCGGGAAGCGCGTCGCTAATGGCGGTACTGGGCTTGGGAACCGACATCGTGGAGATGGCGCGTATCGAAGCGGTGGTGGAGCGCAGCGGCGATCGCCTTGCTCGTCGGGTGCTAAGCCCGGCCGAATGGGAGGTGTATCAGCAGCATCAGCAGCCGGTACGCTTCCTGGCGAAACGCTTTGCGGTCAAAGAGGCCGCCGCCAAGGCGTTCGGCACTGGCATCCGCAATGGCCTGGCGTTCAATCAGTTCGAAGTGTTCAATGATGGCCTGGGGAAACCCAATATCCGGCTGCATGAACGTGCTGCCGAGCTGGCGCAGGAGATGGGGGTGAAGTCGATCCACGTTTCTCTGGCGGATGAACGCCGCTATGCCTGTGCTACGGTGATCATCGAGGGGTAATTGCCCAGAGTGGTTGCCAGGTGCCGGAGTTAATCTGTTGAACGCTCAGTCCCCTCATCCCAACCTTCTCCCACAGGGAGAAGGAGCTAGTTAGGTGTCGCCGTCTGTTACAGAAGTAAGTCTGTGGCACATTCGTTGGAAGAGCAAAGGTGAGCTCAGTAACGATAAATAGCTCGATCGGTCCCCTCTCCCTTTGGGCTGAGGAATCCCCAGAAAAATTGAGACGGGAAATAGGCTGCTTTTCACCCAAAAACGGGATGAAAAACAGCCTAAAGCAGGAGGAAAGAAGTCGTTCACAATTCTCTCACTGCCAATTTACGAACAAAATGGAACAAATTGCTCGTAAAACACTCGTTCTAATTCTCTGAAACCACTAAGAAAAAATTAGTGGGGATTCCTCAGCCCTTTGGGAGAGATACCGTCTTGTCGGCTATCCGGCAAGCGGTATTTCCGCATTAAATGTCTTTCCTGATTTCACCACACCATAGGCCAGTTGCAGCAGTTTTCGCATCGCCGCACACACTCTCTCTTTGCCCGACTTCCCACGCAACTTCAGTCTTTCTGTTAAGTCTTTAACCACAACATTGTATTGGCCTGCCACTACCGCTGGCATGTATAACGCACTTCGCAGCTCACCGTGTCCCACTTTCGATAACCGGCTTTTCCCTTTAAACATCCCCGACTCACATCGCTGTGGATTCAGTCCTGCGTACGCTACCAGGGCCTTGCTGCTGGTGAACCGACGCAGGTTTCCTGCGAAGGCCAGCAGGCTGGAGCTCAGCATCTCTCCCACTCCAGGGATACTTTTTAGCAACTCGCTGTCCCGTTTCAGGTCAGGGTTATCATCGATGTGCTGACTGATTTTCTTCTTCGTTTCTCGTATCAGTTCATCCAACGTGGCGATGTGCTCATTGAGTGAAGGGACGATGACTGCTTCGGCCACCTCCAGGCGATTTTCTTCCATCTGACGCATCTCTTCCAGGTTCTTAAGATGCCTGACCAACGCGGTCAACTGGCGTTCGCTCAACGGGGCTGGGAACCACGGGTCAGGCTGATGCAGTGCGCAGTAGCGGGCTATCATCGCTGCATCGCTTTTGTCCGTTTTGTTCCGGGCCAGTTCTGTATTGCCGAAGGAATGGATACACGCCGGGTTCATCAGACTGACGTGGTAGTTGTTGTCTGCCAGATAAGTGGCCAGTTCCGTACTGTAGCTCCCGGTGGCTTCCATGCAGACATGACAGTCGCCAAAGCGGCTCAACCAGGCTGCGAACTCGCGGCATCCAGAAGGGGTATTGGCAAACTTTTTGGCTTTATACTTCTGATTGTCCAGCAGTACGGCGACATCAAATTTGTGTTTGGCGATATCAACGCCGACAGGGGTTCTACGCATTATGGCACTCCATAACCATGTCTGAAATTTATCGCCGGACCATCCTTATATGTGGGTGCTCATAGGCACAGGATACCGTTCGGTCTAGAAGGCGACAGGGAAATAGACAGCCGGGGCACAATCTCTCCCACGGGCTCATAGGCACTAGGGTTAGGGGGAGCTCACCGGCTATCTCCCGATGATCAGTCGGGGAGCTTCTCCGCTAAGGCGGAGAAGATCAAGACATAAGGGTTAGGGTGAGGGGCGATTGACTCACAAGCTATCGGCATGGTGCAGCACGACAAACTTGTCCCACAGCTGTTCCTGGCTCTCTACGTGCTGCGGATCGGTAATGATGGTGTTATCGATCGGGCACACCTGCTGGCAGGTTGGGGTCTCGTAATGCCCCACGCATTCGGTGCAGCGGTTGGCATCGATCTGGTAAATCTCATCCCCCATCGAAATCGCCTGGTTCGGGCATTCCGGCTCGCACATATCGCAATTGATGCATTTCTTGGTAATCAATAAAGCCATATCAATAAGTTACTCATTTAATCTTTTAAAATAAGCACCGGTTCGGTCAGCCGATTTAACGGGGGGTGCTTATTACTGTCAGGCAAACACCACTTTAAGACTGCCCGGTGTCCGGCGTGGCTTGCCTACCACAATTTGTACATCACGCCCTAAGCGGGTGAGGCATTCTAGCATTTTGGCTTCGCTGATGCCCCGGAACTGGCCACGCAACAGATTAGACAGCTTGGGCTGTGTCATCCCCAGCAGCTTTGCGGCCTGCTCTTGTGTCAGGCGGCGACTTTTGATGATGTCGCCAATTGTGCTGGCAAGTTGGGCTTTAACCTGCATTTCTTCAGCGCCGTCGCTGCCAATATCGGCATAAACGTTGCCGCTGCTGACTTCGATATCTTGGCTCATACTATGCCCCTCTGGCATGATTTTCTGCGGCTTTCAGTCGTTCACGGATTTTGTCTATATCCGGTTTCGGTGTGGCGATCCCGGCTGAAGACTTTTTCTGGAATGCGTGCAGAACATACACGGCATCGCCAAACTTAACGGTATAGACTGCACGATAAGTATCAGTAAGAAAGTCTTCTACTACCTCTAGTACTCCGGCCCCACCAAACCCTCTTAATGGTTTCGTCTGGGAATGCTTACCACCTGCCTGCGCCAGATGTAGAGCATAGCCGAAAACATCCTGAACCTCTTCGGGCAAAGACTGGAGGTCTTTCTTGCTGCTACCAACCCAATATAGTGGCTTCATCCGCGTTATCCATGCGTCAAATTATACCTATATGGATATAATTTAACATGACCAATGGTCAATTTATAGTCAGAAAGCGAAAGAAGTTGATTTGATTAGTTCATACCACGTGTCCAACCGGCTCGTGCTGGAGCAGTGCCATAAACAGCAGGTCGGTCAGGGCGAACTGCGCGGTGCTGGAAGATATCGCCGCGCTGCGGATATTGGGCTCTTGCGCAATGGTATAAAGGCAGTGATCGGCCCGCTGCTGTAGCCCATTAGGCGAGAAGCTGGTCAGTGCCAATACCTTGGCTCCGGCAATACGTGCTTCTTCGGCGGCCTGGTTGATTTCACGCCGTTCGCCGCTAAACGAGATCGCCAGCAGCAGATCCTCCCTGCTCAGCGCCTTTATCGTCGCCAGTTGAACGTACATATCCGCTTCTGCTACCGCCATCACGCCAATCTTTAGCAGCTTGAACGACAGGTCTTTGGCCACTAGTCCGGAAGCCCCGATGCCGACCAAGATCACCCGCCGCGCCGCACGCAGCATCTCCAGGGCGGTAAGCAGCCGCTGTTCACTGTTGATATCCAGAGTAGCTCGTAATGCGGCCTGCTTTTCCAGCAGCAATTTCTCACCGACGGTTTTGAGTGGATCGCTGCTCAGAATGTGGTTATGCACCGTCACCACCGGTGCGACCTGCGGTTGAGCCAGCACCTCACCCAATGCCAGTTTCAGCGCCGGAAATCCCTTGTAGCCCAGTTTCTGGGCGAACTTGACCACGCTCGATTGGCTGACACCGGCCAACTGGGCCAGCTTTTGTGAGCTGAGGTGGCGGGCCTGTTCGGCGTTATCCAACAGAAAGTCCGCCAGTTTGCGATCGTTTTGTGCCAGCGTTGGGTAAATCTGACGAATGCGAAGAAGGGTACTCATGGTTTTTTCCTTTGAGCCAGTCAGCATTCTGCCATGCCAGTGGTAAAACGGGCAGCAATCATTTTTGTGAGCAGGCCGCTAAAGCGCTTGCAGCAACACCATGGCTATAGGGTGGTATTGATGGGTTAACGCGCCTTTGGCGTGGACCAATGTCGGTTGTATCTGGTCGGTCTAGTGATTACGATAATAGCCGGTTGTATTTTCACCTGCATAATGGGGTCAACGATCCTGAGGAGTAACGTTTGACTGACAAACCGGTTGCACAGGCCCAGCGCGTGGTATTTTTCGATCTGGATGGCACCTTGCATCAGGAAGACATGTTTGGCAGTTTCCTGCGCTTTTTGCTACGGCATCTGCCGTTGAACCTGGTGTTGGTGGTGCCGCTGTTACCCATTATCGGATTGGGTTTGTTGATCGGTGGGTGGGCAACTCGCTGGCCCATGAGCCTGCTATTGTGGGCAATGACTTTTGGCCGATCAGAGGCCAGGCTGAAAGCGCTGGAGGCGAAATTCGTCGACTATTTTCGCCGTAAGGTCACCGCTTTTCCGGTCGTACAGATGCGTTTGCGTCAGTACCTGGATGCCCAGGATGCTCAAGTGTGGTTGATCACCGGCTCGCCGGAACGGCTGGTGGAGCAGGTTTATCGGGATTCTGCGTTCCTGCCACGGGTACGGCTGGTGGGGAGCAGCATTGTGCGTCGCTACGGGGGCTGGGTGTTGCCCATGCGCTGCCTGGGAGTACAAAAGGTGGTGCAACTGGAGCAGCGTCTGGGAGCACCATTGAAATTGTTCAGTGGCTACAGCGACAGCAAGCAGGATAACCCTTTGCTCTATTTTTGCGAACACCGCTGGCGGGTGGGTAAAGAAGGCGAGTTACAGCAGTTGGATTAAATAAGGCTCCCCCAGTAAAACGAGGGAGCCTGGCAGCAGTTACATGGCTGCTTTAAAGATTGCCATAATCTGTTCGTGGCTTGCCTGGATTGGATTGGTGAATCCACAGGCATCGTTCAGGGCGTTAGTGGCTAACGTAGCAAAGTCTTCTTCTTTGACCTGTAGATCGCGTAAGCCAGCAGGAATTCCCACATCTTTCGCCAGTTGGCGAATGGCGGCGATACAAGCGGCAGCCCCTTGCTCATCGCTAAGGCCTGCAACATTTACGCCCATAGCGGCGGCAATGTCTTTAAGACGCCCTGCTGCAACCTGAGTATTGAACTCTTGCACGTGCGGCAACAGCACGGCGTTACACACGCCATGTGGCAGGTTGTAGAAGCCACCCAGCTGGTGCGCCATAGCGTGCACATAACCCAATGAGGCGTTATTAAATGCCATACCGGCCAGGAACTGGGCATAGGCCATGTTCTCGCGCGCCTGCATGTTTTGCCCGTCGTTGACCGCATCACGTAAAGACTCGGCAATCATGGTGGCGGCTTTAAGCGCGCAGGCATCGGTGATTGGGTTGGCGGCGCTGGAGACGTAAGCTTCGATAGCGTGGGTCAGAGCATCCATACCGGTGGCAGCGGTCAGGCCTTTCGGCATGCCAGCCATCAGGTGAGGATCGTTGACCGACAGGATCGGAGTGACGTGCTTGTCGACAATCGCCATTTTGATGTGGCGCGCTTCGTCGGTGATGATACAAAAACGCGTCATCTCGGAAGCGGTACCCGCAGTAGTGTTGATCGCAACGACCGGCAACTGCGGCTTAGCTGAGCGATCAACCCCTTCATAGTCTTTGATTTCCCCGCCGTTAGCGGCGACCAGGGCAATCCCCTTCGCACAGTCATGCGGCGAACCGCCACCCAGAGAAACGACACAGTCACAGTGATGTTCGCGCAACAGTGCCAGGCCCTGTTTTACGTTTTCCGTGGTCGGGTTGGGATGCGTGCCGTCATAGACGCAGCTTTCAATGTTCTGTGCCGCTAACAGGGCTTGCACCTGAGCTACGACGCCAATGCCGTTCAAAACCTTGTCGGTCACGATCAGTGCGTTATGCAGACCATGCTCTTTCATGGTTTTTGCCGCGTCTTCCAGACAGCCGGAACCAATCATGTTGACGGAAGGGATAAAGAATGTTGAGGCAGCCATAACCTACTCCTTATAAAGGCTTTTTGCGTGAGGTAAACATTATCGCGCTAATGCTTAAGAGAATATGATCTATCACAATTTAGTTAGAAAAAATTTGCTTAATTTTACAGCTTGATTTTCCAGCAGTTTATAACGTTTATCTGAAATTTTAAGAAATGAACAAAATTTAATCATCATTAAATATGATGTTATTGATTTGTTGGTGGTGTTTTAAGCGATCGACAAACGTGGCGGGGTCAGGGTTTTTCAAGCTTATTTGCATCAACAAGGCCGAGTGGCTGCGGCAAAAGGGACTAGTGTGTATAATGCCCGCCGCGATGCGCACGAGGATTGATGTGGTGAATGAATATAGTGATGAGTATTGGATGCGTCAGGCGTTAAGCCTGGCTCAACGTGCGCAGGAAGAAGGTGAGGTGCCGGTTGGGGCGCTGCTGGTGCTGGACAATCAGGTGATTGGCGAAGGTTGGAACCGGCCGATCGGCCGCCACGATCCCACCGCTCATGCTGAAATCATGGCGCTGCGGCAGGGGGGGGCGGTATTGCAGAATTACCGCCTGCTGAATGCTACGCTGTATGTCACGCTGGAACCTTGCGTGATGTGCGCCGGGGCTATGGTGCACAGCCGCATCCGTCGTTTGGTATACGGTGCGGCCGATGAAAAAACCGGAGCGGTGGGTTCACTGGTGGATATTCTGCGCCATCCGGGCATGAATCATCAGGTAGAAATCGTCTCGGGCGTGCTGGCAGAAGAGTGCGCCGCCACCCTCAGCAACTTTTTCCGCATGCGCCGCGAGCAGAAAAAAGCGCTGAAACTGGCGCAGCGAGCCGGAAAAGACCCGCAATAACTACTTATCTTGAGAATAACTACAGGGCGAGCGCCAGTTTGGCTTCCACGGCCGGATAGCCCTTAGCCAGTTCGGCCTGTTTCATCGCTTCTACTGCCTTCTTCTCTTTTTCCAACAGATAGCCCACCAGGCTGACCTGATAACGCCTGATGTTTTCCACGTAATTATAGGCTTCGCGGCCACGGGCATAGCCATAGGTGAGTGATGGATAGTAGCGCTTCTGGCTCAGCATCGGCAGGCGCTGTTTCACATCGACCCAACTGTCGGGGTTGCCTTGCTGGCTTTTGGTGAGTTTACGTGCGTCCAGCATATGGCCCCAGCCCATGTTATAGGCGGCCAGTGCGAACCAGATCCGTTCATCTTCCGGCACCGTATCGGGCACCTTCTCCATCAGACGCTGCAGATAGAGCGCCCCACCTTGGATACTCTGTTCCGGATCGAGCCTGTCGGTGACGCCCAGGCCTTCGGCGGTGGCTCTGGTCAGCATCATCAGCCCACGGACACCGGTGGGGGAGGTCGCCTGCGGATTCCAGTGTGATTCCTGGTAGGCGATGGCGGCCAACAGCTTCCAGTCAATTTCGCTGGCATACTTTTCAAACAGCGAGCGGAAAGTGGGCAATACCGAGTCGATGGCCGACAGGAAGGTTTTGGTATCGACGTAGTCAAAACTGCCCACGTGCCCCAGATACTTCTCTTCTAATCGGGCCAGCGTGCCGTCTTCTACCCTTTGGCTATAAAAATCCAGCAGCGCGGCGTACAGGCTATCATCATCGCTGCGCTTCAGATACCAGGTCACTGGTTCTTCATCGGTAATGTCAAAAGCGACGGCCAGCTGTGGATGGATGCGCTGCAGCAGGGCTATGGTCACGGAGTCGCCGATGGTGTAATCCAGCTTGCCATCGGCCACCTGTTCCAGCAGCTCTTTCGAGGTCATATCGCTTGACGCTTCCCAACTGAGGTCGGGGTATTTGCTTTGTTTGAGCTGCTTTAGCGTGCTGACGTGCGCCGAACCGGAGGCCACCGCCAGCTTGCCTTTGATATCGGCAAAGGTTTTTGGCCGCGTGGTTCCCAGCCGGTAAACCAATTGCTGGGAAACGGAATAATACGCTGGGCCGGTACTGGAGCGGCTGAGGCGATCCCGGTTGTAGATCAGCCCGGCGGCGAGAATATCGGCATTGTCATCATCAAGATCGTCAAACAGGTCATTGATGTTTTGGTGTGGGATCACCACCAGCTTGACCCCCAGGTAGTTGGCAAAGCTTTTGGCCAGCTCATAGTCAAGGCCACTCGGCCCCTGCGGGGTAGTGAAATAGGTTAACGGTGAGTTTAACGTGCTGACGCGCAGTTCCCCCCGTGCTTTTATCGCCTCGAGTTGGCCTCCCTGTCCACCACGCCAGGCGATATTGGGCCACAGGGCAAGCGCCAGCAGCAGGGCCACAACACCGATTAGAATGTAATTTATTTTTAGGCGTTTCAAATAGTTATCTCAAATAGATGCACACTTTATGTTGACCGTAATCAGGATTTTTTCATGGTTAAATCACCAGTGCCGGGGCATTTTGCGCAACATTACGCCAGCGCGCAACTTTATTGATAGGTTATGAGAATTCGGCAGCGAGAATAGCTTTTATCAATAATAGCTACGCAAACGGTTTCGTCGGCGGCGCGGATTATCTATAATGGCGCGCGTTTTCCCCCTGTTGCGCCCAATGAAGTGCTGAACCCAGTTGCTTCGAAGACGAGAGAACTTTGATTATGGAAATACTGCGTGGTTCGCCCGCTTTGTCGGCTTTTCGTATTACCAAACTACTGTCCCGCTGCCAGGATGCTCAACTCCCGATCGGTGATATCTATGCCGAGTACGTTCACTTTGCCGATGTCAGCGCACCACTAAGCGCCGAAGAGCAGGCCAAGCTGCAGCGGTTGCTCAAGTACGGCCCTTCTCTCGCTGAACATGCTCCGCAAGGCCGCCTGCTGTTGGTGACGCCGCGCCCGGGCACCATTTCGCCGTGGTCTTCCAAAGCCACCGATATCGCCCATAACTGTGGCCTGACGCAGGTGGTTCGTCTTGAGCGCGGCCTGGCATTTTATGTCACAGCGCCGACCTTGACCGATGCCCAGTGGCAACAGCTTGCTACCTTGCTGCACGATCGCATGATGGAAACGGTATTCAGCGAGCTGCAACAGGCGGAAACACTGTTCTCTCATCATCAGCCCGCACCGTATCAGACGGTGGATATCCTGGCGCAAGGTCGCAGCGCGCTGGAACAGGCCAACACCAAGTTAGGGTTGGCACTGGCGCAGGACGAGATCGACTACCTGCTGGCCGCCTTTACCGAGTTGGGGCGCAACCCAACGGATATTGAGCTGTACATGTTCGCACAGGCCAACTCCGAACATTGCCGCCATAAGATTTTCAACGCCGACTGGATCATCGACGGCGAACAGCAACCGAAGTCGCTGTTCAAAATGATCAAAAATACCTTTGAGCAGACGCCGGACTACGTGCTTTCTGCCTATAAAGACAACGCGGCGGTGATGGAAGGCTCCCAGGTGGGGCGCTTCTTTGCCGCGCCGCAAAGCGGCCTGTATGACTATCATCAGGAAGAAGCACACATCCTGATGAAGGTGGAAACCCATAACCACCCAACGGCGATCTCGCCTTGGCCAGGCGCTGCGACCGGTTCTGGCGGTGAGATCCGCGACGAAGGCGCAACCGGCCGTGGCGCGAAGCCGAAAGCTGGCCTGGTAGGGTTCTCGGTTTCCAACCTGCGTATTCCGGGGTTCGAACAGCCTTGGGAACAGGATTTCGGCAAACCGGATCGCATCGTCACCGCGCTGGATATCATGACCGAAGGCCCATTGGGCGGTGCGGCATTCAATAACGAGTTTGGTCGCCCGGCGCTGGTCGGTTACTTCCGTACTTATGAAGAGCGCGTCAATAGCCACAACGGCGTTGAGCTGCGTGGCTACCACAAACCGATCATGCTGGCAGGCGGCCTGGGCAACATCCGCGCCGATCATGTGCAAAAAGGTGAGATCACTGTTGGTGCCAAACTGGTGGTGCTGGGTGGCCCGGCGATGAATATCGGTTTGGGCGGTGGAGCGGCTTCGTCGATGGCCTCTGGCCAATCTGATGCCGATCTGGATTTTGCTTCGGTACAGCGTGATAACCCGGAAATGGAGCGCCGCTGCCAAGAGGTGATCGACCGCTGCTGGCAGATGGGCGATAGCAACCCGATCCTGTTTATTCACGATGTGGGTGCTGGTGGCCTGTCGAACGCGATGCCGGAACTGGTTAGCGACGGTGGCCGCGGTGGTCGTTTCGAACTGCGTGACATTCTCAACGACGAGCCGGGCATGAGCCCGCTGGAAGTGTGGTGTAACGAATCCCAAGAGCGTTATGTGATGGCGGTAGCGCCTGAGCAGATGGCGACCTTTGAGGAAATCTGCCGCCGTGAGCGCGCACCTTTCGCGGTGATTGGCGAGGCGACGGAAGAACGCCATCTGACGCTCAACGATCGCCACTTTGACAATCAGCCGATCGACATGCCGTTGGATGTGCTGCTGGGCAAAACGCCAAAAATGACCCGCGACGTGAAACGTCAACAGGCAAACGGAGAAGTGTTGCAGCGTGCTGGCATCACCATTGCCGATGCGGTCAAGCGCGTGCTGCACTTGCCGGCCGTCGCGGAGAAAACCTTCCTGATCACCATTGGTGACCGTACCGTCACCGGCATGGTTGCGCGTGACCAGATGGTCGGCCCGTGGCAGATCCCGGTAGCCGACTGTGCGGTAACCACGGCCAGCCTGGACAGCTATTACGGGGAAGCGATGTCGATCGGCGAGCGTGCTCCCGTCGCATTGCTGGATTTTGCCGCCTCTGGCCGCCTGGCGGTAGGGGAAGCGCTGACCAACCTGGCCGCGGTGGAAATCGGTTCGCTCAAGAGGGTGAAACTTTCCGCCAACTGGATGGCCGCAGCGGGCCACCCTGGCGAAGATGCCGGTCTGTATGAAGCGGTGAAGGCGGTGGGTGAAGAACTTTGCCCGGCGTTGGGTATTACCATTCCGGTGGGTAAAGACTCGATGTCGATGAAAACCCGCTGGCAGGAAGGCAATGAACAGCGGGAAATGACATCACCGCTGTCGCTGGTGATCACCGCATTTGCTCGCGTGGAAGATGTGCGCCACACCGTGACGCCGCAACTGCGTACCGACAAGGGTGATAGCGCGCTGTTACTGATCGACCTGGGTAATGGCCACAATGCCTTGGGGGCAACGGCGTTGGCGCAGGTTTATCGCCAACTGGGCGATAAGCCAGCCGATGTTCGCAACGTGGAGCAATTGGCCGGTTTCTTCAACGCGATGCAGCAACTGGTGGCGGATCGTGCGCTGTTGGCCTATCACGACCGTTCCGATGGCGGCCTGTTGGTCACCTTGGCCGAGATGGCGTTTGCCGGGCATTGCGGCGTGGAAGTCGATATTCAGGCGCTGGGTTCCGACGCCTTGGCTGCCTTGTTCAACGAAGAGCTGGGTGCAGTGATCCAGGTGCCTGCTGCGCAGCTGGCAGCCGTACAGCAAGTATTTGCCCAACACGGTCTGACGGATAACGTGCATCACCTTGGCCAGGCGCTGAGTGGCGATCGTTTCGTTATCACCAGCGCTGGCAAACCGGTGTACAGCGAAAGCCGCAGCACCCTGCGTACCTGGTGGGCTGAAACCACCTGGCAGATGCAGCGCCTGCGTGATAATCCGGAATGTGCCGATCAGGAGCATCAGGCCAAGCAGGACGAACGCGATCCGGGCCTGAACGTCAAGCTGACCTTCGCAACCGATGACGACATCGCGGCACCTTATATCGCCAAGGGCGCACGCCCTAAGGTTGCGGTATTGCGTGAGCAAGGGGTTAACTCCCACGTTGAGATGGCGGCGGCGTTCCACCGTGCCGGTTTCGATGCGGTTGATTTTCACATGAGCGATCTGCTGGCTGGCCGCCGCGATTTGCAAGAGTTCCACACGCTGGTTGCCTGCGGCGGCTTCTCTTATGGTGACGTGTTGGGGGCTGGTGAAGGCTGGGCGAAATCGATACTGTTCAACGAGCGCGTACGCGATGAGTTTGCCGATTTCTTCCATCGCCCACAGACCTTGGCGCTGGGCGTTTGTAACGGTTGCCAGATGATGTCCAACCTGCGTGAACTGATCCCGGGGGCTGAACATTGGCCGCGCTTTGTGCGCAACCTGTCGGATCGTTTCGAAGCGCGCTTCAGCCTGGTGGAAGTGGCCAGTAGCCCGTCGCTGTTTATGCAAGGTATGACAGGCTCGCGCATGCCGATTGCCGTTTCTCATGGTGAAGGCCATGTAGAAGTGCGCGATGCGGCGCATCTGGCGGCGTTGGAACATCACGGCCTGGTTGCGTTACGCTTTGTCGACAACCATGGTCAAGTGACCGAAGCTTACCCTGCCAACCCGAACGGTTCACCGAATGGTATTACCGCAGTGACCAGCAGCAATGGCCGCGCCACCGTAATGATGCCGCATCCGGAACGCGTGTTCCGTACCGTCAGCAACTCCTGGCATCCAGAGGAGTGGGGTGAAGACAGCCCTTGGATGCGCATGTTCCGCAACGCTCGCAAGCAACTGGGGTAATTTAACCTGAGGTTTGTGTGAAAGTTTACTGAGGCGCCGCATTGGCGCCTTTTTTATATCCCTATTTTTTAATGAGTTAGGTTATATGTCGGTTTTTTGAGACAAAGGCCACATTGCCTGTCTCTAAAAAGAGACATTTAACTCATTGATTTTAATCATGGTTAATTCGATTGGGTTAAGTTGTCGTGTTTTGGCGACGGTGTGTCGGATTATTACTCAAACTTGGCTGCCTTGGTAGAGTGCTGTAAGTGGTGATAAAATATTTTATCTTTAATAAACATGTGATTATAAAATATTTTGTAAAGTTGGCACGGAAGGTGCATTATAACTGTCAGTTGCTCATTCACCTTTTTATGATTGGCCCCGTCTAGTACGGAACAGCGCCTCATAAGCCTCCGAATGATGCCTAAGAAATGGTGCCTATCGTCCAACCAAACCGATAACAGACGCGCAAGCGACTTTATCAAGCATCGGACGACACGTGGAGTGAGGCACCGCCTAGTATCCAACTGTGATGATATGTTCATCAATCCCGGATACTTTTTGGATGCTATTCGTCCTGATCAGATGCCAGCTTAGTGCTACATCACCTGGGGACGAGGAGTAAGGGCATCCACATATTCCTTGCGATGGGGCATCATGCCCCAGCGTCAAAATCCAAAAAGCATTGCCTCCGTAATTTTCCTCGATACGTTCTCAAACCACATCAGTTTCCTCTTTTGGGGATAACGCGTTTTTGCTTATCTGAACGCCATTAATCCGCTGCCGGGCTTTTCTCTCCCCGGATTGTCGGTTAGCATCTGGGCAGACTAGAGATAATGAGATGATTTCTTTGAAAAGATGGCGTCTATTTCCACGCTCGTTGCGCCAATTGGTCGTAATGGCGTTCCTGCTGGTGCTGTTACCGCTGCTGGTATTGGCTTATCAGGCCTACCAAAGCCTGGATCATCTCAGCGCGCAGGCGGCGGATATCAACCGTACGACGCTGGTGGATGCCCGCCGTAGTGAGGCAATGACCAGCGTGGCGCTGGAAATGGAGCGCAGCTATCGCCAGTATTGCGTACTGGTCGATCCGACCCTGGAGCGGCTGTACCAGAACCAGCGTAAACAGTATTCGCAAATGCTGGATGCCCACGCCCCGATCCTGCCGGACGAACGTTACTACCAGACACTACGTAAACTGCTGACTCAGCTTTCTACCATCAAGTGCCAGAGCAGCGGGCCGGACAAGGACGCTTCACTGCTGTTAGAGTCTTTTTCACATTCCAACGCCGAAATGGTCCAGGCCACCCGCACCGTGATCTTTTCCCGTGGGCAGCAGCTGCAGCAGGCGATCGCCGAGCGTGGCCAATACTTTGGCTGGCAGGCGCTGTTGCTGTTCCTGGTCAGCGTGCTGTTGGTGGTGCTGTTTACCCGCATGATTATCGGGCCCGTCAAGGCCGTTGAGCGTATGATTAACCGTCTGGGAGAAGGGCGGCCCATCGGCATGACGGCATCCTTTAAAGGCCCGCGTGAACTGCGTTCTCTGGCTCAGCGCATTGTTTGGTTGAGCGAGCGTCTGGCCTGGCTGGAATCGCAGCGCCATGAGTTCCTGCGCCATATCTCCCATGAGCTGAAAACGCCGCTGGCCAGTATGCGTGAAGGCACCGAGCTGTTGGCCGATGGTGTGGCAGGCCCGCTCACCTCCGATCAGAAAGAGGTGGTGGCGATCCTCGACCAGAGCAGCCGTCATCTGCAATTGCTGATTGAGCAACTGCTGGATTACAACCGCAAACTGGCAGATGGCCCGTCGGAACATGAAAACGTCGAGCTGGAAGAACTGGTGGACATGGTGGTCGCCGCCCACAGTTTGCCGGCACGTGCCAAGATGATCCGCACGGAAGTCAAACTTGAGGCGGAAATCTGCTGGGCAGAGCCTACGCTATTAATGCGCGTACTGGATAATCTCTACTCCAATGCGGTGCACTACGGCAAGGAATCCGGTAACATTTGGATCCGCAGCCGCCAGGTCGGCCAGCGGGTACAGATTGACGTTGCCAATACCGGCAGCGCGATCCCGCAAGCGGAACGAACCATGATTTTTGAGCCTTTTTTCCAGGGGAGTCACCAGAGAAAAGGGGCCGTTAAAGGAAGCGGACTGGGGCTGAGCATTGCACAGGACTGTATTCGCCGTATGCGTGGCGAATTGACATTGGTGGATCTCGCTGATGCCGACGTCTGCTTCCGTATTGAATTGCCATTAACCGCCGAGAATGAATAAATAATGTACACAGGGTCTAATCGCGCTTATCAATCGCAGACCGAAGGTTCACCGCGTGTTTCTCTACGCGCACCGCTCGGCAAACATTCGCTTTCTTTTTTGGGCACGATCCTTTTTGCCCCGTTTCTGCTGATCGGCTGTGTCGATCGTGCTATCAGTAGCGGCCCTGCTCAGCAGCAACAGGAAGCGATCCCGGATACCAAGGTGGTGGATTACCGCATTGCGTCTTGCGATACGCTATGGCAGCTTGACGAAAAAGAAGCCTTGGAAAACTCACTCTTTTGGCTGCGGGCGATAGACTGCGCCGATCGTATCGGCTCCACGCAGGCCAGAGCGCTAGCGAAAACCCTGCCGGGCAACAATTGGCAGAACGTGTTCAAGCAAAGCATTTTGCTGGGCAGCGCTGAGCCGAGCTCGAACGAGCGCCGCCAGATCATCGATCGTCTGAACAGCTATCGCCTCGAATTCCCTAACTCGCTGCGCCCATTGCTGCAACTGTGGCGTCAGCAGCAGGCGTTGCAAGTGAGCCTGTTTGACGAGCGGGCGCGCTACCAGCACCTGCAGGAAAGTTCAGACAGCCAGATCGACTCGTTGCGCCAGAGTCAGAGCTATTTACAGAGCCAGTTGCAGGAGACCTCCCGCAAACTGGAGAACCTGACCGATATCGAACGCCAGCTCTCATCACGCAAGCAACTGCAGGGGGAAATCCCGGAAAGCAGCGTGGCGCAGCCTAAAGCAGATGCCGCAGGTAAGCCCACAGAGCCCGCCAAAGCGGCCGAGCCTGCAGAGCCAGCCCCGGTGACTGAAACCGGTACCGCCTTGCCGGTAGAGCCGGAAGAGACCTACACGCCGCCCGCGGCTAACAAGGAGTCCCCAGCGCAATGACAGCTCGCAAACCGGCCAATCTTTTGTTGGTTGACGATGATCCCAGCCTGCTTAAGCTGTTGGGAATGCGCCTGACCAGCGAAGGTTTTCACGTTACCACGGCGGAAAGCGGTCAAGAGGCTTTGCGCCTGCTGGCCCGCGAAAAGATCGACCTGGTGATCAGCGATCTGCGGATGGATGAAATGGACGGTATGGCGCTGTTTGCCGAGATCCAGAAATACCAGCCGGGGATGCCGGTGATTATTCTGACCGCCCACGGTTCTATCCCAGACGCGGTGGCGGCGACCCAACAAGGGGTGTTCAGCTTCCTGACCAAGCCGGTCGATCGTGATGCGTTGTATAAGGCGATCGATGAAGCGTTGTCGCTGTCGTCGATCCCAGCCGGTGATGACAGCTGGCGTGAGGATTTTGTCACCCGTAGCCCGATTATGCTGCGGCTGCTTGAACAGGCCAAGATGGTCGCCCAGTCGGACGTCAGCGTGCTGATCAACGGCCAAAGCGGCACCGGCAAAGAGGTGCTGGCACAGGCCATCCATGCGGCCAGCCCACGGGCCAAGAAAGCCTTTATCGCCATCAACTGCGGCGCGTTGCCGGAGCAACTGCTGGAGTCGGAGCTGTTTGGCCATGCCAAAGGGGCGTTCACCGGTGCCGTCAGCAGCCGTGAAGGTTTGTTCCAGGCGGCAGAAGGGGGCACGCTGTTCCTGGATGAGATTGGCGATATGCCGCTCTCGCTGCAGGTAAAATTGCTACGCGTGTTGCAGGAACGTAAGGTGCGTCCACTGGGTAGCAACCGCGATCTGGATATTGATGTACGCATCATTTCCGCCACCCACCGCGATCTGCCGAAAGCGATGGTAAAAAACGAGTTCCGTGAAGATCTCTATTACCGTCTGAACGTGGTTAACCTGAAAATACCGGCGCTCAACGAGCGAGCCGAAGATATCCCTCTGCTGGCCAACCATCTGCTACGTGCTTCGGCGCTGCGCCACAAACCTTTTGTACGTAGTTTCTCCTCCGATGCCATGAAACGCCTGATGACTGCCAGCTGGCCCGGCAACGTGCGCCAGTTGGTGAACGTGATCGAGCAGTGTGTGGCATTGACCACGGCGCCGGTGATCAGTGAAGCTCTGGTTGAGCAGGCGCTGGAAGGGGAAAACACAGCGCTGCCAACCTTTGTCGAGGCGCGCAACCAGTTTGAATTACACTATTTACGTAAACTGTTGCAGATCACCAAGGGTAACGTCACCCAGGCCGCGCGCATGGCGGGCCGTAACCGTACTGAGTTCTATAAATTGTTGTCGCGCCATGAACTGGATGCCAACGATTTCAAAGAATGATGTTTTCTTTTCTGAACCTGCATGCGCAGGTTCTCAACAAAGTAGCCGGAATGATTTACACTCCGGTTTCTTTGTTGTGGCATGGCAGACCATAGAGATATGAGCAGATCACTTTCCATTGCGTTGGCCCAGCTGAATTTGCTGGTGGGCGATATTGAAGGCAACAGCGAGCGCATGTTGCAAACCGTGCAGGAGCAGCAGAAGGCGGGAGCCGATCTGGTCATGTTCACTGAACTGGCGCTGTCCGGCTATCCGCCGGAAGACCTGCTGTACCGTGATGATTTCTACCAGCGTTGCGATACTCAGCTAAGCCGCTTGCAGCAGGCCTCCGCCGATGTGGCAATCCTGGTTGGCCACCCGTGGCGTGAAGACGGCAAACTGTATAACGCGCTGTCACTGTTCTCTGAGGGGGCTTTGCAGGCTCGTTACTTCAAGCAACAACTGCCTAACTACGGCGTATTCGATGAGAAGCGCTATTTCTATGCGGGCGATAAAAACTGCGTGGTGGAGCTGAAGGGCTATCGCCTGGGGCTGCTGATCTGCGAAGATCTGTGGTTCTCGGAACCGGTCGATGCGGCGAAAGCGGCGGGAGCAGAGATCCTGCTGTCGATCAACGCTTCCCCGTATAACCGTGAAAAGCCGTATATCCGCAAAACCCTGATGTCCGGCCACTGCCAGCGTACCGGTCTGCCGTTGGTCTATCTGAATCAGATCGGCGGGCAGGACGAACTGATTTTCGACGGCTGTTCAAAAGTCTTTGATGCCGCTGGCAATATGACTCACCGCCTGGCGGCTTTCGCCGAGCAGGTGACTCTGCTTGAGTTCAAAGGCCTGGAAGTGGTACCGATGACGGCTCCGGCGGCAGAGTTGCCACAGCTGGCGCAGGTGTATGAAGCGCTGGTGCTGGCCGTACGCGACTATGTGACCAAGAACGGTTTCAAAGGCGCGGTGTTGGGCTTGTCTGGCGGGATCGACTCGGCGCTGACCCTGGCGATCGCCGTGGATGCGTTGGGCAAAGACAAGGTTCAGGCCTTGATGATGCCGTTCCGCTACACGGCAGATATCAGCATTGCCGATGCCAAGGAAGAGGCCGAAATTCTCGGCATCGAATTTGACGTCGTCTCGATTGAACCGATGTTCGACGCCTTTATGGGTCAGCTCGCCCCGATGTTTGCTGATACCGCACGGGATACCACCGAAGAAAACCTGCAGGCCCGCTGCCGTGGCGTGGTGCTGATGGCGCTGTCCAACAAACGCGGCAGCATCGTGTTAACCACGGGTAACAAAAGCGAGGTGGCTGTCGGTTATTGCACGCTGTATGGTGATATGGCCGGTGGCTTCGACGTATTGAAAGATGTGCCGAAAACCCTGGTGTTCAAGCTTTCCGAATACCGTAATACCGTCTCCTACGTGATCCCTCAACGGGTGATCGATCGTCCACCGTCTGCCGAGTTGGCGCCGGATCAGCTCGATCAGGACAGCCTGCCGCCGTATGACATTCTGGATGCTATTCTGGAAGGTTATGTCGAGCGCGATAAATCGGTCGCCGATCTGGTTGCTGAGGGCTTTGAAGAAGCCATGGTGCGCAAGGTGATCCGCCTGGTGGACATCAACGAGTACAAACGCCGTCAGGCCGCCGTCGGGCCGCGCATTACCGCCCGTAACTTTGGCAAAGACCGCCGCTACCCGATCACCTCCGGCTTTGGCCGTAAAAATTGGTAATTAAGGAATAAAAATGAAAAAAATTGACGCGATTATCAAGCCCTTCAAACTGGATGACGTGCGTGAAGCACTGGCCGAAGTAGGTATCACCGGCATGACGGTGACCGAAGTGAAAGGCTTTGGTCGCCAGAAGGGCCATACCGAGCTGTACCGTGGTGCTGAGTATATGGTCGACTTCCTGCCAAAGGTTAAAATCGAGATCGTAGTGGCTGACGATATCGTGGATACCTGTGTGGAAACCATCATGCAGACGGCGCAGACCGGTAAAATCGGCGACGGTAAAATCTTTGTCTTCGACGTGGCCCGTGTGGTGCGTATCCGTACCGGCGAGCAGGACGAAGAAGCAATTTAATCGCAGACTGTGGAACGGGCGCAGCATGCGGCGCCCCTACGGTCAAACACTTGCGACTCCTACCCAACAATATTCCCATCCCCAGGCTCACCATGCTACGTCCGTTTGGTTGCGTCTGGTGGTTTTTGTGCAACTTGCGACTCCCCTATTCGGCGACATTGTCATCCCCTGGCTCAAAGCGTAGGGGCGCTGCATGCTGCGCCCATTTGGTTACGTCTGGCGGTTTTTGTGCACACCCTCCCTTTTTGCGTTCTAAAAAAGCGAACGATATCGCGTTTTTCACACATTTCCTGATGGCTTACCGGTGAGCATCTACACTCAAACCAACTGTTTTGTTTGAGGTTGCTACCATGATGACGTTACGCCAAATCCGCCATTTTATTGCCGTGGCCGAAACCGGGTCGATCTCGGCGGCGGCGCAGGCGGTGTTTGTGTCACAGTCTTCGCTCACGCTAGCGATCCAGCAGTTGGAAACCGACATTGGCGTCCGGTTGTTCGAGCGCCACGCCAAGGGAATGAACCTGACCCACCAGGGGCACCAGTTCCTGCGCCAGTCCTACCTGATCCTGGCAACGGTGGATAATGCCAAGCGCAGCCTGCAGCTGGGCACCGAAAGCCTGAGTGGAAAATTGACCATCGGCGTCACCAGCTTGGTGGCGGGGTATTTCCTGGTGGAGCTGCTCAAGCGCTTCAAGTCTGCCTATCCCAATGTAACCATCCAGGTGGTTGAGGACGAACGGCCCTATATCGAGCATTTGCTGGTGAGCGGTGAAATTGATATCGGGGTGCTGATCCTGTCGAACATTGAAGACCGCGATGCCTTACAGACCGAAGTGCTGATGCACTCCCCGTATCGCCTGTGGCTGCCGCCGCTGCACCCGCTGCTGGAGCACGAAAGCATCGGTTTGGCAGACGTGGTCAAACAGCCGCTGATCCAACTCAACGTTGATGAAATGGACGTTCATGCCCGGCGCATCTGGGGGCGAGCGGGCCTGAAGCCGGAGATCGCCATGAAAACCGCCTCCACCGAAGCGGTGCGCAGCCTGGTGGCAGCGGGCATGGGCATTGCCATCCTGCCGGATATGGCTTACCGCGCCTGGTCATTGGAGGGCAATATGATCGAAGCGCGCAAACTGGTGGATTTGCTGGAACCGCTGGATATCGGCCTGGCCTGGCGGCGTGGCAGCGCACGGCCTGAATTGGTGACGCCATTCCTCACCATTGCGCGTGAGAACAGCAAAACGAACATGACCGGCCTCAAGCCTTCGATTTAATCGAACGCTGCCTTCAGTATTTAGAATTTGTTGTCCGCAGTGCGCTCGCTTAGTCTGATTAAAACTAACTTATCACATTTGGTTAACGTTTTTGTCACATGAGGCGGCGCAATGGCAGAGTTACAGTTGGTTTCAGGTTTGTCCTGTCGGCAATTCATTAACGGCGAGTCGGTCGAGGGTGAAGGCCATCAGGAGACCATTGTTAACCCTGCCAACGGTGAAACCCTGGTTTCCATTGCTGAGGCAACGCCAACCCAGGTGGGGCAAGCAGTTGCCGCCGCGCAGCAGGCATTTTCCCACTGGTCACGGACCACTCCCGCTTTCCGAGCAACAATCCTGCTGCGTATTGCCGATGCCATCGAACGGCAGGCAGAACATCTGGCGCGCCTTGAAGCGCTGAACTGCGGTAAACCTTTCCATCAGGCACTGAACGACGATCTCCCTGCAGCCATTGACGTATTCCGTTTCTTCGCCGGTGCCGTGCGCACCCAGCAAGGTCAGTTGGCCGGTGAATATGTTGAGGGCCATACCTCAATGATCCGGCGTGACCCGATCGGCGTGGTGGCCTCCATCGCGCCATGGAACTATCCGTTGATGATGGCGGCCTGGAAGATTGCTCCGGCGCTGGCTGCGGGCAACACCGTAGTATTCAAACCCTCCGAACATACCCCATTGACCATTCTGGCCTTGGTGCCTGCGTTGCAGGAAATCCTGCCGCCAGGCGTGTTGAACATTGTCTACGGCGGTGGCGAAGGCGTGGGCAGCCATCTGGTTGGTCATCCGCAGGTTCGTTTGGTTTCCGTTACCGGCGATATCGTTACCGGGCAAAAAATCCTGCAGGCGGCGGTCAAAAGCGTCAAGCGCACCCATCTGGAGCTGGGTGGTAAAGCCCCGGTGATCGTCTGCGACGATGCCGATCTGGATGAGGTCGTCAGCAGCATCCGCACCTTCGGTTACTACAATGCCGGGCAGGATTGCACCGCGGCCTGCCGCATTTACGCCCAGGCAGGCATCTATCCGAAGCTGGTGGAAGCCTTGGGGGAAGCGGTCTCTAGCCTGCGCTTTGCCCGCAAGCGCGACGAAGATAATGAAATCGGCCCACTTATTAGCAGCCGCCAGCGTGACCGGGTGGCCAGCTTTGTCGAACGGGCTCTCAGCCAGCCACATATCGAATTGATCACTGGCGCGGCGGCGCACTCTGGCCCCGGCTTTTACTACCAGCCCACGCTATTGGCTGGCTGCCTGCAAACCGATGAAATCGTCCAGCGTGAAGTGTTTGGCCCGGTGGTCAGCGTGACGCGTTTCGACACCCTGGAGCAGGCGGTGACCTGGGCCAACGACTCCGAATACGGTTTGGCCTCCTCTGTGTGGACACAGAATATCGACCGCGCGCTGCACATCGCGGCGCATTTGCAATATGGCAGCACCTGGATCAATACCCACTTTACGCTGGCGAGCGAAATGCCCCACGGTGGCTTAAAGCGCTCCGGCTACGGCAAAGATCTCTCCAGCGATTCATTACAGGATTACAGCGTTGTCCGGCACGTGATGGCGAAGTTCAAGGCTTCCTTCTAGCCACTCGGCCGATAAAAAATCGGCGGCAACCGTTTCTTGCCGCACTTTAAACATACGCAACACCGAGGTAATTACGATGGGAAAAACACACGCAATCACCACAGTCACCGCGCTCTGTATGACGATCCTTTGCGGTATGGCTCAGGCCGCCGATGCGCCGCAGCAGTTGGGCAAAGGGGAAGGGCGGTTGGACATCATCGCCTGGCCCGGTTACATCGAACGTGGTCAGTCCGACAAGAATTACGACTGGGTGACCCAGTTTGAGAAACAGACCGGCTGTGCGGTGAATGTGAAAACCGCTGCGACCTCTGATGAAATGGTCAGCCTGATGGCGAAAGGCGGTTACGATCTGGTGACCGCTTCCGGCGATGCCTCGTTGCGCCTGATCTTCGGCAAGCGCGTGCAGCCAATCAATACCGCGCTGATCCCTAACTGGAAGAATATCGACCCACGCCTGTTGAACGGCCCTTGGTACAACGTGGCGGGCAAAACCTATGGTACGCCGTATCAGTGGGGGCCAAACCTGCTGATGTATAACACCAAAACCTTCCCGACGCCGCCAGACAGCTGGGCCGTGGTGTTCCAGCAACAAAACCTGCCGGATGGCAAGACCAATCAGGGTCGGGTGCAGGCTTACGACGGTCCAATCTATATCGCCGATGCGGCTCTGTTCCTGAAGGCGACTCAACCTCAGCTCGGTATCACCGATCCTTACCAACTGAACGAAGAGCAGTATCAGGCGGCACTGAAACTGCTGCGCAGCCAGCATGCGTTGATCCACCGCTACTGGCATGACACCTCGGTACAGATGAGCGATTTCAAAAACGAAGGCGTGGTGGCCTCCAGCGCCTGGCCATACCAGGCCAACGCCCTGAAAGGCGAAGGCCAGCCTATCGCTACCGTATTCCCGAAAGAAGGGGTTACCGGCTGGGCGGATACCACCATGTTGCACGCCGAGGCTAAGCATCCAAGCTGCGCCTACCAGTGGATGAACTGGTCGCTGGAACCGAAGGTACAGGGTGACGTTGCGGCCTGGTTTGGTTCGTTACCAGCAGTTCCAGCCGGTTGCAAAGCCAGCACCCTGCTCGGTGACAAAGGGTGTGAAACCAACGGCTTCAACCAGTTCGACAAGATTGCCTTCTGGAAAACGCCACAGGCTGAGGGCGGCAAGTTCGTCCCTTATAGCCGTTGGACCCAGGACTACATCGCCATCATGGGCGGTAGATAACCCTCATTGTTCTCACCTGAGAGCGCCAGACGGCTGCCTCTCCCTTTGGGAGCGTTGGGGTGAACAACTGGACTACATCGCCATTACGGGCGGTAGATAACCACCACCGTTCTCACCTACGAGTGCCTGACGGCCCCCTCTCCCTGTGGGAGAGGGTTGGGGTGAGGGGCAACATTTTGGAGCGTACATCATGACCATTGCAGTGCAATTTATCGATGTCTCGCGCATTTTCGGCGATGTTCGCGCCGTAGATCGGGTTTCTGTTGAAATACAGGACGGCGAGTTTTTCTCCATGCTTGGGCCTTCTGGCTCGGGTAAAACCACCTGCCTGCGGTTGATCGCCGGTTTTGAGCAACTGAGTTCGGGCTCCATCCGCATTCATGGGCAAGAGGCCAGCAATCTGCCGCCTTATCAGCGCGATGTGAATACCGTATTCCAGGACTATGCGCTGTTCCCACACATGTCGGTGCTGGAGAACGTGGCGTACGGGCTGATGGTGAAAGGCGTTGCCAAGCGTGAGCGGCTGGCGCGGGCGAATCAGGCGTTGGAAAGCGTGGCGTTGGGATTCGCCGCCGAGCGCAAACCGGCGCACCTTTCGGGTGGCCAGCGTCAGCGCGTAGCTCTGGCCCGTGCATTGGTTAATCGTCCACGCGTCCTACTGCTGGACGAGCCGCTCGGGGCGTTGGATCTGAAACTGCGCGAGCAGATGCAGGGGGAGTTGAAGAAGCTGCAACGCCAACTCGGCATCACCTTTATCTTCGTCACGCACGATCAAAGCGAAGCCCTGTCGATGTCCGATCGGGTGGCGGTATTTAACAATGGCCGCATTGAGCAGGTAGATGCGCCTCGCGAACTGTATATGCGGCCAAGAACGCCGTTTGTTGCCGAGTTTGTCGGCACGTCCAACGTGGTACGCAGCGCACTGGCGGAGCGGTTGCTGGGGCAATCGGCCACCTTCTCGATCCGCCCAGAGCATATCCGCCTGTTGGATCAAAGCGGGGCAGCGCAGGGGGAAGTTCAGGTTCAGGGTACCTTGCAGGATATCCATTACCAAGGAGCGGCGACACGCTATGAAATCGCCCTGAGCAGCGGTGAGAAACTGCTGGTCAGCCAGGCTAACCCACAGTGGCAGGCCGTGGCACAGCAGCGCCTGATCGGTCAGCCGGTCACCGCCTGTTGGGCCAGAGAGGCAATGGTACCGCTGCTGGAGGAGAGGTGAGATGGACATGAGCATCGAGCAGCCGGCAGCGCCCGGCGGTAAAATTCGCGCGATTTCAACCTATCTGTACCGCAAGCCAACGCTGTATCTGCTGCTGTTGCTGGTGCCACCGCTGCTGTGGTTTGGGGCGGTGTATCTTGGCTCGCTGCTGACCTTGCTGTGGCAGGGTTTTTACACCTTCGACGATTTCACCATGACGGTGACGCCGGATCTGACCTTCGCCAACCTGAGCGCGCTGTTCAACCCGGCCAACTACGACATCATCGTCCGTACACTGACCATGGCGGTAGTAGTTTCGCTGGCCAGTGCGGTATTGGCCTTCCCGATCGCCTATTACATGGCCCGATACACCAGCGGCAAGGTGAAGGCGTTCTTTTATATCGCCGTGATGATGCCGATGTGGGCCAGCTACATCGTTAAAGCCTATGCCTGGACGCTGTTGCTAGCGAAGGACGGCGTGGCGCAGTGGTTCCTGCAACATATGGGGCTAGAGCCGGTATTGGCGAGCATTCTGAGCATTCCCGGCGTTGGGGGTAATACGCTATCCACTTCCGGTCTTGGGCGCTTCCTGGTGTTTGTCTATATTTGGCTGCCGTTCATGATCTTACCGATCCAGGCGGCGTTAGAGCGCTTGCCGCCTTCGTTACTGCACGCTTCTGCGGATCTGGGCGCGCGCCCGTCCCAAACGTTCCGCTATGTGATCCTGCCGCTGGCGGTACCGGGTATCGCAGCCGGTTCCATCTTCACCTTTTCACTGACGCTGGGCGACTTTATCGTGCCACAGCTGGTGGGGCCGCCGGGCTATTTTATCGGCAGCATGGTGTATGCCCAACAGGGGGCGATCGGCAATATGCCGATGGCGGCCGCCTTTACGCTGGTGCCGATCGTCCTGATCGCCATTTATCTCTCGATTGTGAAACGCCTGGGGGCCTTCGATGCACTCTGAACGCGCGCCGTTAGGGCTGAAACTGGCCGCCTGGGGTGGCCTGATCTTCCTGCACTTCCCGATAGTGATTATCGCCATGTACGCCTTCAATACTGAAGACGCGGCGTTCAGCTTCCCACCGCGGGGCTTTACACTGCATTGGTTCAGCGTGGCGGCGGGGCGGCAGGACATTATTGATGCGGTACTGCTTTCGGTACAGATCGCCTGCCTGGCCACGGCGATTGCGCTGGTGCTCGGCACTCTGGCCGCCGCGGCCCTGTATCGCCGGGACTTCTTCGGCAAGGACAGCATTTCGTTGCTGCTGCTGTTACCTATTGCCTTGCCGGGGATTGTCACCGGTCTGGCATTGCTGGCGGCCTTCAAGGCGCTGAATATCGAACCGGGGATCATGACGATCGTCATCGGTCATGCCACCTTCTGCGTGGTGATCGTGTTCAACAACGTGATCGCCCGCTTCCGCCGTACCTCACACAGCCTGATCGAAGCCTCGATGGATTTGGGAGCCGATGGCTGGCAGACCTTCCGTTACGTGATCTTGCCTAACCTTGGCTCGGCACTGTTGGCGGGGGGCATGCTGGCGTTTGCCCTGTCATTCGACGAAATCATTGTGACCACCTTCACCGCCGGGCACGAACGTACGCTGCCGCTGTGGCTGCTGAACCAGCTGGGCCGCCCACGTGATGTGCCGATCACCAACGTGGTCGCGCTGTCGGTGATGGTATTGACGATGTTCCCGATCCTGGGCGCGTACTACCTGACCAAAGGCGGAGAGAGCGTCGCCGGTAGCGGAAAGTAATGCCTCAATCCCTAAATAGCTGATGCCAATATTTTCAAAGGATAACCTTATGCAAAGCCAACTGCTGATTAATGGTCAACTGGTTACCGGCCAGGGCGAAAAGTTGCCGGTCTACAACCCGGCGACGGGAGAAGTGATTGTGCAGGTGGCCGAGGCCAGCGCACAGCAGGTTGAAGAGGCCGTGCAGGCCGCCGATGCGGCGTTTGAACAGTGGGGGCAAACCACCCCGAAAGAGCGCGCCGAACACTTACTGGCGCTGGCGGACGTGATTGACCAACATGCGGAAACCTTCGCCAAGCTGGAGTCCCTCAACTGTGGCAAGCCTTATCACTGCGCGCTGAATGACGAACTGCCAGCGGTAGCCGATGTCTTCCGCTTCTTCGCCGGTGCCAGCCGTTGCCTGAGTGGCATGGCTGCCGGTGAATATTTGGCCGGCCATACCTCGATGATCCGCCGCGATCCGCTGGGCGTGGTGGCTTCGATTGCTCCCTGGAACTACCCGCTGATGATGGCCGCCTGGAAGTTGGCACCCGCGTTGGCGGCAGGGAACTGTGTGGTGATCAAACCTTCTGAACAGACGCCGCTAACCACCTTCAAGCTGGCCGAACTGGCCGCTGGCGTGTTCCCGCCGGGCGTGCTCAACGTGCTGTTTGGCCGTGGTGCCAGCGTGGGCGATGTGCTGACCGGCCACGACAAGGTGCGGATGGTGTCTCTTACCGGCTCTATTGCTACTGGCGAACATATCATTGCTCATACCGCGCCAAGCATTAAACGTACGCATATGGAGCTGGGGGGCAAAGCGCCGGTAATCGTCTTCGATGATGCCGATATTCAGCAGGTTGTTGACGGCATCCGCACCTTCGGCTTTTACAATGCCGGGCAGGATTGCACCGCCGCCTGCCGGATCTATGCGCAAAAAGGCATTTACCCACAACTGGTGAAAGCGCTGGGTGAAGCGGTGGCCAGCTTGAAGATCGGGCCACCGGAGGACAGCAGTACCGAATTAGGGCCGTTGATCACTTCCCAGCATCTGGAGCGGGTGATTGGCTTTGTTGAGCGGGCCAAAGCACTGCCTCATATCCAGGTGGTCACCGGGGGCGAAAAAGTCGCTGGCCCTGGCTTCTATTTCCAACCAACGCTGTTGGCAGGCGCGCGCCAGGAAGATGAGATCGTCCAGCGTGAAGTGTTTGGCCCGGTAGTGACGGTGACGGAATTCGACGACGAGGCGCAGGTGCTGGCCTGGGCCAACGCCTCCAATTACGGCTTGGCTTCCTCTTTGTGGACGCGTGACGTAGGGCGTGCCCATCGCCTGAGCGCGCGTTTGCAGTATGGCTGCACCTGGGTGAACACTCACTTTATGCTGGTGAGCGAAATGCCGCACGGCGGGCAGAAGCTGTCTGGCTATGGCAAAGACATGTCGATGTACGGACTGGAGGATTACACCACCATTCGCCACGTCATGTTCAAACACTAATCTGCTTGATCTGACAGGATTTATACGCACAATAACGCGGCTCTCAGGCTGGCTTCGGCTGGCCTGATAATAATAAAGAATAAAAGGACGCTTTTATGGCTATCACCCGTCGCGATTTTTTAAATGGGGTGGCGATCACCATCGCCGCTGGGCTAACGCCGATGCAGATCCTCCGCGCATCGCCGCAAGCCGCCCATCAAACCCTGTATTACCCACCCGCGTTAACTGGTCTGCGTGGCAATCACCCAGGCTCATTCGAACATGCCCATCAGTTGGGGCGTGATGGCAAAACCTTTGATTTTGGCAGCCTGCCGATCGAGGAAGAATTCGATCTGGTGGTCGTCGGCGCTGGCATCAGTGGCTTGGCGGCGGCCTGTTTCTGGCAGCAGATGAAGGGCAAACAGCAACGTATTTTGCTGATTGATAACCATGATGACTTTGGCGGCCACGCCAAGCGTAACGAATTCAGCAGCGAGAACGGCACCCTCCTCGGCTACGGGGGCAGCGAATCGTTACAGTCGCCACGTTCCAACTTCAGCCCGGTAGCCATGGGGCTATTGAAAAACCTGGGCGTTAGCCTGGACGGTATGGAAAAGGCCTTCGACACTACTTTCTACCCGGATCTGAATCTCAGCCGTGGCGTCTATTTCGATCGCCAGAACTTTGGCGTTGATAAGGTGGTGAGTGGCGATCCGGGCCGAGTGGTGGCGGATGATATTCCGCGTGACCGCCTCAATGGTCGCTCTTATGAAGATTTTATCAACGACTTCCCGTTGCCGCAGGCCGATCGCCAGGCCTTGATTGCGCTGCACACCGTTGAAAAAGACTACCTGCCGGGCCTGAGCCAGGAAGAGAAGATGGCCTGGTTGGACAAGCACAGCTATAGCCAGTTCCTACGCGAGAAAGTGGGGCTGAGCGAAATGGCGATCCGCTATTTCCAGCAAACCACCAACGATTTTCAGGCCGTCGGCATTGATGCGACCTCATGCAGCGATGCCCGAATCTGTGATCTGCCGGGCCTGAACGGCATGAACCTGCCGCCGCTGGATGAGGAATCGCAGGCCGATCTCGACGATCCCTATGTGTTCCACTTCCCGGATGGCAATGCCACGCTGGCTCGCCTGATGGTGCGCCATTTGATCCCGGCGGTGGCACCGGGTGGCAAAGATATGAACGACGTCATCCTGGCAAAGTTTGATTACAGCCAGTTGGATCGCCCCGAGTCACCGGTGAAACTACGCTTGAACAGCACCGGGCTGCACGTGGCCAACGTGGGTGATAAGGCCGAGGTGGCCTATATTAACGGCGAGAAGATGGTCAAAGTACGTGCCGGGCAGGTGGTGATGGCCGGTTACAACATGATGATCCCTTATCTGATCCCGGAAATGCCTCACGAGCAGCAAGAGGCGCTGAAGCAGAACGTCAAATCGCCGTTGGTGTACAGCAAGGTGGTGATCCGCAACTGGCAGCCGTTTATCAAACTGGGGGTGCACGAAGTCTATGCCCCGACTGCGCCTTATAGCCGGGTGAAACTGGACTACCCGGTAAGCATGGGGGGATATCAGCACCCACGCGATCCAAACCAACCTATCGGGCTGCATATGGTGTATGTGCCAACATTGCCCGGCAGCGGCCTTAGCCCGCGTGAACAGTCGCGCAAAGGAAGAGCGCTGTTGCTAGGAACTCCGTTTGAGGTACACGAGCAGATGATCCGTGAACAGTTGCAGGGCATGTTAGGTGATGCCGGATTTGATCATCAGCGGGATATTCAGGCGATCACCGTCAACCGCTGGTCGCACGGTTACTCCTATTTCCTCAACGGCATGTTCGATGATGAAGATGGATCCCAAAAGATTATCGAAACCGCACGCCAGCCGATCGGCAAGATCGTCATTGCCAATTCCGATTCCGACTGGAGCCCCTATGCCAACTCGGCGATCGATCAGGCTTGGCGAGCAGTGAATGAACTGGCTTACGGCAAAGTGGCTGCCAAGGAGGGGGTATGACATTACGTCCGTTGTATCTGATGCTGTTACTGGCTGGTGGCTCGGCTCACGCCATGTCCGCCGGTGAATATGTGGCCAAGGCAGGGGACTGTACGGCTTGCCATACGGCTCCGGGTGGTAAGGAACTGGCGGGTGGGATGAAGTTCCCCACGCCGGTAGGGGATATCTATGCCACCAACATCACGCCGGATAAGCAGCAAGGTATTGGCAGCTACAGCTTTGAAGAGTTCGACCGTGCCATGCGGCAGGGCGTGGCCAAAGATGGGCATCGCCTGTATCCCGCCATGCCTTATACCTCCTACGCCAAAATGAGCGAGCAGGACATGCGCGCTCTGTATGACTACCTGATGCACGAAGTCCCGGCGCAAGGCACTGCCAACCGGGAAAGCGATATCAGCTGGCCGTTGTCCATGCGTTGGCCGTTAGCGGTATGGAATACGCTGTTCCATGAAGACCAAACCTATCAGCCAGACAGTAAGCAAAGCGCCCAGTGGAACCGCGGCGCCTACCTGGTGCAGGGGTTGGGCCACTGTGGCAGTTGCCATACTCCGCGCGGCTGGGCGATGCAGGAAAAAGGGCTGGATAACCAATCCGCTGAGTTCCTGAGCGGCGCAGAGTTGGATGGTTGGTATGCGCCGAGCCTGCGTGGGTTGAAGCCGGATGATGTGGTTGCGCTGCTGAAAAGCGGCCGTAGCCAACATGCGGCAGTGGCCGGGCCAATGAGCGACGTCGTGGCGCACAGCACGCAATACCTCAGTGATGACGACTTAAAGGCTATCGCGCAGTATGTACACAGCCTGGAGATAGAGGCACCGAAACCTGTAGCAACTACGGCGGCATCAAGCGCGAGCATGGCTTCTGGCGGGCAGATCTATGCGATGTACTGTTCAACTTGCCATGGCAATAAGGGGGAGGGGAGCGACAATGTCATACCTGCTCTGGCGGGCAATCTGTCGGTGACGGCGGATAATCCGCTGACTGCGTTGCGCGTGGTGCTGGAGGGCGCTCATACGCCTGTCACCCAACATGCCACGGCGATCGTTATGCCGGGCTATGGCTGGGTGCTCAACGATCAGAAGGCTGCCGATCTGATGAGCTATCTGCGCGGGAGCTGGGGGAACCAGGCTGCGCCGGTAACGGCGGAGCAGGTACGGGATGCTTGGAAGCGGACTAAATAACAGGGTGTAGGGGCGCAGCATTGCTGAGCCCCTTACCTGAAGCCTTACAGCACCTTATGCGGGCCGAAGCATTCGTAGTGGATACGTTCGGCCTCCACACCCATCTCAAGCAACTGCTTACCCACGTGCTGCATAAACGGCACCGGGCCACAGAAGTAGTAATGCATCTGCGGATCGCTCAACTCGCTACGCAATGCGCTCAGATCCATCAGGCCCTGGCTGTGATAATCGCGGCCCTGCACATCATCGGCATTGGGTTCACGATACCAGACATGACGGCTCAGATTAGGCATACGCCCGGCGATATCCGCCACTTCGTCGGCAAAAGCATGCACCGAGCCGTTTTCTGCTGCATGCAGCCAGTGGATGTTGGCCGGATGCTGATTGTCGTGCAGGGTGTTAAGCATCCCCAGCATTGGCGTTTGGCCAACACCTGCCGAGATTAATGCCACCGGCATAGTAGGTTCTACCTGCAGGAAGAAATCGCCGTGTGGTGCCGCGAGATGAATGATATCGCCTTCTTTGGCCTGTTGATGCAGGAAGTTGGAAACGGCGCCCTGTTCCTCACGTTTGACCGCGATACGGTAATATTCCCCGTTCGATGCGGTGGTGAGTGAATACTGGCGGATCTCCTGATGTTGCAGGCTACCATCGTTAATATAAACCGCCAGATACTGACCCGGCTGGTAATCGGCCACGCGGCCGCCGTCTACCGGTGCCAGTATAAAGCTGGATATGACCTCGCTCTGCGGCTGTTTTTTCACGATGCGGAAGGCTCGCAAATCACGCCAGCCGCCGTCACTCTTTTCCGTTTCCTGATAAATCTGGCCTTCACGCTGAATAAACACGTTGGCCAGCACCCCGTAGGCTTTTCCCCAGGCATCAAGCACTTCCTGACCAGGGCTGAGCATTTCGTCCAACGTGGCTAACAGGTGGTGGCCGACAATCTGATACTGATCGGGCTGGATATTGAAGCTGGCGTGCTTCTGGGCAATGCGTTCTACCGCAGGCAGCAGGGCGGCCAGGTTTTCCAGATTGCTGGCGTAAGCGCAGATAGCATCGAACAACGCCTGGCGCTGATCGCCGTTACGCTGGTTGCTCATATTGAAAATATCTTTCAATTCAGGGTTATGAGCAAACATGCGATCGTAGAAGTGGGCGGTCAGTTTGGGGCCGGTTTCGGCTAACAGGGGGATGGTCGATTTAACGGTGGCGATGGTTTGACTATCCAGCATGGTGAGGCTCCTTGGGGATGTTTTTATGATTATCTAATAGATGCATTTTATATGCATCTTATGAAATTTTCTCATGCTTGTAAATATCCCTGTTGTTGTTGCGGGGTTGTTAACCGTCGATCGCCTTCACAGAACTTGAAAAAAGCGCATTTTGTTGATGAGTAAAACTCCGTTGCCAAAATGCGTCCTTTAAGGGTTCAAAGCCTTACGCCACCTGATGCCAATCGTTTGCGTAAAAACCTCTGTCAAGACCTATCTTCGATAGGCCGAAACGGTTTACACTGTGGCCCAGCACCCATAGGGGTAAATTAAGCTAGCTGATTTCAGTCAGGAGATGCCGGATGTTAAAGCGTGAAATGAACATTGCTGATTATGATGCCGAACTGTGGCATGCAATGGAGCAGGAAGTGGTGCGTCAGGAAGAGCACATTGAGCTGATTGCGTCTGAGAACTACACCAGCCCGCGTGTGATGCAGGCCCAGGGTTCCCAACTGACCAACAAATACGCAGAAGGCTATCCGGGCAAGCGTTACTACGGCGGTTGCGAATACGTTGATATCGTTGAGCAACTGGCGATCGATCGCGCCAAAGAGCTGTTCGGTGCCGACTATGCCAACGTGCAGCCGCACTCTGGTTCTCAGGCTAACTTTGCCGTTTATACCGCACTGCTGCAGCCGGGTGACACCATCCTGGGGATGAATCTGGCACACGGCGGCCACCTGACGCACGGTTCACCGGTGAACCTGTCCGGTAAGCTGTATAACGTGGTGCCTTACGGCATCGATGAATCCGGGCAGATTGACTATAACGATCTGGCCAAACAGGCGCAGACCCACAAACCAAAAATGATCATCGGCGGCTTCTCGGCCTTCTCCGGTGTGGTTGATTGGGCAAAAATGCGTGAAATCGCTGACAGCATCGGTGCTTACCTGTTCGTGGATATGGCACACGTGGCTGGCCTGATTGCCGCTGGCGTTTACCCGAACCCGGTTCCTCATGCTCACGTCGTGACCACCACCACTCACAAAACGCTGGCAGGTCCGCGTGGCGGCCTGATCCTGGCCAAAGGTGGTGATGAAGATCTGTACAAGAAGCTGAACTCTGCCGTCTTCCCAGGTGGCCAGGGCGGCCCGCTGATGCACGTGATCGCGGGTAAAGCGGTAGCGTTGAAAGAAGCGATGGAGCCTGAGTTCAAGGTTTACCAGCAGCAAGTGGCCGATAACGCCAAAGCGATGGTGAAAGTGTTCCTGGATCGCGGTTACAAAGTGGTTTCTGGCGGCACCTACAACCACCTGTTCCTGCTGGACCTGGTCGATAAGAACCTGACCGGTAAAGAAGCCGATGCCGCGTTGGGCCGCGCTAACATCACCGTTAACAAGAACAGCGTGCCAAACGATCCGAAGAGCCCGTTTGTGACCTCTGGCATCCGTCTGGGTACCCCAGCGGTGACTCGCCGTGGCTTTAAAGAAGCCGAAGTGCGTGAACTGGCTGGCTGGATCTGTGACGTGCTGGACAACCTGAACGACGAAGCCACTATCGAACGTACCAAGAAGAAAGTGCTGGATATCTGCGCTCGCTTCCCGGTTTACGCCTAAGTACTTCGATTGGTTTGCAGATAAACCCGCTTCGGCGGGTTTTTTTGGCTTTGTTGCAGCGAAACTGTGAACTGCTTTGCACTCTAGCCCTTTGAGCATGAAGGAAGATTGCTGCAAGGTGTGAGCTCTGTCAAAGTATTGCCCTCATCCTGGAGGGAACATGGTTCTGCAATCAACGCGTTGGCTCGCTCTCAGTTATTTCACGTACTTCTTTTCCTATGGCATCTATCTACCGTTTTGGAGCGTTTGGTTAAAAGGTGAGGGCATACCGCCTGAAACCATCGGTATCTTGCTCGGCGCTGGCTTGGTAGCGCGCTTCCTGGGTAGCCTGCTGATTGCTCCACGCGTAAAAGATCCCTCATATTTAATCACTGCGTTGCGTTTGTTGGCATTGCTCTCTCTGGCGTTTGCCGTCGGCTTCTGCTTCGGTAATGGTTGGGCCTGGCTGATATTGGTGATCGCCGGTTTTAACCTGTTCTTCTCCCCGCTGGTTCCCCTGACCGATGCGTTGGCTGCCACCTGGCAACGGCAGATCACTCTGGACTATGGCCGGGTGCGGCTGTGGGGATCGCTGGCCTTTGTGATCGGCTCGGCGTTAACCGGCAAGCTGGTGTCCGTTTGGGGCCATAATGCGATTTTGATCAGCCTGCTGGTCAGCATCCTGGCGATGCTGGTGGGCATGTTGCTGAAACCGAGCGTGCAGCCACAAGGTGAGGCTCGGGCGCAGAATGAACCTAGCCGCTCCTGGCGTGAACTGCTCAGCGAAGGGCCAGTCTGGCGTTTTCTGCTGTGCGTGACGCTGTTGCAAGGGGCACATGCCGGTTATTACAGCTTTGCCTCTATCTATTGGGAAGAGGCGGGTTATTCTGCGGCGACTATCGGCTACCTGTGGTCTTTGGGCGTGGTCGCCGAAGTGGTTATCTTTGCCAGCAGCAATTTCCTGTTCCGCCGCTGGAACGCGCGTAATCTGCTGTTACTTTCCGCAGTATGCGGTCTGTTGCGTTGGGGGTTGATGGCAACCACGACGGAAATCGGCTGGCTGTTGCTGGTGCAGGTGCTGCACTGTGGTACCTTCACGGTCTGCCATCTGGCGGCAATGCGCTTTATTGCGGCGCGTCAGGGGGCAGAAGTCATCCGTCTGCAGGCGGTTTATTCGGCGCTGGCGATGGGCGGCGGCATTGCCGTGATGACCGTGGTGGCCGGCTTCCTATTCGAGCATTATCAGGGCGGAGTGTTCTGGGTGATGGTCGCGGTGGTGGTGCCAGCGCTGTTTATTCGCCCACCGGCGGTGGCGGTTAACAGCAGCCGCTAATGGCTTTCCAGCAGCGCACGGATCGCCTTGCGCTGCTGACGCTCCAGCGGCAATTCGGTAATAATCAGTGTGGGTGGTTGCTCCTGGCTCGGTGTGGCATAGGGGCTGATCACCAGCGTAATCCCTTGTGGCGCGCCTGCGAGCAGATAATCGTGCAACGGCTGATATTTGATATTCAACGGTAATAGCGTCAGTTCGCGGATCTGATATTCCACTTCTTCTTCCAACTGCGGGTTATCCAGCGTCAGCAACAGTATCTGCTTTTCCTGCAGCGCGTTGCCCTGCATCAACCAGGCACCAAAGCTGATCGCCACTAGCCCTGCTTCTTCCCGCGAAAATTGAATCTCATATTCTTGTTCAAACGGTGCTAATGCCTCCTGCGTGGTGCGCATCAGACGGGGATATTTACGGACCACCTCTTCCAGTAGCGTATTGTCGATGCCGATAGCAAACCTGCAGCGTTCCACGGCAGGGGCCAAATGGGCAAACAGCTGGCTGATTAACCCCTCCTGGCTGCTGAAATGCATGCCGGAGATCTGCTGGAAGCGTTCCACCACCTGCCCGATGGCCGCCATCAAGCGTTGGTCCTCTGGCGAATCGCTGCTCTGGTAGCTGTGACTTTTCAGCAGGGTAAACATCAACGCCAGGAAGTCGCATTCTCTACTATCACCGAGCTGGCCAAATAGCTGATTCAGCGCTTGATGCAGTTCCGCTGCCGCCAGGTGCTCTGGCTTGCTTTGCAGCCACTCATGCTGGCGGCGATCAAATTGAGGATGGCGCTGATGCTGGCTAGCCCAGACGCAATAACAAAGATAGTGTTGCAAAAACAGTCGGTCACGCTGCTCAAAACGGCGGTTAAGGCGCTGTTCACATTGGTTGATGCACAATTCCAGTGCCGGAAGCTGTTGGTGCTGAAGCTGCATCGCCCGCTGAAACTGAGGGCCAAAGTGTTGTTCGACAAACTCAGGGCTGCAACGCAAGGCTCGCCGTAGCCATTGGAGCAGACACAACCGTAGATCCAGCGCGCTGCCCTGGATCTGGTAGCCTTCGTCGGGATCGCCGCTGATTTCCAGATGATGGAAATGCTGGATCTCGCTGGCAACCTCGGCTATATCTTGCCGGGTAATGAGCAGGTCTACGCCGTTGATTTGGCCGATTGTCTCCAGTTGTACCGAGGGCACTGGCGCATACAGCATCAGCAGTAAATGACAGCGCCGTTGTTGACCGGAGAACTCAGGCGCAGAAGAAGTCTCCAGGCTCATATCACCTTCTGGCAGGTCGTGTTTAAATTATGTTTAAGCATAGCAAAAGGCTCTGCGGGGCGTGGCAGTTGCCCCTGCTTTTACTTCGGCTTACTACTTTCGTCACAGTTATTCGGCTTGTTCACGCCGGTTGAGGTTTTGTTGATGTTATATTATAACAATAAAAAGTATGCTTGGATGATGAAACTCCGCGCCCTGGTGGCCTGCTTGGTAATGATGATCAGCATGGGGGCACTGGCCCACCCACACAGTTTTATCGATATGAACACCACTTTTGTGGCTAAGGATCAGAAGCTGACCGGTTTAAAAATGGTTTGGGTAATGGATGAGATCACCTCGGCGGATCTGCTGTATGACGCAGAAAATGCCAACAGCGATTCAGAAGTCTGGAAAAAACTGGCGGCGGAAGTGATGGCTAACGTCCTCGGGCAGCACTATTTCACCGATATTTACCGCGCAGGCAAACCGGTGAAATACCTCAACTTGCCAACCGAATACCATCTATCCCGGCAGGGCCATAAAGCCGTGCTGGAGTTTGTGTTGCCGCTGGCGGAGCCACAGCCGCTGGTGGGGAAGCCGTTTGAGATTGCCACCTACGATCCCACCTATTTTGTGGACATGACCTATCAGGATCAAAAGGCGCTGCATTTGCCGCCAGAAATGGCCAAGCAGTGCAAATTCAGCCTGATGACACCAAAGCCAAATGAGTCGTTGCAAGCCTACGCACTGTCTCTCGATAAGAACGACTCGCCAGGCGAAGATATGGCGTTGGGGCAACAGTTTGCCCAGCGGGTGACGTTAACATGTCAGTAAACCTCAGCCAGGCCAGCAAACCTCAGCGCCATTGGGCCTTCAGCCTGTGGCCGTTGTTGCTGTTCTTCATTTTGCTGGCTGCGGTGGCTCAGTGGGTTTGGCATTACTGGCCGCAGTTGTTGATGCAAAGCGTGGTGTGGCAGAAAGGGCTACATCAGGAAATGGCGGCGTTGCTGCAACAGGTAAAAGCGGATCCCCAGCAAGCGGGAGTGGCGCTGATGTTGTTCAGTCTAGGCTATGGCGTATTGCATGCCCTGGGTCCGGGCCACGGTAAAGTGGTGATCGCCACCTATCTGGCTACCCACCCGGCACGGTTGAAAAGCAGCCTGAAGCTGACGTTTGCCGCCTCCGTGGTGCAGGGATTGGTCGCGATTGCCCTGGTCACGCTAGTGCTGGTGGTGCTGCAGCTCTCTTCCCGCCAGTTGCATCAAAGTAGTTTCTGGCTGGAGAAGGGCAGTTTTATTCTGGTGATCCTGCTCGGCGTCTTGCTCAGTTGGCGGGCATTAAAGCGCTTGTTTATGGCGGTGAAAGCCATGCGGCCTCGGCCTGTGCTGCGCATCAACAGCTTGCAGCCTTTGCCAGCCGATCATGTGCATAGCGCGAATTGTGGTTGCGGCCACCGGCATTTGCCGAGCGATGAGGAACTGCAAGCCGGCAATGATTGGCGTACCAAAACGGCGATTGTGCTGGCAATGGGGCTACGGCCTTGCTCCGGGGCGATCCTGGTATTGCTGTTTTCCAAGGTGATCGGCGTTTTTACCTGGGGCGTGTTGTCGGCACTGGCCATGGCACTGGGGACCTCGATCACAATTTCCGGATTGGCGCTGTTGGTGCATTACAGCCGTAAGTTGGCGATACGCCTCAGCCGTCAGCGCGCACCGGCAGCCTGGAGTGCGGTTGCTTGGGGTACGTTGGCGTTAGCCGGAGGTTTGATTCTGCTGTTTGCCGGTGTGCTGCTGTACGTCAGCGCTCAGCCGGAATTTGGTGGCGGGATACGACCTTTTTCCCGTTGATCGCGAGATTAAATATTGAACAAAGAGCTAACATAAGTAAAATAACCTAATGTAATCCCTCAGGATTTCTTATAAGGAAAGAGAGGTTTATCATTAGTTTCTATGAGTTCCAAGCCAGATTCCGGCGTATCTATCAGGAAAATATTGCCTGGAAGTTATTGCGCGCAGATAACGCCCCGTTGATATTGGCTTTCGTCGCCGATCTGTTCAGTGAAGAAAATGAAGTGCCCTATGGGCGAGCCCGCATTCTGTTGGAAAGCATCCTTGAACAGTGCCGCCTCCAGGGCATTTGGATCACCGAAAGTCCAGCGACCAGCTATCTGAACCAATGGATCCAGGCAGGGTGGTTACGTGAGTTGGACGGCCAACTGACCAAAACCGATGCCTGTGAGACAGCCCTACGCTTCAGCCTCTCCTTAGATCAGCACAATGCCACCACCACAGCCTCACATTTACGCATCGTACAAGATGCGGTACGTGATTTTGTCATTTCTATTTCCCCCAATCCCGATCGCCGTTTGGCGGTGCTTGAGCAGAAGAGGCGTGAAATTCAGCGCGAAATCGATGCGGTTAAGGCCGGAGTGATCGTTGAGCTGTCACCTTCTCAGCAACGAGAGCGCTTACGGGAAATCTATCAGTTGGCTTCGGTGCTGACGGGGGATTTTCGCCGTGTCGAAGACGAAATCCGCACCATGGATAAAGATATTCGTATCCAGATGATCGAACAGGGAGCAAGCCGAGGGGAAGTGCTATTGGCGGTGCTGGAAAAAGAACAGCTATTGACCGAGACCGATGCTGGCAGTGCCTTCGAGGGGTTTTTCCAATTATTGTGCGATCAAAACCGTACGACGGAATTTCGTGAGCAGTTACAGGTGATCCTGAATCTCCCGGTCGCAGAATCATTAACGGCCCAGCAGAAGCAGTTTCTTGGGCAACTGATGCGTGAGCTGAGCCGTGAAAGTGAACGGGTATTTCTGATCCGCCGTAAGACCGAAGAGAGCTTGCGTGCTTATATCGAAAGCGGGACATTGTCTGAACAGCGCGCGGTGGATCGTCTGTTGGGGCGGCTGGAGCGGTTGGCGATCCGCTTCAAGGAAGACCAGAACAGCTTGAAAATCAGCACCTCGGTACGTCTACCCACTGGGCATATTCGCTTTTACTCGCCAGATGCGCTGCTGCTGAAGTCTCCCGATGAGCAGTTGGATACCTCTGGCGTAGAAGTTCAAACCAACGGCAGCATTCCCAGCGACGATATGCTGGACTATCTGGACACGGTAAGAATGCTCGAAGTGGCGCAGTGCCTGCTGGAACTATTGCAACGTGGTGGCCCTATGACCCTTGCCGCATTGGCACAGCAGCAGCCGTTAGAGATGGGGCTGGAAGAGTTGGTTGCCTGGTTGCGCGTTGCCAAAGCGGTGAAAGCGACAGAGCTGGATGAAAAGGAAACCATAATGGTGACGGATAAACAAGGTGTGCAACTGAATGCGGTGATACCCGGCTATCTGCTGAGTGCGGCCATGTTTCCCGCGAACTTGGGGGAGCTGGCGCTGTGAGCGAAGAGAAAGTGTCATCAGGCGATTTACTGGATCGCATGCGGCGTTTAAGCCAGCTTAGCAAAGAGCAACGGGAACGCACTCCTGAGCCTGAACCCGTGGCAAAATTGCCGGAAGAGCGGTTGGATTTGGAGCTGGATTTGGTGGTACCAGAGCTTGCTACCGCTGAACCAGAGATAACGGAAGTTGATACCGAGGTGTTAGCTCCGGAGATCCGGCGTACTCTCGTTAGCCTGCTGCGTGTTGGCGTCGTACTGGCCGCGCAAAAGCCCAAGCTGTTTGAAGCCTTATGTCGCCATCAGGCCGTCATCGGTAATCACCTGGCCAATATGTATCTACGTTTATTGCTGGATGAACCGGGCGGAGTGGCTTTTGTCCTGCAGCAAGATCTGGAGGAAGATGAAGAGACGGAAACCATTTCCCTGATTAACCGCCGGACCTTGTCCTTGTATGACACCTTACTGCTGTTGGTACTACGCAAGCATTATCAGGAGCGGGAACGCGCAGGCGAACAGCGTGTGATCATTGACATTGAGCGTATCGAAAGCCACCTGACGCCCTTTCTGCCGTTAACCAATAACAGCAAGGCGGATAGAAAGAAGCTGAATTCGGCGTTAGATAAAATGGCCGAGCGCTATATTTTGTCGGCGATCCGTGGTGAGAGTGAGCGCTATGAAATTACCCCGGTCATTCGTTATGTGGTCAATGCGGCATTTTTGGAGGCTATGCTCGAAGAGTATGAGCGGCTGGCTCTGAACGCGGAAACCTCTCCGGCTAACAAGGAGGAAGCAGATGATGGCGAAGAGTGAACAATTGACGCTGGCTGGTGCTGATTGTGGGCAAATCAGACTGGCTGAGTTATCCGTCTATAACTGGGGCTCATTTCACCAACTGCATACGGCCGTCATCGATCCGTTGGGCACGCTGGTGACCGGGGATAACGGGTCAGGTAAATCGACGCTGATCGATGGCCTGATGGCGCTGCTGCTGCCCGCGGGTAAAGCCTCGTTTAATATTGCCGCGGCGCAGGGGGATCGCACCGATCGTTCGCTGGTGTCCTATATGCGCGGTAGTTTCGGCTCGGAGCATGACGGAGCCAAAACGCGGGTCAAAAGCAAGCGTGAAGGGCCAGTGCTTACCGCATTAAGGGCGTTATACCGTGCCGACGATGGCTCTTGCATCGTGTTGGCAGCGCTATTCTGGACCACCAAACACAGCCACGCGCTGGCGGACATTAGCCGGATCTATCTGGTGGCCCGGCGCGATGTCGCCTTGAAAGAGCTGTTAGATCGCTTTGGTGAAGGCAACGTACGTGGCTTGAACCAATGGTTGAAAGAAGATCCCGCCATTACGCCATGCGGCGATAATTTTAGTGATTATCAGGAAACTTACCGGCGCTGCCTGCATATGGAAAATAAAAATGCTCCGGCATTGCTGGCGCGGGCGCTGGGTTTAAAGAAAATCGATGATTTAACCGAATTGATCCGTGAACTGGTGTTGGAAGCCAGCGGTGTTAAAGACGATGCCCGCCGAGTGGTGGATGAGTTTGCCGATCTGGTGGCGATCCATGAACGTTTGCTGGATGCTCGCAATCAGCGGGATCACCTGATCAGATTCCCCGATTTAGATCGTAGCTTGCGCAGCAGTGAAGCGGAGATCAAACGGCTGACGGCCCAGCTTGATGCCTTACCGGTTTACATGGGGGAATGTGGTTTTCGCCTGTGGGATAGCCGGATCAAAGGGTTACAAAACCAACTGGACGCGCTGGCGCTGGAAATCAGGCAGTTGGATCGCGATGAGCAAGAAACCCAGGAGCAGGTTGAAAAAACGCATACGGATTATATTAACGCCGGTGGCGACCGGATCGAAATCATCAAACAAGAGTTGGCGCAGGCTCAGCGTCAACTGGAAAGCGTGGGAGTTAAAGCCTCGGAGTATCAGCAAGAGGTTAAAGCGCTGGGGCTGGAGACTAGCCTGCGTGAAGGTGTCTTTCTGCATAATCAGGCGATTTCGCGGGAAAAGCTGCAAACCATTAGCGATGAAAAGCGCGCAGCTCAAGATGGATTTGGCGCGCTGAGCGCCGAGTTGGCAAACTTGCAGGGGCAGTTGCGCCAACTTGAACAGGAATTGGAAGGGATACGCGCCCGGCCCGATTCGAATATCGATCTGCGTTTCCAACGTTTGCGTGACGAAATGGTGGCTGCCTTGGCGTTGCCACGTGAACAATGTCTGTTTATTGGGGAGCTGTTGGATGTTGACCCGGATCAGCAACATTGGCAGGGGGCTATAGAACGGGCATTGGGCGGTATACGCACGACGCTAGCCGTGCCGGAGGCGAGTTTTCATTTAGTGACCCGCTGGCTGAATCAGCGCCATACCGGGCTTCATGTTCGAGTGCAGGTGGTTCGGGAAGCTGTCGCGTCAGCCCAGCCCGCGTTCCATCATGATGGCTACCTGCATAAATTAACCTGGCGCGAGCATCCTTACCGCAGCTGGCTGCAACACCATCTGGCGCGTTTTGATTTGCACTGTGTCGATACGGTCGAAACCCTGGATGCCACCGCATTTTCCATGACTCAGCAAGGGTTGATCCATCGCGACCAAGGTCGTTTTGAGAAAAAGGATCAGCATAAGGTTGACGATCGGCGGGCATGGCAACTGGGGTTTTCTAACCAGACGCGTATTGCGTTGTTAGAGCAGGATATCAAGTCATCAGGCAGTGAGCTGAGCAAAACGCAAAAGGCGCTGGAATCGGCGCGCATCGATCTGGATGAGGTGAACCAGCGGGAGGCTTTGTGGCAAAAGCTGCCTCGCTATCGTTGGGAAGATATCGATGCTCCGTTGTGGCAAGGCAAGGTTGGCCGGATTGAGCAGCAGCTTAATCAGTGGGTGGCTTCGGGGAGCGATCTCCAGCAGTGTAAAGCACGTTGGGAAGAGGCCAAGCAGCGTTTAGCCACCTTGCGGGGAGAGAAAGACCGCAAGAATGCCAGCCAAGGCGGGTTGGATAACGAAAAAGCCAACGCGCAGCGCGAGCAGGATAAAGCCAGCAAGGCTGCTGAGCCTGGGATGGAAGACGAAGTGCGTCTTCTGCTGCAACAACGAGTCGGGGCTTTGGACGACGCGGAGCTGTCTCAACTGGCGTTTTTGGCTGAATCACATCGCAAGCGGTTGGTGACAGCTCAGGATAAAGCCAGCGATCGCAAGAACACTGCCCTACGGGAAGCGGTGGGCAGCATGTCATCCTTCCGTACCAAGTGGGAAATTATCGCAGGCAGTTGGGGAGCCGGTGTCGACAGCCTGCCCGAGTATTTGCAACACCTCGAACAGTTGGAGCGCGAAGGTCTGCCAGCCTTGGTGGAGCAGTTCAAAGCACGTCTAAACAAGCACGCCACCCAGTCAATGGTGCGTATTCGTCAGCGCATTGATGCCGAACGCGATGATATTCTGGAGCGGATTGCGACGATCAATAAAGTGCTGGCTCGCACCGAGTTCCGGGCCGGGAGCTACTTGAAGTTGGGTACCAAGACCGAACTGTATCCTCATGTGCAGGATTTTAATCGCCAGTTGGATAAGGTTTTCGCTCAGGCAACCAGTGACGATCATCTGGCCCGCTATCAGCAGCTAAGGCTGGTGGTAGGGATCCTCGAGAAAGCCAGCAATCCGGTTTCTTCGGGAACGCAGGAAAGCCTGCGCCTGTTGGATGCGCGTTATCAAATGTCTTTCTTTGCCGAAGAGCGAGATATGGCCAATCATGAGGTGCGTGACGTCCTGCTATCTTCGGGCGGTAAATCCGGTGGAGAGAAAGAATCCTTCGCTGGCACTATTGTCGCCGCCAGCCTGGCCTATGTGTTGACGCCCGAAGGCCAGGATCGGCCGGTTTACTGTACGGTGTTTCTGGATGAGGCCTTTTCCAATACGGCGGAGGCCGTCAGCCGCCGGGTATTGCAGGTCTTCCGTGAGTTGCACATTCACGTCAATATCATTACGCCCTATAAGAACCTCAACCTGGCGCGTGAATCTGCGCGCTCTTTACTGATTGCCGAACGTGATGCCAAGAACCATGAAAGCCGCCTGTGTGAAGTCACCTGGGCGGAAATCGATCGGCGCTTGGATACGGCACGCCAACGCCGTGCGCAAAACCTGGGCATCGAATTGACCGAGGTTGGCCAACATGGCGGATGATTGGGGGCGTTTGCCTGAGCAGGCTTATGCCATGATCTCGAAGCGTGAGTGGTTTCACCGGGGCAATTTGAAAGCCCGTCTTTTAGGGGAACGCCCTTTTCCCATACGCGTTTCGCTGAAACCACCGACGAATCGGGCAATATTAGCTGACCTGGCCCATTTTCAGCGTTACGTCGGTGCCTGGCGGCAATTTCCGCAGCAGCAATGGCTTGAGTGGGAAGAACGTAATTATCGAACGTTAGGGAGCCAGCGGGTGCCGATGGCGTTGGTGCTTGAGGATATCACCAGCTTGTTGGCTTATCTGGGGAAAGAGGCGCAAGCCCGCAGCGATAGCTGGGTACGAAATATGGCGCCATTATTGGCGATAGAGGCCAAATTGTACCCGGTATTGGTGAATTACCTGGAGTTATTAGCCTCGTTATCCCCAATAGATATTCAGCGGTTACAGCAGTTAATTCCTCAGCTTAAACCCGGCATGGGGAATGGCCAGTATCTGCGTGCTTTACCGCTGCAAGGCGTTGATACCAAATTTGTCGAGCAATATGTTCGCTTGATTAGCGATCTGCTCGATTGCCTGCATGATGGAGCGATCGAAGCACAAGGTGGTTTGGCTAACTGGCTGGATGTTAAAGGCAATCATAAAGGCTGGTTAACGGTACGCCCGCTATGCGCCGCCGCGCAGGCCAGGCTGGGGGGATTAGGGTTGTTGCAGTTAACGGTGGATGAGCTGCGACAACAACCGTTACCGGCCAAACATATTCTGGTGGTGGAGAATGTGCAGTCAGGATTGGGATTACCCTTATTGGCAGATACGATAGCGGTATCCGGCGGAGGGAAGAATGTCAGTTGGCTGGATGCACCCTGGCTGGCCGATAAACAGGTCGCTTACTGGGGCGATATCGACTCGTGGGGATTGCATGTGTTGAGCGATGCCCGCAGCAAATTGCCACAACTGACGGCTCTAATGATGGATCATACTACCGTGATGCGTTATTCAGCGATGATGGTTGATGAGGATTCTTCGATGACCGTAGTGCCAACGCACCTGACGGCGGATGAACTAGTGCTGTTTGAGGCGTTGATCGCGGGAAATTACCCAGGAACGCGTTTGGAGCAGGAGAAGCTGGCGCCGGATTATATCCAACAGCGACTCAGTGAATGGTTGAGCAGTTTGCAGTAGAAAACGTGCTTGTTATTAAACGGGCTCAGCATGCTGAGCCCCTACGGCCGAATCCTACAAATTCAGCAGCATTGCCGACAACCCCACCGGCTCAAAACGTAGGGGCGCTGCATGCTGCGCCCGTCTGGATAATCAAGGGGTAATGCCACATCAGTAGCCTGATGCCGCCCGAGATTAACGCTTCAGCGCTTCACTCAGTTCTTCACGCATATTGGAAAGCAATGCTTTCACCACACGCGGGTTACCGGCAACCACGTTGCCAGAGCTGAAGTGGTTATGCCCGCCAACAAAGTCGGTGACCAAGCCACCAGACTCACGTACCAGCAGTTCGCCAGCAGCAAAGTCCCAAGGCTTCAGGCCAATCTCAAAGAAACCATCAACGCGGCCAGCGGCAACGTAGGCCAGATCCAGCGCAGCGGAACCGGTACGACGGAAGTCGGCACATTGGGTGAACAGTTTGCCCAGCACGTTGATGTAAGCTGGTGCGTGCTGTTTGACTTTGAACGGGAAGCCGGTCGCCAGGATGGTGCCATCCAGATCTTTGGCATTGGTGCCGCGCAGACGGTAACCGTTGAGCTGGGCGCCCTGGCCACGGGTGGCGGTGAACAGTTCGTTGCGCATTGGATCGTAAACCACGGCCACTTCGGTACGGCCTTTAATGCGTACGGCGATGGAAACGGAGAAATGTGGTAGACGTTTGATGAAGTTGGCGGTGCCATCCAGTGGATCAATCACCCATTGTACATCCTGATCTTCACCGGTTAACTCACCGCACTCTTCACCAATTACGGTGTGTTTCGGGTAAGATTTACGGATGATTTCGATGATCAGACGCTCAGCCTCGCGATCGACGTTAGTGACAAAGTCGTTAGAACCTTTTTGTGTCGCTTCTACAGCGTCTGGAGTCTCGTAATTTTTGGCAATCAGGTTGCCAGCCTTGCGCGCAGCGCGCACGGCGATAGTCAGCATCGGATGCATGGGTATCTTCCACAGGATGTTAAAGAACAGGAAACGGCGCGAAGTATAGCAGGTGTTCGGCAAAACACCTACGACTGTGTTAGGATGCTACGATTTTCCGCAACGCTCAGAGTTTGTATGCTGCACAATATCCGCATTGTTCTGGTTGAAACCTCTCATACCGGCAACATGGGCTCTACTGCCCGTGCCATGAAAACCATGGGGTTAACCAACCTTTATCTGGTCAATCCACTGGTGAAACCCGATTCCCAGGCGATCGCCCTGGCCGCAGGCGCCAGCGATGTGATTGGCAACGCCACGATTGTCGATACCTTTGATGAAGCCATTGCGGGTTGCCGCTTGGTGGTAGGCACCAGCGCTCGTTCGCGCACTCTCCCATGGCCGATGCTGGAACCTCGCGAATGCGGCGTACGCGCGGTACAGGAAGGCGAGCAGGGGCCGGTTGCGTTGGTCTTTGGCCGTGAACGCGTTGGGCTAACCAATGACGAATTACAGAAATGCCATTATCATGTCGCCATTCCTGCCAACCCGGAGTACAGCTCGCTGAATCTGGCCATGGCGGTGCAAATCCTGGCGTATGAGGTTCGCGTTGCCTTCCTCGATCGCCAGCAGGAAGAGGCTGCACCGGTGGAAGAGTCGCCGTATCCGCTGGTGGATGATATTGAACGCTTCTATCAGCATCTGGAGCAGACGCTGGTGCGCACCGGCTTTATCCGCGCCGCCCATCCAGGGCAGGTGATGAACCGTTTACGCCGCCTGTTTGCTCGGGCACGCCCGGAAGCGCAGGAGCTGAATATCTTGCGTGGCATGCTGACCTCGATCGAGAAACAGGATAAACAGCAAGGTAATTAATTTTGCTGTCACCCGCAGTTACGCAAGATAGTATTGCTTATCTGGGGGTTATAAGGTGTATTTTATATGCATCGGATAGCAAAGCGCACAAAAAGCACGAATACTTGAGTAAATTAGTAGGTTAAATAGTTGACTGATTTACTCGGGAATGTCAGAATTTGGCCCATGTTTGACCAACAGGTAACCAATTAGCTATGAGACTGACATCCAAAGGCCGTTATGCAGTAACTGCCATGCTCGACGTGGCATTACACTCCCAGGAAGGGCCGGTACCACTGGCGGATATTTCCGAACGCCAAGGTATCTCGCTCTCTTATCTGGAACAACTGTTTTCCCGTCTGCGTAAGAATGGCCTGGTGGCCAGCGTGCGTGGGCCAGGCGGTGGTTACCTGTTGGGCAAAGACGCGGACGCTATCGCCGTAGGCGCGGTGATTTCCGCAGTCGACGAATCTGTAGATGCCACCCGTTGCCAGGGTAAAGAAGGCTGCCAGGGGGGCGATCGTTGCCTGACCCATACCCTGTGGCGCGATCTGAGCGAGCGCATCAGCGGGTTCTTGAACAATATTACGCTGGCCGAACTGGTGAACAACCAGGAAGTGCTGGACGTGGCAGACCGTCAAAATAGCGATACGCGCCGCACGGCCAACGGTCGTCTGCAAGAAACGATCAACGTTAATCTGCGCGCATAAGCAGCTGACGACTAATTTATTGGTTTTTGGAAGTGATGTACGGAGTACAAGAGCAATGAAATTACCGATTTATCTGGACTACTCGGCCACGACCCCTGTGGACCCGCGTGTTGCCGAGAAGATGATGCAGTTTTTGACCCTGGACGGCACTTTCGGTAACCCGGCCTCCCGTTCCCACCGTTTCGGCTGGCAGGCGGAAGAGGCGGTTGATATCGCCCGTAACCAAATCGCTGAACTGGTTGGCGCCGACCCGCGTGAGATCGTCTTCACCTCTGGGGCCACCGAATCCGATAACCTGGCGATCAAAGGCGCTGCCAACTTCTATCAGAAGAAAGGCAAGCACATCATCACCAGCAAAACCGAACATAAAGCCGTGCTGGATACCTGCCGCCAACTTGAGCGCGAAGGTTTTGAAGTCACCTATCTGGCACCGCAGAGCAACGGGATCATCGATCTCCAGGTTCTAGAAGCCGCGATACGTGAAGACACCATCCTGGTTTCCATCATGCACGTGAATAACGAAATTGGCGTGGTGCAGGATATCGCCGCCATCGGCGAAATGTGCCGGGCGCGTGGCATCATCTATCACGTCGATGCAACCCAGAGCGTAGGTAAACTGCCTATCGATCTGAGCAAGCTGAAAGTAGATCTGATGTCCTTCTCCGGCCACAAGATTTATGGCCCGAAAGGTATTGGTGCCCTGTATGTGCAGCGTAAGCCGCGCATCCGCATCGAAGCCCAGATCCACGGCGGTGGCCATGAGCGCGGTATGCGTTCCGGTACCCTGGCAGTACATCAGATCGTTGCCATGGGTGAAGCCTATCGTATTGCCAAAGAAGAAATGGCCAGCGAAATGGCACGCCTGCGCATTCTGCGCGATCGTCTGTGGGACGGCGTGAAAGATATGGAAGAAGTGTATCTGAACGGCGATCTGCAACACGGTGCACCAAACATTCTCAACGTCAGCTTCAACTATGTTGAAGGTGAGTCGCTGATCATGGCGTTGAAAGACTTGGCGGTTTCTTCAGGCTCAGCCTGTACTTCTGCCAGCCTTGAACCCTCCTATGTGCTGCGTGCACTGGGTATGAGTGATGAGTTAGCGCACAGCTCGATCCGTTTCTCCCTGGGGCGTTTCACCACGGAAGAAGAGATCGATTACACCATTTCGTTGGTGCGTAAATCCATTGGCCGTCTGCGCGATCTCTCCCCACTGTGGGACATGTTCAAGCAGGGCGTGGATATCAACAGCATCGAATGGGCACATCATTAATTCTCAGGATCCAGGAGCAACGTCATGGCTTATAGCGAAAAAGTAATCGATCATTATGAAAACCCGCGTAACGTAGGGTCGTTTGATAACGAAGATCCTACCGTCGGTAGCGGTATGGTAGGGGCACCGGCCTGTGGCGACGTGATGAAGCTGCAGATCAAGGTCAACAACGAAGGCATTATCGAAGATGCCCGTTTCAAAACCTACGGCTGCGGTTCCGCCATCGCTTCCAGCTCGCTGGTGACCGAATGGATGAAAGGCAAGTCTCTTGATCAGGCCGAAGCGATCAAAAATACCCAGATCGCCGAAGAACTGGAGTTACCTCCGGTTAAAATTCACTGCTCAATTCTGGCCGAAGACGCCATTAAAGCAGCGATCGCCGACTACAAGAGCAAGCACAGCGCCAAGTAGTTATTATTGAGTCAGTTAGCCAGCTTTGCGGGCTAAGATTGAAGAGGTTGTTATGTCGATTACCATGAGCGACAGCGCCGCGCAGCGGGTTCAGGCATTTTTGGACCACCGTGGCAAAGGTCTCGGCCTGCGTCTGGGCGTGCGAACTTCCGGCTGTTCCGGAATGGCGTATGTACTCGAATTTGTTGATGAAACGAACGACGATGATATCGTTTTTGAAGACAAAGGCGTCAAGGTGATCATTGACGGCAAGAGCCTGGTCTATCTGGACGGTACCGAGCTTGATTTCGTCAAGGAAGGTCTGAACGAAGGCTTCAAGTTCAACAACCCGAACGTCTCAAGCGAGTGCGGCTGCGGCGAAAGCTTTAACGTCTGACAGTCCATCGTGCTCCCCCGTGACCCACGGGGGAACCTCAATCATCACGATAACGCCCCGAGCACGCTATGGATTACTTTACTTTATTCGGGTTGCCGGTCCGCTATAGCGTAGACGGCAGCTTGCTTACCTCACGCTATCAAGATTTGCAGCGCCAATTTCACCCCGATCGCCATGCCCTCCAACCGGAGCGTGAACGCCTGATGGCGTTGCAGCAGGCGGCGACCATCAATGAAGCCTATCAGTCGCTGAAGCACCCGTTAAAACGTGCCGAGTATATGCTATCTTTGCACGGCTTTGATTTGGGCAACGAGCAACATACCCTGCGCGACACCGCGTTCCTGATGGAACAGTTGGAGCTGCGTGAAGAGCTTGATGCCATTGAACGCTCGCCGGATGCGCAAAACGCACTGGCTGCCTTCGCCACGCGCCTGAACAAAACCTTCAAACAGCGTAGCGCGCAGATGGTGCAGGAGCTTGACGAGCAGCAGTGGTCACAGGCTGCCGATACCGTGCGCAAGCTACGCTTTTTGGACAAACTCCAGCAACAGATTGAACAACTCGAAGAAAAATTGCTGGGTTTTGATTAAAACTCCCCTATGGATTTCGAGTTGCAGCTAGGCGGCAAACTATCTCATCCCCAGGAGCTTACGTTTTTGTAAGTGACTGGGGTGAGATAGTGCAGGTAACAACGCTGCAACTTGAAAGACGACGGGGAAACATTCTTGATTGTGGAAGCTTTGTATATGGCCTTATTACAAATTAGTGAGCCTGGCCTCACGGCTGCGCCGCATCAGCGCCGCCTGGCTGCCGGTATTGATCTGGGGACCACCAACTCGCTGGTGGCTACGGTGCGTAGCGGCCAGGCCGAGACGCTGGCCGACCTTGAAGGGCGCTATCTGCTCCCTTCCGTGGTGCATTATCAGGCCACCGAACATCAGGTTGGCTGGAGCGCTCGTGCACAGGCGGCACAAGATCCGGTCAATACGGTCAGCTCTGTCAAACGCATGATGGGCCGCTCTTTGGCGGACGTGCAACAACGCTATCCAAACCTGCCGTATCAGTTCCAGGCCAGCGATAACGGCCTGCCAATGATCGTGACCGCCGCAGGCCTGGTTAACCCGGTTGGCGTATCTGCCGATATCCTCAAGGCACTGGCTACCCGCGCTAAAGCGGCGCTGGAAGGTGAACTTGATGGGGTGGTGATCACCGTTCCTGCTTACTTCGACGACGCTCAACGCCAAGGCACCAAAGACGCTGCGCGTCTGGCTGGCCTGCAAGTGCTGCGCCTGTTGAACGAACCGACCGCTGCGGCTATTGCCTACGGGTTGGACTCAGGTCAGGAAGGGGTGATCGCTGTTTACGATCTGGGTGGCGGTACCTTTGATATTTCCATTTTGCGCCTCAGCCGTGGCGTGTTTGAAGTGCTGGCTACCGGCGGTGATTCCGCATTGGGTGGCGATGACTTCGATCATCTGCTGGCGGACTGGCTGCGTGAACAGGCCGGCATTAGCGATCGTAGCGATCATGGTGTGCAACGCCAATTGCTGGATGCCGCGATTGCGGTCAAAATCGCCCTGAGCGATGCGCAGAGCACCACGGTAGATATTGCTGGTTGGCAGGGTGAAGTGACCCGCGAACAGTTCGAAACGCTGATTGCCTCGCTGGTGAAACGTACCCTGATGGCTTGCCGCCGCGCGCTGAAAGATGCCGCCGTCAGTGCCGATGAGGTGCTGGAAGTGGTGATGGTTGGTGGCTCAACCCGTGTGCCTTTGGTACGCGAACAGGTGGGCGAGTTCTTTGGCCGTACGCCGCTGACGTCGATCGATCCGGACAAGGTGGTGGCGATCGGTGCTGCTATCCAGGCGGATATCCTGGTAGGTAACAAGCCGGATAGCGAAATGCTGTTGCTGGACGTGATCCCGCTGTCGCTTGGCCTGGAAACCATGGGTGGCCTGGTTGAGAAGGTGATCCCGCGTAACACTACCATTCCGGTGGCGCGTGCGCAGGAGTTCACTACCTTTAAAGACGGTCAGAGCGCGATGATGATCCACGTGCTGCAAGGCGAGCGTGAACTGGTGCAAGATTGCCGTTCGCTGGCGCGCTTTACGCTGCGTGGCTTGCCGCCGCTACCTGCCGGTGGGGCACATATTCGTGTGACCTTCCAGGTGGATGCAGACGGCCTGCTGAGCGTGACGGCGATGGAGAAATCCACCGGCGTCGAAGCCTCCATTCAGGTCAAGCCATCGTATGGCCTGTCCGATGCCGAAATTGCCGGCATGTTGAAGGACTCGATGGCCAATGCGCAAAGCGATGTCGGTGCTCGCAAGCTGGCGGAGCAACGGGTAGAAGCTTCCCGCGTGCTGGAAAGCCTGCAAGGTGCACTGGCCAGCGATGCCGCTCTGCTGAGTGACGAAGAAAGCCTGGCTATCAACAACGCGGTAGCCGAGCTCCAGCAAGTGATACAAGGCTCCGATCCTGCTGCGATCGAGGCCGCAATAAAAATAGTCGATGCAACAACCCAAGATTTTGCCGCGCGCCGCATGGATGCCTCCATTCGCCGTGCGCTGGCTGGCCATTCTGTGGATGAGGTTTAACCATGCCGAAAATTGTTTTCCTGCCCCATCAAGATCTATGCCCGGAGGGGGCAGTACTGGAAGCGGAAGTTGGGGAAACTATCCTCGATGTCGCACTGCGTAACGGTATTGAAATTGAACATGCGTGTGAGAAATCCTGCGCCTGTACCACCTGCCACTGCATCGTGCGTGAAGGGTTTGATTCCCTGGCCGAAAGCAGCGAGCTGGAAGACGACATGCTGGACAAAGCCTGGGGACTGGAGCCGGAAAGCCGCTTGAGCTGCCAGGCCCGGGTCACCGAAGACGATCTGGTGGTCGAAATGCCGCGTTATACCGTCAACCACGCACGCGAGCACTAGGAGCTACTAATGGGACTGAAGTGGACAGACAGCCGCGAAATCGGCGAAGCCCTGTACGATGCCTATCCAGATACCGATCCGAAAACCGTGCGTTTCACCGATATGCACCAGTGGATTTGCGATCTGGAAGAATTTGACGACGAACCGCAGGCTTCCAATGAAAAAATACTGGAAGCGATCCTGCTGGTCTGGTTAGATGAAGCAGAGTAAATAGCGAAATGGGCTGCCAAAGGCAGCCCGTTTATTTTGTATCCGACATACCCGTCGTCTTTCAAGCCGCAGCGTTGTTACCTGCGCTATCTCACCCCAGTCACTTACCCAAAAGTAAGCTCCTGGGGATGAGATAGCTTGTCGCCTAGCTGCAACTTGAAATCCATAGGGTATACAATAAAAATCCCCAATGAATTTCGCTTGATAGAGTGAAGAATGAAGGGGGGAATCCGGAGTAAGGCTATGACAACCGAAATCATGCAGATCACGCTATCCCAGCAACCCGCCGATGCGCGCTGGGGTGAAAAGGCGCTGCTGAGCACCAATGACCAAGGCATCACCATCCATCTGAGCAATTCCGGCAAACTGGGCCTGATCCAGCGCGCGGCACGCAGGATTGATGGCCAGGGCATCAAGAAAGTGAAACTGGCCGGGGAAGGCTGGGACCTGGAAAACAGCTGGGCGTTTTGGCAGGGCTATCGCGGGCCGAAAGGGCAGCGTAGCGTTGAATGGGCTGAGCTGCCGGAAGCGGAAAGCCAAGAGCTGCAACAGCGCCTGAAGATTGTCGATTGGGTGCGTGACACCATCAATATGCCAGCGGAAGAGCTGGGGCCAGAGCAACTGGCAACCCGCGCGGTTGATCTGATGTGTGCTGTTGGGTGCGATGCCGTCAGCTATCGAATCACCAAAGGTGAAGACCTGCGCGAGCAGAACTACGCCGGTATCCATACCGTTGGCCGGGGTTCCGATCGTTCTCCGGTGCTGTTGGCGCTGGACTTTAACCCGACGGGCAACCCAGAAGCACCGGTATTTGCCTGTCTGGTAGGTAAAGGGATCACCTTCGACAGCGGCGGCTACAGCCTCAAGCAGAGCGCGTTTATGGACTCGATGAAGTCCGATATGGGCGGCGCGGCCACTATCACTGGTGCATTGGCATTAGCGGTGGCACGCGGCTTGCAGCAGCGCGTCAAACTGTATCTGTGCTGTGCGGACAATATGGTCAGCGGTAACGCCTTTAAACTGGGCGACATTATCCGCTATCGTAATGGCAAAACCGTTGAAGTGATGAATACCGATGCGGAAGGGCGTCTGGTGTTGGCCGATGGCCTGATCGATGCCAGCGCGCAAAACCCGGAGTTGATCATTGACTGTGCGACCTTGACCGGCGCAGCTAAAACGGCGGTAGGAAATGATTACCACGCGCTGTTCAGCTTTGACGATGCGCTGGCGCAAGAGCTGTTGGCCAGTGCGGATGAAGAGCACGAGCCGTTCTGGCGTCTGCCGCTGGCGGAGTTCCACCGCAGCCAGTTGCCGTCAAACTTTGCTGAACTGAACAACGTTGCGGGCCCGGCTTACACCGCTGGCGCCAGCACCGCAGCGGCTTTCCTGTCACACTTTGTGCAGAATTACCAAAAGGGCTGGCTGCATATCGACTGTTCTGCCACCTACCGTAAAGGTGCCGTGGATCAGTGGTCAGCAGGCGCAACGGGTTTGGGCGTGCGTACGCTGGCCAACCTGTTACTGAGCAAAGCCAAGTAACCTGTATTGGCCCCTCACCCCAACCCTCTCCCACAGGGAGAGGGAGCCGTTCGGTGTCGTGGGCAGGTGTAGACGTTAATCTGTAACAGGATGAATGTTGAGGACGTGTACCGTAATAAAGTGGTGGCACGTTCAGTCCCCTCTCCCTGTGGGAGAGGGTTAGGGTGAGGGGAAGATCACTGAAGCAGGAAAACTTCTCACCTCGATTATCCCAAATTTTCCGTAGGGGCCCAGCATGCTGGGCCCCTGATACATTGAAGGAGTCGGCAATGAGTTCCCACCACCATCATGATGATGACGCCGTTGCGGGCGAAAACGAGCTTGAGCGCCTGCTGAGGCTGGCGGCCTCGGAACCGGCGCACCGCCCGGCGTTTTTCCGCGAACTGCTGGATTCAACGGTCTACATTCTGGGTGACAGCGAGCAGGTGCCGCACGACGGTGAAATTACGCTGAATGCCGAGACGCCGGTGAACATTCAGCACTGGGAAAAGCAGGATGGCAGCAGCGTGGTGCCTTTCTTCACCTCGTTGGAGGCGCTGCAAAACGCGGTGGAGGATGAGCAACCCTTTATCGCCATGCCCGCTCGCGTGCTGTTTGAAATCACCCAAGGTGCCGAACTGTTCCTGAACCCGAAAGGCACCCATGGCAAGGAATTCCTGCCAGCCGAGATCGCCATGCTGTTGGCTACCGGTGGCGTAGTGAAACCGGCAGAGCGCTATATCGATACCGAAACCCAGTTGCTGCTGGGGCAGCCTGAAGAGTATCCGGCGGCGATGGTGGATGCGCTGACGACCTTGTTCAGTCAGCGGAAACCGGTACGCCGCGCTTTCCTGGCGTTGATGCACGATCGCGCCGTAGATGAGAAGCCGAACCTGCTGGTGGGTCTGGAAGTGGATGGCGACCCGGCAGAGATTGAAGCGTTGATCAGCGAAGCCGGTATGGTGGCTAGCGAAACTGCGCCGAACGATGAGCCAGTTGATTTTTGCCTGGTAGAAGAGAATGCGCGGGGCGTGAGCCATTATCTGATCACCCATACCCAGGCCTTCTATCAGCGTCGCTGGGGCAGTTGGCTGCGAAATATGATCCCATCGACCGATAAAACCCAGTAAGCCGATAGGTCAGGATCCAATTTGTCGCTGACTATCGAGGATTAAGATAATTTTTTTTTAATGAAATGTTGATTTTCCCGTAGGCAAGCGTTAACAGCGCACATATAATCTGCGCCACTTGAAAGGCCGGCACCTCACCTTATCGCCCGGCCTGTTTTGGAAGACATAATAGAGGCCATCATGACCGTAGAACGTACCTTTTCCATCATTAAACCAAACGCTGTAGCTAACAATGACATCGGCGCTATCTATGCTCGTTTCGAGCGCGCGGGTTTCAAAATCATCGCATCTAAAATGTTGCGTCTGACTCGCGAACAGGCCGAAGGCTTCTACGCTGAGCACAAAGGTCGTCCTTTCTTCGACGGTCTGGTGGAGTTCATGACCTCTGGCCCGATCGTGGTACAGGTTCTGGAAGCCGAAAACGCCGTACAGCGTAACCGTGACATCATGGGCGCAACCAACCCGGACAACGCATTGGCCGGCACCCTGCGTGCTGACTATGCAGACAGCTTCACTGCCAACGCCGTTCACGGCTCAGACGCAGTAGAATCTGCCCAGCGTGAAATCGCTTATTTCTTTAACGAAAGCGAAATCTGCCCACGCTAATTGCGGGCGTTTTTCTGCTGAAATAGGCTATTTACCGGCAGATACAATAAAAATGCCGTGAAAGCCGTTCAGACGTAGAAACCCGCTACTAAAATTTGTACAATGCCGCGCCCCAGGGAAGCTATCTTGCCTGGGGCGTGCTTTTTCCGTTAGTTTTGCCAAACTAATGGGGCGAATCGCTTCGCCGCAGAGAACATGGGCGCAGCATGCAGCGCCCCTACACACTCCTTCAAGCCATAACGTGTAATAACGAGGCTAAGAGATCATTATGTTAGAACCCATCGCGCCCGAGCATACCTTGTCTGAAAATAATTCCCTGACCGTGCAAACGGAACAACCGGCTACCGCCAAAATCAACCTGCTGGATTTGAACCGTCAGCAATTGCGCGAATTCTTCGCCAACATGGGTGAAAAACCTTTCCGCGCCGATCAGGTGATGAAGTGGATGTATCACTATTGCTGCGACGATTTTGAGCAGATGACCGACATCAACAAGGTGCTGCGCAATAAATTACAGCGCGTGGCGGAAATCCGTGCGCCGGAAGTTGCAGAAGAGCAGCGTTCGGCCGATGGCACCATCAAGTGGGCCATCAAGGTGGGCGATCAACAGGTCGAAACCGTCTATATCCCAGATGGCGATCGCGCCACCCTGTGCGTGTCTTCACAGGTAGGCTGCGCACTGGAGTGCAAATTCTGTTCCACGGCTCAGCAGGGCTTTAACCGCAACCTGCGCGTCTCGGAAATCATCGGCCAGGTTTGGCGTGCTGCTAAAATCCTGGGTGCCATCAAGGTCACCGGCCAACGTCCTATCACCAACGTGGTGATGATGGGCATGGGTGAGCCGTTGCTTAACCTGACCAACGTGGTGCCAGCGATGGAAATCATGCTGGATGACTTTGGTTTTGGTCTGTCCAAGCGCCGCGTTACCTTGTCTACCTCCGGTGTCGTACCCGCTTTGGACAAATTGGGCGATATGATCGATGTGGCCCTGGCCATTTCGCTGCATGCGCCTAACGACAAGATCCGCGACGAGATCGTGCCGATCAACCGCAAGTATAATATTGAAACCTTCCTGGCGGCGGTACGCCGTTATCTGGAAAAATCCAATGCCAACCAAGGGCGGGTCACCGTTGAGTACGTGATGCTGGATCACATCAACGACAGCACCGACGATGCGCACCAACTGGCGGAAGTGCTGAAAGATACGCCGTGCAAGATCAACCTGATCCCATGGAACCCGTTCCCTGGGGCACCTTATGGCCGCAGCTCCAACAGCCGCGTCGACCGTTTCTCCAAGGTGTTGATGGAATACGGCTTTACGACTATTGTTCGTAAAACCCGTGGCGATGACATCGATGCTGCCTGTGGGCAGTTGGCGGGAGAGGTGATTGATCGTACCAAGCGTACCCTGAAAAAGAAAATGGCCGGGGAACCTATCAACGTACGAGCGGTCTGAATCCTATAGCATGATTTTTTTGTTATCTAACAGCCTGTTATGTGAGCAGCAATCCTTCAGGCGATCGGGTAACATCGGATAAGGAAATGAGTGCAAGCATGAAGCTGAAACTGTGGGGTGTATTATTGGCGGCCAGTTTGCTGGCGGGCTGTTCCAGCTCGCAACCCGATAACGACGGGCCAGCGGTGGCGGCAGGCCAGACCCGGTTGCAACTGGGCCTGGAGTATCTGAACCAGGGCGATCTACCGGCTGCCAGGCAGAATCTGCAAAAAGCGGTTGATGCGGCCCCACAGGATTATCGTACCCAATTGGGCATGGCACTCTACAACCAGCGGATCGGCGATAACGCCGCCGCTGAACAGCGTTATCAGCAAGCGCTTAAACTTGCACCGGGTAACGGTACCGTATTGAATAATTACGGTGCGTTTCTCTGTAGTTTAGGGCAGTATGTACCGGCCCAACAGCAGTTTAGCGCTGCGGCACTGGCGCCAGAATATGGCCAGGTTGCCGACAGTCTGGAAAACGCAGGTTACTGTTTCCTCAAGGCCGGTCAAAATGATGAAGCTCGTAAGTTATTAACGCGAGCGCTGAAGATCGATCCGGACAAGGGGGCTCCGCTGCTAGTGGAAGCAGAAAAGCAATTTGGAGAAGGGAAGCGCGCGCAGTCGCAACTTTTATTGGACAGTTATCAACATGTTCTGCCGGCGAGTGCCGACAGTCTATGGCTACAGATTCGTTTCGCCGCGTTAGCGGGCCGTCAGGATAGCGTTCAACGCTATGGCAAACAGCTAGCGCGAAGTTTTCCACAATCCAAACAGTACCAGCAGTTCTTAGCTAATGAATACTGAAGATTCCCAAGATAAAACCGTATCTATGACAACAGGTCAACGCCTGCGCCAGGCTCGTGAACAACTCGGGCTGAGTCAACAGGCCGTGGCTGAACGCCTGTGCCTAAAAATGTCTACCGTGCGCGACATTGAAGACGACAATATGTCTGCCGATCTGGCTTCAACGTTCGTGCGTGGTTATATCCGTTCCTATGCCAAGCTGGTGCATTTACCAGAAGATGAACTGTTGCCGATGATGGAAAAACAGGCACCGGTGAGAGCGGCGAAAGTGGCTCAAATGCAGAGCTTCTCTTTGGGTAAGCGCCGTAAAAAGCGTGATGGCTGGCTGATGAGCTTTACCTGGCTGATTGTGTTTGTGGTCGTGGGTTTGACCGGTGCCTGGTGGTGGCAGAATCACAAGGCTCAGCAGGAAGAGATCGCCACCATGGCGGATCAATCTTCCGCACAACTGTCTCAGCATGGTGAAGGCCAGCCAGTGCCATTGACCGACGGTAACGCGGATAATGGCGCATCGGCAGTTGTTCCAGACAACAGCCCTGCGCCGTCAACCAATAACGCTGCTACGACTCAACAGGTTCCGGTTGTGCTTGATCCTCAGGCGGCTCAACAGCCTGCGGTGGTAGCACCAAGCCAGGCTACTATCCCGGATGCGACATCGACTGCGCCAGTCGCCCAGGCTCAGTTGCCTACCGGTGCCGCTGGAGTCAGTGCTTCTGAGGCTGATGCCAACGGGCTGGTGATGGATTTCTCCGGCGACTGCTGGGTACAAGTGGTTGACGCGACGGGGAAATCCTTGGTCAGCGGCATCCAGAAAAGCGGTTCCCGGCTGAATCTGGCTGGCAAGGCGCCGTTTAAACTGACCCTTGGCGCACCGGCTTCGGTACAGGTCCAATTCCAGGGTAAACCGGTCGATTTAAGCCGGTTTGTCAAGTCAAACCGTGTTGCTCGTCTGACCGTTGCCGCGCAGTAATTGCGCGGCTATTGTCGTTATGTCTGAGCAGCAGTGGAGAGTAACTGATGCATAACCAAGCTCCCATTAACCGTCGCAAATCTACCCGTATTTACGTCGGTAACGTGCCTATAGGCGATGGAGCGCCGATTGCCGTGCAATCGATGACCAACACCCGTACCACCGATGTCGAAGCGACGGTTAATCAGATCCGGGCTCTGGAGCGCGTGGGGGTTGATATCGTCCGCGTTTCCGTTCCCACCATGGACGCCGCCGAGGCGTTTCGGCTGATCAAGCAGCAGGTCAACGTACCGCTGGTGGCCGATATCCATTTCGATTACCGCATTGCGTTGCAGGTTGCCGAATACGGCGTTGACTGCCTGCGTATCAACCCGGGCAACATTGGCAACGAATCTCGTATCCGTTCAGTGGTTGACTGTGCGCGTGACAAAAATATCCCGATCCGCATCGGCGTTAACGGCGGCTCGTTGGAAAAAGATATTCAGGAAAAGTACGGCGAACCTACGCCGGAAGCGCTGCTGGAATCCGCCATGCGTCACGTGGATATTCTGGACCGTCTCAACTTTGACCAGTTCAAGGTGAGCGTAAAAGCGTCCGACGTGTTCCTGGCCGTGCAGTCCTACCGGCTGCTGGCTGCCCGTATTGACCAACCCTTGCATCTTGGCATCACCGAGGCGGGCGGAGCACGCAGTGGCTCAGTGAAATCAGCCATTGGCCTGGGCATGCTGCTGTCGGAAGGGATCGGCGATACGCTGCGCATTTCGCTGGCGGCGGATCCGGTTGAAGAAGTGAAGGTTGGTTTTGATATCCTGAAGTCCTTGCGCATCCGCGCCCGTGGCATCAACTTCATTGCCTGCCCAACCTGTTCACGTCAGGAGTTTGACGTCATTGGCACCGTCAATGCGTTGGAACAACGCCTGGAAGATCTCATCACCCCGATGGATGTGTCCATTATCGGTTGCGTGGTGAACGGGCCGGGCGAAGCCCTGGTGTCTACCATTGGGGTAACCGGTGGGCACAAGAAGAGTGGCTTCTACGAAGATGGCGTGCGCCAGAAAGAGCGTTTTGATAACGAACAGATGATTGACCAGTTGGAAGCGAAGATCCGGGCCAAAGCGGCCATGATGGACGAGTCCAAGCGCATTTCGATCAATCTTCTGGAAGAATAAGTCGGCGGCTATTGGCCCGCTGATTGATAATCCGAGGACTGGATTGCGCATCTGCGTTGAATAGCGGGTGGCAAAGTCCCTATAATCGGATCCATTTTATATAAACGGACAGAGAACTCACGTGGCAAAAAACATTCAAGCCATTCGCGGCATGAACGATTACCTGCCGGAAGAAACGGCACTGTGGCAGCGTATTGAAGGCACACTCAAGCAGGTGCTGAGCGGCTATGGCTATAGCGAAATCCGGTTGCCGATTGTAGAGCAGACCCCGTTATTTAAGCGCGCCATCGGTGAAGTGACCGACGTCGTGGAAAAAGAGATGTATACCTTCGAGGACCGCAACGGCGAAAGCCTGACGCTGCGCCCGGAAGGAACGGCTGGCTGCGTACGCGCCGGTATCGAACATGGTCTGCTGTACAATCAGGAACAGCGTCTGTGGTATATCGGCCCGATGTTCCGTTATGAACGTCCGCAAAAAGGCCGTTACCGCCAGTTCCATCAGTTAGGCGCAGAGGTATTTGGCCTGCAAGGTCCGGATATTGACGCCGAGCTGATCCTGCTGACCGCCCGCTGGTGGAAAACGCTGGGTATTGCCGAACACGTCAATCTGGAACTGAACTCCATTGGTTCACTGGAAGCTCGCGCCAACTATCGTGACGCTCTGGTGGCTTTCCTGGAACAGCATCAGGAAAAACTCGACGAAGACTGCAAACGCCGCATGTACAGCAACCCACTGCGCGTGCTGGATTCTAAAAATCCAGAAGTGCAAACCCTGCTTAATGATGCGCCGCGTCTTTCCGACTATCTGGATGAAGAGTCCAAAGCCCACTTTGCCGGGTTGTGTGAACTTTTAGCTCAGGCCGGTATCCCTTATACCGTTAACGAGCGCCTGGTGCGCGGCCTGGATTATTACAATCGCACGGTGTTTGAGTGGGTCACCACCAGCCTGGGCGCTCAGGGCACCGTGTGTGCCGGTGGCCGTTACGACGGCCTGGTTGAGCAACTGGGTGGGCGCGCTACCCCTGGCGTGGGTTTTGCCATGGGGCTGGAGCGTCTGGTACTGCTGGTTCAGGCGGTTAATCCGGACTTCAAGGCACCGGCCACCATCGACGTGTACGTCATATCGAGCGGTGCGGGTACCCAGAGTGCGGCCATGTTGCTGGCAGAGCAGGTTCGTGATGCTGCGCCGCAGATTAAATTGATGACCAACTATGGCGGCGGCAACTTTAAAAAGCAGATCACCCGTGCGGACAAGTGGGGCGCGCGTATCGCCCTGATCCTGGGTGAGAACGAAGTCGCAGCACAGCAGGTGGTGGTTAAAGACCTGCGCAGTGGTGAACAAGAAACGCTGGCGCAAAGCGAAGTCGCTGCGCGTCTGGCTTTGATGTTAGGTTAAGGAGAAGGACACCGTGGAAGTCTATACCACTGAAAACGAACAGCTTGACGCCGTGCGCAACTTTTTTGCCGAAAACGGTAAAGCTTTGGTTGTGGGTGTGGTGCTCGGTATTGGTGCCCTGGTTGGTTGGCGCTATTGGCAGAGCAACCAGACCTCCAGCATGATGGCTGCCTCACAGTCTTATCAACAGGTTGACGTTGCCTTGGCATCGGGTAAAGCCGAAGATGTGGCAACGGCAGAGAAGTTTATCCAGGCGAACGACAACAGCTACGGCGTGTTCGCGGCTCTGGATTTGGCTAAACACTTTGCAGAACAAGGTGATTTTGCCAAGGCAGAACAGCAACTGGTGGTGGCACAGGGCCATGCCAAAGATGAAAACCTGCTGGCGTTGGTAAACCTGCGTCTGGCTCGTATTCAGATGCAAGAGAAAAAGCTGGATGAAGCGCTGAAAACGCTGGATGGCGTGAAAGGCGAAGGTTGGATGGCAATGATGCAAGACGTACGCGGCGACGTGCTGTTGGCCAAAGGCGACAGCAAAGGTGCACGCGAAGCTTACAGCAAAGGCATCGAATCCAATGCTTCTCAGGCGCTTGCGGCAGTGATGCGCATGAAATTGAATAACTTGTCCAGCTAAGGGGAATTCCCATGCAATTGCGTAAAACACTCTTGGTCGGACTGGTTTCCGTGACTTTGTTGAGTGGTTGCTCGCTGTTTAGTGGCGAAGAAGACGTGGTTACCATGTCGCCGCTGCCAACGGTTGAAAATCAGTTCACGCCGAACAAAGCGTGGAGCACGTCGGTCGGTGATGGCATTGGCGAGTACTACTCTCACCTGCGCCCGGCTTATCAGGACAGCACGGTTTATGCTGCCGATCGTCGCGGTACGGTGAAAGCGATGGACCTGGCCGACGGGAAAGAAAAATGGAAGGCCGATCTCTCAGAGAAAACCGGCTTCTTCTCCAGTAACCTGCCTGCGCTGCTGTCTGGCGGCCTGACGGTGTCTGGCTCCAACGTGTACGTTGGCAGTGAGAAAGCGGTGGTGTATGCGCTGAATACCGAAGACGGTAAAGTCGCCTGGCAAACCAAGGTTGCGGGTGAAGCGATTTCCCGTCCGGTGGTCGCCGAGGGGCTGGTGCTGATCCATACCTCCAACGGTCAGCTGCAAGCGCTGAACGAGTCGGATGGTGCCATCAAGTGGACGGTCAACCTGGATATCCCTTCACTGTCACTGCGTGGTGAGTCTGCTCCGGCAACGGCCTTTGGTGCAGCGGTAGTTGGCGGTGACAACGGTCGCGTCAGCGCCGTGTTGATGCAGCAGGGTCAGTTGATCTGGCAGCAGCGTATTTCCCAGCCAAGCGGTGCGACCGAGATCGACCGCCTGAATGACGTAGATACCACGCCGGTGATTATTGACAACGTGGTCTATGCCTTGGGTTACAATGGCAACATGGCGGCGCTGGATCTGCGCTCCGGCCAAATCATGTGGAAACGTGATATGGGCTCGGTGAACGACTTTATCGTCGACGCAGGCCGTATCTATGTGGTCGATCAGAATGACCGTGTAGTGGCAATGAATACCGAAGGTGGTGTTAACCTGTGGCGCCAGAGCGATCTGCTGCACCGTAACCTGACTGCACCAACGCTGTATAACGGCTACCTGGTCGTCGGCGATGCCGAAGGTTATCTGCATTGGATCAATACCACCGATGGCCGTTTTGTGGCTCAGCAGAAAGTGGATAGCTCCGGCTTCCTGTCCGCGCCAATTGTGGCCGGTGACAAACTGCTGATCCAGGCGCGTGGCGGCAAGGTTTACGCCTTCACTCGCTAACAGTTTTTACTCAGTAGATCGCAAATTGCGGTTAGTGATATTTACTACACGCCGTTTGATAGGTCTTACCCTATGGATTTCGAGTTGCAGCTAGGCGCCAAGCTATCTCATCCCCGGGAGCTTACTTTTGGGTAAGTGACCGGGGTGAGATAGTGCAGGTAACAACGCTGCAGCTTGAAAGACGACGGGTAATGGGATAACGGCTCCTGCTATCAGGGGCCGTTTCGTATTTTTAAGCTATGCCGCTGCTGTCTATTGCGCTGCATAGTAACGCATTGATTATTAAGTAATGAGGCTTCAACATGATACCTGTCGTTGCGCTGGTCGGGCGCCCGAATGTCGGTAAATCCACCTTGTTTAACCGTTTAACACAGACGCGCGATGCGCTGGTGGCGGATTTCCCCGGGCTAACGCGAGACCGCAAGTATGGTCGTGCTGAAGTTGAGGGCAACGAATTTATTATCGTCGATACCGGGGGTATTGACGGGACGGAAGATGGCGTTGAAACGCGTATGGCCGGCCAGTCGCTGCTGGCGATCGAAGAGGCCGATATCGTCCTGTTTATGGTCGATGCCCGTGCCGGGTTGATGCCTGCCGATCAGGGGATTGCCCAGCACCTGCGTAATCGCCAGAAGGCGACGTTCCTGGTTGCCAACAAAACCGATGGCATGGATCCGGACACCGCGACGGCAGATTTCTATTCCTTGGGCCTGGGCGACGTCTATGCGATTGCCGCTTCCCATGGCCGTGGCGTCACGCAGCTGATTGAGCACGTGCTGGTGCCATTTATCCCGGCAAAACCGGAAGAAGTCGAGCTGACCGAAGAAGAAGCCAATGCCGCCTATTGGGCCGAGCAGAGTGGTGAGCTGGAAGACGGTGAATATGAAGATCCGGAAGACGACTTCAACCCGCAGGATCTGCCGATCAAACTGGCGATCGTTGGCCGCCCTAACGTAGGTAAGTCGACGCTCACTAACCGTATCCTCGGCGAAGAGCGTGTCGTTGTGTTTGACATGCCAGGCACGACTCGCGACAGCATTTACATTCCGATGGTGCGTGACGAGCGCGAATACGTGCTGATCGACACCGCCGGGGTGCGCAAGCGTGGCAAGGTTACCGAAACCGTAGAGAAATTCTCGGTGATCAAAACGCTGCAGGCGATCGAAGATGCCAACGTAGTGTTGTTGGTGGTCGACGCCCGCGAAGGCATTTCCGATCAGGATCTGTCGCTGCTGGGCTTTATCCTCAATAGTGGGCGCTCACTGGTGATTGCGGTCAACAAGTGGGACGGCATGAGTGAGGAAGATCGCGATCACGTCAAAGAGATGCTCGATCTACGCCTGGGCTTTGTCGATTTCGCGCGTGTGCACTTTATCTCTGCGCTGCACGGCAGCGGTGTGGGTAACCTGTTCGAATCTGTGAACGAAGCCTATGAGTGTGCTACTCGTCGCGTAAACACCTCGATGCTTACCAAGATCATGCAGATGGCTGCCGAAGACCACCAGCCGCCGTTGGTGCGTGGCCGCCGCGTGAAGCTGAAATACGCGCACGCAGGGGGTTATAACCCGCCTATCGTGGTGATCCACGGTAACCAGGTATCCGATCTGGCCGACTCTTACAAACGTTACCTGATGAACTACTTCCGTCGTTCACTCAAGGTGATGGGGACGCCGATCCGCATCCAGTTCAAAGAGGGCGAAAACCCGTTTGCAGGTAAGCGCAACACCTTGACGCCAAACCAGATGCGCAAGCGCAAGCGCTTGATGAGCCACCTGAAGAAGTCAAAATAACAATCGTAGGGCGTGGAATTGATACCACGCCCTATTTTTATCCTGCTTAAACCGTTCTATTATCTGCCAATCTCACTTCTTCACCGACCCTGCAAAGGAACCTCATGTCCTGGGAAACCTGGAGTTTTGCCTTTAGCGTCACCGTACCCAACTTATTGATGATGCTGCTGGGGATCCTGCTGCGCCACTGGCGGCTGTTGGACGATCGCTTTATCGATGGGGCCACCAAGCTGGTATTTAATCTGGCGTTGCCCTGCCTGTTGTTCTTCAGCATTGCCACTAACCACCCGCAACTGCGCGATAATTTTGCTCTGGTGATCTACGGTGCGGTAGGGACGATTGTGACCTTCCTGTTGCTGGAGATCGCAGCCAAGTGGCTGGTGAAAGAACCACGCGAGCGTGGCGTGTTCGTGCAGGGAGGATTTCGGGCGAATACCGCGATTGTCGGCCTGGCTTATGCCATGACCGCCTACGGCGATGAGGGCGTCGCGATTGCCTCGCTGTATCTGACCGTGACGGTGATCCTGTTTAACGTGCTGTCGGTCATCACCCTGACGCGTAGCCTGCAAGGCGGCAACGGGCAGAAGATCAAACATCTGTCATTGCTGCGCAGTATCGTGACTAATCCGCTGATCTTGGGGCTGCTGAGTGGTCTGGCCTATGCACAGACCGGGCTGGGGATTGCGCCAGTGCTCAAGCAGACCGGCAGCTATATCTCAGGCTTGTCATTACCGCTGGCCTTGCTGTGTACCGGGGCCAGCCTCGATCTGCGAGCCATGTTCCGCTCTTCTAACGTCGCGGCGTTGTCGTCGTCGGCTAAACTGTTTTTGGTACCGGTGTTGATGACGTTTGGGGGTTGGCTTTGCGGTTTCGAGGGCGCTACGCTCGGCATTATTTTTATGTTCTCGGCGACGCCAACCGCCTCCGGCAGCTATGTGATGACGCGTGCCATGGGGGGCAACGCGACGTTGGCCGCCAATATTATTGCGATCACCACGGTGGGATCCTTCTTTACCACCGCGTTGGGGATCTCTTTCTTGCGCTCGTGGGGCGTGATTTAAACCAGGAGGAAAGATGGACGCCTTATGTCCGGTTTGTGCCCAGCCGATGAGCTGGGTGAATGGCCACTATCATTGTGACGGCTGCAACAGCGATTACCGGCAGCTTGCTGAGTGCCCCGACTGCGGGCAACCGTTGCAAGAACTGAAAGCCTGTGGCGCCGTGGATTATCTTTGCCAGCATGGCCACGGGCTGATCTCCAAAAAGCGGGTGAAGTTCAGCTATCAACCGGTGGAATGACCTCATGCATCATAGAGCCGATGGTCGTGCGTGCTGACCGCTGGCGACACCTTGTTTTGGCTGAGGCGTTTAACCGAGGCCCGTACCGCCAAGCGCCCGTGCAACAGCATATTGCTGGGTGGCGCATCCGGGCGCAGCATACGGCGCTGCAATAGAGCGATGGCCTCTGCACCCAGCTCATCACGAGGAACGTGAACCGAGGTCAGCGGCACGTCGTGGATCTCCGCCAGATTAAAACCATCCGTACTCATCACCGAAATGTGCCCCGGCACGTTGATATGCATCTTCTTTAGCGCATTAACCGCACCTACCGCCATATAGTCACCCCCTGCCAGGATCGCCGTCGGCAATTGTGCCCGATCGGTAACGCTGTTGATAAAGGCCGTGATGGCCTGCTCGGCTTCTTCGCTGCCGAAACCGGAAGTGGTGACCAGATGCTGGCGATCATCGAAGGGAATATTGTGCCGCATATAGGCCTGTTTGATCCCCGCCAGCCGCAGCTCCATGGTATTGCGCCGCAGACATTGCAGATTGAGGATACGGCTGTGGCCCTGTTGCAACAGATAGTTGGCGGAATATTCCCCAATCAGTTGATGGTCGGGGGAGACGCTGTCTAGCCGCATCTGGCGATCGGTGCAGTTAATCAGAATGCAGGGCTTGTTCAGATCGGCGGCCAGCGTATGGATATGCTCGTCATCAATACCGATGATCAGCACGGCTTCGGTTAACGGATCGCTCATCTTTTCCACAAACAGCATGCTATCGCTATGTTGCTCCTCTAACCCGCAGTAGCGGATCCTGACATCATGTTGCGCCAGTGCGGTGGTTATCCCCTGGATCACCTTGTAGTAGAAAATATCGGTGCGGACATCAAAAGCGCGCTGCGGGGCAAATACCATCACGTTGTTCAACATCAGCCTGCCGTTAGAAAGCCCCTGCAAAATACCGTTTTGCTGAGCGCAGGCCAGCACCCGTTGCCGCGCCTCGGCGCTGGTGTTGGCTTTCCCGGCCAACACGCGTGAAACGGTGCTGATCGAAAGGCCGGTTTGGCGTGCAATTTCCTGTATTTTCAGCTTTCCGTTCATTTTGTGATCTCCTTCAAATTCGGTCGTGAGAATATTTTCACGGCGTATATCTATCTTTCAGACGGCTTTCTATGGCTATAACGGCGAAATTTTAACTATCGTATGAAAATTTTTGCAAAATTCGCCATTTCACTCGCACTCTCCGCTGGTTAGTCTGCGTTGGTACACCAATTTTATAGATTTATCAGTCCAATTTATTGGATGGAATACAAGTAAAACAACATTAAATCATAGGGTTGTCGCAGCATTGACGTTGTATTTGTGGCCGGCGTCACAAATAACGCTGTTAACACCTCCGTTAGCAAGAGTTGCCCTACCAAAAAGGCGTATGGTCGCCGCGGAGATCAAGATGAGTGTAGAAATCAATCAAACGGTAGTCGCCAGCAGCCGCCGTAAATTCAAATCGTTGCGCTGGTGGATGTTGGCCCTGTTCCTATTGGGCGTCACGGTTAACTACATTACCCGCAACTCGCTGGGGATTCTGGCACCTGAGCTGAAAACCAGCCTCAACATGACCACCGAGCAATATTCTTGGGTGGTCGCCTCCTTCCAACTGGCTTATACCCTGTTCCAACCGATCTGCGGTTGGCTGATAGACGTCATAGGTCTGAAGATGGGGTTCCTGGTTTGTGCCAGCATCTGGGCGGTGGTATGCATGATGCATGCTGGCGCGGGCAGTTGGTTGCAACTGGCGATCCTGCGTTTCTTCATGGGTGCAGCTGAAGCGGCGGCTACCCCGGCTAACGCCAAAGCGATTTCTGACTGGTTCCCGAAAAAAGAACGGCCGATTGCTGCTGGCTGGGCAGGGGTCGGCTTCTCGATAGGTGCGATGTTGGCTCCGCCGATCATTGTGATTGCCCACGTTTCCTTCGGCTGGCAGGGGGCATTTTTGTTCTCCGGTGCTCTGGCGCTGATCTGGGTGGTGTTGTGGTGGGTGTTTTACCACTCGCCGCAACAGCACCCGAACCTGAGCCAAAAGGAGTTTGATCTGATCAACGAGGATAATGAACCGGTACTGCCGAAGCTGCCGTTCTTTAAATCGTTGGCGATCCTGTGCAAAAACAAAAAATTCTACGGTATCGCCATCCCAGCGTTTCTGGCTGAACCGGCTTGGGCAGTATTCAGCTTCTGGGTGCCGCTTTACTTGGCCACCGAGCGCGGAATGGATCTCAAACAGATCGCCATGTTTGCCTGGCTGCCGTTCCTGGCGGCGGATATCGGCAGCGTCGCCAGTGGTTATCTCACTACGCTGTATCGCAAATGGTTCGGCTGTTCCCGCGTGAACTCGGTGGTGGCCAGCTCGGTGACCGGGGCTTTCATGATGGTGTCGCTGGCGTTTGTTGCGATCACCAAAGATCCCTACATCGCGATCGCGCTGATCTCCATTGGTGGCTTTGGACACCAAGTGATCTCCTGCATGTTGAGCGCACTGGTAGTGGAATCCTTCGATAAAAACCAGATGGCGACGGTAAACGGTATGCGCGGCTCCAGCGCCTGGATCGCCAGCTTCCTGTTTACGCTGTTGATTGGTGCCGTTTCCGACACCGTCGGCTTCAACCCGCTCTTCGTCGCCATGGGCTTCTTCGATCTGATTGGTGCGATGTTCCTGATCGGTTTGATCGCCGAGCGCGGCAAAAAACCTTCACCTACTGTGTAAGTTGGATAATTATGAAAACGTTAAAAAACTGGACGCTGGCTGGGCAATATGCCGACCGTGTTGAACTGCTGGTGGACGAGCAACACCTGTTCTGCTTGTACGTGTTGGAAAACAATCTGTTCCGCGTGCTGATTAAACGCCACGGCGAACTGGCACTGGATCGCACCTGGAGTATCGCCCCGCAAGAGGATGTGCCTTGGGAAGGACGGGATCGCCTCAGCGTCGCCGGTTTTGGCCTGCCGGGCTATCAACTTAGCCAGCAGGCAGACAGTTTGACGGTCGCGACCCCGCAGCTGCGCGTGACGATACATCAGCCGCTATGGCTGGAATGGGAATACTGCAATGCGGCGGGGGAATGGCTACCACTGGCTGCGGATCGCCCAACCAGTGCCTATCTGCTCAATGCGCACGGCGACGGCGTGGCGCACTATCAGCGCCGCCATCAGGGCGAACGTTACTATGGGTTAGGTGAAAAAGCGGGCGATCTGGAGCGTACCGGCCGCCGCTTTGAAATGCGTAACCTGGACGCGATGGGCTACAACGCCGCCAGCACCGATCCGCTCTACAAGCATATCCCTTTTACCATCACGCGCCGGGAAGAGGTCAGCTTTGGCCTGTTCTATGACAACCTGAGCAGCTGCTGGCTGGATTTGGGTAATGAGATCGACAACTACCATCTGGCCTATCGCCGCTATCAGGCCGAGGCGGGCGATCTGGATTACTATCTGTTCCTGGGGCCAAAGGTGCTCGACGTCACCAAAGCCTTCGTGCGCCTGACCGGTAAAACCCATTTTGGGCCGAAGTGGAGCCTGGGTTACAGCGGATCGACGATGCATTACACCGACGCACCGGATGCCCAGCAGCAGTTGCAGCAGTTCATCCAACTGTGCCGTCAGCACGCCATCCCGTGCGATTCGTTCCAGCTCTCTTCCGGCTATACCTCGATCAATAACAAACGCTACGTCTTCAACTGGAACTACGACAAGGTGCCGCAGCCTAAACAGCTTAGCCAAGCCTTTCACGATGCTGGGCTGAAGCTGGCGGCGAATATCAAACCCTGCCTGTTGCAGGATCATCCCAAATATCAGCAGGTGGCGGAACTTGGCTTGTTTATCCGCGATTCGCAAAGCGACGGCCCGGAACGTTCCAGCTTCTGGGATGACGAAGGGTCGCATCTCGACTTCACCAACCCGGCAGCGGTACGCTGGTGGCAGCAGGGGGTGACGGAGCAACTGCTGGAAATGGGGATTGACTCCACCTGGAATGATAACAACGAGTATGAAGTGTGGGATGGAGAAGCGCGCTGCCACGGTTTTGGCAAGCCGATTGCCATCAAGCATATTCGCCCGGTGATGCCGTTGCTGATGATGCGCGCCTCACTTGAAGCACAGCAGCGTTTTGCGCCGAACCTGCGGCCTTATTTGATCTCGCGCTCCGGCTGCGCCGGTATGCAGCGCTATGTGCAAACCTGGAGTGGGGACAACCGCACCAGTTGGCAAACCTTGCGCTACAACACTCGTATGGGGGTGGGCATGAGTCTGTCCGGGCTGTTTAACGTTGGGCACGATGTGGGCGGTTTCTCCGGTGATAAACCGGACGCGGAACTGTTGGTGCGTTGGGTACAAAACGGGGTCATGCACCCGCGCTTTACCATCCATTCCTGGAATGATGATGCTACCGTCAATGAACCCTGGATGTACCCGGCGGCTACGCCGATGATCCGTGATGCTATCAACCTGCGTTATCGGCTGATGCCGTACTTCTACACGTTGCTGTGGCAGGCAAGCCATGATGATGAACCGATGCTGCGGCCAACCTTCCTCGATCATGAGCACGATGATCGCACCTTCGGAGAAACCGATGATTTCCTGATTGGCCGCGACCTACTGGTGGCCAGCGTGGTGGAGCAGGGGCAGCGCCAGCGTAAAGTCTACCTGCCGGATAACGTTGATGGTTGGTACTGCTTCTATAGCGGCCAATGGTACAGCGGTGGCCAGAGCATAGTGCTGGAGGCTCCGCTGGAACGCTTGCCGTTGCTGGTACGCGCTGGGGCAGGGCTCCCGATGTCACAACGGTTGGGGCACGTAGACAATGCAGCAGACGATCGCCGTGAACTGCGGCTGTTCCCCACCAAGGGCTGCGGATGGTCCTCAGGCCTGCTGTTTGAAGACGATGGGGAAAGCCATGGCTGGCAGCAGAATAATGCGCTGTGGCTCCGCTGGGAGGCGGTGAGTGACAATCAGCGCATCGAACTGATCTTCACCCACGAGGGGCATTTCAAACCGACGTGGCAGGTGCTGAACATTGTGTTGCCAGCAGGCGAGACTCGCGAGCTGTGGGTGAATGGGGTTTGTTGCGATAGCTATGTGCTGTGACTAATGCCATATCCCAACCCTCTGCAGAGGGTTGGGGAAGTATCAAACTGGATGAAGTTTTGCCTAAAAAAGAAGAAGTCGATCAGCTCTGCCACTAACCGCTATTCCACCACGCGTTTCTTACGCGGCTTTTTCGCCACGGTGACGGTTTTGACTTCACTCTCCACCCAGCCATCCTGCAGACGGGTTTTCAGCATTTCCCCAACCTGTGCCTGCTTGGTGGTTTTCAGTAACTCACCTTGTGGCGTCTGCGTTACGCTATAGCCGCGAGCCAAGGTTGCCAGCGGGCTAACCGCCTCCAGTTGGCTACAGGCGACGCCAAAGCGTTGGCGATAGCCATTAAGTTGCCGCTCCATCCCCTGTTGCAAACGGTATTCCTGCTGCTGAACGCGCTGCTGCAAGCGGTGGATGCGGCCCATCGGCTGGACCTGCGCCAAGCGCTGCTGCACACGTTCACTGCGGCGAGAAGATAGCCGTATTTGCTGCTGCATCCCATCTTCCAAACGGCGCTGTAGCTTGAATAGCAGCGTTTGCTGTCGGGCCAGCCGCAGGTGTGGATGCTGCTGTTGCAGACGGTGATTGATGCGGGTGAACTGCTGCTGGCGCTGCGCCAGATAATAGTCCATCGCCATTTCCAGCCGCTGTTGCTGTGACTGCAATTGGCGCAGCAGCTCAAGCTGATTACGGCTGACCAACTCTGCGGCCGCTGAAGGGGTGGGAGCCCGCAGGTCGGCAACAAAGTCGGCAATGGTGACGTCGGTTTCATGGCCGACGGCGCTGACGATCGGGATACGGCTGGCAAAAATTGCCTTCGCGACGCGTTCGTCGTTAAAACTCCATAAATCTTCTAACGAGCCACCGCCGCGCCCGACGATCAGCACATCACACTCATCGCGGCGGTTGGCGGTTTCGATCGCGCGAACGATCTGCAACGGAGCTTCTGCACCTTGCACGGACGTGGGGTAAATCACGATCGGCAGTGAAGGATCGCGCCGCTGTAGCACCTGCAAAATATCGTGCAGCGCTGCGCCGCTGGCGGAGGTGATCACCCCAACGCATTTGGCCGGGCTTGGCAATGGTTGCTTGAACTGCTGATCAAACAAACCTTCGGCTGCCAGGCGCTGTTTCAACTGCTCGAATTGCTGTTGCAGCAGGCCGTCACCGGCAGGCTGCATGCTTTCGGCGATCAGTTGGTAATCACCGCGTGGTTCATACAGGGTGATGCTGGCCCGCACCAGAACCTGCTGGCCATTTTGCGGGCGAAAGGTGGTGCGCCGGTTGCTGTTGCGGAACATCGCACAACGCACCTGGGCACGGTCATCTTTCAGCGTGAAATACCAGTGGCCGGAGGAGGGCTGGGAGAAGTTGGAGATCTCGGCGGAGAGCCAAATCTGCCCCATTTCCATTTCCAGCAGCTGTCGAACCGTCTGATTGAGGCGGCTTACGGTAAAAATGGACGGTGAAGTAGGTAGTGACATGTGACCCAGATCAAATTTCAAAACAAGCACTTAATTGGTCGATATTACAGCTCGGCGAAAGGTAATCAAGAGTTTTTGTAAGAAAGTGCTGGAGGCAACCGATTACGCTCTGTATAATGCCACGGCAATATTTTATCTTTTCTGCATCCACCTTGGTGAGATATTGCCCATGCTACGTATTGTAAAAGAAGCTCTAACGTTTGATGACGTTCTCCTGGTTCCAGCCCACTCCACAGTTCTGCCTAATACCGCAGATCTTGGCACCCAACTGACCAAATCCATCCGCCTGAATATCCCTATGCTGTCCGCAGCCATGGATACCGTAACCGAATCCAACCTGGCTATTGCGCTGGCGCAGGAAGGCGGTCTGGGCTTCATTCACAAAAACATGTCCATTGAGCGCCAGGCGGAAGAAGTTCGCCGGGTGAAAAAACATGAAAGCGGCGTGGTCACGGACCCACAGGCCGTTACTCCTTCCACCACACTGGCAGAAGTGAAAGAGTTAACCGCGCGTAACGGCTTTGCCGGTTACCCGGTTGTGACCGAAGAAAACGAACTGGTGGGGATCATTACCGGCCGTGACGTGCGCTTCGTAACCGATCTGACTCAGCCTGTCACCGCAGTGATGACGCCAAAAGAGCGCCTGGTCACCGTCAAGGAAGGCGAAGCGCGTGAAGTCGTGCTGCAAAAAATGCACGAAAAACGCGTTGAAAAAGCGCTGGTGGTGGACGACAGTTTCCACCTGCTGGGCATGATCACCGTCAAAGACTTCCAGAAAGCAGAGCGTAAACCTAACGCCTGTAAAGATGAGCATGGCCGTCTGCGCGTAGGCGCTGCGGTAGGTGCCGGTGCTGGTAACGAAGAGCGTGTTGATGCGTTGGTCGCTGCCGGTGTTGACGTACTGCTCATCGACTCTTCACACGGCCATTCCGAAGGCGTGTTACAGCGCATCCGTGAAACCCGTGCCAAATACCCAGACCTGCAAATCCTTGGCGGTAACGTTGCGACCGGGGCTGGTGCCAAAGCCTTGATGGAAGCCGGCGTGAGCGCGGTGAAAGTGGGGATCGGTCCTGGCTCTATCTGTACGACTCGTATCGTCACCGGCGTAGGTGTTCCGCAGATCACCGCTATCGCCGATGCGGTAGAAGCGTTGGAAGGGACTGGTATCCCAGTTATCGCTGACGGTGGTATCCGCTTCTCTGGCGATATCGCCAAAGCGATTGCTGCCGGTGCGTCCTGTGTGATGGTTGGCTCAATGCTGGCGGGTACGGAAGAATCTCCGGGCGAAATCGAGCTGTATCAGGGCCGTTCGTTCAAATCTTACCGTGGGATGGGTTCTCTGGGCGCAATGTCCAAAGGTTCCTCGGACCGTTACTTCCAGACCGATAACGCCGCTGATAAACTGGTGCCGGAAGGTATCGAAGGCCGTGTGGCCTACAAAGGCATGCTGAAGGCGATCGTACATCAGCAGATGGGCGGCCTGCGTTCCTGCATGGGCCTGACCGGCTGTGCGACCATCGACGAACTGCGTACCAAAGCCGAGTTTGTGCGCATCAGCGGTGCCGGTATTCAAGAAAGCCATGTGCATGACGTGACCATCACCAAAGAATCACCAAACTACCGCATGGGCTAATGCTTTAACCTCTCTCCTGCGGGAGAGGGGCAGGGATGAGGGGGCAACCTCTCATCCCAAATACCCTTTTTGCTCTTTTTCTCTGTTGCTGGAATTTGCCTCACATGACAAAAAATATTCATAAGCATCGCATCCTGATCCTGGATTTCGGTTCACAATACACTCAACTGATTGCCCGCCGCGTGCGTGAGATTGGTGTTTACTGTGAGCTGTGGGCCTGGGACGTCAGCGAAGAGCAGATCCGCGAATTCAATCCAAGCGGCATCATTCTCTCCGGTGGCCCGGAAAGCACCACCGAACTGAGCAGCCCGCGCGCGCCAGAATATGTCTTCACCGCCGGCGTACCGGTATTGGGCGTGTGCTACGGCATGCAGACCATGGCCATGCAGCTGGGCGGCCATGTACAGGGTTCAACCGAGCGTGAGTTCGGTTATGCGCAGGTGGAAATCACCCAATCAAGCGCCCTGATCCGCGATATCGAAGATGCGATCAGCCCGGCAGGCAAACCGGTATTAGACGTATGGATGAGCCACGGCGATAAAGTTACCGCTATCCCGTCAGATTTCGTCACCGTTGCCAGCACCGATACCTGCCCGTTTGCCATTATGGCCAACGAGGAAAAGCGCTTCTACGGCGTACAGTTCCATCCGGAAGTGACCCATACCCGTCAGGGCCAGCGTATCCTGGAGCGTTTCGTACTGGATATCTGTGGTTGTGAAGCGCTGTGGACACCAGCCACCATCATCGAAGATGCCGTTGCGCGTATTCGTGAGCAGGTCGGTGAAGATCACGTGATCCTCGGCCTGTCTGGCGGCGTGGATTCATCCGTTACCGCCATGCTGCTGCACCGTGCCATTGGCAAGCGCCTGACCTGCGTATTCGTAGATAACGGCCTGCTGCGCCTGAACGAAGCTGACCAAGTGCTGGAAATGTTCGGTGACCACTTCGGCCTGAACATCGTGCACGTAGCGGCAGAGAACCGTTTCCTGAGCGCGCTGGCGGGTGTTGATGAGCCTGAAGCCAAGCGTAAGATCATTGGCCGCGTCTTTGTCGAAGTGTTCGACGAAGAAGCCTGCAAGCAGAGCGCCGTGAAGTGGCTGGCTCAGGGCACCATCTACCCGGATGTGATCGAGTCTGCCGCTTCCGCTACCGGCAAAGCGCACGTGATCAAATCGCACCACAACGTCGGTGGCCTGCCGAAAGAGATGAAGCTGGGTCTGGTGGAACCGCTGAAAGAGCTGTTCAAAGACGAAGTGCGCAAGATTGGTCTGGAGCTGGGCCTGCCGTACGACATGCTGTACCGCCACCCGTTCCCAGGGCCAGGTCTGGGCGTGCGCGTATTGGGCGAAGTGAAGAAAGAGTATTGCGATCTGCTGCGCTGTGCCGATGCGATCTTTATCGAAGAGCTGCACAAAGCAGATTTGTACAACAAGGTCAGCCAGGCGTTCACCGTGTTCCTGCCGGTGCGTTCTGTCGGCGTGATGGGCGATGGCCGTAAATACGATTGGGTTGTCTCTCTGCGTGCGGTAGAAACCATCGACTTTATGACCGCGCATTGGGCACACCTGCCTTACGATTTCCTTGGCCGTGTTTCCAACCGTATCATCAACGAAGTCAACGGTATTTCCCGTGTGGTTTATGATATCAGCGGGAAGCCACCGGCGACGATCGAGTGGGAATGATTCAGTCGATTTCCTCCCTGCACTGAAGCATTTAGTTTGATGATAACCCTCTGTTTTTACAGGGGGTTTTGTTTTTACTCTATTATGAATTTCGACTAACTCACACCTGTTGACGGTATTTTTGACGGTATTGCCAATTGGCATATTGTTAGTCTGCTTAACTTTATTTTTGTACGAAAAACTAGCCCAAGGAGCGCATGGGCTGCAATGCATGTTGTTAGACAAAGGGATCCATCAATATATAGCTGGCATCCTTACGTTTATGTTGATCAATTAACGGCACCAGGCGTTTAAAGTGTTCGCTCGCGCAGTGAGCATCCAGCGCCGCGCGATCGGGCCACTCTTCGATAAAGATAAAGTGCCCGGCGTCCTTTTGATCGACATACAGATCATAGGCGATACAGCGGGGTTCCTGCTTGGTGGCTTCAACCAGTTCTTGATAAAGCGGCAACACCGTTTCTATCGCTTCAACCTTGATAAAATCTTCGGCAATGACTTTCAGCATTTTTATTCCTCATCCACTTTTACGACCCGGGTATTGCCTAAGTTGAGTGCTTGCCCGGCATGACCGATTGGTGTCATGCGAGGTATCGGCTGGCCGCTGTCGTTTTCCACCAGGCGTGAATAGTCCTCTCCTGCCGCAAAAAGATGATCTTCTCCCCATTGGCGCAGTGCGACGATAATCGGGAAGATTTCTCGGCCTTTATCGGTCAGCAAATACTCCTGATAGGCGCTGCCATCGGCGGCAGGGCTAACTTGCAAAATCCCCTGGGCGACCAGCGTGCGTAGCCGAGTGGAAAGAATATTCTTTGCCATCCCCAGATTCTTTTGAAACTCACTAAACCGGCTGATGCCGTCAAAGGCGTCGCGGATAATCAGCAGTGACCACCAGTCACCCAGCACATCCAAGGTTCGTGCTACCGGGCATTGAGCATCCTCAAGGCTTTTACGTTTCATGCTGCGGCTCCAGAATTATTCTAGTTGCATTATAAAACCTCCTTCACTAAAGTGCATTGAGTTTAATAATGAAACCACCTTGACGAGGCGCTTGATGAGTGATAAACCGCTGGAAATCTTCCGCTCGCAGTCTGTTGAGCTTTTACCTACGTCATTGGTGCTGCTGTTGTCTGCAGCCTGCGCTTTCAGCGTGGCCAATGTTTATTACGCGCAACCGCTGCTTGATGCCATTGCGGTGGATTTTAAGATCAGCCTGGCAAGAGTAGGGATGGTGATCGCGGCGACCCAGGTCGGCTGTGCCTGTGCGCTGTTATTGGTGGTTCCTTTGGGGGATTTGCTGGATCGCCATCGCCTGCTAGCGGTGCAGCAAATACTGTTGATTGGTGCGTTGCTGATGGTGGTAGCGTCTAGTAGCAGCCTGGCGCTACTGGCGGCTATGCTGCTGGTGGGGCTGTTGGGAACCGCGATGACGCAGGGATTGATTGCCTTTGCCGCTACGTTAGCCTCTCCGCAGGAACGTGGACGCGTAGTGGGGGCCGCTCAGGGAGGAGTGGTGATGGGGTTACTGCTGGCGCGCACTCTCTCTGGGTTGCTGGCGGATATCGGCGGTTGGCGAACGGTCTACTGTTTCTCAGCGGCTATTACCCTGATATTGCTTCCTGTTCTAGCTCGTTTATTGCCAAAGCAGCCAACTTCCGAGTTGAAGTTAAGTTATTGGCAACTGCTGGGCTCAATGCTGAGCCTGTTGCGCCATGACCGGATTTTGCAGATACGCGGTATGTTGGCGTTGCTGATGTTCGCGGCATTCAGCATCTTCTGGAGCACGCTGGTTCTCCCTTTGAGCCAACCCCCATTTCTTTTTTCTCATTCGACTATTGGTGCATTTGGGCTGGTAGGGGCAGTCGGTGCGCTGGCGGCGATGAGAGCCGGGCATCTAGCTGACCAAGGCTGGGGGCAGCTAGCTAGCGGGATATGCCTGCTATTGCTGATGATCGCTTGGCTGCCGCTTGGGTTGATGGAGCGAGGAATGGTGTACCTGATTGGCGGTATCATCCTGCTGGATCTTGCCGGGCAAGCGATCCATGTCCTCAACCAGAGCATGATTTTCACTGCGCACCCGCAGTCCCACAGTCGTCTGGTCGGGTGCTACATGCTGTTTTATGCCGTTGGCAGTGGGTTGGGGGCGTTTGCCGGTAGCCATATTTATGCGTGGGCAGGCTGGCATGGCGTATGCTGGCTGGGCGGCTCGGTAAGCCTGATGGCATTGCTGTTTTGGTGGTGTACGCTGAAATATTGCCGTTGACCCTTCCATACGCCAGTGCAGGTTTATCCAGCAGCTTTTTTTCCGCCATACCCTGGATAAACAACAATCCCAACGCAATGACGACTGGGATAAACACCAGCATATTCAGCCAGAACCAGCCGAGAATATGCATCATCTGCCCAGATAACAGAGAGGCTAATGCGGTGGTGCCGAAGACAAAAGAGTCATTCAGTGATTGCACCTTCAGCCGTTCTTGATGCGTGTAACAAGCGCTCAGCATGACGGTCGCGCTGACAAAACCAAAGTTCCAGCCGACGCCCAGTAGGATTAATCCGCCCCAGAACCAGATGACCTCGGTGCCTATCATGGAAACCGCAGCGGCGCAGGCCGTCAGCAATAGCCCGCTGGCGCAGACGTTACGAGGCCCGAAACGCGATATCAGCCTGCCAGTGATAAACGCCGGCGCGTACATGGCCAGAATATGCCATTGGATACCTAATGTGGCGGTGGACAGGCTGTGTCCGTGATGGATCATTGCCAGCGGCGTTGCAGTCATCATAAACGTCATCAGCCCATAAGAGACCAGGGCCGCGACTGCGGTGGTGATAAAGCGCAATGAACCGGCGATTTCCCTCAGAGAGCGAATTTTATCTGTTGATGTTGATTGAACGGGTTCGGAAAGTGGGTTTGGTTGAGCCGCCAAGCGAGCGGTCATGCGCCGCATTTGCCATAAAAGCAGCAACGCAATCAACGCCAGCAGAGACTGCCCGAGGAAACTGGCCGACAGGGGGACTGGCAATAGGTTTTGCGTCCAGATCACCAGTTGTGGGCCAATTACCGCTGCCAACAGTCCGCCGAGCATAACCCGGGAGATCGCCACGGGTTGCTCAGGTTTGGCGACATAATCCGTTACCGCAAAACGGTAGCTTTGTACGCACGCCGCGTAACCCCCGGCCATCAGGCAGCCCAGACAGAACAGGATGAAGGAGCCGTTTATGACGCCCCATGTAGCTATTATCCCCCCGATGAACGCACTGAGCGCACCAAGGGTATAGGCGTTAACACGCCCAAAGCGGGCTATCAGGGCTCCTACAGGTAACACCGACAAGGCCAGGCCAATGTTGAAGAGACTGACCGGTAACGTGGATAAGGCTTTATTACTGCTTAATGTCTCACCCACCAATCCGCCTAGCGAGATGATAATCGCAGGTGAGGATGCACCTATCGCCTGAAGGGCAAAAAGCAGATGTACGTAGCGCTTTGTTTGTGCGCGGTAGGTGTCTATCCCTGTATTGACGCCAGCCGGATCCACGATGGCTATTCCTTGGTTGGTTATGGGTAGTGAATATCCTGAATGAATCAGGCGCAATATTGAACTGACCCCATGACGCCTGATTCGGTAATAGCGATCAATAGTACCCTAGCAATTTCCACCAGGCGAGGCCGACAACGAAGATCAGAATGACGTTGAACGTCACCACGCAAAAATTGATTTTGTAGAAACGTGGCCGTTCAAAATATCCCTGAGCGAAGTAAATGGGGCCAGGGCCGCCGCCATATTCGGTATTTCCCCACATCAGATTGCTGAAAATACCAAAACAGATGGCAACCATCATCGGTGGTGCGCCAGCAGCGATGGCGGTAGCTGCGAACGGAGCATACAGCGCGGCGACGTGGCCGGAGGCCGTGGCAAACAGATAATGCACATAGATATACAGTATCCCCAGAATGACAAACGTCTGCATTGCGCCAAAACCGCTAATAGTGGTTTCGAGCTTGGTGGTCATCCAACTGATAAAACCGAGGCTGGACAGCCCGCCCGCCAGGCTGATGATGACGCTGAACCAGATCACCGTATCCCACGCGGCCTGATCTTTAAGCAGATCTTTCCAACTCACCGCATGAGTAGCAAACAGATAGGCAGCCAACCCCAGCCCTACCGTGGTAGCCGATAATCCTGTCAGCAGACTGGTGCCCCAGCCCAGCAGTGCCAAGATAAAACCCAGCGCGACCTTTTTTTCAACGCCTGACATCGCACCTAGCTCATTGAGAGCACGGCGTCCCATGTCTTTCGCTTCCGGGGTCTTTTTAAGTTCCGGGTTCAAGATCTTATAGACCAGCAGTGGCATCAGGAAAAAGCACACCATGGCGGGAACGACCGCGGCCACGAACCAGCCACCCCAGGTTATTTCTACCCCCAACGAATCTTTTGCCAGACTGCCCACCAGTGGGTTCGCCGCCATACCTGTCAGAAATATGGCACCGGTAATGGGGGTGAACTGGAAGCACACCATAATCAGAAAGTCGCCGATCTTTTTACCGCTCTTACCTGGTGCCGAACCTAAGACTTCATTGATAGAGCGTACGATGGGAAAGATGATGCCTCCCGATCTGGCGGTTACCGAAGGCATGGCCGGAGCCATAATCAGATCGGATACCCCTAGCGAGTAGGCAATCCCCAGGCTGCTGCCACCAAATAATGACAGCATTTTATAGGCGATGCGCTTACCTAAACCGGAGGTAACGAACCCCAGTGACAGGATATAAGCACAGAAAATCAGCCATACTGTCCCACTGGCAAAGCCGGATAAGGCTTTAGCCTCTGTCAGGGTACCGGTAAAAATGGCTACGCAAAGCGCGACCAGCATAACGGCCCCGGAGGGCAGTGGTTGAGTCAGAATTGCTGCAATAGTTGCTGCAAAGATGGCGAACATCTGCCAAGCCTGCGGTGTTAATCCCTCGGGTACCGGATAAAACCAGATCGCCAAGCCTAAAAGCAGGGGGATCAGGGTGGCGATAGCTTTTTTCTTTCTGTCGGGTGATCCTGCTGACATAATTATCTCCTTATACAAGGATTGAATTTCCTGCGGATGCGTTAGCCCTGTTTGGCTGAATGTTGTACTGCCCGATCCACCATTTGCGGTGCCATACCCAAATAATTGGTCGGGTCGGTAAGCTGCTCAATCAGCTCTGGCTGCAGACGGCTGGCAATGGCCGGCAACGCGTTCAGCACATCGGCGAGGCGTCCTCCCTGTTCATTGACAATACGGCAGGCGTCATACACCACATCATGGGCATCCTGGCGGCCAATATAAGGTGCAAGCCCCATCATCACGGCTTCGGCTACGATCAACCCATTAGTCATGTTCAGGTTTTTTGCCATGGCAGCTTCATCCACAATCAGCCCACCGAGCATAAATCTTGCCTGCTTCAGTGCACCGGCGCTGAGAATGAAGCTTTCTGGGATGGCTATCCATTCGGCATGCCAAGGCCCGGTGGCGCGCTCAAGATCCTGGACCATCGCATCCAACATCAACCCAGCCTGTTGACGGACCCCTTTGGCGCAGGCCAGCATAAGTTCACTGGAAATAGGATTTCGTTTTTGCGGCATGGTACTGCTGGCACCACGGCCTTTGACGAAGGGCTCATAGAGTTCGCCGAATTCGTTTGAGGCCATCAGCATGACGTCATAGGCGATTTTGCCCAGTGAGCCGGTGATCAGGCCCAACAGGTTAACGGCTTCGGCAAAACCGTCGCGTGCTACATGCCAGGTGGAGGCAGGAGTGCCCAGCTTCAGCTCTTCCATCATCGCCTGCTGCACAGCCAGCCCCTTATCCCCCAGCGATGCCAACGTCCCGGCGGCTCCGGCGAATTGGCCTACCAGAACGCGCGGGCGGGCTTGCGCCAGGCGTTCGGCGTGTCGATCAAACATATTGAGCCAGATTGCCGCCTTATAGCCGAAGGTGATCGGCAAGGCTTGTTGCAAATGGGTGCGTCCGGCCATTGGGGTGGTTCGGTAGCGCTGTGCCATGTCAGCCAGAATGCGGCGTAGTTCGGTGATATCGGTTTCGATAAGTTCGAATGCATCGCGGATTTGCAGGACGACAGCGGTATCCATAATATCTTGTGTCGTTGCACCCCAGTGAACGTATCCCCCTGAGCTGCCAGCCTGCTTCGATATCTGATGCACCAACGGCAAAATGGGATAGCCAACGATTTCGGTTTCATGACGCAGTAGGTCAAAATCCAGCGTGTCTGCACTGCAACTGGCCGCAATTTCCTCTGCGGCTTCCGCTGGGATCACCCCACAGCGAGCTTCGGCTTTGGCCAGAGCGACCTCCACCTCGACGTACTTGCGCACCAACTCGCGATCATCAAAAATGGCACGCATTTCCGGGGTACCAAAAGCGTCACGGAACAGAATAGAATCAAGAACATTAGAAGCCATATTGCCTCCCTGAGTGTAAGAATGATGGTAAGATTTATTTCATATGTCATATAGGGACAGGTGGCTAAGCAGCAGCTCGTGAGGAGCGAGGAAACGAGGGCTCTTGCTGTTCAGGTTACTTTAAATGTCCGTACATTTGATATGTCCGGACAATATATAATGTACGGACATTTGAGCAAAGCTGTCTTGCTACAACTTTGTGATGTTGATCTGAAAGTTTTTTCGGGAGTAACGGCCAGACCGCTATGAAAGAATCTCTTTATAAACGTATTGCTCGTGAGCTGGTGCAAAGCATTGCCTCGGGTAAGTACCCGGTTGGCACGTTGCTGCCACCTGAAATGGAGCTGTGTGAACAGTTTGATGTCAGCCGACATACCATTCGTGAAGCCTTGCGTGATATCACCGAGCAGGGATTGATCGTCAGGCGCAAGGGGATTGGCACTCTGATAGTGGAAAAAAAATCAGACAGCGCTATGAATCACCCGTTGGCCAGCCTGGAAGATTTGCTTTTCCTGGCCAACAATAACCTTCGGGTGGTTAAAAAGATTGATGAGGTGGTGGCTGATGAGGAACTATCTCAAGTGATCGGCGGTTCGCCGGGTTCGCGCTGGTTACATATCGCCAGTATCCGCGAAGACGGCGCAAAGAAAGACGCGCCCATTTGCTGGACAGACAGCTATACCCGCCTGATTTACGACAAAATACGTCGCCTGGTGCGCAGCGATCCCTATGCATTGATCAGTGAGCTGATTGAAAAACATTATGGGGTCAAGAGTGAAGAGGTTCGGCAGACCATCACCGCCGTTGGCGTATCGCCGAAAATTGCCAAAGTGCTTGGCGTTGAACCCGGTTCACCCGCGCTGAGAATTGTTCGTCGTTATGTTGACCGCCATGGGGAGACGTTCGAAACGACGGTGTCTATCCATCCGGCGGACAGATACGCTTGTTCCATTGTGCTGAAACCGCAAGCTTAAGAACAACGCTATCTTTTCGGCGAATGCATCAGGTAATACTCTTCTCCGCCGTCACCACCGGTGGAGACGCTCTGCCAGCCGTGTTTGTGATAGAACGCTAGCGCCTTGCGATTTTGCACCAGGCACTTGAGCGAGCCGGTTGAGGTAAATGTCTGCTCTGCGGCATGCAATAGCGCACTGCCCACGCCCTGTGGCGGCAGGAGGGGATCGACATACAGATTATGAATAAAATCTTCAGCTCGATAGATCGAGACAAAGCCGATCAGCTTGCCGTCCTGTTCGGCTACCCAGATCTCTTCGCCAATCGTTGAACGATCAAAATCTTCCAGCCGGTAATTTCGCGTGTCGCGCCAGGTAAAGGCGGCTTGGCGGGCGGCAAGGTACAGGCTGCGCAGGAAAGGGCGATCGGCCTCTTGGTAAGGTCTTATTTGCATGGCGGCTCCTGATGATTTGCTAGCACTATAGCTGACAATCAACTCATTTCAACGCTGGTACCTAGCCATTTACCGACCCTTCTACTTCGCCGTTGGTTTTGGCCTGCTGCTCAAGGTTATGATGAAGACGCCGTTTATTCCGTTCTTTATCGTCGGCTTTTTGTTCGTCACCTTTATTCCGGTACAAAATCTGCTGCCGGTAGCCGTGCTGGGCGCGGCGTTTGCGGTCTACGAATTCTTTAACCAGCAGAAAAAGGCTGGGTTCCAGCAATCACTTCGGGGGATCTGGAAGATGGCATCTGAAATCAATGTGACCGAAGCGGCGCTTGAAACTCTCCCTCGGGCTACCTGGGAGTGGCCCTTTATTTTTCGAGTGATTCAGGAGTGTAAATCCATTTTATTGTGGATTAAATCTAATTTATTAGTATAAGACACAATATTTTATAGTTATGAGCCTTGTTGGCTGTAACTGCTAACTCTATAATTTAGTGTGTTAGGGAGCATAACTAAGGGGGGACAAACATGTTGGACTTAAGCCTCAGTAAGCCGAGTGAGATAGTCAAACTGCTGTGCGAGCGCCTACGTACAGAACGGTTAGCTTTGCAGATGACGCAAGCTGATGTGGCCGCACGCGCTGGTATTGGGGTCAATACGGTGTCCAATTTGGAGGCTGGGCGCAGCGTGGGCTTCGAGAACGTGATCCGGGTAGCCATGGTGCTTGGACGAAGTAAGGAGCTGGAAGCGCTCTTCTTGCCTAAGCTGGATAGCTTGGAGGACATTCTGCGCTATGAAAGCAGTGCCAAGCGTCAACGCACCAAGAGGAAACTCACTCATGCTTGAACAGGTTGATGTCTATTATGATGGCTGGGGTGAGCATTGGCGGTGGGGCACACTGGTTTCTACGACAGCGATTACCGGTCGTCCGCTGATTGCGTTTGAGTTCAGCGACGAGGCGAAGAATAGAGGATTAGAGTTGTCCTCCTTCAGACTTCCTTTGGCGGGGGGCAAGTTACGCAGGGATTTCCCACCCCATCAATGGGGGCTACCTGGGCCTGTCTACGACTCGTTGCCAGACGGCTGGGGCATGTTGCTGATGGATCGTTTGTTTAAGCGCCGCGGCCTCAATCCAGCACGTATTGGCCCATTAGAACGCTTGGCCTACATTGGCAATAATGCCATGGGGGCAATGTCGTTCGAGCCTGTGGCACTCGAGGGGCTAGTGCCTGAAGTGCATCTTGCCGTTGAGCGGCTGGCCGCAGAAGTACAGGAAGTGCTCAATGGTGAGGGAGGGGAGTTCCTGCAGCAATTGCTGTTGGTGGGCGGTTCTCCGCAAGGTGCCAGGCCAAAGGCCCTGGTTTATCGCGATCCTCAAAACGGAACATTTACCACCGCTTCCATACCAGGATTTGAAGCCTGGCTGATCAAGTTTCCGGCCAAACAAGAGCATCCCGAAGTGTGCGCCATCGAAATGGTCTATGCCGAATGCTTGCGCACGTGCGGTATCCAGACCCCCGATACTCAGCATTTCACACTGCCTGATGGGTTGGCGGCCTTCGCGATCAAACGCTTTGATCGCCAAGACGGCCTACGCGTGCCCATGCAAAGTCTTGCCGCGTTTACCGGAGCCGATTACCAAACTGCTGGCGCTTTGGACTACGTAAATTTCTTGCGTGCAACTCAGTTATGCACCAATGATATGCGGCAGAAGGCGCTCGCGTTTGAGCGTGTAGTCTTCAATATTGTGTTCAACAACCGAGACGACCACCCCAAGAATTTTTCCTACATCATGTCATCGACCGGTGAATGGAAGTTAGCACCAGCCTACGATGTGACTTTTTGCGAGGGGCCGGGCGGGTACCATCAGATGGACGTGATGGGCGAGGCTTTGGAGATCTACCGAGAAGGTCTGCTAGCCCTGGCGGATGAAGCAGAAGTCCCAATGGATACGGCTGGCAGCATCATTGATCGAATGTGTGACGTGGCCAGTCAGTTTGCGACTATAGCTCGCAACATGTACCCAAGTGCGATCACGCAAGATACCCTGCGCACTATTCAACATCGCATTGACGAAAACATCGATCTGCTACGCTAAACCTGGGGTTAAGTACTCAAGGGCAACGGCCCGAAGGTTATAACCCCTTCACCGTAATCAACGCGGTGTTTAACTGAGCTACCGCCTGCTTGGCAGACATATCGGGATAGGTGAAAAAGACATTCAGCACGCGGAAAAACACCTCTTTCGTCTGTACATCCACCGCTATTGAGTGTGCCATGCTCGGTAGTAAATGGTCGGCGGCTCCTGCACTCTTGAACAGCTTGGCAGCTTTTTGTGCGCAAACATCAAAGGTGCTCATGTCGATATCGGTACGTGCCGGAATTGACCCTTTGAACTGATTAAAACGACGTTGGAAATCGGGATCCATAAGCACATCCGCCAAGTGGCGCTGTGCCTCAATGGCTGTGGCGTTGCCGCTCTGCTGCAAAATGGTAAAGCTGTCGGTGCCGTAGATAAAATAGTTTTCACTGCCGGGTGTCGCGACGCACAGAAAATCGTTCCCCGGCACGGCGCCCATCTGCATCAGTTCGTCTTTGGCCCTGTCCCCCATGATCATCATGGCTACCTTACCGCTGTAGAGCAGCTCGACGGACTCATGCCATGGGCTGCGTACGTAATTAGGATCGATCTCGTCATGCAGGCGGCGGAACAAAAAGGCTTCATTCCTCTCGGTTTGAAGCCACTAGTCATCGGTCATAAAACCGTGTTTACTTCATATCGACCTGATAGAAAATGTGTTTGCCGAACGGGTCGATTTCGTACCCGGTCACTTCTTTGCGCACTGGCTCGAAAATCGTTGAGTGGGCAATCATCACCGCTGGCATCTGGTCGTGCATCATCTGCTGGGCTTCCTTGTACAGCTCCACGCGCTTTTGGTGATTACTTTCGGCGCGCGCTTCCAGGATCAGCTTATCAAACGGCTGATAACACCACTTCGACGAGTTGGAGCCGCCGTTGGCTGACGTACAGCTATACAGCGGGCCAAAGAAGTTATCTGGGTCGCCGGTTGCAGTGGTCCAGCCCATCAGTGCGGCCTGATGCTCGCCGTTTTTCACCCGCGTCAGGTACTCGCCCCACTCAAAGGTGACCACTTTGGCCGTTACGCCCACTTTCGCCCAGTCTGCCTGGATCATCTCGGCCATGCGCTTGGCATTCGGGTTATATGGGCGCTGAACCGGCATTGCCCACAGATCGATGGTCATGCCGTTGGTGAAACCGGCTTCTTTCAACAGCGCTTTGGCCTTCTCAGGATCGTAATCGTAGTCTTTCAAATCCGCATCGGCACTCCACACGCCTGGCGGCAGTATATTTTTCGCCGCTGTGCCGGTGCCGTGGAATACCGCCTCGATGATCGCCGGTTTATTAATGGCCAGCGCCAACGCCTGACGGACCTTCACGTTATCCAGCGGTGCCTTCTGGGTGTTAAATGCCAGGAAGCCGGTGTTCAAACCCGCTTTTTGCATCAGGTTGATGTCTTTATTTTCCCTCATGCGCGGCAGGTCTGCCGGGTTAGGGAACGGCATCACCTGGCATTCATTTTTTTCCAGCTTGGCGTAACGGATCGACGCGTCCGGCGTGATGGAGAACACCAGACGGTCGATTTTCGCTTTGCCCTGCCAGTAATCAGGGAAGGCGCTAAACAGGATGCGGGAGTCTTTATGATATTGCTTCAGTTCAAACGGCCCGGTGCCAATCGGGTCCATATCCACACGCTCTGGTGTGCCTGCCTTCAACATGCTATTGGCGTATTCCGCAGAGAGAATTGAGGCGAAATACCAGCCTAAATCGGCAACAAACGGCGCTTCCGGATGGGCCAGCGTGAAACGCACGGTATGGTCATCAACCTTGTCGATCGCGGTGATTAGCTTGCCGAACTCCAGGCTTTCGAAGTTGGAGTAGTTGCCGTTGGAGACGTTGTGATAGGGATGGTTTGGATCTTTCTGGCGCATAAACGAGAAGATCACATCATCGGCGTTAAAATCGCGCGTTGGCTTGAAATATTTGTTGCTCTGGAACTTCACCCCTTGGCGCAGATGGAAGGTGTACACCTTACCGTCTTCGCTGACGTCCCAGCTTTCTGCCAGGCTAGGCTGCAGCTCGGTGGTACCGACTTTGAAATCCACCAGCCGGTTATAGATCGGCACCGCGCTGGCATCTACGCTGGTCCCGGAGGTGTAGAGCTGCGGGTTAAAGTTTTCTGGTGAACCTTCTGAACAATAGACTAATGTTTTTGCTGCTACCCCAGAGCTTATTGAGAGCGCTGCTATGGCCAGCGCAAGCTTTGTAATTTTAATTATCATTACTATCTTCCTGTTGGTGAGCCTACCACTGAAAAATAAAGCTTGTACTAAAGCGCTTAATAAATAACATTAAATTTACATTGTCAGCAAACAACATCGAACGATAACCATAAGGTCAACGCTAGCCTCGGTAAAGGCGGTAGTTGGCAAAGATAAACTCTAACGAAAGGGTGAATTCTGAAAGATTGCTCTGGTGATCCTAGCCATGGAAGCCTTGCAAACGGGATGCGTTCATATACAACACAATGTCTTCACCGCTCGCCACGCAGTTAACCCAACGTTTCTTCCGCTACCTGGCCGTCACCAGCCAGAGCAACCCAGCGGTAAGTACTTTGCCCAGCACTCCTGGCCAGTTCGCTATGGCGGAGATGCTGGCTGAGGAACTACGCCAACTCGGCCTGGATAATGTGGTTATTGACGAACATGCCACCGTCACCGCAGTGAAAAAAGGCAACGTACCCGGCGCGCCACGTATCGGGTTCATCACCCATATCGATACCGTTGACGTCGGTTTATCGCCGGACATCCATCCACAAATCTTGCGCTTTACCGGTGAGGACTTGTGCCTGAACGCGCAGCAAGATATCTGGCTACGCACTGCTGAACACCCGGAAATCAAAGCCTATCCGGGGGAAGAGATTATTTTCAGCGACGGCACCAGCGTGTTGGGGGCGGATAACAAAGCGGCCGTCACGGTAGTGATGACGGTGTTGGAAAACCTTACTGCCGAGGACCAACACGGCGATATCGTGGTGGCGTTTGTACCGGATGAAGAGATTGGCCTGTGCGGTGCCAAAGCGCTGGATCTGGCGCGTTTCGACGTCAACTTTGCCTGGACCATCGACTGCTGCGAATTGGGCGAAGTGGTGTATGAAAACTTCAACGCCGCCAGCGCCGAACTGCGCTTTACCGGCGTGACCAGCCACCCGATGTCCTCCAAAGGCGTGCTGGTGAACCCGCTGCTGATGGCGATGGATTACATCAGCCACTTCGATCGCCAGCAGACTCCTGAGCATACCGAAGGGCGTGAAGGCTATATCTGGTTTAACGGTATGCAGGCATCACAAAGTGAAGCGCTACTTAAAGCCAATATCCGTGATTTTGATTTGGCGAACTTTGAGCGCCGCAAACAGCAGATTGGTGAAGTAGCGGAGAAGATTGCTGCGCAATATCCCACTGCCCGCGTGGAGTATCACATCACCGATACCTACAGCAATATCAGCAATGCCATCACCGATGACCGCCGTGCCATCGATTTGATTTTTGCCGCACTGGCCGAGTTGAACATTGAGCCTAAAGTCATCCCGATGCGTGGAGGCACTGACGGTGCTGCGTTGTCCGCCAAGGGGTTATTAACGCCCAACTTCTTTACCGGCGCGCATAACTTCCATTCGCGGTTCGAGTTTTTACCCCTTAAGTCGTTCGAGGCTTCCTACAATGTGGCGTTAACGCTGTGTAAGCTGGCAGCTAAATAAGGGCGGATATCGCTTCAACATTATCGCTAACCAGGCTTGTTCAAGCCTGGTTAGCGAAAGTTCTATTGGTTTGGTTAATTCCAATAAACAAGAAAGCCGCTATTTTTTCACTATCCCTGAAATATCATTGGTATTGATCAGATGATAATCGCCGTTCATGCCGGTATAGCTGGTCATACCGCTATTGCGATCTGTGTCCGGCTCGCCGTGGGCCTGTAGGATATCGCCATATTTAGTCGTGATAATGTAGTCACTGGTACAACCCGCCAGCGCCAGTGTTAGGACAATGAGAGGCAGAAAAGTCAGTTTTTTCATTGGGTAACAGGCTCTTTTCATTTTAACTGCCTCATATTACAGACAAAGTGGCCCGAGATGCAAAGGCTACCTTGTTACACTTCAGCGCGTTTGGGTTTCAAAGATATCTGTTGGCAAATGAGTGTAGTCCACCGGCTTGAGCTTAAAGTTGGTGATATAGACGGGGCCGGCTTTTTGCTCTGAAAGAAACGAGTATTTCGGCGTTAGCTCTTTGGTTTTAATCCCGGTCCACGAGGCGAAAAAGGTCAGGAAATCATTGGCTGAACGAGGGGCTTTAATCAGGCGGTGTGCGGTGTCATCGCTGGAAAGCACCATAAAGGGGACCTGAAAATTTTGCTGAAACTGGTCATCGTGCGCCAGATATTGCACCTGGGTGCCGCGCTCTTTAAACGCCAGACCGTGATCGGAGAAGTAGACCATTGAGAAACTTTCCCCGGTGTCGCGTAACTGCTGATAGAGCTGTTTCAGCAGGTTGTCAGTTTGCGTCATGGTGTAAAGATAACAGGAGGTCTCTTTGGATTGCACAAAGTCCGTGTATTTCCCCTGAGTCCGGTCGCAGGCTTGCGGATGTGAACCCATCAGGTGCAAGACGATCAACTGCGGGTTAGTGCTGCGCGGAGCGGCAAAAACCTGGGCGGTCATCTTGAGCAGCGTTTCATCATGGGTATTCTTATCCGCTTCAAAATCACCGTTTTTCAGGAACTGCACTTCATCGGCACGTTTGGCAATGCTGGCGATAGCGGTGTCATATTCGCCAATTTGGCCTTGGTTTGAGAACCACCAGGTCTGAAAACCTGCCCGATTGGCCAACGTGACGAAGTTATCCTGATACTGTGGTTTGCCGTTAATGACACGAGTTAACGTTAAGCCGAGCGATTTCTGTGTTGAGCCGCTGGCAGCAATATAGTTAAGCAACAGCGTGCCGTTTACGTGGCTGGCAAAAGGTGTATTGTCCCAATGCCCACCAAACGCACCTAAGGCATCTCGCCGCGCGCTTTCGCCGATCACTACCATGTAGATGTGATACTTCGGTTTCACCGCCAGCACGTTCCAGGAATCTTTCAGCTGTGAAAACGCCTGCATACGGGCTTTTTCATCAATCACTTCCTGGTTATTGACGATCACATCCCTGACGAAACGAAATACCGGATAACCAGAGTCGGTCAATTTAAACACGCCACCATACGCCAGATTCTGCACTGGCGTGACAAAAAAGCAGACCACGCTGATGGTGAGACATAAGCTGTGGAGGGTGTTCCAAGCGCCTTTCGGGGTTGGCTTGCGACGTAACGCGATAATGCCCAGTGCCAGAATAAACAGGGACACCAGATAGCTGTACCACGGGAAGATGGTCAATATCTCGCTGGACTCTTCCACCGTGGTCGAGTGTAACGCCAGCAGGGTATTAAAATTGGGCGAGCCATAGGCCTGAGAAAATGGGAAATACATGGCGGCGATGAGGCTACACAGCCCGATCACACTCTTTTGCAAGCGTGGGCTGAGACGCCACAGCAGCAATAACACACAGCCGAACGCCACGGCATACAGCAGACTAAATGGATAGCCGAGAGCGAAGTTGATCAGCAGCGACTGCAGGAAGTAAAAGCCTGTCCACGGGGTTAGGGTGACGTCACGCGCTGCCAGGGTATCTTTAACCGTTGAGTTCATGTTTACCGAAAGTTATCAAATGCTGTGTGGTAACTCTGACAAGAAAAGAGTCATAAATCCGTTTGGTAGACGGAAAGGGGAGGAGGGATAGACCGCATCCAGCGAGCCGCTTCATGTACCCGGATGCGAGAAGATAGAGCCGAATGAAAACAAGATCAACTGATAATTATCGGCTGTTTTGAGAGGTTGATTGCAATTTCGAACGCAAGGAGAGGTAAAGGTAGGAAGGTGCGGATTTTCAAGAAAATTGCAGGCCCCTCAGTGAGGACGGATCGCTATCAGTACGCCCCATTCCTGGAATAACGCAATCAGGTTAATCAGTGATTGCCGGAGTTGGAGTAACGTTACTGTCGCTTAAATTTGGCGTTATTGAAGCGGGAGTGAAAATATCCTCGGACGAGGAGTGTTCAATCAGCTCGAATAACTCGATCCGTTCATCAGCGGTAAAATCCCGCCATTCGCCTAGCGGCAACCCTTTCAGTACGATGTTCATAATACGTTCGCGCTCAAGCTTGATGACTTCATATCCAAAATATTTGCACATGCGGCGGATTTGGCGGTTAAGCCCTTGCACCAGGGTGATGCGAAACACCCGTGGGGCTTCTTGTTCCACTAGGCATTTTTGAGTCACCGTGCCCAGGATGGGGACGCCCGCACTCATGCCCTGAATAAACTCATCGGTTACCGGTTTGTTGACGGTGACCAGATACTCTTTTTGGTGATTGTTGCCAGCACGGAGGATCTTATTGACCAGTTCGCCGTCATTGGTCAGGAAAATCAGCCCCTGGGAGTCTTTATCCAAGCGCCCGATAGGAAAGATGCGTCTGCTGTGATTAACGAAATCACCGATGTTATCCCGCACATGCTTCCCCATGCTGGTAATGATGCCAACAGGCTTATTCAGTGCGATAAGCACCAGATCGCCCGCATCACGCGGTTCGATCGGCTGGCCGTTAACTGTCACCACATCCCCGGCCAATACCTGAGCGCCCACGGAGGCTAACTTGTCGTTGATGAAAACGTTGCCTTGCTTGATGTGGCGGTCGGCAGAGCGACGAGAACAAATGCCGCTGTCGCTAATGTATTTGTTCAGGCGGATAGATGAGTGAGTGAGCATGGTTTCCCCGTTAAACGCGAACTATACATTACCTGAGGGGCCTTGCGAACTGCGTAAGGCGCTTGAACGGAGCGAAAGCATACGGATATGGCGATCGTGCCTTTAAATATCCCTAGCCCTAAGGAGCGCGTCCCAACGTTGGGTTACAAAACAACAACATCTTCTTTAAGATGTAAGCAAGATAATTATCTGGGGGACAAAATGAAACAAGCGAAAGGATATGTTACGACAAGGATTGGCCAATCATTCCTGATAACGTGGTGTAGGCAAGGGGTGCTCGGATTCCTTGGGTTGGTACTGAGTATGGCATCTGTTTATGGGCAAGAGGATGCTCTCCCCATAAAATATCAGTCTATAGTGCACTCTTTTATCGATGCTGCAAAAAATAAGGATCGTCAGGCCATTGGCGACCGGATCGCCTACCCTTTGAAGCGAGAATATCCTATTGCGGAGATCCGTGGCCCACAGGAGATGCTTTCACGCTTTGATGAAGTATTTGATAGCACCCTTCTCGATACCATTGCGCAATCCAGTGCCCAACAAGATTGGCAGGCGATGGGATGGCGAGGCATTATGCTGGGTAGAGGTGTGATATGGATGGATTACGATGGCAATATTATTGCTGTCAATTATCAGACAGCGCTTGAAGCCAGGTTGGTCAGCGAGCTGATCGCCAAACAAAAAAATACACTGCATTCAAGCCTGAAAGAGTATCAACGTCCGGTGCTGATGTGGCAGACCGAAAAATTTACTATTCGCATCGACCAATTGAACAATGGCAAGTATCGCTATGCCTCTTGGGCCAAGGGAAATCCGATCGGTGAAAAACCAGATCTGGTACTGAAAAATGGCGAGGTAAAATTCGAAGGGAGTGGTGGCAATCACACATTTCAATTTCAAAGCGGCCCTTACCAATATGACTGTCTGGTGACGGTGATTGGTACCAGTGATAGTCCGCCAGGTGTGTTGATGGTTTATAAAAATGGGGAGTTAATAGTGGAGCAGCCAGTGCTCAAAGTGCAATAACTTTAATTAGCACATGTACTTAGCGAGACAGACCCCTTGTTTGCCTTGCTTAATGGTAGAACACACCGTTTGTTCTTAAAGTTCTGCAATAAGCATCCCTTTTTGCGCTCTGGGAAGATGCGGTGTTTAAACTACCCTATATCGCTATCAAAGAGTCTGTTAGGCCGTAGGACAGACGATGTTGGTGGCGGCCAGAGCTCACTCTCGCACATACCCATTCGGATTGACCTTATCGACCGTAACGCCAATAATGGCATACGTCGACACGGGGTGCCCTTAGGGGCTGAGAAATTACCCGTATTACCTGATCTGGATTATGCCAGCGTAGGGATGTCGCGGTATCTCAACCGGTACCCGCCTTCTTGAACGCCGGTTGGGAGCATTATGTTCACTCGACCTGATGTGTTACCCGGCACCCGTGCCGCGGCCTGTTTTAACCAATTTAAACGCCAACCTCCATTGATCCACTGCCTGACCAACGAAGTGGTGCAAGAGCTGACGGCCAACGTGCTGCTGGCGCTTGGCGCTTCTCCAGCCATGGTGGTGGAACCGGAAGAGGCCGCGCAGTTCAGCCGCGTGGCTGATGCGCTGTTGATCAATATCGGCACCCTGCACGCATCGCGGGCAGAGTCGATGTTAGCCGCCATCGAGGCTGCAAATCGTGCTGATAAACCCTGGTTACTGGATCCGGTTGCCGTTGGGGGATTGGAATATCGCGCTACCTTCGCCCGCCGTTTGCTCACCCTGCGGCCAGCAGCGATCCGTGGCAACGCGTCGGAAATCATTGCATTGAGTGGCCTGCAGACCAGCGCCCGTGGCGTGGATAGTCAGGATGACTCGCTGGTGGCGTTACCCGCAGCACGCGTATTGGCACGTAATTGCGGGGCCATTGTGGCCGTCACCGGTGAGACAGACTATATCACCGATGGTGAACGAGATTGGGCCGTCACGGGTGGTGATGTATTAATGACGCGCGTGGTGGGAACGGGCTGCGCGCTTTCGGCCGTCGTGGCAGCGTTTTGCAGTTTGCCGGGCGATCGGCTGGATAACGTCGCCACCGCTTGTCGGGTGATGGCGCTATGTGGTGAAAGGGCCACGGCGCAATGTTCTGGCCCTGGCAGCTTTACTGCTGCCTTCCTGGATGCTCTCTACCAACTGCGCATGGAGGATCTGCTATGAAACGGATTAACGCTCTCACCATCGCTGGCACCGATCCTAGTGGCGGAGCCGGTATTCAGGCCGATCTGAAAGCCTTCTCCGCGTTGGGGGCCTATGGCACCAGCGTGATCACCGCGCTGGTGGCGCAGAACACCCGTGGCGTACAGTCGGTATATCATATCGAACCGGCATTTGTGGCCGCCCAGTTGGATTCGGTACTCAGCGATGTGCGTATCGACAGCGCTAAAATTGGCATGTTGGCTAATGCCGATATCGTGCGGGCAGTGGCCGAGCGTCTACGCCATTACAAGCTGCCTTATGTGGTGCTGGATACGGTGATGCTGGCTAAAAGTGGTGACCCGCTGTTGGCACCGGAAGCGGTGGGGTCCATCCGCCGTGAGCTAATGCCATTGGTTTCCATTATCACGCCGAACTTGCCAGAGGCCGCTGCTTTGCTGGCCTGCGCTCCGGCACAAAACGAATCGCAAATGCGTGAGCAGGGCCAGGCATTGTTGGCGATGGGCTGTCAGGCGGTGTTGATGAAGGGCGGCCACCTAAGTGAAGAGGAAAGCCCAGACTGGTTATTTACTCCCGGCTTTGAGCAGCGCTTTAGTGCGCCACGCATAGCGACCAGGCACACGCACGGCACTGGTTGCACCTTATCTGCGGCATTGGCTGCCCTGCGCCCGCGCCACCAGAACTGGGCCGATACCGTGGCAGCGGCAAAAAACTACCTGCAACTGGCTTTACAGCAGGCCGATAGCCTGGAGGTGGGGCAGGGAATTGGGCCGGTACACCATTTCCATGCCTGGTGGTGAGCCTGAGGTTGAGATTATTCTGGCGAAACGGGTGGCGGCATTAACTGAAGATATTGGTGACAAGCAGAGAATCCTAGCCAAAATGTCGGAAGAAATGTCGGAAGAAATGTCGGAAGAAAATTTACCTCCGCTTCCTGGAGCGAAAGCGGTTAATCAGGGTTGGGGCAACCAAAAAAGGGTATTGGCAGGTAGTCTGACGAAAAACGCTGAGCCAACTTTCCCGTTTAATTGTGGTCTGAGCTACTTGGAGCTACGCTTTTGATTTACCGAGGGAGAAGACCATGATAGGAAAAAAGAGGTTGCTGGGAGCCCTGGTTGCGACCCTGCTTGGATTTAGCACCGGCAGTTTTGCCGAACAGATTATCACTGCCTCAGATCTGATCCAGCAGCCGGGCTACCAAACCAGTTGGAAAAATATGGTAAAGGGCCAAGCACAGTTACCGGGTTGGGCGCGCAAAGGGATCGGCACTTCCACACCAGCCGAAACTGTCACCTGGCAAGGGCAAAGCTACCAGATCGGTAATATCTGCAAGCCGCATGACTGCGCCAATAACTTTATGATTGTGGCTTTTAAAGCAGACAAGTCCCAGGCTTGGGGCGTGCGGGTTGAAGTGCACAATAAGCCGCAGGCCATCGACCATCCGAAGAAATACGCCAAATATCAATGGCTGGGTAAACCGGATGATCAGATGAAAGCGTTGCTGAAGAAACAGTTTGAGGGTAATCCGGACTGGAAGTAACGCTGCTGAGGGGCAAAGCTACGCGCCAGGGTAGTTAAGCGGGCGTAGCATGCTACGCCCCTACGTGATATCAGCCGATCCCGGCCTGATGCAGGTCGTGCAGGTTGATTGCCCCTACCAGTACGCCATCGATGTCCACCACCGGAGCGGCGCTGATATGTTGTTCGTGCAGCGCTTCCAGGGCTTCCCCGGCACGCCACTGTTCTGGCAACCGGTAGCCGGGGCGAGTGATCGCCGGGCTGAGGCCGTCATTGAGGCTATTGCCCTTCACCAACCAGCGGCGCAGGTCACCGTCGGTAAACACCCCCACCACTTTTTGCTGTGCATCACATACGGCTACCAAGCCTAGGCCGGTACGGCTCAACTCCAGCATGGCTTCCATCACGTTGGCGCTTTCTTGCACCATCGGCAGACGATCGCCGGTACGCATCAAATGATGGACGCGATTTAGTAGGCGAGCACCCAGGCTGCCACCTGGATGGGAGCGGGCAAAATCCTCGGCATTAAAACCGCGCTGTCGCATCAGGGCCATCGCTAATGCATCCCCCATCATCAGCGTAGTCACTCCGCTGGAGGTTGGTGCCAGGCCCATCGGGCAGGCTTCACGTTCAACGCTGATATCTAACGTACAGGCAGCCCCGAGCGCCAGTGGCGACTCTTTGCCACCGGTCATGGCAATGACTGGGATCTTGCTCTCTGCCAGCAGAGGCAGGATCAGATCCAGTTCTTTGGCGCGGCCTGAATAAGAGATAAAGATCACCACATCATCGGTGCCGATCATCCCCAAATCGCCATGCAAGGCTTCCGCCGGATGGACGAAAAACGACGGGGTGCCAGTGCTGGCCAATGAAGCGGCAATCTTCTTGCCGATATGGCCGGATTTACCAATACCGGAAATCACCGCCTTGCCACGGCAGTTGAGCAGCAGTTCACAGGCTTGGACAAAGTTGTCATCCAGGCGTGTCAGCAGGCGCTGCGCTTCGGTCAGCTCAATTTCCAGCGTTTCACGGGCAAAGTTGAGCAGGGCAGTGGCGTTACTCATCAAGGGGGTCTCCTACCAGAATGATATTGATACCTTTGGCCTGTAGCGCAGCCAGGTAATCCGGGTTGATGCCGTTATCGGTGATCAGGGTATCCACGACGCTCAGATCGCACACCACATTGGGGCTTTTGCGACCAAACTTCGAGGAATCGACCAGTAACACAATACGGCTGGCGGCTTCACACATCGCCTTGCTGACATTATGCACCTCATTAAAGGTGGTGACACCCGCATTGAGGTCGACACCGTCGGCCCCAATAAACAGCTTATCGAAGCTGAACTGCTGAAATGCCGACTCCGCCAGGCTGCCATGGAAGGAGGCGGATTTTTTACGGTAGGTGCCGCCGGGCATCAGGATGGTTTGATCGTTATCCAGTTCCACCAGCGCGTTAACGATAGTCAGGCTGTTGGTCATCACGGTGATGTTATTGAACTGCGCCAGATGGGGCACCATCTGCAATACCGTGCTGCCTGCGTCAAAGATCAGCGAATCACCATCGTCGATCAGCTTGATGGCCGCATAGGCGATCTGGCGTTTCTTTTCGGTGTTGATATGGGTTTTACGATCGATGGGCTGATCGCCATCGTCACGGCTAAGCACCACGCCGCCATAGGTGCGGATCACCTCGCCTTCTTCTTCCAGCAAGGTGAGATCTTTACGGATGGTGGTGCCGGTCGTGGAGAAATGCTCTGCCAGGGCATCCACTGCCGTTTTGCCATGCCGCTGCAAGTATTCGAGGATAGCGGCTTGCCGCTGCTTTGGTTTCATAGAGATCCCTGTTCACAAGAGTTGACCATTCCTCTCGGTGATATAGTTCACTATGAAAGGTAATGTCTTTTAATGTGAAAATATCATGATTTCGGTGCGATCGCTAACGATAGTGCAGTTTGGCATGCCCGATCCTGAGGAAAGATCACATCTGGGCAGAGTTGTTGCTGGTGCATACCATGTAACTGCGTGAGTTGTTTCGGCTGGGCGAAGATGGTCAGGCCGCGCATCAGCATGCTGCCACATACCCGCTGTTGGGCGTCAAACGCCAGCGCCAATACCACGCGGGGTTTGAACCGGCCCCCAGAGCGGCCAACGCCCACGGTGCCTAACTGGCATAGGCTCTCGAACGCGCGGTTAAAGCGTTCGAGCTGCCACCAACCCAAGGCGATTTGCAGCAGCCAGGCGATAACGGCGAAGGTAACTAGTGCGCTGGTCATACGGTTGTTCTCCTGTGTGAAGATAAAGGTGAGAGTCCGGTGATCGTCCCCTCACCCTAACCCTCTCCCACAGGGAGAGGGGACTGTACGTGCTACGAATTAACTTTCGTACCTAGCCATTGAGCCTATGCCACAGATGATCTCCAGCACCTTACCGCGACACCGAACTGGCTCCCTCATCCACAGGGAGAGGGGACTGTACGTGCTACGAATTAACTTTCGTACCTAGCCATTGAGCCTATGCCACAGATGATCTCCAGCACCTTACCGCGACACCGAACTGGCTCCCTCATCCACAGGGAGAGGGGACTGTACGTGCTACGAATTAACTTTCGTACCTAGCCGTTGAGCCTATGCCACAGATGATCTCCAGCACCTGATTGCGACACCGAACTGGCTCCCTCTCCCTAAAACAGGTGTCCATGAGGAGCACGGTCTATGCATTGGGAGAGGGGGGGGTGAGGGGCTGTTAGGTACATATTTTAGTTAGCCCTTATTCCCAGCCCGTAAATTAGAACATCACCTGCCCACCAGTAATGTTAATCGACTGGCCGGTGCAGTAAGAGGCTTTATCGCTGGCATAAAACAGCAGCGTGTTCAGCACGTCCTGGTAGTCACAGCCGCGTTTCAGTGGCACCTTATCGGTGTAATATTTCTCAACTTCTTCCGGCTTGATGCCCAGCTTCTGCGCATATTGCGGCAATAGCGACTGGAACATCGGCGACTTCAGCAGGTTACCGAGCATCAGAGAGTGCACGGTAATACCGTAATCGGCCAGATCGAGCGCCAGCGACTGTGTCAAACCAACGCCACCGAACTTGGCGGCGCTGTAGCCGGAATTATGCTTGCTGCCGACCTTGCCGGATTTAGAGTTGATTTGAATGATGCGCCCGGCAATACCGTCGCGGATCATCAGGCGAGAGAACTCGCGGGCACACAGGAAATAACCCACCAGGTTCACCTGCAAGGAGCGGTCAAAATCCCCCAGTGGGAAATCGGTGATCGGCGCGGCTTTGGCAATCCCGGCGCTGTACACCAATAGGTTGGTCTGACCGAAAGCCCGGTCGACTGCACCAGCCAGCGCGATAACGCTGGCCTCATCGGTGGCATCGGCCTGGAAACCGATGGCGCGATCGGCCCCGAACTCCTGATTGATTTGCTGTGCCACCAGATTGGCGTTGTCGGCATTCAAATCGGCGACCGCAACGCGATAACCCGCTTCAGCCAGGCCATGGCACAGGAAAGCCCCCAACGTTTGGCCACCGCCAATCACTACAGCTACTTCAGACATGATCTACTCCTTATGCGATAAATTTCAGTGTGCTGCCTAACGGGATATCAGCGGGCGTGCTGCCTGTTACGTGGATCGTGCCAGGGAATTCGGCCTGAGTTTCTCCATCAAAACGTATGGTGATATGGCCCAGTTCGCGCAGGTTCTGGGTGGCAACTTCTCCGACGGCGGTGATGGGATAGCGCCGATCGCCAAGCTCCATCACGCCCCCGGTTTGTAATTCACCGGCGGTCTCGCCGTGCTGGTGGATGAAGCAGTACTCTTCAATATCTGCCGGAGCGCCTTCGCGGAAGGTGATCAGCATGTTGTCCAACAGTGCGTCACGGGCGCAGCCGCCAATCTGGGTGATAGTGGTCTGGAAAATGGTGCTCATGGTTTTCCTCCGGGAAATTTATTGATAGATAAAGGCCGATGCGGCCCAGGCGATCAGTACCGTAGGTGCGCCAGTGAGGAAGCGCCCAACCAGTACCGAAGGGACGCCGACACGCACCGTATCCTGCTTGGCCTCTGCCAGGGACAGACCCACCGGGATAAAGTCACAGGCGGCCTGGGCGTTAATGGCGAACAGCGCCGGGAGCGCCAACTGAGGGGGGATATGGCCAAGACCAATCTGTACGCCCACCAACACGCCGATGACCTGAGCGATGACGGCGCCAGGGCCGAGGAACGGTGAAAGCAGGGGGAAGGAACAAATCAGCGCCAACGTCACCAAGCCGATTGGGCTGTTGGCCAGCGGCGTCAGGCCGTGGGCGATAAAGTCACCCAGACCAGAGGCCATGATGATGCCGATCAGCGCCGAGACGAAGGCCATAAACGGCAGAATGGTTTTTAACACGGTGTCGATGGTGTCACGCCCAGACTGGAAGAACACCGCTACCACCGAGCCCATCCCCATCCCGACTTTTGCCAACAGGCCATCGCTCTGTTCGGTGATTTTTTTGCTGGTATCGTAGTCACGAACCTTTGGTTGTGGCTGTTTTTCGGTGAGCGGAGGAGTTTCAGCCCCTTGTGCAACCTCAATCAGGCTGATGTTGTTTTCCCGTACGCCGGAAACGTAAATATCCTCCAGAATAAACTGCGCCAGCGGGCCAGAGCGGCCAGTTGAATGAATATTGATGGTTGGGATGCGGCGTTTAGGATAGATGCCACAACGCAACGTCCCCCCACAGTCAATAATCGCCAGACCAATCTCTTCCGCCGGTGGTTCGCCTTCTTTGAAACCGTCTACCGCAGGCCAGCCGGTTAAATCGCTGAGTTTGTCGACGATCGCCGGGCGGGTACCGGCGGTGATATAGACGATTTTCTTACCTGGCTCGATAGGTAACTGTAGTGGGCCACCCCAGCCGCCAGCACCTTTCTCAATACGGATATAAGCACTCATGCTGCGCTCCACAAATTAAAGTTGAACCTGGCGATCCAGTTGGATGCCCATCTTGCGTTCAAATATGCTGGTGGTGAGATCGGTGATCCAACCGCGGAAGAAGTTGGTGAACAGCCCAACCAGGAAATAACTCACTGCCAGAGGAGCCAACGGCAGGCCAAGCGTGGTCAAACCGCTGGCAATTCCGAGGTAAACGAACAGTTCACCAGGGTTGATATGAGGGAACAGGCCGTTCATGGAGTGGCAACTGTAGGAGGCTGCGGCGTAATAACTGGGTTTATATTTCTCTGGCATAAAACGTCCGAGACTCAACGTCATCGGATTACAAAACACAAAGGTGCCGATCAGGGGGAGTAGCAGGTAGCGTGAAACCGGGTTACCGGCACAGCGCTGTGCCAAACGTTCGATACGTTCCTGGCCAACAAAGTTGATCAACGCGTTCATGATAACTAACAGGCTGATCAACAACGGTAAAATGCCGGTCACCATACCGACAAACACTTCCCCGCCTTTTTGGAACAGGCCGATAAACCATTCGGCTCCGTGGGTTATTAGCTCAATCATTTTTTTCTCCTGTGATGGATGCTATGGCCTGGAGCGAAGTGCGGCTCTGTCGCCATGGGTCATACAGTAACCACTTTGGTTCGGCTTTTGTTTTAAATGGATCACACTTTGAAAGATAAATATTTTATTGTGAAAGATTAAGTTGAAAGAAAAACAATCATTGATGAAGGGAGAGGGGAGTTAGGACATGAAAAAGGCCCAGCAGAGCTGAGCCTTGAAGACTAATAATTTGATAAATAACGATTAAGCGATGGTGACGCTATTGTCGAGATAGGTGTCCTGCACGGCATTGATCAGGGCGATGCCATCCTTCATCGATTTCTTGAACGCTTTACGCCCCAGGATCAGGCCCATCCCACCAGCCCGCTTGTTGATCACGGCGGTACGCACTGACTCTTGCAGGTCGTTTTCCCCTGCCGCGCCGCCAGAGTTGATCAAACCGGCACGGCCCATGTAGCAGTTTGCCAACTGGTAGCGCACCAGATCGATCGGGTGATCGGTGGTCAGCTTGTCATAGACGCGATCGTCGGTATAACCGAATTTCACTGCACGGTAGCCGCCGTTGTTCTCGGCCATTTTCTGTTTGACGATATCGGCACCGATGGTGGCCGCAATGTGGTTGGCTTGGCCTGTCAGATCGGCGCTGGAATGATAATCGACGCCATCCTTATTGAACGCAGGGTTACGTAGATAGGCCCACAATACGGTCACCATGCCCAGTTCGTGAGCGCGCTCAAAGGCGATCGAGATTTCTTCAATCTGGCGGCGTGATTGCTCGGAACCGAAGTAAATGGTTGCACCAACCGCCACCGCCCCCATGTTGAACGCCTGCTCAACGCTGGCATACAGGGTCTGGTCGTATTGCGTTGGGTAACTCAGGGTTTCGTTGTGGTTCAGTTTGACCAGGAACGGGATCTTGTGGGCGTAGCGGCGGGAGACCGAAGCCAGCACGCCGTAAGTGGATGCCACGCAGTTACACCCGGCTTCGATCGCCAGTTCAACGATGTTTTTTGGATCAAAATAGAGCGGGTTGGCGGCAAATGAGGCCCCGGCAGAGTGCTCCACACCTTGATCGACCGGCAGGATCGACAGGTAACCGGTGCCCGCCAGGCGGCCATGGTTGAGCAAGGTTTGCATTGAGCGCAGCACGCTGTTTGGGCGGTTGTTGTCGATCATCACCCGATCAACAAAGTCGCCACCGGGCAGGTACAGATTTTCCGCAGGGATGGTGGTGCAGCGGTGTTGCAAAAGGTCTTCCGCTTCCTTACCTAACAATTGTGCAATATCTGTCATGATTCACTCCCGTTAAAGCTTCCTATACACCGGTAAGTCTGGGTATTTGGCCACCGGCGTAGTCAAAAGCGGTGATTGAAGCTATGCAAAAGATACTAATCAAAACCTGATGATGCGAAGAGACAATAGATGCGATTGAGAATAAATGCCATTTAAACGAGACAACATTCAGTAATCAGATCGCGGAGTAGGGGCGCCGCATGCTGCGCCCGCTTGGCTGTACGTGGCACTTGTTTAGATAATCAGCGGGGTTACTCGGCTTCAAACCAGTCGGTGTTTTGCAGGGCAATCGGGGTAATCGAATAGATCATTTCCTGCAAATGCTCATGAATAGCCCGCTCCGCCGCATCCGGATCCTGGGCCTTCAGGGCCTCAAAAATACGGTAATGCTGGTGGATCAGATTCTCCGGCGGAGACACTTCGCTCAGGCTGAGGAAGCGCACCCGGTCCATCGTCGCTTTGATGGTCTCGATGGTTTCCCACGCCAGGGCGCAGTTGGCCATTTGCGTCAGCAGATGGTGGAATTCGTCGTCCAGCGCCAAAAACTCACGGATCTGATTATTCTGTGCCGCCAGCTCCTGGCGATGCAGGTTATGTTCCAGCGTCATCAGTTGTTCGGGGGTGATACTGGTGGCAACGCGCCGCACGATGGCACATTCCACCGCCTGACGGATAAAGCGCCCGTCGGCCACTCGTTTGGCGGAAATTTTCATCACGAAGGTACCGCGCTGCGGCAAGATCTGCACCAGCCCGGCTTCAGCCAGTTTGATAAAGGCTTCGCGCACCGGTTGGCGTGAGACGCTGAAACGGGTGGAGATCTCTTTCTCGGAAAGCAACGTGCCCGGTGGGATGGTGCAATCGACAATATCTTTGCGCAGGAAACGATAGATCTGCTGATTGACCGGGACATTATTCGTGAGGACGTACGATTCTGACATGGCGACAATCAATATATGAGGGTAATAGTGAATGTCACCATACTAGCAGATTAACCTGTGAAAGAGGGCGGATAAATCCACCCGCATTCTAGGCTTTTCTATTAACGCGCCAGCACCCTTGCCACCGTTGCTTTAGCTCCCCGCGCCAACAGTGCCAGATAAGCATTGGTCACGGCATTGACGAAGCGTTGGTTATCCGGCAGGTCGCGTCCGAACACCGAGGTCATTTGCAGTAACGCCATCACGCGAGGCTCACCTTCAGCACTGTTGGCGACGCGCCGGGCAATTTCCTCACGCAAGGGATCGCTGATGTCGATCGGTTGACCCTGTTCGTCCTTACCGCCGACGTAACGCATCCAGCCCGCTACGCCTAGCGCCAGACAGTCAAAATCACTGCCGTTGGCCAGGTGCCAGCGCACCGAATCCAGCATGCGCTGCGGCAGCTTTTGCGTGCCGTCCATGGCGATCTGCCAGGTGCGGTGCTTCAATGCCGTATTGCGATAGCGTGCCAGCAGGGAATCGGCGTATTTCTCCAGATCGGTGCCCAGGGTGTTCAGTGTTGGAGCCTGCTCAGCCAGCATCAGATGGCGGGCGGCCTTGACGTAATGCTCATCCTGCATACAGTCACTGATGTGTGGGTAACCGGCTAGATAACCCAGATAGGCCAGGAACGAGTGGCTACCGTTCAGCATACGCAGCTTCATCTCTTCGAACGGCAAGACATTGCTGACCAGTTCTGCACCGGCTTGTTCCCATACCGGGCGGCCCGCGACAAAATTGTCCTCAATCACCCATTGGCGGAACGGCTCGCAGGCCACTGCTGCTGGATCCTGCACGCCGGTTTGTTGTGCGACCTGGGCCAGGGTGTCTGGTGTCACGGCAGGCACGATGCGATCGACCATGGTCGAAGGGAAGGTGACGTAGGTTTCGATCCACGTTGCCAACGCCGGATCGAGCGCTTTGGCATAGGCGGTGATCACGTTACGGGTTACATGGCCATTTTCCGGCATATTGTCGCAAGACATTACGCTGAACGCAGGTTGCCCGGCCGCTTTACGCTGCGCCAAGGCTGCGACGATGACCCCAACGGCGCTCTGCGGCTGATGCGGATTAGCCAGATCCCGCACAATTAGCGGATGATCAAGCTGCAACTGGCCGGTGGCGGGGGAATGACAGTAGCCTTTCTCGGTGATGGTCATGGACACAATCGCCACTTCGGGCTGGGCCAGGGCCTGGAAAACGGCGTCCAGCCCGTCGACCTGCGCATGCAGCGCCTGTTTTACTACACCCACCACCCGGCATTGCCAGGCATCGGCTGACATCTCGGCCACGCTGTAGAGCATATCTTGCTGTTTGAGATCGGCGATTTGTTGCTCGCCGCCGATCAGGTTGATTTCGCAGTAACCCCAGTCGCTGCCATGCTCCTGTGCCAGGATATCGGCGTATACCGCCTGGTGGGCGCGATGAAAGGCACCAAAGCCCAAATGAACCAGGCGTGGAACCAGTTTGCTACGATCGTACTGCGGAACAATGGCGTTGGCGGCTAACAGCTTGGTATCCATGTTAAAACTCACTGTGTGAAGGTTTGATTGCCGCAGAACGCTCTCTGCGGCAGAGAATTGAAGGGAATTAATGACTGCTGACGCGTTGGGCTATCGGGAGCGCTGGGCTTTCCGCGGCATCTTCCGCCAGGCTCAGGTCGCGATCTCTGACTTCTGGCATCAATATCGCTGCCAGCAAGCCGATAACGGAGTACAGGATCATCATGACGGCGATTGGCCACCAGGAGTCGGTCATATTGCAGAAGATACCGGCTAATACCGGGCCGAAGCCGACCGCCACCAAACCACCGGCCTCTTTGGAGATCGCCATGCGGGTAAAGCGGTTACGTGAACCAAACATTTCCGCCATGGTGATGTTTTCCAGCGCAAACAGGCCCAGCACCGCGACGTTATGGATAATAATGATCGAGGCCATAACCACGTTCACCTCATTGGTCTTGTCCACAATCATCGAAATCATTGGGTAAGCCAGAATGATGGCGGAGATATTGACCAGGATATAAGGTACGCGGCGGCCGATCTTGTCGGAGAGCCAACCAAGGAACGGGATGGTAATAAAGCCAATGGCGGAGCTGATCATCAAGGCGTCGGTTGGGATAGCCTTCTCAAACAGCAGGGTTTGCACCAGATAACCGGCCAGGAAGGTCTGGATCAGCCCGGAGTTGCCTGCCTGACCGAAACGCAGCCCGGTAGCCAGCCAGAAGGATTTGCTGCTGAACATTGCCGACAGCGAATGGGTATTGTCAGCCACGGCGTTAGCCGGTGTTGCGGTAGTGCTGTCGTCGTTAACCTTTTCAAACACCGGGCTTTCTTTCAGGTTCATACGCAGCCAGATGGCGAACAGCATAACGACCACGCTGGCCAGGAAAGGTACGCGCCAGCCCCAGGCCAGCAGCTCTTCTTTAGACAGGAAGAAGAACATGACGGCCCAGATGGCGGTTGCCGACAGCGTGCCGCAATTGGTGCCCATGGCCACCAGTGAGGAGATAATCCCACGTTTACCTTTAGGCGCATATTCCGCCAGCATGGTTCCTGCTCCGGAAATTTCCGCACCGGCGCCCAGCCCTTGAATAATACGCAGTAACACCAGTAACAGAGGGGCGAAAATACCGATTTGCGCATAGGTTGGCAGCACACCGATTAAGGTGGTGCAGATCCCCATCATGGTAATGGTAATAAACAGCACCCTTTTACGCCCGATGGTGTCCCCCATGCGGCCAAAGAAGAAGGCACCCGCGATACGGGCGATATAACCCGCGCCGTAGGTTCCCATCGCCAAGATTAATGCCATGGCGGCGGACTGTTCCGGGAAAAATATTTCATGGAAGACTAATGCTGCACCTAGCGAATAAAGCTGAAAATCCATAAATTCCAGTGCGGTACCAAGCCAGCCAGAAACGGCCGCCTTGATCAGGTCCGAGGTACTTCTTTCCGGCTGAGTGTTGTCAATTTTTGCGTTCATCATTGTTCTGTTCTCTGCAAATTGTTGTTGTAAGGACGGCAAAGATGAGGTTCAGAAGCCCCTGTTTCTTTCCAGCTACAGCAGGCCGTAGCTGGAAAGTGGTCAGGTCAGAATTTCAGTAAAACCTTACAGCACTGCTTTTGGTCTTTTTCGAAGATCTCCATCGCCTCAAGCACTTGCGTAAACTTGAACTGATGGGTGATCAACTTCTCTGGTTGGATCTGGCGTTGCGTCATCCAGGCAATCACCTGCGGGAAGCGGTTGCTGTTGAGGCGTGAGCTGTAAATCGAGATCTCTTTGCTGGTAATGGCCTGCTGGCTGATCACGCAGGGTTCGGCAGAGAAGCCCATAATGCCAATGCGTGCGGCGGGAGAAGCCAAGCCGATTGCCTCTGGCAGAATGGCAGGGTGGCAGGCTGCATCAATGATCAGCGTTGGCCGGATGCCGAGTTTTTGTAACTCGCTGGCCAAATCAAGCTGGCTGTTGTTGATCACCACATCTGCACCGTTGGCAGTGGCCATTGCCAGGCGCTCATCGATACGGTCAGCCACCACAATCTGTTTAACGCCGTAAACGCCGCGCAGCGCCTGAATAGAGGTGAGGCCCATCGGCCCGGCACCATACACCAACGCCACATCAAGCGGGCCAGGTTGCAGTTGGCTACAGATGTTGGCGGCAATGGTGAAGGGTTCGACCATCGTGGCTTCGTTGTCTGGAATGCAGTCCGGAACTAGATGGGCATTTTTGGCCGGTAGCGTCACATATTCGCTGAATCCGCCGTCACGGTGCACGCCAATGACCTGCAGTTCGGTGCAGACGTTTGGCCTGCCCACCGAGCAGGGATAGCAATGGCCGCAACTGACAACCGGATCGCCCACTACGCGTTCGCCGATACGTGACGGATCGACACCTTCGCCGATAGCGTCGATATGGCCAAAGAACTCATGGCCGATTACGCGCGGGTATTTGGCAAACGGATTATGGCCCCGATAGATATGCACGTCGGAACCGCAGATCCCGGCGCTAGCCACACGGATCCGGACTTCACCTTGCTGCGGCGATGGCAACGGGCGTTCTTCAATCACCAATTGCCCTGGCTGTTGAACAGTAATGCTTTTCATAGAAATTCCTCGGTTTACCAGTTCCACAGGGTGCCGTCTTCCAGGCGCGCTACCGGCAGGTAGGCAGGATCGTAGGGATATTTGGCAGCCAGTTTTTCGTCAAACTCGATGCCCAACCCTGGTTTTTCGCCCGGATGCATGTAGCCGTTGTCGAACGTCCAGTTATGTGGGAACACTTCCAGCATCTGTTCGGAGTAGCCCATATATTCCTGCACGCCGAAGTTCGGCACCCACAGGTCAAAGTGCAACGCCGCCGCCATGCAGATTGGTGAAAGATCGGAAGGGCCGTGTGAGCCGGTACGCACCTGATACAGCGAAGCGAAATCGGCGATACGGCGCATGCCGGTGATGCCCCCGGCGTGGGTGATGGTGGTACGGATGTAATCGATCAGCTGCTCTTCAATCAGCTGTTTGCAGTCCCAGATGCTGTTGAACACCTCACCGACCGCAATTGGGGTCACGGTATGTTGGCGGATCAGGCGGAAGCACTCCTGGTTTTCGGCCGGGGTAGGATCTTCCATCCAGAACAGGCGATATTGTTCAACGCTTTTGCCAAAGCGGGCCGCTTCGATTGGCGTCAGGCGGTGATGCATGTCGTGCAGCAGATGTTCGTCAAAACCGAATTTGTCACGTACGGCTTCAAACAGTTTAGGGGTGAAGTCGAGGTATTTCTCGGTTGACCATAGCTGCTCTTCCGGCCAGTTACCTTTGGTCGCAGGCTCATACGCCAGGCCTTTACCCTTGGCCATGCCGTAGGTGGTTTTCATCCCCGGTACGCCGCATTGTGCGCGGATTGCCTTGAAGCCCAACTCCTTGTGCTTGGCATAATCGTCCAGCACTTCGTCAATCGAGTGGCCGGTGGTGTGGCAATACACCATGACGCCGGTACGTGAGGCGCCACCCAGCAACTGGTAAAGCGGCATATTGGCCGCTTTGGCTTTGATATCCCACAATGCCGTATCCACCGCAGAGATGGCCGACATGGTCACCGGGCCACGGCGCCAGTAAGCACCTTTGTAGAAGTACTGCCAGATATCTTCAATCTGATGAGCATCGCGGCCGATCAACTGCGGGCAGACGTGATCTTCCAGATAAGACGCGACCGGCAGTTCGCGGCCGTTCAGAGTCGCATCGCCGATCCCGGTTAGTCCACAGTCGGTAGTGATCTTCAGGGTGACGAAATTTCTCCCCGGGCAGGTGACAAACACCTCGGCTTTAACAATTTTCATGACTTCCACATCCTGTTGTTGCTGATAACGTATGGGCGGAAATTAACCTTGAACTAACTACCATACAAGTATGATTTGTGAGAATTGCCGCTGAAGATCACATTTATTGGTGGATCGCAGACATGGGCTGGCGGTTTTATCTTGAGGTAAAAGGAGGGATGTTGGTTCGCAGGCGTGTTCAGGAGCGGGGGCTAAACAGGGTTAAAGCCTGCGCGTTCTGAGCTAACTAATCGATTATTTTAACGGGCGCAGCATGCAGCGCCCCTACGTGAGGAAACCGCGTTTATTCCAGCAGATCGCAATTTGGCGGTAAGCGGCACTCGATAGCATTAGGCAGCACCTCAATGCGGAAATCACGACCTTTCAGCGGTTCGCCATCAAGGTTAAAGGTGATTTCATGCGGCGCGGTGATTTCCAACCATGGCAATGAGGCATCGACTACGTTGCTGTTTTCCTCACCGCTAAATAAGATATTGACCAGCGTAGGCAGCAACTCTTCGGCAGTGAGCAGGCGCACCTGCAATAAACCATCGTTAATCAGCGCACCAGGGCAAAGTTTCTGCCCGCCCCCTGCCTGCCTACCGTTGCCGATACCAATCACCAGCGCTTCTCCGGTCCAATGGAAATCTGGCCCGCGGATCTCGCAGCTGTCGGCTTTCAGCGCATCCAGGCGCAGCAACCCATGGATGAAATAAGAAACGCCCCCCAGCGCCGCCTTCAGTTTTTCCGGGGTTTCGGTGGTGATGCGGGTGCCAAAGCCGCCGGTCGCCATATTGATGAAATAGCGTTCGTCATTGACCTTGGCCAGATCGATCGGTACCGCTCGGCCCTTGATGGCTAACTGCAAGGCCAAATCTGGCTGTAGAGGAATAGAGCAGGCGGTAGCAAAGTCGTTGGCGGTGCCCAGCGGCAGTATGCCGAGTATTGGCCGAAACTCTGCGGGCAGTTGTGCCAGTGCGGCAGCGACTTCGTTGATGGTACCGTCGCCACCACCGGCGATCACGGTTTCAACCCTCAGTTGGCTAGCCTCTTTGACGTAACGAGCGGCATCCCCCAGTTCCCAGGTGACGCGGACATGCAGGGTCTGGCCCTCATTACGCAGCTGGTTCACCGCTGCGCGAACTTCCTCGTTGCCGGAGCTTTTACCATTGATGATAAGCAGTGCTGGTGCATATTGGTGCATTCCTGATCCTTGTGGCGAAAAACGAATCGGCTGTCAAAGGGTGGCCAGATGGGTTTCCATGTAGCTAAACCCCTAACCCAAGCCGTTAACGATAAACCACAAGCCAGTGGTGGGCCATAAGAATATTCAGGTAATGCCGAGTTTGGCTGCTACAGGGTATTTATATAGTCAATGCCCAATGGGGGGTAATACCTTTCTCTCACGCGAGTTAAGCGTTGGTATTAACGACCTTATTAATCGCTATAGAATAATTTATATATTGCAGGGAAAATGATAAGCCACTTGGCGAATGCAAGAAATATCCTAAAAATGCCAATGAAATTTTCAGCTAATTGAAATTAAAGGGGATAAAAAAGAAAAGGCCAACCCAAGGGAGATTGGGCTGGCTAAGGAGGTGGTTCCTAGTATTGCTATGCAAATATTTTCGTTATTAGTTTTAAGCAGCCTGATAATAACCAAGCTGCGCGCTAATTGATGTGATCTGATTCTAATATTTGCCAAAAATTGCCACCCAGGTGGGTGGCGATAAACATCTTAACCGTTCTGGCTATCGTCCTGCTGCAAATTGCGGATCAACAATGCATAATTGAGGTCGATATCCTCGGGGATCGGCAAATAAACGATATGGCCGTTGCCCGGAGCGACATCGATCGTCTCGCCCTTCTTGTTTTGCAGGCTTTCCAGGGTAAACAACACGTTACCCCCTGGCGTCATCATCTCTACGCTGTCACCGACCAGGAATTTATTTTTTACATCCACTTCCGCCCAGCCGTTACGGCGCACCCCGGTAAATTCCCCGACAAACTGCTGCAGTTCGGAAATGGAGGAGCCGTAATCATAGTTCTGGTGGGCATCGTGCGTATGGCGGCGCAGGAAACCTTCGGTATAGCCACGATGAGCCAGGCCTTCCAGCGTGGTTAGCAGGCTAGGATCGAAGGGTTTACCGGCAACGGCGTCGTCAATGGCACGGCGATAAACCTGCGCGGTGCGGGCGCAGTAATAAAACGACTTGGTCCGGCCTTCAATTTTCAGCGAATGTACGCCCAACTGGGTGAGCCGCTCAACGTGCTGGATGGCTCGCAGATCTTTTGAGTTCATGATGTAGGTGCCGTGCTCGTCCTCAAACGCGCTCATGTACTCGCCGGGTTTCTGCGCTTCGGAAAGCATAAAGACTTTATCGGTTGGCGCGCCAATGCCCAGCGTCGGCTCAACGTTTTGCACCGCGATAGGCTCATGCAGATGCACGATGCTGCCGGTATCGTCTTCCTTGCCTTCTTCTGCCTTGTACTGCCAGCGGCAGGCATTGGTGCAGGTGCCTTGGTTGGGATCGCGTTTGTTGATGTAACCGGAAAGCAGGCAGCGGCCGGAATAGGCCATGCACAGTGCGCCATGTACGAAGATCTCCAGCTCCATCTCTGGCACCTGGCTACGGATTTCCGCCACTTCATCCAGCGACAGTTCGCGGGAAAGGATCACTCGCGTCAAGCCCATCTGCTGCCAGAACTTCACCGTTGCCCAGTTGACCGCGTTAGCCTGCACCGAGAGGTGAATGTCCATCTGCGGGAAGGCTTCGCGCACCATCATGATCAAACCGGGGTCGGACATGATCAGCGCGTCCGGGCCCATGTCGATCACCGGTTTCAGGTCACGCAGGAAGGTTTTCAGTTTGGCGTTGTGTGGCGCGATGTTAACCACCACGTAGAATCTTTTGCCTAGCGCATGGGCTTCGTTAATCCCAAGCTGCAGGTTCTCGTGGTTAAATTCGTTATTACGTACGCGCAGGCTGTAACGCGGCTGGCCAGCGTAAACCGCATCGGCCCCATAGGCAAAGGCGTAACGCATGTTTTTCAGCGTTCCCGCCGGGGAGAGGAGTTCTGGTGTAAACATAGTGATTCTCGGTCTGATTTCAGGTCAGCACCGCGCCACCCAATGGCGCAGTGAAAGCGGGGGATTGTAGCGGCAGCCCGCCAAGAAATCAGCAATTAACCGGAAATTTTCAAGGGAGATTGATCTTCATCATCAGAAAAACCGCGCGGTAGCGGATACCGCGCGCAGGCCGGATGAGATTTATGCGCTTAAATCGCGCACGTCGGTGGTAGGGCCATTTTTGATCACCGACTGAATACCGCTTTTCGCTGCGCTATCCGAGCTGTACATCTGGCTGGTGCCAATCACCTGATGGTTTTTGGCTTTCAGCACGAAATAGGGTTTGTTGTTGCTGCTGATTTTCACTTCAAACTGCGCCTCATGAGGCGAATTGGTTTGCACGGACGCAATCCCGTTTTCCGCCGAGGCTTTGCTGGCATACATCTCGCTGGAGAGAATGATCTCGCCATTGCTGGCCTTCAGGTTGAAGTGATACTGCCCGTTGCTCGATTTTGTCAGCTCATAATGTCCGCTTGCCATGGTCCTGCTCCTGATTAGTGCCAATAAGTGAGATAAGTGTAGCTAATGTCTCAGCCAGCGTTTTTTTTAACGGTGAAGTAATGCGTAACAGTGCACAGAAATGGGTGGCTTTTTGTGCTTTTGGTTTGAACGGAAAGGATTGCATGGTTAAAATTTGTCCTGGTAAAAACGATGCTGGATAAGGCGCTGAGTACGCTAAAAACGGAAGAAAAGCCGTTGCTGCACAGTGACCAAGGTTGGCACTATCAGATGGCGGCTTATCAGCATCAGTTGCAGGAAAATGGGATAGAACAGAGCATGTCTCGCAAGGGTAACTGCCTGGATAATGCGGTAATGGAAAACTTCTTTGGCCATCTGAAAGCTGAACTGTATTATTTACAACGCTTTGAGAGTGTGGAACAGCTGTCTGAAGAGATAGACATGTACATAGATTACTACAATAACCGACGTATCAAGCAGAAGCTCAAAGGCCTGAGCCCTGTGGAGTACAGAACGCAGGCCTTGATGGTTGCTTAATTTTAAACCGTCCAACTTCTTGGGGTCAGTTCATTGCAGCGCCCCTACACGGTCGCGGAGCTTGAGGTGGAAGACTGGACGCAGTAAGCGTCACAGCCCATTGACCAGCCGACACTGTTCGGCTTCCCAGCGGTAGCCCACCCCGTAGACCGAGCGGATAAACGCCTTGTCACCGTCGATCAGCTCCAGCTTGCGGCGCAGGTTCTTGATATGGCTATCGATGGTGCGGTCGGTCACCACCCGGTAATCGTCATACAGATTGTTCAACAGTTGTTCGCGTGAAAACACATTGCCCGGCTGGCAGGCCAGGGTTTTCAGCAGGCGGAATTCCGCCGGTGTCAGATCCAGGATATGGCCCTGATAGCTGGCTTGAAAGCGCGGCTCATCAATGTGCAACAGAGACTCATCGTCACTATGTTCCTGTGGACGATAGCAACGACGCAAGATGGTTTTCACCCTGGCAACCACTTCGCGCGGGCTGTAAGGTTTGCAGATGTAGTCATCCGCCCCGATCTCCAGCCCCAGCAGCCGGTCGATCTCTTCGATTTTGGCGGTCACCATGATGACGGGGATGTCGGTAAAGCGCCGTAGCTCACGGCAAACGGTTAAGCCATCGCAGCCAGGCAGCATTAAATCCAGCAAAATAAGCGCCGGTGGCTGCTCATGCACCGCCGGGATCACCTCGCTGCCGTTGCTCAGCCAGCGGGTGGCGTAGCCAGCAGCCTGCAAGTAATCTACCAACAACTGGCCCAGCTTGGGTTCATCTTCCACAATCATGATCTGTAGTGACTGATTTTGGTTTTCCATCAAACAACCTTATTATTCACCAGAGATGGGGAAATCTACTGTAATGCGCACGCCGCCTAAAGGCGAGTGTTGTGCACGGATCTCGCCGCCGTGTGCCTCCACAATGTTCTGACAGATGGAGAGCCCCAGCCCCGAACCGCCGCTGGCGCGGTTACGCGATCCTTCGGTGCGATAGAAACGTTCGAAGATGAGAGCCAACTGCTCGTCGTTCACTCCCGGGGCGCTATCCTGCCAGTAAATCCGCACCGTTCCCGGCAGGCGTTCGATACCAATCTCCAACCGGCCACCGGCATCGGTATAGCGTTGGCTGTTTTCCAACAGGTTGTTGAATAACTGGAGCAGTCGGTCGGGATCGCCAAACAGTGGCATCTGTTCCGGTAGATAGGTGACGATATCCAACTGCTTGGCATGAAAACGTTCACGGAAGGCCGCCACTGCGATCTGCACCAGATGCACACAATCTACCGGCAATTTACGGTAGGCGAGGGCACCGAGATCGGAGAGTGACAGTTGGTGCAGGTCGTCCACCAATTTGGTGAGGGTTGAGACTTCCGCCTGTAGCGAACTGAGCGACGCCGGTGTGGGTTGGCGAACGCCGTCTTGCAGCGCCTCTAACTCGCCACGCAATACCGCGAGTGGGGTACGCAGCTCGTGGGAAACATCCGCCATTAACGCCCGCCGCATCTGTTCGTTCTTTTCCAGCGAGGTGGCAAGCTGGTTGAAATCCTGCGCCAGTCGGCCCAGCTCATCCTGGCTGCTGACCGCCACCCGAGCGCTGAAATCACCCGCCGCCAGCCGATGAGTACCACCGACCAGGCGTTTGACAGGTGCCAGCAGGCCGCGTGACATCAGCCAGGTCACTGCCGCCGCCAACAAGGTGGATAACCCAACGATCATCCAACTGGTGCGCCGCTGTTGGCGATCGAAGTTGATGTCCGCATTACGCGTCAGCTTTTCCGGTGGGGTAGCCACCACCCAACCGACGATCTGATTGTTGTAATGAATCGGGTGGCGTGTGCTCTCTTTAGGGATCGGGCCGGAATGACCCACCAGCCGGTTATACTGGCTGTCCACCACCCAGAATTGGGTGCGCCAGCCCTTGGGGGGCAGATTGTGGCTGCTGTCGCTATTCTGCTCAAACGAACGCATGATCTGATACACCACCTGATCGTTGTTACGCAGAAATTCCCAGTTGCCGTGGCGGCGATACTGATCCTCCAACGCGTCGCCGAGCATGCTGATGCGTTGCTCATTGCTGTGCTTGATGTAATCGATAAAACCCCGTTCAAAGCTGACGCGTACGCCCCAGTGCATGGTGATCAACACCAACATGCAGGTGGCGAAGATCGCCATAAACAGCTTGCCGGTTATGCCAATTCTCATTGTTTCCTCGTGGAGCCGGTGCCCGGCTCTTTGGTCAACGTACGGTTGGGGGCGATGTCGGTCGGTACGCGGGCGAAAGCCAGCGCCGGCAGGGCAATAATCAGTGCCATGCAGCCATAGCTGTAAATAAAGGCATTGTGGATCGCCGGGCTATCGGCCACCACCTGATGATGCGCGAAGCTGCCAATCAGGATCCCGGCAATGCTGACGCCCAGGCTCATGGACAGCTGCATCACCATCGACAGCAGGCTGTTACCACTGCTGGCGAGCCGATCGGGCAAATCTTTCAGCGTCAGGGTATTCATGGCGGAAAAACGCAGGGAGTTAACCATGCCTTGGAAGAAGAGTATCACCGGCAGCAGATAAACCCAGCCCAGCATCGCCACCAGCGGAAAACTCAGGGTGACCAGCGCCAGCATCAGCGTGGCGGCCACCAGCACATTACGATAACCGAAGCGATTCACCACCTGCACCACGATGCGCTTCATGCCCATGCTGCCGATGATCATCGGGATCATCATCAACCCGGCGTGAAACGGGGAAAACCCCATGCCCACCTGGAGAAACAGCGGGGTCATAAAGGGCAACATACCGCTGCCGATCCGCCCCAATAGGCTGCCGGTCAGGCCGACGCGGTAGGTTTCGGTCTTGAATAATCGCAGTGAGAACAGCGCGCGGCTGTTCCCACGGGCGTGCAACCAGTAGCCAGCCAGCGCAGCGCAACCCATTGCCACCAGCCCGACGATGGTAGCAGAGGAAAGCCCCATGCCTTTGTGCCCGTCGAGCGCCAGCGTCAGCGTCGCCATGCCGATCGCCAACATGATAAAGCCGCTGATATCAAAACGCCGGGTCTGCATGGTGTAATTGGGCATCAGCAGCGCGGTGGCAATTGCCCCGGCGATACCCACGGGAATGTTGATCAGGAAGATCCAGTGCCAACTGGCGTATTGCACCAGAAAGCCCCCCAATGCTGGCCCCATCAGCGGGCCGATCTGGCCGGGCAGGGTGACGAAGGTCATTGCCGCCATATACTGTTCACGCGGGACGATTTTCATCACCGTCAGCCTGCCGACCGGTACCATCATCGCGCCGCCGATGCCCTGTATCACGCGGGAGGCCACCAGCTCATTCAGGGTTTCAGAACGGGCGCACAGGATCGACCCGAGCGTGAACAGCACGATGGCGCTGAAGAACACCCGTTTGACGCCTACCCGATCCGCCAGCCAGCCGCTGGCGGGCAGCATCACCGCGACCGTCAGCACATAGGAGACAATCACCGACTGCATGCGCAGCGGGTTTTCCCCCAGGCTGGCCGCCATGGAGGGCAACGCGGTATTGACGATGGTGGTATCCAGCGTCTGCATGAAGAAGCCGAAAGCCACGATCCACAGCTGCCATCGCACCGAGGTGGACCCTAGCGGGGCGCTGGGTTTGATGCTCATCTCATAAGCCCTTTATCTCCCGCGTTGCTGCCGATCAGTGAGGCAGCGGCGTCAGTTTTTTACCGCGACGGAACTTCATCTGTAAGCGGTCAAAGTACAGATAGATCACCGGCGTGGTATACAGCGTCAACAATTGGCTCATCAGCAGCCCCCCGGCAATGGTGATCCCCAGCGGCTGCCTCAGCTCCGCCCCATCGCCGCTGGTCAGAACCAGTGGTAAGGCGCCAAACAGGGCCGCCAACGTCGTCATCATGATGGGGCGAAAACGCAGTAAGCAGGCCTGGAAGATCGCCTCACGGGCGCTGATCCCGCCGTTGCGTTGCGCATCCAGGGCAAAATCGACCATCATGATGGCATTCTTTTTAACGATACCAATCAACAGCATAATACCGATTAGCGCAATCAGGCTAAACGGTGCGTCAAACAGTTCCAGTGCCAATAGCGCCCCGACCCCGGCAGAAGGCAGCGTGGATAGTATGGTCAGCGGATGGATATAGCTCTCATACAAAATACCCAGCACGATATACACCGTGGCGATGGCCGCCGCGATCAGGAACAGCTGTGATTGCAATGTTTCCTGGAACACCTGTGCGGTGCCGGCAAACGAACCTCGCACGGTGGAGGGAACTCCCAGCTGCGTCATGGTCCGTTCGATGGCTGTCGTCGCCTCGGACAGGCTGCCACCGTCCGGCAGGTTGAACGAGATGGTGGAGGCTGCCGACAGCCCCTGATGGTTCACTGCCAGCGGTGCGTTGGCTGGCCGCCATTGGGCAAAGTAAGACAGCGGGATCGGCTGGCCGCTGCTGTTGATCACAAACATTTTGTCCAGCGAGCTCACGTCCTGGGTATAGGGCGGAGCCACCTCCATCACCACTTTGTATTGGTTCAGCGGCTGATAGATGGTGGAAATCTGGCGCTGTCCGAAGGCGTTGTTGAGCAGGTTGTTGGCGTCGTTGACCGAAATGCCCAGCCGCGCCATGGTTTCGCGATCGTAGGTCAGATCCATTTCCGAGCCTTTGTCCTGCTGATCGGAGTTGACGTCCGCCAGCTCCGGCAAGGCTGCCAGCGCGGTGCGGATCTTTGGCTCCCATTCGCGCAGCGCGCCAAGATCGTCGGCCAACAGCGTGTATTGATAGCTGGCGTTAGCCTGCCGCCCGCCGACGCGGATATCCTGCACCGCCATCAAGAACAGGCTAGCCCCCGGTTCTTTCGCCAGTTTGGCACGCAGGCGAGCGATCACCTTCTGGGCATCATCGGTGCGTTCCGACAGCGGCTTGAGGGAGATAAACATCGAGCCGCTGTTGGTGCGCGAGCCGCCGGTGAAACCGGTGACGTTATCCACATCCTTGTCTTCCCGCACGATCTTCATAAATTCTTGCAGTTTAACGCGCATCGCCTGAAACGAAATGCTCTGGTCGGCCTGGATAAAGCCCATCAGGCGGCCGGTATCCTGCTCGGGGAAGAAGGTTTTTGGAATACTGATGTACAGCCAGACGTTGAGGGCAATCGTGGCCAGGAACACTGCCATGACCCAGCGGGAATGGCCCAATACCCAGTTGAGCGAGCGGCCATAGCCCTGCTGTAAACCCAGCAACATGCGGCCAAAACCCCGAATACGCCGCTGTTCGCGCGGTGGCTGGTAGCGCAGCAGATAGGCACACATCATCGGCGTCAGCGTCAGTGAAATCAGCAATGAAAGCCCGATCGACACCGAAAGCGTCACGGCAAATTCACGGAACAGCCTGCCTGGCAAACCAGCCATAAACAGCAAGGGAATAAACACCGCCACCAGCGATACGCTCATGGAAAGCACGGTGAAGCCGACTTCACGCACCCCTTGCAGGGCGGCTTTGATCGGTTTCATTCCGGCCTCGACGTGGCGAGAAATATTTTCCAGCACCACGATGGCGTCATCCACCACAAAACCGGTGGCGATGGTGAGCGCCATCAGCGATAGGTTATTCAGGCTGAAGCCGCACAGGTACATGGCGGCGAAGGAACCGATCAGGGAAACCGGTACGGCCACTGCCGGGATCAGCGTTGCGCGGCCAGAGCGCAGGAAGATGAAGACCACCAGGATCACCAGCCCGATGGCTATTACCAAAGATTGCTCCACCTCGGCCAGCGAGGCACGGATCGTCGGTGAGCGATCCTGGGCAATACTCAGTTCGATCGAGGCGGGGATGTTCTCCCGCAACGCGGGCAACTCGGCGCGGATACGATCCACGGTTTGAATGATATTGGCACCGGGAGCACGGCTGATGGTGAGAATGATGGCCGGTTTGGCGTTGGTCATCCCGGCGTTGCGTACGTCCTGGACCGAATCGATGACGTTGGCCACGTCGCTCAATCGTACCGCCGCGCCGTTGTTATAGTGAATAACCAACGGCTGGTAGGCCGCCGCGGTTTTCAATTCGTCGTTGGCCTGGATCTGCCAGCGCTGCTGCGGGTCATCCACCGCGCCTTGCGGGCGGCGCACGTTGGCGTTGGCGATGGTTTGCCTTACCGCATCCAGTGAAATCCCCTGGTTGAATAAGGCACCGGGATTAAGCTCCACGCGTACCGCAGGTAAGGAACTGCCGCCGACCGAGACATCGCCTACGCCTTCCGTCTGGGCAATTTTTTGCGCCAACTGCGTAGACGCGAAGTCATACAGCTGCCCTTGGTTGTAGGTATCCGAAGTCAGCGTCAGGATCATGATTGGCGCGTCGGACGGGTTGATCTTGCGATAGGTGGGGCGGCTTGGCATCCCGGTAGGCAACAGACTTTGGGCGGCGTTAATCGCGGCCTGTACGTCACGCGCAGCCCCGTTGATATCGCGATCGAGATCGAACTGTAGGATCACCCTGGTGCTGCCAAGTGAACTCGTCGAGGTCATTTCATTAACCCCGGCGATCCGGCCCAGGGCCCGTTCCAGCGGTGTAGCTACCGAGGAGGCCATGGTTTCCGGATCGGCGCCAGGCAATGAAGCGCTGACCAGAATGACGGGGAAATCCACCTGCGGCAGCGGCGATACCGGCAGCAACTGGAAGCCAATCACCCCGGCGAGGGTGATCGCCAACGTCAACAGCGTTGTGGCAACCGGCCGGTAGATAAACAGGGCGAAGAATTTCACGACAGCTCCTGCGGTTCTGGCTGACGGCGGGTATTGCGCGCCAATTTATCAAACAGCAGGTAAATCACCGGCGTGGTGAACAGCGTCAGGATCTGGCTCATCACCAGGCCACCGACCATACAGACGCCCAGAGGGCGGCGCAGTTCGGCCCCGACGCCGGTACTCAGCATCAGCGGTAATGCCCCCAACAGCGCGGCCAGCGTGGTCATCAGGATCGGGCGAAAACGCAGCAGGCAGGCCTGATAGATGGCGTCGTACGGCGTCATCCCTTGCTCACGCTCGGCAGCCAATGCAAAGTCGATCATCATGATGGCGTTCTTTTTCACGATGCCGATGAGCAAAATTATGCCGATAATGGCGATCACATCCAGCTCATGGCCGGAGAGCATCAGCGCCAGCAGGGCCCCGACACCGGCGGTGGGCAGGGTAGAAAGAATGGTCACCGGGTGGATAAAGCTCTCATACAGCACGCCCAGCACGATATACATCGCGACCACCGCCGCCAGGATCAGCCACAGCGTGCTGCCAAGGGCAGCCTGAAATGCCAGCGTGGCACCCTGGAACTGGGTGGTGATGTCTTTGGGCATGTTGAGGTCTTTCTCAGCCTGAGTAATGGCCTCTACTGCTTCCCCGAGCGAGTAATTACCAGCCACGTTAAACGACACGGTGGCCGACGGGAACTGATCGAGATGGTTGATCGACAGCGGGCCAAAGCGCTCTTCTATTTTGGCGATGGTGCTTAATGGCACGATGGTGCCGTTGCTGCTGGTCAGGCGGATATCGTTTAACGCGGAAAGCCCTGGTGTGCTGGAGACATCATGCTCCAGCACCACCCGATATTGGTTGGCCTGGGTGTAAATGGTCGAGATCAGGCGCTGACCGAAGGCGTTATACAGCGCGCTGTCGACATCGCTCATGGTGATTCCAAGGCGCGAGGCTGAGTCTCGGTCGACATTCACATAGGCCACCAGCCCCTGATCCTGCCAGTTGCTGGTTACTTCGGCCAGTTGCGGCGCCTGCTGCAATTCGGCCATCAACTTCGGCACCCACAGGCTGAGTTCATCCAGTGACATCGCCTGCAGGGTGAACTGGTACTGCGTACGGCTCACCTGGGTGTCGATGGTCAGATCCTGCACCGGTTGCAGATACAGCTTCAAGCCGGGGAACTGCGCCGTCTGTTGCTGCAGGCGGGTAATGATCGCCGGGATGCGATCGCTCCGTTCGCTCAGCGGTTTAAGGTTGATCTGCAAACGGCCGCTGTTGAGCGTAGCATTGCTGCCGTCCACGCCGACAAAGGACGTCAGGCTTTCTACAGCCGGATCCTTGAGGATTTCGGCTGCAACCTGCTGTTGGCGCTCGGCCATGTTACTGAATGACACGCTCTGTGGCGCTTGCAGCGTGCCCTGAATGATGCCGTTATCCTGTACCGGGAAGAAGCCTTTCGGCATCAGCAGATACAGCAACACGGTCAGCGCCATAGTGCTGAACACGACGCCTAACGTCAGCCACTGATGGTTCAACACCACTTTCAGCCACACGCCGTATTGGGCGATCACCCGGTCAAAGAAACGCTCGGAAGCACGAGAGAAACGGTTTTGCTTACGCAGCGACTCGTGGCTAAGCATTCGGGCGCACATCATCGGCGTCAGCGTCAGCGACACCAGCGCGGAAATCAGGATCGCCACTGCCAGCGTCACCGCAAACTCACGGAACAGACGGCCAACGATATCCCCCATAAACAACAGTGGGATCAGCACGGCTACCAGCGAGAAGGTCAGCGAGATAATGGTAAAGCCGATCTCTCCGGCCCCTTTCAGCGCCGCGTCGAGCGGTTTTTCACCTTTTTCGATATAGCGCGAGATATTCTCGATCACCACGATGGCGTCATCCACCACAAAGCCGGTGGCGATGGTCAGCGCCATCAGCGTCAGGTTGTTGATGGAGAAGTCGAGGAAATACATGACGGCAAAGGTGCCTACCAGGGAAAGCGGCACCGCCACGCTCGGAATAATGGTGGCGGGAACGTTACGCAGGAAGACGTAGATCACCATGATGACCAGGGCGATCGCCAGCAGTAGCTCAAACTGTACGTCGCTGACCGAGGCCCGGATGGTGGTGGTGCGGTCGGTCAGCACCTTCACATCTACCGACTTTGGCAGGCTCTTGATCAGCTCTGGCAGCATCTCGCGAATACTGTCAGCGGTGGTGATGACGTTGGCACCCGGCTGGCGCTGAATATTCAGCACGATGGCCTGCTCTTTATTGGCCCATGCCGCCAGGCGGTTGTTCTCTGCGCCTTGCTCAATGGTGGCGATATCTTGCAGGCGGATGGCTGCGCCGTTCTGATAGGCGATAATCAGCTGACGGTAATCCTCTGCGGTTTTCATCTGATCGTTGGCAGAGAGCGTAACCGAACGCGTCGGGCCGTCCAGGCTACCTTTGGCCGAGTTGACGTTGGCGTTACTGATGGCGGTGCGAATGGTTTCGCTATCCAGCCCATAGGCGGCCACCGCCGTAGCATTGAGCTTCACCCGCACGGCCGGGCGTTGTCCGCCAGAAATGGTGACCAGACCGACCCCGGTAACCTGCGAAATCTTTTGCGCCACCCGGGTTTCCACCATGTCTTCTACCTGGGTCATCGGCATGGCGGTTGAGGTGACGGCCAGCGTCAGGATCGGTGGATCGGCCGGGTTAACCTTACTGTAAATCGGCGGGTAGGGCAGATCGCTGGGCAGCAGGTTGGTGGCGGCATTGATGGCCGCCTGCACTTCCTGCTCGGCAACGTCCAGCGGCAGTTCAAGCTGGAATTGCAGGGTGATCACCGAGGCACCACCGGAGCTCTGCGAGGCCATCTGCTTAAGGCCGGACATCTGGCCAAACTGGCGCTCCAACGGCGCAGTGATCGCCGAGGTGACCACATCCGGGCTGGCGCCTGGGTAAAGCGTGACGATCTGGATGGTTGGGTAATCCACTTCCGGCAGGGCGGAAACCGGCAGCGAGCGATAGCCAATGATCCCGGCCAGCATGATAGCCAGCATAAACAGCGTGGTGGCTACCGGGCGAAGAATAAACAGGCGGGAAGGCCCACCGCCGCTATGGGGGGACATCGACTGCATCAGGAGTTCCCCTGAGGTTTAGCGCGGTGCTTCGGTTGTTCTACATTCGGGGTAGCCGCTGTTTGATGAGGCGCCACCACTTCAACCTGCATGCCTTCGGTCAGGCGGTCGATGCCGTCGGTCACGACGCGGTCGCCCGCATTGACACCGGCGCTAATGACCACCTGCTGGCTATCCTGAATACCGGCGGTAACCCGATGTTTGCTGACCTTATTGTCTGCGCTCAGCAGCCAGACGAAGTTGCCTTCATTGCCCATTTGCAGTGCGGCAGTAGGGATCACCACCGCATTTTGCAGGGTGGCAACCTTCAGCCGGGCGTTAACGAACTGATTCGGGAACAGCGCATCGTCCAGATTGTCGAAGCGAGCCTTCAGTTTGATGGTACCCGTCGCGGTATCGATCTGGTTATCCAGGCTCAATAGCTCACCGGTGGTTAACAACTGCTGGTTGGTGCGGTCCCAAGCTTCGACGCTCACGGGGCCAGCTTTCTGCGCTTTGACCAGATCGGCGATATTGCTCTCCGGCAGGGTGAAGACCACATCGATCGGATGCGTTTGGGTGATCACCACGATGCCGGTAGTGCTGCCGCTGGCGATGTAATTGCCCACGTCAACCAGCTTAAGGCCCACGCGGCCATCTATAGGTGCGGTGATTTTGCTGTAGGTTATTTGCAGTTTGGCGCTGTCCACCGCCCCTTGGTCGGCCTTGATCGCCCCTTCGGTCTGGCGAACCAGCGACTCCTGGGTATCCAGCTCCTGGCGCGATACCAGATTGGTTTTTGCCAACTGTTGGTAACGGGCGAGGTCGCGTTTGGCATTGGCCAACGTCGCCTGATCTTTGGCTAACTGCCCCAGAGCCTGAGTTAATTGCACTTCGTAAGGGCGTGGATCGATTTCAACCAGCAGGTCTCCCGCCTTGACCTGTTGGCCTTCGGTAAAGTGGATTGCCATCAACTGACCATCGACGCGGCTGGTGACGGTCACGGTGTTGGCCGCGGTGGCGGTGCCCAATCCCGAGAGGAAACGCGGTACGCTCTGCACTGTGGCGGTGGCGGCCTGTACTGGAGACATAGGAGCCCCTCGTCTACCACCGGCTCTGCCTGCAGCTCCTGCGGGACCTGAACCTGCCTGCTGCGCACCCGGCGCTGCATCGGTAGCCTGTGGCGCGCTAAAGTGACGCCAGATCAGAATGGCGGCAAGCACTACGATAACTATGGCTAACAGGCGCAGCAGCAGTGAGCGGCGTTTGGGTTTTGTATTCATGGCGTTGGGTATTCTCTCCAGAGACAGTCGTGCGGGCAATCAGTTGCCAAAAGTGATACTCCTTACAGGATACTAGTTTAGCGAGCTGTCACGGTGTAAAAATGAAGGAAATATGGAGGAAGCGTCAGGTTTGTCGGCAGAGAATGTCTATTTTACCGAAACAACGCTTAGCTAGACATTTTCTGACATATAACCGATTCGTTTTAGCGTTCCAGCCGCTTTCGCGCTAATAATTGAGAGCGAATTTTTTCTTTTCCCTCAGGAGCCACATCATGAGTAAGAAACCGTTGGGTCGTTCAGGCATTCAGGTCCCGCAGCTGACCTTTGGCGGCAACGTATTTGGCTGGACGGCAGACGAGGCCACGTCTTTCAGCCTGCTGGATGCGCTGGTAGCCAATCAGCTGAATTTTATCGATACCGCCGACGTCTATTCGAGCTGGGCGCCGGGCAATCAAGGCGGTGAATCAGAAACGGTGATTGGTAACTGGCTGAAGAAAAGCGGCAAGCGCGACCAGGTGATCATCGCTACCAAAGTGGGAAAACCGATGGGTGAGGGCAAGCAAGGCTTGTCGCCACGCTATATTCGTCAGGCCGTAGAGGATTCGTTGCGCCGCCTGCAAACCGATTATATCGATCTTTATCAGTCCCATGATGACGACCAGGACACCCCGCTGGCGGAAACCCTGGCGGCGTTTGATGAACTGATCAAGGCCGGGAAAGTGCGTGCCATAGGCGCTTCAAACTATCAGGCAGACCGGCTGGTGGAAGCACTGAAAGTCAGCGAGCAAAACGGACTGGCGCGCTATGAAACCTTGCAGCCGGAATACAATCTGTATGCTCGTGAAGGTTATGAGCAGGCGCTGGAAGCGGTGGCGCAGCAACAGGGATTGGGGGTGATCAACTTCTTCTCACTGGCTAGTGGTTTCCTTACCGGCAAATATCGTAGCGCACAGGATGTGGGTAAGAGCCAGCGTGGGGATACCATTGTGTCGCGTTATCTGAACCCGCGAGGTTTCCGCATTCTGGCAGCCCTCGATCTGCTGGCCGAGAAGCACCAGACTACACCCGCACAGATCTCGTTGGCCTGGCTGATTGCTCGCCCAAGCATCACCGCGCCAATCGTCAGCGCCACCTCGTTAACCCAGTTGGATGAGTTGGTGAGTGCCACACAGTTGCAATTGGCTGCCGAGGATATCAAGGCGCTGGATGAGGCAAGTGCCTGGTAAGTTTCTGCGATGCCCCTCACCCCAGCCCTCTCCCACAGGGAGAGGGAGTTAGATTGGTGGTGATTTATATGATTTTCAATCACCTAGACTTTATGAGGTTGGATTGTATGGTGGTCAGATGCAGGCGCTAAACTGTGGCTCGTTCAGTCCCCTCTCCCTTTGGGAGAGGGTTAGGGTGAGGGGATATCAACTATTATTCAATGAGTTATCATCACCATCACTTGTTTGGCGATAGCTTACGATACAACACATGCTTGCGTAACGGATGGCACAGAGGTAAACGGGGATGTTCGAAGGTTTCACCGCTGAAGTTCATCCCGATGCGCTCCATCACTCGGCGGGAAGGGAGATTAATTTCAGCAGTAAAGGACACTACTTCTGACAGTTGCAGCCTATTGAAAGCGATATCCAGCGCGCAACGTGCCGCTTCGCTGGCATAGCCTTGGCCCCAATGCTCCTTCGACAACCGCCAGCCAATTTCCACGCAGGGAGAGCAGGGCAGATCGTCACCAGGAATGGCCAGCCCGACAAAGCCGATAAAGGCAGCCTGATGCTTCACCTCGACGGCCCACAGCCCCCAGCCGTGCTGTTGCATAAATTGGCGGATGCGATTTGCCTGGGCATCGCTTTCAGCGCGGTTTAGCGCTGCCGGGAAGTATTTCATCACCTCAGGGTCGCTATTGAGCGCAGCAAAGGCGGGCAGATCGCTATCTTGCCAACCGCGCAGCAGCAATCTGGGTGTTTCACCAGTTGTGATAGCCATAATGCTCCATTGTCAGGGGCGTTAGCCGCCCCTGCGTTAATCAACGAAACAGCGTCTGCGCCCAGCGTGCCAGCCCGGCGGTAACCGAGCCAAAATCGTTGCCACCGACGATCGGGATCCCTGGCAACTGCTGTTGCAGTGCGGTTCGCAGCAGTGGTGAGCGTGCGCTACCACCGGTCAGGTAGATAACCTGCGGCTTGCTTTGGCTGGTGGCCAGGGCGGCGCTAACCTGTTCCTGGATACGCAACAGAGGTTGGGCAATGGCATCGGCCAACTGCTCCTGGCTGATCATCTCTGCCAGCTCCGGCTGCACAAAATCCAGTTGGGCGCTGATGCTTGCCTGACCCGACAGCGCGATTTTACTCTCTTCCGCCGCACGTACCAGCCGATAGCTCAGGCGCTGCTGATGGACTTTCAACAGACGTTTCACCTTCTCGGGTTCGGCAGCGTCGCGGATCAGATCGCGCAGCATACGGCCATTGGCCGTGCTGTAGAAATCGATTTGGGCCGGGACATCGTTGGTCGCTACCGCGTTCCAGTAAGGCAATGCAGGCATGGCAATGCCTTTCTCGGTTTCACCGCCCATACCGAACAGCGGCATCAGCTGTTTGAACGCCAGCATAATATCCAGATCGTTACCGCCCACGCGGCAACCGCTGTGCCCCAACAGGCTCTGTTGGCGATCGGCACGATCGCGCCATTGTGGCCCCATCAGCAGCACCGAGCAGTCGGTGGTTCCGCCGCCGATATCGACCACCAGCACGGTTTTCTCTTCGCTCAGCGTCGCTTCAAAGTCCAGACCGGCGGCAACCGGTTCGAACTGGAACTCGATCTCTTTGAAACCGGCTCGTTGTGCGGCACGATGCAAAATCCCCTGCGCCTGCTGGTTAGCCTCTTCACCGCCGGTTCCCTGGAAGTTGATCGGGCGGCCAATGACGGCCTGTTCGATGCTGGTTTGTAATACGCCTTCCGCCTGGCGCTTGATGTGGAACATCATGGCGCACACCAGATCTTCAAATAGCGCAATCTGCTGTGGCTTAAGGCCGTTAGCCCCTAGGAAGGATTTCGGTGAGCGGACAAAATACACTTCTTCCGGATCTTCGATGTAGTGGGCCAGCGCCTGCAGGCCGAACAGCACGCTGTCGCCGTTGACCGGAATATCTTCTTCGCGGTTGAAGGTGATGGCGCGGCGCAGCAGTTGCTGGTTTTCCTCGCTGCCGGTTGGCACCTGCCAGTGGCGATGCAGGCACTCACTCACCGCTTCACGCGTCGGTGCGCACAGCATTGAAGGGAGATACGGTTCGTTGTTTTCCAACGTCAGTAATTCAGGGCCCTGATCGCGCATAACGGCGACAGAACAGTTGGCAGTGCCATAATCGAAGCCAATAAACATTTTTCGTTCCCCATGCCGATGAAGGGGGGCGACTTTACCCGAGACTGGTCTGCCGAGCAACGAGTGGGCGGCTAACTGGTGAAAAATTTAGCGGTAATCGCGGCGGCATGGTTAACTTGAACCAGATTGGAGACAAGGACACTGAATTTGTAGGGGCGCCGCATGCTACGCCCGTTTAACTGTATCCCGACAAAGTGAGTCAAGCAGGTTAATGTCCGATTCCCGCACGTCAGCCACAGGTCCGAGCGCCATAATGAACAAAAAACTGACTCCGAGCGATGCCATGAAGAATCAACAACAGGCGCTGTATAGCGCGCTGAGTGCGCGTGACCGTAAGTTTGACGGACGATTTTTTGTCGGTGTCTCCTCCACCGGTATCTATTGCAGGCCGGTATGTAGCGCCCGCACGCCGAAAATCGAAAATTGTACGTTTTACCCCAGCGCCGCTGCCGCCGAACTGGCCGGTTTTCGCCCCTGCCTGAAATGCCGCCCTGAATTGGCTCCAGGGCTGGCGCTGATCGACCTGGGCAATCGCTATGCTCAGGTTGCGGTTCAGCTGATCGAGCAGGGCTATCTTTCAGAGCACAGCTGTGAACAGCTGGCTACCCGCTTGGGGATTTCCGATCGCCATCTGCGGCGCATTTTTGCCGAGCAGTTCGGCGCCTCCCCCATTGATTACGCCCAGTCGCATCGTCTGTTACAGGCCAAACGGCTGCTGGCGGATACCGATTTGCCCCTGAGCGAGGTGGCATTTGCCGCCGGGTTTGGCAGCCTGCGGCGTTTCAATGAGCTGTTTAAGGCCCGTTATCGCCTGATCCCTTCGGTATTGCGTAGCACTGCTGGCCGTAGTGAGCGTGCCGCCACCAGCGGACTGGTGTTTCATCTGGGGTATCGGCCACCTTACGATTGGCCGCGTATGCTGGGGTTCTTACAGACGCGTGCGGTCAGCGGCGTGGAAAGCGTTGTCGGTCAACAATACTGCCGTTCGATCGCGGTGGAGCAGGGCGGCGTCGAATATTGCGGTTGGGTGAGCGTCCAGCCGGAAGAGGCGCGAAACCGGGTTCGGGTGGAAATTGCCCCGTCACTTAGCCGGGTGACGACCGAAGTCCTGCGGCGCATTCGCCAACTGTTCGATCTGGATGCCGCGCCGGACCGCATTTGCGAGGCGTTAGGCGCGCTAGCGGCAGATGCGCCCGGCTTACGTTTGCCTGGCTGCGTCAGCAGCTTTGAGCAGGCTACGCGTGCGGTATTGGGGCAGTTGGTCAGCGTCAAGATGGCGGCTACCTTTGCCGGGCGGATGGCCGAACGCTGGGGAACGGTCCTGGAGCAGCCGTATGGCGATATCACTCATGTTTTTCCGCAGGCGGCGCGGATCGCCCAACTGCAACCGGAGGATCTGCGACCATTGGGCGTACAGCTGAAGCGCGCGGCGGCGCTGATAGAAATTGCACGCAGGGTGACAGAAGGGCGTTTGCAGTTGGATAACGTGTTGGATATCGAACAGGGTATCAAGGAGTTAACCGCACTGCCGGGGATAGGCAGTTGGACCGCCAGCTATATCGCGATGCGGGCCTGGTCATGGCCGGACGTTTTTCTGGCAGGGGACTATCTGATCAAACAGCGTTTCCCCGGCATGACGCCGCGCCAGATTGAGCGCTATGCCGAACGCTGGCGGCCTTGGAGGTCCTACGCCACCTTGCATCTGTGGCATAACGATTGTTGGGCACCTTCAGTGAATACCGAAGTAGCCGCCGCTGAGTAAATCGCTCAGCGGTAGCTCCAGCGCAACGGTGTCACCGTCTACCAGATCGACCCCGATGGCTGTCAGCGCACTTAGCGTAACCTGTTGATGTGCTGGGCCGGCCAGAGTTTGAGTATTAATACGGTGCGCGGCACCATGGATCATCGACACCATCAGTTCATCCATTTGGTTGCAGTGGACGTCGGTGATAAAACGTTCGTCAATGCGGATGTAATCGATAGTCTGGCCGTTTAACTGATCGAAGGCGTTCAGGTTGCGGCCAAAATCATTGACGATCAGCTTGCAGCCCATCTGCTGCAAACGGCGGATAAAGGCACCGCCATCCTCTGGGTGATCGAGCACGATGGTCTCGTCTACCATCAGATACAGCGTGCTGGCCGGCAGCACGGAAGCCGCCAGTAACTCCAGCAAGTAATTTTGAAAATCAAGATCTAGCACGCTGTCTGTGGCCAATGGCAGCGTAATGGCCAGCCCCTTGCGGCGTAGAGCTTCGGCGTGTCTTTCCAGTATCTGGCTTACCAACCAGCGATCGACCTCCGGCAGCAGGCCGTAGAGCTGGGCAGCGGCGAGGAAGGACTCAGAGGCCAGCAGGCGATCATCGGGTGGGCGAACGTGCAGCTTTAACTGATAGAAACAGACCGCCTGCGGCGTTTTAGGCGGCGAGGCTGCCCTGACGCGTAACAGCAATTGCTGATTATCGATAATATTCAGCACTTCCTGGCGCGTTAGCAGCTCATGCCGGCGCTCCATCTGCTGTTTTTGCCGGGCTTCATAAATATAAACCTGGCCGCGGCCGTGGTGCTTGGCGGTATAACAGGCGATATCGGCCTGTGCCAATAGCTCGCTGCTCTTGCCGCTGGCGGCACCGATTGGTGTAATACCGGCGCTGGCGCCAACATGATAAATCTTGCCTGCCCAGCAGAATGAGTATTCGCCGATCTGCTCGATCATCTGTTGCATCAGCAACTTGGCCTGCTCCAACGAACAGTCGAACAGGATCAGACCAAATTCGTCGCCCCCGAGCCGTGCCAGGCAGTCGCTGTTACGCAGCTGGCGCTGCATCAACTGGCCAATCTCCCTGAGCAAGGCGTCGCCTGCCGCGTGTCCGGCACTATCGTTAACCGCTTTGAACCTGTCGAGATCGAGGAACACCAGCGAGTGCTGTTGCTGGTTTTCGGCCACGCTGGCAATAGCGCCCTTCAGCCGCTTTTCGAAGCTGGTACGGTTTTTCAGGTCGGTCAGCGCATCGTGAGAGGCGTTGTAGCTGAGCTTTTTCATCAGTTCCCGCGAGGCGCTGACGTCCTGCAACACCATCACTGCCCCCATCACCTCCCCCTCGATGGTTTTCAGCGGCGATACGGATTCCTGTACGTCGAAGCGGCGGCCGTCGCGGCTATGCAGTACCAGCGCGTATTCTGCTGGCAGGGGAGGCCCCTCTTGCAGGCAGTTTTGCACCGGATTTTCTATTTCTGGGCCATTCTGGCCGTTGGTCATCCGCACCACGCCGTTAATCGGCATACCTAGCGCCATCTCCAGCGGCCAACCGCACATCTGTTCTGCTACCGGGTTCATAAAGGTGATGCGCATTTCGCGATCGGTGGAGATCACCCCTTCGCCGATGGCGTCCAGCGTAATGTGTAAACGTTCCTTCTCTTCGTGCAGCGCTTCGGCCAGCGATTTGATTTCCGTCATGTCGATATTGGTACCGATCATCCGCTTCGGCTCGCCGTGCTCATCGAGGATGGTATTACCCTGGCCGCGAATATGACGAATTCCCCCCAGCCTGGTCTTGATGCGGAACTCCATCACAAACGGCCGATGCCGATCGCTGAGCGTAGCCACTTGCCGCCCGATGCGTTCGCGATCTTCTTCCAGCAGTAATGAGCTCCACAGCGCCAGGGTGGGAGTTTGGTCCGGCGTCAATTCGTACAGCTCGAACATTCGCTTGTCCCAGGTGAGCTTATCTCCGTTCAACATCCATTCCCACACGCCGATCCCACCAGCCTGATTGGCTAGTGTAATGCGTTCTACCAGGCTGCGGTTCTCCGCTTCGGTACGCTTTAGCTCGTTGATATCTTCTACTTGAGAAATAAAGTACAGCGGTTGGCCCTGCGGATCGCGCACCAGGGATACCGCCAGCAGTGTCCAGACGCTCTCACCGTCGCTACGGATATAGCGTTTTTCCATGGTGTAGCTGCTGATGTGGCCATCAAGCAGGTCTTGTAACTGTGTCAGATCGGCATTTAAATCATCGGGATGGGTGATTTCTTGAAACGTCAGGCGGCGCAGGGTTTCTGGGGGATAGCGCAGCAGTTTGCACAGCGCCTGATTGACCTGTAACCATTTCCCTTCTGGTGACACCAGCGCCATGCCGATGGCCGAATACTCCAACGCATTACGAAAACGCGCTTCGCTTTCCACGATATGTTCTTTTTCCACCCTGAAAGCATGCATCACCATTGCCATGGCGTGGGCCGGGATCAGGATCAACATCAGTGGCAGGTAGACTGTCACATCGCTTAAAAACGTTCCCCTATCCTGAAAATGCAACAGCCCGAGCGAGATCATCACCGTAATCATCAGGGTCGTGGTAAAACAGATAATAAAGGCTTCGAGCCGCGGCAGGCTGATCGCTGCCCACAGCAACGGCAGGATGATAAAGGTAAACGGGAAGGGTAGGTTGAGCAGCGCCAGAGAGCTGAAGGTCAGTGTTCCCAGCAATACTAACAGCAGTTCGAACAGGTTCAGCGTTCTTAACATTGAGCGGCGATAAACCAGCCCGATCGGTGCCAGAGCCAGTACGCCGATCGCTTCGGAAATAAACCAGGTGCTGAAGGGCTGCCAAAAGGTTTCCCCAGGTGCGGGCGCTAGTGAGGCCGCCAGCAGTGCGCTGAACATTGGCGTGAAGATCACGGCGCAGAACACAAATTTCAACCAGCTTGCCAAGCCGTTTAACGGATCGTCTGGTTTCAGTACTCGCCGTAACAGCAGGGTACAGACGATGGCTTCCAGCAGGTTAATCAGCGTGAGTTTGACCGGGAACCAACTGAGGCCGAATAGCAGGAAACTGGCAATACACATGCCGATCCCGCTGAGGATCAAGTGCAATGGCCAATTGCGCGGTGGCTGGTGGAACATCAGCATAATAACGGCGGCAGTCGGGAACCACAGCGGGGTAAAGTGGCTGGATTCTGCTGACAGCGTCAGGCACAGGTAGGCCAGCAGAAACACCATCAATGCGCTCAGCAACGAGTGAGTGAACAAGGTACCTTTAGCTTTGAGTGGGTGCTGCGCTGCGCTGAGATCCATCGGTAACCTTCACTTTGTGCTATCGACCACTAAACCCTGCCGCCGCAGTACTCACCAGAGGGGAGTACTGCGGGCGAGGAATACCTATCCAAGTATATACCCAACCTTTATCAAGACACACCGTGGCGATTCGGCACTTTCTCCGCAAGGGAAACCTGCGATTTGCTCTGGCCTAGCTATAGGTGACGTTGACTAAAGCAGGAACACGGTCGCCAGCCCCAGGAAGATAAAGAAGCCGCCGGTATCGGTCAGGGCGGTGATCAGTACGCTGGAGCCGACGGCAGGATCGCGGCCCAGTTTGAGCATGGTCATCGGTATGATCACCCCCATTAGTGCGGCTACCAGCAGGTTGAGCATCATGGCCAGCGTCATCACGCCCCCCATCGCCAGATCGCCATACAGCAGATAGGTGACCAGCCCCATGATGCCACCCCAGACTACCCCGTTGATGATGGCTACGCCCAGCTCTCTGAACAACAGGCGCGAAATATTGCCCTCTTCGATCTGATGCAGCGCCAACGCGCGCACGATCATGGTAATGGTCTGGTTGCCGGTATTGCCGCCGATACCGGCGACGATGGGCATCAAGGCAGCCAACGCCACCAATTGTGAAATGGTGTGTTCAAACAGGCCAATGACCCTGGAGGCGATAAAGGCGGTACAGAGGTTGATTGCCAGCCAGGCCCAACGGGTTTTCACCGCTTTGCTGACCGGGGCAAACACGTCTTCTTCCGGGCTTAACCCGCCCATACGACGCAGAGTGGTGTCGCTTTCTTCGTTAACCACGTCAACGATTTCTTCGATGGTTAACCGCCCCATCAGTTTGCCTTTGGCATCGATCACCGGGGCGCTGATCAGGTCATAACGTTCGAACGCGCTGGCCGCAGCCTCGGCTTTGTCTTCCGGCTGGAAAGTGGTGGGATCGCTGTCCATCACCTTAAATACCGGGGTTTGCGGATCGTTAAGCAGGATCGCGGTCAGCGGCAGTTCGCCTAACAGGGTATTTTTGCGATCGGTGACGAACAGTTTATCGGTGGCATCCGGGATGGCTTTACGTTGACGCAGGAAGCGGTGTACGGCCCCCAAAGAGACATCCGGGCGTACCGAGACCAGTTCGAAGTCCATCATCCAGCCGACGGTATCCTTACCGTAATGGACCATCTCGCGCACCTGCTCACGCTGCTCTGGCTCCAGTGAGGTCAGCAGGCGGCCCATCAGGTTACGTGGCAGGTATTGCGCCAGATAGGCCTGTTCATCGACATCCAGGGTTTTGATCGCCTTGAGCAGGTCTTTATCGCTCATCTCTTCGATCAGGCTATCCCAGACGGGTTCGGCAACTTCTACCAGGGTTTGGCCGCGCTTGGTGTTATCCACCAGCCGCCACAGCGCCAGGCGTTCATCTTGTGGCAACGCTTCTAGCAGGTCCGCCAGGTCAGCGGCGTGCATATCTTGCAGCAAGTGGGTGATTTCGGCGGTATGATTAAGCAGTTCGCCTTCGCTGAGTTGTTTTTCATCCCCTGGGCGGCCAAGAATGCCGTCAACCAAAGGGGTATTATTTAACAGTAGGCTTAGAATGCGCTGGCGATACTCAGCGACTTTTTTGACGTTATGTGTTGCGGCGGACATGGAATTCCTTAACGCTGACTTGGCACACCGGGTTCCTTTTAGACTATCTTTAAAAGATAGAGCATAGCGGCAGTTGGCGTGATTTTTATCAATCTGATGGTGCAGGGTCAGCAGCTTTGGCGTGCCGGTGACTCAGGGTGATGGTCGCTTGGTAGGGCAAGATAATCACCGATTATCCACGCGGGCTTCCTGGGTCTGCGGTTCAGGCAGCGATCTTTTTTCCTGATGATGGGGAATAGCGGCAATGGCGGCATACAGCAGGCGACCGACTAGAATGATGAAACTGATCAGCAGCACGACTTTGGTCATGCGCCCGGTTGTGGTCTTTCTCATGGTTCATTGAGCCCGTCGGTTTTTCCCATTGGCATTGTTTAAGCACCCTGTTGGGGCTGCCGCTGGAAAATGATGGTGGCGATTACTGTTGTTTGACGCATGCCTGCCATGGCTAACATTGCTTTAAATTGTAAATGGAATTCTAGGCTCTGATGACAAAAGATGTCCATTTATTTCCGTGCGTTTGACTGAGCAATTTAGCTGGGGTTTATGTCCACCCCTTTTTAAGCGGTCACTCGAAATGCATGGGATATAGATTTTGTCTGATTTTTTGTTGTCTATTAATAGGTTATTATCAGCCTATGAAGTGGCTTATGGATTTTTCTTAGCCTTTTCTCTATTAATTGATCGTGGTCAAATCTTAAGCTATCGCAGAGAATAGAATTCACAGCCATTCTTGATGCTGGAAGTGCATGTCTCAGCTTGCTCCCCGAATGGTTCTGTGGTGGGATCGGATCCTGCCTTTTCTGCGATTTAAAACGCTTGAGCGACGAAGTGAATCACGCCTTAGCGGATACAGTGTCTTGATGGGTATTTTAAAGTTCTGGAATAATTTACGTGACCGTTGGTGGGGGCAGCCTATCGTGCTGAGCCTGCTGCTGGTGCCGCTTGCAGGCTGGCTATCGCCACGCCTGATGCTGCCTGATGGCAAAGTGTATCTGGTTTATCTACCGCTGGTGGTCTGCTTTTCTTTGCTGATGGTTTATGACTGGCGTGCCATGCCAGGCATCGCTTTGGCTATCCTTATCCGCTACTCCAACCGTACCGGCAGCGAAGTCGACGTGATCATGACGTTGCTGTATGTGGGATGTCTGAGCATTTGCTGGTGGGGCTATCGCTGCCAGTCGCAGCGCCACTGGTGTGTGGGGCTCACCGAGTTAAAGCTGGGTAAACACCGGCTGATCTGGCTGGTGCTGATGCCGCCAGTGCTGTTTATTTTTGGTTTACAGCTGGTTATCGGCCTCGATTTGCTGCCGGATGAACTCGGCATGCTTTCCGGTAGCGGTAATCATTTACACGCACTGATCAATTTTCAGGCCATTTTGATTGGCTGCCTGTCATCCATGCAACTGTTCTATTTCGCCTTGCGGATCATTAAGAACCCCAAATTTGCCCGCGTTTTGTGGGGGCGGATCAGCCGTGAGATGGCGCCGTCGGTCAAAAAGAGCGAGCTGCAACTGTGGTTGGTGGTGCTGGTTGCCTTGGTGGGGGTGCTTGCCTACCACTCGGCAGATACCAACGCGATGCAGGTGCCCGACTACAGCCTGACGCTGTTATTGCCGGTGATGTTGTATAGCGCCATGCGCTTTGGTTATCTGTTCAACTGTATTATTTGGGCAGCAACCCTTCTGGTGCTGTTCTTTAACTATCCGGGTTATGTGCAATGGGACAGCCTGCTGCATAACCTGACCATGATCTCGTCAATGATGCTGGCGTTCACCCTCAGTATTTTGCTGACATCTGCGGTGCATACTCGCCAGCGGATGGATCATGCCAAGGCGCAAAACGCCTCGCTGAAAGATCCGGTCATCGGCTTACCCAACCTGCGCGCATTGAAGCGCGATCTGGCCAAGGTGCCGCGTTCTACGCTGTGCTTCCTGCGGATTTCCGAGCTGGATTTGCTCAGCCGGAACTATGGCATGCAGCTGCGCATCCGCTTCAAACAGAAGCTGGCGGGCAGCCTGCGCACGGTGCTGGAGGAAGGGGAAGACGTCTATCACCTGCCGGGGTACGATCTGGTGCTGCGGCTCAACGGTTCCGACGGTGAGGCCCGGGTGGCCAAAATCCACAGCACGCTAGAGAAGTTTCGTCTGGTGTGGAACGGTCTGCCAATCCATCCGCCGCTGGGAATTAGCTACTGTGGAGTCTATTCGGAAGTGGAACACCTGCATGTGTTACTGGGGGAATTGAGTTCGTTGGCGGAAATGTCTCTGACCAGTGGCCGGCCTGAAAACGTGCAGAACGATCATCATGTGGTTCAGAATGAAATCAAGCGCAAGGTCGCCTTGTTACACTGGGTGCAACGCTCGCTGGATAACGACGGTTTCATGTTGATGGCTCAACCGATTGTTGGGGTTCGTGGCGATTCTTACCATGAGATCCTGCTGCGTATGCTGGATGATGAAGGTAACGTCATTCCTCCCAACGAATTTCTACCGGTGGTGCATGAGTTCGGGTTGGCTTACCAGTTGGATATGTGGGTACTGCGCCAAACCTTGCAGTTTATGCAGCTCCATCGCGAAGGTATGCCTAGCGCGCGCTTTGCCGTGAATCTGTCACCGTCCTCGCTGTGTCGCCCGAGCCTGTGCCAAGACGTGCGCGATGCACTGCGGCAATATCAGATTGAGCCTTATCAACTGGTGTTGGAAGTGACAGAGTCTCATCTGGTGCAGGATGTGAAGTATGCCAAGAACTCGCTGAAAGAGCTGCGCCAGTTAGGTTGCCGCATTGCCCTGGATGATTTTGGCACCGGCTATGCCACCTACGATCGCCTGAAGGAGCTGCATGTCGATATCTTGAAGATCGACGGCAGTTTTGTGCAGGACATGCTGACCAGCAAGGTGGATTACCAGATCATTGCGTCAATCTGTAAGGTAGCGCTGATGAGAAGGTTGTCGATTGTGGCGGAATATGTCGAGTCGGCCGAGCAGCGCGATGCGCTTAAAAGCCTGGGCGTGGATTATATGCAGGGCTACTTTATCGGTAAACCTCAGTTGTTGGCGTCTCTGGTGCCGATGGAGCCACTACCGGAAGACGAAGAGTCTGACTGAGAATATGGCCCCTCACCCTACCCCTCTCCCACAGGGAGAGGGAACCGATCGAGCGAGGTTGAAATTGTAGTGATTCATCTTGGATGAGAGACGATCGAGTACGCTGATTTTTCTGCGCCATACCTTGGCTTTATTATTCAACATGTTATGAAGTAACGTAGCCAACCAAGTGCTCCGGTCAGCTCCCTCTCCCTGTGGGAGAGGGTTGGGGTGAGGGGGAGCAAACGGTTATGCTCCATCAGGATATCACCAGAAATTCAATGAATTAAGCCGCAGGTTTTGCGTCTGCGTCCTGTTCGCCTTCTTCTTCTATCACCAGTTTCCAGCCAACCACGTCATTCCAGTATTCCTGCTCGCGCTCAAAATCGAGCTGTACCAGGTTGTTCTGCGTCAGATAGCCCGCGGGGAAGCGCAGCGTCCAATGATTATCATCCGTTGCCAGACGCAGGGTTTCCGGTGTAGTGGTGGCCTGACGCTGATTGTTAAGCAGGGTGCTCAGGCGTAACAGCTGGATCAGCGGCAGATAGTACTTCTTCTTGAACAGGTTCAAGCGGGGTAACTCTTCGAGCTTGATCGCTTTACGCTGGAAACGCACCAGCGCCGACAGCAGCAACTGCTGCTCCTGGTTGAAGCCTGGCAGGTTGGTATTTTGCAGAATATAGGCGGAGTGGCGGTGCATACCGCTATGGTTGATGCTCAACCCCACCTCATGCAGCATGGCGGCCCATTTCAACAGCGCTTCCAACTGTGGCTGCACCAGCTTGGTATTTTGCGCCATCCACTGGGCGTATAACAGCTCGGTGGTTTCGAGCACGCGCTTGGCCTGCTCGCGGTCAATATTATAGTGATCGGCCAGGCTTTTGGCCGTGCGGCTGCGAATATCCTGGTGGCGGAAGCGACCTTCCATTTCATACAGCACGCCTTCGCGCAAGGCACCGTCGGACAGGCGCAGATCGCGGATTGCCAGCGCATCAAATACCCCACACAGGATCGCCAGCCCCGGCACAAATACCGATTGACGATCTTCCGACAGGCCCGGCAGGCTCAGGGCGCTGAAGTTTTTAAACTGCAACACCTGCTCAACCAGCAACTCCAGCCTTTCAAGGGTAATCAAACCGTCTTTTTCACCCATGGCCACCAAAACTTCGTGAGCGGCCTTGATGGTGCCAGATGCCCCCAAGGCATATTGCCAGCCCTGGATGCGGTATTGCCAGGCCAGGGTTTCCAATTTTTGTGCGGCGGCCAGGCGTGCCCGCTTAAAGTTGGTTTTGCTGATCTCCCCTTCAGGGAAGAACATGTGGGCAAAGCTCACGCAACCCATGCGGCGGCTCTCTGCCAGCAGAGGCTCGAAATCCTCCCCGATCACCAGTTCGGTAGAGCCACCGCCGATGTCGATCACCAGCTTGCGGCCTTTTTCCGGCTGAGTATGTTCGACCCCCATAAAAATCAGACGGGCCTCTTCCTGCCCGGCGATGATTTCGATCGGATAAGGGATCACTTTTTCCGCCCGCTTGAGGAACACCTCGGCATTCACCGCCTGACGCAGGGTGTGGGTACCCACGATGGTGACGTTATCCGCCGGGAACCCCTGTAATCGCTCGGCAAACAGCGCCAGGCAGGCCAAGCCCCGCTCCATGGCTTCTTCACTGAGCACGTTTTCGCTGTCCAATCCATCGGCAAGGTGTACCCGCTGTTTTAAACGGCCTAACACCTGTAAGGCGCCGTTAACGACGCGGGCGATCACCATATGGAAACTGTTCGAGCCAAGATCGATGGCAGCGATTTCCTGTGGCTTATTATTGGTTGCAGTGCTTTTTAGCGGCATAGTGGCTGGCCTAGTTGTCCGGTTGTTCCAGAGCTTTTAAATACTCATAAATGGCCACCTGTGCACGGACCTTACGGCGATTGCCACGCGGTACATACTGGTTGCTCAGTTCTTTATCGATATAGCGGGCCTTGACCGTATCGCTAAACAGCAGCTCCAGAATATCCAGAACGCGCTGCTTGAGCGCCGGATCAAGCAGCGATACTGCCACTTCGATACGGTAATCTATGTTACGGGTCATCCAGTCGGCGGAAGAGAGGTAAACCCGTTTGTCACCTTTGTTTTCGAAAACGTATACCCGATCGTGTTCCAGAAAACGGTCGACGATGCTGATAACCTGAATATTGTCACTAATTCCCGGCAGGTTGGGGATCAGCGAACACATGCCGCGCACCAACAGACGGATTTTCACGCCAGCAGCGGCAGCGGTATATAACCGATCTACCAGCCCTTTATCCACCAGATTATTTATTTTCAACATAATAGCGGCGTTTTCACCGGCTAATGCGTTGGCAATTTCCCGATCGATCAGATCGTACAGCATGCGGCGGGAGTTCTGCGGCGAAACCATCAGGTTGTCGAAGGAGACCGGCCGGTACGGATTTTCAATAAAATTGAATACCCGGCGTACTTCGTTAGTGATGCGCGAATCGGCGGTCAGCAGCGAGTAGTCGGTGTAGATACGGGCGGTTTTTTCGTTAAAGTTGCCGGTACCAATATGAGCATAGCGCACAATATCGTCGCCTTCACGGCGCGAGATCAGGAATAGTTTGGCGTGAATTTTCAGCCCCGGCGCGGAGAAGATCACGTGCACCCCGGCCTCGGTCAAGCGTTTGGCCCAGTGGATGTTGGCCTCTTCGTCGAAGCGTGCCTGTAGCTCCACCACCACGGTCACTTTCTTACCGTTATGTGCAGCATGGATCATCGATTCGATAATGCGTGAGTCTTTGGCTACCCGATAGATATTGATTTTTATCGCCAGCACGCTGGGATCGAACGACGCCTGACGCAGCAGCTCCAGCACGTGTTCAAAGGTGTGATACGGGTAGTACAGCAGCACGTCTTTTTCGCGGATGGCATCGAAGCCGTTGCGGAATTTATCGAACCAGATATGCCGCAGGCGCGGTAGCGGTCGGTTGACCAGATTGGCCTTGCCGACGTTCGGGAAGCTGATGAAGTCTTTAAAATTGTGGTAACGGCCACCGGCGATCACCGAGTCGTAGTTGGATATCCCCAGTTTGTTACGTAGCAGCTCTACCATCTCATTGGGCATATCGCGCTGATACACAAAGCGTACCGGCTCGGCGGTCAGGCGCTGTTTCAGGCTCGACGACATCAGTTCCAACAGGCTGGATTCCATTTCGGTCACCAGATCGTATTCTGCATCGCGCGTCATTTTCATCGAATAGGCGTTGAGCGCGTCATAGTCGAAGAAGCCCTTGAAGATGTCGTCCAGGCAATAGCGCAGGATGTTATCCAACAGGATCATTGGCTTGCGTCGGCGGGGGGCTTCCGGCGGCAGATTGACGAAACGGGGCACTTTGTCGGACGGAATTTCCAGTAACGCATAATCGATGCGCGTACCGCGAATGATCTCCACCGCCAGATAGGTGTAATCGTCCTTCAGGAACTGCACCAGATTGGTGTCGTGATTGATCAGGATCGGCGTGATGTGCTGGCGCAAATGATGCTTGAAGTATTGCCGCAGCCAGATTTGCTGGTTCTCTGACACCTGGCGCTCGTTGATCAGGAATATCTGGTTGCGCGCCATCTCCAGCAGCAGATCGTTGTACAGGCCGTCGAACTCCTGATCGGTCTTCAGCACCTTGGCCTGAATTTTTTTCAGCAGATGACGTGAAGCGCCACCTGAACCCTGTTCTTCGCTGATCAAGATGCGCCGTTTCAGATCGGCAAAACGGACTTTATAGAATTCGTCCAGGTTATTGGAGTAAATGCCCAGAAATCGCATGCGCTCAATCAAGGGATTGCTCTTATCTGCGGCTTCCTGCAACACGCGTTCATTAAAGGATAACCAGCTTAATTCTTTGTCGATGTAGAGCTTTTCCTGACCCATTGCTACTCCAGTTCAATTTTAGAAAAGGATCGGACTTATCGCCGAATACCGCTCTAGTGTCCTTCTTCATTATTGCGAGAGATTGACAACAATGTCCAACATATCTGCGGAGTTATCCCGCCGCATTGCCCGCCGCAAATTGTTATTCTTCCAGCATGGCCCTCGGCAACTTTGTCATGCAAACGTCACAAAACTGACATAAGATGCCCGGTTATCTTTGGGCGCAAGCCCGACAACGGAACCGACGACAGGCAAATGGCACAGACAACGCTTAACCAACATCCCCGGGATCGCCTGCGTGCGCACGTTGATCGTGGCGTACAAGGGGCCGTGACCGTCAGTGGGTTGCTGGTATTGATGACGCTGATGCTGATCTTTGTCTATCTATTGCTTTCGGTTTTACCGCTGTTCAAACCGGCCTCGCTAGGCACTTCACGCGTATTGCCAATGAGCTACAGCTCCCCGGCGCTCGCCATCGGGATGGACGTACAGCAGCGTATTGGTTATCGCATCGACCGCCAGGGGGAAGGGTATTTTTATCAGTTGCAGGCACCGAACCATAACCCTATACAGCAAACGCTATTGAGCCAGCCTACCTTATTGGCTCAGGCGGTTGGAGAGCGTGACCTGTTTGCCCTGGCGCATGCGGATGGCCGATTGGTGGTTGCCCAGGCCGATTTTGCACCGGCGGGCGGTGGTGAACCGCAGTGGCGTTTTCCGCTGGGGCAGGATCCCTTGGCATTTGATCCCCATGGGCATGCACTGACATTGCTAAGCCTGGCGCAAGTCCGCCAGGGCAATTTCCTGCTGGCGGCGGTAACGGACGACAACCGGTTGCTGTTGGGGCGTTTCAGCCCGACGCTTCAGGGCCAACCCGCGGAAATCCCTTTGACCACCGCACCACAACAACTGCTGCTAACGCCGGATGGACGCCAGCTTTATCTGTTAACCGGCAACCAACTGGCCCGCTATCAGATTGAAGGGGCACATCCGCAGCTGCGTGAGACGCGAACCTTGGGTGAACATCCTCCCTACCGCCTGACGGCGTTGCCAGGGGGGAGCGCATTATTGATCCAGGCTGGTGACGGTAGCCTGCGTGAATGGTTTGACGTGGAGAAAAACCAGCGCCACCAGTTAGCACCAATACAGCAATTTACCCATCAGACTTCCGCACAGGAGTTGTTAGTAGCCGAACCGTATCGGCGGGTGTTCGCAACCTTGCAGCCGCAGGGCGAGTTCGCCTTGTTTTCCAGTATCCAGTCCAAGCCGTTACTGAAGGACAAGCTCCCCGTCAACGTACAACAGATGGCGTTTGCCCCACGTGGCGACGGTCTGTTGCTGGAAACTGCCCAGGGTTGGCAGCATTATGCCGTGGATAATCTCTATCCAGACGTTACCTGGCGTTCACTGTGGCAGCGGCTGTGGTATGAGAACTACCCTGAGCCAGCGTATGTGTGGCAATCCACTTCGGGTGAAGATAGCTACCAGGCTAAATTCAGCCTGATGCCGGTGATCTTTGGCACCTTCAAGGCGGCAGCATACTCCATGTTATTCGCCATCCCGCTGGCGCTGGCCGGGGCGATCTATACTGCCTGTTTTATGTCAGCAGGGTTAAGACGGGTCGTCAAACCGGCGGTTGAGGTGATGGGCGCGTTGCCAACGGTAGTGATTGGGCTGGTGGCCGGTATCTGGCTGGCACCGATGATCGAGCGTTATCTGCTGGCCGTGTTGGCGTTGCCGTTCCTGTTGGCCGGGGTCGTGCTGTTATGCAGTTGGCTGGTTAACCGATTTACGGCGCGGCCTTGGTCACCGGGTTGGGATTTACTGTTGCTGTTACCGGTGGTGGTGCTGACCGTTTGGCTGGCGCTTGCCGTAGGGCCTTGGCTGGAGCTTAAGCTGTTTGGTGAGCCGCTGCACTTCTGGTTGGGCGAGGATTTCGATCAGCGCAATACGTTGGTGGTGGGCGTGGCGATGGGCTTCGCACTGGTGCCGATTATCTTTTCACTGGCAGAGGATGCGTTGTTCAGCGTGCCAGCCTCGCTTAGCCGGGGTTCGTTGGCCCTGGGGGCCACCCAGTGGCAAACCGTATTGCGCGTGGTGTTGCCTTCCGCCAGCGCCGGTATTTTCTCTGCGCTGATGATCGGTTTTGGCCGCGCGGTGGGGGAAACCATGATCGTTCTGATGGCCACCGGCAATACGCCGCTGATCGACGGCAGCCTGTTCCAGGGCTTACGGGCGATGGCGGCCAATATCGCTATCGAAATGCCAGAGGCCGTCACGGGCAGCAGCCATTATCGGGTCCTGTTCCTGACCGCGCTGGTGTTGTTCATCTTTACCTTTGTGTTTAACACGCTGGCGGAGGCGATACGTTTACGCTTGCGTAAGCGCTATACGCTGAACCAGGAGACACCATGAGAAGCTGGGTGAAAAGCGGCTCCCCGTGGATTTGGCTGACGGCGGCATCGGTGGCCATCAGCCTGCTGGCGCTGATCGGCATTTTACTGCTGCTGGCCGGGCAGGGGACGCGTTATTTCTGGCCTAGCCCAGTCTATCAGTTCGAGCTGAATCAGACGGCCGCAGGCCCGGTATCGGTAGTGGGTGAGCTATATCAACGGCAGACGATCTCGCGCCAGCAACTGCAAGACGCCGGTGTTGTGTTGCCACCAGGGGAAGCGCAGAGCTTTATCCGCTACCTGATCAAAGTGGGGAACCGGGAAAGCGAAGGGCAGGATTTCCGTACTTTGCTGGCCAGTGACGTCAGTAGCATGACTACCCCACGCGATTTATTAGTGTTGGAGCGTAACAGCAATGGCACCGCGTACGGCTATCTGGCTGGTTTACTGGAAGATGGCCAACCGTTGACCGGCAGCGATCTGAGCCAGGCGTTGCAACAGCGCTTGCCGCAAATTGCGGCGCTGACGCGACAGGCGCGCGATATTCAGTTCCGCGACATGGCACGGATTAACGAACAGTTTGAGCATTTACGCTTGCATGAAAAGAGCCTGCAGCGTGAGAATAAGCTGGATGCGCGCTGGCAAGCCTCTATCCGTGCCGAACGGCAGGAGTTGCAACGCCAATACCGCCAGCTTGCTGGCAAACTGCAAGGGTTGGAACGCGATCGCCAGCGTGATGCTTTACTGCTGCGCGACATGCACGGGCAGGTTCACACCATTCCCCTGAGCCAAGTGCGCGATGCCTGGTATCCGAACGACATGAGCAGCGGGCAGAAGCTGGCGCATTGGACCAAGCAAGTACAAAAATTCCTGACCGACAGCCCACGGGAAGCCAATACCGAAGGGGGCGTGTTCCCGGCGATCTTTGGTACCGTGTTGATGGTGATCCTGATGTCGATTGTGGTGATGCCGTTTGGCGTGATTGCCGCCGTCTATCTGCACGAGTATGCCGGTAATAATCTGCTGACGCGGCTGATCCGCATCTCTGTAGTGAATCTGGCGGGGGTGCCGTCGATCGTCTACGGCGTATTTGGTCTGGGGTTCTTTGTCTATATGGTGGGGGGCTCGCTCGATCGGCTGTTTTACGCCGACTCCTTGCCGAACCCGACGTTCGGCACACCGGGCGTGCTGTGGGCCGCCTTGACCCTGGCACTGCTGACCTTGCCGGTGGTGATTGTTGCCACTGAAGAAGGGTTGTCGCGTATTCCCGTTTCGTTGCGCCAGGGATCATTGGCTCTGGGAGCCACCCGGGCGGAAACCCTCTGGCGGATTGTGCTGCCGATGGCGGCACCGGCGATGATGACCGGCTTGATCCTGGCCGTAGCACGAGCGGCGGGGGAAACGGCACCGCTGATGCTGGTTGGCGTGGTGAAATCGGTACCGGTGCTGCCGGTGGACGATATTTTCCCCTATTTGCACCTGGAACGTAAATTCATGCACCTGAGCTTCCAGATCTACGATATGGCGTTCCAGAGCCCCAGCGTAGAAGCGGCGCGGCCACTGGTGTTTGCCACGGCATTCCTGCTGGTGGTCATTGTGGTTGGGTTGAACCTGACGGCAATGGGCATCCGGCATTCGCTAAGGGAGCGGTATAAAGCATGGTCGCAGTAACAAGGTTGAATCTTTTGGGGAGTGCCAAATGAGTCTGATAACGCCGGGCAGCCTACCCCGGCTGGATGTCCAGCAGTTGGCCGATGAGCAGACCGCGCTGGCGGTCAACGGCCTGGATCTGTTTTATGGTGACAAGCAGGTGCTGCACAATATTTCCCTGCGTATTCCCAAACACCGGGTGACAGCGCTGATCGGCCCTTCAGGCTGCGGCAAGTCGACGCTGTTGCGCTGCTTTAACCGGATGAACGATCTGGTGGATCGCTGCCGGATTGACGGCGAACTGCAGCTTAATGGCGAAACCATTTCCGGCCCGCAGATTGACGTTGCCGCTTTGCGGCGGCGCGTGGGTATGGTATTCCAGCGGCCAAACCCGTTCCCGAAATCGATCTACGAAAACGTAGTCTACGGCCTGCGCTTACAGGGAGTCCGTGACAGGCGTATTCTGGATGAAGCCGTGGAGCGATCCTTGCGTGCCGCCGCGCTGTGGCATGAGGTGAAAGATCGGTTACGGGAAAATGCGTTCCGTCTCTCCAGCGGCCAACAACAGCGGTTGGTGATTGCACGGGCGATCGCGGTTGAGCCGGAAGTGTTGCTGCTCGATGAGCCGACCTCTGCGCTGGATCCGATTTCCACCTTAACCATCGAGGAATTGATTTCGGTGCTGAAACAGCGCTACAGCGTGGTGCTGGTGACCCACAACATGCAGCAGGCCGCACGGGTTTCCGACTATACGGCGTTTATCCACCAGGGGACGCTGGTGGAATATAACGATACCGACGCGATTTTCACTTCGCCACGCCAACGCCGTACAGAGGATTACATCACTGGTCGCTATGGCTGACGGGTGAGGGGCTTAATTGGCATGCTTGCTCGGCTGTGGGGTCGGTTGTTCCTGCTGTTCAGGTTCAACCTTTTTCAGTGCGGTCACTTTTGCCTGAGCGGGCTGGGCTTGAGGAGGCGTTTTTTGCATCAACTGGGACTGGCCAATAAACAGGCCGCCTTTCTCGATGGAGATTTCGTCGGCGAAAATATCACCGCGCATGCTGCCCTTCGGCTGGATTGACAGCGAGTCGGCGAAGCAACGGCCTTCAACTGGGCCATTGATCGTGATCTGCTGGGCGCGGATTTCGCCTTTGACATGGCCGCTGGTTTCAATGCGTACCATGTGGCTGCAAATGATATTTCCCTCAACCCGGCCTTCGACAATGATATTGCCATCGCCTTCGATCACACCGGTGAACAGCGCACCATTAGAGATAAAGGTGTCCTTCTTGGCACGGATTGGCTTGATGGCGTCGGCAACTTCAGACAGGATGTTTGGCTCGGAGTGAGCAGCCGGCTGAGGCACGGGCTGATCGATCAGCTCCTGTGCTTTTTCCTCATTAACGGCTTTATTTTTCTTGTTGAATGACAGCATTTGATTCGTCCTTGTTATTTTGTAGATAAACGCCAGCGTTGCCAACAGTGCCAGAACCAAGGCGGCCAGCAGCGCGCGTTTTAAGTAGATACCGGTGAAGCTGATCCCTGTCAGCCAGAGAACGATGGACAGCGTCCATAATCCCCATATACACCATAATAAGTTGTAATTACGCATGTTTTTCAGGCCGTTTGAAGTCCATTCGCCGCGAAAGTGCGGGTTGCCAGGCGGCAGCCAGCGTGACGGTTCCTGTAGGGCTATCCGTAGTGCTCGGGATGATACCTAATATTGTCGCCTAATTCACCACTCGGTTGGCCAATCCGAGTCTATAGCCATGCAGAAATTAATTTATTATTTGTATGATTCACGATAATGAATTGATTTTTTAAATATATTAGCGTCGAGTGGACATAAACTATTAACTAGCTCAAACGTACAAGATTTCCTGTTGATCTTCATCTATCTGTCATCAGGGGGGATATTCATCGCCCCCTGCTTTCAACTTACTTCATCAGAGGCTTATCACCAGACTGGGCAGTCTTGAACTTCGCTAAATACTGTGGCTGGAAGATGCACATGCGCAGCACGGTGCGGTATGCGCCGCTAACGAAGAATTCGTCAATCAGTTCGCCTTCGACCTCAAAGCCCAGCTTGCTGTAAATATGGATCGCCTTCGGGTTTTCTTTATCGACGATCAAATACAGCTTATACAGGTTAAGTACCGAGAAGCCGTAGTCCATCGCCAGCTTGGCTGCGGTGCTGGCGTAGCCTTTGCCTTGATGAGCCGGATCGATGATGATCTGGAATTCGGCACGGCGGTGGATATGGTCGATCTCTACCAGTTCAACCAGCCCGACCTTGGCTCCTTCATGCTCGATGATAAAACGCCGTTCGCTCTGGTCGTGAATGTGTTTATCGTACAGATCGGAAAGCTCGACAAAGGCTTCATAAGGTTCTTCGAACCAGTAGCGCATGACGCTGGCGTTGTTATCCATCTGGTGAACAAACGCCAGATCTTCCCGCTCCAGCGGGCGTAGCCTGACGTTGGTGGTGCTCGACATACATTCTCCTCGGTTCATTAATCTGGCAAAATTATAACCTCAGGAGCTGATTGAAGGCGAAAAAAAACGGTACCGTGAAAGGCACCGTTTAGATTGCGGTTAAATTGCGGGTCAGTCGGCGGCATAACCTTGTGCTGACAGGCGTTCACCATCCAGCCAGGCAGCGTTATCGCGCATTGCCAGCCGCCCTTCGATAAACCAGCTCACCACCAGCGGGTATAGGGTGTGTTCCTGGGTCTGCACACGCTCAATGACCTCATCTTCCTCGTCACCGGGGAAGATCGGCACTTTGGCTTGCAGGATCACCGGGCCACCGTCGAGCTGCTCCGTGACGAAATGCACCGAAGTGCCATGTTCGGCGTCGCCGTTGTCGATAGCCTGGCGATGGGTATGCAACCCGGGGTATTTCGGCAGCAGGGAAGGGTGGATATTCAGCATACGCCCGGCATAGTGCTGCACAAAGGCGTTGCTGAGAATGCGCATATAACCGGCCAACACCACCAAATCGGGTTGGTATTGGTCGATAGCTTGCGCCAGCGCGGCGTCAAAGGCTTCGCGATCGGCAAAGTCTTTGGCATCCAGCGCTTGAGCGGCAATGCCAGCTTCCTCGGCACGCTGCAGGCCATATGCCTGCGCGTTATTGCTGAATACCGCCACGATAGTGGCGGCGATCCGGCCCTGTTGGCAGGCGTCGATCAGCGCCTGGAGATTACTCCCCTGGCCGGAGACCAACACCACAATCTTTTTCATCACTGGATGACCACTTGTTGTTCGTCAGAAGAAGCGGTCAGTTTACCAATCTGCCAGGCTTTTTCACCCGCGGCGGTCAATATTGCGATGGCTTTTTCTACCGACTCCTGTGGCAGCGCAATCACCATACCGACACCGCAGTTAAAGGTACGGTACATTTCATGACGGCTCACGTTGCCCGCCTGCTGCAACCAGCTAAACACGGCAGGCCACTGCCAGCTCGACTCGTCGATCACCGCCTGCATCCCTTCTGGCAATACGCGTGGGATGTTTTCCCAGAAGCCGCCGCCGGTCAGGTGAGCAATCGCGTGCACTTCCACTTTCTCGATCAATTCCAGTACCGATTTGACGTAAATCTTGGTCGGCTCGAGCAGATGGTCTGCCAGCGGTTTGCCTGCCAGATCAGTGGTGGTGGGGTCGGTTTTGCTCACTTCCAGGATTTTGCGCACCAGCGAATAACCGTTGGAATGCGGGCCTGAAGCGCCCAGAGCGATCAGCGCATCACCAGACTGTACTTTGCTGCCGTCGATGATTTCTGATTTCTCAACCACGCCCACGCAGAAACCTGCGACGTCATAGTCTTCACCGTGGTACATGCCGGGCATTTCCGCGGTCTCGCCACCGACTAACGCACAGCCGGACTGTTTACACCCTTCGGCAATCCCGGTGATCACGCTGGCGGCGGTATCCACATCCAGCTTGCCGGTAGCGAAGTAATCGAGGAAGAACAATGGCTCGGCGCCCTGAACCACCAGATCGTTAACGCACATCGCCACCAGATCGATACCGATGGTGTCGTGGCGTTTTAAATCCATTGCCAGACGCAGCTTGGTACCCACGCCGTCGGTGCCGGAAACCAGTATCGGCTCGCGGTATTTCTGCGGCAACGCGCACAGGGCGCCAAAACCGCCCAGCCCACCCATGACTTCCGGGCGGCGGGTCTGTTTCACTACACCTTTGATGCGGTCTACCAATGCGTTGCCAGCATCGATATCGACACCTGCGTCTTTATAGCTGAGAGAGGTTTTGTCGGTCACTGCGCGATCCCCACGACGGTTTGCGGTTTGAGAACGGTGCTTCCGGCGGTGATGCCGGAACCAGGCGCGGCAATTCTAACAGCGCAAGCAAACGTTTGCGAGAACCATGTGAGCCCGCTCGAACTTTTCGTCTTCTATACTGTTGATCACTCTTTTGTTGATCTCGATCCGGCTATTGGTAGTGGCGTCGGAAGCAAAAGGCGGTATAATCCGGCGATTTTTTTGGCCGTCAACCACCTTAATAGGAGAAAAATGATGAAGATCGTTGAGGTGAAACACCCGCTGGTTAAGCACAAGCTTGGTCTGATGCGCGAACATGATATCAGCACCAAACGCTTTCGTGAGCTGGCTTCTGAAGTGGGTAGTTTGCTGACCTATGAAGCGACCGCCGATCTGGTAACCGAGAAAGTTACCATCGAAGGCTGGTGTGGGCCGGTTGAAGTTGAGCAGATTAAAGGGAAAAAAATTACCGTAGTGCCAATCCTGCGTGCCGGTCTGGGCATGATGGAAGGGGTACTGGAGCACGTACCGAGTGCTCGTATCAGCGTGGTTGGGGTTTATCGTGATGAAGAAACCCTGGAGCCGGTCCCATATTTCCAGAAACTGGTTTCCAACATTGACGAGCGTATGGCGCTGGTGGTTGACCCAATGCTGGCTACCGGTGGTTCGATGATCGCAACCATCGACCTGCTGAAGAAAGCCGGTTGTAGCAGCATCAAGGTGCTGGTACTGGTCGCTGCTCCTGAAGGGATCGCCGCGCTGGAGAAAGCGCATCCGGATGTTGAGCTGTATACCGCGTCGATCGATCAATGCCTGAATGACAAAGGGTACATCGTGCCTGGCCTGGGTGATGCAGGCGATAAGATATTTGGTACCAAATAATAAATAAGCCGACCTGAGAGTCGGCTTTTTAATGCCCTTTGGATTGCCAACCCTGGTAATCCATTGAGCATTGATCACCAAGCCAACACAACTGATACTAACTCAGAGGAAAAACACCCCATGACCCGTCGCGCCATCGGCGTTAGTGAACGCCCGCCGCTGTTCCAGACCATCCCACTCAGCTTCCAGCATCTGTTTGCCATGTTCGGGGCCACCGTGCTGGTGCCGATCCTGTTCAAGATCAACCCGGCGACGGTGCTGTTGTTCAACGGCGTGGGAACATTGCTGTATCTGTTTATCTGTAAGGGCAAGATACCCGCCTATCTGGGCTCCAGCTTTGCGTTTATTTCACCGGTGTTGCTGCTGTTGCCGCTGGGGTATGAGGTTGCACTGGGTGGTTTTATCATGTGTGGCGTGCTGTTCTGCCTGGTCGCGCTGATCGTCAAGAAGGCCGGAACCGGATGGCTGGACGTGATGTTTCCGCCTGCGGCAATGGGCGCAATCGTTGCCGTTATCGGTTTGGAACTGGCAGGCGTGGCGGCCAACATGGCCGGATTGTTACCGGCGGAAGGTACCTCCGCAGACAGCACGACCATCACTATTTCACTGGTGACGCTGGGTGTTACCGTATTGGGCTCGGTGCTGTTCCGCGGCTTCCTGGCGATTATCCCGATCCTGATCGGGGTGTTGGTAGGCTATGCGCTGTCGTTCTTTATGGGCGTGGTGGATCTGACGCCAATCCGTGACGCGCACTGGTTTGCCTTGCCGACCTTCTACACGCCACGCTTTGAGTGGTTTGCCATCTTCACCATTCTGCCTGCGGCATTGGTGGTGATTGCCGAGCACGTTGGTCACCTGGTAGTCACGGCGAATATCGTCAAGAAGGACCTGCTGCGCGATCCGGGCCTGCACCGCTCAATGTTCGCCAACGGCATTTCCACCGTGATCTCCGGCTTCTTCGGCTCTACGCCTAACACCACCTATGGTGAGAACATTGGTGTCATGGCCATCACCAAGGTTTACAGCACCTGGGTGATCGGCGGAGCGGCAATTCTGGCCATTCTGCTTTCCTGCGTAGGCAAGCTGGCGGCGGCGATCCAGGTGGTACCGGTGCCGGTGATGGGCGGTGTTTCTCTGTTGCTGTATGGCGTGATTGGCGCTTCGGGTATCCGCGTATTGATTGAATCCAAGGTGGATTACAACAAGGCGCAGAACCTGATCCTGACCTCGGTGATCCTGATTATCGGCGTTAGCGGCGCGAAAGTGCATATCGGTGCGGCGGAGTTGAAAGGTATGGCATTGGCGACCATCGTCGGCGTCGGCCTGAGCTTGCTGTTCAAACTGATCAGCCTGTACCGCAAGGAAGAAGAAGTGATTGATGTGCCAGAAGAGCGACTGGACCAAAAATAATCGGCAAAGCTCTATTAGCTTGCTGGTAGAGCGGGCCTGATAGTGATTGTGCCAATATGACTCACCTTAACGGTGGGAATATTGGCTTCATGACCAGGCGATGTCTATTGAGTGCTTCTAGGTCCACTATAGCCTGCTTGCTGTGTCTTGATAGCAGGCTATTGGCACGGATAATTGGGCAACAGTGTAGTATATCTGCCAACGGTTGCCCGGTTATAACCGATTACAATAAAAGACCGGAATGTCGGTTTCATAGATAAAGTACCCTTGCTTACCTGCTGGGCGTATGGTGTAGCCTGACAGACTGTTTATTTTAGCAAAAACATCTGGCACAAGGCGTTTTTCGACATTCTCAGGAATGGTATCTCGGGCATACTTATTGATATAAAGGGTTTTGAAAAAATACAAACCATTATCGTCAACTTGGTAGCTGGCAATGACATCACGCCTGATAAAGTACTTGTTCATCCCATCATAAAAGTTTGCAGTTATTGAGAATTTACCTCTGCCATCATCTTTGTCACTGTCGCCTTTTAAATTTATTATAATGTTATAGTTGGCAACCACTTCAGGTTTTGGCACAAAAAATTTAAAATAAAGCTTAGACTCACAAGAGATAGTCTCTGTTTTGTTATCTAAATAAAGAAAGTAATACGCTACGGCCAGTATGGCACATATTAATATTACTAATGGAATAATGATTTTAGTTTTCATAGCCAGTCCAATGATATGATTTACAATTACTTCTAGCATCACCATCAATGCGGTTGTCACATAAGAAAATTGACTCTCGTTTAATTGCAGGATTTCCAAAGTAATACAAAGACTGGTTTCCTTCGTTATTACACTCTATGTTGTGATTTTCAATTCTTGATTTGATATATAAGAGGGTGAATCTTCCATTCTCTCCATAAATATCACAATTTTGATACTTCCCTATTAAGGTGTAATCGGCTTCTAAAGGTTTTTTGGTGTTATAAATGTAAATTGATGAGGCAATAATGAGGGTGAGAACCACCACTAAAGAATAGATACTGCGTTTTTTTAGAAAACCTGGTTTTTTCTTGGGTAACTCATTGATTGTTAATGCAGGTTTTTCTTCCGCCTGTTGATGTTGTTCTTGATGATCTTCTTGTTTTACGTATTCAACTTTATCCTGAAATGGCTCAATAGTAAATTCTTGCGGGATATTGAACCCGGAGCGCGGCGTGGTTTTAATAATGTTTTTATCTAATCCCAGTGAGCAAAGGTGTTTTCTCAGGATATAGATATGCTGATATAGGGTATTAGTGCCTACGATGACGCCTTTCTGTCCCCAAATGTCATCGATAAGCTCATCTGGCGAGACAATTTGATGATCTGCATCAATGAGTTTCTGTAAACATTTAGCCGCAGGGTTAGAAAGCTTTACTTTTACTTCTGGCTCATTAAGGTTGAAAATTTCCCCGTGATCATTATTGTAAACTATCTTTTTATCTATCAAATAGTAACCAACCATCTCAATCCTCTGAGTAATGAACGCCACCCTTAAGGATAAGATTATTCCCAGTGCATGTAAAGTCTTATCCGTATTTAGTACAATCCGCCGCATACTCATTGCCCAATGCGGGTGGGGATATAAGATGAAAAAACCGAGAGGTTTTAGGGGAAGTTACTCCGAAGTATTCTGACTGGCTACGCACGTCATGAGCGTTCCACCTCTGCGCCACATGTGAAGTACAATATTTATCTTGGTATCCCCGTTTTGCTCTGCATTCGCAAATGCGTATTCTGCTGACTGAGTCGGTGTGTCCCAAAAGACTTTAAATTATCCATCATCACGCTGATAGACAACTTGGATGAGTAGTCAAGCGGGCGCAGCATGCTGCGCCCATACAGAGCAAATCTGTTTATTGATTAGCGGGCTGAGCCGGTTGTTCGGTTTTACCGTCGGCTTGTTGAGCCTTATTGTCCATGCTGTTCTTGAGCTGTTCGGTTTTTGCCTTGGCCTGTTGCGCCAGATCGTTCGCTCCGTTGATCGCATCGGCCTTGATGTTTTTGGCTTGATCGATCAGCTGCTGGCTTTGTTTGTCAGCATCCTGTTTGATTGCTGCGGCCTTGGCCTTGGCATCATCAGTGAGGGCATCCGCCTGCTTGGCGGCGTCATCTTTAATGGCGGAAGCTTGGTCCTTCAGCTGTTCCGTCTGGGCCGCCGCGGCCTGCTTGATCTCTTCCGCTTTGGCCTTGGCATCGTCGGTCAGTTGATCCGCTTTCTTTTCCGCCGCATCTTTCATTTGTTCGGCACTGTCTTTGGCCTTATCCAGATGAGAATCGACCTTGGCATCATCGCAGCCCACCAGCAGTAAACCTACCATTGAGGCCAATAGCACTTTATTCCACGCTTTCACGGTCTAGCTCCTTTCGGTCATCTTCAATTTGTGCGATTTATCTTAGAACAGCTTTGCCGTATAAGACAAATTTGGCAACTAAATCGCGTTGTTCTCATGGCGGGTTCAACAGCGGTTGCTTTCTGTGGTAGACTCTTCGCGTTTTCCTGCCAGTTTTGGTTGAGGTGCTTTTCTGAATACGCCGGCACAGCTTTCACTGCCACTTTATCTACCCGATGATGAAACTTTTGCCAGTTTTTATCCGGGTGAGAACCCATCCTTATTAGCCGCGATCCAATCCGCAGTCCGTCAGGAGCATGGTAGCTACATCTATTTCTGGTCACGCGAAGGCGGGGGACGCAGCCATTTGCTGCATGCGGCCTGTGCCGAACTCTCGCAGCGTGGCGAAGCGGTAGGCTATGTGCCCTTGGATAAGCGGGCCTATTTTGTGCCCGAAGTGCTGGACGGCATGGAACAGCTGGCGTTGGTCTGCATCGATAACATCGAGTGCATTGCCGGTGATGAGGAATGGGAAATGGCGATTTTCAATCTCTATAACCGCATTCTGGAAACCGGCCGCACCCGCCTGTTTATCACTGGCGATCGTCCGCCGCGCCAGCTAAATCTGCATTTGCCGGATCTGGCCTCGCGCCTGGATTGGGGGCAGATCTACAAGTTACAGCCACTGTCGGACGAAGAGAAACTACAGGCGTTGCAGTTGCGCGCCAAACTGCGTGGTTTCGAACTGCCGGAAGACGTGGGCCGTTTCCTGCTCAAGCGTCTGGATCGTGAAATGCGCACGCTGTTTATGACGCTCGATCAGCTGGATCGCGCGTCGATCACGGCACAGCGCAAGCTGACCATTCCGTTTGTGAAGGAAATCCTGGGGTTGTAGCTAGCCGCCTATTCCCCATTCCCACTCTTTAGACTATTCAGCCTTCGTGTAACAGCGCACTGCGGAATGACAGGATGTGCGCCTGTGCAGCACTGGCGGCGGCGTCGCTGTCCTGTGCGGCCAACGCGCTGATAATCGCCCGGTGTTCATCGATAACTTCCTGCATATGCCCTTCCCGCGACAGCGTGCTGGCCCAGAAACGTTGGGCTCTGGCGTGCAGTACGCTCAGAATATCCGTCAACATGTTATTCCCGGCGATCTGCGCCAGCTCCTGATGGAATTGATGATCCAACGTCATCATCCGTACCCGGTCACGATCCAGGCTGGCGGCTTCAATCTGCTGATTCAGCGCGTTCAGTGCGGCAACCTGTGGTTGGGTGATCTTGGCACTGGCCAGGCGCATACACAGCATTTCATTGGCCAGCCGGACATCAATCAACTCTAACGCATCGTCTATCGACAGCGGCGAGACCATCACCCCTTTGCGCGGGATCACCTGCAGCAAGCCCTCATTCGCCAGACGGTGGATCGCCTGATTGATCGGTGTCCTGCCCATATCCAGTTCACCCATTACCTGCGCGGTATTGAGGTATTCACCCGGTTTGTAACTTAACGTCACCAATGCCTGCTTGAAGCGGCGGTAGGCCACTTCATTAAGTGACAAACCGGCTTCCTCTGCTACCGGGAACCCTCGATCTTCTGCGTCAATGGTCTTCACATACTACTCCTGCAAGAAGAAATTTTTAGACATGGTACACAAAAACGTCACATGGCAGTCGCTTAGTTGTTAACTGAAGATATAGTGAAATTTCACACTATTTTAACCAAAGGGACACAATTGCCATGAGGCTGACCTTTACTTTACCAGAAACCTGTAGTGCCAAGACGCTGGATGCTGACATCGATCATCTGGTCATCGCTGGTTGGACCGGTCGTGATTATAAGGCAATTCAACATCATATCCAGGAGCTGGCCGAGCTGGGCGTCCCTCAACCCAGCAGCGTCCCGCTGTTTTACCGTGTGGCGGTTAATCAACTTAGCCAAGGCGAATGCATCGAAGTGATCGGCGAGGCGACCTCCGGCGAAGCGGAACCGCTGATTTTCAGCCATGGCGGCGAACTGTATGTCTCATTAGCGTCCGATCATACCGATCGTCAGTTGGAAGTACACAGCGTAGCACTGTCCAAGCAGATCTGCGTTAAACCGGTAGCGCGTGCTGCCTGGCCGTTACACGAAGTGAGCGATCACTGGGACTCCTTGATCTTGCGTTCATGGATAAAGGAAAACGGCGCGTTTCAGCTTTATCAGCAGGGGACTCTCGCCAGCCTGCGCACCCCCGGTGACTTGCTCGAACGCTATCTGAGCGGGCAGCAACTGCCAGAAAGTGGCATGACGCTCCCCCAGCTACCGAGTGACGGCTTGGCAATGACCTGCGGCACGGTGGCGGCGATCGGGGGGATCCGGCCATCAGCCGAGTTCCGTATGGAACTGGTGGATGAGGTGTTGGGGCGCACCATTGCCCATAGCTATCGCAGTATCGAACTGCCGGTGGTGGCGTGATGGCTAAGTTAACGCTTGTGCAGGCCGCCGCCGGGTTGGCCAGTGGAGAGTTTACCTCTAGGCAGTTGATCGCCGATGCCTTGGCGAAAATCGCCGATCCGCAGGGGGAAGGGGAGCGAACTTTTACTCAGGTGTATGCCGATTGGGCACAACAGCAGGCGCTGGCGGCCGACCAACGTCGCGCGGCAGGCAAATCTTTGTCTCCATTGGATGGCGTGCCGATCTCAATCAAAGACCTGTTTGACGTGAGTGGACAGGTGACTACTGCCGGTTCTCGGGTGCTGGCTGGTGCTGCGGTGGCCAAGAAGCACGCTGCGATAGTGGAGCGTCTGTTGCAGGCGGGAGCTGTAGTGATCGGTAAAACCAACATGACCGAGTTTGCCTACTCCGGGCTGGGTATCAATCCGCATTTTGGCACTCCAGCTAACCCCTGGGATCGCGCTAACCAGCGTATACCCGGTGGCTCATCTTCCGGTGCGGCGGTCGCGGTAGCCGACGGTATGTGCTGCGGTGCCGTTGGCAGTGACACCGGGGGATCGGTACGTATTCCGGCCGCTTTCTGTGGATTGACCGGCTATAAGCCTACCGCCCGTCGAATTGCCAGCGGTGGACTGCTGCCGTTGTCGCCTTCGCTGGACTCAATCGGGGTGATTGCTCATGACGTTGCCAGCTGTATCGCACTGGATGCGGCAATCGCCGAACAAGCGCTACGGCCTGAGTCACCCTCCTTGGCGCAGGCACGTTTTGCCGTTCCGCAAACGCTAATGCTGGATGGGTTGGACGAAGAGGTTGCAGAGGCGTTTCAGCGTGCCTTGAAACGTTTGGCTCAGGCCGGTGCGCGGATTGAAGCTATCCCTTGCAGTGAATTTGCCGAATTGGCGGAGATCAACGCTGCGGGTGGTTTTACCGCACTGGAGTCTTGGCATTGGCACCAGTCGTTGATTGCTGAAAATGCCGAGGGTTATGACCCGCGAGTGCTGTCACGCATTCGTCGTGGCCAGCCGTTGGGCGAGAGCGATCTTCAGCAGCTACGGCAGTTGCGTGCCAGTTGGCAACAGCGGGTGACGGCCAGGGTGCAGGGCTTTGACGCCTTGTTGATGCCAACCGCGCCGCTGATAGCACCAACCCTTGCCGAACTGGCAGAGGACGACGAAGCCTACTTCGGTGCCAACGGTGCCGCGCTGCGTAATCCTTCCGTAATCAACTTCCTCGACGGCTGTGCGTTATCACTACCCTGCCAACGGCCAGGTGAGGCCCCCGTTGGCCTGATGGTGGCCGGATTACCCATGCATGACCAGGCGCTGCTGGGTTGGGCGCTGGCAATCGAACGTTGCCTTGCTGACGCGTGATTTTTCGGCAGGGTGCCGCCTTGCCTTACTGACTCTACCAGGAGAATACCCATGACCGGTTCCCCGAACGGAATGCTGTTTGTTGCAACGGATGTCGCCGCGCAGGATGAGGCGGATTTCAATCAGTGGTACGACCGTGAACATGTAGAGGAGCGGGTGCGTGTTCCCGGTTTTCTCTCCGGTACGCGCTATCAGGCGCTACAGGGTGGGCGTAAATACCTTGGGCTGTATAAGACCGCCTCCCTGGCCAGTTTTACCTCCCAGGCCTATCGCAACGCTTTTACCCAACAGACGCCGTGGTCGGTTGCCTGCCTGGGCAAGATGCGCGATCCCATGCGCCGGGTCTGCACGGTTGAAGCCGTCACCGGCCAGGGCAGCGGTAGCCATCTGAGCATCATCACTCTGGCACTGAGTGAGAAGGATGTTCTGAAAAACGATGTTAAGCACATGGGTTCCGTGTTGGCTGAACAGCCGGGTTTTGTGCACAGCAGCCTACTGTTGCCAAACGCCGAGCTCAGTTCACCGCTTCCGCAAGAGTCGCGGGAAAATCGTCAGCTGTTACCTATGGTGTTGATCGAAAGTAGTAGCGCAGAGGCGGGGCAGCGCTTGAGTGAGCTGGCTTACCACACGTTGAAAATCCCTGCTGGCGAGGCGGTGCATTACGCACTTGGCTGGCAACTGACCTCACAGGAGCTGGCATTATGAATACGTCCACCACTGAAACGCCGATTGTGGACTTATCGGTGAAAGATCACGCCGTCGATCCTCCTAAAACCGGCAGGCTGGCGGCAGCCAGTTCGATAGGCACCGCGCTGGAGTGGTATGACTTCACCGTTTACAACATCATGGCTGCCTTGATTTTCAACCATGTTTTCTTCCCGTCATTCGATCCGCTGGTCGGCACCATTCTGGCGTTTTCTACTTATGCGGTCGGCTATGTTTCACGGCCCATCGGCGGCATCGTGTTCGGGCATCTTGGTGACGTACTGGGACGGCGTTTTGTGTTGGTTGCCACGCTGGTGATCATGGGCGTGACCACCACGCTGATGGGGTTACTGCCCGGCTATGCAAGTTGGGGGATTTGGAGTCCGTTGTTGCTGGTGGCACTACGTTTCATCCAGGGCATTGCGCTGGGTGGGGAGTGGGCTGGAGCCGTGCTGCTTTCGATGGAACACGGTAAGCCACATCAGCGTGGGCGTAACGCCTCATTTGCGCAGGTCGGTCCCTCCTGTGGTTCGCTGATTGGCACCGGGCTGATCGCGTTGGTGACCATGGCGATGTCGGCAGACGATTTCCAACAGTGGGGCTGGCGCATTCCGTTCCTGTTGAGCCTGGTGTTGGTGATCTTTGGCCTGTGGCTGCGCCGTGGGGTTGGGGAAACACCGGCGTTCCTGAAATTGGAAGCGTCGAAGGATGTTACCCATTCGCCGATCCGCGAGGTTTTCACCCAACACCCACGTTCGCTGCTGATCGCCGGTGGTTCGCGCATTGGCTCCGACGTGCTGTACGCGTTGGTGGTGGTATTTACCCTGACTTACGTGACCACGGTGCTGAACCTGCCACGGCCACTAGCGCTGACGGCCACCATGCTGGGGGCGATAGGCAACGCGATTACCGTACCGATGTTTGGCGCCTTATCCGATCGCTTAGGCCGCCGGCCAGTGTATATCGGCGGGGCACTGGCGGGGATAGTCTGGGCATTTGCCTTCTTCGTGTTGCTCGATAGCAGTCAGCCGGTGTTGATTTGTACCGCAGTAGTGATTGGCTTGCTGATCCATGCGGCGATGTTCGGCCCGCAGGCGGCCTTTATCACCGAACAGTTCCCGACCAAGGTGCGTTATGCTGGTTCTTCGCTGGCTTATACTCTGGCGGGGATCGTGGGAGGTGGCTTTGCGCCGTTGATCATTGCTTCGTTATTCACTTCTTTTGACAGCACGCTGGCGATATCGGCCTACGTTGTGCTGGCATTGCTAATTACCTTGTGGGCGTTGCTAGCTGCCCGGGAAACAGCGCATAAACCGTTGTAAATACAGCTGCCGGGCGGATAATCGCCCGGCTTGCCGTCACAGGATCACAAAATCTCCAACACCTGCTCTGGTGGCCTGCCAATGCGGGCTTTGCCGCCTTTGACCACGATTGGGCGTTCGATCAGTTTCGGATTGCTCACCATCGCTTGCAGCAGTTGTTCTTCGCTCAGGGTTTCATCCGCCAGATCCAGCTCCTTGTAGAGATCTTCTTTCTTGCGCATCAATTCGCGGGCAGAAGTGAAACCAAGTTCTTGTAACAGCTTTTTCAACTCGGCGACGGAAGGAGGCGTATCCAGATACAGCACCACTTGCGGTTCGACGCCATGCTGTTCCAGCAGTGTCAGCGTCTCACGGCTCTTCGAGCAGCGCGGGTTGTGATAAATAGTGACGTTTTTCATCTTTTCTCTTTCCTTGTTCAAATCAAGTGCGTTGGAACTTGCTGAAGGTTCTTTGCAACTGACGCAGTTGGTCAATCCGCGCGTCGTAGCGAGCCTGTTTCAGGCTGCCCAGCTTTTGTAATGAGCTGGCGTTGCTGAGCAAACCTATCGCCTGATCCAGACGGCCTGCCAGCGCCAGGCTTTCTGCCCGCGCGGAGAGTTCTTCATCGCGTAGACCTTGGGCAGCACTGGCCTGAGCCAGCAGATCCCAGCCGTTAGGATCGTTCGGATGGGCAAAGGTATAACGGTTGAGGATTTTTGATGCTTGAGCGGGTTGATTGCCCTCAACGTAGGCGTTCGCCAGGTTGAGCAGCAACACCGGGTTATTGCTTTGCGCCGCATTGACCGCCTCAAGGCGAGCAATGGCCTGAGCGGCTTTATTCTGACCCAGATCGATGTCGGTCAGCAGGTCCAGCATCCAGACGTTTTTCGGATCTTTTGCCAGCAGTGGCTGAATAAGATTGCGCGCTTCGTCGTATTTCTTGGCTTCATAGAACAGGATCGCCCGGCCATATTTGGCGGCTATTTGCTCGCGAATGTTGCCTTTGCTGTAAGTGTCCAGCAGGTCTTCGCTCAGACCATAGCCTTCCGAGCTGTACATGCCCAGCGTACGGACCCGCGCTAGCAGATAGTCTTGACTGGATTGCACCAGTTGGCGTGGCATTTGGTTGGCGCGGTTGCGGGCGTCCGAAAGCCGGCTGTCTGGCAACGGGTGCGTCAGCAGCATTTCCGGTGGTTTTGAGGCGTAGCGGGACTGATCGGCCAGCCTTTGCAAAAAGTCTGGCATCGCTTCGGGATCGAACCCGGCGCGCTGCAATACCTGAATACCGATACGGTCAGCCTCTTGTTCATTTGCTTGGGTGAAGCTGATAATCCCCTGCTGCGTTCCTGCCAGCGTACCGCTCAGCGCCGCCATGCCCATGGTTGGGTTGGCCATCGCCAGCAGGATAGAGCCCAGTGCACCCACCCAGGTCAGTGGCGCGTTGCGTTGCTGGTCTTCCATTGCGCGGGCCAGATGGCGCTGGGTCACGTGTGAGATTTCGTGTGCCAGGACCGAGGCCAGTTGGCTCTCGTTGTCGGTTTCACGGAACAGGGCTGAGTGCAGCACCACGTTGCCGCCAAAGAAGGCAAAGGCGTTGATCTCGTCGTTACGGACTAGAAAGAAGTGGAACGGGGTGCGTACCGAATAGGCGCTGGCGACCAGCCGGTTACCCAACTGGTTGATATACTGGGTCAATAGCGGATCGTTGATCAACGGGGCGCTAGCGCGTAGCTGCCGCACGTAAAAATCGCCCATGGTCAGTTCCTGGCCGATGCTCAACGTCCCCCCTGCGGAAGTCCCCATATCCGGCAGCTGGTCTTGCGTTTGGGCGTTAACCGGCGCCAACGCAGAGGTGCAAAGCGAGCCGAGCAGCAGGACAGTTAGCGCTGTTTTAGTCAACCGGATGGTCATAGTCAGGTCATTCCCTCAATAAAGTCATCAAGTAAGACGTCAGTATCAGATAAGAGTTCTTCTTCCGTGCCAGACTCTCCAGTACAATCAGCGCGAAAGTGCGTTGGCTCACAAAAATGCATTTTCAGGGGATCGTGCGCCTGAGCGGCAAAACGCTATCACATCATAGCCAGCCACAACCCACATTGAAACGCTGCACGGTGATAACCGGGCTAAAATTATTTAAAAATCATGTCATACCTGCTCGGCCGCATAGGGATTGGCGAGCCTCACCCCCCATTGATGGAATAAGGAGCAATCTCTGATGTTGGAGTTGTTATTACAGTGGTACCGACGTCGTTTCACCGATCCACAAGCTATTGCGTTGCTGGTGATCCTGGTTGCCGGGTTCTGCATCCTTTATTTTTTTCACGGTATCTTGACCCCCTTGCTGGTGGCGCTAGTGCTTGCTTACCTGCTGGAGTGGCCTACCGTACGCCTTCAACGCCTGGGATGTTCGCGTACCTGGGCGGCAAGTATCATGCTGATCGTGTTTGGCGGTATTGCCATGCTGTTGGTCTTCGTGGTCGCGCCAACCGCCTGGCAGCAGGGCATCAACCTGATGACCGATTTACCGGGCATGCTCAATCAGTTCTATAACTATGCGGCGACTTTGCCGACACGCTACCCGGCGCTGGTGGATGCGGGCATCATTGATATGATGGCGCAGAACCTGCGTGAGCGCCTGTCGGGCATGGGAGAATCGGTGGTGAAATTCTCACTGGCCTCACTGGTTGGGCTGCTGACTCTGGCCATCTATCTGATCCTGGTCCCTTTGATGGCGTTCTTCCTGCTGAAGGACAAAGAGCAGATGATCAATGCGGTGCGCCGTGTGCTGCCGCGCAACCGTGGGCTGGCAGGGCAGGTATGGATCGAGATGAACCAGCAGATCACCAACTATATTCGCGGCAAGGTGTTGGAGATGGTGATCGTCGGGGTGGCGACCTATCTGGTGTTCTTCATCCTGGATATGCGTTATTCCCTGCTCTTGGCGGTGTTGGTCGGCCTCTCGGTGCTGATCCCATACATCGGCGCAGTGCTGGTGACGATCCCGGTGGTGGTGGTGGCCATGTTCCAGTGGGGCATTGGTGCCGACTTCTGGACGCTGATTATCGCTTATCTGGTAGTGCAAGGCTTGGATGGCAACCTGCTGGTGCCGATCCTGTTCTCAGAGGCGGTCAACCTGCATCCGCTGGTGATCATTCTCTCGGTGATTATCTTCGGCGGTCTGTGGGGGTTCTGGGGCGTATTCTTCGCCATCCCATTGGCGACGCTGGTGAAAGCCGTGATCCACGCCTGGCCGGATGACATGCTGGTGGATGTGGGTGATGAAGTGAAGTGAGAAAAATAAAGCGCAGCAACCGATGCTGCTGCGCTTTACCCTTTACTGCTGCAGGTAGTTCAGAACGATTTCGTGGTGATTGGTGGTCTTGAAATCATCGAACACTTTCTCAACCTTGCCGTCGGTGCCGATCAGGAAGCTGATACGGTGAATGCCGTCATAGGTTTTGCCCATGAAGGTTTTCTCGCCCCAAACGCCAAACTGCTGAGCTACCTGATGATCTTCGTCGGATAGCAGCGTGAAATTGAGCAGTTCTTTCTCAACAAAACGCGAGAGCTTTTCGGGTTTATCGGTGCTGATACCCAGCACTTCGACGCCCGCCTTTTTCAATTCATCCATGTTATCCCGTAACCCGCAGGCTTGCACGGTGCAACCTGGCGTCATGGCTTTGGGATAAAAGTAAACCAGTACTCGTTGTCCCTGGAAGTCGGCCAAGTTAATTTCCTCGCCATCCTGGTCGAGTAAACTAAATTTCGGCGCTGTATCACCGGCTTTCAATGGGCTCATAACTACTCTCCATCTCTCTCATCATGCTGTGGATAGTTCACCACGCTAATACTGCCTTGCGCATTCAATTCTGTACATAGGCGATAAAAGGCTTGTTCAATATTTGTGGCATCCTGACCGCCGGAACTGTGAGCGGTGATCTGAATATAGAGCTGCGAGGGCTGCTCACCTTTTGCTGGCTGAGTCCGTGACACCAGCTCGGCAATGTTCATCTGGCTCGAATCAAACAGGCCGGTAAATCGCTCGATGATATGCGGAGAGTCTTTCACCTCAACCTGTACCCACACTGTAGCGGGCATTGGCGGTCTTTCTTGCGAGTTTGTGCGTTTCATCACGATCAGTAAATCCAGCTCGGCGCCTTTTTGCGGCAAAGTGGATTCGATCAGGGTAATCGCGTTCCAGCTACCTGAAAGCAGCATGATGAAGGTGAACTCTTCACCCAGCATGGCCAGACGGCTATCTTCGATATTGCACCCGCAGCTACTGACGTGGCGGGTGATGGCGTTGACGATACCGGGGCGATCGGCGCCCAGTGCGGTGATCACCAGATAGTGTTCATCAGGCTTAGGCAAAATGCAGCTTCCTGTCGTACTGAATGGGGTTACCATGGTAAACACAAAAAAAACCGCCTGCCAAGCGCTTAGACACGTTGTTTGCTTGCTTTTGGATAGGTGACAAAAGTACCATGGGTAACTTGTTTGTGAAGGGGACGGCCAATGTTTACGGGAAGTATTGTTGCACTGGTTACGCCGATGGACACCAAAGGTGCTGTCGATCGTGCGAGCCTAAAAAAACTGATTGATTATCATGTAGCCAGTGGGACTGCGGCGATCGTTTCCGTAGGAACTACCGGTGAGTCCGCCACGCTGCCCCATGACGAACATGTGGACGTGGTCTTGCAGACGCTGGAACTGGCCGCAGGCCGTATTCCTGTGATCGCCGGCACCGGTGCCAACGCTACCAGCGAGGCTATCTCACTGACGCAGCGTTTCAGCAATACCGGTGTCGTGGGCTGCCTGTCGGTCACGCCTTACTACAACAGACCGACCCAGGAAGGTCTGTATCAGCATTTCAAAGCCATTGCCGAAAGCACCGATCTGCCGCAGATCCTCTATAACGTGCCTTCACGCACCGGTTGTGACATGCTGCCGCCAACGATTGCTCGTTTGGCCAAAATTAAGAATATTGTTGCCGTTAAAGAGGCAACAGGGAACTTAAGTCGTGTTAGTCAGATCCAAGTGCTGGTTGATGATGAAGACTTCATTTTGCTGAGCGGCGACGACGCCAGCGGTCTGGACTTCATGCAACTGGGTGGCAAAGGGGTGATTTCCGTGACGGCCAACGTGGCAGCGCGTGAAATGGTCGAACTCTGCCGCCTGGCGGCGCAAGGCAATTTTGCCGAAGCCCGCCGTTTGAATCAGCGCTTGATGCCTTTGCATCAGGATTTGTTTGTAGAAGCAAACCCAATTCCGGTGAAATGGGCCTGTAAGGCATTGGGATTGATGGCAACCGATACGATGCGTCTGCCTATGACGCCGTTGACCGACGCTGCCCGTCCTGTCGTGGAGCGTGCGTTGAAAAGCGCCGGTTTGCTGTAACTCTTAGGGAGATTTGATGGCTTATTCATTGCAAAAGTCGACGCTAGCAACGGTCGTGGGATTAGCGCTGGTGATGACGCTGGCGGCTTGTTCTACCGATCAGCGCTACAAACGCCAGGTTAGCGGCGATGAGGCCTATCTTGACGCCGCACCGCTCAAACCGTTGAGCGCGCCGTCCGGCCTGATCCTGCCGGTACAAACCGGTAATTATGAAGTTCCGGCAAACGCGCAGAAAGGCGCTGTTGGCAAGCAACTGGATATCCGGCCACCGGTACAGCCGCTGGCACTGTTGAGCGGTTCCCGTGGTCAATATGCGGGTGACAGTGGCACGCTGCTGCTGGAAAGCAGCCCGCAGAACGATAACCTGTGGTCGCGTGTAGCCAGCCTGTTGCAGAGCAAAAACATTCCGATCGCCTCACGTACGGATGCCAGCCAAACGCTGACCACCGACTGGGTTAAGTGGAACCGTCTGGATGAAGACAACCAGTACGAAGGCCGCTACCAGATCACGGTACAGAAACAGGGTTACCAGCAAGCGCTGGTGGTGAAAACTCTTGAACTGCGTCAGCAGGGGCAAACCGACAAGGTTACCGAACCTTCTGAAGTTCAGCGCTACAACGGTATGATGATGAACACCATCGTTGAAGGCCTGGATAAGCAGGACAGCCTGTCGAGCAGCCAGTCCGCCAACCGTATTGGCGTATTGGACGTGCAGAGCGGCGCGGATGACACCGGCCTGCCAACGCTGATCGTGCGTGCGCCGTACACGGTAGTGTGGGATCGTTTGCCACCGGCACTGGAAAAACTGGGGATGAAAGTGGGTGACCGCAGCCGTCCGCAGGGTAGCGTTGCCGTAACCTACAAATCCCTGAGCAGCAGTGATTGGGATGCGTTGGGCGCGAAAGATCCTGAACTGAAAGAGGGTGATTACAAACTGCAGGTCGGTGATTTGAATAACCGTACCAGTTTGCAATTTATCGATTCCAAAGGTAAGCCGTTGACCCAGTCGCAGAACGATGCGCTGGTAGCGGTGCTCCAGACGGCTTTCAGTAAAACCAGCGTTAAATAAATACATCTAGGGGCTACGGCCCCTTTTAGACTGGTGACAAACAGCCGAAAAACGTGGTTTTCGACTGTTTGGCGAAGTTCAAAGACAGCATCCTTGGTATTTATCAGCCCTGAACAGGGGGGCTTTTAACGTCAGAGGACTATGTCAGCGGTCTGAGGGGCTATGGCCCCTTTTTGTTTTGCTGATACGGTATCGTTTGCGTCGCAGATTTGGCACAATAGTTATCAGCAAACCAAAGAACTTATCAGGTCAATTTTGTGCCCAGTAGGCTGTCTGGCAGCCGGAAGGTACCATCTCATTGGAGTAAGTTAAGATGCAAAAGCTAGCTGAACTGTATCGCGGCAAGGCAAAAACCGTCTACACCACCGAAAACCCGGATCTGCTGGTGTTGGAATTCCGTAACGATACGTCAGCACTGGATGGTCAGCGCATTGAGCAGTTCGATCGCAAAGGGATGGTGAACAACAAGTTCAACCATTTCATTATGAGCAAGCTGGAAGAGGCCGGTATCCCAACGCAGATGGAACGCCTGCTGTCAGATAACGAAGTGCTGGTGAAAAAGCTGGAGATGGTCCCGGTTGAGTGCGTGATCCGTAACCGCGCTGCGGGCTCTTTGGTCAAGCGCTTGGGTATCGAAGAAGGCTTGCCGCTGAACCCGCCGCTGTTTGATCTGTTCCTGAAGAACGACGCGATGCACGACCCAATGGTGAACGAATCCTATTGCGAAACCTTCGGTTGGGTGAGCAAAGAGCATCTGGCGCGGATGCGTGAGCTGAGCTACATGGCTAACGACGTGTTGAGCAAACTGTTTGACGATGCAGGCCTGATCCTGGTCGATTTCAAGCTGGAGTTCGGCCTGTTCAACGGCGAAGTGGTGCTGGGCGATGAGTTCTCCCCGGACGGTAGCCGCCTGTGGGACAAGAATACCCTGGCCAAGATGGACAAGGACCGCTTCCGCCAGAGCCTGGGTGGCCTGATTGAAGCCTACGAAGAAGTCGCCCGCCGTATCGGCGTGAAGCTGGACTAATCGTTAAATCATGCCCCTCTTCCTATGGTTGAGAGGTCTGCAACTATAGAAGGTTCAGTGGCGGATTTGCGCCAAATCATCTACCCCCTTCTGGATCGCATATCCAGAAGGGTTTGCCAGCCAAAGCCTCACTCAGTTATGTGTCCACAGCGCGTGGGTAAGACTCGTTCATTGTGCACAAATTATTGCCCGCTCGTCATACCCGACTCAAATGCAAAGCGGAAGAGATCGGCATCACGTGATAAGCCCAACTTACGCATAGCACTGGCTTTCTGGGAACTGATCGTTTGCTTGGTGCGATGTAGCTGGGAGGCAATCTCGTTAACTGACAATCCTGAGACATAAAGTCGCACCACCTCCATCTCGCGCTTGGTAAGAGCAAGGTGTGAAGCGGGATCTTGCTTAATACCACTATGGCCTGTGACAAGGTCATTAGTGGGAAAATAGTTCGAACCGGCATAAACCGCATGGATTGCCGAGATCAACTGGCTGGTATGCTGTGTTTTCCCCAGCACACCGTTTACACCGAGCTTCGCCAGTTCTTGCGTTAGAGCCTGGTTTTCCAACGTGGTAAAAACCACGATCTTCAATTGCGGCCTTATCCGTTTGATATGAGTCAACAAACCAATACCATCACCGTATTTACCTCCAGGCATAACGTAATCAGTGACTAACACGTCACATTCCTTACTTTGTAACAATTCGACTAATGCATCGGAATCTATTGCAGTACCTAACACTTCCAAGGTAGGGAGTTTAACCAGTTCATGTACCAATCCTGCGAGTAGTGCGGGGTGATCGTCAGCTAACAAAAGGCGAATTTTCATATTATGGCCACACCTTTTACGTGGGATACTGTAAGTTATTCGAGTCGCAGGAAGGCGGCAAGCTTAGGAACCTTAGGGAGCACGGCCTATCAGGTGGTCAGCGTGAACGCGTACGGTCAACCTACCTACAACTTCAAGTATGACGGGTATAACTGTTCTGGTTAGATGATATACCACATGTAACTAGCATAGGCTTTTTGGGGGAACCTCGTCTAATATTGTTGATGAATTTCGTCTTTGTCTGTTATTCCTTAGATAAGACTAGGATTAGTTCGTTTTTTCCAGAGTAATGTTCCACATATACGTTATATGCCTCATGATGATATTTTTTTACGAGGTCGAACTGTACTTTCGTTCGTTTGTGCTGCCGTGTTAAATCTTCATATAGAGTCTCTCATACGCTTTCGTCGCTACCAGCGACTATTGGTTTTTGGTTGTGGCTTTCTTATCACGTTTATGCTCCTTTTAGTTTTTATCATTGGGGTAAGAACAACCGTGATTGGTCATATTGATGGGTTGCGCCAAGACTTTATTGATGAACATACTTTCTTGGAACAAGACCTTATCAGGCGGCAAAATGCTGTCAGGACGCTGCTTATTGGTGCAGAAGTCCTGTTAAAGGAAGGTGTTCACCCTTACAGTCACTACGTGCAAAAACGCTATCTCATTGATAACAAGGAGCTTTTAAATCCTGTATCTGCAATGGCATCACAGTGGGTCTATAGTCCCACAGATTTAACCGTAGATGAAAAGACGGTCAGGTACTTCTTGAGTTTAGCCACTTATGTCGGCAAGGTGATGTCCACCGATAATCTGATGATGAAAGAAGACATTCTCTCCAGCTATTTTTACAGTGTCGACCATAAAATGGCAGGTATTATTCCTGCTCCCTCTTTGGCAGTGCGTGAACAGCTTAAATCAGACAGAAAACGTGATCTAAATTTGCTGACACAAGATGTGGATAGGCGTGTTTTTCCAGTGGGGCAGATAAAAATAAGTCATGATACCAATGGCTTATATTGGATGCCTCCTTATTTAAACCCGTACTCAGGTAAAAAAGTATTGCGCCTCGCTGCACCGATCCTACTCGATAATAAGCCGTTTGCGGTTCTTGTCGTGGAGTTTTCTCCCTCAGCGTTAATGTCAGCTTCCATGCTGGAGAATAAACAGGGTTCTTATACTCTTTTATCACAGCAGGGGGATATCATCAGTAATGGTGGGGTTAATAATGTTGTTCAACTGAATACTGAGCGATTAAGCCTGGGGAAACTTGCTGCGCATAATGGCAAGAAACCCCCGGTACAGTATCAGGAAAATGGGATCACTCTCATTGCAACTGTGGGCGAGACTAATTGGTTGCTGGTGTTTCACAGTTCATGGCGTGAGATCGCTGTGACGGTTGTTCGTCAGGTAGGGGGGGATGCGTTTGTTACTTTTGGAGCCGCGGTGCTTGCATGGTGTTTCCTGATCTATTTTAAATTTTATATCTTTCGTCCGCTAATCAGGCAGTCTCAACAGATCTTGGAAAGTGAGCAACTCAGCCGAACTTTGATTGAAACTGCCCCTGTTGGGTTGGGGTTACTGCAGCTGGAAAGTGGCAAGCCGCTGCTGCATAGCCCGGCGATGACGCAAATGCAGGCGCGGTTACGAAAGGCAGGCAACAGCCTACCTGCTGAATTTGCCGAGTGCTATCGCCAGCAGGAAAAAATATCAGCAAGTGGATTGGTGCGTCAGGAACTGACCTTCGTCACGCACGACGGCCAGTCTGTTAATCTGCACGTCAGTATGGCCCCAGTCCGTTACAGGGGAGCGGATGCACTCGTGGTGGCATTTATTGATATTACCGACAAAAAACTGTTGGAACAGCACCTGATTGTGGCCAGAGAGGCGGCCGACAAAGCCAGTGCTGCCAAGTCTTCTTTCCTTGCGGCGATGAGTCATGAGATCCGCACCCCGCTAAATGCCATCCTTGGCAATCTGGAATTGCTGGCCCATTCGGCTTTGGCAGAACAGCGTGATCGCCTTGATATTATTCGCCATGCGTCAGATAACCTGCTGGCGACTATCAGTGACGTACTGGATTTTTCCAAGATTGAGGCAGGGGAGCTTCATCTGGAAAATATTGAGTTTGATGTGCTGGAGATGTCGGCCCATGTGTTGGACATTTTTACCCCGAGTGCACAGGCGAAAGGGTTGGTTCTGTGGGGGGAATTAGGGGAAACCGCCAGCCAACCCATGATCGGCGATCCGACCTGCCTGGGGCAGGTGCTCAACAACCTGTTGTCTAACGCGCTGAAATTTACTGAACGTGGGCAGGTAGTGCTGCGGATTTGCCTTGATGCTCCAGCTTCATTAATACGCTTTAAGGTCGAAGATACGGGCATTGGTATGTCGGCATTACAGCAACAACAGGTATTCAGCGCCTTCAGGCAGGCGGATGAGACCATTAGTCGGCGCTATGGCGGCACAGGGTTAGGGCTGGCCTTATGTACACAGTTAGCCCAGGCGATGGGCGGAGAGCTTTCTGTCACCAGTGAATTGGGCAAAGGAAGTGTATTTCAACTGTCGTTACCGCTATCGCAAGAGGCTGGCCAGGTGGATAGCCCATTATTCAACGGAGAGCAGGTCTGTCTATTGGCATCGATGCCAGAGTGCCGGGCGTATCTGTCCAGGGTATTAACAGCGTGGGGGCTTGAGGTGGATGCCTACCAACATCCGGCTCAGATTGACGACACCGCTTTAAGTTCTCTACAGACGCTGGTGCTGTGGGGCGATAAAACCACTTGGCATCCCGATGATGAGAACCGTTTGGTTGAAGAAGCCAGCAGAGTGATCGATTGCAGCAACGAAGGGCCGCGTATACCCGTGGCTACCGGGCGAGTATTGAGAGCATCGGTCAATGGGCTTAAAGGGCTGGCTGATGCTTTGCGCCATAGTCTGCAGGGGCAGGCACTGTCGGAACGTGAACAAGGGGAGCAGATTTTGCCGGGTAAGTTACGGGTGTTGGTGGCAGAGGACAACCCGGTCAACCGGCGCCTGTTTGAGGAGCAACTTTGGCTGTTAGGTTGCACTGTGTGCCTGGCGGAAGGGGGAGAACAGGCATTAGCCTGTTTGCAGCAGGAGCGGTTTGATATTTTGCTGACCGACCTTTCCATGCCAGGTATGGATGGCTATACGCTGGCGCGGCAGGCACGGGAAGCATGGCCGATGATGCCAATCGTGGCGGTAACGGCAAACGCGACCCAGCAGGAGTACGCAGAATGTACGTCGGTAGGAATAGCGCAGGTGCTCATCAAGCCGCTGTTATTGAACGAGTTGAAAGAGGCGTTGTTGGCGGCGTGCGGTCTGGATATGGTTTTCAGTGAGCCACTCACACAGGCAGGAGAACTGGTCTATGCGCCATTGGGTAAGCATCCATTGCCAGAGGATATGTGGGATATTTTTGAGAATGTCTGTCGTTCGTCTTTTGTCGCTATTCGCGCAGCACAAAGTATCGGCGATATAACGGCTATTCTGCAGGAGTTACACAAGCTCCGTGGAGCACTGGGGGTGTATCGTTTTCCTGAAGCTGAAAGACACCTGGCAAAGATTGAATCATGTCTCAAGTCAGCTAGACCAGATACTGGGGAACTACTAGAGCTCTTTCTGTACGGACTGCAACAGGAATTGCTTCTCCGGCGTCTATCTGCACCCGCTCTTTAGTATTTTGAAAGAGCTAGGTGATGGCTGAAATAAATTAGCAAAGCGGTGCCACTGACAAGGTTCTGTTACTGCACCATAATCATTTTGACCGGGCTTGGTTATTTTATCCCTCATACTTTAAGGGGGAGCCAGGGCCGCACTCTGCCACATTGAAGTCACCCGATGCGGTATTTGAAAAAATCTTGAGAGCCTCCTGCTTATGAAAAACCTTCACAAAGATGAAGTCTTGGGGCGCTTACGCCGCCACCACTATATGCTGATAAACGGTGGTGGTCTGGTGATTACCTTGATCGTCTTACTCACCAGCGGGTTGGAGATGTGGGCGGATATACGCGGGTACTTGGCCAATGTCCGAGATGAAATTTCTTTTGATGTCAGTAAATTATCAAGCCAGGTGGCACGTTCGACGGCGGTGGTCAGTGTTAACGCACATAATGTCGAGTTGGCACTGAGTCGTGAAAAGCCTATAAATCATGCCACTGTGTTGCGTTTTAAGGCGAATGGTAACAGTTTGACGATTCAGCGGATCCCCGAGGAACCGCCTATTCTGGTCATGGCGACTCAGCCCTTGGCAAATACGGATGACGCCTGGATTCATCTCTCTCTGGCGAAAAATGTTTCTTCTATCGCTACTAGAGCCAAAGAACGCAATAGCGGTGAACTCAGTGCTTATGTTTACAGCGCGGATAAAAGATTCTTGCTATTCACCACTGCACCTTGGGAACAGGCTACTTTACATCGCTTATTATCCCAACAGCGTTCCATCTTGATGGAAAATTTAAGCCAGGACATAGAACCTGTCATTGCTTCCAACAACGAATTGAGTCGTCCGATACTACCGGTTTTACATTGGTTTCCTCCGGCCAAAAGTCAGTTGAACGGCAAACCCGTATTCCGTGTGGCTTCAGTCATGTGGAAAACCGAACAGCAAAGGTTTGGTACGTTGGTTTTTGAGTTGCCAGTCGAGAAACTGGCCTCGACTCTCCCTAGCTCCAGTTATGGAGGAAACTGTCTGGTCCTGGATCCAAGCGGGCGACTCATGTTGCCCTGCAATAACCTTGCCGAGAGCAAATTGCTTAAATCGGCACAGCAGGGGCTGAAAGCAGGATTGGGCGAGAGCCGCCGAAGTTATTATCAAGATGGTCAGATACTCTATAGCTGGAAGCTCGGTCGTAACGGCTGGATACTGGTTTATTCCCTTTCATTGCGGGATATCGCTACTGATACAAGGGGGCAGATCCTGATCCCTCTTATCCTGGGTAGCGTGATCATTCTGGTGACATGGATTTTATTGCTGTTGGTGAAGCGGCGTGTCTTGGCACCTGCGGTACAACAGTCTGAACAGATTTTTGAGAGTGAGCAACTCAGCCGCACCTTTATTGAAACCGCCCCTGTGGGCTTGGGGTTGCTGGCTGTGGAAAATGGCGCCCCTTTGCTGCGCAACCTGGTTATGGTGCAGATGCAGGAACGGTTTCAAAACGGCGACGAATGCCTGTCTGCAGCATTGGCTCTATGCTATCGCCAGCAAACAGATACGCCAAAAAAGGGGCTTGTGCACCATGAGCTCACGTTCGAAACGCATGACGGACAACCGGTTAGTCTATCAGCCAATGTAGCTCTGGCGCGTTACAGAGGGGAGGATGCGTTGGTGGTGGCTGTTGTCGATATCACCGAGAAAAAGCAACTGGAGCAATATCTGATCGCGGCCAAGGAGGCGGCCGATAAAGCCAGTGCTGCCAAGTCTTCTTTCCTTGCTGCGATGAGCCATGAGATCCGTACCCCCCTTAATGCCATCCTTGGTAACCTTGAGTTATTAGCCCATTCGGCCTTGGACGAACAGCGCGATCGTCTTGATATTATCCGCCATGCGTCAGACAGCCTGCTGGCAACCATCAACGATGTATTGGATTTTTCCAAGATTGAGGCCGGTGAGTTGCACTTGGAACACATCGAATTTGATCTGCTTGAGGTGGCCGCACGGGCGCTGGACATCTTTGCCCCGGTCGCTAAGGCTAAGCGGATTGCCCTGCTAGGGGAGTTGGAGGAAACCGTCACCCTCCCAATGCTGGGCGATCCGACCTGTCTGGGGCAGGTCATCAACAACCTGTTATCGAACGCGTTGAAATTTACCGAGCAAGGGCAAGTTGTGTTACGGGTTAATGCAGATCTCTCCGCTTCCCTGGTTCTGATAGAGGTCGAAGATACCGGTATCGGCATGTCGGCTTCACAGCAGCAAAAAATGTTCCGTGCATTTAGGCAGGCGGATGAAACCATCAATCGGCGCTATGGTGGCACCGGTCTGGGGTTGGCACTGTGTCAGCGGTTGTCGGAGGCCATGGGGGGGGAACTGTCCGTCACCAGTGAACTGGGTAAAGGGAGCGTGTTCCGACTGTCGTTACCCTTATCCCTGGGCACAGCGCAGGCCGATCGTCCGTTATTTAATGGGGAGCGAGTCTGCGCATTGGTGATGATGCCAGAGTGTCGGGCATATCTGACCAGAGTTTTGACCGCATGGGGGCTGGAGGTAGAGAGCTATCAGCACCCGGCTCAGATCGATAACAAGGCGTTGGCCGCCCTACAGATCTTGGTCCTGTGGGGGGATAGAACCACTTGGCATCCCAATGATGAGAACCGTCTGGTTGAAGAAGCCGCCTGGGTGATTGACTGCAGTAATGAAGGGCCGCAAATACCGCTGGCCACCGGGCGGGTATTGAGTACATCGGTCTATGGGTTAAAAGGGTTGGCTTACGCTTTGCGCCATAGTTTGCAGGGGCAGAGTTTGCCGCTACGCGAACAGGGGGAGCAGGCTTTACCGCGGGCGTTGCGAGTGCTGGTGGCAGAGGATAACCCGGTAAACCGGCGCCTGTTTGCGGAACAACTGCGGTTGTTGGGCTGTACGGTGTGCCTGGTTGAAGAAGGTGAGCAGGCGCTGGTCCGTTTGCAGCAGGAGCGGTTCGATATTCTGTTGACGGACCTCTCCATGCCGGGGATGGATGGCTATACACTGGCACGGCGAGTACGGGAAGCGTGGCCAGCGATGCCAGTGGTAGCGGTAACGGCAAACGTGACCCAGCAGGAGCACGAAGAGTGTGAAGCGGCAGGGATGACGCAGATCCTCACCAAACCGCTGTTATTGAAAGAATTGAAACAGATGCTGTTGGTTGTGTGTGGTCTGGATGCCATTTATCATGAGGCAAAAATTGAACCTGAGGTGGGTACTGTGCAATCCGGGCTGCTGGCTGGCAATGCGCTGCCTGCGGATATTCAGCACCTTTTTGAAAGTACCTGCACCAGTTCGCTTGCGGTGCTCAGAGAGGCCAACAAGACAGAAGATACCCCGGCCATTTTGCGTGAACTGCATTTTCTCAATGGTGCGTTTGGTGTTTTTGAGATGCATGAACTGATGAGACAGGCTACAGAACTGGAAAATCTGATCAGAAACTCGGGGAACACATCAGCCGATACGGTCGATAGGCTATTAGCCGCATTCTGCGAAGCCTTAGAGCAAATCACCTTGGCGGCACCCGTTAGGGCGGAGTCTTTGGTAACCCACATTATTACGCTGGCTGAATCCTGCCCGGAGGCGAAAGTTGCTGGGGAGATTGCACGGTTGGGCAACGAATTGCTGGCCATCTTATCCAAGCGGAAGTAAAGAAGTTGGCAAGGTGTGTGCTGGTGCGTTCAGGCATAATGATAAAGAAAAAGGTTACCCCTATTGAGGTAACCCTTGAGACTGCTGACAAACCCTCACCGGACTCATAACGTAGGGGCAGCTGCATGCTGCGCCCGTCCAAATAATCAATGGGTTAGTAAGTGGGCATGGCTCGATTCCTACACATTCAGCAATATTGCCACTTTGTTATCCATCTGAAGAGTTACTTTTATCAGGTAACTCTTACGGCTTACATTACGGTTACATGGATATTCTGTTCTACCAACAGCTCCGTTGCGCCTGCAATGTAGGTATGGTAGATCACGCCACCAATTTCTGCCTCTCCGGCTTCCATCCACGACTCGGACTGTGTATCCAGCAACTGGAGCGCGTTCGAACCGTCGCCGTTGATCACCAACTGGTTCTTGCCGTCGGCCATAACCATATCGGTCTGTCCTAACCCGTCGAGTGCAGAGGCACTCAGACTCAGGCTGTTGGCGTTGCCCTGACCGAGGTCGATCTTCTCGATCCCGGTGATGCGGTCGACTAGTGCGTCAAGATCCAGCGCCATGTTTTTGCCATCCAGTAACAGGGTGTCAATACCCTCGCCACCGTGGATGGAGGTGAATGAAGTATTAGTAATACCAATAACATCATCGCCCGCACCGCCTCGCACTGCCGACAATGATTCGCCGCTCAGCATCAGACCAGAGGTTGAACCATCATCCAACAGCATCCATAGACTACCGTGATCGGTATTATCAGCCAATGTCAAGGTCACGTGCTCTTCATTGGCCCCTTTTTCCTGTACCGTTGATCCCAAGTTCAAAGTACTATCCAGATCGATAATCCGCCCCTTGATCGCGGAACCACCGCCATCACCCACGCCGTAGTCGGTCCAGGTGACAAATAGACGGCCATCCTCAAGGAAAGCAACATCTGGTTTTATTTGATCGCCAGCAACCAACTGGTTGAGCTGTAGCTCCTGTCCTATACGGCTCCCTGCATCGTCAAAGAACTGTGCGTAGATTCCGAGGGTGTTAAGCCCAGGGTTTGTATCTGCGCTTGACTCGTAAATGACGATAAAACCGCCACCAGGGCGCGCAATAGCATAGCCGTTCTTCTGGTCATAGGGGGTGTAGGTATTGACGAGGAACTCATTACCGACGGCTACGCCGTCCGGCGTGTAGATACGAGCCCACATTCCCCAACCACCTTGATCTGCACCAGAATTATCGTTTGAATCCCAGGTCATCACAAAGTTGCCATTGCTTAGTTTGGCGATGCCAGCTGCAGTCTGATTACCTGCAGTTGTCTGGTTAACCATGACTTCTGGCCCAAAGGTCTTACTTTGCGGGTCATAGATCTTGAAGGCAATATCGGTACCAGATTTCTGTTTGGCGTAACCAAACACCAAACGACCATCCGCCAATGTTTCAACAGTACTTATATGCCATGTAGCAGGGTTGTCTCCTGTGATGGCGGTTTTGGTCACCAGCATATCATCAGGGGTAGTAGCTATACCGTTCTTATCAAACTGGCGCGCCATGACCGACCATTGACCGCCAGATACCGCGATCCAAGTAACTACATAACCACCGTTATCAAGTGCAATAATAGTGGAGTCTCGGTTCTCTTGGCTTGTGTCAGCATTAACGCGTGAGCTGCTGCCGATTGGCGTTAAACCAGAAGTACTATCCCCCTCATAACGTTGCGTACGTATGACATCGCGACCATTTTCGTTACTATGCCAAGAGACTATCACATCACCGTCTTCAAGAGTCGTGACAGAGGGCCTGCGTTGGATCCCCGCGGTTATGGTATTGACCGTAAATTCTTTACCTACGGGTATACCGCTAGCATCAAAGACTTGGGCCATCACCTCAGAGTTAGTAGTACCAAGGTGCCAGGAGTCCCAGACAACAATAAATCCACCGCTAGGAAGTTTAGTGGTGACCGAGCGTTCTTGATTGCCTGCTGTCGTCGTGTTGACGATAAATTCCGAATAGAAACCGGCATCAATATCAACAACCACGCCTTCGATGCCAAAACCGCTAGGATCGATTTTGTCGCTGTTCCAGGTGACGAAAACATTGCCATCATCCATCAGCGTAGCGTCAAGGATATGGGTCAGATCGGTATTATCCCAACCCGACCCCTGGTTGCCCCAAGTGGTCGGATTCACCAGGAATTCATGGCCAACCTTGTTACTATTGGCATCAAAACGCTGGGCAAAAATGGCTGAACCATCACCGTCACCGCCTTCCGAACCCCAGAACAGTATATAACCGCCATCTTCCAGTGCCACGCCCACGGGCTTGTACTGCTTGCCGGCTTGGTATTCGTTGACGATAAAGTCGCCGTTACCGATCAGCGTGGTGGCGCCGGTGACAGGATCAAAGCTGTAGTGAGCGGCACGAATATCACTGCCCACGGCCTTGCTGTCCCCGCTATCCCACATAACAATGAAGCTGCCATCTTTCAGCGTAATCACATCTGGAAACTGTTGAGAGGCATCCAGGGTGGTGTTCATGATCAGATTAGGGCCTACTGCGGAACCATCAATTTTCTGTAACTTGCCATTAACACCTGTGCTCATAGTGTCCGTCCCACACCATACGGTGAGGAACCAACCGGTGTCGCCCAACAAGACCATTTCCGGGCCACCAACTGCGTCTACGGCACCACCACTTTTGACAATAACCTCGTTGCCCACTGGCTGGTTATGAGCATCGTAGGTACGTTGTACGATCGAACCACCGCTCTGCTGGCTGTACCAGGAGATGATATAGCCGCCATCAGGTAGGGCCAATGCACTGGCCGCTCGCTGAGCGCCAACTGTCGTCTGGTTAACCAGGAATTCATCGGTCTGGGCAGCACCATCGGCACCGTATTTACGGGCGAAGACAGCATCGCCGCTGTTGTCCAGAGCACTGGCCTGATAGGATTCAAACACCACCAGGAACCCGCCATCGGCCAGCGCCACTACCTGTGGGCTGTCTTGGTTATTGATGTGGCGCTGGTTGACCATCTGCTCCCTGCCAATTTTTTGTGTACCAGTCGGGTCCATCAACTGCATGTAGACATCATATCCATTGTTACTTCCCTGCCAGGTCACCACCAGGTTGCCGTTGGTCAGCTTGGTCACCTGCGGGTTATTTTGATCTCCGACTACCGTGGTGTTGATCGCGCCACCTGATGTCTGACTACCACCGAGGTCAAAGCCACCGATCGTATCGTTGGTGGTGACGGTCACTTTGTAACCGTTGCTGTGTGGTGTGGCATTACCGGCTGTATCAATGGCGACGGCGGTGAAAGTATGTGTGCCCAAGCTTAAGGCTTCCTGTACCTCAAGAGTCCAGGTGCCGTTGTTACTGACCTCGACACGCCCGACTTCACGCTGCCCTTGGGCATCCGTGACAAAAACGATCACGGTTTCCCCCACTGGGCCAGTGCCGCTGATGCCTGGTTTCTGGTCGTCGGTACGGCCACCGTGGACGACGTTGCCGGTGATGGTGCCAACGTCATCGTAGATACCGGTGATACGTAGATTTGACGCATCAGGCGGCGTCAGATCCAGAACTATCTCGAATGCTGAGGAAAGTGCGCTAGGCGAATGAGTCGCATCAAGCGCCTGCACCTGGAAAGCATGCTGGCCTTCTTTAAGCGCGGGATGAGGTGTAAATACCCATTCGCCCGACGAATTAGCCTCGGTTTCACCGATAAAGATGCCGTTATCAAAGATTTTTACCGTATCGCCAGCCTGCGATTTGCCACGCAAAGTGGGTGTAGCGTCATCGGTATAATCACCCTGTTTCAGTATGCCCTGAATGCTGCCTACATCGTCAGTCAGGCTGTCAATGGTTGGGGTAGACGTGCGGTCCTCGCCCAGAACCAATGTGAAGGCGTCGCTTTCAGCGTTGCTGGAGTTACCTGCCTGGTCACGGGCTGACGTGGTGAAATGGTGTTCGCCGTCTGCCAGTGGTGCTAACGGAGTGAAAGACCAGTTGCCATTGACACCGGCCATGGTGGTGCCCAACAGTTTGCCATTGTCATTGATAAATACCGTCACGCCTGGTTCAGCCTTGCCGGACAGCGTAGGCGTGCGGTCATCGGTCAAATCACCGGAGTTTAGAGTACCCTGCTGTGCACCAAAATCGTCAGATGCCTGCAGGATGGCTGGCACCGCGGGTGGGAGGGTATCAATAGTCATTGTGTAGGGTAATGACCCAAGGCCGGTGTTACCCGCAAAGTCGACAGCCTTGGCGGTGATAGTGTACGCACCATCCGGGAAGGTGAAAGCCGAAGAGAACTCCCAGGCTCCTGTAGCATCGGCAAGAGCAGTACCGATCATGGTCTTGCCATTGTAGATACCCACAACGCTAAGTGCTTCAGCATGGCCTTTAATCAATGGCGTATTGTCGTTGGTATAGCCATTTTTCTCGATCAGAGTAGTGCCGTTGTTATCGCTGCTGATGCTGTCGATCACTGCACGTGACGGGGCAACAGAGTCGACGATCAACGTGAAGCCGTCGGATGACTGGCCGCTTGCTTTATCGCGAGCCACCAATACGTGCCCACTTTCACTGTATTTCTCCTCAGGCGTGAAGCTCCAAAGGCCGTTTGCACCCACGAGCACCTCGCCGATCACCTGTGTACCCTCAATAATCTCGAGAGTGGCTCCAGGCTTACCGCTACCTTCTAACACCGCCCATTGATCATCAGTGACGTTACCTGATTTCAGTGATCCTTGGCGTGCCCCCACTTGGTCAAGGGCGTGAGTGATTTTAGGTGCCTCATCCTGCATCAGAAAAGCCATCGCCATCATGGCAGGTTGAGATGCAGCGTCGTTGGCTTCGGATAACGAAACCTCATGAAGCATACTTAGCGCCTGACTTAGTGGTTGCTGTTCGATGTGGCCTAATGGTTGTGCGCTAAAGGTGATTTGGCCTTGCTGTGGGTTATCCTGAGCTGACAGGCTACGGATAAACTCGCCGTCCTGTGTGATCTGGTGCAACTGACCGTTATGAGCAAAAAAGTTCTTTAAAGCCAGGTGTGGCTGGCTGTCTTCCAGGCTGCGCAAGGTGACAATCAGATCTTCACCTGAACGTTCGGCAACTAAGATATCCCCAATCGATGCAGCCTCAACTTCTTGTACCACATACATATTAACCGGAGTGTACGGGATATGTTGTGTTGGCTCATTCAGAGACGCGTCCAGAAAGCCGGTTTGTATTAATGATCCTTCAGTGATGACTGAGAAACGGATTGAGCTATCAGTAATATTTTTCATTTAAGTTAAATCATCAGGTAATTAATGAGGGGATTCTAAGAAAACAAGCACAAAATATAAGTTGCGTTATAGCTGTTTTCAGCAGTAGCACAACTTCCAGCATTAATACCAGGTACGAAAGTTCTGGTCTTTCCAGGATGTGTCTATGCCGTAGTTACTTAGAAAACGTCGCGAATTAACGCGATGGATAGAATAAGGGGAGAAAAAGGAAATAAATACCTGACCAGTTCGAAAATCTGCCTGTAACTCCCCTTATACTTGAAGATTCGACGAAATTGGTGCAGCCTGTGCGTATGCCGTTTCTCAGGACTGGGCAGCTTCCCCGGTAGGGGACGAGTTAGCCTTAACTGACAAGCACTCCCCATGGATAGCTAACTCATGGCCAAACTTTGCTGAGTTATCGCTTGATTGCTGCTTACTCACTGCCTGTGGGTATTTTGGTGTATCATATTGTTTTTATTGTGTTAATCAACGCCATCTTTACTCTTTCGTACCTGACTGCTTATCCACGCCAAGAATTCATACCAATCAGAAAGACTCTTTCCTCAGAAATCTGTTCAATATGGCTTCCAAGGGAAATGGCCTGTTGCAGATGAACGGTAACCGCCTCCCAAACTCTATGTTAAGCATCATTATAGACACCATCAGGATTGTTACATTTCTTCTATAAGAAAGACGCTATGTAACGGTTGTACTGTTAGAAAATTGAAATTAATTAGGAAGAATATATGGTAATGCGGCCAACAAAACTCGTATTGGTTGATGGCAAAGAAGTAAAACAAGAAGTCTCTTTGCATGCAAAAAATGCGGGAACACCCCAAAAGATAAAAGCCATTGCTAATGGCAAGTTTATCTTGGCAGATCAGGAAACCGGTTTCGCCCCTGAAAACATCACGGTTAAACGAGTGGGCAAAGATCTGCATGTGAGTATTGAAGGGGACCCACTGGATCAGCCCTCCGTCATTATTGAGGATTTCTTCCTGCAAAATGCGGAGCTAATCGGCATGGCCGAGAGCGGCGCGTATTATCCATATATCTCTTCCAACGGTGATGATGATAATGCCGTTGCGGCAATGTTGTTGGATGGGGAAAGTTCATCTCTGGTTTTGGGCGGAGAAGCTTTGTCTAGCAGTGAGAGCAGTCCTCTACTGGGGGTGCTAAGCATTCTTGGATTGGGTGCGGCGGCTCTGGGGGCTATGGCTAGCCAGAGTCGGTCAAGCAAGCGTAGTGGCGGCAATAACAATGAAGAACCTCAATCCCCTGGTGTGCCACAGCCTGCGCCAGACGTTACTACACCGACTCTAAGTCAGGTTATTGATAATAAGGGATCTCTGCAAGGCGCTATCGCTGCGGGTTCTGAGACTGATGATAATACCCCTACTTTTTTGGGTGGTAACGGTACACCTGGAAATACCATTGTCTTCTACGATAATGGTAAGAAGATTGGTGAAGTTCAGGTTGGACAGGATGGTCGCTGGTCATTCACTCCTGGTGAACCTTTAGATGACGGTTCTCACAGTATCACTATGGTTGAACAGAATGCCGACGGTAAGGTTAGTGCTCCATCGGATGCGTTCGAGTTTATTATTGACACCGTAGCGCCAACTGAACCTACCATCGCCAGCATCTTTGACGACGTCGGCAGCCAGACCGGGGAACTGCAACCGGGTGACGTGACCGATGACACTACACCGACCCTGAAAGGCAGGGCCGAAGCAGGCGCGAAGGTAGAGATCTACGACAATGACCAGAAAATCGGTGAAACCACTGCCGATGCTGAAGGGAACTGGACATTTACGCCGGAAAGCGAACTGGCTGAAGGGGATCACAGCTTTACCACCTGTGCTATTGACGCGGCGGGTAACGTTTCCGAGATGTCACAGCCCTGGAAATTGGTTATCGAGATACATGAGTTCGAGCCGATTGATGGCGACGAAGAGCCAGGCATTAGCGAGATCATCGACAATGAAGGGCCGATACAGGGGCCGATCCTCAGCGGCGGGAGCACTGATGACACCAAACCAACGCTGAACGGCAAAGGTGAGCCGGGTGACACCATCATTATTACCGACAACGGCGATAAGATCGGTGAAACCACTGTTGATGAAAATGGCGACTGGAGCTTTACACCGGATATCGAACTGAGTGAAGGCGAGCACGAGCTCGCGGTGATCATTGAAGACAAAGGGGGTAACCAGTCCAAGCCGTCTGATCCGTGGATTGTGATTGTGGACACCACGCCACCGGATGCGCCGACCATTGGCAGTATCTATGACGACGCGGGTAGCAAACAAGGGTACCTGCAACCGGGTGACGTGACTGACGATACTACACCGACCCTGAAAGGCCAGGCCGAAGCAGGCGCGAAGGTGGAGATCTACGACCATGGCAAGAAAATTGGTGAAACCACAGCCAATGCTGAGGGCAACTGGGAGTTCACGCCGAGCAGTGAGCTGGCGGAAGGTGAGCACAGCTTTACCACCCGTGCGACCGACGAGGCAGGCAATGCTTCCGAGCTGTCCCAACCGTGGGAGCTGGTGATCGACAATACTCCACCGGACCAACCGGGTACTGACGGCAATGGCCCGGGTATCAGCGAGATCATCGACAATGAGGGGCCGATACAGGGGCCAATCGCCAAAGGGGATACCACTGATGACACCAAACCAACGCTGAACGGCAAAGGTGAGCCGGGTGACACCATCATTATTACCGACAACGGCGATAAGATCGGTGAAACCACTGTGGATGAAAATGGCGATTGGAGCTTTACACCGGATACCGAACTGAGCGAAGGCGATCACGAGATCGCGGTGATCATTGAAGACCCAGCGGGTAACCAGTCGAAGCCGTCCGATCCGTGGGTAGTGATTGTGGACACCACGCCACCGGATGCGCCGTTGATTGATAGCATTTTTGACAACGTAGGCGACAAAACCGGTGCGATTCAGTCGGGTGAGGTTACTGATGACAATCGTCCGGTAATGCAGGGGAGAGCAGAAGTAGGTTCTAAGGTTGTGATTTATGACCATGGCAAGCCGATCGGTGAAACCACGGCTAATGAAGCAGGTAACTGGAGTTTCAAACCAGATCCAGCGCTTGATGTGGGCGATCATGTGATCACGGTGAAAGCTGTCGATGCTGCGGGAAATATGAGCGAGCCTTCATCGGCTTTCGATTTCTCACTGATTACGGCAAATGCGCCAAGCGCCCCGGCTATTATTGCCGTGCTTGATGATGTTGGCAGCATTCAGGGACCAATGCAGAAGAATACGGTGACTGACGATGCTCGTCCTACCTTGGTAGGGACTTCAGAGCCGGGTTCGACAATCAGCATCTATAGCAACGATAAGTTGTTAGGCAGTGTTGTAGCTAATGCTGCAGGACAATGGCGTTTCACACCAGAAAGTGACTTGCCTGAAGGGGTAAACAACCTGTCGGCTGTGGCAATGGATGCTGCGGGTAATAGCAGCCCGAAAACCGGTGATTATCCATTAATTATCGATACAACACCGCCAGCTGCGATCGAATCAGGAGAGTTACTGGACGACGTTGGTAACATTCAAGGGGCGATCATGAATGGCTCTGTCACTGATGATGCGCAGCCTACCTTCAATGGCAAGGCGGAAGCAGGGGCAACAGTTGTTATTTATGACAATGGTACAGAGATCGGACGAGTTGTCAGTAATGACAAAGGTGTTTGGAGCTTTACCCCAGATACGGCGTTAACCGATGGTGAGCACAGTTTGACTGCTCAGGTTATCGATCGGGCTGGAAATGAGAGTGAAGTCAGTGAACCTATCGCGTTTACCGTCGATACTCGTCTGGTTGAAGTGTCTATTGACGTCGTGTTGGATGATTTTGGTGTTAAACAAGGCCCAATCAGTCAGGGCGGGGTGACGGATGATACTACACCAATCTTTAACGGTCGTGCGCTCCCTAACTCGACCGTGGTGCTCTATGACAACGGTATTGAGTTAGGTTCGGTGACCAGTGATGGTACTGGAAACTGGCGGTTTGAGCCACAGACACCTATGTCTGAGGGAAACCATGCAATCAGCGCAACGGTGATCACTGCGGCTGGCGGTGAGAGCCAGGCGACTCCGGTATTTGACTTCAATATCGATAGTACGCCACCCGGCAAACCTGGCAACGACGGGGACACCGGGATCGGCAGCGTTATTGACGATGTTGGGGTTGTTCAGGGGCCAATAGCGAATGGTGGAACCACGGATGACACGACACCGACCTTTAACGGTAAGGGTGAGCCAGGAGATACCATCCATATCTTTGACAATGATGAATTGTTGGGCAGCGTTGAGGTTCAGCCTGATGGTGATTGGAGTTTCACTCCGCCATCATTGTCCGAGGGGGAGCATGAAATCACGGTGATCATCGAAGACCCGGCGGGTAATCAGTCTGAAGCATCCGATCCGTGGGTAGTGATTGTGGACACCACGCCACCGGATGCACCGACTATTGGCAGCATCTATGACGACGCGGGCAGCAAGCAAGGGTACCTGCAACCGGGTGACATGACAGACGACACCACACCGACCCTGAAAGGTCAGGCTGAAGCAGGCGCGAAGGTGGAGATCTACGACCACGGTCAGAAAATTGGTGAAACCACTGCCAATGTTGAGGGCAACTGGGAGTTCACGCCGGGCAGTGAGCTGGCGGAAGGTGAGCACAGCTTTACCACTCGTGCGATCGACGCCGCAGGCAACGCTTCCGAGCTGTCCCAACCGTGGGAACTGGTGATCGACAATACTCCACCGGACCAACCGGGTACTGGCGGTAATGGCCCAGGTATCAGCGAGATCATCGACAATGAGGGGCCGATACAGGGGCCAATCGCCAAAGGTGATACCACTGATGACACCACACCGACCCTGAACGGTAAAGGTGAGCCGGGTGACACCATCATTATTACCGACAACGGTGATAAAATCGGTGAAACCACCGTTAATAAAGATGGCGAGTGGGAATTTACGCCGGATACCGAACTGAGCGAAGGCGAGCACGAGATCGCGGTGATCATCGAAGACCCGGCGGGTAACCAGTCAAAACCGTCCGATCCGTGGATTGTGATTGTGGACACCACGCCACCGGATGCACCGACCATTGGCAGCATCTATGACGATGCGGGCAGCAAACAAGGGTACCTGCAACCGGGTGACGTGACTGACGACACCACACCGACCCTGAAAGGCCAGGCAGAGGCGGGCGCGAAGGTTGAGATCTACGATAACGGCCAGAAAATCGGTGAAGTCACCGCGGGCCCTGATGGCAACTGGGCATTCACGTCGAAGAGCGAACTGGCGGAAGGGGAGCACAGCTTTACCGTACGTGCGACCGATGCGGCGGGCAACGCTTCCGAGCTGTCCCAACCGTGGGAACTGGTGATCGATATGGCTCCTTCAAAGCAGCCGGGTAAGCCAGTGATTGATGCGGTGATTGATGATGTTGGTCCAGTGACAGGGGAGCTGGTCTCCGGTGATGTAACCGATGATCGTCGCCCTGAAATTTCAGGCAGCACCGAACCTGGTGTTGCGGTGATTGTTTATGACCGTGGTGTCGAAATCGGCCGTACTCAAGCTAACGATCAGGGACGCTGGAGCTTTACGCCGGAGAACGATCTGAAGGATGGTGAATACAGTTTCACCGCAGTTGCTGAAAACAGCGCGGGTAGCAGTATGGCTTCCGATGCGTTTGAACTGATCGTTTATACCGGCAATGGCCCGACCCAGATTGCCCGCCTCTCGCAAATGGGCAAGGACTCAGGTTATAACGCCAATGACTTTGTCACTGACAACGGTAATGCTGGGCGTCTGATGCACGGTACGTTAAGCGCAGAACTGGTCCCGGGGCAGACCCTACAGGTCTCTACCGACGGTGGTGTCACCTGGTTTAACGCCTTGGTGGAAGGGACGCAATGGGCAGCTCAGGACTTGAATGAGCATGCCGTTAACTGGACGATCCAGACCCGCGTGATGGATCAGTCTGGTAACGCTGGCCACGTGATGTCGCAAGCCGTTGCTCTCGATATCACTGCGCCACGAGCCCCTGGCGCAGTCCGTCTGGAAGGGACCAATCTGCTGGTTGAGTTTGACCCGACCAACGTTGTAGTCGGTGAGCGTATTAGCGTGGTTGCCGATGGTGGGGCCCAGCGTTTTGAGCACACTCTAAGCGCACAGGATATTGCCGCCGGGTCAGTGACGTTGGCAGTGGGTTCGGTAAGCAGTGCTAGCGCTGCACTGGTTGATCTGGCCGGCAACCTGTCAGGCTTTGCCAATACCAGCGGTGCAGCACCGGGTGTGAATATGGGAGTAACGGGGGATGTGTCCGAAATCTACGGACAAAACCGCGACAACATCTTCACAGTCGACGATGTTAACGTGCTCAACAACGTCAAGGTGATTGAGGGTAATGATGGCATTGATACACTGAAACTAACCGGAGCTGATCAGGTGTTGGATCTGTCTGCCTGGGCAGGGCGCTTGAGTTCGGTGGAGATTATCGACATCACCGGTTCTGGCAATAACACGCTGAAGATCTCTCTGGGCGACGTGCTGGATCAGGGCTTCCGTGGTGCGTTTATCAACGACGATAGCGTGCAGTTGGCGGTTAAAGGTGATGCTGGCGATGTGGTGATGCTGAGCGATCTGCTGCCTAATGGCATGGACGTGGGGGATTGGGAAAACCTCGGGGAAGTGATCTCGGCGGGTATCTCTTACGATGTATATCACCACACCGGGCTGGAAGCCGAAATCCTGGTACAACAGGGGGTTGATGTTCAGTTCCATTAATTATGCCACAAGGCCTGATTAGGTCAGCAATAAAGCGGGCTTTGCCATACAGGGGTAAGCCCGCTTTCTCTTTAAATCAATATACCCATTGCCCTTCAAACCTTTGAGGAAGTGTCTGTTTACCCATATCTCGAAGATACGTGGTTATAGGGGCAATGAAACAAATTTAGTACGGGTCCTACTCTCTACCATTTAAATTCGAACGTGCATGACAGACAGATAAGCCGTTGGGATTTAAAGTAATGCAAAGATTTACAGATGATTAGTTTTAAATTTCACTAAAACAAGTTTCACCATATGAAGGTGGGCTTGCGTTACCTTTAAATAGACTTATCTATACGGACAATGATGCAATGAATTTTTCTTTTTTAACTGATGAAGATACTTTATTTTTCCATCCTATAAGTGAAGCTGATGCTTTATATTTTCCTATCCAGTCTATGGATGGTGCTCGTTATATTATTACTGAGCAATCCGGCGTTGATATTAACGAAAACGTTGCAGCGGAACGTGTTGATAACGATCTGCATCTGAAGTTTTATGCCGATTCACAGGCACCTTCTACCGTTGTCATCAAGGACTTTGGCCTGACCAACGGCAAAGTTTTCAGCTTGACTAATAATGGCGAATATCGCCAGCATATTTCCAGTGAAAACATGCCAGCTCAAGGGCCGGTAGCCCTAACTAGCGTTTATCTTGGCACACAACAGGAACAGGCAGAAGCGGTTCCTCTGAAGGTGATCCAGCGTGCAGCCAGCTTGCAAACGCTCGAAACACTGGCTGAATCGTTGAACCCGACCAGCAATGTTTCTCCTGAGCTAATGAACGGTGCAACCGTTGCCGATACGTTGCCACAGTCTACTGCAAACCAACTGGAAGATATGGCACTCGTTGCAAAGCCCTCAATCACCACGATCTATGATCAGGTTGGCGGCAAGCAGGGAGCTTTTGCTGGTAACGATACTAACATCACTATCGACGATAAAACGCCAAAGTTCGAAGGTATGGGGCAACCTGGTGCGCAATTGGAAGTACGCCAAGACGGTGAGCTGATTGGTTTTACTGATGTTGATATGAACGGTAACTGGTCGTTTATCCCTTCCGTACCGTTGCAAGAAGGCGGGCATATTTTCTCTGTCTGTGATCCCGCAACCAATCAATACTCCGCTAACAGCATGTTGTTCATCGATACGGTGGCTCCTTTACGTTCTGAAATTTCCAGCGTGGCTGCCGATAACACTGGCACTCATGTAGCGATCAGCAAAAACGGCTATACCAACGATAATACGCCGACCCTGACGGGGAAAGGTGAACCCAACTGTTTGATCGCCATTTACAGCGGTAATGCACTGGTTGGTGCGGTCTATTCGTCATCGTCTGGTCTTTGGGAATTTACACCATTCTCACCACTCCTGGATGGCCAGTACGAATTCAGGGCTGTGGGTATCGATTATTCCGGTAACACCGGCCTGTCTTCCGCCAAGTTCATTTTCACCATCGATACTCTGCCACCGGCTCAACCTCAGATTATCGAGGTTGTTGATAATGTTGGTGCAGTAACCGGACCGGTGCTCAATGGTGCCGCCACGGATGATAATACACCAACGCTAAAGGGGCGCGCAGAAGCAGGCAGCAAAGTCATCATTTACGACAATGGTAACAAGATTGGTGTGGTCGAAACTGATGGGGTAGGGAACTGGAGTTTCGTGCCGGCAGAGCCTATGGATATTGGTTCACACACACTTACCGTAACGGCAACCGATCTTACAGGTAACGTCTCTGAGGTATCGCTACCTTGGAGCATCAATATCGTACTCGGTCAGCCTGATGCACCTATTGTCGACTCGGTCTACGACGATTATGGCGATATCGTGCATAGTCTCGCATCAGGTGATGTAACTGACGATGCTACTCCGATCATTTCCGGTACAGCTGAACCGGACTCTACGGTGATTATTTACGACAATGGCCAGGAAATCGGTCGAGTACAAGTGAATGAGTCTGGAGATTGGAGTTTCATCCCTAATCCTCCGCTGGTTGATGGCAAGCATGACCTGACCTTTGTAACGCTAAACCAGGCAGGCAACTATAGTGAAGCCAGTTCTCCATGGTTAGTGATTGTGGATACCACACCGCCAGATGCACCGACCATTGGCAGCATCTATGACAACGTGGGCAGCCAAACCGGGGAACTACAACCGGGTGACGTGACTGACGACACCACACCGACCTTGAAAGGCCAGGCTGAAGCGGGCGCGAAGGTTGAGATCTACGACCGCGGCCAGAAAATCGGTGAAGTCACCGCGGGCCCTGATGGCAACTGGGCATTCACGCCGGACAGTGAACTGGCGGAAGGGGAGCACAGCTTTACCGTACGTGCGACCGACGCGGCAGGTAACGCTTCCGAGCTGTCCCAACCGTGGGAACTGGAGATTGACATTACGCCACCGGACCAGCCGGGTACAGACGGCAATGGCCCAGGTATCAGCGAAATCTACGACGACCAGGGGACAATACAGGGGCCGATCCTCAGCGGCGGGAGCACAGATGACACCAAACCGACCCTGAGCGGCAAGGGTGAGCCGGGTGACACCATTATTGTGCTCGATAACGGCAACAAGATCGGTGAAACCACCGTTAATAAAGATGGCGAGTGGGAATTTACGCCGGATACCGAACTGAGCGAAGGTGAGCACGAGATCGCGGTGATCATCGCAGACCCGGCGGGTAACCAGTCGAAGCCGTCCGATCCGTGGGTAGTGATTGTGGACACCACGCCACCGGATGCGCCGACCATTGGCAGCATCTATGACAACGTGGGCGACAAAACCGGGGAACTGCAACCGGGTGACGTGACTGACGACACCACACCGACTCTGAAAGGCCAGGCTGAAGCGGGCGCGAAGGTTGAGATCTACGACCGCGGCCAGAAAATCGGTGAAGTCACCACGGGCCCTGATGGCAACTGGGCATTCACGCCGGACAGTGAACTGGCGGAAGGGGAGCACAGCTTTACCGTACGTGCGACCGACGCGGCAGGTAACGCTTCCGAGCTGTCCCACCCGTGGGAACTGGTGATCGACATTACGCCACCGGACCAGCCGGGTACAGACGGCAATGGCCCAGGTATCAGCGAAATCTACGACGACCAGGGGACAATACAGGGGCCGATCCTCAGCGGCGGGAGCACTGATGACACCAAACCGACCCTGAGCGGCAAGGGTGAGCCGGGTGACACCATTATTGTGCTCGATAACGGCAACAAGATCGGTGAAACCACCGTTAATAAAGATGGCGAGTGGGAATTTACGCCGGATACCGAACTGAGCGAAGGTGAGCACGAGATCGCAGTGATCATCGCAGACCCGGCGGGTAACCAGTCGAAGCCGTCCGATCCGTGGGTAGTGATTGTGGACACCACGCCACCGGATGCGCCGACCATTGGCAGCATCTATGACAACGTGGGCGACAAAACCGGGGAACTGCAACCGGGTGACGTGACTGACGACACCACACCGACCCTGAAAGGCCAGGCTGAAGCGGGCGCGAAGGTTGAGATCTACGACCGCGGCCAGAAAATCGGTGAAGTCACCACGGGCCCTGATGGCAACTGGGCATTCACGCCGGACAGTGAACTGGCGGAAGGGGAGCACAGCTTTACCGTACGTGCGACCGACGCGGCAGGTAACGCTTCCGAGCTGTCCCAACCGTGGGAACTGGTGATCGACATTACGCCACCGGACCAGCCGGGTACAGACGGCAATGGCCCAGGTATCAGCGAAATCTACGACGACCAGGGGACAATACAGGGGCCGATCCTCAGCGGCGGGAGCACTGATGACACCAAACCGACCCTGAGCGGCAAGGGTGAGCCGGGTGACACCATTATTGTGCTCGATAACGGCAACAAGATCGGTGAAACCACCGTTAATAAAGATGGCGAGTGGGAATTTACGCCGGATACCGAACTGAGCGAAGGTGAGCACGAGATCGCGGTGATCATCGCAGACCCGGCGGGTAACCAGTCGAAGCCGTCCGATCCGTGGGTAGTGATTGTGGACACCACGCCACCGGATGCGCCGACCATTGGCAGCATCTATGACAACGTGGGCGACAAAACCGGGGAACTGCAACCGGGTGACGTGACTGACGACACCACACCGACTCTGAAAGGCCAGGCAGAGGCGGGCGCGAAGATTGAGATCTACGACCACGGCCAGAAAATCGGTGAAACCACAGCCAATGCTGAGGGTGACTGGGAATTCACGCCGGGCAGTGAACTGGCGGAAGGGGATCACAGCTTTACTACCCGTGCGACCGACGCGGCAGGCAACGTTTCCGAGCTGTCCCAACCGTGGGAACTGGTGATCGACATTACTCCACCAGACCAGCCAGGTATTGACGGCAATGGTCCGGGTATCAGCGAAATCTACGATGACCAGGGGCCAATACAGGGGCCGATCCTCAGCGGCGGGAGCACTGATGACACCACACCGACCCTGAGCGGCAAGGGTGAGCCGGGTGACACCATTATTGTGCTCGATAACGGCAACAAGATCGGTGAAACCACCGTTAATAAAGATGGCGAGTGGGAGTTTACGCCGGATACCGAACTGAGCGAAGGTGAGCACGAGATCGCGGTGATCATCGCAGACCCGGCGGGTAACCAGTCGAAACCGTCCGACCCGTGGGTAGTGATTGTGGACACCACGCCTCCGGATGCACCGACCATTGGTAGCATCTATGACAACGTGGGCGACAAAACCGGGGAACTGCAACCAGGTGATGTGACCGATGACACCAGGCCGGTTCTGAAAGGTCAGGCTGAAGCGGGCGCGAAGGTTGAGATTTACGATCACGGCCAGAAAATCGGTGAAGTCACTGCGGGTCCTGATGGCAACTGGGAGTTCACGCCGGACAGTGAACTGGCGGAAGGTGAGCACAGCTTTACCACCCGCGCGACCGACGCGGTGGGTAACCAGTCTGACGCCTCGGATGCATGGTCAATCACGATTGTCGTTCAACAGCCGGAAACACCGGTTATTGAATCCGTGATGGACAATGTCGGTCCAGTGACGGGGGAGCTAACCTCCGGTGATGTAACCGATGATCGTCGCCCTGTAATTTCAGGCCGCAGCGAGCCTGATGTCACGGTGATTATTTATGACCGAGGTGTCGAAATTGGTCGTACTCAAGCGAACGATCAGGGACTCTGGAGTGTTACTCCAGGAAGCGATCTGCAGGATGGCGAATACAGTTTCACCGCAGTTGTTGTGAATGTCGTAGGCAACAGTAGTACGGCTTCCGATCCGTTTGAACTGATCGTTTATACCGGCAATGGTCCGACTCAGGTTGCCCGCCTCTCGCAGATGGGCAAGGACTCCGGTTTTGACGGCAATGACTTTGTTACCGACAACGGCGATGCCGGGCGTCTGATGCACGGTACGTTGAGTGCAGAACTGGTCGCAGGGCAAACTTTGCAGGTCTCTACTGACGGCGGCCGCACCTGGTTTGATGCCTTGGTAGAAGGGGCGCAATGGGCAGCTCAGGACTTGAACGAGCATGCTGCTAACTGGACGATCCAGACCCGCGTGATGGATCAGTCAGGTAATGCTGGCCACGTGATGTCGCAGTTTGTTGCTCTTGACACCTCTGCGCCGCGAGCACCTGTTGCAGTCAGTCTTGACGGGACTAATCTGCTGGTTGAGTTTGACCCAACCAACGTTGCGGTTGGTGAGCGTATTACCGTGATTGCCGATGGGGGGGCCCAGCGTTTTGAGCATACCCTCACTGCACAGGATATTGCCGCCGGGTCAATGGTGCTGGAAGTCGGGGCAGTGGGTACAGCCAGCGTAGCTTTGGTCGATCTGTCCGGTAACGTGTCGGGTTTTGTTAATACTAGCGGTGCAGCTCCCGGTGTGAATATGGGAGTAACGGGGGATGTGTCCGAAGTCTACGGAAATAACCGCGATAACATCTTCACGGTAGACGATGTCAATGTACTCAACAACGTCAAGCTGATCGAAGGTAACGGCGGCATTGATACACTGAAATTAACCGGGGCGGATCAGGTGTTGGATTTGTCTGCCTGGGCTGGGCGTTTGAGTTCTGTGGAAGTTATCGACATCACGGGTTCTGGCAATAACACGCTGAAGATCTCTCTGGGCGACGTGCTGGATCAGGGCTTCCGTGGCGCATTTATCAACGATGAAAGCGTACAGCTGGCTGTTAAGGGTGATGCGGGTGATGTGGTAATGCTGAGCGATCTGCTGCCTAACGGCATGGATGTGGGGGATTGGGAAAACCTCGGGGAAGTGATCTCGGCGGGTATCTCTTACGATGTTTACCACCACACTGGGCTGGAAGCAGAACTCCTGGTACAACAAGGAGTTACCGTTCAGTTTTCTTAAAGATACTTTATGGGGCTGCACGTCAGCCCCTTTCAATATGACTAATTAATTGCTTATACACCTTGCAAAGTTTGTAAGCATAGCTAGACACATCAAGGAGTTTTTAAAAATGTATTGTAAGAACATCAAAGTCGTTTTGACGGTTTTATTATCACTGCTGCTGGTCCCAAAGGTTTTTGGTCAGACACTACAGCAGATGCCTAAACTAATGGTCTTCGGTGAACAGTATCACGCGTTACCAGTAAGCCTGCCAGATAGAGCTCGCGTCGTTTATTATCGAGTCGGCTCCGGGGAGCAGAAGTTACCGGGTGCCAATGTATATATTAATGGGCATTATCATACTTCATTATTACCAGGTGGCTTTTCCACATTCTGCCTTGCCCCGGGTGAGAATACATTGGGCGCATACCAAAATGATGCGCCATTATACCGCGGTAAAACTGAAGAGCTTTATCGAGTTAAGCTGGAAGCTGGGAAAACTTACTTTATAAAAGTCTCCGATAGTGGAGAGTCAGCGCCTGTCTCTGTTACGCGGGCCGAAGCTGAGCGAGAGTTAACGTATACCCGTGAACAAAAACATGCAGTTTCACGAACCGTTGTTTTAGCTTGTAAATGATAGATATTTAATGGCTTGAGTTACAGAGAGAGGGGGGGGGTAAATCGGTCGCTGACCGATTTATACGTTCCTACCATTGAGTATTGGGTGAGAAAAAAACTAATGTGACGTTTGACGCCGCAGCCAACTCATAGCGGCTAAGCATTCACTATTAGTTGTGTAAAATACTACCCTTATCTGTTGAAATACAACAGATGTCCATATTTTCCGTAATAAGGAATAGAGGGGGTATATGGTTTGAAAATTAATTTCATGGAGAGAGTATGGAGAGGGAGTGTTTTGTCGTAACAGATAATAGTTACTTTTATTTGGGTTTGACTGAATTTTTAAGTGGTTTACCTAATCACTCAATGTCTAAATTGTCATTGAATTCTTTCTGCAAAACAAATGACTATCGAGGTTCCGATTTGTTTTTTGTTTGCTTTGACGATATGTTGTCAAATTTTAAAGCATTATTGTTTTTTGAAAACATAAACAATGATGTAATGTTTTTTTCAAAGAATAATAAAGTGGGAAAACTTTGTTCAAAATTCGGATTTAATGGAAAAAAAATAGAAAAAACAATGGATTTTAATGTAATGTTTCGCAAGAGAGATGAAAGTGGAAGTAGGAGGGAACTATTATCTAAAATGGAAGTTAAAGTCATTACAAAATTGCTCGATGGAGAGTCTAATGTTAATTTTGCAAGAAAAGTAAAACGTTCAGAAAAAACCATATCCCATCATAAAAGAAGAGCTTTGTTTAAGGTTGGGGTAGATGATATAAATTTATTTTATAATAACATAAATAAAGATATTTTCGATATTTTATGAGTTTTTAACGTATTATATTTATAGCCAATAAATTTAAGGTCATAGGCTTGAGTACTTGGGTGTTCAATGAATTTTCAATTTCCGATATCATTTTAGTAAAAGACTGAAGGTTGTACCCAGCAATCTGTGGACTCTATAAAATAATGAATTTCTCTGCGTGTGTCATTTTTAAATTACTCATGATGATGTTACACATCTTCATTAATTACTAGTATATCACTTGAAACTATGGCCAATGCGGTTGCAGTTTCAAGTTTTTTGAGCCTAGTAGTATCTTGACTGTTGGTGTTTTAATTCATTTTTGCACGCTCCTGAGGTCGTAGTTTTAAGACGCTAACATGTCTTTTTTCATACTGGTATGAAGTAATTAAATGAAACGGTAAATCTCTCAAGCCATTAACATTGGGCTGTGTAGGGTTAATATCAAGGCTCAAAACAGCCTATCCCATCCTGAATTGCTGAAAAAGGTAAGAGGATTCATTTAGTACTGGTCCTACTCTATTTCATTTAAATTCGAACACGCCTGACAGACACAAAAGCCGTGAGTATTTAAAGTATGCCTCATAGCAAATGTGAGGACGAGATTAATTTTCCTGATTTCCTCTCTCACATTTTACAGACATTGCTGCCATTGAATAAATCGCTGCAAAAGTCCGTGCCGATTGAGTTATCACAGGATTACTAACATGCATTCAGAAAAAGAACGCCTGAAACAGAACGATGATTCACTTACGCTTCCGCCCCCTGAACGGGTCGTAGATACGCTGCTTGAATGCACGTTGTGGATGTGTGAATACCAGGGTTCATCCCGTAGCGCTGAAAGCCTCTGCGCAGGGTTACCTAAAGGAAATCAACTGACTCCATCACAGGCTCTTAGTGCGTTGAATAATGCGGGCCTGACTGCGGGAACAGTTCGTCGGCGGGCACACGAATTCTCTTCGCATCTGATGCCTATCATATTGTTACGTAAAGATCGTGGAGCGGCAATTCTGCTTGCTTCTCGTCGTGATGAAGAAGGTAAGCTTCGTTTTCAGATAATTTTTCCCGAAATCGGAGTTGATTCACCGGTAGAGATAGACCAGCAGGAACTCTCAACCTGGTATGCAGAACATGCCATTCTGGTCAAACCTAGCGCACAGGTCGATTCCCGTGCCGGTGAAGAAACACCGCATTCCGCTGGGCATTGGCTGTTCAGCACATTATGGCGTTATCGCAGCTATTATCGCAGTGCAGCGCTTGCCGCCGTCGTCGTCAACATTCTGGCGCTAGCCAGCATATTTTTTACGATGAATGTCTATGATCGCGTGGTACCAAATCAGGCTTATGTCACGCTTTGGTCCTTGGCTATCGGCGTGGCTATTGCCATGTGTTTTGAAGCCGTCACTCGCTTTATCCGAGCAGGTTTATTGGATATGGCGGCTAAAAAAGCCGACCTGGTTTTAGGATCTCGGTTGTTCCGCCAGGCATTGGGTGTGCGAATGGAGCACAAACCCCCTTCTGCCGGGGCTTTTGCCAACCAATTGCGAGAATTTGAATCGGTACGAGACTTTTTTACCTCGGCTACCTTGGCTGCTATATCAGATTTACCGTTTGTTCTGCTGTTTGTCGGTGTGATCTTTGTTATTGGTGGTCCACTGGGGTGGATCCCACTCATGATGATACCTTGCATCATCATCATAAGCGTGCTTATTCAGTGGCCATTGGCTCGAACCATGCGTGAAAACCTGCGTGAGTCGTCACTCAAACAAGGAGTATTGCTGGAATCCATAGAGGGGATGGAAACACTCAAAGCCGTTAGTGGAGAAGGGCATATGACACGTCGCTGGGAAGCGTTCAGTGCGGCCGCTGCCAGTACCTCTATGAAGTCACGCCAGCTTACCAGTACGGCATTGAATCTGGTGACGTTCCTGCAACAGTTGCAGACAGTCATTATTGTGGTAGTTGGCGTTTATTTGATTGGTGATGGCTCTCTTTCTCAAGGGGCTTTGATCGGGACGGTGATGTTGGCCGGGCGTGCAACGGCACCGCTGACACAGGTCGCTGGGTTAGCAGTGCGTTTCCAGCAAGCCAAAGCGGCGATGGCTTCTTTGAACCGCCTTATGGATATGCCACTTGATCGCGAGATTGATAAAAAGTATTTGCCATTGCCTTCACTACAGGGGCGATTGGAACTTAAAGGGATCAAGTTTGCTTACCCTGCACCGCCAGATAAACCTAATCAACCAGTACTAGAAGGGATAAATGTTTCAATCGAACCTAACGAGCGGGTAGCGATACTGGGGAAAATAGGCAGTGGTAAATCGACTTTACTGCGTCTGATCGCCCGCCTTTATCAACCAACTGCTGGGCAGATGATGATTGGGGGGATCGATGTTGCACAGATTGACCCGGCAGACTGGCGGGGAACCGTAGGATATGTTGGCCAGGAGGCGCGCTTGTTTTACGGTACGCTGCGCGAAAATATCATGATTGGTCGTCCAGAAGCCTCCACCGATGAGCTTTTGCGAGTTTTGCAACTGACAGGATTGGATCAGATTGCGCAGAAGCACCCTATGGGGATCAACCTGCCTATCGGCGAAATGGGAGAAGGGCTGTCTGGAGGACAACGTCAATTAGTTTCTTTGGCACGTAGTCTGTTGGCCCGTCCACAAATGCTGTTATTGGATGAACCTACAAGTGCTATGGATACGCAAACTGAAGCCGTTTTTATGGCGCGACTGAATAACGCGACACAAGGCCAGACGCTGGTATTAGTGACTCACCGGACTTCATTACTCAATCTGGTTGACAGGATTTTGATTGTCGATGAAGGGCGTATCGTAGCTGACGGGCCAAAAAATGAAATTATCGCTGCTTTGACCGCAACGGGCGATCGTGAATCAGTGGATAAAACTTCTGCTAAAACGAAATAAATTATTCACTTTGAAACACATAAAGGAATAGAGACATGTTTAATAAACTACGGAGCCGCTTTAAGCGTGCTCCAAAACCTGCCCCTTTGCAAGCAGGTGATGCAGCATTTATGAGTGATTTACGTGAGTCATTGCTTATTCAGTCTGCACCAGGCTCCCGTGCTGTTTTATATATTATTTGTATCATTATGGCTACAGGGATCACTTGGGCCCATTATGCGGAAGTTGAAGAAATTACCCAAGGTGAGGGGAAGATTATTTCAAAAAGCCGTGAACAAGTTATAGAAAGCCTAGAAGGTGGGATAATTGAAGAGATGTTGGTACGCGAAGGGGATATTGTTGAGAAAGGGCAGCCTTTGCTAAAAATAGATCCAACCCGAGCAAGCTCTACTTACCAGGAAATGAATGCCAAGCTGATGGGGTTAAAAGCCATGATGGCGCGGTTGGAAGCTGAGGCTTATCAAAAGCCGCTGAAATACCCAGAGGAATTACAAAAGTATCCTTTGATGATGGAACAGGAAACAAAAGCTTATGAGTCACGGAAAAAATCTCTTGAGGACAGTTTGAATGCATTGCAACGCAGTCGCGATCTTATTTTGAAAGAGATCTCCATGACTGCGCCATTAGCTGCGCGTGGTTTGATCTCGGAAGTAGAGCTTCTGCGTATGAGGCGGCAGGCTAATGACTTGGATATTCAGATCGTCGAGCGTCGTAATCGCTACCAGGGTGAGGCGAATGCAGAATTGACCAAAGCCGAACTTGAAGTTGCACAGTTGATAGAAGGGCAGGTAGGTCGCAAAGATGTTCTTACCCGAACCACTATTTATGCCCCTGTTTACGGGACGGTGAAAAACGTTACCATCAGCACGATTGGTGGTGTTATCCAGCCGGGGGGGGACATTATGGAAATTGTTCCGCTGGAAGATCAACTGATTGTAGAAGGGCAGATTAAACCGCAGGACGTGGCTTTCCTTCGCCCAGGGCTTCCGGCAACCGTTAAAGTTTCCGCTTATGACTATGGTATTTACGGCGGCCTGAAAGGAACCGTGGTGCACATAAGCCCTGATACATTACAAGATGAAAAAAAATTAGCAGCCGGTCGTCCAGATGCCATTTATTATCGGGTTCAAATACTCACTGATACCAGTTGGCTTGAATCTTCTGGTAAGAAACTACCGATTATTCCTGGCATGACCGCCACTGTAGAAATCCGTACAGGAACCAAGACAATCTTGGATTATTTGTTAAAGCCAGTATTTAAAGCTAGAGAAGCATTTCGCGAGAGATAATACATTATGAAATTAACTAAAATTAAAAATAATTTGTTAAAGCCTCGTGCTTTAATGTTGAATGCGTCAATGCGTGTTTTACTGTGTGCGAGTATAGCATCTTCATTTACTCTGCTTGCTCAGGCTAATACGCAGGATATCGTCCTTATTGCAGCGGAGGATGAGCCTCGCCACGGTAAGACTTCATCATGGAGTTTGTCTTCAGCTTCAGAAAAAACAAAAGATACCGAGATTCGCGGTACTTTTGGGGAGTATCGGCTAATAGCCGAGCAGGCACAGAATTTATCTCCAAGTAAAAAGGCAGTAGATAAAGAAGAGATTAAGACCGCTGCATCCTCCAAAGCCGCAGCCTATGTATCACGTCAAAAGCAGGTATCTCGTCAAGACCGTGAGCGTGGTGAGATGAGCAGTAGTGCTTTTAAAACTATTCTGGCTGGTGCTTTAAAACAGGCTATAGCACATAGCCCTTCGCTGAAACAAAACAGTGCAGAGCTTGGTGCCGCAAATGCTGATGTGCGTGAAGCCGAAGGACAACGCTGGCCACAAATTGACGTCAGTGCCAATTCTCGTTCAAGATCGTTAGGCCGCAGTACTAATCCTGCAGCTCAGTCAGTTAATGTGAATATGACGACGACTGTCTACGATTGGGGACGCACTGATAAATTGATCGATAGCCGAAAAGAGCTTGGCGTAGCAGCAACTCAAAAGTATATGGTTACTGTAGAAACGTTGGCGCAGGACGTCGCCATTACTATTTTGGAGAAAGAGAAGGCGAGCCGGGCAACGGCTATCAACCAACAATATGCTGAACGGATGAAACAATTAGTCGATATGTTGGGGGATATAGTGGCGGCGGACAGTGGACGTGCTAGTGAGTTGGTGCAGGCGCGTGCCAGATTATTGGAAGCAGAATCCGGTCGAGATGCATGGCAAGCCCGGGAGAGGGATGCTGAAATAAAACTGCGTAGGCTGATTGGCAAAAATAATGTCAAAATCCCCCAGAATATTAATTTTACGCTGCCGGATATCGAGCTGAACCAACTGCTGTCAGTTGCTCAGAATCATCCCGCTTTATTGCAGGCAGAAGCAGAAGCAAAAGCGTCTAAGCTTCAGGCTGAATCGCTGCGTGCTGCAGAAAAACCACAAATAAATTGGGTAGTGACGAAATCAACAGGTAAGGATGATTTTGGCCGTGAAGATCCTTGGCAGACCATGGTAACTGTCAGTTGGCCTGTCTTCCGTGGCGGTTCTGCCACTGCGGCCAGAGAGGCTGCACTGCTGAGAGCTGAAGCTGAACTCGAGGTGAAAGAAAAACAACAAATGGATCTGGAGTTTGAAGCACGTGCCGCAGTTCAGGATGCTAATACCTTGCTGACAAGGGCAAATCTCTATGTCAATTTGATTGAGGAAACAGCAAAGGTTAAGGCTGCATTTTTTGACCAGTGGTACCATCTTGGCCGTCGGACACTGCTTGATGTTCTGATTGCTGAAAGTGATTACAACAATAATCGTGTCAACGAAGTTTCATACCGTTTTGACAGTTATCTTGCCGTATTAAAAGCCTATGGAAGTACGGGGATGTTAAGCCGCTGGTTACTTGATGATATGAATAACTTTGAGCGGTAAGTTGCGCAGGATCTCCACTGAACGTCTGGCAGTTTGTGGGAAAGTCGTCAACGCGAGCATTTTAAAGTCGACGGAAATTATTTCTGTCACTTTTGAGGTTACGTTGTGTGTTTTATCCTACTTGAATTGATGAGTGGAACCGGCTCTTCGGGGGACTCTTTTCTCTCTACCTGCCATAGCAACATTTGGCATATATATCCTATGGGTTTCAAATTGCAGTTATGTGATTAAATACTGTTAACAACGCTGCAGATTAAAAGACGGCGGGTATAGAACGATGCGATAGTACTTTTTAATGGAGTGCTAAGGATATAATTATTACTGATTGGATGAATTATGAATTATGAATTATGAATATTAATATTGTTATTGCTGACGATCACCCGGCGATACTCTCTGGTATCTCATATGAGTTATCGGCAATCCGTACGCTAAGTATTGTCGGGAAGGCGATTAACTCAACAGGGATCCTTGATGTATTAAATCGGACTGACTGTGATGTTCTTATAACAGACTATGTAATGCCAGGGGGTACGGCTGGAGATGGCATGGCCATGCTTTCTTTCTTAAGGCGCAACTACCCAGAGTTAAAAATTATTGTCTTTACTATTATAGATAACCCGGCAATTGTGGCCGAAATACTCAAGTTGGGGGTGGGTTCAGTGTTGAATAAGGTTGAAGATATTGGCCATGTTATCTCTGCCATACATGCTGTCTATGCGGGGGCAACCTATATCTCACCTCATTTCAAGTCAGTTGCACAAGGCTTGGGGGGGAATATGGTTTCGCGTACGACTAACTATAAACTAACAAGGCGAGAGGCTGAGGTTATCAGGCTGTATGTCTCTGGGATGTCTGTAAACGATATTGCTAGCCAGTTAAAGCGAACAAAACAAACGATCAGTTCGCAGAAAACCAGTGCTATGCGGAAACTTCAGATCTCGAGGGATGCTGATCTGTTTCGCTTTGCTTTTGAAACGGGTTTAACCAGTGTAGGCTAATTAGGATGTTGCTAAATTGTTAAGGTGCCTGTGTTATTTCAGTAACATACTGATGGCAAGGAAAGACACATGTCCCAACTCTTCGATTTCGATATGGCCCTAAAAGCACCACGGATGGCCAAGTCTTGACAGCTAAAGATGACATCTTAACTCTGTTGATCAAACAGTTAACAAAGGCAGCTTTGGGCTGCTGAGCTTGACTCTCATCTGGCTCAGGAGATTGATGCCAACCGTAAAAATGGGTCAACCAAAGAGACGGTAAAAACGCCCACTGGCGTTTTTTAACTGGCGACGCCTCGCGACCCAAGTGGCTCTTTTGAACGTCAGTTGGTGATAAAGTGATAACGCTTTAGTGCTTTTTACGTGACGCTGAGTTGTGAATACTCTCTAAATTATCAGCATACTAACCGTTTGGAGCAGCTTCTTGTTCATATGGTCCGCTCATGAGACTGCACCATGGGGAGAGTAGGAAGCACCAAACCGATACCCTCATTCTCCACTTTCCAGAAAATTACTGCATTCCCTCCGCCACGAACGCCTTATAATAGTAACCAGGGCAAGTTTCCTACGATTATTAAAAATCATCTCTGGAGTTTATTTATGCGTTGGCAAGGGCGTCGTGAAAGTGACAATGTCGAGGATCGCCGTGGGCAGTCTTCAGGTCTGGGCGGCGGCGGTGGCGGCCCCCGGATACCTATCGGCGGCAAAGGTGGCCTGATCATTCTGGTCGTGGTGCTGGTTGCCGGTTACTACGGGGTAGACCTGACTCCGCTGCTGAATGGCGGAGATGTTTCTCCACAGTCTCAGCAGCAAAGCGCCAGCATCAGCCCGCAAGACGATCAACTGGCCAAGTTTACCTCGGTGGTGCTGGCCTCTACCGAAGATAACTGGCAGGGCATCTTCAAGCAGATGGGGAAAAACTATCAGGATCCCAAACTGGTGATGTACCGGGGCGCGACGCGTACCGGCTGCGGCACCGGCCAATCGGTGATGGGGCCGTTCTATTGCCCGGCGGATGATACGGTCTATATCGATCTCTCGTTCTACCAGGATATGAAAACCAAGCTGGGTGCGGGCGGTGATTTTGCCCAGGCCTATGTGGTTGCGCATGAAGTCGGCCACCACGTGCAGAATCTATTGGGGATTGAGCGTAAGGTGCGCCAGATGCAGCAAGGGGCTAGCCAGGCAGAGGTTAACCGCCTGTCGGTGAAAATGGAGCTTCAGGCCGACTGCTTTGCTGGCGTTTGGGGCCACTACGCCGAGAAACAGCAGATGCTGGAAGCGGGCGATCTGCAAGCCGCGCTGAATGCCGCGCAGGCGATTGGTGACGACCGTTTGCAGCAGCAAAGCCAGGGGCGAGTGGTGCCAGACAGCTTTACGCATGGCACCTCGCAGCAGCGTTATACCTGGTTCAAGCAAGGGTTCGATAGCGGCGACCCTAACACCTGCAACACCTTCGCCTCCCGTTGATATTACTCAGTGCCGGTGCCTAGAGCCCGGCACTCTGCTTTCAGGCCTCAATATTCATGTTACAAAAAATGCAGCAACGCATGCAGCAGCAGGGTATTCGGCGGCTGTTGGTGATCAGCGGCGAACCACAATGGTGCCGAGATCAGGCACAGCAACTGGCGGCACAACTGCCGGGTGACTGGCCTTGGGTCGGTAATGACGCGCCCGCAGGAATCGATGCGTTGGCGAGTAGCGCGGTCAAAACCCTGTTGGGGCAGGAGCGGTTGCATGCGGTATTTGATGCGTTAGCGGGGCTGGACGTTGAAGCGCTGGCCCAGCTCTGCGGGACATTACAAGCCGGTAGCTGGTTACTGTTGCTGGTTCCACCTTGGCAAAGTTGGCCGCAGCAGCCTGATAGCGACAGCCTGCGCTGGAGCGATTGCCCACAGCAGATCGCCACACCCCATTTTATCCACCATCTGCAACAACAGTTGCTGGCCGATAGCGAAGTGTCTATTTGGCGGCAAGGTGAACCGTTGTGCCTGGCACCCTTACCATCACGGCCAGCCTGGCAAGCTCCCCAGGGTAATCCGAGTGATGAACAGCAGGCCGTTTTGGCCCGGTTGTTGGCGGCCGAGTCTGGGATCTGGGTATTAACCGCTGCGCGTGGCCGGGGGAAATCGACGGTGGCGGGGATGTTGATGGCCAGCAGCCCGCTAACCTGTTGGATCACCGGCCCGAGCCGCGCCGCTACCGACGTTGCCAGCGAGTGGGCCGCCGGACGGGCCCAGTTTTGGGCACCGGATGCTTTGCTACAGCATTGTTCTGAACAGGGTGCAAAGGGGGTTGGTTGGCTGCTGGTGGATGAGGCCGCAGCAATTCCTGGTCCTTTACTGCAACAGCTAATGGACTATTTCCCACGCGTATTACTGACAACCACGGTGCAGGGTTACGAAGGAACGGGGCGCGGCTTTTTACTGAAGTTCTGCGCCACCTTGCCGCAGTGGCAGCCGCTAAGCTTGCAGCAACCGATGCGTTGGGCAGCGGGCGATGCCCTGGAGCGGATTATCGATCATGCCTTGCTGTTCAACGAGGAACCGGTATGGGCCGTGGCCGGGCAGTCACCCACTTTTGGTGCTATTGAACAGGCTGAACTGTGTGCCGATCCGCAACGGTTACGGCGTTTCTATGCGTTGCTCTGTAGCGCACACTATAGAACCTCACCGCTGGATTTACGCCGCCTGATGGATGCGCCCGGGATGCACTTCAGTGCGGCATCGCTGGGGGATGAGGTAGTAGGGGCTCTGTGGCTGGTGGACGAGGGCGGGTTATCGGTTGAACTGGCCCACGAGGTTTGGGCTGGCCGTAGAAGGCCACGTGGCAATCTGGTCGCTCAATCTTTGGCGGCACATAGCGGCCAATGGTGGGCACCTACGCTGCGTTCCCGTCGCATTACCCGTATCGCTGTATTGCCGGAGTTACGTCAGCAAGGGATCGCCAGCCGGTTGGTGGAACAGCAAAAACGCGTCTCGAAGGGGTTGGATTTTCTTTCCGTCAGCTTCGGCTATACCGAGCCGCTGTGGCGGTTCTGGCAATCCTGTGGCTTCACCCTGGTGCGTATTGGCAACAAACCGGAGGCCAGCAGCGGCTGTTATAGCGCCATGGCATTGCTGGCCATTAGCGAGCAAGGGGAGGCGCTGTGCCATGCGGCGCATAAGCACCTGGCACGGGATTGGCGCTGGTTGCGGCAACGTAGCGACCTGTTGCTGGAGTTCGACGATGATGCCGATCCGCTATTAAATGAGGAAGATTGGCGCGAGCTGGCCGGTTTTGCCTTTGCCCACCGGCCCTTGGAGGCTAGCCTGGGGGCGCTACAACGTCTGCTGTTGACCAGCCCATTGCCCTGTGCGGCATTGCGCGCGCATTTGCAGCAACAACAAACCATGGCCCAGTGCGCAGCCCAATATGGCCTGAGTGGCCAAAAAGCCTTGCTGCGGGTTTGGCGACAAGAGGCTGGGCAGGCGTTGCAACAACTTAATGCGCAACATTGTCGTTACTGGCAGGAGTGGGCGCAGTCGTTGCAATAAATGGAAAGAGTTGTTCAATAAAACCCGATTTTCCTGATTTCTCCGCGGCGTATAGTAAGGGGCAGTTGCCGGGTCTGTCCCGGATGTCTCTAACCTGAGGAGTCCCCTATGAAACACTCGCATTTCGTTGTCCAAAGCCCCGCAACACCGGCAGAGCAACTGATACTGTTGTTTCATGGCGTAGGGGATAACCCGGTGGCGATGGGGGAGATCGGCAGTTACTTCGCCAAAGATTTCCCACAGGCCTTGGTGGTCAGCATTGGTGGCCCATTCGCTTTTGGTAACGGTGAGGGGCGCCAATGGTTCTCGGTTCAGGGGATCACCGAAGACAACCGCGTGCAGCGTATTGCCGAAGTGATGCCGACCTTTGTTGAAACCGTGCGCTACTGGCAGCAACACAGCGGCGTGAGCTACGCGGGCACTGCGCTGGTTGGTTTTTCGCAGGGTTCGATTATGGCGCTGGAAGGGTTAAAAGCCGAAGCCAAACTGGCCGGGCGGGTAGTAGCCTTCAGCGGCCGTTTTGCCCAGTTACCGCAAGCCGGTTTTGGTGACAGCGTGGTACACCTGATCCATGGTGAGACGGACGGCGTTATTGCTGCGGAGCATGCACAAGCGGCTGAGGCTCAGCTACAGGCTGTTGGCGCAGATGTGACGTTGGATATTGAGCCAGGCGTCGGGCATGCAATCAGTTCGGGCATGATGAACGCTGCCCTGGAGCGTTTGCATTACTACGTGCCGCAGCGCTATTGGGAAGAGGCGATGTTTGGTAAACGGGGCGATCTGATTGCCTTTAAATAAACAGCAGGGCGCTGATGTGCGCCCTGAAGTTATGGCTTTTTCGGCCAGTCGTCCTCGTCGTCCCACTTGGCGTTGTTATCGCGGTGGGGCGGCAATTCAGGCTTGTTAGCCAGGAATTTTCGATGATCCAGGCGGCGTAATTCTTTGATCCCGCTAATGATAATGCCTGCCAATATCACCAGGATTATCCACCAGTAGTCAGCTAACCAATGCATGTTTACACCTTTCCTTCAGGGCGAACAAAACGCGAGAATATCGCGGGCAGATGGCTTGCGAGCCAAGATGCGCCAGCAACGTCCTTATCTCGCCAGGCCGCTAGCAGCAGCTCGGGCGTCAGTAAATGCTCGGCCTCCTGCGCCAACGGGCGATAACTTAAATGCCAGGGTTCCATCGCCACTCCACCTTGATCGGCGGTAAACGGGCGATAGAAACCAAACTCGGCCATATGTGCAGTCAGCCAAAGATTTAGCGGATGGAAATAACCACCAGCTTCATATTCCCACGGCTCCAACTGCAACTTTTGACCTTCCGGTAACAGCGACGGATCGTAAACATCCAGATCGCTGCCCCAGTGATGACGGCTGGCACCCGGCAGGGCCGACCACCGCAAAATAGCTTCGCAACGTTCGGCGGCGGACAATGGCTGGATATCCATCGGCTGGCTATTGCGATCTAATACTGGCCGCTCTCCGCAGAACTTGCCATTCCAGATCGCCAGTTGCCGGTCAAAATCGCGAAAGGTGCTGGCCGGTTGCAGATCAAAGCCTGCCGTTTTCGCCGCCTGCTGCATGGCCTGAAAGGCCACCACCGCAGCGGGTTGCAGCCGATGATTGCCGCTCAGCACGGCGAGGTGCTCCGTCGAGCGTCCGGTGAGCATTTCTGCGCTGATCATGCGACCAGTTGCTCCATAATACGCTGATACATGCGGCTCAGTAACTGCAGATCGGCCGCATGTACGCATTCATTCACTTTATGGATAGTGGCGTTGACCGGCCCCAACTCAACCACCTGTGCTCCCATCTGGGCGATAAAGCGGCCATCAGAGGTACCGCCGGTAGTCAGCAATTGCGGGGTGAGCTCTGCATAGTGTTCCACCGCATTCACCACGGCATCTACCAAGGCACCGCGTGAAGTTAGGAAAGGTTGGCCAGACAGCCACCAGTCGATGCTGTAATTCAAGTTATGGCGGTCCAACAGTTCCTGCACCCGCTGCTTGATCAGGGCATCGGTCAGTTCGGTGCTGAAGCGGAAGTTGAACTGCACGAACATTTCACCAGGGATCACGTTATTGCTGCCGGTACCGGCCTGCACGTTGGCAATTTGCATGCTGGTTGGCGGGAAGAATTCGTTGCCCTGATCCCACTCAATGGTGACCAGCTCGTTTAGCGCAGACATAGCCCGGTGAACCGGGTTATCCGCCAGATGCGGATAGGCGACGTGCCCTTGAACGCCATGGATACGCAGATTGGCGGTGATCGAGCCACGGCGGCCATTTTTCACTACGTCTCCGACCCGCTCGGTGCTTGAAGGCTCGCCGACCAGGCAATAATCAAGGCGTTCGTTGCGAGCCATCAAGGCTTCCACTACCTTCACGGTGCCATGAGTGGCGCTGGCCTCTTCGTCTGAGGTGATCAGAAACGCCAGGCGGCCCTGATGGTTGGGGTTGGCGGCAACGAAGCGTTCTGCGGCCACCACCATGGCGGCCAGGGAGCCTTTCATATCGGCGGCTCCACGACCATAAAGCATGCCGTCGCGGATGACGGGCTCAAACGGTGGGTTATCCCAATTCTTCTCGTCGCCGGTTGGCACCACATCGGTGTGGCCAGCAAACGCCAGCGTGCTGCCCTGGCCGCGCCAGGCCCAGAAGTTTTGCGTATCGCCAAAGTTCATCGGTTCGACGGTAAAGCCGATCGCTTTCAGGCGAGCGATCATCAGCTCCTGACAGCCTTCGTCATGCGGGCTGAGGGAAGGGCGCTTGATAAGCTGTTGCGCCAGTTCGATAACAGGGCAGATCATGAGTTAACCTCGGTAATAAATTGCTGATAGCTTTCGCTGCTGAAGCCTAGCAGGGCATGTCCTTTACCATCATCCAGCAAGGGGCGTTTGATCATGGCCGGTTGCTCCAGCATCAGGGCGATGGCGGCATCGGCATTGTCGCAGGCATTGCGCTGGGCTTCATCCAGTTTACGCCAGGTAGTGCCACGGGTGTTCAGCAATGGTTCCCAGCCCAGGCGAGCGACAAAATCACGCAACAGCTGCTCGTCCAGCCCGTCTGCGCGATAGTCGTGGAATTGATAAGCCACTCCCTGTTCTTCCAGCCAGCGGCGTGCTTTTTTGATGGTGTCACAATTTTTGATGCCGAACATGGTCAGCGAGGTGTGCTGCGGTTTGTCTGTCATGGCGTAAAAGCTACCTTTTAATCGTCAAAATCGGTACTGAGCGGCACATAGAGTAGATCACTAACTTATACCGCACGGTGATAGCACAGATAATGCGGGAAAACGGGGTTTAGATCCAGACGGCGATGTGCTCATCATTGACAGGGAGAGGCCTGCAGTTTCAGGTCCGCAGATGAGTAACACATTTTGTTTTGGCATTCTGTGTAAAGCGACGAGATACGGCCCCACTCAGTACTTATTGCTACATCTTTTATATAAGAACTTCCTGAAATACAGCCGTTGGCACCTTATCATGTCGTTTCCCCATCGCTAATTCAGCAAGGTGGTGAACAGTGGTTACATGGAGGTTTGTCACTGGTTCATATTTGTTCTTATCAATGACGTTATCAAGCGTTTCAATACCCGTACAACGGCACAGTTGTATGATTCACTCTGTCAATTTAAAGTTACTTGGTTTTTTGTTAATGATTTTATTTTTTTATTCCATTATACTAACTTAAATTACAATAAGATAATGAGAGAGAACAAAATGAAGGAACGCACTGTAGTCTCTAACAATGGTTTTTCTTATAAAGAATTGTTAAAATTCAAGAAAGACTATTTAGCTTATAAAAAAGAGCTGAAAAGATTAGGGGAAGAGGATAGTAGAAAAATGTCATTTGTTGATTCTATAGTAGTAGTATCGAAAGAGTCAGCTAAAACAATTTTCACTTTAGTTACTATATCCATTCTTTATGTTATTGGGACTGTTTTTTTTGATATAAAAGAAACTCTCTTTGCAGTTCCATTTTTTGCTGCCTTTATTTTATGGGAAATATATAATAATGCCAAAAAGGATAACCATAGTATAATAACTGAGCTTAAATTAATTAAGCTCGGTTTGAAAATTAAGATAAATCAATTTTCCTGATATTTGTAGCCCTCACCCCCATATAATAGTGAGAATTTATGAGCAGTAGAGCCAAGTTGATATATTCTCATGGCATTGCTTGCATTAATCCATTTAGGGACATAGTCTTTATTTACATACCTGAAAAGCCTTCCCGTTCCAGGTTTTTCAAATAAAAAAGGAGTCACATATCTATTTTTGTTCTGAGTTATGACAGGCATTCTATAGGCGGAATATAATGTGGCTATAAAATCAACTGTTCCATAAGCAAAGTCACCATCATATTTATCTCCGCCTAAATATTCCGCACCTAATCTATATAACTTTCTAACCCAACCAACTCGCTGGTTTTCAAATAGCACTGGTGATATCGATTCAAATGTATTATTTGTCCCATTAGCTATTAATATTACCCCTATAGATTTCATATGCCTAAAGTGCATTGTTTGACCAAGTTTATTAATTGTCCAACCCATATATGTCTGAATTAATCCTGAAAAAACTCCTCCACCTATTTTTGCGTATTTAACTACACCTTGATCTTCAAATATTTCTGTAACGATGTACTTAGTATAACTTCCTTGTCTGAGTATCTGATACTCTCGTTGAGTAATTTCACTTTCAGTACGAACCTCGATGATTAATCTCATTCGCCCATTAATATCGAATGTACTTTTGAATCGTCTGTTAATATCGCTGATAAAATCATCAACTTCCCTGAGGTATTCTCTTCTTATTTGGTAATTTTCAATGAAATAGGCTGAGGCTAAAGTAGCAATACGCCTTAGGTCCACCGCATGTCTATCTAAGTCATATTTTAAATGAGCTATTGCAGCAGTACCCATGATTAATACACCCTATCATCCCAGATGCTATAAGCACTTGTTCCCGCCATAACATGTTCCCAAGTGATAGATTCATATTTGATGGAAATACTTTCATCAGATTGAACCTCATTATGCGTTAATGAGTTAGGGCTAAACATTCTGATTTCAGTTAACGTCGCTCCAGTTAGTTTTATCTTAAAGAAAATTTCCAGCCCACCAGATGCATTCATTCTGTAAAACACAAACTCACAAGTTAAACGTTCATTCTGGTTCATTGCCAAGGCTAGGAGTGGAGTAGCTTTATCTATGGGTTTTCTGATTTGCAACGGATGGAGTTGTACATTGCTCTCACGGGTCATAAGATTGAGCAATTCGAGAATGAAGATCTGATCTTCATGTCCTTTTTGATACTTATTGCCTATTGAATCTGGAGTTGAGCATCCCGCAGAGATCAGCCCTTGCTTGTCACCCTGGATGGTTCCGTAAATTATATTAGCCATGTAAATCCCTTACATTAAGTACAGAAAAACTTATAATACATAGGATCTGATTTTAAATCCAGTATCTAAAGCATGCTATGTATTTGCCATGTGATTAAATTGGTTTGGATGCATTCATGAGGTGTATTGATAAGATGGGGAAGTTATCGTTTATAACCGTACTGCCTCAGGCTTCAGTGGTACGGTATTAGGTAAGGTTATTTAGCTCAGGATCCCAGAACGCTAAATTTGTCTTAGAGGTCTCACCAGTACCGCCATACCATAAAGATTTAGCATTAGACTTTACATAAATAAGCTTATAATGTAATTTATTTAAAATCATTACTTAACCAAAGCTGTATTAGAAATGAAGTCGATTAATGGAAAAACTAAAACGACGAGTAGATTGCTGCTGGAGTCAGGTTTCACTCGGCATGAAATCAGGCAGGCAAAAACCAATGCTAAAATTTTCAACCTTGATTTTATCTATTCGGTAAGGGATGTAGGGAAAAGAACCTTCAGGGCGAGCGTTATTTTAACTGTGATATTAACAATATTCACGATTGGTACCACGCTTAAAAATGGTGCCCCAGCCTTAGGGATTATCATTCTCATGTTCCTTATGTTAATCATTCCATCATATTATATAACGCCAATGAGGTTCTATATTAAATCGATGTGGTTTTTCATTAAGGAGAAAATGCTAAACGTCAATGTGAGCTAGGCATTTAAGCTGATATAAGCTGTAAGAAAGTAGGTTGATGGTTTTTTTCTGACATACTATCCATATACTAGGCTTATTAGGAATCGCTATTTAGCAGTTTGGGGTTCAACGCACATACCCGCTATTTTGTAACCTTTCCAGCGCGCTCCCATCGGCATACACCATGCCGGTAGTCAGATCGTGGAAGCCATATCGCTTATAAAATGCCAATTTGTCCGGCACCGAGTAAATAAACACTTTACCTAACGGGGCCAGATCTTGCATGACGCGATCCATCAACTGCTGACCATAACCTTGCCCCTGAAAGCGCGGATGGATGGCGACATCGGCCAGATAAGCTACCGAGGTCATGTCACTGATGGCATGGGCGGTGGCCATCAGCTCTCCCTCAATAAAGCCCCAATAGCAGAATTGGCTATTTTGGTACACCTTCTGTAAGACCTGTTGATCACGCTCACCTAGTCCGGCGGCGGCCAGCAATTCGCCCAACTGTTGCCAGTCGATATTACATTTACGCGGATCGGTGATGATCTCCATAATTTTCCCCTCAACCAATACGATCCAAATCTGCAGCATATTGCTGGATAGCACGCTGGTAGCTGCTGATTTCCGTATGTGCCGAGGTCTCTGCCAACAGGATCAGCAGATCCGCCACCGCCTGTTTGGTTTCCCCTAGATTGTAGAGCGTCATGGCGCGGAACAGCGTGATCTCTTTGGCCTGCGGGAACTCGTTTAGCCCGTCGTCGAAAGCGGCTAGCGATTTCTGATATTCCCCTAATGCGCGATAGGTGCTACCCAGGCCCAGCCAGGCTTCCTGGCGAAGCTGTGCGGGCAGGTCTTGCTGCAAGGCGGCGAGATAACAGGGGATCGCCTGCTGCTCAAAGCCCTGCACATCGTAAAGGCACGCCAGCTGGTAATGCAGCGAGCCATCCAACGGTGCCTGTTGCAGCATCTGTTGGGCCAGTTCGGTGGCTTCTGGATAGCGACCTTGTTGTTTCAACTGTTCGATGGTGATACTCGAAGACATGATTTTCCCTTTCAACGGTGTTTGGCTAAATCCTGTAGCAACGTTACTCCTTCACTATTCATCCGCAAAGAAATATATGCCTGGATAGATCTCCGATGAGTTTGAAATAGTACGTTCACATCATGCTGATGTAGAATATCCTATAGTTAATCAGGCTTTTCTTGACGGCAACACGTGATATTTTTCACAAAATGCCTGCGTGCATACCAGTGAGTAAAAAATGACACCCCACGTTCCATCGTATGTTCGACAACTTTTCACCCTGCTGCTATGGGGGATAATCTATTACCTCGCCGGATTGATCTCATTAAAATTTGACGACCCTAACTCGCCGATCGCAATCGTGTGGTTTCCCTCTGGTGTTGCGGTTGCCGCCTTTCTTTTGTCCCGCTGGCGCAGTTATTTAACCCTGTTCGTCATTTTGACGTTGGCAAGCTTGTTGTTGACGGAGGGCTGGCAGCATAAACCATTGCAATCACTGATCGATGCTCTGCTATCCATGCCAGCCAACGTAGCGGTCGCCTGGGCCGTTCGACGCTTTGCACGGCTTAATGACGATCTCCATACTATTTTAGTCTGTATCACTGCAACCTTGGTCTTCAGCGGGCTGGATGCGCTAATTATTGGTGGGGGTTATGCCCTAATCCACCAGCAGCCTTTGTTCAGCTTGTTCTGGCAGAACTTTATCGCTGATGTTACCGGCATTATCTTTGCCACAACCGTTATTATGGGGGTTGTCAATCGGCGCTTGGAACCTGCCAGTCGCAATCTGCAAACGGGCCTTCTGGGTGGGGCACTTTGGCTGCTGCTGTGTGTTTCGATCTGGTTTATCTTTGGTTACCCCCTTCTCTGGCTGCAACACAACGCTGCTGCGCTCTACTTTGCCTTGGCATGCTTCCCCATTATTCTGGCTATTATGCTTTCTGTGGCCTGGGGGAATCGTGGGGGGTCTCTCGCGCTTATCACTCTTGGATTGGGAGTGATTTACTATACCAATCATCAGCATGGGCCCTTTTTTCTAAAGGGCTTACATCTTAATGAGTCTCTGTTATTAGCCTTGAGCTACCTTTCCGCGACGGCGTTGTTGATCGTGTTTATCAGGGTGTTGAAGCACTCGACCAACAGTTTTAACCCAGATACCGGCCGGATAACCGGCAAGGGGGTGATTTATAGCCTCAATCCGCGTACCGGGATTTTGCACTGGGAGGATGAGCTAGGTAGTTTGTTTGAGCAGCAGGTTCCCAATAAGTTAGACACCATGGATGACGTCATGCAATGGGTTCACCCGCATGATCAAGGCAAGCTGCGTGACCATTGGCTCCTCAATGATAGTCCTCAGCCCCGCCCCCCGTTGGTATTCCGTATCCAGATGCCACAGGGAGAGTGGTTAACGTTGGTGGATAACAGCTGCGTCCTGCTGGATGAGGAACAACAGAGCATTATTGTCGGCAACTGGCAAGCAAGCCAGTATCACCAGGACAGTTAAATGAACCTATTATTTGCATATTGCGGAGAGTTGCAGCAGTGATCCAGATTGCCCTGTTATTATTCGGCGTTGATTTTGTGCGCTCCAAAGCCAAATTTTTGGGCGTAATCGGGATTATCTGGGGGCTTATGGGGATCGGTATCTTTATCGATGGCCTTGATGGCGTGCTCTATTTTCCCTTACAGGTTTTTGGTGCGCTGATGCTTCTGGAGAGCCTGGTCACGTTGAGTATCGCCTCCAGCGGGGTTGGGGCACAGAAAGCGGTGCTCTATTTCAAGGGCGGGATCTTTTGTGTTGTCGCATTGCTGATCCTGGCGAATAAACCCTACAGTAATCTGTTACTGGCAATCATATTCGGTTTCTCCTATTTCGTTATTGGCTTGTTTATGATCGCTTCTGCCTGGATCGTGCGGTTTCCGCGCTGGAAGAATGCGCTGGTCAGCGGCATTGCTCAGATACTGTTCGCCATGCTCATATTTAGCCCCTATCCGGTGCACTACAAGGCCACCATATCGTTTTTCCTGGGTACATTGATGGTTGTTAGTGGCATCAATATCCTGCAATTAGCCAGGCGGGCCAACCTTTTAAGGGACGGCACCTCGGTGTTTGAATTGTTGGTACCTACCGAGATATTTTACGTCTTTGGAAAGAAATCGGCGACTCGGCCAGCCGAGGTGGTTGCCCCTAGCATTGATTTTAAACAGCCTTTAACCGTCCATATCTGGACCCCGGAAGGAACGGCGAGTGCGGCCCCAATCCCCCGGCCAGTCATTAATCGCTATATCGCGGCCGTGGATGCTCAAGGGGTTATCTCTACCGGGCATGCTGCATTGGAACTGGTACCGAGCATCTATATCAGCCTGTATCCAGCGGCAGATATCGATCGTTCTCCTTCAGAGTTTCTCAATGTGTTGAAGGCGACGCGAGAAAATGACGTGCCCGGCACCTTCCAGCCGGACTATGTTACCGAGGCGGCCAACTGGTGCGATTCGAATCGGCAGATCCAGTTTCACCGTTATAACAGCTCGGCACTGATACGGTTTTGGAGCGGCTATCAGCTGACTAAAATCTACAATCTGACGTCGCGTAACTGCTCCAGTAGTGTTGCCTATGCCTTGGAAGCCTCATTGGATGGCGTGCTTGCCAAACAGAGTAAAAGCTGGCTGGGCACATTACGCATTTTGACCATGCCGGAATTGTGGATTGCCGCGCAGGTACGCAGACGGGCACTCTCAATGGCTTGGACACCAGGGCTGGTGATGGATTACGCCCGAGCGCTGCGACATATTGTTCACCCCGTACCTCAGCCATGGTATCAGCGTATTCTCAAGCGCAGGCAACCGGAAAAAGAGGGATAGGGACACGTCATGATTATTTTAAAACAATAATCACTCACGCATTTTTGGGCAAGGCTGAGCGTTGATCATCCGGTGTCTATAAAAAGGACACCGGATAAATTAATGGGCGTTAATTATCGTCCACAGAATGAAGCGGCGACTCTGTTAAAGTGGATTTGCGGGTTACCGAATTTATCATCGCCAGGTATATTGCACTCCTCTCTCTGCATGCAGATATAGTTGCCACTGCCATCGTCATTTCTTATCCATAAATAGCGTGTGTTACCACACACCAAATTATTACCGCCAATTACATGGGTGGCTTTATTATGCGTTATTTTTTTCATGAGATCCTTCCTTGTGTCATATTAATGAAACGTTAGGATAGCTATCTAAGGTGCAATTTCAAGCCATAGCAAAGGAATGTGCCAATAACAGGATGATGCCGGTAACTGTATTGGAATGATCTTGTTTGTGGCACATTAAAATTGTCGTGTTGGTTTTGTAGGATAAATTCAACTTAACGTAGGTATCCGTTACCATGCATAGGTTCCAGGACGCCAAAGAAAATGTAACATCGGGGTAGGTTTTTGATTAATCTGAAAATATGTTCCATCCTGGTTTTTCTTGGCTGGCATCGTTCCCAAAAGGCTTCACTTGGTCAAAAAACCGGCGTAGAATCGCTGCGTCCAATAACTGGAGGTTGTGAAGTATCATGGTTGATCGAGAGTTAAAAAATTGGAAAGACTTTATTGATGAGATGTTGGGTAACTAACACCATATAGGGTTTAAAGCTTGAATAAGGCTATTGGGTTTGTTTTTATTTAAAGCACCTTGGGTAACAATATTAAGTCTTTAGCAAAGCAGCCTCGGTTTCCCGAAGCTGCTTTTTTTACGTCTGCTATTGGCTATCGTGATGGTGAGGCTGCGCTTTACCAGGGAAGCGGCGGCGTACCAATACGAAGAACAGCGGCACAAAGAAAATCGCCAGAACGGTGGCGGAAATCATACCGCCCATCACCCCGGTACCTACCGCATGCTGGCTGCCAGAACCCGCACCGGAACTGATGGCCATTGGCAGAACGCCGAAGATAAACGCCAGTGAGGTCATCAGGATAGGGCGCAAACGCAGGCGCGAGGCTTCCAGCGTTGCCTCCAGCAAATCCTGGCCTTTATTGTTCAGCTCGTTGGCAAATTCCACGATCAGGATGGCGTTCTTGGCCGAGAGCCCGATAATCGTCAATAGCCCCACCTGGAAGTACACATCGTTTTCTAGCCCGCGCAGCCAGGTGGCCGTGACGGCACCGATCACCCCCAGCGGCACCACCAACATGACCGAAAACGGGATCGACCAGCTTTCATACAGGGCGGCCAGACACAGGAATACCACCAACAGCGAGATGGCATACAGCGCCGGTGCCTGGGAACCGGACAGGCGTTCCTGGTAGGACATTGCGGTCCATTCCAGGCCGAAACCGGTCGGTAGCTGGCTGACGAGTTTTTCCATTTCATCCATCGCGGTACCGGTACTGACGCCCGGGGCAGCCTCGCCCACGATTTCTACCGTGGAGTTACCGTTGTAGCGTTCCAGACGCGGTGAACCATATTCCCAATGGGAGGTAGCAAAGGCGGAGAAGGGCACCATCCCGCCGCTGTTGTTACGCACATACCACTTGTTGATGTCCTCTGGCAGCATGCGGAAGGGCGCTCCGGCCTGGACGTACACTTTCTTCACTCGCCCACGGTCTAAAAAGTCGTTGACGTAGGTGGAGCCCCAGGCGGTTGACAAGGTGCTGTTGATATCGTCGATCGACACGCCCAACGCCTGTGCCTTGCGTTGGTCGATATCGATCTGCAATTGCGGGCTGTCATCAAGGCCATTATGGCGCACACGCGATAGCTGAGGGTTTTGCCCAGCCAGCTGCAGTAATTGATTGCGAGCCTCCATCAGTTTGTCATGCCCCAGCCCGGCGTGGTCTTCCAACTGCATATCGAAGCCCGAAGAATTCCCCAGCCCGGTGATCGCTGGCGGGCTGCTGGCGATCACGCGCGCTTCGTTGATATTGCTAAAGGCCTTGGTGGCACGCTCGATGATATCAAACGAACTATTGGCACCCGAACTGCGCAGATCCCAGTCCTTCAGGCGCAAGAACAGCCGCGCGACGTTCTGGCCGTTGCCGCCTGGCCCGGCACCGATGGTGGAGAACACCGACAGCACGTCGGCTTTCTCTTCGGTCAGGAAGTAGTGCTCGACCTTTTCCACCACCTTGGTGGTTTGCTGCAGTGTGGAGCCTGCAGGCAACTGCACCTGCACGGTGAATACACCACGGTCTTCTTGCGGCAGGAACGAGGTTGGCAGTTTGATAAACAGTACTGCCATACCGGCCAACAACAACAGGTAGATCACCATGTAGCGGACACTGTGATGCAATACGCGCGCTACCCCACGTTCATAGCGTTCGGTGTTGCGGTTAAACATGCGGTTAAACCAGCCGAAGAAACCGCGCTTGCCGTGATGATGGCCTTTGGCGATCGGCTGGAGAATAGTGGCGCACAGGGCCGGGGTGAGGATCATGGCGACCAGCACCGAAAGCACCATTGCGGAAACGATAGTGATCGAGAACTGGCGATAAATGGCCCCGGTGGTGCCGCCGAAGAAGGCCATGGGAATAAATACCGCTGAAAGCACCATGGCAATCCCCACCAGCGCACCCTGGATCTGCCCCATGGATTTACGGGTGGCGTCCCTGGGTGAGAGACCTTCCTCGCTCATCACGCGCTCCACGTTTTCCACCACCACGATGGCGTCGTCCACCAGTAGGCCGATCGCCAGCACCATGGCAAACATCGTCAGGGTGTTAATGCTGTAGCCGAAGGCCGAAAGGATGGCAAAGGTGCCCAACAGCACCACCGGAACGGCGATAGTGGGGATTAACGTGGCGCGAAAGTTCTGCAAGAACAGGTACATGACTAAAAACACCAGCAAAATAGCTTCCAGCAGGGTTTTTACCACGTCATGGATCGAAGCCTGCACGAACGGCGTCGTCTCATAGGCAATCTTGGCTTCTAGCCCGTGCGGGAAATATTGTGAAAGCTCGGCGATCTTGGCTTTCACCAACTGGTCGGTTTGCAATTCGTTGGCACCGGAGGCCAGCTTGATGTTCATCCCGGCGGCCTGCAGGCCGTTGTAACGGCTGAGGTAGTTATAGTTTTCCCCGCCCAATTCCACCGTGGCAACGTCACCCAGGGTGACCAGCGAGCCGTCCCGATTGACGCGCAGCGTGATCTGACGGAACTGCTCCGGTGTTTGCAGCTGGGATTGAGCATTGATGGTGGCGTTTAGCGCCTGCTGATCCACGGAAGGGGAGCCGCCTAGCTGGCCCACCGCCACCTGAGTGTTCTGTGAACTGATGGCGTTGACTACATCCTGAGTGGTGAGCTGGTAGCTGGTGAGCTTGTTCGGATCCAGCCAGATACGCATGGCGTATTGTGAACCGTAAACGTCCATGCTGCCTACGCCGTTAATACGGCTGAGGGGGTCTTGCAGGTTGGAGACGATGTAGTCCGCGATGTCCTGCTTATCCATGCTGCCATCGTTGGAGACAAAGGCCACCATCATCAGCGTGGTATCGCCCGATTTTGACACCGTTACGCCTTGTTGCTGTACCGCCTGTGGCAACCGCTTGATGGCGGCCTGCAGCTTGTTTTGTACTTGTTGCATTGCCTCGTTGGGATCGGTGCCGGCATCAAAGGTCAGCGTAACCGAGGCCTGGCCTGTATTGGTGCTCTGGGACGACATATACATCATGTTGTCGAGGCCGGTCATGTTCTGTTCGATAATCTGGGTAACGGTATTTTCCAGCGTCTGTGCCGATGCCCCAGGATAGGAGGCGCTGATACGCACGTTTGGCGGAGCGAGGTTCGGATATTGTTCGACAGGCAGAGAAAAAATCGCCAACGTCCCCGTCAGGCAAAGAATAATTGCCAGAACCCAGGCAAAAATCGGGCGATCAATAAAAAAATTGGCCATGCGGCATGAACCTCGTTGTGACTTATTCTATTTTTGACTGCATCAGTTATGCTTACGCCTGGCGCTGACTGGTGGCCGGGCAGTTGCAGGATTTGATTGTACCCAAAGGTGCTACTGCACTTTACTCGTCAAGCGCAGATAAAGCGTGGAGAAAAAAAGGAGATAATGTAAATAACAGTAGTAGAAATCAACAGTTACACATTGCATCACCACGAAACGCGTCATTATGGCGATTTTATGGCGTTACGGTGAAATAATCAGGACGTTTTCCTCAGCAGGAGTTAAGCATGGAAATTAACCCGGTATTTGCTCGTCGTCTTTATCTGTGTTGGCTGATCAGCAGCAATGAACGCCCTAACGTTCCGCGCCTGATGGAACTGACCGGTTGGCCGCGCCGTACGTTGCAGGATGTACTCAAAGCTTTGCCAGGCCTGGGCCTGGAGTTGCAGTTTGTGCAGCAGGGGAAGCGTAATAACGATGGCTATTACCAGTTGGCAAACTGGGGCCCGCTAAGTCAAAGCTGGATTAATCAGCATCATGAGATGCTGCTGGCGGCCATTGGTTGAAAGTTCCCCGGCGTGCCGGGGAAGCATTACTGGCTTTTCGCTTCCAGATACATCACGGTTGCCGCCACGCGCGAACGCACGTTGAGCTTGCGCAGCATATTGCGGATGTGCACTTTCACCGTCTCTTCAGAAATATGCAACTGCGCCGCGACCTGCTTGTTTGACATACCGCGTGCCACTTCCTGCAAGACATCCAGTTCACGCTCGGTCAGAGCGGCAAAGGGATCGTGTTGTTCGCTGCGTGACGAAAGGTAGTCCGCAACCGCATCGCTAATCACGTTCTGGCCCTCGGCGGCCTGGCGAATATGCTCCAGCAACTGTTCTGGCTCGCTGTCTTTCAGCAGGTAGCCATCGGCACCAGCATCGATCAGCGCATAGACGTCGCTGCGGGAGTCGGAAACGGTCAGTACGATGATGCGTGCATCCACCCCTTCATCGCGCAGTGCTTTCAGCGTATCCAGCCCTGAAAGTCCCTTCATGTTCAGATCGAGCAGGATCACGTCTGGCGTGAACTGTGCAGCCAGGGCGATCGCCTCAGCACCGCCGCTGGCTTCTGCCACCACGGTGAAAGTAGGATCTAGCCCCAGTAACTGTTTGATGCCACGGCGCATCAACGGGTGATCGTCCACGATCATTACTCGGTAATTTTTCATCACAATAAAACGTGCTCCCTGTAGCGAGTAAAGCCACTGCGTACTGCCGGCAGTAAAGCTGACTCTTAAAATATAGTAGTAATTAGCATTGTCGATCGGCTCGAATGGCCGCCGTGCAATGCTGTTAGCCCTTATGGCGGGAAGCTAAGACAGACCTCCGTGCCCCCGGCATTGCCACGCCTGATATGTAACGTACCGTTCAGACGCGATGCGCGTTCGCTCATAATGGTTAGCCCGTAATGGCCTTCCGGTTCATCCAGGCTGTCGATGCCGCAGCCGTCGTCACAAATGGTGATCTCGTTGTCACCGCTGGGGGAGACTTCGCAATGGATCACAATTTCCTGCGCATCAGCGTGTTTGATGGCATTAAGCACGGCTTCACGCACGATCTGTAGCGCATGAACCTGTTGTTGGGCATTCAACGCCTGTGAGGCTAACCGACAGTGTAACTGAATCCGCGCGCTGGTCAGCAGTTTTAATGGTTCCAATACCTGCTGCAACGCGGCATTCAGATCGGCATCCTGAATACTCAACCGGAAGGTGGCCAGCAGTTCGCGCAATTGGCGGTAGGCATCCGCCAGCGCCCGATCAAAATCATCAATGATCTCATCTGCCTGCGAGGAATGGCCTGTCAGGGTACGTTTGAGCAAGGTGAGCTGGATGCGCAGGAAGGTGAGTGCCTGGGCTAACGAATCATGTAGCTCGCGGGCGATGGTGGCGCGTTCCTCCATCAGTAGGAACTGCATATGCTGCTTTTGTGCGCGGTTAAAGTAAACCCCGCGGCTGAGCATATTGGTCACGCTTTGCATCAGGTGTGGGTGGGGCGGTTGTTGCTCATGTTGCCAGCTCAGGCTACCCAAAGGTTTGTTGTCTTGCATAATCACCTGCGAATGCCAGGCCAGTTCCGCCACCGGTTCACCACTGCTGACCTGCCATTGGCTGAGGCTGTCTTCCACATTGAGCCGGATACAATGTAATTGTTCGCTCAGCTTGATGATATGCAAGACCTTCTCAAACGCCCGCTGATCCAACTGCCCAACGCTCAGCGCCTGGGAGCAGCTGTAAAGCACCTCCAGCGTGCGGTTGGCCTGCTGTAGTCGCTCGGTTTTTTCCTGCACCTTCTGTTCCAGTGATTGGTAGAGCTTCGCCAATTCGCCAGACATGGTGGTGAAGGTTTGCGACAGAACGCCCAGTTCGTTTGGCAATGAAACGTCGAGCGGCGGATGATTAAAATCGCGTTGTTGCATACGCAGGCTGGCGTCCACCAGGCGCTTGAGCGGGGTGACCACTTGGCGGCGCATAAAGCGGATGCAGAACAGCACCAGGGCAATGATGGCGATGTAGCCCATCACGCTGATCGTCGCTACGATGGTCAGCTTTTGTTCGGAATAGCGCTGCAAAGCCAGGACAAAATGGTCGATCTGATTGACATAGCTGGCCACGTTGGCCTGATAGTTTTCCGGGTTCCCGGCCAGGATCTGTTTTTCCAGCACCAGCCAGGCCTGGCGCAGCGTCAGGTATTTTTGCCGCACATCGTCAGGCACATAAAATCGATCGAGTTTAAGCAGGGCCGGAGCCGTTAGCGACTGTTGATACTGCACCAGGTGCTGCTGCACTTCAGCGGAACCGTTAGTGAGCTCATACGCCAACCGGTAACTCTGCATGCGCAACGATCCCGCGATATTGATCGCTTCGGCATCTTGCAGGCTGCCGGCCACGGTGGTCAGCGCCAGTCCGGTGGACAGCACGGAAAGGATCACGATGGCTATCAGCGCCTTCGCCAGGCTGCCGGTCACTGAGCGTTTTACGAGCAATTAAGCGTCCTTCTGGTTATTGGCCGGAGTGTTATGCGCCGTCAAATTATAACTTTTGCTGGCAAAAAGCATGGCGATTTTTAGCGAAAGACCAATCCATAGCCAAAACAAATCTTCGCTATATAATCAAGTAAATAGCGATTGAGTGACCTACTGTTGGCAAAATGCCCTATATCGGCTATCAGTGATTGATCTGGCGCAAGTAATACCCACTTTTACCCCTAAAGGGTGATTATCTACTCCCTCCGATAAGCCTATTTTATCCTTGCCTCTTACCCGAGGTGCGAGACAAACAATAATAAAGTCACACTATAATAATTTTTTACACGCGCGCGTGTTGCCAACTTTGAAGGATAACCCGAATGGCCGAATTGTCGCGACGCAGATTGCTCAGCGGACAATGGCGTCATCAAACTGATGCGATCCGTCCCCCGTGGTCGCGTGAAGCCCCTCTCTTCCTTGCGGGTTGTACCCGGTGCCAGGCCTGCGTTAACGCCTGTGAAACCGGTGTATTGATCAGCGGCAGTGGCGGATATCCCGAAATCGATTTCCAACGCGCGGAATGTACCTTTTGCCGACAATGCGCAGATGCCTGCGAAGCCCCACTGTTTTACCCACCACAGCATCAACCCTGGCAACAAGTGGCGTCGTTTTCGGCCGTTTGCCTGGCGATGCAGGGGGTAGAATGTCGCAGTTGTCAGGACAGTTGTGAAACGCAGGCAATCCGTTTTCGGCCACGGTTAGGCGGCATAGCCCAACCGGCGCTAGAGGCGGCGGCGTGCAATGGTTGTGGTGCCTGCGTTGCCGGCTGCCCGACCTCGGCGATTGCAATAACCCGGAGTGAAAATAATGAGCAGTGAATGGCACGTAAGCGGGTTGATGGTGCAGGCCAGGCCTGACAAATTCCCGGCGCTGATCTCGGCGCTGCTGGCAATCCCTGATACGGAAATTCCGGCGCAGGATCAACAGCAGGGCAAATTGGTAGTCGTTATGCAAGCAGCGCGCTCCGATGCGTTGCTGGAAAAAATTGAGTCGGTACGCAATCTGGAAGGCGTGTTGGCAGTGTCGCTGGTCTATCACCAGCAGGATGAGCAAGGTGAGGTAATGCCATGAAACTCAGTCGTCGAGACTTCATGAAAGCGAACGCCGCAGTGGCTGCAGCCACTGCAGCCGGGCTGACGATCCCAACGGTCGCCCAAGCCGTGGTTGGCAGCGGTGACGAAATCAAATGGGACAAAGCACCTTGCCGTTTCTGCGGCACCGGGTGTGGCGTTCTGGTCGGTACCCAAAATGGCCGCATTGTGGCTTCGCAGGGCGATCCGGATGCTCCGGTTAACCGGGGCCTGAACTGTATCAAAGGCTACTTCCTGCCCAAGATCATGTACGGCAAGGATCGACTGACACAGCCAATGCTGCGCATGAAGAACGGGCAGTATGACAAAGAAGGTGAGTTTACTCCCATCACTTGGGAAAAAGCCTTCGACGTCATGGAAGAAAAATTCAAAGGGGCACTGAAAGAAAAAGGGCCTGAGGCAGTAGGCATGTTCGGCTCCGGCCAGTGGACGGTATGGGAAGGCTATGCGGCCTCCAAACTGTTCAAAGCGGGTCTGCGTTCCAACAACCTCGATCCAAACGCGCGCCACTGCATGGCTTCTGCCGTGGTCGGCTTTATGCGCACCTTTGGCATGGATGAACCGATGGGCTGCTACGATGATATCGAGCAGGCCGACGCCTTCGTGCTGTGGGGCTCCAATATGGCGGAAATGCACCCGATCCTGTGGTCGCGCATTACCAACCGCCGCCTGGGCAACGATAAGGTCAACGTCTCGGTACTTTCCACCTTTGAACACCGCAGCTTCGAGCTGGCGGATAACGGCATGGTGTTCACCCCGCAGACCGATCTGGCGATCATGAACTACATCGCCAACTACATTATTCAGAACAACGCGGTTGACCAGGATTTCCTCAAGCAGCACGTCAATATCCGCAAAGGGGTGACCGATATCGGTTACGGTCTGCGCCCAACCCACCCGTTGGAGAAAGCGGCGAAGAACCCAGGCAGCGATGCTTCTGAGCCGATGAGCTTCGAAGATTACAAGGCCTTTGTGGCGGAATACACGCTGGAAAAGACCGCCGAAATGAGCGGCGTGCCAAAAGACCAACTGGAAGCGCTGGCAAAACTGTATGCCGACCCGAATGTGAAGGTCGTGTCTTACTGGACGATGGGCTTCAACCAGCATACCCGTGGCGTCTGGGCCAATAACCTCTGCTACAACCTGCACTTGCTGACCGGTAAGATCTCTAAGCCAGGCTGCGGGCCATTCTCACTGACTGGCCAACCTTCCGCCTGCGGTACCGCGCGTGAAGTGGGGACGTTCTCCCACCGCCTGCCAGCAGACATGGTGGTGACCAACGAGAAACACCGCCAGATTGCCGAACAGAAATGGCAACTGCCAGCGGGTACCATCCCGGAAAAAGTCGGGCTGCATGCGGTTGCGCAAGACCGTGCGTTGAAAGACGGCAAGCTGAATGCCTACTGGGTGATGTGTAACAACAACATGCAGGCCGGGCCAAATATTAATGAAGAACGCATGCCAGGCTGGCGCGATCCGCGCAACTTTATCGTGGTTTCCGATCCGTACCCAACGGTGAGCGCATTGGCCGCCGACCTGATCCTGCCTACGGCGATGTGGGTAGAAAAAGAAGGGGCATACGGCAACGCTGAGCGCCGTACTCAGTTCTGGCATCAGCAGGTGAAAGCACCGGGCGAGGCCAAGTCTGACCTGTGGCAGTTGGTGGAATTTGCCAAACGCTTCAAGGTGGAAGAAGTCTGGCCTGCGGAGCTGGTAAACCAGAAGCCGGAATACCGTGGCAAAACCCTGTACGACGTGCTGTTCGTCAATGGTGAAGTGAACAAGTACAAGCTGGAAGAGATCCCGGCCGACCAGTTAAACGACGAGTCGCGCGAGTTCGGTTTCTACATCCAGAAAGGGCTGTTTGAAGAGTATGCCGGGTTTGGCCGTGGCCATGGTCACGATCTGGCCGCCTTTGATATGTACCATAAGGCGCGCGGCTTACGCTGGCCAGTGGTGGATGGCAAAGAAACCCTGTGGCGCTACCGCGAAGGGACCGATCCTTATGTGAAGGCCGGTGAAAGCGTGCGCTTCTATGGCAAGCCAGACGGCAAAGCGGTGATCTTCGCACTGCCGTTCGAACCTGCGGCGGAAAGCCCGGATCAGGAATACGATCTGTGGTTGTCCACTGGCCGCGTGCTGGAACATTGGCACACTGGTTCGATGACGCGCCGGGTGCCAGAGCTGCACAGAGCCTTCCCTGAGGCGGTGCTGTTTATCCATCCGCTGGACGCCAAGAGCCGCAATCTACGCCGTGGCGACAAGGTGAAGGTACTGTCACGCCGTGGTGAAGTCGTGAGCATCGTCGAAACCCGTGGCCGTAACCGTCCGCCGAAAGGTCTGGTGTATATGCCATTCTTTGATGCCGCGCAGTTGGTCAATAACTTGACGCTGGATGCCACCGATCCGCTGTCGAAAGAGACCGACTACAAGAAGTGTGCGGTAAAACTGGAGAAGGTATAAGGCCAACGGAATGAGCCAGCAACGAGATAAAACACCGGCCCGGCGTCGCTTCCTACGGGATGCGGCTCGCAGCGTGGCCGGGTTGGCAGGGATAGGCGTACTGCTGGGGCTGCAACAGAAGCAGTCTCAGGCACGTGATGGCCTGGCCCTGCGGCCGCCGGGAGCACTGGCCGAGGCGGCGTTTGATAGCGCTTGTATTCGCTGTGGTCAGTGTGTGCAAGCCTGCCCGTATCAGACGCTGAAACTGGCGACGCTGTTGTCGCCGAGAGCCGCGGGAACGCCATACTTTGTGGCGCGGGATATCCCTTGCGAGATGTGTGAAGACATCCCGTGTGTGGTGGCCTGCCCGAGCGGTGCGCTGGATCCGAACCTGACGGATATCGATCAGGCGCGGATGGGGTTGGCAGTGTTGCTGGATCATGAAAACTGTCTGAACTGGCAGGGGCTGCGTTGCGATGTGTGTTACCGCGTTTGCCCGCAGATCGACAAGGCCATCACCTTGGATCTGCAACACAACGAGCGTACCGGCAAGCACGCCATGTTTCTGCCGACGGTTCACAGCCAGGATTGTACCGGTTGTGGCAAGTGTGAGCAGGCTTGTGTGCTTGAGCAGGCGGCGATCAAGGTGTTACCGATGGAACTGGCGCGTGGCCAATTGGGTGAACACTATCGCTGGGGCTGGCAGGAAAAGCAGCGTGCAGGGCATTCACTGGTGCCGGAAGGCCTCACATTGCCGGCACGCGGCGTAAAGGGAGGTGAATGATGGCTAATCCAGTTGCTGAAGCCGGGCGTGATGCCCGTCTGCGCCATGGCTGGTTGCGCAGCAACCGCTTCCTGATCCTACGCCGTTGCAGCCAACTGTTGATCTTGTTGATGTTTCTCTCCGGGCCGCTGTGGGGCATCTGGATCCTGCGTGGCAACTACAGCGCCAGCCTATTGGCGGAGACGGTTCCATTAACGGATCCGTTGATGATGCTGCAAAGCCTGTTGGCTGGGCATTGGCCAGCCTGGCTGGTGTGGGTAGGCGCGGTAGTGGTGCTGATCTACGGCCTGATCGGTAATCGGGTGTTTTGCGGCTGGGTTTGCCCGGTCAACCCGGTGACCGATCTGGCTGCCTGGCTGCGGCGCAAGTTAGGTTTGCGTCAATCTGCCAGCCTGCCTCGTTCCCTGCGCTACGGCATCTTGCTTGTCGTGCTGGTTGGTAGTGCCGTGAGTGGCACGCTGATCTGGGAATGGATTAATCCGGTTGCCCTGATGGGGCGCGGGCTGATCCACGGCAGCAGCGGGGAAGGGGCATTAGCTTGGCTGAAAGGGCTGGGTGCCGCATTTGGTGCTGGCATCTGGCTGATTGTGGCGCTGTTCCTGTTCGACCTGCTGGTGGTCGAACACGGCTGGTGTGGCCATCTTTGCCCAATGGGAGCGCTGTATGGCGTCATTGGTAGCCAGGGTGTGGTGCAGATCAGCGCGGAGAAGCGTGACAACTGTACTCGCTGCATGGATTGTTTTCATGTTTGCCCAGAACCGCAGATCCTGCGTGAGCCGTTATTAGTAAAAAAAGGTACACCACGGGTTGCCAGTGATGCCTGTATTGCCTGCGGACGTTGTATCGACGTTTGTGCAGAAAACGTATTCGAAATTAAGAGCAAATTTCATTATTCGGGAGCCAAAAAATGACCAGCAATGTCCTGAAAAAGCAGCTTTCCCTGTGGGGCGCGCTGTTAACACTGGTAGTTGCCAGTGCCGCGTTTGCCGCCAGTGATGTCGATCTCAAGCAATCGCCAGAGGTTTCCGGCACGGCTGAAGGGCAGATCAAAATGCCTAAGCAGCAGGAAAAGATGGCGCTAAACTATGTCAACCAGCCGCCGATGATCCCGCACAGCGTCGACGGCTACCAGATTAGCAAAAACACTAACCGCTGCTTGCAGTGCCACGGTGTGGAGCACTATCGCACCACCGGCGCACCGCGTATCAGCCCGACACACTTTATGGACAGCGATGGCAAGGTGCTGGGGGAAGTTGCTCCACGCCGTTATTTCTGTCTGCAATGCCACGTACCACAAACCGATGCGGCACCAATCATCGGCAATGATTTCAAGCCTATGCAGGGCTTTGGGCACTAAGCGGGGGAGCTATGGCCGAACGTAAGAACGAAACATCCGAGAAAAAGGCCGGACCGATCCGTCGTCTATGGCGCTGGTGGCGCAGGCCGAGCAGGCTGGCCCTGGGGACTTTGCTGCTGTTGGGCTTTGTCGCCGGGATCGTTTTCTGGGGCGGTTTCAACACCGGTATGGAAGCGGCCAACACCGAAAAGTTCTGTATCAGCTGCCACGAGATGCGTGAAAACGTCTACGAAGAGTATATGGAGACGGTGCACTACAACAACCGTAGTGGCGTACGTGCCACCTGCCCAGACTGCCACGTCCCGCATGAGTGGGGGCCAAAGATGCTACGTAAGCTGAAGGCCAGTAAAGAACTTTACGCCAAGGTGTTTGGCATTATCGACACGCCGCAGAAGTTCGAAGAGCATCGTCTGACCATGGCCAGCAACGAATGGGCGCGTATGAAGGCCAATAACTCGCAGGAGTGTCGTAACTGCCACAACTTCGAGTATATGGATTTCACCGCGCAGAAAACCGTGGCGGCCAAGATGCATGATAAAGCGATAACCGAAGGCAAAACCTGTATCGATTGCCATAAAGGGATCGCACACAAACTGCCGGACATGCACGGAGTCCCTACCGGATTCTAACTCTGGTGGATACAAAACCCCGTAGTGCCGAAAGGCCTGCGGGGTTTTTTGTTGCAAATCCGCCGTGGCTGCGCTTTGCTAGTGGCCAAAGGTTGCAGTGCGTTGGCTAACGGAAGAAGGGAAAATGTCGTCAAAAATTGAAAATATCAGAAAGCAGCTGTTATCGGACAACTGGTACGTATTGAATAAATACACCTTTGAGTTAAAACGTAAAAATGGTGGAACCATCGAACAGGTGCGCGAGGTCTATGACCGGGGCAACGGGGCGACCATTTTGCTGTATAACCGCGCCAAGGGCACCGTGGTGCTGACCAACCAGTTCCGCATGCCGACCTACGTCAACGGCAATGCCACAGGTATGTTGTTGGAAGCCTGCGCCGGGCTGCTGGATGACGATCAGCCCGAACAGTGCGCCCGCCGTGAAGCGGTAGAGGAAACCGGTTTTCAGGTTTCGAAGGTGCAAAAGATCTTTGAGGCCTACATGTCACCGGGTGGCGTGACGGAAATACTCCACTTCTTTATTGCCGAGTACCAGGATGATGAACGCCAAACCTGCGGTGGTGGCATTGAGGATGAAGATATTGAAGTGGTGGAATTGCCCTTTGGTGAGGCAATCGCGATGATCGCCGACGGTCGCCTCAAGGATGGTAAGACCATCATGCTGTTGCAGTATTTGCAGATCCACCGGGTGATGGAGTAGTTTCCCTCACCCCAACCCTCTCCCACAGGGAGAGGGAGCTGTTAGCCCCAGCTCTTTTGCAGGTAAATAGATAATCTCAGCAAACTCGAGCGACCCCCAATCCAATGCGTATCGCCGAATTTTCGAGCCACGTAAGGGATTAGGAAGAAGAAAGATAGGGTATTACACAGAGTAATCAACGAACTCGATCGGTTCCCTCTCCCTGTGGGCTGAGGAATCCCCACTAATTTTTTCTTAGTGGTTTCAGAGAATTAGAACGAGTGTTTTACGAGCAATTTGTTCCATTTTGTTCGTAAATTGGCAGTGAGAGAATTGTGAACGACTTCTTTTCTCCTGCTTTAGGCTGTTTTTCATCCCGTTTTTGGGTAAAAAGCAGCCTATTTCCCGTCTCAATTTTTCTGGGGATTCCTCAGCCCTGTGGGAGAGGGTTAGGGTGAGGGGCAATTGCTTTGCCGCTCTCACTTTTCTATCATCGTCTTACAGCTGTGCGATCAGCATATCTTCCAGCTTCTGCTGGTCGACGGCGAACAGGCGAATGCCTTCGGCCAACTTCTCAACCGCCATGGCATCCTGGTTATGCAACCAGCGGAACTCCGCCTCGGCCAGTGGCGCAGGCTGATAAAACCCTTCGGTAGACGGCGTCAGTTTACGTTCGATAGGCTGATTGCTCTGCTTCAATTCTTCCAGCAGGTTTGGCGCAATGGTCAAACGGTCACAACCCGCCAACGCCAGGATTTGCTCAACCTTACGGAAGCTGGCGCCCATGATCACGGTCTGATAGCGGTGCTGTTTGTAGTATTCATAAATGGTGCGGACGGACTTCACGCCCGGATCCTGCTCGGCATCGTAATCGGTCATTGGCTGTCTGGCCTGATACCAATCGTAGATACGGCCAACGAACGGTGAAATCAGATAGACACCGGCTTCGGCGCAGGCACGGGCCTGAGCAAAGGAGAACAGCAGTGTCAGGTTGGTGTTGATGCCTTCTTTTTCCAGCTCTTCGGCCGCCTTGATCCCTTCCCAGGTGGCTGCCAGCTTGATCAGAATGCGGGATTTATCGATGCCCTGGTTTTGATACATGCCGATCAGCTTGCGTGCTTTGGCCACGCACATACCGCGATCGAAGGATAGGCGAGCATCCACCTCGGTGGAGATACGGCCCGGCACGCTTTTTAGAATTTCTACCCCGATATTCACCGCCAGTCGGTCACTGGCGTTAATCAGCTGGGTTTCTTTGCTGCCGCCTTGCTGGCGGGCGTACTCCAGCGCTTCGGTGATCAGCGACTTATACTGCGGCAGCGCCGCGGCCTTGAGGATCAACGAAGGGTTGGTAGTGGCATCCTGTGGTTCGAACTGACGGATGGATTCGATATCACCGCTGTCGGCAACGACCACGGTCAGCTGTTTGAGTGCGTCTAACTGGTTCATTTATAAGCTCCTTGCTTACCCGTCGTCTTTCAAGCTGCAGCGTTTGCATAACTCAGCCCATCCGTGGGCCTCGCCCCTTCGGGGCCGCTGCAAGCAGCGTTTAAATCTGTTCCTGACAGATTTATCACTCACCCCAGTCACTTACTAAAGTAAGCTCCTGGGGATGAGCGAACTGGCCGCCTAGCTGCAACTTGAAATCCATAGGGTAAAGATAAATAAGAACGATTTTCATTAATTATGAAACACACTGCACCATTTAGTCAGTGAATGAAATACGCTTTTTCTGATTGTTGCGATGGATAGAAACAATGGGGGCAGAAATACCGCTTGGGTCCCCCAAGCCGTGACCCTCTGTCGACGTTGGTTCAGCGTTGGCCAACGACCTGCTCGTAATAGCCGATCCTTGCCACCTTAGGCGCCGATCCCCCTCCTTCAAATTCAGAGCTCAACCAGGCTTCAACGATCGATTTTGCCAGTTCCGGGCCAATGACGCGTGCGCCAAGCGTGATGATTTGTGCATCGTTGCTTTTACGTGCGCGCTGTGCCGAATAGGTGTCATGGCACTGTGCCGCACGGATCCCCGGAACCTTGTTGGCCACAATGCTCATGCCAATACCGGTGCCACACAGCAAAATGCCACGTTGGTGTTTCCCATCCTTAATGCCCTGCGCCACCTGAAAGGCGATATCGGGATAACCGATAGGGGCCGTATCGCTTCCCGGTGAGTAGTCGGTGACCGGAATATCGCGCTGTTGCAGAAACGCAACGATCACATTCTTCAGTTCAATGGCGGCATCATCGGCGCCAATCGCAATAGGCTGCATAACACATCTCCTGCTGGTCAAGGGTAAGGCTGACGATCCCCGGTGGCGCGTCATGGCTATTACCATAACCATGATTTATCAAATGTTCAATTGATGTTCATTTGTTTTTGTTTTTGTTAGTGGGTTATGGCCACTAAAAGTGATTAACATCACGAATAAATCGGCTTAAAGGTCTTTTATATGACTTAAAGAGGGCTTTTTGAGCAGGATCACAATTTCAAAGGTTGGTGGTGGGCAAACATGTTGAGAGTATGTAGTGTTTATTTGTTCTTTGTGTGTACTTATGATCATAAAAATAAACCCTACCCGAGGATAGAACTATGTGTCAGAACTGCGTAACAGCGGCAAACATGGCCGAAGGCATTCCTGAAACCATGAAAGCGGTGGTGGCCTATGCCCCGAAGGACTATCGCTTAGAGCAAGTGGCGGTACCGAAAATTGGCCCGCAAGAGATCCTGGTGAAAGTTGAAGCCTGCGGCATCTGCGCCGGTGACGTTAAAGCGTTTGAAGGGGCCGCCAGCTTTTGGGGGGATGAAAAACAACCGGCTTACATCAAAGCGCCGATGATCCCCGGCCACGAATTTATCGGCCACGTGGTGGGTTATGGTGAAGGCGTTGAGGGATTTAAGCTGGGCGATCGGGTGATCTCTGAACAGATTGTCCCCTGCTGGCAATGCCGCTTCTGTAACCGTGGCCAGTATTGGATGTGTGAGAAACACGACCTGTACGGCTTCCAGAAAAACGTTAATGGCGGCATGGCTGAGTACATGAAGTTCACCAAAGAGGCCATCAACTATCACGTCCCTGCGGATATGCCGATTGAGGACGCCATTCTGATCGAACCCTATGCCTGTTCTTTCCATGCGGTACAGCGCGCCAACATCAAACTGGGTGACGTGGTGGTGCTGGCGGGGGCCGGAACGCTGGGTTTGGGGATGATCGGGGCGATTAAAAAATCCGGACCATCGAAGCTGGTGGTGCTCGATCTGTCTGACGATCGCCTAGCGTTGGCGAAAGAATTTGGTGCCGACGTTGTGCTGAACCCACTGCGCGATGATGTGATGGCGATCGTTAAAGACATGACCGAAGGCTACGGCTGCGATATCTACATTGAAGCTACCGGCGCACAGCAATCTGTCGAACAGGGGCTGATGCTGATCCGCAAATTGGGCACCTTTGTCGAGTTCTCGGTGTTTAAAGATCCGGTGACCGTCGATTGGAGCATTATCAGCGATCGTAAGGAGCTGGACGTGCTGGGATCGCACCTGGGCCCTTACTGTTATCCGTTGGTAATTGAAGGGATCCGTAATGGCGATCTGCCCACCAAAGGTGTCGTCACCCAAACGTTGCCGCTGGAGCAGTTTGCTGAAGGCTTCGCCATGATGAAACGGGGCGTCGGCTCAATCAAAGTGGTGCTCAACCCGAATCTGTAATGCCTGCATCATTCTTCGGGTGCGGGCTAGCCTGCACCTCCACAATTCAATGTGCTGGGGTGTTTTATGCTGAATGGACTGATTCATCGCATTGGTCTGTCACCAAAATTAATGCTCGGTTATGCCGGTGTGTTGGTCTTTATGATGGGGGAAGGGCTGGAACAAGGCTGGCTTTCACCTTATCTGATCGGCAAAGGCTTAACCATTCAAGAATCTGCGCTGCTGTTTAGCGTTTACGGTTTTGCTGCGGCAATCTCCGCCTGGTTTTCCGGCGTCTTGGCGGAAATCTTTACCGCTCGCCGCGTCATGCTGGCTGGGTTGTTGCTGTTCTTGCTGGGCTCGGTGTGTTTTCTGGTGTGGGGATTACCCAGTAATAACCTGTCGGTGATGATACCGACCTATGCGCTGCGCGGGCTGGGCTATCCCCTGTTTGCCTATGGTTTTCTGGTGTGGGTCGCCTATGAGGCTCCGCCGGAAAGGCTGGGTTCCGCCGTGGGGATTTTCTGGTTTGTCTACAGCGGTGGGTTGAGCGTGCTGGGCGTGCTCTACTCCAGCATCATGCTGCCGTACCTAGGGGAAATTCACACCTTATGGAGCGCATTAATCTTTGTGGTACTCGGGGCGATGATAGCACTGATGCTTAACCGCACCCCTGGCCATAGTGACGTGGGGGACAGGCAAAAAGCCTCTCTCAGCTATGTGCTAAAGGGGATCACCATTGCGTTTGAGAACCCGAAAATCGGCCTGGGTGGCATTGTCCGCACCATCAATACCTCTGCGGCGTATGGCTTCGTGGTGTTTATGCCGATGTACATGATGGATATCGGGTTTAGCCGCACTGACTGGCTACAGATGTATGCGGCACTGTGGACGGTGAACATTATCTTCAACCTGATCTTTGGGGTGATCAGCGACGGCTTGGGCTGGCGTAACGTCGTTATGTGGTTCGGTTGCGTCGGCTGCGCCATCACCACGCTGATGTTCTATTACGTGCCTTATTTCCTCGGCCCCAATTATCTGCTGACCGTCGTGGCCGCCGGGCTATTCGGTGCTTGCCTGGCTGCTTTCGTGCCTCTTTCGGCCATTATGCCGACGTTGGCCCCGGAGAATAAAGGTGCCGCCATGTCGATCCTGAATCTCGGCGCGGGGTTGAGCACTTTCGTTGGCCCGGCAGTGGTAGGGTTATTTATCGGCAGCTTGGGGAGCAGCGGGGTGATTTGGATTTTCACCGGCCTGTATTTGTTCAGCGGCGTCTTGATGAAATATGTCACCTTGCCTAAAGCCGTGCCTGCCGCCGTGGAAGAAAATCATCACAGCTTGGCGTAACTAACCGTTTGAGGGAGTTTTCTATGATTACTGGTCAAAGCAAGGGTGCCTTGCAAGGGAAAGTGGCGTTGATAACCGGCGGCGCGGCGGGAATAGGTCTGGCTATTGCCAAATGCTATCTGCAAAACGGTGCGCAGGTCGTGCTGTTGGATCGCGCTGCACAGGTGGTGCAGATTGCCCAACAGCTGGATGAGCAGCAGGCGTTGGGCATCGTGATGGACGTCACCGACAAAGCCTCGGTAGAACAGGCGGTTGCGCAGGCCAATGCCCATTTCGGGCGGTTGGATGTGCTGGTCAATAGCGCCGGGATTGTCGCGCTGTATCCGGCGGAAGAACTGCCCGAAGACGCTTGGGATAGCACCATGGCGGTGAACCTGAAAGGGGTGTTCCTTACCAGTCAGGCCGTGGGCCACTATTTTATTCGTCAGGGCAGTGGCAGCATTATCAACCTGGCCTCGCAGGCTGGAGTCGTCGCCTTGCCCAATCATCTGGCTTACTGCGCCAGCAAGGCTGGCGTGATTGGTTTGACCCAGGTTCTGGCACTGGAGTGGGGGCCGCACAACGTGCGGGTAAACGCCATTTCGCCCACGGTGGTGCTGACCGAGTTGGGGCGCAAAGCATGGTCAGGCGAGGTAGCGGAACAAATGAAGCAGAAAATTCCCCTAAGGCGCTTTGCCGAACCCGAGGATATTGCCGCCAGCGCGCTGTTCCTGGCGAGCGATGCGGCCAGCATGATCACCGGCAGCAATCTGGTGGTTGACGGTGGTTACACCATTCAATAACTCGATACTCAGGCAAAAGAGAGGCCATGATGAACAGAATCATTAACGATCCCGATCACGTCGTGGAAGATGCCATTCAGGGCTATCTGAAGGCTCATCCGGAATATTTCACCGCGACCGATAATGCACGAGTCCTCAAATACCCTGCTGTACCGATCCAAGGCAAGGTGGGTATTGTTACCGGTGGGGGCTCGGGGCATGAGCCAGCGTTTCTGGGTTATGTTGGCAAGAACATGCTCGATGCTGTGGCCATCGGTGAGATTTTCTCTTCGCCAACGGCGGGGGCATTTCTGGATGCGTTCAAGGCTGCGGACAGCGGGGCGGGGGTCGCCTGCCTGTATGGCAACTATGCTGGCGATAATATGAACGTCAAAATGGCGATGAAGAAGGCCAGTGCCGCCGGTATCACGGTAAAAACCGTGGTGGCAAATGATGATGTTGCCTCTGCGCCCGCCAGTGAAATTGAAAAGCGCCGTGGCGTCGCCGGTGAGATTCTGATGTGGAAAATCGGGGCCGCTGCCGCAGCGTTGGGTTACGATCTTGACGGAGTGATCGCTGCTGCCCAAAAGGCCATTGGCAATTGCCGCTCCATCGGCGTCGGGCTCAGCTCTTGCACCATCCCGGCGGTAGGTAAGCCCAACTTCCATATTGCCGATGGCCAAATGGAGATCGGGATTGGTCATCACGGTGAGCCTGGGATTGAGGTATCACCGATCCAGTCGGCGTCCGCGATGGCTGGCACCATGCTCGACTTTGTGCTCAATGATATGCCGTTGAACAAGGGGCAGGAAGTCGCCTTGTTGATTTCCGGGTTGGGGGCCACGCCGGTGATGGAGCTCTACATCTATTATGCCGAGATTGAAAAGCGGCTGACGGAGCGTGGCATCAAGGTTCACCGTCGCTACGTGGGTAACTATTTTACTTCACTGGAAATGATGGGGGTGACGCTAACCGTGATGAAGCTCGACGACCAATTGAAAACGTTGCTCGATATGCCTGCTCATTCATTGGGCCTAACCCAGGTGGAGTGAATCATGACCACACAAATTTCGACGCAGTATGGCAATGAGATCGTCACGGCGCTGATTGGCGTGATTGTCAGCAATCGCGAGTATCTCAGTGAAATAGATGGTGCGATTGGCGACGGCGATCACGGCATTAATATGTCAAAAGGCTTCACCTTATGTGGTGAGGCCATCAAGGGCCAAAATCTGACGTTGGCAAAGGCTTTCGACGCGGTAACGGAGGCACTGATGGAAGGGATTGGTGGCTCGATGGGGCCGCTGTATGGCAGCCTGTTCATGGGCATGGCCGACAGTGTGCGCGATAAACCGGCGCTGGATAAACAGGTTTTTCTGGCTATGTTGCGCAATGGGCTCACTGAACTGCAGGACATCAGCAGTGCTGGCGTAGGCGACAAGTGCCTGATGGATACTCTGATCCCTGCGATAGAAGGGTATGAGCAGGCAGTTCGGCGCGGCGATAGCTTCAGTGAGTCGCTGGAGCAGTTGAAACGGGCTGCCGTTGCCGGGCGTGATTCAACCCGCGATCTGGTTGCCAAGATTGGCCGTGCTAGCCGGTTGGGGGAACGTTCGCGCGGCGTGCTGGATGCCGGTGCGGTATCCTGTTGCCTACTTTTATGCCAACTGGCCGATGCGGTAGAACAACGCTTGAATACCGTTGCCGCCTGAACAGGTTATACTAGCGGGCAATGCGATAAGCTGGGTTCGGCATGCTGAACCCATCTTCTATTGAAAAAGACCAATCTGCCGTGGGGAAACGTGTAACGGATGGAAAAAAAAACAGGATCCCAGGATAACGAACTGCTGACTGAAATTGCCGTGGCTTATTATCAGGACGAAATCACTCAGGAGGAGATTGCAAAAAAGTTCGGTATTTCGCGGATTAAGGTCGGGCGTTTACTCAAGCGGGCCAAAGAAGAAGGCATTGTTGAGATCACCGTCCGCTATCATCCGGTATTCAGTACCCGGCTGGAGCAGCAAATGCTGGAGCGTTTCTCCCTCAGCCGTGCATTAATCGCGCTGGATCATCAGGATGAGGAAGAACAGCGGCGTCAGGTAGCAGCATTGGTTTCCGGTTATCTGGCCATGACCCTGAAAGATGATATGGTGCTGGCGGTTGGCCAAGGGCGTAACGTGGCCGCGATTGCCGACCATGTGGGCAGCGTGGCACCAAAAAGCTGTAAATTTATCTGTGGCATTGGGGGAACGCATCGCCCTGGTGACGCTATAAATGCTGATCACATCAGCCGCCGTCTGGCGAAGAAGTTTGGTGGTAGCAGCGAGACGCTGTATGCCCCGGCATATGTCGAAAACCGGGCGCTGAAAGAGGCGTTTATGCAAAACGGCACCATCAAGGAAACCCTGGATCGGGCGCGCAAGGCCGATGTGGCCTTGGTGGGCATCGGTGATATGAACGAAAACAGCTATATGGTAAAGCTTGGCTGGTTTACTCCCCACGAGATCATTGATGCCAGTCTGAATCAGGGAGTGATCGGTGATATCGCCGGTTATGACTTTTTCAATGCGCAGGGGATGCATGTGGATACGGTGATGAACGATCGCGTCATTGGTCTGAGCATTGATGAGCTGCGGAAAATCCCTTGTGTGATCGCCATTGCCTCTGAGAATACCAAAGCGTTGGCTATTCTGGGTGCGCTGCGTACCGGGGCGATCGATATTATCGCGACCAGCGCCCTCAACATCCGCACCATTCTTAATATGTCACAGTAATCCTGTGGCAAAAAAGGGTTTAACTGCGTCAGGTTGAGCCCTTTGCCATATCCCCCTCCAACTCACATTCACCTGCGAACCTTCGTGGTAAACGACTGGCGCAGGCACAACTAAAACTGCTGCTTTTCTGTTCGCTTAACTTCCTTTTAACTTTTATTTACAAGTTTCGCCCAAGGTTATGGCACGCTTCAAAGTTTGTGACGATTCTCTCACTATACTAGTTCAGCGATAAAGCCTTACCTCAACATAAAAGAAGAAAGCAAAGGAACCCATAATGGACGAACAGCTCAAACAGAGTGCCCTTGATTTCCATCAGTTTCCGGTCCCAGGGAAGATCCAGGTATCGCCGACTAAACCTCTAGCGACGCAGCGCGATCTGGCCTTGGCCTATTCGCCGGGCGTGGCTGCTCCCTGTCTGGAAATTGCCGCCGATCCGCTGGCCGCTTATAAATATACCGCCAAGGGTAACCTGGTGGCGGTGATCTCCAACGGCACCGCGGTGCTGGGGTTGGGGAATATCGGTGCGCTGGCCGGTAAGCCGGTCATGGAAGGTAAAGGGGTTCTGTTTAAGAAGTTTTCCGGTATTGACGTGTTCGATATCGAAGTCGATGAACTCGATCCTGACAAGCTGATTGACGTGATCGCCGCGCTGGAACCGACCTTCGGCGGCATTAACCTGGAAGATATCAAAGCGCCCGAGTGCTTCTATATTGAGAAGAAGCTGCGTGAGCGCATGAAGATCCCGGTGTTCCATGACGATCAGCACGGCACGGCGATTATTACCACCGCTGCGGTGCTCAATGGCCTGCGGGTGGTGAAGAAAAACATCTCCGACGTACGCCTGGTGGTATCGGGAGCCGGTGCGGCCTCCATTGCCTGTTTGAACCTGCTGGTCGCGTTGGGTCTGAGCAAGCAGAACATCACCGTTTGCGACTCCAAAGGCGTGATCTATCAGGGCCGTGACGCCAAGATGGAAGAAACCAAGGCGGCGTATGCCATTGCGGATAACGGCCAGCGTACGCTGGGGGATGCCATTCCCAATGCCGATATTTTCCTGGGTTGCTCCGGCCCTGGCGTGCTGACGCAGGACATGGTGAAAACCATGGCCAGAGATCCGTTGATCATGGCGCTGGCTAACCCGGAACCGGAAATTCTGCCGCCGTTGGCGAAAGCGGTGCGCCCAGATGCGATCATCTGTACCGGCCGTTCTGATTATCCCAACCAGGTAAACAACGTACTGTGCTTCCCGTTCATCTTCCGTGGCGCGCTGGATGTGGGGGCCACCACCATCAACGAAGAGATGAAGCTGGCCTGCGTGCACGCCATTGCCGATCTGGCGCTGGCAGAGCAGAGTGACGTGGTGGCTTCAGCGTATGGCGATCAGGACCTCTCCTTTGGCCCGGAATACATCATTCCCAAACCGTTCGACCCACGCCTGATTGTTAAAATTGCCCCGGCGGTAGCCAAGGCAGCCATGGATTCCGGCGTGGCGATGCGCCCGATCGAAGACTTTGATGCCTACGTAGAGAAGCTGACCGAGTTCGTCTATAAAACCAACCTGTTTATGAAGCCGATCTTCTCCCAGGCGAAGAAAGAAGTGAAACGCGTGGTAATGGCCGAGGGTGAAGAAGAGCGCGTACTGCATGCCACTCAAGAGCTGGTATCGCAGGGGCTGGCTTACCCAATCCTGGTGGGCCGCCCAAGCGTGATTGAAATGCGCCTGAAGAAACTAGGCCTGCAGCTGACGCCGGGCAAAGACTTTGAAGTGGTGAATAACGAGTCCGATCCGCGTTTCAATGAATACTGGGGTGAGTATTACCAGATCATGAAGCGCCGTGGCGTCTCCCAGGAGCAGGCTCGCCGTGCGGTGATCGGTAACCCAACGCTGATTGCTGCCATCATGTTGCACCGTGGGGAAGCCGACGCCATGATCTGTGGCACCATCGGCAGCTACCACGAGCATTATGACGTGGTGGAAAAGGTATTCGGGTTCCGTGAAGGGGTACATGTGGCAGGGGCGATGAACGCCTTATTGCTGCCGAGCGGTAACACCTTTATCGCCGATACCTACGTCAACGATGACCCAACGCCGGAACAACTGGCGGAAATCACCCTGATGGCGGCAGACACGGTACGGCGCTTCGGGATTGAGCCGAAGGTAGCACTGTTGTCCCACTCCAGCTTTGGTTCTTCCAACTGCCCGTCGGCGAGCAAAATGCGTAAAACGCTGGAGCTGGTCAATCAGATGGCACCAGGATTGGAGATCGACGGTGAGATGCACGGTGACGCCGCGCTGGTGGAAAGTATCCGCCACGATTTGATGCCGGACAGCCCGCTGAAAGGCTCCGCCAACATCCTGATCATGCCAAGTATGGAAGCGGCGCGGATCAGCTACAACCTGCTACGTGTCTCCTCTTCCGAAGGGGTGACGGTAGGGCCGGTATTGATGGGCGTGTCCAAGCCGGTACATATCCTGACGCCGATCGCCTCGGTGCGCCGTATCGTCAACATGGTGGCATTGGCAGTCGTAGAAGCACAAACCCAACCGCTGTAATGGCGTGAAATTGACCCCCTGCGGCTTCGGCCACAGGGGGTTTTTTTATGCGTGGCAGCGTTCGGCAATCGCCTGAATATCGGCAGGCATGGTTCGGCAACAGCCGCCAATCAAGCGGGCACCGGCATGCTGCCAATCGGCTAACTGATTGATCAGATGCTGCTGGTGGTTACCACAGCTGTGCCAGGTTTTACTCACCGCGTCGTAATGTTCGCCAGAGTTAGGGTAAACCAGTAACGGTTTATCGCTCAGCGCGGCAAGCTGCTGCAACGCCGGAGTGACGTTTTCCAACGCGATACAATTGACGCCAACTGCCAGCACCTGCGGGTTATCGTTAAGCTCAGCCATGACGACGGCCAGCGGCGTGCCATCGCTGAGATGCTGGCTATCGCGCAGAGTGAAAGAGAACCACCCACCCAGTGCTGGGAATTCCTCCAGCAGCGCCAGCAGAGCCTGTAGTTCGGCGAAAGAAGGCAGCGTTTCACATGCCAGCAGATCTACGCCGGCGTTGGCCAGAGCTGTGATGCGCGGACGATGGAACGCGATCATCTCTGCTTGCGGTAGATGGTAGTCGCCACGGTATTCAGAACCGTCCGCCAGGTAGGCACCATAAGGGCCGACTGAACCGGCGACCAGCAAAGGTAATCGCTGTGGGCGCTGGGCCAGATAATCGGCGCGCGCCTGCTGTGCCAGGTGGACGCTCTGGGCGATCAGTGCCAATGATTGCGGCTCATCCAGGCCTCGGCGTAAAAAACCTTGGGGCGTGGCCTGATAGCTGGCGGTAATGGCACACTGTGCTCCTGCCTTGAAGTAGTCCAGATGCACCTGATAAATCAGCTCCGGGTTTTCAATCAGCACTTTTGCCGACCACAGCGGATCGGTGAGATCGCAACCTCGGGCCTCCAGTTCGGTGGCCATTGCCCCGTCCAAAATCAACGTGCGGTTATCGGCCAGCAAGGCGGCCAGAGGGTTGTTAACCGACATGTTCTTCTCCGGTGTTCAGTAGGTTTTTCTGCCCGGAACGCCGGGTCAGGTAATAGGCCAGATAGCAGATCGCCACAAACGGCAGGCCGCAATACAGCGCCACGCGTTGCTCTGGGTCGAATGCCAGGCCGATACAGGCCAATAAACACAGCGCAAAGCCGACAATAGGCGTCAGCGGATAGCCTGGTGCACGGTATTTCAGCCCTTCAATCGGTTGACCGCTGAGCAGATAGCGGCGGCGAAAAACGTAGTGGGCGGCACAGATGCTCAGCCAGACGGCAACGACCGCAAAGCCGGAAATGGCAGACAGTGCGACAAATACCGTATCGGGAGCGATCACGCTGGTCAACAGGGCCAGCACGCCGCCGAGCATACTGAATGTCAACGCATTCATCGGGATCCCGCGCGCATTCACCCGTGAAAAATAGGCAGGCATGGTGCGTTGATTGGCCAGCGACCACAGCATGCGCCCTGAAGCATACAGCCCGGAGTTGGCGGCCGAGAGAATGGCGGTCAGGATCACGAAGTTAAAAATATCGGCGGCATAAGGTACCCCAATGCGCTCAAAGACCAGGACAAACGGGCTTTTCACGATCCCCGCCTGCTCCATAGGGATCAGCGCTGCCAGAATAAATACCGTACCGATAAAGAATACCATCAGGCGGACCACCGTGGTGCGGATAGCCCAGGGCACCACTTTTTCCGGATTTTCGGTTTCGCCCGCCGCAATGCCGATCAGCTCAGTGCCGGAGAAGGCGAAATTGACCGCTACCATGGTCATCAGGATCGGTAACGTTCCATTGGGCAGCCAACCCGATGAGGTCAGGTTACTCAGGAAGGGCGCTGGCGTGCCGTCTTTCATCGGGATCAGGCCAAACATGGCTGCACCACCCAGCACGATAAACGCCAGAATGGTGATCACCTTGATCAGCGAGAACCAGAATTCACTTTCGGCGAAGAAGCGGGTGGTAATGACATTGAGCAGAAAAATGGCCAGACAGAAAATCAGGCACCACAACCAGACCGGTGATTGTGGAAACCAGTATTGCATACAGAAACCGGCGGCGGTCAGGCTCGAACCCAACGCGACGGTCCAGGTCAGCCAGTACAACCAGGCAACGGTATAGCCGGTAGCCGGGCCAAGATAGCGTGCCGCATAGACGTGAAATGCGCCGGTTTCCGGCATGGCGACGGCAAGTTCCCCCAGACACAGCATGACCAGATAGACCACGACAGCGCCAATCAAATAGGCCAGCAGGGTGCCTAGAGCACCGGTCGTGGAGATGATATAGCCGGTGTTGAAAAACAGACCGGTACCGATCACGCCGCCCAGCGACAGCATCACCAAATGCCGGGCTTTCATGGTGCGTTTGAATTGACCTTCAGCGGCAGGTTGCATACACTCTATCCATATAGACGTCTAAATGGCTATCAGTTATACCCGTTCCATTTCGTGAAATCAACGTAACTCAAAATACGGTAACGAAAAAACGGCTGTCAGCCACCAGGTGCTGCCAATTCCTATATGCAAATGATAATTATTATCTATAATGTCGCCACTTTTGTGTAAGGAAAGACGTCATGAAATTTTTGATAGTGTTTGCAACGCTGGTGCTTACAGCCTGTAGCCAAGGGCCTGTGTCCTCACCGAAAAGCGACATCACCACGCTAGGCAAGATTGTTGATTTGCGCAGTGGCGAGACATTGACGCCGCAGCAGTTACTGACGCGCCTGGCAGATCAGCCACGGGTGATCGTGGGTGAAAAGCACGACAATCCTTATCACCACCAGATCGAACTGTGGCTGGTAGAGCAATTACCCAAGCTAAGACCGCAGGGCAGCGTGCTGATGGAGATGATCACACCCAGCCAGCAAGGCAAAGTGGATGAAGTAAAGCAGTGGCTGCAAACCGAACCGACGGTACGAGATAGCCGCGTAGCTGAACTGACCGCCTGGCAAGCCAGTTGGAAGTGGTCACTGTATGGCGACGTGGTAATGGCGGTGATGCGTGCACCTTATCCTCTGTTATCCGCCAACCTCGATCGCAGCGAAATCATGGCGTTTTATCAGCGGCCCGAATTCCCCAAAGGCCAGCTCTCCGTGCGGCCAGAAGTCCAGCAGGCGCTCGCCGCCACCATCCGTGATTCCCATGACGGCAAAATTGATGCGGTGCAGCTGCATGCCATGCTTGCCATTCAGCAGCAGCGCGATCGCCGTATGGCCGAAAGTTTACTGGCTGCACCCACCCCGGCACTGCTGATGGTGGGCGGTTATCACGCCTCCAGAACGGTCGGTGTGCCACTGCACATCCAGGATCTGCAGCCCGGTGCCAAATTTACGGTGTTGATGCTGGCAGAGCAGGGCGTGGCCATCGATCGGCCTATGGCGGATTACCTGTGGGTCACGCCAACCGCAAAATGATTACGTCAGGATAGCGAAAAGATCTGTCATTAACATTTACAAATGATTATCATTAGCAAATGTGATCTGCAATCATTCGCAATTAGGTAATCTACTATCCCTATGTTTAGTCAGCCTTATGGCCCTCAGGCGGCAACTCTGCCGCAGCCGCGCTGGGGGCGTGGTTTACTGTATGCGCTAGGCGTCCATCTGGCGCTAGTATTGCTGTTTTACTGGCCGCAAACCTCGCTGCCGCCGGTGCTGATGCCACCGCCGGCGATTATGCTAAGTTGGGCAACGCAGATCGAAGCGCCAAGCCAGCCTAAGCCGTTGCCGCTGGGGTTGCAGCAACAGGCGGATAGTTCGGCGGCACAGCCTGTGCAGCAGCAGCGGGAGCCTGAGATGCCCGAACTGGCACGTGCCGAAGCGGCAAAAATCGTGGTGGCCGAGCGCAGTAAAAATGCGCATAAGCAGCAGCGTACAGCGCCGCCAAAGCCGCCAACTCCGATGGAGAAAGAGCAAGACGTCACGCATTCCGCAGCAGCCAGCACGGCGGCACCCAAGGCGCAAAACCTGGCACAGCGCGTGGCGGCACCGTTAAACAGCGATTCTACCGCGCAGGCACAGGCCAAGCTTTCCTGGGAGAGTCAGGTCAAAGGGATGCTCAACCGGGTGAAGCGCTATCCGGCAGATGCCAAACGGCGTCAGCGTTCGGGGGCTCCGGTGGTGAGTTTCGTGGTGGATGCTCAGGGGCGAGTGGCCGATGTCGTACTGAAAACGCCCTCCGCTACCGCGTCGTTAGATCGTGAAGCGCTGGCGGTGATATTGCGTGCGCAGCCGTTACCTTCGCCACCGGCGGAGATGCTACGCCAAGGCAAGATTGCCGTGACCATGGCAGTGGATTTTAACCTGGCGCTGTTGTAAGCCAGCCATAAAGTATTTACCCATCAGGCTTTATCTCTTGTTGTGCGCAACAGGAGAGGGGCAAGCTATGCTCAAATTATCGTGAGGGGTTATGACATTACCTGTTCAATCGGCTCGCTGCCGCAGGCCTTTGGTGACTTATCTACTGATTTTTATGGGGTTATTAAGCTTTATCACCAAGGCGGCGGTGCCGCCGCCCCAAGCTCAAATTATTCCACATAAATTAACCGCCCAGGGCGAAACACGAATCGATAATTATTATTGGCTGCGCGATGATGGCCGCCAGAATAAACAGGTGTTGGCTTATCTGACGGCGGAAAACCGTTATACCGAACAGGTGATGCAGCCACATCAGACGCTGCGCGATCGGTTGTATCACGAGATGCTGGGCCGCATGAGCCCGGAAGATCGCTCGGTTCCCTACCAGCTCAATGGCTACCGCTATCAGGAAAGCATTGATGCGGGTAAGGAGTTTGCCGTCTACCAGCGGCAGGCCGTGGCGGATAGCTCCGCCTGGCAGACGTTGCTGGATGCTAATCAGCGCGCCCAGGGCCAAGATTATTACCGCGTAGGGGGAATGGCGGTCAGTGAAGATAACCGCCGCCTGGCCGTGGCGGAGGATACTCAAGGGCGCAGACAATACCGCATTTCCCTGCGCGATCTGGCTAGCGGCGCTTGGGCCAAAGAGGTGATTGAAAACACCTCGGGCAATATGGTGTGGGCCAACGACGGCAACAGCTTGTTCTATGTGCGCAATCATCCCCAAACGCTGTCACCCTATCAGGTTTACCGCCATCAATTTGGTACGCCGGTGGCTGCCGATAAGCTGGTGTATCAGGAAAACGATGGGGCATTTTACCTGAGCCTGGGTCGCTCCTCTTCGCGGGATTACGTGATTGTCACCATCAGCGGGAATACCACTTCCGAAGTGCGTCTGATCGACGCCAACCGGCCGCAAACTCCGGTACAACTTTTTGCCCCGCGTCAGGCCGGGCGCGAATATTACCTCGACCATTATCGCGGTGAGTTTTATCTACGTTCCAATCATCAAAGCCCGCATTTCGGTTTGTACCAGACCGCATCCGCGAGCCAGCCATGGCGGCCCCTGATCGCTACACAGGAAAACAGTGAGTTGGAAAGCTTTGCCCTTTTTCGTGACTGGCTGGTGGTGAAAGAGCGCAGCGAAGGCCTGGTGCATCTGCGGCAGATTGCCTGGCAAGGGGGCGAGCAACGCAGCATTCCGTTTGATGATGCCAGCTATATGGCCTGGCTGGGCTACAACCCAGACCCGGAAAGTGACCGCCTGCGCTATGGCTATTCGGCCATGACCACGCCAACCAGCACCTATGAATGGGATCTCAACAGCGGCAAACGCGAGTTACTGAAACGGCAGGAGGTGAAGGGCGTAGAACCAGGCCTGTATCACAGTGAGCGCTTGTGGAT